>NZ_CALSFS010000001.1 GCF_943736985.1 Clostridium sp. Marseille-Q2269
CATTAATAATGAACTTTACAATTACTTAAATGATGTAAATTATGGAATGTCTAAGCCTCAATTTAATCATTTAACCAATATTGCTAATGGATTAATATTGATCAGGATTTTTATAATTAAAATTAGAAGCATTCTTACCACAACTTTTTAGCTTGATATTTAGTATTATGCATGCTAATTTTGAATGCTTCTAATAAAATAACTTCTACAGCTTAATTCTAAAATTATTTTTAGTTACTTAGTTTTTGTATAAGAATAGATGCATTTGAATTAATCTGGGTACCTCCACTCAGTGTTTGTAAAGTTACAGCTGACGCACTTGAGTGATTTCTCAAGGTTAAAACGTCTCCTGTGGCAGCAGTAATTATTACCATACCTGGATTTGGCTGGGTGCCTGCTCCAGAACCGTAAACACTTCCAGTAACAGGACCTCCATTTTGAAAAAGAGTAAACTGGTTAGGTTCAACGCCAGCTACATTAAACCATACTGCATAATCTCCAGCAGTACCGAGACTAATTGAAGTTGTTCCAGGTGCATGGGTTATTGGGCCAACAATGATGCCATTGTTGCTAAAGTTTATATCAGCTTCTATTGCAACAACCTGTGCGGATAGATTATAGATATACGCATAATTTTCAATTGTTGTTCCAGTAGGACCACTAGGACCAGTAACACCAGTAGGCCCAGTAGCACCAGTAACACCAGTAGCACCACTAGGACCAGTAGGACCAGTAGGTCCAATAGGACTTCTACAGCAACAGTGTAGTTTTAGAGGAAGGCTTGGATTATTACAGTAACGACGACTTAGTGCAGATATCAAGTTTGGTGAACCGTTTTCATATTTATTTATAGATTTACTATTAGTTGTTTTGGCATAACATTTATTAGTTCTATCCATAAAAATTCCTCCTAATAAGGTATTCTAGGTGATTAATCACCTAAGATATTATATGCTTTTAAGGTAATGGTGTTATTATGCACACGTTTAGTTGCATGAATTATATCTTGTTTTAAAGGCTTTCTTTAATTAAATATTTAGAACTTTTGTGTCAATAGACGCATTTAAATAAGATGCTTTAATAGAGATGTTAGAGAATTGTTGCTAGTATAAAGTAGTGGACACATTAAATCGAACTAAGTAAAATAATATTTAGTTAAGAAAGGATGTGTCCATTTAATTGGGATCAGTTCATTTTACAGAAGTCCTCCTTTTTAATTAATAATAGTTTCTTATTATAAGAAATAAGTATTATAAAAGAAGTGATTAAATGGAATATACAAATTTTTGTAGGTTTTATTGGTTCCTAATTAAAATGTATGTTCATAAGTATATAACAAAACAAATGAGAAATTGTTACTAAAATAATAAAAAATATATAATATACAAATGAATTATCCTAAAATAATTATTGGAACAAAGGAAGATAATAGAATATAATTGAATTAAAAGACCATTCTTAATAAGTAGTTCTTATTAAAATGATATTTTATAAAAAATTAACTAAAGAATGTGAAGTTTTTAGTATAGAACAAAAGATAAAAATTTTGATGAATAGATTAGAGTATTTTAAATGGAGGTATTGAGAAGTTTATGAGGTATGAAGGCAATATATATAGGCCACCTAGTGAAGCCAATAGTTTAATTTTACAGATTACTATAGGTTGTTCTCATAATAAATGTAGCTTTTGTTCTATGTATAAAAACGAGAAATTTAGAGTAAGGGAACTAAAAGATATATTTGAGGACTTAGAGGAGAGTCAAAAATATTATAGAAGAATAGAAAAAGTATTTTTAGCTGATGGAGATGCCCTTTGTTTAAAAACAGAAAATTTAAAAAAAATATTATTAAAAATAAAGGAGACCCAACCATATTGCAGGAGAGTTGGTATATATGCTACAGCTAAAGATGTATTAAGAAAGACTGTAGAAGAATTAAAAGAGCTTAGAGAATTAGGGTTAGGAATAATTTATATGGGGCTTGAAAGTGGCAGTGCTGAAATTTTAGAGGACATAAATAAAGATGTTACTATAGATGAGTATGTAGAAGCATGTAAAAAAACTAAGGCTAGTGGTATAAAATCATCTATAACTGTAATATCTGGCCTTGGAGGAAAAGAAAAGTGGAAAAAGCACGCTGTAGAAACGGGAAAAATACTATCTCTGATGGATCCAGATTATGTTGGATTATTAACTCTTCTTTTAGATGAAGATACAGAGATGACAGAGCAGGTTAAAAGAGGAGAGATTACATTATTAAAGCCAGAAGAAATTATGAGAGAAACAAAGTTAATGTTAGAAAATATGAATGTATCTAATTGTGTGTTTAGAAGCAATCATGCCTCTAACTATGTAGCATTAGGAGGAACTTTACCACAGGATAAAGAAAAATTAATAAAGATTATAGAGAATATATTAAAAGAAGATTTTTATTATAAGGAAGATATATATAGATTATTATAAAGAAGATGTATATGTTATACGATCAATTTAAATAAACTTAACAGGGCTCAGAAAAAGATTAAAATTAAGAATTATTAATAACAAATATTCCCCTTAAGTAGATATAACTGGAAGTATTTATGCATCTATTTTAGGGGATTTTTTATAAGAAAATATTGATTAGATTCAAAAATTTTATGGAGGAATTTTTGTATGAAGTGTTTGGTTATTCATGGTAGTCCAAGAAGGGGACATACATGGGATGTTTTAAATATAGCTGAGAAAGAAATGAAGAGAAATGGACAAATACAGTTTGAACATATTGAACTGGCAAAAGAAAATATAATAAATTGCGTTGGATGTTTCAATTGTATTTTTAAAGGAGAAGATAAATGTCCTCATAAAGAGAGCATGACAAAAATAGTAGATAAAATAGAAAAATCGGATGCTTTAATAGTTACCTCTCCTGTGTATTCTATGCAGGTTACAGGACTTTTAAAAAATTTTATAGACCATATGTCCTACAACTTTCATAGACCAAGATTCTTTACAAAGAAAGCTCTAGTAATAACTACCACAGCAGGTGCTGGACACAAAGATGCAGCTAATTATATAAGAAATGTATTATATTATTGGGGATTCAATCATGTACAAACTATCCCTATAGCCTATAGAAATGTTAAATTAACAGATAAAAATAAAAATAGAGTGATTACTGCCGCCAAAAGTTTTATGTTAGATTTAAAGTCTAATAAGTTGCATAGACCTTCAATAAAATCTGTAGTAATGTTTAATATTTGGAGAGCTATGGCAAGAGAAAAATATGAAGAAGGAACTGCAGATTATGATTATTGGACTAATACTGGTTTAGAAAATTACCCTTTTTCAAAAGAGGTAAAGATAAGTATGTTTAAAAGATTAATAGGTAATTTTATGTATAAAGTTATAAGTAAATAATTTTATATAAATTGTATTATTCGTCGTATTAAAAGCATTAATAAGGGTCAATTATTATTTTAAAATATTGACATAAATCTTTAAATATGTTATATAAAAAGTAGAAGTTAGCACTCTATGTATTAAAGTGCTAACAATAATATTACATAACATTACAGTAGATAAGTAAAAATTTATTTATAGTTTTTATTCTGAAGGGAGAGACTGATATGGAAACTAAACAATTTAAAGCAGAGTCTAAAAGACTTTTAGATCTTATGATTAATTCAATTTATACTCATAAGGAGATTTTTTTAAGAGAACTTATTTCTAATGCTAGTGATGCTATTGATAAGGTTTATTACAAAACACTAACAGATGATTCTCTAAAATTCGAAAAAGATGATTATTATGTTAAAGTAATCTCTGATAAGGAAAATAGAATTTTAAAAATAAGTGATACTGGTATAGGAATGACAAAGGAAGAACTTGATAATAATCTTGGAGTTATAGCTAAAAGTGGATCTTTGCAATTTAAAAAAGAAAATGAGGTAAAAGAAGGCTATGATATAATAGGTCAATTTGGTGTAGGCTTCTATTCAGCTTTTTTAGTATCTGATGATGTTACTGTTATAAGTAAAGCTTTTGGTAGTGATCAGGCTTATAAATGGCACTCTAAAGGTGCAGAAGGTTATACTATAGAACCTTGTGAAAAAGAAACTTATGGTACAGACATTATAATTAAAATTAAAGATAATACAGAGGAAGAAAACTATGATGAGTTTTTAGACGAATATAGATTAAAATCTATAATTAAAAAATACTCTGACTTCATTAGATATCCAATAAAAATGGATGTGACAAAGTCAAAACCTAAAGAGGATAATAAAGAGGAAATTGAAGAGTATAAAGAAGAAGAAACTATAAATAGTATGGTTCCTATTTGGAGAAAAAATAAAAATGAATTAAATAAACAGGATTATGAGAATTTTTATGCTGAAAAGCATTATGGTTTTGATAAGCCAATAAAATATATTCATACTAGTGTAGATGGTGTAGTAAGCTACAATTCAATTTTATTTATTCCAGAGACAATACCTTATGATTTTTATACAAAAGAATATGAAAAAGGGTTAGAACTATATTCAAATGGTGTTTTAATTATGAATAAGTGCGGAGATTTATTACCAGACTATTTTGGATTTGTTAAGGGCATCGTAGATTCTGAAGATTTATCTCTTAATATATCTAGAGAAATATTACAACATGATAGACAATTAAAGCTTATTGCAAAAAATATAAAAACAAAAATTAAAAATGAACTAGAGAATTTACTTAAAAAAGAAAGAGAAAAATACGAAAAATTCTATAAATCCTTTGGAAGACAATTAAAATATGGTGTATATAGTGATTTTGGAAGTAACAAAGATGTATTACAAGATTTATTAATGTTCTATTCATCTAAAGAGAAAAAGATGGTTACTCTAGATGAATATGTTTCAAGAATGCCAGAAGAACAGAAATATATCTATTACGCTGTAGGAGAATCTAATGAAAGAATTGAAAAACTTCCACAAATAGAAGGAGTATTAGATAAAGGATATGAAGTATTATACTTTACAGATGATATAGATGAATTTGCTATTAAGATGCTTATGAAATATAAGGATAAAGAATTTAAATCCGTATCAAGTGGTGACTTAGGCATAGAAGGAGAGGAAAAGGAAAATACATCTAATGCTGACGATAAAGAAAATAAAGAGTTATTTGAAGCTATGAAAGACATATTATCAGGAAAAGTTAAAGATGTTAGAGCTTCTAAGAGATTGAAAAACCATCCTGTATGCTTATCAAATGAAGGTGAACTTTCAATTGATATGGAAAAAGTATTAAGTGCTATGCCTAATAATGAGAATATAAAAGCGGATAAAGTTTTAGAAATAAATACAAATCATCATGTATTTGAATCATTAAAAAAATCTTATGAAGAAGACAAAGACAAACTTAAATTGTATACAGATTTGTTATATAATCAAGCTTTACTTATAGAAGGATTAACAATAAATGATCCTGTAGAATTTACAAATAACATTTGTAAAATAATGAAATAGATATATATTTTAGAAAAGATTTTTCAATAATATTAATATAAAAATTTATAACATAAATAGGGTAAGTAGATAAATTTGTTTTTACACAAATCTATCTACTTACCTATTATGTTATTTAAAACTAGAAAGAGAAATAATTTTTTTATTAAATTTATCATTACAGTTATCATACATTTCATCATAAAAAGAAGGGTTATTTTCTTTACAATCTAGAGCATTCATATAGTCAAGTATGGCATGTTTAAATTTTTTTATTTTATAATATATGTTCCTCTATTTAAATAAATATTTTTGTTTTCAGGTGTTAACTTAATTGCATTACTATAGTCTTTTATGGAAGGAGAATATCTTTTTAAATTGTAGTAAGCAAAAGCTCTGTTTTGGTAGGCTTCACTATCGTTTGGATCTTCGTGTATAGCTTTTGTAAATTCAATGGCGGCTCTTTTATAATCATCTATAGCTTTATTATATTTTTTTAATTTTTTATATAATTCTGCTCTATTAAAGTAGGCATCTATAAAATAAGGATTAAGTTTTATGCCTATAGTATATAGTTTGATTTTTTCTTTAATATCTGAGGCATAGTAGGCATCAGAAAAAATCTTTTCTGCACAAACTTTATTCTTTTTTATTTTAGATGTTTTCTTTTCACATTTAAACTCATTAAAATTTACACATTTCATAAGTTAATAAATCCTTTCAAAATTTTTGCACTCAACTTTATTTTATGCATATTTTTCTATAAGGACAATAGAATATTTTAATATATAAAATAACTATAGGTGACCAATAGACATATATAAATAATAAATAAAGCTCAAATCTATATGTAATAAAATTATTTATATATTTGAGCTTTATTTATTTAACTTAGTATAGAGGATTTATCATATGGCGATATGTAAATATAAAACAATGTATTATAATTTATAGATATATGAATTAGTGTTAATTCATGATAAGTGTGTATTAATTGTATTCAGTTTTATTATTTCTTTGTTTATTCTTTTTTTTGATTTATTCGAACAAATAGGGCAATTGAAGCAGTGAAAATTATATTGTAAATTATAAATATGGGCATGATTTTGCTAGAAATTTCATTTGATTTAGTTACAGTTCCATAAAAAGATGATATCAAGATCATTAAAGGAACTGTTAACAATAATATAGCTTTTTTGCTTATTTTCTTTGTGAATTGGCTTAGTTCTTGAATTGCAACAAAATAACAATTGTATATACATTTAAACATAGTTAGGCTCCATAAAGACATAAATATAAATCTAAAAGAATTTATTACTGGTATAACTAAGCTTTCTGTAACAGTAACTATTGGCCATAAAAATTGTAAACTGGCTTCTATACCAAAATAAAGTATATCTGTAATAGTGAAGACTACATAAATAGTTGTTACAAAAAGCAGTGCTTTTAATCCACAGCTTTTAATTTTTCCCTTATCTTTAGCGAATGGATATAGCAATAGAATTACTTCTATTAGAGAATAGGAGAAAATGGTTTCTTTAGCAGCTAATATTATGTTTAATGGGTTGGTACCTAATATAGGTTTTATATTCATAATATTTGCATCCTTTAGAGCAATTAAGGGTATAAAAAATATTATAATAGTTAAAAAAAATATAACTTCATTTAATTTACCTAATATTTTAAATCCTTGCCATATAGTATAAGCTATAAGGATATATAAAAGTATTAATAAAGTCCATTTATTTAAAAATTGAACCATATAAATATGCAATATGCTAGATACGTCTGTTGCTACTTTTGTGGCTATAAATATAAAGTATGAAATAAAAATTAAATTTAAAATAGATCCCAGTATATTACCGAAAATTTTTTTGCTTAAAACAAGTATATTTTCATTTGGATGATTTTTGCATAAATAATTTGCTATGAATATTATATACAAAGGATATATAGCTCCTAATATAACAGATATCCAACCATCTTGTTTGGCAATTTGTATAACATAATTTGGTAAACTAAGGACGCTTATGCCTAGCATGGATCCTATTAAAATTAAAGTGAATTGCAATTGTGTTAATTCACTAGTTTTACTGTTGTTCATAAAATATCCTCCTAATTTTTTATTAAATAAAGTTTTTTATTTAATAGTCTCCTCTACCTTCACTGTCTACTTTTACTTTTACGTTAACTTTTATTTCAGAATCTAATACTTTTTTGTTCCAATCTATACCTGTTTGTCTTCCATATTTGGATGCAGCCACATTACCTAAGCTTAACATATCAACTTTTGAAGTGTTTTTCATTTTATTTATAAAGGCATTGCACTTTTTTTCTACGTGATTTTCCATGTCATTTTGAAAGCGCTTTAGTACTTTTGGATTATTATTTAAATCCTTGTATAATTCATTGGAGACTATAGGTCCCTTAAGAGAAATATTTATTACAAATTTATATTTATCGCCTTCTTTATAGCACTTCACATTTCTTTCAGCTCTAGGATAATAATTTATATATTCTTTGGAACTTTTTTGAATAGTTAACATACCTTTACCTTTATTTTCTCTTAATAGATTTAGAGATCTTACATCTTCCATTCCTAATTTTGTTACCATTTTAGTTTTGTTAAAAATAGCCAGACCTGTGATTTTTAATTTGTTTTCCACAATATCTATATAAGGAACAACTGGATTGATTCCCTCAGTGCTAGATTTAATAATAAAGTCCATTAATGTATATTTTTTAGGGAAAAAATTATAATTATATAGGTGTTCTACTAATGAACCTACATATTCCTCCGTTCCATGAAAATGATCTACTTCATATTGTAAAATATCTTCAGCTTTACCATTACAGATTACCATTTTTGCATTATCATTTACAGCAGGGTTATTAAGAAGTATATCTATTATAGTGCTTACTCCAAATGTAGCAAATTTTTCACTAATAACCAAAGACTCTTCTAAACCTAATATAAAGTCTCTACTAGCCATTAATTGTCTTGTATTTCTAGTATCTCCCAAATCTATAGCTTCAGAAGTTATTAAATTACTTTCGTTAGGTGATTTACTTTCTGAAAAGTAAACTCTAAGAGGAACACTATACATGACTTCATTTCCTGATTTCTCCATTATGTCGTAACCAATGCTACTGGGAAGATTTAACTCATCAATCCCAGCGCCCCGTTCTCCTATGAAATTTATAAGTATAATTAAAATGAAAGATATTCTTAATAGGGTTTTAATTTTACGTTTCATTTTTATCACCTTCTCCTAAAGCTAATAATATAAATGTTTATTCTTTATTTAAATAATCTCCTCTACCTTCACTGTGTACCTTCACTTTTACATTAACTTTGATTTCAGAGTCTAGTATTTTTTTGTTCCAATCTACACCTGTTCTTCTGCCATATTTAGCAGCAGCTATATTTCCTAAGTTCAACATATCTACTTGAGAAGTGGTTTTTATTTTATTTATAAAGTTGTTACACTTCTTTTCTACGGATTTTTCCATGTCATTTTGAAATTGTCTTAATACTTTTGGATCGTTATTTAAATTTTTGTACAATTGGTTTGATACAATAGGCCCTTTAAGATAAATGTTTATCACAAATTTATATTTGCTTCCTTCCTTATAACATTTTACTTTCCTTTTAGCTCTAGGATAATAATTTATATATTTCTTAGAATTTTTTTGAATGGTTAACATACCTTTTCCTTTATTTTCTCTTAATAAATTTAGTATTTTTACATCTTCCATTCCTAATTTTGTTATCATTTTAGTTTTATCAAAAATAGCTAAACCTGTAATTTTTAGTTTGTTTTCCACGATATCTATATAAGGAACAACTGGATTTTTTCCTTCTTCACTAGATTCCATAATAAAGTCCATTAAGGTATATTTTTTAGGGAAAAAATTATAATTATATGAATGTTCTATTAGTAAACCTATATATTCTTCTTTCCCATCAAAATGTTTTGTCTGATAATCTAAGATATCTTGAGCTTTACCATTACAAACTACCAATTTAGCATTATCATTTACATAAGGATTATTAAGCAATATATCTATTAGAGGTCTTACTCCAAACCTAGCAAATTGTTCACTCATTATTGTAGACTCTTCTAGTCCAAGTATGAAATCTTTATTAGAGATTAGCTGTCTTGTATCTCTAGTTTCTCCTATGCTAGATGCTTTTGAAGTGATTACCTGACTTTGATTTGGTAATTTACTTTCTGAAAAATAAACTCTAAGAGGGATACTGTACATTACTTCATCTTTAGATTGTTCCACTATGTCATTGCCGATACTGCTAGGAAGATTTAATTCTTCTAGTCCAATTCCTCTTTCTCCAATTGAGTTTATTAGTATAATTAAAATAAAAGCAATTGTTAGTATTGTTTTCTTTTTATGTTTCATTCTTATCACCTTTTCCTAAGGCTATTAATACAGCTGTAATAGAAATAAATATAATGTTAAAAATAGCATAAGGTAGAAAAATCTTATCTATAAGGATTCTTCTTGTGGTTACATTACCATATAGATTTGATACCATAATCATTATAGGGTATAGTAATATTACAAAATTTTCTCTGCTGATTTTGTTAAAAACTTCGTTTAAACCATGAGCAACTAGATAATAATTTATAGATATACATTTAAACATACTCATAGTCCATAAAGATAAAAATATAAAGCTAAAAGAATTTATTATAGGTATTACTGTGCTTTTAGATATGGTCATAATAGGCCACAAAAATTTAGATGCAGTATCAGGACCTAAATAAGATACGGTGGATACAGTGTATAATGTGTAAATAAGTGTTATAAAAATTATACTTGTAATACCTACTTTTTTTAGTTTTACTTCTTCATTTACAAAAGGGTATAATATAAGAAGCATTTCTACACCTGCATAGGATTCAATAATATCTTTTACTCCAGTTACAATATTTTTAATGCTAACTTCAAACAATGGTTGTAGGTTTAATATATTAGCTTTCTGCATGGAAAGAAGGGGGATTATGAATACTATAAAAGTAAGATAGAATAATACTTCACTTAATCTTCCTATGGGCTTAGTTCCTTGATAGGCAATATAACCAGTTACTAAAAATAATAAACTTAATATATTCCAAGAACTTAAAAAATTAACCATATAAGTCCTTAAAACATTACTTATTCCTCCAGCTATTTCTGTACCTAATATAAAAAAGAACAACAGAAATATAATATTTAATATATTTCCTAAGAATTTACCATAGATTTTTTTGCTCAAGTTTAGAATGTCTTCTTTGGGATGTTTTTTTCTTATATAAACAGTTATAAACAGAATATATAGTGGATAAATTGTTGTTAAAAGAGGAGGTATCCAAGCGTTTTGTTTTGCAACCTTTGCTAAAGTATTTGGTAAATTTAATGTTTCTACACTAATTATGCTGCCTATAAGTAATAGAGTTAGCTGACTTTCAGTTAAAATATTATCTTCTTTACTTGCCATTTTTCTTCCTCCTAAGCAAGTCTCTCACATTACTTTGTCTAGTTGGATTTGTATTAGGTATAATTTTTGGCCTTTCATTAAACTTATCTACAGGAGCCCTTACAATTATATCCTTTAAATCACTTTTATGAATTTTAAAATAAGGTATTCCATAACTTTCTAAACTACATAGATAGGCTATCAAGAAAAACCAGCCTATAGCAATTCCAAACATACCTAAAAAATTACCTAAAAATAGCATAGGATAGCTTATTAATCTTATGGAAACTGCCATTTCATAATTAGGAATTAAAAAAGTAGCCACTGTAGAAATACCTACCACAAGTAAGGTGGTAGAACTTACTATTTTTGCTTTTATAGCTGCATCACCTATAATAATACCACCAACAACGCTTAGGGTTTGAGCTATTTTTAAAGGTAGTCTTAATCCACCTTCTCTTAAAAAATCTACAATCATACTCATAGATAATATAGACATAAAAGGGGTTAAAGCGATTCCTTTCCTAGATTCAATAATAGCACCCAAAAACTCAAATGGAATTAATTCAGAGTTGAATTTTATAAAAGTTACATATATAGCAGGAAGCGTTATAACCAAAAAAATTGCTAGATATCGTAAAATTCTTGTAAAGGAAGATAGAATAGTTCTTTGATTATAATCTTCAATTGCTTGAAAAAATTCAAAAAATATTGCAGGTATTGTTGCTACAAAAGGAGTTCCGTCGGTAATAACTGCAATTCTACCTTCTAGTAAATTTGCTTGAACTATATCTGGTCTTTCTGTAAAAAAAGCTTGTGGAAATATACTATAACTATTACTTTCCATAAATTGTTCCCAAAAACCGCTAGCTATAACGTTATCCACATCTATTGCTTCTAACTTTGATCTTATATCATCTACAATATTTTTGTCTGCTATATTATCTACATACATTAATACTAAATCTGTTTGACTCTTTCTTCCTATAGTTAATTTTTCTTCTACTAAATTATTATCTTTTAAGTGTCTTCTTAAAAGACTTACATTTGTATCTAATTTTTCTACAAAGCTTTCCCTAGACCCTCTTATAGAAGCCTCATTAATAGAGTCTGAAATGCTTCTATATTCCCCACCTGTAGTATCAAAGATTATAAATTTTGTACCACCTTGCAGTACTAGTATACTTTTACCACGTTTTAAATGAAAAACTGCATTAACTACATCTTCTTCTATAAGGGTATTGCTAAGGTATATGTATTTTTTACAAAGAGTTTCTTCTAAATTATTCATAGTTTTCAAATCTTCTTTTATATTAAGCATTAAAGGTTTAAGAATATCTCTGCTTATAGTTTCATTATTAACTAATCCGTTTATGTATAATAATGAAGCTTCTATATTTGAAGGCTCATTTATTATAATATCTTTTATTACTAAATCATTTTTATTTCCTACTAAATTTTTAATAGAGTTAATTTTCTCTTGAAGTGAATTTAAGCTTTTATTTTTCATAAACACTTCACTCCTTTACAAATAAATATAGTACATAAAATAATTGTTTCCTTATGCTTAAATAATTATTCAAAAATATAACTATATATAAGATTTGATATAGTCATGAGCAATGTTGACAATAGGGATAAATTATGAACTATAGAAAGATTGATTCAACTAGAACAATCAGTCAATTGACATTTTATTTAAACTATTTAATATGATGATACAGTTGTTTTTATTAGAAAAAATATTAGATCTATGAAATAGGGTAGAAAGAAAGCTGATATAATAGCTTGAAAAAGATATATTTATTAATTCATATTGTTAGAAAGTAGGGTGAATGGGTAATTGATTATATACTTGCAAGAATAATAAATCTATACTTATGAAATATATAGTATAGGGACATAATTATTTAAGATAGTAGAATTTAAAATAATTGTATTTATTAGAGAATATTAAAAATGTATCATAAGGAATAATTGTTACTATAAATAATATATATTAAATTAAGAAAAGATGAAATAAAGAGAAAGTTTTATGAAAAGAATATAAATGTAGATTTAAAGTATTAAGAAAACAGTGCTAAAATATATTTTCTTAGCACTGTTTTTCTAATACATAATATTTAAAATGTCATATTAGTTTCTTATTTTTAGATATCCTTTTTTGATTAATATTTCATTTCCTCTTGAATCTACTGCAACTACTTTGTAAGGGTAGTCATAATTTTGCCAGTTTGAAAAATACATATCAAACTTAAACCCTGCTTTGGACAAGTTGTATCCGGTATACGTATTTTCTATATCTGTTATTGCATATCTTTTTGCATCAGTATAATAATAACCATTTACATATAATCTAACTGCTTTTATATCTTGTCCATAAACACATTCACCAGTTAAACTTTTAGAACCGTATACCACTTCATTATCTCCTAAGTTAAATTTGCTTTTGAATGGGAGATCTTTAGTAACAGTTTCTTTCCTTACTCGTAAATAGCCTTTTTTAATTACAACATTTTGAGCATCTTCTGTATTTACTCTTATTTCATATGGATAATTAGCTTCTTGCCATCTTGAACAATCTAAAGAAAATTTAAATGCGGCTTGTGATAGATCATATCCTTTATATCTATTTTCAGCATTACTTAATTTACTACGTTGAGCATCCATGTATTTATAGCCATTTATATATAATCCCACATTATTAATTTTTTTTCCATAAACACATTCGCCAGTTATATCTGCAGAATTTAATAATGTTTTGGTATCGTCAAAATTAATTCTATAAGCAAATAGTAAATTTTTATTACTATCACCATCTTTATTATCATCAGTTTCAGAAGTAGTGTCACCAGTCTTACCATTTATAACTACATCAAAATTTGCAGTATTTCCTATAGTTTTAATATTTTTTAAACTTATTCCACTGTCTCTTCCATCTGATAAGAATAAGTTCTTCGAACCTATGATTGTCCTAGTAGAGTTGAAGTTTGCATTAGATATATCTCCAACATTATATAAACTTCCGTTTGGTCTATATAAATATACCTCATCTCCACCTTCTGCATTACCTCTGCCTTGAAGGGCTGTATTAATTCTATAAACTAATAATCCTTCTCCAGGTAAATTTGATTCATATAATCCTTGTGTTTTTCTATACTCTACTACAAAATATTCTTTATTTGAATTTGGTGATTTTATTATATAACTATTATTATTTTCATTGATTATTGAATTTATTGA
The DNA here is from genome assembly GCF_943736985.1 of Clostridium sp. Marseille-Q2269. Lineage (GTDB taxonomy): Bacteria > Bacillota > Clostridia > Clostridiales > Clostridiaceae > Clostridium_F. The sequence continues at coordinate 14,190 of NZ_CALSFS010000001.1, forward strand.
ATATTTTCCAGGTTTATTTATGGTGTTTATATTGTTAATCCATTTACCATAATACATTTTCATATAGGCACCCATTGATTGTGGAATATTTGTAGTTTGATCCATTACATCCCATGGACCTACAGCAACTCTGCCATCATAATTATAATGATAAAGATCAGGTGCTCCTAATGTATGGAACATTTCATGACTTAAAACTCCAATACCGTTATCACCTATAAAATCTTCTAATTGGAAATTATAAGTATCTATTGTTTTACCATTTATTTTTACATCGTGATAGAACATATTCCATTTATGAGGCCATAAAAGAGAAGACCACCCAGTTGTTGCACCTTTTATAATAAAGCACACATTATCAACTGCGCCATCATTATCTGAGTCTACATTCAAATCCTTTGGAATCTGATCTTTAACAGAATCTACAGCGTTTTTGAGTAGAGTTTGTTCCTTTGCGGCTACTTCATCTTTAGGAACGTCGGTATAATAGCTTCTTGGATGATTATCAGTGTAACTTAAAACTTTATTACCATTAGCTTTAGGATAAAAAGTTGTACTAACGTCTAATTTGTTATATGATACTTCTTTATAATAATTATTTAATGATGCCTGATTTTTCCCATTAAATTGGTTGTTATACATAGAAAAATCTCTTGTTATTTCATCCTGATCTCTAAATTTTATAAAAATAACTATATTATTAAGTTTTCCAGTGTTTTTTGTAGCTTTTACTTTGTTGTTTTCATTAACCATTTCTCGTTCTTTTTCAATATCATCTAGTGGAGCCTTTACATCTTTCATGTTAACTCTGCTATCAGTATTAATTTGTTTTAAGGTTTTAGTATTTTCTTTTGTTACTCTTTCTCTAGAAGGTTGCACTTTATTTTTTACATATTTACCATAAACATAATACCCTGTTTTTACATCTTTAACTATGGCTCTTCCTTTTGAATCATGTAAAAAATTATAAAATTCATCTCCTGATGCATAGCATTGAATAACTTGTCCATCAGGTTGGGTTAATTTTATTTGGGCATCCTTTATGGGAGCTGCACTAACCCTTATTTGGTTTGTTCCTAGAATACAGGCACCTACCACTAAAAGTGGTAAGACCAGATTAGATAAGAATTTCTTTTTCATTATCTTTCCTCCTTATAATTTATATTGAAAAATCTGGTTCAACTAGATTTTTATATATATCTTTTAATGTTTTATAGTTTGATATATTATTTTTATCTAGTTTGAGAGATTTCAATTTTTTAAGATTAGTTATAACGGATATATCTGATATTTTGTTTTTATTTAATGCTAAATTAACTATTTCACTTTTATTTGAAAGTATAGAGATATTAGTTATTTTATTATTACTTGCCCATAGGTCTGTAAGATGGCTCATATTTTCTATTCCATTTAAAAGAGTTAGGGAGTTGTTACATACATTAAGTTCTTTAATATATTTCATGGATTTTAATGTATCTATTTTGCTGATCTTATTATCACTAATATCTAAATTGGTTATTTTAGTTAATTTCTGAATTGGTTCTAAATTAGTTATACTGTTATTGGAAGTATAGAGTTCTTTTAAATTTGTTAGATTTTCTATTCCCTTTAAGCTGGTTAATTTATTATTACTTATATCTAATCTTTCCAATTGTTTTAAAGGTTCAATTAAGGATAAATCATTTAAATTACAATCTATAATTTCTAAGTTTTTTAGATTTTTTAGTGTGGATATGGCCTTTAAATCTTTTATATTGTTATGTACTATCTTTAAAGTTTTAATATTATCCTTTCCACTTAATTTATCTATGTTCTCTATTCCACTATCAATAATTTCTAGCGAAGATATTTTATCTAAATTAGCCACATTATCTAAGTTTTTCACATTATTATTTTTAATAATAGTAGATGCTTCATTTTCTCCAGTTTGTGCAGTGTTTTGTTTTTCATTTTTTGGAGACGTATTACTATTTTTAGAATTACTATGATTTTTTTTATTGTTTGTAGATGGGTTTATTTGTGTTTCAACATTTTGTACATTAGTCTCAGTGGATTCTTTTTTAGAATTACTATTTTTATAAAATGCAATTATAGTAAAAAATATAATTATACAAGATATAAATGCAAGAACTTTTTTATTTTTCACTGTTTTTCACCCCTATTTTATCATAATTTACTTTTTATGTTTATTATCGCAATTATTGTTTATTACTTTACACCTAAAGGATAATTTTTCATGAATTTTTTTAATAAAATATGAATAGTATATTATTTTTTATTAAATAGGAATTTTATGTAATTTAATAATTGAAATTTTAATAAGAATTAATTGTTACATTTAGAAATTATAAATAAGAAATGTATAAGTAATAGTATGGAGCTTATAACATAAAAAATTATTTAGTAATTGTTAAAGATATGTTCACAGATTTTAAGTTATTATTAATATAAAATATAAAAGAAATTATATTTATTTAAGGATGTACTATTTTTTATGTTGTATAAATAGAAAATAAATTAAGTACTATAAATGTGACATTATTTTTAAATGTTATATTTGTAGCATATATTTAGTCAGGAGTGTAATAAGAATGCCAAAAAAAATTCTTGTAGTAGAGGACGATTTTGATATAAAAACTATTATAAGAGAAGTTTTAAAGGAAAGTGGGTATTTAGTAGAAGATGCCACAGATGGATTAATGGCAGTTGAAATGTTTAGAAAAGATAAATTTGATTTAATAATTTTAGATATAATGCTTCCTAAGATAGATGGATTTGTAGTATGTGAAATTATAAGAAAAGAATCTAATGTTCCAATAATAATGCTTACAGCTTTAGAGGAAGAGGAAGATCAGATTAAAGGATTTGAATTAAATATAGATGATTATATAACAAAACCTTTTTCTATAAATTTATTAATAAAGAGAGTGGAGGTAGTACTTAGAAGATCTAATAGGTTAGAAGAAAATAGTACAAATTTAACATTTGAAGAAATAATAATAGATACATCTAATTATAAAACATTAGTTAATAATAAGGAAATAGAGTTAACTTTTAAAGAATTTAAAATATTAGAAATTTTCATGTGTAATATAGGAATAGTTTTTTCACGAGAATCCTTGTTAAATAAAATATGGGGATATGATTATTTTGGAGACACTCGAGTTATAGATACCCATATTAAAAATCTAAGACAAAAGCTAAGTGTGGATTATATAAAAACTATAAGAGGAGTGGGGTATAAAATTGAAAAATAGGTTTAAAAAAAGTATAGTATATAAATTATTCCTAGTAACCACCCTGTTATTAGTAATAAGTTCTATATGTACTTATTCTATAATTTATATGTTTTTACCTAGGTATTATTATAAATATAAGAGAATAAATATAGAGAATCAGTTAGATAAATTAGTTACTGATTCTCCTAGATTAGATGTAAATAATATTGAAGAATATTTGGAAAGTATATCTTCTAATAATAATGCTGTTATACTAGTAACAGATGAAGATGGAAAAATTGTGTATTTTACTAATGTGCCACAAAAAGGACCAATACCTATACCTAAAAAAGAAGAGCTTCCTCATTTTAAAAATAGAGAGAAAATTAGTTCAAGGTCAGTATATAAAAGTTATAGAAAAATAAAATTTAATAATAGCAGTGGAACTTACAATTTATATTTAAATGCACCACTTCAACCTATATCTGAGGCATCTAAAGTTTTAGTTTTACTTATACCATACATAGGATTGGTTATAGTTTTAATTTCTACTATAGGTGGATTGATATATTCTAAGGTAATATCTAAACCTTTAATAAGTGTAAATGAAGTGGCTAAAAAAATGGCTAAATTAGATTTTAGTAAAAAGTGCACAATAAAAGGAGAAGACGAAATAGGTGAGCTTTCTAAAAGTTTAAATGATTTATCAAATAATTTAAAAGTGTCCATGGAAGAGCTTCAAAAGGCAAATGAACAATTATTAGATGATATTGCTAAAGAAAGAGAAATAGAGAAAAAAAGAAGAGAGTTTATAGCCACTATATCACATGAATTAAAAACCCCTATAACTATTTTAAGAGGACAAATAGAAGGAATGTTATCTAATATAGGTATTTATAAGGATAGGGATAAATATCTAAGACGAAATCTTGAAGTTATAAATGATATGGAATATATGGTGAAAGAAACTTTAGAAATTTCAAAACTAGAATCTCAAGGATTCAAACCTAAAAAAGAACAGGTTAATTTTAGTAAAACACTTAAGCAGTGTATTTATAATACAGCTTTTATAGCCAAAGAAAAGAATATAATAATAAACACAAATATAGAAGAGTATTTATTAGTTTTAGGAGATAATAAACTATTAAAAAAAGTAGTACATAATATAATAACTAATGCTATTAATCATTCTAGAGAAAATGAAAAAGTTTATGTAAATCTTCAAAGGAACAAACATGAAATTCTGTTAACAGTAGAAAACACAGGAGTTCATATAGAGGAGAATGAATTTAAAGAAATATTTAAACCTTTTTATAGAATAGAGAAATCTAGAAATAGGAAAAGTGGTGGAAGTGGTCTTGGCCTTTATATAGTGAAAATGATTTTAGATGCTCATAAGGCCCAATATTCTATTTCAAACAGTAAAAAAGGTGTAGCATTTAAAGTTTCCTTAAATGATTATAATAATAATACATTAAAAAAAATACCTTTTATGTTTTAGAAGATATATATTTTCTAGGCACAAATAGTATATAGTAATGAATTATAATGAAAACTTTAATATTTATAATTCATAAATATTAAAGATAAAAATAGTGTGTGAAAATTTATAATCAAATTTCTCATATACTATTTTTAATTTGTAAAAAATTTGGCAAATTTCAATTTAAAACATTGTTTTCTATGTAAAATTATTGTAAAATTTACATTGTACTCCTTGCAATTATTATTTTATATATCCTATTGAAAGGTGGCTAATGTATATGTTAAGTAAAAAAACTTTGTGCAAAATTTTTGCAATAGCTTTTATTGTTGCAATTATTACACCTTCCTTTAAAGCTAACGCAAAAGAAGAAAATAATGTATTTAAAAAACCTATGCCTAAAGTAGAAAGACACCCTTGGAATGGAACGATTTATAAGGCAAAACCATTAGTAGTACTAATGGAATATAAAGATTATAAACATACAGAAATTAATGCCAAGGATAAAAAGAGTATAGACGATTTTAATTATGCTAAATACAAAGATGAGGACTATACAAAAGAGCATTATCAGAATATATTTTTTGGAGAAAATACTTATAAAGGGCCGGATGGAAAAGAATATGTTTCTATGAGAAGGCATCTTTTTGAGGAGTCTGGTGGTAGCTTTGATTTTAATGGGTCTGTTGCTGGATGGTATGAAACTAAATATAATGCCAAATATTATGGTGCTCTAGATCCACTTTATACTAATGGAGGAACGGATCAAAATAATACAGCTAAGTTAGCTTTAGAAGCTCTTGACAATGTATCAAAAGATCCTAATGTCGATTTATCAAAATATGATGTGGAAGATCCAATGGATATAGATGGAGATGGGAATTTCTTTGAGCCAGATGGAGTTGTAGATACTTTAATTGTTCTTCACACTGGTATTGGAGAAGAATATGGTGGAGGATCTTTAGGGGAAGATTCAATTTGGCCTTTTCAAGGAAAATTCTATGAATACGGAGCTGCTGGTTATACTATGCCTGAAGTAAAGGATTCTAAAGGAAACAATATGAAAGCCTGTAAGTTTATATCAATGGAACAAAATTTACCACCAGATTTAATGGTCCATGAATATGGTCATTATTTAGGGTTGCCAGACCTTTATGGTTATGATGGTAGTAATCCGCCAGTGCAATATTGGTCTCAAATGGGTGGAAGTTATACAGGTCCAGTTTGTGGTGTATATCCATTAAGCTATGGTGGTTTTGGACGTAATATGTTACAAGAAATTGGTAGAAAGAAGAATGTAGAATTAAACTGGGCAAAAGATAAGACAGTTTATTTAGATCAATTGAAGGGAAGAGGACAAACTATAACTTTAGATGAGGAATCAGTAAATGGTTCAAATTTGAATCTTATAAATATAAAATTACCAAGTAATGAAATAAAAACTGTTACTGCTTCAACTGGTAAAAATATGTTTCACAGCGGAGCACCAGTTTATGATATGCGAAATTCTATGGAACTAAAAAAGCCTTTAGATTTAACTAAGACCAAAAATGCATCTATTAAATTCAAAGCCTTGTATGATCTAGCAGTTAATGATGATTTCGCATCTGTACAAGTTAGAGAAAAAGGAAGTAATAAATGGGTTTCTGTACGTGGAAATATAACCACAACAGAAAATCCTAAAGATACTACACCAAATGATGAATTAGATAGAAATCCAGGCCACGGTATAAATGGTTCATCTAATGCTAAATGGGTAGATGCTAGTTTTGACTTGAAAGATTTTATAGGAAAACAGATAGATCTTAGAATATTTAATTGGACATTTGATATGTCAACTCATGCAGGAATATATGTGGATGATGTAAACATAATTGTAGATAATAAGGTTATTATATTCGATGGAGCAGAAGATTCTAAAAAAACTGCATTTAATTTTAATGATTTTAAAATTACTGATGGAACTAATAGTGGAAATCGTTCATATATTTTAGAATTAAGAAATCATGCTAATTCAAATGTGGATAAATCTCTAGGAGGACCTCTTAGAAAATCTATACCTGGAGATGTAGTGCATGATGCAGGCTTATTAATTTGGTATGCAAATGGTGATTACAAAGAACAAAATGTTAGTAAACATCCTGGATATGCTATGGCCGGAGTTATAGATGCAGATCAAAATCCAGTTATTGCTACTAGATCAGATAATTCTAAAACTGTAGATAAGGTAATGTATCAGCTTAGGGATGCAGCTTTTGGATTAAGAGAGCAAACTCCATTGAAGCTTAACTGGTCAAATGGAACTATTACAGAAGATACTTCTTTAATGATGAATCCAATATTTGATGATTCTAAAGATTATTCAAACAAAGAGATTACTCAAGGGGGATTAATATTGCCCAACAATGGAGTTATGGCATTCGTAACAGAAGAAAATGGAAGTATTAGTAGTAGTAAAGTTCATATTACTGCTAAAGATGTGAGAAGACCTACATGTCAAGATACAAGAGAAATTGAGCATATAAAAGTTGAAAATAATAAAGTTTATATAACTACTGATAAAAAATATTCAGATACTGCATACGTAAGTTATTTATCTTCAGATGGAAAAACTGAAAATAAGATTAAGTTAAACTATAATAGAAGTAAAAAGGCCTATGAAGGAGATATAAGTTTTGCAGCAACAAAAGGTAATTGGAAAATTAATTATATAATTATATCTGATTCAGATAAAAACACAAAAGCTTTTTATAATATAAAAGTTAATAAAGTATTTGGTTCTGATTTAAGCAAAGGTAATATAACTTTAAGAAAATAAGTTAAAAATAGGACAGATTGTATTATTATTAATTTAAAAGAATAACTATTGTATCACTTGATATATAAATTTTATATCAAGTGATATATTTTTTGTAATATTTAAGATTTATTTTTTAAATATTATTTGTAAGTATGAAATAATAAATCATATTCACTTATTTCCATATGGTGGAATAAACTTATAATGTAAGAATTTTATTATAAGGGGTATTTGTATGGGATATTATGTTAAAGTTCAATCAGATGTAAAACTTTATGTGGAAGATCTTAATCCAAAGGGGAAAAAGACATTATTATTTTTACATGGATGGCCTGGCAGTCACAACTTATTTGAATATCAATTTAATCAACTTCCTAAAATGGGATATAGATGTATAGGTATAGATCAAAGGGGATTTGGTGAATCAGATAAGCCTTTTACAGGATATTCTTATGATAGATTGTCAGATGATGTTAGATGTGTAATTGAAGCCCTTGAATTAAAGAACGTTACATTAATTGGACATTCCACAGGAGGAGCCATTGCCATTAGATATATGGCAAGACATAATGAGTTTGGAATATCTAAACTTGTTCTTTGCGCAGCAGCAGCTCCTAGTCTTATTAAGCGTCCATATTTTCCTTATGGATTAGAAAGGGAAGTTGTAGAGGATATTATTAAAGGAACATATACGGATCGTCCTAACATGTTAGATGACTTTGGGAATATATTCTTCTTTAAGTATATAACTAAACCTTTTTCACAGTGGTTTTTAAATTTAGGATTACAGGCTGCAGGGTGGTCTACTGCAGCAATTGCAAATACCTGGCTGGATGAGGAAGGATTATTTTCTGATCTTAAGAAAATAACTGTTCCTACTTTGATTCTTCATGGTATTCACGATAAAGTTTGTTTATTTCCATTGGCAGAAGCACAGAAGAAAGGTATTAAAAATTCAAAACTTATTCCATTTAAATATAGTGGTCATGGATTATTTTATGATGAGATGGAAAAGTTCAATAAAGAACTGGAGCAATTTGTTAGAAAATAATATAAACATTAAATAATATTCTTGTAATAAAGGTAAGAAATTTAATCCCTATTATTAATTTCTTACCTTTATTATATTTGAAATTTAAATTTAAGTAAATCCTAGAAAAAATAAGTATATAAGCTTAATATTGATAATTATTAAAGTTATATTAACATTATTAGGATTCAAGTAAATATTTTAAGGAATTTAATAAGTAAGAACTTAGATTATTAAATATGGGGATATTAACTTTTTTATATGAAAAAATTGTATAAAGATATAAAATATAGTTTATGAAATGGTTTTACAATCCTAATTTTAGCAAGAGTTTTAAGAAATAATTTCATCATAACTTATAATAAGTATATAAATGCAGTAAAAAAGTATAGAAACATATATAAAAATGAAATTTTTATATTGATTTAATTCAATATTCTATATATAATTACAATTAAAATATTTACGTTTAAAAGACACAATATTTTTGCATAAAGAAAAAAGGGGGGGAATAAATGATAAACAGTATAGGTTTTCCTAAAAAACAAGGGTTATATAATCCACAATTTGAAAAAGATAATTGTGGGGTAGGATTTATAGCAAATGTTAAAGGAGAAAAAACTCACAGTATAGTGACAAAAGCTTTAGAAATTTTAGTTAACTTAACACATAGAGGAGCTGTGGGATCTGATCCTAAAACTGGTGACGGAGCAGGGGTGTTAGTCCAAATACCAGATGAATTTTTAAGAATAAACTGTTATAATCTCGGTATTGAACTTCCAAAGTTTTCAGAGTATGCAGTTGGTATGACTTTTTTGCCTAGAGAAACTGCTATAAGATATCAATGTGAAGGTATATTTGAAAGAGTAGCAGAGGAAGAAGGACAAAAAATATTAGGTTGGAGAGATGTACCAACAGATAATAGATCTATAGGAGAAACTGCAAAAGGTACAGAGCCTGTCATAAGACAAATATTTATTAAAAGATGTAATTGTAATAAAGAAGAATTTGAAAGAAAATTATATATAATAAGAAAAAAAGCAGAAAATGAAGTTAATAAATTAATAGATAAAAGTAATGAATATTTTTATGTATGCAGTCTTTCTAGTAAAACAATAATTTATAAAGGTCTTTTATTGGCAGATCAGATAAGCAAATACTATGTAGACTTAAACGATATAAATTTTAAAAGTTCTATAGCTTTAGTTCATCAAAGATTCAGTACAAATACTTTCCCTACTTGGGATTTAGCTCAACCTTTTAGATATTTAGCTCATAATGGAGAAATAAATACTATAAGAGGAAATAGAAACTGGATGCATGCAAGAGAAGGGCTTTTAAAATCGGATGTGTTTAAAAAAGATATTAAAAATTTATTTCCTATAGTTGTTCCAAATGGAAGTGACTCAGCTTCTTTAGATAATGTATTTGAACTTCTTAATAAGGATGGGAGAAATGTTGTTCATTCTATGAGAATGCTTATTCCAGAAGCCTGGGAAAAAGATGATTTTATGGATGAAGACACTAAAGCTTTTTATGAATACCATTCGTCCCTTATGGAACCTTGGGATGGACCAGCTGCTGTATTTTTTACTGATGGAGAAAAAGTAGGAGCAACATTAGACAGAAATGGATTAAGACCCTGTAAATATGTAATTACAAAAGATGGGGATATCATAATGGCATCAGAACTTGGTGTTTTGAAATTTAATCCAGAAAACATAATGAAAAGAGGAAGATTAGAACCAGGAAAAATGCTTTTAGTAGACACTAAAGAAAAAAGCATTCTAGAAAATGACGAATTAATTAAGAAATTCTGTAGTAATAAATGTTATAAAGAAGCTGTTAAAAATAGTAAATATACTCTTGAAGATTTTAATTTAGAATATAATGCAGAAAAACCTAATGTAAATGATGAACTTTTAAAAGAAAAACAACAAGCTTTTGGTTATTCATTAGAAGATTTAAGAGTAATAATTAAAATCATGGCAGAAAATGGATCAGAACCTATAGGATCAATGGGAAATGATACGCCTTTAGCTGTATTATCTAACAAATCCCAACTGTTATTTTCATATTTTAGGCAATTATTTGCTCAAGTTACAAATCCACCTATAGATCCAATAAGAGAAGGAATAGTTATGTCTCTTACAAATTATATTGGATTTCAAAATAATTTATTAGATAAAGAAAGAAAAATTTCACCTTTTATATGTATAGACAAACCAATTTTATCAAATGAACAAATGTATAAAATAAAAAATTTAAGAACAAATGATTTTAAATCCACAACTATACCTATAATTTTTAAAGCAGATAGTGGAATTGAAGGATTTAAAGAAACTTTAGATATTATATGTGAAAGAGCAGAAAAAAGAGCTAGTGAAGGATATAATATTATAGTCTTGAGTGATAGAAAAGTAGATGATTATGATGCAGCCATCCCAAGCTTACTTGCGGTATCAGCAGTACATCATCATCTTATAAAAAAGAAAAGTAGAACTAAGGTATCTATTATAATTGAAACAGCAGAATCAAGAGAAACTACTCATTTTGCGCTTTTAATAGGATATGGAGCAACAGCTGTAAACCCTTATCTTGCATATGAAACAGTAAGAAGCATGGTTTTAGATAAAACAATAGAAAACTTAGATGAAACTAAGGCTATAGAAAATTATATACAAGCTGTATGTAAAGGACTTATGAAAATACTTTCAAAGATGGGGATATGTACAATTCAAAGTTATCATGGAGCTCAAATATTTGAAATACTTGGACTTAATGAAGAGTTTGTAAATAAATATTTTGACGGAACACCTTCTACAATAGGAGGAATAGACATAGAGGATGTAGCAGAAGAAGTGTTAGAAAGACATAATAAAGCCTTTAATAAGTTAAGGAAACCTGAGAATGAATTAGATGTTGGAGGAATATATTCTTGGAGAAAGGAAGGAGAATTTCATCTTTTTAATCCAGAAACAATATATAAACTTCAGTTAGCAGCAAGAAATAATAGCTATGAAATATTTAAAGAATATACAAGTATATCAGATAACCAAAGTGAAAATTTATGTACAATAAGAGGGCTTCTAAAGTTTACCAAGTTCAATCATATTCCTATAGAGGAAGTAGAGCCTATATCACAAATAGTTAAAAGATTTTGTACTGGAGCTATGTCTTTAGGATCTTTAAGTAAGGAAGCACATGAAACTATAGCTATAGCTATGAATAGACTAGGTGGAAAAAGTAATTCTGGTGAAGGTGGAGAAGACGAAGCTAGATATAAAGTAAATAGTAATGGAGATAGTAAAAGAAGTGCTATAAAACAAGTAGCTTCTGCAAGATTCGGAGTTACAGCAAATTATCTTGCCAATGCAGATGAATTGCAAATAAAGGTTGGACAAGGAGCTAAACCGGGTGAAGGGGGACATCTTCCAGGAAATAAAGTTGACAATTATATAGCCAAAATAAGAAATTCTACTGCAGGAATAGATTTGATATCTCCACCGCCTCATCACGATATATATTCAATAGAAGATTTAGCTCAACTTATATATGATTTAAAGTCAGCCAACACAGATAGTAGAATTAGTGTAAAACTTGTATCAGAAGCAGGAGTTGGAACTGTAGCAGCTGGAGTTGCTAAAGCCCATGCAGATGTAATACTTATAAGTGGACATGACGGAGGTAGTGGAGCAGCACCACTTTCTTCTATGAGAAATGCTGCTATTCCTTGGGAGATAGGACTCTCAGAAGCACATCAAGTTTTAATGCTGAACAATTTAAGAAGCAGAGTAAGGCTTCAAACAGATGGAAAACTGAAGACAGGAAGAGATGTTATTATTGCTGCACTTCTTGGAGCAGAAGAATTTGGATTTGCAACTACAGCACTAGTAGTACTTGGATGTACACTTCTTCGTAACTGTCATTGTAACACTTGTGATATGGGAGTTGCAACTCAAGATAAAGAACTTAGAAAATGTTTTAAAGGTAAGCCGGAACATATTATAAATTTCTTTACATTTATAGCTAAGGAAGTTAGAGAATATATGGCTTTACTAGGATTTAGAACTATGAATGAAATGATAGGTAGAGTAGATATACTTGAGAAACGTGAAGATATTAAGCATAAAAAAGCAAATAAGTTAGATTTAGATAAGATTTTATATAAGCCAGATATGCCAAATAGAATAAAATCTTACTGTGTTTTAGCACAAGATCATGGAATAGATAAATCCATGGATTATATACTTCTAGAAGCTTCAGCTAAAGTATTTGAAGAAAAGAAAAAAGTTGTAGGAAACTTTGAAATAAAAAATACTGATAGAACCGTAGGAACAATGTTAAGTGGTAAAATAGCTAAAGCTTTTGGTCAACATGGCCTTAAAGAAGATACAATGATATTCAATTTTAAAGGATTTGCAGGCCAAAGTTTTGGGGCTTATTGCGTTAAAGGACTTACATTAGTTTTAGAAGGAGGAGCTAACGACTATGTAGCTAAAGGGTTATCTGGGGCTAAAGTAATTATTAAAAATCCAAAAGAAAGTCCATGCGTTGCTGAAGAAAACTTCATAGCAGGTAATACTATATTGTATGGAGCCACATCAGGTGAAGTTTATATAAATGGAATGGTTGGAGAACGTTTTGCAGTAAGAAACAGTGGTGCAAATGCTGTTGTAGAAGGTGTAGGAGATCATTGTTGTGAGTATATGACCGGGGGAATAGTAGTGGTTATAGGAAAAGTAGGAAGAAATTTTGGAGCAGGCATGAGTGGTGGAATTGCTTATGTTTTAGATGAAGATAATAGTATTAGTAAAAAATGTACTGAAAAATCTATTGTAACAGAAGAATTAAATTTAAATAGTGAAAAAGAAGTTTATGATTTGATAGAAAAACATTATAAATATACTGAAAGTTTTAAAGCTAAAAACATATTAGATAATTTTTCAAAATATAAGAGTATGTTTAAAAGAGTTATACCAAAAGAATATAAGAATATAATACAAAAAAATGATTTAGAAGGAAAAGTTTCTTAATAAGGGGGTGTATTCAGTGGGTAAAATAACAGGATTTAAAGAGTTTGATAGAAAAAATTTTAATAAACGTCCTATAGAAGAAAGAGTAAAAGATTATAAAAAAGTATATGTACCTTTAAATGATAGTAATATGAAAGAGCAAGCATCAAGATGCATGGAGTGTGGAACCCCATTTTGTAACTTTGGATGTCCTCTTTCAAATGTAGCACCAGATTTTAATGATTTATTTTATAGGGGTCAATACAAAAAAGCTTATGAAAGATTAGCAAGAACAAATGATTTCCCAGAATTCACAGGTAGGATATGCCCTGCATTATGTGAGGCTGCATGTACTTTAGGAATCAATAGACAAGCTGTCTGCATAAGGGAAATAGAACAATCTATAATAGAAAAAGCATTTAAAGAAGAATTTGTGAAAAAAGACCATCCTAAAGTTAGAACAGGGAAGAATATATGTATAGTGGGATCAGGTCCAGCAGGACTTTCAGTAGCCTCACAGCTTAATTCAGTAGGACATCAAGTTACAGTGTTTGAAAAGAATAATAAACCGGGAGGACTTTTAAGATACGGTATTCCAGATTTTAAATTAGAAAAGTCTATAATAGATAGAAGAATAGACATAATGGAAAAACAAGGAGTTAGATTTAAAACTAGTGTAGAAGTTGGAAAAGATGTATTATTAGAAGAAATTTTTGAAGAGTTTCATGCTATTGTTTTAACAGGTGGATGTGCTGTTCCAAGAGATTTAAAAATAGAAGGAAGAGAGTTAGAAGGAATACATTTTGCTGTAGATTATTTATCTCAGCAAAATAAGAGAGTTTCTAAAGAAAAATTTGAAGAAGAAGAAATAAATGCTAAAGATAAAAATGTAGTAGTTATTGGTGGTGGAGATACAGGATCTGATTGTATTGGTACTGCTATAAGGCAAGGTGCTAAAAAAGTTCATCAAATTGAAATAATGCCAAAACCAAGTGAAAAAAGAGATGAATCTAGTCCGTGGCCTACTTATCCTAGAATATTAAAAACTACAACTTCTCACGAAGAAGGCGGAGAAAGAGAATGGAATGTCCTTACTAAAGATATTAAAGGAACTAATGGGAAAGTAGAAAAATTAATTTGTTCTAAAGTTTCTTGGAATAAAGATGACAATGGAAAATTTATTATGAAGGAAATAGAAAATAGTGAATTTGAAATTAAAGTTGATTTGATCTTAATAGCTATGGGATTTTTACATCCTAAAGTTCATGGTATTATAAATGAACTTTGTTTAAAGCTAGATGAGAGAGGAAATGTTTATACAGATAAAAATGGAATTACTAGTATTCAAGGAGTATTCTGTGCTGGAGATATGGCAACAGGACAATCTTTAGTAGTAAAAGCTATTAAAAGTGGTAGAGAAGTTTCTAAGACTGTAGATGAATATTTAATGGGGAGTACATTTTTAAAAGGATAACAATTATATACAAAAGCTACCTTAATAATATTTAAGGTAGTTTTTATTTGCACATATTTCCTATATATCATATAAATTACTTAGTTTATTATTAAAAAGTTATAAATTTAGAAATTATATATTAATTCATAGTTTAATTTTAAGGTGATCACAAATTTTGGTAAAAAATAAATTTGTTCTTTTATTCATTATTTCCCCTAAGTTTCTGGGTTACAAAAATGATAATTATACCTATTAAAGAATACCCAACATATTTAATTTTGGCTTCATAAGGAAGCGTTAATAATATTAGTAACCAAACTATAGCTGTAACTATACAGTCTCTCTTTAGACTTGTCATTAAATAGCTCTCCTTTTTAGATGACTTAGTATTACTTTCTGTATTTAACTGTTTTTACACAAATACAATGCCATTATAGCATATTTTTTAAAGTATCCTATGATTCAATAATGATTTTAGCATATTTTTATTTTATATAAAAAACAAATTAACTTCACAGAAAACACATAAATTTTTATTAGAATAATCTTTGTAAGAAGCTTATAGTACTTAGGAGGTTATACAGTATGAATTTTTTCAAAAGAGCTATGTTGAGTATAGCAAAAAAGAAAATAAAATCATTAATACTATTTGTTGTACTCATAATAATTGCCAATATGGTTTTGGTAGGATTATCTATACAAACTGCTACAAGAAAATCAACAGAATTAGCTAGACAGAAATTAGGCAGTGATGTAACACTTACAATTAATAAAGAGAAGCTGATGGAGGAAAGAAGAAATAATAAGAATACACAGAAAATTGCTAAACCAGTCTTAACCTCAGATATTGCAGATGCTTTAAAAAATAATGAACATGTAACTCAGTATAATTATATTTCTTCAAGTTTTGGACTCGCTAAGAATTTTGAAAATGTAAAAAATGAAGAAAGTAATCAGGATACTACTTCAGAAGAGGGTTTAGAAAAAACAAAAGGTATGTTTAAAATGAAGGGAAACAAGTTTTCTACTATGCCAGAAGTTTCTTTTTCAGGTACTATAACCACGAATCTTTTATCTGATTTTAAAGATGGGGATAGTAAAATTATAGAAGGCAGAGGAATTACACAGAATGATACGGGGAAAAATGTAGCTGTAGTTGAGACAAATTTAGCTAAAGAAAATAACTTGAAAGTGGGAAGTAAAATACAAGTGTCTTCTGTAGATGAGAATACTACATTGGAATTTGAAATTGTAGGGATATATGAGGCAAAAGTAAATGCTAATAATAAAAATATGGATTTTTTAAATCCATACAACAAGATATACATGCCATATAATATAGCTTCTAAGCTTTCCGAAAGTGATGATAGTAATATCAAAAATATTACTTCTGCAGTATATTTTATGGACAATCCTAGCAATATAGAAAGTTTTAAACAATATGCAAAGAATAATAAAATAGACTTAGAAAAATATACATTAGATGCTAACGATTTATTGTATAAACAAATGGTAGGACCTATTGAAAATGTAGGATCTTTCTCAAAAACTTTAGTAACAACTGTGTCTATTGCTGGTGCAATGATTCTAGTACTTATAATAGCATTATCTCTTAAGGATAGAAAATATGAAATAGGGGTATTACTATCCCTTGGAGAAAGTAAGTTTAAAGTGATTTTTCAATTAGTAATTGAAGTGCTATTAGTAGCTTTTATAGCCTTTGGAACTTCAATATTTACAGGAAATTTAGCTGCTAATAAAATAGGACATAGTTTACTTTCAAAAGAAGTTAAGGTAACACAGTCTTCCTCAATGCAATATAGAGATAATTTTAATGGACAAGGTGACATGGAAGAAAAAGAACATAAAAGGATGAATAAAAATAAGCTAAAAAATGCAGATCTAGTAAAAGATATGGATGTCTCAGTAACTTCAAAAGATCTACAAAAATTAGCTGTTATAGGATTACTTATAGTAATAGCTTCTGCATCTATACCAACTGTAGCTGTGCTAAGATTTAGCCCAAAAACTATATTAAGTAAAAGAGAATAGATGGAGGATATATATGAATACAGTATTGGAATTTAAAAATGTAAATTATAGTTATAAAGATGGTGGAAAAGAATTATTAATTCTAGATAATATAGATTTCAAATTTGAAAGTGGTAAATTTTACACTATATTAGGAGCCTCTGGATCAGGGAAAACCACTGCCCTATCCTTGGCTAGTGCATTAGATATACCTAAAAGTGGTGAAATACTATATGAAGATAGAGATGTAAAGAAAATCGGACTAACAAACTATAGAAATAAATATATAGGAATAGTATTTCAATCATACAATTTGATTAATTATATGACAAGTATACAAAATATAATTACTGCAATGGAAATTACTAAAAATGAAATTACAAATAAAAAGCAAAGGGCTTATGAATTGATAGAAAAAGTAGGTCTTACAAGAGAAGAAGGAGATAGAAGTGTACTAAATCTTAGTGGGGGACAGCAGCAAAGAGTAGCAATAGCAAGAGCAATATCTACTGATGCCAAGATTATACTGGCAGACGAGCCCACGGGGAATTTGGATAGTAAAACTTCCATGGATATAATAAAACTTTTTCAAAAATTAGCTCATGAGGATAATAAATGTATAATAATGGTAACTCATTCTCTTGAAATGGCTGATATGTCTGATGTAATCATAAACTTGGATAATAAAAAATTTAAGGCAAAATAAAAATCAGTAAATTTCATATTTTTAACTTATTTAAGGTGTAAGTAAAATTTTTTTATAGAAATAATCTTTATATTTAAGTTAGAAATACTTATATGGTGTTAAAAAGATTATGGTAAATATATAATTTTTTAAGCATAGTCATACTTGTAGAATTTTTCATCTTACAATATTATATTTCATCATAAAGTATAATATTGTGGGATGAAATATAAATTACTGATGTTAGTAATAATATAAAAAATAAAACATAATCTTATACTTCTATTTAAGGAGTAGTAGGAGGAATTAACTATGAAAATAAATAAAAAATGGTTGTTTTTTATTTCATGCATATTGTGGATTACATTAATATTTATTTTTAATAAATATGATTTTATGTCTTTTACTACAGAAAGTATGAAAAAATATTTAATCTCAAATAGAAAAGCAACAATGCTTGCTTTTCTAATATTATGGATAGTAAGATTATCTATATTATTACCTGGAGTTACATTAATAATATTAGGTGGAACTTTGTTTGGAACTACTAATGGATTTTTATTATCTATGGCAGGAATGATTTTAAGTGAAACCTTAATATACATAGTAGCTAGAGTATTCCCAAATTTAAACATAAAAAGTTTAATCAAAAGTAAATATGCGTATATGGAACCATTAATAATAAAGCATAATTATAAATTTTTAGCATTAGGCATAGTATGTCCTATAGCTCCCACGGATATAATATGTTTTTTATCATCTTCAATAGGATTAAGCTACATAAAATATATATTAACAATAATTATTTTTAACATACCTATGACAGTTATTTATAGTTATATAGGTATAAGTTACAAAGAATCCTTATTTAGTATTATGATACTTTGTTTATCAGTAATTATATTAATTTTATATACAATAAAAATTTGGAATGGTTTGAGAACAAATTAAGTGATACTATATTATTAGTATTATCTTATAAAGGATTGTTAATTATTTAAAGTTACATTATGATTCCGAAGTTAAGTTATAATGTGATTTTTAAATGATGTATATAGAACTTAGTCATAAAGGCTTCAAATCCATATAATTCTATGACACACTAAACATTGGAAATTAAATATTATTAAGGTGAAAATTGTTCTATTTTTTAATAAACTATTAATTTATAAGTTAATGTGGTCTATAATATAAAAGTAAGTAATGCTAAAAACTATAATTTATTTATATAAATTATAGTTTAATTAATTTGTATACTATTATGATAATAAGTTACTTTATTTTTAAAATAATGTTTTTTACTCCTGTTAAGTGAGTACTAAGATATTGTAAATCTTCTTCAGAAAGATTCTCTATTTTTTTTGCTAATAAACTTTTTAATAACTTTTGTTGATCTTTTATAAATGTAGAGCCTTTTTCTGTTAATTGAACCCTTATAACTCTTCTATCTTCTGGGTCAGTATATCTAGTAACCATACCTTCAGAGATCAATTTATCAATAATTGGAGTCATGTTAGGCTTAGATATTAATAAGTCCTTAGCAATTTGAGAAATAGAGCAATTTCCATGATGTTTAAGAAAAATGATAACTTTTACATGTGATTGAGGTATTCGTAAATTTTTCAATAATTCATCTGTACGAAAAAGTTTTTTATGTAAATCTAATAATAAATCGTATATATCCTGAGATATTACATTAAGCTCAGTAGTATTCATTTTTATCCTCCTTAGTCAAAAGTTAATGTTAATTACATTATATTGCATTTATAATAATTATACAATATGAAAAGTTATTGACATATAAAAAATATATAAATATAATAGTTATAAAGTTATAAATAATATATTTATGCATGTTAAAATTTTTAAATTTTAATTACATTATATTGTATTTATAATAATTATACAATATAAAAAGTTATTGACATATAAAATATATTAAAATATAATAGTTATACATTTATAATAATTTCATTTTTGCAATTAACCATATTATATACTTTGCAATAGAAATTATTTATTTTATTTATAAACAATATGATAATAGTTTTTATAAAATTTATGAAACGGAGAGATGATATTGAATGTTAAAGATAATAAAGCACTTAAAGCCTTTTGTAGTTTCAATACTTCTAGTATTAGGTCTTTTATTTGTTCAAGCAGTATGTGACCTATCGCTACCAGATTATATGTCCAATATTGTTAATGTGGGCATTCAACAAGGCGGAGTAAAGGAAGCGGTACCAAAAGTTATTCGTAAAAGTGAATTTGATAAAATTAAAGCTTTTGTAGATGAAAAAGATTTAAAAAAGGTAGAAGATAGTTATATACTTTTAGATAAGAAAAATCTTTCTCAAAGTGATTTTGACAATTATTTGAAAGATTATCCCAATCTAAAAAAAGAACCCATTTACAAATTAAATACAGAAGATAAAGATACAATAGATGAATTAAATAGTATATTAGGCAAGCCAATACTCATAGTTGGTGGCATGGAAAAATCTACTGTAGGTAGCAAAAACAATATGGTAAGTGGAGCAGCTTCAGGAAATAAAACAGATAAGATGAAACTGCAAAAAGAAATGTCTAAGAATGGAAAAATTCCTTCAAAGGCACAAATGCTAAAAGGAAATAATTCTCCATCTCAAATGCCAAAGGAACAAATAAAATTAATAAAAGAAAGTTTAGATAAGAAATTTAAGGATATGCCTGAAAGTATGGTTACACAATCAGCAGTTATTCTTATTAAGGATGAGTATAAAGCTATAGGAATAAATACAGATAAATTTCAATCAAGCTACATTGTTAAAGAAGGTATTAAGATGCTTCTTTTAGCTTTGGTTAGTATGGTAGCCACAGTTATGGTAGCTATGTTAGCATCAAGAGTAGCCGCAGGACTTGGAAGAAATCTTAGAGGTAAAGTATTTAAAAAAGTTACTAATTTTTCTAAAGGCGAATTTGATGAGTTTTCTACAGCATCTTTAATTACAAGAAGCACAAATGATATTCAACAAGTTCAAACTTTTATGGTGTTCTTGCTTAGAATAGTATTTTACGCTCCTATTTTAGGGGTTGGTGGAATACTTAAAGTACTTAAGACAGATACTTCTATGGGATGGATTATAGCTGTAGCAGTTGTTTCTATTTTAACTTTAGTTATTGTTTTATTTGGTATAGCTATACCTAAATTTAAAAAGGTTCAAAAATTGGTAGATAAAATAAACTT
The DNA here is from genome assembly GCF_943736985.1 of Clostridium sp. Marseille-Q2269. Taxonomy (GTDB): domain Bacteria; phylum Bacillota; class Clostridia; order Clostridiales; family Clostridiaceae; genus Clostridium_F. The sequence goes on from NZ_CALSFS010000001.1 coordinate 35,134, forward strand.
AGTAACTCGTGAATCTTTAATAGGAATGCTAGTTATACGTGCTTTTAATACTGAAAAACATGAAGAAGAAAAATTTGATGAAACTAATAAAGATTTAACAAAAACTAATTTATTTATAAATCGTGTAATGACACTTATGATGCCAATGATGATGTTAATTATGAATGTTATAACTTTATTGATTATATGGGTAGGATCTCATAGAGTGGATGCAGGAGCTATGCAAGTAGGAGATATGATGGCGTTCATGCAATATGCAATGCAAATAATTATGGCATTTTTAATGATTTCAATCGTATCAATTATGCTTCCACGTGCTTCAGTATCAGCTCAACGTATAGTTGAGGTTATAGATATACCTCTTTCTATTAATGATGTGGAAAGTCCAAAAGAATTTAATAATAATAAAAAAGGATATGTGAATTTTAAAAATGTTTCATTTAAATATCCAGGGGCAGAAAAAGATGTACTATCTAATATTACATTTGATGCAAAACCAGGTGAGACTACAGCGTTTATAGGAAGTACAGGAAGTGGTAAAACAACTTTAATGAACTTAATCCCTCGTTTTTATGATGCAACAGAAGGAAAGATATTAATAGATGATATTAATATAAAAGAAGTATCTCAAAGAGAATTAAGAGAAAAAATAGGATATGCATCACAAAAAGCTGTATTATTTTCAGGAACTATAGAAAGTAATATTAAATATGGTAATAGATCAGCAGACGAAAAAGATATAGAAAAAGCAGCTAAAATAGCCCAAGCTATGGAATTTATAGAATCTAAAGAAGATAGATTTAATGCAGAAGTATCTCAAGGTGGTACTAATGTTTCTGGAGGACAAAAACAAAGACTTTCTATTGCTCGTGCCATTGTGAAAAGGCCAGAAATATATATTTTTGATGATAGTTTTTCAGCACTTGACTTTAAAACTGATGCAACTTTACGTAGAGCTTTAAAAGATGAAACTAAAGAAAGTACAGTCTTGATTGTAGCTCAAAGAATAAGTACTATAATAGATGCAGATAAAATCATTGTATTAGATGAAGGAAAGATAGTGGGAACTGGTACTCATAGTGAATTGATGAAAAATTGTGAGGTTTATAAAGAAATTGCCTTCTCACAACTTTCAAAGGAGGAACTTTTAGCATGAGTAATAAAAAAGTAGAAAATGGAAGAAGAGGCGGATTTGGTCATGGTGGCCCTATAGGAAACTTTGAAAAGGCAAGAGATTTTAAAGGTACAATGGGTAAGTTAAGTAAATATATAATGCCTTATAGAATTGCTATAATATTTGTAGTTATCCTTGCTATAGGTAGTGCTGCCTTTTCTATAGTAGGACCTAAAATTTTAGGAAAAGCTACTACAAAGTTATTTGATGGCTTAGTACAAAAAGTTATGGGAGTAAAAGGAGCAGCAATTGATTTTGATTATATATGGAAAATTGTAATTTTGCTTCTTGGATTATATATAATAAGTGCTTTATTTTCTTTTATACAAGGATATATAATGTCAACAGTAGCTCAAAAGATTTCTTATAAGCTTAGACGTGAAATTTCAGAAAAAATAAATCGTATGCCACTTAAATATTTTGACAGTAGAACTCATGGAGATGTATTATCTAGAGTTACTAATGACGTAGATACAGTGAGTCAAACTTTAAATCAAAGTATGTCTCAGATAATAACCTCTATTATAACAATAATAGGTGTATTAATTATGATGCTATCTATAAGTTGGCAGATGACAATAGTATCTCTACTAATATTGCCAGTATCTATGCTAATTATAATGGCAGTAGTAAAAAAATCACAAAAATACTTTAAAGCTCAACAAAATGATTTAGGTAATATTAATGGTCATGTAGAAGAGATCTATAGTGGACATAGTATAATGAAGGCTTTCAATAGAGAAAAAGAAGCTATAGATAAGTTTGAAGAAGTAAATGATAAGCTTTATAGCTCAGCTTGGAAATCTCAATTTCTATCTGGAATGATGATGCCTATTATGTCTTTTATAGGCAATATAGGGTATGTGTTTGTATCTATTCTAGGTGGATGGCTTACTATAAAGAAAACTATTGAAGTTGGAGATATATTATCTTTTATTCAATATGTTAGAACTTTTACTCAACCTATAGCTCAAGTAGCTCAGATAGCAAATGTACTTCAATCTACAGCAGCAGCAGCAGAAAGAGTATTCGAATTTTTACAAGAAGATGACGAAGTTAAAGAAACAGAAAATCCTGTTAAGCTTCAACATGTTTCTGGTAAAGTTGAATTTAAAAATGTAAAGTTTGGATATAATCAAGACAAAACTATTATAAATGATTTTTCAGCTAAAATTAAACCAGGACAAAAAGTAGCTATTGTAGGACCAACAGGTGCAGGTAAAACTACTATTGTTAAGCTGTTAATGCGCTTTTATGATATAAATAGTGGTGGAATCTTTATAGATGATCATAACATACAAGATTTTAAAAGAGCAGATTTACGCAAAATGTTTGGTATGGTACTTCAAGATAGTTTTTTATTTACAGGTACTATAAAACAAAATATAGCATATGGAAAGCTTGATGCTACAGATGAAGATATAATTAAAGCAGCTAAATCAGCTCATGTTCATAGTTTTGTAGAAACATTGCCAAATGGATATAACATGGAACTAAATGAAGAAGCAAGTAATATATCTCAAGGTCAAAAACAATTATTGACTATTGCTCGTGCAATTTTATCAGATCCTAAAATATTAATATTAGATGAAGCAACAAGTTCTGTAGATACTCGTACAGAATTACTTATACAAAAAGCTATGGAAAATCTAATGAAGGGTAGAACAAGTTTTATAATTGCTCATAGATTATCTACTATTAGAGATGCAGATTTAATTCTTGTAATGAAGGATGGAGATATTGTAGAACAAGGTAACCATGAAGAATTATTACAATCTAAGGGATTCTATTATTCACTTTATAATAGTCAATTCCAAAATGAAGAAGTTTCTTAATATGAACTAGATTTATATAACAGTTATTAAAATAAATTTCATTTAATAAAAACTCCTTAACCAAATAAATTGGTTAGGGAGTTTTTTACTATGTTTTATTTTACTATTTTAATATGGAGAATTTAACATATGTTTATAAAATCTTTAAAATTATATTTTAAAATTACATTACAGTAAATTTTTAGGGAGGAATTATAAATGAATAATATAATTGAAGTTAAAAATGTAAGTAAAAAAATTAAGGGTAAAGAAATTATAGACGATATAAGTTTTAATATTGAAAAAGGAGACATATATGGATTCGTAGGGCCCAATGGAGCAGGTAAAACAACTATGATTAGATTACTTACAGGTCTTATAAAGCCTAGCTTTGGAAAAGTTTCAATTAATGGAATAGATGTTAATAAAGATAGATCAGGAGCACTTTTAAATTTAGGAGCTATAGTAGAATGTCCTATATTTTTCGACTATATGACAGGAAGAGAAATATTAAAAAATCTTGTAAGATTGCATCCCAATATACCTAAGGGAGAAAGAGATAAAAGAGTAGAAGAAGTATTAAACATAGTAGATCTTAAACTTAAGGAAAATGATAAAGTATCTACTTATTCTCTTGGTATGAAGCAGAGATTAGGTATTGCCCAAGCTCTTTTAGGAAAACCTGAAATAATAATTTTACTTTACAAAATATAGTGAAATATGAAAGTTTACATAGACAAAAGTATAATTTTAAAATAAAAAGTTATACTTTTTTATGAATTTATTTCATATTTTAATATAATAAATTTTTGTTATATAATAAGATAACAGAGGGTGAAAAAGACTATTAATAAAAAAATTAAAATATGTAAAGAATTATAATATGACTTTTAAATATTATATATAACAAATTAGTAATGATTAGGGAGGTATGCATATTATGAGAGAAATAGTTTTAGCAGGAGGCTGTTTTTGGGGAGTAGAAGAGTATATGTCAAGAATTCATGGAGTAATAGAAACAAAGGTGGGTTATGCTAATGGTATAAAAGAAAATCCTACTTATGAAGAAGTTTGTACGGGAACTACAGGCCATGCAGAAGCTTGTTACATAAAATATGATGAAAATATTTTATCATTAGAAAAATTATTAGAAAAATTTTGGAGCATAATAGATCCCACTATATTGAATAGGCAAGGAAATGATAGAGGAAGTCAGTACAGAACAGGTATATTTTACATGGATCAAAAAGACTTAAATATAGTTATGGAAAGTAAATACCAGCAGCAGCAGAATCATAAAAAAGATATAGTAACTGAAATAGAGCCATTAAAGTGTTTTTATGAAGCTGAACAGTATCATCAAAGATATTTAAAGAAAAATCCAGAAGGATATTGTCATATACATTTAGACTAATTGAGTTAGTTGATTTAAATATGAATTTAAATTCAAACTCAAACTACTAACCAACTATATTTATTGTGAAATTTTTCAGAAATGAAGATGTACAATAAAACTAATAAAAAAGCATAGATAATTTATTATAATGTCTAATTAAAAAGGCTAAAATTATTTAAAAATAAGAGGAACCATATTATAATCAGAAATGTGGTTCCTTAATTTTTTCTTTAGTTATTAAATTATGTTTATAAAATTGTTATTTTAAAGAAGCATAGTTTTATATTAATTTTATTATTAATAGTAAAGTTCAATAATAACTTTAAATAAATCTCCATCAAAATCAATATACATAATACCCTCATGAAGTTCTATTATGCTTTTTGCTATAGCTAAGCCTAATCCACTACCATCAATATCTGAATTTCTTGATTTATCTCCTCTAGTAAATCTTTCAAATATTTCTTTTTTATCAAAATCAAGTGGAATACAAGATATATTTTTAAAAAATATTTTGATGCCTTTAGGGATGCTTTCTATTTTCACATGAATTCTTGTGTTTCTTAAAGAATATTTTAAAGAATTATTTATTAGATTTTCGAAAACTCTAGACATTTCATTTCCATCCAAATTTATCTTTATTTCAGGGGAAAAAGTTTTTGTTACAAAAGTTAAATTCTTATTTTTATATATTTCTGTATCAGAGTATTCAGCTATGGATTGGTCTAAAAGCTCTACTATATTAACTTCTTGTTTATTTAGTTGAACTCGTCCACTATTAATTTTAGATATTTTGAACAGATCTTCTATAAGGGTTTTAAGTTTCAAACTCTTTCTATTAAGGATTTTTAAAAATTCTTCTTTTTCATCTTCAGATATATCTTCTTTTAATAGTATATCCGTATAATTTATTATGGATGTAAGCGGTGTTTTTAAATCATGAGAGATATTAGTTACTAGCTCACTTTTTAATTTTTCATTTTTAATTTGATCATCTATAGATATTTTAAAGCCTTTATTTATTTTATTTATATTTTGTGCAAGTATTAATAGTGATTTATCTCCTCTTTCTTTTATTGTAAAATCTAAATCTCCGCTAGTAATTTTATTTGTGCCTTTTATTATTTCATCTATATATTTGCAGAATTTAATTAATTTAGGAACCATAATTGATATATATAATAATATATATATCACCATACAAAATACATATATTTTTTTAATCGAAGTAGAAGTAAAATTAAATATATAAAGTAAATAACTAGGATCATAAGACAATAATTTTTTAATAAATAATATCATAGGGAATGTAGATATAATAAAAATAACTAACTTAAAAAGTGTATTTCTAGTTTCAAACCATATATTTATAGAATTAAATAATCTAATTGTGAAACTACTCTTAAGTCCATTGAAAACATTTTCCTTACCAATAAAATATAGGGCAACGAGTAAAAGAATAATTAAAAAAGAATACAGTCCTATTAAGTATTGTTTAGTATTTAAATTTTTTTGCATATTGTTTATAGTAGTATTATATTTATTTTCATAGTTTTTTAAAATATTCTTTATAAGAATAGAATCTTCCCTTTTATAGGAGTAATTTTTAGGAAACCAATAAGCTTCTACAAAATTATTGGAATTCTCAATTTGAGTATTGTCTCTATTAGTTTTGAACATAGGTGAACTTTCATGATTATAAGATATATTATACCAAATTGCCTTGTCTGAAATATAATTGAATAGTTCACTATTTTCCATAGAAAATGCATTAATTTTATCGTTTAATATTTGCATGCTATTTACGTCATTAGTTAAAAATGTATTGAGAGACTTATCTATAATTATAAATTTTACTAATCTAGAGTAATCTACATTTCCATCTATAATCTTAAATGTATTACTTTTTTTATCTAATATTGTTTGTGAATTTTGAGATATAATTTTAAAATTATTTGTATTCTTAAATATTAATGAGTTAGCCACACTAGCAATTTCTTTTAACCAAATATCATAACTAATATTCTTAACATTATAAGTATTTTGATCTATATCTTTAAGGTCTTTATTAATAATTGCAATTTCATTTTTTTGTCTTTGGATTTCCGATTTTAATGTATGTATATTATTTAAAGATTTAAATATATTAAATATAAGAATAATATAATTAAAAATATTATAATTATATTTTTAATCAATAATTTTTTAAATTTATAATATTTTTTTGAATCATTTTTCAATTTTATAACCCACTCCCCAAATTACTTTTATATATTTAGGCTCTTTAGGATTTATCTCTATTTTTTTTCTTAATCGCCTTATATGAACTGCTACGGTGTTTTCAGTTTTAAATGATGGTTCATTCCAAACACGTTCATATATTTCAGAAGATGGAAATACTCTACCACGGTTTTCTGCCAAAAGTAATAATATGTCATATTCCATAGGTGTTAGTTTTATTTCATTACCATCTAGTATCACCACATGATTATTTTTATTTATAATTAATTGATCTATAATAATCTCATTTTCAGATTTAGTTTGGGGAAAGTTACCTAAATTTATATATCTTCTGAGTTGAGAGTTTACTCTGGCTACTAATTCTAGAGGATTAAATGGTTTAGCCAAATAATCATCTGCTCCTATATTTAGTCCTAAAATTTTATCTGTATCTTCATTTTTAGCAGATAACATTATTATAGGAATATTGTTTTTCTCTCTTATTTTCATACAAGTTCTTATACCATCAAGTTTAGGCATCATAACATCTAATAGTATTACATGAATTTCATTATTCTGTAATATATCTAATGCTTCTAATCCATCGTATGCCTTTATTATATTCATATTTTCTATACTTCTTAAATATATTTCAATAGCATCTACTATTTCCTTTTCATCATCTACTACAAGCACATTATAAGTACTCATTTTATTTACCTCCTGTTATTATATAATTTATCATTTTTTATACATAAAGAAACTAAAGGGATCTTTTATATTACCTTTTATGTTATCAACTTTTTTTATATTTCTCAAGTGATATATTTTTCCGTCATAATCTTTAGCTTGATTATCGCAAACATAAGCATAATCATAGTTATCCTCTTTTGCCCATTTCATAAATACGTAAGTATGAGTTGGAGTACCATTCTTATTTAATTTGTCATCTGTAGTAAAACATATATCCCCTGGTCTTAGTTTCCTATAATCCCTTTCTATTTTCCAACCATTATCTTTCATTACATCTAAAAGCTGAGTTGTGTTGCAAATTCCATCATGTATATTTTCACCATTCATCCTTAACACTTCTGATATAAAATAAACACAAGTATTGCTTGAACTTCCATTATTAAGTTTTATTGCTCTAGAAAGAGCTTGAACTCTATTTCCTTTTATGTTCATTGAATTATAAATATTTTCTTGTAACTTAGAGGCATAGAGTTTATTATTAAATGCTAAATTCTTTCCAAAGTTAATTATAATCAATATAAATAATAAAATTACAAGTATTAATATAGGAGGTATCCCTATACTACCTAATTTGTTTTCCTTTTTAAATATTCTCATTATTCTAATCCTCCTTTAATATTATAAAAAACTCTATATTTACATATTAATGGGTATATATTAAGAAAAGACTATCATGAAAATGAAGATTTTCGAACAAATTGTGTTTTATATTGGAAGTAAACTTATAGTAATAAATATTAGTAGAAGCTATATAAATCAATAATTAATTTTAATTTAATGTTAATATTTATAAAGATCACAGATGAATAGTAAACAATTATGTGAAAATTTTAAAAACTAAGAAAAAGTTTATTAAATTAGAAGGAATATACAAATAAATGTAGAAAATATAAAATATTAACTAATTGTAAACACTTTATACATAAAACATAAATTAAGTCAATAATTTCATATTGTTTTATATTATTATGCTTTGCGTAATTAATTTAAAAATATAAATTTCTGGAGGGATACATTATGTTAAAAAACAAACTAGCTATTATTTTTACGACTGCTTTAGTGACTGCTTCTTTGTTAAATTTTAAACCCGTATATGCTGACGGTGTGAATAATTCTAATAAAAATGATTTAGAGAGTGTTCAGCAAGAAGTACAAAAAGCTAAAGACAATAATCAAAAAGTGACTATTATGTATTATTGTGATGCAGATAATAATCTAGAATCTTCTTTATTAGAAGATGTAGAGGAAATGAAAAGAGGATATGTTAATAATCCTAATTTAAATTTAGTAACACTTATAGATAGAACACCAAGATATACAAATGATAAGAAAGTTTTTGGTGAGAACTTTAACGATTCTCGTTTATACAAAATAGACAATAATAGCACTAAAAGATTAAGTGGAGGAAAGGAATTTCCAGAAATAACTCTAAATAGTAATTACGAAGCAAGTATGGGAGATGCTAATACTCTTAAAAAGTTCATAAATTATTGTAAAGCTAATTATAAAGCAGATAAATATGTGCTTATAATGGCAAATCATGGTGGAGGAGCAAAAGATAAGAATAAGAAAGACACAAATGTAAATAGAGCTATTTGCTGGGATGACAGTAATTATGATGGAAATGAACCAGATTGTCTCTACATGGGGGAAATATCAGATAATCTAACAGATAAAGAATCTGTTGATTTACTTGCTTTTGATGCATGCTTAATGGGTACAGCAGAGGTAGCATATCAATATAGACCAGGTAATGGAGGATTTTCAGCTAATAGTATGGTAGCTTCAAGTCCAAATGTTTGGGGGCCTGGTTTCCAATACGATAAGATTTTTAATAGAATACAAGTAGGAGAAAGTAGTTCAGAAGATGACTTAAGTGTAGGTGGAAAAGAGAAAAAATTTGCTCCTGAAACTATTACTAATGAAGAATTAGGAGCAATATTGGTTGAAGAACAGAGAGATTCTACAAGAGCTGAGGAATCTTATGACCAGCATTTAAGTTTTTACGATTTAACTAAAGTAGAAGCTACGAAAAGATCAATAGATAATTTAGCTATTAATTTAAGTGAAGAAAATAAAAAATCAGAAATTGAAAATTTAAGAGGAAGTAAGATCAATCCTAATTTAATTCATTATTTTGATGAGTATTCAGAAGGAGATTGGATTGAATGTCCTTATTTTGATATATATGATTTATGTCAGAATATAAATGAAGGTAAAGATTTCAGTAAAAAAACTAAAACTTTAGCTTTAGAGTGTATGAATAAGATAGATGATATGGTAATTTACTCTTTTGGAAATCCTAATAATAATTTTAAAGAAGGCAAAAATGGGTTGAGCATATTCTTACCAGATGGAGATAGAAAATATTCAAGTTATTATGGCTCAATTCCTCATTGGACTATTCAAAGTTGGTACAATTCAATAGATACAGTAGCTAATGGATTGAATCCTTATGGAAAATTAAGTTGGTGCAGAGATAATCAAGATCCTAACATAAATAAAGTTGGAAATTGGTTTGAGCTTTTAGACTCATGGTTTGATAAAACTAACAATGAAAATGGTGGAGTTAATCACTATCAATGGTAAATAAATATATATCATAAATTAAAAAACTGTGTTAAAACAAAGTTTACAATTTTTGTTTCAACACAGTTTTTTTATGTTATCTTTTCTAATAACTTTAGTTAGGCAATTTCAAAAGCTAAATTACCTATTGAGACTATATTATACTTATTATGATATATTATCCATATAATATGAAAACACTTGCCCAATTTTATATGATGAATTTTTAAAAACTCTAAGGGATTTTTAGCTCACATAAAATATCTTTTAGTTCAATATTCTGTTTTGATTTTTCATATATAAAGCACACAAGTGCTTTTGCCGTCAGGCTGTTTAGATGTTTCTGAGTTTCACCTATAGTCTTAAAATCTCCGTGGTTGGAACTAACTCTAAATAATTCTAAAAAATTATAGATTAAGAATACTATAAGAAAATATCGTTCTATAGACAAAATGCTACGCATTCTATATTTATCAAAAGCTAAATTGCTTTTTAAATATTTATATGAAGTTTCTATAGTCCATCTGTGAGAATAATATTTAATTATAGTTTCTGCATTTAATAAGATGTCGGTAGACAGCAAATATACTGGGTTCTTGAATCCATCATGGGTGACTTCATAGCAAATAAGTATTTTAGCATAAGGGAATTTAGAAACATTACCTTCATAGGTATATACTCTATAGTCCTTACCTTCAACTGTAACAAGGTCTAAGGTGTTAGGACTAAGGAATTTTTCAAATTTTGATAACTGCATTGAAATTCCTAATGGAGATATTTTTCTGTTAGATTTAATTGCTCCTATTAGGTGGTAGCCCTTTGCTAAAGATGCTTCTATTAAATTATTATTTGTATACCATGAATCCATAAGACAATACATTTTTTCACAATTAGATGGAGTTTTAAAAGAAGTTATAAAATTTTTTGCAATATCAATCTTAGATTTAAAATTTTTATTTAAATCTTTGCAAAATTCCTTTTTATAGTAAGGTTTATATTGTAAAGGAATAGATTTATCATTTACAACAAAATTTGAAGTAACCACACAATGTGACCAAATATTTTTGTCTTCTGTATGAGAGTAATTATAAGATAATCCTTGCATTTTCTTTGCTGATTTCTTGGGATTTACAGTATCATCTATAATCAAAAACCCTACGGATTTAGGTTTAATATTATGCTCAAGGAAAAAGTTTAAATAGCTAATTCTATTGTTGTTCAGAAGACTATGGTCCCATTTAGAATGGCTTAAAAATCTATAAATACAACTTTTGTCTTTTGAATGCAACACATTTTTAGCAATTTCAGATAAAGTTTTAGTGCCAGGTAAATTAATTAATCCATTGGCAATATTGGTTAAATGATTAAATTGAGGCTTAGACATTCCATAATTTACATCATTTAAGTAATTGTAAAGTTCATTATTAATGGATACAATATTAGTACTTGGCATACTTTTTACCTCCTGTGTTTATATTTGTATGGTAACTTTTATATAACACAGTGAGAGAAAGTATGCCATATTTATTTTTTGGTAGTTTTACCAATTTAGATTTTTATTTTGCATAACTAAAGTAATAATAATAATTTTCATAATTTTATTACATTAATGGTAAAGGTTAATAAAATAATAAAAAAAACGATAATAAAAGGATATTATATAAAAATGTATATTATTGCAAATGGGTTTTATGAGTAAAAAGGGGGAGACATAAAAATAGTCATTAAATGCATTACATAAGATAGTAGGGAGGAAATAAATTTGTTAAGAACTATAAAAAGTAAGTTAATTTTTCTTGTAGCTATATTAGTAGGTTCACTTATATTTATGGGAGGATATTCTATAAAAAATTTAAAAACTGTTAATAATAAATCTACTGAAATTTCTAAATATTGGGTGCCATCTATTGTATATTCAGAATCACTTAATACAATGACTTCAGATTTTAGATTAATTGAATATAGTCATATAGTGACTACAACAAAAGAATTAAAACAAGAAAAAGAAGTAAAGATGAAAGAAAAGGAAAAAGAAATAGAAAAATATTTAGCTCTTTATAAGAAAACCGTAAACTCAAAAGAAGATGAAGAGATATTTAATATTGTTGAAAAAGAATGGTCAGAATATTTAAAATCAAGTAATAAAGTAATAGCTCTAAGTAATCAATTAAAAACCATAGAGGCAATGAAAATAATGAGTTCAGAATCTAAGGATTCATTTAATCAAGTTGCATCATCTTTAATAAAATTAGCAGAATTTAATAAAAAGAAAACAGAGGATTCTATCTTAGAAGGAGATAAGATATTTAAACTTACCACAAGAGTAAATGTAATTTTAATGATATCATTATCCGTTTTGGGAATAGTGGTTGGAATTTTTATAATTAATGGAATAAGAAGATCCTTAAACATATTAAAACATGAAGTAAATGAATTAGCTGAAAGAGGTGGAGATTTAACTAAAGAAATAAAGGTTAATTCTAAAGATGAAATTAATGACTTAGCATTAATTTTAAATAAATTCATATGGAATCTAAAGAATATTATTAAATCTGTTAATGAAAGTTCTGATGATATAAAAACTGTTGTAGACAGTATAAAAATTAATATTACAGATTTAAATAATAATGTAGAAGAAGTATCTGCAACTACAGAACAGCTTTCTGCAAATATGGAAGAAACTGCAGCTTCAGCTGAAGAAATGTCTGCAACTTCTCAAGACATAGAAAAGGCTATTGAAACTATTGCAGAAAAATCACAGGAAGGTGCAGTTCAAGCAGGAGAGATAAATAAAAGAGCAGAAGAAACAAAATTAAACGTACAAGCTTCTCAGAAAAAAGCTAGAGAAATGATTATAAGTACAAAATCACAAGTTGAAAGTGCTATAGAATCATCAAAAGTTGTAGAACAAATAGATATTCTTTCAGAGGCTATAATGGAAATAACATCACAGACAAACCTTCTTGCATTAAATGCAGCTATTGAAGCTGCTAGAGCAGGAGAAGCAGGAAAGGGATTCTCAGTTGTAGCTGATGAAATAAGGAAGCTTGCAGAACAATCACAGAACACTGTAGGAGAAATACAAAATATAACAAGTAAAGTAACAGAAGCAGTAAAAAATCTTTCTGATAGTTCAAGTAATCTAATAAATTTTGTGGCTACAGATATTCATAAAGATTATGAAAATATGAAAGGTATGGCAGATAAGTACAGTAAGGATGCCAATTTTGTAGATACTCTTGTAACAAATTTTAGTTCAACATCACAGGAACTTGCAGCTTCACTGCAAGATGTAGTTAAAACTATAGAAGGAGTGGCTCAAGCTTCCAGTGAGGGTGCTGCAGGTACTACTGATATTTCAGGTAAGATGTTAGAAGTAAACAATAAATCTAATGATATGCTTGAAGAAACAATAAAATCTGAAGAAAATGCAGATAAATTAAAAAGAGAAATTTCTAAATTTAAAATTTAAAGATATCTTAGTGTGTATACATATTTTAATGACTACTATTTAGAATATCCTTATTCTTGTAGAATAAATTATAGAGAAATTCTATAATTTTATGTTTAATATAATTTAATGAAAAACAATTAAAGTTAAGAACTCCTGTGAATAAGATTTTAGGTAATAAAATTCACAGGAGCTTTTCATTATAAATAATCTACCAATTAAATAACAAAGCAATGTTCTAAATTTTTTAAATATTAAAATTAATTCTTAAATTTTGAAGTAAAAACACAAAATATGTATTATAATATAAGTAATAAATATATTATTTACCTACCTAGTGTAAATTTTAAAATTTAATAAAAATAATCAGTGTATATAAGGAGGGCTTTTTTATGTATGCAAATTTATTTAAGGAAATTTGTATGGAGGATACAGAAGACTTAAGAGTAGAAGAAAAGTCAACTATATCAAAGGAAAAGTATAGGGATTATGAAGTTTTTATATTTACTGTTAAAAATTCTCCCAATATATTAAAAAATAATTTACAAACAAGGGTAGGAGATGTGGTGCTCTATTGCTATAGATGGCAAAATAATCCTGAGCAAATTGTAAGAGTTTATGTGAAAAAGGATTCTTCAAAGAAATTAAATACAAAAAAATGTTGGAAACTATTAAAAGAGGATATGAAGGATCTAGGAATTGAAACTAAAAAACTAGTAATGCATAAAGCTTAAGTGTAGAATTTGAATGTTTTAATGAATTAGGAATTATGTTAAAATAGATTTAATTTTAATATAGCAAGGATAAAAAACATACTCCATAAAATATAAATAAAGTATTTTTAATAAAGTATATTTTTTATCTAAGTTATAATAAATTAAATCTATTTTACTTATATGTCCTATTATTAATGAGTAAACCCATAACTACCTTGGTTTTCTTCTTCATGGAATAGTATGTGAGCATTGTCTAAATCATTTATTGCTGTTTTAAAATCATTTATTAATAGTTCTGCTAAGTTGTATCCTAAATCTGAGCGACAAACTATTCTTTGTATTGCTTCATGGCTAAGATTTTTAGGCAGAGGATAAGTTGGTATTTGCCATCCTTTCATAGATAATCTATCTGACAAATCATAAAGATTCCATTTAATACCTAGATTTTCTTTTAATTTGTAGCAAACTATAGGAAGATTGTTACCATTATTATATATAGTAAATAGCCCAGTTTTTTCAATTTCTTTTGATATATACATAGCTACATCCTGTGTACGTTCATGTATTTTTTTATATCCTTCAAAACCAAATCTTAAAAAATTATAATATTGACCAATTATTTGACTTGCAGATCTTGAAAAATTAATAGCTAGGGTAGGCATTTTACCGCCTAAATAGCTTACTTCAAATATTAAATCTTTAGGAAGATATTCTTGATCTTTCCACAGTATCCACCCTATACCAGGATAAACTAATCCATATTTATGACCAGACGCATTTATGGAAACTACATTTTTTAAACGAAAATCCCATAATAGTTCAGGATCGATAAATGGTGTGAAAAATCCGCCAGATGCAGCATCTACATGAATATATACTTTTATGTCATGAGTATTATTATATTTTTCAAGAGCTGCATCTAAAGCTCTTATATCATCAAATTTTCCTGTATAAGTAATTCCTAAAATACCTATAATTCCTATGGTGTATTCATCCACATAATCAAAAACTCTGTCTATATTTAAGCTTAGATTATCTTTGTCCATAGGAATGGTACGCATTTCAATGTCCCAATAAACACAGAACTTTTCCCAACATACTTGATAACCATCAGAAATTATAAGATTGGGTTTTTTCTTGTTAATATCAATGCCTAATTTTTGTGCTTGCTCTCTCCAACGAAATTTCATAGACATGCCACCTAGCATGCAAGCTTCTGAAGAACCTACAGTGGATGTGCCTAAGAAGTTCATATTTTTAGGTACATTCCATAGATCTGAAATAATATTAACACATCTATTTTCTAGTTCAGTAGTCTGAGGATACTCAGATTTATCAATGGCGTTCTTTTCTAGAGTTTCAGCCATAAGCTTAGTAGCTTCATCTTCCATATAGGTCTGACAAAAAGTAGCTAAATTTAACCGAGCATTGCCTTCATTCATAAGTTCATCCTTAATCATGCGATAAGCTACATTAGGAGCAATGGAATTTTCATTTATCTTATATTTGGGAATTGAGTAATTGTCTTTAGTAATTCCAAAAATAGGGGTGGAATAAGTATCATCACTTTGCTTGTTTTTCGAAGAATATAGCATATTAAAACCTCCTTAAGATTAAAACATAAATTTATTAATAATTAATATTAAGATATAAATAAACAAATTCATAATAAATGGAAAACTAAAGTATTAAAGTCTATAATTAATATACTATGTTAATTATAAGTATGAGATAATGAGAATTTATTAAAGTTATAAAACTAATAAGCTATTTTTATTTAGTTGGAATAAAAATAATTCAAAGATATTAATAATAACTATAAATATGAAATAATTCTTTCATATATTAAAACTAATTTGTTATTTTTATTAAATAAATTAGTTTTATTATCTGTTATGTTGAATAATAATATGTAATTAAAATTAATAGACATAAAAGTTTTAATTATATATTATGATTTAAAATTCAGTCAATTTATATTAAAGAATAAATATATGTTATAACTAAAAGAGATGCAATATTTTTTATAAGGTAAATTATCAAAACATAAAGTTGATTAATAATATAAATTATAAGATTAACATTTAAAAATATCAATAACAGTATGAAATTTTATTAATAAATATATTTAATTATTTATATATAATTAGTGAATTTTTCATACATAACATATTAAAAGGAGGTGAAGTTTAGTGATGGGCTAGTATAAGTCTATTCACTAAAAGAAATTTATGAATAATAAATCTAAGGCGGTGTTATATATGATATTATCATCTGTAGCATTTGCATTTATGGCAGCTATGGTTAAATTAGCTGGAGATATTCCTGTAATGGAAAAGGTTATATTTAGAAATCTTGTAAGTTTAATTATTGCCTTTTTTGCATTAAAGAAAAATGGAGCAACTTTATTTGGTAAAAGAGAGAATCAAAAATATTTATTAGGAAGATCCTTATTAGGCACCATAGGCGTAGTTCTTTATTTTTATTCTATAAGCAAGTTATCTTTAGCAGATTCATCAATGTTAAATAAGTTATCACCATTTTTTATTACACTTTTTGCAATTATATTCTTAAAAGAAAAATTAACTTCTATGAAAGTAATATCTACTATAATTGTATTTTTAGGAGCTATGTTAGTTATAAAGCCACAGTGGGATTTAAGTGTAATACCAGCTACAGCAGGCTTTTTATCTGCAGCTTTTGCAGGTGGGGCTTATACTTTAGTAAGATTTTTAAAGGATAGAGAAAACCCATCCACAATAGTTTTTTATTTTTCTTTAGTGTCTGTTTTAGGAATGATTCCTTTTGTTATATTTAATTTTAAACCTATTACTACAATTCAATGTTTATATTTAATATCAACTGGTATTTTTGCTGCAATAGCACAATTCGCATTAACTTATTCTTATAAGTATGCACCGGCCTCAGAAGTAGCTATCTATAATTATACTAATATAGTATTTTCAGCAATAATCGGATTTTTTATATGGAGAGAAATACCTGATTATTTAAGTATAATAGGTGGATTAATAATAATAAGCATAGCTATATTAGTTTATATAAAGGATAAAAAAGAGTATGTTAAATCTTTGAACTATAATAGATAAATTTTAAAATGAATAATACAAGTTTAAAAAAATAATTATATATAAATATGTGTAGCATTTATATAAATGTTAAATTTAATATGTTTATTTATGATTTATTAAGACCAATACTTATAAAATAAAATTTTAATGTTCAAATGTTATTTTAAGTGAAATAAAAAGTATTAGTAATGGGAGATGTAAACAATGAATGATTGTATATTTTGTAATTATGATTTTACAGAAATAATAGCAGAAAATAGAGTAGCTTTTGCTATATTAGATAAATTTCCGGTAAATCAAGGACATACATTAATAATTCCTAAAAGACATTTTAAAAGTTTTTTTGAGACTACAGAAGATGAAATAAAGGGTATGTACTCTCTTATGCATGAAGTGAAGGAAATGATGGATATTCAGTATGAGCCTACAGGATATAATATAGGGGTAAACGAAGGGTACGACGCTGGACAAACTATAATGCATCTTCATATTCATTTAATCCCAAGATATAAAGGAGATGTTGTAAATCCTAGAGGGGGAATAAGACATCTAAAAACTCCTTTACAGGGTTATGATGGTTAAAAATCTATATTTATAGATAGGATACCTTAAAATTTGTATAAAATATTTTATCATAACATTAAATAGAAAAAATAAATTTAAAAAAGTTCTTATAAGTTTCATGATTGATGTTTTTATTAAAAGTTATATGTAGTCACTTCAAAAATTGGGCTGTCGCACTAAGAATAAATCCTATAATATATTGTGTTAACTTTAAACTTGTAAAACAATATATTGTACTTAAATTCTTTAATACGACAGCGCCATTTTTGTAAAATTATTGTAAGTGTTTATGATTATTCGTAGACTACACTAGTCATAAACAATCCTTGACTAGGAGCTGTAGGGCCTGCCTTTTTTCTATCTTCTGCTTCTAATACAGCTTTTACATCCATAGGACTTATATTATGTAATCCCACTTCTATAAGAGTTCCTGTTAATATTCTTATCATTTTGTGTAAGAATCCACTGCCTAAGTATACTATGTCTATGTATCCATCTTTTTCTATAATATCTATGTTATAGATAGTTCTTACAGTGGATTTCTTTTTTGATCTTGCTGCGGTAAAAGATGAAAAATCATGTCTTCCTACCAAATAAGCACAAGCTTCTTTCATATATTTTATATCTAAAGTTTCTGGTATATGGTAAGAGTATTTCCTAGAGAATACATCATGGAACCTTTTATTACAAATCTTATAGGTATATTTTTTCTTTTTAACATTTAATCTAGAGTGAAATCTTTCGTCTACATGAAAAGCGTCATAAACTACAATATCTTTAGGTAAATATTCGTAGCAATACTTTAATATTTCCTCTGTGGAACCTTGGAATTTTGTATGAAAATTAGCTATTTGCATATTTGCATGTACTCCAGCATCTGTTCTTCCAGAGCCTACTAAATTTATTTCTTCTCCCGTCATAAGAGAAAGTACATTTTCAATTTTACCTTGAATAGTATTGTCGTTTTCTTTTTGTTTTTGCCACCCATTGTATTTTGATCCATCGTATTGTATGCATAATTTTATATTGGTCATATTATCAATTCCTTTACAAATATATTTAGTTAATTTAAATTGTAGTTATATTAAAGTAATTTTACATTTGCTTCAAATCTGGTTCCTTTGGATCTATAAATATGGTTTTATTTGTGTAATATATAACCATTCCTGGTTTTGCTCCATTTGGTTTATGAACATTTTTAACTTCTGTGTAGTCAACAGGAACCTTTGTAGAATCCTTAGACTTACTATAAAATGCCGCTAGAGAGGCAGCTTCTTCTAAAGTCTTTTCAGAAACATTTCCTTGGAAATTTTTTACTATTACATGAGATCCAGGTATATTTTTAGTATGCATCCAAATGTCGTGATTATTAGCAAATTTTAATGTTAGATAGTCATTTTGTATATTGTTTTTACCAACATAAATGTCTATACCCTCAGAAGAAATAAAGTGAAGAGGTTTTGTATTTTTAATTTTTTTATTATTTTTCTTTTTAAATTTTATATATCCTGTTTCAATGAGTTCTCTCTTAATTTCTTCTATATCATCATAGCTATCTGCATTTTTTATACTGGTTAAAACAGAATTTAAATATTTTAATTCATCATAAGTAATTTCTATTTGTTTTTTAGCTGCAACTTCTGTTTTTTTCAATTTATTATATTTTTTAAAATATTTTTGTATATTATCAGAAGGAGTTTTGTTAGGATCTAATTCTATATCCATATACTTATTGGTATAATAGTTTAAAAGATTTATTACGGACATACCTTTTTTTAGAGCATATATATTAGCAGTTAAAATTTCTCCACATATTTGAAATTTTTCTTTTTTACTACAGTCCTTTAAATTTCCTTCTAGTATTCTAATCTTTTTTTCACATCTTTCAATATTTAGATTTATTAGTTTTTGTAGATCAGAACTCCTGGAATTTAATCTATCAGATTTATCTTTTTGAAAATAAAAAGATTCTATAAGCATAGAAGGATCTTCGTAATTTATACTTTTAAAATTATTTAAACTATAAAGATCTATACAGTAAAAGTCTTTTACTGTATCTTTATCTATATAGCAGTTAAAAGAAAAGTTTTTATTGCATATAGAATTAAATATATCACTTATAGAAGAATAGATTTTATTAATATTTTCTAGAGAAATTTTAATATTTTCTTCTTGCTCTAATCTATAAAAGATTTCCTTGGAAAAGGGCCTGCTAACTCCTGTAAATATATTAGAAAACATAGTATTAATAAGTTTTATATTATTGTTTTCTATATAATTTATTAAATCATCTACTAAGAAATTGAAAGGATCTAGTTTTAAAGAAGCTGGTGGATAGATAAATTCTATAGATGGATATAAGTTTCTTACACTATTTATTTCAGGTGTAACATGCTTTATACTATCCATTATTAGATTATCACGTTCTCTAACTAATGTTATATTACTATGTCTTCCCATGATCTCTACAATTAATGTGTATACACTATTAAATCCCATTTCGTCAGCACTCTCAAAATCTATTAATACTATTCTATCCGTACCTAACTGTCTTATATTTATTATTTTAGAAGAATTTAAATACTTTCTAAGAACCATACAAAACATAGGAGGTTGCATAGGATTTTGTTTAGGAATATCTGTAAAGTGTATTTTCGGGTATACAGCGCTAGAACTAATTAAAAGTTTATAAGTTTTTCTATTATTTTTTATTGATAAAACTATTTCATCCTTTTCTGGTTGGGTTACTTTATCTACTCTACCATATAATATTTTTGTTTTCATTTCATTTATTAAACTAAATAAAAAAATCCCATCTAAAGCCATAAATTTTCCTCCTTAAAATGGTATAATATAATCTATATAGCAATATATGCTAATATTAATAAGGATTATTAAACTGATACTAGTATACCATTTTAATTTTTTAAAATAAAGTTTATCTTTTGTATATTGATATTAAAACATTGTCGTAGTAAACTTATTTTTAGGAAATTAAATTAGAATATAGTTGCGTTTTATGCAATTTTAAAACTTACTTATAAAAAATAATTACAAGAAATCATGTAAAGGATGTGACAAGTATGGAATTCACTAAAATGACTGGAACTGGCAATGATTTTGTAGTGTTAGATGATAGAAAAGGAGAGCTTATAGGAAAAGAAAAAGAAATAACACAGAAATTATGTAATAGACATTTTAGTATAGGGGCAGATGGTATTTTATTTATAAGAGAAAGTAATAATCATGCTCATATACAAATGGTAATAATAAATGCAGATGGATCTTATGCTTCCATGTGTGGAAATGGTATAAGATGCTTTGCAAAATATGTATGGGAAAATGGCATAGTAAAACAAAATCCTATGATAATACAAACAGGAGATGGGCCTAAAGAAGCATTTTTAAATATTGAAGATGGTAAAGTAAAATTTATTACTATTAATATGGGTAAACCTGCGTTTGAAGGTGAAAAAATATCCAATGAGAAGGAAAAAATAATAAATAAAAGTATTAGGGAAAACAACAAAGAATATCGTATTACATCTTTTCATATGGGAGTTCCTCATACTATAATATTTGGAAGTTTAGATGAATATAATATAGAGGAAGGCAAGAATATAGAAAAACTTCCTTTGTTTAAGGAAGGAACAAATGTGAATTTTTGTGAGGTAGTAAATAAAAATAAAATAAAGGTTAAGACCTGGGAAAGGGGTGCAGGACCAACTTTAGCCTGTGGTACTGGATGCTGTGCATCAGCTGTAGCTTCTAATTTATTAGATCACACAGAAAAATCTACAGAAGTAATAGTACCTGGAGGTAAGATTTTTATAGAAATCAAAGAGAATGGTGTTTTTATGAAGGGACCTGCGGATATTTGTTTTAGAGGGGAAATAGATGTATAAATGTTTAAGAAAGGCTTTAAAAACATAGGATATCTTATAATAATTTTTTTTAGTATTGGGTTAGTTGGATGTAAAAATAATACATCAAAAGGGGTAAAAGTAGATATACCTAAATTCAAAGAAGTAATAACTTTAAAAAGAGGAAAAGATTCTTTAGGCATATACAATATTGAAAATACTAATATAACTAAGACTATGGAATCTAAAGATATAGGTGATATTAAATATAATAATAAAAATAGTATTTATGTTTTTACGAATATTATAGAAAAAGGAAATGAGCTTAATAAGAATAAAATAAATATAATAAAGAATGATAAGCAAATAACATTAGATAATTTCTATTCTGCATCGGATATAGATATTTCAATGGATGGTAATAAGATAGCCTATAGATCCTTCAAAAAAGACTCCCTTCAAAGTGCAGAAGGTATGAAGATATATAATTTAGATAGTAAAAGTGAAGTGAAAATAAAAAGTAATATTTTAGTATC
Organism: Clostridium sp. Marseille-Q2269; assembly: GCF_943736985.1. Taxonomy (GTDB): domain Bacteria; phylum Bacillota; class Clostridia; order Clostridiales; family Clostridiaceae; genus Clostridium_F. Next base: position 57,278 of record NZ_CALSFS010000001.1, read on the forward strand.
GGGGAATCTTTTTAGATGGTTAAATAAAGATGAAATATTATATTATGGAATAAATCCTGATAAAAAAGACAAAGCTAAAATATATAAGTATAATTTAAAAGACAACAAAGAAGAAGTATATGTAGATAATATAACAGGTCTTTGCACTTATTTCATTCCAAAGGGAGATAATGTACTTTTGCTAACTAGAATGGGTGATAAATATAATCTTTCTTATTACTCTAAAAAAGAAAATGGATTTAAAAAAATAAGTGAAGAAATAAGTGGAATATATAAATCCACAACATCTACAGAGAATATATATTTTATAGGTAAAAATGATTTTGAAAATAAAGATTATTTATATAAATTTAATGGGAAAGAGTTAACGCTAGATAGACTTACATATAATTTTCCATCTAAAATAGATATAAATGGTGGTATTGCTTCAGATAAAAATGGCAACATATATTTTTCCGGTTATGAAAATTTAAAGGAGCAGCCTTTAAATGAAATATATGTATACAGGGAAAAAGAAAAGATGGTAGAAATAGTGTCAGATGAAGAAAGTTCTTATTATATAATAGGAGAAAAATGATATAAAGCATAAACTTAAAATAGGCTATAGATAATTAAGATTTGAAGTATAAAGGGTTTTAATTATCTATAGCTTTTTATTGTTTATATTTAAATCTTTAAAATTAAATATATATTCTATTTTAACTCTAATTCAAGTTTTAGCTATTAAGGATATAACTAGAAAGTATTACTAATTTTTATATTTTAAAATATATTGTTTACTTTTTATATATGTGTCTATAATATAGATAAATTTGGAAAAAATAATAATAGGAGAGAATTAAATATGAACTTTTCTATGAATTATCTAGATGTAAAAGGAACTTCATCACATTCTAAAATGTTAAAATCTAAAGAAAAACTATCAAATATAGATTTTAGTAATCTAATGGTAGAACAAGCCACACTAGAATTGCTTCCAGAACATATCTGTAGAAAATATACCATAGTACCTTTGGCAATAGTTCATGAACAATTATATATAGCATCTTCAAATTATCTAGAAGAAGATACCTTATATAAACTATCATTTATTGCAGGGAAAACCATAAAAATAGTACTTTGCAATAAAGAAGATATTATAGGAACTATAAAAAGGATTTATACAAAATATGAAAACAAATATAAACATGAACAGGTAAAAGAAGATAAAATTATATTACATGAGAAAAAATTAGAAGGTCCTATAATAAAGTTAACGGATTCTATAATAGAAGAAGCCATTTGGAGAAAGGCTAGTGATATTCATATAGAGCCATTTAAAGATTTTGCTCTTATAAGATTTAGAATAGATGGTATTCTTATAGAATTTAAAAAAATATCAATAAAAATTTATACATCTATATGTACTCGTATAAAAATAATGAGTTACATGAACATAGCAGAAAAAAATATTCCTCAAGATGGTAAAATACAAAGCAACTATAGAGAAAATAATGATTTTAGAGTATCCACATTACCAACAGTGCATGGAGAAAAATTGGTTATAAGAATATTATATAAAAATGAAAAAATAGTAGATCTAAATTCTTTAGGATTTTTAAAAGAAGATATAAAAAATATAGAGTGTATGCTTAAAAAACCCAATGGTTTAATTTTAGTTACAGGACCTACTGGTAGTGGTAAGTCTACAACATTATATTCTATGCTTCAATATGTAAACAATAAAGAAAAAAATATAATAACTATTGAAGAACCAGTGGAGTATACCATAGATGGTATAAATCAAGTTAATGTAGATTATAAAAGAGGCTTAACTTTTTTAAAGGGATTAAAATCTATGTTAAGACAGGATCCGGACATAATAATGGTAGGTGAGATTAGAGATGAAGAAACAGCGAAAGTAGCAGTAAGAGCCTCTATAACAGGGCATCTAGTGTTATCAACATTACATACCAATGGGGCTTTAGAATCTATAGTCAGACTTTTAGATATGAAAATACAACCTTATATTTTAAGTGATGCTTTAAGAGGGGTTATATCCCAAAGGTTAGTGAGAAAAGTATGTCCATTTTGCAAAGAATCTTATATAGCATCAAAAGAGGAACTAAATATCTTAGATATAAAGGAGAGACTATTATTATATAGAGGTAAAGGATGTGATAAATGCAATAATACAGGATACATGGGAAGAAGTATTGTTTATGAATATATAAATGTTAATAAAAATAAGAAGAATTTAATTAAAAATGTATTAAACAATAATAATGAGAAGTTTATTTTACAAAATAGTTTAAAGGACAATATCAATAAAGCATTAAAAGAAGGAAGAACATCCCTTGAGGAAATACAAAGAATAATATAGTGTTATTTAACTTTAGTTTATAACTAGATTTATTAATTATATATAAATTAAGTTTAATCTAGGTACATGTTCTTTGAGATATATCTAAATATTAATAGTTATCTGTAATTGAAAGGATGTGAATCACAATATAACTATGGATTTATATTATTATAAAGCCAAGAATGTTAAGGGCCAAGTATCAAAAGGAGTATGTAATGAAAAAGAAAAGCTAAATATATATAAAGAATTGAGAGAAAAAGGATTTTTTCTAGTAAATATAACTAATAAAAATATATTTAAAATAACACACAAAAAAATCACTTTAAAGGATTGCTCAATTTTGTGTAATAAGCTCTATATATTAATGGCATCTGGTATAAATATAACGGATGCTATAAGTATAATTTATGAGGATTTTAATAATATTAGTGTAAAAAACAGCCTACATGATATAAGAAATAATATACTAAAAGGAGAAGGTATTTATGATAGTTTTAGTGGATTTAGTAACATATATCCTAAATTCTTACTGAGTATGATATACATAGGAGAAGAAAGTGGGAGAATACAGTATATTTTTTATGATCTGAAAAATTTTTATGAAAATAAATATAAATTTGATAAAGAAATAAAAAATGCACTAATATATCCTATAATAATTCTTATAGCATTTATAATAATGCTATATATACTAATACATATGGTGGTGCCAAGTTTCATGGGCATATTTAATGAATTAGGAAGTAGTATACCTAAAAAGACATTGGGAATGATTGCTGTAATCAAAACTTGCAATATTGTTTTAGCAATTTTATTTTTAGGCATAATTTTTATGGTGTTAGGTAGTAAAATATTTCACAAAAAATATAAAATTAAATACACTATTGATAATTTAAAAATAAGAATACCAATATTAGGTCAAATCTATAAAAATATATTTACATGCAATTTTTCCAACAGCATGAATTTAATGATAAAATCAGGCATTCCTATAAATAAATCCCTAAAATTATTAGAAGAGATTACAGATAATTATATATTTAAAAATAAAATAAAAGATTTAAATAGTAGCATAAAAGATGGAAAGAGTATAAGTCTTTCTTTAAAAAAGTGTGATTTTTCAAACAAAATACTTCTATCAATGGTACATGTAGGTGAAGAAAGCGGTAAGTTAGAAGAATGCTTTGAGAGCGTTTATAGTATTTTAAAGAAAGATTTAGAAGAAAAATTCAAAGCTTGTATAAAACTTATAGAACCTACAATAATAATTTTTATGTCTTTAATAATATGTATAATATTTCTTTATGTTTTCATTCCAATAATGAATTTGGTGGATTTAATATAAAAATAAATAATATATAACTAGGAGGATAAGTATATGAATTTTAATAAGATGAAGAAAAAGAAAGGATTCACCCTAATAGAGCTTATGGTAGTTATATCTATAATATTAATATTAGCCAGTTTTTTGGTTCCTAAACTTACAGCATATAAAGATAAGGCAAAGGATACTAAAGCCATAAATACAGGAAAGCAAATACAGGTGGCAGCCATTAATAGTTATAATGAAAATAATGAACGTTTTAATAGTAATAATTTAAAAGAAGACATAGAAACATTTACAGGAATCACGGTAGATTCTACTAATGAATCTCAACCTGGGAATGCAGTAGATATTGGATATAAAAGTGATAATGAGAATTACCTTGTTCAAATAGACATTAAAGAAAATACATATACAGTAAAAAAAGATAATAAGATTATATTTCCTAAATAATTTAAAGTAAATATAATTATGTTCCAATACAGTTTGTTTATTTAGGATTAATATTAGTAGTAATTTAATGTAAGTATTTTAAATCTATATTTAAGAATTATTAATAAATTAAAGAAGGAGTCAGAATAAGTGGATAACATGGTACATAAAAAGGGTTTTACATTAATAGAAATAATGATTTTAATAAGTTTATGTATGATAGTGTTTACCATAAGTTTTACTAAATTATCTGGATATAACAAAATAAGAAATAATATAGCAATAGATGAAACTGGAATTTCTATAGTTAATTTCATAAATAATTGTAGAGATATTTGCAGAAAAGAAAAAAAGCAAGGGTATATTATTTATAATACTAAAAAAAATAACATGTCATTTAGTATAGACCGAAAATGTGTAAAAGACTTAAATTTCCCAGATGAAGTATCCATAGATTTTATAAATTCTAAAGGAGGGAAAATTGTTATAGATAATAGAGGATTTACAAGTAATGCTTGCACTTTAAGGTTTAAAGATAATAAAGGGAAAATACACAAAGTAACTATTTGTGTTGGATCAGCTCATGTGGAATTTAAAGGATAAAAAAGCCTTCATAATAATAGAGGTATTATGTGCTATGTCAGTATTTATAATGCTTTTAGCAGGAGCTCTTGTGGTTAGTAAAAATGCATCTAAATTAAAGTGTGAGCATATAAAAAAAGAAAAATATATAGAATTTTTCCAAGGAGTAAAAAATGAGATTATGTACAATTTTACTTATGAGGATCTAAAAAATTTGAAGAATAAAAGCAAGTTATACATACAGAAAGATGAAATGAATTGGGATTTTCATGAAGAAAAAGATATAAAGATGCTATTTACAGACATGGTTCCAAAGGAAAAACCTTATTTAGAAATGAAAATTAATGAAGAAGAGATTTTAAAAGTAGATCTAATATTGAATTATGGAAAAATGAAAGAAGATCATCTCAAATGCCAATTTTATAAGGGTAGGTATAAAAAGTGATACAGAAAAAAGGATTTTCTATAATAGAGGTTTTGATAGGAATATCTATTATGTCTATAGTAAGTCTTTATATAATTATTACAACTTTAACGTATACAAGTAATTATAAGGGAAAAAGAGAAGAAACATTAGAAAGTGTTTATATTAAAGAAGCTATAGAATTTATAAATTATACTTTGGATAAAGAAAAGACATCAATGGTTTTGGAAAATTCTATAAAAATAGAAAGAGTAGATGATAAAGGATATGACTATATAAAAAAAGATAAAAATAATCTAGTTATAAGTTATGGTTCTAAAAATTCTTCTAATACTAATATTATCTGCCGCAATATAAAAGAATTTAATATAAAAGAGAAGGGTGATGTAATACATATAAAGATATTAGGAAAGAAAGGGAAAGAATATAAAAGATGTCTAATAAAAAAAGAATGAAAAATGGATATATACTTTTATACGCATTGTTTATGGGCTGTTTATGTATGTTTGCTAGTATGTTTATCCTTAAAATGGAGAATATAAAGTTTCAAAATAGTAATAAAGAATTTAGAGAATTAAGTGAAGTAAATAATATACAAAGGGATAGAGAGTATGTGTTATCTCATATAAATAAAATTTTCCATGATAATATAAGGAATATAAATTTAGATAATATAGATAATTTCGTAAGAAGTTTAGATTTAAATTTTAAAGTTAATATAAATGATAGTTCAGCTTATTTTTATAATGGAGATTTAATAATAGATTATTATAAAAATAAAGTTTTTTATAAGCAAGAAAAATACACAATTTCTACTAAGGATTCTAGTATATTCTATAAAAGAGAGTACGTATCCTATGAAAGGAAAGTGAGTAATTAATTGTTTAGAAATATTAATTTGTTAGAAATGGATAAAGACAATATGTGTCTAAAAGACATAAAATATAATAAGGTGGAAGAAAAAAGTATTATAGAAAGCAATATAATAAAAATAGTTAATATGAAAAGAAGAAGATTATATTTAATACTAGAAGGGGAAAGAGTATATGCTAAATTTATAACATTACCTAGAATAAATACCAGAAGTAAAATAAATGAAATAATAAGAAATGAATTGATATATGAATTTAGTGATATACACAATATATTATATAGTTATGATATTATAAGTAAAAATAAAAACAGTATGAAGATAATAATTTTTTGTATAAACATAGGTAATAATAGTATGCTGAAAAAGTGCATGAATCAATTTAAATATATAGAAGGTATATATTCTATACAATTTTCTGTATTAAACTTATATAAAGAATATATAAAGGAAAAAAATTATATTTTTTTATTCAAACATAAAAAATATATTTACATAATACTGTATTCAGAAAACAATTTAATTTATAGTAACTTTATTTTTGAAAAAGATAATGAAGCACATAAAATAGAAAGAGTTTTAAAAAAAGCAAAGGCTTTAGATATAGAGCTGAATACTATATATGGAATAAATATAGAAGAGGCTCTTATAAAAGATAAGTTAAAAGGATATAAGTTTATAGCTTTACGGAATTTCAGAGAAAAAGATTATAAAAAAATCATATAAATGGGAGAAGGTTAAAGTGAAAATTAATTTTATACCAGAAAGCTATATACAAATGAATTATAAAAAGGTCATGAAAAAATACATAGTATTAATAATTGTATTGTTTACTATAAATATAGTATTTTTTAATAAAACATTGTATAGTCTTAAAAATATACATTGTATAAAAGAAGAAATCAATATTTTACATATGAAAAAGAAGAAAAAAAGTATTGATAATATTAAAAAAGATAATAATTATAATCTTTTTATTAGTTTATATGAAAATATGAATAAGGATATATTGTTAGATAATTTAATCATAAAAGAAGGTAGAGTGTATTTAGATGGAAAATGTGTATATTTAGATAGTTATTATAGCTTATTAAATTTACTTGAGAAGGATAAAAAAGTAACTATTAAAAATCTAAACACCCCTAAAAAAGAGAACGATTTTTATAAATTTAGATTTATTTTGGAGTGATAAAATTGAAAAGAGTTAACACATGTAAGTTTATTTCTATACTAAATCTATTAATATTTCCAATTATTATATTATTCAACATATATTTAAATGATGAAACTAGCATAGTAAATGAAGAAAAGGAAAGGCTAAAACTGCAATGTGAAAACATTAATCATATTGTAAGTATAGATTGTACATATATTTTAGAAAATTTAGAGAAAGATTCCCATATAGCTGTTAAAAGTATAGAAAATGAAAATAATAATATGTACGTAAATTTAAGGTATTATGGAAACAATGAAGAATTAAAAGAGTTTTTAAAAAATATAAATTCTTCTAAAAATTTTAAAGGAATAAAAAGTTTAAGTATAAATAATACATCAGTAAAAGAACTTAACGAAAGTTATCATAGCAATATTAATGAAAAAACTGAAGTTTCTAATGATAGTAATAAAGAATATAATAAGGAACAGTATAATGAGAACAATAATAAATATCAACAAATAGATATAACATTACAGTATATAAAAAGGCTTATACTATAATACATAATATAAAGTCTAATTATAGTTGTAATATAATACAAAAAATGGCATGCTATTTAAATGAAAAAAATAACAATACATGTATTTTATGAAAAAATATTTGCAAATGGTCATAATATTATTTGCAAATGAAGTGAAGTTTTGATAAAATATCATTGTTTGAGTGTTATATAGATAAAGATATAGTATAATTAAAAAGAAGATGTTTCAAAGTTAATTAGTGCTTATAGAATATCGTTCAAACAATTTACTAATAAAAAATAGCTTTATATTATATTAAATAATTAGTATATAAGGCCTTACAAAGGTTATAATATAAAAAGGAATATTTAGTTTTGGAGGGATACATAAATGATATCAGCAGGAGATTTAAGAAAAGGAACTACTTTTGAACAAGATGGACAAGTATATGTTGTTGTAGAATTCCTACATGTAAAACCAGGTAAAGGAGCGGCTTTCGTAAGAACTAAATTAAAGAATGCCATAACTGGAGCTGTAACAGAAACAACTTTTAACCCGACTGCAAAACTTCAAGAAGCAGTTATTGAAAGAAAAGAAATGCAATATTTATATACTGATGGAGAATTATACTACTTCATGGATCAAGAGACTTTTGAACAAATTCCATTGAATTATGATAAAGTTGAAGAAGCTATAAAATTCTTAAAAGAAAACATGTTTGCTACAATAAAATTCTTTAAGGGAGAAGCTTTTTCAGTAGAAGCACCAAACTTTGTTGAGTTAACTATATCTCATACAGAACCAGGTGCAAAAGGAAATACAACTAGTAATGTAATGAAACCTGCTACATTAGAAACAGGTGCTACAATTCAAGTTCCATTATTCGTAAATGAAGGAGAAACTATAAGAGTAGATACAAGAACTGGTGAATATATGGAAAGAGTTTAGTGTATACTATAAATAGTATAATTTGCAAGGATGTGATTTTGTGAAATCTATTACTTCAAAAGTATCCTACTTAAAAGGTCTTATAGAAGGGCTAGATGTTGAAAAGGATAGTAAAGAAGGAAAAATAATTTCTGTTATGTCTGATATATTAGAGGACATAGCTTATGAAGTTGAAGACATGAAAGAGTCTCAAAGTATAATACAAGAATATGTAGATACTATGGATCAAGATTTACTTTCTCTTCAAGAAGATTTTTATGATGAGGATGAAGATGAGGATTTTTTAGAAGATTTTTTAGGAATTGATTGTCCTATGTGTAATGAAACCATCTATATTGATAAAGATGTATTTGGAGGTAAAGAAAGTATTTGTTGCCCAAATTGCCACAAAGAAATATCCTTAAACAATATATATAGTTCTGACGATGAATGTGAAGAATCGCAAAATAGAAATGATTAATAAAAATCCACTAAAGTATGTTCTGACTCCAAAAAGTTAGACAAATTTAATTAAGTAACTAATAAGGATTGAATTCTGTATTAAACAGAACTCAGTCCTTTTAGTTTGCTCTTAATTCATTTATTATTACAATAATTTAATCTGTTGTCATAGTTAAATTTAAAGGAGTATATCTATTAAGCTAAACTTTCAGCTAATCTACTGTTAGTTGATTTACATTTAGTTTAATGTGCAAGATATGATTAATGAAATAACCTCTATTTTTCAATTCTATATTAATTATGGAATAACTTATATGGTGTTTGATTTTCAATTATATATATATCTTACCTTTCTTTTATCATAGCTAGAGTTATATTCTTTTTAAAACATTCAAAAGCTCACATAGGCAGATAAGTATTTTTTACAATTTATAATTTCTATTCAGTTGAATATAGTCTTTGCTATAAAAATACACTCGGGAAAATTCAGATCTTTGTTTAAACTTTCAGGTGTACTTCAGTAGTAGATGTTTTTTTATGAAATAAATATATTATCTATCATATAAAAATATATGTAATGCCAACCAAAATAATAAAATAAAAAAGTTAAAAATTATTTTAATAAAAGTTTTTGGAATAATTTTGTTAAGTTTGAAATAGATATTCTATAAAGAAAGGAGATGATAAATTTGTATACAAAAGAAATTCTAAATATACTTCCAAGTCATATAAGTAAATTAATATGTGCTTTAGATGAAGTAGATAAACTTCAAGAAATAAGATTTAAAATAGGAAAGCCTATATGTTTTCAAATAGGAAATAAAGAAAAGATCATAGATTATGAATTTAAAAGAGAAGATATAAGATCTATAGTCCAAAGAATGAGTAATTATTCTATATATAGCTTTGAAGAAGAAATAAAACAGGGATATTTAACTATAAAAGGAGGCCATAGGGTTGGTATATGTGGAAGATGTGTAATAGATGGGGGAAAGGTTAAAACTATAAGAGATATAAGTTCTCTAAATATAAGAATATGTAGAGAAATATTTGATGCATCAAAATTGGTTATGCCCTATATAGTAAAAAATGGACAGGTTTTAAATACTATAATAATTTCTCCACCCAAATGTGGAAAGACCACTATATTGCGAGATATATCTAAAAAAATATCTGATGGAATGGAAAAACTCAACTTAAAGGGGAAAAAAGTATCTGTTATAGATGAGAGAAGCGAAATAGCTGGAAGTTATAATGGAATTCCTCAGTTGGATGTGGGTTTAAGAACAGATGTATTAGATAATTGCCCTAAAAGTGAAGGTATAGTAATGGCTATAAGAAGTATGGCACCAGAAGTAATAATTTGTGATGAAATAGGAACGTATAAAGATGTAGAGAGTATACTGATCGCTTTAAATTCAGGAGTAAGTTTAATAACTACTATACATGGTTTTGGAGTAGAAGATATCTATAATAGACCTGTATTTAAAGATATAGTAGAAAACAAAGTTTTCAAAAGAGCATTAGTTTTAAGTTCTAAGAAATCTGTAGGTAATTTAGAATATGCATATGATTTCGTTAAGGATACCAAGCTTTAGTTTAGGATAATTTAGAAAAAACTTTTTTTATAAATGGGAGTGTACAAGACTATGTTTAAGATATTAGGAAGTTTATTTGTATTTGTGGGAAGTTTATATTGGGGAATAAGTACTGCTAATAAATTTAAATATAGAAGAGATGAACTTCTAGAATTAGAAAGGTGTGTAAATGAACTAAAAAATGAAATAACCTATACCTATACGTCTATACCAGACATATTAATGAATATATCCTTAAAAAGTAAGAAACCAATAAGTGTATTGTTTAAAAAGATTTCAGATATGCTTTATGAAAATCAGGTTAATAGTATTTATGAAGCTTTTCAGAAAGTTTTTTCACAAGAAAAAGAGAATTTATCATTGCAACAACAGGATATAAATATAATATTAGATTTATCTAAAAATTTAGGCCAGTGGGATCCAAAAGGTCATGAGAACATGATAGATTTAACTCTTTTCAATTTAAAAAAACAAAGCAATAGAGCAGAAGAAATCATGATAAAAAACATGAAAATGTATAAATATTTGGGTTTTTCTATAGGGGCAGTGTTGGTTATTATATTTATATAAAATTTTAGTTTTTATACTTTTTACAATATATTGTGAATATTATTATATAAAATCAAACATAAAAACTAATAAATGAAAATATACAGGTAAGAGGAGGTATAACATGCTAGACATACAATTAATCTTTAAGATAGCAGGAGTTAGTATACTGGTTATAATTTTAGATAAAATATTAAAATCTAGTGGAAAAGATGATTACGCTGTGGTAACAAATTTAGCAGGTATAGTTGTAATACTTATGATGGTAATAAATTTGATAAGTAAATTATTTAATGCAGTAAAAACTATGTTTCAAATTTAAAAATATGCTAAGGCCTAGGAGGGAAAAATGGAGATCATTAAAATAGTAGCCTTTGCATTTATTTCACTATTTTTGATACTAATATTTAAGAGGAGAAGAGATGACTTAGCAGTTCAAATAAGTATTGCAGCAGGAGCTATAATATTTTTATTTCTAGCATCTAAAATAACAGCTATACTTCAATTTATGCAACAATTAGCTTCAAAAACTAATATAGATTTTATATATTTAACCACAGTTTTTAAAATATTAGGGATAGCTTATTTAGCCACATTTTGTAGTGAGATATGTAAAGACGCAGGAGAAAACAGCTTAGCATCAAAAGTGGAATTTGCTGGTAAAATATTAATACTTGGACTTGCCATACCTATACTTATGGCAGTGCTTCAATCTATTTTAAAGATTATGTAGGTGAGAAAATGAAAAAAAATTTAAATACTGTTTTATTAACATTTTTGTTTGTGATTATGTTAGGTTTCAATGTACAAGCTGCACCTAGTCAGGTACAATCCACACCTAGCCAGCATAATGAAATAAAAGAAGAAAATCAACAAATAGAAAAACTATATGATTATATATCCAATATGAAAAATCAATATGAAATATTAAAAGATATAAATGCAAAAGATTATGTTAAAAATTTTATGGAAAAGGGAGAAAGTCATATTTCTGTAAAAAAAGCAGCAAAAGCTATAACTACATATGTATTTAAAGAAATAGCGGCTTCCTTAAAATTAATTGGGCTTCTTATTATGGTGGCTATAATATGTGCTTTATTGAATAATTTACAAAAGGCTTTTAGTAATGAAACTTTATCAGATATAGCTTATTTTGCCTGTTATGCATTAATAATAATAATACTAGCTAGAAGTTTTTATTTAGGTGTTGATATAGCTAGAGACACTATAAATAAAATGACAGATTTCATGATGGCTTTAATACCTATTTTAATAATGCTTATAGCATCTATAGGAGGTATTGTAGAAGCCACTATGTTAGATCCTATAATCATAGGAACTATAAATATAAGTGCAAATATATTTTCCAGATTTATAATTCCATTAATATGCATGACATTTGTTTTGCAATTTGTAAATAATTTATCAGAGGATTATAAGATAAACAAACTAACAAAATTATTAAATCAAGTAGCCCTCTGGACTCAAGGAATTGTAATGACTGTATTTGTTGGTATAGTTACTATAAGAGGTATAACTTCTAAGGCTATGGATCAGGTTACTGTTAAAACTGCCAAATATGCTGTGGATAATTTTGTACCTGTGGTAGGAAAATGCCTATCTGATGCTATTTCTACTGTGGCTGGCTATTCATTACTTTTAAAAAACTCTATAAGCAGTCTAGGACTTATAGTAATAGTAGCCATGCTTTTGGTACCTGTTATAAAGCTTTTAATAATGGCTTTTATGTATAAAATGGCAGCAGCTTTAATAGAACCTATAAGTGATAGTAGACTTGTAAATTCTATAGGTGCTGCAGGAGATTCATTAATACTCATACTGTCTTGTTTAATATGTGTGTCTGTTATGTTCTTTATAATGATAGCTATAATGGCTTCGGCAGGAAAGGTTTTTATGGGTTCTTAATTTAAAATATAAAATATAACGTTATAAAGGGGTGATTATATTTTGCTCCAATGGCTAAAAGAATGGATAACTAATATAGCTGTAGCAGTGTTCTTTATAACTGCAATAGAGATGCTTTTACCTAAAAATAACATAAAAAAATATGGAAAGTTTGTTTTAGGATTAATATTAATAACTGTAATACTGAATCCAATAATAAAGATATTTAATAAAGAGTATAATATATCTCAGTATGCGGAAAAGGCAACAGCTTCTTTTGATAATATAGAATACAAAAATGATTTTGATAAATATAAAAAAAAGAATAAAGAAGAAACTTTAAATAATTTTAAGAATAATCTTCAAAATCAAACTAAGAAGAAATTAGAAGAGAAGTTTCCAAATAATAAATATGAGGTAAAAGTAAAAATCCATTATGATGAAGGCAAAAACAATCTAGAAATAAAGGCAATGGATGTAGGGGTAAAAGATAATAAAATAGAAAAAATTAAAAAAGTAAGCAAAATAAATATAGGCAACAATGGAAATGAAAAAGATGATAAAGATACCTTTGAAGGTGAAGGAAGGATAAAACAATTTATAAGCAATGAATTTAAGGTATCCTCTAATGTAATAAAAGTATATAAAATATGATTTAAAAGATATTAATATGTAACAGTATATCTGCTTTAGTATAAGTTATAAACATTTATTTTTATATATCGTATTTTATATATAAAATGAACTTAGCTTAAAATAATAATCCACTAGAATTAAATCATTATGATTTAGGAGGAGATTTTATGGATATAAAAGATTTGATTAAAAAATTGAAAACTAATCCCAAGAATAATAAGAAGAATATGAACATATTAATAGTAGTATTAGTTGGAGTATTATTTTTAATTGCAGGTAGTACTTTTAAAAAAGATAATGTTATGAGTAAAAATGAAAATCCTAAAAATAAACAAAGTCAGGAAGAAAAAATAGAAATAGAGAATGAAAATTATGAAAAAGAAACACAAAATAGATTGAAAACCACTTTAGAGAAAATAGATGGTGTAGGTAAAGTAGAAGTTATGATAACATTTGAAAGTGGAGAAGAAAAAGTGCCAGCTGTTAATATAAATAATTCAACTAATAAAAGTGTTGAGAAAGATACGGAGGGAGGTACGAGAGATACTACCCAGGAAAATGAAGGAAGTTCAGTAGTTATAACTAATAATGGTGACAAAACGCAACCTCTTATAGTAAAAGAATATAAACCTAAAATTACAGGGGTATGCATAGTGGCAGAAGGAGCAGAGAATAATATAACTAAATTAAGAATATCAAAAGCGGTAGTAGATTTATTTTCATTGGCAGAAAATAAAGTAAATGTATATCCTATGAAAAAATAGTATATTAATTAAATATTAAGCATATAATTTTGTAGAATTATAATTTGGGGGGAATGAAACCATGAATAAAAAACAAGGAGTTATAATTGTAACTTTATTAGCACTCATAATTTGTACAGGAGTGCTTGCAACAAAACTAAACAGTCCACTTTATGTAAATGGAAATGATGAAGGAAGTACTGTTTCTTTTAACAATACTTCTAAAAACTCAAACAAGACAGAAAATAAAGAAAACAGCAAGACAGATTTCTTTGCGGAAACAAAACTTACTAGAGATCAAAAAGCAGCTCAAACACTACAAACATTAAAATCTTTAATAGATGATAAGAATGTTCCAAAAGAAGATAAAGAGGAAGCCACTGCTAAGTATACTAAATTAGCTATGGATTCAAATTATGAATCAAAAATAGAATCTGTATTAAAGAGTAAAGGATTTGACGATGTTATATGCTCTATAGAAAATGATAAGGCTAGAGTTGTAGTAAAAGGAAAAGATAAATTAACAGATAAAGAAACAAGAGATATAAAAAATGTAGTAATGAGTATATCAAATATACAAGAAGTAGAAATCGAAACTAAACAATAATAATTGTAAAAACATATACCTTTTGATATAATAAACCTAAGATTACGTTTTGCATAGCTCAAAACTTAGGAGGTACGGAAAATGGAAGAAAATACTAAGAATGAAATTGACATGGGCATAGTTAAAATATCTGATGAAGTAGTAGGTGTTATAGCAGGACTGGCAGCCACTGAAATAGATGGTATTGTAGGAATGAGCTCAGGAGTAGTTGGAGGAATTACTCAAATACTTAAAGGGAAGAAAAATATTTCTAAAGGTGTAAAGGTGAATGTAGGAGAAGAAAGTGCATCTATAGACTTATATGTAGTTGTAGAGTATGGTGTTAAAATTCCTGAAGTAGCTCAAAAAGTTCAAGAAGATGTTAAAAGATCAGTAGAAACTATGACAGGTCTTACTGTATCCTCAGTTAATATTCATGTTCAAAATGTTATGATACCTAAAATAGATAAAGAATTAGAGGATATTGATTTAGAATAATAAATAATTACACCCTCTGTGATAGAGGGTGTTTCTATGTGAAGAATCAATATTTATAATAATATAAAAAAGTATAAATAATAGTAACAGTTAAAGCTAAAAATTATAAAAGTAAATATAGAAACTAGGGAGGAAAATATGAATAGAAGAAAATCAAGAGAAGCTGCCATGAAATTAGTATTTCAAACAACTTTAAATGGAGAAAATTTAGAGGAAGCTTTAGAAAATTTAAAAGATGTTAGAGATTCTGAGGGAAATGGAAAAGAAAGAGATAATGAATCTATTGATTTAAAAGATGTAGATATAAATTATGTTAAAAGAATAATAGAAGGAATAGAAGAAAACAAAGAAAAAATAGATGAAAAAATAAAAAACAATTTAAAAAATTGGAAAATAGAAAGATTATCTAAAGTAGATTTATCTATACTTAGATTATGTACATATGAGTTGAAATTTGAAGAAGATATTCCTAATAAGGTATCCGTAAATGAAGCTATAGAATTAGCTAAAAAATATTCAGGAGAAAAATCCGCAACTTTTATAAATGGTGTACTAGGTAAAATGATTTAAATTTAATAAATATTAAAAAAAGTGAAGAGCGTAGCTTTTCACTTTTAATATTAATAAAAAGGAAGATGTTTATGCATATTAAAACTCTTACGGTTTCTCAATTAAATAGATATGTAAAAAATACCTTAGATTCTGATTTTATACTAAATAATGCCTCTGTTAAAGGAGAAATATCAAATCTTAAACTTCATAGCAGTGGACACATTTATTTCTCTTTAAAGGATGGAGAAAGTAAAATAAATTGTGTAATGTTTAAAAGTTATGCATATAATTTAAAATTTGTTCCAGAAAATGGTATAGATGTGGTTGTACAAGGAAATATATCTGTATATGAAAAAGAAGGCTCTTATCAATTATATGTGAAAGAAATTAAAAGAGAGGGCATAGGAGACTTATATATAGCTTTTGAAAAATTAAAAGAAAAACTTAATGAAGAAGGTCTTTTTAGTGATATACACAAAAAAGAAATACCTAGATTCCCCCAAAAAATAGGAGTAATAACATCCCCTACAGGTGCAGCTATAAGAGATATAATAAATGTAAGTAGAAGAAGAAATAAAGGAATAGAATTACTTATATACCCAGCTTTAGTACAAGGTACTGGTGCCAGTAAGACGCTTATAGAAGGCATTAAAGAATTAAATAAGATTGAAGATATAGATATAATAATATTAGCTCGAGGGGGAGGTTCTATAGAAGAATTATGGGAGTTTAATAATGAAGAACTAGCTTATGCAGTGTATGATTCTAAAAAGCCTATAATAACGGCAATAGGTCATGAAACTGATTTTACCATTGTAGATTTTGTAAGCGATAAAAGAGCTTCTACACCATCTGCAGCTGCAGAAATAGCTGTTTTTAATACAGAAAGTTTAATAAAAGAGATTTTAAATTATAATCAAACCTTAGAAAATTATATGAAAAATATAATAAGAGAAAAAAGAAATTATATAAATCTATATAAAGGGAAAATAGAATCTTATAGCCCTAATAATATAATAGTAAATGAATATAAGAATATAGATAATTTAAAAGAGTTATTGAATATGAAAATAGAAGGCAAATTAAACAAACAAAAAAATAACTTATCAAGATTATCTTCTCTACTAGAAGCACATAATCCATTAAATATATTAAAAAAAGGGTATGCTTTGGTAGAAGATGAAAAAAACAATTTGATAACAGAAAAAGAAAGTTTGAAACAATTAAATAAAATAAATATTACATTTAAGGATGGTAAGGCAGAGTTAAATATTAAATATATAGAATAACTTTTAAGAAAATTTTTTGTTGAGTTATAAATATTATAATCAAAAGAACTAAAAATTGCTTAAGAATTTTTTAAAAATACATCAATTTAAATTAGATAAGTGTTATTATTCAATTTGGATAATATATCTTAATAAGTATATTTTATTTACAATAGGTAATTTAAATTTTAAAATTGCATAACTAAAATTAATAATTTAGAAATTATGTAACTATAAATAATAAACTAAATTAGGAGGTAAATATGGGAAGGAAAAAGGAATCATTTGAAAATATGCTTGAAAAATTAGAAAATATAGTAGTCAGTATGGATAACGGAGAAATAACCCTAGAAGATTCTATGAAAAGTTATGAAGAAGGAATAAAACTGTGCAATAAGTTATATAAAGTATTAAAAGATGCTGAAGGTAAAATAAAGGTCTTAGAAGATAATAAAGAAGAAGAATTTAAAGATCTTTAAAATTCATATTAAGGATAGGTGAACTTATGGATAAAATAAAAAAAATAGGGGAAGAAATAGAGGTATGGTTAAAAGAATATTTAACAAATAAAGGAAATTATCAAAAAATTATATATGATGCCATGTTGTATAGTTTAGAAGCTGGTGGAAAAAGAATAAGACCAGTATTATTTTTAAATACTTATAGTTTATATAAAGAGGATTATAAAGATGCTATGCCTTTAGCTGCTGCCATAGAAATGATACATACTTATTCTTTAATACATGATGACCTGCCAGCTATGGATAATGATGATTTGAGAAGAGGAAAACCTACAAACCATAAAGTTTTTGGAGAAGCTTATAGCTATCCTTGCTGGAGATGCACTTTTAAATGAAGCTATGAATATAATGTTTAATTATTCATTAAAAAATGGAAAGGATGCTTTAAAAGCATGTGGTACTATATCAAAAGCCGCGGGAGTAGATGGTATGATCGGGGGGCAGGTAGTAGATATATTAAGTGAAAATAAATCTATACCTGTGAATGAACTCTATTATATGCATAAGAAAAAGACAGGTGCTCTTATAAAAGCATCTATAATATCTGGAGCTATATTAGGATCTGCTAATACTAATGATATAGAAGTTTTAGGACAATATGGAGAAAATTTAGGATTAGCATTTCAAATAAAAGATGATATATTAGATATAGAAGGAGACACTACTGTTTTAGGTAAAAAGGCCAAAAGTGATGAAAGTAATAATAAAACTACTTTTGTTAAAGTTTATGGTATTGATAAGTGTAAGGAGCTTTGCACAGACATAACAAAAAAATCTTTTGATAATTTGAATAAAATAGAGAAAAACACAGATAATTTAAAAGAAATCACTATGTTTTTATTAAATAGAAACTATTAATATTAATAAAGCTTTAAATTAATTTAAATAAAAAAATAATTATATGCAATAAATATTTTTCTATGATATAATAAAAAATGCTTTATACACAAAATTAATATTTTTAGATTAGAAATGCAATCTTTTATTTTGAAAGTATATATAGATAAAGGTGGTGCAGTATTCTAGTCAGGTAAGTATATCTTGAAGGCGGGGCTAAAAATCCGCTAAAGGGCACATCGATGAAGCTCTTGGTGCTGGCTTGCGACGCCCAGTTGTGGGCTGGTGCTGGGAGAAAGAAGGCTGGGGCAACCACAAAGGCATGTGGCAATTGACCCTACCTTCGTGGAGGCCATTGATTGTGGATAGGGAGAGATTCCCTATGTACGACAATGGATTAAACCTGCATGTGGCGATGAGTTATGTGCAGTGTAGCCTGCCTTGAGTGGTGGGGGGAGAGGTTAATTTAAATCCAAAGGTTAGGCCAAACCTTTGGGCTAATAATTGCTGAAACCTCCATTGCAAAAGAGGCTAGAGATATACCCAACTGTTGAGGAAATCTCCTAGACTGTTCTATACGAGGTATATTAGGGATTACAGTGCGGACTAAGTGGCAATCCAGTCCTATTTCTGGTGACAGGGTAGGTAGAACATTAAAGGGAAACCGTCAAAATGGCGACATTTTGATTGTTTTACGGGAAATCCTACTGGACCTAAGCCGCAAGGTTTACTTAATATACTACCACCTTTAAAAATTACATATTAAAACATACATTAATGGAGAATATTTTTAATAATTATGGTTTAGTAACATTTTAGGTTATATAAACATAATTTTAATGATTAGTATAAAATCATTAAATACTTAGTTTTATGGAGGAATTGTAATTGGGAAATAAAAAAGATAATAAGAAGAGTGACTCCAAGGTCAATGTAAAGTGGATATTAACCATTGTTGCATGGTCTGTTATTTTTTCAGGGAGTATATCTCTTATGTCAGATGTGCTACTAGATAAAGTAAACTTATTAGTAGCTTTTATTATATTAATTTTTATTATATTAATTGGTATAATATTTGATATAATAGGAGTTGCAGTAACTGCAGCCAATGAAACGCCTTTTCATGCAAAAGCCGCCAATAAAGTTCCAGGGGCTAGGTTAGCAGTAATTTTTATTAGAAACGCAGAAAAGGTATCAAGCTTTTGTAATGATGTTATAGGAGATGTTTGCGGCATTGTAAGTGGATCTATAGGTATAATAATAACAAGCAAAATATTATCTTCAAATTCCACTTTAAATTCCACAATGATAACTACAGGAATAGGTGTTACTATAGGAGCTTTAACTATAGGGGGAAAAGCTTTAGGTAAAGGTGTTGCTATAAAAAATAGCAATGACATATTAGAGAAAGTTACAAGATTAATATATTTTTTTAAAAGAAGATAAAAACAGATGAAATTGCAAGGTTAATATATTTTTAAAAGAGGATAGATGAAAATGAAAAACATATTAGATGAATATAAAGATTTCAATACTATAAAATCTATGTCTATAAGAGAATTAAATCAATTTTCATATGAAATAAGAGAATTTTTAATAGATAGTGTATCTAAAACAGGAGGACATTTAGCTTCTAATTTAGGGGTGGTAGAACTTACTTTAAGTATATTTAATGTATTCGATTTAAATAGGGATAAAATTATTTGGGATGTAGGACATCAAGCCTATGTATACAAGATATTGACGGGAAGAAAAGATCAGTTCCAT
The DNA here is from genome assembly GCF_943736985.1 of Clostridium sp. Marseille-Q2269. Taxonomy (GTDB): domain Bacteria; phylum Bacillota; class Clostridia; order Clostridiales; family Clostridiaceae; genus Clostridium_F. The sequence continues at coordinate 77,781 of NZ_CALSFS010000001.1, forward strand.
ACATTAAGACAATATGGTGGATTAAGTGGCTTCCCTAAAAGATGCGAGAGCCCTTATGATGTGTTTGAAACAGGACATAGTAGTACTTCTATATCTGCTGCGCTTGGAATAGCAAGAGCTCGAGATATAAAAGGAGAAGATAATAAGGTTATAGCTGTAATAGGAGATGGAGCATTAACTGGTGGCATGGCCTTTGAAGCATTAAATGATATAGGATTTAATAAAACAGATCTTATTATAATCTTAAATGATAACCAAATGTCCATAGCAGAAAACGTAGGTGGAATGTCTAGTTATTTAAGCAAAGTTAGATTAGATCCCACCTATAATAAATTAAAAAAAGAAGTTAATAATACTTTAAATAAAATACCAAACGTAGGTAAAGGGATGGCTCGCTCATTGGAAAAAATAAAAAATGGTATAAAACAAATGATTGTGTCAGGCATGTTTTTTGAAAACTTAGGAATAAAATATTTAGGACCTATAGATGGGCACGATATAAAAGAATTAAGTAAAGTGATGAAAATGGCACAAAATATAAAAGGGCCAGTATTAATACATACTATAACAAAAAAAGGAAAAGGGTATGCTTATGCAGAAGAACAGCCAGATAAGTTTCATGGTATAGGACCTTTTGATTGTAATAGTGGTAAAGTAAGCTCTAAGGCATGTTTAACTTATTCAGGAGTATTTGGACAAGAATTAACCAATTTAGCTCAAAAAGATAAAAGAATAGTAGCTATAACTGCTGCTATGAAAGATGGTACTGGTCTTAGAAAATTTGGACAGAAATTCCCAGAAAGATTTTTTGATGTAGGCATAGCAGAACAACATGCAGTAACTTTAGCTGCAGGTATAGCAACAGAAGGATTAAAACCGGTTTTTGCTGTTTATTCCACATTTCTTCAAAGGGCTTATGATCAATTACTACATGATATATGTATACAAAACTTACCTGTAGTTTTTGCTATAGATAGAGCAGGTATAGTAGGTAGTGATGGAGAAACTCATCAAGGAATTTTTGATTTATCTTATTTATCATGTCTTCCTAATATGACTATAATGGCACCTAAATGCTTAGAAGAAATGGGAATAATGTTAAAATGGTCATTAAGTCAAGATTCTCCTGTAGCTATAAGATATCCTAGAGGGGGAGATGTAAAATCTTTAGAGATGACTCCTATAAAAAATATAGAAAAAGGTAAATGGGAAATAATTTCTGAAGAAGAAGGAGATATAGTTATAATAGCAACTGGAAAAATGGTTCAGCATGCTATTATAGCAAGAGAAAAATTAAATGAATGTGGTATAAAATCTACGATTGTAAATGCTAATTTTATAAAACCTATAGATAAGGAATTAATAAAAAACTTTGTAAAAAAAGGATATAAGATAGTAACTGTAGAAGATAATGTAATAAAAGGTGGTTTTGGCTCTTTAGTTCTTCAATATGTAAGTGAATTAAAGACTCATAATATTGTTTTAAATTTGGGCTTTAAGGATAAATTTGTGCCTCATGGCAGCACGGATATATTGTATAAAATGGAACAATTGGATCCAGAAGGTATTGTTAAAAATATAGTAAAGATTGTATAATATTATATGAAGGAGTTAATTATGGCAGAAAAGAAAGAACGATTAGATTTGCTTTTGGTTAAAAAAGGTATTTTTCAATCTAGAGAAAGAGCAAAAGCTAGTATAATGGCAGGAGAAATATTTATAGATGGTAATAGAGTAGATAAATGTGGAGAAAAAATAAAAGAAAGTGCTAATATAGATTTTAGAGGAGAAAAATTACCTTATGTAAGTCGAGGAGGGTTAAAGCTAGAAAAATCCATAAAAAATTTTTCTATAGATTTAAAAGATAAGGTATGTTTGGATATAGGAGCATCTACAGGAGGCTTTACAGACTGTATGCTTCAAAATGGAGCAAGAAAGGTCTTTGCTATAGATGTAGGATATGGCCAATTTGCTTGGAAGCTTAGAGTAGATCCTAGAGTAGTTTGCATGGAAAGAACTAATGTGAGATATGTGACGCTTGAAGATTTAGGTGAAAAAGCTAATTTTGCAAGTATAGATGTATCTTTTATATCTCTTACATTGGTATTGCCTGTGGTAAAGGAGTTATTAGACGAAAAGGGTCAAATAATGGCTCTTATAAAACCTCAATTTGAAGCAGGAAGAGAAAAAGTAGGTAAGAAGGGCGTAGTAAGAGAGAGTAGTATTCATAAAGAAGTAATAGATAAGATAGTTAAATTTGCACAAAAAAATGCTTTGAATATATTAAATTTAGACTTTTCGCCTATAAAAGGGCCTGAAGGAAATATAGAATACCTTATATATATGACAAAGGATAAAGAATTAAATACAGATTTTAAAGATGATTATGTGGATTACATAGTAAATAAAGCTCATAATAATTTAAATAATGGTAATAAATAAATTTAAAAATCATAAATAATTTGAATGGTGATAAATTATGAAAAATATTGGTATAAATATAAATACAGATAAAGATATAAGTAGAGACATTTTAGACAAAATTTTTCAATATATACACGATGAATCCAAGGATGCTAATATAAAGGTCTTTTATGATTCTAAAGATTTAGATAAGGAAGAAAGTAAATTATTAGATGCTGTTATTGTACTAGGTGGAGATGGTACTATTTTAGGTACAGCTAGAGCTTTAGCTAAATACGAAGTACCTATGTTTGGAATTAATAGAGGGCATTTAGGTTTCTTAGCAGAAATAGAATTAGAAGATTGTAAAAAAGCTATAAAAAAGCTATTTAAAGGACAATATAAGATAGAAGATAGAATAATGCTAAAATGTGATCTAAAGAAAATAAATGAAGAAGACTTTTTGGCATTAAATGATATAGTTCTTACAAAAGGTAATCTGTCAAGAATAGTAAAATATAGTATATATGTAGATGATGTATGGTATACAACTTTTGTAGCAGATGGAGTTATTGTAGCTACACCTACAGGGTCTACTGCTTATTCTTTGTCTGGTGGAGGACCAATAGTATATCCAGATCTAGATGTGCTAGAGGTTACACCTATTTGTCCTCATTCTTTAGGAATTAGACCTTTAATATTAAATGGTAACAGTAAAATAAATATAAAGGTACTTAAAAGATATGAGGATCCTGTACTTACAATAGATGGCCAAAGATACAAAAAAGTAACGGTAGATGAGGTTACTATAAGCAAATCTAAATATAAATGTAAACTTATAAAATTTCAAAAAGGAAATTATTTTGAAATTTTAAGAACTAAAATATCTTATAGATCTAGAGAATGTGAAGGTGAATAATATGAAGGTTTCAAGACATGCTAAAATTTTAGAAATAATAAATTCTAAGGATATAGATACTCAAGAAGAATTAGCAGAAGAATTAAAAAAGATGGGGATGAATGTTACTCAAGCTACAGTTTCAAGAGATATAAAAGAGCTTAAGTTAATAAAAGTTTTATCTAATACAGGTAAGTATAAATATGCTACTATAAATCATACAGATAGCTATATGTCAGATAAGCTTATTAATATTTTTGCACAAACAGTAATAAGTGTAGAAAATATAGATAAATTTATAATAATAAAAACTATATCAGGTTCAGCTCCAGCAGCAGGTGAAGCTATAGACTCATTAGGATTTGATGGTATAGCAGGCACTATAGCAGGTGATAATACTATAATGGCTATTACTAGAACTAATGAAAAAGCTGAAGAAATAACTTCCAAATTAAGAAAAATTACTACTACATAAAAGGGGGATTTTGAATGCTCCTTCAACTTAATATAAAGAATTTTGCTCTTATAGAAGAATTATCTATATCTTTTGATAAAGGATTTAATGTACTTACAGGTGAAACTGGAGCTGGTAAGTCTATTCTCATAGATGCTATAAGTTACGTTTTAGGTGGTAAATTTAATAGAGATCTCATAAGAACTGGAGAAAATAAAACCTATGTTGAAGCAATATTTTCTATTGAGAATGAAAGTACAGAGAGAATACTTAAGGATGAAAGTATAAATTTTGAAGATATATTAATAATAAGCAGGGAAACTTTTCAATATGGTAAAAGTATAGCAAAAGTAAATGGTAAAAGTGTTTTGTTGTCTAATTTAAAAGAAATAACAAGTACTTTACTAGATATTCATGGGCAACATGAGAATCAAAATCTTTTAAGTGTAGAAAATCATATAAATTATTTAGACTATTTTAGCGAAAAACAATTGTACTCTGTTATGACTAAATATAAAGATGAGTATTCGAACTTTTTAAATATAAAAAATAAAATAAAAGAATTGTCTGGTGGAAATGAGTTTGAAAGAGAAAAGTTAATGGATTTTTTAAAATACCAGATTAAAGAAATAGGGAATGCTAATTTAAAAGAAAAAGAAGAAGAAGACTTAGATAGTAGATTTGTAGAACTTTCAAATTCAGAGAAAATTAGCAAGGTACTTAATAATAGTTATAGTGTATTATATGGAGGAATAGAAGAAAGTTCTTCAGTTTTTGATAGTTTAGGATATGTTATAAGAGAGATGGAGTCTATTAGTAATATAGATAAAGTCACTTCCATATGTGAGACCCTAAAGGATGCTTATTATATCGTAGAAGAATCTATAAGAAATATAGGGAATATAAAAGATAATGTATATTACGATGAGAATGAGCTGGATCGTATAAATAGCAGGCTTTTTCAAATATCTGCCCTTAAGAAAAAATATGGTACAACCATAAAAGAGATTATAGAATATAAAAATAAAATACAAACTCAGTATGAAAATATGGTAAATTCTCAAGAAATAATAGAAAGTTTAAACAATGATAAAAAGAACGTATTAAAGAATTTAGAAGAGATAGCCTTAAAATTGCACAATATAAGAATTAAATATGCAGAAGAGTTAGAAAAAAGAATAAAAGAAGAATTGAGTTATGTAGGTCTTTCTAAAACTAGATTTAAGATTAATGTGGATTTAGTATCTAGTTTTTTTAAAAATGGCTGTGATAAGATAGAATTTTTTGTTTCTACTAATCCAGGGGAACCTTTAAAACCTTTAGACAAGGTCGTGTCTGGAGGAGAACTTTCAAGGATAATGTTAGCTTTAAAAACTGTATTTGTAGATAAAGATAAGATACCTTCAGTTATATTTGATGAAATAGATACAGGTATAAGTGGAGTAGTGGCACAAAGCGTGGGAGAAAAAATGTACTCTATATCTCATGGTCGTCAAGTATTTTGTATAACTCATTTACCCCAGATAGCTTGTATGTCTGATAATCATTATTATATACATAAAGAAGTTTTAGAAGATAAAACTTATACAAAAGTTACAAAATTAAGTAAAGAAGATAAAGAAATAGAAATAGGAAAAATGATAGGAGGATCAAATCTTACAGACATAACTCTCCAAAATTCAAGAGAAATAATAAAGATAGCAGATAATAAAAAAGAAGAAATATTAAAAAAATTTTCAAAATAGTATTGACAAAAAAATAAATAAGTTTATAATAAATTTTAAAGATGTTTGAAAATTAAATATGAACTCTTATCAAGAGTGGCGGAGGGATCAGGCCCTGTGAAGCCCGGCAACAGCTAGTAAGATCTAGAAATGTGCTAATTCCTGCAGTGAATTCACTGAGAGATGAGGGAGTAAAGTTACCATATTTTAATATTTGTAACTAATAACAAAGTCATTTCTTAGGAAGTGACTTTTTTTAATACAAAAAAATATTATAAGTTTAGAAGGGAGACAAAAATATGAGTATTAAAGATTGGAAAACAGAAACTATATGTATTCAAGGAGGTTACACACCAAAATCAGGGGAACCAAGAATTCTTCCTATTATTCAAAGTACAACCTATAAATACGAGGATCCAGATACAGTTGCAAACTTATTTGATTTAAAAGAAGAAGGTCATATATATACAAGAATAAGTAATCCAACATTAGCTGCTTTTGAAGAAAAAATAGCCCAATTAGAGGGTGGAGTAGGAGCCGTAGCTGTTTCTTCTGGTCAAAGTGCTATTACATTAGCCGTTTTAAATCTTTGTAATGCAGGAGATCATGTACTAGCATCCTCAAATCTATACGGAGGAACATTTAATCTTCTTTCATCTACTTTAACAAAATTAGGAATAGAAACTACTTTCGTATCACCAGATTTATCTGAAGAAGAAATTTTGAAGTTTGCCAAAGAAAATACTAAAGTAGTTTTAGCAGAGACTATAGCTAATCCAGCAGTGAATATTTTAGATTTTGATAAATTTTCAAGTATATCTAAAAAAATAGGAGTACCTTTAATAATAGATAATTCATTAGTTACTCCATATCTTTGTAAGCCATTTGAGCATGGAGCTAATATAGTAGTTCATTCTGCTACTAAATATATAGATGGACATGCAACTAGCGTAGGAGGAGTTATAGTAGACGGAGGAAATTTCAACTGGGAAAATGGAAATTTTCCTTGTTTAGTAGATAAAGATCCTACATATCACGGTCTAAGCTATACAGAGGAATTTAAAAATTTAGCTTATATAACTAAACTAAGAGTAACATTGTTAAGAGATCTAGGAGCATGCTTAAGTCCATTTAATGCTTTTCTATTTAACCTAGGATTAGAAACACTGCATCTTAGAATGAGAAAACATAGCGATAACGCTTTAAAATTAGCCGAATTTTTAGAAAAACATGATAAAGTAGATTGGGTAAGATATCCTTTATTAAAAAATGATAAAGAGTACCAAAAAGCTAATAAATATTTAAAAAATGGAGCCAGTGGAATGCTGACATTTGGAATAAAAGGAGGAATAGAACAAGCTAAACAATTTACTAAGAATTTACAACTAGCCAGTTTAGTAGTACACATAGGAGATGCAAGAACTAGTGTGCTTCATCCTTCAAGTACAACTCATAGACAATTATCATTAGAAGAACAAATTGCATCTGGAGTAACTGAAGATTTAGTAAGGGTATCTGTAGGTATAGAAGATAGTGATGATATAATAAATGATTTTGATCAAGCTCTAAGTAAAATATAGATAAGTTCATTAAAACTTTTCATAAGAAAGAAGGATAAGTATATATGATTTCAATTGCTATTTTAGGTAATGGAGTAGTGGGTTCTGGAGTAGTGGAACTGATACAAAAAAACAATGAAAATATAAATATAAATAAGATATTAGTTAAAAATAAAAACAAACATAAAGATAACAAATTATTTTCCATAATAACGGATAATATAAAAGAAATTGTGGATGAGGATGTAGATATTATAGTAGAAGCTATTGGAGGAATAGAACCTGCATATGATTATATTAAAACTTTCCTAAAAAGGAAAAGACATGTAGTTACTGCAAACAAAGATTTAATAGCTAAACATGGAGAGGAACTTTTAAAAATTGCAAAAGAAAACAATGTAAAACTTTATTTTGAGGCTAGTGTAGGGGGTGGAATTCCAATACTTAGACCTATAAATGAATGTTTGGTAGGAAATAAAGTTAAAAGTATTAAAGGTATTTTAAATGGAACTACAAATTTTATTTTGACTAAAATGCATGAGGAAGGAATATCTCTTAAAGATGCCCTAACTACTGCACAAAAATTAGGATTTGCAGAGCTTGATCCAACAGCTGATATAAAAGGATATGATAGTGCTAAAAAATTAGCTATATTGTCAAATTTAGCTTATAATAAGAAGTTTGATTGGGAAAGTTTCAATATAGAAGGAATAGAGAATATTGATGAATATGATATTGATGTAGCAAAGAAATTAGGTGGAGTTATTAAACTTATTGGAATAAGTGAGAATTTTAAAGATGGTACATGTATATCTGTTAAACCAGCTATCATATCTAAAAACAATATTCTATCAAAGGTAGAAAATGAGTTTAATTCTATAATAATAGAAGGAGATAGCACAGGAGAACTAGCTTTTTATGGTAAAGGTGCAGGGAAACTACCAACAGCTAGTGCAGTTTATGCAGATATTATGAATATATTAAATAATAAAAAAGAGAAGGATTTATTATTTAATGAGGAAAAATCAGCTATTTTTAGTGACTCTCCTAATGAAAAAGATTGGTTTATAAGAATTTCCACAGAAAATCGTACCGAAATCATATGTGATATAAATAAATTATTTAATAAGGTATATGTGTATTCAAAAAGCTCTTATCCTCAAAAAGAAGTTTTTGCTATAGTATATAATGAAAAAGAGAAGGATTTAAAAAATAAGCTGGATAGTATATATAATATTAAAAAATTAAAGATTACCGCAATATTACATTCTAGCTAAGGGCTAATTAGCAAAGAAAATAAAATATGGCTTTAATTATAGATAAAAACCTTCCAGCTTACCAAATATTAAAATTTGAAAATATAGATATAATAGACAAATTAAATTATAACAAAAATACGGATAAATTGAAACTTATAGTATTAAATTTAATGCCTAAAAAAGTGGAAACAGAAACGCAAATACTACGAGTTTTAGGAAAAAGCTCTTTAAATCTAGAAATTACTTTCTTAAAAACAGAAAGTTATAAAAGTAAAAATATAGATAGTGAACATCTAAGCAAATTCTATAATACTTTTAATGAAATAAAAGACAATAATTTTGATGGAATGATTATAACTGGTGCTCCGGTGGAACTTTTAGATTTTGAAAATGTAGATTATTGGCAAGAACTAAAAACCATAATGGATTATTGTAATAAAAAAGTAAAATCCACTATATTTATATGTTGGGCAGCTCAAGCAGCTTTATATCATTATTATGGTATAAATAAGTATTTACTAGATAAAAAACTTTTTGGTGTATTTCCTCATAAAGTTACAATAGATACTTCTTTACTTATTAAAGGTTTTGATGATGAATTTTATGTACCACATTCTAGACATACTTATACAAGAAAAGAAGATATAATAAAATGTGAAGATATAAAGATACTTTCTGAATCAGAAGAAGCAGGATTATATTTAATGCAAAGCAAAAACTGCAAGAGAATATTTATTACAGGACATTGTGAATATGATAGATATACCTTGTATGAAGAATATATTAGAGATGTAGAGAAAAATACACATATAGATATTCCTAAAAATTATTTTGAACAAAATAATGTAAATAAAAAACCTATTATGAAATGGCGTTGCCATGGACAAATACTATTTTTAAATTGGGTACAATTATTAAAACAATTATAGATATAAATATATTGAGAATATATAAAAATACTAATTATATTGATTATTTAAAATTTAAATATTAAAAACTCTAAATGTATTATACATTTAGAGTTTTTTTGTTAAACAAAAAAAATTTACATGTCTATTCATAAATATTTTTTTATTTTTTGTCAACAATAAAAGATATGTCAAAAATATTATTTGTATCATATAGTACAAAGAATTGGCTTTTCATGAAATTATACTACAGCATAATTATGTTTCAAAGGGGAAATTTAAGAATAAATAATGTTTTAAAACAGGAGGTAAAAGTTATGGACAGAAATAAGAAAAAATTTTTGAGCTTTTTTTTAATTCCTATCCTGTTAATGAGTTTGTTTACTTATTATAAGATTCATCACATACCAACTACAATTTTTGTGAGAGAAGGAGAAAGAGTAAAAAATAATAGTTTCATTAGATTAACAGAGGATGTAAGTGCAGATTGTGCAGTTTCTGATATAAAATCAAATAATAAAAAAATGAATGTAAAACTTTTAGGAATGGTTCCTGTAAAATCTGTTTCATTAAAACCTGTTTCTAAGGATATTGTATTATATCCAGGAGGGCAACCTGTTGGAGTAAAATTAAATACAAAGGGAGTGCTTGTAATAGCTCTTTCTGATATAGAAACACAAGAAGGTAAAATGCAAAGTCCTGCAGCATTGTCAGGCGTGCAAATAGGAGATAGTATAGTAAGTATAAATGGAAAAGAAATAACTAATTCAGAAGATGTAGAAAAAGAAATTAAAAATTGTGAAGGAAAAGATTTAGAAATAACATGTTATAGAAAAGGTGAAAAAATAGCAAAAAAAGTCAAACCTCAAAAAGGTAAAAAAGACAATAATTATAAAATAGGATTATGGGTAAGAGATTCCACTGCTGGTGTAGGAACATTGACTTTCTATCATGATAAAAGTAAGAAATTTGCGGCCTTAGGTCATCCTATTACAGATGTGGATACAGGTACTATACTTACAATAGATTCAGGAGAAATAGTTCCGTCTTCTATAGTATCCATAAAAAAAGGTATAAAAGGAAATCCAGGAGAATTAAAGGGAATATTCTTAGATGAAGATTTAGTTTTAGGAAATATAGAGAATAATACTGAGTGCGGTATATTTGGAGGAGCAAACATAAAATTAAACAACAAAAAATATCACAAACCCATGAAAATAGCTCTTAGAAATGAAATAAAAGAAGGACCAGCTCAAATATTAACAACCCTAGAAGGAGAAGAGCCTAATTTATATAATATAGAAATACAAAAACTTTTATCTCAGGATAAACCAGGACCTAAAAGCATGATTATAAAAGTCACAGATTCAAATCTTCTTAAGAAAACCGGAGGAATTGTTCAAGGAATGAGTGGAAGTCCTATAATTCAAGATAATAAAATAGTTGGTGCTGTTACTCATGTTTTAATTAATAAGCCAGATGTAGGCTATGGAATATATATAGAATGGATGTTAAAAGATGCAGGAATATTAGATAATAATTAATTAAAAATTTAATATAAAATAGATATTTAGATATATTACAGAATATTAATAATTAAATTACAATTGAATAATTTATAGTAATATAAAATAGTGCAAGTAAAATAATTGAAAATTTATATAAAAACTGTAAATTTAATAGTAATAAAGAGTAAATTTACAATAATTAACATATAAATTAACGAAACCTTATGACAAAATAAAATATATATGGTACCATATAAAGTGTAAGATATTAGAGTATCTTACACTTTATTATTTTTTATATAATTTTTTTCAAATAAGAAGGAATTGAATTTCTTTTGTCGAATAAATAATTTGTTAAGATATGGTAATTTTATCAAAAAGGAGAGTAGTTTATATGGAAGAAACAAAGATCAATGTTATCATCGCTGATGATAATAAGGAATTTTGTAACATATTAAGTGATTATTTACTAAATCAAAGAGACATAATGGTTACAGGTATAGCTAATGATGGGGTGGAGGCCCTTAAGTTGGTAGAAGAAAAGAAGCCAGATTTAATAATATTAGATATAATAATGCCTCATTTAGATGGATTAGGAGTTTTAGAAAAATTAAATAGTATAGATATTACTCCTATGCCAAGAGTAATTGTTTTGTCTGCTGTTGGACAGGATAAGATTACTCAGAGAGCTATAAATCTGGGTGCAGATTATTATGTAGTTAAACCTTTTGATATGGATGTGTTTACTAAGAGAATAAGACAGATGTTTAATAATACTATAAGCAGTGAGGAAGTTAGAAGACCAGTAGTAATGCAAGAACCGTCTTCATCAGAAAAAATATCATTATCAAAAAATGAACCAGCAGATTTAGAGCAAGAAATAACAGACATTATACATGAAATAGGTGTACCGGCCCATATAAAAGGATATATGTATTTAAGAGAAGCTATAACTATGGTAGTTAATGATATGGAATTGTTATCTGCAGTTACAAAAGAACTATATCCTTCAATAGCTAAAAAATATAATACCACAGCAAGTAGAGTAGAAAGAGCTATAAGACATGCTATAGAAGTAGCTTGGTCAAGAGGTCAAGTAGAGACTATAAATAATATATTTGGATATACCATAAACAATGGAAAGGGAAAGCCAACAAATTCTGAGTTTATTGCAATGGTAGCAGATAAATTAAGATTAAAAAACAGAGTGTGTTAATAGACTTAATTAATGAATTTATTAGATATTTTATATCTATAAACTCTATAAAAATCGCTATGAAATTTAATATTTTATATTGATAAATTTGAAATTTAAATTATATAAAAATACCTTTTGTATAATAGCTTAAGTGCTAATATTACAGGAGGTTTTTTATTTTCTCAAAAGTTATAAAAACACAAAAGAAAATAATTGATTTAATTGAAAGCTTTTTAAAATATTGCAGTCATAAAAATATAATAGTTATATTAAAAAATAAAATATATTTCTAGTTTAAATATATAATTTATTAAAATAGGACATTAGTATTTTATACTCATTTATGTCAATTAATAGTTATAAAGTATTTTTTTTAAAAAAATTACACATTATTCTATCAAAATAATTTAAATAATTAAAATATTTGGAAATATTTATGGAAATAGAATAAAATAGTAATTAATTTTAAAAAATCAACATAAAACAGCTAATTCAATACATAAAATATCAAAAATACAAAATATTTAAATGTAAGTATTTAGGATATAATTGAATTATAAAAAATAAATTTATAGTTATGAGGTGAAAAAATATGTCACAAAGTTCACAAAAAACTAAAAAACTAACTTTAATACCATTAATATTAATGATTTTTACTTCAGTATTCGGCTTTGCTAATATGCCTAGATCTTTTTATTTAATGGGATATGGTGCTATTCCTTGGTATATTCTATCGGGTATAACATTTTTTATTCCTTACGCATTCATGATGGCAGAATATGGTGCAGCATTTAAGGATGAAAAGGGAGGAATCTATTCTTGGATGGAAAAATCTGTAGGAGGTAAATATGCTTTTGTAGGAACCTTTATGTGGTATGCTTCCTATATAATTTGGATACTGTTTGTAACTTTTACTGCTTCTAAAGTATTGGAAAAGATAACTAAAGTCACTTCCATAGGAGGAACCGCAGTTGCACTTTTAAATATTGTTCTGTTAGTTAGTGCAATAATTGTACTCATATTAAATGGTGGAGAATTATCAGAACCTATAACCTCTGCCCAATCCTTTGTGAAGTCTCCAAATCCTGCATATCAAAGCCCAATTTCTGTATTAGCTTTTATAGTTTTTGCTATATTTGGTTACGGTGGTATAGAAGTTGTTGGAGGTCTTGTAGATAAAAAGCATTTATTTCCTTTAAAAAGAAAAGTGAAATAAAAAAACCATTCCAAGTCTATAAGTCTAAAGGAAGTACTATAATTGCTACAGTTATAGTTACATTTACAATAGCTTTTGCTAACTTTTTCACAATAATAGAACCTGCTACAAAAGGTAATGTGTCAGATACAATATTTTCAATTATTGGGCCTGTATTTTTTAGTATAGTTGCAATATTAATGTATAATTCTTATGAAAAAAAATATGTTATTAAAACTGAAAATAGCAAATCTAAAAAAATTTAATTTAAATAAAAGTAGAGGGAATACTAAATTTGATTCCTTCTATTTTTTTGTATTAAATATAAAAGGTTTAAAATAAAAAACCACACTAATATAAATAATGTTATATTACTTTAAACTTTATTAGTATTTTTTTATATTATACAGTATTACATAGTAAAATTTGATAAATATATAACCATATACTATAATTTATAAGTATAATTGTATATAATAATATATTACTAAATTGTTAAACAATATTATATCTTAAATTTAAAATATTATTTAATAAAAATAAACTGTAATTTATTTAGTAGTATTAAATTTGAAATTATATAAAGAGGTGTTTAATATGAACTTTTATGAAAAAACATTAGAAGAACATGAGATATATAAAGGAAAAATAATAAATGTTGTAAAACAAAAAGTAAAGCTTCCAAATGGTAAGGAATCATTTAGAGAAATTGTAAGGCATCCCGGTGCAGTGGCAATTGTGGCTTATAAGGATGAAAAAAAACTGCTTTTGATAAAGCAGTTTAGGAAAGCTATAGATAAAGAAATATTTGAAATACCGGCAGGAAAAATAGAAAAAGGAGAAGAAGCAAAAAATTCCGCATTGAGAGAATTAGAAGAAGAAACAGGATATAAAGCTGAAAACATAGAATATTTAGGAAAAATTGTTACATCTCCAGGTTTTTCAGATGAATATATATATATTTATAAGGCTTTTAATCTTTATAAAGGCAATGAAGGAATGCAAGATGAAGATGAATTTATAGATTTAACTGAAATTCATATAGATAAATTAAAAGAATATATTAAAAATGGAAATATAATAGATGGAAAAACTATAAGTGCTATTATGATGGATGCTTTATCTAAAAGTTAGTAATATTTTAAAGCTAAGAAATTTTCAGGAATACTCTGTATAGTGTATAGTGTATATTTAATATTTATAAGTAATAATTTAATAGGTAAATATAACAAGTAAAGAAATGTTGATTTAAAGTAAGCAAGACAAAGATAATTAATTATTATTCATTAATTATAATTTTATAAGTTAATAATAGTAGTAATATCCCTCTTTTGTTAATCATAAATATAAAAAAGATAGAAACAAAGGGGGATAAATTTATTATGGAAAACAAATTTTTGAGTAATATAAACAGACATGTTCAAGAAAACTTTTGGCTATACATTATAAGTCTTTTATGTATCTGTACTGGAATAGTTTTGGGAATATATTCTGTAAAGTATATGGGGTCCTTTGAAAAAGGAGATCTTCTAAGTTATGTTGAAAGCTTTAGTAAAAGCATTTCATCTAATGGAATAGACTCTAAATCAATATTATTTGAAGCTATAAAAACTAATATAACTTTAATTGTAGCTATTTGGTTTTTAGGATTAACCATGATAGGCATACCAGTTATACTTATAATAGATGTAATAAAAGGATTTACAATAGGATTCACTACTAGCTTTATTGTAAATGGACTTGGAATGAAAGGTATATGGATGTCTCTTTTGGGTGTGTTACCTCAAAATTTAGTATATATTCCTTGTATAATTTTTGCATCAGTTTTAGCAATGGAATTTTCTATACAGATATTGAGAGATAAAAATAATAGAGGATTTCAAAATGGTGTATTGATGAGAGCAACATCTTATTCTTTTTCATTTGGATTTGTTGTAATAGTTATGTTTGCAGGATTTTTAATGGAATCTTATATAACACCTAATATGATAAAATTAGTAGTAGCAAGAGTAGGAAGTTGTATATTATGTTTATAAAATATAAAAAAACCATAATTACTCTAATAAAGTGTTTTTTAATATTACTATTTTTAGGCTGTTTATTACCTAAAGCATTAGATTTAATTCTTTATAATTTTTTCATGAAAAATAAATCATATGAAAATAGTACCCTAGTATTTAAAAATATAAATTTAAAGATAAAAATAATATATAATTATATATTAGTTTTTAATGATTTTTTAAGAGGTTTTTAACTTAATTTGTTGAATATAATAAAGTAAGCTTAAAAATAGGGGAATGATAAATGAAAAATATTATAGAAAATTATATAAATAATTTACAAAAGAAAAATTTAAGTAAAAATACTTTAGATGCTTATAAAAGAGATGTAGATAAATTTAATAAATTTGTTAATAAGAGAGAAGAAGATATACTTTCTATTGATATAGTTACTATAATGGCTTTTGTTCAATTTTTACAGAAAGAAGGACGAGCTACCTCCTCTATAGTAAGGAATATAGTATCTATAAGAAATTTTTATAAATATTTAATTAAAAAGAGTATAGTGTCCGAAGATCCTACTTTAGGATATGAAATACCTAAAATAGAGAGAACAATACCTAAAATACTTTCTGTAGAAGAAGTAGATAAACTTTTAGATTCCCCAGATTCTTCAAAAAAAGGATTGAGAGATAAAGCAATGTTAGAGCTTATGTATGCTACAGGAGTTAAAATAACAGAGCTTTTAAATTTAAATATATATGATTTAAATTTAAAGTTTAATTATATAAAATGTAGGGGTAGCAAAAAAAGAGAGAGAATTATACCAATAGGATCATATGCTGTAAACTGTTTGAAAAATTATTTAGAAGTAAGACCTGCTATAAATATATATAATTTAGATTATTTATTTCTAAATTTAAAAGGAACTCAAATGACTAGACAAGGTTTTTGGAAGATAATAAAATTTTATGCCAAGGAAGCTTGTATAGATAAACAAATAGATTCTTATACATTAAGGCACTCTTTTGCAGTACATTTACTTCAAAATGGAGCAGATATAAAATCTGTTCAGGAACTTTTAGGTCATAAGGATTTAGCAGCAACTCAAATTTATTCTAGCATATCTAAAAAAAGTAAAATAGCAGAAGTATATAAAAATGCTCATCCAAGGGCATAATTTTAATAAAGCATTTAAGACAGAGGAGGAATTAATCTTGAATTTAAAGAAAATAAAAGAAAGTGTAAATTTTGTTAAAAACAATATATCAATAATGCCTGAAATAGGAGTTATTTTAGGATCAGGTTTGGGTGATTTAGCTGAGGAAATAGAAAATAAAGAAATTATAAAATATTCAGATATACCTAATATGCCAGCTTCAACTATAAAAGGTCATAAAGGACAGTTTGTAGTAGGTACTCTAAAAGGGAAAAAAGTTATAATGATGCAAGGTAGAGTTCATTATTATGAAGGAAATAAAATGAGTGATGTAGTGCTTCCTGTATATATAATGAAACAATTAGGAGTAAAAAATTTGATTGTTACAAATGCAGCTGGAGGAGTAAATGAAAATTATAATCCAGGAGATCTTATGCTTATAGAAGATCATATCAATTTTTCTTTTAATAATCCATTAATAGGTGAAAATGATGAAGAAATTGGTCCCAGATTTCCAGATATGTCCCAAGCATATAGTAAGAAATTAATAATGATTGCAGAAGAAGAGGCTAAAAAGCTAGGTTTTTCATTTCAAAATGGAGTATACGCTATGATGACAGGGCCTTGTTATGAAACACCAGCAGAAATAAGAATGCTAAGAAAATTAGGAGCAGATGCAGTAGGAATGTCTACAGTGCCAGAGGTTATAGCTGCAAATCATTGTGGAATTAAGGTTCTAGGAATATCATGTATAACAAATATGGCAGCAGGTATATTAGAACAGCCATTAAATCATAAAGAAGTTATAGAAACATCTAATAAAGTAAGAGCTGAATTTATATCATTATTAAAATCTATATTAGCGGCTATATAAAATTTTTAATTAATAAAATATGTTATAAATTAAAGTTAAAATAGTTAATTACTCTCTATTGTTGTTTTTAAAATTTTAAAGCATTATATTTTTGATAACGATTAAATGTTAGTTTGTCTATTAAAAGGAGAGATAGCATGGACTTATTAGAAAAGATAAATAAAGCCAAAGAGAGCTTAGGAGAAATATGCAGCGAAAAAATAGAGTTAGCTATTATATTAGGATCAGGCTTAGGTGGCATAGTAGATCATATAGAAAATAAAATTTCTATAGAATATAGCAAAATAGAAGGATTCCCCGTTTCTACTGTAAAGGGCCATGCAGGAGAACTTATTATTGGAGAGCTAATGGGGAAAAAAGTATTAGCTTTAAATGGAAGATTGCATTATTATGAGGGATATAATATAGAACAAGTTACTTTCCCTATAAGATTTATAAACTCCTTAGGAATAAATAATATTATAGTTTCAAATGCTGCAGGCGGTATGAATCCTAAATTTAATGCAGGGGATTTAATGACTATAGAAGATCAAATAAATTTAACAGGTTATAATCCTTTAATTGGGGAAAACTATGAAGAGTTAGGAGCAAGGTTTCCAGATATGTCTCAGTGTTATAATAAAGAACTTATAACACTTACAGAAAAAGCTGCAAATAGATTACATATAGGTATACAAAAAGGAGTATATGTGGCTGTTTCAGGACCTTGTTATGAAACCCCAGCAGAGCTTAGAATGTTGAGGGCTTTAGGAGCAGATGCTGTAGGAATGTCTACAGTACCAGAAATTATAGTAGCTAGCCATATGAAGATGAGTGTTTTAGGTATATCCTGCATTACAGATATGGCTTTAGCAGATAATTTAGAGCCCCTTGATCATGGTAAAGTAGTAGAAACAGCTAATAAAACTATGGATACTTTTATTAAATTAATAAAACAACTAGTCTTAACTATGTAGTATAATATTTTAATAAAAATATAAAATAATAAGTGATTTTTAGGATTAAGCATAGAAATATTTATAAAATCAATTCTAACTGCTTTCCATAAAAATCACTTAATATATTTAAAATATAAAAAGTTAAGGTTATAATTTAAAATATATTTAAATATAATACATGTGGTTACATTAACATAACAATTGCTTTATATGGAGGGATAAACTTATGAGAATGTATGACTTAATTTTAAAAAAAAGAAATGGGGAAGAATTAAGCAAAGAGGAAATTAATTACTTTGTTTCAGAATATACAAAAGGAAATATTCCAGACTATCAAGTATCAGCTCTTCTAATGGCTATATATTTCCAGAAAATGAAAAGGTCAGAGACAGTAAATTTAACTATGGCTATGGTTAACTCTGGAGATATATTAGATTTATCAAAAATAGAAGGAATAAAAGTTGACAAGCATAGTACTGGTGGAGTTGGAGACACTACTACTTTAGTTCTAACACCTATGGTAGCGGCCTTAGGAATACCTGTAGCTAAAATGTCTGGTAGAGGATTAGGACATACCGGTGGAACTATAGATAAATTAGAATCTTTTAAGGGATTTTCAGTAAATATGACAGAAGATAAATTTATGGATAATGTTAATTATATAAAGATTGCTGTAGGCGGTCAAACAGCAGACTTGGCTCCGGCTGATAAAAAATTGTATGCTTTAAGAGATGTTACTGCTACAGTAGATAATATTTCTCTAATAGCTTCTAGCATAATGAGTAAAAAAATAGCTGCAGGAGCTAATGCTATAGTTTTAGATGTAAAGGTAGGAGAAGGTGCCTTTATGAAAACACCAGAGGCTGCAAAAGAGTTAGCTGAAGAAATGGTTAATATAGGTAAGAGCGTAGGAAGGAACACTGTAGCTATATTATCAAACATGGATCAACCATTAGGCTATGCTATAGGAAATGCTTTAGAGGTAAAAGAAGCTATTGATACATTAAATGGCAAGGGTCCTGAAGATTTACTGGAGTTATGTTTAGCTTTAGGAAGTAGTATGGTGGTTTTAGGTGGAAAGGCAAATACTACAGAAGAAGCAAGAAAAATGCTTTTAAATACTATAGATAATGGATTAGCAATAGAAAAATTGAAAGAATTTGTTAAAGCTCAAGGCGGAGACCATACTTTGATAGATAATACAGAAAATTTACCTAAGGCACAATATATAATTCCTGTAGTGTCTGATAAAAATGGGTATGTAAATAAAATTCATGCACAAAATATAGGTATAATAGCATCTGAGTTAGGAGCAGGAAGAGTTACAAAAGACAGTATTATAGATTTAGCAGTAGGTATAGTTTTAAATAAAAAAGTATCAGATAAAGTTGAAAAGGGAGATACTATAGCCTATGTTCATGCTAATGATAAAACAAAAGGAGAAAAAGCTGCAAAAAATATATTAGATAATTATGTTATAGAAGAAGAACTTAAAGAAGAATTACCTTTAATATATGACATAGTAAAATAATAGATATAAACATATTCTTCTTTTAAGTCTTTTAAATTAATATTATAAATTATTTAAACTTAAGGGAGGAGCATATATGTTTTCAATTATGGCAATAAAAATTTCTCCAAGAAATAAAATTGCACCAAAATTTCAGTAAATATTAACTAAAAATGGATGTATAATAAAAACTAGATTAGGACTTCATGAAGCAGGAAGTGATAGTTGTTCCCAATGTGGTCTGATTTTATTAGAACTTTTAAATAAAAATAAACAAGATATAGAAAATTTAAGCAAAGAATTAAGCTTTTTAGATAGAGTAACTGTAAAATTATTAGAAATTTAGAATATTAAAAAATAATGGTTTATAAATTGTATGTATAATATATAAAAAAACACAACAGGCTTAGAATATTTTTAGGTTTGCTGTGTTTTTTATTGATAATTTTATAATGTTAAAATATACTATAAAATATAGAAAATAAAGAGGAAGGTGCTAGAAAATGAAAAGAATGGGACAAGTTTTTGGAGGAATAATAGCTATCATTATACTTATTATAGGTATATATATATTGTTTATGACCATAACGGACTACAAACCAGATGATAAGATCAAGTTATTAATAAAGGGACAGAAAGGAAATAAATTAAGCTTAAAAGATAAATTTTCTATAACCACTTTTAATGTAGGATATGGTGGAATGGATGATAAGCAAGATTTTTTTATGGATGGAGGTAAAGGCTCTAGATCATCTAGTAAAGAAAAAACTATAGAAAATATAAAGACAATAACAGATTTTTTAAAAAA
Source organism: Clostridium sp. Marseille-Q2269 (assembly GCF_943736985.1). Classification (GTDB taxonomy): domain Bacteria; phylum Bacillota; class Clostridia; order Clostridiales; family Clostridiaceae; genus Clostridium_F. Next base: position 98,176 of record NZ_CALSFS010000001.1, read on the forward strand.
GGATAATAGTTCTTTTATATTTCTACAAGAAGTAGACATTAACTCTACAAGAAGCTTTAGATTTAACCAATATGAGTATTTAAATAGTAATTTAAATGAGTATTCTTCAAGTATGGCTCTAAATTATAAAACGCCATGGGTGCCAGTACCCATATTAAAGCCTCATGGGGCTGTTACTGCTGGATTATTAAGTTTGTCTAAATACAAAGTTAATTCAGCTAGTAGATATCAATATCCAGGCAAAGAAAGTTGGCCAAGGCAATTAGCAGAATTAGATAGATGTTTTTTGGAATCTAGAATTTTCTTAGAAAATGGTAAAGAATTAGTACTTATAAATTCTCATTTATCTGCTTATGATAAAGATGGAAAAATAAGAAAACAGCAGCTTTCATTTTTAAAAAATTATATAATAAAAGAATATAAAAAAGGGAATTATATTATAGTAGGAGGAGATTGGAATCATCTAATACCAGGAACGGATCCTTCACTGTTTAAAACTACAGAAAAGTGGCCAGATTGGCTTCAAAAAATACCTAATGATTTTAAACCACAGCACTTTAAATGGGTAGCAGATAAAAATGTACCAACTACCAGAACTGACGCTACTTCATATAAAAAAGGAGAAAATTTCACAGCAGTTATAGATGGGTTTTTAGTATCAGACAATGTAAATGTCATAAGTGTAAATGGATATTCATTAGATTTTAAGAATACAGATCATAATCCTGTTAATATGGAATTTAAATTGAAGTAATTTTTAGGACCATTAACATATTTAAGAATCAAATAAGTTAATGGTCCTAAAAAATATATTTTAAAATAAAGAAGATCACAAATAGATTATGTATAATTTGACAACAATATATGTTAAGGAGGAAATAAAATGAATAAATATGAAATAGATGCTATAAATGAAATAAATTTATTTAAGAAAAAAATGACCAAGAGAGATTCATTAGTTTATAAAATTTCTAAAAAAGTTCAAAACAAAACTAACAGTCTCATACCGGGAAAAGTACAAAAAGTAATTACTGAAGGAGTCAAAAGCATGATAAAAGTTGTGCTTTTCACCTCAAAATATGTTACTGTAAAATCTCCCAAGTTAGCTAATTTAGAAGAAAGAGAGAATTTGGCTAAGGAAAAATTAAATTTGTACAGAAAGACAGCAACAATTAGTGGTGCAGGTACAGGATTAGGTGGTTTAATGTTAGGTCTTGCAGATTTTCCCATACTATTAGCAATTAAGATTAATTTTTTATTTAATTTAGCTAATATATATGGTATTGATGGTAGAGATTATAAGGAAAGATTATATATTTTATATGTTTTTCAATTGGCTTTTTCAGAAGGAAATGAAAGAAGAAAAACATATGATAAAATTATAAATTGGAGCAGTTATATTAAGGAGTTACCTGAAGATATGAACGATTTTGATTGGAAAAATTTTCAGCAGGAATATAGAGATTACATAGATTTTTCAAAGATGCTTCAAATTATTCCAGGTATAGGTGCTCCAGTAGGGGCTTATGTAAATTATAAATTGATGAGTAAATTAGCTTATGTTTCTACTAATTGTTTTAGAATGAGGTATTTTTCTTTAAATTAATTATAAATAATATGATTTAACTCCTTTTTAATAGCCTAGAATTATAATTTTAAATCATAGAAAAATTTTCCGTGATAATATTATGAAATTCTGGAGAAAATATTTGTAAAGGAGGGAACTGCAAATGAAAAGAAAAATTTATTACTATTTCAGTGTAATAATTACTATAACTTTTATTTTCAGTATATTTGTGATACCTGTAAGTGCATATAATAAACAAAATCAGTTAAAACAAGAAGAAAAGCAGGAAGATAAAGAAGGAGGTTTAGATGTAGAAGCTAAATCTGCACTTCTTATAGAGCCTACAACAGGGAAAATTATTTATGAAAAAAATTCTCATGAAAAATTTGCCCCAGCATCAGTTACAAAAGTTATGACAATGCTTTTAACTATGGAGGCCGTGGATAGTGGTAAAATTAAATTAACTGATAAAGTCACTATAAGCGAGAATGCTAAAAAAATGGGCGGAAGTACTATGCTTTTAGATGTAGGGGAAGAAAGAACTGTTGAAGAACTCTTAAAAGGAATAGCAATAGCTTCTGGAAATGATGCTGCTGTTGCTATGGGAGAATACTTAGCAGGAAGTGAGGAAGCTTTTGTAAAGAAAATGAATGATAGAGCTCAAAAATTGAATATGAAAGATACATCTTTGAAAAATTGTACTGGGCTTAGTGAAGAAGGCCATAAAACTTCAGCCTATGATATTTCTATAATGTCCAGGGAATTATTAAAACATAAACAAATATTGAAGTACACAGGAACATATATGGAAACTATATCAGAGGGAAGAAAAAGTCCTATAGGGTTGGTAAATCACAATAAACTTGTTAGATTTTTTAAAGGTTGTGATGGATTAAAAACAGGATTCACAGATGAAGCCAAATATTGTATATCAGCTACAGCAAAAAAAGATGGCGTTAGGATGTTGGCAGTAATAATGGGAGCACCAACTTACAAAATAAGGAATAAAGATGCAAGTAAGCTTATGAATTATGGATTTTCAAAATTTGAATGCAAAGCTATAGCTAAAAAAGGTGATGTAATATCAAAAATACCTTTAAATTCTAAAGGAGATAAATATTTTATGGCAAAAGCTTGTGAGGATTTAAATGCTACAGTAGAAAAAGGTAAAAATGGGAAAATAACTAGCAAATGTATTATAGATCAAAATATAAAAGAATATAAAATAAATGAAAAAGTTGGTGTATGTGAATTTTATTCAGATGGAAAACTAATAGGTAAAATTAAAATAACTTCTGATAGAAATATAAGAAAATCAGGCATATTTAATCAATTTAAAAGTGGATTTGAAAGATTAATAGATAACGGTATATAATAAAGATATATACTTATAAGGAGAATAAAAGCTAACATGAAATATTCATGTTAGCTTTATTTAAATATATGGGTATATTAGATAAATTCACACAAAATGAAATAAAGAAAATATTAAGAAGGTCCTTTATATAATGTGAGCAATGATAGAATATTAAGTGAAGTATAAGTCTATGCAAGGAAAGTAATTGAGTAGAAGCTATTACACTGAGTTATAGCTATGATTTATTACATATGAATTTAAAATCATTTGGATTACAAAATATTTTATTAGATTATTCTAATATTTATGTTAGAATATTAAATGTACTTTATGCAATAAATAATAAAATTAGCATTATTAGATGAAGAAAAACTTTTAATAGATAACATAGGAGAGATAAAAGATGCCATTAAATATAAAAATACATAATTTTGACGGACCATTCGATTTGTTATTGCACCTGATTAAAAAAAATAAAATGGAAATATATGATGTTAGTATATATGAAATAACAAATCAATATTTACAATACTTAAATGAAATGGAAGAGCTAGATTTGGAAATAACTTCAGAGTTTATAGTTATGGCAGCTACTTTGATTGAAATAAAATCTAAATATTTATTACCTAAACAAGAAGAAGAAAAGGAGGAAGAAAATGATCCTCAAAAGGAACTTTTAAATAAGCTTTTAGAATATAAAAAATTTAAAATGGCTGCAGAATTTTTTAAAATTCGTCAAAAAATTAGTGGCGTGTCCTTTAGTAAAAGACCAGAGATTATAGAAGTTAGGAATAAGGAAACAACAACAGATGAATTACTTAGAAATGTAACAATGTTAAGTTTATATAATACATATAATGATTTAATTACTCAGTATTCAAATAAAATGAATGAGAATTTGGAGTTTAAAGGTAAAATACATCTGGATAAATATAAAATAGAAGATAAAATACAATATATAGGTAAAAAAATAAACTCAAAAGAAAAATGGCTTTTTTCTGATTTTATAAAACAATGTAGCTGTAAAATGGAGATAGTAGTAACTTTTCTAGCCATACTAGAACTTATAAAATTAAAAACTATACAAGTATACCAATCTAACAATTTTAATGATATATATATAGAAAGAGGCGTTGTAGTTGAATAAGAATTATCAAGAACAATTAGAAATAAATGAGGTGTCTCAAAAAAATAAATATAAATCTATAATAGAATCACTATTATTTATGAGTGGAGAACCTATTAGTATAAAAGAATTAGCATCTATACTCAATTGTAAACAAGATAAAATAGATATATTAATTAGAGATATGAAAAAAAATTATGATGATGAACATAGAGGTATAAAATTATTAATTCATAATAAGTCTATTCAATTAGTTACTAAACCTGAAAATAGTACATATGTAGAAAAACTATTAAAAACTAATGTTAGACAATCTTTATCACAAGCAGCATTAGAAACATTGTCAATTATTGCATATAAACAACCAATAACTAGAGTCGCCATAGACGAAATAAGAGGTGTAAAAAGCGATAGAGCTATATATACATTGTTAGAGAAAAGTATAATAAAAGAATGTGGTAAATTAGATGTGCCAGGTAGACCTATTTTATATGGAACTACGGAAGAATTTTTGAAATTTTTTGGATTAGATAATATAGGAACTATTCCCAATTTAGAAGATCTAATAAAAGAGTTTGGTGAAGAGGAAAGTTAAACAAAAGTAAATATAAAGAAAGCCCATTGAATATGTATAAGGGCTTTCTTTTCACTTAATTATTATTGGAATTGCAATCACAGTTAGAATTTTCAGTAGAATCATCTTCATTTTTATTGCATCCAAATTTGTCTTTTAACATATCCATTATTTGAGGAACATTATCTATTAACTTTTCATAAGTATTTTTATGATCCACAGATAAAAGTCTTATTTGATCTTGTTTTATAACTAAGAAAGCTACTGGTTTTACAGTAACACCAGCCCCTGAACCACCACCAAAAGGATAATTCATGTCATTTTCATTTTGTTTTTCAGATAGATATTCAGAACCACCTGAAGCAAATCCAAAGGAAACTTTAGATATAGGTACAATGGTAGTTCCATCAGGACTATTTAAAGCATCTCCAACAATTGTATTTACGTCTATCATATCTTTTATACTTTCCATGGTATTTTTCATTAAATTTTCAATAGGATGATTATCCATAAAAAAACCTCCTCATATAATTTACTAATAGAATGTTTATTTTCTAAAAATTTATTAACAAATCTATTTTATGCCTTTTTCAGATTTTTATAATTAATTTTATATGAAATATATATATATATAATTTTTACCAAACTTATATATAATATACCTTTAAACTTAAAATCTAAAAAATTCCTATTTTTAAATAGAGGAGTTATATTATAATTAAAATTTTTAACTTTAAATATTCGGCATAAAAAATTATAGATCTGAGGTAATATACTTTGTAAAAATCCATAAATAATAGCTGAATAAGCTGCATCATCTAGATCATAGTCTAGCAATGCTTTAATAATCACTTTAGGCTTAAATTTACAATTTTCTAAAGTGATTTTTAAAGCATTTTTTTTATTATTAAATTTTTTATTATTAGTTTTTTTACTAAAACTTTTATCTTCTTTATTTTTATGCTTATAGTTTTGTTTTTTTAAAAGAAAATTGTATAAATATATATTTAGCTCCTTATTGTGATAAAAAATAGTTAATTTTAAAGGTATAGTGAGAATAAGTATAAAAATTATAAATATAGAAATAATAAAAAAAAGCATGTTAAACTCCTCCTAGAATTTAAATATTATAAATTATTGCCAATAAATTTAAAAAATATAACTATTGATTTATGTAAACATATAAAAAATTATGTTAAGTAACTAAAAAAGTAAACCCCAAAACTACTTATTAAAAAATAATAAATAATAAATACAAAAATAAGTGGAGTGTGAACAAAATGAAAAAAACTCTAAAAAACAAATTTATATTAATACTTTGTACAATATTTATAATTACAATAATACCAACAAAGGTCTATGGAAAAGAAGAATTAAGGAAAAATAAGCCTCCTCATATTGATGCTAGATGCGCTATTGCAATGGATAAAAATACTGGAATAGTGTTATATGAAAAATCAGCCAATGAAATAGTTCCTATTGCAAGTACCACAAAAATAATGACCACATTAGTGGCAATAAAATATGGAGACTTGGATAGAAAAATAGAAATATCTGAAAATGCAGATAAAATAAAAGGGTCTGTAGTAGGATATAAAAAAGGTGATAAAGTAACATTAAGAGAATTACTTTATGGTCTTATGCTAAGATCAGGGAATGATGCAGCTATTGCTATAGCAGAAGGAATAGCTGGAAGTGTAGAGGGATTTGCTAAACTTATGAATGAATATGCTAGCGAAATAGGTCTTTTGAATTCTCACTTTGTAACCCCTCATGGCTTAGATAGAGATGAACATTATTCTACCGCATATGATTTAGCACTAGCTACAGCTACAGCTAAAAGGTATGAAATATTCAACCAAATAGTTTCTTCAAAAGATGTAAAAAAAGAAGAATACGATTTTACAAGAGATTATCATAATATAAACAAAATACTTTGGAAGATACCAGAAGCAGATGGAGTTAAAACAGGATATACTGGTAAGGCAGGAAAATGTTTAGTAACATCTTCCAAAATTAATAATAATGATATTATAATAGTAGTTTTAAACTGTACTCCTAGATGGAATGAAACAGCTAAGATACACGACTATGTTAAAGATACTTATGATTTTAAAAAGATATGTAATAAAGGTGATGTTCTAGATCAAGCTGTATTTGATGAAGGTTCTGTAAATATAATAGCAGATAAAGATATAGTTATTCCCTTTAAAAATGGAAAAGATTATTCTATAAAAATAAATAAACCTAAAGAATTAAATTGGAAAGTAAAAAAGGGAGAAGATTTTGGATCTCTTTCTATATTAAATGGTAACGAATTAATATATACTAAGAAACTTAAAGCAGGAAATAATTTATCTAAAGGTGGTATAAAAAACTGGTTCTTAAACAAGAAAAAATGTAGATCTAATAAATAATAGTAAAGCTGTTATTTTAGAATAAGTTATAAAATAACAGCTTTACTATTTCTATTTTTTATTTAATTTTATTTCTATGTATTTATCTAAATAAATTTTTATAATGGCTGCAATAGGTACAGATAAAAACATTCCCATTACACCAAAAGTTCCGCCCCCAATGGTTATAGCAAATATTATCCATATTGGACTTAATCCAACTTGATTTCCAAGAATTTTAGGTCCTAAATACCAACCATCAAATTGTTGAAGTATTATTATAAAGATTAATACCCACATTGCTTTTATATAGTTAAAAAATAATGTTATTATAAAAGCAGGAATCATTCCTATGAAAGGCCCAAAATAAGGAATCATATTTGTAATTCCAACAATAAAAGATATTAAAGCAGCGTAAGGAACTTTCATGATAGTTAGTCCTACAAAGCACATTAGACCTATTATTAAAGAATCTATAGATTTGCCTATTATGTATTTTGAAAAAACCACATCCACTTCTTTAAAAAAACTTAAAATTTTGCAATATTTTTTTTCACCAAACAATGCTAATATAAATTTTTTAAAATTTCCTATAAGACTTTCTTTATCCAATAAAAAGTATATAGAAATAATCAATCCAAATACAAATTTAAGTAAAAATGAAGTGAATTTTATTGTAGTATTTAAAAATGTATTTATGAATGTATTAGTCAAATTAGATATATTATTTAATAAATTTGGGATATTACTACTTATTTGAGAGTTCTCCATTAATATACTATATACCTTTGAATATTTTACATTATTGTTAAACCACTTAATAGTCTGATTAATATAATCTGGACTATGACTAAAAAGATCACCGATATTCTTTATGATCTTAGGAACAAATGTGTTTACAAATAATATTAAAAATCCTATTACAATTATGTAAGTTATTATAATACTAACAATCCTTTTAAATTTAAATTTACTTTGAAAGTATTTCATTAATGGATTTAATATATAAGCAATTCCAAAAGCCCATATAAAAGGAATTAATAATGATACAAAAGATTTTATAAAAGAATAAATATCTTCTATATTGTTTATAAATTTTAAAAGTAAAAAAGATATAATTATTATAGGGATAAACTCTAAAAATGGTATTTTTTTATTTCTTGTCACCTTCTTAACCTCCAATATGGCTAATAATAACCTCTATGTGCTTTATAAATTTTACTATATTGTAATAAATTTTACAAGCTACATAATACTATAAAATACATAAAAAGCAATTAATATATTGAAGAATTTTAAAATCGTCTAAACTTTGATTTATCAATATTATTTATAGCGAAATTATATGTTATAATAAAAAACAAATAAATTTATTTTGTAGTTTGGAGGGCGTTAATATGGATACAAGAACTAGAATACTAGGAGGATTATTAGGAGTAGCTTGTGGCGAAGCCTTAGGATTAACATTAGAAAATCTAAATAAGGAAGAAATTAATAAGTATGGATACTTAAAAGAAATAGTTGGTGGTGGAGTTTTTGATTTGAAACCAGGATGTACAGTAGATAGTACTTTAATGATGCTATGTGTAGCCAAAGGAATATTAAATAGCCCAAAAGATCCCAAAGATAAAATAGGAGATGAATTTATAAAAGTATATAAAGATTTAATAAAGTATGGAGGAGTAACTATAAAGTGTACTATTGAGAAATTCTTAGAGTGCAAAAATTGGCATGAAGCAAGTTTACATACTAGTGAAGTATTAGCTGGTCAATTTGGTGGTAATGGAAATGGAGCATTAAAAAGGAGTTTACCAGTAGCTTTATATTATAAAAATTATGATGATATAATGAAAATGACAAAGAAACAAACCCAGATAACTCATAGAAGCAAAATTAATGAAAGGGCTTGTTGTTTTTATAATACACTAATCTACTATTATATGAATAAATATAATAAAAATGATGCCTTAAAATTGGCACTTAAAGAATTTAGTGAATTTCAACAAATAATGAGTATAAATAAATACACATTAAATTCATCTTTATTTGTAGTAGATTCATTAATATGTGCAGTTTGGACATTTATGAACACAAATTCTGCAGAAGAGGCTATATGTGAAGCCGTAAATTTAAGTGGAGATGCATGTGGAAGTATAGGATCAATAACCGGAGGGTTAGCAGGAGTATATTATGGATATAGTGCTTTGCCGAAAAGATGGACAAGTATAATAGACAAAAAACAAGATTTATTAGATATTTCTATAAAATTAAACCAAGACATTTAAATTAGTTATCAATAGGATTATATTTATGTATAATAAAATTCCATAATAAAAAAACTGTAGTTTAAAAATTATAATATTTTTTTATAACCACAGTTTTTTTATTATGGAAAATTCATATTGATTTATTATGTTTTTAGTTAAAAAATGAATAATTATTGATAAATGATTATCAATAATACAAGCAAATATATTTAAATTTCAATAAAACACTGTTTAAATGAATGAATAGCCTTTTGCATTAATTAATTTTCTGAAATGTGTTAATTTTCTAAAGAATTTATAGTATAATATAAAATAAAAAAAATAAATAAGTTTTTTAAATATGGGAAGGGGAGTATAGCTATGTGTTCTAATGAATTAATAAATACTAAATTTGAAGAACTAGAACAATATATCAATAATATATCCAATAAGAAAGGTTCCCTTATACAAGTTCTACATAAAGCGCAACATATTTTTGGATATCTTCCAAATGAAGTCCAAGAATTTGTAGCTAAAAAGTTAAACATTCCTGTTTCTAAGGTTTATGGTGTTATAACATTTTATTCTTATTTCACTACAGAACCAAATGGTGAAACCGTTATAAACGTCTGTATGGGCACAGCTTGCTTTGTAAAGGGAGCTGGAGAGATACTTTCAGAATTTGAAAAGAAATTAGATATAAAAGTAGGTGAAACCACTCAAACTGGTAAATTTACTCTACAAGTTTTAAGATGTGTAGGTGCCTGTGGATTAGCTCCAGTTGTTACAATTAATGACAAGGTATATGGACATTTTAATAAAAATCAAGTAGATGAAATATTAAAGGAATATGGTGCATAGGAGGAGCATATCTATGAAAAAAATTAATTCTTATGAAGAGTTGAAAAATTATCATCATGACTATAAAGATCTGCTAAAAAGTAGACATACTACTCATAAAGATGAAACAGCAGTGGAACATAAAAAATGTGAAAGACTTATATTAGTATGTGGTGGTACAGGATGTAAATCCGCTGATAGTGATAAAATTGTAGAAAATTTACAAAACGAAATAGATATACTAGGACTTAGTGAAGAAATAAAAGTTTCTATTACTGGTTGTTTTGGATTTTGTGAAAAAGGACCTATAGTTAAAATAAATCCAGATAACGTATTTTATGTTAAAGTAACACCAGAAGATGCTAAGGAAATAGCTGAAAAGCATTTACTTACAGATGAAATAGTAGAAAGATTACTTTACGAAGAACCCACCCTTAAACAAAAGGTAAAAAGACAAGATGAAATGTCTTTTTATAAGAAGCAAAAAAGAATCGCTCTTAGAAATTGCGGACTTATAAATCCAGAAGATATAAAAGAATGTATTGGTTCAGAGGGATATTTAGCTTTAGGTAAAGTTTTAAATGAAATGACTCGAGAAAAGTTAATAAAATTAATAACTGATTCAGGGCTTAGAGGAAGAGGTGGTGGTGGCTTCTCAACAGGCAAAAAATGGAGTTTCGGTCGAATGGATGATAGTTCTATTAAATATATAATTTGTAATGCAGATGAAGGCGATCCAGGTGCTTTTATGGATCGTTCTATATTAGAGGGAGATCCTCATAGTATAATTGAAGCTATGGCTATAGCTGGTTATGCTATAGGCGCTTCTGAAGGATGCATATATATAAGAGCAGAATATCCTTTAGCTGTAAATAGATTAAAGATAGCTATGAATCAAGCCAAAGAATGGGGTCTTTTAGGAGAAAATATTTTAGGTACAAATTTTAGTTTTAATATACAAATAAAGTATGGTGCAGGTGCTTTTGTGTGTGGAGAAGAAACTGCATTAATACATTCTATAGAGGGAGAAAGAGGAGAACCTACCTTTAAGCCCCCATTTCCTGCAGAATCAGGTCTTTGGCATAGATCAACGATAGTAAATAATGTAGAAACTTTAGCAAATATACCTGCCATAATAAATAGAGGATCAGATTGGTACAAATCTATAGGAACAGAAAACTCAAAAGGTACTAAGGTTTTTGCTTTAGCAGGAAAAATAAACAATGTAGGATTAGTAGAAGTTCCTATGGGAACTACTTTAAGAGAGATAATATATGACATAGGTGGAGGAATAAAAAACGGTAAAAAATTCAAAGCAGTTCAAACAGGAGGACCTTCAGGTGGATGTATTCCAGCATCTCTTTTAGATATCCCTATGGAGTATGAATCACTAACATCTATAGGTTCTATGATGGGATCTGGTGGAATGATTGTAATGGATGAAGATAATTGCATGGTGGACATAGCAAAATTTTATCTTGAATTTACTGTAGATGAATCCTGTGGTAAATGTACTCCGTGTAGGGTAGGTAATAAAAGACTATTAGAAACTTTAATAAATATAACTAATGGCAAAGGTTCAAAAGAGGATTTAAATAAGTTAAGTGAGTTATCACACATCATAAAAGATACCTCCTTATGTGGATTAGGACAAACTGCTCCAAATCCAGTGTTAAGTACTATGAGATATTTCATGGATGAATATGAATCCCATGTTAATGAAAAAAAATGCCCGTCAGGTACTTGTAAAAATTTACTTCATTATGAAATTACAGATACATGTATTGGGTGTACTAAATGTTCAAGAGGATGTCCAGTATCTTGTATAATGGGAAAAGTTAAAGAGAAGCATTTTATAAATCAAGACAAATGTATTAAATGTGGAAACTGTTATAGTGCTTGTCCTGTTAGAGCAATTATAAAAAAATAGTAATAAAGAGGTGAATATAATGAGCTTAATAACTTTAAATATAAATGAAAAAGAGCTTAAAGTAGAAAAAGGAACTAGTATATTAACTGCTGCAAAGTTTTTAAATATAAATATACCTACTTTGTGTAATTTTCATCTTAATGATAATAAAACAGAAAATAAACCAGGTTCCTGTAGAGTATGTGTAGTAGAAATAGAGGAAAGAAAAAATTTAGCACCAGCCTGTTGCACTCCTGTAGCAGAAGGTATGGTAGTGAAAACTAATTCTATAAGAGCTATAAAAGCTAGAAGAACTATAGTAGAGTTACTTTTATCCGATCACCCAAAGGATTGTTTACTTTGCGAAAAAAATACAAAATGTGAGTTGCAAAAATTAGCCGCAGATATGGGCATAAGAGAAATGAGATATCAAGGTGAAATATCAATGTATCCTATAGATGTTTCCAGCTATTCAATAGTGAGAGATATGGATAAATGTATACTTTGTAGAAGATGCATAACCATGTGTAATGAAGTACAAACTGTAGGTACATTATCTGCAATTGGCAGAGGATTTGAAACTATAGTAGCACCTGCTTTTTCAGAAGCTATAAAAAACACTAATTGTACTTTTTGTGGTCAATGTGTTTCAGTTTGTCCAACAGGAGCTTTAACAGAAGTAAATAATACAGGGAAAGTTTGGGATGCGTTATCTAAAAAAGATAAAATTGTTATTGTTCAGACAGCTCCAGCAATTAGAGCAGCTTTAGGTGAAGAATTTGGATTAGAATATGGAACATCTGTTACAGGAAAAATGGTAGCAGCTCTTCGTCAATTGGGATTTCATAAGGTTTTTGATACAGACTTCGCAGCAGATCTAACTATTATAGAAGAGGCCTCAGAATTTATTCATAGATTACAACATGGAGGGGCTCTTCCAATGCTTACAAGTTGTTGTCCAGGGTGGATAAAGTTTTTTGAACATAACTTTAGCGATTTAATGGATATACCATCTACATGTAAATCTCCTCAACAAATGTTTGGAGCTATAGCTAAAAGTTATCTTGCTGAAAAAATGAAGATCAACCCTAAAGATATTATATTAGTGTCTGTAATGCCATGTCTTGCAAAAAAATATGAAGCAAAAAGAGAAGAAATGAATAGAAATGGAATTCCTGATGTAGATATTGTTATAAGTACTAGAGAGTTAGCTAAAATGATAATAGAAGCAGGTATAGATTTTAATTCTCTTTATGAGGATAATTTTGATAATCCTCTAGGAGAATCTACTGGGGCTTCAGTACTTTTTGGTACTACCGGAGGCGTGATGGAAGCAGCTTTAAGAACTTCGTATGAATGGGTTACTGGAGATACTTTAGAAAATGTAGAGTTCACCAAAATACGGGGACAAGAAGGTATAAGGGAAGCTTCAATAAATATAAAAGATATAGAAGTTAAAGTGGCTATAGCTAGTGGTCTTGGTAATGCTAGAAAACTTTTAACGGATATAAAAAATGGTAAATCTACTTATCACATGATAGAAATTATGGCATGTCCATCAGGCTGCGTAGATGGTGGTGGGCAACCTTATATTCATGGTAATACAAATATATTAAAAAAGAGAACAGAAGCATTATATAAAGAAGATAGAAACAAAGAAATAAGAAAATCCCATGAAAATCCATATATAAAAAAGCTTTACGAAGAATATTTAGGTAAGCCTTATGGGAAAAAAGCACATGAGCTTCTTCATACAAAATATAAGGTTAGATAATACTAGTAGAAATTTAAGTACAAGCCACTTCATAAAAATATAAGAACTATACTATATAATTGCAATTAGTTTATAATTTAAAATTAAATTTTTAAGCCTTCTAAGTATATAAATTATTTAATAAGAATAAGAGAGCTTATATTTATGATCTTAATACTCATTGTCTTTAATGTTTAAGCTCTCTTATTTTTGTGTTTAAAAATATTAGAAATATAAGCATTTTTTAATAAATTATTGACAATGGGTTATTTATAAATTAAAGTTTATTTTAGATTATATTTTCAGGAGGATTTTTACATATGAGTATATTAACAGTTAAGGATATTAATCATGGATTTGGGGATAGAGCCATTTTTCAAGAGGTATCCTTTAGACTTTTAAAAGGAGAACATGTGGGGCTTATTGGAGCTAATGGGGAAGGTAAGTCTACATTTATGAATATAATAACAGGGAAATTAATGCCTGATGAGGGTAAAATTCAATGGGCAAAAGATGTAAGAGTTGGATATATGGATCAACATGCAAATCTTACAAAGGGTAAAACAATTAGAGAAGTTTTAAGGGAAGCTTTTCACTATTTATTTAATCTTGAAAAAGAAATGAATGATCTATATATGAAGATGGGTGATGTATCAGAAGAAGAGATGACAAAAATGTTAGATAGAACAGCTATAATTCAAGATATGTTAGATCATAATGATTTTTACATAATAGATGCTAAGATAGAAGAAATAGCAAGGGGACTTGGCATTTCTGATATAGGTTTAGACAAGGATGTATCTGATTTATCTGGGGGACAAAGAACAAAGATACTTTTAGCGAAACTGCTCTTAGAAAATCCAGATATATTACTATTAGATGAACCTACAAATTATTTAGACGAAAATCATATAGTATGGCTTAAAAATTACCTTAGAAGTTATGAAAATGCATTTATTTTGATATCACATGATATACCATTTTTAAATGAGGTAATAAATTTAATTTATCATGTAGAAAATAAAAGACTTACTCGTTATGTAGGTGATTATAATGAATTCAGAAGAATATATGAAGAAAATAAAAAAAGACTAGAAGCAGCCTATGAAAGACAACAGGCAGAAATATCTAAACTAGAGGATTTTATATCAAGAAATAAGGCTAGAGTTTCTACGGTAGGTATGGCAAGATCTAGGCAAAAACAATTGGATAAAATAGACAAAATAGAGCTTACAAAAGATAAACCAAAGCCAGAATTTAATTTTAAACAAGCTAGAGCTTCAGGTAAAATTATATTTGAAACGAAAGATTTAGTTATAGGATATGATTCACCTTTAACAAAACCTTTAAATATACAAATGGAAAGAGGTGAAAAAATAGCCTTAGTAGGAGCTAATGGTCTTGGAAAAACTACTCTACTAAAAAGTTTACTAGGATCCATAAAACCACTGGAGGGAGAAGTTACTTTAGGAGATTATCAATACATAGGATATTTTGAACAAGAGGAAAGAGACTCTAATTATAATACATGCATAGATGAAGTATGGAAAGAATTTCCTGCGTTTACTCAATACGAAATAAGGTCAGCTCTGGCAAAATGCGGATTAACTACTAAACAATTAGAATCTAAAATAGTGGTATTGTCTGGTGGAGAAGCGGCAAAGGTAAGACTTTGTAAAATACTAAATAGAGAAACAAATATATTAATATTAGATGAACCTACTAATCATCTAGATGTAGAAGCAAAAGAAGAATTAAAAAGAGCATTAAAAGAATATAAAGGGTCTATACTTTTAGTTTGTCACGAAAAAGAGTTTTATGAAGATATAGTGACAGAAACATGGAATTGTGAAAATTGGACAACTAAGATAATATAATAATACATAATTTATTCACTTAATTTTAACTAATTTCTGTATTAATTTTAAATACTGATTATATTTATACATTATTTTATTATATTATCACTGATTTTATTGAAAAAAATTTTTTAGTAACATATAATTATATTATAAAATATATGTTTAACTTTAGTTATGCAAAATAAAAATCTAAATTGGTAAAACTACCAAAAAATAAATATGGCATACTTTCTCTCACTGTGTTATATAAAAGTTACCATACAAATATAAACACAGGAGGTAAAAAGTATGCCAAGTACTAATATTGTATCCATTAATAATGAACTTTACAATTACTTAAATGATGTAAATTATGGAATGTCTAAGCCTCAATTTAATCATTTAACCAATATTGCCAATGGATTAATTAATTTACCTGGCACTAAAACTTTATCTGAAATTGCTAAAAATGTGTTGCATTCAAAAGACAAAAGTTGTATTTATAGATTTTTAAGCCATTCTAAATGGGACCATAGTCTTCTGAACAACAATAGAATTAGCTATTTAAACTTTTTCCTTGAGCATAATATTAAACCTAAATCCGTAGGGTTTTTGATTATAGATGATACTGTAAATCCCAAGAAATCAGCAAAGAAAATGCAAGGATTATCTTATAATTACTCTCATACAGAAGACAAAAATATTTGGTCACATTGTGTGGTTACTTCAAATTTTGTTGTAAATGATAAATCTATTCCTTTACAATATAAACCTTACTATAAAAAGGAATTTTGCAAAGATTTAAATAAAAATTTTAAATCTAAGATTGATATTGCAAAAAATTTTATAACTTCTTTTAAAACTCCATCTAATTGTGAAAAAATGTATTGTCTTATGGATTCATGGTATACAAATAATAATTTAATAGAAGCATCTTTAGCAAAGGGCTACCACCTAATAGGAGCAATTAAATCTAACAGAAAAATATCTCCATTAGGAATTTCAATGCAGTTATCAAAATTTGAAAAATTCCTTAGTCCTAACACCTTAGACCTTGTTACAGTTGAAGGTAAGGACTATAGAGTATATACCTATGAAGGTAATGTTTCTAAATTCCCTTATGCTAAAATACTTATTTGCTATGAAGTCACCCATGATGGATTCAAGAACCCAGTATATTTGCTGTCTACCGACATCTTATTAAATGCAGAAACTATAATTAAATATTATTCTCACAGATGGACTATAGAAACTTCATATAAATATTTAAAAAGCAATTTAGCTTTTGATAAATATAGAATGCGTAGCATTTTGTCTATAGAACGATATTTTCTTATAGTATTCTTAATCTATAATTTTTTACAATTATTTAGAGTTAGTTCCAACCACGGAGATTTTAAGACTATAGGTGAAACTCAGAAATATCTAAACAGCCTGACGGCAAAAGCACTTGTGTGCTTTATATATGAAAAATCAAAACAGAATATTGAACTAAAAGATATTTTATGTGAGCTAAAAATCCCTTAGAGTTTTTAAAAATTCATCATATAAAATTGGGCAAGTGTTTTCATATTATATGGATAATATATCATAATAAGTATAATATAGTCTCAATAGGTAATTTAGCTTTTGAAATTGCCTAACTAAAGTGTTTAATAAAAGATGATTAATATACTTATTTAGTTAAAATGGATTTTTTAAACTTGTTTATTGAATAGAATGAATACACATTATATTTTTTAGATTTGTGTAATAATTATCTTAATTTTACAATAAATAAAAAATAGGGATGCTAATAAAAAATATTATATTTTAGAATTTTTATAGTACTTAAAATATCATATATGAATATAATATATTTAGAGTAGTAAAATTTTTACATTAATTAAGTTTATATGTTTATTTTTATAGAATTTTTGATATAATATATAATGTAATCTATATAAAATATATTATTTTATACAAAATTCACAATTAAATTTTAAAATAAGCTTTTTAAAATTTAATTAAGAAAAGGCTTAGTGCTGAGAACACTAAGCCAATCCTAGAACGTTTTTAAACAGAAATCTCAAATTTATTATTTAAGATAAACTGTTCACCAACTTAATGGTGTTGTTGTTTTAGGGCTATTGGATTTTTAACTTATAACTATGTTAAATGAGAGTTTAAAGCACTAGTCTTTGCAGGATGGGTGCTTTTTCTCTTTGCTATTAACTTCTATATCTAAACCAAGAAATCTAATCTTGATTTTTATAGTTGAAATAAAAAGATTGTGCTTTAATATTAAACGAATAATATAAACAACAATGGTTCCTTTTATTAAAAGTTCAAGCATATCCAATACCACCCCCTTAAGCTATAGTAGTAAAAACCCTATAGCCCAAGGTGGAAAACGTACAACCACCGTAGCCATCCTTTCTACGGAATTTGAAATTTTTTACTTTTTTAGTATAACATAATTTTACCAATTAGTATATACATAAGCAAAAAAATAGAATGTTGTAAAGGGAACAGATCTAAAGCTATTAAATTCATATAAATTTTTGTGATTATTTTATATTATAGTTACTTATAAAAATCTAATAATAACTTTACGTACTCTATATTATATATTTATGTCAACTTCCTATAAATTAGAAATAATATATAAATAAATATACATGTTAAAGCTTGACATATTTATATTTATAAATTATAATTAACAAAATAAAATATTGAAGTAAAGAATACACTTTAAATTGGTCCCGTGAGACTAGAAAGAGGTATGATGTTTTATGAATAAGTTTTTTTGTGATACGAAAAAAAGAATATTTATATAAAAAGCAATAAGAAAGATTATTTTTAAATTAATCTTTTTTATTGCTCTTTTTGTTTAAAAAATTTTATAAAGTGTATATTTACTGACAAAATAAAGGGAGGCCTATTAATGAAAGCAAAACTTATATTAGAAAATGGCATAACATTTCAAGGAACATCATTTGGATGTTTAAAAGACAGTATTGGAGAAGTTGTATTTAATACTGGAATGACTGGATATCAAGAAATTCTTACAGATCCCTCCTATTATGGTCAGATTGTTACCATGACATATCCACTTATAGGGAATTATGGTATAAACTTAGAAGATATTGAATCTAATTCAATTAAAATCAAAGGTCTCATAGTTAAAGAAAAATGTGATGTTTCAAGTAATTTTAGATCAGAAGTAGAATTAAAAGATTATTTAAAACAAAATAATATTATAGGATTGGAAGGAATAGACACAAGAGCATTAACAAAGATCTTAAGAACTAATGGAACAATGAAAGGAATAATAACCTTAGATGATAGTAATTATGAAGAAGTTAAAGAAAAATTGAAGGCTTTTTCAAATAATCATGCTGTAGAAAAAGTTACTGTTAAAGAAAAATACGAATTTAAGGGAAATGGAAAGCATGTTGCTATAATGGATTTCGGTATAAAACAAAACATTATAAGATCTTTTCTAAATAGAGGATGCCATATAACAGTTTTTCCAGCTAATACAAAAGCAGAAGAAATATTAAAAGTAAATCCTAATCTAATATTTTTATCTAATGGTCCTGGTAATCCAGAAGATTTAACAGGAATTATAGAAAATATAAAAATTCTAATAGGGAAAAAACCTATTGTAGGTATTTGCTTAGGACATCAACTTTTAGCTTTAAGTTTAGGTGGAAAAACATCAAAGCTTAAATTTGGACATAGAGGATGCAACCATCCGTTAAAGATTTAAAAGAAAATAAAGTTTATATAACTTCACAAAATCATGGATATTTTGTAGACGTTGTTCCCAAGGATATGGAAATAACTCATATCAGTGTAAATGACGGTACAATAGAGGGAATGAAACATAAAAGTTTGCCTATATTTTCAGTACAGTTCCATCCAGAAGCATGTCCAGGACCACAAGATAATAATTATATTTTTGATAAATTTATGGACTATGCAGAGTAAAAAATATATTTATTTTTAAATTAAACAAAATTTATAGTAATTGTTCTTTATATTTATAATTTAATAACCATGTCTCATATTTTAATACGTAATTTAGGAGGTAGTAATTATGCCATTAAATAAAGATATCAAAAGAGTTTTAGTTATAGGATCCGGGCCAATAGTAATAGGTCAAGCGGCAGAATTTGATTATTCAGGAACGCAAGCTTGCCAATCATTAAAAGAAGAAGGCGTAGAAGTTATACTTATAAACAGTAATCCTGCTACAATAATGACAGATGGAGAAGTAGCTGATAAAGTTTATTTAGAACCTTTAACAATAGAATTTGTAGAAAAAGTTATAGTTAAAGAAAAACCAGATAGCATTCTTGCAGGAATGGGAGGACAAACTGGATTAAATTTAGCAGTGGAACTTTATGATAAAGGAATATTACAAAAATATGGAGTTAATGTAATAGGTACATCTATAGAATCTATAAAACAGGGAGAAGATAGAGAGCTTTTTAGAAATATGATGAACAGAATAAATGAGCCTGTTATACAAAGTGAAATTATAACTAATATAGAAAGAGGAAAAGATTTTGCAAATAAGGTAGGATATCCACTTATAGTTAGACCAGCTTATACCCTAGGAGGAACTGGTGGAGGAATTGCTGAAAATGAAGAGGAATTAGAACAAATACTTGAATTAGGGCTTCAATTAAGTTCTATAGGACAAGTTCTGTTAGAAAAGAGTGTTAAAGGTTGGAAAGAAATAGAATATGAAGTAATGAGAGACAATAGAGGTAATTGTATAACTGTATGTAATATGGAAAATATAGATCCTGTAGGTATTCATACTGGAGATAGTATAGTCGTAGCACCAAGCCAAACTTTATCTGATAAAGAATATCAGATGCTTAGAACTGCTTCTATACATATAATAAACTCAGTAGGAATAGAAGGTGGTTGCAATGTGCAGTTTGCATTAAATCCACAATCTTTTGAATATGCAGTTATAGAGATAAATCCAAGAGTTAGCCGTTCTTCTGCTTTAGCATCAAAAGCAACAGGGTATCCAATAGCCAAGGTAGCAGCTAAGATAGCTTTAGGTTATACCTTAGATGAGATAAAAAATGCAGTTACTAAAAAAACATATGCTTGTTTCGAACCATCTCTAGATTATGTAGTTGTAAAAATTCCAAAATGGCCTTTTGATAAATTTCAAGATGCAGATAGAGCATTAGGTACAAAAATGATGGCTACAGGAGAAATAATGGCTATAGGAAATAATTTTGAAGCTGCTTTTTTAAAAGGAATACGTTCATTAGAAATAGGAAAATACTCATTAGAACATACAAAGTTTAGAGAATTTAGCATGGAAGAATTAAAAGGTAGAGTTACATATCCAGATGATGAAAGAATATTTGCTTTAGCTGAAATGCTTAGACGTGATTATAAAATAGATAAAGTGGCTGAAATAACTGGTATAGATAAGTTTTTTATAGAAAAATTTAATTGGATAGTTAAAGAAGAACAAAGATTAAGGATTAGTAAAATAGATGATTTAGATAAAGAATGGCTCTATAAATTAAAGAAGAAGGGATTTTCAGACAAAGGAATAGCAGATATGTTAAATATAAGTCCAGAAGATTTATATAGAATTAGAAATATATGGGGAATAAAACCAGTGTATAAGATGGTTGATACATGTGGTGGAGAATTTGAAGCCTTATCTCCATATTATTATTCTACCTATGATATTTATGATGAAGTTCAAGTTAGTAAAAATAAAAAAGTCATTGTTATAGGTTCAGGCCCTATAAGAATAGGGCAAGGAATAGAGTTTGATTATGCTTCAGTGCATTGTGTAAAGTCTTTAAAAACGTTAGGCATAGAAACAATAATAATAAACAATAATCCAGAAACTGTTAGTACGGATTTTGATATATCTGATAAACTTTATTTTGAACCACTTACAGAAGAAGATGTATTAAATATAATTGATAAGGAAAATCCAGATGGTATAATACTTCAATTTGGAGGGCAAACTTCAATAAAACTTGCTAAGTTTCTAAAAGAAAAAAATATATTAACTCTTGGCACCACGGCAGATCAAATTGACATAGCAGAGGATAGAGAAAAATTTGATGAATTGTTAGAAAAATTGCAAATATCAAGACCTAAAGGTAAAGCAATTTGGTCCATAGATGAGGGAGTAGGAGAAGCTAAAAACTTAGGATTCCCAGTGCTTGTAAGACCTTCTTATGTACTTGGAGGTCAAGGAATGGAGATAACTCATGATGAAAAAGAACTAGTATATTATTTATCAAATACTTTTGAAAAAAACAAGAAAAATCCAATACTTATAGACAAATACTTAATGGGAAGAGAAATAGAAATAGATGCTATATGTGATGGGCAAAACATTTTAATACCAGGTATAATGGAACATTTAGAAAGAGCAGGAGTACATTCTGGTGATAGTATAACTATATATCCAAGCCAAAATGTAAGCATAGATATAAAAGAAAAAATACTTGAGTATACTAAGAAAATTGCTTTAGGCATAGGAATAAAAGGTATGCTAAATATACAATTTATTGAGTTTGAGAAAAAGCTTTATGTAATAGAAGTTAACCCAAGGGCATCAAGGACTGTTCCTTATATAAGCAAAGTAAGTAAAGTTCCTATAGTAGATATAGCAACTAGAGTAATGCTAGGTGAAAAACTAAATGATTTATCATATGGTGTAGGCATATACAATGAGCCTAAACTAATATCTGTAAAGGTACCAGTATTCTCTACACAAAAGCTTCCTAAAGTTGAAATGTGCTTAGGCCCTGAAATGAAATCTACAGGAGAAGTTTTAGGCATAGGTAGAACATTAGATGAAGCATTATATAAAGGATTTATAGGAGCTAACATGTTTATTAAGAATAATAGTAAAACTATACTTGCCACTATAAATGATCAGGATAAAAAAGAATTTTTACCTATAGCAAAACAACTTAATAAATTCGGCTTTAATTTTGTAGCTACGTCAAAAACTGCTGAACTTTTAAAAACAGAAAATATAGCAGTTAAAGAAGTTAAAAAGATTAATGAAGAAAGTCCTAATATAATAGATATAATTAAAAAAGGTGAATTAGATTTAGTAATTAATACCCCTACAAAAGGTAATGATTCAAAAAGAGATGGATTTCATATAAGAAGAGAAGCTATTGAAAGAAATATAGGAGTAATAACAACATTAGATACACTAAAAGCTATGGTAGATGTAAAAGTTAATGGGATAGAAAATCAAAATCTAGATATATTTGATATTGCAAGGTAATATATAATTAATTATACATTGAATATAGAAAAGTGTTGTATTAAATCTAAAGAGGCAGTAATTTATAATTTATTGCCTCTTTTTATAAATATATAAGATAAAAGTATTAAACGTGAGTTATGAGATAAATTAATATTCTTCTTCAGAAAACTGTACTATTCTCTTTAAATTAGTTAAAGTTATTTTTGTTTCTGCAGTGGTTTCACCTAAAAGACTAGCAATTTCTTGCACAACTCTCATTTGTTTTTCTAGTACCTCTTCTGCTGCACTAAAAGAACTTTCTTTAATTTTCTTTAGTTTATTCTTATTTTTTTCCTCATCTGTTATATCAGTTAAGGATAAAAGAAAGATATTTTGTTTTTGTAAAAAAATAATACTTTCTATAAATAATAAGCCATAATTAGTAACGAATATTTTTTTACCTAAAATGCTTTGGTTACTTTCTTTTACTTTAATAAAATCTTCTTCATTTATTAAAAATTTTATAGGTTTATTTTTAACTACATTTCTTTCTATCATAAATGTTTTTTCTGTGGCAGGATTTATTTCTATTATATTTAATTCACAATCAACCATTATTATACAATTAACCGTATTTTCAAAGATTATATTAGAAATATTTTCTGCTTTACTTCTCATAAAATGAAGGCACATCTCAGATTCTGCCATTCCATCTAAGATAGCATTAGCCTTATCTACACACGTATCATATCCACAGACTCCACAATTTAATTCATCCTCTTTACTATGCTTTCCCATAGATTTTAATATATTTTTAATTTGATTTTCATGTTTGACTTTCTTATTAATAGATCTATCTATAAAATCTCTTTTATAGTTTAAATTATATTTCTTAAAATTATTTAAAGCAGTGATTTTTGTACATGATTCTGTATGGTTACTTCTATTTTTAATGTAATTTTCAACTTTTTCTAGTTTATGATAGTATTCATGATTATTAGTTATAACTTCAGGGCTACCTATACAACTACCTACACAAGAACTAACTTCTATAAAAGAATTTTTTATATATCCCTTTCTTATACTTTCAAAAATATCTATACATTGATATACTCCAGATACATAAAAATGTTTTATACTCTTATTCTTTAAAATATCTTTTATATTATTAATAATTCCACCAGGTATAGGATAATAAACACCTAATTCTAAAGATTTGTTATCAAAATTTGTATCAGCTAAATTTTTTATATCTATATTATAATCTTTTAATAAATTTATATATTCTTCATAGGTTAAAACTGCATCTATACTATTTTCAAAGTCATACGTTTTGTGTTCAGCTTTTTTAGCAGTACATGGTCCTATAAATAATGTAAAATAATCTTCACCATATGCTTTCTTAAGCATTCTCCCATGGCAGGCCATGGGAGACATAAAAGCTAACATATATTTAATTAGTTCTGGATAGTATTTTTCAACAAGTAAATTTACAGAAGGACAGGCAGTTGTAATATAATAATCTTGATTGTTTTGTTTTATAAATTCTTTATATAATTTAGTAGTCATATCAGCTCCTAAATCAGTTTCTTCTGCATATTTTATACCTAATGCTTTTAATGATGCTACTATTTTTCCATAAGGCACAGAAAAATTCCCCATAAAAGAAGGAGCGATAGAAGCTACTATTTTTCTGTTTTTATTTAATGCTGTTTTTACTTTATCTAAATAATTAGCTACCTTTCTGGCATTTTGAGGACATATTAAAACGCAACGACTACATAATATGCATCTTTCTATTTCTATTTTTGCCTGATTATCTTTAAATTTTATAGCTTTTACAGGACAGCTTCTTAAACACTTATAACAGTTTTTACAATTAGCTTCTTTAAAATTTATATAGTACATAAATCGCCTCCTACATAAAGAAATTTTCCCAAATGAATTATTAATACAGTATCTTTACTGCAATATTATCTTTAATTTATTTAAGTAAGTTAATTAATTTTTATATGAAAGATAAACTATATTTCATTTACATTAACATTTTTCCCTAACCTTCTCATATGTTCTGATAATTCTTCCACTAATTTCAATTTTATACTTAGATCTACAGGTAAATTAGGATTTTGGTGAGCCGGATTCATAGCACTGCCAACCCATATATTTAAATGAGTACATTCCATTAATAGTTTCACTAACAAACAAGCAGCATCTTTTCCTAATATTAAATCATCTTCTGAATCAATTTTACAAAAGGGATCAGAGTAACTTTTTATTATTTCCAAAACGCGACTTAAAGTTAAAACTCCTTCTGTAATTAAATCTATACCTTCCATATTAGCAGTAGGTGGGAGATTATTATTTATAAGCTCAAGATTTACTTTTAAACTTTTATTTAATTCTCTTTGGAATATATTAGATGTGGTTCCTCCACATATTATTTTTTTACCTTTAGATTCCATTAATTGAGTTGCAATGTATTTATCTTTAGTTTTATTTTTAGGAGGGCCTGTGAATAAGTCTACATATGCTGGTTCTTTTATATCTACAGAAACTACTGTTATATCGTCCCCAGGTTTGCCAACATAAAGATCCCAGCATACTTCTAATAAATCCTTTGCAATAAATTGAGCAGATACATCTTGATATGATCTTCTCTCTAAATAATCTTTAACATTTTTCCACTGCCATCCCAAATTTAGTATTTCTCCTAGTCCAGCATGAATAACTCCATCACTTACTACTGTAATAAAATCACCAGGCTTTAATTTTATATTGCTTTCTAAAACTTTTTTAGAATTTATTATTATTTCTTTTTTAGGAAAATCTAAATATTTATTATCTCTTATAATAAATATTGGAGGGCTATCATATTCTGCAATATAGGTATCTCCATTATTATATATTTTTATTAAAGTAAACGTAGAATAGGCTATGTTTCTTATTTTACATATGGGTAAAGTATTTACTATAGTATCTACTGTATCATATAAGTTAGCTCCTTCCTTAAGCATAGTAGCTGCTATTTTAGAAGTTAATGTAGATAAAATATTAGCTTTAACACCACTGCCCAATCCATCTGCCAATACTATTATGGTGCATTGAGAAAGTCGAACAACCTCTACCATATCTCCACACAATTCTTCACCATATTTATTTAAACTATGAAAGGCTACCTCTACAAACAAACTCATCTTATATCACTTTTATCTCCTTCCACTACTTGTTTTAATTTAGTTAGGGTAATTTTAGTTTCTGCAGTAGTTTCACCAAGAAGGCTAGCTATTTCTTGAGCTACTCTCATTTGCTTTTCTATTACTTTTTGAGCCGTATCTATTGTCTGTTCTTTTACTTTTAATAATTCTTTCTTGTTTTTTCCTCTTTTGTTATATCTATCATAGATATAACAACTATATCTTGTTTAGGAATATATACTATAGTTTTAATAAAAACCACATTGTATTTATAATAGTGTACTTTTTTACCTACAATGCTTTTTCCTGTGTTTCTAACATATCTAAAATCTTCATCATTCATTAATAAAGATATTGGTTTATCTTTTATATCTTTAGCTGTTATCATAAAGGCTTTCTCTGCAGCAGGATTTATTTCTATTACATTCATGTTTTCATCTAATATAAAATTACAATTAGCTGTATTTTCAAAGATCACATTACTTAAATTTTCAGCTTTATTTCTCATAAAATGAAGACACATGGTCGGTTCTGCCATACCATCGTATATAGCCTGAGCCTTTTCTATACAAGTATTGTATCCACACACTCCACAATTTAACTCATCTTCTTTTGTGTATTTACCCATGCTTTTCATTATTTTTGTAAGTTCTTCTTTTGAAGCCTTGCTACTTTGAAAGCATTTATCTATAAATGAAGTAGAAAAATCAATATTATAAGGAACAGAAGCTAGCATTATTGTATCAGTAGTATCTCTATTTCTTATATAATTTTTAACTTTATTTAATCTTGTGTAGTAAGAAACTTCATTTTTAATCATATTAGGACCACCAACACAATTACCCCTGCAAGCGGTAATTTCTAAGAATGTATTAGATAGTTGTCCTATTTGTATGCTTTTTAATACTTGAATACATTCCTCAATGCCACTTACTGACATGGGAATAAGATTATTATCTTCTATTACCTTTCCCATGGCATCTATTATTCCACCATTTAAAGTAAAAGAACCGGTTTTTTTATAAACATTTCTATCAAACTCTCCAATAGGCATAGAATCTAAATTTATATTATAATCTTTAAATAAAGTTTTTAATTCATCAAAATTTATAACAGCATCTATAATTTTTTCTTTTTTATAAATATCCGATTCCGTTTTCTTAGCTATACAGGGTCCTATGAATACCACAAAAGTATCCTTACCACAAATTTCTTTCAATACTTTCCCGTGTGTAAGCATAGATGATGCAACAGGTATCATATATTTTACTAGTTGTGGAAAATATTTTTCTATCAAATTTACAGTAGAAGGACAGGATGTGGTTATATAATTATTTAAATTAGTTTTAGTTATATAATCTTTATAAAGTTCAGCAACAATTTCTCCACCAAGAGCTGTTTCCTCTATATAAGAAAATCCTAATTTCTTTAATGCAGAAACTATTTTACCTTCCTCAACATTAAATACTCCAGCAAATACTGAAGAAACAGTAGCAATAACTTTTTTACCAGAATTTATAGCTTCTTTTACATATTTAATATCTGGTTTATCTTTTTTAGCATTTTGAGGACAAATAACAAGACATCTTCCGCAGGATATACACCTTTCCCCAACGATTTCTGCTTTCTCGTTCTTAAATTTAATAGCCTTCACAGGGCAGCTTCTTAAGCATTTGTAACAATTTTTACAGTTTAATCCAGATATATCTATATAATTCATCTTTATATACCTCTTAGCACAACATTATTAAAAAATTCCTCTGTATTTTCTTCAGTTACAGAATAAATTTTATCCTGAATCTTTACAGAAACTCCCTCAGTACAATGACCTAAGCAAAAAGAACCCTTTATCTCAACTTTATCTTTTAAATTATTATTCTCTATTAATTTTTGAAGTAGAGTTATAACTGTATAAGAACCTTTTAAATGACAGGCACTTCCTACGCAAATATTTATAACTAACATAAAATAACCCTCCTCTATAAATTGTCTGTATATTTATAATAATTTTACAATAAAAAAATGAAAAATAATATAGTAATTTTATTAATAAAGTAATATAATATGTGTACATAATTATGAAAAAGGAGATAATTATATGGTGAAATATGTTGGAACTATAATTATAACTATAATATTCACAATAATAATTATATTATATGGTAGTGCCTTTTTAATCCCTATTTTAGATATAGGGAATAACATAGGTAAACTTTTAGTTATCCTTATAGTTTTATTTTTTCTAGGTTTGGTTGGAGCATTAATATACAACATGCGTGAAAGAATAAAAGAAATCAAGGAGGAGAACAAGGATGATATTAGTAAATACTGATTATATTGCTGGAAAAGAAGTAGAAACTTTATCTATAGTTAAAGGATCTATTGTATGGTCTAAAAATGTAGGTAAAGATATATTAAGCGGACTTAAAACCTTAGTAGGTGGAGAAATTTCAAGCTATACAGAAATGATGAATGAAGCTAGAGCTAAAGCTACTCAAAGGATGGCAAAAGAAGCAGAAACTTTGGGTGCAGATGCAGTTTTAAATATAAGATATGCTACAAGTAATATAATGCAAGGGGCTGCAGAAGTTATAGTGTATGGTACTGCTATAAAATTTAAATAAAATATATTAGTCATCATATTATGATTCCCAATTTATAATAATTATTTTACGTTAATCTATGGACTTTGTTGTAAGAACTTATTTTACAATAAAGTTCATATTATTTTATAGCTATATAATATAAATTTATATATAATATGTAAACTATTAAATTATATTATAACTATGGAATTATTTAAGTTAATAAATTAAAATAGTAATATATTAATTACATAGGGGGATTTAAACATGAAAAAGAAAATTATAGCTTTATTGTTATCAGTGGTGGCATTGTTTTCATTTGTTCTAGTAGGCTGCAGCAAATATACATCAACTAGTACTGATAATAAAGAAGAAACTAAACAGGAAGCTAAAAAAGATGATAAGAAAGAGGATTCAAAAAAATTCAACTACATAAAAGCTGATGAATTAAAATCAAAAATTGAGAAAAAAGAAAAAGTTATAATATTAGATATTCAAGTAAAAGATGAATTTGATAAACATCACATAAAAGGGGCTATAGAAACTAGTGCTTACCCTGTAAAAACTGATGAGGACAAAGCTAAGCTTGATAAAGTTATGGATAAACTTACATCATCAGAAGAGCCAATAGCTATTATTTGTCCAAAAGGAAAAGGTGGAGCTGAAAAAACTTATAACTATTTAAAAGGAAAGGGAATAAAAGAAGACAGATTGCTTATATTGGAAAAAGGTCAATCTGGATGGACATATGAAGACTTATTAGAAAAATAAAAATGTAAAAATACCACAAGAAATTTAATTTTCTTGTGGTATTTTTATATATGCACATATATAAAAACTTGCATAATTAATATAAAAATTTTATATTAATTTAACTTGTTGTGCTAATCAAATTGAGCTTATAGAATCATATTTTGCACATCAAACCAACGCTAAATCAACTGACAGTAATATTAGATTAGAGATAAGAAACTACCTTTTAAATGCTTTGAAATAATAATAAAAAGTTAAATATATATATAACAATTATTTATAGCTAAATAAAATTTGAATTTATTAGAATTATATATTATACTCAAATAATAATTCTAATTTAACTGGCAAAAATATAATTAAACTACAGTGACAAATTTAAAAATTATTTATAGGAAGTGGGATGAAAATGCCAAATAATAAAGCAAGGATCCTTGCAATTATCCAAATTATTCTGTCTTGTATAATTTTAGCGTTAGGTGCTATAATACTTTTTAATAAAAATATAGTTATTTTATCTAAAATCAAATTTAATAATATAATAATATCATTGCTAATATTGTTGAACTTATTAAGTTCGTATATAGAATTTAAAATCAATAAAAATGCTGCTAAGGCCGTATTTTACATAGCAATAGCTTTAATAATGATAGGATTTTTATTTGTAGGAACCCATATATTTAAATAATTTAATTAATTGGAGCAACTAAAAAGTTTTAGTTGCTCCTTATTAATTTTATAATTTCTAAATTTCATCATTCAATATTTGTAAAAATTCCAGAGATTTGTCAGCAAGGCCTGCAATCAATAGCATATCACCTTCCAAAATAAGAGAATTACCATCTGGAAGTATTTCTTGCTCATCTCTAATTATCAAAAAAATTCTAGCACCCTGAGGAATATTTAAATCCTTTAAGGGTTTGTTAAATATATTTATATTTGTTGGAATAACTTCTCTTACACAAATTTTATTTGCAGTGGATTGTGGATTCTTTTCTAAATCATCATATTTCATAATTTTATCAAATATAAAAGGAAACAACATACAAGATATTACAGCTGTTAAAACTAATGCAGAATATCCTTCTTCAGGAATTAATTTTAAATTAGAAGCAATTTGAGCACCAACTATAAGTATACTAAGTTGACTAGATAAAATAATTGATGAAGATATTGCTTTATTAGTATTAAATTTATACCTTAGTATTAAAGAAGGAATAAATTTGATTATATAAATTATTAATACAATCAAAGGAATTGCTATTAAACTTCTAGGATTTTTAAATATAGTAGTTATATCTAAATTTACTCCAACCATTATAAAAAATATTGGAATCAAAAATCCATATCCAATAATATCTAATTTATATTTTAAATCTTCTTCATGGCTTTTATCTGTTAAAAAAGTAAATATAACTCCAGCTAAGAATGATCCTAAGGCTATTTCTGTACCAGTCTTATTTGCTATAGTAACCAAAATAAGTATTAATGCAAAAGCTGCCCTTACTTCCAAATGAGTATTATTAGTGGCTAATCTATGAAAATCATATTTACCCTGTAATTTACTTAAAACTTTGTAAATTAGAAATGAAATTATAATGACAATTAAGAACAAGAAGCTTTTATAACTTAATCCATAAGTTATCTTAGAGGATATAATTGTCATAGCAATTAAACTTATAAATTCCCCCATAAGAGAAAATATTAGTAATATCTGTCCAAATTCTGTTTTTAATATACCTTTTTGTTTTAAAAAAGGAACTAGAAAACCAGGAGCTGCTGCTGAAAATAAAAAAGTCATAAAAACAACATCCTTAATAAGTCCTAGATAATATAAAAATTTGCATATAGAAAATGACATTAATATTGATAATAAAGACATTATAATACAAATTATTATATTATTTGCTCCCTTACTATCTTTACTAACTTTTATACTATGAACATCAATTTCTAAACCGCTTAAAAACATTAAGTACGCTAATCCTAGATTGGATAAAAATTCTATCCATGGATCTATATGTATTAAATTTAAAAAACTTTTCCCAATTATAATGCCTACAAAAAGTTCCCCAACTACGAAAGGAACTTTATATTTCTTGAATGCATTTATGAAAACTGGTGTTATAAATGCAAATAAAGATAGTATGAGTAATGAGTCATAATTAATATGTTCCAAATTAAATATCTCTCCTTTAAAATAATTATTAGCCCCATATAAAATTAGAATTCATTAATTATAACATATTAGTTTTACAAATTAAATATTTAATCACATAATAATACTATTAAATATTTAATTTAATTCAATTTTCACATTAAAATATATATTTATTTATGAATAATTTTATATAAATAACATACATAATAATTATTAACAAATAATAAAGTATAAACCAAATATAAGTATTTATAATTAAACTTTGGTAACATTTATAGGTGAATAAATGTTAGCAGAATTGAATTGTAATGTAAATATATAAAGGAAGAAAAAGGACTTTTATTTTAAATTGTAGAATATGTAGTGTATGTTAAATGCTCTAAATAAATCTAGTATACATTGGAGGGATTTCCTTGAATTTTGAAAAAATATTGCAAATAGTTTTAGTAATAGCTATAGTTATTCAATTTTTTTATTCTTTTATAATAGGCAGGGAGCATAATAAAAATATTGGTGCCAAATTGATGACATTAAAAAGAAGTGCAGTAAAACAAAGTTTTATATTATTACTTATGCTAGGAGTTGTATCCTACATGTTGTATGCTTTCATAAAAGGTGCTGCTTCTAATATAGGATTACTTATAGTAATCTATCTTATAATTACTGTGTATGATTTTACTAAATTAAAAATAGTAACAGATAAAGGTATTGGAAATAAAAGTTTATATAGTAATAAAATATATAATTTTACATATTGGGAAGATATAACAAGATGGGAGTGGCACCCTAAACATCCTAATGTTTTTTTCTTTACTTTTTTAAATAAGAAGAATAAAAAAGATAGAAGAGATTGGGATATACCTTCTTCAGACAAAGAAAAATTTGAGTCTATATTAAATAAATATATTAAGCATGTTTTTGTAGATAGTACTTTAGAAGGCAACAATATTAATCCTGAAAATAATAAATAACTAAATTGGAGGGGTTTTATGAATAAATTTAAAATAGCTTTATGTCAAATGAAAGTTGAAAAAGAAAAGAAAAGAAATATAATGAAAGCCATAGAAATGATAACAAAAGCTAAAAAGGGAAATTGCAATGTAGCAGTTTTACCTGAAATGTTTAATTGTCCGTATGAAAATAAATATTTTAGACCCTATTCAGAGACAATAAATGAAGAAAATCCAGGAGAAACTGTAAAGGCTATAAAAAAAACTGCAAAAGACTTAAATATTTATATTGTAGCAGGTTCTATTCCTGAAATAGAAAAAAATCATATTTTTAACACTTCTATTGTAGTTGACAATAAAGGATCATTAATAGCAACACATAGGAAAGTACATTTATTTGATATAGATGTAAAAGGAGGTGTTAGATTTAAAGAATCGGATACTTTAACTCCTGGAAATAAAGTAACATTATTTAATACTCCTTGGGGAAAATTAGGGTTGATGATATGTTATGATATAAGATTTCCAGAACTTTCAAGAATAATGGCCCTTAATGGAGCTAAAGCTATATTTGCTCCAGCAGCTTTTAATATGACCACAGGTCCTGCTCATTGGGAAACCTTATTTAAAAGCAGGGCATTAGACAATCAAGTCTATATGATAGGAGTTGCACCTGCTAGAGATAAAAATAGTAACTATATATCTTATGGGAATTCATTAATTGCCAATCCTTGGGGAAAAATAGTAACCAGATTAGATGATAAAGAAGATGTGATTTTTTCCGAATTAGATTTAGATTACGAAGATAGGATAAGAGAAGAATTACCTCTTTTAAAGCATATACGAAATGATATATATAGTTTAACAGAAATTTAATTTAGCAATAAAAATAATTATATGTTAAAATTAAAATAACCTTCAGAGAAATTATATTCTTTGAAGGTTATTTTAAAATTTTTACAATATATTATATAGCATAAAGGAGGAATTATGAGAAAAGAACTTAAATTATTTATTATATTGATATTAATAATTATTATAGCTGTTATGGCATGGTTTAAAGCTGTTAAACCTAAAGAGGAATATTCAAATTTAGGTGGGGATTCAATAAATCAAGAGAATATTGATTATGAATCTAGTATGGGTAAGATGCCTATATTGTTAGAATTAAGTTCACCTACATGCGCTCCTTGCAGAAAGATGTATCCCATTATAAAAGAGATAAAAGAAGAATTTAAAGATAAAGTTGACACTCATATAGTAGATTTAACTAAGAATCCTGAATTTGGAGATAAATATAAAGTTTCAGTAGTTCCTACACAAATATTTCTAGATAAATATGGTAAAGTATTTTTTAAACATGAAGGTATACTTACAAAACAAGAAATCATAAATATACTAAATAAAATGGGTGTAAAATAACATGAATGATATAATTACTAAAGCTATTGGTCTCATGGGAGATAGTGTATTTTTAGCTTTATTAATATCATTTATAGGAGGAATAATTTCTTCTTTTAGCCCGTGCATACTTTCTTCTCTTCCCTTAATCATAGGTTATGTGAATAAGTATGGTAAAAAGGATAAAAAAACTGCCTTTAAATATTCTTTGTTTTTTTCTTTAGGTATAATAATTACTTTTACTTCTTTAGGTATAATATCTTCTTTAGTTGGAAGACTATTTGTATCAGGTAGTAAATTGTGGTATTTATTATTAGGAATTGTAATGCTTTTTGTAGGGTTACAGCTTATAGGCGTCATAGAATATAATAATAATTCCTGTAAGGTACCTAAAAAAAGAAAAGGTCTACTTGGAGCTTTATTTTTAGGAATATTAGGAGGAATATTATCATCACCATGTTCTACACCCATATTAATTGCTATATTGGCTTTTGTAGGAACTAAAGGTAACATATTATTAGGTTTTTTTATGTTGCTTCTATATTCTATAGGCCATTGTTTTGTAATAATACTATCCGGAACTTCTTTAGGTTTTGTTGAATCTATAAATGAATCTTCTAAGGTGAACAAAATTAATAAAATATTGAAAATATTTTTAGGGATAATTGTGTTAATTATAGGACTTTACTTAATATATATAGGAATATAAAAATAAAACCTAGATTTAATAATCTAGGTTTTATTTTTATATTAATTAAAGTTTAAATACAGATACACTTTGTTTTAAATCTTCCACCATACCAACTAATCTTTCTATAGATTCAGTAATTTCTTGTATATTAGAGCTTTGTTCTTCTGTTGAAGCAGATACTTCTTCTGTATTAGCAGATGCTGTGTTGGATATGTTTTCTATATCATATAATTGTGATGCCATAGCTGTTATATTATCATTAGAAAGTGTAATTATAGAATCTACATTTTTAAACTTATGATTTATATTTGAAAATGAATTTAAAATTTCTTCTAAAGATTTCTTTACTGCAACAACTATTTCTTCACCTTTTTCAGATTCTGAAGCTCCATCATTTATGGAATCTAAAGCATCCTTAATATTATTTTGAGTATTCACTATTAAATTTTTAATATCATTAGCTGAAGTTATAGATTCTTCTGCTAGTTTTCTAACTTCATCTGCCACCACTGAAAAACCTCTTCCAGCATCTCCAGCTCTAGCAGCTTCAATAGAAGCATTTAATGCTAATAAATTGGTTTTGTCTGCTATAGAATTTATAATTTCTACAATATTTCCTATCTCTTCTGAATTTTTTTGTAAATTATAAATTATATCAGAAGAATTTAGTACACTATTTCTGATTGCAAACATTTGATGTATCATATTAGACATATTATTTTGTCCTTTTGAGGCTAATGAATTTGTATTATTTGAAAAAGACATTATCTCATCAAATTCATCCTTTAAAACGTACATATTTCCCATAACATCATTCATTAATAAAGAAGATTCATTGCTGGCTTTTACTTGATTTTCAGCGCCACTGGCAATTTCTTCAGTGGCACTAGCAATTTCCTCTGATACTGCTGATGTTTGTTCTGCAGAAGATAAGATTTCCTGAGATGAAGCAGATAATTGTACAGAGAAATCATTTATTTTTTCTGTAATTCTTCTTAAGTTATCTATCATCATATTGAATATTTTACTTAATTGGCCAATTTCATCATCATTAATAATGGGAGCTTTTTCTGTCAAATCTCCATTGGCAACATTTTTCGCTATAATAGATAGATTATCTAATGGTTTCAAAGACAATCTAATTATATAAAGTATTACAAATGCGGCTAAAATAAATGTCACTAAAGTTATTGCTATAGAACTTATTAATATATTCCTAAGAGCTGTTTCTTCTGTGGCTAAGGATATACCTATATTCATAGTTCCTAATAACTTATTATTATCATCTTTTAAAGGTAGTATTACATTATAAACTTTTTCACCATTATAGTTATATGTAGATGAATAGTTTTTACCAGTACTTATTACAGTTTTACTACCAGTATCCTTTAAAATATCTCCTATATTTTTCTTATCACTATGGTGGGTAACTTTAAATTTATCATTCATAATAAGAGCGAATTTTACATTACTGTCTTTTGTTAATTTTTCTAATATAATTTGTGGATCTACAGATTTATTAATATTGTAAATTTCATTTGCTTCAATACCTATTTGTATGAATCCACCATTTGGGATAGCTAATGCACAATATTTATAATAATTATGATTCACTTTATTTTCTCTTATATCTTCAATAACTTTATCCTTATTACCTTTTAATATATCTTGTACAGAATAATCTAGAGGATATACATAGTTTATATTCTCTGGCATATTTGAATATATTATCTTTCCAGATTTATCTGTTACATTTATTTCTTGCACATTACATTTTGCAGCAACATCTATTAAATATTTGTTAGAAATATTTTTATTTTCTATGGTCATTTTTGAGATTGATAAAACTTTATCTGATAAAATTTTATCAATCTCACTCATAGCTTTTTGAGATGATGTAATTTGAAAACTTACTTGTTTTGCTAAGTTTAGTCCATCTTCTTTAACTTGGTTTCGAAATTTATTACTTACCATTTTAAAAGTTAATATAGTTAATGAGCTCATTGAAACTAAGAAAATTACTAAGCACGTTATTAATATTTTCTTTTTTAGAGTAAGTTTTTTAAGATTCTCTTTAGTAAACATTACATTAGCCCCCTTTAAAAAAGTTATTACATAATTTAGCATTATATAGATATATTATAATAAGTTTTAATAGTTTAATCAAACAAACTTTTTAATTTATGCTGTAATAAAAAATAAATATAGTAAGATTCATGTGTTTTTATTTGATATATTTAATTCAAAAAGTGCCATGCTACACGTAGCATGGCACTTTTTTAGTTTTATAATTATATATAAGGGTAAAGACTAATAATTTTAAAATTAGCCTATAAAACTATCACAATAGGTATCATATCCCTTTAGAAGTTCAGCATAGTTATGAGCTTCAGAGTTTATACCATAAGTCATAATTAGATTTCTTACAAATTCTTCCTTTGACATTCCAGAAGCACCTATTAGGCTATCCATTTCACTCAATACATTTTCAGGAATCTTATTAAAGTTTTTGTTCATAAAAAACACTCCTTTAATTTAATGTTAAATGCTAATAGAGTATACTATATGTTATGTATACATTTACATAACCAGTTTCAATAACTTATTACAATATAAAGTATAGCACATAATATATATAAAATCAATATGATTATCACAATTATATATATAAATAACAATTTGTTTATATAATTGTGTAATAGATATTATATGTATATATTATTACTTTATAATATGACGAATATATAATTGAAATGATTAATTCAGAAAATAAAAAATATTTTTATTGATTAACAACTATGAAAAAATATGTTATTATGAATAGCAGTGTAATTTTTTAATAAATCAAGAACAGTATTGTTTAATATTTAAATAGAAAGGGTAAAACTAATGAAGGACTTTATTTTTTATTTCACTCTAATTTTTCAAATTTTTACGTTTATATTAACATTATATTACCTCATATTGTCTTTATTTGGTATATATAAAAAAGGAGACACTGGTGCAGAAAGCTGTGCCCTTAAGAAAACTTTTGCTTTAGTAGTAGCAGCACATAATGAAGATATGGTTATAGGAAAAATAATAGAAAGTTTAAAATCTCTAGACTATCCTAAAAATTTATATGACATTTTCATAATAGCTGATAATTGCACTGATGAAACTGCTGAAATTGCTAAAACTTATGATGGAGTATATGTTTGTGAAAGAAACGTTCCTGATAAAAGAGGAAAAGGCTATGCTTTAGAATGGATGTTTGCTAAACTATTTAATATGGATAAAGAATATGATTCTATAGCAATATTTGATGCAGATAACTTAGTTTCTAAAAACTTTTTAAAAGAAATGAATTACAAAATGCTTAAAGGATACAAAGTTGTTCAAGGATATATAGATAGTAAAAATCCTAATGATTCATGGATAACTGGTTCTTATTCTATAGCTTTTTGGACAGCGAACAGATTATTTCAATTGGCTAGGGCCAATTTGGGATTATCAAATCAAATAGGTGGAACTGGTTTTTGTATGGATTCACAATCTTTACAAGAGTTAGGATGGGGTGCAACTTGTCTAACTGAAGACTTAGAATTCACCTGTAAGCTAGTTTTAAATGGACATAAAGTAGGTTGGGCTCACAATGCTAGAGTTTATGATGAAAAACCTCTTACTTTAAAGCAATCCTGGAATCAAAGAAAAAGATGGATGCAAGGATTCACAGATGTATCTTCAAGGTTCTTTACAAAGCTTGTAAAAAAGGCTTTTAAAGAAAGAAATTTTATAGCTTTAGATTGTGCTTTATATACAGTACAGCCTTTTGTTACTGTTTTACTTGCCATCTCAGCTGGTCTTACTTTAATACAAAATAATTCTTATAAAGGTGCGAATATATTTGTAATAAGCTACTTATTTTCTCCTTGGGTATGGAAATTGTTTAGTGTAGTACAATTTTTATTTACTCCACTTATTATGCTTTTAGAAAAGAAGCTTTCAAAAGGAATGTTTTTCACATTTTTCATCTATTCTTTAAATGTATTTTTATTTGCATGGATTTTGGGAAATAAACCAAAGTTATATCAAGCAGTTATTTTATCAATAATATATTTATCAGTATTTGTATTACTTTTATACATAATAGATAGAAAAAAATCTTTAAAAATGTTTATATGGTATTTATTATATGGAATATACACATTAACTTGGATTCCTATAACTATCCAAGGAATATTAAATAAAAATGATAAAGAATGGAGCCATACAAAACATATAAGAAAGATGAGTATACATGATATGGACTAAAATCATAAAAACATCTCTATATGAATTAATATAGGGATGTTTTTTATAATTTTAAATTAAGTAAATACATAAGTTTTCTGGTAAATTATCTACTTTTGTGGTCGTGCCATATCTGCTGGTACAGGAGTAAGTACAGGTATTTGTTACTTATTGGAAGGCGATTTATTTATATCATATACAGAGTACAATAAAAAATATGGCATCTAATATAACAGGAATAATACAAACCGATAAAGAAATATTAGACATAATTATGAAAAATTAAAAACATAGTTATTACAAAGTATTA
Source organism: Clostridium sp. Marseille-Q2269 (assembly GCF_943736985.1). Taxonomy (GTDB): domain Bacteria; phylum Bacillota; class Clostridia; order Clostridiales; family Clostridiaceae; genus Clostridium_F. Next base: position 137,357 of record NZ_CALSFS010000001.1, read on the forward strand.
ATAACTTTATTTTATTATATAACCCTCAAACAATGATTTTTATTATTACTTTACCCTTGACAGATTTACGTAAAAAGTGTAAATTGAAAATTAATTTGTCACAATTTAAAGGAGGCTTTAATGATGGAGGAACTAAAATTAAAATACGGAAATGGTGATGTGAAATTTTCATTACCAAAAGAAGACATCTTAGGGGTAATAGATCGTAATAACTGGAGTGGAAACAAAACAGAAGAACAGGTGATAAAAGACGCTATAGAAAATACTATATGTAGCGCACCTTTAAAGGAACTTGTGCATGAAGGGGAAAAAGTTTGTATAGTTATTCCTGACATAACTAGATTATGGCAAAGATGCAGCGTATATTTACCTTTCGTAGTTAAAGAATTGAAAAAAGCAAATATAAAAGATGAAGATATAATTTTTATAAGTTCCACAGGTACTCATAGACAACAAACAAAAGAAGAACATAAAATGCTTCTAGGCGAAGAATTATATAATAAATATAAAGTAATTGATCATGTAAGTACTAAGAAGGATGATTTGGTGTATGTTGGTAGGACCTCTTACAACACTCCTGTAATGATTAACAGAATTGCATTGGAATGTGATCACATAATACTCACAGGTGGAATAGTTTATCACTTCTTAGTAGGCTATTCTGGTGGTAAAAAAGCTATATTACCTGGAATAAGTGGTTTTGAAACAGTAATGGCTAATCATTCGTTATCCTTCTCTGGAAATCTTGGTGATGGCGAAGATTCTAATGTACGTTCTGGTAATATATATGATAATCCAATCCATAATGATATGTTGGAAGCTGCAAGTTTTGTAAGACCAACATTTATGTTTAATATAATAATAGGACCAGATGGTAAAATAGGTGCTGCCGTAGCTGGTAATTATATAAAGGCTCACGATAAGGGTAGAGAATATGTGGACAAGATAGATGGAGTGGATATAAAAGAAAAAGCAGATCTAGTTATAGCTACAGCTGGAGGGTTCCCTAAAGATATAAACTTCTATCAGTCATCTAAGACTATAATTAATGCAAGGGAAGCTTGCAAGAAAGATGGTACAATTATAGTACTTTCTGAATGTAGCGAAGGCTTAGGTGGAGATGATGGTGTTAAAATGATGCTTACAGACTTCACCAATGGATTAGACAGAGAAAAAGAGCTTAGAGATAATTACAGTATATCCAAGCATACAAGTTATATAGCTTGTGATACAGCAGAAAAATTTAATTTGATTTTAGTAAGTAGCATAGATCATAATCTTATGAAAAATACAAAAGTGAGAGTTGTAAAAACCTTGCAAGAAGCTTTGGATATAGTAAAAAAAGAAAAAGGAGAACATTTAAAAACTTATGTACTTCCTCATGGAGGTAATACACTTCCTAAGTTGGTATAATAAATAAATTACCTTTAAAGAGTTATACGTTTTTGCTAATCTAAGAAATTGAAATATTCTTTTGGTTTTAAATGTTTTAGTTTTGTTACATGGAAATTTACTTAAATTTTGACTTTTTGACTAAAACTTATACAATAGTATTGGTAGAACAAAAAAAATATAGTATAAAGGTGATTACATGGAAGAAAGATTACAAAAATATATGGCTTCTTGTGGTGTTGCTTCTAGAAGAAAGTGTGAAGACATTATTTTAGAAGGACGAGTAGAAGTTAATGGATTTAAAATAAAAGAATTAGGGAAAAAGGTTGTTTTAGAAAAAGATATTATAAAAGTCGACGGTAAAATTATAAAGCCTGAAGAGAATAAAATATATATATTATTAAATAAACCTAAGGGGTATGTGTGTACTGTTAAAGATGAAAAACACAGAAAAACTATTTTAGATTTAGTTAATGTTAAAGAAAGAGTATATCCTATAGGTAGATTAGATATGGATACATCGGGGATAATAATCCTTACAAATGATGGGCAAATATATAATAAAATTATCCATCCTAAATTTGAAAAAATAAAAACTTATAAAGCACTAGTAAAAGGCATTGTGAAAAAAGAAAATATAGAATTATTTAAAAAAGGGATTGATATAGGAGACTATATAACAGCACCGTCAAAATTGGAAATAATTAAAACAAATGAAAGCACATCTGAAATAATAATTAAAATTCATGAAGGTAAAAACAGACAAGTAAGAAGAATGTGTAGTACTATAGGCCACCCTGTTATAGATCTAGATAGAGTTTCTATAGGGAATATATCAAAAGGTAATTTAAAATTAGGTCAGTGGAGATATTTAACTAAAAAAGAAATATGTTTTATAGAAAATATATAAGCCAAATCAAGAATTTTTGCTTTAATATATTAAAGCTGAATTATATACAATACTATTTATTATATAATATATTTGGACATATATTAAACTATACAAATTGAAGTATATATTAAAATTGTAACTGTAAACACAGTTTTAATATATACTTTAATTTATATTAAAACCAAGTTGATGTTTATTTATAGATTATATTTAAATATTACATAAAAAAACATAGTGATATCTACGAATAATAGATATAGAAAATAGTTCAATTAACAAACAATTGCATCATCTATTGATAAAGTCTTCAATAGATGATAAACTGAAATAGATGATGCATAATTTTTTTTATCTGTAAGAAAGGATTTGATTTATATATGGAAGAAAATAAACAAGATCTAATGAGAATAATTCAAGTTAAATTCCCAAGATTAAGTAAAGGTCAAAAATTAATAGCAGAATTTATATTAAAGCATTATGACAAAGCTGCTTTTATGACTGCTGCAAAACTTGGAACAAGCGTAGGTGTTAGTGAATCTACTGTAGTTAGATTTGCCAATGAACTTGGCTTTACCGGATATCCAAAACTTCAAAAGGCTCTACAAGAACTTATAAAAAATAAACTTACAACAGTTCAAAGAATAGAACTTTCTAATGATTATGTAAGTGAAGAATCTGCTTTAAAGGGTGTATTGAAATCCGATATAGAAAATATAAGAGCTACTTTAGAGAAAATTAATCATAACACTTTTCAAGATGTAGTGGATAATATATTTGAAGCTAAGAGAATTTATATTATGGGTCTTAGGAGCTCTACTGCTTTAGCAGAATTTTTAGGATTTTATTTAAACTTAATATTAGACAATGTAAATATAATTGCTTATGGAATTAGTGATATATTTGAGCAAATGATAAATGTATCAGAAAATGACTTAGTTATAGGTATAGGATTTCCTAGATATGCAGCTAGAACTATAGAAGCATTGACTTTTGCTCAAAATAGAGGAGCTAAGGTTGTGGCTATAACAGATAGCTTATTATCTCCTTTAGCTACAAAAGCAGATTATACATTAATAGCACAAAGCAACATGGCTTCTTTTGTTGACTCTTTAGTTGCACCACTTAGTGTAATAAATGCACTAATTATTGCAGTTGGTTTAAGAGAGAAAGAAAAAATCTCATCAACCTTTAGTACCCTTGAGGATATTTGGCAAGAATATGAAGTCTATTCTTACAGAGACAATAAAGATAAAAAATACTAAAATATTCCTAAAATATTGTTTTTTAGAGTTTTTATAAAAAAGAGGACCATTTTATGCCTCTTTTTTCTGTTTTTTATCATTTTTCTAAAAATTAAATAATTTTTTCATTTCATGGGAGGAATAATTTAAAATTTATAGAATATATATAATATAAAATTAATTTAAAAAATAAATTTTAAATGTAACATTGCAAAATTTGTTGCAATATTATATTCACTATTGGGAGGTAATCAACATGGCAAAAGAAAATTTAAATCCATTTGAAAATGCACAAAAACAGGTTAAAATAGCTTGTGACAAACTAGGTATGGAACCAGCAGTGTATGAGTTATTAAAAGAACCTCAAAGAGTAATTGAAGTTTCAATTCCAGTTAAAATGGACGATGGCTCAGTAAAGGTTTTCAAAGGTTACAGATCTCAACATAATGATGCAGTAGGCCCAACAAAAGGCGGAGTAAGATTCCATCCAAATGTTTCTTTAGACGAAGTGAAAGCGTTATCAATATGGATGACTTTTAAATGTTCAGTAACAGGAATTCCATATGGTGGTGGAAAAGGTGGAATTATAGTTGATCCAAAAACTTTATCTAAAGGGGAACTTGAAAGATTAAGTAGAGGATATATAGATGGTATTCATAAATTAATTGGTGAAAAAGTAGACGTGCCAGCTCCAGATGTAAATACAAATGGACAAATAATGGCTTGGATGGTAGATGAATATAATAAATTAGTAGGAAGAAGTGCTATTGGAGTTATAACTGGTAAACCAGTTGAATTTGGTGGTTCTTTAGGAAGAAATGCAGCTACAGGATTCGGTGTTGCAGTAACTGCAAGAGAAGCTGCAGCTAAATTAGGAATAGATATGAAAAAAGCTAAGTTAGCTATTCAAGGTATAGGTAATGTTGGAAGTCACACAGTATTAAATTGTGAAAAATTAGGTGGAACAGTTATAGCTTTAGCTGAATGGTGCAAAGAAGAAGGAACTTATGCTATCTATAATGAAAATGGTTTAGATGGAAAAGCTATGATAGAATATGTAAAACAAAATGGAAATCTATTAGGTTTCCCAGGAGCAAAAAAAATATCTTTAGATGAGTTCTGGGGATTAAACGTAGATATATTAATTCCAGCAGCACTTGAAAATGCTATAACTCATGAAAATGCTTCTTTAATCAATGCTAAACTAGTTTGTGAAGCTGCAAATGGTCCTATAACTCCAGATGCAGATACTATATTAAAAGAAAAAGGAATAACAGTTACACCAGACATATTAACTAACGCTGGTGGTGTTACAGTTTCTTACTTTGAATGGGTACAAAACTTATATGGTTACTATTGGTCAGAAGAAGAAGTAGAAGCTAAAGAAGAAGAAGCTATGGTAAAAGCTTTCGAATCAATTTGGACTATAAAAGAAGAATATAGCGTTACAATGAGAGAAGCAGCTTACATGCACTCAATTAAGAAAGTTGCAGCAGCTATGAAATTAAGAGGATGGTATTAATTTTTAAATAACGTATATATAAAGAGGTTTGATAATTCGAACCTCTTTTTTTATTTATCTATATTCACAAAATTTAATATTTAATAACTTTTATATGTGTATTTAAATATAAACAGCATACCGTTGAATATTATAATAAATTTATCATAATAATAAGTTAAAACTGTAAGGTTGAAAAATCACGTATAAAATAAATGCTTTTTATTATAAAATATATATTTATAGCCATGAATTTTATTATATAATAAATATTAGGAAATAAATTATAGAGGTGATAAGGTGTCAAAAATTATAGTAATTGGTGGTGGACCTGCCGGAATGATGGCGGCCATTAAAGCAGCCGAAAAACATGATGTTCTATTAATAGAAAGGAATGAAAAATTAGGTAAAAAATTATATATAACAGGAAAAGGTAGATGTAATGTAACAAGTGCTAAAGATGTAAGCGAATTTTTCGATTATATTCCAACTAATCCCTACTTTTTATATAGTCCTTTATATACTTTTACAAATGAAGATACTATTAAATTTTTTAATGATAGAAATATTAAATTAAAAATAGAAAGAGGAGATAGAGTATTTCCTGTTTCAGATAAATCCTCAGATATAATATATGCTTTAGATAAAGAACTAAAAAAAAGAAATGTGAAAATATTACTTAATAAAAGAATAACAAAAATTCATAAGGAAGGTTCAACTATAAAATATGTTGAAACAGACAATGGAGAAAAAATAAACGGAGATTACTTCATATTATGTACAGGAGGAATATCTTATCCTCAAACAGGCTCTGAAGGAGACGGCCATAAAATAGCAGAAACTTTAGGGCATAATATAAAAGATTTAAAACCTTCATTAGTCCCATTGGAGACAAAGGAGGAGTGGGTAAAAGATTTACAAGGATTATCATTGAAAAATATAGAAATAAAACTTATGGATTCTAATAATAAAACTTTATATAAAAATTTTGGAGAAATGTTATTCACTCATTTTGGAATATCGGGACCAATTATACTTACAGCTAGTAGTGTAATAGATAGAGGTAATCTAAAAATTTCAATTAATTTGAAACCTGCTCTTTCATCTAATGAATTAGATGAAAGAATACAAAGGATTTTAAAAATATTGCAATAAAGATTTCAGAAACTCTTTAAATGATTTATTACAAAAAACTAATAGATATTATAATAACATTAAGTAAAATTGATCCAAATAAAAAAGTAAACTCTATTACAAAGGAAGAAAGAAAAAATTTAGTATATCTACTACAAAATTTAACATTAACTATAAAGGGTAAAAGATCTATAAAAGAAGCCATAGTTACCTCTGGAGGCATTGATGTTTTAAATATAGATCCATCTACAATGAAATCTAAAATAATAGATAATTTATATTTTGCAGGAGAACTTATAGATGTAGATGCTTTTACAGGAGGATTTAACATACAAATAGCTTTTTCTACAGGTTATTTAGCTGGTTTAAAGGTAGGTGAGAATTCATATAATTAATAGCTTCTAGGAAATTTTTGTTTTAATCAAATTAAAGGAATTTTTATAGATTTTATAGAATATAAAATTAATAGTAGTAATTATAAAAAGCATTAAAGAAAGGCGGAATAGTATTGAATATATCTATAGCCATAGATGGTCCTGCAGGGGCAGGCAAAAGCACCATAGCAAAAATTATTGGAAATAAATTAAATTTAATGTACATAAATACAGGTTCTATGTATAGGGCAGTGGCTCTTATGGCATTAGAAAATAATATAGAACCATCTCACATAGAAAAACTTAAAAATTTAATTAATTCAATGGACATAAGCTTTAGTGGAGACAATATAATTGTTGATGGCAAGGATTTAGAAGAGGCTATAAGAATGCCTTTAATAAATAATAATGTATCTAAGTATGCAGCAGTAGAAGAGGTAAGAGAACTTTTAGTTTCAATGCAACAAAATATAAGCAAAAAATATAATGTAATAATGGATGGACGAGATATAGGCACAGTAGTTCTTAAAGATGCTCCTTACAAATTTTTTATTACAGCTAGTGCTGAAGTTAGAGCAAAACGAAGATTGAAAGAACTAAAAGGGAAAAATATAAATATTGATTTTCAGGATGTATTAAAAGAAATTAAAGAAAGAGATTATATAGATAGCAACAGAAAAATCAATCCATTAAAGAAAAGCAAAGATGCAATTTTAATAGATACATCCAATTCTACTATAGAAGAAGTAGTTGATAAGATATGTAATATTATAAATAAAAACACTCACTGATATTATACAAAAATAATATTAAAACTACTAAAGTTAGGAGAATAAAAAATGAATGTAATTTTAGCAGATAAAGCAGGCTTTTGCTTTGGTGTTAAAAGGGCTTTAGATACAACATTAAATACCAAAGAAAATTTAAAAAGTAAAATTTACACTTTAGGACCATTGATACATAATAACGATGTAGTTAATCTTTTAAAAGAAAAGGGAATAGAACCTATAACTATAGCGGATGTAGATAAGCTAAAAAAAGATGATACCATCATTATAAGATCTCATGGTGTACCACTTCAAACTATAGATTACTTAAAGGATAGAGGATTAAATGTTATAAATACTACTTGTCCTCATGTAGCTAATATTCAAATTAAAGCTAAAAAATATTATGAAGAAGGCTATAAAATAATAATAGTTGGAGATGAAAATCATCCCGAAGTTATTGGAATAAATGGGTGGTGCAATAATTCTGCTATTATATCAAAAGATGGTTCCAATATAGATAACTTAAATACAAAAGTTTGTGTATTATGTCAAACTACAGAAAAACAAGAAAATTGGGAAAAAGTTCTTACTATATTAATTAAAAGAGCTAAAGAGATATTAGCTTTTAATACTATATGTAATGCAACTCAAGTACGCCAACAAACTGCAAAAGAATTATCAAAGAGCGTAGACAATATGGTAGTTATAGGTGGTAAAAATAGTTCTAACACCACTAAACTTTATGAAATATGTAAAAATAATTGCAAAAATACTATACACGTAGAAAATGCAAATGAAATTCCAGAACATATATATAAGAATTTAGATAAAAATATAGGTGTCACTGCTGGAGCATCTACACCAGATTGGATTATAAAGGAGGCTATGGCTAAAATGAATAATAATGATAATACAATAGAAGTATCAAATAATGAAATGATTAAATATATGAATGAAAAAGAACAGCAAATAGTAGTTGGTAAAGTAGTAAAAGGAACTATAGTTTCTTTGAATGAAAATGAATTATTTGTTGATTTAAACTATAAATCTGAAGGTGTCATACCCAAAGAAGAAGTAACTTTAAATAATGAAGAAGCATTAAAAGATTCTTTTAATGCTGGAGATGATATAGAAGCTAAAATAGTTAGAATAAAAAATGAAGATGGATATGTAGTACTATCCTTAAAGGAATTAGATCGTGAAAAAGCATTAAAGAATTTAAAGGAAGCTTTTGAAAATAAACAGGCTATAAAAGTTGTTGTAAAAAATGCTGTTGATGCAGGTTTAATATGTTCATATAATGGAGTTAGAGTGTTTCTTCCAGCTTCCCATATAGAACTTTATCATGTAGACAACTTAGAAAAATACAAAGGATTAGAATTAGATGTGGATATCATCGAATTGGTAAAGGATAGATATAAAACTAAGATAGTAAGTTCTAGAAGAGCAATCTTAAAAAGACTTAGAGATGAACATATGGAGGAAACTTGGGATTCTTTAGAAAAAGATACCGTAGTAGAAGGTGAAGTGAAGAGATTTACAAATTTTGGAGCTTTTGTTGAGATTAATGGTATAGATGGACTATTGCATGTTTCAGAAATATCTTGGGGAAGAGTAGCCAAACCAGAAGATATACTAAATATAGGAGATAAAATAAAAGTATATATTTTGGATATAGATAAAGAAAATAAAAAATTAGCTTTAAGTATAAAAAAATTAATGGAAGATCCTTGGAATAATGTAGAAGCAAAATATCCAATAGGGAATATAGTATTAGGTAAACTAGTCAGATTTGCTAGCTTTGGAGCTTTTGTAGAGTTAGAGCCTGGTGTAGATGGACTGGTTCATATATCAAAAATAAGCAATGATAGAATAGAGAAACCAGAAGAGAAATTAACTTTAGGAAAAGAAGTGAAAGCTAAAATACTAGAAGTTAATTCAGATGAAAAAAGAATTGCATTAAGTATAAAAGATGTAGAAGATTTTTAAACATATATTGAAATTATAATAATTTAAAGGTATAAAATATATGTATTCACAAATTAGTGATACATATATTTTTTTTGTTTTTTTAGTAATATTCCTGATATCTATTAATATAATTTAATAGATATACTAAAGGAGGAATTTATATGGGTAATAGAAGAATTATTAATTATGATGAAAGCCATATTACTAAAAAAGAAAGACAAATGATTAATAAAGTATTAAGTAAATACAACTTTAATGTTATAGATTTTTCTAAAGTAAGAAGCGTATATAGAGTTGAAACTACTGCAGGAAATAAATGTTTAAAACGTACCCGACATGGAAAATACAAAATAAGAAATGGATTTATATTTGTAGAAGAGCTAAAAAATGTAGGATTTCATGATATAGCCTCCTATTATCAAACTAAGGATAATAACAACTATGTAAAATATAAAAAATGGGTATTTTATGCTACTGAATGGATAGATGGTAATGAATGTGATCTAAATGATGTATCAGAAGCAGAAAATTGTGCTAAGGTATTGGCTAGATTTCATAAAGCTACAGAAAAAATAAATGTAAATAGATTAAAGGTTAAAAATCATCTAAAAAAATGGCCCAAAAGATTTAATAAAAGAATATCTGATATGGATAGATTCAGAAATAATATAGAAAACAAAAAAATTAAAAATGAATTTGATATTACTTATAGAGATTATATAGATAGTTTTTATGAAAGGGCTATGGTTGCACTTTCCTTTTTAAACAAATCAGATTACTATAAATTATCTAAAGAAGCTGAACAAAACAAAAGTTTATGCCATCATAGCTTTTATTATCAAAATATAATAAAAAAAGATAAAGAATATTATATAATAGATTTAGATAGTATAATAATAGATCTACAGGTTAATGATTTAGGGAAATATATACAAAGGCTTATGACTAAAAAGAGCTATCAATGGGATTTTGATAAAGCAAAAATAATAATAGAAGCATATAATTGTGAAAATAAACTTACCAAAGAAGATTTAGAAGTTATGTTATCTTTAATTATATTTCCTCATAAATTTTGGAAGTTAGGTAAGAAGAGGTATATAAAACATAAACACTGGCCAGAAACTAGATATATGAAAAAACTAAATAAAATTATAAAATATGATGATATGCAAAGAGAATTTTTAGAAAATTATTTAAAATATCTAGACCAATATGAATAATATAGTATAAATTGACTTAAATTAAATTAGGATTTATACTATATGGGTAACTATAATAATTAACAAAGAGGCTGATTATGTTTAAATGTATTAATTTAAATAAAGATAATATTATAGCGTTTAAAGAGTTAAATAGTAACAGACATAAATTTAATTTTTTAAATGAAGATTTTTTTATTTTATATGATAACTGTAATTTTATACAAAAGTTATTTTTTAAAAAAAAGGTTAAATTATTATATAGAAAAGAAGAATGTATTGGATATATATGGAGAAATACTGTAAGAAATAAATGTCATATAAATTCTTTAAATATCATAAAAACAGATAATATAAGAGAACTATATAATTGTTTTGTAAAGTTAGATGATAATGCAATTATAGAATATGATTGTGAGAACAATGGCTATAATTATAATATATTAGAAGATATAGGTTTTAGAAAGAGTAGGGGAGTACTAGAATTGTATTTGAATATAGAGAATTATAAAAGTAATATAAACACCCCAGATTTTATTAATTTTGAAACACCCATAATAAATAAGCATGAAAAAATAAGATGTTATATACAAAATGAAGTTTTTAAAAGCAATTCCAGAACCCCTTTAACTATAGAAGATATATATTTTGATGAATCCCAAAATTACTATATTAGAGATGCTTCTTTTTTTATAAAGAATAACACTGAATATATGGGATATGGGCAGGTTATATTAGAAGATAATATGCCTTTTATTGTTAACTTTGGTATACTTTTAAAATTCAGATCTAAAGGTTATGGTAAAATACTTTTGAATCATATTATAAACAAATTAAAATCCAAAGGTTTTAAGAAAGTAATGATTAGAGTAAGCTCAGAAAATAAAGTGGCTATAAGTCTTTATAGATCTTTAGGTTTCTTATTATGCAAAGAAAAACATATATTTATAATTAATCCTTCAAATAAAAAAGTAACCCCATAAAGGGGTTATTTTTATTTGTTATTATATTTTTCTATAGCTAATCTTAGTATCTCCATAGACTCTTTTAAATCTTCACCTTTTAAGCAATATGAAAGTCGTATTTCATCTTCCCCAAGACTTTCTGTTGCATAAAATCCAGCTGCTGGAGCTACCATAACAGTTTTATTATTGTGGCTAAATTCAGTTAGCATCCACTTAGCAAATTTTTCAGCATTATCCACAGGAAGTTTTGCAACTATGTAAAAAGCTCCTGTTGGTTTTTCACATACGACTCCAGGAATATTTTTTAATCCTTTAAACATTATATTACGTCTATTTTCATATTCAGATTTTACTTCTGTAAAATAACTTTTAGGAGTGTTTATTAAATTAGCTGCTCCTATTTGTTCTACTGTAGGAACACATAATCTTGATTGACATAATTTTAGTATTTGATGAATAAGTTCTTTATTCTTAGAAGCAACAAGTCCTATTCTAGCTCCACAAGCACTGTAACGTTTAGATACACTGTCTATTATTATAACTCTATCTTTAACATCTTCTAAATACATAGCTGATGTATATTTTAGTCCGTCATATACAAATTCCCTGTACACTTCATCTGCAATTAAAAATAAATCATGTTCTTTAGCAATATCAGCAAGTATTCTTAACTCTTCATAAGTATAAACAACTCCAGTTGGATTTCCTGGATTTGAAACTAATATAGCTCTTGTTTTATTAGACATTTTACTTACTATTTCTTCTTTCTTTGGAAGATGGAATCCTTCTTCTGCTTTAGTTAAGAAAGGAACTACATTAACTCCAGCTGATTCAGCAAAACCATTATAATTTGTATAGAATGGTTCTGGAATTATGATTTGATCTCCAGCATCACATATGGCCATCAATGCAAATTGAATAGCTTCGCTTCCGCCGTTTGTTACTAATAATTCATCCTTTTCAAATTTTATATCCCATTCTTTGTAATATTTTATAAAACTTTCTAATAGATTATCCATGCCTTGAGATCCAGAGTATTTTAATACAGGATCATTATAAGATTTTATACCTTCAGTAAAGCATTCCGGAGTTTTAACATCTGGTTGTCCTATATTTAAATGAAAAACATGGATACCTTTATTTTTAGCTTCAGTTGCATATGGTGCAAGCTTTCTTATTGGTGAAAATTGCATATCAGATATTCTTTTGAAAATTTCATTATTCTTACCCCCATTAATAAATGTTCAAAATCTAATAAATATATTTAAAATTTAATAAAATATATTTTCTCTTGGAACATAACTTGATTTTAAATTAATCAAATCATTTTCTGCTGCTATTTTTCCATAATAGCTTCTATCTATAATACATTCATATTTTAATTTATTTGACAGGGTTTCATCTTCCTCATTTAAAACCTTTACATTATACACATAAATCATCTCCTTCTAGACTTATTCTAGACCAAAAGGAGATAATTTATGTAATTATGCTTTATAAATAAAATAATATACTAATATTATTTATAATATTTATCTAAAACTTTACCTAATCTTTTTACACCTTCAACTATTTTTTCATCACTCATACAAGAGTAATTTAATCTAAAGTAGTTTTCATGTCCTCCGTTAGGGAAGAAAGAACCTCCAGGTACATAAGCAACATTTTCAGCTAAAGCATCTTTCATTAATTCTTTAGCATCTAAATCTTCTCTTAATTCTACCCATGTAAATAATCCCCCAACAGGATGAGTATACTTTACTTCTGCTGGGAAGTATTTTTTCATATTATCTAACATTAAATCTCTACGTTTTTCATAAACTCTTTTGATTTTTGCAATATGTTCGTTTAAATCGTATTTTTGCATAAACAAAGCTGTTGCTCTTTGGTCTAATGTGCCAGCCTGTAAATCAACGCCTTGTTTTACGATTATATATTTATCTAATATTTCTTTTTCAGCACAAACCCATGCAAGTCTTAATCCTGGGCAGAAATTTTTAGAGAAAGTTCCAAGATAAATAACCCATCCTTCTTTATCAAAACTTTTTATAGATGGATGTCTTTCTCCTTCATATATAAGATCTCCATATGGATTATCTTCTATTACAGGTATTTCATATTCTGCAGCCAATTCTGCTATTCTCTTTCTTCTATCATCTGGCATAGTTCTTCCAGTAGGATTTTGAAAATCAGGTATTGTATATATCATTTTAACTTTGCCTTTATTTTCAGCTAAAGCTTTTTCTAATTCTTCTATTATCATTCCGTTTTCATCCATAGGTATTTCAACAAATTTAGGTCTATATGATTTAAAAGCATTTATAGCACCTAAATAACTAGGACTTTCACAAACAACTATATCTCCTTCATTTAAGAAAATTTTAGCTGAAAATTCTATACCTTGTTGGGAGCCATTAGTTATAGCGATGTTTTCATAAGAAACGTCTACACCTGCTGGTTTCATTCTTTCATTAGCTATAATTTCTCTTAATGGTTTGTAACCTTCAGTAGAGCTATACTGTAGTGCGGCTCTTCCTTGAGTATCTAATACTTCGTTCATTATGCCCTTCATTTCTTCTACTGGGAATAATTCTGGTGCTGGTAATCCGCCTGCAAAAGAAATTATCTCTGGCATTTCAGTTAATTTTAATAGTTCTCTTATTTCTGATGCTTTTAATCCTTGTGCTCTTTCTGAAAAATGTATATTCATTAACAAATCCCTCCAAAAATATAATAGGTTAATCAATACCTTTATAAAATTATATTCTACAGATGCGTATTATATCCTTCTTTTGAATATATAAAAAATTAAAAAAACTTTAAAAAAAATACAGGAATGTTAATATTTTATCAAATTGTATTGTACTATTTTGTCAAATATACTCGCTAAAAAACGTTTAATGACTATCTATCAAAGTAATTATACATACTAAATAATAAAAAAAGTAAATCTTTTTTTGAATTTTTATAATAGTATGGTAAATTTGAAAAACTTTTATTTTAATAAAATATTTTAAGATGTTATAAATTTATCACAAAATTGAGTCAAAATTATAATATAAACATATTCATTATTAAACTTTATTTATATTATACAGTACTATATTAGAAATTATTATTAAAATATAGTATAATGTATAAGTCAAATTTTTTAAATTTATGAGGTGAATAAATAGTGAATGAAAAATTAGCTACGAAAGATATACATATTACAGGTAATTTTTTTATAGAAACTTGGGGTTGTCAAATGAATGAAGAAGATTCAGAAAAACTTTCAGGTATGTTAAAAAAAGAAGGTTATATAAGAACAGAAGAAAGAGAAAAAGCAGATTTAATAATATTTAATACTTGCTGTGTTAGAGAGAATGCAGAGCTTAAGGTCTATGGAAATTTAGGAATACTTAAAGGGTTAAAAGCTAAAAATCCAAATTTAATTATATCCGTTACCGGTTGCATGATGCAACAAGCAGGTATGGCAGAAACTATAAAAAAGAAATTTCCTTTTGTAGATATTATAATAGGAACTCATAATCTACATAATTTTATAAATTATTTAAATGAAGTTAAAAAGAAACATTCATCTATATTAAGAATACAAGAAAAAGAGGATATCATAATAGAAAATATGCCAATTGATAGAAAGAGTAGTATGAAAGCTTTTGTTACTATAATGTATGGATGCAATAATTTCTGCACTTATTGCATAGTTCCTTATGTAAGAGGAAGAGAGAGAAGTAGAACTCCTGAAAATATAGAAGATGAAATAAAAAAACTAGTATCAGAAGGATATAAAGAAATAACGTTACTTGGACAGAATGTAAACTCTTATGGTAAAGATTTAGAACCTAATGTTACTTTTGCACAGCTTTTAAAAAGAGTAAATACTATAGATGGATTAGAGAGAGTAAGATTTATGACTTCCCATCCAAAAGATCTAACAGATGATGTTATAGAAACTATTGTAGAATGTGATAAACTGTGTGAACAAATACATCTTCCAGTACAATCTGGTTCTAGTAACATATTAAAGAAAATGAATAGACATTATGATAGAGAACAATATTTAGAAGTTGTATCTAAAATAAAAAAACTTATACCTAACGTAGCTCTTTCTACAGACATTATAGTGGGTTTCCCTGGAGAAACAGAGGAAGATTTTGAAGATACATTAAGTTTAGTAAAAACAGTGGAATATGATTCTGCTTTTACATTCTTATATTCTATAAGAAAGGGAACACCAGCTGCTAAATTTGAAGAACAAGTACCTGAAGATATTAAGCATAAAAGATTTAATAAGCTAGTGGAAGTAGTTAATGAAATAAGTGCTAATAAGAATAAAGCCTACGAAGGCAAGATAGAAGAAATTTTAGTAGAGGGAATTAGTAAAAACGATCCCCATAAATTAATGGGTAGAACAAGAACAGGAAAACTTGTTAATTTTGTTGGCAATAAAGAGTCTATAGGAAAACTTGTTAATGTTAAAATAACAAAAGCCAATTCTTTTTCATTAACAGGAGAAGAAATTTAAATATATATTTTTAAAGCTCTTTATTTAAGAGCTTTTTTTAAAAGATTAAATTTAAAATAGATATTCTAAGGAGGATAAAATATGGGATTAACTCCAATGATGAGACAATATTTAGATGTAAAGGAAAACTGCAAAGATTGCATATTATTCTTTAGATTAGGTGATTTTTATGAAATGTTTTTTGAAGATGCTAAAATTGCTTCTAAAGAATTAGAATTAGTACTAACAGGAAGAGATTGTGGATTAGAACAAAGAGCTCCTATGTGTGGAATTCCTTATCATGCTGCCAATGCTTATATAGGTAGATTAGTAAGCGCAGGTTATAAAATAGCTATATGTGAACAATTAGAAGATCCTTCAGCTGCTAAAGGTATAGTGAAAAGAGGGATTATAAAGATAATTACACCAGGCACCTATACTGATTCTTCATTTTTGGAAGAAAATAAGAACAATTATATAATGAGTTTTTATTTAGAAGACAATATTTGTTCTATGAGTTTTGCAGATATATCCACAGGTGAGTTTAATTGTACTCATAGTAATTTTAAAGAAGCCTTAGTATTAGATGAAATATCAAAATTTACTCCTCTTGAGATTATTTTAGATGAAAATATCAATGAAAATTTTATATGCACTATAAAAGAAAGATTTCCTAACATATCTATAAGTAAAATAAAAGAAGAAAATTTTAGCCATAATATAGATGAGAATTTGAAAAGTCAATTTAACAATTTTAAAAAAAATGAGTATGAAACTATAGTAAAAAAATCTTGTAATGGTCTTTTATATTATATATTTCATACTCAAAAAAATATTTTATCTAATATTAATAAAATAAACTATTACAACATAATAGACTATTTGACTATAGATGTAAATTCAAGAAGAAATTTAGAAATAACAGAAAATTTAAGGGAAAAAACTAAAAAAGGATCTCTTCTATGGGTATTAGATAAAACTAATACAGCTATGGGTGGAAGGCAATTGAGAAGATGGATAGAACAGCCTCTTATAAATAAAAATGCTATAGAAAACAGATTAAATGCTGTAGAAGAATTATTGAATAATCTATCCTCACAAGAAGATTTAAAAGAAAATTTAAAATCTATATATGATATAGAAAGAATAGTAGGTAAAGTAGCTTCTAAAAGCGTTAATGCTAAAGAGCTTATATCTTTAAGATGTTCTATAAGTAAAGTTCCTTTTATAAAAAAATGCTTATCAAATTTTAAAAGTGATTTATTTTTAAATATGGAAGAAAATATTGATACTCTAGAAGATATTACCGAGTTGTTAAATAAATCTTTATTAGATAATCCTTCTTTATCAGTAAAAGAAGGTAACATAATAAAAGAAGGGTTTAATGAAGAGGTAGATTCTCTAAGAGAAGGGAAATCTAACGGTAAAAAATGGATTGCATCTTTAGAACAAAAAGAAAGAGAAGAAACAGGAATAAAATCATTAAAAGTTAGTTATAATAAAGTTTTTGGTTATTTTATAGAAGTTACAAAAGCAAATTTAAGTTTAGTACCAGAAGGAAGATACATAAGAAAGCAAACTTTATCTAATGCAGAAAGGTATATTACTCCTGAACTTAAAGAAATGGAAGAAAAAATATTAGGCGCAGAAGAAAAACTTATAGATATAGAATATAAGCTTTTTACTAATATAAGAGATCTTATAGAAGAAAATATAGATAGAATGCAAAAATCTGCAAGCATAATATCAGATATAGATTGTTTATGTTCCTTAGCTACTGTAGCTATAGATAATAACTATAAAAAGCCTATTATAAATGCTAAGGATGAAATTCATATAGAAGAAGGTAGACACCCTGTAGTAGAAAAAGTTATACCTAAAGGTGAATTTGTATCTAATGATAGCCTAATAGATATAAAAGAAAATCAACTTATATTAATAACAGGTCCTAATATGGCCGGTAAATCTACTTATATGAGACAGGTAGCATTAATTACAATTATGGCTCAAATAGGAAGTTTTGTTCCTGCTAAGTCTGCCAATATTTCTATATGCGATAAGATATTTACAAGAATAGGAGCTTCAGATGATCTAGCTGCTGGTAAAAGTACATTTATGGTAGAAATGTGGGAAGTTTCTAATATATTAAAGAATGCTACCCCAAAAAGCTTAGTACTTTTAGACGAAGTTGGTAGGGGAACTAGCACCTATGATGGATTAAGTATAGCTTGGGCTGTTATAGAATACATATGTAATAATAAAGATTTAAGGTGTAAAACTTTATTTGCAACCCACTATCATGAGCTAACAAAACTTGAAAATACTATAAACGGTGTGAAAAATTATTCTGTATCTGTGTCAGAATTAGAAAATGAAATAGTGTTTTTAAGAAAAATAATAAGGGGCGGAGCAGACCAATCCTATGGTATAGAGGTGGCTAAACTAGCAGGCTTACCTTCTCCTGTAATTACTAGAGCTAAAGAAATATTAAATAATATTGAAAACAATAAAGCGGATAGTATAAAAGGGCCAGAAGATTCATTTAGCATTAAAAATAAATGTGGAACTACACAATGTAGTGATTCAGCTAAAGTTAATAATACTATTAGAGATAATAAAAATACCAAAGAGAATTCTTCTACTAATAAAAAACAGGTTAATTTTCAGGAGAATATAAAAAATCAAGTGGCAGTAGATTCTCTTCAGTTGAACTTTGAATATATAAGGAAAGATAACTTAATTGAAGAAATTAAAAATATAGATATACTCAAAATGACTCCTATGGAAGGTTTTAATAAATTATATGATATAATAAATAAAACAAAAGATATGGATTAAAAAAACACTCTTATATAACCCATATTTAGTATGTGTAACTGTTGTAATTATTTAGCTTAGTATGGCTAATTAATACTGCTAAGCTATACAATAAAATATAATTTATGTGGTGATTTAATGAGAAAAATAAATTTATTGGATTTAGAAACTACAAATAAAATAGCTGCAGGAGAGGTCATAGAAAGACCTTTCTCTGTGGTAAAAGAATTGGTAGAAAACAGCATAGATGCTGGAGCAAAGAATATAACTATAGAAATAAAGGAAGGAGGACAGAACTTTATAAAAATAATAGATGATGGAGAAGGGATTTATCCTATTGATATCAAGAATGCTTTTCTTCCTCATGCTACAAGTAAAATAAATTCTATAGAAGACATATATATAATAAATACTATGGGTTTTAGAGGTGAAGCATTGGCCAGCATTTCTTCTGTATCAAAAATTAGACTTAAAAGTAGGGTGGCATCATATAATTTTGGAAAAGAAATCTATATAGAAGGTGGAAAAATAGAATATTTAAAGGATACAGGCTGTAATGTAGGTACTACAATAGAAGTTTCAGATTTGTTTTATAATGTTCCTGCAAGGCTTAAATTTTTAAAAAGTGCTAGAAGTGATAGTACTGCTATATCGGACATAGTAAATAGGTTTATATTAGCACATCCAGATATATCTTTTAATTTGATAAATAATGGAAAGCAGAGTATAAGAAACTATGCTTCCGGAAATCTAATAGATGCTATACGATGTGTATATACTAAAAAAATTAGTGAAAATCTTATAAATTTTGAGAGCCATGGAGACATAATATCTGTATATGGATTCATAGGTAAACCTGAAATAAGCCGAAAAAGTAGGAATAATCAAAGTATATTTGTAAATAAGCGGTATGTTAAAAGTAAGTTTATAACTGCTGCAGTAGAAAATGCATTTAAATCTTTTTTAACCGTAAACAGTTATCCCTTCTTTGTAATATTTATAGATATTTTTCCAGAATATATTGATGTCAATGTACATCCTACTAAATCAGAGGTTAAATTTAAAGATGAAAGAGCTATGTTTAAAGCTATATTTGATGCAGTTCATGAGGCTATACAAGATGAATTAAAAGAATCTTTTACTAACTTTTTTAATAAAGAAGATATCAATATATATGATTCTGAAAAATCTATAGCTGAAACTATAAAAACAAATGAAGAAGTACAAATTCCATTAGATTTAAATAACAATAATAAAATTGATATTTTTGGTAATAATATAAATAACTTAGACAATAATTCAGTTAAAAATACAAATGAGAAAATTCCTCAAATCAATGACAATAAAACTTACAGTAATGGTTGTAAAAAAGATGCAGTATTTTCCCAAAATAAAGATGAATATGCAAATGCGTATACTGAAAATTCCTATAATATAAAAGAAGACACATTGCAACAGGATAATAAAAATTTTAAAAACACATATGAAGAGCACAATGATATTGATAAATCTAATACAAACATCAAAGAAAATAGTTCTAATAATTCTTATATGGATATGAAAATAATAGGACAGTTCAATAATACCTACATATTAATAGAAAAGGATAAAGAACTATATATAATAGATCAACATGCGGCTCATGAAAAAGTATTATTTGAAAAATTTAAATCTGAAATAGAAAAGGGATATGTAATAAGTCAAATTCTATTATCGCCTGTAGTTATAGAGCTATCTGAAGATGAATTTAATATATACAGAGAAAATAAAGATATATTTCAAAAGTCAGGTTTTAAAGTTGAAGTTTTTGGAGAATGTACTATAAATATAAAAGAAGTACCTTTGATATTAGGTAAGCCCAACATAGAAAGTCTTTTTATGGATATACTTTATAATTTAAAAAATATGAAAACAAAAGAAAGTTCAACAATAAAGTATAATGCTATTGCAACCTTAGCGTGTAAATCTGCAGTGAAGGCTAACGATAATTTAAAAACTGAAGAAATAAAAAAATTAATAGAAGATATGCTCACATTAAATGATCCATATACTTGTCCCCATGGTAGACCTACTATAATTAAATTCACACTAAAAGATTTAGAAAAAAAATTCAAAAGAATACAATAGGGAGATATATATAAATGATACACTTATTAATACTTGCAGGTCCTACAGCCGTAGGGAAAACAGATATATCTATAAAACTTGCACAAAAGTTAAATGGAGAAATAATATCAGCTGATTCTATGCAAATTTATAAATATATGGATATAGGATCAGCTAAAATAACAAAAGAAGAAATGAAAGGTATAAGGCATCATCTTATAGATGT
Source organism: Clostridium sp. Marseille-Q2269 (assembly GCF_943736985.1). Taxonomy (GTDB): domain Bacteria; phylum Bacillota; class Clostridia; order Clostridiales; family Clostridiaceae; genus Clostridium_F. The sequence continues at coordinate 158,452 of NZ_CALSFS010000001.1, forward strand.
GGTTGAGCCACACGAAGAATTCAATGTGGCTTCATTTAAATCTTTAGCAGGGAACGCTATAAAAGATATATGGAGGAGAGGTAAACTTCCTATAATAGCAGGCGGTACAGGTTTGTATATAAATTCTTTAATTTATAATTATGATTTTACAGATGCTGATAGGGATGATAATTATAGAGAATATCTTACTAAGCTGGCTGAAGATAAAGGTAGAGAATATGTTCATAACTTATTAAAAGATATAGATGAGGAATCTTATAATAAACTATATCCTAACGATTTGAAAAGAGTTGTTAGAGCATTAGAAGTATATAAAATTACAGGTAAATCTATAAGTGAATATACAAAAGAAAATGAAAAAAAATTATATGATATTCCATACAATGTAGACTATTTTGTTTTAAATATGAATAGAACTGTACTCTACGAAAGAATTAACAAAAGAGTTGATCTAATGATGGATAAGGGTCTAATTGAAGAAGTACAAAAATTAGATTCTATGGGCTATACTCCAGATATGCAATCCATGAAAGGTATCGGGTATAAAGAAATTTTATTTTATTTAAAGGGGAATATTACACTAGATGAAGCTATTTATTTAATAAAAAAAGGAAGCCGAAATTATGCTAAAAGACAACTTACTTGGTTTCGAAAAGATAAAAGAGCTATATGGATAGATAAAGATAATTATAGCTATGAAGAGGACATTGTGGATGAAATTATAAAAATGGTAAGATATAAATAAAATTAAAAGGATTTTTAATTTATTTATAGAACTATATAAGAATAAGTCTCTAATTATTTGTAATTTTTTAGGAGGGAAAGGTTATATGACTAAAGTTGTTAATAATCTACAAGATATATTTTTAAATGGTGCTCGAAAAAATAGAATCCCTGTTACCATATATTTAACCAACGGATTTCAATTAAAGGGATTTGTTAAAGGTTTTGATAATTTTACAGTAATATTAGATTCAGACGGAAAACAAATGATGATATATAAACATGCTATATCTACAATTAACCCAGCAAAACCATTGTTATTTGTACAAAATCCTAATGGGGATAATTATAAAGATAGAGAATAGGTCAATTGCCTATTCTTTTTTTATATGTTAATATATACAATGTTAGATAATACTACATATTTATTATGTTGTTTACATATAGAGGAGGATGGAAACAAAAATGCTACATATAACAAAAGATACTCTTAAATATATATATGATATAGATCCTAAGACTTTAGATTTATATGAAAAAACTGTACAAGATATTAAAGATCAATTTGAAAAATATGATGAAATAAGAGAATTTAATCAACTAAAAGTTTTAAATGCACTTCAAGAAGAGAGAGTTAGTGAATCCCACTTTACAAATTCCACCGGTTACGGTTACGGAGATATAGGAAGAGATACTTTGGATAGAGTTTATTCTAGAGTGTTTAACACAGAGAGTGCTTTAGTAAGACCCCATTTTGTAAATGGTACTCATGCTATTGGAGCTGCTTTGTTTGGAAATTTGAGACCTAAAGATACTATGTTATCTGTATGTGGAAAACCATATGACACATTACATAATATAATAGGTATAGAAGGGACAGCAAACATAGGTTCTTTAAAAGATTTTGATGTTAAATATAAGCAAATAAATTTAAAAGAAGATGGTACTATAAATTACAAAGAAATAGAAAAAGTTTTAAAAGAAGATACTTCAATAAAACTTGTACATATTCAACGTTCTACAGGATACGGTTGGAGAAAAGCTCTTCTTATATGTGAAATAGAAAAGTTGATTAGTTTTATAAAATCTATAAGAAAAAATATTATATGTTTTGTAGATAACTGTTATGGTGAATTTATAGATACTAAAGAGCCAACAGATGTAGGAGCCGATCTAGTTGCAGGATCTTTAATTAAAAATATAGGTGGTGGAATAGCCCCTACAGGAGGATATATAGCTGGTAAAGAAAAATATGTAACTCAAGCTGCTTATAGATTAACTACTCCTGGTATAGGAGGAGAATGTGGTTCTACATTTGGAGTAGTTAGACAAATGTATCAAGGTTTGTTTTTAGCTCCACATATAGCTATGGAGGCTGTTAAAGGAGCTGTATTTTGCTCAAGAATAATGGAATTAGCAGGATTTGATGTACTACCAAAGTATAATGATGACAGAAGCGACATAATTCAAGCTATTAAATTTAATGATAAAGAAAAACTCATAAATTTTTGTAAGGGAATCCAACAAGGTTCTCCAGTAGATTCCTTTGTTTCTTGTGAACCATGGGATATGCCAGGGTATAAAGATCAAGTAATTATGGCAGCAGGGGCATTTATTCAAGGTTCTTCTATAGAACTATCTGCAGATGCTCCTATAAGAGAGCCATTTATAGCATATCTACAAGGTGGTCTTACTTTCGATCACGCTAAAATAGGTATTCTAATATCTTTATCTAAAATATTAAAATAATAACTTTTTACGGGTTTAAAAGATGCACAGAAGTATTTAATCTTTTGTGCATCTTTTATTAATAAACATATGTGAAAATTATTTATAGCATATCTAATTTATTATATTGTAAGTGTCATTAGTATTTTCTATAGATACCTACTAATCTTCCAATAATCTTACAGTCATCTAAAATTATAGGTTTCATACTTTTATTTTCCGGTTGAAGTCTTATATAGGAACTTTCCTTAAAAAATCTTTTTAAGGTAGCTTCATTATCTATTAAAGCAACCACAATATCTCCATTATTAGCAGAATCGGTTTTTTCAATAATAGCTAGATCTCCATCTAATATCCCTGCTTCTATCATACTTTCTCCAGATACTTTCAACATAAATAAATCTTTTGTATTTTTAACATAATCAATAGGTAATGGAAATATATCTTCTATATTTTCTATGGCTAAAATAGGATTACCTGCAGTTATAGTTCCAATAATAGGAACATTTATAACTTCTTTTTTTGAGGTAGGATCAACAATTTCTATTGCTCTAGTTTTGCTGCTATCTCTCTTTATTAAACCTTCTTTTTCTAATCTTTTAAGATGAAAATGTACTGATGAAGTGGAACTTAAACCTACAGCTCTACAAATTTCTCTTACAGAAGGAGGATAGCCCTTTTCTTTAATCTGTAATTTTATAAAATTATAAACTTCATTTTGTTTATCAATTCTGCCTTTATTCATAATCACACCTCATTACTTAAATAATACTTAAATTATACCATAAAAATGGAAAGCTGCAAACTTATGTTCAAATAAATTATAATATATATGTATAAAGGTAAATATTTTTTTATAATGCGCAGAAACTATATTTTTGTTATAATAGTAAGGACATTCTATAAGGGATGTTAGCTTATTATAATTTATATATAATACTATTTATATAAATAGTATCTTGTATATTTTTATTAAGCAAATAACATTATAATAATGTTAAAAAACGCCAATAATATAATCAGTTTATAATTTATAATAATATGCCATAAAGAAAGGTAGAGTGTAAATATATGAACAGAGAAACTTGTATTTTTGATTATACTAAAAAATGTACTAACTGCGGACAATGCGAAGTCTGTGATTTAGACTCCAATAAAAAATGTGATAATTGTGGAGAATGTTTACAGAGAGAGGGAATAGATACTAATGCTATACAGATTGATGATATAAAAGAAGATAAAAATTTTGTAAATAAAGATGATCTAGAAAAAGTTCTAAAAGAAGATGAGGAAGAATTAGAAAGTTCAAAACAGTTAGAAGAAGATATAAAAAATGATTTTTTAAATGAATCAGAGTTATTAAAGGATTATGATGAAGATTTTAAGGAGCAGGGACTATATGCAATAGAAAATATAGATGGAGTACAAATAGAGTACATAGATGATGTAGATGGATTAGGTGAACTTATAGAGGATGAATCTAGATTAAAAAAAGTAGCTTATGAAGAGTTCCCAGGACTTATAAAAATCAGAGAAGATAAATAAATTCAAGTGAAATTCATTATCATTTAATAAATGATAATGAATTTTATTTATTCATCACTCAAAGGATTAGATTTAATTGCCTCTCTTAATCTATCATTATCTACATGAGTATAAATTTGAGTAGTAGATATATTTTCATGTCCTAATATCATTTGCAAGCTCCTTATATCAACATCTCCATACTTATACATTAATGTAGCAGCTGTATGCCTTAATTTATGAGGAGAATATTTCTCTGTATCTAAACATGCTTTTTTTAAATATTTTTTTACTAACATTTCTACAGACCTTTTATTTATCCTTGTATAATTTTTACTTAAAAACAGAGCATCTTTATCTATTATTTTTTCTCCCATATCTTTTCTTGCTATTAAATAATTATTTAAAGTATTGATGCAAGCTTTATTAAGATATACAGTTCTTTCTTTATTTCCTTTACCTATAACAGTTAACACATCATTTTTAATATTAGATATATTTATACCACATAGTTCTGAAAGTCTTAAACCGCAATTTAAAAACATAGTTATTATACATGTATCTCGTTCTTTAAACCTTCCATCTATAACTGATAAAAGTCTTTTGCTTTCATCTAATGTTAAATATACAGGATTTCTTTTGCTTATTTTAGGACTTTCTAGTTCTAGTGCAGGATTCTCATTTATAATTTTAACTTTTCCTTGTAAAAATCTAAAAAATGATTTCAAAGTAGCTACCTTCCTAGCTTTAGCATAACTGCCATTATTTCTATAGTTTTCGACGAACGATATGAATGCAAACAAATCAGATAAAGATATATTCTTAATAATGTTATCATCTATATCTTTTATTTCTATGTCATTAAAATCTGTTTCTCCAGAAATCATATTTTTATATAATTTTAAAAATCTAAAAAACATAATTAAATCTAATTTGTAACTTTCAATTGTATTTTCAGATTTTCCTTTTATTGTCCTAAGATAATTTAAAAAATCATTTAATCTTTGTGGAAAATTTGAATTATATAATTGTTGAATATTATATTTCATTGAAAATATGTACCTCCTTATCCTAAAAATAACAACAACTTCGCGAAATTTATACTTCGCGAATATAATATTCTATAAAAAGGGGTGAAAATCCTTCTTTTTTATTAATATATTTATGTACATATTATATATTAAATGCTTTATACATAATATACTTATGAATGAACTGAACTTTAAGCCTGGGCTTATAAGATTGTCCCATGTAGAACAATAATATGAACGAAAACTAAACTTAACGAATTCTTTGATCTCTATAAAACCCTACTCTATTTTATAATTTCATATCAATTGATATATATTATCAATTATTTTGAATATTTTTGTTTATAATTATATATCTATACAATTTAGTTTTTCAACAACATGTGTAAAAATTTGGTATCAATTATGAATTTGATTTTAATTCACAATATAGTATTTTTATTGTGGAAACATATTATTGCATTTTTTACCATGGTTTTAATTTAAAACGAATAATGCATTTATTTGTATAATAAAGAATTATATTTTATTCTACACTAAATTATACTTATAATTAATTTTATTTTTATATAATATTATTTTAGATTTATTGTATACATAACTAAATTCTTATTGGTAATTATTTATAATAATGATAACATATAGAATTATTTATTAATATCAAATCATTACATATTTATATGATATTAAATTATTATTTATTACTTTTATAAAATGAACCATAAAATTGAATATATTATAAACATAAATTATTCAATACATTTAGAAAGTGTCAAAACAAGGAAAAGAAATTCTATATATCTAACATTCAATGTAAATTTTATTTATATACATGTTTGTATATTGAAAAATATTATAATTTATAATATTATTATATTATTATATCCAATATAATTATATGAAAATCTATTTATTACTTTCATTTTATATACATTAAAGGAGATGTTTATATGATGCCAATAAAAATGAGCGATTTAGCTTATAAAGAATTTAAAAAATTTATAGAAAAAAACGAAATAGGTTCAAACACATTTAGAATATTTCTAGATGGTAATGGATGCGGAGGCCCGATTTTTAATATATCTTTAGGCGAACAAACTAGCGAAGATTTATTATCCCCTATTGGAGAATTAATATTTTTAGTAGATAAAAATCTTTTTTCACAGTTTGGAGGATTCACATTACAATGTTCAGAAGAAAATGGCACAGACGCATTTACTATACTTCCTGTAATACAGCCAGAAGAAAATAATTGTTCAAGTTGTTCAAGTTGTTCAAGTTGCAACTAAGTATTATAATTTATATAAAATTTAAATTAGTATTAATAAATGGAAGAGGAATCATATAAAAAGTAATTTTATATGATTCCTCTTATTAATTTTACTTTGTTCTATATTAATGTGTCTGGTGTAATATAATTATTTTTAACTATTATAGGTTTCTTTCATAAGCTTCAACCATTTTTTTAACCATGTTTCCGCCTACATATCCATTTTGTCTGGAAGTTAAATTTCCTTTATCCATAGCATCATAGTTTGCTATTCCTACTTCGTTAGCAACTTCCATTTTTAATTGATTTAATCCCTTTTGTGCTTCTGGTACTACTAAATTATTAGAATTTCTATTTGCCATGATATATTACCTCCTTATACACTTATCTTATATACTTATTTTATTATTTGGATTATAGATTTCTTTCGTAAGCTTCAACCATTTTTTTAACCATGTTTCCACCTACATAACCATTTTGTCTTGAAGTTAAGTTTCCTTTGTCCATTGTATCATAGTTTGCTATTCCTACTTCGTTAGCAACTTCCATTTTTAATTGGTTTAATCCTTGTTGTGCTTGTGGCACTACTAAATTATTAGAATTTTTGTTTGACATAAATATTACCTCCTATTTATTTATCTTTTGTTTTATTTATGCTTTATTAAGTTTTGTATTATAAGTATGTGTAATTTTAGATTTATTATTATATAAAACTATAGGTAATTATGATTATTATTTACTTTAAATGCATATATTTCATATATGATTTAATGTAATAAATTTTAAAAAAATAAAGAGCATTTGCTCTTTATCAAATACACATTAATATACTTTTATATTTAATCTTTAAAATATATTAATTTAAAAAGGAAATTATTATATAACATATAAATAAATTCTATTAATAACCCCATTTATATAACTAGCAATATTTATACCAATACATCAAGCACTAAAATGGAAATGATTTTGTGTTCTAATCTCAAGATATTACAAATAGAATATCTTGAGATTATATTTATGTTTGTTGCATTTCGATACACTGTATATAAATTATAAATTTATTATTTAACTTAGTTTTTGTAAATTTATAATTAATTTAGCAAATGTATAAATTTTCAGAAAAATACAACTTTAAAACTTTCACCCTATATTTTGCAATAATAAAAATACTTATATGTGTATGATTATTCAACAATATATTAATTATTCATTTTATAAGTTGAAATAGATGGCTTGCATCCATTGAGCTTACTTGATTTTTTTATAATTATACATTATAATTTAAGCTGATATTGATTAAAATTGTAAAGGGGATGTCATTTTGGAAAATCAGAAAAACAATGGATATTCATTTAATGAATTATTCAAATTTATTTTCCCTTCTTTAATAGGAATTATACTATTCATAATACCTATTTCTTATGATAGGGAAATAACAATACCTATTGCTGTACTTTCAAAAATTGTACTAGCTTCATTGGGTAGCATATTACCTCAAGTTATGTCAGTTATTATATGTATTACTTTCATAGGTACAGCAATTACTAAGATATTTAAACCTAAATCTATTGTAGAAAACAAATTTTTTAACAATTTATTTAATGTATCTACTATATGGTTATTGGCCAGGGTATTAGGTTTCATATTTATCATTTCCGCACTTTTTAAAGTAGGACCTGAATGGATATGGTCTAAAAATACAGGAGGACTAGTACTTTACGATCTACTTCCAATTTTATTTTCAGTATTTATATTTGCAGGAATGTTGCTTCCTTTATTATTAGATTTTGGTTTGTTAGAATTTGTAGGCGCATTACTTACTAAGGTAATGAGACCAATATTCAATTTGCCGGGACGTTCTTCTATAGATTGTATCGCATCTTGGCTTGGAGATGGCACTATAGGAGTGCTGCTTACTAGCAAGCAATATGAACAAGGCTACTATAGTGAAAGAGAGGCCGCAGTTATAGGTACAACTTTTTCAGCAGTCTCTATAACATTTAGTTTAGTTGTAATTTCTCAAGTTAAGCTTGCACATATGTTCGTACCATTTTATTTAACAGTTTGTTTATCTGGTATAATAGCAGCTATATTAATACCTAGAATACCCCCACTTTCAAGAAAGCCAGATAGATATGTAACTGGAGGAGACGGAAATAATATAGAAGTTCTTCCAGAAGGTTATACTCCTTTCACATTTGGACTTGAAAGAGCTGTTACTAAAGCTGGAAGTAATAATGATGTACTTAATTTTTTCAAACAAGGCTCACAAAATGTATTAGATATGCTTTTAGGTGTAACACCAGTAGTTATGGCCATGGGAACATCAGCACTTATATTAGCCGAATATACTCCTCTATTTAAATGGCTAGGTCTTCCTTTTATCCCATTGTTAAATTTATTAAGAATACCAGAAGCCGCTTTAGCATCACAAACTATTGTAGTTGGCTTTGCAGATATGTTTTTACCTTCAGTTATTGCAGCCACTATACCAAACGAAATGACAAGATTTATAATAGCTTGCCTTTCAGTTACTCAATTAATATATATGTCTGAAGTAGGAGGGCTTTTATTAGGATCTAAAATACCCGTTAAATTAAAAGATCTAATTATTATATTCCTAGAAAGAACTCTAGTAACTCTCCCTATTATTACTTTAATAGCTCACATATTATTTTAATATGCCTTTAAGAAACATATATTAAATATAACTTATTAAACAAAAATCAGCACTTATTTAGATTTATAAGTGCTGATTTTTGTTTAATAAGTTTAGACTTACAAATTGCTTCTGTTATAGCTTTTCTTTGATCTTCTATTCCATTCATCTCTTAAGTTTTCATATAAAGATATGATCTAAGCTTTTTATAGATGCATAATAATTTTGTTATTGCAATAGCCTTTTTATAATAAAAACACTTGAATTCATTACAATATAACTTTACTAAATATACTTAAGTTTTTTGCATATATTTGTTGAATTATAGCTCTATTTGTTGATTCACTGATTATATTAATATATAATTGGTATATAAGATTAAAACTTGCACATTATAGTAATAATTATAATAGATATATTTGTTAATTACTAAATTTATTTATAGGAGGAAATTTTATGTTAAGCGAAAAATTACTAAAAGCTTTAAATGATCAAATAAACTTTGAATTCTACTCATCTTATACTTACTTAGCAATGGCTTCTTATGCTGAATCAGAAGATTTGGCTGGATTTGCTAATTTTTTTAGGATTCAAGCTCAAGAAGAGATATTCCACGCTATGAAATTTTATGACTATGTAAACCAAATGGGCGGAAGAATAATACTTGAAAAAATAGATCAACCTAAAGTTGAATATAAAACTATACTAGAATGTTTTGAAGATGGGTTTAATCATGAAAAAATAGTTACAAATAGAGTATACAATTTAACTGACATTGCTACAGAAGAAAAAGAACATGCTACTATAAGTCTTTTAAAATGGTTTATAGATGAACAAGTAGAAGAAGAAAACAACTTTAATACTATAATTAGAAAATTAAGAAGATCAGAATCTAATCCAGCAGTACTATATATGCTAGATGATGAACTAGCTACAAGAGTTTTCACTCCTCCAACAAATATTGGAGCTTAGAACATTTAATTTAATATAAAATATATTTTCTATCTATTGATTTGTTTTAATTTTAAAATGTTTTTATTAAATTTTACATATGAAACTCTGTATTATGATAATTATATTATTAATAGAGAGTTTTATATTTTTTTATTGTATTTATAGCACTAAATTAATTATTAATGCTATATTTTTTAGTTTACTTTATAGTAGTATTAACATAATAAATATTATGTTAATACTACTATAAATAAAGAAATAAGCAACTAAAATTAATTAATTGCTTATAATTCACTTAAATCCTCTTGAGTATTACTATCTATTAATTGCAAATTATATTCCCTTATAATCTTTCCAAGCAAATTACTATATAATAAATTACCTTTCTTATCTTTTTTAGTACTATATCCTGCCTTTTCTATAGCTTTAGCTTGTGTTTTATATTCTGTAGATCTAAAAACTTTATTTTCTTTATATCTTTTATTGTTAAGTAAAAAATTAGCATAATCTCTTATAGACTCATCTTTAGATTTATACTGTCTAAAATTATCTTTTATTTCATCATTATAGTTTTCTGAAGTTTCCATATTCAGCACCTTCCCTTTCCAAGAAGGTGTAGCCTTAATTCCAAATAAATTATTCCCCTTTTTACTAAGCTCTGATCTTCCCCAATCTGATTCTAAAATAGCTTGGCCTATAGTTATAGATGGCAAAATTCCATAATCATTATATAGTTGCTTGGCTACAGGTGTTAATTCATTTATAAATTTATTCTTATATTTATCAGGTGTTATAGGAGATACATCATTTAATCTACGTAAATATTTATAAGCCTTCTTTTTTCATCTTTATTAAGTCTCATTTTATTTATGACTTCATCTAAACTCAACAGTCTATAGTTAGTATTTTTAAATTTTCTATCATTTGTTATCTCTAAAAATTTATTTCCTAATATTTTTGAATTACTTATATTAGTTTTAGAAAAATCTTCTTTATTTTTAACCACATCTAAAGCGGCTATATATTTCCAATTAATTTGCAACTTACCTTGGCTAATTTCATCTGCAGCTCTGATATACACATTCATTGCATTATCTGGTATAAATCTTTCTTGATTTCTAGTTAAACTTACTAAATTAAATATTATAAAAATACTAAAACCTAATAATAACAATAATAGTATTTTTGTAAATACAGTCATCATCTTTCTCATAAAATCCTCCACAGTTCTCTTATATAAATATATATGTGTCTATAAAAATTATTATATCAAAAATTAATATCAAATCTACGGAAAAGTATTTAAAAAATCAATATTAATAAATATATAAGAAAATCTTCAATTATTAATTATTTTGCATATTTTATTATTTTTACTTTAAGTATATTTACATAATATTTATTCCGGTAACTATTTTATTTTTAATATAAAAATTAATTGATTTTAAGCTTTATTATTAAATATAAAAAGAGAAAAGAGAGTAGAATTTTTTATATTTAAAAATTCTTAACTCCCTTTTTTATATTTAATAAACGTTACATTAATTTATAACTATTCTAAATAAAGCTTATATATCTTCTCTTGGTTATCCAAAGTATTATAATAAATTTCACCATCTAAGATATTTATATAGTTAATTGATTTTTTACTTAGTTTAATTCTATAACTACCATCTAAATTTATCTTATATAATGCATTGTTATCATTATTGTCTACATAGTATATATTATTGCCATATCCGTTTATATTTGATATATTACCTGAATATAATAATTTATTATCACTTCCATCTATACAGATTGTGTACAGATTTCCATTAGAAATATAGTATATATACTTTCCTATTATATTCATTTGACTGCAAGAAAGAGTGTTTAATTTTATTTTGCTAGAACCATCTGTTCTAATTTTATATATAGATGAATTATCTTCATAATTTGAATAATATATAAACTCTCCTGAAACGATAAACTGAGAATCTGCTCTCCATTTACCGCCTGATACTACTTGACTATAAGCGGATCCATCTATTTTTATTTTATATATACCACCCTGACTTTTATCAAAATAATATATAAAGTCATTATATATAGTCATATAAGATGGAGCAGCGGATTTGATTATTTTCTCTTCACTACCATCTTTTTTTATTCTACATAAATCTCCATTACTTACATAGTATATATATTCTCCATATATATTTAAAAAATCAGCAGAATTGCTAGAAAGTTGTTTATCTTCCGCTCCATTTATCTTATTTCTATATATTTTACCGTTCCCATTTTCTTTATTCACACAGTATATATACTCATTATCCTTTGCAATAAATCCCTTATTTAATATATTACCTGATGAATTACCCATGCCATAAGGAATTTCTCCATTTACCTTTAGCGTTAATTTAACCTCACCATTATATCCCTCTACAGTGCCTATATAAGTATATATTCCTGGTTTTGATATATCTATATTATTTTCTTTCGAATGTACATTACAACTCTCCCTATTGCTATCACTCATTAACACTTCTACAGTATTAAGAATACTATATCTATTTTAATGCTTTCTGAATTTTAACTTTTTTCCCTTTTATTTTCATATCTTCACTATACTTAAGTACTATAGCTCCCTTCCCTTCTAATATATCCACATAAGAATGATTATCTTGTATGTCTATTATACCTATATTGTCTACATTAACACCTTCTATACTAGTTATAGCACCTACAATGTCTCCTGCTCTAATCTTTTTCTTTCTTCCTGCGCTTATATATATTTTAGTAATGCCCTTTTGATTATTGTTAACTTTTGGAGCCTTTATTTTAATCCTATTCTTAATATTTTCTTCAAATATTTTTTTACCCTTACCTACTTCTTCTACAGAAGGTTCTTTCTTTTTAGTTATTTCTTTTTCTATATAATCTTCTATATCTTTTAAAAATCTAATTTTATTAGGCTCTATGAATGTTATGGCCACTCCTTCTTTTCCAGCTCTTCCTGTTCGTCCTATTCTATGAACATAGCTTTCTTTTTCATATGGCATTTCATAGTTTATAACGTGACTTATATCTTGTACATGAATACCTCTAGATGCTACATCTGTGCATACTAAAAACTGAAATTGTCCTTGTTTAAATTTTTTCATAGTTTCTAATCTATCCTTTTGTTCCATTCCACCATGTAACCCAATAGCATTAAAACCTTTTTTTTTCATATTTTTTAAGACTTCATCTACCTTTTCTCTTGTATTACAAAATATAATAGAATTATCTACCACTTCTTTATATATTATTTTTTGCAAAAGAGACAACTTGTTTTTTCCCTCTACCTCATAATAAGATTGATTTATGGTTGTTGTAATCATATTTTCTGGATTTATATTAATTTTTTCTGGATTCTTCATATACTTTTTACACAAATTTTCTATTGTATCTGGTATAGTAGCAGAAAATAGCATAGTTACTCTATCCTTAGGCAATTTTTTTATAACAGTTTCCACCTGATCTATAAATCCCATATTAAGCATTTCATCTGCTTCATCCAAGATAAAATATTTTATATTTTTTAAATTTAAGTTTTCTTTTTCTATATGATCTAATATTCTACCAGGAGTGCCTACAACTAAATGCACTCTTTGTTTTAATGCTCTCTTTTGAAGACTCATGGGTTGTTTACCAAAAATGGCTGTACATCTTAGTCTTTTATATAACCCTATGCTGGATATTTCCTCCTTAATTTGAAGAGCCAATTCTCTAGTGGGCGTAAGAACTAATACTTGAGGGTCCTTTTCTTCTAACTCTAGTTTTTCGCAAACAGGTATACCAAAGGCCGCAGTCTTCCCGCTACCAGTTTCTGATTTTACTATAATATCCTTGTCATTTAATATTAGTGGTATAACTTGCTTTTGAACTTCCGACGGATTTTTGTAGCCTAATTGTCCTAGTGATCTTAGTATTTCGTCACTTAATTCATAATTTTTAAAACTTAATTCATTCATAGCTTTAACCTCATTTTATTTAATATAATTATTTATTTTATTGCATATATTTCCATATTCATATTCTTAAGTAAATGTATTTAGTCAAATGTGTTACTTATTAAGTTTAACATTAACATAGATTAGATTAATTAAATAAAAGCATCTACCCTTGGCTATGTCCAATATAGTAGATGCTTTATCTTTTATTTAAGCTTAATACCATTTTCAATAAATTCTATTTTACCTTCTTTTAAAAGCCTTCCTACTGACCTTTTAAATGCATTTTTACTCATATTTAAAAGTTGTTTTATGGCTATTGGATTACTATTATCGTTTAAATAAAGCTTTCCTCCATTAGAATTTAATTTTTCTAAAATAACATCTGCATCCTCATCCATTTGTTTATATGCTTTTTTTCTAATGCTTAAATCTAGTTTTCCATCTTCTTTAACTTTAGTTACTCTAGCCTCAACTTTATCTCCATATCTAAACTTTCCGTATAATTCATTCTTAGGTATAAGTCCATGATACTCGTTATCTACAGCAACAAAAGCTCCTAGGTCTCTCTTTATATCGTATATAAACCCTTTAATCTCGTCATTTTCTTTATAAGGAGATTCTGTGCTTAACACCCTGTATACATTCATGCTAGCACATAATCTATCACTTTTATCTATATATAAATAAACCAAACATTCTTTTTCTTCTTGTATAGGATAAGTCTGCTCTTTAAAAGGCAGAAATAAATCTCTTTCTAATCCCCAATCTAAAAAAGCTCCCATTTTTGTTTTTTCTATAACCTTCAACGGAGCAATTTCTCCAATAGTTATCTTAGGCTTATTTATGGTAGCTATCAGTCTGTCTTCTGAGTCTCTATAAACAAATACTTCTACCTCATCCCCTACTTTAGCTTCTTTAGGCACTTGTTTTCCAGGTAATAGTATGTCATTTTCGCTTTTATCCTCTTTAGAATTTAAATATACTCCCATAGGGGCCTCTCTTATTATTTCTAGACTTTGTATTTCTCCTAATTTTATCATAATGCACCTTCTTTATTTTTAAATTTAATCCTACTTAGTTAAGATAATAATTTTGCAAATCATTAAAATATTTATATAATCTATAATTTCAACTAAATTTATTTTCCTTTATAAGTATAACTTATATATTATAGCATATAATTCTTGTGTTTTTAATTATTTTATTACAGTCTATCTATAGTTTATATAAATATATATTATTTTATACTTAATATACTTTAATAATTGTTTATGAAACCACCTCTATATTTTTTTATATCATATCTCTAATTTATTAATCTATCTATATTTTTTAGGAATTAAAGCAACAGAGGAATTTTATTTTAAAATCCCTCTGTTGCTTTAATTCCTTTTATTTTTATTCTTAGATTTACTAATGGAATTATTTTTCTTATTTTTATTAATTGAAACAAATTTATTCTTCCTATTTTGTGGATGAAAATTTTCTTTTTTGCCACTAATAAGTTTTCCTTTATACAATTGTTTTTCTTCTATATTAATATTAAATTCTCTTTCATATTTTTTTATTAATGTTTTTTCCTTTTCTGTTACTATAGAAATAGCAGTCCCTTTGTTAGAAGCTCTTCCCGTTCTCCCTACTCTATGTAAATATTCTTTAGGATTTTCAGGTAAATCTAAATTAAATATATAATTCACATCTTCTATATCAAGGCCTCTAGCTGATAAATCCGATGAAACTAGTATCTGAATCTTCCCTAATTTAAAATCTTCTAATGCTTTCTTCCTTTGTTCCTTTTCAGCAGAGCCATATATTCCATAGGCTTTAATGTTATGATATTGAAGTTTTAATGTAGTTAATTCTATTTCTTCATTTTTATTTATAAATACAATTGCTTTTTTAGGGTTAGTTGCTGCTATAAGCTTTCTTAGAGTTTCAATTCTTTCTCTATGCTCACCAACAATACATAAATGCTTAATATTTTCATTTACAGTATTTTTTTCTTTAACTTTTACTACTTTAGGATCCTTCATTAGATCCTTTGCAACATTTAAAGTAGATTCATTTATTGTAGCAGAAAATAGCATAAGTTGCCTCTCTCTTAATGTTGTTTTTATTACATCCTTAACTACTTTTACGTTATTTTTGTCTAAAAGCCTATCTCCCTCATCTATGACTATAGTTTTAACTGTATGAGCAGTTATTTTTCTCTTTTTTATAAGCTCTAATATTCTTCCTGGAGAGCCTACAATAATGTGTGGCTTTTCCTTTAATTTTTCAATCTGCCTTTTTATATTTACCTCTCCTATTATGGCCATAGATTTTAAACTTATGTTTGAACTTGAACTTATATTTTTTATTTCATTATTTATTTGCATAGCTAATTCATGAGTGGGAGCCAATATAATAGCTTGCATTTCTTTATTCTCTGTATTTATTTTTTCAAATATAGGCAATAAATAAGCTAAAGTTTTTCCAGTACCTGTTTCTGATTGTGCTATTATATCTTTATTTTCAATAGCTAATGGTATAGCTTTTTGTTGGATTTCTGTAGGTATATTTATATTTAGTCTTTTTAATCCTTCAGTCAATTTGCCATTTAAATTTAATGCATGAAATGAATTACTCATAAGATTCTCCTTTATATTAATATATCTAAATATATTTATCATTAAAAACTTATATAAGTTTAAACTCAGTATATGATTTTGTCAAGAAAGTAATGGATTTAATATATTAGATAAAATTACTATTTTATATTATAATTAATATAGTATAAAGTAATTAAATTTATTATAGAAAATGAAATATAAAGTAATTTTTTTTATAAACGAAATATTCTATAAGTAAAATATAATGATTTTGCTATAATCCAGAAAGTGGGGTAATAAAATGGAATCTAATATATTATTAGAATCTGGTACAGGAGAAGTAGAAATAATAGAATTTTTAGTTAATGATAAGCATTATGCTATCAATGTTATAAAAGTAAAGGAAGTAATAGAAGTAGATAGCGTAACTAAGGTACCTCAAAGCGATCCTGCCATAGAAGGGCTAATTTTATGTAGGGAAAAAATTCTTCCACTAATAGACCTTTCCTATATATTAGGTCAAAAAAGCTCTTCAAAAGGGAAATTTAAGACAATTATATGTGAATTTAATATGGTTAATGTAGCTTTTAAAATAGATGAAATAGTAGCTATTCATAGAATAGGCTGGGAAAAAATATTAAAGCCAGATGATATATCTGCTAATCCGTTAGTTATAGGAAATATACTATTAAATGATAAAATCATACTATTATTAGATTTTGAAAAAATAGTTACAGATATAAATCCAAGTACAGGTATAAGTGAAGAAAAAATAGTTAATGTAGATTATAAAGATAGATCTCATATTAAGGTGTTTTTAGCTGATGATTCTTCCTTAGTAAGAAAACTTTTGAAAGATACACTTAACAAAGCTGGATTTAAAAAACTAACTATATTTGATGATGGAAAGCAAACATTAGATTCATTGCTTGAATTAGCAGACAAAAAAGGTGAGAATTTTACAGAAGATGTTCAGATTCTTATTACAGATATAGAAATGCCTCAAATGGATGGTCATACTCTTACAAGAAAAATAAAAGAACATCCAATACTAAAGAAACTTCCTGTTATAATATTTTCTTCTTTGATTACTAAAGATTTAAAGCATAAAGGAGCTTCTGTAGGAGCTGATGAGCAGCTGAGCAAGCCAGATATTGGTGAATTAGTGACTATAATAGATAATTATATAGACTAAATAATTAGTAATTACTAAAATATTGAAACAAAGATTTTATTAGTATTATAAAAAATATGTTTTGTTGATATATTAAAATAAAGATAGATATAGGAAATAATCCTATATCTATCTTTATTTTAATATAGCCTCTTCTATCTTCTTAAAGCCAACTCTTTCTACCATTTTGGCTAATCTTTCCCCTGGGTTTGCCATGTCACTATACACATTAAAAATTTTCTGTACCAGATCTGGTATTTCTTCTTCTTTAAATAATCCTGTCAATTTATTTCCTATTCTATGTTCTCTACCAAATCTTCCTCCTAAGAATATTTGCAATCCTTGTCTCTTAATACTCATAGCTTTAAAAGGACAGACCTTAGCACATTCTCCGCAATTTACACATAAATCTTTTTTATATATTAATTCATCATTCTTTATACTAATAGCTTTTTGTCTACAGAATTTAGTACATATACCACATGATTTACACTTTTCTTTATTAAGCTCTACATGTGCTTGTCCCATAATTCCTATATCATTTATAGATGCTTTAGCACAATTATTAGGACATCCTACTAAAGCTATTTTAAATTTTGATGGCAATTCATAACCAAAGTATTTATCGTGAAGTTTAGAACAAAGTTTTTGTGTATCGTACAATCCATGAATACAAACAGTACCCTTGCAGGCTACTAAAGGTCTTACTTTTTTACCAGTACCTCCATGGATCATATTATTACATGTTATTTCCTTTTTAACTGCTTCTATATCTTCATACTTAATCCATGGTATTTCTGTAGCTAATCGTGTAGTTACACCTAAATATCCTTTTCCATAATTATCTGCTATCTCTGCCAATTTCACAATTTGTTTGGATGTAAAATTGCCTGCTGTACTTAATATTCTTACAGAAAAATAACCCTCCTGTTTCTGAGCCAAAAAACCCTCACCTTTAAGTCTAGAAATTTCATTTTTATTTATCATTTTAATTGTTTTACCTTAAACTAGCTCTTTATAATTATAACTATTATTAGTGCTTATATTAGGTTTAATTATAATATAACTATAAAACAGCTAATTATTAAAGCAAAATTTCACCTACCCTCTTATAATTCTCAATTATAATATTACTATAATTTGACAAGATAATAAAATACTTATTTAATTATATGTATAATAATAAAATACTTATATATTAAGTTCTATAAAATACTTCTTTGAAATTTTCTAAGTATTAATAAATAAATTCTTTTTAAATAGGCTATTTTATGGTATAATGTCGCGAGAACATAAATTTTAGTAAAGGATGGTATAAGCTTGATTACA
The DNA here is from genome assembly GCF_943736985.1 of Clostridium sp. Marseille-Q2269. Taxonomy (GTDB): domain Bacteria; phylum Bacillota; class Clostridia; order Clostridiales; family Clostridiaceae; genus Clostridium_F. Next base: position 177,418 of record NZ_CALSFS010000001.1, read on the forward strand.
GTAACAAATTTAAGTTTAAGATACGGGGATAAAAAACTTTTTGAAGATGTAAATATTAAATTCACACCTGGCAATTGCTACGGTGTTATAGGTGCAAATGGTGCAGGTAAAAGTACTTTTTTAAAAATTTTATCTGGAGAAATAGATGCAAATACTGGGGATGTTTCCATAAAACCTGGTGTTAGAATGTCTATTTTAAAACAAGATCACTTTAAATATGATGAATTTCCTGTTTTAGAAACAGTAATAATGGGTAATGAAAGACTTTATGAAATAATGAAAGAAAAGGATGCTATATATGCTAAAACGCCTTTTACAGACGAAGATGGAATAAAAGCTTCTGAACTAGAGGGAGAATTCGCAGAATTAAATGGTTGGGAAGCTGAAGCTGAAGCTTCTTCACTACTACAAGGTTTAGGTATAGGAACAGAACTTCACGAAAAAGATATGAAAGATCTATCCGGTAGTGAAAAGGTAAAAGTATTACTTGCTCAAGCTTTATTTGGAAACCCTGGAGTTCTTATACTGGATGAGCCTACTAACCATTTAGATATAAAATCTATTAATTGGCTTGAAGAATTCTTGATAAATTTTGAAGGAACAGTTATCGTAGTATCCCATGATAGATACTTCTTAAATAAAGTATGTACTCATATGGCAGATGTTGATTTTGTTAAAATTAAATTATATGTAGGAAACTATGATTTTTGGTATGAATCTAGTCAATTAGTTCTTCAAATGACTAAAGATCAAAATAAGAAAAAAGAAGAAAAAATAAAAGAACTTCAAGAATTTATTGCTCGTTTTAGTGCTAATGCTTCTAAATCTAAGCAAGCTACTTCTCGTAAAAAATTATTAGATAAAATTGAGTTAGATGACATACAACCATCTAGCAGAAGATATCCTTACATAGCCTTTAAGCCTGAAAGAGAAGTTGGTAATGATATATTAAGAGTAGAAGGTTTGACTAAAGCAATAGATGGAATAAAAGTATTAGATGATATAAGTTTCATAATAGGTAAAGATGATAAAATAGCTTTTGTAGGAGACGAATTATCTATAAGTACCTTATTTAAAATACTATCTGGTGAGTTAGAACCAGATAATGGTAAATTTAAATGGGGTATAACTATAACAACAGCTTATTTTCCAAAGGATAATTCTGAATACTTTAATGATGTAAATTTAAATTTAGTGGATTGGTTAAGACAATATTCAGAAGAAAAATCTGAAAGCTATCTACGTGGATTCCTAGGAAGAATGCTGTTTTCTGGTGAAGAAGCTTTAAAAGAAGTTAAGGTTTTATCTGGTGGAGAAAAGGTTCGATGTATGCTATCAAAAATGATGCTTAACAATGCTAATGTTCTTATATTAGATCAACCTACCAATCACCTGGATTTAGAATCTATAACTGCACTAAACAATGGTCTAATGGATTATAAGAGTAACCTATTATTCACTTCTCATGATCACCAATTTATACAAACAATAGCTAATAGAATTATAGAAGTATCATCTACAAAATTCATTGATAAAAAACTTACTTATGATGAATATTTAGAAAGTAAATAATAATTAATGAAACCTTGTAAATAAATATAATAAAAAACACTATCAACTGTTAAGAATGATAGTGTTTTTTATTAATAATTTTATTCCACTTTAAATTTATTCATTTCATTTAACATCCCTTGAGTCATTTCATTTAAGCTTTGAGCTGTATTAGCTACTTCTCCTGATGATGCACTCATTTCTTCAGAAGATGCAGATATTTCTTCTGCTGAAGCTGATATTTCCTGTGATATAGATGCTATAGTCTCTGATTTATTTAAAATTTCATTTTTATTCTTTTCTATAGTATTAGCTGAATCATTTATATTCATTATTTTAGGTATCATATTTGTTACAGCTTCTGATATTTCCATGAAAGAATTCATAGCTTCATCTGCATTAGATTTTTGACCGTTTAATTTTTCATTTACTTCTTTTGAGCTTCTAACCATATCTGTAGTGTTATCTAAAACACCGTTTACTATCTTGTATATATCCTCTGAGGACTTTCTACTCATTTCAGCAAGCTTTCTTATTTCATCTGCTACCACTGCAAATCCTTTTCCTGATTCTCCTGCCCTTGCAGCTTCTATAGCAGCATTTAACGCTAAAAGATTAGTTTTTTCTGCTATATCATTTATAAGATTAGTTATTTCATTAATCTTTTGTACATTAGATTCCATTGTAAATATTTTTGTTTCAAAATCTTCAAATACATTAGTTAATATTTCTATAGAATTTAAAAGTTCTTTCATATCTTTGTTACTAACATTAGCTTTACTATCTATTTCCTTAGATATTATGTCTATTTCTTTTATATTATTTACTGTAGAATTTATCTTTTCACTGAAATCATTTAGCATAGATACTATTTCTGCTAAAGCTTCTGCTTGATTAGATGCTCCACTAGCTACCTCCTGTATAGCTGTTGATACGTTTTCTGTAGTAGCTGTAAATTCTTCTGATATAGCTGCTAAGTTATTTGCTTTATCATCTATATTGAAGGAACTTCCCTTTAAGCTCTTTATCATACCACCTATAGAAATAACTGTTTTAGATAAAGCTCTTGCCATGTGCCCTAACTCATCCTTTTCTTTTTCCATATCGCTATCTATATTATTTGTTAAGTCTCCTGTAGCTACTATATTTAAACTATCTCTCATAGCCATTAATTTATTTGATATTTGTGTAGAAACAATCCATATACAAACTAAAGCTATTCCTATTCCTAAAATAGCTAATATAATTATATTTCTTGTAATCTGTGATACTTCTTTTAGGACTTCAGATTTAGGCGCATATATAGCTACAGACCATCCCGTACTTTTCATTGGACTATAACTTATATATTTTTCAGCTCCTTTATATTTATATTGTCCGATACCTTCCTTACCTTCAGTCATAGCCTTTTCTATATTTGCAATAGGTTTTAATTCAGGATTTTTCTCAGAATCTCTCATACTGTTCTCACTTTTAATAACAGATTCCTTATTTTGATGAGCTATAACTGTTCCAGTATCATCTATCATATAAGCTCCTCCAGATTGTCCTACTTTTATGCTATTTGAAATATTACTTATATCATTTCCATCTCTTATAGCTGTAAGAGCTCCTACAGTATTTTCTCCATTCTTAATTGGTACTGCATAAACTATAACTACTCTTCCATCAACCTTGCTTACTATGGGTTCAGATATAGAAGTCTTTCCTTTCATTGCCTGTTTAAAATAAGGTCTATCTTTTATACTTACTTTACTACCATCCGTTTGAATAGAATTACCTTTCTTATCTGCTATTCCCATTTTTATATGTCCATGTAATTTAATTTCATCTTGTAAAATGGCCTTCTTTTTATCAAAAGATATCTTATTATCTTTTATAATAGAATTGCTAGATAATGTCTCTAAAGATTCTATTTTGCTATTCATACTTTCCTCTATACTTTTAGACACCTGCCTGCTTACTTCTAGCATAAGACTTGAAGCTTTATTTTCTATCATTTTTTTACACATAAAATATGTAGTAAATGATATTACAATAAAAATCACTAAAAAAATCGACAGAAAATAAGTAAGCATTTTTCCTCTCATTGTCTTAAATTTCATTTATTATTCCTCCTATAAAATATACTTATTATATCCACTATATTATTCGGTGTTTTTCTTATAAATCTTTACAATAGATTAATTATTTTAAAATAATTGCAAAACAATTATTTATATTAGTTATAAAATGTCATTTAATTTAAGGTAATCCTTTTCTTGTAGAAAATTTTGTAATAATTACGTATATTTACACACACTGAAAACTAATAAAAAAAACAGTATGTTACTTCAACTAGTGTTTTTTACATTATAAATCATAATTTCTATTTCAATATAAATTTATCATCTGTTATATATTATTTATATCAACATTATATATTTATATTTTAAAACTTAGGCACAAAAAACTATGAATTATAGAACCAGAATCTATTAATTCATAGTTTTTTATATTTAAAATAAAATTTATCTTAAATATCTAATATGTAGTTAAATTATATAGCTATAATTTAATTATAAAATTTCTTGAGACCATTCAATGCTCTTTATGTTGTTTTTTACAATTTCATAACTCAAATCTGGATTTATAGTTTCTTCATGTTCTATAGTCAGATTAGCCATGGATATAGAAAATTTCACAGTTTCTTTTAAAGATAATTTATTCATATATCCATATGCTATACCAGCTACAAAAGCATCTCCAGCACCTGTAACATTTTTAACTGTTACATCATGAGCTTTTATTTTTCCTTCTTCAGTTTTATTTTTATAATATATACCCTCTGAGTCTAAGCTTATAAACACATTTTCTACACCTAATGATATAAAATATTGTCCTGCTTTTTTTAAATCTTCCATACTCTCTATTTTGAATCCAGATAGAACTTCAGCTTCATGTATATTTGGTTTTATAGTATGAAAGTATTTTATTAAATACTTTATATTCTTAGCTTTTTCAGCAGACACAGGATCCAATATAAACCTTGTTCTACCTTTAAACTTCTTTAATATATATTCCATTATTTTGGGATTATCCGAATCCAAAACAGTATATTCAGATTTTTCTATTATATGTTCCTTTGAATCTATAAATTCACAATTCATTTTATCAATACTTTTCATATCAGCTACTGCTGAAACCATTTCTCCATTTTGATCTAATATGGCCATATAAGTAGGCGTAGTACCGCCCTTTAATATAAGAGAATCTTCCATATCATAACCTATTTTTCTAGAATGCTCCAGCATGCATTTACCATTTTTATCTTCCCCTAATATAGATATAAATCTAGTATTAACTCCAACTTTTGATAGGTTTTCTGCTATATTTCTACAAACTCCACCAAAGGATATTTTTATTTTCCCAGGATTGGAATTATGAGTTCTATAATCACAGCAACTAAATCCAAAAATATCAACAACTGATGCTCCAAAAACTAAAACATAAGGTTTATTATTAAAGTAACAACTCATCTTTAGTAACCTCCACAATATAAATCTATGTATTATCTATTTATCAAATAGACCACCAGACTTTTTATTTCTGATAGCTTTTCTACTTCCTCCAATATTCTTTTGAGCTCTTAAATTAGAATTATTCTGTAGAGATTTCTTCTTATTTTTTTCTATTAATTCTTTCATTTTTTCTATGGCACTTTTCTTCATATTATTCTCCCTTTATTATAATTTCTATATTTATAACCATCACATACACTTTTCCCTTGATTATTATACTATTTTATTATAATTATGAACACCCCTATAATTAATAGTAAATATAATTCTTTGTATAAAATAAAAAATATATTAATATTTGTAAAATTTTATTCTTAAATATTTAGGTATATTATTATAAATTTCAATACCGTTCACTACAACAATTAAAATAGCATATCATATTAATTATAATCATTTAATGAGGTTTAAAACTATAATGACTTTAATAATGAAAAGTGAAAATAGATATTTAAGACGAAAGGCTGTAGATTATGCTGTAACTTATGCTCTAAATCCTAATCCTAAATACAGGTATTTCTCTATTAAAGACAATAATTGGCGATTGTACTAATTTTATTTCTCAATGCCTATTGGCTGGTGGAGCTCCAATGAATTATAATAGAGAATATCCATGGTGGTACAATTCTAAAAATACTATAAATATTATGGATGATACTTGGTCAATTTGTTGGGCCGTAGCTCATTCTTTATATTATTATTTAAAAATAAATCAAGAAAAAAATTCTTTTGGAGCAAAAGGTTTAGAGATTTATAACAAAAGTGATCTAGAAATTGGTGATTTAGTATTCTTTGAAGATACCAATCATCGCATATTTCATTCTGCAATAATTACCTCTTTTAATAATGGAGAACCTTTAATATCTCAACATACTTTTAATGATTTAAATATACCAATTAAAACTTCTATGAAATACATTAATCCACATTTTTTAAAGATAAGTTTATAGTTCATAATTTATCAACTTTAATAATTAAAGCTAACATTTAAGCTTTTATAAGCTTTCTGTTAGCTCTAATTACTCTTTATAAATAAAATTGATAAGTACCCCTACTAATCTTTTTAATGTAAAATTCCATTCTTATACAACATAGCATTTATACTTTTTATATAATTTCATATTCGCTATACATATATAGCAATGGGTATACCTTGAATAGCTGGCCCTTCTATAGTAGTCTTAATATTATCAAACGTTAAAATATCATTATTATTTAATAGGTTTAAATATGGAGTCATTGTAGTCAATAACTTATTGTAATAATTACTCATGCCTGTTTTTCTAAGTAGATCTATTTTATTTTTGTTTTCTGCCACTCTAAGTACTTTGCATAGAATTTTGCAATTACAATATGCTGCATCATACATATATGGACTTTCTTCTGAAAAATTATTTATGTTTAAACTTAATACTCCACTACAATTTTTAAGCCTCACCACCATATCTCTAGTATTATATTTCTTTAAATTTTCATTTAAAATTTTTAGTTCTTTTAATATAACTGTATAATTATTTATAGAGTTAATATTATTTATAGAGTTAATATTATTTATAGAGTTAATATTATTTTTAGTGTTTTCTAAAATTAAATTGTTTAATTTATTAATATCATAGCACTCTATAGTGTTTATTAAAGAATCTAATTGTGAAACTATACAGGAGCTATCCATATTTCCTTCAAATTCCACATAATCTCCACATTTTATATTATTATTTACAATATCTTGTTCCGTTATTTGTTTTATCATATTTTCATTCATCATCATATTCTTTAAATTATAAAACAAATGAAAAGTAGTATATATTTTAGTAACTCCAAATTCTTTTATATTAGTGTTTTTTCCATCTAAACTTCCCATAATACTAGATTCATCACTTATACAATCACTTTTCATTGATAATCTTTCTTTATCTTTATTGCATATACTTTTTTCTCTATTATGAAATTTATTTTTCTTTTTAGAGTACGTATTTTCATTTCTGAAATTTTTCTCCAGCTCTTTTTGTAATCTAACAGAGTCTGTTCTATCTGTAATATATTTTATACTTGTACTTTGTAAATAGCCATTTATTAAAATAGAATATAAATCCTGTATTAGCATCTTATTTAAATAAATAGGCATGGACATCATATATACTATCCCACCTTTAAATTATTCATACTATATAATATTAACACTTTATAATTTAGTTTACATATATAATATTTATTTTAGCAATTCTATTTCTATTAATAAGAATTTATTAATAAGAATAGTACATTATGGTAAATTCCAATAAATACCATATTATAATATATAATAATTGAACCTAATTTAAATAGAATAAGTATTTATCTTTCATAATCTAATACATTATTTTTTCAATTTGAGAATATAAATATTATATATATATTAATCATTCCACAAATTAAATGTTTTATATTATTTATAACTTTATTTTATAGTCTATTGATTTTAAACATTATTCCAGCTATTGTTTTTCATTATAATTTAACAAATATATATTTATTGCAAATGTGTTGATTTTTCCAATATTTAATAATATTATTATAATTAGATTATTAGAAATATATTACTATTTTGTAAATTATATTAAACAACAAATTATTGTTTGCTTAAACTTAATATTTTTAATTTTGTTATATATTAAGTTAATAACTTAATATTATATATTTATATTAATTTTAAACAAGGGGGCTTTAAAATGGCAAAAGATGCAAAATCAAAACATCCTTCAGGACTTTATGTCTGTGGGCTAACAGTTGCTTGGGAAAGATTTTCATTTTATGGTGTAAAATCTGTACTTATACTCTTCTTAGCAACTCAAATTATTAAAGGTGGCTTCGGCTTAAGCAAAGCAGATGCAGCATCTTTGGTATCTACCTATGCAGCACTGACTTATTTAGCACCAGTAATAGGTGGCTGGATTTGTGACCGTTATTTAGGAGCAAGATATTGTGTAATATTAGGTACTTTATTAATGGCTGCTGGTAACTTTGTTCTTTTCTTAAATCAGGGCAAGTTTGGGGTATACGCAATGATTATCTTTGTAACTATTGGTACTGGTTTCTTTAAAGGAAATCTAAATACAATGGTTGGTCTCTTGTACGATCAAAATGATTCTAAAAAAGATGGTGCATTCTCAATTATGTATTCATTTACAAATATAGGTGCAATGTTTGGACCTCTTTTATTTGGACTTTTTGCAGATCAAATTTTTTCTACAAAAGTTAATGGTCAAATAACTCATTATGGATATAAGGCTGTTTTCTTGGGTGGAGCCATAGCTTGTCTTTTATCAGGTCTATCCTTTGCCCTTGGCGTAAAAAAAACAATGGGGAATTCCGGCAAAATAGCAGCTGCTAAACTGGTTCCTACTGCAACAAGTAATACTAATAAAGAACAATCAACTACACCTTTAACAAAGGCTGAGAAAAATAGAACTATAGTTATATTTGTATTGACATTCTTTTCTATATTCTTTTGGACAGCTTATAATCAAGCATCCACATCTATAGCTCTATACACTAGAGATTTTATAGATATGAGTATAGGAAGCTTTACTATGCCAGTACCTTGGTTAGATTCATTCAATGGGTTTATGTGTGTTATATTAGGACCTATAATGTCTGCTCTTTGGATTAAACTTGAAAATTCCAAGAGAGGTGACTTAAACATAACTCAAAAAATGGCTCTTGGTTTTGTACTATTGGCCGTTGGTTTCGCATTTATGATATTCGCAGTATTGCAAAGAGGTGGTTCTTCTGACACTGCAATAAAAGCTAGTGTAATTTGGGTATTATTATTTTATGTATTACAAACCACTGGAGAAATGTGTTTCTCACCAATTGGAAACTCAATGCTTAATAGACTTGCACCACCTAAATACGCTTCAGTATTAATGGGAGTTTGGTTTTTAAGTACTTTTGCAGCTAATAAATTAGCTGGATACGGTCAAGCATTCATAGACAAATTAGGACCACTACAAGTTTTTATAGCCATTCCCGTAGCTCTTATAGCAAATGCTGTAATAATATTTGCACTTAATAAAAAATTAACTAATATGGCAGAACAATTTGATTAAAACAAAAATCCCACAGTAAAATGTGGGATTTTTGTTTTAATTATCTTTTAATTAATATTACAATTTAATATTAATATATTAAACCTACAATATTTGTTTTAATATCTCTTCTATATGTTTTTTAGTAGCTAATTCTTCTGAAAATGCACTAGCACTACCAGAAGCTAATGCCATTTTAAATGCTTCTTCTAATTTATTATTTTTTAAATATCCTGCTATAAAACCTGCTACCATGGAATCACCAGCACCTACAGAGTTTATTAAAACGCCTCTAGGCGCACTCTTTTTTATTATTTCACCTTTAGATGGAATATATATAGCTCCGTGTTCTGCCATAGAAATTATAACATTTTCTGCACCCATCTTTTGTAGCTCTTTTCCGTAATAGATTATATCCTCTTCATTTTTAATGTTATTATTAAATAAATCTAACAACTCATAATAATTTGGTTTAATCAAAAATGGTTTATATTTTAAAACCTTTAACAAAAGTGGGCCAGTTGCATCTACTACAAATTTTATATTTTTTTCTCTTAGCCTTTCCATTATATTTTCATATATGTTTTCTGAAATAGTATTAGGAATACTCCCTGCAAGGACCAAAAAGTCTCCCTCTTTTAATGTATCTAACTTATTAAATAATTGATTTAATGACTCATTATCTATAATGGGCCCCATTCCATTTATTTCTGTTTCTTTCCTTGATTTAAGCTTTATATTGACTCTAGACATTCCAGATTTTAATTTGATAAAATCTGTTTTAATTCCCAAGGATCTAACCTTCTTTTCTATTTCATCTCCTGTAAATCCAGCTATGTATCCCAATGCTATATTTTCTAAACCTAAACTATTTAAAACTATTGAAACATTAATCCCTTTGCCTCCTGCATAAAATCTCTCATAGTTTGTTCTATTTAAAATACCTATTCTGAAATCCTCTACTTTAACTACATAATCCAAAGCTGGATTAAAAGTAATAGTATAAATCATTATAGTATCATCCTCACTATTTTTTATTAAACTTCTATATTTGCAATGTGGATCTTTTATTGTAATCATAGTATTGTTATTAATAATTACAATAGCTATGGAACCTATATTCAATCCTTAATTCAAATAATTAACATATACTTTTTTTCTTAGTTAATATTCTTATGGCTTTTCTATGAATATACTACATCTATTTTAAATAAGAATCAATCATTCATATCCAAAATACTGTAGATTAGTTCTAATATACTAAAAATATAGATTTATAGCTAAAAAAAATGATTTTTATAAATTATATTATTTTTTCTTTAATTTAATATTTATATACTGGTGCAATTTTTACTACATCACCTGTCTTTGGAGAATGAATAATCTGTCCCCCACCTACATATATTTCATTTTAAAAAATACTAATAAATGTTATAATTTAATTATGTTGGAAGTAACTGAGGGGAGGTTTTAACAATGATAGTTTCTTTAAGAGTTCATAAATACGCCTAACTATTTAAAGGAGGTTAGTTTTATGGAAAAGTCTAAAAAAAGAAACTACATTAAGGATATTAGCAAAATAGTAATAAATAAAGTTAGAACTAATGTAAGGGGATATATTAGCTCTATTATCATTGGTCTGATAAATACTTGGATAAATAAATTAGCATCTTCAAAAAATACTATTTTTGATAGACATACTAATGATATATGTTTTTTAATCTTATCAGCGATGATTCTCTTTACTTATTATCATTTGCACAAACATTAAGACAATTAAAATCTGTTACTTCCAGCATATAAACCCCAATCATACTACTTTCTATATGTAGTTTTCAGAGTAAGGGCTTGATAAAAAATTTATCAAGCCCTTATCAATTTTCATCAATGCCCAATGTTAATTATATTCTTATGGTATTATTTTAGTACCTATTATTTTCTATATATATTTTTCTCTATACTCACATTATATACATGTAAAAAGCACCTAAGGCTTATTTCTTAAGTGTTCTCTAAAATTTAATTATTTATTATTTTTCTCATATTCTCTTACTTTTAAAATTTATAAAAAGCATCTGGAATTAACCAAATGCTCTTCTAGTATATAAACATTATTGTTATAGCCGTATTTCACAATCTTATATCTTAAATTAGTTTTTAAAAATAATTATTTTAACATAATAATATTATTTCTCTGCAATTACGCATAGCCAATTATTTTCTTCCAATGTGTTTATATATATTTTTTTATATCCAGCTTTTTTTAATAGATCTTTTATATAATCAGAACTATATATTTTCATGCCTGGTACTTTTCTTAAATATTCTTCATTTTTTTCTTTGAACTTTTCATTAGTATAACTAGCATTAACTATAACAAACTTTCCTAAAGGACTTAATACTCTTCTTGTTTCTTTAAAACTATCTAATAAACTTGGCCAAAAATATGTAGTTTCTATTGCAGATATAATATTAAATTTATCATCTTCAAAAGGCATCTTATTCACACTTCCATGAATTATTTCTACTTTTCCCATTTCTATTAAATCTTTATTGTATTTTTTAGAAAAGTTTACACAATCTAATGAATAATCCATACCAAAAACTGTCCCTTTACAAGCTTTGTTTGAAAGCCTTTTTACAGTCCTTCCACCTCCACAGCCTATATCTAATATTATATCATCCTCTTTTATTTTAAATTGATTAACTCCCCAACTAGTTAATTCAAAATGTTCTTCATTCATGCTTTTTGCAATAAATTTTCCTATTAGTCCCGTAGGCCTTCTGTATTGGCCGTAAATTTTATTAGTTATAATTTTCATACTTACTCCTTCCTATAGACAGTCAAAATATTAACAGCCTCTATTTAGTTCAGAGGCTGTTTTATTTTAATTATATGTTTTTTATAATTTAATATTTAGGTTATAATTTTAAATTATTATAATCTATATTTTTAATCTTTATTATATTATAAGATGTTGTTTTTGTATCTTTATCACTATCAAAAATGCCATCAAAGAAGTTTCTAACAGCCCTCCATATTTTAGCAAAAAATCCCTTTGCTTCTTCACTGGTAACAACATCTTTTAATTTATTACTAACCTGATTCAGTTGATCTTTTATTTGTTTAAAATCTAAATCCAATCCATTTATCTTATCCATTAGAGCTGTTATCTTTTTCATATCTTCATCATTTATCTTATAGCCATAATTGTCAGTTGTATCTTTTACAATATTTTTAATTTCATTTTCTGTTTTAGGTTTTTCTTTAACAACCTGCTTTTTAACTTCATTTATTAAGTTGGCAGCTTGATCTTGTCCTATTTTCTCTCCAAGATTACCAGTAACAACCATTTCCTCGTTAGCAACCTTCTTTTTATTCTCATCTATTTTTTTACCACCTTCACTACTTTCAAATCCTTTTAAAATTCCTGTAAGAGCTGCTGTTCCAGATACGTTAAAAGGTGATCCTACTTTAACATTAGCATTTTCTATTCCTGCAGTTATTAACGCATTTCTAATCATATTCTCAGTAACCCAATATATATTATTAGTAGATATGTTTAACCCGCCTTTATCCGTAGGTTCTACATAAGCACAAGATATAGATTTTGTCCCTATTTGTTTTCTTGTGGCCACTCCTGCTAAATATTTATCTTCTTCTTGCTTGTTAACTTCCATTACATTAGCTTCTTTTCTTGTTACTCCAAAATATTTAAGCATTTGCTCTTTTTGTGCATCAGTTAAATCTGCTCCTAATGTAACTACTTTAAAAGCATCTGCATGAACTTTGTTAGCGAAAGAAGCAGATATTATTAAAGAAAATGTAAACACTAAAACCAATAATTTACTAATTGCTCTTTTGCATTTCATATTTTCAGTCTCCTTTATACTTTATATATAATAATATATCCATACTTTGAATCCAATAAATGGTATGGACTTATATTATCATCATTTATTATACTACATATATAAGTATAATAAAGTATAAATATAGTTACAAATTACTTATAAATTTATTAATTTTTCTATAATAATTTATATTTAAACTACTTTTATATTATTTTTATTTTTAAATTAAGCTTAATTTAGCCTTTATTTGAAAAATCATATATAATATAATTATATTATACTAATGGCTCTTTAAGTTATAGACCTTACATACAAAGGAGATTTATTTTATGAAAAAAATTTTTATAGATACAGAAACTACAGGATTAGAACCTGGTGAAATTATACAGCTTACTTATTGTGTTTGTGATATTAATTCAAATGGAGAAGAAAAAGTTAAATTTGCTAAAAACTTCTTCTTTGATGTAGATTATATTGAAGAATCGGCTGAAGCTATTCATGGATTTAGTACAGAAAAATTAAAAATCTTATCTAATGGTAAAAAATTTAAAGATTTAGCCTCTGAAATTAGCTCAGATTTAAAAGATGGAATTTTTATAGCTCACAACGTAAATTTTGATAAAAAATTTGTAGCAGCTGAATTTAATAGATTAAATAATACGGATTGGATTCCTAAAAAATTTTTTTGTACTATGGAACACTTTAAGCCTATAGTAAAAGCTACAACTAGAACAGGTAAATTAAAGAAACCTAGATTAGAAGAAACTATTGATTTTCTAAATATAGATAAAAAAATAGTGTTAAAAGGAGCTAAACGACTTTTCAACTGTGATGATGTTGGATTTCATGATGCTAGATATGATGTAGCAGCGCTGGTATCTTGTTACTATAAAGCAAAAAAATTAGGATATTCTTAAAATAATTGTATTATATTTTTATAAAAAACAAATGTATTCTTAAATTGTATAAGAGTACATTTGTTTCTTATTTACTGTTATTTATTATATCATATAAAATCATATGAATATAATATGCTATATTAGTATACTTTTATATTTTAAAATTTAAAAAGTTCTTCTATTTCATCCTGTGTCATAGAAGATAAAAGCAATTCTTCTCCTATGTTTTTATCTATTACTCTATCTATTATTTCCTTCTTTTTTTGTTGTACTTTATATATTTTTTCTTCTATAGTTCCTTTAGCAATAAGTCTTATAATCTCCACTGTTTTCTTTTGTCCTATTCTGTGAGCTCTATCTGAAGCTTGATCTTCCACTGCAGGATTCCACCAAGGATCGAAATGAATTACTATATCTGCAGAAGTCAAATTTAATCCTGTTCCTCCTGCTTTTAATGAAATAAGAAATATATCTCCTTCTCCCCTATTAAAATTTTTAACTAATTCTCCTCTTGTACTAGTTTTCGTATTACCATCCAAATATAGATATTTTATATTATTCACTTTTAATGCTTCTGCTATATTTTTTAATACAGAAGTAAATTGAGAAAACAATAATATTTTATGTCCTTCATTTATACTACTACCTACAATATTTAAAAGCGTTTCTATCTTTCCATTAGACCCATGGTAATTTTCTATAAAAGTAGATGGATCACAGCATATCTGCCTAAGTCTGGTAATTATGGATAATATCTTTAATTTATTTTTATTAAAACCATTGTCTTTAATTTGTTTATAAAATTCTTGTTTGGCACTTTCTACAAATGATGCATATACTTTTTTTTGATTATCTGTCATATTAACAATTATATTATGTTCAATCTTAGGAGGTAATTCTTTTATTACATGCTTTTTTAATCTTCTAAGAATAAATGGTTTTATGTGATTATTTAATTCTTTTAAAGCCTCTTCATTCTTATCTTTGACAATAGGAGATTCATATTTAGAATAGAACCTTTTATAGTTTAAAAGATATCCCGGCATTATAAAATCAAATATGGACCACAGCTCCGTTAAAGAGTTTTCTATGGGCGTGCCAGTTAATGCAAAATAATTTTTAGCTTTTATACTCTTTACACTCTGTGCTGTTAAAGATTGAGGATTTTTTATGTTTTGAGCCTCATCTAAAAAACAATATCTAAATTCAATTTTTTTATACTTATCAATATCTCTTCTTATAAGAGCATAGGAAGTTATAACAACATGATATTCATTTATATTATTTATATATTCTTCTCTAGAATCTTTATCCCCTGATATTATAATACAACTTAAATCTGGTTGAAATTTATTTATTTCATCTTCCCAATTATAAAGCAAAGATGTTGGACAAACTACTAAAGAAGGCATATGTTCATTCTTATTTTTATCCACTTCTGACTTAATAAAAGCTATAGTTTGAAGAGTCTTACCCAATCCCATTTCATCTGCTAATATGCCTCCAAAACCACAACTTGCTAATGTTTTATACCATTTAAACCCAAAGATT
The DNA here is from genome assembly GCF_943736985.1 of Clostridium sp. Marseille-Q2269. Classification (GTDB taxonomy): domain Bacteria; phylum Bacillota; class Clostridia; order Clostridiales; family Clostridiaceae; genus Clostridium_F. The sequence goes on from NZ_CALSFS010000001.1 coordinate 192,901, forward strand.
TGATAAGGTCTCATTATAGATTTTAGATTTTTAGGCAATTCATAATCTATATCCTTTATATCTGTCATAACATTTATTAAATCTTCAAAGTTCCTATTTTTATTCATAAAATTTATCTGTTTTTCCCTAATGGAATTATCAATATAAATTGCATTAAAATTAGGAAGACATATAAAATCTTTTTTTAAATCTGAAGATTTTATATCTAAATAATTTATCATATTTCCTATATCTACAAGATTATTATTATTTAAGGGTATAAAACCTCCATTTTTTAATCTGTAATATTTCTTTTTTTGTTTTAGTGCCTTAAATACGTGAGCAAGTTCCTTTTTATCCACTCCATCTATATTAAAATTAAATTCTAAAAGATTTTGGCTATTAAGCTTAACGTTAGCTCTATAACTAGAAGAATTATAGACTTTTATATTTTTAAAGTCTTCTGAATAATAAACTTCTGCATACTGTTGAATTTTATTTATACCATTTACTAAAAAATTAAGAATATTATCTTCATCTTGAAGTTCATAACAATCTGCTGATTTTTCAAAATAAAATTTTTCTAATAGATCAGTAACAAACCTTTCTCTTTTTATATTTCTCACTAAAATTTTATAATCTAGCCTATTATTATATTGAAATGGATTAATTTTAACATTTCCATATGTAAATATTATATTAGCTGTTATCTTATTATCTTTTTTATCAAAATACACTGTACTTATCAAATCTTCTTCATAAAATCTTTCTTTAAAAGATTTATCAATGTATAATTTTTTACTGATTTTTTTTAAAGATGGAATCACATAAGAAACTATATCTTGACTAAAGCTTTCCTGAAAACTTATCTCTCTTTTTTTCTCTCTAATAAAACCGCTAAAAAATCCTTCATATAAATTTATTTGTTCTAAAGAAGGTCCATAAATTTTATTATTATAAAAAAAATGTTCCTTAGTAATAATACTAGGCAAACAATTCTCTTGCTTTAACACTAATCTATCATCTTTTTTTTCTAACTTAAATTCTAAAGGTAAATTTTCTTTTACTAAAGATATATTCTTAAAAATTTTATTATTTAGACTTAATTCTATAGTATTCTCATCTATTATATAAAAAATTTTTTTAAGTATATTCTCAGAAATATACACTTTTTTACCATTCAAAAATGAGCTTATATTAGAAAAATTTATATTGTTTGCAATTTCATCATATTGATATATTTCTGATATCATATTAATTATTTTGTTATCTTTTTCCTTAAATTTATGTATCAATGGGTTAAATATAAAATTTTTTCCAAATGGAATTTTCTCTTTTTTTATAATAGCCTTTAGAAAATTTTTAATGTTTTTTACTACATAAAGCTTATCTTCTCCTATTTTAAGCTCTAAGGATATATACTTTTTATTTAATTTGTTATCTATACATATCTTGTATCCTACATCTAATTCTTTAAAATTTGTATCTAAAACTACTTCTTTAAAAAAACTTTCTTTTATATTTTCTATAAATTCTCTTTTTTTTCTTTTTTCACTTTCTTTTAAAATCTTATCTTTTTCATTTATATATTTAATAATACTAGCTACAGAATGTTTGCATATTATTCCCCAGTATTTACACTGACAATTACTCCTTATATATTTACTTCCTTTTAAAATATTTATAACTACATCATAAGAATCATCGCTCACTGATGATTTCACCTTAGATATAATATTTAAATTATTATCTTCTTCATAAGCTTCTATATATTCTACTTGATTATTAATATAACATTTAAATCCTCTTTCATATATCTTTTCTCCTGCAGCTATTTTTAGATCTTTATTTGTAATATTCAAAAAAATCTTCTCCTTAAATACATTTAAAGTGTTTAAAATTTTTTATTTATTATAATATTATAGCATCTATAAAGTATATATGAAATTAAGACTTTTATAAATTTCAATTTTAAAACTTACTTAAATTAAAAATAAATATATAAAGGTTGTAAATAATTTTAACTTTTTTAGAAATTATGTTTAATCTTCTACTTTATTAATATTTTTACAATAAATTTCTTAATTTTGTTTATATATTTTCTAGACACATAAAAAAAGACATATTAAAATAATAATTGAAATAATAATACTAACATTGATAATAATTTATGATACATTCAATTTCACTCATTGTTTTAAAGGAGATTAGCTATGAAAAAGTATAAGCAGATATACATTGTTCTATCATTAACAGGTTCAAACTTTGGTCACCTTATAAAGTTTTATACAAAAGAGCCTTATTCACATGTATCCTTAGCTTTTGATAAGGAATTAAAAGAAATGTACAGTTTTGGTAGAAAGAACCCCAACAACCCATTCATAGCAGGGTTTGTTAAAGAATCTTTGGACAACGGTACTTTTTTTAAATTTAAAAATACTGAATGTACCATATACGCCTTAGATATTACAGAACATAACTATTATAAACTAAAAAAAATTATTGAAGATTTTAAAGAAGAAAGCCATAGATATAGTTATAATCTTTTAGGCATATTAGGTGTAATGATTGGTCATCCATTAGAAACAAGATATAAATATTTTTGCTCTCAATTTGTTTCTCATGTACTTATGGAATCCGGTGTGCAATTATTTAATAAACCCCCTGGCCTTACAACTCCTCAGGATTTTAGAATATATGAAAATAAAAAGATTATATACAGAGGAAAACTTAAAGAATATAGTACCTATAATTTTACTTATTAAAATAAACTATATTTTTTTAAAAGTGTATACCAAAAAATTTAAAAGTTTTTATATTAAATATTGTTAATCCAAAATTTTCATAAAATAGAGTCCTTATTTAGTAAGATTTTAACTTACCTAGCTAGGACTCTAAACAACTATAAATATACTTATATTAAATACTCTTTTCCCCTAAATAATTTCCAATATTATTTACGTATTTAACCCTGTTTTCAAATATAACTTTTCCAACTCCATTTATAAATCTTTCTGCATTATCGTAAACAGGTTTAATAATAAATTCTCCTTCTTTATCTATATATCCCCATTTTCCATCTATTTGTACCGGTATTAATCCTTCACTAATAATACCAACTTTATCAAATTTTAATGGTATTATCTCTACACCTTCTTTATTTATGAATCCGTATTTTTGTTCAACCATCACAGCTGCAATATTTTCATAAAAATTGCTTACCCAATCATATTTAGTTTGTACAACCATATCTCCGTGCTTATTTATAAAACCATATTTATCTATAACTTTTACTGCTGCTAAACCTTCACTAAAAATATCAGCCTCATAATATTTAGGCGTTATGACCACCTTTCCTAACCTATCTATATAACCATATTTACATTTTAATTTAACAGGAGCTAGTCCTTCCTTAAAATCTTTACCGTAATCATAATTGAATTCTACAACTATATTCCCTAATTTATCTACATAGCCTATTTTACCTCCTGATTGAACCATAGCTAACCCTTCACTAAAGTCACCAGCGTCAAAAAATTCAGGCTTAATTGTAAATTTTCCTTCTTTATCTATGTATCCCCATTTATATCCCAGTTGAACTGCTGCCAAACCTTCACTAAAATCATTAGCTTCTTTAAACTGAGGAGCTATTATCTCTTTTCCATTAATATCTACATATCCTAATTTACCATTCTTATCAACTGTTGCTAAGTCTTCAGCAAAGTCATAGACATCATCATATTCAATAGTAACTATTTCATTTCCTTTTTTATCTATAAATCCAAATAAATCATCTATGGCAACAACAGCTAGCTCACCTATGAATTTTTCAGCATAACTATACTTATTTTCTATACAAGTCTCACCACTCTCATTAACATATCCGTATTTACCATTTAATTTTATAGGAAAAAGTTTTTTATTTGCTTTCATATTAAAATCTCCTTTTATATAATACAAAATTGCTAGTACTAAAAATTATATCATATAAAATTAATTTAAAAAAACTAAAAAATTACATAATAATTTATGTTAATATAAATCATTTTAATTAATATAATGCATTTAAATTGATAAAAAAATGAATTTATTGAATATTCTTTTTAATTTTTTAATATTCAACTAAAAAAAATATTAATTTATTAATATTTCCTTGACAGTTACACATATGCATATTAAAATAGGATAAATACGTTATATAAATACAGATGTATTTTATATAAATACATTTTTCTGAAATTTATTATAAAAAACTGAACATTATATGATATTTAGGAGGAGAGTAAAATGACAGTAGAAGAATTAAAAAGTCTAGTTTGCAAAACTATAGACACCAATGCTGAAAATATTATAGCCCTTGCTAAAGACATTGAGTCTACACCTGAATTAGGATTTAAAGAAAAAGAAACGTCTAAAAAGGTATGCAATTTCTTTGATAAACTCAATTTATCCTATGAGGATAAATTAGCTATAACAGGTGTAAAAGCTAAACTAAAAAAAGATAAAATTGGACCTAATATAGCAGTACTTGGAGAATTGGATGGTGTTATATGTTTCGATAGTCCCAATGCCAATAAAGAAACTGGTGCATCTCATGCCTGTGGTCACAATCTGCAAATAGCTACCATGCTAGGAGCTGCATTAGGTATTAAATTATCCAAAATAGAGGATGAATTACATGGTAATGTAAGCTTTATGGCAGTACCTGCAGAAGAATTTATAGAAATTCAATATAGAGAAAATTTAAGAAAAGAAGGTAAAATTCACTTTCTAGCAGGAAAACAAGAACTTATATACAAAGGAGCCTTTGATGATGTTGATATAGCTATGATGATGCATTCCTTGAAGGATTGCCCTACTCCAACTGTTGGAATTGGTAATAGTAGCAATGGTTTTTTAGGCAAAACCATTCAATATATAGGTAAGCCTGCTCATGCTGCAGAATCTCCTGAAGAAGGTATTAATTCATTAAATGCTGCTATGCTTGGTATTATGGGCATAAATGCTTTAAGAGAAACTTTCAAAGATGAAGATTGCATAAGGGTTCACCCTATAATTACAAAAGGTGGAGATACAGTAAATAGTGTTCCTTCAGATGTAAAAATGGAAAGCTATGTTCGTGCAAAAAATGTGGATGCACTAAAAAATACTAATCAAAAAGTGGATAGAGCATTGTTAGCTGGAGGGTTTGCTGTTGGAGCCAAAACTATAATCAATACCATACCTGGACACCTTCCTTTAAAATCTTCTAATTTATTGAATAATTTATTTAAAAATAATAGCGAAACACTTCTTTCAAAAGATAATGTAACAAATACCGGACATTTTAAAGCTTCTACTGATATGGGAGATGTATCTAACTTAATTCCTTCAATTCATCCATTTATAGGGGGGGTTGAAGGAGCTCTTCATACAAAGGATTTTAAAGTAAAAAATTATAATGCAGCATGCATATTACCTGCTAAATTAATAGCTATGACAGTAATTGATCTTTTATATGAAAAAGCCGAAAAAGCTCAAGAAGTTATTGAAAATTATACACCCACTTTTGAAAGCAAAGAAAAATATATTGAATTTCTAGAAAATTGTTTTGATAGAAAGGAAGAGTAACTAATGAAAAACTGGAAAAACCATATAATTGTACTTATACTTGTTATAATTTCAGAAAGTGTTGGAGTAATAAAATATAAATTTGGCCCTGGTACAGTTGTACTTTTGCCTATGCTTTATGCTCTTATATTGGGATTACTTTTAACTCCTAAATTTTTAAAGGTAGCCAATGAAAAAGATATGAAAGATGCAGGAACTCTTATAACTATTTCTTTAATGCTCTTAATGGCTCGATATGGAACAATGATAGGCCCAACTTTACCTAAAATTATTAAATCTAGTCCTGCTTTAATACTACAAGAGTTTGGTAATATAGGTACTGTATTTTTAGGTGTTCCTCTTGCAATTATGCTTGGTCTTAAAAGAGAAACCATTGGCGCCGCTCATTCTATAGCTCGGGAACCTAACGTAGCATTAATAAGTGATGTATATGGTCTTGAAGGTCATGAAGGTCAAGGTGTTATGGGTGTATATATATGTGGAACTGTTTTTGGAACTGTATTCTTCGGAATACTTGCAAGCTTTTGTTCAGCATATCTTCCATTACATCCCTATGCATTAGCCATGGCCTCTGGAGTTGGTAGTGCTAGCATGATGACGGCCGCTGTAGGTTCTTTAAGCGCTATGTATCCTAATATGAGTGATACATTAGCAGCCTTTGGCGCAGCTAGTAATATGTTATCTGGGTTGGATGGTCTTTACATGTCATTGTGGATATCGTTGCCATTAACAGAATGGTTATATAGAAAATGTTATAAATTTAAATATAGAGAAGAACCTAAAAAAATATAAATATAAATTTTCTAAGGAGGCTTAAATTATGAAAATCAAGGATTCATTTTTTATATTAATTTTAATAGCAGTCCTTTCATTAGTTGGTAACATGATTGGGGCTAAACATAATATAATTGAAGCTATACCTGGTATGCTAATACTTGTAGCTATATCAATTGGTGGAATAGCATTATCTAAAATTATACCTGGTAAAGTCCCTGCTGTGGCTTATATAGTTACATTAGGATGTTTAATAACTTATCCTTCAATTCCTGGAGCTGAAATAATATCAAAATACATAGCCAAAGTTGATTTTTTAGCACTTACTACTCCAATATTAGGATATGTAGGGATATCTATTGGAAAAGACATGGATAGTTTTAAAAAATCTGGTTGGAGAATAATAATACTTTCAATTTTTGTTTTTATTGGAACTTACTTAGGATCTGCTTTAATAGCTCAGCTAATATTAAAATCCATGGGTCAAATATAATATTAGAATTTAAAATATAATATACAGATTATATATAACAAAATAATAATACTTAAAGCTCTATATTCTATATCATAGGAGCTTTAAGTATTATTTATCTTAAATTTTGAATCTATTTACTACATTATCCAATGTGCTTGTTATTTCTTTTAAACTTTCAGCCGTCCCAGATATATTGTCTATTGAAGCCGCTTGTTCTTCAATATTAGCTGATACTTCTTCTGTAGACGCTGAAGCTTCTTCAGCTATAGCAGTTATATCTTCTATTGATGACAAGACTTGATCTTTATCTGAATTTACAGTTTTAATATTCTTTACCAATAATTCTACTTGTTCCACTATGCTCTCTATAGAATTTGTGATATTATCAAAAGATTTTTTTGATGTATCCATAGCACTATTTACTTCTTCTATAACCTTTTGAGATACGTCCATATTATCCTTTGTTTTGTTAATCTCAAATTGTATATCCTTAACTATCTTTTCTATTTCCTTAGTTGAAGTTGCTGTTTGTTCTGACAATTTTCTTATTTCTTCAGCTACTACTGCAAATCCTTTTCCTGCTTCTCCTGCTCTTGCCGCTTCTATAGCTGCATTTAGAGCTAATAAGTTTGTCTGCTCAGCAATAGATTGTATGGAATCTACTATTTCTCCTATTGAACTAGATTTATTAGCTAACATATTTACATTATTAGCAAGTTCTTTATTAACTTCATTGTTTTTTATAAATTTTTCTATAGTCTTTTCCACAGTTCCCATACCAGTTCGACTATTTTTCCTTGTTTCAATGGAATATGTTTTAACTAAATCTGAACTTTGATCTGTTATTTTAATCTTTTCTGCTAAAGCAAATAATATTTCAGAACCATTCTGTGCATTTTTAGCTTGATCTACAGACCCTTGAGCCATTTCATCTACTGTTTTTGATATGGCATCTATAGACTGTACAGTTTCTCCTGTGGCTTCGTTTATTGATTCTGAATACCTTAACACATCATGAGATGATTTTTTTAACTCTTCTATAATATTTCTAAGCTCTTCCCTTAAGTGAATAACTGCTTTTCCTATAGTGCCTATTTCATCTTTATATAAGTTTATGTACTCATAATTATCATTATATTTTAAATCTAAATTTTTTGTTTCATTTACTAGATCTGTTATTTTAAGAATAGGATCAGATATTTTCTTGCCAAAATACACTGCAAATAGTATATCTCCAACTAAACATAATATAGTAATTACTATGAAGCTAATAATTATACTATTTAATGGTTTTTTAAATTCTGACAATGGAACTGCAAACCCTATAGACCATTTAGCTGATGGTACAATTGTTCTTGTGAATACCTTTTTATTGTTATCATAATCCTTTAATGTTATAACTTTATTATTTTTTGAATCTAATGAAGATATAGCTTTTAAGGAACCATTCATAACCTGAGTTATATTGAAAGTCTTTTCTGCATTTGGCTTAAAATCTTTATTTGGGTGAATTACAAAATTATTATCTTCATCCAATAAAAATCCATAGCTATTTTCTACAGGAGTGGCTTTTTCAACTAAGGTTTTAAGATTTTCCAAACTTATATCTATAGCTAAAACTCCTATTATTTTCCCAGCACTTTTAATAGGTCTTCCTATTGTTACTATCATTTTTTTTGTACTTGCATCTATGTAAGGCTTAGAATAATATATACCATTCTTATGTATAGTGTCTTTATACCAATCTTGTTGTAAACAGTTATAATTTGATGGTGGAATCCATTCGTCGCTTCCTATATATCTTTTATCGCTAAGTCCTGCATATATGCATATAAGATCTTTATTTTCCTTAACTTGTTCTCTAAAATAATTTTTCAAATATTTATTATTGTATTTATTATTGTATTCAACATCTACTACCATAGAATCTACAAATTTAGTTTTTGTTAATAACCAGCCTTCTATTATTTCTGAATATTTTTCAGATGCCATACTTACTTTATTTGTACTTTCTTTCATTATGGCCTTATAAGAAAAATAATAACTTACAGTGGAGCATAGACCAATTGTTAGTATACAAACAATTGATATAATAGCTATTAGTTTTGATTTTATACTTTTCACGTCACTCACTCCCATCTTTATTAGTATGTTTCCTTATTATCTACATTAAATTATATCGTGAATATTTTCTAAAACCCAATACCTTGTTTCTATTTTTTTCTATAAAATCTAGTGAAAACCTTATCAATCTGATAATACAAGAATTTTTTTATATATAAATTGTAATACTAAATAATATAAGTGTATATCGTATAGAAAAATCATTTTAAAGAAAGGAACATATTATAATGAATGAAGATTTAAACTTTATTAACAGTTTTCCAAAATCTATACCTAGCCAAAAACAAGCAAAACATCCAGGTATAGAATCTGTTATGAATCCCATTCCTATTTTTGACAATCCCAATTACAAAGCTTCTTCAAAACTTTTAAATAAAGTTGCATTAATTACTGGAGGTGATAGCGGCATTGGAAGAGCTGTAGCTGTAACCTTTGCTAAAGAAGGAGCTGATATTTCTATTGTTTATTTTGATGAACATGAAGATGCAAAGGAAACTAAAAAAATAATAGAAAATTTAGGTAGAAAATGCTTACTAATACCAGGAGATATTACAGATGATAATTTTTGTATAGATTGTATAAGTCAAACTATAAATCATTTCAATAAATTGGATATTTTAGTAAATAATGCAGCTGTTCAATATGTTCAAAATAGCATAGAAAATATAACTAAAGAACAATTAGAAAAAACTTTTAAAACCAATATATTTAGCATGTTTTATTTAGTAAAGGCGGCTCTTTCTCATCTAAACAGAGGAGCTTCCATTATAAACACTGCTTCTATAACTGCCTATAAGGGTAATGAAACTTTGATTGATTATTCTTCTACAAAAGGCGCTATTATAAGTTTTACACGTTCTTTAGCATTATCTTTGTGGAATAAAGGTATACGAGTCAATGCTATAGCTCCTGGTCCTGTTTGGACTCCACTTATACCTTCTTCTTTTGATGCTAATTCTATAAAAACATTTGGAACAGATACAACCATGAAAAGACCAGGCCAACCGGTGGAATTAACACCAGCCTATGTATACTTAGCCTCTAATGATTGTTCCTCATTTGTTTCTGGTGAAGTAATACATATAAATGGAGGAGAAATTATAAACAGTTAATTATTCTATAGTTATTTTTGAGAAATATATAATCACAAATTAAATTATATACAATTCTATACAATTTAAGATATAAAAAGGGCTGTGTCACTAAGAATAAACTCCAGAATATATTGTGTTAACTTTAAACTTGTAAAACAATATATTATGCTTAAATTCTTTAATGCCACAGTCCCTTTATTTCAATAACTTGAAATAAAAAACAACTAAATTAATTATAATGTATTTACTTCTTCAATATCGTCCTGTTTATTAGTTTTTAGATCATAATAAAAAACAGCTTCACAAGATTTTATATAAGGTATTATCCATAAGAAAGCAATCCCTATAGTCACAACTCCTAGTATATACCATAATATAAAACTTAAATATAACAAAAGAAATCTTGTCTTATTTCCTTTCATCATAATAGTACTTTCTTTAATAGCTTTCATAGCTCCCATATTAGGATCATCAATGTAAATATAATATGTCATAGAATATCTAAATAGAATCATTAATATAGCTATAGTTAAAACTATTGTTAAAACAATCAATATTGCTACCATATATCCATTTAAATCACTACTACCATTATAAGATCCTATAGATATTGTTGACAATTGTTTAATTATTATAATAAAAAGTATTATAATATAAGGTATTACAAATAATAGAGACCATAAAAAACTGAATATACTTAAGACTATATTAACAATAAAAGTGCCAGTGAAATGTTTAAACCCTTCAAACATGATTTCTATCTTATGTTCTTTATTTCTAACCAAATTAATAAAAAATTTAGTTATTCCATAAGTCATAGGACCTGCTAAAATTAAATTTATAATAAGTGGTATGCAGCTTGCTCCAAAATTTATATTTTCTTTATTAAATGAATGTAAATTACTAATAGAATTTATTAATTCATTTGCATTAAATACGTAAGTAATGCCATGCATTATTATATTAAATATAATAATTACAATAATTGCTGTTCCCCAGTTTCCTTTTAAAGCTGCTTTGGCTTTAGATTTTATTTGGCCAATTGATAATACTATATTGTCTTCCATATTTCTCTCCTTTTATAGATATTTTTTGTTATTATACTATATATTTATTATATATTCAATAAATATAAAAAGTTGCAATTTTTATATTTATTAATTAAATTATTTTTAGCAAAAAATTAAACTCTGCATAGTAAATTTTAAAAATAACTACACAGAATTTGTTATCCATGTTTAAAAATAAATAATTATTTTATTAATTTATTGCATGTAATATAAAATTTAATAAAAACATAATAGAAATTATATACATAGCAATAGAAATTTCCTTTGATTTTTTTTCTGCTATTTTTACAATTGGATAAGCAATAAATCCAAAAGCCATTCCATCTACAATACTAAAAGTTAAAGGAATCATAACTATAATTAAAAATGCTGGAAATCCTTCTGAAAAATCGTTAAAATTAATATTTAACGCATTCTTTATCATCAATCCACCAATTACAATAAGTATGGGAGAAATAGCACTATTGGGTATAATTTTTATTATTGGAAGTAAAAATAAAGATACTAAGAATAATATTCCTGTGATAATAGACGTTAATCCAGTTTTACCTCCTGCTGCTATACCCGCTGCAGTTTCTATAGTAGCAACTGTAGGGCTTGTCCCAAAAATTCCGCAAGTAATAGCAGATAGTGAACAAGATTTAAAAGAAGCTTTAAACTTTTTTGGTTCATTTAACATAATATTCACATGTGCATGGATAAGTCCTAAATTTTCAAATACAAGAACTAATGTTAATGAAAATATAGCTACCCAAAAGGTTATAGATGTTACTGCACTAAAATCCATTTTTAAAAAAACATCTCTATATGGAGCCATAGAAAAACTTAAAAAATTAAGCTTTGATATATCTACTATACCAAAAAAATATGATATAACAGTTCCAATTATCATACTTATCAAAAAATTTCCTGGCACATTTCTTATAAATAATACCACAGTAATTATTAAATTAATAAAAGTTACATAAACCAATGGATTATTAAAGTGTCCTAATGTAACAAAGGTTGTCTCACTGCCCATTACAATACCACTTTTTTGTAATCCTATAAAAGTAATCAAAATTCCAATTCCAACAGTTATAGCTTCCTTTAGGCATATGGGAATTGATTCTGTAAGAGTTTTTGAAAACTTTGTAAAAGCTATCATAGAGAATATAATGCCTGATATAAATACAGCTGCAAGGGCTTGTTTCCAAGAAAGTCCCATGGAACCTACAATAGTATATGAAAAAAGGGCATTAACTCCCATGCCTGGCACTAATATTAGAGGAGCATTACTTATAAATCCAACTAATATACATCCTACAAAGGATGATAGTACTGTAGCTATTATTGCTCCTTCTAAAGGTAATCCTGCATCAGATAAGATAGATGCATTTACAGCAATTATATATACTATTGCAAAAAATGAGGTGAATCCTGCCAATATTTCTCCTTTCACTGTAGTATTATACTGGTTGAGATTAAATAAATTATTAAATTTTTGTTTCAATTTTTTCCGTCCTTTTCTTTTTTCCCTCTCCCACCCGCATTATAATTTTATAATGCATTAATATTATAATAAAATTTATTAACATAATCAAATATATTTTGTAAATAATTTCAATAATGTCACCCCTATTTTCCATATTTATTAATTACTTTTTATTATACAATAATAATTATTCACTTTCAACTGGGATTAGATATCAATTGTAATTATGTATTTATCTTTTTATATAAAAAGATCCCCTAACAATAGTACATTGTAGGGGCTTGAAAAACTAACAATATTCACTATGAACTATTTAACTTTTTCCTCAAGTTCATAAATAAGATTTATATATTTATCTTGTATACCCTTTTTCTGTGCTTCCTCTTCAAGGATGTCACAATCTTCATCTAATTTTTTTAAAGTTTCTTTAGATAAATTTCTATTTGCAAATTCATAAACTACGTCATCCTCTTTTTCTATATGTCTATACAATAAATCTGTATATGAAACAGCATTAGCTATTATATCTATTTTTGCTTCTTCTTCTCCATCTTCTAGAGATTTAAGAGCTTTTTCTAAATTTTGCATATAAAGTCTTCCAAGATCATGTTCTACTAGCATACCATGCTTTACTAGTTTTTCAGTAGGGCCTTGAATTTCTTCTAACATTCTATTAAATAGATAATTTTCTTCTTTTCCATGATGATGTTTATCTGCATAGTTCCTTACAAAATCAATAATTTTATAAAAGTCATCGTAGTCCACTTCTTCATTTTTTAATACTTTAAAGCAATATTTTCTTATAATAACCAACATACGTTTTATATTCTTATGCTCATTTACCATGAGTTCAATTGAATTCATTTCTATTCCTCCTAAGTTATTTTATCTTTTTATAGAATAAGTATAATCTCCTAATGCTTCAAAATGAAAATCTTTATTTAAGGAAGATATAAAAGATTCAATCCATTGTTCTCTTAAACTATAAAAATTTTTAACATCTCCACCAACAGATTCCCAATGAGAACTATGAAGACATTTAGTAGCTCTCCAAAGTATTTCATTTTCATTACAATTTAAAATAACATTTACTCTATCACAAGGCATTCCTTCTAATATATAATCATTTAAAGCATTATACATATCTTCTGCTGAAATTGGAGAATTCTCTTTTTTATATTCTATTGCACAACTTTCTCCTTGCTTTTTAAAAAGTCTCATCAAGTCTTCTTTATATTTCTTATTTTCTTGTAATATAAATGTAACCCAAGCTGCTTGCCTTAATTCAGCTGAATGAATTTTATTTTGAAGCCATCCATGAATATTAGAAGTATCTATTATATCTTCCAATGGCTTATTTTCTGTAGGAACACCATATTTTGAATTTATGTTTTTTTCCCAAAGTTCTATAGGTAATCCTTTATCTTCTCCAAATTTTATTATTTCTTTTTCTAATGCTTCAAACCAAGTTATTTTATTATATAACCAATAATGAATTTTCCCTAAATACAAACTCATAACAATACCTCCATATATAAAGTTTATTTATATTTTATCCTTAAGTTCACATTTATATTTTATATATATTAACAGTTAAATTCCGTAACATAAGTTACGGAATTTTCATATTTATTTTAATACTGGATCCTTTCTATGATGTGTATTATTTTCATAGTAATTAGCTATCCAAAATAATTTATCTTCTTGAAACTTAGATGCAATAAGTGTAATTCCTATAGGCTCCCCTGTACTCTTATAACCAACTGGTATGGTAATTGCAGGATAACCTGCTGCAGCATATATATCAGAAATATCATTACTTATAGATAAAATAACATCAGAATCTTTTAAAACTGAATCTATTGCATTTCCAGCTACTTCTCTATTGTCTTTGACGATTTTTTCCCATTGTTTAGTAGTAGTCTTATTATTTAAAGCTTCTTCTAACAAATTTTGACCATAAGGTGCACGATTTTTCAGATCCTTCTTATTAAAATTCACAATATCCTGTAAATTTCTAATTCCTTTAATATTGTTTTTATTAAGATATTTATTCACATCAATTTTAAAGCCACAACTTAGAGCCGTTTCTGTATTCATCTTTTTCCTTACATCCTTGTAGAAAGACGTATGAGTAACTTTAACTCCCATATTAGATAATTCTTTTTCTACTTTTTTTAATATTTCATTTTCTTCCTTCCTAAGGGAAGATTTAACTACCGCAATTTTTATCCCTTTAATGGAATCATTCTTAGCATAATTAGTAGGAGATATATTAATCTTTCTTGACTCCGCTGTTACAGGATCTTCCTTATCATAACTAGTAATAACTTTTAAGACTAGCATTGCATCTTCTACATTTTTTGTAATTATTCCAGCAGTATCCTGTGCTGTAGTTAATGGAATAATTCCATTTCTGCTAACAAGTCCTAGACTTGGTTTTATACCTACAACTGAGTTTTGACTTGAAGGATAAATTATAGATCCAGCTGTTTCTGTTCCAATAGATACTGTGGCCAAATTAGCAGAAATAGCTACAGCTGCTCCAGAACTAGAACCACCTACATCAAATTTTCCATATGCATTATGAGTTTGCCCACCTAAAGCAGAATATCCACTAGGAGCATTAGAGGACATATAGTAAGCCCATTCACTAAGATTAGTTTTACCTAAAATTATTGCTCCTTCTTTTCTAAGCTTTGTGGCAATAAATGCATCTTGTTTTACTACTAAATTTGAAATGGCAACCGCTCCAGCAGTTGTATTCATTCTATCATTAGTTCCTATGTTCCCTTTTAACATTACTGGTATACCTTGTAATTTTCCTTTATTTAATCCTCTATCAAATTGTCTTGCTAATACAATTGCATCTGAATTAAGTTCTATAATAGAATTAAGCTTATTAACATCATACTGTGCTATTCTCTTCAAATAAAATGTTACTAACTCTTCACAAGTAAATTTCTTTTCATTATATAATTTATGAATATCTTCTATTGTTGCATTATTAACCAATTTCAATATTTGTTTATATCTTTCTTCACTCATGTTCTCAATAACTTTTTTAAATTGATCAATATTTAATTTTTGTCTTGTATTAGTATATTTTGTTTTATCATATTGCATCTGAACTTGATTTTCTATTTGACCTTCCTTTAATTCTGATATAATATACTGGGGGGCTATTTTTATACCCATAAGTATAATTACAATAACAATAATACATATAGAAATAATTATCTTGTTTCTTTTCTTCTTTGTCATAATATTCTCCTCTAATCTTTATTATAAAATATTTTACATTATATCATGATTATTATTCTATTTATCTTAAATTAATCTTATATTTATTATTTGTCTACATGTATTCATCTATGTATATGAATATTCTTTTTATCCATTAATAATCGAGTAGGAGGGAAAATTAATTAAATTTTCCCGACCTCTCACACCACCGTGCGTACCGGTCTGGTACACAGCGGTTCTTTAAGAATTATCTGACTTCATGTATTTTGCCCACAGGCTGTCTAAACCTACGGTTTTAAAAAATTCATTATTTAGAGTAGTTTGTAAAATAGGACTATTAGCTGTACGCCAGTATCCTTTTCGGGTATTGGCATATTTTATTGCTTGAGTATGTGTATATACCAGCTTTTTAAGATTTTTATATCTTGTTTTAACCTTTTTCCATTGTTCCCATATACACATTCTTATTCTTTGCTTAATCCATATTTCAAAATTTTTGATTATTCCTTTACAGTTTGATATTGCAAAATAGTTTATCCATCCCCTATTCAAAAGATTAAGTTTTATTATTCTTTCTTCTATCGTAAATGGTTTTGACCTACTGGTTATTTTTCTAACTTTATCTTTGTATCTATTAACAGCTTCAGTAGATACTCTTAGTTTAGAAGTATACCTAGCCCAATAGAATGAAAATCCTAAAAATTTTCTTCTCCATGGTCTATCCACTTCACTTTTGTCTTTATTTACTTTTAATTTAAGTTTATTTTCAATAAATAAACTTATACTTTCCATGACTCTATTTCCTGCCCTTTGGCTTTTGACATAGATATTACAATCATCAGCATATCTGCAAAATTTATGACCTCTTCTTTCTAGTTCTTTATCAAGGTCATCAAGAATTATATTAGATAATATAGGACTCAGTGGACCACCTTGTGGTGTACCTTGTTTTGTTCTATCAATTACACCATTTATCATAACTCCAGATGCTAAATAAGCTCTTATTAATTTTAGTACTCTTTTATCTTTAATTTTCTTAGATAATTTGAATATTAAAATATCATGGTTAACTTTATCAAAGAATTTTTCTAAATCAATGTCTACTATCCATATATTTCCTTCATTAATATATTTTTCTGCTTGTTTAATTGCATCATGGGCACTTTTCTTAGGTCTAAATCCATAACTTGAAATTGAAAAATCTTCATCATAAATAATGTTTAATTCTTGAGCAATAGCTTGTTGAATTAATCTATCCAATACTGTTGGAATTCCTAATAATCTAACTCCTCCATTTGGTTTTGGTATTTCAATCCTTCTTACAGCCTGTGGCTTATACTTTCCTTTAAGAATATTTTCTTTTATGGTAATCCAGTTATCAATTAGAAATTGTTTAAGTTCATAAACTGTCATTCTATCAATACCTGATTTGCCTTTGTTGGCAACAACCTTTTTATAGGCTAGTTGCATATTTTCTCTTGACAATATTCTTTCTAAGGAACCATATTCAAGCCCATCGGTTTCTCCTCTTGTAGTTGCCGTGATTACTCTATGCACTCCGTGCTTATCCTTAGGTTCCACCTTACTTTTAGCCTTAGAGCCTAAATATTTAGTTTTCTGCAATTGTTGAGTATTCTTCGAAACTTTCAAGTTTTAAAACCTACCAAAGTTCAGTCCTTCCTACGCTACCGCGTATTTACGTGGTACTATGACCTCTGCTGATTTCTGATAGTTCAGCTATATATCACTATATAGGTTATCATTTATGAATTACATCATCTGATGATATATCTATCAGACCTCCCCAGGTAAGAACAACAACCTTCATCTCATATATCTGTTACATTTACTCCTAAGAATTTGAGTAGTGTTGGACTTTGTTTTGTTTAGCAAACTCGTCCGTCCTTAGTAAGCCTTGTATGTAGTTCGTATCCCTCAGACCGAGACTTTGCCTCTGACTTCCTTCAGATTCCATCTCACAATGGACACCCTTGTCATTAGCTAGTGGTTCCCACTACTAAGCCCACAACGGACTTTCACCGTCAAGTTGTTGCCCATGCTGGGCACACTAAAATAAAATCCAGCATAATTAAGATACTGGATTTTGTTTTATATTGTATTTTTTTATTTTTCTATATAATGTAGATCTACCAATATTTAAGAGTTTTGCAGCTTTGGTGAGATTTTTATCGCATTGATCTATAGCCTTTTTTATATTTTCTTTTTCTAGTTTTTCCATAGGCATAATACTTATATCTTCATACTTATTATTTATATTTACATTGTCGTATTTTATAATCAAATCGTCTTCAGTATAATAGTCAGTAAAAACTATATCTTTATCACTTAAATAATAATCACGCTCTACTGCATTTCTAAGCTCTCTTATATTACCTGGCCAATTATAATTTTTTAATTTATCTATATAAGACCTTTTTACTTCTTTATTAGAATAATTATTCTTCAAATTAAGATTTTTTATAAAATGCTTAACTAAAGGTTCTATATCCTCTTTTCTATATCTTAATGGTAGCATTTTTATATTTATCACACCTAATCTATAAAAAAGGTCCTCTCTAAAATTTTTCTTGTCCATTTCTTCTTTTATATTTCTATTAGTGGCTCCTATAACTCTAACATTTAATTGTTTTTCATAAGTGCCACCTACTCTTATTATCTTATTATTATCTAATACTCTTAATAATTTTGATTGTATATCCAAAGGTAGTTCTCCAAGCTCATCTAAAAATATTGTACCACCATCTGCTAATTCAAATTTTCCAGGATGACCTTCTTTTAATGCTCCAGTAAAAGCTCCTTTTTCATATCCAAAAAGTTCGCTTTCCACTAATTCTCTAGGTATGGATGCACAATTTACAGCCAAAAAAGGTCCTTCTCTTCTCTCACTATAGTTATGTATTGATTGAGCTATTACTTCTTTTCCTGTACCACTTTCACCCTCAATAAGTATATTGCATTGACTTCTAGCTGCTCTTTTAGCTAATTTAATAATCTCCATCATCTTATAGTTTTCTGTTATGATATCATCAAAATTATAAGACGCCTTATACCCAACTACTTTATTTACTAATTTATGAACTAGTTTATCTTCTCTAAAAGTTATAACTATACCTGTAACTTTGCCACTAACTTTTATTTTTACTGCATTTAAAATGCATTTAATCCTATTTCCTTTTATATAAAAATCCCCTTCTTCATTATTATAACTTCTATTATCTTTTCTTATTAATTCTTCAAAATTAACATTTTTTAATATACTGTTAATACTCATACCCAAGGCATATTCACTTTTTATAGATAGTATTTCTTCTACTCTACGATTTAATCTTTTTATACTTAGATCTTCATCTAAAATAATTATACCTTCAGAAATAGAATCGAACGCTACTTTTATAAGATTATAAGATATAGTTAAAGCCAGTTGCTTCTCTATAGCATTAGCAGATGCGGTTACAATAGCAAGTGTGTGTGAATGAGCATTATAATAGTTTCCAGACATATTTAAGCATCCTATTATATTTCCATAATTATCATGAATAGGACAAGCGGAACAAGTCCATGAATGTTGATTCACGCAAAAATGTTCTGCTCCAATAGTTTGTATAGGTTTATCTAAATAAAGAGCTGTACCTATGGCATTAGTTCCTACTGCTTTTTCAGTCCAAAGTGCTCCTTTTACAAAATTCAATTCATCTACTCTTTTCATTATGTCTCTATCACCGATTACTTCAATTATATATCCATGTTTATCTGACAATATTATAGCAAAATCTGATCCTTCTACAATATTGTATATTCCTTTCATTATAGGTTTTGATACTGAAATCAATTCCTGATTTTCTTGTATTTTAAGTTCCACTGGAATTTTGTTTCTATTATTTCCTCTTCCATTCATATGGTCTACACCGTATTTTTTACATCTTTTCCAAGAGTGAGCTATTTCACTTCTTATTCTATTATCTATATAATCAGTTTTAATAAATTCTTCCCAGGCATTATGTATAAATTTTAAGTAATTATCCAAAAACTCACCTCTAAAAAATATATTAATATTTAGTAATGTCCAGCTATTTACTAAATATAATATTTATTTCATTATATTCTAATTAAACATAATATGTAAATAATATTTTAATATTCATATATATACTATATTATACTTAATAATTCCTATAAAACAAAATTTAATAAATACAATTATAAAAAAACTTCAACTAAATTTAGTTGAAGTTTTCTATAATTATTTTATATGTTTAAATTTATAAAGATTAAGTGTAATTAATCTTTATAAAAGTGACTTATCTGGAGTTACAAGAATTTTCACATGTTTTTTCTTTTCTGAACCAGTTAAAGCACCAAAACCTTCTTCTACTATATCATCTAAAGCTATCTTTTTTGTAATATATCCATCTGTTTTTATTCTTCCATCTTTCATTAACGCCATAGTAGCTGGGAATTCATGTCTATATGCTAAAGTACCTAAAATTTTCTTTTCAGTAAATACCAATATATTTGGATTAAAGTTTATATCTTTTTCCCATATACTAGTTATAACCATTGTACCTTCAAATTTTAAACTTTCAATTCCAGTATCAAATCCTATCTTAGCTCCTGTAGTCTCAAAAGCTTTATCTATGCCTAATCCACCTGTAAGCTTTTTAACTTCTTCTGGTATATTAACCTCATTAGGATCTAAAACTACATCTGCTCCTGCTCTTTTTGCATATTTTTGTCTTATAGATTTTCTTTGTAAAACTACTATAAGTCTTGCTCCAGCTGCTTTTAAACATTCTATTGTTGCAAGTCCTATTGGTCCTGCTCCTAAAACTAATGCTGTATCTCCTGCATTAAAATTAGATATTCTTACGGAATGAAGCCCTACTGCCATTGGCTCTACCAATGCTGCATCCTCATAAGACATTTCATCTGGAATTTTATGAACAAATTCTTCTGGAAATACGGTATACTCTGCAAGTCCACCACCACTTCCACAAAGACCATGGAATCCTAATGATGAACATAGATTATATTTTCCTTCCATGCAAGCTGGACATTTACCACAAGCCACTATAGGCTCAACAATTACTCTATCTCCAATTTTAAATTTTGTAACTCTTTCTCCTACTTCTACTATTTCCCCTGAAAATTCATGGCCTAATACTACTGGAGCTGTTGTTCCACTTAATGGATGTGGTTCTCCTACTGGTATAAATATAGGTCCACCTAAATATTCATGTAGATCAGAGCCACATATTCCACACCATTTAACCTTAATTTTTACTGATCCCTTTATTATCTTTGGTTCTTCAATTTCTTCAACTCTTACATCTTTTTTTTCATACCATAATGCTGCTTTCATATTAACCCTCCTAGAGTTCACTTTTAAAATATTTGTTAATTAATTAACATTATTTAAAGCAACTATTATGCCAACTTTTGAATACATGTAAATTTACAATTCTTTAGTATATATGTGTCGATATGATACAATTTTTATTGTATCATATCGACACATATATACTAAAATTCCTATTTTGATACACTTAGTACTAAAATTCAATGATTTTCTTATTTGTTAATATTTTTTATCATTACTTAAAAAAGTATATTTCATATAAAATAAATGTATATATTTTTGTCATTAAATTTTTTCTTTTGAAATAATAATTTTATAAAGTAAAAATAGCTACAAAATCACATTTGTAGCTATTTTAAAACTTAATAAATATCTTTTAACTTAATCCTAATTTTTTTCTTTTACCTACAATATGAGCTTCTATATTATTGGCTACTTCTATTGGATCATCTCCCAGAGCAACCTTTCCTCCAGTTATATTTTCTACTTCCTCTGTTAGTAATTTTACAAGTTCAGGTGCACCAGTCATAAATGGCACCGGTGACAAGTGAGTATACGCACCATATGCTACTGCAAATATTCCATCAATAGTTGCTTTTTGTTCCATCCATTCTGGAGCAGTAACAGCTATTGGAAGATCAGATACATCTAAATCCATATGATCTGCAAGAGCAGTTACAAGCATTGATATTCTTCCTGTATCTGTACAAGTTCCAAAACTTAATACTGGTGGAATCTTTAAAAGATTACAAACTTCTTTTAAACCTTCTCCCGCTATTTTATTAGCTGCATCTAAAGTACAAAGACCTGCTACTTCTAAAGCGTGATTTCCGCAACCTCCAGATACAACTAATATATCTTTCTTAATTAATTCGTTTGTAATATTAACTGTATTCCAATCCTGTGGTCCATTTCTTAAAGTTGAGCAGTTTGCCAATGCAACTATACCCTTAATTTTCCCTGCAGAAATTACATCCACTAAAGGATCAAGCTTATTTCCAAGTGCACCTAAAACTGCCTCTGTAGAAAATCCTGCAATAGCTTTTTGAGTAATTTTAGGCACTTTAGGTTCAACTTTTCCTTTACGCTTTTTGAAATTTTCTATTGCTAATTCTATCAATTTGTCAGCCATATCATCTACTTTTTCAGGATCATAAGGAATCTTATGTTGTAATCCTGGTATATCTATAATAGTACTTATACTTACTAGAGTTGCTCTATATTTTTCTGCATAATGATCTATAGCTGGTGGTGAGCAATTTTCTTCCATAGCCATAACATCCACTGTACCTGTTGCTAAAAGAGGTTCTATTGCTAACCAGTTACCCATTAGGCCCACAAATACATCATCTACTTCAAATCTTTGTAACAATTCCTGACCAGTTTCTATAGATCCTACTACTCTAAGCCCCTTTGCTCCTGCTGCTTTAGCCTTCTCTTGAATTTCAAACATTTTTGCCTTTTGTATTGTAGCTACTCCTCCCCAAGGTTGATGTCCATTGAATACTATATTTACATAGTTAGGATCCATAATTCCCAAATCTACATTTACTTCATGAGGCATAGGTGTTCCAAATAGAATGTCTTGAACCATTTCAAGTCCAATCTGTGAATTATATATAGTAGCTATACCTAGACGTAAAGCTTTTGCTGCTAAAGATTTATAATTACCATCTACATTTGTTAAACAACTGGCTACACAATTTTGTTCTTCATGAACAGTTCCAGCAGGATAAATATTTAATTTTTTCCATAGTTCTTTTCTCTTTTTTGGTGCAAATGCTTCCACCATAACATTTTTATCCTCTGCATCAATTTTTTGTTGTTGTTCTAATAAATCTGCCAACTTTATTGCCATCTTGTTAATATCATCACTTGTGTTTATACCTAATTTTTCACACATCCATTTTAACTTATTTACATCTTTAATAGTAAAAGGAGTTTTTCCCTCTGCTGTAGCTTTTAGTGTGCGAAATGCTTCGTAAGCATGGTGGCTATATGTACCTGCTCCCATTATATTTTTCAATAAGAAATTTCTCATAGCCATAGCATCTGGTCCAATACCACATACACCTTTTTTTTGTGGCCCTTTTTCATTTATTCTACAAGGTCCTTGAGAACATAATTGACAACTTAAACCTTGAAGACAAAACTTACAACGAATCTTTTCTTGCTCTATCCACCTGTCAAATACATTAGACATTCCATCTTCTCTTATTCGCTTTAGCATTTCCTCTACTGAATCATGATAACTTACACGTCCTTCTGCTTTTTCTAATATACTTTCACTCATAATGTTTAGCTTTATAAAATCTATTACAAATTTTATTCATACACATCTAGTTAAACTTAATATTACAATACTAGTTAGTGTACATAATAGCATACCTCTACAATGCTATACCATTAAGCCAATGGTGTTTTGTCACTTCCTTTCTAAAAATAAAACAACTAATTCATTCTTTAAATGTAGAGTAGTTATTTTATTTGCATTTTTTATATTCTATCCACTTTATTATTACTTTGTATATAAATAACTAGCAATTCTATTTTGTGCTTTCAAAAATTTTTTATACAATAATTTACCTCTAAAATATAATTGTACTAATTGAGTTAATTACATTTAATGTATTTTAAGTTTTGTTAATTATATTACTAAAAATCAATTATATTATCCTTATATTAAATAAAATTATATAAGTTAAGCTTATTTATTTTTATGTATTAATTATTGTTTTTATAATATTTTTTATTGTAGTTTACTTTTAAATTAATTTACATAATTATTTTTAAGTTAATTAATACTATATTTTTATCTATATACATTTATGAATTAATCTATTGTCTCAGTTAAATTAATTCTAATCATATTTTGCTAAGTCAAACTTTGAACCAATCTTACTGACAAGAAGTCAGATTAGGCATGTTACAAAATTTAAAATAAGCTAATATTACTATCAGTTAATTTAGCGTTGGTTTAATGTGCAAAAATATAATTATGTAAGCTGAATTTAACTAGCATAATCAGTTAAATTAGTATTATTTTAAGGATTTAATCAATATGTTTTATATAATTACTACTTAGTATTATTAATTTTCATTTTTTGATTCTAAACATAGTAAAACACTTACCAATTAATTAGTAAGTGTTTTACTATAAAAAATGTCCATATTAATTTTTAAAAGATACCCATCCTCTTTTGGATACATATCTTATATAAGTTAGGAGCCTATATATGGCATCTTCTAACTTATCTTCATGATTATTTGCCATTAGTTTTGCAATATCCAGTATGGATTTTTCACCATCTATTAAAAGCCAAACCTCTGAAGACATCTTATCAAACTTAACATCACATTTTGGTTCTCTTTTCACAAACCAACCTAAAAATCTTTTAACAGGATCATTAACTTTAAAAGTTAATATTACTTGCCCTTCTTTTTCTGCCCAATTATTATTAACTTTATATGGTATCTGCTTCAAGAAATTATATTTATCACATTTTAAATTCATAATTTTTATACCTTAGAACCTTTAGTTTTACTACAAGCAAATTTGTATATCCAAAATCCTAATAAAATGAACAATATAAAGGATACCATATTACTACTAGAAATACCTGGAATCACACTTTCACCAAAAGCTATATTTATATTTAAAGTTGCAAAAACAGCAATAACTATTCCTATAAGCGCATCTCCTGCAACAAGTCCTGATGCCAAAAGCACACCCTTTTCAACAGATTCTGACTTTCTGTCTTCATTATTTTTGAATTTTCTCTCAACTAAAACTCTTAGTATTCCTCCCATTAATATTGCACTATTCAAAGAAATAGGTAAATATATACCCAGTGCTACAGGCAAAATTGATATACTTGCAAGTTCACAAAATATTGCTATTGCAGCACCTACTAAGACTAATGTCCAAGGAAGTTTAGCTGACATTATACCTTCAACCAACATTTTCATTAAACTAGCTTGTGGAGCTGAAACGTCTGCACTGCCTATTCCATAGGCACCGTGTAGCATTTTAACAACAATTGCTGCAAAGGCTGAAGAACATGCTATTGCTACAAACATTCCAATCTGAACATTTTTAGGTGTACCTCCTATTATAAATGTTGTTTTTAAACTTTGAGCAACTCCTCCTGCTACAGCTATAGCAACACAGACTACCCCACCTATAAGTATAGATCTTCTCAACCCTTCATTTCCTACAACACCTGTTAATTTTAATATTGTTGTTACAAAAAGTAACGTAGCTATAGTCATACCAGATACTGGATTATTAGATGCTCCTATAATACCAACCATTCTAGCAGATACTACTGCAAAGAAAAAACTAAATAAAACTGATAATAATCCACCTATAAATCCACCCTTTATTGCTGGAATAAGCCAAGTTAACGCAAAACCAAATACTGCTGATGCTATAACCCAAGTTATTGGTGCTTCAATATTCATTCTACTAGTATCACTTTTCTCACCATGTCCTATTCCTGACATTGCCTGTTTAAAACTTTTTATTATAGTAGGCATTGATTTTCCAAGAGAAATAAAACCTCCCATTGCAACTGCCCCAGCACCTATATATTTAATATAGCTAGACCATATCTCTGGGGCTGTCATATTAACTATGAGTTTTGTAGATGGAAATAATGGTGCTGCAAGCCCTGCACCTAAATATTTAATCAAAGGTATTAATCCAAACCATGCAATAACAGAACCACCGAACATTAATAAAGATGCTCTTGTACCAACTATAAATCCAACTCCAAGTAAAGAAGCCAATGTATCTACACTTATCATAGTTCCCTGATAAGCTTTAAATACATAAGAAGCTTGTTCACTCCAAAGTTTAAATCCTCCAGATAAAAATTTATAAGTTCCTCCTACACCAAGACCTGCTACCACAGTTTTGAATCCTTCTCCACCTTGGCTACCTATAACTAAAACCTCAGCTGCCGCCATGCTTTCTGGATATATTAATTCCCCATGTTCTTCTACTATTAAGAATCTTCTAAGTGGAGTAATAAAGAATGTTCCCATTAATCCACCAACTATTGTAACTATTATTATAGTTGCAATACTTAAATCAAAATTCCATAAAATTAATGCTGGCAAAGCAAAGATAATTCCTCCTGCAATGGATTCTCCCATTGCTGCAAGTGATGCTAC
This sequence comes from Clostridium sp. Marseille-Q2269, assembly GCF_943736985.1. GTDB lineage: Bacteria > Bacillota > Clostridia > Clostridiales > Clostridiaceae > Clostridium_F. The sequence goes on from NZ_CALSFS010000001.1 coordinate 219,302, forward strand.
CATATTGGCTTCCAAGATATTATTTCTTCTAAATAATCCCTTTAATATACCTGTAGCAAGTATGGCTCCAGGTATACCTGCAGAAATTGTTAGCCCAACTTTTAGTCCCAAGTATGTATTTGCTGCTGCAAATAAGCAAGCAAGTATTATACCTAAGATAATAGAATACCCTGTTGTCTCCGGCATAGCCTCTGTAATAGGTATAAATGGCTCATATTGTTCACCTTTACATCCACCATAAGCTTCCTTTGATAATTTATATTTTTGTGTATCCATATTGGCACCCATCCTATTCATTATAAAATTCTAAATTAAAGGAAATTAATTTATTGTAATTAAATTTAATATTATAATTAACTGTAAAAATCAATTTCCAAATAGATTATATTAAAAAATATTTATTTGGTATTTTTTAATATCTCTTTTAAAAGTCTCCAATATTTTTCAACTGAAGATATTTTTAAATGTTCATTAGCTGTATGAACATCTATTATATCTGGTCCAAAGCTAATCATATCTGTATCTTTCATAGTTTCTTTAAACAAACCACATTCAAGACCTGCATGAATAGCTGTTATAGTTGGATCTATATCAAATAATTTTTTATAAGCTTGTACACATATTTCTCTTATGTTGGAATTTTCATTATACTCCCATTGTGGATATTCTGAATCTTTTTTAATTGTAACTCCTACCGCTTTAGATAAAGCTTCAAGTCTATCTAATATTTCAAACTTTCTACTATACACTGAGCTTCTTATAGAACATATGATTTCAATCTCATGTTCCTTGGTATTTATTATTGCAACATTTAAACTACTCTCCACAAGGCCCTTAATATCTTGGCTCATAGATTGAACTCCATCTGGAACTAATGTTAAAAAAGTAATTATTGCATTTGTATTTTCTTTGCTTAGTTCTTTGTCCACTTTATTTAAATCTTTAATACTTATTTCCAATGAAGGGTCTTGAACCCTATATTCAATCTTTAAGTCTTGTTGAATTTTATTCAAAATTTGTTTAACTTCTTCTATTTTATTCTTATCTAAAGTTATTACAACACTGCACTCTCTGGGTATAGCATTTTGCTTTGTACCTCCTTCTATATGTGCAATATTAAAATCAATGTTTTTACTTAAAGTATATAGAATCCTACCTATTAATTTATTTGCATTTCCTCTTTGTTTAATTACTTCCATTCCAGAATGTCCACCATTCAAACCTGTTACCTTAATTTCAATGGCTTCTTTTGCACATTTTTCTGATTCAATTTTTATTTTAGTGGTACCTGTAATCCCACCTGCGCAACTTACTATGAATACCCCTTCTTCTTCTCCATCTATATTTATAAGCATTTTTCCTTTTAAATTGTTAGTATCTAGTGCAAATGCTCCATCCATACCATCTTCTTCATTACTTGTAGCAACAAATTCTATTGGAGGGTGTTCTATATCTTTTGAATCTAATATTGCTAATCCATAAGCTATAGCAATACCATCATCCCCACCTAATGTTGTTCCAGTTGCATAAATATAATCATCTTCTATCCTCAATTTTAATGGATCCTTTTTAAAATCATGTTCCACATTTTTTAGTTTTTCACAAACCATATCCATATGTCCTTGTATTATTACAGTTGGAGCACTTTCATAACCTTTTGTACCAGGCTTTTTAATTATTACATTTAATGCTTTATCTTGATACACATATAAATTTCTTTCCTTTGCAAAACTAACTAAAAAATCACTTATTTTCTTTTCATTTCTTGATCCATGAGGAATTTTAGTTAATTGTTCAAAAAAATGAAATACTAGTTTAGGCTGTAAATTATTTAATACGTCCATAATGTAATCCTCCTACTTTTTATTACAATTTTTAATCTAATAATAAATTTATAAATATGATTCGAACCACAAATTTACAATTTAAATATAAATTTCAATTTAAATTGTTTGTATCAAATATATTACAATTTAACCATTTATTCAATGTTATTTTTTTATCATTCTACAAAATTTACAATGGCCCTACAATCTATTTGATAACGTTTACTGAGAAAATTATTTAATTAATTACTTTTTTCAATAAAGTAATGGTATTTTCATAATTATTTAAGTGGATTAAATTTTATAATCTTTTAATACTTACCTAATTCTTGTTTTTTCTTTTGATTATACTTTTACTTAAATATAATTTAACTATTTATAAAAATAAAAATTATTTTTATACTATATAATTTTTAATTAATTGTAGATATCTTAATATGTGAGTACTTAGATTTGTAATTATTCAATAATAATAATGTTTTATACTACCTTAATTAAATTCAATATTATAAGATTAGGTTTAAAACTTTCCGTAATTTTTATGCCCTCTTCTCCATTATCTATTGCTTGTACTATATATCCTTCCTTCTTTAATGAATAACTCATTAAATCTGCTATAGCATTTTCATCTTCTATTATGAGAATTTTTTTATCATACTTATTTCCTCTCTTTTCTATTTTTAATGAAAAATAAAGAGACGTTATATTAGTCCCTTTATTTTTTATCTTTTAAAGACAATGAATTATTATCTTTCAAAAAATTATCTATTAATTTTTCTACCATTCTTTTTTCTATATTAGCTCTACTAATTAAAGTAAGTATTAATAAAATCAACTCTTTTAATCTTACATCCTGCTGTTTTTCTTCTTTAAATTGCTTGTTTATTATATCTTTTAAATCCTTAAATTGTTCACCAAATCTTTCTAACTGAATTTTCTTAATATTTAAAAAAGTATCATATAGATCTTCTAATTCAAGAAATCCATTTTCTTTGTTATGTACACTTTCCATAGTTGGTGTAAGTACAGTTTCAATATCTGAAAGAGATAAGCTCTGTTTTAAATTATAAATTATTTCTAATAAAATTATTTGCTCTTTATTATATTTTTTCCCTTTCACAGTTGGAAAAAATTCTCCTTTAGCATAATTATTTACCATAGTTTTAGTCATAATCTTATCATTTTCTTCTCTTTTTAATGACTTTAATTTCATATCAAATAATGTAGTTACTTGATCCATATATAAATCTATATCCGGAATATCGGAAAGCTTAATATCGTTAAATTCTGTAATATTTGAAAGTATTATATTTAGATTGTCTTCATTATATTCCATAAAATCACCTCATTACAATTATATAGTATTAACTACCACAAATCTACATATTCTACTATAATATATAGTTTTTAAAACCCATATCATAAATTTATATAATTATTTTTATATTGCAATCATTAATATAATTCTTACATAAAAATTATGTGTTTATTAAATTAACTTGTTGTGATATTTAATTTAAGTTTATAGACCCATGTTTTGCACATTAAGCCAATACTAAATCAACTAATAGTAATATTAACTTATTTTTAAATTTTAATAAACCCTTGAAAATTTTCATGTTTAGTATTAAAATAGTAATAAGATATGATGTAGTTTTCATTACTACTTATACTCATATTAATATTATAATGAAAGGGTGACTCCTATGTTTAAAAAATTTAGAGATCCAGTAAGTGGTTTAACACACTTGTTTGGAGTTATTATGTCTATAATAGGGCTTATAGTACTAATACACTATTCTGTGTTTAAAAATAGTTCTTTACATATTATAGTCTTTTCAATATTCGGTGGAAGCTTGATATTATTATATAGCGCTAGCTCCATATATCATTTAGTAACAACTTCAAAAAAATCCATTGAAATATTAAGAAGAATAGATCATTCAATGATTTATGTTCTCATCGCTGGCAGCTACACTCCTATCTGTTTACTTGCTTTAAAAGGTGGTTTTGGAGTAGCTATGTTATCTATTATTTGGGTTCTAGCCATAATCGGCATATTAGTTAAAAATTTTTGGTTTTCTGCTCCAAGATGGATATCCACTGGGTTCTATTTAATTATGGGATGGCTCATAATCATTGCAATATTTCCATTATCTAAAACACTTTCCTACGGTGGTTTATTTTGGCTTGTGGCTGGTGGTATTGCTTATTCCATAGGAGCAATAATTTATGGCACCAAAAAACCTAATATTGCTAACAAATATTTTAGTTTTCATGATATTTTTCATATATTCGTACTTTTAGGTAGTTTATGCCACTTTATACTTATGTCAAATTACGTGATTTATATGTAATAAAAATTTTAAATAATATACTTTATTTCTTACTTATTGTAAAATATACCCCTTTAAGCAAATTTCAACGAAATAATTCATGACATTTACTTAAAGGGGTATATAAGTTATAGGTTGTTACATGTTTAGTTTAATAAATAACTTTAATTATTTTATCTTAAATCAATATGAAAAATTAATATCTTTATACAAAAACTATAATGATATTTTTCCTGTTGCAAGTAGAACTATCATAGTTATTCCTATTACCACAACTATTGTTGTACCAATCTTTTCTAGTGATGTATATTTTTCTTCCTTTTCTTTCTTAGCTTTATTAAAGACTATTGATCCAAAAGAATACATTACAAAGGCAAGGGCAAAATATTTAATTCCTCCTGCACATATACCATATATAGTATATATGGAAGATAAAATTGCTATTATCTTATTTTTTCCACCTATCTTTTCCTTAGTACATATCTTTACAGCATAAAATGATGATAAGGTATATGGTATTAACATACATGTAGTTGCTATTGAAAATACTAAACCATAAGCTGTTTGCAATTTATCTGAAAGTAATGCACATAAAAATACTTGGCTTATAATATTAGTAAATATTAATGAATTTATTGGAACTCCTGCTGAATTTTCTTTAGCAAACCATTTTGGCATAACTCCATCCTTAGCTGCTACATATGGTATTTCAGCTGCAAGCATTACCCAACTTATCAAAGCTCCAAATAATGATATTATAAGACCTAACTTAACTATTACTGCACCGGCTCCTCCAAAAACTGTTTTTGATAAAACATCTGCAAGAGGAGTACCTGATGCTGCAAGATCTTTAGCTGGTATAATTCCCATAGCAAGTAATGATATTGAAACATAAATGAGTAATGTAATTAAAAGACTTATTACTGTTGCCTTTCCTACTATAGCTTGAGATTCTGCTTTTTCTGAAAGAACTACAGATGCTTCTACACCTATAAAGCACCAAATAATAGTTCCTATAGCACTATTAACTTGTTTAAATATAGATGTTGATTCTCCAGAACTTGCAAGTACTGAATTCCAATTTGTAACTGTAAATAAATCTGGCTTAAAAATAAATATGCCTAGTATAATAACCAATGCCAATGGCAGTAATTTACCTACAGTTACAACTGCATTTATTATTCCTGCATTCTTAGCTCCCTTAGTCTGAATATAATGCACAGACCATAATAATACAGATGCTAATATAAATGATGTCATTGGTCTTAATTCATGTCCCGGTCCTAACAAGCTGTTTATAGTTTTAAACATTAAAACTATAAAAGCGATATTTCCAAGCCATGCAGAAAGCCAGTATCCCCAGGCCGAATTAAATCCTGTGAATTCTCCAAATCCATCCTGTGCATATGAATAAATTCCACCTTTTAAATCAGGTTTCTTATTAGCAAGAAATTGAAATACTAAGGCTAAACATATAATTCCAATCCCACCTACAATCCAAGCAATTAAGGCTGCCTGTGGATTAGCTTTTGTTATTAAATCCGTAGGACTATTAAAAATACCTCCACCTATCATAGAGCCAATACCAAGAGTAATTAAAAGTCCAAGACCTAATTTCTTATTTTGTTTTTCCATTTTGGGGCTCCTTTTCCTAATACATCTAGCTTGTCATACAAAATTGCATACTATTAATATATTTATTATAGAAGAACTATTTTAAATTTTCTCTATAAAGAGGCATACTCATGCATCTTGGGCCGCCTCTTCCCCTTGAAAGCTCAGCACTTGGCATAGTAAGAACGCTAATACCTTTCTTAGTTAAAAGTTCATTTGATACATAGTTTCTTTCATAAGTTACAACAGTTCCTGGAGCTATTGCAAGTGTATTTGAACCATCATTCCATTGTTCTCTTCCAGCTATTATAAAATCTCCACCACCGCATTGAATTAATTCAACAGATGGAAGTCCAAGAGCTGAAGCTAATATTTTTTCTAATGGATCTGTATGGTGTTTAAATTTTAATGTTCCATTTTGTCCCTTAGTAACTTCATACACACTGAGTGGTCCTTGGATTTGTGGATGAATTGTAAATTTATCATAATCAACCATTGTAAATACTGTATCAAGATGCATGAATGCTCTACAGTTTGGTATATCAAACACAAGAACCTTTTCAAAGCTTTCATTTTTAGCAAATAAGCTTTTAGCCACTATTTCAATAGCTTCTGCTGATGTTCTTGAACTGCATCCTATAGCTACAACTTTATCTGAAAGAATAAGCTCATCTCCACCTTCTATATCATAAGGTAGATTTCTGTTGTACCATAATTCAGTTTCACCATTTGCAAAATTTTTGTGATATTTGTGGATATATGTTAAGAATAGTGTTTCTCTTCTTCTTGCTTCTGTTCTCATAGTATTAATTGTCATACCAGATCCAATTGAAGCGGCAGGGTCTCTTGTAAAATAAAGATTTGGCATAGGATCAAGATAGAATGGATAATGATCTTGCATTAAGTCTACTAATGATGTAGCTTCTTTAATTTCAATAGCTTCTTTTCTAACACCAGCCATTAATGTGTCAACCATTTCTCTAGTTGGCATTTTAAGAAGATATTCTATTAATGCTTCTCTTAGCACTATTGATGTAATTTTACTTGCTGTTAAAAATTCTTCTAGGAATTCTTTCTTTATTTTATCATCTTCTAATGTTTCTGCTGCCAGTTCTTCTAAATAAAGAACTTCAGTACCATTTTGTCTTAAAATTTCAGCAAATCTATCATGTTCTTGTCTTGCAACCTTTAAAAAAGGAATATCATCAAATAGTAACCTTTCAAGGTATTCTGGAACTAAATTTTCTATTTCTGCCCCCGGTCTATGAAGCATAACTTTTTTAAGTTTTCCTATTTCGGAAGTTACGTTAATAAAAGAACTCATTTTGTCTCCTCCTCTTGCGTACTTTATGTACAACTTGTTTTTGTTGTTATTTGTCTTGTATTTGTATACATTATACGTTTTATGCATAATTATTTCAAATTCATATTTCTAGCCAAAAATATGAAAAATTAACTGCATTTTTACATTTTTCTTCATTTTTTATATGATTTTCTTAGATTTCAATGGATTTTTACGCTATTTTAAAAATGTTCTGTATATTATTCACATCACCCATATGCTTGCAAAAGTATATTCAATGTATATTTATACATTCATTTGTAAAGCTTATGCCTTATTTTGTATTTTTTTGTTATATATTATTTATATTTTTTTATTTATGCATTTTTATATCGTTTACTTAATTTTAATTAGTCATTTAATTATTCATAATTTATGAATAATTAAACTTTTTATTTTTTTAATATTTTATTTAAATATTAAGAATTTTACTATTTTACAAATTAAAATCACTAAAAATTCTCATCAATTTTTAGCGATTCAGTTTATATTATATTTAAATTCAAATCCTAAAATCATGTTTTATAATTTTTCTATTTCTTTTCTATCATTTTTTTATTGCATATTTTTTCTCTTCTCTTTTCTAATTGTTTTTCTATACTATCTAATTTTATTTGTTTTTCTGCCATCAAAACCATTATATGATAGGTTAAATCACATATTTCTTTTATCAGTTCTTCTTTATCCTCATTTTTAGCGGCTATAATCACCTCTGAGCTTTCTTCTCCAACTTTTTTTAGTATTTTATCTAATCCCTTTTCAAATAAGTATCCAGTATAAGACCCTTCTATAGGATTTTCTTTTCTTTCCTCTACTATATCAAATAAGCTATTTAACACATTATTTTCATTCATAATTATTATTAGTGCTTAGATGTTTTATAATTCACACCAACCCACTAAATCCTCACATCCTTTCTGTTATCAATTTTATAACACAAATTTATACACGTATCTTTTCTATTTATAATGAATTTATATTAATGTTGTATAAAAGCAGCTCTTATGACCAGTATGACATGCCACTCCAACTTGCTGTACTTTAATTAGTATAGTATCTCTATCACAATCCATATAAATACTTTTGACATGTTGTAAATTACCTGAAGTTGCTCCTTTATTCCACAGTTCTTCTCTAGACCTACTCCAAAACCAGGTAGTATTAGTCTTAATAGTTTTTTCTAGTGACTCTTTGTTCATGTATGCTAGCATCAAAACTTCCCCTGAGTAAAAATCCTGAACTATAGTAGGTATAAGTCCTGTAACTTTTTGGAAATCTATTTCCTTTAACATTTTCTCTAAATTCATTTTGTCCTCCATTTAAATTTATAAACATCTGCTCTAACATCCTTTATTTAAAAATATGAAGATAAGAGTTACAACATCTATTTGTAATTATCTATAATCTTTATATATAGTGGAACTGAACTATAAAATCTTAATAATTCAAATATAAAAAAACTAAAGTCTTACACTAAAGCCTTCTTTTTTTAAATAGTCTTTAACTTCCTTTATGCTCAATTCTTTAAAATGAAATAATGAAGCTGCTAATGCTGCATCTGCTGAACTTTTTTTAAAAATTTCCCCGAAGTGCTCCAATTTTCCACATCCTCCTGAAGCAATTACAGGAATATTTACTGCCTTTGAAATTTCATTTGTGAACTCTAAATCGTAACCTTCTTTTGTACCATCTGCATCCATACTTGTTAGTAGTAACTCACCAGCTCCTAATTTTTCTACCTTTTTTGCCCATTCTACAGCATCAATTCCTGTATCTATCCTTCCTCCATTTATAAATACATTCCATCCCTCTTGATCTTTTCGTTTTTTACCATCTACAGCAACTACAACACATTGTGATCCAAAACACTCTGTTGCCTTTTTTATAAGATTAGGGTCCCTTATAGCTGCCGAATTAACTGATATTTTATCTGCTCCAGCTCTCAATATATCTCTAAAATCATTTATATTTTTTATTCCTCCACCTACAGTAAGAGGAATAAATAGTTTCTCTGCTGTTTTTCTAACCACATCTATCATTGTATTTCTTCCTTCATGAGTAGCTGTTATATCTAAAAATACTATTTCATCTGCCCCTTCTTTATTATAAAACTCTGCTATTTCTACAGGATTACCTACATCCTTTAGATTAATAAAATTAACTCCTTTTACAACCCTACCCATATTTACATCTAAGCAGGGTATTATCCTCTTTGTAATCACATATAATCCCCCTTCTAAGCATACTTTAACCCTTCTATTTTTTAAATTAACTAAGCATAACATATTAATCTATATATTCTTTCTCAATAATTTTATACTTAAACTTCACTAATACTTTTCACTCCATTTTTATTTATTATATTTTAAAATCCATTATTTTCATCTATATATTCCAAAGTATACGTTCTAATATACAGTTTATATATGTTTTTTATTTAAATAATACTTATACTTTATTTATAATGTTTTTTATTTTATCTATAAAAATTTCCATTTCTTCTTTAGAACCTATACTAACCCTTAAATAATTGCTTGTTCTATGTTTATTGAAGTATCTAACAAATACATTTTCATCCTTTAGCTTTATAAAAATGTCTTTAGCTTCATGTTTATCATGAGTAATAAATATAAAATTAGCTTTAGATGGTATGATTTTGAATCCTATTTTCCTCAATTCATTTATAATCCAATTTCTTGTTTTTATTATTTTTGATGTGCATTCCTTAAAATATCTTTCATCCTTTATTGCTTCTATAGCTGCTAAAGATGAAATTGTATCTATTGTATATGAATTAAAAGAATTTTTTATCATATTTAATCCCTCTATAAGCTCTTTTTGCCCTAAAGCAAATCCTACTCTCATTCCAGCTAAAGATCGAGATTTAGATAATGTCTGTATTACTAAAAGATTAGGATAATCATTTAGTAGCTTCACTGAAGACTCTCCTCCAAAATCAATATAAGCTTCATCAACTATTATTACTTTATTTGCATTATTATCCAAAATTTCTTTTATTAAATGTAAAGAAATATACAATCCTGTTGGTGCATTAGGATTGGTTATAATAGCTCCTCCCTCTGTATTTTTAAAATCATCAATATCTATAGAAAAATCTTCTCTAAGTTTTGATAACCTATAATTTAATTTATATAAATTTGCATAAACAGGATAAAAACTATAACCAATATCAGAAAAAACTATAGTCTCTTGTGGATTGAAAAAAGTTAAGAAGGAAAAAGCTAAAACTTCATCAGAACCATTCCCTATGAAAACCTGATCTTTATGTAGATTATAATAATTAGCTATAGTTTTTCTTAATGCATCACAATTGGGATCTGGATACAATCTTAAGTCACCATTAACAGTATTTTTAATGGCTTCCAATACCCTGGGTGATGGTGGATATGGATTTTCATTAGTATTTAACTTTATAATCTTTTTATTTATAGGTTGTTCTCCACATACATAGGGTTCTATATTATTAGTTATATGACTCCAATATTTGCTCATTTAGAACTCTTCTTATTTATAATTTTAATAGCTTCCTTTAAATCAATATTTCCTGAATATATAGCTTTACCTACAATAGTTCCATAAATATTCATTTTTTTTATAGCCTTTAAATCCTCTATATCTTTAACGCCTCCGGAAGCTATAATATTACAATTTACACAATCATTTAAATTTTTAAGCTGATTTAAATTAGGTCCATTTAAAGTCCCATCTTTACCGATATCCGTAAAAATAATATTTTGAACCCCTATATTTTCCATTTTCTTAGCTAAATCTATATAATTTGTACTACTTACATTTAGCCATCCATTCACAGCTACCTTTCCATTTTTAGCATCTATGCCTATGGTAATTTTTCTATTATATTTTTTAACAGCCTTTTCAATAAGCTCTTTATTATTTAATGCAGCTGTACCTAATATTACCCTTTCAATTCCTGCACCTATAAGCATATCTATTGTATCTAAACTTCTTATTCCTCCTCCAAACTCTATAGGCACATTGACTGCCTTTATTATAGAAGAAATTATGGTTAAATTTTTTATTTCTCCAGTAAGAGCTCCATCTAAATCAACTATATGTATACATTGGGCTCCATTTTCTTTAAATCTTAGGGCTAAATCTATAGGATCTCCAGATACCACCTTTGAAGCTTTAAAATCTCCTTGATATAATCTAACACATTTACCGTCTTTTAAATCTATGGCAGGTAAAATTATCATTTTATCATCTCCCCAAAATTGCTTAATATTCTAAGTCCTATATCCCCACTTTTTTCAGGATGAAACTGTATTCCATAAATATTTTTTTTACTGACTATTCCAGGTATCTCCATTCCATATTGAGAATAGGCATTTAGTATTTCTTCCTCTTCAATTTTTGCGTAATAAGAGTGAACATAATACACAAAACTATTTTCTTTTATATTTTTAAGTATTGGAGATTGTTTATAAAAACTTAGATTATTCCATCCCATGTGAGGTATTTTTAAATCCCCTTTAATTTTTTCTATTTTTCCTTTAAAAAATCCTAATCCTTCACAATTCTTAATTTCTTTACTTTCTTGAAATAAAAGCTGCATTCCAAGACATATTCCCAATAGGGGCTTGTCCTTTTTTACTACTTCTTTTAAAATTTTATCAATACCATTTTCCCTAATATTATTGATTGCATCTGGAAAAGCTCCCACTCCTGGTAATATTACCCCATCACTATTTAAAATTACTTCTTTCTTGGATGTGATTACAGACTTTATACCTAAAAAATTAAGGGCATTTTCTACACTTTTTAAATTCCCCATACCATAATCTACAATTGAAATCACTATTTATCCCCCTTATATTTCTTTTAAAATTTATCAACTTTATAATGTTCACTATTATTCCTTGTAAAGTTTATAATATTTAATAGTAAAATAATTATTATTTCTATAGTGTACCTTTAGTAGACATAACCCCATTTATTCTATCATCTTTATCCACAGCTTCTCTAAGTGCTCTACCTAATGCTTTAAAAACTGCTTCTATCATATGATGATTATTTTTTCCATATAGTACCCTAGCATGTAGCGTTATTCCAGCATTAAAAGCTAATGCTCTTAAAAATTCTTCTACCAATTCCGTATCCATTTCCCCTAATTTATCTATAGTAAAGTTAAAATCACAAACTACATATGGTCTTCCACTTATATCTATATATACACTAGCTAAAGCTTCATCCATAGGAACAGTACTACTTCCATATCTTTTAATACCTTTTTTATCTCCTAAAGCTTCTTTAAAACTCTTTCCTAAAACTATACCTACATCTTCCACTGTATGATGAGGATCTACCTGTAAATCACCTTTTGCCTCTATTTTCACATCAATAAGTCCATGTCTTGCCATAAGATTTAGCATATGGTCAAAAAAACCTATACCTGTTTTTATATGGTATTTTCCTTCTCCATATAAATTAAATTCTGACTTCACTTCTGTTTCTAAAGTTTTTCTATAAATCTTAGCTATGTTTTCTTTCATAGCATTCCCTCCTTTTTTAAAGGTTACTGAATTTTATTTAGCAGTTGTAGCCTTTAATATTTTATATGTAAAATATTAAACTACTATTTATATAACAACCTCTATTTTGTTAATCTTTTAGTATTAAATATTAACTTAGAAATTTTTATTATGAAATCTTACTCTTATGGAATTTGCATGAGCTGTTAATCCTTCTGTTTCAGCTATGGTTATAGTAGCATTCTTTACTTTTTCCAATGCTTTTTTAGTGTAATATGTAAAGCTTGATTTTTTAATATAATCATCTACCGAAAGAGGTGAAAAAAATCTTGCACTGCCATTAGTAGGTAATACATGATTTGGTCCTGCCATATAATCACCTAATGGTTCTGGAGCATATTTACCTAAGAATACAGAACCTGCATTTTTGATTTGTCCTAAAACAGTAAAGGGTTCATCTGTCATAATCTCTAAATGTTCTGGTGATATATCATTAGAAAGTTCTATGGCCTCCTCTAAATTATCTACTACAAAAATAGCCCCATAATCTTTAATGGATGTATATATTATTTCTTTCCTCGAAAGATTTTTTATTTGTATATTTAATTCCCTTATTACCTTTTGTGCTAATTTTTCAGATGTAGTAACTAAAATTGAGGATGCTAATACATCATGCTCAGCCTGAGACATAAAATCAGCTGCTATAAATTTAGGATCAGAACTTTCATCTGCTATAATTAAAATTTCACTAGGTCCTGCTATCATATCTATATCTACAAGACCATAAACATTTCTTTTTGCCATAGCCACATATATATTCCCTGGACCTACTATTTTATCTACCTTTGGTATAGTTTCTGTGCCATAAGCTAAAGCTCCTATTCCTTGTGCTCCTCCAACTTTGTATATTTCATCAATCCCTGCAATATTAGCAGCTACTAAAATATTAGGATTAATACTTCCATCCTTACATGGAGGAGTTATCATAACTATTTTTTCTACTCCTGCTACTTTAGCTGGAATGGTATTCATTAATACTGATGAAGGATAAGCAGCTGTCCCTCCTGGAACGTATATACCTACATTCTCTAGAGCTCTAATTTGCTGACCCAAGATTATTCCATCTTCCTTTGTTACCATCCAAGATCGTTGTTTTTGCTTTTCATGATAAAACCATATATTTTCTTTAGCTATTTTTATAGCCTCTATGAATTTTTCATTAACTAATACATAAGCTTTTTCTATCTCCTCTTGGGTAACTTTAATATTTTTTAAATTTATTTTTTCACTATCAAATCTATTAGTATATTTTATTACTGCTTCATCTCTATTTTCATTTATATCCTCTAGTATTTTTTTTACACAAACAGTTACATCCCTTTGGACCTCCTTTGACCTACTTTTCAAATTATTCATACATTGTTTTTTATTATTCTCACTTATATTAACTATATTTATCATTTTTAACTTTAGTGATAAAGCATATAAAAATTATACCCTGTCACTAAATACACCCCCCTTTCTATTTTCTATTGTTTTATTACTTCACTTATATTCTCAATTATTTTTGTAATAGCATTCTTTTTCATTTTCATACTAGCTTTATTTACTATCATTCTTGCACTTATTTCACATATATACTCCAGAACTACTAACCCATTTTCTCTTAAGGTGTTTCCTGTTTCTACAATATCCACTATTGCATCTGCAAGTCCCACAATAGGTGCTAATTCTACAGAACCTTCTATTTTAATTAATTCTACATCTAGTCCTTTTTTTCTAAAATATTCTCTTGTTACATTCGGATATTTAGTTGCTATTTTTTTCTTATTACATCCTTTGTATAAATTAAAATTAGGTAATGTAGCTAAAGCAAATTTACACTTTCCAATATTCAGATCTAAAACTTCATAAAACTCCTTATTTGTTTCCATTAAAGTGTCTTTTCCTACAATGCCTATATCTGCAGTACCATATTCTACATAGGTTTCTACATCTTTAGCTTTAACTAAAAAAAACTCTATACTATATTTTTCATTTTCACAATTAAAAATAAGTTTTCTTCCTTTATCCTCTAATTCTCTAGTATTAATATTAATAGCCTTGAATATTTCAATAGCTTTCTTTTCAAGTCTGCCTTTGGTTAACGCTATTTTTACTTTTTTCAATGTAATCACCTATCCCCTTACTAATTACAAAATTAATAAATCCTCTACTTCATCTTTATGTAGAAAAACTATTTTATCTGATTTTAAATCCTTAACAAATAGTTTTTCTTCTCCTGTAAACCCTATAATAAAATCAAGACCTTTATTCTGTGAATATGTAAAAATCTTTTTATCATCATCTAAGAGACTTAATTCACATATAATTTTTTTCTTTTTTAACTTTTCCATAAAATCATATGCCTTTCTTAAAAACGCCTCTTTGTAAAATATTAAAACCTTCTTATATTCATCTATAGGTATTACATTTTGTTTCTTTAAAGCAACTATTACATCATCTACATTAATAGCAAATCCTGTAGCAGGTAGTTCTACTCCAAAATGTTAAATTAAATTATCATATCTTCCTCCACTTAATACAGAGTCTCCTAATTCTTCTACATAGGCTTTAAATATAATTCCTGTATAATAATCCATGTTTTGTACCATTCCAAGATCAATGGATATATATGATTCAAACCCTATATTTTCTATGAGTTTATATATTTTATATATATTGTCTAAAGATTCTAAAGCTTTTTTATTTTTTGTTAAGGTTTTAGCCTTTTCTATTATCTCAATATCACCAAATAATTTAGGAAGATTTTCTATAAGTTTAAAATCATTATTCGAATGCTTTGAACTTATTTCATATAAAAACTTTTTAAGAGCTATATAATTTTTGTTTTTATTATTTCTTTAATTTTTTAAATTATCCTCTTGTATTTTCATATTTTCTACTAAAGCATCAAACAATCCAGCATCACCTAAATCTATTTTAAAATTTTTAAGTCCTAAGCTTAAAAGAGAATTTATAGCCGTAACTATACTATCCACATCAGATTTTATTCCTTTAGTTCCTATTATCTCAATTCCTGATTGAGTTATTTCTCCTAACTTTCCATTGAATTTTTCATTAACTCTAAATATATTTGCTGTATAAGAAAGTTTAAGTGGATATGTATAATTTTTTATTTTAGTTCCTGCAATTCTTCCTATTGGAGTAGTCATATCTGGTCTCAAAACAAGAATTCTTCCTAAACTATCAAAAAGTTTATACATTTCTTCTTGAGGTATACTTTGAATGTTATAATCAAATACATCATAAAATTCTAGTGTAGGAGATATTATTTGAGAAAATCCGCTATATTTATAAGCTTTTCTTAATTCATGTTCTATATATAATTTCACATTGCTCTCTTCAAATAAAATATCTTTCATACCCTCTGGTATAAATTCATTCCACTTCTCCATTTTACGCTCCTTTACTTTAATAATTTATAAGTTTAATGCGATAAAGTAATAAATTAAAAATATATTATCATTTTCTTTTATTAATGTCAATATAGTTTTTTATTTTTTTAAAACTAACTGCTTTACAATTACACATACATATGCAATCTTATACTTTTATTTCGATTAATTAGCAATTCATATTTTACTGTTATATCTATATAAATGATTATTTTCTTCATTTATAAAAAATGACAAAAAACAGCTAACCTTATACTAAGGCTAACTGTTTTTATTGAATTTATAAATTATTTTACCATAGGCATTTTTGAATCTCCGCCCCATTCATAAATTGAACCTTCATAATTTTTTACTTTTTCAAAACCAACTGCTTTGAGAATCATAGATGCATATCCAGATCTTATACCCATAGTTCAGTAAACTACAAATTCATCTTCTGGCTTTACACCTACAGAAGCCATTATTTTCTTTATGTCCTCTGGAGATTTTGGAGTACCATCTTTATTCAGTATATCTGTCCATACTAAATTTTTTGCTCCCTTTATATGCCCTCCTCTTGGTTCTCCAGCCTTCTGTGACCCTTTATATTCTCCTTCAGTTCTTACATCCAAAATAACTTCTTTACTTAAGTTATTATAGACATACTCCTTATTTGTAGAATTGGTTAAATCATAATCTTTTAATACAACACCTGAAGTAGGTGTTGGTTTTACTGGCTTATTATTAACTTCATAACCAAGCTTTTTCCAATATGTAAGTCCACCAACCATAAGCTTAACATTTTTTAATCCAGCCATTCTTAATTGCCAAACTGCTCTACCGTCAGCTCCAGGTCCTTTAAATACATTTGAATAAAACACTACAGTTTTTTTATTGTCAATTCCCAAACTTTCTAAAGCTTTCTTTAAATCTTCTTTTTTCTTGATAGTTCCCCAATCTGGATCTCCAGGTTTTCCAACCTTATCTGAAAAAGAATGTAAACCTACACTTATAGCTCCATCAATATGTTCTTTAGCATATAGATCTGGTTTATTACAATCTAAAATTACTAAATCTTTACTACCTTGAAGCTTATGTACTTGTTGAGCTGTTATTAAAAAATCATTATTTTTATAAGCTTTTAAATCTATTTCTTTTGCATTTTTATCTACTTTAACTTCTTCTTTACTTGAACAAGCTGTTAAAGTAAATATAAAGGTTAAAACCAACAATATAACAGAAAATCTTTTTATAAATTTTCTTTTCAAATTTTTTCCTCCTTTGTTTTTGCTATGTTTTTATCATTCCATATTTGTTTAAATAACCCTATTAGTGCTGTTAATGCAAATAATATCAATAATCCCATAACAAA
This sequence comes from Clostridium sp. Marseille-Q2269, assembly GCF_943736985.1. Taxonomy (GTDB): domain Bacteria; phylum Bacillota; class Clostridia; order Clostridiales; family Clostridiaceae; genus Clostridium_F. Next base: position 236,742 of record NZ_CALSFS010000001.1, read on the forward strand.
TGTTTTTGCTGTACCTGTTAACATACTGCCTATATAAGAATAAATAATAGTTGCAGGAAGTTGTCCAATTCCTGTAGCTATAAAAAATTCTAAGAACCCCATAGATGTTAATCCTGCCGCATAGCTTACTATATCAAAAGATATAAACGGTAATAGCCTAGCTATTAAAACTGCATATTTTCCGTATTTATCAAAAAAACCATCTATCTTTTTTAGTGCTGTTTTAGATGTAAGCTTTTCCACCACATCTCTTCCTAAAAATTTAGCAATATAAAAGCATAATGCTGCTCCTACCATTGCACTTGCCCAAGATAATATTGCTCCTTTTACCCATCCAAATATTCCTGCATTAGCAAAAGTAATTATAAATGCTGGAAGTGGAGCCACTATGGATTGAAGTACCATTAATAAAAACGATACTATTGGAGCCCATATGCCATAGCCTAGTATGTATCCTCTAACTAAATCAACATCTACATTTTTTAATATAAATACAGCTTGGTTTACATTAACTCTAATTGGTGTAATAAAAAAGTAAAGACAAACTATCATAATAATTAGTGCAATCTTTCCAGTAGCACTTTTAAATATACTTTTTATAACTTTTCCTCCTCTCTTTCTACCATATAACTTTATTTTATTTTCTTATAGCATATATGTCCAATTATAAAATTTTATAATAGATAGTTTAACTATAAGTTTTTTTTATATGTTATGCATGTTCTATAATTTTTTCTTATGCAAAATATTGAATTTTTTCTAACAAAATAGACATTTATATATTCCAAGCCATTTTTTATTTTAATTAAGGAAAAGTATTATATTTAAAATACAAAAAAAGATTACTTCAAAATAATTCCTATTTCAAAGTAATCTTTTATATTATAAATTCAATAATATATGTTTAAAATGTAAATACTATTTTAAAAACTTTTCAAACTGTTCCTTAGTTGGATAAGAACTTTGAGTACCATATTTTGTAACACTAAGAGCAGCATAGACAGTTGCTTTTTCAAGAGCTAATAATATATTCTTTGTAGCTACGTAGTAATGTGCAAAGCATCCAATAAATGCATCTCCAGCACCAGTAGTATCTACAGCATTAACCTGTTTAGAATTTATAAACTGTTCTTCATGTTTGTTTATCCAGAATAAGCCCTTGCTTCCCATTGTAACAATTACATTCTTAACTCCTTTATTTGCTATAAAGTATGCCGCTTCTTTTATTTCATCTAATGTAGTTACATGTTTATTAGTTAAAATCTCTAATTCTGTTTCATTTGGCACAAAAAAATCACATTTACAAACATAACTGAAATCAAGCTCTTTTGTAGCAGGTGCTGGATTTAACAAAATAGGAATATTATTTTTATTTGCAAAATCTATAGCATAATAAACAGTTTCTAATTCAATCTCCAATTGCAAAATAATTAATGAGCACTTTTTTAGTTTTTCACTTGCATTATCTATATCTTTGGGGCATAAGCTTTTATTTGCACCTTTAATAATTAAAATACTATTTTTAGATTCTTTATCTACAAAAATGGGAGCAACTCCACTAGGTTTGTTTTTTTCAATAGTAACAAACTCTGTATTTATACCATTATTTTTAAAATTTTTAATAGTATTTTCCCCAAACAAATCATCCCCAACTTTGCTTACCATCATAACATTTGATTCTAATCTTGCAGCTGCAACAGCTTGATTTGAGCCTTTTCCTCCACATCCCATTTTAAAATCTAGTGCTTCTAAAGTTTCACCTTCTTTAGGCATTCTATCTATATAACTTATTAAGTCTACCATGTTTGAACCAATAACTGCAATATCCATTTTAAGTACTTCCTTTCAATATATAATTTAGACTAACAGCCGTTATCTATAGATTAAATAGTAAAGACAATAAAATATATTGAAACATTGACGTTTTATTTATATTACCATAGGATATTTTTTAATATAATAATTATTTTACAAGTTGAACTCCACAACTTGCACCAATTCTTGTAGCTCCATTTTCTATCATAGCATTCATTTCTTCTTTAGTATGGATTCCACCAGAAGCTTTAACTCCCATGTCTTTACCTACTGTTTCTCTCATTAATTTAATATCCTCTGGTGTTGCTCCTCCAGTTGAGAATCCAGTTGAAGTTTTTACATAATCTGCACCTGCTTCTTTAGCCAAAGTACAAGCTTTTATCTTTTCCTCATCTGTTAATAAGCATGTTTCAATTATTACTTTAACTAATTTATTTTTAGATGCTTCTACAACTTTTTTAATTTCTTCTTTTGCATATGTATCATTTCCCGACTTAAGTTGCCCAACTGAAATAACCATATCTATTTCATCTGCTCCATGTTCAATGGCAACTTTTGTTTCATACACCTTTGATTCCATTGAAGTAGCTCCAAGTGGGAAACCTACAACAGTACAAACCTTAACATCTGTATCAGCTAATTTTTCATGTGCAATTTTAACCCATGAAGGATTTACACAAACTGATGCGAAATCATAAGTTTTAGCTTCCTCAATAAGTTTCAATATATCTTTTTCTGTTGCTTGTGGTTTTAATAATGTATGATCGATATACTTAGATAATTTCATAATTTATAACCCCTCTCATTTTATGAATAATTTTTATTCCTATATTAATTATTTATTGAATTTGTTTACATTTTCATAATAACACTTATGAGAACAAAAGTAAATACAATTATTTACTTTTGTTCTGATCACTTATGTTATCTTATCCTTTACATTTACGTTAATATGTTTTAATATATCTTATACATATTTAATACTTAATACATTTTTATAATAATTATCTTTCTAAGCATAAAACTCCTTCATAAATCATTTATTATGAAGGAGTTTATTATTATAAAATCATATGTTTTATTTTTCAAGTAATAATTTAGCTGTAAATTGATCTGTTATTAAAATATTGGCTATTTTGAACCTCAATGCTACATGTAATGAATTAAGCTTTCTTTCTCCACCAGCAGCTAGAATACTTCTTTCTTTTTTCTTTAATTCCTCTAAATTTATTCCTACTGTTCTACTATTTATTTTATCATCACATATATTACCATTCTTATCAATAAATCGTGAACATATATCCCCTACAGCATGATCTTGAATACGCTTTTTTTCTTCTTCATTAAAATAACCTAATTTAAATAATAAAGAATCATCTTCAATGGTACCTGTAGAAAAAACAGCAATATTAGCTTCTTTTCCCATTCGTATTATCTTATTTATATGACTATCTTTTTCTGTAATTTCTTTTAGTTGTGGTGTATCAAATATAACAGGTAATGGTAAAGCTCTCCCCTCAGCATGAAATGCCTTTGTAAATAATTCATTTATCTCTGAAGCATATGTATTACTACGAGTATGACTTAATCCTCCTTTAAGTTGTACGATTTGAACACCCTTTGATTTTTTTTCTATTAGCTGGGTAGCTACAGCATACATGGTTGTTCCCCAACTTATTCCAATAATATCCCCATCCTTAACAATATTATACAAGTACTCAGCTGCTATACGACCTATATGATTTTTTATTTCATCACTATTATTTAATGGGCAATAAGCAATCATAACATCCTCTAAATTATACTTATTTTTTAAAGCTATTGCTAAATCATCGGATGCATCCATTGGATCATTAATTTCAATAGTAACATAACCTTTTTCCTTAGCATATTTTAAAAGTTTTGATACTGTGGGTCTAGAAATATTAAGTAGCTTTGCAATTTCATGTTGACTATATTCCGATTGATAATATAATCTTGCAATATCTATACTATGTCTGTCTTTTTCTGTTAACATTATTTAAATCTCCTTTTATTACAACTGTTCTCCTAAATTCCTTTTTAAATCTAGTATATATGCGCTTTGCATTTTTTTTAAATCCATAAAAAAATAAGATAAATCTCAATAATGGGATTTTTTATAAATATATTTTCTATAAAAACTATCTTTGTTCCACCATTTTGAGTTTCTGAAAAATAACCAGTCCAAAAAACAGTAAACATTTTATTTTATGTTAAGTAAAATTAAAATCTAACAAATATTTCTTCACTAAAAGTTTCTAAATTTTAATATTATTATATCATATTATTGTAAATTTAATGGTTTTATTTATTATTAACTTTTTATACATTAAATATAGTTTTATTATTATTCATAAGTTAATATAAAAAAACTAAGCCACATTTGACTTAGTTTTTAAATTCTTATATATTAGTATACTTTATGTTATTGTCTAAAAGATTTAATTCTTCATAAGATGTTTTTCCACTTTCTATAGCTTTTTTTCTAAGAATTAAATATAATTCTGCGTGTGTAGCATAAGCATATGGATTAACAAATAATACACCTATACCTAAAGCTAAGGCTCCTAATACATACCATCCTAAGAATGAAAGATCTAGCACAAATATATTCCATTTTTCTCCTCTTGTCATTTCATTGCTTAATTGTATAGCCCTTTCCGCTCCAATAGATGGGTTATCTGCTAATATATATGGTACCATACTATATGCATAAGTTTTTATTATTCCTGGTATTATTAGCAATAAAGTCCATAAAGTAATAAAAATAGTTCTTAGTAACATTGTTAGCAATACACCAAAATACCTATCTTTTTTAAAACAATATCCAAGATACCCCTTATTGTTTTTACCTTCTGCTGCCTTTATAAAAAACTTTCTTCCTCCTACTTCAAGCATATACCCCACTAAGACTCTTAAAATCATAATTATTATTGCTATAGATCCTAAAAATATTAAAAGTTTATTAGTCCAGCTTATAACTTCTACAGGCATTCTATCATAAATAATAGACATGTGATTTCCATCTATTTTTTTATTAATATAATTATTTGATGTTACGATAGCTATAACCAAACTTACTAAAAAAGCATTCCAATAATTAATCTTTAATACTTTTTTAGCCTTATTCTTAATCAATTCTCGTGTCCACATTTTACTCTCTCCTTTATAAATATTTTTATTACCCACTTATTAAATTTTATACTATATTTATAAAATTTAATACAATATTACATTATATTATATTATATTAAGTTTTATTTGCGAACTATATATTTTTTAATTCTATTTCATATATTGGGCTATATTATATACACTTTTTTCTAGTTTTTTATCTACTTTGTGAGCCTCATCTATATGTTTTACAATTTGAATATTTGTTTCAGTAAGAATGTTATCTACTTCGTTTATTCCATTAAAAATATTAACTATATCCTTCTTTTGAGTATTAATTATTTTAATTAACTTATCAGTATCATCTTCAACTATATTAAATGAATTTAAAACTTGTTCTATTTTTTCAAGAGCTCCTTTAGAAGATTCTACTCCATCTGTAACTACCACTGTGCTTTTTTCTACACTTTTCAAAACATTTTTAGTCTGCGAATCTATTCCATTAATTAAGTTAGTTATATTACTACTACTTTCACCGGTCATCTCTGCCAATTTTCTAACTTCATCAGCAACTACGGCAAATCCTTTACCTTTCTCTCCTGCACGAGCGGCTTCTATAGCAGCATTAAGAGCGAGAAGATTCGTTTTTGAGGCTATACCGCTTATTAATTGAGCTATTTCTCCAATTTCTTTTAACTTTTTACCCAAAGCATTAATATTTTCATATGTATTTTTGGTTTCTATATCAAGATTTTCAATTACTTTAACCATTCCTTCTATTGATTTTCTACCCTCTAAAGACTTATTAACAGTATCCTTTGTAACTTCCAATAAACTTTCACCTTGATTAAAAAGTTTGTCCGTTGATTTATTAGCCCTGTCGGTTAAATCTGATACTGTTACCATGTGTTCTTCAATCTGCTTTGCTAATTTTTCTAGCACCTCATGTTCACTATTAACCTTATTATGCTGCTGTATTATACCTTCTATTTGTGTAGTCATTTCTTTTAGAAATTCTATAGTATTGCTAGTTTCAACTTCACGCTTGTCCTTAACAAAAACATCTTGTTCAATAGTTTCATTTTTACTATCTTTTTTACTAAAAATATTTATCATAATATAGTCCTCCTAATATCTATCTCATTAATAATAGATTATCGGAAAAGCTTTTGAAAACTAAACATGTACTATAAAAGGCATTGTTCTATATTAAATCTAATTCATGAATTTTTTTTCAAAGTCTTCATATCCTTTTCTTCTTAATTTGCAAGATGGGCATTCCCCACAACCATCTGCTTTTATTCCATTATAACATGTTAAAGTTTCATTTTTAACAATATCAAGCACTCCTAGATCATAGGCCATTTTCCAAGTTTCTGCTTTATCGATCCACATAAGTGGTGTAAGTATTTCAAATTCATAATCCATAGCTAAGTTTAGAGTAACATTTAAAGATTTTATAAAAATATCTCTACAATCTGGATATCCACTAAAGTCACTTTGTGATACTCCTGTTATAATAGTATTTATTCCTTTTTGTTTTGCAAACACTGCAACAAAGCTTAAAAATAATAGATTTCTTCCATCTACAAAGGAATTAGGAACTCCTTTATCAGGTGCACTTTTATCCACATTTATATCCTGCCTAGTTAAAGAATTAGATGCTAATTGATTTAATAAATTAAGATCTAAAATATGATGTTCTATATGATATCTTTTGCATATATCCTTTGCACAGCTAAGTTCTAACTTATGCTTTTGATTATAATCAAATGATACTGCTATAACTTCTTTATATTTTTCCTTTGCCCAAAATAAACAAGTTGTACTATCTTGTCCACCGCTAAATACTACTATTGCTTTTTCTTTATTCATTCATTTACACATCCTTTTGTTTTATAATTTAAGGGTACTTTCCTTATCACAACCATTTTTTTAATATTAATTAATATATTAAAGTTTATGATTTAGGTATAAAATATTCTTTTTCAAATATTCATGTTAATAATTTTATATTTTAAACTAATAATATCTTTATTTAGTATATAGCATCATTAGTTTATTGCTTATAATTGGATCCGTATTAAATCTACCTCTCAACGTAGTTGATATAGTTTTAGTTCCTGGTTTTTTTATTCCTCTAGTGGTCATACATCCATGTTCCCCTTCTATAATAACAGCTACATCTTCTGAATTAGTTATTTTTTGTAATACTTCTGCTATATCGCTCCCAATTCTCTCTTGAAGTTGTAATCTACGTCCTATCATATCAGCTACTCTTGCAATCTTACTTAACCCTATAATCTTTCCATTAGGTATATATGCTATAGCTACTTTCATGTTGTACATAAGAGCTAAATGATGTTCACAGTGGCTAAATATTTCTATATCCTTCATAAAAACCATATCATCTTGACTTTTATCTATAGATAAGTCATCTTCAAAAGTCACATTAAACATCTCTGCAATTTCATAATTGGTATAACACATACCCTTAAATATTTCTTCATACATTTTAGCCACACGTTTTGGTGTATCTTTTAATCCTTGTCTATCAGGGTTATCTCCTAAGGCTTTTAATATTCCTGTTATATGCGCTTCAATTGCTTTAACATCAATTTCCATATGCTACACTCCTCTCTTATTAGGATCCCATATAATCTTATGAAGCTGTACTTGTAAGTTCACTCCATTCATTTTGTTATTTATCATAAATTCCACCATATCATCTAAATTAATTTTTCCAAACACGGGACTTATATATACATTAGTTCTATTTGCTAGATTATATGTATTTATTATTTCTTTAGCTCTTTCTAGATCTTCCACACTACCTGATACAAATTTTACTGTATCTTTATTAGTTAGATATTTAAAATTATCTAATACCATTTTATTTTCCATATTACTTGAAGGCAATTTATAATCCATAGTAAAGCTTGGTGCACTTTTTATATTTGAAAATTTATTTAATAATATACTTCCATTAGTTTCTATCTCTACCTGGAGTTCTTTATCTTTAGAAAGTACTTCTAACAATTCTATTATTCCTTCCTGCAAAAGAGGTTCTCCACCTGTTAAAGTTATATTTTTTATCTCTTTTAATTCAATATAATCATATATATCCTCAACACTCATTAATTCATAGACTACATTTTTCTCATTTGCCCAAAGTGTATCGCAATAGCTACAGTTTAAATTACATCCTGCAAATCTTATAAATATAGCTAATTGTCCACATTTTCTTCCTTCTCCATTTATACTTAAAAATTTTTCCACAACTTTGAAATTCATCTTACTTAACCCCGCTTTTCTCATAAGTAGCACTATTATTAGGAGTTTCATATACAGTGACTTTTTTTACATCATATCCCATATCTTTTATAGTTTTATAAAAAAATACTGCAAAATTTTCTGCTGTTGGTCTAAAATCAACTTCTATTATTCGAAATCCATCTTCTTTTAATGAATTTAATGATTTCTCCCTCATAGTATTATTTTCTATTATTAATGCATGGTCATAATAATCTACCATGGATATAATATCTTTTTTTAGGTCCCCAAAATCTATTACCATTCCATCCAATTGCCCACCTTCTACTAGGGATTCTGATTGAACCTGAATTTCAACTTTCCATCTATGTCCATGAATATTACCACATTTACCTTTATAATTAGCTAAAAAATGAGCACTATCAAAACTATGCTCTACCTTCAAAATATACATATTAGTCCTCCTATTTACTTTAAAAATTTATTACCATAATAACAGCATCCAATGGCTCCATTAAATTGAGGATCTTCTATAGACACTATCTCTTCATAATCCTTGTTTAAATATTTCTTTATAGATTGATTATTAGCAACACCACCAGTTAAAATCAATTTTTCTGCTCTAAATTTACTTAAAAGAGGCTGTAATCTTTTATATAAAGAATAATTAACTCCAGCACATAATCTTTCTATATGTATTCCCTCTGCTATTTTTCCAATTAATTCTGACTCTGAAAACACTGCACAGGTTGAGTTCAAATCTACAGGATTTTCTGAATACTTGCTCATTTCATCTAAAGATATTTCAAGTACATTTGCCATATTTTCTAAATATCTACCACAGGAAGCAGCGCATTTTTCGTTAAGTTCCAAATCTGTAGCAAGTCCTTTTTCTACCTTAACAACTTTAACATCCTGACCACCTACATCTAAAAGTATAAAATCTTTTAAGGCACTTTGATAAATTGCCCCATAAACATGAGCTTTTATCTCATTTATGGGTGTGAAAAGTTTTAAGTCCGTATTATTTTTCCCATAACCTGTTGATATAGCTTTATCTATTTTTTCTATGTTAAGCTTTGCTAAATCTACTACTACCTTTCCATGAAAACTACAATAATCTCTATAGAATTTCATAGTACTTACTTTTTTCTTTTTAACTATTATGTTATCTTCCATTAAGACAATCTTAACTTCTCTACTTCCAAGATCTATGCCTAAAAGTCTCATTATTTCCTCTCCTTTTAATTTAACTAGTGGTTAAATAGACTTGTATCCTATGAATATACTACTATAAATATATACCTTTAACTAATTACTTTTTTAAATCCAATAACATGTCTAAAAAAGCCTCTAATCTAAGCTTAGTTCTTGCATCTAGCTTATTTAGCTTATCTCCTTCAATATTCAATATAGGAATATCTATATATTTTTTTAGTACTATATCTTCAACAGATCTATGACAAAAGGCTTGAGTGTAATGTATTATAGCATCTATATTTCTATTTTCCATTTGTTTTTTCAATTCTTTTATTCTAAATTCAATATTGTATGGATAAGTATAATCATAATATTGTTCAAATATATTTGTAGCATCATTTCCCCTTGGAAATGCAAATTCTCTTTGCACTTCATTGTATACAAAATGGGCATTAAAATTATAAACAAAGTCATATATATCTGCAGTCATTGGAGGAACTCCTATATATGCTAATCTTAATTTTTTATTTATAGGCTCTCTTTTAGAGGCATATACAATAAAATCCTTAAGTTCATGTTCAAATTTATCTATATTTCCATTAAAATCACTTAAACTAACTTGATATAAATGATTTTCAAAGCCACTAACTTTATTATCTATGTATGTCATTTCATCTATTTTTTTTAATAGTTTTCTAACTTTATTTAATCTTTTTCTAACCCCTTCAACCTGCTCTTTATTAACGTTAAATATATTCATAAATTTTTTAATTTCAATTTCTATATCATTTAAATTATGACTATTAGGGAAAGAAAATGGATAAACTTTTATGCCCTTCAATTTTAAAACATCAATGAGCACCCTAGTATTAGAACAATCACCTTCCATAACTCCAACTATTTCTTTGATATTGTTTTCTAGGCATGCTCCATAGATTCCCTTTATCCAGGCACATAGGCTTTTAGGAAATCCGTCCCTTTCAGCTATATCTATATATTTTAAATAATTATCTGAAATTATAAATATATTATTTAAATCTACAGGTAAATATCCAGCTGCAATAAGTACCTCAATTGGTACTGTAGTTGTTAATCCTATTTTTTTCATTTTTCTTTCTCCTCATATTTATATGTATCAATATTTTTAAATTACAAACATGCACATCTGCTTATACGTATCACAAACTTATTATATTAGACTTATTGAAAATTAAATAATACCCTCTATCCTTTATATAAAACAAATAATATAGCATACAAATTTTCCAAATAAAAAAAGGGCATAAAATGCCCATCAATAAAAAACTACCTAAGGCGGTAGTCACGTCCTAGTTTTATTTATAGACAGGATGGTTACGAACTGTCTTTATTCTCTTTTTATAAAAATATATTACTATATTTTACTTATTAAGTCAAATTAATAGATATTTATATCCATAGAAATATTTATATTACAAAGTTTCTGCAATACTTTTTTGAATATGACATAATGTTGTCAAAACCTTCCTATATAATGTAAATAGTCCTATATGAAAGGAGAATAAACATATATAGATATCTTCAATAAAAGAAAAGAGAATAAAATCATATTAAATAAAAACATTAATGAAAAATTCACTACAAATTTTTTTAAAATAAGGAGAAACGAATATATGATTACTAAAATAATAGAAAGAAATGAAATGATCGTAGTTGGAAAAGAAGTAAGGACAACAAACAAAGATGGTGCCTTTATGGCTGTAATTCCAAATCTTTGGAAAGAATTTAAAGATAAAAACTTGAGTGAGAAAATATTAATTTTTATTAATGTATTACATTATTTTATTATCTCAATAGCATCACCAGCTTTTACTTTTCCTCCTTTTATTATCTTTGTAAATATTCCTTCTTTAGGCATTACACATTTCCCTACTGATTTTTTAATGGCACATCCTGAATGACACTCTTTGCCTATTTGAGTAATCTCTTGTACAGTTTTTCCAATTTTTAATACAGTTCCTACAGGAAGATTATATAATACCATTCCCTGTGTGGTTATATTTTCCGCAAATTTTCCTGGGACTAGTCCCTCCACACCTAATTTAGTCATTTTGTCTATACTTTCTTGAGCTAATAAACTTACTTGCCTATGCCATTTCCCAGCATGAGCATCTCCTTTTAATCCAAAATCCTCCTGAAAAATTCCTTCTTCCATAGGTTCTTTTATTACTCCTTTTTTATGACTTATGTTTATTGATACTACTTTTCCAGCTATGTTATCTTTCATATTTATCCTCCTATAATACAATTAATATAGTTAAAATGCATCTAATATTTATTCTTATGCCTATTATTTTCTTTTATACTCTCCACTTTTACCACCTGTTTTTTTCATAAGCTTTATATCACCTATGACCATATCTTTATCTACAGCTTTACACATATCATATATGGTAAGTGCTGTAACAGATACTGCAGTTAAAGCTTCCATCTCTACTCCTGTTTTTCCATAAGTAGATACTGTAGCTTCTATTTCTATTTCCTCATCTAATATATTAAACTTTATATCTGCACCAGTTAAAAATATGTTATGGCACATAGGAATAATATCTGATGTCTTTTTTGCTCCCATTATCCCGCCTATTTGGGCAACAGATAGAACATCCCCTTTTTTTATTAAACCATTTTTTATTATATCTATAGTTTCTTTTTTTAGCTTTATAGTTCCTACAGCTACAGCTATTCTTTTTGTATCATTTTTTTGTCCTACATTTACCATATGCGCTCTTCCATTTTCATTAAAATGTGTAAAGTCCATTTTTTATCCTCCTATAGCTACCATATTTCTATCTATGTATTCACCATTTTCTAAATGATGTTTTTCTGGTTTTTTGTTTATAGCATTGATTATTATTTCTTTTATAGACTCACCATTCCTTAAATGAGTTTTTAGATCTATTTCATCATTTGAATGAAGACAAAGTTTCAATTTGCCATCGCATGTAAGTCTAACTCTATTACAATTTTCACAAAACATACATGATATAGGACTTATAAGACCTATTTTCCCTTTAGCATTTCTTAACTTATAATATTTAGCTGGTGATGATATATCCTCTTTTTCTATTTCTATTAAATTTTTCACTGTTCTAAGGACTATTTCATTTGATACGTATTTCCCTAAAGACCAGTTTTTACATTGACCTATTGGCATAAGTTCAATAAATCTAACATCTACCTTTTCATGAACAGTCAAGTTTACAAAATCTTCAATCTCATCATCATTAAATCCTTTTACTAATACCACATTAAATTTTATAGGCGAAATTCCTATTTGCTTTGCTTTTTCTATACCTTTTAAAAGATTTTTAAAACTTCCACCTCTGGTTATGTATTCATATTTATCTTTTTTTAAAGTATCTAAACTTATATTCAGTCTATTAATCCCAAAACTTCTTAACTGTTTTGAATAATCTTTTAATAGTGTCCCATTTGTTGTCATAGAAAAATCTTCTATTCCCTTAATTTGCCCTATATTTTTTATGATATTTAAAATATTATTTCTTATGAGAGGCTCTCCTCCAGTTATTCTTACTTTTGTTACTCCAAGTTCAACGAATGTATTTGTTATTTCTTCTATTTCTTCCAACTTCAATATTTGTCTATTATCTATTTTATTTATTCCTTGCTCTGGCATACAATATTTGCACCGTAGATTGCACAAATCCGTTACAGATATTCTAAGATAGTTTATATTACGACCAAATGAATCAACCATAAAATTCTTCCTTTCTAATTACAGCATATAAAAATTTATGTTACTAATAATTATCTAGCACATTCATTAGCCTTACCTATAAGTATCTCTAATCCATGATTTAATGGCTCTATTATATATTCAAGTGATTCTCTAACTGCTTTAGGACTTCCCGGAAGATTTATAATTAATGTCTTATTCCTTATGCCACTAACAGCTCTAGATAGCATTGCCCTTTTAGTAATGGTCATGCTATATGCTCGTATGGCCTCTACTATTCCTGGTGCAAGTCTATCTACAACTTCCAAAGTGGCCTGGGGTGTAACATCTCTTTTACTAAAGCCTGTACCTCCAGTTGTAAGTATCAAATCCATATTAAGATTATCACTGCACTGTATAAGTTCTTTTGAAATCATATTTTTATCATCTGGAAGTACTATATACTTTTCTACAGCATATCCTGCATTTTCCACTATTTCTTTTATGACTTTTCCACTTTCATCAATTCTTTTATTTTCATAACCTTTATCACTACAAGTTATAATGGCAACCTTAAACATATCTTTTCTCCTTCACAATTAAATATAGTTAAAAGTTATATTTCTTCTCTACTACTTTGTATATTGTTGTATATTTTTAACATTAATCTATTCCACTAACTTATTACTTAAAAATGAGTTTTCCGTAAATCTTTTCTCCTATATTTATTTCATGTACATCTTCATTCATAACTATTATTCCATTAGCTTTACTCATAGTCATAAGATAATTTGAACATTGACTACCTAAATCTTCAGCATAATACTTTCCATTCTCTTCTTTTATATTTGCATATATGTATTTTCTTCTATTGCTTTTTCCTTTAAATTTACTTAATGCTGTCACTAATATCTTATCATCTTTAATTTTATTAAAACCACTTATATTTCTAATAGCAGGCTTTACAAATTCATCAAAAGTTGTTATAAGTGACAATGGGTTTCCTGGCAATCCAAAAAAGAACTTATCTTTAACTTTTCCAAATGTAACTGGTTTTCCTGGTTTAATTGCCACTGATGTAAATTTTATATCAGCCCCTATTTCTCTTAAAACCTCCTCAACAAAATCAAAATCTCCAACTGATACACCACCAGATGTGATTACTATATCTGCCTTTTGTAATGATTCCATAATTTTTTCCTTCAACAAATCTTTTTCATCTGAAGCTATTCCCAATGATAAAAATTCTAAGCCCAAATTTTTACATAGGGCCATAAGAGAATATTCATTACAATTTCTTACCTTTCCCTTTTTAAGTTCATCATCTATATTTAAAAGTTCATCACCAGTTGATATTATAGCTATTTTAGGGGTTTTATAATTTAAAACCTTACTATATCCTAAAGATGCTAATAGTCCTATTTCAGTTGGTCTTATAACTTTTCCTTTAGGTAATGCCAAATCCCCAATATTTATTTCTTCTCCTATTTTTATAATATCAGTTCCTTCTTTAACTAAGTTAGATACTACTAGCTTAGTTTCTTTACATATTACTTCTTCAATTTTTATTACTGCATTAGCCCCTTTGGGTACTGGTGCTCCTGTCATAATCTTAATTGCTTCACCATGTTTTAATTCACCCTCATAATACTCTCCGGCCCTTATCAAACCTACTATATCAAGTTCTATATCTATGCCATTTTTACATATTGATGTATCTTCAGATTTTATAGCATATCCATCCTTAGTAGACTTATTAAAAGGTGGTAAAACATCTTTTGAATAAATATCTTCGGCTAAAACCTTATTAAGTGAACATACAATATCAGATTCTTCTATACCTATAGGGCTTGTTTCGTCTTCAATTATTTTTAATGCTTCTTCTATACTAATCATGCTTCTTTGTCCTTTCAAATAAGGCATATTAAAATAATAAATTAGTATTTTTTATAACACTAAAAATTAAATTATTATGGATTTGTTTAATATGCCTTTTATAATTTAAACAACTCAAATATTAAATAATTAACACTTACAGATGGAATTTTTAATTATAATAATATTAAGACTTCTTTCTTATATCTAGATTCTAGCGCCATAAGAAAACGACTTCATATATGTTAATACTTCACTAAAAATTAATACTATAACAGAATATAAGTGTAAAACAATAAATTTAAATGAGCAAATATAAATATTAAACCATTTTACCATTATTTATATTGATTATTCTATCTCCTAAAATTTTAGCTTCATTCTCATCATGAGTAACCAATATTATACTTACATTACATATATTCTTAAAATCCAAAAACTCTTTATAAATTACTCCTTTAGTTTTAGAATCTAATGCAGAAAAAGCTTCGTCCATGAGCATAATACTAGGCTTTATAGCCAATGCTCTTGCTAAGGCTACCCTTTGTTTTTCTCCTCCAGATATTTCTTTTGGATATCTATTTTTTAAATGAGATATTTTCATAAGTTCCATCATATATTCTCCATATGTAGCATCAAATCTATTTTTTTTATTATTTTTAATACCAAACATAACATTTTCTTTTACAGTCATATGAGGAAACAGTCCATAACTCTGAAAAACATATCCTACATTTCTCTCTCTTATTGGTAAATTTATATTTTCATCATTTGAGTAAACAGTTTTATCATTTAAAATTATCTTTCCATTATCCGGAGTTGATATGCCACTTATACAATCTAATATACTAGTTTTTCCTGCACCAGACTGACCTTGTATAACCAATATTTCTTTATCTAATTGTATTTTCACATCTAAATCAAAGTAATTCAATTTCTTGAATATTTCAATATAATTCATGATCTGCTCCTAAATTAATATTTCTTAGATTTACCAAATTTATTCAGTCCATATATAATTATAAAACTAAATATTATTACTATACTCATTAAAATATTGGCAGTTTTACTATCTCCACTTTCTGCTGCAAAATATATGGCTAATGGAATCGTCTGGGTTTTTCCTGGTATATTTCCAGCTACCATAAGAGTTGCCCCAAATTCTCCTATAGATCTTGCAAATCCTAAAACTGTTCCACTTATTATTCCTTGAAAAGCTAAAGGAAATGATATTTTCCAGAAAATGGTAGTTTCATCTGCACCAAGTGTTCTTCCAACATTCTCATATAGATTGTCTACATTTAAGAATGCAGATTTAACATTTTGATATACAAGTGGTAAAGATACAATTATTGACGCTATGCACGCAGCTTTCAAATTAAAAATCAATCTTATATTAAAAAGTTCATAAAATGCTTTTCCCAAAAAACCATTAGCCCCTATTATCATTAAAAGTCCATAGCCAGTAACTGAAGGGGGTAAAATCATAGGCATCATTATAATAGTTTCCAAAATATCTTTTCCTAAAAAATTGTATTTGGTGAATATTCTAGCTAAAAAAACACCTAAAATTAATGTAATTAGAGTTGATATAATAGATACTTCTACAGATATTATTATTGGCTCTAATATCATATTTACACCTACTTATCACCAATCTTAAATCCCTTTTTCTCAAATATTTTTATACTTTCTTTTGACTTTAAATAATTCATAAATTTTTTAGCTATTTCTTTTTTCTTACTATTTGAAATAACTGCACATGGATAAACTATAGGTTTATGTGTGTTGCTATGAAAAGTTTGTACTATATAAGAATTCTTTAATTCCATTGCATCTGATTTATATACTATACCTGATGCTACTTCTTTATTATCAACATAATTTGCTACCTGCTTTACATCTTTAGCATATATAAGCTTGTCTTTAAGCTTATCCCATAATTTTAAACTTGTAAGTGCCTCTTTCCCATATTCACCTGCTGGTACGGATTCTACAGTACCAATTGACATATCCTTATTTTTTAAAATAATATCATTGATATTTTTAATTTCATTTTTATATTCATTAGATGAAATCAATACTAAATCATTTTCAAGTAAATCTTTTCTACTATCCTTAACTGTGAGATTTTTACTTTCTAATTGATCCATTTGTTTCTTACCCGCTGATATAAACAAATCAATTGGAGAACCTTGTTCTATTTGTTTTTGAAGTGTTCCAGATGAAGCAAAATTAAAATTCACTTTTACTCCAGTTTCTTTTTCAAAAATTGGTTCTATACTCTCTAAACTTTCTTTTAAACTGGCGGCAGCTGATACTGTTATTTCTTGTTTTTTTGCATTTTCCGTGTTTGTTGCCTTTGTTTGTTGTTTACCACATCCTACTAATGTGCCTAATGTTACAGCCATTGTAATTACAGCTAAGACTTTTTTCCCTTTCATCATATATACCCCACCTCTTAAAACATTAATGTATATTATATAATCTTTAATTAATTATAGCACGTTTTTTTACATAAGTTAACAATTAATAACAAACATGGACTTTTTTTAATATTTAAATATGATATTCATAAATAAAAATGTTGAAATATAAAATATATTTGCTAATAACTTTAAAATCAATATTTTTCTTGATTCTAAAAATTAATATTTTCCCATTAATTTTTATACTAATTATTTATATAGATCTACTGAAAGACTTTTTAAATTAGGCTTATCTAATACTTTAAAATATTTATTTTCCTTTTCTATAATCCCTCTGCCTATGAGAATATTTAGTGTTCGTAATAGATGTCTATAGCTTGTACCTAAAAGCTCTGCTATTTCTGTTAAATTCCCATTAAATCTTACTATTATCTCTCCATTATAATTTACATATTCTCCAGTAGCAAGTATGTAACTAGCTAGTCTATTTTCTAAAGGATATAGTAAATTTATAGAACTATTTTTTGAACATCTATTTAATTTTGCCCCCAATGAATTACAAATAAATCTTAAAAATTTACAGTCATCTAATAAATATTTCCTTACATTATTAAAAGATATAGCTATACAATAGGAATCTTCTATAACTTGAACATTTGAAGAAGCATTTTTAAAATTAATAACTTCCACATCCCCTACTACTCTAAAGTCATCATAAAAGCAAAGCAGCAAAGATTTACCATTGCTTAAAGTTTCATATGCTTTCGCTTTTCCTTTTACAAAGAAAAAAAGATAATTGATTTCTTCATCTTCTCTGCAAATATGTTCATTTTTTTTAAAGAATAACAGTTCCATAAATGGTTTCATATCCTTATCAAAGATATCTTCTATTTCATATTTTAAAATATATTGGTCTCTTTCATATAAATCATTTATCTTTTTCATAAACATAGACTCCTTATGAGGTAGTTTCTAAAATTAAATAGATTCTAATAAACATAATCTACTTTTAATATATCAAATAACTACAACTATATATGGATTTTTCTATTAAATTTCACACAAAATAGAATTATTAGAAATTATATAAATTCTTGTTTTAGTATGACATATGTCATATCTCTTTACAACTCTTTCATGGTAAATTAAATTTAATACTTTTAAATAGGAAGGATTATTAATATGAATAATAATTTAATCTCAGCTTTTATAGGTGCCTTAATAGCTATAATGACATTATTTAACGGAACTTTGTCTAACACTTTTGAAAACTATACTTCAAGCATAATAATTCACATTGTTGGGCTTTTTTCTATAATATTTGTACTTCTAATAACTAAATCTAAACTTAAAATTCAAAAGGATATACCCTTATACTTATATAGTGCTGGTGCTATTGGTGTATTTTCTGTAGTTTTTAGTAATATTAGTTTTTCAAAGCTTGGAGTATCATTGACCTTTGCTTTAGGTTTATTAGGACAATCACTTTCATCAATTTTTATAGATCACTTTGGATTATTGGGAATGAAAGTTATTAAATTTAAAAAAAAGAAATCTATTGGTTTGTTATTTATTGTTTTAGGAATCTTTATAATGACTGTTTTTTAGAGGAGGACTAGTAATGTTATATCTATTCATATCAATTCTAGCAGGCGCTTTTATTATAATTGGAAGAATAATAAATTCTAATTTAGCAGAAAAAATTGGTATATTTCAGGGAACTTTCTTTAACTATATTATTGGATTATTATTTTCATTCATATTCTTATTTTTAAGTAATGAAAGACTATCTATAACTTATACCACTATGAAATCCATACCTTTATGGACTTATCTAGGTGGACTTATTGGCGTTTTAGTAATTATATTGTCAAGCTATATTACCCCTAAAATGTCATCATTTTATTTAACACTAATTATTTTTATAGGACAATTATTTACAGGAATAATACTTGATTATTTTACCATTAATAAATTATCTATAGGTAATATTATTGGAGGCATTTTAGTATTAATTGGACTAACATATAACTTACTTATAGATAAAACTAAAAAAAGCTCCGTGTAAAGCCATTTACTAAACACGGAGCCAATTTATCCATTTATTGTTTTCATAATTTATTATAAATTTATGAAAATTATATGTTATGTTAAGATTTTTATTTTAATAATATATTTTTTTATTATTTGTTCATTCCTTCTTCTATAGCAACAGCTACAGCAACAGAAGCTCCAACCATTGGATTGTTACCCATTCCTATTAATCCCATCATTTCAACATGAGCTGGAACTGATGATGATCCTGCGAATTGAGCATCTGAATGCATTCTTCCCATAGTATCTGTCATACCATAAGAAGCTGGGCCTGCTGCCATATTATCTGGGTGAAGAGTTCTTCCAGTACCACCGCCTGATGCAACTGAGAAGTATTTTTTACCCATATTTACACATTCTTTTTTGTATGTTCCTGCAACTGGGTGTTGGAATCTTGTTGGATTAGTTGAGTTTCCAGTGATTGATACATCAACACCCTCTTTGTGCATTATTTTAACACCTTCTCTAACATCATCTGAACCATAGCATTTAACTTTAGCTCTTGGTCCTTTTGAGAAAGGAACTTCTCTAACTACTTCAAGTTCACTTGTATAGTAGTCAAATTTAGTTTCAACATATGTAAAACCATTGATTCTTGAGATTATATATGCAGCATCTTTTCCAAGACCATTTAATATAACTCTTAATGGTTCTTTTCTAACCCTATTAGCTTTTTCTGCTATTTTTATAGCACCTTCAGCAGCAGCAAAAGATTCGTGTCCTGCTAAAAATGCAAAACATTTAGTTTCTTCTCTTAAAAGCATAGCTGCTAAATTACCATGACCTATACCAACTTTTCTATCATCTGCAACTGATCCTGGAATACAGAAAGCTTGAAGTCCTTCACCTAAAACTGTAGCAGCATCCGCAGCCTTAGTACATCCTTTTTTTATAGCTATTGCAGCACCTAATATGTAAGCCCAACAAGCGTTTTCGAAACATATTGGTTGAGTTGATTTAACTATATTGTAAACATCTATTCCTTTTTCATCACATATTGCCTTAGCTTCTTCTATATTTTTCATACCATACTTTTCAAGTACAGGAGTTATTTGATCAATTCTTCTTTCATAACTTTCAAACAATGCCATTTTATTTTTCCTCCTTATATATTATTCATGTCTTGGATCTATAACTTTTACAGCTTCATCGAATCTACCGTATTGTCCAGTAGCCTTTTCTTTAGCCTCGTTAGCATCCATTCCTTTTCCTATCATTTCCATCATTTTTCCAAGGTGAACAAATTTATATCCTATAACTTCGTCATTTTCATCTAAAGCTACATCTGTAACATAGCCTTCAGCCATTTCTAGATATCTAGTACCTTTAGCCTTTGTTCCATACATCGTACCAACTTGGCTTCTTAGTCCTTTTCCTAAATCTTCAAGACCTGCTCCTACTGGTAGTCCACCTTCTGAGAAAGCTGTTTGAGTTCTTCCATATACTATTTGTAAGAATAATTCTCTCATAGCTGTATTTATAGCATCACAAACTAAATCTGTGTTTAATGCTTCAAGAATAGTTTTTCCTGGAAGTATTTCTGATGCCATAGCTGCTGAATGAGTCATTCCTGAACATCCTATTGTTTCAACCAAAGCCTCCTCTATAATACCATTTTTAACATTTAAAGTAAGTTTGCAAGCACCTTGTTGTGGAGCACACCAACCTATACCATGTGTTAATCCTGATATATCTTTTACCTCTTTTGCGCGTACCCATCTTCCTTCTTCTGGAATTGGAGCTGATTGATGATTTGCTCCTTTAGTTATAGGGCACATTCTCTCAACTTCTGTTGAATAAATCATATTTTGTTCTCCTTCCTGTATTTAAATAAATTATTACTACATACATTTTAGGACCCATAGGGGCTTTTAAGTTCCCACTATAAGCATAATCCTATTTGTTATTTTTTCTCACTACTATAGTTTAATAAATATCTGTAATTAGTACAATAACTTTTAAGCAAAAAAATATTAATTAAAACATTTACATTAGATTTTTTTTAATAAAATTAATATTTAATTGATATATATGTAAATTTTCCATATATTTTCTTTAAACTCTTATTGTAAAAAACTTATTATAAATTCAATTTTTAATACTTACAATTTCACACTTATTTTATTAAATAAATCAATTTAATTATTTAAGGTAAAATTAGGTCGTGTCTGAAAACAAAAAATTTGCACAAAATCTAGGTTTTATATAAAAGAAAAAACTTAGAGGTAACTATTATGGTACAAAAGCGTTATGAAATGTCTGATGAACAAAGGAAATCAAAGAATATATTGATTCACAAGAAGCTTCCTATACAATTCCACCTAAATCAAATGCGCAGAATCCATGGCATTGTGACTGGTGGGTTTACAAAGAGCGCCATTTAGTAGAATGCTTCTTTAATAAAATCAAGCTTTTTCGCAGAATTTCAACTGGCTATGACAAGCTGGCATCTTCTTTTCTTGCTTTTATTCATGTTGCTTCCATGTATAAAAAACTCTCTGCATTAAACAGAGAGTTTTAGTATCCATATTTAAAATCATAGGTTTTATGTTGTTAATAACATATTTTATCAACAGCCTTATGATTAACAACCCTATGATTATATTTTGTTTTAAACTATATTAACAAGTATTAAACTTTAGAAACTACCTGAAATATTACTATATACTTCTGAATGTTGTGTATTTGGGAAATAAGCAGGGTGTTCCAGTCCTAATTCTTGAACACTTAAAAAATCTGGAATTTTGTACTCATTAAAATTTGTTGCACTTTGGATTAAGCTCTCTATCTTGCTAGCATCTACAGTTGTATCTCCAATGGTTATATCTAATTTATCATTACTATCCCATCCATTTAATTTTAGGCATTTATCATCATAAATTAAGGCAAGATAACTTTGTTCTTGATTTTTTATAAACTCAAAATCATCTATTGAATTTATTCCACTAGTATTATCAAAAATTATTTTTTCACCGGATTCATAATCTTTTATTGTATCTTTTCCAAAATCCTTCGAGAAAATAAAAGTATCTGATCCTGCTCCACCTTGTATATAATCATTTCCAGTTCCGCCATTTAGAATGTCTTGTCCATCATTTCCATTTAATAAATCTGAACCTTCATCTCCATTTAATGTAGCTCCAGCTTTTCCTGCCATTAACGTATCGTTATCCATGCCACCATTTAATATGTGAGTCCCAGTTACATCGCTACCTTGAAGAAAATCTCTACCTGAATCTCCCCAAATTTCATTGTTATTTCCAGTTGCCTTTATATAATCTATGCCATCTCCACCATGCAGAAGATTTTTAGTTATGTTTCCTCCCATTATCATATCATTTCCGCCATTCGCAAAAATTTCTGAGGACCCTGTTCCAGTTTTATCTTCAATTTCAGGAATAACAATTACATCATTATTTTCTGTACCCTTTATATTATTTACTCCATCTAAAGACCCTTGAAAATACAATGATTTACCTTTAACTCCTGAAAAATCTATATCATTTACTTTAGCTGATGTTCCTATTAATCTCAATTCTTCTGGCTCTTGACCTTCACTTAATTCAATATCTGAATTATCTTTTATAGTAATCTTATTATTTTCTTTAGTAAGCCTTACTTCCTCAAAGTTAGAAAAATTTAAATTATAATCCTTTCCATCTCCAAGTTCTCTTATATAACTTAGATTGTTATCTTTTATAGAATATTCAAAACCAAATTGTTGATTTTCAGTTTCCTTAAGGGATGATATATCTAATATATCCATTCCATCTCCACCATCAGCCTTAGATTTAACTATACTATCACCTGTTCCATCATCATATACTCTTTGTATGTTAGAGAGAATAACATCATCATCTCCAGCTTTTGTTTCAATATTAGTATATATAATATCAGAAATTGTTGCTATAACTCTATTATTAACATTTCCAAGGTTACTAAAGTCCACTACTTCTTCATGTTGTGGATTCATTGTACCATAACCAGTATTATAATAACGTGTATGTCTATAAAAGGTTGGTAGTCCACTCATATCATCTACCAAATCTATCCAACATTTAAATCTTTCATATTTAGGCTCTGTTCTAGTAGAATAGATAGCTTCCTTCCCTACTATTGCACCTCCTGGTATCATGCCTCCAGATGTATATCCAGATATATACCTTTCTGTATGCTGATTTTTAAATTCGTTACTAAACATTTTTAATTGGTCTTTATTATATGAAAGCCAAGTACTTGTATCTATAACTCTTGGATTTTTTATTTCTTTTCCAGTTTCATCTATTACTATTTCCTTTCCTGTTCCAAAACCTAAAGAAATAGTATCTAACACATCTCTACCATCTATAGTTTGTAATCTGGCCCCTGCTGGTAAAACTTCAATTCCAGATTTAAGTTTTAGTTGATAATCATATGCCTTTAAATTTTCATCATAATCACCTTTTACTTTTAAGTTAGTGTCTACATTTCTTATATCATATCCTTCCCTATAGTCTGTCTCATTTCCAAATATAGATTTTATTTGTGATGGAGTAAGATATGCTGTTAAAAATTGAGTATGTTCTGTATTTGCATTTCTTTTTAAGAAATCAGCTGCTTTGTTTAAATCATTGGAAAATTCCTTATCAGAAGTTATATATTCCTTCATCATATTATCAAAGGTTCCAAACTTGTCCATAAGTTCATCTATAGCATCATCTTTAATTTCATCATTATAAGCAAAATGAGTTAAATTTATAATAGGAGTAGCATCTAATGAAGCTATCTTATGAAGAGCATCATAAATTATTCTATCTATTTCGTTATCTGCTGAATCTTTTAATTTTCCATATTCAATTGCTTGTTCTATAGCATCAATAGATGGCATTAATGGGTTTAACGCTAAGAAGAAATTACCTACCGCCTTTCCAATTTCGCTAGGACTTGAATCACTATCTAAATCTGATAAACCTCCTGCTGCTGTGACTACTGAACCCAATGCACTTATTACCATTCCTGCTACTTCCCCTATAGGTCCTCCCACCAATCCTACAAAATCTCCTGTGGTGCAAACTACTGCTCCAACTAAATTCATTATTTGACTTGGTTTAATATCAGATCCTGATGAAACCACATCTTCTATGGCAGAAGCCACCCAAGTTAAATCTGTTGCTATTCCTAATGCTCCTAGAACTTTACCACCAGTATGGGGAGTATCTGTGGTCAATCCTTTTTTTGGTACAGATGGAGCATCAATATTACCAATACTACTGCCTAAAGGTTTATAATTTCCTCCAATTCCATCTAATGTAGATACTGTTCCTGGAACTGTAGATGTAGGTATTATATCTGAAATATCACTAGATACAAATCTTGTAGAAACAAGATCTGTGGTATCTGTATTAAAGTTATAGCTATATCTATATTTTTGTTCCAAAACATTAGAACTAGTATAACTTTCTTTTAATGTTTCTAAGAAAGTTTTCCCATTAGTAAGTGTAGCATGCTTAGCCTCCATAAAACTATTTATGAAACTTATTCCATCAAATAAGCTTGATGATCCTTGAGATATAAATGAAAATATTTCGCTTGGAGAAGCTCCATCTTCAAAATCCTTTATTGCTTTGTAAAATATGTTTCCCATTGCAAGCATAGATGTTGGTTTACTAATCCACTTAGAAATCAAAGCACTCACATTGGTATGTGAATTTCCTGTAACTTGAGTATGAATTTGCATTCCTGCAGTAATTCCTGACCAAATTAATCCTGCAAGTCCCACTCTTTCTCTACCTGTTATATTCTTTATAATATCTTTATCTTCATCACTTAAATTAAATTCTGCAAACAATTTATCTGCTATTTCATTTGCAAATGCATCTTCTTCTGGAGTTGATGTATTATCTTTTGAATCTATATAGCTTTGAAGTTTATTTACTTCTACTTCTTCTTTATGATATTCCTCCATAAACAATGTTAATATGGAGTCTATACTTGCTAGTTTAGTATCACCATTATTTCCTTGTTGACTTAAAAAATTAATTATTTCAAGCTTTTTCACTACTTCTATTGGTATTTCTGCTATCTGTTTTCCTATAGTAAAATTAAACATATCACCCGATAATACAGATGCCATTGTTGTTCTCATAGATTGTGCAAGAGGGTATGATGCCTTGGATATTGCATCTTCCGGAAGTGGCGTTACCAGTGATTCTCTTATTATTTCCCGAGCTACAAAATCTATTTTAACTTCTATTGGCCCTGCTATTTTTGATGCTACTGATTCTGGTGTTTCTCCGTTTGATTCTATTCCTGATGCTATACAAGTTGCTTGTATTAATTTTGATATTACTGCCATAATTTCTGCTATTGCAGGTGGAAATGTTGAATTTCTTTCTGCTATTTGTGATGACATTGATTGTATTTGTGATTCCTTTGACACCATTACGGCTATCATTGATTCTACTTGAGATTCTGTTAAATTTATTCCTAATCCATATATACTATTTACTACTCCACTTGCTATTTCTGATGCTATTTGTGATGAAAATCCGCCATTTATTATTTTATAGTAATCTTCGATTCTTCTTACATTAAACTTATCAGTTGCATCTATATTGGAAGTAATTTTCATTAGTGTTATTTTTAGTGCTTTTTTTGTTATCTCTTCAATTGTTTCTTTAAGATTGGACATTGATTTAGCCTCCTAGCATAAATTATGATTAATAAATTTTTCATATCTTATCTATATAAGACAATTAAGTTGATACATATATAAATTGAATATATCTTTTCCCCCTCTCTATTTTGATTTTTACAAGATATTTTTTATCTTGAATTTATATAAAATAATTTAATGATTAAATTATTTTATTTCTACAAGATAGTTCTATAATTAACTTTAAATATTAGCTTATTTTAAATCAGTATTACTATGGTATAGAAAAATTAATATTATTATCTTAATCTAAATGAGTTTTTAACATCTTTAATTCCTGGTATAAAAAAGTCTATAATTCTTCTTTTCCCAGTATCTATTTCGCAGGTTACAGTCATACCTGGTGAAAATTTTAGATTCTTACCGTTAATATTTATATCCTTTTGTTTTAATTTCACTGATGCTTTATACATGGATTGATTATCAACTATCACTGCATCTGGTGTTATTTTCGTTATGGTTCCTTCTATAGTTCCATATCTTTGAAAATCAAAGGTATCAAACTTAACTTGAGCTTTTTGTCCTTCTGATATAAATCCAATATCTTTATTTAAAATCATAGTTTCTACAATTAGCTCCTTATTTTTAGGTACTATATGTACTATGGGAGCTCCGGCTTGTACAACTCCTCCTATGGTGTTTACTGCTAATTGCTGTATTTTGCCTTCCACAGGAGATTCTATAGTTAACTCTTTTATTTGTTTGTCCAATTTTTCAATATCTTTTTTATGAGACTCTACTAATTTAAGTACATTTACTAGCTCTTTTTCTAATTCTTGCCTGTTTTGTAGTTTTTGATTTTCTTTGTTGTTTTCCTTTATCTTTATATTGTCATTTTTAGTATTTATACTTTCTGTTATACTTTTTATCTGATCGTTATAAAGTTCTATATTATCTTGTTTTTCTTGCATATCTAATTTTTTATCATTGGCTTTTACTTGGGCTTTTTTTAAATCTTCTAACTCTTTAGTAGCCTTAGCTAAATTGTTTCTTGCCTCTTGTAGTCTTGCCTGAGTTTTCCCTAAATCCTCTCTTGCTTGTTTTATATCAATATTTAGATTTTCCATTTGATTTGAATACATATTATTTATAGTTTTACTATATCCTAGCTGTTCATTTACAAGTTCTCTAGAAGATTTTAACTTTTCTTCATTTATATCTGGGGTTTTTCCATCCTTATAAGCTTGCAATATATCCTTACTTGTATTTAAAATTTCTAATTCACTTTGAAGTTTATCTCTTTCACTTTTTATTATTGAATCATCTATGGTTAAAAGAGTATCCCCTTTTTTTACATCTTGTCCTTCTTTTATATCTATTGATTTAATAACCCCTCCAGTAAGAGACTGAACAATATTTGTATTCCCACTTGGTATTACCTTTCCCCTAGCAATAGCTACTTCATCCACTTTACTGAATATAGACCATAATATTGCTACTAAAACTACTAAAAATATGACCCAAATTGAAAATTTGCCCAAAGGTGATGCAGGAGCTTCTACTATTTCTATAGCTGATGGTAAAAACTCTGTTCTAATATTCTTGTTTTTAAATAACTTCATATTATAAGTTTCCTCCATTTTTATTTTGTTATAATGTTATATTTTTTCTTTCCTTAACTATATTTCAGATTATTTATTTTATTTGTAGATTACTAATTTTATCCAAAATTTTGACAATTCAGTTTATAAATATACTCATAATAAATATTTAATAATAAAGTTATCTTAAAACCTAGTGAGCATCCTGTTGACTGAATAGGTGATGATATAATCCCTTCCTATCTATAAGGTCCTTATGGGATCCAACCTCTACAAGATTTCCTTTATCTAAAACTAGTATCCCATCACAATCTTTTATTGTAGAAAGTCTGTGAGCAATTATAAAAACTGTACGATTTTTACATATATGTTTTAGATTTCTTTGTATTATGCTTTCTGACTCATAATCTAATGCCGAAGTTGCCTCATCAAATATCAATATAGCTGGATTTGTTATTAAAGCTCTTGCTATTGCTATTCTTTGACGTTGTCCTCCTGATAATGCTGCCCCTCTTTCTCCCACCTCTGTTTCATAAGCTCCTGGAAGTCCTACTATAAATTCATGAGCACCTGCAAGTTTTGCACAGTACACAACTTCCTCCATAGTAGCCTGAGGATAATGTATACATATATTATCTTTTATACTTCCACTAAAAAGGCAATTTTCTTGAAGTACTACTCCTATTTGTCGTCTAAGCCAACTTGGATCTGATAGCGATAAGTCCACTCCATCTATGGTTATTTTCCCGCTTTCTGGTATATATAATCTCTGCATAAGTTTGGACAATGTACTTTTACCAGAACCTGATCTACCAACAATTCCAACTACCTTTCCTTTTGGAACTTTGAAGGACATATTTCTTATGGCTTCTGGAGTATTAGGTGCATATCTATAGGTTACATTTTTGAATTCAACATCTCCCTGTATTTTTGGCATTCTAATTTTATTTCCATCTGAACTTGGTTCTGGTGCAGTATTAAATATATCTCCAAGTCTTTCTATAGAAACTCTCATCTGTTGAAATTCTTGCCATAAATTAACCAATCTAAGTATTGGTTGATTAAGTCTTGCGGAAATCATTCTAAAAGCTATAAGTTGTCCGATTGTTATTTTTTGACTCATAACCATATAAGCTCCTACCCAAAGTATTATGGCATCCGATACTTTTTGTATAAACTGAGCCACAGCATTTGAAGTACCTGCAATCATTGAAGTTTTGAAAGCTGATGTGGAGTAATCTGCCACCTTATCTTCCCATCTTTTCTGACTTAAAGCCTCAAGAGAAAAAGATTTTACAGTTTCTACACCTGTTACAGATTCAACTAAATAGTTTTGCATTTCTGCATTATATTTGAACTTTTCATCTAATTGTTTTTTGAATAAAGGGGTTATTATAGCATATAGTATTATAAATGCGGGGATTGTTAACATTACTATATTAGCTAAAGAAAAACTATAAATATACAGAACTATTATGTACACTATTAAAAACAATATATCTAGCACTGATGATAAAGGAACGCCTGTTAAGAAATGACGTACATTTTCAACCTCTCTTATTCTTGCAATAATTTCTCCTGTTCTTCTATTTTTAAAGAAACCAAAGGGAAGTCTAAATAAATGATTGAATATCCTTGAATTTAAAATTACATCTACTTTATTAGTTACATGAGAAAATACATAATTTTTCCCAAGGCCAATAATAAGCTCTAAAATACTTACAATAATTAAAGCTATCATTAATACTTTTAAAGTAGAAAAACTCTTATGTACAAACACCTTATCAATTATAGCCTGTATAATTAAAGGTCCCGTAAGAGAAAGAATTTGGATTACAAATGCAGCTATTAATACATCTATGAAAGATTTCTTAAACTTTAATATAGTGCTAGCAAACCATTTTATCCCAAACTTCATATTCAGATTTTTCATACTTTTATTTTTTATTAATATTACTCTACCAGACCATGTACTAAGAAAGTTTTCTTTTGAAATTTCTGAAATTTTTTGATGCTCTAAGTCAAAATAAAGCACTTTTTCATCATTGGCTGCTGTTACTATAGTAAATTTATTATCCTTTGTTTCTATAAGAAAAGCAGATGAAATATTTTTTAATTCCGAATACTCAAACTCAACTGTTTTGGCCTTAAGGCCTACCTTTTTAGAAATTAAAAGTATATCTTTTTCTTCTACATCTTTACCCTCAAGAGCAAAATCATGATCAATTTGATCTTCACTTAAAGGTACGTGATTAATTCTAGCTATAAATATAAAATTAGTTAATGATTCTCTTATGTTGTTATCCATTTGTCCTCCTTAAGTTATAGTTAATTATATTTTAATAATACTTTGATTGTCAAAGTATTATTTAGTATTCCATAATTGCTAATAAAATTATTATTAATACTCCATAAAAATGTAAAATAACTTATGCTATTAATATTTTAACTACATAAAATATTAGTTTATAAACAATATAATATAATAGCTATTTTGATAAAAAGTGCTAAAAAGACATAAAAAATACTCAATTGTCTGAAAAATCTAAGTATATAATTAATATTAACATAAATTATTCATAATTAAAATAGTAATGAATCAATAAATTTGCTATTAATATATCAATATTGTCTCTATATTTGTCTGTATTTAATAAACTTCCGTTTAAATAATTGTAAACTTGTAAAATTAAGTATGAAAGCCCATTCGTATTTTACTAATAATAATAAATTTTATTCACTATTAAAAATGTGAATGCCTTTTTTATTTAATTATATTAAAAATCTAATAAAATAATATTTACTAACGCTTTAAGTAAGAACTAGTTTTAAAATATTATAAAACCTCTGCGTTAAACAGAGGTTTTTCTTATTGTTCCCATTATATATTTTTATAAATTGTATTTTTTTCTAGTTATCTTCCTTTTTTCTTCTGCTTATCTTTCATTAGATTTCTTGCGTTTTTCATTTCACCCAAATTACCAAACATAGAATTTATTTTTTCTTTTTCAATTTGTTTAGAATTTAAGCATTCATATTTAGCTTCTTTTTTTAATTTATTATAGTTATCTAACCTCTCTTTTGATAATAGCCCTTTTTCTATGGCTTCAATTACAGCACATTTAGGTTCATTAGTATGAGAACAATCGCTAAATTTGCACTCCTTTGCAAGCTCTTCTATATCTACAAAGGATTTATTTAGATTTATACTCTCTACACCTATTTCCCTCATTCCTGGTGTGTCTATAAGTACTGCTCCTGAATCAAGAAGTATCATTTCTCTTCTAGTAGTTGTGTGCTTTCCTTTATTAAAACTACTTATTTCATTAGTCTTTAACAATTCTTTCCCTATTATTTTATTAATAAGAGTGGATTTACCAACCCCTGAAGATCCTATAAATGCTATAGTTATACCCTCTTTTATATATTTATCTATTTCTTTATAGCCATTTTCTCTTTTACTTGATGTGACTATAATATCAGTCCCAACAGCTATATCATTCAATTTATTTAACTTATTTTGTATATCACAACATAAATCTGATTTTGTAAGCACAATTGCAGGGGTAGCTCCACTATTCCAATCAATGCCTATATATCGTTCTACTCTGCGAAGATTAAAATCATTATTTAATGACATACATATAAATACCATATCAATATTAGCTGCAACAATTTGCTTTTCATTTGATGTACCTGCAGCTTTTCTAATAAAAGCACTTTTTCTAGTTAATACATGATGTATAATAGCATTACCTTTTATATTGCTATCTCTATCTAGCATTACAAAATTCCCCACTGATGGAAAATCACAAACACTTTTTATATCAAAACGAAACTTACCTGAAACCTCAGCCATTAATTGTCCTGTTTTTGTAATTACTTTATACAAATCCTTATACTGTGACATTACTCTACCAATATATAACCCATCATATAATGTAGATTCATTAATAAATCTTTCTGTTAAACCTATTTTCTTATAATCTATATTTATCAATTTAATATCCTCATTTTAAAATACATCTTACTGATTATTGGGAGGCATATATTCTATTTATACAAAATGCTCAATACCTCCAAAGTATACTACAATGTCTAACACACTACCTTTTAACATATACTTTTCATCTCCTTATAGATAATTATTATTTATCTGTAAAATTATTTTAATGTAGTTAGCATTACTAATTATATTACAGCTGATTTTTTTAAGAAATAAAATAATTTCTACCATTGACAAGCATTATATAAAGTTATATCATATAGTTAAGTTAAATATTGTTACGTTTTATTAAAAGGGAGTAGTATAAAATATAACATCAACATGTCGGTTAGTTTTCTAACCTGGTGTTATATGCCAAAATTTGGTTACAAGACTTTTAATATAATTCTTGAAACTAAAAGAATTATATTAAAGGTCTTTTTTGTTTGTTAGCTAACTAACCATATCTTTTGACAATATATAACTTTATCCGTTCTAAAAC
The DNA here is from genome assembly GCF_943736985.1 of Clostridium sp. Marseille-Q2269. Lineage (GTDB taxonomy): Bacteria > Bacillota > Clostridia > Clostridiales > Clostridiaceae > Clostridium_F. The sequence goes on from NZ_CALSFS010000001.1 coordinate 269,000, forward strand.
TTTAATTTATAACTATAAGGAGGAAGCTTGCATGGAAAAATATTTTCAAAGGTCTATTGAAGAAATTATGGAACACTTTAATGTGACCAAAAATGGTTTAGACCCGCAATCAATACAAAACCAAAGAAAACAATATGGATATAATGAATTAGTAGAAAAGAAAAAAGAAACAATTCTAAGTGTTTTCTTAGAACAATTTAAGGATTTTTTAGTAATTATACTAATAATAGCAGGAATAATATCTATGGTAACAGGGAATATAGAAAGTACCATCGTAATTTTTGCTGTTATAACTCTTAATGCTATATTAGGAACAGTTCAGCATGTAAAGGCTGAGAATTCTTTAAATAGTTTAAGAAAGCTATCATCCCCTCATGCCAAAGTAATAAGAGATGGTAAAAAAATAGAACTCTTATCTAAAGAAATAGTTCCTGGAGATATTTTGATTTTAGAGGCTGGGGATTATGTACCTGCCGATGGAAGGATAATAGAAAACTACTCTATTCAAGTTAATGAAAGTTCTCTAACAGGAGAATCTGAAAGTGTTCTTAAAATATCAGATGTTATATCAGAAAATAATATAGCACTTGGTGATCAAAAAAACATGATATTTTCTGGCAGCTTTGTTACTTATGGTAGGGCTACTGTAGTTGTAACTAATACTGGTATGAATACAGAAATAGGAAAAATAGCATCACTTATTGAGAATACAGCACAAAAGAAAACTCCTCTCCAAATAAGTTTAGATGATTTCGGTAAAAAGTTAGCAATTATAATTTTAGGAATATCAGCTCTAATATTTTTATTAGACATATATAGAGGATCATCTGTATTAAACTCCTTAATGTTTGCAGTAGCACTAGCCGTTGCTGCTATTCCTGAGGCCTTAAGCTCTATTGTTACTATTGTACTTGCTATTGGCACTCAAAAAATGGCATCTGAAAATGCTATCATAAAAAAACTTAAAGCTGTAGAAGGCTTAGGATGTGTCTCTGTAATATGCTCTGATAAGACAGGCACTCTTACTCAAAATAAAATGAAAACAGAAAAAATATATACAAACAACAAAATATTTGAATCTAATGAATTTGACTTAAAGAACCCTATTGAAAATCTTCTAATTAAATCTTCTATTTTGTGCAATGACTCTACTGTCCAACAAAACAAAAAAATAGGTGATCCTACTGAAATAGCTTTTGTGGAATTAGGTAAAAATTATTCATTGGATGAATTGGAACTAAGAAAAACTTATGCAAGACTTTCTGAATTACCTTTTGATTCAAATAGAAAACTTATGAGTACTTCTCATAAAATTGATGAACAATATCTTATGATTACAAAGGGCGCTGTTGATGTTCTTCTTAAAAGAATAAAATACATAAGAACTTCTGAAGGTATAAAAGAATTCACTTTGGAAGATAAAGAAAAAATCGAAAACGTTAATTATGAATTTTCACAAAAAGGCTTAAGAGTATTGGCTTTTGCTTATAAGGAAATGAAAGATAATATTCAGCTTTCTATGGATGATGAAAATAATTATATATTTTTAGGATTGATATCAATGATCGACCCTCCAAGGCAAGAATCTTTTGAAGCAGTTAAACAATGTATACAAGCAGGTATAAAGCCAGTTATGATAACAGGTGATCATAAAATAACGGCTTCTTCTATAGCATCGCAAATAGGAATATTAAGAAATAATGATGAAGCTATTGAAGGTATAGAATTAGACAAAATTAGTGATGAAGAACTAAAAAACAAAGTAGAAGATATATCTGTATATGCTAGAGTTTCTCCAGAACATAAGATTAGAATAGTAAAAGCATGGCAAGAAAAAGGTAGAATTGTAGCTATGACTGGTGATGGGGTTAATGATGCTCCTGCATTAAAGCAAGCAGATATAGGTATCGCAATGGGTATAACAGGTACTGAGGTATCTAAAGATGCCGCTTCTATGATTTTGACAGATGATAATTTTGCAACCATTGTTAAGTCTATTTCTAATGGTAGAAGTATTTATAGTAATATAAAAAATGCAATTAGATTTTTACTTTCTGGAAATACAGCTGGTATTTTATCAGTTTTGTATGCTTCATTATTTGCTCTACCTATACCATTTGCTCCTGTTCATCTTTTGTTTATAAATTTACTTACAGATAGTCTTCCGGCTATAGCCATTGGAGTTGAACAAACTAAAAATGATTTAATAAATGAAAAGCCTAGAAATGTAGATGAATCTATACTTTCTAAAGATTTCTTAAAAGGCATATTTAGTGAGGGCATATTAATCACAATATTTACTATGGTAGCCTTTCATATAGGCTTAAGCTCCTATGGTGAAAACTTGGCAGCAACTATGGCTTTTGCTACTTTATGCCTAAGCAGATTATTCCATGGATTTAATTGTCGTTCTAATAGTTCTATTTTTAAGATAGGTGTATTTTCTAACAAATATACTTGGATAGCTTTTTCTACAGGATTCTTTTTATTAAACTTAGTTTTATCCTTTGATCCTTTAAAGAAATTATTTGAGGTTAGTCCTCTTAATATAGAACATTTTATATACATTTATATTTTGGCTGCTTTACCTACTATAATAATTCAAGCTTATAGATTTGTATTTAAGGAAAAGCTTAATTTAAGTAGTTCTTTAGCAAAAGGAATTTAAATAAATTACAATATATTCAAAGTAAAAAATATATAATATTCTTACAGTAATTTTCATTATTGATTTTAAATACAAAATAGACCTACTTATGAGATATAAAGTTCTCTTATTAGGTCTATTTTTATTTGTTTTTTAAATTGTTATGACAATGTACTTTTAATATATATGTTTTTATTATTAATTTATATACTTATAACCATTTTAACTCTTTAATATTATTGATTGCTATACTTAAACAATATTGAAGCTATCATTATCATTTAAATAATCCACTGATTCACAAATTATATTTTCAATATCTTGCTGACTTATATTTAAAGTTTCAAGTGCAAATTGTGAAAAATTATAGGCTAAACCATCATTTCCAATGCCCACTCCTAACATCATAGTAATAGAATCAGCTATATGTACTATAGAAACTAATTTAGGATCTTCCTTACATAGTTCTGGTGAGTGATGATATCTAATACTTTCCACTAAAGATAATGGGAAATTCCACTTTTCAGCTATTTTAGTTCCTACTTGTCCATGGTTAAACCCAAGGATCTCCTCTTCAGCCTCCAAGAAAGTTTTTCCATGTTTATCTACTTTATCTATTATATTTTCATACTCTTTTGCTACGTAATAGTTTAATATAGTTTTACCTATATCCCTTAAAAGTCCTGCTACATAAGCTTGTTCTGCTTTAGGATATTTAAATTTTTTAGCTATAAATCTTGCTATTATAGCACAGCTCTGAGATTGATTCCAAAGATCATATTTTGCAAGTCCATATCCTCCTGGAAGTTCTTTTACAAGATATTCACTTACTGCAGATGCAAGCGCTAAGCTTTTTATTGCTTGAGAACCTAAAAGTACTGTAGCTTCCGATACAGTATCAATTCTTCTAGCATATCCATAGTATGTTGAATTAGCTAGTTTTAATATTTTTGATGTAAGACTTTGATCAGTTAATATTTCCTTTTCTAAATCCGCTACATCAGAGTAAGGATCTTCTGTAAGAGATACTATTTTATTTATTCTATCTGGTAGAACAGGCATATCATCAACTTTACTAATTAAATCATCTAAACTCATTTTTTTCATATTTCAAACACCCATTTCGTATGCAATATTTTATAATATTATATATATCGCTATATGTAATTAAATACTTAAATATTTTATAACTACTTCCATTAAAAAAACTAATCTATTTTATACTTTTTAAACATCCATTAATATTATAAGTATAAGTAGCATATTCTTTATAATTTCTTTGTTTGGTTTCAGATGAATTAGCAACTTGTTGTTTATTTATTATATATGCTTGAATTTTTATCACCAATTCAGCCTCCTTTTAAAATTATGTTAAATTTACATATCTCATTTATCGTATTTAAATTATAATACTTTATTTAAATAATATTCTTATTATACCATTAAATATAATGCTCAACTAATATTACTGTCAGCTGATTTAGCGTTAGTTTAATGTGCAAAATATTATTCTGTAAGCTGAGTTTAACTAGCACAACAAGTTAACTTAACAAACTCACATATAATTATATAAAGGATAGGCCTATAAATATATGGGCTAAAAACTATCTTTTATATGCACCATATAATTTATAGGGCCTTCTTTTTTGGTAAGGAGGTTTTTATTAAAAGTATATATATTTTATTAAATATTTAAATTTGGCGAATTTTTTAATTCAAGATCTTCATCTGTCATCATATGATGAAGTTTATTTCTCATAAGGAATAAAACAGCAGCCATTATAAACATAGAAATAGCTATTAATCTAAATACAGATAAAAATCCCATATTCTCTGTAAAAGCTGCAAGCTTTCCAGAGATTAGACTTGAGAAGAAAGTTGAAGTATACCATATTCCCATAAAGAAGTTTTTATATCGATCTGGAGATAATTTATTAAACATTGCAAGTCCTATAGGTGATAAACATATCTCTCCTACTGTATTAAATACATAAGTTAAGCATATCCAACCCAAACTAGCTTTTGCTGCACCTTCTCCTGTACCACCTGTAGATAAAACTGATATTACCATAATAAAGAACCCAATGCCCATTAGTAAAATTCCTAATCCCATTTTAGTTGGTATGGTTAAATCTCCTTTTTCACTTTTTGATAGTTTTATCCAGAAAGAACCTATTAAAGGTGCTAAAAATACACATAAGATAGCATTAAGTGATGTTAGCCATGCTACTGGGATTTCAAATCCACCAATAACTCTATTTACATGATCTCTACTATATATTAAAAATGAGTTCTGACTTTGAAAATATCCTGTCCAAAATACTATAACAAATACAGTTATAATAAACATTGCAGTACATCTTCTTTTTTCTTGAGTTGTAAGAGGGTTGCTTTTAATCTTTTTACCTTGACTATTTTTAGTTGCTGGATATTTACCTACATTCCCAAGATATTTTGGTGCTAACATAGTAAATGCAATTGCACCTATTAACATACCTATTGCACATACTAGGAATACTTGTTTATATCCGTATGATATAATTTCACTTCCTTTTTTTACTGCAAACCAATTATCTGCTATTAGTCCTGTTATTATTGGTGCAATGAATGCACCTACATTTACTGCACTATAAAATAAATTATATGCAGCATCCTTAGTAGAAGAAGAATTCTTAGGATATAAATCTCCAACTAAATTTGCACAATTTGCTTTAAAGAAACCATTAGAAGCTATTAATATAAATAGAGCAAAATATACAGAACCTATACTTCCTGTGCTAAAAAATAAAAATAAGTCCCCTATTACTGCTAAGAAAGATCCTATAATTATACATTTTTGTTGTCCTAGATATCTATCCCCTAAAATACCACCAAGGACTGGAGCTAAATAAACTAACCCTGCAAACCAAGCAAAAAGCATAGTAGCCTTAGCCGTTGATAAACCAACTCCACCTTGAGATGCAGTAGCTGTGAAATATAGTATCACCAATGAGGTCAAACCATAATAACTAAATCTTTCCCATAGGATTGTAAAACATATTAGCCAAAAGCCTTTTGGATGAGTTTTTTCCTTTGCATTTGATGACATATAATCCCCTTCTTTCTATTGTCCATATACTTTATAATTAAAATTTTAACATATATACCATTTATATACAAATAATAAATTTGTATTTTCTAACGGATATCCATAGTTTAACTAAATATATATACATTTTATTAGATTAAACTATATCCAATTATAAGATTTCTACCTAAACAAAAAGAACATAGATAGTACTAGATTTATCAAGTTCTATCTACGTTCTTTTTATTTATAATTATAGTATTTATTACAAACTAAATTGATATGTTATATAGATTTATTTTTTTATTGATTTAAATGCTTCTGTTTGTACTTTAATACTTCTCTCAGCTGCAAGTCTTTCTATACTTGATGCACCAAAGAATCCATCAATTCCTTCTGTTCTTTCTATTACATACTTAGCATCTTCTGGTTCTGCAATAGGTCCACCATGACATATTACCATTATATCTGGATTAACTTCTCTACCTGCTTTTATAATAGCCTCAATCTTCTTTACACAATCATCTAATGTAAGTGCTGTTTTTGCACCAATTGTTCCTTTTGTAGTAAGTCCCATATGAGCTACTAAAATATCTGCTCCTGCTTGTGCCATTGCCCTTGCTTGGTCTGGATCAAATACATAAGGAGTTGTAAGCATATCTAGTTCATGTGCTTTTCTAATCATTTCTACTTCTAATCCATATCCCATTCCTGTTTCTTCTAAGTTTTGTCTGAATACACCATCAATTAAACCAACTGTTGGGAAATTTTGTACTCCACTAAAACCTTGATCTTTTAATTGTTTTAAATATATATCCATAACTCTAAAAGGATCAGTTCCGCATACACCAGCTAATACTGGTGTATCTTTTACAACAGGTAACACTTCAGACCCCATTTCAACTACGATTTGATTTGCATCTCCATAAGATAATAATCCTGCCAATGATCCACGTCCTGCCATTCTATATCTTCCTGAATTATAAATAATAAGCATATCAGCACCACCAGCTTCACTACTTTTAGCAGTGATACCAGTTCCAGCTCCTACACCTACTAATGCCTTTCCTTGTTTAACCTCTTCTTTGAATTTTTTCATAATCTCTTTTCTTGTCATTGTGTTCATTTATAAGTCCTCCCTTATATAGTTTTATCTATTCATTAAATCTATTAATCTTTGTGCAGCTATTTCTGCAAATTCTACATCATTAATAGCAAAATTCATCTCTATTAATTCCACAGTTTCTCTATTTATTCCCTTTCTCAATGTATCAAACAACATATTATCTTCTTCTACTCCGTAAAATGGCTCTCCTTTTACATCAATAGCTGATACTCCTTTTAGTGGTAACATTAGAACAGTTTTACCTTTTGCCATATTTAGCTTTTCAACAATTTTCTCACCTATCTTTTTGTTTTCTTCCACATTAGTTCTCATAAGAGTTACTGTTGGATTATGTTTATATAAATTACGTCCTTTAAATTCTTCTGGCACTGCATCATAAGGTCCAAAATTACACATATCAAGTGCACCTACAGATACTATTTGAGGAACATGATTTTTTGCTGCTGCCTCTAATCTATGTGGTCCTGCATTTAACACACCACCAATAATCTCATCTGCCCATTCTGTAGTAGTAAGATCTAATACGCCTTCAATAAATCCTGCATTAATAAGAGCTTCCATAGATCGTCCACCTATGCCTGTTGCATGAAATACAAGAACTTCATATCCTTTAGCTTCAAGATACTTTCTTGCTGCATTCACACATGGAGTCGTTACTCCAAACATTGTTGTAGCAATTAATGGTTTCTTATCTATAACTTTTTTGTTTTCAAATCTAACCATACCAGCCATTGCAAATACTGCATTTGTAAAAATTTTTGTTGAAATTGAGTTAAGACCTGCAACATCCACTACTGAAGGCATCATAATAATATCACTAGTTCCTACGTATGGAGCTGTATTTCCTGATGCTACTGTTGATACCATGATTTTAGGAACTCCTATAGGTAATGCTCGCATAGCTGGTGTTACTAATGAAGTTCCTCCACTACCGCCAAGAGATATAATACCGTTAAACTTCCCTTTCTTATATAATTCCAGTACTAATTTTTCCATGCCTTTTGATAATAATTCTGTTGCTAACGCCCTATCCTTTTTAGCAGCTAATTCTTGAATATCTATTCCTGCTGCCTCTGCTACTTCACTATTTGATACATCTGGCTTGAATGTTGGTTCAAACACACCTGTGTGAATTGTAAAAGTATTTAATCCTAAACTTTCAATCAATTCTTTAATATATTCATATTCTGCACCTTTAGTATCAAATGTTCCTGCAATTGCGATTGTTTTCAATTCTTCAACCTCCCCATGACTTAGCTTTTATATAACTTTTATAGTATTAAATAAATAAATTCTAAATATTTTGTTGAAATAAAGGCAGTATGATTAATTACAAATTAATCATACTGCTTATGTCTTATAATGTAAATATTGCTAGATTATGTGTTTTTGTGTTTTTGTTATATTTAGGTTTTATGTAATATTTTGGCCTTATATTGTTTTGGGGAACAACCTTTATACTTTTTAAACATCTTACTAAACTGTGCATAATCTTTATAACCAACTAAAGCTGCTAGTTCTGATAACTGAATATTTTTTTTATCTAAAATCTCTGTAGCCTTTTCTATTCTAAATTTAACTAAATATTCTCTAAAACTACAACCTACCTCTTTTTTAAATAAAGTACTTAAATATCCCCTAGATACATGAGCTACTTTAGCTAAATCTGAAAAAGAAAGTTCACCCATATAATTATGATTAACATATTCTTTCACGAATTCTACATAATCATAGTGTTTTGTAATTCCATCTAGCATTTTTACCATTAAATCCTCTTCATCCAATTGAGAAGATACTTTAAAAGCTTTTGTTATATTTGTAATAAATTTTTCAGTAGGAATTCTCTCAAAGGCAGAACCTCCTATATATCCCATTAGATTTTTGTTATTACTATACATATAGTTAACATCCGTAGGTGTTTTTACAGGACCTCCATAAATTAGTTTAATTATATTAGGCTTTAATTCATTACATTTTTCAAATATCTCTTGTGATTTAACCTTTGCATCTTCTAATGATAAAACTTTTCTTGCTCCTAATAACCCTCCACTTGTTAATCCTAAATGCACACATATAACGTCTGCTCCAGCATCAATCATTTGAACTGCTTGCGTATTATTAAATACAAAAGCAACAGTAAACATATCTTTTTCATGAGCTATTCTTATAGCCTCTACTTCAAGTGTATAACAACAGCCATTTTCTTCAAGAGCCATATTGAAATTACCATCTATTAATCCAATTGTAGGATAATTATTAATACCAGAAAATCCTTTATTTTTTATTTCATCTATGTAGCTTTCCATATTTTTAGTAGGATCTGTTGCATTAATACCAAAAATTATGGGTATATCTCTTACTAAAGGAATAATTTCTCTATATCCAAAATCCATTACCATATCATTACTATTATAAAATGGTAAAAAACCTGCTAATGAGCTTCTTCCCATTTGGCGAAATCTACCTGAATTTAACATAAGAATAAAATCAGCTCCACCTTTCTTGGCATATTTAGCTGTCATTCCTGTACCCGTTGCCACTCCAATAATATTATTACCTTTTATTATCTGTTGGTTTAGATTCTCTAATATTTTCTTCCTACTAATTCCTTTCATCCTAATTATATTCCTCACAGTTCATTACATTTCCCCCAATTATCATGTTTTAGATTTTCTTTTTCTGTATTTAAAAGGATTTCTTTAATTTCTAATCCACCTGCATAACCTACTAAATTTCCATTAGCTCCAATAACGCGGTGACAAGGAATAAATATTGGTATAGGATTTTTGTTGTTGGCCATCCCTACTGCTCTAGAGGCCTTTTCATTACCTATACTTACTGCAATATCTTTATAACTACAGGTTTGTCCATATGGTATTTTCTGCAATTCTTCCCAGACCTTTTTCTGAAATTCCGTACCTTGTGGATCAAGGGGTAAATTAAACTCTTTTCTCTCCCCCCTAAAATATTCTTTAAGTTGATTATGAGCATTTTTTAGTATTTCACTCTCAAAGATATTAATATTTTCTGGAATATTCTTATCAAATTTTACATTAGTTATAAATTTCCCATTTTCAATAATTACTATTTTCCCAATTTTTGTGTCATAGCAATATGCATTATTCATATTCTATCCTCCTTCTTATGATATATCCCTTTATTAAATATAGTTTACTATATTTGTTTTTTATTTTCCTTAAAAATATAAGTTTTTAATATTTTCATAAGAAAAGACTATGAAACTCTTTAGCCATATTAGCTATATTCATAGTCTTTTTATGATTTAACTACTGCAATATAAATAATTACAATAATTTTATATATACTGGACTAATTCAATTTTTTCTTCTTCGGAGCCTTGAAAAAATATAATTAATTTACCATCTACTTCTGTTATTTCATTGGTAATAAAATTCACATTGTTTTTTTTCAACTTATCAATATATTTTTTTATATCAGTAACTGTAAAAGCTAGATGATCTATAACTCCATTATTTACTGAACTATATGCATTATTTTTAGAATATACTAATTCTATAACAGAATTTTCATTTTTTATAAATACAAGAATTTTATCCTCATCTTCATATTTATGTTCAAATGTAAATTCTAGATTATTGCAATAAAATTTTTGAGCATTCTCTATATCCCTTACTTTTATTCCCACATGATTTGTTAACATATTTCTTTTCTCCCATCTTATATAGCTACTATTATTTATATTTAAAAAATATAAATTTATATAATATATTTATTCAAATTTATTACCATCTATTATAATGTACTCTACTTTCATCAAATCTATCTTGTGGTTTTTTTTCTTCATTTGGATATCCAACAGATATTATTGACAATGGAATTATGTTATCTGGTAAATCTAAAATTTCTTTTACCCCATTAACTCTATCTTCCACAGGATAAACACCTAACCATACTGCACCTAATCCTTTTTCTTCTGCTTGCAATAATATGTTTTGTGAAGCTGCAGAACAATCCTGTACCCAAAATCCTTTTGCTATCTCTTTTGACTCATCTCCACAAACCACAATAGCTACATCAGCTTCTAATAACATTTTTGAATACTGATGTACTTCTGTTATCTTCTTCATAATAGATTTATCCCTTAAGACTACAAATTCCCAGGGTTGTTCATTCACAGCTGAAGGTGCTGCCATAGCCGCCTTTAATAAATCCTGGACAATGTCATCATTTACCTTTATATCTTTATACTTTCTTATACTTCTTCTGTTTAATATTGCATTCATTTGTTTATTCCTCCTCTATCTATAAATTAAGTATATTATATAATATCTAAATAAAAATACATTTGCATACTTAATATATTAAGACATTATTATAAATACTAACAATCAAATATATATATTTTAGTCTAACCATATTATTTAAATTAAGCTTGTACTCTAAAGTAAATTATAGATATTTATATTAAACTACCTTAATGTATAAAGTCTATATATAGTATACCAAATTTTATAATATAAATAAAATATTATACATGCATACATTTTATGTATAATTTTTAATGGTATATTTATATTTAAAATTACCTTATATAAATATAATATGGTACATAGATATATACATAAAAGAGAAATATAAATACTATAATCTAATATAGGTTTTGTTATAATATTTTACTTAATTATTTATAACATGATCTACTAAAAGCATTACAGTACTTTTATCTGTGAAATCTACTTTTTCTCCATAAGTAGTTAGAAATTCTTTATCTTCTTCTGTTAATTCATTCTTATTTTTTTTAGATATTACTTTTTTAAGTATTGCCATCATTGATCTATGTACTAAACTTAGCCTTTTATAATCTATTGCCCCACGTAAATGAAAAAACTTTATGCTATTTATCATAGATTGAGAAAAATTCTTTTCTATAATTGGTATAAACTTTTCTTTTTTATCTGTTGAAGCAAGTCCTACTGTATATACTATTATTTTTTTATTCTTTAAAATATTCATATTTTTATTTATAATTTCTATACCTGAAATACCACTAGCGTAAAGTCCTCCACCATATACTACAGTATCATATTCCCTTAACTTTTCCATATTAATTTCTGAATAATTAAACAGATCACCTTTTACTTCTTCTGCTATCCATTGAGCGTATTTTCTTGTACTACCATACTTTGATTTATATATTACTGCTATTTTATTATTCATATTATCCCCCTTTAATTGAACTTTTATAAATATCTACATACTATAAAATACATATTACTTTAGTATGAATTTATTTAAAATTTCGTAAATAATTATAACTTCTTTATTTTCTTATTTCATTCTGCTGATTTACCCAATACTTTTTCAATAAATACTTTTACAAGCTCTGGATCAAACTGAGTACCAGCATTTAGTTTTAATTCTCTTATTACATCTTCTTCTTTTAAATCATTATTACATATTTTATATGTTGTCATAATATCATAAGCATCCACTATAGAAATTATTCTTGATTGAAGCGGTATATCTGTTCCCCTCACCCCTTTAGGATATCCTTTTCCATCCCATCTTTCATGATGATACAATACATGTTCTGCCATCTCTGACATATTATTTACTGTATTAATTATCCTATATCCTATTTCGGGATGCAATTTCATTTGTTGCCATTCATTTTCTGTTAAAATTTCATGTTTATTTAATATGTTCTCTTCTATAGCTATTTTGCCTATATCATGAATCAACCCAACAGTTTTAAGTTCTTGTATTTCATACTCAGCTAATCCTAAAGCTTTTCCCATGTATTCACAATAACTTGAAACTCTATGAGAATGTCCCTCTTCCCTTTTATCTTTTTCATATAAGTTATTCATTATAGTATTTATTGCTTTTCCTCTCATACTTGGTCCATCAAAAATTTTTTTCTTGTACATATAATCTTCAGCTATTTTTATTACATCCTCAATTTTTTCCTCTTTTCTCCTCTTGGTTCCCCAACCAAAAGAAACAGATATATCAACATTATTTACTGTTTCTTTTGAAGCTAAATTATTAATATTTTTAACAATTTGTTCCGTTTCATATATATCTGTATTGGGTAATAAAATTACAAACTCGTCTCCTCCAAGCCTTGCAATAATATCATTATCTCTACATCCTTCTTTTATAACTTCCCCAACTTTTTTTAATAATTCATCCCCAATAATATGTCCAAAAGAATCATTTACAAGTTTTAATCCATTAACATCTGCCATAACTACAGTTAAAGGCAATACATTTTCATCTTCTAATTTATTTAATTCTTCTTCAAAAAACCTTCTATTATACAATCCAGTTAATTGGTCATGATAAATTAAATATTTTAATTTATTTTCCATTTCTTTTCTTTCTCTAATATCTCTACATAGAGAATGAAAAACTTTTTCACCATTATTTAATATAGTAGTCATCATTACCTCTACAGGTAACAAATCGTCATTAATTGTTTTAAACCACCATTCAAATTTATACTTTCCATTTTTTCTTGCTATTTCATATATTTCAGTAGCCTTTTGTTTAGAGATTCCTCCATCTGGTTGTGTTTCTGGCCAAAATGCAACTGGATCTTTATTAAGTATCTGTAATTTTGAATGGTATCCTAATAAATGAAGCATAGCTAAATTACAATCTATAACCTTATTATTTTGAACTATTAAGATTGGATCTGATGAGTTTTGAAAAATATTTCTAAAATTATATTCACTATTTTTCAAAGCCTCTTCTGCAATTTTCCTTTCTGTAATGTCTGTCAATATTGCTGCTAATTGTGAGTTTTGTGGTCTATAAACTATAATTTCATAATATTGATTTTTTTGTTTTATATATATTTCAAGCTGTAGAGATTTACCAGTCAATAATACTTGTTGAATTTTTTTAATAATATTATATTTTAAATATGGAAATACATCGCTAATAGTTTTCCCTAATATATTTTCTTTTTTTAATCCTGTTAGTTTCTCATAACTTATATTGGTATCTAAAATTCTTAAATTTATAATTTTTTCTTTATTAGATTTACCTTGAAACAATATTAATCCTTGCTTCATCTCATTTACAAGAGATTTATATCTTTCTTCACTAATCTTAAGCTTTGATTCATTTTTCTTTTTAAATGTAATATCTCTACATATAGCAAATATTTCTTTTTCATTGTTTTTAACTATTGTTATATGAAAATAAGTATCCTTATTAAAAATTTCTGATTTATAATCAAAACTCTCAATTGATCGGTATTTAATCACTAATTTTATTTTTTCCCAAACTATTCTTGATACATATTTAGGAAGAACTTTAAAAATAGATTTTCCAATAAAATGTTTTCTAATAAGCAGTAAAAATTTTTCATCGTTTGAAATACAATCTATAAAATGCCCTTTGTGATCCATTATAAATAACATTTCTGGTATTAATTCCATGCTAATTTGATTTTTTGCTTTGCTTAGATTTTGCTCAAGTTGTATAATATTATCACACTGACCTTTAGAATTACTTCTATTATTTATAGCATGTTTGAGATAAATTTTAAGTTTTTTATTAGCTTTCAATGATTTACTGTAGCTTTTATTAATTTTTAAAACCGATTGAATTTTTCCTATTATTTTTGAAAGCATAACATTCCTCCATTATTATTTAAGTCCCTAATACAAAACTAAATCTATTCTCATTTAACAAAATTAATTATACTTCACATATTTTTATAACTTGCCACTAATGCAAACATTATATACTTTATAGTTATAAACTAAATAATGTTTATATTTATTCTGTAGTAATATTAACTAAATTGCATAAGTTACTATAATTTAGTTATTTAAAGTTCAAAAGTTATCAATTGATAATAACTATTCATATTGCACTACTCTTTTATTCTACACTATTAATAATCATTATTAAAGTATAAAAAAAGTATGGATTTAATTTATTTATCTTTAAAAGTATTAAAAATAAATCCCATACCTTATTTCAATATTAAAAACAAATTCTAAATTATTTTTTATGATATTTTTCAATATTTAAACATTCTTAAATACTTTATTTACTTAAATTAACCTGTTGTGCTAGTTAAATTACTATAAACGCTTATTAATTGCTTTTCATGGCATTAACAACATTTTGTTCTTTATAAAAAAGAAATTTAATATATCTAATTAATACATATAAAGTTATAGAAATAGCTACTATCTCCTGAAATTTTACTAAATATTTTAATAAAAAAATAGGTTGATGAAATTTAATAAAGAATGTATTTGTCAGTTTTATTGATATACCGCTTATTACAAGTGGAAATGTAAATCCAGAATAACTTGGGTAAAATTTTAATTTTAAAAGTTTAAATAACATAGCAATAACTGATATATACATAATTATAGATAATACCATTAAAAACCATACTATTATCATATTTTTGGTTTGAAATGATTTTATATATCCTGCTAATAATAAGCTAGCAGGAGCTGCAAATATTGGAATAGTCGGTAATGTTGGTTCAGGCATGTTTTTTACTTTTATAACTCTATAAATTACTATAGGTAAAAGTATTAAATATGTTATAAGTCCGAACCAAAACAGTAACTTACCTAAGCTTTCCATTTTATAAACAGGAGCAGTTACACTTGCAACTACTATGCCCACATAAACTATAAACCAAGATGGGAATACTTTCTTAATGCTAAAATTAAAAACAAATTTTTTGGTAAACCATAATATTAATACAATATGTAAAACGATTCCCATAATCCACATTATATAAGCAAATGATTTTGTATAATATGTACAATAAGTTGATAATAACATGATTCCCATTGATAATGTTGGAAATACACTTGCAATGACTGGATTTTCTAAATTTTTTGCTACTTCTTTAGGATACTTAGCCATTTTTATAAAAATTAAAATAAGAAATATGGCAGATATTATTCCAAATACATTACGATATACTTCTCCATAGGATTGTATGAGATTTCCCGTTGCTGCTAATCCTAGCATAAGACCTACAATAGGTACTGGATATTTCTTTAAAAATTCGTTCATAAGATCTCTCCTTTATATATTAAAATTTTATAATTTATTAAATGTATATAAGAGTATATCACACTCTTATATACCAATGTTCAACTATTAATTTTCTAAATATATAATTATTTACTAATAAAATTTATCTATTAGCAAACTTCAAATATATAACTTATAATAAAGATTGTGTATCTAAATTTTATTATACATAATTATAGGAGGGATGTATTATGAGTCTAATAAATACAAAAGAATTAACTAAAGATGAACTTCTTAATAAGGTACAAGCTAAAGCAGAAGAATATTTTAGAAGTGGCACTTTTTTTTGCAGTGAATCAGTGGTTCAAACAATTAATGAACTACTTGGCAAGCCATATGATGAAAAAATGGTTAAAATGGCAAGTGGTTTTCCTATAGGTATGGGTAAATCTGGTTGCCTATGTGGTGCAGTTTCTGGAGGCCAAATGGCTTTGGGCATGGTGTATGGCAGAGTTGAAGGAGAACCTATGAATGATGAAATGTTTAAAAAAGCTAGTAGCCTTCACGATTACATAAAAAACGAATATAAATCAACCTGTTGTAGAGTAATAACAAAGCAATGGACTGGAGATAATTTTAAAAGTCCAGAAAGAAAAAATCACTGTATAACAATCACTGGAAAAGTTGCAAGATGGGTTGCAAATGAACTTATTGAAAACAATAAAATTCAAATAAAATAATAGTAAAAAAACTTTAATTTCAGTTATATAACTAATTAAAGTTTTTTTACTATTATAGAATATGTACTTACACTAATTATGTTATATAATTACAAGTATTATAATACAGTAAAAAATTCACTTATGCTCTAAGCATTTGTTTCTATTTCTTTTTTCATTTGACTGTTAACATATTCTAAGTGATATAGCATAGCTTTTTCTGCAGCTATGGGATCATGATTTTTAAGTGCTGCTAAAATCTCCCTATGCTGCTTAATAAGCATATCTGTATTTTCTTTTTTTGTTATTACATTTTTCCTTATATCTTTAATGAAAGCTTCAATTAAAAATGATATAGCATTTAATATACTAAGAACAAGAAAATTTTTAGAAGCTTGAGCTATCTTATAATGAAAAGTTATATCTATGTCTACTAGGTGATCTCTAAAGTCGGATTTTGAAGAATCCTCAAAAAGAAGTTCCATTTCTTGTAATTCCTCATCCGTTATCCTTTCAGCAGCTAAAATAATAGACCCTCTTTCTATAATTTGTCTAAGCTCCAATATTTCATCTGAATTACTTTCTTTTAATAAAAATATAGTAGATAGAGGTTTTAATAGATTATTTTCAAAGCTACTTTTCACAAAATTTCCATCACCTTGTCTTGACTCGATAAGTCCCATAATTTCTAGTTCTCTAAGGGCTTCTCTTATAGATGTTCTACTAATCTGTAGGCTTTCTGCCATTTCTCTCTCAGAAGGAAGCTTATCTCCCTTTTTAAAAGTACCTTCTATAATCATTTCTTTAATCTGTTCTATAGCCTTTTCATAAACTCTTGTATTTTTTATAGGACTAAACATAATTATTCATCCCTTCTTAAAAGTAGAAATATAATAAAGTCTGCATAAAAACATAAAAACTACACACTAATATATATATAGTTTTAATTTGAATATTTTTGGTTTGTGTATTTATTAACAAATTTTCCATGTTTAACAAAATTCTAAATAATATTTTAATTTAAATATTATTTACTTTCATTAAAATTATACTCTAAGTTTGAATTTTATGTCAAGTATAACCAAATATCCCATAGTACTAGATATTAAAAACCTCCTTTCAAATAAATAAACCTTTATAAATATATAGTTTTATTTAAAATTCCTTGTTTATGATTAATACAAATTTATGGTTAAATTTGTATTACAAACATATTATATACTGTTAATTTATTAACTATACTAGTAATTTATAACATTATGTGATATTATAATAATATATTCAGTGGTACTACCAATAAACCAAAGTACCAAAATACCAATATTTTATAATAATTAACTTACATTAGGGGGTAATGTAAAATGGAAAAGAAAAGAAATACTACTAAAATATCTGTTATAGGCGCAGGTTCAGTAGGAGCAACCACAGCTTATTCATTAATGCTTGCAGGCGTTGCCACAGAATTAGTATTAGTAGACGTAAATAAGACCAAAACAGAAGGAGAAGCTATGGACTTATCTCATGGAGCAGCCTTTGTAAAACCTGTAAATATAATAAGTGGAGATTATAAAGATACAGAAGGGTCCGATATTGTCATAATTACAGCTGGTGCGGCACAAAAAGTAGGTGAGACAAGACTTCAACTAATAAATAAAAATATTAATATATTTAAGTCTATAATTCCTGAAGTAGTAAAATATAATAAAGATGCCATTTTACTAGTTGTTTCAAATCCTGTGGATATATTAAGCTATGTAACTTATAAATTATCTGGATTTCCTAAAGAAAGAGTTATAGGTTCAGGTACAGTTTTAGATACATCAAGACTTAAATATGAAATAGCAAAAAGATATGATATAGATCCAAGAGATGTGAATACCTATATAATAGGAGAACATGGTGATTCAGAAATAGCTACTTGGAGTGTAACTAATATCGGAAATATAAAAATTGCAGAATATGCTGAAAAAGAAAATGTTGAATATAATGATAAATTTAGAGAAGAAGTTTATGAAAATGTAAAAAATGCAGCTTATGAAGTTATAAATAGAAAAGGGGCTACTTTCTATGCTGTAGCTTTAGCAGTAACACGTATTGTAAAAGCTATATTAGGAGATGAAAAAACCATATTACCAGTATCAACTCTAGTAGAAAATTATTATGGAATTAAAGATGTTTATTTAGGAATGCCATGTATAGTAGGTGGTTCAGGAGTAGAAAAAGCTTTAGATATAGATCTAAATAAAGTTGAAACAGATAAACTAGTTAAATCTGCAAATACTTTAAAAGAAACTTTAACTAATAACTCAAATTTATAGTATGTAATTTATAAAACAAGAAATTTGTTGTAATATTAATCAGTATATATTTATAATCATGTAGTTTGTAATTATAATACAAAAATAGTAAAATATACGATTTTAGTTAATCATGTATTTTACTATTTTTACTGTATTAATAAATAGAGTAAACTTTATTTATAAAAAGCGGTTGTCAATATATCTGTATATTCTTGTATTTCTTTTTTAATATTATTTTTCTTAATATTTAATAATGAATTATTCATATTAAAAATCATATATTCTTCACTATACTTTTCTAAAGTCCACATTAATATTTTTAAACATTTCTGTACATTCACATTATCTTTAAATTTAGAATAATCTATATTAAATAAAATTTTTTCATATGCTTCTTTTATTTCTCTAGACTGATTTTTTTCTAATATCGCTTTTATATCCTGAGGCATATTTAACCTAGATTTTATAAATAACATAAATACAATGGGGTATTTCTCTATGAGTTCGATTTTTACAATAGTCCATTTTTTTACTCTCTCTAGAACATCTCTTTCCTCTGTATCTATATTTATATACAATTTTTCTTTTAAAAAATTAAAGTAATAATTATATACATATATAAATAATCTTCTTTTATTACTGAAATAATGAAATAAAAGCCCTTTTGATACGCCTGCTTTTTCTACTATCTTATTTGTAGATGCTTTTTCATATCCATTCATAGAGAACTCTTCTAAAGCAGCTTTTAATATAGCTTCTTTTTTATCTTTTGGAATATTATTAAACGTTTTATTCATGCAATATTCTCCTATTCAGCTTTCATAGCATCTACCATATACACAGTTAGAATTTTTTTCTTAGATAATATTTTTGATATTTCATAAGTGAAATATATCATAATAAACCCCATTATAGTGTATTTTAAAGATATATTCATAGGTATAGAAAAATTAATATCTTTTGCAACCTTTTTCATAAGCTGACTCATAGATATTTTTAACATAGGTATAGAAATTAAGTATCCTACTATAACAGGAAATTTACCTGTATTTAATATTAAAGAATTTATTTCTTTTCCTTTGTATCCTAATATTTTCAGCATAGATATATTAAGTTTGTTTTCTTCTACTATAATAGATGTTATAACATATATTACAATTAAAGCTATTATAAAAGCAAATATTGCCATAATGCTAAGAGAATATTTCATAGGTTCAGTCATAGCTTTAAAAGCTTCAGTAGTTTCTTTTTTACTCTCTACCTTAAATATAAAATTTTCATCTAAAGATAATTTTTCTTTTGAATATAACCCTATATAGCTATCCTTAGGATAATTCATAATGGTATTGAATTTATTTAAAGGCATATATATACTTTTGGTAACATAATTATTAGCTATTTCATCTATATTTATAAAAAACTCCTTATCTTTATAAATATTATATATCTTTATCTTATCTCCTTTATTAATCTTTAATTCTTCTGCCAGAGCTTTAGTAATTATAATATTATTAAATCTTATTTCTTCTCCTTTTTCATTTTTTAAATTTATAAGTTGCACATCCTTCTCCATGCCATATATAGGTATAGGCTCTTTTCCATTTTCAACTTTAAAAGATGATACATTATATTTTTCACCACTATATTTTTTTTCTATTTGAATATTTTTAAAAATATAGTTATATTCATATTTATTTGTGCTATTTTGAGATTCTAGTAAATAATCCATAGAATCTTTACTCATAAATCCCATAAGTAAAAACATAGACGCTATTATTATACCTGTTAATAAAATAAAAGTCCTTCCCATATTTCTTGTGACTTCTCTTATTTTAAACTTATTTTCAAATTTAAATTTATATAGCTTTAATTTGTTTTCTAATTTATTTATTTTTACTTTATTCTTCAAACCTTTCATAAGATTAACAGGAGACATTTTTAGAACTTTTAACATAACAATAAATGAAGTTAAGATTAAAAAAATGGATGGTATTATTGGACTTAATATAATATAGCTTATACTATAATTTTGTTTTATTAAAGGTATATTGAAGTACCCTCTCATAAATGAACTCAAAGGCTTTGCCAAAAATATTCCTAATATAGTACCTATTATTCCTCCAGTAATACTAATTATAATGGGATAATTCATATAATGCTTCAGCATCTCACTTTTCTTATACCCTAATGCATATAGAGTTCCTATTTGTTTTAAATCTACTTTTATCATTCTCCATATAACTATAGCTAAAAGAGCAGAAGTTAACAAAATTATAATCATAGGAAGTGTTAATGCCATAATTACAGAACTATCTAATTTAGTCTTCACTAATACATATCTTACATTATTTTCTCTTTCTATATATGACAATATCTTATATTTCTCTTGTATATATTTTCTAACTTCCTTTTCATTATTTTTGTTAAATATTATATGATAAAAATTCTTATTTCCCTTTAAGTTATCCATATCCTCCTGTAACATAGAACCTATACCAAAAGTTTTAGCATTCCACAAAACATCCGTTTCAGATTTCAGGGGATATATATAATCTGGTATTGAAAAAAACCCAACTACTTTAAAATACTTATCTTGTATTTTTACTTTATCTCCTAATTTTATATTTTTCTCCTTTGAAAAAGATGGATCCAAAAGTATCTCATTTTTATTTATTATATTCCTTCCTTCAATAACATAAGACTTATTTATTTTAGAAGTTTTACTAAATATTCTTAATGTAGTATCATTGTTTAAGTTATAATCCATTTCATATCTTTTTTCCAATGATATATTAAATTTCTTTTCTAACAAAGCTATATTATCTATAGGTTTATCTACCATTACTTTGGCAGAATCTAAGTTGTAATCCTTAATAAAATCGTTAAAATTTTTATCTATATTTCTAAAAGCCACATTGAAAGAAGAAAAAAGCATACAGCTTAGCAAAACTAATAAGGTGCATCCTATATAAGAAGCAATATTAGATCTTATAACTCTTTTAATTCTTTTAGATAAAATCATTTACCATTCCACCTCTTTTGCTGAAATCTTTTCTTTATTATCTATAAATTCAGAAATAATTCCATCTCTAAGCTTTACTATCTTATGGCTTATAGAGGCAATAGCTTCATTATGAGTTACTATTAAGATTGTAGTTTTAAACTCTTTATTTATTTCTTCTAGCAATTTTAATATTTCCTTTGAAGTGCTGTAGTCTAAGGCTCCTGTAGGTTCATCACATAAAAGTATCTCAGGATTTTTTATAATTGCTCTAGCTATAGAAACCCTTTGCTGTTCTCCACCACTTAGTTCCTGTGGAAACTTATCCTTTTTATCATATAACTGAACTTTTTCTAATATAGTCCTAATGTCCATAGGATTATTACTTATATCAGAGACTACCTCTATATTTTCCCACACTGTAAGATTAGGTATTAAATTATAAAACTGAAATACAAATCCTAACTTTTCTCTTCTATATAAAGTAAGATCTTCATCATTAAGATCACTTATAACATTATCTTTCAAAATAAACTGTCCTTCATCTGCCTTATCTATTCCACCTATTATGTTTAGTAATGTTGATTTCCCTGAACCAGATGGTCCTAAAATAGTAACAATATTGCCCTTTTCTATTTGCAAATTTATATGTTTAAGCACCCAGAATTCTCTACCTGCCATATTAAATTTTCTTCCTATATTTTTTAATGAAAGATACATTTTAACATCTCCCCTTTTTAATTTAACTATATATTATCAAGCATTGACCCCTAGGTCAATATTTTTAAAAGATTAACTACTAATAAGTTTTTTACTGAACTAGTATGCCCAAATTTAAATTTACCCAAAATATAAAAATATATTGAAACCATTTCCAATCTTTATTATAATAAATTCTAAATCATAAATACGTTTAAATATATTTAATTGGAGGGTAACGTAAATGAATAAAGGTATAGATAAAATATATAATATATTAGACAAATTAAATATTAAGTATATAAAACATGCCCATGAAGCAGTCTACACAGTAGAAGAAGTAAATAAATTGCAACTAAATATAGAAGGACAACATTGCAAAAATTTATTTCTTAGAAATAGAAAAGGTTCCATTCATTATCTTCTCATTTTATGCGATAACAAAATGACAGATTTAAAATCTTTAGCAAAACAAATAGAAAGCACACCTTTATCTATGGCTTCAAAAGAAAGACTTTATAAATATCTAGGACTTACTCCTGGAAGTGTTACACCTTTTGGACTTATAAATGATAATAACAAAGAGGTAAAAATACTTATAGATAAAGATTTGAAAACGGATGGGAGAATTAACTTTCATCCTAACACTAACACATCTACTCTTACTATAGATTATAAGGATTTTTGTAAATTTTTAAATTGGAGTGGAAATGAAATTATAGAAGTTAATATTTAAATTGAAATAAAAATTGAATTATAGAAATTAATATTCTAATAAATATATTGAACTTTATATATTTATTAAGATAAAAAGAGCGTTAACAATTTGTTAATGCTCTAATGTTTTAACTACTTCATCTAACATATTTCTTATTTTAATATTTTGTGGGCAAGCTTCTTCACACTTTCCGCATTTCTTACAGTTTGAAGCCCTTTCATTTGGTCTTAAATGTTTATTATACTTTTTCTTTTGATTTTTAAAATCCTGATATATTGAAGCTCTATTTAAATATTTGAAATTCTTAGGTATATTTATTCCAAAAGGACATGGCATACAATATTTGCAATCTGTACAATCAACCTTTATTTTGCTTATATATATTTTTTTAACTCTATCAATTAATTCGAGTTCTTCTTTAGTTAAAGAATTAGCATAACCGTTATTAGCTTCTTTTATATTCTCTTTTATATGATCCATTTCTCCCATTCCGCTCAATACTACAGTTACTTCTGGATGATTCCACAAGAATCTAAATGCCCACTGAGCAGGGCTTCTTTTAATATGTGATTGGTTCCACAGCATTTTAACATCTTCTGGAACAACTTTTGCTAAGTTTCCTCCTCTTAACGGTTCCATTATTACTAGCGCTATGCCTTTTTGTGCTGCATATTTAAGACCTTCTTCTCCTGCTTGATATTTCTCATCTAAAAAATTATATTGAATTTGGCAGAAAGTCCAATCATAAGCATCAATTATTTCTTTAAATAAAGATAATTCATCATGAAAAGAGAATCCTACATATTTTATCTTTCCATTATCCATTGCTTTTTTTAAAAAATCAAATACATTATGTTTTTTTAAGTTTTCCCAATATTCCTTATTTAACGCATGTAAAAGATAAAAATCTACGTGATCTGTTTGTAATTTTTCTAGCTGCTCATCTAAATATTTATCCATGTCCTCTCTACTTTTTATAAGCCAAGAAGGAAGTTTAGTAGCTAATTTTACTCTTTGTCTATATCCGTCTTTAAGGGCTTTACCGACTAATAGCTCACTAGCACCTTCATGATATGGATAGGCCGTATCTATATAATTAACTCCCTTATCTATTGCATACCTTATCTGTTTTATAGCTTCTTTTTCATTAATTTTAGATGTATCGCTATTAATTACTGGAAGTCTCATGCATCCGAATCCTAATATAGATACTTCTTCCTCAGTTTTTCCAAACTTTCTGTATAACATTTTCCTACCCCCTTAAAGTTTTTTATCTACCTCTTAAAAATATATATTCTATTTTTTAAAATATATTCTACACTATTCATCTTATCCCTTCTTAAAGATTGTAATAAAATAATTTTTTTATTATAATCACGAAGATTTAAAAATGTATAAACTTATAAAAGATATATCTTATAAACTAAAATTAAGCTTTATACAGTTCTTTGGAACTTTTAATATACTTAATTTTCTAGGATCTCTATTCCCACCATATTCATAAGATATTTAGCATTAGTTGTAGTAGAATGTCCTTTTTTTATTTTATAATCAAAATATATTTCATTATTCTTATAGTATTCAGAAAAATGGTAATTCCTTATTCTTTCATTTTTATCTAAATCGCAAAGTTCTAAATCATGTGTTGTTAATGCTCCTATTATCCAAGGTTTATTTAGATTAAGCAATACATTTCTAGCTCCTATATATCTATCCTTAGAATTTGTACCTCTAAATATTTCATCTATTAAAAAAATCATAGGCATTTTATTCTTTGAATGTTTTATTATATTTTTTATTTTTATAAGCTCTCTATAAAATGTAGATATTCCACTTTTTAAATCATCTGTTATTCTCATAGATGTATATATATCCATAATAGAGCAACTCATTTCTTCCACACAAACTGGAGCTCCACTGTAAGCTAAAACTAAATTAATTCCTAAAGTTCTTAAAAAAGTGGTTTTACCTGACATGTTTGATCCAGTTATAAGCAAAATATTATTTTTCATAGTGAAATCATTAGAAACCCTATCCTTTATATTAATTAAAGGATGGCCTATGCTTTTGCATTCTATAGTTAATTCTACTTTTTCATTAGAATTTAATATATTAGGGAAATAAACTTCATTGTTTATATGAGTTAAAACAGCTAAACTTGAGAGACTTTCTATTTCTCCTATAGCATTTAACCACCATTCTATCTTATGCCCATATTTTAATTTCCAAGCTTCTAAAGAAAAAACACATTGATAATCCCAAAGGAAAAGTACATTTAAAACTATATATAAAACACCATTGTATCTTAGATTGACCTTTTCTGAAATTATGTCTAATTCTTTTATAGCTTTAATGGAACTTTCCTTTTCCTTAAAAAGTAGATTCTTTATACTTTTTAACTTTTCAGAATTCACTTCTTCATTTTCTATTAACTTTAATACCTTATTATAAGTTTGAAAATTATATTTAAGCTTATCTATAGATTGCAAAATAGAATTAATTTTTATAGCTTTTATCATCCATATTAAACATTGGATAATACATATAGCCCCTACTAAAATATATAGTTTCTTAAACTTTAACAATATTATTCCTAAGGATATTGGTACTGTAATTATAGGCATAATGTATAATATATTCTTTATAATTTTATTTTTTATAAATATACCATTTTCTTTTATATATTTCATAAGTTTCTCTATACTTGTCAATTTCTCCTTATATCTTCCTGTTACATATTCTAAGTTTTCACAAAAATCTAATTTTCCGCCTAATTCCTCTACTGCTTTTTGGTTTAAAACTATTTCATTTCTATCTTTACTTGGATTTAGCAATAGTTTTACCAAGTTATTTCTACCTTCATCAGTATTTGTTGTATTTATAAGCTGGAAAAGTGATTCTTTTCCCAATATATCTAAATCTCCTGAATATGGGTGGTCTTCCGTAGAAAATTCATCACCTCTGTCTTCAAACTTTATCCATTCTCCATGAATTCTATCTATATATCTTTGATTTATATTTATCATATCTTTAAAAAAATTAAGCTTATTCTTAATATTACTATGATATATTAGTAATATTATAAATATTGCAGCTATTAATATAGAAAGTCCTACATATTTTCCGTGAAAATTTATTTTTATAGCTTTGTAAGTAAAATATATAAAAGTTAGCATTGCTACCAACCTTAAAGTTCCTACTATACTGTAAGTATTACTATATTTTTTAATATTTATTTCTTGCTCTTTTATTTTATCTAAAAACTTATTTTCTAGCATTAAAACTCCTCCTGCTCCATAGAAAATACTTAAAATTTATAATTTTTAATACTCTCTATCACATCTAATATTCTGATAATTAAAACATAATTATTGATATTATTATTTACTTTTATCTTTTTTTTAGTATAAACTTAAATAATTTTAAATTTCACTTTTCATATATTATTTATCTTTTTTAGCCCTAGTATCACATATAACAGTAGATCTTATGTTTTTTATCTTGTTTACTCCCATAACAGTAAAATTGAATATTTCCTTTAAAAAATCTTCTTTTCTAAAATTCCCTTTTTCCATATCATATAATTTTTTTTCTAACTTTCCCGTATAATCTGTATCTAAAAGTTCTCTTATAGGAAAAGTTTCTATTAGTTTACTCCCTTTATCTGTTATTAATAATGATTTACCTTTAGGAGTTATATAACCTGCATATTTCAATTTATTTATAGTTTCTGCTCTAGTAGCTGCTGTTCCTATAGAATACCCGTATAATATATTGGAATCTTCCTCATTATCTTCATTTTGCTTTGTGTTTTTCCCGCATGTTTCCATAGCTTTAAGTAAGGTTTTTTCTGTATGATGAGCAGGAGGCTTGGTCTTTTTTGATATTATTTTTACACTTTTCATTTCTACGTCATCATCTTTTTCTATAGGAGGTAAAAGCTCATCCTTCTTATTTTCCTTGTATAATTTTAACCAGCCCTTAGATTTAAGTATTTTACCCTTTGTTTTAAATAATCGTTCATAATTTTCTCCTGGTACAGTAGTTATTATTTCCGTATTTTCATATTGAGCTTCCTTCATAAATTGAGAGATAAATCTATTTTTAACTGCATCATACACTAATCTCTCATCTGGAGATAAATTCTTAGGTATTATGTAAGTTGGCATAATAGCACTATGGCTTTCTACCTTAGCATTATTAAATACCTTTTTAGAGGTGTTAAAAACTATCTCATCTTTAAAAGGAAGATCCTTTCTTAAAACCTCCAGAACATTTTTGGCCTTATCCTTAATACTTTCTTCTAATGCTGTACTTTCTGTTCTAGGATAAGTTATGTTCTTCTTTTCATAAAGACTCTGAGCTACCTTTAAAACTTTATCTGCGGTAAATCCTTTATATTTGCTTGTTATGTATCCTTGAAGATTACTTAAATTAAATAAGCTTGGTGGATTTTCTTTTTTTATTTCCACAGTTTTTTGTGTTACTAATCCATGCTTATCTTTTATTTCAGTTTTAAGCTTTTCCATTATTTTTTTATTAGGGAATTTTTCTTTTTTGCCATAAAAAAATTTACCCTTATACTTCCCTTTTTCATTTTCAAAAGTAGCCTCTAATTCATAAAACTCTTCTACTTTAAATTTTTTAATTTCAATTTCTCTATCGTATATAATCTTTAAAGTTGGCATTAATACTCTACCTATATTAAGAAGATTTCCTTTTCCTCTTGTATATTTCATAGTGGCCATAGATGTAAAATTTATTCCTATAACCCAATCTGCTAACTGTCTACTTACTCCTGCATCCTGTAAATTTATCATTTCTTCATTCTTTTTAAGACTTTTAAGACCTTTTTTTATTTCTGTTGGTGTCCATTCATTTATTAGTATTCTATATATAGGTTTATTTACACTCAAATAATTAAATATTAAAAGTGCTATAAGCTCTCCTTCTCTATCATAGTCTGTAGCAGCTACTATATCTTCCACATCTTCTCTATTTACAAGTTCCTTTATTATTTCAAGTTGTTTTTTTGCTCCTAAATCTACTACATTTTTGTTCTTACCATCATTTTTTATTTTATATTTGAATTCTTTAGGTATATATGGGAAATTCTCAAAACTCCAAAGAGCTAATTTAGGGTCATAATCCTTGCAATCAAATAAAGTTAATAAATGACCAAAGGCCCAAGTAACTATATATCCATTACCTTCTAAATATCCATTTTTTCTAGTTTTACACCCTAGTGCCTCTCCTATATTCCTAGCTACAGAGGGCTTTTCTGCTAATAATAATTTGCTCATTTTCTCACCATCACTATAATTTATTCATTTTAATTATTCATTTAATGATTATATCATATTTTTATACAATTATTCTGTAAAAACAAGGCGATAGTTGCTTCTTTTTAGACACCATTAGGAAATTTTCAATAAGTTAATATTACTGTCAGTTGATTTAGCGTTAGTTTAATATTCAAAATATGATTCTGTAAGCTGAATTTAACTAGCACAATAAGTGAATTTAATTAAAAAATCATAGGTATTTTTCTTGTTTCTTAATTTAAAAATTATTATTAATAGCTTTAAATAATTGAATATTTCTTTATTAACTACAAAACCTAAAATATATATTTAAATCTATATATTATTAATTTAAGAAAGGATAGATATTTATGAATAAATCATGTACTACCTGTAATTGCAAAGAAAACTTAAAAGGTGCATTTAAATCTTATTGGCTAGATTCCTCTTCTAAAACAAACTATCCTATTTTACATGAAAACATAAATGTAGACATAACAGTTATAGGCGCTGGTATAGTAGGAATCACCACCTCTCTTCTTCTAAAAAATCAAGGTTTCAAGGTTGCACTTATAGACGCTGATAGAATAGCACAAGGTACTTCTGGCCATACTACAGCTAAAATTACTTCTCAGCATCATTTGATATACCATAAGTTAATCAATGAAATTGGAAAAGAAAATGCTAAATTATATGCCAATGCTAATGAATCAGCCATAGACTTTATAGAAAATACCATCCATGAATATTCTATAGACTGTGATTTTCATAGACTTCCTGCCTATATTTATACTAAAGATGAAAAATTTGTACCTTCAATAAAAAAAGAAGCTGATTCTGCTGCAAGCCTTGGATTAAAAGCTAAGTTTTTAGACAGTATTCCTCTTCCATTGTCTGTAAAAGCAGCCTTATGTTTTGAAAATCAAGCTCAATTTCATCCAAGAAAATATTTATTACACTTAGCCAGTAAAATTTCTGGAGAAGGAAGCAATATATTTGAAAATACCAAAATAGTAGATATAACTGAAGAAGATGAATGTATATGTACCACTGACAATGATCAAACAATATCATCATCAAAAATTATTATAGCTTCCCATTTTCCATGTTATGATAATTTGGGATTATATTTTGCTAGATTGTCTCCTAAAAGATCCTATGTTTTAGCTTTAGAATCAAAAGAAGATTTCCCAGAGGGTATGTTTATAAATGCCGAGGAACCTGGTCGATCTCTTAGATGTGTAAATTGTAAAAACAGCAAAATCATTCTTGTGGGGGGTGAAGGTCACAAAACAGGTCATGGAGAGAAT
Source organism: Clostridium sp. Marseille-Q2269 (assembly GCF_943736985.1). GTDB lineage: Bacteria > Bacillota > Clostridia > Clostridiales > Clostridiaceae > Clostridium_F. The sequence continues at coordinate 298,899 of NZ_CALSFS010000001.1, forward strand.
ACTCTAACTCATTACAAAAACTTAAAATCCTTTGCCAAAGAAGCTGTGAATACAGAAAATATATTATACTATTGGTCCACGCAAGATTACATTACTCTAGATGGAATTCCATACATAGGGAATTTAACTTCTACCACTGAAAATATTTATGTAGCTACAGGGTTTGGAGAATGGGGAATGACTAATGGCACCGCTGCTGCTATATTGCTAAAAGATCTTATTATAAAAAAAGAAAATCCATGGGAAAATTTATATAATCCATCCAGAGCTATGTCTTCAGTCTCTGTCAAAAACTTATTTAAAGAAAATATAGATGTGGCTAAAGAATTAATCAAAGGAAAGTTAGGAAGTGCTCCAAATAATGTTCATTTAAATAATGATGAGGGAAAAGTTGTTACAATTCAAGGTAGAAAGTATGGAGCATATAAAGATAATATGGGAACTATACATTTAGTAGATAATACCTGTACTCATTTAGGATGTGAGCTTAAATGGAATGATGCAGAAAAGTCTTGGGATTGTCCTTGTCATGGCTCTAGGTTTAGCTATGAAGGAGATATTATTGAAGGACCTGCTATTAATAAGCTAAATCATTATAAAGAAAGTCCTAATAAAATTAATCCAAATATTTTTTAATATCACAAAAAATTTCTAAGGCATAAATAAAGTCTAATTATAAAACTTTATTTATGCCTTAGAATATTTTAATAATAGTGAATTAACTTTATCTCTAAATTATAATAAGTGGATTCTTGCTTCTTCACAAGATTCTACCATTTCATCTGGCCATATAGATGCTTGAACTTCTCCTATATGTGCTTTTCTCAAGAAATACATACATATTCTTGATTGTCCGATTCCACCACCAATAGTATATGGTAACTTACCTTCTAAAAGTAATTTATGAAATTCTAATTTCTTTCTATCTTCACAGTCTGCTATTTTTAGTTGTTTTTCTAAAGCATCTTCATCTACTCTTATACCCATAGATGATAATTCAAATGCTCTTTCTAATACTGGATTCCAGAAGATAATATCTCCATTCAATGTCCAATCATCATAGTCTGGAGCTCTTCCATCATGTTTTTCTCCTGAAGCTAAAACTCCTCCTATTTCCATTAAGAAAACTGCTCCTCTTTCTTTAGCTATAACGTCTTCTCTTTCCTTTGTATCTAATCCTGGATACATATCTTCAAGTTCTTGAGAAGTTATAAAAGATATTTCTTGTGGTAATATAGCATTAAATCCTTCATATTCACTACATATATATTTTTCTGTTTCTTTAAATACACCGTATAATTGCTTAACTACAGATTTTAAAGTTTCTTTGCTTCTATCCTCTTTTTTAATAACTTTTTCCCAATCCCATTGATCTACATATACAGAATGAAGGTTATCTAGATCTTCATCTCTTCTTATAGCATTCATATCAGTATAAAGACCTTCTCCAGCCTTGAACCCATATCTGTGTAACGCCATTCTCTTCCATTTAGCTAAAGAATGTACTATTTCAATTACCTCATCTTTTAGATCTTTTATATCAAAAGCTACAGGTCTTTCTATTCCGTTTAAGTTATCATTAATACCTGTATCCTTTTTTACTAATAGAGGCGCTGAAACTCTTGTAAGATTTAATTCTTTTGATAAAGTTTTTTCAAAAAAGTCTTTAACCTTTTTTATAGCTACCTCAGTTTCTCTTATTTTTAATATTGGATCATATTTTTCTGGTATTATTAATCCATCTGTACATTTTGTCATATGTTCTACCTCCTAAAATTTTGTTGAAATTTATTTTTTAGAAACCATCATGGTTATACAATTTAAATTGAATAATTATTTATAATTGCTAAAGCAATAATATTATATCCAAAATCAATTTATTAATTATGAATTAGATTTTACATGAATTTTATCATCAAGTCAACATATTTTTAATAAAATATTAATATTTTATAGGATTTTGTTATCATTCTAATAATAAGAATATGGTTTTACCAAAATATTCACCTTACAAGATTTAAAATGATGTTTACATAAATAAAAGATGGAGAATTTTTCTCAAATTCTCCATCTTTCCACTTATTTCATGCATTAAATATGCATCTGATTCCATTTTCTCCATAACATTTTCCACAGGATATACATTTAGCTTTTTCATTTTCACCATTTTCAAATTTATTTATTAAATCTGGTTCTCTTATAAAAGGTCTAGACATTGAAAAATATTCTATTTTACTATTGTTTAATATTTTATTCATATTATCATAACTTCTATTTACACCAACTAAAATTACAGGAGTATGGATTTCTTCTGCTATCTTTGCTGCATAATCCTTATATATAGATTCTTTTTTATTACCTTCAGTCCAAGTTTTACCTCCACCACTAATTTCTATAGAATCTATGCCATTTAATGAAAGTCTTCTACAAGCTATTTGACATTCATTAAATGTTGCTCCTCCTTCTTCAAAATCAGAGCAATTAATTTTTATTGAAATATGAAAATCTTTTCCTACTGCTTTTCTTATTTCATCATAAACTTCCAACATCAATGTAGTTCTTTTTTCTTCTGATCCACCATATTCATCTTTTCTTTTATTAAAAAGAGGACTCAAAGTTCTACTTAAAAAATAACCATGTGCTCCATGAATTTGCACTCCATCAAAGCCTGCCTCTTTAGCTCTTTTAGCTGCATCAACAAAAGCATTTACTATAGCTTTTATGTCTCCTTTAGGCATGTTTTCACTTAATCCATAAAATTCACTACCAGTTTCATTATTTATATAGTGTTGTCCTAATACTATTTGCATTAATACCTTAGCCCCATGTTTATGAATCTTATCTGTTAAAGATTTGTATTCTTTTATAAAGCTGTCATTATAAATTCCAAGTATCTTACGACTTGGCTTATCGTAATCAAATATAGTTGTATAGCTGGTTATTATTAATCCAACTCCACCCTTTGCTAATTCCTCATACAAGTCAAGTAATTTATCTGTAATGTGTCCAGTTTCCGTAGCCATACCTTCCCATGTTGCTGACCGAATAAATCTATTTTTCAGTTCCATTGCTTTAATATATGTGTTATCAAACAAACTTTTCATAAGAGTTCCCCCTATTTTATTCGAATTATATACTAATATATTAACACAGTTTGATTTAATGGTGAACTTTATAAATATTATTTTTATATAAAAAATTAATAATATGTATTAATAAATTAGTTTCCTTATCTTTTATGTTTTATGATATAATATTTTATACTTGGTAGTGGTTATTAAATGAAAAATAAAATCATCTATAGTTTTTATTTTAAAAAATATTCACTAATATTTATAATACTTAGAAAGGCAAGGTATAACATATGGGGAAATTAAAAATAGAGAATTCTAAACATCATAAATTAAATATTATATGCGTTAAATCCACATTATCAAAGGATAGAATTTATAATGAGCATAATCATAATCACAGCCATACTGGTATTTATGAAGGAGAAAGAAAAGATGGTAAAATGCATGGTTTTGGTACATATACCTATACTAACGGAACTAAATATATAGGTTACTGGAAAGAAAATATGATGCATGGTGAGGGAATTTTAATTTGGGCTTCTGGTGAGAAATATACTGGTAGTTGGATAAATGATGAAAAACATGGATATGGCATATACACTTGGTTAGATGGTGAAAGCTATGTTGGATATTGGAAACATGATTTAAAATCAGGTCATGGTATTTATACTTGGTTCGATGGTGATGTTTATACTGGAGATTGGATTTCTGATATGCGTCATGGACATGGAACTTATGTTTCTAATTATGGAAGTAAATATATTGGTGAATGGGTAAATGATTTAAGACATGGAAAAGGCATGTATGTTGAAGCTAATGGAGAAATCTTCATAGGTTCCTATAATAATGATGAAAGATTAAAATAAAAATACAAACAATAGCCTTTAAATTTAGTGAAGTTTAAGGGCTATTACTTGTATTTAAAAATAGTAATTTTCCTTATTTTATATTTCTTTTTTTAGCTGCATTTACCATTGCCCTTACATTATCTATAGGACTTTTGGTTCCTATTCCACAAGCTGGTGATAGTATATTAACTCCTAAATCCATACAAGAATTGGCTAATCTTTCTACTTCTTTAGAGGTACCATTTTGTATAGATATTGTACTTACATTCCCCATTATAGCTTTATTTTCTACATTTTTAATAACTTGAGTTACGCTGCTTATAGAATCAAAACTTATAACATCACTATGCAAATCATTTAACTCTTTATATATACTTTTTAATCCTCCACAAATGTGTATTATTGTACCATTTGTATAATCCCTTAACTCATCTACTATTTTATTTAAATAAGGTATAACAAATTCTTTAAATAATTTTGGCCCAAGTATTTCACCTGTTCCGCTTGGGTCTGATATAGTTATAACATTAGCACCTGCTAATAATTGAGCTTTTCCAAATTGTATTAAGTTTTCCGTTACAAACTCTATAAATTTATGAGCTTCTTGTTTTTTTCTGACTAATTCTTTATAAAAATACATAGGCTCCATTAAAGACGACGCCACACTTATAGGTCCTGTTAAATTTGCCATTATTGGTACCGGTAAATTTTTATCTTTTATAATTCTTATAGCATCTAAGACTACTTTTTCTCTTCCTTCATTTAAGTTTATTCTTTTTAATTGTCTCCACTGCTCTACTGATTCTATTGGATATTTTACAACTCTTGGTTCTGTAGTTTTATCCCCCAAATCTACGTTAGCTCCCATGGCTTCCGCTTCTATAGTCATACAGAATGGTACTCCAAAGTTTTCAAATCCTCCCTGTTCATACATAGATATAGCTAAATTGGCCATAATTTCTGGGTTTACGTGAGCTTCTGGCCATTTAAATCCGCTTATATCCATCAAATCTTCTATTATCATATTCATCATTCCACCAGGGCATATACATGGAGGCCTATCTACAGGTTTGTTTTTTAAAACTAATTTTAATCTTTCCTTTGGTGTTAACATTTGCTGCACCTCATATATTTTTTAAATTTTAACCATATATTATAAAAATCTTATTTATTATTATAAATATAATCATTATTAACAAGAAATCTTTTCTAATATTATTCTCTTTGCATATTTTGCTGCCTTTGAAGCATCAGTTGTATATGCATCTGCTCCTATTTTGTCTGCAAAATTTTGAGATATAGGACCTCCACCTATCATTACTTTTACTTTTTCTCTTATACCTTCTTCTTTAAGTAATTTTATCACTTCTTCCATACCATCCATAGTTGTAGTCATAAGAGTAGACATACAAATTATATCTGCTTCTACTTCTTTAGTTTTGTCAACAAAATCTTTTGGTGGTACATCTCTACCTAAATCTATTACTTCAAATCCTTCTGTTTCCATCATTATCTTAACCAAATTTTTCCCTATATCATGAGTATCTCCTTGTATTACCCCTATAATTACTTTATGTCTTTTCTCTAAATTATTTTTTTCTAAATGAGGTTTTAACACATCTAATCCTGAGTACATAGCATCAGAGCACATCAACAATTCTGGAATATAATATTCTCCTTCTTCATATAGCTCCCCTGCTCTATTCATTCCATCTGCAAGTCCTTTATCTATTGCATCATAGGCACTAATATTTTTCTCTACACATTCCTTAGCTAATTCCACTGTTTCTTCTTCTTCCATTTCTACTACTGATTCTGATAGTTTCTTTATTAATTCTTCTGATACATTACTCATTATTATTCCTCCTTAAATATGTTCAAATTATTATAATTGTATTTCCCAAACCACAGGTTTTTTCATTGGTTTAGTAGTTTGTCTTAAGCAATTATGACCTAATATTTTTATATTTGCATTTTTTTCTATAACATAGTTTAATGCTTGTCCATAGGTGATTCCTTTTTGTACTTTTATAGGATTTGATTTTATAAAACCAGATCTATCTAATGAAGATGAAGTTATACCACAAAGGTGAATTATGGACTCATTTAAGTAATCCTTAGTCTGTTTTAAAGCATTATAGGTATACTTTCCACCTAATTCTTTGTACATTTTTGGTCCTAATATATCTAAAGTTCCAGCAGAATCTCCAAAGGATATTATGTCTACACCTCTTTTTAATCCCTCTTTTATAAATTCTACTGAATTATTTTGAACTATTTCCATAAGTCTTTCTACTTCATCTCTATTTTTTCTTATTGCCTTATAAAAAACTCTTGGATCTATTAAAGAACTTATTATAGTAAAAGGACCTTGTACATCCATTATTACTTTTTCCCCATGTTCTTTCAATATCTCAACTGATTTTAAAACCTGTGCTATTCTGTTTGATTCAAAATCTATTTCTCCTAAGACTTTAATATCTTCCATGTTTTTAAATGCATAATTGGATACTCTAGGTCCTACTTTTTCATTTCCTAAATTTATTTCCCCACCTAATGCCTCCGCTTCTACAGTCATACAAAAAGGTACTACTGAAAATAAATCACTATTAAATTCCCTTATATTTTTAGATAACAATGCCATATCTTTAGCATTTTTATGTACATTAGGAAACGTTATTCCTGATTTTTTTACAGCTTCCTTAGGTAGTTCCTCTCCTGTATCTAATACACATTTAAAGTTCACATCATACTCCATTGTCATTACTCCTTAAAAAATATTTTATTGTTCTTTTATTTTATATTTTTCTCTAAATAAAAATTTAATTTTTTCTCTAGCCAACCTCTGACCTATTATACAAATTTTTATTTCTTCTTTATTGTTAATTTTTTCTATATTATGAACCTTTTTAGTGCAATTAATTTTAATTAATTCTTCTTTCCCATTTAAAAAACCTTTTATTCTTATTATATTTCCATAGTTGTTTGTAAATAGTTTGTTTAATATTTCATTTATTTCTTGTATTTTAAAGACTTTATTAGTTTTTATACCTAAGCTTTCAAATCCATCCTCTGTAGACACTGTAATATCTATAGGATCTATTGTTATATCTTTTGACAAATCTTTATGTAAAAATTTTGTTATATACTCTTCATTAAATTTCATCCAAGGCAACATTATTATATTTGCATCATCATTAAACTTTACTAGATCCTTTTTTATTTTATCTAGTGTAGTTTTATCTACCATTTGACTTTTGCTTACTAGTAATATTTCTGCATTTTTTATCTGATCCATATAAAATTCTCCAAATGCATCCTTTTCTTCTAAATAGCTTGTACCATCTACCACAGTTATTATGGAGCTAATATGAATTTGATTTTTAAAGACTTCTTTTTTTAATATATCTAATACTTGACTTAAAGAGCTTATACCTGTAGGTTCTATAATTATTCTATCTGGTTTGTATTCTTCTATAATCTTCTTTATAGAATCCTCAAAATCTTGCTTCATCATGCAACATATGCATCCACTTGCCAATTCAAATACATTAAATCCTTCATTTTTTATTAAATCTCCATCTATAGCCACTTCTCCAAATTCATTTTCTATTACAACCAATTTTTCATCTTTTTTATTGTTTAAAATTTTCTTTATTAAAGTAGTCTTTCCTGCCCCTAAAAATCCTGAAATTAAATTTACTTTTATCATTTTAATCACTCCATCAAAACTGAAAATTACAATTATTTATATTATATTTAAATATTATTGTAAATAATTATCAATTATATTTTCTTAGATATATATTATACTTATACATATTTTTCTTTATTAAATTCATAATTATTTAATTAAAAACTTAATGCGTTTACAAAATACTCTTGAAAATCTTCTCTTGTGGAAAGCTCTATAACTTTTATTTTATCCCTTATATCTATCATAGATTTTGAAATATCCTTATTTAACAAAGATAATCTAGCTCCTTCTATAGAAGAATTTCCAACAAATTTTATTTTTCCTTTAAATCCATTTGGTATTATTCCTAATGTTTTTATACTATCTGAATTTATATGATATCCAAAGGCTCCTGCAATTACGGCTTCTTCTATATCCTCTATATCTGTATTTACTTCCTTTAAAAGCATGTTAATTCCAGAAGATATTGCTCCTTTTGCTAACTGTATTTGTCTTATATCATTTTGAGATATATACACCTTATCTGTTATATAGAATTTTTTATCCTTTAATCTTTCTTTTAATTTACTTACCATATTTTTATTAAATCTTCCACTAGACATAACCACATTACTCTTTATTAGAGCTGCCATAACATCCATAAGGCCGCTTCCACAAATACTCTTAGCTTCTTCATTTCCAATAACTGAATATTTAAATTCATCATCTTCATTTATATCAAAACTATCTATAGCTCCTTTCTCAGCTCTAGACCCACAGGAAATATTCATTCCTTCAAAAGCTGGACCTGCTGCAGTAGAAGAAGCTGACATTTTTCCTTTATAAATAGCCGCTAATTCTCCATTAGTTCCTATGTCTATAAATATAGATGGATGTTTCTTATTTTGAAAGTCTGTAGCAACAATACCTGCTACAATATCTGCTCCCACATATGAAGATAATGAAGGAAGTAATACTACATTACCCTCTATATTTATATCTATGTCAATATCTTTTGCCTTTACTTCCAATTGATCTAAAAATATGGCCCTATAGGGTGCTTTAGCTATAGTATTAGGATCAACACCTGTAAATAGATGAAGCATGGTAGTATTAGCAGCTATATCTACTTCATATATATTTGTCCTTTTATAATTTTCACCTATTAATTCATTAATAATAGAATTCACTTTATTTCTTATGCATTTAGACAATACATCTACACCATCTTCATTTTCCATACAATATGTTATTCTAGATAACACATCTCCTCCATATTCAGTCTGTGGATTTAAGTCTGATATTTTGTTTAAAATCTCCCCATTTACTAAATCCAACAGATACGCTGATATTCCCGTAGTACCTATATCTAATGCTATAGCTAAAGCTGGTTCTATTTTATTAATTATATCTATCAATTCATCATCTCGAATTATTCCTGAAAACTCTTTTTTCTTATGTTTTTCTATTTCTCCTATTTTTTTTAGAACACTTAATTTGTCTACAAACACACTTAAAGTATTTTTATAGGGTAAATTAATTTTTTCATCTATATTCTTTAGGTTCACTTTTTTTATTTTACTATTTAATTTTGTTTCTATAGAAAAACCTCTATTAATAGTTTTTAATTTTTTATTTCTATCTTTTTCTATTAATTCTATTTGGGCATCACCCTTTACTTCACAAATACACGCCAGCCTAATATTATCTTCTTCTGTGAATTTTTCTTCCTCTTTTGTTTTAAGCGAAAGCTTACCTCTCGCTATAACTTTACATTTACCACATTTACCTTTTCCATTACAAGGTGCTTCAATATAAAGACCTGCTTTTCTTATACATTCTATAAGCTTTGTACTGTTTTCAACTTCTATTTCTAACTGTTTCTTTATAAAAGTAATCCTAGCCATAAAATTACCTCTTTCTATATCAAATTAGTTGTATTTTCTTTGCTAAAATAAAAACTATAATTATAAAATATTCATATGAAAAATAAGGGTATGAGGACAAACACATAAAAATTTATTCATGAGTTTGTCCTTTAAGTCAATTTATACCTTTTCTACAGGTTTACTACTTTCAAAACTTCCCTTTACGGCAGGTTTACTATTTTCAAAATCCCAAGGATGTTTCTTTAGATAACCATTTGCAAAAGGAGTTAATATGAAAATTATAGCAAATATAGCTAATATAAATGGATACCACATATAAGGTACAATTTGGACTGGACTAACTGAGCCTTTAGTAAAACTACCTGCTATCAACAATTGAGCTCCATATGGTATTATTCCTTGCATTGCCATTGAAAATGTACTTAGAAGAGAAGCCGTTTTTCTTGGATCTATTTTATATTTCTTTGATATTTCTTTTGACAATTCACCACAAACAATTATAGAAACCGTATTATTTGCTGTAGCTACATCTGTTAATGCTACAAGTGAACTTATTCCTAATTCAGCAGATTTTTTACCTTTTATCATTTTATTTATCTTGTATAGAAGCCAGTCAAGACCACCACCTTTGGATACCATATTAGCAAGTCCTCCAGTTAACAGTGATAATGAAAAAATATCAAACATTCCTGTAAATCCTCCATAAACTTCCTTTGCAAATCCTAAAATTGTGAAGTCTCCATAACCAATGCCAATAGCTCCAGAGAGTATTATTCCACCCATTAATACTGCAAATACATTTTTCCCAGCTAAGGCTGCTATTAAAACAAACATATAAGGAATTATTTTTATTAAATTAAATGAATGACTTGCCATTTTTGGTGTAGTTACTGGCTTTCCAAATATAAATAAAAAAGCTATTGTAACTAAAGCTGCTACCGTAGCAAAGCCAAAGTTAACTCTAAATTTATCTTTCATATGTACACCTTGAGTCCTTGTAGCAGCTATAGTTGTATCGGATATAATTGATAAATTATCTCCATATAAAGCTCCACCAACTAATGCTCCTAGTGCCAAGGGCATATTTAATCCTGCTTTTGCTACTAACTGAGCAGCTATAGGACCTACTGCAACAACAGTTCCTACTGATGTTCCTGTTGCAATAGAAATAAATGCAGCTATTAAAAATATACCTACTACAATAAATTGAGGTGGTATTAAAGTTAATCCTAAATTTACTGTAGCATCAGCTCCACCCATTGCTTTAGAAACTGATGAAAATCCACCAGCTAAAAGGTATATAATACACATTATTATTATATTCTCGTCCCCACAACCTTTAACAAAGCTGTCCATTTTTTCATCTAAACTTCCTTGTATTAAAATAAATGCAAATATTATTCCTATTACTACTGCAATTGGAGCTGGAAATTGATAAAATGCCATTTCTACTCCCATAATAGATAATATAATTCCTGAGCATAAATACACTAACACAAAAATAGCAAAAGGTATAATAGCCTTTCCATTTCCTTTATTTTCATTTGTATTTCCCATTTAAAATTCTCCTCATCTTAATTTAAAATTTTAAAATTTTAAAGTCTATAAATCTATAGGATATTTTCCATAGGTTCTACCTGCCTCCATAAACATCTCAATATTTTCTATTGGTGTATGCATAGGAATTTGACATCCTGTACTCAAAACATAGCCTTTCTTAGAGTCATGTCCTTTTTTAATACATTGTTTAACTGATTGAAATATAGCTTCTTTATTGCCATTATATACTACATCAACAGGAGGAACATTCCCTGTAATAACTACTCTATCTCCCATTATTTTTTTAGCTTCCTCTAGATCTTCTACATTATCTATACTAAAATTAGAAATTCCTGTATTTACAACATCTTCCCAAATCTCTTTACTCTTTCCACAGATATGTATAGCTGGAGCTCCTCCTGTCTTCTCTTTTATCTTATCCACATTTTTTTGAAGAGCAGGAAGAGAAAATTCTCTAAATTGTTTTGGACTTATAAGACTGGTAGATGAAACTGGATCTGCAAATCCGATAGATACTCCTAGCTTAGCTACTTCTTCTATATACCTATTGTTAGATTCTGCTATTATATCCATTAAGATATGGACTTTTTTAGGATACTTTATCATCCATTTTAATAAATTTTCTGTGCCCACAGCAGAAGCTGCAACACTAAATGGCCCTGACATAGCTGCACTAACATCCACTTCATCTATAAGAGCATCTCTAGTAAGTCTTATTGCATCAATCAAAGTTGGAAGATTACCATCTTTTAAAGGATCAACTATTTTAAGTGATTCTATATCATCTATAGAACTAATAGCAGGTTTTATTAAATAAGAAATACCATAATCAGGATAGCCAACTTTAGATCCCATAGCCTCTGCCACTCCTCTAAGACTAGTAGATATTCCTACACCATCATGTCTAAGTCTTCTAAATAAAGCTATTTCTAAATCTGCCATAAGTTGTGCTGAATGATAATAGTCTTTGGCTGTTACACCAATAAAGGGTGCCATAGTAACTCCCATATCAGGTATACATATTACTCTATCAATTTCGTCACCTTTAGAAAAAGCCTCAATTCTTTCTTTAGGTGTCATTTCTTCTTTAATCAAATAAACCAGTCCTTTCTAGTAAAATACATTAATCTTGTAATTAATATATAAATTTTTATTATTGCTTTCAATTCCGTATTCTAGCATTACACTAATGATTTTTCTATAATTATATAAAATTTGAATAACCAAAAGTTTTTGTATAAAATTTTCATATATTGCTTTTATTAAATAAAAAACTTCTCTCTGAATTATAATTATAATCAGAAAGAAGTACTTATCTTTATACAAGGTTATAATACAATATATTTTATTATAAAATTAATATCCCTTTTTCTTAGCTTCTATACCACTTTCATTCATACCTGGCTCTTCCACAGTAGTATTAAGCTTATTTTTAGCCCATTGATTTTGAGTTTTATTTCCATTAGCTAAATAATTTTCTTTTGTCCATTCTCTTTTTTCTTTTGGTTTCATAATAATCCCTCCCAAGTTTATTTACATTACATATTTAGTATAAGTAAATTTCAAATAAATATTTATTTGAATTAAAATTTTTATATTCTATAGGATCTTATGTATGTTCTAAAATCCCATCGCTTTAAAAACTTATCTGCTTTTTCATAGCCTTCATTATACAATTTCTTCTTGGTTTCTAAGGATATATTAAATTCTGTAGTTTTTACGCCTAGGGCAGGTATAGATATAGTTCTAATTTTATCTTTATCATTTAAATAACTCTCATCATAGGAATATATAGTTGTTTCTATCACATCCATTATATAAGATATGAAATCTCTATTTTCTATAGTTCTGTTATACTCTTCACCATTACCTAATTTAAAACCAAAAGTGGGCCATCTGGGGATATTTTTTACATCAAATATCCATATAGGATAATTGCTAGTTATTCCTCCATCTACTATATAGGCTTCTTTCCCCAGGTACTTCAATTTTACTGGTTTAAAGAAAAAAGGTATACTTATACTCATTGTTACTGCTTTAGATATTTCTAATTCCATAGGATTTAGACCATATTTCTTTAAATCATCTGGCAATATAACTAATCTTTTATTAGTAACATCCGATACTATTATCTTTAAAGGAGATCTTCCATTTAAACTTATATGCTTAAACTTAGTTTTCCCTTTATCTTTAAATACTTGTTGAAGATACTTTTCTATATATGTTGTACTAAAAATTCCTTTTTCAAATAAGAGACCTAAAGTTTTTTGACCAAAAGGGAATTTTTTAATAGCAGTAGTATTGCCTACATTTTCATAATCTAATTCATACATTATGTTTCTTATCTCTTTTCCTGTGTATCCAACAGCTAATAAAGATGCGATTATAGCACCTGCAGATGTCCCCGCTACCCTTTGCCAATTAACACCCTCTTCTTCTAACCTACAAATAGCTCCTGTAAAAGCTGTAGCCTTAACTCCACCACCTTGAAAAACAGCATCTGCTTTCAAATAAAATCACCTTAATATTTATTGCTTCATGTTATACTATGTTTATTAAATACTTATTATACTTTTAGATTAAATTCAAATAAAAAAATTCAGTTACTATGTGATTTAATATAAATTTAAAATTAAATCATATAGTAACTGAATTACATATAACATATCAGAAAATTATATTTTTAAAAACTGATTTTGAACTTACCACCTTCAATTTTTATATCTTTTACTTTAACTTTAGTAATTCCTTTATCTATAATAATTTCTTCTCCATTACTTTGTATATTAGGAATGCTTGATTTATTTATTTGATCAAGTAAAATATGCTTAGGTACTGATATTTTACCCATTTTTATATTATCTATTTTATAAATTATTTTGTCATCTCTAGTACTTACATTACCATAAGAAGACATAAGTAGATCTAATCCATTATATCTAACTGGTATAGATAAATTTAATTTATTGTCTTTAGTATCAACTTTAACGGATTTTACTAATATATTTCCTACATTTTTTTCATTTTGGAAATAAACCTTTAACATGTCATTTACATCATCTTCACTTACAGTTAAGGTTCCTTTATTAAGCTCTATATTTTTTAACTTATCTATCACATTTTCATTTTTGATGGAATTATCGCTTAATTTATCTCCTTGGTATGTAGCCATCTTAAAAAACATAAACCCAGCTATACCTATACATATACAGATAATAAGCAATATTTTTATTATTTTTTTCATTTTATATACTTCCCTTCCCCCATAAAACTAATCCTCTTTAACTAAATATAATAAATTATCATCCACATTATAAAATAATGGTGCTATTAATATTTTAGGATATTTTGTTCTTAGTCTTTTTGTTTCACCTAATAAAAAACTAATTTCATTTTCTATTTCAAACATAGGAGCAAAACTCATAAAATGCTCCTCTGCTTGTGCCTTATCCCATCCAGCATTATTAACTAATCCCTTAATAAATTTTTCTTTTTTACTGATCAAATTTACCATTCCACAATTATTATGACCTATTAATGCTAAAGTCTTAACTCCTCCAACTGCCACAGTATATGATATCTTAAATTCACTATATCTTAAATTTCCTCCACCAGTTCTAAGTATATAAGCAAAATTATTTGGTATTTTAAGCTGTTTTCTGTTATCCATGCACATTCCTACTAATAATTCTGCACTATTATATTCATCATGTTTACAATCTAAATTATGATATCTAAAAAGTTTTTCAATAGCTGTATTTTTATAAATAGGTAATATATCTTCAACATTTTCTACTTTCATTAATCTATCCATATTTTATTTATGGGACAATATAATCCCATAAAACTTCACCACCTTTATCTATAACAATAATATTTTTATTTCATGACTATCTATGTTAATATCTTTAAAATCATTAAGCATAGTACTTTGATCCTAGTAAGTAATTGCATTATAAGATAGTTAATTTTCTAAGTCATCTTTGTTAAATGGAAATTTTAAGAAATTATTTTAAAAAACTTATACTATAGACTAAGAATTTTTTGATGTCATTACTAAAAAATTATAAGTTCGATCTTAAGTAGCACCTTATATTTAGCTATTGAAATTAAGTAATTTTATATAATAAATCATTATTCAAATGTTTTATAAAGATTATTTTTCATAATACTTTTTAGTAGGTTCTAATCCTATATATTGATAATAATAACATTTCAATCTTCCATTATATAATTTCCTATTCCTATTAGATTTCTCACCAAATATCTTTTCAAAACCTTCATAAGAAGTTAATACAAAGCAAGACCAGTCTTCCAATTCTGAGTATACTTCCCCTAGATTTTTATAAAGCTTTTCTACTTCTTTTAGAGTATTTAATCTTTCACCATAAGGTGGATTAGTTATCATAACTCCATATTTCTTTTTTGATTTAAATTCTTCCATAGGCATCTTTTGAAAAGCTATATAATCAGAAACTCCTGCTTTTTGTGCGTTATCTCTAGCGGTTTTTAATATTCTCCCATTTATATCTGAAGCTAATATTCTAAAGTCATTATTGTTTATACAGTTTTTAGCATGTCGTCTTACTTCTTCCCACATATTTACAGGTATTATATCCCAATCTTCTGCTGCAAATCTCCTATTTAAACCTGGTGCTATATTTTTACCTATTAAGGCCGCTTCTATAGCAATGGTACCAGAACCACACATAGGATCTGAAAGTATTCTTGAAGGTTCCCACTTACTTAAAAGTACCAAAGCTGCTGCTAGCGTTTCCTTAAGAGGTGCTTCTCCTGCATTTTCTCTATATCCTCTTTTATGAAGTCCTGCCCCTGAAGTATCCAAGGTTAATGTTACTATATCTTTTAAAATAGCTACCTCTATTTTATATTCTGGTCCATCTTCACTAAACCAATCCTTAACATATTCTCTTTTCATGGCTTCTATTACAGCTTTTTTTACTATAGACTGACAATCTGGAACACTATGTAGTGTAGATTTAATAGATTTTCCTGTTACATGCATAAAGCCATCTTCTGAAATATATTCTCCCCAAGGTATTCTCTTAGTCCCTTGGAAAAGTTCCTCAAAACTTTCTGCCTTAAATTCTGCCATTTTTATTAAAACTCTATCTGCAGTCCTAAGCCACATATTGCATGTAACTATATCTCTTTCATCACCTATAAAAGCAACTTTACCATTTTCTATTTTTAAATCATCATATCCTAATTCTTTTAATTCATCCGCTACTACTTTTTCTAGTCCGAAGGTTGCTGTAGCAATTAGTGTATATTCCATTTTTTCATCTCCTACTTTAACATAATTTATATTTAATATATTAAATATTTATTTTATCTCTAACATTACAGGACAATGATCTGAACCATAAACTTCATTTAATATTTCTGTATTTTCTACTTTATCCAATAAATTATTTGAAACAAAATGGTAATCAATTCTCCATCCTGCATTTCTCTCTCTTGCTTTAAATCTGTAACTCCACCAAGAATATTTAATCTTGTCTGGATTTATGTTTCTAAAGGTATCTGTATATCCTCTTTCTATTATTTTATCTATCCATTCTCTCTCTATTTTTAAAAATCCTGAAGTTTTTTCATTGGCTTTAGGATTTTTAAGATCTATTTCATTATGAGCAGTATTATAATCTCCACATATAACCAATTTTTTATCTTCTTTAACCAATTGATCACAATAATCAAATAAAGCTTCATAAAAATCTAATTTATATTGAAGTCTTTCTTCATCCCTTTGGCCATTAGGGAAGTATATATTTAGAAGAGTAAATTTTTTAAATTCTGTTATAAGTATTCTGCCTTCTGAATCAAATTTTTCCACTCCTATACCGCGTTTTATAGAAATAGGTTCTTCCCTTGTATATGTAGCTACTCCACTATACCCTTTTTTTTCTGCAAAACTAAAATAAGAGTGATATCCTTCTATGTTTTTTATATTATCTTCTAATTGATTCTCCTGCAATTTTGTTTCTTGAATACATAATATATCAGGATCTTCTTCTTCTATCCACTGAAAGAAGTTCTTTTTTGCTACTGCTCTTAACCCATTAACATTCCAAGAATAAATTCTCATAATACCACCTTTTCTCAACTTGTTTTAACCAATATGATTTAATAACTATTATTAAATTATACCAAATTTTTTTAAAAAACACACGTTAAACAATGAAATTGTAATTTTTTTAAAAGCTTTACTGAAGTATAACATAAAAAATTTATTAAAATAACGTATATAATCCAATATTTCACTAAATCAAGATTAATAAATAGCTCATAAATCTATCTAAAATTAAATATTGAATTTTAATAAGTAGAATAAGGCAAGATGTTATTAATAACTAAAATCATCTTGCCTTATTATAGATTAATTTTATAGTTTGTAAAACTTATTATTATTATAAAAATATTAAAACCTTATATGTGTATTTTATATACATTAGTCTCATCTTTATGTGTAAAATTAATAAAATTCAGCATAATTCCTGATATAATTCCAGTTAATATATAAATAATAATATCTGAAAATACTCCAACCACACATATTATAAATGATAATATAAGCATACAAGCTATATAAAATACAGGTTTCCAATATGAGTTAAATATACTAAGACTAGAATCTAATTTTTTTATGAAATTGTATTTTTTAGCTATCTTATTAAATATAATATAGCTAAATAAACAAGATATCAACATTGGCAAAAAATCTACAAACCTAATCATATTTTCATCTCCTTATTATTCAATTTTTAAATATAGCAAATCTGTTTCGCTTATACTTATCCTGTATATTACATTTTATTGAAATATATTACAATTATAACAATATCTCTTACAGAATTCAACTTAATTTAAAACTTACATTGCGTATTCAACACAAATATAATTACTAAATATTCAAAAAATAAAAATACTAATGCAAAATTACATTAGTATTTTTCATTATACATATAATATATTTAATGTTTTCTAAACTACATTTTTTTCTATAGGTTTAACAGATTCTTCATTTAAATTCTCTTCATTATCGGCTTCTTCTGTCCTACTTTCTTTTGGAAGTATTAAATTTAATATTATTCCAACTAGTGTTGCTAGTGCAACTCCTGCTACTTCTACATCAGAGCCTGCCAATTTAAATTTTACTGCAGCTCCTCCTATTCCTAATACTATTATTACAGAAGATATTATCAAGTTTCTCTTTTTACTGAAATCTATTTTATCTTCTACAAATACTCTAAATCCTGAAGAAGCTATTATTCCAAATAATAATATGCTAACCCCACCCATAACTGGCATTGGTATTGTAGCTATTAATGTAGCTACAGGGCCTATAAATGAAAGTATAATGGCTATTATAGCAGCCCCTACTATTACCCACACACTGTATACTTTTGTTATAGCCATAACGCCTATATTTTCTCCATAGGTTGTATTTGGAGGGCCACCTATAAATCCTGCTAATAAAGTAGCTATACCATCTCCTAGTATAGATCTATGAAGTCCAGGATCCTTTGTAAAATCTTTCCCCACTACGTTATTAGTTACATAAACATGTCCTATATGTTCTGCTAGTGTTACAAAAGCTACTGGTGCCATTAATACCATAGCATTTATATTGAATTGTGGTTTCATAAATGGTGGAAGTTGAAATAAAGGTGCACTTGCTATTTTAGCTAAAGTTTCTTGAGATATAACCCCTAAAGCTAATGCTGAAATATAGCCGCATATCATGGCTATAAGAATTGGTATTACTCCTAAAAATCCTTTAAAATACATTGTCCCTAGTATTCCTATTCCCAAAGTTATCATTGAAACTGTAATCCATGCCCACCTTGGTACATTTTGCATTGACTCTACTGTAAAGCTGGAGTTAAGGCCTGCCCAGTTTACTGCTACTGCTGCCAACCCTAATCCTATTACTATTACAACAGAACCAACAACTATAGGAGGCAACACTTTATTTAACCAATCTGTACCTGTAAAACTTATTATGCCCGCTACTAATATATAAATTAATCCTGCAGCTATTATTCCAGATAGCATAGCATTAGGTCCATAAGCCGCTGATGCCACTGTCATAGGTCCTATAAATGCAAAAGATGATCCTATATATGCTGGTAATTTTGCTTTGGTACAAAGAACATAAAGAAGAGTTCCTATACCACTTCCAAACAATGCAATGGAAGGACTCATGCCTGTAAGCATAGGTACTAATATAGTGGCTCCAACCATTGCAAACAAATGTTGAAAACTTAAAGGTATAGTTTTTAAGATAGGTAATTTTTCATTTACGTCTATATATTTTTTCATATTGTTTCCCCCTTTTAGTCTCTCTGGACTATTTTAAAAGACGTTATCTTTCAAATATTTTAATGGAATCATGTCCATCAAATTCTTTTAGATTTACCGATACTACTTCAGCTTTTGAAGTTGGAATGTTTTTACCTACAAAATCTGGTCTTATAGGTAATTCCCTATGTCCTCTATCAACCAAAACTGCCAGTTGTATAGAAGATGGTCTTCCATGATGTATAGTAGCGTCCATAGCTGCTCTTACGGTTCTTCCTGTAAATACTACATCATCTACTAAAATTATTTTTTTATCATTAATGTTATGTTCTAAATCTAAGCTTTTTATTACTGGCTGTTCACTTTCTTTACTTAAATCATCTCTATATAAAGTTATATCTACAGAACCTACTGGTACTTTCACATCTTCAATACTTTCTATAGCATTAGCTATTCTTTTTGCTAATGGATAACCTCTTCTTTTTATTCCTACAAGAATAATATCTTCTACACCTTTGTTTTTTTCTATTATTTCATGAGCTATTCTAGTAAGACTTCTTTTAATACCTTTTTCATCTAATATTTCAGCCTTAAGATTCAATTTTATGCCTCCTTCTTTTAAAAAAATAAGAGTTAATTAAGTTAGTTTTTTATCCCTCTCAATATTAATTAAATTAATTAATAAGCTTTAAATTTATTATACAAAATGTCATACTTGAATAAAAAAATGCCCTTACTCTGCAAGTAAAGGCATAATAATTCTATATAAATTTATTCATAGCCTTATGACCTCACAGGATCATTTTAAAGGTAAAACATTTTCTATCATTATACAACATCTATCATAAATTTTCAATAGATTTAATTTTTATTTTGTTTTCACTAATAAACATATTTTTATAATTTCTTCTTTTGTTCTTGTGATCAAAAATTACTTCTTTTGTGTATTATATATTCCTTTGTTACAAATTTATTTTATCTTCTGTTCTTAATTTTTTTTCTTTTGTTCTTGTTAAAATTTTTCTTCTGTACATATTTTCTTTTATCTTTTGTAACATTTATAGACATATATTATCACTATTTTATAATTAAATCAATTCATTTCTCAAAATTTTGACTATTTTTTTAAAATACTCTGGTACTTCACTTTGAAATTCTACATATTTTCCTGTACTAGGATGAACAAATCCTAATAATCTAGCATGTAACATCTGCCCTTTTAAATTAAATCTTTGCTTCTTATATCCATAAACTGGGTCTCCAACTAAAGGATGCTTTATATGAGTCATATGGACTCTTATCTGATGTGTTCTTCCTGTTTCAAGCCTGCATTCTACCAAAGTGTGACTTTTAAATCTTTCTATAACTTTATAATGTGTTACGGCATGCCTTCCATTTTTCACTACTGCCATCTTTATTCTATCTACAGGGTGTCTACCTATAGGCGCCTCTATAATACCCTGTTCATTCTTTATTGTGCCCTCTACCAATGCCATATATACTCTAGAAATAGAATGTTCTTTAAATTGAGCTGCTAAATTATTGTGAGATTTGTCATTTTTCGCCACTACTAATACGCCTGAAGTGTCCTTATCTATTCTATGTACAATTCCAGGTCTTGCTACTCCATTTATACCTGATAAATCTGTGCAGTGCTTTAAAAGAGCATTAACTAAAGTTCCCGAATATAGCCCTGGTGCAGGATGAACTACCATTTCCTGAGGTTTATTTACAACTATTATGTCTTTATCTTCATATAATATATCTACTTCAATATCTTCTGGTTCTATCTCAAGCAACTTAGGTTCTGGTATATTCACTTCAATATTATCTCCAAGTTTTAATTTGTAATTTCTTTTTTTTTCTTTATTGTTTATTAATACATTACCATTATTTATTATTTCCTGAAAATAAGATCTAGATTTATCTTCAAAAATCTGAGATAAATATAAATCTAATCTTACATTATCAAATTCCTTTTCTACTGTTAAAAATATCTTTTCCATAAATTACTCTTCCTTTAATATGTATATTACTAATAGTATAGTCCCTATAACCACTAATGTGTCCGCTATATTAAATGTAGGGAAATAATATTTATCTTTATAATGTAACATTATAAAATCTACTACAAATTTATAATAAATTCTATCTATTAAGTTTCCTATAGCGCCACTTATTATTAGTGCTAAAGATATTTTTAATAGCCTAGAACCAGGTTTATACTTTGTAATAAAATATGCCACACCTATAATAACAACTACAGTGATTATAGCTAAGAAAATTAATTTATTTTGGAATATTCCAAAAGCTGCTCCTCTATTTTCTAAATAAGAAAAGGTAAATAAATCTTTTATTATAACTATATATTTACCAGAGGCTAATGTATTCAGAGCCCATAATTTACTTATTCTATCTAATACTATACCTAATATTAATATAATTATTTCCACAATATTCCCCCTAAATTATATACAACTATAATTTGTTTAATAATATAGTTTATAAATTTGTTTAACACTTAAATTAATATTGTATACAAGCTATACTTGTGCTATTAACTCTCATATAAAATTGTTGTTATATAAAATATTGTTAAAACTCAGATGGAAAGGACATTCATTGTCATGAAAAACTCCATCTGAGCCTTATAATAAAGCACATTATAAATTGTAGTTATTCTAATGTGCTTTTATAATATTCATTACTTATTTTCTCTACCGGTTCTACATAACCTTCTTCTTCTAAATCCTCTTCTTCTTGTACATTATAGTATTCATGCATATTTTTTATTTTATTAAAAAATTCTACACTTTGATAACAATCTTCTGCATCGAATTCTACTTTTGTTGTCTTATCATTATAACCATATCCAAAAGGATATCCTAATACTTCTTCTTCAACAGGCCTTTGGATTTCATTAATATTTTTTTCACTAATTTTATCTTGGCATTTAATACAAAGCTCTGCATAAGGAACAAGTTCTAATCTCTCTTTTGGTATGTTTTTACCACAGCCTTTACAAATTCCATAACTTCCATCTTCTATATTTTTCAATCCATCATTTATTTTTTTTATTATAGATATTTGATTCTCTTTAAGTGCTAATCCTTTTTCTTTTTCAAAAAGTTCTGAACCTGTGTCTGCAGGATGATTGTCATAATTGGATAACTCCATATTTATAGCAGAATTAGAATCTATACTTTCATTATTTTTCATTTCCTGTAGTAGAGAGTTTACTCCTTCTTTTTCTCTTATAAGTTTATTTTTAAAATATTTTAAAGAATTTTCATCCATAGGTTATAAACTCCTTTCTCCATAGAACTTTTACTTTCTTAATGATATTTTAACTATATTTTTTTTATTTATTCTATGTAAAAAGATTCAAATTAACCTAATTTAAATTATTCTTTATATAATAACTATGATTATAAAATATTATTTATTTTCTCTACTCCCTGTATTAGTTCCTTCATATCTTTAATGTTTATAGTCTGTCTGGCATCAGATACTGCATCATCTGGATTCACATGACTTTCTATTATAAGGCCATCTGCTCCTGCTGCTATAGAAGCTAAAGACATTGGCTTTACATATTCTCTAAATCCTGTAGCATGACTAGGATCTACTATTATAGGAACTCTATATTTATCCTTTATTACTGCTACGGTATTAAGATCTAATGTATTTCTTGTATAGCTCTCAAAGGTTCTTATTCCTCTTTCACATAATACTATATTCATGTTACCTTCACTCATAATATATTCTGCTGCGTAAATCCATTCTTTAAGTGTAGCACTCATTCCTCTTTTTAAAAGAACGGGCTTATTTGTTCTTCCTACTTCTTTTAAAAGAGTATAGTTATACATATTTCTTGAACCTATTTGTATCATATCAATATAATGGCATGCTTCTTCTATATCTCTTGCATCCATTATTTCACTTACTATAGGCATATCAAATTTATCTCCACAGTTTTTTAAAATTTTAAGTCCTTGAAATTTTAAACCCTGAAAAGAATACGGAGAAGTTCTTGGCTTAAAAGCTCCTCCTCTTAACATGTGAACTCCTAATTTTTTAAGATTCTGTGCTATAGACATAACTGTTTTTTCATCTTCCACCGCACAAGGACCTGATATAATTACTTTTTCTTCTCCACCTATAATTATATCTTTTACTTTAACTTTAATATTCTCACCGTTTTTTTTATCTATTAACAATTTTTCCATTAAAATATCACCTACGAAAACTTCTTTTCTCTTTAGAATAAAATCTTTATGTATTTAAAATAATAATAAAATTATTTTAAATACACTGAAAACTGTAATGCTTATATACTTAAAAGCATTCTTTTTAATATATGAGTAGAATTTTTAATAGCTATACTCATAAAGTCCTCATATTCCATATGTGCTCCTATACTGGCGTTGTCTGATATGGATCTTATAACTACAAAAGGAATACTGTTTAAATATGAAACTTGAGCTATGCTTCCACCTTCCATTTCACAAGCCAATGCATTAAATTCTTTGCACATCCATTGAACTTTTTCTTTATCATTTATGAATTGATCTCCTGTAACTATTCTTCCCACCAAACATTTATGATCTTTTTCATCTTCAAAAGCTTTTTTCGCTTTTTCTATTAATTCAACATCACATTTAAAATCAAAAGTATCTAATCTTGGAATTTGTCCTATTGGGTCTCCAAAAGCAGATGTATCCATGTCATGTTGAATTAAACTATCTGCTACTACTACATCTCCTGGTAATACATGTTCTGCTGTTCCTCCAGCTATACCTACATTTATTATTTTATCCACTTTAAAATCATCTATTAATATTTGAGCACAGATAGCTGCATTTACTTTTCCTATACCGCATCTTACGGCAACTACACTATTACCCCAAAGCTTTCCTGAGTTAAAGGTCATATTGGCTTTAACTTGCTTTATTTCTGGTTTTAATTCCCTTAATAATAATTCTAGTTCCTCATCCATTGCACCTATAATACCTATTGTCATTTATTCTTCCTCCCTATCTATGCTTTCTTTCATAGCTTTAACAATTTCACTTTCTTCTACTTCCATTTTTACTTTTACTTTACCTTTTTTCTCTAATAAAGTAAATCTAATTTTGTCCCTATTTTTTTTATCATGTCTTATAGCATACAAAAATATCTTATAGTTGTCAACTCTATAGAAAAGTGGCAAATTTAACTTTTTATATAACTGCACTATATTCTTATATACGTTTTTATCTAAATTTAACTTTTTTTCTGATAACTTTAAAGCTACTAATACTCCCAAAGCTACAGCTTCTCCATGTGATATACTATAATTAGAATCAACTTCTATAGCATGACCTACAGTGTGACCAAAATTTAAAGAATTCCTTATTCCCAAATCTCTAAAGTCTTCTTCTACAATATTTGCCTTTATGGATAAACATTCTTTTACTATATAAATAAGTTTATCTTGTTCTCTCTCCAATATAAACTTAATATTTTTTTCTATGAAATAATCTAAATCATTATCTTTTATTAAAGAATACTTTATTATTTCGCCTAATCCATTTAGAAATTCTTTTTTACTTAAAGTTTTTAAAAAACTAGTACTTACGTAAACGAATAAAGGATTATAAAAATTTCCTATTAAATTTTTTGTCTCTCTGTGGTTATAACCTACTTTGCCTCCTATTGAACTATCCACTTGAGACAATAACGTAGTAGGTATGTTTATAAATCTTACACCTCTCATATAAGTAGATGCTACAAATCCAGTAATATCACCTACTATGCCTCCACCAAAAGCTATTAATACACTATGCCTATTAGCATGATTTTCTATTAAAAAATCATATATTTTGTTTATTGTATTAATATTTTTATTTTCTTCTCCTTGATCCATTTCAAATACAAAATATCTATTTTTATTTATAAATTGTTCTATTCTGTCTTTATATAAACTATATACATTTTTATCAGTTATTATAAATATATTATCTGTATCTTTTATTTTGTTTTCTAAAAGTATATTATGAAATCTATTTAAGTTATTATTTATGTATACCCTATGTTTTAGCTCTACACTTTCTAATATTATTTCTTTCATATAATTCCCCTACTTTCATATGTAAAGTAATTTTAAGGTTTAATTATAGTTATTATTAGTAATTTTGACATTCAGATAAATTTATTATACCATACACCTAATATTTTATTAGTATATTGAGACTACAATTTAAATTTTTTATTTATTAAGATTATATATTTTCAAATTTATTATATATATTTAAAGGAGTTTTTGCTATATGCAAAAACTCCTCTATTAATCTTCTTTTATATAAAAACTTTTTATTTCATTATTGTTTTTGTTTAAAAAAGAATTATCTATGGTAATATCTGAAACTTTAAAATTATGTTCTTTAGTTTCTGAATTATCCACTAAAGCTGCACCATCTTCAATTTCTATCTCTTTTTCTGATACAAATCTTTCTTCTACACCAGTACCAAGATTATAGTTTTTCATAAATTCTTTTTCCATTTCATAAAACATGTCCATCTGGGTTTTCATGAACGTTTTATATCTATTTCTAAATTTATTAAATTCTTGTTTTGTATACTGGAATTCATCATTTATTTTCATAACGTCTTCTTGAGATTTTTCTATAACTCTTTTAGCAGAATCATTAGCATTTTTTATTATTAAATCTGCTTCCTTTTGAGCTGTCTCCTTTGCTTGCTCTGCTGCATTTTGGGCTAATAAAAGAGTATTTTGTATAGTTTCTTCCATTTTATCATAATGATTTAATCTATCTTCTAATGTAATTACCCTTTCACTTAAAGATGAATTTTCTTTATACAGTTCTTCATAATTCTCTGATATTTTATCTAAAAATTCATCTACCTCTTCACAATTATATCCTCTCATGGATTTTTTAAATATTTTATTAGTAATATCCATTGATGTTATCTTCATAGAACACACCTCAAATCAAATAAATTTTTTAAATAATATTTTAATTCGTCCCTTAGCTGTTTCTCCTACCAAAGAATCCATTTTAAATTTACCATATCCTCTTATAGTAATTATAGAATCCTTATGTATCTCCTTATTTTTAGAATTTACTTCATCATAATCCACAAACACCTTTGAAGATTCTATTAGATTCAAAGCTCTATTTCTAGATATATTACATAAACATGCCACTATAGAATCAAGTCTATTAGAAGAAACAATAATACACTTTTCTTCAAAATTAAACTCAGGAATCACCTGAGTTTTTAAATCTACATTTTCTATTCTACAGGGTGCCTTAGCTATATGATTCAAATTCATGTTTACATATTCATATAAATCTTCATATATAGGTACATAACAATTATCTTGTTTTAAAATTAAATCTCCCATTTTTTCTCTCTTTATACCTAAAGATGTTAAAGAACCTAAAAAATCTTTGTGCTTTAAGTTAATAAATTTAGAATTATAACTTATTTTAGCCAGAATCAATGGAAAATCTTGAACATCGTAAACATTAAATCCTATAACTTTTCTTTCTGCATCCTTAAAAACTCCAAAAGTATCTATTTTCAAATTTAAAAAGTCCGCTAATTCGTGAGAAACTTTGCATATATTGTTAGTACAAAAATAAGATGAAAATAATTGTTTTCCTGTTTTTTCTGCTAATATGGCTTTATTATATATATCCAGCAACATACTCTTATCTTCTATATTTACTTTGTTTAAAAACTTTTCTTTATTCATTTATAAAAATCTTAAAATATAAAAAACTAAATTTCTTATAATATCTAATAAAACCAAAGCAAATATAGGCGAAAAATCTATCATCAAATTTGGTGCTATTTTATTTTGAAAATTCCTTGCGGGCTTCATAAGTGGATTTGTAAGGCTGTGTATGAAATTAGTAAAAGGATCCTGTTTTCCTGGAGCTACCCAAGATAACACTACATCAATCAAGATTGCCCCTTCTAAAAGCCTAAATAAAAGTGATATAGCTGTTATTATAGTGTTAGATACCATATTTGCCTCCAAACTTATTTATTCCAATTAAATATTCCCTTACTAGATATTAATTGACTTTTTAGTTCATTAGTAACTTCTACTGTTGAGGGTGCTAATATATAAACAGATTTTTCAACTTCTTCTAAACTGCCACCTAATGCATAACTTGCACCACCCATAAAATCTAATAATCTTTGGGCTATTTTAGTTTCTAAATCGGTAGTATTTACTATTATTATTTTTCTATTTTTTAGTTCATCACATATATCTACAGCTTCTTCATAACTAGTTGGCTTTATTATTTTAACCTTAGCTGAAACGGCTGTATGTATACTTACCACCTTATTATTTCTTTTAGTGTTTGAAGATATAAGTGGAGTTACTTCTTCCTCTACTTTTTGTTCTCCCTCTTCCATTTCCTCTAAATCCTCTTCTAAATCATCTTCTAGGCCTAGAAGTCCAGCCATTTTGTCAAAAATTTTACCTGCCATAAACATTTACCTCCTTAATAATTACTTTATATCATAATTTCTCTTTCCAAAAATTCCTTGTCCCACTCTTATCATGTTAGAGCCTTCCTTTATAGCAATAGGATAGTCTCCCGTCATTCCCATAGATAAGTACTTCATTTCTATATTGTTAAAGTTCTTATTCTGTAGTAATGAAAATATATTTTTTACTTGTCCAAAGTATTTAGCACATTCTTCATTAGAACCTTTAGGTATTATACTCATAATTCCTTTAATTTTTACATTTTTACATTTTTCTATAGCATATATAATATTTTCTAGTTCTTCTTCATATATTCCATATTTACTTTCTTCTTTTGCTATATTTATTTGAATTAATGCATTAGCTATTTTATCAGCTTTTTTATATTTATTTTCTATCTCTTCTAAAAGCCTAATGCTATCTAAAGAATGTATCAAATAAACTTTTCCTACTACATACTTCACTTTATTTCTTTGAAGATGACCTATTAAATGCCACCTTATGTCTTTTTTTTCTTTAAAATACTCTATTTTATCTACAAGTTCTTGTACCTTATTTTCTCCAAAATCTCTCAATCCAGCTTCATATGCTTCTTCTACATATTCTACTGGTTTAGTTTTGGATACCCCTATAAGAGTTACATCTTTGGGCAAGTTTTTCTTTATGCTATTAATATTGTCTCGTATTTCCAAAGCCATGCCCCCTTACAGCCTAATTATTATTTACTTTATAATATTCTGCATAAAATTTAAAAGTCCTTCAGAATTAAACACTTTTAAACTAATTATTTTTCTGTAGATTTAATATTTTTAGGTTTTTTATCACCACTATAGGCTGGTACTATTATTTTATCTTTTTCTTGTATATCTACATATATTTTTCTAACCATTAATATTTGAAGATATCCATCACTTCTAAGCATATATTCTCTAATAGATGTTTTATCTCCTATTACATCAATATAAAAAGGAGCTAACAGTTTTATTCCACCATTTATACCTATAAGAGTACCGTCACAATATACATCAGAAGTATTAGTTATTCTCTGTCCATTTAAGGATATAGCTTCTACGCCAGAATTTTTCAAGTCATTTATAACCTGTATAAGATCTGTATTATGTATTAACTTTAACTGATTTTCTTCGTAAGTTCCTCCTTCAAATAACTTCTTATCTGCATCTTTTAACACTATTCTTAATCCAGGTCCTTGTACAGCTATATTTCCTAACTGTAATCTATTTTCAAAAATTTCTTTTCCAACTTCCTCTCTTATTTCTTTTTGATCTGATAATTTACTTTCATATTTTTTTAACTTTTCGTAATAATCATTATATTTTTCCTTTAAGTTGCTGTTTTCTGAATATAATTTATTTTTTTCATTAATTGCTTCTTGGTACTGTTTGCCATTTAAAAAAGTTCTAGCATTTACCTTTTTAAAACTTATATTCATGGATATCAATATCCCTATAGCTATAGAAGCTATAAATATGAATATAGTAGCTTCATTATTTCTCATCTATTTCACCTCAGTATGAGATTTAGCTTTTTCTATAAGTATTCTCCTTATAACTCCGAAATTATCAAATATCCTACCTCCAAAAACTACTACAGCAGCTAAATATATAGGTACTCCCATTTTATCTCCTAAATAAGCCAATCCTGCTGCCAGTACTGCATTTCCAAAAAATCCCGATATAAATATATCTGCATGGAAATTTTTAGCAAGCGAAGCTCTTAAAGCTCCAAAAACGGAATCTAAACAAGCCAATATAGCCACTGATATATATGGTGAAAATTTATCTGGTATATTAACTTGAAAAACAGCTCCTATTATAATACCTATTATAAGACCAAAAAAACCTATCATATTAAAGGCCCTCCTAATTACTTTTAGTAGAAATTATTTTTCTTCTACAGGTTTTGCATACTCATTTTTATAAACTTTATTATATTTTGACATTTTTATATTATCCTTTTTTTCATACTTTACATCACATATAGCCTTAAAATCCACAAATACTTCTGGGAAATCTAATGTAGCGTATAATAAATCTTTATTTCCTATAGCTTCTATGGTTATTCTCTTATTTGGTGATACTCTCTCATCGTTAATCATTATATAGCTTCCAGCAATTCTTATACCTGTTCTATTAACTACTCTTATACCATTTATTGCTATAGATTCAGCTCCTGCAAATCTTAATTCATTTACCAAATAAACTAAATGTTTATCTGTTATTTTGTCCTTTGGACCAGAGCCAAATATATCTGTTATAGGATTTAAATATATTACTATTCCAGGTCCTTCTACATCTGTATTTCCTGTTAAAAGTCTTGTAGTTTTTAATTCATCAAGCAAATTTTTAGTAGCATCACTTTTAGAAGAAGCTTTATTTTCATAATCCTTTAATTTACCTTGTAATTCATCTATTTTTTTCTCTAGTTCTGTTTTTTCTTTTTTATATTGATCTATTGCTACAGTAACATCTTCGCTACTTTTACTTGGCATGTTTAAAGTCTTTTCTTGTTTTACTATAGATTTAAACTGATGAGCTAACATAAATCCAAGTATAGCACAAACCAATGCCACACTAATTTGTGAAGTTTTTTTCATTTCTTACCTCCTATTTTTCTATATAAAATACAGGATTACCTTCATAACTAACATCTAGATATCCTTTTTTAGCTTTTTTGAGTTCATCTCTTTTTAAAATATTTATAGCTTTATTTAATTTTTTCTCTAATTCATCAGATGTACCTATCTTTACACATATTCCTCTAGAATATATTTTAATATCTAATAGATTTGTTAAATCTAAATTATTAAAGAATATGTCAGATGTATTATCTTTAAGCAACACTCCAAAATTATTTAAAATTTTTACTGCTCTATCATCATTAGCTTTTAAAGGACTTCCTATTTTAGATTTGTTAAATTGAAATCCTTGTAAATTAACAAGATTCATATTATTAATTTCTTTTCTTTTTTCTAATAAACACCCATTTTTAGATATAACTAAGAAATCTTTATCAACTTTATTAAAGAACAAAGCCTCTCTTTCTTTAACATATATTTTCAATTTATTTGGTAACTCTTTCTTTACTTTTACATCATCTATGTATGGATTTAATGAAATACTTTCTACTACATCCTTTTTATTGGCATAAAATATATTATTTCCAATTTTAACGGCAGAAATATCTTTTATTACATCCTTAGATATATTAACATTACCTTCTACATCAATTGATTTAATATTAAAATAAGGTATTTTAAGACATAAAGTTATTAATATAGATATTAAAAATATAAACAATATTACTATTTTTTTTATTCTTTTTCTCTTTTTCTTTATTTTTATATATTCATCTGTGCTCAGTAAATTTTTATTCATTATTATACCTACCTAAATATTCAATTTGTTATAATTTAAGTCTAAATTTATTTTAACATTTTAATTAATATATTTCATTAAAAATTATTTACAATATTTTAAAATTAATAAATTGCTTGTCCATATTATATATTATATTTTTTAATAAACCTTTATCTAACAATTATTATTTTATAGAAATTCTTGTAATTTCTTATAATAAAATTATAGTACACTTCTCAATATAAAGCCAGTTAACTATATTATAGTATTTTAAAATTAATATTAATTTAATGTTAATTAATATATACATAAAAAAATAGCAACTAAAAGTTGCTATTTTTTATACAGTATTCTCATTTTGCCTGGATATATTGAGCAATATTCCCATGGCTATTAAATTTATGGCTATGGAAGATCCTCCATAACTTATAAAAGGAAGAGGAACTCCTGTAACAGGCATAGAACCTGTAACAACGGCCATATTTATTATAGCTTGAACTGCTACTATAGAAGTAATACCCGTAGCTAAAATAGTTCCATATGTATCTTTAGCTTTAGTAGCTATAACTATTCCTCTCCATATAAATATTGAAAACAAAATAACTATAAAGATGCATCCTATTAAGCCTAATTCTTCACCTATTATTGAAAATATGAAATCATTATGAGGTTCAGGTATATAATAGCACTTCTGCCTTGATCTCCCTATACCTACTCCCCATATGCCTCCAGATCCTAATGCTAATAAGGACTGAATAAGCTGATATCCTGTATTTTGTGGATCCTTCCAAGGATTTAGAAAACTTAAAAACCTAGCCACTCTAAAAGGTTCAAAATAAATACCGGCTACTCCAGCTAATGCAACTACAAACATTACAAAAGATATATGTTTAGTTCTAGCTCCTG
Source organism: Clostridium sp. Marseille-Q2269 (assembly GCF_943736985.1). Lineage (GTDB taxonomy): Bacteria > Bacillota > Clostridia > Clostridiales > Clostridiaceae > Clostridium_F. Next base: position 331,069 of record NZ_CALSFS010000001.1, read on the forward strand.
ACACATATAAAATTATTAAAGTAACTATCATTATAACTGATGCTATACTAAGATTTTTTTCTAAAAATACTAATCCAGCATAAAATCCTGATACTAATAAATATGGAACTATACCATAAGCAAAAGTTTTAATTTTTTCTCCTTTAGACTCTAAGCTTTTTGCCATATATATAACTATCATATATTTTGCTATTTCTGACGGTTGAATAGAAAGTGGACCTAATCTTATCCATCTTCTGGCTCCCTTTACTGGATCAAATATGAAAACCATCAGTAATAACACTATAGTTATAAGCATCAATTTTTTTGTATGTTTTTTTATTTTATGGTAATCCATTTTAATTGTAAAAAGCATACATACTATTCCTACAATTGCTGCTGCTCCTTGTTTCTTTAAAAAATAAGTACTATCTTTTATATGTGGATTAAAAAAGGCACTATAAGAACTAGCACTAAAAACCATTATTACTCCTATAGATACCAATAAAGTTATAGTAACAAAAAGAGTAAAATCTATAGTGCCTAATTTAGTTTTAGTTTTTTTCATATTCCAATAATTCCTCCTATTAGATTGCTTATAGGTTCAAAAGTAAAATAAATTCATATCTATAGCTACTATATTAACCTGCACTGATTATACTGCCAAAAAGGCCACTAAACATAATATTACTGTAACTATTGAAAAAACAGATACTACTTTAGTTTCATGCCATCCACTTAATTCAAAATGATGATGTATAGGGCTCATTTTAAATACCCTTTTTCCTGTAAGTTTAAAGGAAATAACCTGTATTATAACTGATAAAGTTTCTAATACATATATCCCCCCCACTATTACTACTAAAATTTCTAATTTTAGTATCATAGCTACTGCAGCCACTGCTCCTCCTAATGCCAATGATCCTGTATCTCCCATAAATACTTGAGCTGGGAATGCATTGTATCTTAAAAATCCTAAAAGAGCTCCTGCTACTACTGCACAAAATATAGCTAATGTATAATGTCCCATTCCAAAACTTATCAAAGCAAAAAATGTCATAACAAGTAATGTAACAGAAGTGGCTAATCCATCTAATCCATCAGTTAGATTAACAGCATTAGTGGTGGCTGCAAAATATATTACTATGCATGGTATATAAAATACTCCTAAATTTATACTTGTTCTAGTAAAAGGCAATATTATTGAAGTACCTATATTAGGATTATTGGCAGAATAATAGCCAAATATACCAGATACAATTAAAATTAATAACATTTTTTGGTAAGCTCTTAAACCTAAATTATCCTTATGAATAATTTTCAATCCATCATCTAAGGCTCCTATTATTCCAAAGGCTATAAAAGCATATAGAGATATCATAGCTTCATCCCCAGGCCTTTTTACAGTCAAAGCCATTGTTATTATAGATGATAATATAAATATTACTCCTCCCATAGTAGGGGTACCTGCTTTTTTTCTATGACTTTTTGGACCCTCTTCTCTTATATTTTGTCCGAATTTAAATTTGTGTAATAAAGGTATTAATATTGGTCCTCCTAATATAGATATCAAAAAGGCCAAAAGCACTGCATATACTATTCTATTCATAAATAATTGCTCTAAATTATTTGAGCAAGTCACCTCCTATTTTTCTTGTCTTATCCTTAGTTCTTCTACTACTTCTTCTAATTTCATAGATCTTGATGCTTTAACTAATATTATATCACCATCTCTTATTATATTTTTTATGTATTTTGCTGCTTCTTTATTATTTAAAAAGCTTTTATAATTATCTTTATTAGTTTCTTTGAACCCATCTTTGAAGGCATCATTAAATTCCCCTATAGAAAACAATAAATCCACTTCTTTTTCCTTTGCATACTCTGCAACTTCTCTATGAGCTTTATAACTCTCATCTCCAAGTTCTTTCATAGAACCTAATAAAGCTATAGTTCTTTTTCCTTTTATATTTTTCATTACATCTATAGCCGCTTTAACAGAATCCGGGCTTGAATTATAGCAATCATTTATTATAGTAAATCCATTTCCCTTAATAATATCTAACCGCATAGAAGTGGCTTTTAAATTTGTTATACCTTGTTGTATGTCATTATAATCCATATTTAAAGCTCTTCCACAAGCTATAGCTGTAAGTGAATTAAGAACATTATGTTTTCCTGGTACATTTACTTTAAATCCATTAAATTTAAGTTCTTCCTTTTCTGATATATCAAATTGTACACATTCTTCTTGTAAATTTAAATTAATTCCTTTAAAATCAGACTTCTTCTCTGTACCTATTTTCAGCACTTTATATTTATCACTTTCAAAGTTTGATAAAAGGTCATTGTCACCATTTATTATCAATATATTATCCTCATTAAAAAAATCTGTTATTTCTAGTTTTGCTTTTAATATATTTTTTCTACATCCTAAATTTTCTATATGGGATATTCCTATATTAGTTATTATAGCTATATCTGGTCTAGCTGCTTGTGCCATATTGTGTATTTCATTAAAATGATTCATTCCCATTTCTAGTACAGCTACATCATAACTTTTATCTAAGCTAAAGATCATAAGAGGAAGACCTATTTCATTATTGAAATTTCCTTCTGTTTTAAAAACTTTATATTTTTGTGAAAGTACGGCTGCTACCAAATCCTTTGTAGATGTCTTTCCTGTAGATCCAGTAATAGCAACCACTTTTATATCTAATTTGCTCTTATAATATTCAGCCAAATCTAAAAGAGCCTTGTTAGTATTATTCACCTTTATTATATAAGAAGATTTACCTATTTTATCTTCTGAAAAGTCTATCTCACTTACTATACATAAGGATGCTCCCTTTTCTATAGCTGATTGTACAAACTTATTACCGTTAAAATTTTCTCCCTTTAGAGCTATAAATATATCACCTTTTTTTATTTTTCTTGTATCTGTACTTACTGAATTATATTCATCTTTTTCTCCAGTTATCACTAAATCACCATTAACTGCTTTTAGTACTTCTTCCAGCTTAATATTTTCCATACTAACACTCCTATTTTCTAGAGTAATTTATTAATGTAATTTCTACAATATATTATTTTATATTCAAATATTCATAACTTTATTTGTTAAAACAAAAAATAACTAGTTATATTTTTGTTTTATTATTTCTTCTATTACTTCTCTCTCATCAAAATGTATAGTTTTATCCTTCAATATTTGATAATCTTCATGACCTTTTCCTGCAACCACTATAACATCATTTTCTTTTGCTATTTCCATGGCCTTTTTTATGGCCTCTCGTCTTTCTTCAACTACTATATAGTTATCTTTTTCTATACCTTCTAATACATCTTTTATTATAAGTGCTGGCTCCTCTGTTCTTGGATTATCTGAAGTTACTATAGCTATATCACTTAAGTCTGAACCTACTTTTCCCATAATAGGTCGTTTTGTTCTATCTCTATCTCCACCACATCCATATACACTTATTAATCTTCCCTTTGTAAATTCTCTAGCAGTTTTTAATATGTTTTCTAATCCATCTGGAGTATGAGCATAATCCACTATAACATCATAGCCCAAATTATGATTTTTAGTTACAATTTCACATCTACCAGGTACAGATGGCATATCTTCTAATGCTTCCTTTATAACTTTCAAGAAAATTCCTTCTAAAAGACAAGCACCAATACTGCCTAATGCATTGTACACATTATATTTTCCTGGTATATTTAAAATTATTGTTTCCTTTTCATCTTTAAACGTAGTATCAAATTTAACACCTCTAGAATGCATATGTAAATTTTTAGCTTTTAAATCACAATTTTTTTCTACTCCATAGGTTATTTTATTTCCTATAGTTTCTTCTAAAACTTTTTCTCCATAACTATCATCTATATTAATTACTGATCTTTTAGAATTCTTAAACAAGATCATTTTAGAATTGAAGTAGTTTTGAAAAGTTTTATGAAAATCTAAATGATCCTGTGTCAAGTTTGTAAATATACCTTCTTCAAATTCTACTCCATAAACTCTATCTAAATACAGTGAATGTGAAGATACCTCCATAACACAATAATCCACATTTTCATCTACCATATCTTTAAATAATTTTTGTAATTCTAAGGATTCTGGAGTAGTTCTATGTGACTCTATTTTTTTATTTCCTATATAATTAGCTATCGTACCTAAAAGACCTACCTTATACCCTGCTTTTTCTAATATAGCCTTCATCATAAAAGTTGATGTAGTCTTTCCGTTTGTCCCTGTAATCCCTATTATCTTTATGTTCTTGGATGGGTTCCCATAATAATTAGAAGCCATTATAGCTAAAGCCTTTCTACTATCTGGAACCTTTACTATAGTACAATCCTTATAATATGATAAATCATCCAGATTATTTTGACAAATAATTACTTTAGCTCCGTTATCATATGCTTTTTTTGCATATTTATGACCATCTGTTGCATATCCTTCTATACAAACAAATAAATCTCCATATTCAATTTTTCTTGAATCATATTCTATTTTTTTCACTTCTTTTTCATATTCTTTTATAAAAGAATATTCCAATGACTTTAATACTAAATTTAAATCCATTATAACACTTCCTTACCTTAGTCATATTTACTTAATATAATAACAATAAATCACATTGATTTTTGTAAACAAAAAAATTCCCCCTGAAGCTATAACATATTCTTATACTATTATAGTTTCTTATGAAAACTTTTTAAAGTGTATTAAGTAAATTATATATGTAGCTAACAAAACATTAGCATGCAGCGCACAGAACTCTGTACTACTGCATGCCAATTTTTGTTGTATTAATCTCCTATTGGTTCTGCTTTTAAGTTAACCATAGTTCCCTTTTTAACTTCTTTATTTGCTTCTATACTTTGATGAGAAATAATTCCATCACCTTCTATATCTCCTCTTAATCCTATACTATTTAATAAAGCCATAGCCTGTTCTACAGTATTTCCTTTTAAGTTTGGCACAATTACTACTTTATTATAATTTTCACTATTACCTGTGTAAAGAACGATTTTACTACCTTCTTTCACAGTATAACCTGGTTTAGGATTCATATCTACTATATAGTCTCCTTTAGATTGTATTTCACAGTCTAACTTTAAATCCTTTAACATTTTTTGTCCTTCTTCTTTTGTCTTACCTCTAACTTCAGGAATAGTTATATCTTTCAAAAGGCTTTTAGCTATATCTTCACCATCTGCATCACTTTTCAATGCCAGATAATTAAATATATCTTTAAATAGCCCTTGAGCTGCCGGTGCTGCTATTTGACCTGCATAATAATTAGAAGGATCTGGTTCATCTATAGAAAGAAACACAGTTATTCTTGGATTGTCCGCTGGTGCCATTCCTGCAAAAGAAGCTACATACTTGCCTGGCATATATCCACCTTTACCAGCTTTTTGCGCTGTACCAGTCTTACCACCTATATGATAACCTGCTATATACGCCTTTTTGCCTCCACCTTCTGATACTACTTTTTCTAAATAACTTCTTAATGTAGCTACTTTATCCTTATTTAAAATTTGTTTACCTTTCACATCATTTTTCTTCTCTATTATTTCTTTATTTTTTTCTTCATCAAAACTTCCCATCTCTTTCATCACATGGGGTTTTACAAGAGTTCCTCCATTAGCTACTGCATTAAATGCCTGTAGATACTGAACTATAGATAGAGTGTTAGCTTGACCAAATGATATAGTAGCTAAATCTATATCTGATATATCTTGCGTTTTCTTTGTTATTCCTGGAGCTTCCCCTGGAAGATCTATTCCAGTCTTCTTGCCAAAGCCAAATTTTTCAATATATGAATTTAATTTTTCTTTTCCTATCTTGTGACCTAATTGTGCAAAACCCACGTTACAAGAATTTTTAAGTATTTCTATAAAATTTTGAGTGCCATGCCCTGTAGTTTTCCAGCAGCGTATAGTTCTTTTGCCTATAGTTATGCTTCCATTACAAGTAAACTTATCATCAGATGTTATCAAATTTTCTTCTAGAGCGGTTGCTGCAGTAAAAACTTTAAATACAGATCCTGGTTCGAAGGTATCATTTACCGCACGGTTTCTCCAATTCTTTTGAAGTTCTTCATAACTCTTACCGTCTTGCCAAGGATCATTAGGATTATAATCTGGTTTATTAGCCATAGCTAATACTTCTCCTGTTTTAGGATCCATAACTACTACACTTACAGCCTTTGCTTTATTGTCTTTCAAAGCTTGTTCTGCTGCTTTTTCACTGAAATGCTGTATCATTTCATCTATAGTTAATATTAAATCTTTTCCATTCTCTGGTTTAGTATATTCTGAAATAGTATAAGGTAATTCCTTGCTTTTATTATCCGTTTCGGCAATTCTCACCCCTGGTTTACCAGATAATAAATTGTTATAGTATAATTCTACTCCTGTAAGCCCTTTTCCATCTGAATTTGTGTGTCCTAACACATGAGATAAAAAGTTATTATTGGGATAATACCTTTTTGTATCTGCTGATACCAAAACGCCCCTCAAATCTAAATCTCTTACCTTGTCAGCCTTATCCTTTTCTATTCTTCTTTTTAAAGTAGCGGACCCTAAAGGTAACCCATTAGGAAGTTTCTTTGTTAATATTTTTTCTACTTCTTTTTGTTCCATATCTAATGCTTTAGCAAGCTTTGATGCCACCTCACTATTAGATAGTCCTTTTTCTTTTATGGTAGGCCTTAAGGCATTCATATCTAAATCAACTCTATAAACATTAGCACTTACGGCTAGCTCATTACCATTCCTATCTAATATTCTACCTCTTTTAGCATCTATTTTCACTTCACTTGTCCACTGTTTCACTGCTAATTCTTTTAATTTTGGAGACTGACCTATCATTATAGTTCCCATCTTTATTACTAAAGCTATAAAACCTAAAATTAGAAGAGCAAATATAACTACCATTCTCTTTCTAATTATCACCTTGTCTCTGTACTTACTCTTTGACAATTATGTTACCTCCGTTTAAAACAGCAATTTCTTTAAATTAGATAAAAGCTCTAAAAACACATTATCTTTTTCTGAAACATGTACTTTAGAATTTTCTTTTTTAAAATTATTATAACTTAAATCTGCATATATTACTGAATCCTTACTAGGTGATATCATCTTTAATTTTTCCCCTGCAGTTTTTTCTATATTCTTCAAATTATTATAATGAACTAATTCAACCTTTAAATTTTCATTATCTTTTTCCACTTCTGATATCTGATTCTTTACATTACTCAAATCTTTTTGCATACTATATAACATTCCATATCTAGTAACTAATGCAACTCCTATTATAAAAGCTATAATAATACTTCTTAATGTTTTAAATTTCTTTTTTAAAAGCTTTTGTTTAACTTTCTTATTTCTTTTGTATTGCTCTTTTTTTCTCTTGTCTTTTTCTATCTGTGGATCATACTGTGGCTTTAAAACTGTATTCCCATTAAATGTATTTTTTCCTTCTAACATTACCAATTTATTCAGCCTCCTTCTGTTTTATAACTATATTTCTAAAGTATTAGATATAAAATTATGAAAAGAATCAAGTCTATATTAAGCTTTTATGCTTATATTCTTTCACACACTCTTAGTTTTGCACTTTTACTTCTTGAGTTCATTTCTTTTTCTTCATTTGAAGGATCTATTGGTTTTTTTGTTATTATTTTTACCTTTGGTTCTTTCCCACAAATACAAATAGGAAAACTTGGTGGGCACGTACAAGGTTTTTCTAATTCCTTAAATTTTACTTTCACTGTCCTATCTTCTAAGGAATGAAAAGTTATTATACTCAATCTTCCATCTTGATTTAATCTATTCACAGAATCCTCTATAGCCTGATTTAATATTTGAAGTTCCTTATTTACTTCTATTCTTATAGCTTGAAATGTTCTTTTAGCTGGATGTCCCTCTTTTTGGAACTTGGCTGGAATGGCCTTCCTTATTATTTCCACTAATTCTCCTGTAGTTTCTATAGGCTTTTTTTCTCTTTTTTCCACTATAAATCTTGCAATTTTTTTAGAAAATTTTTCTTCCCCATATTTTTTTAATATCTTATAGAGCTCTTCTTCTTCATATCCATTTATTACATCATAAGCTGAAAAATCTTCATCTCTATTCATTCTCATGTCTAAAGGTGCATCTTTCATATAGCTAAATCCTCTTGAAGCCTCATCTAATTGATAAGAGGATACACCTAAATCCATCATTATTCCATCAACCTTATCTATATTTAATTCTTCTAAAATGCTGTCTATATTATAAAAATTATTATGTACATAAGTTACATTTTCATAATCTTTTAATGCTTCTTTAGCGGCCTTAAGAGCACTAGTATCTTGATCTATACCTATTAATCTACCTTTATTGGATAATCTTTTTAATATTTCTTTAGAATGACCCCCGCCACCTAAGGTACAGTCTACATATATACCATTTTCTTTTACATTAAGTGAATCTATAGTTTCTTCTAATAATACCGATACATGTTTAAACTCCATATATATCCTCCTAATTTAATGCATTTACACTTATTTTATAATTAAAACCAAATCTAAATATTCTAAAATATAATTATTTCTATATTCCAAGCTGGCTCATCTGCTCTGCTATACTATCATAATCTATATTAGAGTTATTATATTCTTCCCATTTTCCCTTACTCCAAATCTCTATTCTATTGGAAACTCCTATACTTACTATTTCTTTTTGGATTTGTCCATATTCTAAAAGATTTTGAGGTATTAATGTTCTTCCTTGTTTATCTAATTCTAATTCATGAGCTCCTGAGAAAAAAAATCTTACAAAAGCTCTAGCGTTTTTATTGGTTAAAGGTAGAGTTTCTAATTTTTTCTGAAGAATTTCCCATTGACTTTTGGGATATACGTAAAGACATCCATCTAATCCTTTAGTCAATACAAAGTTCTTTCCTAATTCTTCTCTAAACTTGGCTGGAATTATAATTCTATTTTTTGTATCTAGGCTATGATTATACTCCCCTATAAACATATCTCCACCCCAATTGTTAATTTATGCTCCACTTTGCCCCACTTCAAACCACTATTAAGTTTTATATTCTATATTTTAATTAGAATTCCTTCTATTAATTTAAATATTTTTACTGTATTTTTTAAATTAATTTAAATATTAATAAGATTACTAGAATAAGGCTTTAAAAGAAGAATAATAATTTTTTTGAAATTTTATTTGTTTTTTTAAGGTATTCCTACTTATTTATATGCATTATAGTCATAAAAAAACAAAATCTTATTTAATATTTTATTAATTTTTAGACATATTTTGATAAAATGTTTTTTCCATTATATCTAAATATAATCACCCTATTGTTGAAATAAACTTTAGCCTTTAGTATAATTTAATAGGAAATTATAAAACTAATTTTTATAAATTTTTTATATTTTTTGAATTACATAAAGTCAATACACAAAGAAAGGACTGTACATATATGAAATTAGGAATAGTTGGGTTACCTAATGTAGGTAAAAGCACATTATTTAATGCAATAACAAAAGCAGGAGCTGAATCTGCTAACTATCCATTTTGCACAATTGAACCAAATGTTGGAGTAGTTAGTGTCCCAGATAAGAGATTAGATGTTTTAGAAAAAATGTATAATTCTAAAAAAAAGGTTCCTACAGCTATTGAATTTTATGATATTGCTGGATTAGTAAAAGGTGCAAGTAAAGGAGAAGGATTAGGAAATAAATTCTTATCTCATATAAGAGAAGTTGAAGCTATTGTTCACGTGGTAAGATGTTTTGAAGATTCTAATATAGTCCATGTAGATGGTTCTGTAGATCCTATTCGTGATATAGAAACTATTAGCTTAGAACTTATTTTCTCTGATATAGAATTAATGCAAAGAAGAATAGAAAAAAACAGTAAATTAGCTAAAAGTGGAAACAAAGAAGCAAAAGCAGAAGAAGCTCTTATGCAAAAAATAGTATCCCATTTAGAAGATGGTAAACCTGTTAGAACCTTGGAACTTACAGAAGAAGAAGGGCAATTAGTTAAAAATTATTTTCTTTTAACATCAAAACCAGTTTTATATGCAGCTAATGTATCTGAAGATGATTTAATGTCTGGAAATCCTGAAAATGAATTTGTGCAAAAAGTTAAAGAGTTTGCAGAAAGTGAAAGCTCTCAAGTAATAACTTTATGTGCAAGACTTGAAGAAGAGTTATCTACATTGGAAGATGATGAAAAAGATGAAATGCTTTCTGAATATGGATTAAAAGAATCTGGTCTTGATAAATTAGTTCAATCTAGCTATAAATTATTAGGTCTTATAAGTTTTTTAACTGCAGGTCAAGTTGAAGTTAGAGCTTGGACTATAGTTAAAGGTACAAAAGCTCCTAAAGCTGCTGGAAAAATTCATAGTGACATTGAAAAAGGCTTTATAAGAGCAGAAGTTATTTCCTACGATAAACTTATAGAATGCGGTTCTGAAGTCCATGCTAAAGAAAAAGGCTTCTTTAGACTAGAAGGTAAAGAATATGTAATGCAAGATGGAGATATTGTTAACTTTAGATTTAATGTTTAGTTAAAACAAACATTATAATTAATTGAGATTTGTATATTAAGATAAAAAATTTCAAATGAAATATTTAAAATAAGGGGCTGTCGCACTAAGAATAAATTCTACAATATATTGTGTTAACTTTAAACTGTAAAACAATATATTGTGCTTAAATTCTTTAATACGACAGCCTGTATACTCATATTCTAATCAGTGAATTTACAAAATTCTTCTCTTATATCTGTCATTTCTTCTATAATATCATCTATATCCAAAACCATTTCCATCATACCTATTTCTTCTTCATAAACTTCTTCATCTACTTCTTCTTTAAATTCTGGCTCTACAGCATGATAAACTCTTAGTCCTAACTGGACATTGGACAATGGACCTGCAAAAGTTGGATCTCCATTAGTAACAGTCTCTGCAGCAAGACCTGCTGCTTCTCCTTCTGCTGCACCTAAAAGTACTAATATATTTTCAGCACCATATTTTTCTGTTAATGTTTTTACTCTTTTTTGATTTTCCAAATCCATTGCTCCGGCGGCAGTTCAAACGAAACATTCTGTGGATGAGAAAACCACTTCTGCTTCTGTTCCTTCTATGCATTTTTCTATAGCTGGGCCTGGTATTCCATCCCTATCTCCAATTATTATTAATTTTTTTCCTTCTAATAAACTCATTAATATTCCTCCTGTTGTTTATTTATACCTAAAGTATATTCTAACTTTTTTCCTCTTTTAATGCTTTCATTAAAGACACACATGCAAAAATCATTATAAATATGAACGGAAATGCCGCTGCCACAGATATAGTCTGTAAGCTCTTTAATCCTCCACTTATTAAAAGAACTGTAGCTAACAATGCTTGTATTACTCCCCATAAAATCTTCTTTAGATTTGATGGATTTAAATCTCCCTCCGAAGTAAACATAGCAAGTACAAACGTAGCTGAGTTTGCTGATGTAATAAAAAATGTACATAAAAGAATTATAGTTATTATTGAAATAATGCTAGCTAACGGATAATGTTTAACTACTAAAAATAGAGCTGTATCAGAAACTTTGGCCATTTCTTTAAGCGCCGTTAGTGTCAAAGTATTCTTTAGATTAATTCCTAATGTTCCAAAGGATGCAAACCATATAAATGAAGCAATTGATGGAGCTATCATAACTCCAAGTACAAATTCTTTAATAGTTCTTCCTTTTGAGATTCTAGCTATGAATGTGCCAACAAATGGAGCCCATGCAATCCACCATGCCCAATAAAATACTCTCCAACTATTAATCCAAGCATTATCACCAAAAGCTTCTATTTTTAAACTATCCTTAATAAAATCTCCTATATAAAAACCTAATCCATTAGTTAATGAGTTAAATATTTTTAAAGTAGGTCCTATAAGTATGATTAAAATAAGAAGCAAGAATGCCAAACCTAAATTAATATCAGACAGTAATTTTATTCCTTTTTCGATACCACTCACTGCAGTCCAAATAAATATTATTGTAATAACTACTATTATGATTAATTGAACTAATGTAGTCTTAGGTATATTAAATAAAAAATTCATTCCGCTATTTATTTGAAGAGTACCAAGACCTAAAGAAGTGGCAACTCCTGCTACTGTGGCAAATACTGCAAATCCATCTATTAATTTGCCAATAGCACCTTTAGCTCGTTCTTCACCTATAAGAGGTATAAATATACTACTTATAAGCCCTGCTTTATTTTTTCTAAATTGGAAATATGCAAGAGCCAATCCAATTATGCTATAACTTGCCCAAGGATGAAATCCCCAATGAACAAATGAAGTTTTGATTGCAAAGTTGGCTGCTTCTGTAGTTCCTGGCTCTAATCCAGGTGGATTTGCGAAATGTGATAGTGGTTCTGCAACACCCCAGAACACTAATCCTATTCCCATTCCTGATCCAAATAGCATTCCAAACCATGAAGTCGTTTTATATTCTGGCTTAGAATCATCTGAACCTAATTTTATTTTTCCATATTTACTGAATGCTAAAATTAAAGCAAATACTACAAAGAAGAACATAGAAATTAAATACAACCAACCAAACTTATCTGATAAAAAAGTATATACTACATTACTGACATTTGTAAAATTTGTTGGAGAAATCAATCCCCATATAACTATTAAGAATACTACCAATAGAGATACTACAAACACTTCATTGTTATATATCTTTTTTTTCACCATAAAAACAGCCCCTTATTTATAATATAGTATTAGATCTTCATATTTTTTAAAACTCATTAAAAATATACTATGATCTAACACTATATTTTATAATAAATGATAAGCCCTAAATTTTAACGTCAAATACAGTTTGATCTTCAATATCCTTTCCTAAGGAATCTATAGCTACACCTACTCTGTGATATCTTAATTTCCATTGCTGTTCTTTTGTATCTTTTGGATCTCCAAGGGGATATGGTATAGAAATTGTTGGTACCATTCTATTTGCCCCAACAGTTTTTGCAACGGGTATTAAATTACACATTTGAACAACAGTAATTCCTGCCCTTTCTATCTCTTTTACCATAGTTGCTCCGCAACGAGTACAAGTTCCTCATGTAGAAGTTAATATAACACCATCAACATGATCTTCTTTTAAGCATTCTACCATTTCTCGTGCCATTCTAGCTGCTTCTGCTTCAGTTGTACCTGTTCCAACTGTTGAATAGAAATACTTATGAAGTTTGCCTATTTTCCCCTCCCTTTCATAAGCTTTTAAAGCATCTAATGGTACTATAACGTTTGGATCTTTATCAGCTGCTGCTGGGTCAAAACCTGCATGTATAGTCTTATAAACACCGCCTTCTAATGTATCTATTTCTGATACATCATATCTTCCCCATCTTGTAGCAGAAGCAGACTGTATTCTATCTGGATTATCTACTGGAACTATTCCTCCAGATGTTACACACGCTATATTAGCTTTACTTAAGTCCTTTATAGCATCTGCAATTTTTACTCTATCTAGTTTAGGGATTGGTAACTCTGTTTCAAATTCCTCATTATTTAACTTTTTAATCATCATATCTACAACTCTATTTGCTGCTGGCTCTAAAGAATCAAGCCAAACTTGATGTCTTATACCTCTTGTAAAATAACCTTCTTCATCTGCTGACAATAATTTTTCTCCTGCTAGAATCTTATCACCAAATTTAGCCATTGGTTTTATGTCTTTTCTCATTCTTCCTGCATTGTTTCCACCTTTAAATATATAAACATGTTTTTTAAACATATCTACTCCAGGATTTTCTTCATGCATAGATGTTATGACTGGTACATTAAACTTTTCTTTTACGGCTTCACATATAACCCCACAAGCTACACCATATCTGCCTGCTTGGAATGCAGGACCTGCAAAGAATATGTCAAATTCTATATTTTCTAAAAATCCTAATATTTTTTCTAAGGCTTCCTCTTTTTTCGATCCCATAAAATTATCTCCACATATTATTGTGTGAGTAATTTCAGCATTCATAAGCTTTTTATCTAACTCTGTAGCCGGTCCAACTAATCCTTCCCTTATTTCTGGAGGAAAATCCGCTTTATCTTCTCCACCTATTTGTCCAAAGAATTGATTTAAATATAATATTGCCTTCTTCATAACAACTTTACACCTCCTTAAAACTCTTTCATTGTTTTAACTGACCATCCTGATACTTGGTCCCCACAAAACATAGCATTATTTTCCATAATTATTGACCCATCCGCTCTAACAGACGGTCCTAAAATTTCATCATTTGCCCATCCACCAGAAAGACCATCTCTTGCTAAAGATTCAAGTTCTCCTATAACTGTTTCCATAGGTGGAAGTTCTATAAGTTCAGAAACATTTCCACAGGATACAATAGCATTAGCTTTTTCATCTAAAGTAACTAATGGTTGGGATTGACCATCTCTACCTGTACATTCATTAGTTATTCCTACTGTTTTAACTCCAGCATCTTCTAACGCTACAATACATTCTATAAAATCGGCATCTGGATTTCCATACCCTTCTTCTGCAACTATTGCCCCATCAGCTCCAAGTGATTTAGCCATTTGTGCTACAAATATTGCTGCACGCTTTTTTTGCTCTAAAGCAACATTTAAATTTGACATTATAATCCCTAAAAAATTAATTGATTTTCCATGTTCTTTATAAAGCTTCTTTATAGTCAGATTATTCTGAAAATCATAAGTAGACCATTTAGAAGAGCATGGCATGAAGCTTCCTGATACTACTGCACCATCTAAAACTTCATTTGGATGCATAAATGTTGGTACCATATGATTTGCATCCCATCCATAAACTAAATCATTATATCCCATTTCCTCCATTTGGGATTGCGGTTGCATTACAAAAACCACTGATGGCAAATTAGAAACTTCTTTTGATCTTTTTGTAATTGCTTCCAATTCATATTCTTCAATCTCTGCGGGTGTTAAATCCTTTACACACTGAGCTATATACTCTGCTAATTTATGCCCTGCCAACCTCAATGCTCTGTTTTTCTTTTGTTGCTCATGTTTTTCAAAATCTTCGTCAGTATCTGCCACCAGTACTATATTTTTAAGTTTCGAAAAATAAGTATATTTGGCGCCTTCTCCACACATATCTATAAGTCCATCCTGAAATCCACCCCAATGTTTTCCAACAACTAAAACGCTACATTCCTTTAATGCATGAGTTATACCATATCCAGTTTTAGCCACTTCTCCTATGAATCCTGGGAAAATTGTTTTGCCACCTTCTACTTTTGCTCTGGGTTCAATAGCTTCTTTAACAGGAACAAGTCTAACTTTATCCCCGGGTCTTACAATGAAAATATCTGCATCTGTTATATGTTCATCTTCTTTAACAAATTCCAAAGCTTCCTCCTTATTAATTGTTAGAACTCCATCTTTGTAACATAGTGCTGTTCCAAATTGAATATCATCCACCGGGAAATTTCCAATTTGCAATTTCATTATTTACACCCCTTTTCCATTTTTTAAAATTAATACAATGAATAAGCATTTTTTCTTTATACGTTTACAATAATCTGTCTTGTTCTAATATTACCACAAAATAAACGTGTTTGTAATATAAACACGTTTATTTTTGTTATTAAAATAACAAATGAACTTAATAACTTTTGATTATAAATAATCTAAAATGCATATAGTAATTTTTTCCTTATAATTGCTTTACTTTTTATTAACCTCTAAGTTATAATACTTATAGCTTTTAATAATATAAAAAGAATGGTGATTAATATGGATAAAAAAATTATTCAGAAAAGAAGAATGATGAAATATTTTATAGATGCTACTCAACAAATAATAGAAAATGAATCCTTTGATTTAGTAACTGCAAGAAAAGTTTCTAATCTGGCTGGCTTTAATAGTGCTACTATTTATAATTATTTTAAAAACTTAGATGAATTACTATATTTTAGTTGTATAAAATATCTAGCAGATTATTCAAAAGATAAATATGATATAGTGAATACAAAAAATCATAAAAATACATTTGAATATTACATAAATATATGGAAATGTTTTTGTTATCATTCTTATAGAAATCCTAAGATTTATTTTCATTTATTTTTTACTAACTATACTTTATACCAAAGTTCTATTGAAGAATACTTTGAAATGATATTTGACGATATAGATGATACTGGAAAAAATTTGTTACCATCATTATTAAAAGAAAATATTTACCATAAAAATCTATCCTTACTAAATAGCTTTGTAAGAAATAATATTGTATCTGAAAAAAATTTAAATGCTTTAAACGAAATGATAATATGTATATATCAAAGTATGCTATATAACATACTTAATAATTTGGTAGATTATTCTATAGATACAGCCACTGAAAAAACTTTAAAATACATAAATCAAACTATACTATCCTATACTCTTTAATAATTTATACATATTCATATGTTAATTTTTATTAGCAATCTATACGTGTTTTTACCATTATAGTATAATATAATATATATTATAAAAGGAGATATGTTTATGTTAAATGAATTTTACACTAAAGGTGAAGAAATAGCCAATGCTATAACTCACGGTATTGGTGCTTTATTGTCTATAGCCGGTCTAGTTATTTTGATTGTGTTTTCAGCTAAATATGGAGATGCTTGGTATGTAACAAGTTACAGTATATTTGGTGCATGCCTTTTTATATTATATTTAGAATCTACTTTATACCATAGTCTTCAGGGTAAAAAAGTTAAAAAGGTATTTAGGATATTCGATCATTCGTGTATTTTCCTTTTAATTGCAGGTACTTATACCCCTTATATACTTACTTCTCTTAGAGATCCATTGGGTTGGACTATATTTGGTATAGAATGGGGTCTTACTTTAATAGGAATAACTTTAAAGGCATTTACTACTGGAAAATACGAAAAACTTTCCACTGGTATATACATTTTTATGGGTTGGCTTATAATGCTTCATGCTAGAAAGCTAATTATGGTTATACCTAAAATATCTCTTATATATCTTGTATTAGGAGGAGTTCTTTATACTGTGGGAGCATTTCTTTTTATGTTAGATCATATACCTTATAACCATCCTATATGGCATTTGTTTGTAATTGGAGGAAGTGTTTTTCATTTTTTCTCTCTTTTTTATATGATACCCAGATAAATGCAGATATGACAATTATTAAATAATATTTTCAAATTAAATAATAAACACTATGAAATTATATAATGTTTTCATAGTGTTTTTCTTTATATATAAAACTTTAAATTTCTCATATTTAAGATTAAATTATATTAAGTACTTCTCTTGTTAACCATTGAATATTATCAAGTTCTAACACATTATCCTTTGTACAATGTATATTAGGTATATAGTATCCACCTGGTATTATACTATTATTAGAAAAAATTATGCTTACAGCTGGGTTTTCTTTAAAAGAAAAATCATCAGATAGTGGATAATATTTACACACAAATTTATTACTATTACTTTTATGTAAACTCAAGGTATTATACAATAAATTAGCTAAGTTACTATCCATTTTTTTCGAATAATAAACCATAGGTATATTCCCTCTTCCTACACAATCAAAATTAATTATCTTCTTTTCTTTAAAGTATTTATCATTTTCTTTCCAATACTTTGATAACAAACTAGAACCTAAAAGTCCGCTTTCTTCATTATCTAAAAGAACTATTTTTATTCTATGTGCCTTATTTTTTAAATCCTCATTATTTTTTAATTCATAAGCAATATTTAAAAGAGTTATAACTCCACTTGAATTATCATTATAATTTTTTTTATTCTTTACAAGAATGGGAAAGAACATTAATATTCCTAATATCATATAAGATATACTTACATTTAGTATATTTCTTATAAATGAAATTATAAATAAAATAGTAATTATATATACTATAGTACCTATTATTTGTCTTGTATGTCCAAAGAGTTTAAATATAAATGCAAACAATTTGGGCATTGTACCTGGAGTATCGTAATGAGCAGTAAATATAATATCTGCATTATTCTCTTTAGTACATAAGTTTCTGCATATCTTTATGTTCTTCCCTTGTATTATTTCTGTTTCATATCCCAAAGATTTTAATTCCATGTCTATAAACTCTAAAAAATTTGTCTTTTCAATATAAGTATGTCTTATTCCAAATTCTTTAGCAACCTTATTAGAAATATAATTTAAATAACTCATATAACCCCTTCTAATCTTCTTATTTATAAATTTATCTATAAACTATTAATTATAATAATGATAATAAATATTATTATAGCATAGGCTTTATTTAAATAAATTATATCACGTTCATTTTACTATGAAATATTAATAAAATATTATTTACATTGATAAATCATCTATTCACGCTTTGCATAATTTTCAAAATTTACACATAATATATTAAATTTTGAAAATTAAAGAAATGTTTATAAAATTAAAGAATAATTTATAATTTTAAACTTATTGTAAATAAATAGTAAATTTTCAAGTTTGTTCTTGAACACTTTCAAATATATAATTAATATTGTAAGTTTTAACTATCAACAAATTATATTGGGGGTTAAATTATTTATGAAAAGTAAAAAATTATTAGCTACAGTATTAAGTGCTGTAATCACTTTTTCCGCAGTTTCTGCAGTTTCAGCTGCGCCTGTAGGAAAAGAAAGTAAAAACGAACCTAAAACTACAACAATCTTTTGGGAGAAAAGCAAACAAAATACTAGGAAACCTACTACTGATGTAACTCAAAAGAAATTTAGAAGTTCAGAAGAAATAAACAAATTCTTTAAAGAAAACATCTCTAAATTTGGTTTAAAAAAAGGTGATCTTAAAAATACTAAATCTGTAAAAGATGCAAAAGGCAAGACTCACTATCATACAATTTATCAAGTAGAAGGGATACCTGTTTACTATGGAAGAATTGTTTTCACAACTGACCAAGATGCTACTATGAATTCTATAAATGGTAGAATCGACACAGCTTTTGAAAATGAAAATTGGAAAAATAAGATTAATATTTCAAAAGATGATGCTATAGCAAAGGCTAAAAATAATATCAAGGATGAAGAAATATCAAAATCAGAAGGAAAATTATATCTATATAATTTTGAAGGAACTCCTTATGTAGTTTACCTAGTAGATTTAGTTACTGATAGCGGTAATTGGAAAGTTTTTGTTAATGCTGAAAATGGTTCTATAGTTAATAAATTTAACAATACTCCTACTTTAATTGATGATAATGATCAAAAATTACCCAATGCTAAAGAAGTTAAAGCTGAAGCTGAAAAAGCTAATAAAACAAATAATATAATCGATGTTCAAGGTCAATCTGTTAAAGGAAAAGGTAAAACTTCATTAGACGGAATAGTTGATATTGATCTAACTTATAAAGACGGAAAATACTATTTAAAAGATAGTAATAAAAATGTGTTCACTTATGATATAAACAATAGCTGGTTACCTCTATACAATGTATCTAAATCATATATATTACAATATTCAAACCTTGTAGAAAATAACAATAATAATTTTATAGATGATAAACATGTTTCTGCTGTAGATGCTCATGTAAACTTAGGCAAAACTTATGATTATTATAAATCTAAATTAAATAGAAACAGTATAGATAACAAAGGTATGAATGTAGAAGGATTTGTTCATGTTGGTCAAAGCTACAATAATGCTTTTTGGAGAGATGATCTTGGCTCTATGTTCTTTGGAGATGGTGATGGAAAATTATTTTCTCCTCTATCAAAATCTTTAGATGTTGTAGGTCATGAAGTAAGCCATGGTGTAACTAGTAAAGAATCTGCTCTTATTTATGAAGATGAATCTGGTGCTTTAAATGAAGCATTCTCAGATATTATGGGAGTAGCTATTGATGGTAAAAACTTTGAAATAGGTGAAGAGTGCTTTACACCTAAAGTTGCAGGAGATACAATGAGAGACATGAAAGATCCATCTAGAGGAGATCAACCTGCCCACATGAAAGATTTTGTATACACAAATGAAGATCATGGTGGTGTTCATACAAATTCAGGCATAATAAACCACGCAGCTTATTTAATAGCCGATGGATTAGAAAAAGCAGGTGCAAAAGATAGCAAAGACATTATGGGAAAAATATTCTATGATGCTAATTGCTATCAATGGGACGAAACAACTAATTTTGCTAAATGTAGAAATGATGTAGTTAAAGTTACTAAAAATCTTTATGGTGAAAACAATAACTATGTTAAAATTGTAGAAAATGCTTTCGACAAAGTTGGAATATCTGCTACACCTCAATTACCATTATAATAAAAATATTATTAAACCCATAGATATATTTATGTAACGTTATTTATAAATAATATTAAAAATTAAAATAAATAAGATGATTTCTTAATATTTAGAAATCATCTTATTTATTTGTAATAATTATAATGTTTTTACTTCATAATAATTATAGTTTATACATTTCATAATGATTATTTTTCATATAAATATTTAATAGTTTAACTGATTGTGCTAGTTAAAGTCAACTTATAGAATCATATTTATCCTTATATATAACTAACATTATGAATTAACAAATATAATTAAATAATATTGGGGGTTAAGATATTTATGAAAAGGAAAAAATTATTAGCCACAGTTTTAAGTTCTATAATCACTTTCTCAACAATTTCCACAGCTTATGGAGCCCCTATAGGGAAAGAAAGTAAAAGTGAACCTAAAACTACAACTATATTTTGGGAAAAAAGCAAACAAAAAAACAAAATAGCCACTACAGATATAACTCAAAAGAAATTTAATAACTTTGAAGAAATAAATAAATTTTTCAAATATAATATCTCTAAATTTGGCTTGGAAAAAGGTTCTCTTAAAAGTACTAAAATTTTAAAAGATAATAAAGGTAAAACCTACTACCATACTATTTATCAGGTTGAAGGAATACCTGTGTACTATGGAAGAATTGTTTTTACAACTGATAAAGACTTTTCAATGGATTCTATAACTGGTAGAGTTGATACTTCTTTTGAAAATGGTAATTGGAAAAATAAGATTAAGCTATCAAAAAATGATTCTATAGAAAAAGCTAAAAATACCATAAAATATAAACATTCATCTGAACCCAAATCAAATTTATATTTATATAACTTTAATGGAACTCCTTATATAGTTTATCTCATAGATTTATGTACAGATGAAGGAGATTGGAAAGTATTTGTTAATGCAGAAAATGGTTCCATAATAAATAAATTCAATAATACACCTACTTTAATTGGCACCAATAAGCAGATTTAAAGAATGGGCTGTGGCACTAAAAATAAATCCTACAATATATTGTGTTACCTTTGTGTAAAGAGGATTCATATAACTTCAGACAATATATTGTACTTAAATTCTTTAATACCGCAGTCCCTTTAAATCTGTCACTAATTTTGTATAAATTTAAATCATATTAGAGAATATAGATAAATTTATTACATTTTTATTTATATCTTCTAAATCTTTTATTATATTTTTTTACCTCTTTCTCTATTTCTAATATTAAATCATTGAATCTTAAATTTTTGGCAGCTAATAGTATTTTTACTGCATCTTCTAAGTTTTCCATAGTATATATACTAAGCTCTCCTTTTTGAATGGCTTCCTCTACTTCTTTATTTAAAACTAAATTCTCTTCATTTGTTTTGGGTATTAGTACACTCTTTCCTTTTACATCTTTTTTATGCCTACATACTTCATAAAATCCTTCTATTTTTTCATTAACTCCACCTATAGGTTGAACCTGACCAAATTGATTTATTGACCCTGTAACTGCTATATTTTGTCTTACAGGAATATTACTTAAAGCTGATAGCATTGCTACAGCCTCTGCAACTGATGCACTATCTCCATCTACTTTTCCGTATATTTGTTCAAAGCTCAAATGGAAATCTACCGGCAATGTGTCGTATTTTCCTATTACACTATTTATATATCCCTTTAAAATACTTATAGCCTTATTGTGTATATTTCCGCTTAAATTACTTTCCTTTTGAATATCTATTATATTTCCATTTCCTTTATAACAGCAACAAGTTATTCTAATGGGTCTTCCAAAGCTTGCATATCCTAAATCTACTACGGATAATCCATTAACTTGACCTACTTTGTTTCCTTTTACATCTATAAATATTTTATCTGTTTCATATGCTTCCATTATTTCTTTTTCTATTTCTTCTTTTTCATAACCTATAAATTGGATATCCTCCTTTGTTATTATATCTCTATCTTCTCCATTAGCCCTGTTATCTGCCTGTATTAACAATCTATATATTTCATAATTATCAAGATAAAATTTATTTTTGTTTTCAACTTTCCTTGATAGATATTTACATAGTTCTTTTAAAGCTTCTTCATCTATATTTCTTATTTGTTCATTTTGGCATACATTATATATTTTTTCACATATCCATCTCTTACTATCACTATTTATATCTACTACCTTATTATATTCTGACTTTAATTTAAATATATTTTTAAAATCCTCATCATAATTATAAAGTAAATTATAAGTTTCGTAATCTCCTATAATTATTACCTTCAATTTTGCAGTTATTGGCTCTGGTTTTAACCCTCCTAATGACAATACTTCAAGATATCCTTTATTGTATTCAAAATCTATCTTATCATTCATAAGAGCTTTTTTTAAATGAAAATAAGCTGAACCATTTGTAAATAAACTATTAGCTCTTATAATTAAGCAACCTTCATTGGCCTTTAAAAGAGATCCTGCTTTAATCAAACTAGCATCTGTATAATATGCTCCATTCTTATTTTCATATTCTATACTACCAACTAAATTATTTACTGATGGATTCTCTTCGAATATAACTAGTGGACTCTTATTTAAAGTATTATCTACTATTACATTTACTTTGTATTTATATATAGCATGTGCTATAAGTTCTTTATCATCTTCATAGCTTGAAGTGTATATGTCTATTAGTTCATTTTCTATATTTCTACAAACGCTGTTTAAAAAATCCAATGCTTGAACATTATCTTCAAATTCTATTCTATATTCCTCTTTTAAACTTTTCATTTCTAGTTCAAAATATATCTTCATTATATTTTTTATCTTTTCTAATCCTTCCAACTCTATATCAGCCAGTACTTCCAAAGAAATTTCTGCTTTTTCTTTTAATTTAGATACTTTTTTTAATATTTCATCCTTTTCTTCTTTATCTAGATCTTCATATTCACTTTCAGTTAGAGCCTCATCATCTCTTATAGGCATAAAAACAAACCCTGATACACCTGTTTTTATCTCAAATCCTTCTTTTTTTGATTCTTCTATAAGTTCATTTACTATTTCATTTCTCTTTTTTTCCATACTATC
Source organism: Clostridium sp. Marseille-Q2269 (assembly GCF_943736985.1). Classification (GTDB taxonomy): domain Bacteria; phylum Bacillota; class Clostridia; order Clostridiales; family Clostridiaceae; genus Clostridium_F. The sequence continues at coordinate 354,511 of NZ_CALSFS010000001.1, forward strand.
CAAAATGATTTCTTTCTCTTTATTAGCAGATTTATTATAAAATTCATATATACATTCACTATATTCTGTTTGAATATCATCTAACTTTTGTTTTAAAACCTTCCCTTTACCATTTTGAAGATATATACCATAGGGATATTTTTCCTCTTCTAAAACCACATAACAAATATCTTTTGGCTTACTCCTTTTTTCTAACTTTTCATTTATAAAATTCATTATACTATCTAATTTTTCTTTAGAAAAATCATCTACTAAGTATAAATTATATCCTGGTTTATCTATACCTAATGCAATATTTATCTTTTCATATATAGAGTTATATTCTGGAATATTCTTTTTTGTTTCATCTATATTAATATCATCAAATTCTAAATTATATAACAAGTCTTTGGGTTGTATTTTTCTTAACATTTTTCACTCCCCCTTTTAGTCATTAATATATTAATATTCATTGAGCTTTGTTTTAGTAACTAAAGATATTGTTGTTTTATTAATAAAAACATAAAAATCAGCTATTTTATTAATATCTCTTTCAAATTTATCTATAACTATAAGATTTTTATATACAATTATTTTATTGCCATCATAAGAAAACTACCTAAAAAATGATTACTTTAAGAATTAATATAAATAATGTTTTGTTTATACTTTTATTCCTATATATTAATCCTTTAGGTAGCTTTACTTAAATTATAAAATCATTTATATAAACCATATAAAGACTTTTTTATATTTATATATATAATTTAGAGATAATTTTTAAATATATTATCAAAAAAAGTCAAACTACTTAATAACAACAGTAATTTGACTTTCTTATTATTCATTATATATTAAAGAAGAACATTTCTAAGCCTTATAAGTACATATGTTATGGCTACAGCTGCACCACTTAATAGAAAAGTTATAAAAACTCTACGCAAAGCGTAGTTATTACTACCCACAAAACCACTTCCTATTTTTTTTCTTTTGACCATACTATATAAATATAATAATATATATATGTTTTTCAATCAAATTAAGTAATTGCTAAATTTTCTTAAAATTGCACCATAAAATTGATTATATATTAATATGCTATTATCTTAACAATTTTTTCTCTATATTTCTTCTCATATTTATATAAATAAATATGAATATATGCTCATTCTATAGCAATTTATTCAATTTATTATTTTTCTATTACATCTTTAAATATGAATTATAACTTTCATTAATATTTAAAATTTAGCTTATTTTCATTAAAGCTAAAGTAATTTCTTTAAAAATATTAATTTTATAAACCCATTTACAAATTTTTTTATATTTGAAATAAATAATCTTTTTCAAACTATGTTTATATAATTCAATTCATTAAAAATACGTTAAAAATTGTTTTAATAATACTTCACTGTAAATAACTTTAATGTTAAAAATAAAAAATACACTTCATAAACTAATCCATAATTTATGAAGTGTATCTATTATATTTTCTATATTAAATTTATTTTAATATAGTAGTTATTTTTTATTTTTATTGATAGAACTACAATTTTAAAGTTTGTATTTTATGCTTAAATATATTAAATTATATTTCTCTAGTATATTCCTTTAACCATTCTTTTTCCTCTTCTGTTAAATGAGAAGCAATTTTTTCAAATACTAGTTTGTGATAAGAATTTAAATATGCTTTCTCCTCATAAGTCAATAAGTCTACATTTACAGCATCTAGATCTATAGGAGCATAAGTTATAGCTTCAAAACTCATAAATTGTCCAAATTCATTTTTCTCATCTTTTTTAACTACTAATTCATTTTCTATTCTTATTCCATGTGAACCTTCAATATATATACCTGGCTCATTAGTTATTACATTTCCTTCTTCTATTTGTTCATAATCTAGTTTTCCTATGACCTTTTCCCATCTAAATCCCATTGGACCTTCATGAACATTTAATAAAAATCCTACTCCATGGCCTGAGCCACATTTATAATCAATACCTAATTGCCATATTGGATTTCTTGCTAATATATCTAGATTATATCCTCTGGCTCCATATAAAAACTTAGCTCTTGATAAGCTTATCATACTTCTTAATACAGTAGTAAAATGTTTTTTTAGCTCCTCTGTTAAGTTGCCTAATGCTATAGTTCTTGTTATATCTGTAGTTCCATCACAATATTGACCACCTGAATCTATTAAAAATAAATGTTCTGGTTCCAATTTAACATCACTTTCTTTTGTAGCACTATAATGCATCATAGCAGCATGATCTTTGTATCCTGCTATAGTACCAAAGCTTAAATCTAAAAATCCTTCCTGCTCTTTTCTTAGTTCTGCTAGTTTTTCACTAGCGCTTAATTCTGTTATTTCTTCTTTTTCTATGTTTTTCTTTAACCAATACATAAATTTAGTAAAAGCTACTCCATCTTTTACATGACAGTTTTTTAAATTTTCTATCTCTATTTCATTTTTTCTAGATTTCATATATGTGGTTGGATTTATGTCATCTATTTTTTCTACTTTTTCTGGAATATCATTATATATACTATAATTAATCTTAGTTGTAAATAATATCACCTTTTCTTTTTCATCTATAGCCTTAACAAAATCATATATGCCAAAATAATCTTTTAGGATTACTTTTTCTTTTTCCAAGTCTGATAATATTTCATCATTTAGCTTTGCCTTATCTATAAATAGATAAGTTTCATTTAGTGTAACTACTGTATAAGAAAGAACTACAGGATTAAATTGAACATCCCCACCTCTTATATTAAAAAGCCATGCTATATCATCAAGACTTGCTATAATATTCATAGTAGCCCCTTGCTTTTTCATTTTATCTCTTAATATAGTTATTTTATCTCCTGTACTTACCCCAGCATATTTTAAATCTAATTTAAATGCTTTTGCATCAGACATACTTGGTCTATCTTTCCATACATCTCCTATTAAATCACAATCATATTTTATCTTCATATTCTTAGATGATAGTTCTTTTTCTAATGTTAGTCCATCATAAGCTGATACAACTCTCCCATCAAATCCTACTACACTATTTTCTTTCAAACTATTATATATGTATTGTTCATAGGTAGGAACATTTTCTTCTCCCATTTTGAACAAAGTTACTCCTGTTCCTTCTAATTCCTTAGCAGCTTGGATAAAGTATCTTCCATCAGTCCAAAGTCCAGCTTCTTCTTTAGTTACTACTACTGTTCCTGCAGACCCAGTAAATCCTGATATAAATTTTCTACATTTAAAATAATCTCCTACGTATTCACTTTGATGATAATCTGAGGAAGGTATAATATAAGCATCTATTCCCTTTTCATCCATAAGTTTTTTAAGTGCACTTATTCTTTCTTTTATGTTCATTTCACTGCCCCCTATCTAAAATTTAATATTTATTAAATAGTAACACATTAGATATGCTTAAACAATATATTGTAAGAATTTTTGCACTCTTTTAAATATTATATTAGTGAAATTTATTTTATTATACTTCAAAATATTTGATATTTATTTTATTTTTTATAGTTTTATTTAAATTTATTTATATATATAAATATTTTATATTTTAATATTGTATAAAAATATAAAATTACCCTACATTTATATATGTATATTATGCTATAAATATTTCATCTTATATTTATAAATTATTACTGTATTGTTACAATCTTTATGGTAATACTATTATAGTAATAAGTCACAAATTTATTATATAATAAGTAATTTTTTATATGGCAATAGCTTTAAAATTATATTATTTTAAATTTATCAATACTATGTTATAATATACATAAATTATAGCAATTATTTATTGTTTTAAATACATATTAGTAAAGGAGTTATACTTATGGGTTTTAAAGAAAAACTTGGATCATACTACACAGACGCATACCTAAAAAAATATGGGGATAGAATTACTCAAGTTCAAGGTAATGTAATTTCAGCTAAAGTTGAAAAAAAATCTATACTTTGGATTTTTAATAAAATCACAGTAATTTTACTTGTAAAACCTGAAAGAAGCAAAAATGTTATCAAATGTACTTATATAAAGAAAAAATGGTTTAAAAAGCCTGAATTTATAAATGTATCACAGGGAAATTTCATTCTTGTACAAGGTTTGAAAGGTAAAAAAGGTAAAGAAAACAGAGAATCTATTGAAATAATAAATGTTAGAAATATGACTACTAAAAAAGATTTAATACCTATGGAAGGTAATGTACAAAAAGTTAGAAAAGTACAAAGAGTAAAAAAATAGAACTTAGTTCCATCTAAGTTCTATTTTTTATTTATTATATGTATATGATCTATTTCCACATTTTTTAAAGCTTGAAAAACTATGTGCAAAGCTTTTGAATTAACATTCTTACTATATTTATTATAATAATTCACTGCATGTTTTTCTCTCTTCTCAGCTATTTCTAATAATATATTATCATTATCATATTTATCATAATTTATTTTAGTAAGCTTTGGCATCTCCTTTATACCAGCCAAATTTTTATGCACCATAGCATGTCCATATTCTATATTAGCTAAGGCTTTAAAAAGTTTTTCTACTTCTTCACTATGAGATAATTGTGAAGCTCTTTTATAAAAATCACCATTGAATACTTCTAATTTTACAGCATGATCTAATATTTTACACACCTCTTTAGTAAGCTCGTCCTTTTCTAGTTTATATATAAACTTTTCCTTAGTTAAATATTTTAAAGGTGCTCCACATATAGGACAAAATCTTATAAAATCAAAAGTATTCTCATGTGAAAAAGCCTCCTTATTAAAACTGTAGTTTCTTTCATTTATTTCTATGCCACAAATATTACAAAATAACTTTTGCATAATGTTTCCCCCTATTATATTACTGATTATAATTATACAATAAGCTCCAACTTTTACCTATACAGTATAACATAACTATAAGAAAAAGCACAAAAATTTTTATTGCTTATTTTAACAGTTTGTTATAAAATTATTGTTGTTATTATAAATTTGACATCATAAAGGGAGGATTTTATGAAGAATCGGAAAAAAAGTTCTTTTCTTAATTTAGGAACTGCAATTATAATTTCTATGATATTAGGAATCTTAGTAGGAGCATTAATGGGAAAAAAAGCTAGTATGTTTGCTCCTTTAGGTAATATCTTTATGCAACTCATAAAGATGGTAATAATGCCTTTAGTATTTTGTTCAATAGTTTCTGGAGCATCATCTATTGGTGAAAGTAAATCGGCAGGTAAGATGGGGATTACAACCTTTGTATACTATTTAGCAACTACAGCTATAGCCGTTTGCATAGGCCTTTTATTTGGAGAACTATTTAAACCTGGTGCATCAGTTGAAATAGAAGCTTTTAAATCTATGTTCTCAAATGAATTTGCATCTAAGGGACATATACCAGGCTTTTGGGAAACTGTACAAGGCTTCATTCCTGACAATCCTATTAAAGCTTTAGTAGAGGGGAACATAATACAAGTTATATTTTTTAGTTTATTTTTAGGATTTGGTATTTCTTCTTTACCAAAAGAAAAAAAAGAACTGCTAACTAATGTTTTTAATTATACTAATGATGCTTTAATATATGTTATAACAAAAGTTATGTACGTAGCCCCAATAGGTGTTTTTGCTCTTATGGCAGATGCCACAGGAACCTTTGGATACAAAATATTAAAAAGTTTATTATTCTTGTTAATAGTAGATATATTAGCTTTATGTGTTCATAACTTTGGAGTTTATTCTTTATTTATTAAACTTCTTTCCAAAACTTCATTAAAAAAATTTTGGAAATCTATATATAAAGTTCAATTAATGGCTTTTTCAACGTCTTCATCTATGGCAGCTTTACCTTTAAATATAGAAAGTTGTGAAAATGATTTAGGAGTATCAAAAGAAACTGCTTCTTTTGTATTACCTTTGGGTGCTACCATTAATATGGATGGTAATGCAATATATTATGCTTTAGTAGCTTGCTTTTTTGCTCAGGTATTTCATATACATCTAGGACCAGCCCAATACATAGCTATAATATTTACAGCAACTATAGGTTCAATAGGACAAGCAGGTGTTCCAGGTCCATCGCTATTAGTTGTAGCAGTGTTACTAGCTGCAAATATCCCTGTGGTTGGTCTTCCTCTTTTATTTGGTGTAGATAGAATATTTGATATGTTAAGAACATCAGTAAATGTAGTAGGGGACGCTTCTTGTGCAGTTATAGTAGAAAAAATTAAACAAACCTCATAAAAACAAAGTGTTTCAAAATAAAGTTTATTTTGAAACACTTTTATTTTTTATATTATACATTGCTATTTAGTAGAATATATTTTAAATTCTTCTCATATTTATTAAGTGTTAGTATTTTATTAATTTTATATTTTGAAATATTACAACTATATCCTGCCAATCACTTTATAGGAGTTGAATTATATTTCTTATGCTAAAAAAAAGAAGTACTTTTTTTAAAGAATCTCTTACATTAATAGTTTCTAATTTAACTACAGGAATCTTTGGCTTTACCTTCTCTATACTTATCTCTAATAAACTTGGAGCTGAGGGTATGGGACTTTATGGATTAATTATGCCTATTTATGATTTATTCATTTGCCTTATAAACGGTGGTATGACTGCAGCCATATCTAGAAATTGTGCTATTTATTTTGGTAAAAATGATTTTGGTAATTTACATAAAACCGTAGAATCTACTCTAACTTTTGATACTATATGGGCTATAATTGTGGTATGCTTTGTTTTTATTAATTCTTCTTACATAAGCTCTCATATAATAAAAGACCCTAGATCACTTAAAGCTTTGAGAGTTATGTGCCCTGCTATGATTTTTATTGCTCTATCTGCCATATTGAAGGGATATTTTTATTCAATATCAACATCTAAGATTCCTGCTATTATAGATATAATAGAAAAAGGACTTAGAGTTGTGGTATTTTCTATTATAATTTATTCCTTAAATATTTCTTCAGTATCTGGAACTGTAACCACTGCTTATACTACTCTAACTATAGGTGAATTTATAAGCTTAATTTTTCTATATATTTTTTATATAAAAAGCAAATTAAAGTATAAATTTAACTATAAAAAATCCGAAGACGGTCTCCAACTTCTTTTTAATGTACTCATAGTATCTTTACCTTTATGCTTAAATGGTTTTTTAACTACAGCTTTATCTACACTTTCAACGCTTATAATACCAAGAAGATTAGTAAGTGCTGGAATAAATTACAAACAAGCTTTAGCGTTGATAGGTAAATTTTCTAATATGGCTTTATCTATACCTTTATTTCCTTCAATAATATTAATTTCTATTTGTACTATATTAATACCTGATTTATCAGAAAGCATGAGTAAAGGTAATTACTTTTCTATGGAAAATAGGATAGTAAAAATCATAAAGATAGCCTTAATATTGAGTTTAAGTACTCTAGCTATTTGTGTTGCTATACCTAATGAATTAGGATTTATGTTTTTTAATAGAAAGGATCTTGGAAATTATATAAGATTTTTATCTTTTTCTGCTCCTTTTGTATATGTATCTACCATCAGTTATGCTATATTAAATGGTATAGGAAAACAAAAAATACTTTTAAGGAATTCTATAATTGTATCTATAGAAGATTTAATATTATTGTATATATTAACAGGATTATCTTTTATAAATATATATGGATATGGTATTACTTTAATAATAACCTCTATAACGTCCATAATACTAAATTTTATAGAAATAAAAAAATATTGTTTTATAAAAATAGATTTACATGAAAAAATAATATACACTTTATGCACAGTTTTAGTATATCTTATATTGAACCTTTTAAATAATGTTATATTTATACACAATATTTATATAAAAAATATTTTAATAATATTTCTTGGATTTTTATTAATGTTTATGCTTATAAATATTACAAATAAAAACAATAGATTAGCAAAATAATTCTTGCTAATCTATTGTTTTTATTTCATTCTTTTTATAATAAAATCCGGTATTAACTTTCTCAACTTAGAAGGCATCCTATCTAAATCCTTCTTTTTTAATCCTCCTATTAATATCAAGGAATAAGCATATATAAATATGCCTAATATTATAGCCAGCATAGTTGCCACTGCATTAGCTATATAAACTTTCTTAAGCCCAACTATTATACCATTATTAACTACAGTATAAACAGGTACTATTACAAATCCCATTATTTGAGCAGATATAAAAGGCCTTATAGCAGGAGTTATAATATTAAAATTCACCTTTAGAGATTTTTTAATCATCCTATGATTTAATATAATAGGTATTAAAAAACCAATGGCACTACCATATATTGCTCCCATTATATTTATAGTTGGATTTGCTATTAATAAATAATTAATAGCTATTTTAAAACATATTCCTATAACAGAATATAATGTAGCAGCATAAAGTTTACCTATACTTTGAAGTATAGTAGTTTGTATTTGGGCTACAGCCATTAAAACTAATACTATAACCCCATATTTCATTATATCTACACCGCCACCTATATGTAACATACTATATATAGGTTTTGCTAAGAAACCTAATCCCACAGCAGCTGGTATAGAAATTAAAAAACAAGATTTAAAAGCATAATTTATATTATTTTTAACCTGTTTTTTATCTCCTTTTGCTGCTGCCGCCGCTATAACAGGAAGCACCGCCATAGAAAGAGAACTTATAATAGCTATTGGAACATTTATAAGTTGCTGGTACTTAGCTAAATACCCGTAGAGTACAGTGGCATTTACTTCATTAAATCCACCCACCATAAGTCTTGCTTTTGTATTATATAAATCAACCAAAGCTCCTGCAGAATTCATGCCTACACACAATGTTATTGGCAATCCATAGTGTACAATTTTTTTCATTAAATATGCCATGCTATATTTTTCATCTTTTATATTACTTTTATCTCTTACTTTTATAGCTCCGTCTTTTTTATGACAATAAATTAAAAACAAAGCAGAAACCAACGCTCCTAAAGAAGTTCCAACGGTACCGCCTGCACATCCTGCCTCTAAACCATATTTTATAAACATGACTGCAAATAATAAAGAAAATATTATATTTACAAGTTGCTCTATAACCTGAGATATTGCAGTAGGTGTCATATTACCCATACCTTGAAAATATCCTCTATAAGCAGAAGAAACAGATGTGAATAATATAGATGGTGCTAAAGCTAATACTGCTAATTGAGCTTTTTCATATCCTATAATCTTAGATAACACTCCTGATGCACAAACAGTAAATAAAGCCATGATAAATCCTAAAAATAGTAACATATATCTAGCTATTCTAAAAGACTTTAGGGCATCTTTATAGTTTTCTGTTGCTATAAGCTCTGATACAAGCTTAGATATGGCCACAGGTATACCAGAATTAGTTAAAACAAATATAAATGCAAAAATCTGATAAGCAGCCATATAAATACCATACCCTTGATCTGTAAGTATATTTATTAATGCCGGTATGTAAATTAAAGAAAAAACTTTTGCCAACATTCCCGCTATAGATAATATGGCAAATCCTTTAGTTACTGATTGCTTTTTCATAATGTACTCCCCATCCCATACTTATATATTATTAGAACTTAAACACATCTTTTTTTATTTTCTTAAAAATAGGTGGTAAAGTTTCTGCTATGGTTTTATTTTTCATATATTCTAAATTGCCCATAGTTTCTCTAAATATAAGTTTATAGGAATATAAATATTGATAACTTAATCCATATTTATTGTGGAAGAAACTATTTAGCTTTTTATCTCCATATTTAGAGTCTCCTACTATAGGATTTCCTAAATGACTTAAATGAGCTCTAAGTTGATGACTTCTTCCTGTTAAAAGTTGTATCTCTATAAATGAAAAAGATCCACAAGTTTGAATAGTTTTAACATTCATTGCTATTTTTTTAGTATTAGGTTTTGATTCATTATATATCTTAGACATATTCATATCTTCATTTTTAGATATATAAGCTTCATAAGTACCATCTTTAATTCTACCCTTTACTAAAGATGAATAATATTTTTCTATTTTTCTGTCTCTTATCATTTCATTTAAATTTTTTAATGATTCATAATTCTTACCGAATATAACTATACCAGAAGTATTTCTGTCTAATCTATTGCAAGGTGCTGGTGTAAAAGTAACCTCTAGCTCTGGAGTGTAATCCCCTTTATCATAAAGATAAGACAGCACATAGTCTGTTAAAGTAGGCTCTCCTTCTTTCTTATCTGAATGAACTAAAACTCCTGGCCATTTTTCTACCAATACCATATTTTCATCTTCATATGTAATCTTAAGATTATTATCTATTCTAACAAATTTCTTTTTTTCTCCTTTAGATTTTACATTAAAAGATTCTACTAAATCTCCTTCTTCAATAAAATACTTTTCCTTAGACTTTTTACCATTAACCTTTATTTCACCTTTTCTTATAGACTTATATATAGCACTTAAAGGTACATCTTTAAGCCATTTTCTACAAAATTTATCTAATCTTTGCCCTGCTTCATTAGCTCCTATTACTATTTTCATGAAAACACTCCTTACAGTACAACTTTATTATTTATATATTATGCATCCTTGTAATTCCTATGTAGTATACCCTTTCTTATTTTTGCTAAAAATGCACAATTTCCTTCTAAATTATGTAATTTATGATTATAATGTATATACTAACAACTTATTATATATTACTATCATATTTTTATCAAGTAAAGAAACCTCTGACCATCATTAGCTTTATGAATAATAATATAATAATTTTAATATTATATTATCCTTTCTTAACAAAATTTAATTTATATACTAGCTCAATATATAAACTAAGCATACTAATCTAACAAACTTACTTAAATGAAATATCTCCCTAAAGCAGAATCTTGATAAAATCTACCTTAGAGAGATCTCATAATACATCTCAAATAAATTTTTATTATCTAACGTTACTTATTTAAGCCCAATACTTTCAATTAAACTACATATTATTCTTATTTATACTATTAAAATATATTAAGAATTTAGGATATCAAAGGCAGCTCTACAATGAAGTGCTACTCCCAATGATAGGGAATCTTCATCTATATCAAATAAGTTGCTATGAGCTGGATGTACTATACCTTTTTCTTCATTTCTACAACCTAAATAATAAAATACTGAAGGTTTTTCCATAGAGAAATAGGCAAAACTCTCAACTCCCATGCTTGGTTCTTCTAACATTTTTATATTTTCTTCTCCTATTATACCTTTTGCAGAAGTTATAAAGCTGTTCAGCATTTCATCATTATTATAAAGGCATGGATAGCTTTCCTCTATATTTATTTCACATTGGCCTCTCATAGCTTTACATATACCTTCTACTATTTCTCTCAATCTTTTCTTTACATATTCTCTATGTTCCTTTTTCATAACTCTTATAATACCAGAAAATACAACTTCCTCTGGTATTATGTTTTGAGCTGTACCTCCATGGATAGTCCCTATAGTTATTACTCCTGGATCTGTAGGAGGCAATTCTCTACTTACTATATTTTGAAGAGCCACTACCACATTGCTAGCTATAATTATAGGATCTACAGAATTATTTGGTCTAGCTCCATGAGCTCCCTTTCCCTTTATTTTTATAGTAAAGGGATTTGATGCCGCATTTACTACACCTTTTCTTAATCCTATTTTGCCTGTTTCTATCTTTTCTTCCATATGAAGACCTATGACCGCATCTACTTCTGGTTCTTTAAGAACTCCTTCTTTAATCATAAGTCTAGCTCCACCAGTAGTTTCTTCTGCTGGTTCAAATAATAATTTTACATTACCTTTTAAATCATGTTTTATAGAATTTAAAACCTTAGCTGTACCTAAAAGTATTGCTGTATGGGCATCATGGCCACAAGCATGCATTTTCCCTTCTACTTTTGAAGAGTAATCACAAACATTTTTTTCTTGTATAGGAAGAGCATCCATATCTCCTCTTATAGCTACTGTTTTGGAACCATTCCCTCTTATTATAGCGCAGACACCTGTACTAGCAGTATCGTAATACTCTATGCCTTCATTTTTTAAAAATTCTTTTACCTTTTCACAAGTTCTAAAAAGATCATAATCTAGTTCTGGATGTTCATGAAAATCTCTTCTTAATTTTATAACTTCTTCTTTTATACCTAAAGCTTCTTTTAAAAAATCTATTTCCCCCATACTTACCTCCAATTTTATATTAATGTAATTTAGCTTTTTAATATTTAGTTGTCAACTATATACCTGTTTAAAATTACTTTTTAATTACTCCCATTTTATTTCTATTGAATCTCCATCTTTTAAATTATCATGATACCCAGCGTTATTACCATTTAAAAGAAGAACTATTTGTCCCTTAGCTATGGATAAATCAAAATTAACATAATTAAATATGTCTATAAAAATATATTTATCTTTTCCCTTGAGAGTTACTTCTTCATTATTAACTCTAACTTTTATATCTGTTTTATTTACATTTAAACTTTCCGATTTTATATTTTCATCATTGCTTTCTATAGAAGATTCCATAGTTAATGCAGCTTCTTTTTTCCATAGTTCTGTTTTATTTATTTTATTATCTCTATCCTCATTATAATTACTGTCTATTTTCTCTTCAAGAATTATTTTTTCATCAGTTTTAATTATTTGTTTTTCGTTAAATTCATCACTACCACTTTCTATTTCTTTTTCATCTGGTTTATTTATTTCAACATTTTCTTGGTTATCTACTTTTACTTCTTCTCTTAATTTATATATTCTATCTCCTTCTTTTATTATATAATTTTCTCCTATTTCTTCTCCATTTAAATAATATCTATAATCCTTCATATTCTCATAGTATTCCTTATAATGACCTAAGGTTTCAGGAAATAAAATTTTAACATTATCCCCTTCCTTTATTATATAGTTAACATGTGTTTTTTCATTATTTACAAAAGCTAATGGAATTAAATTTTCTATAATATCATTTATAAAAAAGGTTATAGAATGCACTTTTTTTATATAATCCTTTAAAGTAGGCTTTGCATCATGTCCATTTTTAGCAAATTCTATTTCTATTTTATCTCCTTCTTTTACATTGTCTTCTACAGATGCTTTACTTCCATTAATTTTTATAGATGCATTTGTAGCTAAAGTTCCAAAAGCCATTCTTTTTATACCGTTCAGTACAAACTTTACGGTTTTACCATTTTTGCCTAATAGCACTTTAGGATTTATTCCTGCCTGAAGTATTACATCCATAACTGTGTGTTTATGTGAGTTAAATAAGCTTATTATACTCCCATTTAGCATTACATCTATGAAGTCATTTCCTAATCTTCTTATTGATATCAATCCTATTCCTAATACTGTTACCCCTTCACTACCAAATTTACTATTATCAATGCTACAATCTATAACTGCTTCTCTATCTTTTACAGCGGCTCTTTCTAAAGGTATATTAAGCTTTTCACATAAAAATTCTTTTAAAAGAGGTGTATGAGCTCCACCTCCTACTAAAAATACAGCATTAGGAGATTTTTCTCCATTTATTTCAATTATCTTATTCCCTATTTCCTGTGATATTTTTCTAACTACTGGTTCTATAACTTTTTGTACTTCCTTTGATGGAATTTTATTAGATAGTCCTAAAACATCTATATATTCTACTGTTTGTGATTGTGTACATTGCTTCTTTATTTTTTCTGCTGTCTCAAAATCTACCAAATAATTCTGAACAATAGATTCTGTTACTTCATCTCCCGCTAAAGAAACCATGCCAAAAGCTGTTATACTATCTCTACTGCATATGGCTATATCTGAAGTTCCTGCTCCTATATCTATTAACGCCAAATTTAAAAGTCTTAATTTTTTAGGGATAGCAGCTTCCATAGCGGCTATAGGTTCCAAAGTTAAGCTATCTACTATGAGTCCTACTTTTTTCATTACAGAGTAAAGACTATCTATAACATGTCTTGGAAGAAACGTAGCTATAACCTCTGCTGCTATTTTATATGCTTTTTGCAACATTAAGTTTCCTATAATATAATCATTTAAATAATAATTCTTAACAGTATACCCTACACAATAAAGTTTACCACCAGATTTTTTACTTACTTCTTCCTCTGCCTTTTTTACTGATGTAAGCTCTAGACTTCTTATAGTATCTTTATCTATTTCCATTTCAGTGTCTATGTTTAATTCAGATTTAGCTGTATATGTCTTTAAAAATCTGCCTGCTGCAGCAATAGATACTTTATTTAATTCTATATCTAGTTTTTCTTCTAACTCTGTTTTTACTTTTTCTACTGCATTGGCTACCAGGGAAACATCATGAATTTGACCATCTATCATAGCCCTTTCTTCATGCTCTATGTAACTTTCTTCTATAACATGAAATTTCTTATCTCTAACTATTCCTACTGATCCTAATATGGAACGAGTGCCTATATCTAAAGCAAATACTACATTCTGTTTATCAAGATGAATTTTTTCCATAGTATACTACCTCTTTTTCATAATTTAAAAGCTCATATTCTTAATTTTTAGAATATGAGCCTAATAAAATTATATAATATTCTATTGAAACATTCAACAAAAGTAGCCTTTTTAAAATACCTATAAGCATATTATTATAATTATAATAATATCCTAATCTTGCATTTAAGTTATTGTTTATATAAAAATATACAAATGTATACTATGATTTTTTATTGTTCTACTAAGGTTATTATACCATTGCTATCATTTATATAAGGTAAGTTTTTCACAATATCACAAATACATTTCTTAGTTTCTCTACCGTTTTTGTCTATATCTATATCTATCTCTGTTACTTTATTAAAGCACAGCATATGACACCAAAAATCAACAAAGTCATCTTTAGTTATAAATTCTGTTCCATGTTCTGTTTTTACTATAAATCCTGTTTTATAATTTTCAAGGATCTCTAGATTTTCTATTTCATTATCACTTAAAATATTACATACATCATCCCACATTGTTTTAAAATGAATCATGATTCTTTCCTCCTTAAACTTAAATGCTTTTAATCTCTATCATATTTTTCAAATATAGTATACCATATTTTATTTTTATGTCAAATATATTAGAACTTATAAGACATTTAATACACATATTAATATGTATTTTAATATATTTTTATATATTTTTATATAGAAAAGGTTTTAAATAAATCTATTATATATAGTTATTCTTTAAGTCCTTCTCCCCATTATTTATAAATAGCTATAATATTTTACTTTGTCAGTTTTTATATTTAATTATATTATTTATAGCTCTTGTTATTATTAGTATATACATGATAATTTTATTGTTCACATAATTTATTTAAGATTATATTTCAAATAAATTATGTGAACATATACTAATAATCTACTATTTAAACTAATAGTAGATTATACATCTATTTTCTCAAACTAAAAACAACATCATGAAATTATTATTCACAATGTTGTTTCAATTAAATCTTTTTAATAATATTACTTTTAGTTATAACATTCATATCAAATTTTCTTTTCATACCATCCAAAAATACTATTTCTACATAGTCTTTTCCTTGACTTTCAATAATTCCCTCACCAAAGACTTTATGAATTATCCTTTCTTTTCCTTTGAAATAATCATTTTGTAGCAATTGATTATCTAACTTACACTCTTTTATAAATTTAGATGCTTCTTTATTTTTCCCTCTTATAGCTTTTGGCACAGTTAGGTATAAGTTTTCTTTTGTCCTTGTAATACCTACATAAAAAAGCCGTCTTTCCTCTTCTATATTAACTTTCTCATCAGCCTTATTATATGGAATATTCCCTTCATTACAATTCACAATAATTACATTTTTAAATTCCATACCCTTAACTCCATGAATTGTACTTAATATTACACTATTTTCATCTACCTCTTTTTTATTTATTTCTTTTTCTACTTCCTCTACATGAACTAAAAAAGTTAAAATACTTGTATATCCTTCAGCTGCTTCTTTTAATTCATCTACTATTTGTAAAAATTCTTCCTTGTCTACTTTTATTCTTTCACTATATTCTTTAATATACTGCTCATACCCTAAAGTATGCATTATATGACCTATTGCATCTCTAGCACTCATTTTATTCATTTTATTTATATCCTTTTCAACATCATCTAAATTCTTTATTTGAAAAGGTTGAATATCTTTTTGCTCTTTTAATATATCAAAACTATTCTTATAATATTTATGTCTTCTTAATCTTTCTACATTTAGTTTACTTACATATCTAAAAGGTTTATTTATAATTTTTATAAAGGTTTTTTTGTCATAAGGATCTATACATATCTGCATATAATTTAGTATGTCTTTACATACAAAATGATTAAAAAAATTATAACCTTTATCCAAAAGTCTAAATGGTATTCTTTTTTTGAAAAATAAATCCGTTAAACTTCTACTTTCCATATTGGTTCTATAAAGTATGGCTACATCTTTATATGTATAACCTTCATTTATAATATTACTAATTATTCTACTTATTTCTTCTGCCTGCTCTCTTTCATTTAAAAAACACTTTAATAGTATTTTTTTATCATAATTATTATAAGCATCTATTTTTTTATTATTTCTTAACTTATTGTTTGAAATTAGATTTTTAGAAATATTTACTATATTTTTGGGGCTTCTATAGTTATATCTTAAATATATCTTTTCTCCATTTTGAAAATATTGGCTGAAATTTACCATACACTCTGGTTTGGATCCTCTAAATGAATATATACATTGATCCTCATCTCCTACTGCAAACAAAGAATTACCATTACATAACATTTGAAGAATATTTATTTGTAATATATCACAATCTTGAAATTCATCTACTAATATATATTTAAATAATTTTTTATATCCATTAAGAAGATATTTATCCTCACTCAAAAGCTTAAACATATTTATTTGCAAATCATCAAAGTCTAAAAGTTCCTTCTTTTCTTTATATTCTTCATAACTATTAAAACAATGCTCAAATATACTTTTGTCAATTTTAGATACAAACTTATCCATAGTTAAATTACTAGTTTTAAAAAGAGAGATATCATTTAAAACATCTCTTACTTTGTCTTCATTTACAGAATCCAAATAGGATATCAGTATATTATTTATTAAAGAATAGGTTTCTTTTCTCCCTATTATATTTATATTTTTATAGTATCTATTTAGTATTTTATAAAAAAGGCCATGAAAGGTTCCAAAAAAAGGTGCTTTTTTATTACTGCTTATTTCCTTATATCTTTCTTTCATGTTCATAGCTGCAGCTCTAGTAAAAGTTATTACCAATATATTATTGGGATTTATACTTAGATTTTCTATTAAATATGCAACTCTATTTATAATAACAGTGGTTTTGCCAGAACCTGGTGGAGCTACAATTAAAGTATTATCCTTATGGCTCTTCACCGCTTCTTTCTGATAGTGATCTAAAAAACTATAATCTATCATATAAAAACTCCCTTAATCTTCTAATACTCAATCAAGTATACTTTACTAAAACCTAGAGAAAATATCAAATGTATGACAATGAAATTTATTACAAAATATATATTTATATTCATTATAGAGATCTATATACAATATCTAAAGCTTTATATTTAAAACTGATTCTATAACTTTATAAATAGAATAAATATAAAATTTCATTTATATTTAATTACTTCCATATATTCTCTATATTTTTTCATAAGGCTCATAAAAAAGTGACTAATATTTTAATTTTCATCACTAAGTATTGTAATAGATCTTGTAAAGTATTACAATGTTGTTATATATTTTTACTATTACATAGAGGAGAATTAATAATGGAATACAGTAAAAACTTCGATGTTAGAAACAATAGAAATCTTACCATGTTAGTAGATTTTTATGAACTTACTATGGGAAATGGATATTTAAAAAGTGGCATGGCAGACAAAATAGCCTACTATGATATGTTCTTTAGAAGAGTTCCTGATGGTGGGGGCTATTGTATTATGGCAGGAGTTCAACAACTTATTGAATATTTATCCACCTTGAAATTTACGGAAGATGATATAGAATATTTAAGATCTAAAAAACAATTTTCCGAGGAATTTTTAGACTATCTAAAAAACTTCAAATTTTCTTGTGATGTTTGGGCAGTACCGGAAGGATATCCTGTTTTTCCAAATGAACCTTTAGTTACAGTTCGTGGACCGGTTATTCAAGCTCAATTTGTAGAAACTATGATCCTTCTTACTATAAATCATCAAACTCTTATAGCTACTAAAGCTAATAGAATATGTAGAGCTGCTGAAAATCGTCCTGTTATGGAGTTTGGTTCTAGAAGAGCTCAAGGCTATGATGGTGCTATTTATGGTGCTAGAGCAGCTGTAATTGGCGGTTGTAGTGCAACAGCTTGTACTATAGCTGAAGAAATGTTTGGTATACCAACTGCCGGTACTATGGCTCACAGTTGGATACAACTTTTTCCTACAGAATATGAGGCATTTAAAACTTGGGCAGAGGTAGATTCAGAGAATTGTGTACTTTTAGTAGACACTTATAATGTACTGAAATCTGGTATTCCTAATGCTATAAAAGTATTTAATGAAGTATTAAAACCTAAGGGTATTAGGCCTAAGGGAATTAGAATAGACAGTGGTGATATAACTTACCTCACAAAAAAATGCAGAAAAATGTTAGATAATGCTGGCTATGAGGATGTAAGCATAGTAGTATCAAATTCTTTAGACGAATTTATAATAAGAGATGTTTTAAATCAAGGGGCCAAAATTAATAGCTTTGGTGTAGGAGAAAGACTTATAACAGCAAGATCTGAACCTGTTTTTGGTGGAGTATACAAGTTGACTGCAGTGGAAGCTTTTGACGGAATAATAACACCTAAAATTAAAATAAGTGAAAACGAAGAAAAAATAACTAATCCAGGATTTAAAAAAGTTTACAGAATATATGATAAAGATTCTCATCAAGCTATTGTCGATCTTATAGCTATTCATGATGAGAAAATAGATGAGACTAAACCACTTGAAATATTTGATCCTTTATTTACATGGAAAAAGAAAAAAATCAAAAATTACTATGCGGAAGAATTGCTAGTTAAAATATTTGATAAAGGAAATAAAGTTTACGAAAGTCCTAATGTTATGGATATAAAGCATTTTGCTAAAAAACAAACTGAAAGATTGTGGCCTGAAGTTTTAAGATTTGAAAATCCTCATAATTACTATGTGGACCTTTCTCCAAAACTTTGGAGAATTAAACAAGAACTTTTGCATAAATTTTCAGAGATTTATGAAGAGTAACTAAGAACAATTTATATTATAAATTTAAAGTTGAACTAAAAAGCTGTTGCTAAACATATTTTATCAACAGCTTTTTTATTTATTATAAAATTATCCTACAAAACTTTGTATTAGTAACATTATAGCAGATAATGCAGCTATATATCCCATAAGTGGCATTATAAATTTAAGCCATTTATCATAAGTAACATCTACCATAGCTAAAGTTGCCAGTATAAGTCCTGTTGGAGTTATAAAAGCAATTAGTCCTTGACCAAACATATATGCATTTACTATAGCCTCTCTTGGTAACCCCACACTGTCTGCAAGAGGAGCCATAATAGGCATTGAAAGTACTGCAAGTCCTGAAGATGATGGTATAAAAAATCCTAGTCCTATAAATACAATAAGCATGACTATTATAAATACACTTGAATTCATTCCTGATACTGCATTTGAAGAATAGTAAAGTATTGTATCTGAAATCATACCATTCTCCATTATAAGATTAATAGATCTTGCAACACCAATTACTAATGCAACTCCTACTAAATCAGCTGAACCAGCTACAAACTTATCTACAAACTGTTTTTCTCCCATACGAGAAATTATTCCTAAAATTATTCCTACTCCAAGGAATAAGGCTGTCATTTCAGTAAACCACCAGTCTAGCTTAGACACTCCCAATATCATTATCACAAAAGTGGCAGTAAATATTATTAGCATAAGTTTACGACTTAAAGTAAATTCTGGTACTTCTTTATTATTGTAATCCTTTAAAAATCTATCTTCAATTTCTTTTTTTTGCTCATATATTATGGATTTACTGGGATCTTTTTTAACCTTTAATCCATATTTTACAATATAAGCAACAGTTATAGCCACTGCTATAATAAGTCCTATAATTCTAAATATAAATCCTGATGCCATGGATATGCCAGAAGTATTAGAGGCTATAACAACAGAAAAAGGATTTACTGTAGCAAACATAGTTCCTATAGATGATCCCATATAAAGAGCTGCAATACAAACCAAAGCATCATAACCTGCAACTACAAAAACTGGAACAAGTATTGGATACAAAGCTATGGTCTCTTCTGCAAGTCCAAACGTAGTTCCACCTAAAGCAATTAATGTAGTAATGATAACTATAAGAAGATATTCCTTACCTTTAGTAGCTACGGATAATCTTGCAATTCCCGCATCAAAAGCCCCGCTACTATTTAATATTCCAATAACTCCTCCTAAAATAAGCACAAACATTATAATATCAATAGTATCATATACACCTTTGATAGGTGCTTGAACCACCTCATAAAATCCCTGAGGTTTCTGTTCTACCTTTTCATAAGTATCTGGTATAGCTACAGGTTTATTAATACTACCGTCTTTAAATTTTTCTACACTTACTTTAATTTTAAGTTTGTCCAAGGTAGACTGTTTTGCTGGTAACTCACTTGTAGATTCATCAGGCTTAATTATATTAAAAACATTCTTTTCACTATCATAGCTTAGTTTGGAATAAGCCCCTGCTGGAATCACATAAGTAAGTATAGCAGCAATAATTAATACAATAAACAATACCGTAAAAGCCGTGGGAAAACTTCTTTTCTTTTTTTTCATTACAATTCCTCCCCTATTTTATTATTATTTCTAAAAATTGATTTTCTCTTTATACTTAAATATAATATTTTAATCTTAAAAATATTACTTTTAGTAAAATAGAAATCAATATAAAAATTAATAAAATCATCATCCTATATCTAAAAGTGATATAAACTGAAAGATAATATAGAGGAATATTAATAAACTTAAGAAGTAAACTTAGTTAAATGTTATGTTGTATTAATATATTACTGCTATATATAAATTTAAAATATATATTAATTTTTTTATTTTTAAATTTAAACATATAATATTATAAATAATGCTCTGTTGTAAGTTTATAATGCTCTCTTATAAAATCTAGGCCTTCATTTACAACTGCATCATCTATATCATTAAAATCCTTTTCAATACTTACCTTGTTGTCCTCTAGTTCCTTAAAAGGACATACGCCATCATTATTTTTATAATCATATAAAGCGCATTCTTTAAAACATTTTATTTCTTCATCAAAAGTAGTTAAAAATGGACAATCCATGAAAATTCCCCTTTCTCCCACTATAATACACATAACATTATACATCAGAAAAAAAGCATTTAAATGGCTTTCTTATAAAATTAACTAAATCTTCATTAAATTCAATCATTTCCTCTGATATCTACAAATTCCTACATAACTTTATTAACTAAATATTCACTGTTTTAACCCTCTCCTTAACTATCATAATAAAACATTCTTTTAAAATTAAAGAGATAATTTATATATATTTAAAACATCTTCCCAATTTAAAGGCTTAAATCCTTCTAAATCTCCACCTCTAGTAGCAGCTTTTGCCATCTGTTCTAGTTTTTCTTCCCCTATTCCAACTTCTTTTAATGTAGATGGGATTCCTAATTCATTAAAATACTGTCTAGTTTTATCTATAGCTTTTTGTGCTACTTCATATTTGCTTTCATCCGGATTGATGTTCCAAACATTTACCCCATACTCATAGAAATCATTTGCATTTTCATTACTTAAAACATATTTCATCCAATTTGGAGTTAATATAGCTAATCCTACACCATGAGTTATATCATAAAAAGCACTTAGCTCATGTTCCATAGGATGAACACTCCAAGGTTCTGATTTACCATAACTTAATAATCCATTTATAGCTAAACTAGATGCCCACATAAGATTGGCCCTAGCTTCATAATTTTCCGGCTCTTCTATGGCTATTTTACCATATCTTATACAAGTTTTTAAAATAGCCTCTGCCATTCTATTTTGAATATACGCTTCTTTTGTCTTACTAAAATAAGCTTCAAATATATGACTCATTATATCTGCAGTTCCTGCAGCTGTCTGATTTTTAGGCACTGTAAAGGTATACTGTGGATCTAATATAGAAAACTTAGGTGTCATAGCTGGGTGTCCAACTCCTATTTTTTCATTAGTGTCCATATTGCTAATTACTGCACCAGCATCCATTTCTGATCCTGTTGCAGCTAATGTAAGTATGCTTCCTATAGGCAATATCCTATTTATCTTAACTTTTTTAGTTACTATATCCCATGGATCTCCTTTATAATAATATGATGCTGCTATTACTTTTGAGCAATCTATAGTACTTCCACCCCCTACTGCTAATATGAAATCTATATTATTTTCTCTACATATTTTTACCCCTTCTCTTACACTAGTTACTCTTGGGTTAGGGGCTATATCTGAAAGCTCGAAAAATTTTATATCATTACTTTTTAAAATTTCTATAACTTTATCATATATTCCGTTCTTCTTTATGCTTCCTCCACCATAGGCAAGTAATACTCTAGAACCATATTTTTTTATTTGTTCTCCTAAAACTTCTATTTGGTTTCTACCAAAGAAAATTCGTGTGGGTATGGAATAATTAAAATTTAGCATTACACTTCCTCCTTTTATGCCTTTAGTTAAATATAGCTTTTAAAAATGTTTTAAAATTATATTATAAGATAAACATTTATACTTCTATGAGTTAATATAAAATTATTTTAATTTTATTATACTCATTATTGGTTTAGTATAAATAATTCTATACTTACTCAATAAATCCTTTTTTATTACAAATATGTTATTATTTTTCCAATCATTATTAGTTTGCATTTTTAATAAGTAATAACATTATAAATTGACCTATATTGATTTTTATATTTTTGGGTATTTTTTCTACATTACTGGTTAAAATAAAAATATGTACAATGAAAACATATTTCCATTTATAGGAGGCGCTTTATGATGAACGTAACTAGTATATCATTATCTTATTTATTCTTAGGTATATGTTTGATATCTTTAAGTTTTTTTGCTTATTTTAAAATATTAACTACTAACTCATCTAGAGAAGAAGAAAAAAGTAAAGATATAATTGGCCATATGAAAAATCCTAAAACTTGGTTAAATCGTAATAATAAAATGGCCTATATTTCTTTATTTTGGGCTATTGTATCATTAGTTCTATTTATATATTTAAAATTTTTTACTATGACTGGAATAATACCTATAATATATGTTATAGGTTATATTATATTAATAGTTATATCAGTTGCAATAGCTGGTATGGGTGAGAAAGAAAAAAGTATTTAAAAAATTCCGCCAACTTTTAATTAGTTGGTGGAATTTTTATTATATTAGTTATTTTCACTTCTGACTATATCTATAAAATTTTTCACAATAAGTGCTGTAAACCCCCATATGACATTGCCCTTGTATTCATAAAAGTACTCTGGAATAGTTCCTTTACCAAATTTATAATTTTTCCCATTTCTTATAAGAGAAAAAGGAAAATCTCCTGTTATATTAGGTACTACCTCTATTTCATAACAAGTAGGCGTGTTTTCCATAAAATATCCTATAGGTACTTGAAATACATGATCTACCTCTTGTTTATCAGGTTTTATCTCTGCATTTTCTACTATAGCAACAAAAGGATACATGACAAAATTATATGGACTAATAAAATAATCCATCTGTCCTATTAAATGTATCTTTTCCTTATCTATGTTAAGTTCTTCCATAGTTTCTCTTAAAGCTGCTTCTACAGGTTTCTCTCCCTTTTCTATTTTCCCACCTGGAAGACAAACATCTCCTGGTTGATTTTTTAAAGTTAATGCCCTTACTTCAAATACTATGTTAATGTTTTGTCCTACTTTATTTAATAATATCATTACTGAACTTCTCTTAAAATTCCCTATAGGTTTTGGTTTTCTATATTGAAACTTTTCATATACTTTATCTATAAATTCCTTTTTCATATTTCCTCCTAAAAATCACATATTCCACATATTCCTAAGTAAATTCTAACTATTTAATTGTCAATAAGTATTTAATACCTTTTGTTTATAATTACAACATATTTTATTTATAATAATTATAAACGAAAATATACAATATAGTAATAAAATTTATTTATTTTACTTTAGTCTATGATAATATCACAAATACTAATCATAAAAAAATACATTTCTATTTTTTGTATTTGTAAAATATATGGTGTAATGCTATACTAGCAAAGTATATAAAGTATATTTTGTTTTTGAAATTAGAAAAAAAGTAAACGGAGAGATGACCTATGAAAAGAAAAAAATTGTTTTTAATTACACTTTTTATTTTTATTTTTACATTCACATCTACTGCATTTGCTGCAATAGATCCACCTGCACCAGTTCCTAATATTCATGGTAAAACAGCTATGACCGTAGATGTTGCAACTGGAGAAATAATATATGCTAAAAATATTGATAAACGTATGTATCCTGCTAGCACTACAAAATATTTAACAGCACTTTTATTAGCTGAAAATAAATCTAAAACAGATGCTATCCCTTATACAGCTTCGGCTAAAAATCAACCTGAATATTCTCTAAACAAAAACCTTCATCCTATAGCTATAGGTGAGACTATGAAGGCAGCGGATGTTATGGACGGGCTATTACTTTTTTCTGGTAATGATGCAGCCTACATGATAGGTGACGCATTAGCTGGTAATAGTAAAAATTTTGAAGACATGATGAATAAAAGAATAAAAGAATTAAATTTAAAAAACACTCATTTTGTAACTCCTAATGGATTACATGATTCTAATCACTATACTACGGCTTATGATTTGAGCATAATAAGCAGAACTGCTTTAAAAAATCATTGGGTCTATGAATCTTCTAATAAACAGGAAAGTTCTATAACTACTTCTAAAGGTACTAAAATGGCAGTAAAAAACACTGATAAGCTTTTAGGTAAAGATGGTTGTGTTGCAGGTAAAACAGGTTACACTGATGCTGCTGGTAGATGTTTAGTAACTTTATTTAATAGAAATGGTAGACAAATACTGGGTGTAGTTATGGGATCTATATATGATGCTAAAGATTCTTTTGTTTTTGAAGATATGAAAAAAATTATAGATTGGAGTTATAATACAAAGCCTTCAACTTTGTATAAGAAAGACTCCAGTTTAAAAACAGAAACAGTATCTTATAATCCCTTAAAATTCATAGGGCCTTCCGTAACTATAGATGTTCCTGTAATTGTAAAAGAAGATGTTACTTACTATAAAAATGAAGCAAATGATAAAGAAATTAACAATACAATAAATATAGTTAATACCTCTTATAGTGGACTTTCAGGGAAAAAAAGTATGGGAACATTAACAGTAAAGGAAAGAGATCATCAGAAAAAATATGAATTATACTCTGGATTAACTAAGGAAGATATAATTAAAAAGAATATACCTTTTTATGTGGTTTCTATAATTGTAATATTAGCTATAATTGCTGTAATATTCTTTTTATCAAGATTTATTAAAACAAAATCAAATAAAAGAAATAAAAATAAATATTGGTATTAAGGCATTAATATTATATATAAAACTCTCTTAATTATGTTCTTACATAATTAAAAGCACTATCAAGATTAGAAAATTGATAGTGCTTTTGTTATATTAAATTGTAATCACCTATGTTTTTAAATATTTTATAGTTTGGTTCTTTTTATTATTTTTCTCTGATTTCATATAAAAATTAATTTTATAATTTTAGTATCAAATGCTTTACCTACTGACTAAATCATCTAATTTACACATCAACACTTGAGATAAAACTACTACTTTCTCAAAACTTGGATTTTTTTTATCCCCTCTTTCTAATTCTTCTAGATAAGATTTTGAAATAGCTGTTGTAAACTTAGGATCATGAGTAAGATTTTCAATGTCCCGAGCAGTATAACCTAACTTAATTCTAGCTTCTCGGATTTTTTTTCCATTCAACATATAAATCCCCCTTATGAATTGGTAAAGCAATGTTTAATTTTCAACTTAATTATACAATAAAAATCAAAAAATTTATACATATTTTTATTGTATTCTCTGTAAAGTTAGGGTAATTTATTAAAATAAAAAACTGATATACTTAATTCTATAAGGGGCCTTAGCTTTTTATTACTATTAATTTAAAATAAATCGTTTTTTAATTTTATTATTTGTTTTCAACTTTGTTTAAAAACTTTATTGTTCGTTCATTCTTAGGATTACTAAATATATCCTTTGGTGTACCCTCTTCTACTATATTTCCATCATCCATAAATATTACTCTATCTGCTGCATTCTTTGCAAATTTCATCTCGTGAGTGACTATAATCATAGTAATATCTTGATCTGCTAACTTTTTAATAACTTCTAAAACTTCTCCTACTAGTTCAGGATCTAATGCAGAAGTAGGTTCATCAAACAACATTATTTTAGAGTCTACTGCCATAGCCCTACCTATCCCTATCCTTTGTTGTTGTCCACCAGATAATTTAGAAGGATGATAGTCCTTCTTTTCCTCTAATCCTACCTGTTTAAGTATATTAATAGCTATTTCTCTGGCCTTATGTTTATCCATTTTTTTCACCATTAATAATGGTTCCATTATATTTTCTAAAGCAGTTTTATTTTTAAATAAGTTGTAATTTTGAAAAACCATGGATGTATTCATTCTTAATTGATGTATTTGTTCTTTTGTTGCCTTCTCTACATCCACCTTTAGATTCTCTATTTCTATAGATCCTTTATCTGCTTTCTCTAAGAAATTCATACATCTTAAAAAAGTAGATTTACCAGTTCCTGATGGCCCTATAACTGCAACCACTTCTCCTTTTTTTATATCTAAGTTTAGTCCCTTTAATATTTCTACACCATTAAAAGATTTATGCAAGTTACTTATTTTTATCATATGATATCTCCTATCTTATTAATAGACATTATTCATTTTTCTTTTATTTTAAAATTTATTACTTAATAACATCTTTTACTGCTTCATATTTTATTGTTTATAGCTTTTTCCATTCTATTTAAAGCTTCTTTTAACACACTTCTAGGACAAGCTATATTCATTCTTTCAAAACCTATAGCTTCCTCTCCAAATATATACCCTTCATCAAAAGCTACACCTGCTTCTTTTAG
This sequence comes from Clostridium sp. Marseille-Q2269, assembly GCF_943736985.1. Taxonomy (GTDB): domain Bacteria; phylum Bacillota; class Clostridia; order Clostridiales; family Clostridiaceae; genus Clostridium_F. The sequence goes on from NZ_CALSFS010000001.1 coordinate 381,887, forward strand.
CATAAATTCTTCAAGCTTTTCTTTTGACATTTTTAATTGTCTACAATCTATCCATAAAAGATAGGTTCCCTCTGGTTCTATTACTTTTAGCATAGGTATTTTTTCTTCAATGAATTTTTTTGCAAATTCTATATTTCCTTCTAAGTAATTTACTAATTCTTCCAGCCACTGTTCTCCATATTTATAAGCTGCCTCACAGGCTATATATGCAAAAATGTTTAATCTTGATATTCCTATATTCTCCATGGTTATTTTAAATTCACTAATCAACTTCTCATTAGGTATTATGATATTTGATCCTTGAAGTCCTGCTATATTAAAGGTTTTACTTGGGGCAGTACAAGTTATAGTTATATCTGCAAATTCCTTTGATATAGAAGCAAAAGGTATATGTTTATTAGGTTTGTATATTAAATCCGAATGTATCTCATCTGAAATTACTAATACATTATGCTTTAAACAAAGATCTCCTACTTTTATAAGTTCTTCCTTTGTCCAAACTCTTCCTGTAGGATTATGTGGACTACACAATACCATTATCTTTACTCTAGGATCTGAAAGCTTATTATCTAAATCATCAAAATCCATCTCATATTTTTCCCCATTAAATTTTAATGGATTATTTACTATATGGCATCCATTATTGTTTATAGCTTTAAAAAATGGATAATATATAGGCCTTTGAAGCAATACTTTATCTCCTGAATGAGTAAATGTTCTAATTATAGTGTTTGTAGCCATAACTATACCTGGTGTATTTGTTATCCATTCCTTTTTAATATTCCATCCATGCCTCTTTTTCATCCAATTTACAACTTCTTCAAAATAACTTTCTGTGGTAGCTGTATAACCATAAATACCATGTTGAGCTCTTTTTATTATTTCTTCTTTTACTTCTGGAACTGTTTCAAAATCCATATCAGCTATCCACATAGATATTACATCCTCATAACCAAAGGTTTCTTTATTAAAATTCCATTTACTGCAATTAGTGTTGTCCCTATTTATTATTTTATCAAAATTATATTTCATAACTATCACCCCATATAAAATTATTTTAAATATTTATATTTTAAAATTATTTTTAATGCTATAAAAATTTACTTAATTATATTAAATTAATACCTTAATTACAAATATATTTTTTGTAACTACCGAAAGTATTATGATATTTCTGTTATTCTCATATATTTTTCATAATATCATAGTACATAAAATTAGTTAAATATAATTTATTTATAATAAATATTATATCTATTAATATTTATTATTTCATAGTTTACAATTGAATGCTACTAAATAATCTATATTACAGCCTTCTTTGTTTTTTAATAAAGTGTTTTTTAACACAATTAAAGCTTTTTATTAATAGATAAAGCCTATAAGGTTTTAAATTCCTTATAGGCTTTATCTAAATTTATTATATTCTTTACCATTTAGCATAATGTTCTTCTACGGAGCCCTTTAAGGCTTCTATATTAATAATATTCCCCTCATTGTCTTTTATTTTACCATAAAATTCACCTATTATTTGATGTACTGTAGATTTTAAAAATACTGCATCAGTCTTAGCAAGCCTATTATATATAGGCTTAAATTCAAGATATACTTTATCAGATATTTCTGTCTTTAAGATCCAGGATTTCATAAGATTATTCTTATCATAATTATAAACTATACATTCATTTAATTTTAAAATCTTCCCATCTATAAATAGACCATTTTCTGTGATTCCCGTTCCATCAGTCCACTTAGCACCTAAATTAAATCCTATAATTCTTCCATGCTGCTTTCCTGCGGCAGTAGCCCAATTCCACATAATTTTAAAAGGCCATATCCCTCTTCCAAAATCTAATCCAGCAAAACTATCTTTTTTATTAAATATATAAGTTTTATTATTTATCATAACTCTTCCTTCAACGGGTAAACAATTTTGCTTTGATGTAAATTGAAACTTATTTCTGCTCCAAGGTATTAATACATTTATAGTTTCCAGCTCCTGAAAACAAAGAACATTAAATTTAGCTGTAAGATTTCTCCCCATAAAATCTTTACAATGTATCAATATATTCATAGTTTCTAAGTATTTATTCCATTTAAAAAGTACCTGCAATTTATCATTAGAAAACTCTACATTGTCAAAAACATTTTTTCCTATAGTACAACCTTTCCCCAAAGGCGTGATAACAGTTTTTTCAGCAAACTCTTTCGTATTAAAATCATAAAAATATACAAAACTCATTGCTATATAGTCTAAATGTGCTATAGTGACAGAAAATAAGCAATCCTGGTTTATCATATACCAATAATTCCACTTTTTCTTTCTAAAATTCTTCCCTCTAATATTACAATTAAATATAGGTTTCCTACTCCATCCTATACTTTCTTCATTTAATGTACCATTACTCTTACATATGTTCACTGGACTTATTATTTCTTTTTCACAGAAAAAATTCTTCCCCATTTTTAATAATTCCCCACCACCAATAAATTTTATAATATTCATACTAGTAAATACCCACTGATTTTTTATTAGTCATATCTATACTAATTTATATAATATACAAAAATAAACTCTAATATAAAATTAATTAAACTCACAAAATGATTGTAACACATAATACTTATATTTAAAAGATATTATGTTATACTTTTTTATAAATAAGCTATAGTACTTTCTTATTTTAACTTAATATAACTCATATTGGTTTCATGTTAAGCTATAAATAAATATATTGCATTATTAATGATGATTAATATATTCATATTTCTTATACTATTAATTATTTTATTATCTAAGTAATCTTTGTATAGGACTTACTGGTCCTAATAAATTTAATATATCTTTATATGGTATAGGTATCTGAAATAGGCCATATGCATATGGAGTATACTGATACACTGGATAATACAATACTAATGAATCAGGAGTAAGATAAAATTGTTGATTAGGATCTAACCCCTTATATTCTTCTAGCATAGGAACATTATTTACCTTTATATATCCCCTAACTTTTTCTTCTAAAATAGGTTTGTAGTTTATTTTACTGGTAAAAAGATCACTTAACTTATAAATTTTCCCTGTGTCTAAATCAATATTTAAAGATGAGTATAATGTAGATCCATGAGCTGCATTTGTATAATAGGTATACATACCAAATAGTATACTTAATATACATTTGTTATTTAATTTAACATCATAAAAACCTATAACTTCTTCCACATTTATTTTACTAGGTATCAAAGCTTGCTGTTTAAATAAATTACTTACCTCATTAGCTATAGCTTCATTTACTAATTTTGATATAGGTTCGTCAGCCACCTCTTGTATAAAAGGATATGTTATTTTAAAATTTTTAGGTTGTAAATTTTGTTCACTTAAAGAAATAGCACCCATATTGCATTGTCTATGATAGCCATTATATCCTCTACACATATTTCTCATAACTTGGTTATATCTATTCAAGTAACAAAATCTACACATACTATAACTATCAAAAGGTATAAAGTTCATATTATATCTTTCCTATATAATTAATTCTGTACCATTATATGTAATTACACATAATGTTGATACCTTATTTAAAAACTTATGTTATAATGTGTATTTTCTAATGATAAATAAAATAATACATATATATAAAATAAAAGTAAGGAGATAAGTATTATACTTCTCTCCTTACTTTTATTCACTATTATTGGGGGTATATTTTAGAGGGATTGTTTTAATTATTAAATATATATACTATAATCATATTTTATTAAATATATCTTTTTAAATTAGTGAAGTTTTCTTCACAAAATTTAACTTATCACTGATTATTTTCCAAATATGATATAATATATTTTAATTAATAATTATTATTTTTATTCATTATAATATTATTTTCAATAGTTTGCAATAATTTTTTTATTTATTTTTTATATTTTAAATTTCATTTTTTATAATTACAATGTTTTATAATTGTAGAAAAAAATATAATGAAAAATTTATTTTTATATGAGATAGTTTTATATGCTTCTTATATTAATCTTTTTAAGGCTTTTTCTAACATTATGCCATCTCTTTCATCATAATCATATTCCATACTAACTCTTATTCCATAATTTATAAAATCTACAGCTTTATCTACAGCATCTTTTATGTCTTCTTTGTTTAATAAGCTTCCTACAATTACACTAGTAAAAGCATCTCCTGTACCAGGATAGTTAGCATTTAATTTATCAGCCTTTGCTATATAAAATTCTTTTTTTGTTTTATTATATGAGGCCGTAGCTATTATATTATCATATAATGGAACACTGGTTATTATAACATTTTCTGGGCCCATATGGCTTAAACTTACAAGCATTTCTTTCACTTCTTTTTCAGAAACTTTATAGTGAGAACAATCCATATCTAAAAGATAGCAGGCTTCAGTATAATTAGGACTTATAACATGAGCCAATTTTATAAACTCTCTCATCTTATGAACCATATTATAATCTATAGCCGAATACAACTCACAATTATCTCCCATTACTGGATCTATAACCACCAGTGTATCTTCATTTTTAAAATATTTTATAAAATCTGATATTATATTTATTTGATCTACGGAACCTAAATACCCACTATATATACAATCAAAACATAAATGTAATTGTTCCCAATGTTTTATATAATTTTGTAAATTACCAGTTAAATCTATTATTTCAGGATTACCAAATCCTCCTGTATGTGTAGATAAAACTGCTGTAGGAATGGGGCATACCTGAGATCCCATAAGAGATATTATAGGTATTACTGTAGTTAATGATGCTCTTCCATAACCTGATATATCTTGTATAGCTGCTACTTTTTTTGTATCTACTTTCATACATCCATCTCCTAAATCATCTCAATTAATATAATTTATATTTAAGTTATACTAAAATTAATATTTTTTCAACTGTACCCATACAATTTAAAAATTTTGTTGCTATATATCTTATAGTTTCACACTACGTATAATAATTTTACTTATCAACTATCATGAACTTCAATGTCCGTATACTTATGTAATTATTTATTTATTTTCTATTTATTACATTCATTGTTATTTTTCTTTTTATTTTATGCTATAATTTTACTAGAATTAATACTAATTGAAAGGGGACTAACATAATGAAAGTATCTGAAAGAATTACAAAATTAAGGGGTTTAATGGCAGAAAAAAATATTGATATGTACATCGTACCTACTGCTGATTTTCATCAGAGTGAATACGTAGGGGAACATTTCAAAGCTAGAAAGTATATTACTGGTTTTTCTGGTTCTGCAGGAACTGCAGTTATAACCCAAAATCATGCAGGTCTTTGGACAGATGGCAGGTATTTTATACAAGCTGAAAATCAATTAAAAGGAACTACTGTAGAATTATTTAAAATGGGAGAACCTGGAGTTCCAACAGTAGAAGAATATATAACAAACACACTTCCTGATAAAGGAACTCTTGGATTTGATGGTCGGGTTATTTCTATGGTAGATGGACAAACTTATGAAAAAATATTATCAAGAAAAAATGCCAATATCAACTATGACTGTGATCTAATTAATGATATATGGGAACATCGCTCACCACTTTCTGAGGAGCCAGCATTTGAACTTGATATAAAATACACTGGAGAATCTACTTCTTCTAAATTAAAACGTGTTAGAGAAGCAATGATGGCTGCAGGTACAAACGCACATGTTATTACATCTCTAGATGATATTGCTTGGATTCTTAATATTCGTGGAAACGATATCGAATTTTTCCCACTAATTTTGAGCTACCTTATTATTACAATGGATGAAGTTCATCTATTTATAAATGAAGATAAATTAAGTGATAATATCAAATCAACTCTTAAGAAAAATGGTGTGTCATTTATACATCCATATAATGAAATATATGAAGCAGTAAAAAAACTTAAAACTTCTGATATTGTTTTAGTTGATCCAGCTAGAATGAATTATGCATTATATAATAATATTCCAAAAGATGTGAAAAAAGTAGAAAAACGAAATCCATCTGTTCTATTTAAAGCTATTAAGAATCCAATTGAAATTAAGAATATTAAAAAAGCTCAAATAAAAGACGGAGTAGCTCATACTAAATTTATGTACTGGCTTAAACATAGTATAGGTAAAGAAGTTATCACAGAAATAAGTGCTTCTAATAAACTAGATGAATTCCGAGCACAACAAGGAGGATTTATTCGCCCAAGTTTTGAACCTATTTCTTCATTTGGTGAGCATGCAGCTATAGTACACTATGCCCCAACTCCTGAAACAGATATAGAACTAAAAGAAGGTTCTTTATTCTTAACAGATACAGGTGCTGGTTTTTATGAAGGTTCTACAGATATTACAAGAACTTATGCATTAGGAGAAGTACCACAGATAATGAAGGATCATTTTACTATGACTGTTAATAGTAATCTTCACCTTGCTCATGCCAGATTCCTTTATGGCTGTAATGGAATGAACTTGGATATCCTTGCACGTGCTCCATTCTGGAATAGAGACTTAAACTTTAATCATGGTACAGGCCATGGTGTAGGATATTTAATGAACATCCATGAAGCACCAACTGGATTTAGATGGCAATACCGAGCAAACGAAACTCATCCTTTTGAAGAAGGAATGATTATTACTGACGAACCTGGTATATATATTGAAGGCTCACATGGAATTCGTATTGAAAATGAACTTCTTGTATGTAAAGGCACAAAAAATGAATACGGCCAATTCATGTACTTTGAACCAATTAGCTATGTGCCTATAGATTTAGACGCAATAAATCCTGATCTTATGACTATAGAAGAAAAACAATGGTTAGATGAATATCATACATCTGTATATGACACTATATCACCATATCTAGATGAGAATGAAAAAGAATGGTTAAAAGAGTATACTAGAAATATTTCTTAGCCCTAGGTTGTAAAAATACTTTATAACCCTAACCAATAATAGAAAGAAGGTATTCAATAATGGTAGAAAAAAGGCAAAAACATCCTATTGGTTTATCATTATTAAACATATCTATAGCTCTACAGAGCTATGCAGGTTATGCGGTGTCCTCCATATTAATACTATTCTTCACATCAGACATTAGTAAGAATGGTTTAGGCTTAAGCGTTACAAAAGCAGCTTCTATAATCGGCCTATATCAAGGAGTTAATTATATGGGCTCTCTTGTTGGAGGATATATTACTGATAAATGGCTAGGAATTCAGAAATCACTAGCTCTAGGTTCTTTTTTAACTGCCTGCGGATATTTAGTTCTGTTTTTTGCAAAACCTAACATTGGAAGTATATGGTTGGGACTTATAGTCTTGATTATAGCAGGAGCATTTTTTAAAGGTCAAATTAGTACCCTTGTTGGTTCACTTTATGGCAAAAATGAGTTATCAAAAAAAGATGCTGCTTATAGCATATTCTATATGTTCATAAATATTGGTTCTTTCTTTGGACCTATAATTGCAGGATTTATCTCTGATAAATGGTTTGCTAAAGTAGCCGCTAACGGGGAAGTTGCAGCATATGGTTATAAATATATTTTTCTTATGTGTGCTATTGTAATGATATTTGTATGTGGTTTAATCCTAATCTTATCTCCAAAATGGCTAGGAGATATCGGGAAATATCCAGTATCAAAAACTGAAACTAAGATAGATTCTTCAGAATCTGAAAAAGAAGCCACAAACCTTCCTTTAACACGTATAGAAAAAAATCGTATCAAGGCTATGATTGTTATGTTCCTATTTGTAATCATATTCTGGTCAGCTTGGTATCAAACTGCCACCTCCTTTTCTTTATTGGCAGATAAACTAGTAAACAGAAAATTTGGTGGATTTACAATGCCAGTACCTTGGCTTACTTCTGTTAATGCAATCTTTTGCGTGGTATTCTCTCCAATACTTGCAAATATATGGGTAAAACTTTCAAATACTAAAAAGGGAGACTTATCTGTTCCTACTAAGATGGGCTTTGGGCTGATCTTAGCTGGAGCTTCCTTTATTACCTTGATCCTAGGTATATCTACTCTTGGAGGTGTCACAGACGGAAGCAAGCAAATGAATATACTATTTATTATTGTAGCTTACTTCTTATTGACATTAGGTGAACTTTTCCTATCCCCAATCGGAATGGCAATGTTCAATAAACTAGCTCCTGCAAAATATGGTTCCTTTGCAATGGGCGCATGGTATCTAAGTTTCTTCTTTTCAAATTTAATTTCTGGCAGACTTGCAGGGTTCACAGATACCATGGGATACACAGAAATCTTCGGCTTCATAGCCGGTGTTGTAATTGTATTTGGTGTAATACTTATTTTGTTACGAAATGGTTTATTAAGACTTATGTCTTTAGACGAGTTTGAGAAGTAATTCTCTTTAATAAATATATTTAATATTATAAATAAACAACAGACTATAGTTATTGCTAACTGCTATAGTCTGTTATTTTATATATAAAGTTACTAAAAGTAGCATTATATATTAGTAATTTTAGGTCACATATATGTGTTATAATAAAGATTAAAATATTTTTGTACATAAACATAATATTTATGTTTGTTTATTTCTTAATAATATGTTATAATAATAGAATAAAATTTAATTAGTAAAGCATAATGTTTTACACTAGGAGGTCAATCAATGAAAACTGGAACAGTAAAATGGTTTAACTCAGAAAAAGGATTTGGATTTATCGAAGTAGAAGGTGAAAAAGATGTGTTCGTTCACTTCTCAGCAATCCAAGGAGATGAACCAAGAAAAAACCTTGAAGAAGGACAAAAGGTTGAATTCGAAGTAGAAGAAGGTCAAAAAGGTCCTCAAGCTGCTAATGTTATAAAGCTATAATATAACTTTGTAATATATAAATAGCAAATACCACGCCACCTTTATTAAGGTGGTTTTTATATTATATACAATTTTTATTAAACTTTTATAAAGCTCACCAAATCTTTGCTTAAAAATAGTTTAGTATAAGGAGAGTAGTATTAATGAAAAAAAATTATAACATGAAAAAGACCATAGCTATGAAAGGCTTTATCTCTGAATTTGGAGAAATTTTTTCTGAAAAAGCAAAAGAAAGATTGTTAGAATTAGAAATAAGAACTGTTTTAACAAGAAATGAACACAGAAACAAACTGGATATAAAACATGTGGAGCACACTAAGTATCCTTGTAATGATCTAAATGGCAAAAATCTTGAAAAAGAATATTCTTATGGACAATTTGTAATTGAAGATAATAATTTATATTTTAGTGATAGTTGTATAGAAAATGAACGAGTTATGCAATCACCAGTAGTAGATAAAATATATAAATCTCTAGATGATATAGATATGCTTATAAATGAAGATACAACAGCAAAGAAAATAGATGATACTAACATTGATTATGTAATAGATTCTCTATTAGAAGCCTGTCCAGAAGTATCTCAAAGATATTTAAAAATTGTCCATGAAATGTTAGCTAATGAAAAAAATAATTAATTCTTAAAATAAGAGCATGTATTGTCACATATATGTCCTTATATTAGTAAAAACTATTTTAAAAGTTTTTACTAATATAAGCTCTTTTGTACATATTTAATATAAAAATTATTTATTGTATTTTTACATGATATGATTTTACAACAATTTCATATTATAGACTTCTAATACTCCCCAACTTTACCTTAAACTTTATTAAATAGATACATACTTATTATTTATATTTTAAATATATAAGTGCATACTAATTATATATTTGTTTTTATATAGTTTTTTATTCATGTAATGAAAATTCATATTAATTTATGTTACAATTAATGTAAATTATATTAATTTGTACTTTATTAACTCTTTATATTGTTTTTTATTACTTTTGTTTAACTGAATATTTTATTTTAACCTATTATTTGATTAAAATAAAATATAACTATAATTAAATAAATTCATTTTGTTAAGGAGGATTTATATGAACACTGTATTAGAAACTATAAAAAACAGAAGAAGCACCAGAGGTTATAAGTCTGAACAAATAAAAGAAGAAGAACTTCAATGCATATTAGAAGCTGGTATCTACGCTCCTTCTGGTTGTAATAATCAATCTTGGAACTTTACTGTTATCCAAAACAGAGAGCTAATTACAACTATGAGCAACATTGCTAAAGAAAAACTTAAAGATTCTCCAAATGAAAACTTTAGAAATATGGGCAACAATGAGAAACTTGATTTAACTCATGGCGCACCTACTTTAATCGTAGTATCTGGACAAGAAGGAAATTATTCTCCTCTAGTTGATTGTTCTGCTGCTATAGAAAATATGTTAATTGCTGCTGAAAGCTTAAACATAGGTTCTTTATGGATAGGTCTTATTTCATTAGCTTTCGAAAATAAAGAAATCCTTGAAAAACTAAATATACCTAATGGATATAAACCTTATTTTGGAGTAGCCTTTGGTTATAAAAATGTAAGTGATGCTAGAGCCCCAAAGAGAAAGGGAAACGTTATAACTTACATAAGATAAGGAAATTAGGACGTAACAGAAAATTAAAGGATAAAAATTAAAACAAGAAATATTTATTAAACAGGGACAGTCTATTAAATTCAGTTAAAAAACTAATTTATAATAAACTGTCCCATTTTCTTTTTAAATATAAACATTTGTATATACGAATAAATTTATTTAAACTGTATTCTTATTTCAATTTTAAAATACTTCTTAACAATTTATATATTATTTTAAAACATAGTTAGCCAGTACACTTTGAAGCTCATATATATTTAAGCTACTATTAAATTGCTTTTCTATTGGTAGTTGAGTTCCTGAAATCCATATTTTAAGTTCTGCATCTAAATCAAAGTTTCCTGCAGTTTCTATACTAAAATGTGTTATAGATTTATATGGTATAGAATGATATTCTATTTTCTTACCTGTCATTCCCTGCTTATCTACTAAAACTAATCTTTTATTTGTAAAAATAAACATATCTCTAATTAGCTTGTAAGCTCTTTCTACTTTTTCATTATCAGCTAATATATCTTCATAATCTTTCTCTATGTCTGCTACATTAACCTCTGAGGCATTTCCCATTAACCCGTTAAATAATCCCATTTCTGTCCTCCTAAATCTAATTTAAATCATATTTTATAAAAGAATCTAAATTAATGATACTATTTTTTTTTATCTTGCACAACTATTTCCTATATTATAACATAGCGAAAAACTAAAATATAATTATATATTATTTTACATTTTTATAAAATATATTGATTATAAATATCCCATCTACTATTTAAAACAATGATTGAAAAAATATTATATTATGATACTTCATCATGATTATTTAGTGTAGACTTCAATGAATTAGATACTTTTAAATTTTTCTTTTTCATATAGTTATATATTGGTATTCCTATTAAAGTTATTACTATGCCGCAAATAGCATATAATGTATTTGTTATTAGCGTACTTATTATTATATAAACACTACCTATTATACCTATAAGAGGTATTATTGGATACAGTGGTACCTTATAAGGTCTTTCTAAATGCTTAAATTTAGTTCTCAAAACAAATATACCTACTACTGTCATGGTAAAGAATAGCCATAATACGAACATCACTAAATCTGTTAATATATTAAAAGATCCTGATAGTACATATAAACAAGCTAATACTGCTTCAAATATAAATGCATTTACTGGAGTTCCTGATTTTTTATGAACTCTACTAAAAAAGTTGCTAAAAGGTATAATGTTGTCTTGAGACATAGCTAAGGGTATCCTGACTCCTGTCATCAAGTAACCATTTAAAGCTCCAAATATAGCAATTAATATACCTGCTGAAATAATTTTTGCTCCTGTACTTCCTAGTAGCACTACTGCTGCATCTGAAGCTGGCTTTTCAGAGGCTATTATTGCATCCATAGGTATTATCTTAATTAGAGCTAAATTTATAAGCACATATACTATTATAGTAGTACCTAATCCTATTATTATAGATCTTGGTAAATCTTCTTTTGGATTTTTAAGTTCTCCTGCCATATTGCCTACACTTATCCATCCATCATAAGCCCATAAGGTTCCTAAAAGAGCTGCTCCAAATCCAGATATAGTACTTGAGGAACTAATATCTAATGTAATTCCTTTTGCTGTCCCCTTTATAAATCCTAAAGCTATTATAGCAATTATAGGTATTAATTTAGCAATGGTCATTATACCTTGCATTTTACTTACTAATTTAGTGGATATAATATTTAAAATCATAATAAATACTATAAAAGCTATGGCTAAAATCTTTTGCTCTGTGGCTGTTAAAGGTATAAAACTAGTAATCTGTGTAGAAAGTATTATAGCTAGAGCTGCTGCTGATCCTGGCACATAAATAATTGATTGAACCCAGCCTAATAAGAATGCAGCTTTTTCTCCATATAATTCTTTAATATAAACAAATATTCCTCCTGTTTTAGGAATAGCTGCTGCAATTTCTGCCACTGTAAGGCCAGAAGCTAAAGTAATTATTCCACCAACTAGCCAAGCTACTACACCTAAGGTAGGTGAACCAGCATTTTTAAAGACAATAGCTGGTTTAAAAAATATACCTGATCCTATAACCATCCCTATAACTATAGCTATGGCATCAAATAATCCTAAGTTTTTTTGTAGTTTTTCTTCTTTTGCATTTGTCATATGATTTTCCCCCTCTTCAACACTTGCTTAATAATATGTGGTAACCCTTTAACAGGTCATTATATAAGTTGAATTTTTAAGTAGGCTATATATTAATTAAGATCTCATAGATTTTGTATTATATTTATCCATAAAAGCACAAAAGAACAGTGATAAATTCTATTTATTTGCATAGCAAACAAAGCTAAATTTACCTTCTGTCCTTTTATCTGAAAGCTACCCTATTGAACAAAACATAGGTTTCTTCTTTGATGCTGTATTTAAACAATCTCTCCAGAGTAGTGTCCGATTATTATATTGAACCTGAAAGCTTCAGAATAGGATTTTAGCATTTCCCACTCCTTTCTTCTTCGGTTATTATAAAAATATCTCCAATAATCTTCATTCACATATAATTAAATTTTTAATTATATTAACAAAAACATTTTATCATGTAATACATCATGTTTCAACATAAATCTACTCTATAAAAGATAATGTTTTCATAAATCTGTCTTTTCCTATTATAGTATTAGGGAAAATGTTTATAGCATTTTCCTTAAAATTCTCTGGATCCATTAAAGCTGGACTAAAATGTGTTAGAATAAGTTCTTTTACTCCAGCTCTAACAGCTAAATCAGCACTTTCTATAAAAGTCATATGTTTATTTTTTATAGCTTTATGTAAGTCTTCATTATGACCATAAGTTCCTTCACATATAAACAAATCGCTATCTTCTATAAAATTTATTATGGATTCTACAGGTCTTGTATCTGTGATATAGCTTAATTTTATCCCTCTACGATTTCTTCCCATAACCATATCAGAAGTATATTTTACCCCCTCATAAATTAAATTTTCTCCTTTTTGCAGTTTACTCCATAGAAATTTAGGCACGTTATTCTTTTCTGCTTTTTCTAAATTAAATTTGGCTTTTCTATTAATATAAAAACTATATCCTATGCAAGGACAAGAATGTTCTAGTTCTAATGTAGAGATTTTTATATCATAATCTAATGTATCTTCATTCTTTTTATACTCATTACTAAAGGTATTTTCATTTTCTATAGTTTTATTAAAATCATGGTTATTTATAAAATTATCAATATTTTGTGTTTTAAATACTTCCATACTGTCATTAATCCATTTTATTTTTAATGAATTTTTAGGATTCTCTATTATATTTATATCATAGGGTAAATAGGGCACTATAATTCTAAGAGAACTTATTACTTCTTTTATACCTTCTGGCCCTATAATGGTTAAAGTCTCTCTTCTACCACTATTGCCAATAGTAGCTAAAAGACCAGGTAATCCAATTATATGGTCTCCATGTACATGAGTTATACATATAATATCTATAGTTTTAAATCCCCATCCTACCATTTTCATAGATACCTGAGTTCCCTCACCACAATCTATAAGCAACTTTCTTCCTCTATAATTTATAAGAAGAGAAGACAAAAACCTATCTGGAGTTGGCATACCACCTCCACAGCCTAACAAAACTAAATCTAACATGCTATTCCTCCTAGTTCTTGATTGTAAAATATATTTTTATAATCTTTAATATTTCCTTCATTTTATTTTTAATAATCATAATTATTAGTATTTTATATTATCTTTACCTACTTATATTTTAATCTATATTCCTTATAATTATTTTTAAAATAAAACATAAGGAATAGATAATTATAAAAAACTATATAATAATATCTATTCCTCTATAGTGCTCATATTAATGACTGCTAAACAATAGGCGCTAATAAAAGTATTTCTATATTGTCTTTATATATTTCATCAAATTGGCTTATAGGCAATTGATTCTCTCCTTTTCCTACCTCTATAGTATAGCCAGGTCTTATATAATGGGATATGAACCAATCTTTATATCCTGCATATGATGCTATTCCAGTAGTTTCTTCCAATTCATATCCACTTACTTTTGAAAATAATTCACCTATTTCTCTTGCATCTTTTGGAACTATGTCTCTATATGTCCAATATATCACTTCTCCTTGACTGTGGTACGCTAATACTAATCTAAAATTATGCTTCCTTGTAAAATCAGCTACAGCTCTACTTTCAGGTTCTGATTGCGGATAAGGGCCCCCATATCTAGTAGGCCCTGGACCATAAACTCCATAAGATTCTTCTGCCATTTTAGATTCATACCAAGAAGCATTGTAATTATGATTTAAGTCTACGCCTCTTATATTTGCTTCCCAATCCTGTGAAAAATTTGTACTTCCATTATTCCATTTTATTAAATCATTATAATAAGGGTTATTCCTTTGAAGCCCATTTATAACTAAATCTACTCCATCTGGATTTACCATTGGCATTATATAAATACTACTTTTATTCCATATATCTTCTATGTTGTACCCTTTTATTTCTCCATTTTCACTATAAGCTCTAGAAAAATCTTCAATAAATTTCATAAGCAATGGTGTGGTTATCCATTCTAATGCGTGGTGGGATCCATTATAAAACACCTCATTAGGACCACTGCCTAATTTTATATAATATAAATTTTTCCCTAGAACACTTCTACCTGCTACTCCTACCTCTATAAAAGGATATCTTGCTTTCAAGGCTCTTATATCATTTTCCATAATTTCATAAGTATAATCAATATTAGTATCTACTATATTAATACCTATTGGAACTACAATTTTATTACCTATTATAAGATTATTAGGATTTATATTAGGATTAGCAGTAATTATTTTATTTGCAGTTGTATAGTATCTTCTAGCTATATTATATAAAGTATCTCCAGGCTTTATAGTATAAGTATTATATCCTAACATAAACTTGTTCAACACCTCATAAGTTTTAGGTCCCACAATTCCATCTACAATTAATCTATTGTTTTGTTGAAATCTTTTAACTGCATCTTCTGTTATATTTCCAAATATTCCATCTATTACTCCTAGATTATAGCCTATTTTTTTAAGTACTGCTTGAATTTTTTTTACATCTGATCCCCTATCACCTTTTTTTAAAACTGTCATAAAATCACCTCATAGCATTATATGATTTTATAAGCTTACAAGTGAAATATATAAATAATAAGGATTAACACTAACTTATAAATGCTAATCCTTGCTTTTCAAATTATTATTTACTTATTATTAGTTTTCTCGTATTGATCTTCTCTATTTTGACCCTTACACCATCTTCTACAAAAATGTGCTTTCTTGTTACATATTACTTTTTCTGAACCACACTTAGGACATAAATGTCTATCTTGTTCATAATTTATTTCATAAATTTCTCCACAGTCCATACATTTTAATTTACATATCTTAGTGGTATAATGCCCTCCACTTATTTTTATAGCTTTTCCATTAGTTAAAGCTATAGCCACTTTTTTTCTAGCACTATCTATTATATTTTGAAAAGTTTGACGAGAGATTTGCATTCTTTCTGCACATTGTTCTTGATTTAATTCCTCTATGTCTTTAAGCCTCATGGCTTCCAATTCTTCAACTTTTAATACTACTTCATGTATTTCACATTTAGGTATTCCCCAAGGCACAAAATAATTATTTTCCGGGAAAAATTCTACTCTTCTAAACTTTGTTGGTCTTGGCATTTGTCTTCCTCCTTGCATTTACTACATAACCCTAAAAATAATATATTAATATCATAAATTTGTAAGTTTTCTCTATGTTCTATATTTCTATCTAAGTTCAGATATTGTAAATTCAAATTAATATTATTAATATCTATTATACTATTACATTTTAAACATTTAAAATGTATATGCAAGGGTTTTTCACTAAATATTTTTATTTCGTAATAACTAATAGAGTTAATATTAAATTCCTTAACTATACCTAGTATTTTAAAAAGTTTTACATTTTTATAAACTGTAGCAATTCCTATACTATATTCTTTAATTTCATCATATATTTCCTGGGCATTTAATTGAGTACAGCTTTCTAATAATAATCTTGATATTATCTTCTTTTAAGGATTTTACTAATACCTATAAAATTAAATCTAAAAAACAATGTAGCTTATAAAATTAATTTATAATTATAATGTATTATATTCCTCTAAAAAGCAAACATTATGAGCTATGCTATGAGCTTCCTTTGTATCATGGGTTACTATTATAGTTGTTGTTTTGTTTTTTTTCCAGATCTTTAAAAATTCACATATGATTTCGTGTTTAAGATTTAAATCTAGCCCCTTAAAAGGTTCATCCATAATGATAATTTCACTGTTATAAGCAAAGGCTCTAGCTAAAGCTACTCTTCTTTTCATGCCTCCACTTAATTTTTCCAAAGTATAGTATTTATATTCCTTCAACTTAACTAAATCTAAATACTTGTCTATAATTTTTCCTATACATTTTGGAGTTGTATTTGACTTTAACACAAAAGCTATATTTTCATATACTGTAGCCCAAGGCAATAGTCTATCTTCTTGAAACATATAAGATATTTTCTGTTTTTTCATCATAATCTCACCACTATCTAAAGGTTCCAGCCCTGCCATAATATTTAATAACGTAGTCTTACCATAACCAGAAGGAGCTAGAATAGCTGTTATCTTATTTTTTTCAATTTTTAAATTTAAATTTTTAAAAATTGTGTTATCTTTATAAGATTTACAAGCATTTATAAACTGAATCTCATATATTGCATCATGTTTTTTCATAATTTTATCTCCATACTAAATAATTCTAGATTTAAATCAATCCAACTGAAAATTATAATATGTAACATTTCACTGTAAAATATATACATAATAATTAATATTACAAAGCTATACTATGTTTTAATTTAAAACACTTTTCTAGCATAATATTTAAATATTTTTTCAAATATAAGACTAAGCAAAACCACCACTATAGTCCAAGCAAACAATTGTTCTGTGGCTAAAGTTGCTTTTGCATTTAATAAATTTAGTCCTATAGAATACCTAGGAGTACTTAAAACTTCTGATGCTACACAAACTTTCCACCCTATTCCTAAACACATAAGTATTCCTGATATAATATAAGATTTTATAGAAGGAAAATAAATTTCCGTTAATATATATCTATTTTTAACATTATATAAATTAGCCATGTGAATTAATTTTATATCTACAGACTTTATTCCTGATAAAATATTAGTATATATTATAGGAAAACACATAAGTATGCTAGTAAATATGGCTACATTAGATGATTTAAACCACACTAAAGCTATTATTATAATAGACATCACTGGAGTTGCTTTTATAGTTGTTACTAGTGGCTCTAAGAATTCTTCCGCAAAATCATTTAATCCTGCCATTGAACCTAAGATAATACCTAATATTATAGATATCATAATGCCTATAATTACCCTTGATATGCTTTTAAACACACTTATCCAGAAATATCTTTTTAATACAAGAATAATTAGTGTATTAAGTACATCTTTAGGATATGGAAGCAATATTTCATTATTTATAAAAAGGGAGCTAAGCTCCCATACAAATATCCAAAATATTATTATTAAAACTTTTCTAATTAACATTAAAACAACCTTATTTTCCCTTATAATAGAAGTTTTCATCTGGTAGCTTTCCTCCAATGGATTTTGGATCATTTTCTTTTAAAATATTATAGAATTTTTCTAAAGAATTCTTTGAATTCTTAGCATCTATAAATACTATATTACATTTAGGTATAGCAATTTCTGCTATTTTAGCATTTGGAATTATACCATTCTTCTCTATAAGTTTTCCAGCTTCTTTATTATTATCATTTACAAACTGTACAGATTTTTTGTAATTATTTATAAAAGTTTCTACATCTTTATCTCTTTTATCTATGAAATCCTTTCTGAAGATTAACGCTCCCATTGTTAATTTCCCCTCTCCATTAGATAGCTTTTTCCACTCTTTTGTCAAATCTAATTGAACTTTTAAATCCTTATTTTTGGTTTTTACTATTGTTACAAAAGGCTCTGGAAGTACTGCTATTTTAGCTTTTTTTGAAGCCACTAAAGTTGCTAAATCATTATGTTGAGCTTTATATTCTATTTTTACATCTTTTTCTGGATCTAACCCATTTTTCTTTAATATATAGTTTAGAATAAATTCTGGTGTAGCTCCTTTTCCTGTGGCATAAATGGTTTGTCCTTTTAAATCCTTTATACTCTTTATAGTATTTCCATTCTCTACAATTGATAAAACACCTAAAGTGTTTACTCCAACCAATTGAACTTTACCTTTTGTTTTATTATATAAAACAGATGCTAAATTAGATGGAACAGCTGCCCCATCAACTTCACCACTTACTATTTTTGAAACCAATTGATCTGGAGCATCAAATAAAGAAATATCATAATCATCTTTATTTTCTTCAATTAATTTAACCATTCCCATACCAGTAGGTCCCTTTAAAGTAGCTATTTTAATCTTTTCTTTTTTACTACTACTTTCTACGGTATTTGTTTCCTCTTTTTTTTCAGTGTTATTTGAGCAACCTGTCACCAATAGTACTGAAAAAACTAAAAGAAATGCTATTAATAATGTACCAATTCTTTTTTTCATATATATAACCTCTTTCTATAAATATTGATAAACTTTTGTTTTTGAAAGCTTATAAAGATCATACCTGGTTTTATTTATAAACAATCCTTACATATAATATTTTTTCTTAATGTAATCTATACATATCATAATTAATATATAATTCCAAAATATTCATTATAATTTATTATTATTGTACTACAAGTTATTAAAATTATCATGCAATAAATTTAAACATTATTTCACATTTTGCTAATTTAATCTTTGAACCAATCTTGCTATCAGTTGATTTAGGGTTAATTTAATGTATAAAATATTCTCTCTTATATTTTACATTGAATATTAAAAAAGAGTCTATACTAAGACTCTTTTTTAACTGATTTATATTTTGACTTATTTTTATCATTTGAATTTATATATTCAAAATCTCCATTTGAATTTTTTCTTATTCCCAATCTTGCATATTCCTTATCTTTTACTTTAAGTTTATTAGCCATTATTACCACCTCCAAATAGTATTATTTCCTCGGAAGTATTAAATTATTTCACCCCATTAACTACTCTACCTTTATATCTTCTATAACTATAATACTTCATTAATGACTTATACTAGCAAAAGAGACACTTAAAGATTAAGCATCTCTTTTTCATTATTTATTTTAATCCAAGCTGAGTTCTTGCAATTGATTTACCATTTTCAAATGTTACATTCATATTTGTTCCATCTGGATTAATCCATAAATACACTGATCTGGTAATTCCATTAACTTCAGATATGGATATTAATTGTCCATCATCCAATATTTCTTTGACTTTATTATAGTCCATTCCTTTTTTTATTTTTGTGTATTTTATCATATTTACTTCTGCTTTTTTACTTGAAAGCCCAGCTTGACCCTTACCTATAACTTTATTATTTTTAATAGTAATATTCATATTGCTACCATCTTCATTGTACCAAGTGTATATAACTTCCTTTATTTTGCCAACTTCTGAAGATTTTGACTCTTTACCTTCTCCCAATATATTCTTTACTTCCTCATAAGTTGAACCTATCTTTATTTTAGAAAACTTATCATATGTGACTTTTCTATTATCATCTTTTTTAACTTCTGTTGTTATTGAACTTTTAATAGATGGAATGCTTATATTCTTATTACCACCATATCCAGCTACTCCACATATAATTATTATAATAATAACCCAAAACCAATTTTTTTTATAAAATGGTTCTTTTATCTTTCCTGTCATTTTATCTCCTTCTTTCTCCTAAATAATTCAGGTATCATTATATGAAAGTAGTGTTTTATGTGACACTATTTATAAATATATCCTTATTTAACCACATTTATAATTAACTTAAACAATTAGAAACTAATTAACGCCAACAAAAAAAGAACCCAATAGTGATTCTTTTATCTTAGTACTTTTTATATTTTTATTATATTAATTATATTATGATTTTTCTGTCAAATTTTATTTAATGCTTTTTTCAAAACAACCCCTCCTTATATAATATTATAACATACTAAAAATTTTAGTTCTATCCGATTTTACTTTTACTTTCATACATTCTATAATCTGCCATTTTAATTAGTTCTTTAAGAGATTTATTATAGAATTCATTGTATTCTACGAAACCACAGCTCATACCTACTTCATATTTAAATTCTTTACTCATCTCATCTATTTTATGATTTATCCTATTCCATACCATATTACTCTGTTCTATATTTGTATTAGGCAATACTATTATAAATTCATCCCCACCATATCTAAATATAAAATCATGCTTTCTTATATTATCCTTTATTATATTACATAAAGTTATCAATACATAATCTCCTGTAATATGTCCATAATTGTCGTTTACATATTTTAAATTATTCACATCGGCAAACCCTACAGTTAGCTTATCTTTGTTAATTTTAGCCAATTCTATTTCCTTGTATAAATATTCTAATCCTCTTTTTCTATTAAGAACTGATGTTAGACAATCTGTATTAGCGCATTTTGCAATATTCTTAATAATTTTATCTTTCTTTTCTAACTCAACTATTAGCTCTTCTCTGGTCATGGACTCATAACTCATAAATAAACACCCGTACTCCTTAAAATTAATTTATAACATCTTACAAATTTATTTTTACAAATAACTGTATATTTATATTCAACTTCTTAAAAAATATGATTATTTACATAAGATTTCTTTTAAATTGAAAAATTAAATCTTTTTCTAAGCACTTTATTTATTTCTGCACTTAGCTTAATTCTCTCATTATATACCCAACTTTCATCAAAATCTAAGTTAAAATTTTTTGATAAAGAATAATATAAATTTATTTTTTTATAATATAACTCCAAATCATACAAATCATTAGAGTTAAGTTTCGGTTTAGATATACTTTTAAAATTACCTATAAATATTTCATCTACATAGTTTAAAAAAGTATTCATTACATTTATATTAGTGACATCAAAAGGTACCTTTAATAGTTCCCACTGAAACTTTTCTGGCAATTTATAATTTTTTATGTTGTCTAACACTAAAATTTTTTCTCCTATATCCATCTTCCTATATAATAAACTTTTCTCTTCTCTTGTAGTCCAAAGAGCTAATTTTTCTCTTAAGGAAAGATTTTTCACCTTTAATATAGCTTCACTTGGTTCTATTACACCCGCATATATTTTTCTATCGTATACTTCCATCATTTCCTTTACAAAATTTTGATTGTTTTTATAAGATGATACATAACCTATATCATATATACCATATCTTCCTGCTCTACCACCTATTTGTTTAACCTCTTGAGAAGTTAAATATCTTACATCATTTCCATCAAACTTCCTAATATCCATAAATACTATTCTTCTTATTGGAAGGTTTACTCCCATGCCTATAGCATCAGTAGTTATTAATATATTCGTTCCTCCTTTTATAAACTCTTCATATTGTTTTTTTCTAACTTCTGGTGGAAGATTACCATATATTACACTACTTTTCACTCCTAAATTTCCATAGTAATCTGCTAATTCAAGAACCCTTTTTTTAGAAAAAGTAACTAATGCATCTCCTTTTTGTATATCTTTCATTTTAAATGGTTCATCTTCAATTTTAAGAGGTATTTTTCTAATGTACTCTTTTAATTTATATTCATCTCCACAATCTTCTATAATATTTATTATTAATTCTTTTGTATTTAGTGCTCCACAAACATGTATCTCCTTGCACTTTAATGCTAATATAGCTCTAGTCCAAGCACTTCCCCTTTGGTCATCATCTATCATTTGTATTTCATCTATAATAGCTACATCGTATTCTTTATCAATATTTAATTTTTCTATAGTACAACATAAATGTGATGCTCCTTCTTTTTTTATTTCTTCTTCTCCAGTTAAAAGATTACACAATATCCCTTCCTTGTTTAATTTCTCAAAATTCTCTAAAGCAAGTATTCTTAAAGGCGATAAGTATACACCTTTCTTACTTTTTTTCAGCCTTTCCATGGCATTATAAGTTTTTCCCGTATTAGTCTCTCCTAAATGAAGATAAAATTTCCTATTCATATGTCTAACGTTTTTATATTCATCTTTAGGATTTTTAGGGAATATTCTATCAAATTCTTTAAATATCATAGAAGGAATATGATTAGTTATAAGAACACTTATTATGCCAGATTTTAAATAATTCTTTCTATTATTTTTTATGATTTCTCCAAAATCAAAATTAGTATTGTGCTTTTTATTATAATATTCTACTAATCTTTTAGATATATTATCTAGTAGCTCCAAATAATTATTATAAACTTCATTAAAATCTTTTATATTTTCATCCTTCATTGATTCTAAAATCTTAATTTTTTTTCTAATAGAGGATTCTTGCTCCCATAAACTATTAAGTTTTGAATGCCTTACTACATCTTCTATATGAGTATAAGAATTTTTTATTTTCCTAAAATTTCTCTCTATAGAGCCTCTCTTCATAAGAATACCTCCAATTTATCTTGTAATTTATATATACATGTTATATTTTGCCTCATAAAATAATGTTTATTAATTTCTTTAAATTAATTTAATTCCTTATATTTTATTGCTTTTTCTATTGATAACCTATACATTTATATATTATAATTTATATAAGTTATTTAAAACCACTTTACTATTTTCATAAATTATTAAAAAATTTGATTATTAAGGATGTTGATATAATAGTGAAAAAATCTAATAATATTAAATTAAAAAATTTAAAATCTAAGATAGTATCATATGTTATGTATTTGGAAACCTTACTAGCTATATTTATGGTTATTTCTGTGTTACTAAGTTCTAAAGATCTCATAAGCTTTATAGTACAAATTTTCACCTTAGATGCAGTACTATCTTACGATATGTTTCAAAAATTTTTATCTCATCTTTTACTATTAGTAATAGCATTAGAATTAGCACTGATGTTAGTAAGACATACTCCAAATAGTGTAGTAGAAGTAATGCTTTATGCAGTAGCTAGAAAAATGTTAGTTTATGGCTCTACTGCCATGGAGATATTTTTAGGAGTTCTATCTTTAGCTGGCATATTCTTTATAAAAAAATACTTATTTTCAGCTCGTGACAAAAGATTAGAAGAGGAAGATTCTTTTGCAGAGGAATTATCTATTGATGCTATTGAAAAGAATACTACGATATCAAAAGAAAATATTAAATAAATAAAAAAGTCATTCTTGTTAAATCATCTTATCCTTAAGGTAATAGATGTTAAAATATTTTTACAAGAAAGACTTTTTTATTTATTTGCCAATATATATTATGTTATTTTAAACTTTCATATATTTTTTCTAGATTATATTTCACTGCTTCTATGTATCCTTTATTTCCAGTTGAACTTGTTAAAGTATATATTTTTTCTACTTTAGCTCCTACTTCCTTTGCTAAAGTTTTTGAAACTTCTTCACTAACATTTTCTTCTAAAAATACTGTTTTTATTTTATTTTTTTTGCAATAATCTATTAGTTCCTTCATCTTTTTAGTAGTTGGTTCGCCTTCTGCAAAAACATTTTCTACACTATTTTGTTCCAAGTTGAAATCTCTACATAAATAACCAAAAGCTGCATGACCTGTTACAAAATGATTAGATTTTACACTTTGAAACTTATTTTTATATTCACTATATAATTTTTCTAAATTATCTTTAAAATCCTTATAATTAGTTTCATAATAATTTTTGTTTTTAGGATCTACCTTAATCAAAGCGTCTTTTATAACTTCTGATTGTTTTACAGCAGACTTTACGCTCAACCAAGTATGAGGATCATATTGACCATGCTCTTTTATTTCTTCATCATCCTTGTTTTTTATAGGTTCAACATTCTTAGAAGATTCTACTACAACTAAATCTTTATTGTCTATATTCTTCAAAGTCTTATCTACCCAAGACTCCATACCCATACCATTGTATACGAATATATTGGCATTACTTAAAGCTTCCATATCTTTTATTTTAGGCTCAAAATCGTGTGGTTCTGCCCCTTCAGGTATTATGGATTTTATTTCTACTTTATCTTTTCCTATGGCCTTCACATATTCTTTAAGTGGATTAAAAGAAACTACAACTTTAAGTTTTTTATCTTTTGATGAAAAACTTTCTTTATTTTGAGTTGAACAAGCAGTAAAAAATATTAAATTGGATAGAATTAAAACAAAGCTTAAAATTTTTTTCACATTATCACTCCTTATTTTAAATAATTATCTTTACATAATTATTATTAATATTTTTCTTGAAGTTGTTGCAAAGCATTTGCATTTATATGTATAATATAAACGTATATTATTAAACTGTCAATATTAATTGAAAACGAAAATTAAATTCATTTACTAATATAACATAAATAATTGTTAAAATAAATATGTTATTTATTAAAAACATTCAGGAGGTAAAACATGATAGAAATAAATAATTTGTGTTTTTCTTATACTAAGAAAAAACCTTACATATTACAAGATATAAATCTTAATATAGAAAGAGGTCAATATGTTTCCATTCTAGGTTCTAATGGTTCTGGTAAAAGCACATTGTTAAAATTGATACTTGGTTTTTTAACCCCTACTTCAGGAAGCATAAATTTAAAAAATAGTAAAATAGGATATGTACCTCAAAAATATGAAAACTTTAATTCTGATTTTCCTATAACTGTAGAAGAGGTGCTTAAATGTCATAAAAAAGTATTAAAAATACAAGATTCTAATTCTATAAATAGATCCTTAAATATCGTAAAAATGAATGATTATAAACATTGTCTTATAGGTAATCTATCTGGAGGTGAAAGGCAAAAAATATTTATTGCTAGAGCTTTAATGGGAGAACCAGAACTTTTAATATTAGATGAACCTTCTACTGGCATAGATGTAAATAGTCAAAGTGAAATATATAAAATAATAAGCCATCTAAATAATTGCCATAATCTAACTGTTTTATCCGTGGAACATAATATTTCTGCAGCGCTTTCTAATTCTAGTCATTTATTTAAAATTACAGATGGCATTGGAAAACTTTATACTAAAGATCAATACATACAACTAAAAGAGGTGATGTAATGTTAAATTACACTTTCATGCAAACAGCTTTAATTATTTCTATATTTATATCCATACTATGTCCTAGTATAGGCATATATTTAGTTCTTAGAAGATATTCAATGATTGGAGATACCTTAGCTCATAGTTCACTGGCAGGTATAGCTATAGGATTATCTCTAGGTCAAAATCCTATATTAAGTTCCTTTATATTTACTTCTGTAGCAGGAGTTTTTATAGAATTTTTAAGAAATTATTATAAAAAATATGCAGAACTTATTTTATCTATAGTGCTTTCTTTAAGTGTAGGTATTGCTATAACTTTAGTAAGTTCAGGTAGGGCTTCTGGTAATATAAATTCTTTTCTATTTGGAAGTATTCTTACAGTATCAAAATATGAACTTTTAACTGTATTTATATTAAGCATAATATCTTGCCTTACTTTAATTTTATTACATAATGAACTTTTATATATAGCTTTTGATGAAGAAGGAGCTAAAGTAGCTAATATAAAAGTCAAACTTATAAATTACATTTTTTCTATTTTAGTAGCCGCT
This sequence comes from Clostridium sp. Marseille-Q2269, assembly GCF_943736985.1. GTDB lineage: Bacteria > Bacillota > Clostridia > Clostridiales > Clostridiaceae > Clostridium_F. Next base: position 408,207 of record NZ_CALSFS010000001.1, read on the forward strand.
ACCATATCTGTATCTATTAGAATAGTTGGAGTTTTAGTATTAAGTTCTTTAATAGCTCTCCCAGTAGCTACTGCTCTACAATTAAAAAAAGGATTTAAAAGCACATTATTTTTATCCATATTAATAAGCATACTTGATGTAGTATCAGCCTTATTTTTATCCTATTATCTAGATTGCGCTCCTGGAGGAATAACTGCTCTTATTTCTGTTCTTACTTTACTTATAGTTATGATATTAAAAAAAATTAAATAAAGTTAGTTTTAATTTATTGACATTTTGAGTTGCTCAGTATATAATATTAATAAATAATAATTATTTATTAATATTATATATCACTCTTGTATACTCCCCCAAAAGATACAAGACAATATAATCTTATAATTTTAAGATCCCCTTTATAAAAGGAGCTGTCGCATTAAGAACAAATTCTACAATATATTGTGTTAACTTTAAACTTGTAAAACAATATATTGTGCTTAAATTCTTTGATGCGATAGCCTCTTTTCTATAAATTAATAATATTATACATATATAATCTTTATAATATTATTTGATATTCTTAATAATTTATTTAATAGTAATTAATGGTTAGATCTATTTTTCTAAAATAATATTCTCTAGGTTAAACTGTCTATCCTTTAAAACTTTCCATTTAAATCTAATTTTTTTTAGGGTTATTTTACCATTTATTTTTTTTTCTTTATGGTTTTTGTTTAAATAAGAAAATATTTTTAACTGAACGTTATAATCATAAGTAGCTGTTCCATCATTATTTTTACGATAATTATTCACATTTATCTTATTTACATTTACACAATAGTCGTTTGTATTAACTATAAGTGACAATACTAATGGAATCTGATCTTTCCATAAATTATGATAAGCACTTTCCGTCATCAGATTTCCAAAAACATCTTTGGTATATACTTGTTCTAAAGTCATATTTCTATTAGTTTTTTTCTTAGGCTTAACTGTGTATAGTAGGTTTATATAGTCTCTAACCACTTTCTCCGACTCTTTTCTATCGTCAACAATGTTATAGGTACAAGAAAATACTATCATACTTACTAATATAAAAACTATTAGAATCCTTATACCTTTAGTCATACAAACTCCTCCCAAATATTTATGAATCCAATAATGAAATTAAACACTGTATTATTAGATTTATATATTATATATGAATTATTTAATCAATTAATATATAAATCTAATTTTTATTGTATACTTTTTTTGTTAGTATATTATATATAAAATTTTAATTTATGGTAAACATTATAATAAAATAATAATGAAACTTTTTGTATAAATATAAAAAGACTGCTGATAAAGTATGTTTATCAACAGCCTGGAGTTGAATATAAATCTATATTCAACTATTTAAATATGACTATTTAATATTAGATATTTGCTTTCTATTTAACAATATTAATCAACAAATTATGGGGTAAAACAATCAATACTCTAATTAAAATATTGATACACTTATTCTTACTTAAAGCAAACTCTAATTAAATTTAAAATTCTGTATTAAATGGCCATATTATTAACATGATTATTTATTTTAAAATAGTTTTTGCTCTTTTTGATGGATGATTTATAGGTACTGAAGATATAAGTGTTTCAGTATAATCTTTCTTATATGAATATAATCCTAATTTTTTATTTTCTATGATTTCTATTATCCTTCCAGATTCCATTACAATAATCTTATCGCAAAGATAATCCACAGCACTTATATCATGCGATATAAACAATATACCTGTATTACTTTTTTCTCTAAGTTCTTTTATCATAGACATTATAAATGCTTGAGTACACACGTCTAAACTAGATATTATCTCATCACAAATTAAAAGCTTAGGCTCTAAAAGTAATGCTCTACATATGTTTATTCTTTGTCTTTCTCCCCCACTTATAGATGAAGAATATTTTTCTAATATACCTCTACTTAACCTAGCAAATCCTATAATATTTTCTATTTTAGCTATTTTATTTTCTTTACACATATTGGGGAAATAATTATATAATGGTTCCATAAGTGAATCCATTATTTTAATATTAGGATTTAATGAACAATATGTATCTTGAAATATTATTTGACATTCATGCCTGAAACTTTTTAAATCTTTCCCTTTAAAACTCCATATGTCTTTCCCCTTATATTTTATTGAGCCTTCTGTAACATTTTCAAGTCTTAAAATAAGTCTCCCTAGAGTACTTTTACCACACCCTGATTCTCCCACAAGTCCTATAATTTCTCCTTCTTTTAAGGTAAATGATACATTGTCTACAGCCTTAAAATCTAATTTATTTTTTTTAAATAAACTTAATTTCCTATTATAACTTTTTACTACATTAGAAACTTCTAACATATAGAAATTACCTCTCTTTTAAAAGTAGCATTTATCAAAGTTTTAGTATACTGTTGTTTTGGATTGTCAAATACATCATATACATTGCCTTTTTCTATGATCTTTCCATTATGCATAATTACCACATTATCTGCAATTTCTGCTACTACTCCAAAATCATGAGTTATCATTAATATAGTAGTATTTAATTCTCGTTTTATTATTTTTAATTGATTTAATATATCCTTTTGCGATGTTAAATCTAAGGCAGTAGTTGGTTCATCAGCTATTATCATATCTGACTCCATAATTATAGCTGCTGCAATCATCATTCTTTGAAGCATGCCTCCACTTAGCTGAAAAGGGTATTGCTTTAATATAACTTCAGGATTCTTTAAATTAATATGATGCATTATATTAATAAGTTTATCTCTAAAAATTTCCTTATCTATTTTATAATGGCTAGATACCATATTATATATTTGTTTCTCCATAATTATAGAAGGATTAAAACAATTTATAGAATTCTGAAATATAGAAAAAACTTTCTTTCCTCTAAAAGCTCTTAATTTATCCTTAGAAAAGTGAAAAATATTTTCCCCATTAAATAAAATCTCTCCTGTTTTTACTCTAACTCCTTTTGGAAGCATTCTTATTATAGACATAGCTGTCATGGTTTTTCCACTTCCACTTTCTCCTACTATACAAGTAATCTTTCCCTTTTCCACTTCCAAATTAGCCTTCTCAACTAAATTTATTTTACCATTTTCTGTTTCTATTGTAACATCATCCATTTCTAAAATATTCAAACTATCCCCCCTCATATAACACTTCTAATAACCTTAGAGTTTTACCATTAATTTAATAGTTATACAAAAATTCATATTAATAACTAGCTAATTTTTCCTTTATACTTTCTCCTATGAAATTTATACTAAGCATTGATATTATAGTAAATATTCCTGGATAAAACGCTATCCACCAAGCTCCTGATAATATATCATTTTGAGCAGAGTTTAGCATACTTCCCCAAGACGGCATACCTTGTGGTACTCCTATACCTAGAAAGCTCATAGCAACCTCAGTAAAAACAGCCTGCGAACAGTTTAAAACAAATATGACTAATATAGCAGGCAAACTATTTCTCAGCAGGTGATTTATCATAATTTTATAAATGGGAGTTCCTAATACTCTAGCTGCTTTAATATAATTTTTATTTTTTATACTCATTACTTGAGATCTGACTATTCTTGCAGTTTGAAGCCATCCCGTAACACCCATTATTATAATCATGCTTGTTATTCCCCCCCTTATAATAGATTGAAACGCAAGCATTATTACTAATACAGGAATGGCTAAAAATGTATCTAATATTCTCATCATAATATTATCTACTACACCGCCCATATATCCACTTACACTCCCATATAAAGTTCCTATAGTAGTTGATATAACTACAGATATCAACGCCACACTTAAAGAAACTCTCCCCCCATATAGTATTCTAGAAAAAACGTCTCTTCCCATATTATCTGTACCCATTATATGTATTACATTAGGTTTAATAAGTGTTTTTGTAAGTTCTACTTCATAAGGATTAAATTTAGTTAATAAAGGAGCAAAAACAGAACTTAATATTATTATTAAAAAAATAGCAATCCATACTATGTAATATTTTTTTCTCATATTCCACCTACTTCCTAAGATGTGGATTAAGTATTATTTCTATTATATCTGTTACTATCATACATAAGACTACTAAAACTCCAGTTATAAATATAGCTCCCATAAGTAAAGGATAATCTCTTGAATTAGCAGCTTTTACTGTAAGCATTCCAAGGCCTGGCCACGAGAATACAGTTTCTATCATTACAGATCCACTAAAAAAAGTAGGAATAGTTATTCCTAAATAATTTATAAATGGTATCAAAGCATTTTTTGTTATTCCTCTTCTTATATTATTTTCTAAAGAACCATTTGCTCTAGCTACCATAGCATAATAGCTTCTATTCTCCTCTTTAACCTTTTCTTGTATAAATCTTGAATAAGCTCCTACATGAGTAATTACTATAACAGATATGGGTAGTATAGCATGTTTTGCTACATCTAAAAAGCTACCATCTCCATCTACGCTCATATTTCCTGAAGATGGCAACAACCCTCCATATACAGAAAATACCAATATAAAAATAAGAGCTAACCAAAAAGGTGGAATAGAATAAAATACTATACTTAAAACACTAAGAAGCTTATCCCATATGGAGCCTTCATTAAACCCTGCTTTTAGTCCTAGTATTATTGAAATTAAGCTTATTAAAAATATAGAATTTATAAAAAGCACCATAGTATTAGGAACTTTTTCTTTTAATATTTCTGATACTGGTCTTCCTTCTATGTAGGATATACCCATATCACCTTTTATCATTTCACCAGTCCATTTTATGTATCTTTCTATTAGGGGTCTGTCCAAACCATAATTTTTTATTATTCTACTTCTTTCTACGTTGTTTAGTCTATCCGCTTTTCCTCCATAAATAGCTACCGCCGGATCCCCCGGCGCAGCATTTATTATAAGAAATGATATTATACTTAAGAAAAATATAATTAATATACCTTGTCCCAATCTTTTAAATATATATCTTAGGGTCATTGGATCTTCCACTCCTCTGCATTCCATATGAATCCAGCTCCGTGATGACCTAATATCTTTTCTTTTATTCCTGTAATTTTCTTGTTTACAGCATATATAGCGTTCACATAAATCTCAAAATTATATGGTGGATCTTTTGCCAATTCTTCTTGAATCTCACCATATATTTCTTTTCTTTTTTCTTTATTTTCAGTAGTTCTTCCTTGTTCCAATAATTTATCTACTTTAGGATTAGAATAGCCGCCAAAATTGTTACCATTTTTTATTTGACTTGAATGGAATAATTTATATGTATGATCGTCTGCATCATAAGGACTTCCCCATCCTAATACAAAAGCTTCACATTGGTCTATTTTTATAGCATTCCAATCCAATGCAGCAACTTTAACAGTAACTCCTATCTTCTTAAATTGAGAAGATAAATAATTAGCTATTTTTACTCTAACTTCATCAGTACTTGGAGCAGTTAAAGTAAATTCAAATTTTTTACCATGTTTTTCTCTTATTCCATCTTTTCCTTTTTTCCAACCTGCTTTATCTAATAATTCATTAGCTTTATTTAAATCATAAGTATATTTTTCTATATTAGGATTATTAAATTCATTCTTTTGAAGTGGCGAATATGCCTCTACTCCGAAACCTTTTATTATGCCATCTACCATACCTTTTCTATCTACTGCATAGTTAAAAGCTTTACGAATATTAACATCTTTCCACAATTCTTTTCTCATATTAAACATAAAGCATCTATAATCTGCTGTGTTTTCATTATATATTTTTATCTTATCTAATTTTTTTAATTTATCAACTTGACTTGGTTCTACATAAGCTAGGTCAATTTCTCCTGTTTCAAGCTGCATAGCACGCACATTATAATCTGGTATAAATTTAAATATAAATTTATCTACATTCCCTGTTTTATTTTTATCATAATAATCTTGGAATTTTGATAATGTTATATTATTACCTTTTTCCCACTTTACAAATTTAAAAGGGCCTGCTCCTATTGGTTTTTGATTAAACTCAGCATTATTTATATCTTTTCCTTGTAACACATGTTTAGGTACTATTCCAATTGTAAGCTTATCTAAAAGGGCTGGAAATGCTTTAGCTAATGTAACCGTAACCTTATAATCTCCTCTAGCTTTTATATCTTTTACTTCTTCAAATTCTGGTTTCATTTCTGTATTGGTCTTTGGATCCTGTATTGATTTTATTGTAAATACAACATCTTCTGCCTTAAGTTCTTTCCCATCATGGAATTTAACACCTTTTTTAATATTAAAATCATAAGTTAGTCCATCTTTAGATTTATTATAAGATTCTGCAATATCACATTGTGGCTTATTATCCTTGTCAAATCTCATGAGGCCTCTAAATATTAAATCATTTGCATAGGCTGGTCCTAATATAGGGTTTAATTTTTCATCTTCAAATTCAGCCCCATATACCACTGTCTTACCTTTTTCATTATTCTTTACCCATTGATTATCCTTAGTAGAACAACCAGTAAATACTATTGGCAATGTAAATAAGGCAAGCAACAATATAGTGGTAACTTTTTTAATTATTTTTTTTGTTTTCATGTTGCCCTCCACTCTCCTAAAATTATTATATTTTATGCACATACATATTAATTAGCAAAATACATGCCAATGTTCTAAGCAGGAAATTCTGTTAAAATTTAAATTTTCGTGTCATTTTGAGAAGAAACACTGTGTCATTTTGATAATATAGTGGTTTTTTCTCAACATGAGAAAATGGGGCTGTCTCATTAAAGAATTTAATCACAATATATTGTTTTACAGTTTAAAATAACACAATATATTGTAGGATTTATTCTTAGTGCCACAGCCCTATACTTTAATTAATTTTAAATTTTTCTGCAAATTTGGTTAGTCTATCCGAACTTTCATTTAAATTTTTAGTATCCTTTAACATTATTTCTGCAAAATTAGCTACTTCTTCTGAGTTTTCTGCTATATTGTTTATACCTTGAACTCCTTCATTAGTTGCCTTAGTTACGTTATTTATGACTTCTTCAAAGTTTTTTACAGATTTAGATAGTTGTTCAGTGGTACTTCTTAAAGTATTGCAAAATTCTCTATAATAATCTGAATCATTTTTATATTCGTCACTTAAATTTTCCATTTCATCATAAGTCTTCTTTAAATATTCATCCACAAAGTTCATTAACTCTTCAGAATTTATTTTTAAATTTTCAACCGCTTCTACAACAATTTTAGTTACATCTTGAATTTCTATAGTAGCTTTATTAGATTCTTCTGCTAACTTTTTAATTTCATCTGCTACCACAGCAAATCCTTTTCCAGCTTCTCCTGCTCTAGCTGCCTCAATGGCTGCATTTAATGCTAAAAGATTAGTTTGTGATGTTATTTCTAATATAGTTTCTGATAAAACTCCTATTTGTTCTATAACTCTAGATTTTTCTATAGCTTTTTTCATATTCTCATTTATATCTATTTTCATATCTCTTACTTCTTCTCTAGATTTTATTGAATCTTCCTTTAATTTCTCAGATTTCCTTACTATTTTTTCTGAATTTTTATCTATTGATGATGCTTCAGTTGATATTCTCTCAATCTCTACTCCTATTTCTTCTGAAGTAGCATTCATTTCTTCTGTAGAAGCACCAGTTTCCTCCATGGATGCTGATAATTGTTCTGTAGCAGCAAACGTATTTTGAATCTTAAAATTTAAATCTTTGAGACTATTAGTGATATTTTCTATAATTTTTATGGAGTTGTCCATTTCTTTAAATGTGTTGCTTTGCACTTCCATAAATGTTTTATAAACATCATCTAATCCATTAGATATTTGCCCTATTTCATCTTTTCTATCTAAAAGTTCCTCTGGAACGGCCTCTGTAAAATCTCCTTCAGATAGTTTATTCAAATACTCCGTTAATTCTTCTAAGTCTGCTTGTAATTTTCTTGATATCAATGCTACTAAAACTATACCTACAACAATACTAAATATGATTATAAAGATTATAATTATCATAGTTTTCTTCATAAATACACCATTTTGTTCCATAAACTGAGAAGCTTGATTTTTGTTATGCTGTATCAATTCTAAAATGTTTTTTTGATAGTCATTAATAGCTGGTGTTATATTGTTTAATTTTTTAATTGCCTCTTGCTGTTTTCCTTCTTGAGCTAGTTTTATTACATCATTTCTATCCTGTCTAAGATCTAATATCTTTTTTTCAATAGAACTTATCAATTCTTTTTCTTTTGGATCTAGTTCCATAGATTTATACATTTTAATATTCTTATTAAATATATTTTCTACTTCATATATTTCTTTTTTTAGTTGTTCTATAATCCTAGCATCCCTACTCTCTAGTACTATTTTAGCTGTATCTAATTCTATAACTCTTGATTGGGTTCTACTATCATTTAATAAGTCTGAAGTAACTAAATTATTTTTATAAAGGTTTTTAATGTTTGTATTAGCTTTTCTATTAAAGTATGCTCCTGTAAATCCAGAAAAAGAAACAAACACTATAAAAATAATAGTTATCATCATCATTTTATACTTTATCTTTGGTTGTCCATATTTTTCCCCTCTTTTTCTTAAGAAATTAAATTCTGAGTCATAAAATTCTATTATATTATTATCTTATACAGAAGGGCTCAATTTGTTGCTAACTATTTACTTGTACTTATTTTAATCTATATAATTGGAATTAAAAAATTGTAAAAATAAATTTTACAATTTTTTATAATCATTTAAATTTTAAATTGTGCAACAGAATTCATTAATTCTTTAGAACTATTTTTTAATAAATCCGTATACTTGACTATGTCTTTACTAGCTAAAACTATCTTATCATTATTTCCAGCTATATTACTAGTATCTTTAGCTCCTTCATTGGCAGCAGCCGCTACATTCCCAATTACTTCTACTATATTTTTTATAGATGCTAATAATTCTTCTGATGTAGCACTTAAATCATTAGATATATCATTGTAATAAGTAGCATTATTACTATATGATTTAAATACTTCCACTTTACTTTTATGAGATTCAGATATATAACTATCTATAAAACTTAATGCATTACTTGAACTTTCTTTAAGATTTTCAACAGCCCCTAGCACTTCTTTCGTAGTTTCTTGTATTCTCACCACAGTCTCACTTGATTGTTCTGCTAACTTTCTTATTTCTTCAGCTACAACTGCAAATCCTCTACCTGATTCTCCTGCTCTTGCTGCTTCAATAGCTGCATTTAATGCTAATAAATTTGTTTGAGAAGTTATTTGAAGTATAGCATCAGATAATATATTTATTTCTTCTATAGTTTTAGATTTCTCTATAGCATCCTTAGTAGCATCATATATATTATTCTTAACTTTATTGGCATTTTTTTCAGACTCTATAGCATTAGCCTTTAACTTTTCCACCTTAGCTAATATTTCACCTGCGCTGTTAGCGCCTTCTTCTGCCTTTAAAGCTATATTTTCCACAGCTTTTTCTAGTTCCTCTGAAGTTGCACTCATTTCCTCTGATGAGGCTCCTGTTTCCTCCATACTAGCTGATAACTCTTCTGTAGCTATTGAACTTTCTCGTATTCTTCTATCCAAATTATTTATATTGTCATATATGTTGCCCACCACGCTAGTTGAATTATTCATTTCATTTACAACATTATTAATTATGTTTCTTATAGATTCATACATTTTATTAACAGAATTAGTTAATTGTCCAATTTCATCTTTACGTTTTAAAAGTTTAAGAGAAACTTTTTCTGTAAAATCTCCTGTAGATAATTTATTTAAATATTCCACTGATTCATTTAATGGTGTAACTATTGATCTAGCTATTATAGTAGTTGTAAGTATAGCTATAACAATACTTAAAATTAAAACTATTGTTATAAATTTATTTGAAAAATCATTAGATTTATCATTTTCAATTTTAAACTGCTCTGCCTCTTTAACATTAAAATCTGATAATTCTATAAGAGTTTTTTGATAATTTTCATTTATCTCATTTAGATCTCTAAATTTTATAGCTGCCAGTTCCGTCTTTCCTTCTTTAGCTAATTTAAATACCTCTTCTCTTCCTTTTCTAAATTCATTTAAATTCTTCTCCATATAATTTAGAAGTTCTTTTTCTTTTTCACTACTAACACCTATTCTTTTAAATTCTTCAATATCTTTATCAAATTTTTCTATTCTAGCACCAATATCCTCCTTCAGTTTTTCTTGAGCTACTCCATCCTTAGACAAAAGAACTATTCTAGCAATATCTGCTTCTGTAGCTCTTGCTTGAGCTCTACTATCGTTTAATACTTTTACACTAATGAGATTCTCTTCATATAATCTTTTAATAGCTTTATCAGATTTAGAATTAAAATAATACCCTGTTACTCCTACAATTATTGTAAAGATTAACATAATTGAACTCATAAAAAGTATTTTATTTTTTACTTTTAGATTTTCCATAAACAATCCTCCTAAAATAACTGCTAATTTATTGACAAATCAATAAATTATTCCATACATTATTATGTATTTGATATATTAATTATTAACAAATAATAATTATCCCATATATCATATGAAAATATTATCATATTTATATGCAAATTTCAATAAATTCATAAAAAAAACATTTAACTTATTTTATACTAAATGTTCTTTCTATAGCTACTATTACTTATTAAATCGTTTATTTTTAATAAAACTCAATGAAATAATTCATACACATCATTTCATTTTAACTGTACTATATCTCATTTTCCCTACTAATTCTATTGTTATTTTGAAGGTAATAAAAGGGGATGATATTAATTCATAGTGTTGTATATTACACATAAATAGAGAATCGGAAAAATTTTATAATCCGATTCTTCATTATTAACTCTAGGCTATTTATAATCCACCACTGATCTTTCTTTCACAATTTTTTTTATAAAATCTGCAACCTTAACATGTTCAGGATGTATCTGATATGCCTGTAAAGCTTCATTTGATTCAAATACAGAATTTAAAACTATATCAAATGCTTGATCTGATTTTTCAAAATTAATACCAACTTCTAATGATATTATCCCATCTATCTTTTCCTTTAAAGATTCAATTAATTCCTTTACTTTTAAACAATTTTCTTTCTTGTTTTTCCCTTCAAACTCCTCTTTAAATCTCCACATAACAATATGCTTAACCATATGTAACCCCTCTTTTCTAACTATATTTTAAAATTTATTAATATTGTTATAATTTATTAATTAATTTTATTATAGCATCAAATTATATAATTATTAATTAAAACCTTATAGATTATTGCATTGATTACTGATATATGTAATTATATAATTAATAATCATATATAGTTTAAAATAATATAACCTATTATATTAAAAGTTAATATATAAAACAGAAATGAGGTTTTATCATTGATAAAAATAGAAGATATTTTATCTGAAAACTTTTCAGCATATCCAAAGGAAGCACAAATTTATATGAAAAATTACTCTGAAACACTTAAAAATCATATAAAAATAGAACTAGTAAATGATAAAGCTGATAAAATGCTTAAAGATATAGATAAAAGCAAAGATTATTTTATACATCAATTAACTGAGATTTTGGGAAATGGCTGGAAAGGTTATAATAGCATGTCTACTAAATCTTTATTAAATATATATTTAAATGTTAAAACAGAGGAAGATTTTATAAATTTAATAGAACGGGTTTCTAACGAAATGTCACCTTTATAAATCCACTTAATTACTCTTAATAGTATTATTTAAGATTCATAAATTAATCACACAAAAGATGTAGATAAGTTTATTCTTATGCAAGTCTACCTACATTTTCTTATTAACATAGCTATTTTATATAATTTAATATTTTCAATAATGAAAATAAGTTGTGATTCATGTTGAGAATTTTTATTCTCAACATGAATCACTACCAAAATTAAAGTACTCCTTAATCTTTTCAATTGTGAATTATAAATTTTTCTTATGAGAAAAATTGGTTTTATTTTAAAGCTTCTGCTGCATTGTAAGAACTTCTGACTAATGGTGATGAAGCAATATATTTAAATCCCATGTCAAGTCCTATCTTTTTATATTTATCAAATATATGTGGGTGTACATATTCTACAAGTTCAACATGTTCTTTAGAAGGTTGCAGATATTGACCTATAGTGACTATATCACACTGATATTCTCTTAAATCTTTTAGCAACCTTACAACTTCTTCTTCTTTTTCTCCAAGACCTACCATAAATCCTGATTTACTAAGTATACTTTTATCTATTTCTTTTACTTTCCTTAAAAGTTTTAAAGAACGAGTGTATATAGCTTGCGGTCTTACTTTTTTATACAATCCGTTTATGGTCTCTATATTATGATTCAATATTTCTGGTTTCTCATCTAAAATAACCTTTAATGCATCCCAATTACCTTTTAAATCTGGAATAAGTACCTCAATGGTTGTATTTGGTGTCAAATTTCTAATTTGTCTTATTACTTCTGCAAATTGACTTGCACCCCCATCTTCCAAATCATCTCTGGTAACAGAAGTTATAACTGCATGCTTTAATCCTAATTCCTTTACAGCTTGTGCTACATGTAGTGGTTCTTCTTTATCTATACACTGCGGGCTACCTGTTTTTACATTGCAAAATTTACAATTTCTTGTACACACACTACCTAATATCATAAAAGTTGCAGTTCCTTTATTATAACACTCTAATCTATTAGGACAATTACCTTCATCACAAACTGTATTTAATTCTAATGATCTTTTAATTGCATTAATTTTCTTTGTGCTGTCACTAAATTCAAGCTTTACTTTTAACCATTCCGGTTTTCTTTTATACATACTTTCCACCCCAAAATCAATTATTTTTTTAACTCTATAAATGCATCCTAAAACATGAGTTCTAAGATTTCTTCATTTTTTACACCATCTATATATTGATTAATATTAATAGTATCTATTACTTGTTTTACATGTGTTTCTTCATGTTTTATTTCTTTAAATTTATATTCCAGTTTTTTTATATCTTTTTTAAAAAAGAAATCTCCATAAAACTTCATTTCCTTTATATAACCATTTTCAACATTTAAATTAATTTGAATAGTATTTTCACCACATCTTCCTTCTTTTGAATAACTGTATTTAGGTGAGTTCCCTAAATTCCACTGCCAAGTTGAAAATCTTTTTTTTACTATTTCATCTATTTGTGCCAATTCATTTTGTGAAAACTCATATAATTTTGTTTCATTAAAGTACTTCATCACATAATTTACCATATAATTTTTGAATTCTATAACATCCATATTATTTAAATATTCATTTATATTAATTACTCTAGCTTCCACAGATTTAACAGCTTTATCCTTAAACTTCAATGGGTTTACTGTAAGGGCTTTAAATAGTTCCCCCATAGAAGTTGAAAAAAGCAATGTTCCATGATGTAAAACCTTATCTTTATAATAATATTGGGCATTACCTGAAATCTTTTTTCCTTCTATAATTAAATCATTTTTACCTGAAAACTCAACTTTCACTCCTAAAGAATTTAGTGCTCCTATTATGGGCTTTGTAAACTTTCTAAAGTTTTCCTCCACATTCTCTGAAGCTTTTCTTATAAATGTAAAATTTATATTACCTAAGTCATTAAAAACAGTTCCACCACCTGTAAGTCTTCTCACTATTTTCATACCTTTTTCTTTTACATAATCCCAATTTACTTCTGCCATAATATTTTGATTTCTACCTACTAATATGCAGGGCTCGTTTCTCCATACCATAAAGCATTCATGGTTAATATTTTCTAATACATATTGCTCTGCAGCATGATTAAAATAAGGATTAGTATTGTTATGATTAATAAATATCATAATTAACCTCCTAATAATTTTAAAAAAATACATATATTTCATACAAAGTTAATTATAACAAATATCATACTAGTTTTCTCTTTTTTCTAGTTTTTTATTTTAATATATAAAAATTAAAAGAGGCTGTGGCACTAAGAATAAATCCTACAATATATTTGTTAACTTTAAACTTGTAAAACAATATATTGTGGTTGAATTCTTTAATGAGACAGTCTCTTTATGTTGAAATTTAAATCACAATTTTTATTACAGAAAAAAATATAACAATAGCTTAATAAATTATAAAAGATTTATTATTTTTCTTAATGATTTCACTTTCTACACCATAAACTTGTTTTATTGTTTTAGGTGTTATTACATCCTCTATTTTGCCTTTAGAAAATATACTGCCCTTACTAAGAATAATTCCATAATCAGCATAATTTAAGGCAAAATTCAAATCATGTAATACAGTAATAATAGTTTTTCCTTGTTGTCTTAATTTTTTTAAATATTCCATAACTAATATTTGATGTTTTATATCTAAATTGGAAATGGGTTCATCTAATAATATTAAATTGGTATCTTGAGCAATTGCCCTAGCCAATATAAGCCTTTGCCGTTCTCCTCCGCTTATTTGTGTTATAGGTTTATCTTTAAGATGTAATACTTCCATCTTATCCATTACATTTAAAACTATATTCTTATCTTCTTTGCTTTCCCATTGAAAAGCTTTAAGCTTATGACTTCTTCCCATCATAACTAAATCATAGCAAGTAAACTCAAGTTCTATGGATATATCTTGTGGAACATAGCTAATTTTACTAGCTAATTGGTTTGCCTTTATATTTTTTAAATTCTCTTCCTCTAATTCTATATTTCCAATTGAAGGTGTTATATTTTTTATTATAGTTTTTAATAAAGTAGTTTTCCCGCTGCCATTAGGTCCTACAATTACATAAAACTGCCCTTTTTCAAATTCTATATTTAATTCTTTTAATATTTCATTATTTCCTTTTTTATAAGAGACATTTTTAAAATTTAAAAAATTCATTTTTATCCTCTTTTCTTTTTCCAAAGCAAATATATGAAGTAAGGTGCTCCAAAAAGACTAGTAACAGCACCCACTGGCAGTTCTGTAGGAGGCATCATGCCTCTTGCTAGGGCATCGCATACTATTAAAAATAAAGCTCCTAAAATAATTGAAAATGGTATTACTTCTCTATTATTAGCTCCCACTATAAGCCTTGCCATATGGGGAATAATTAATCCTACAAATCCTATTATTCCACTAACAGATACTATAGTTGCTACCATTATAGAACTTAAGAATATGATCTTCTTTTTAAAATTTTCACCCTCCACTCCTAATATATATGCACTTTCCTCTCCTGTTGCCATTATATTTAAGGATCTATGATTATAATAAAATATAAAAGTTATTACTATAATTATTGGTGCTAAAAAACAAATTTGTTTATAAGAAGCATTTCCTAAACTTCCCATTGTCCAATAAATAATACTATCTATAGATTCTCTATGGAGTATCATTGACATGGAAATTAAAGAGGACATAAAAAAATTTAAAGCTATTCCTGATAATAATAATGTATTGGTTGGGACTTTATTTCCCACTCTAGCTACATTGTAAACTATAAGAATGGTTATCATAGCACCTATAAATGCAAATATAGTTGTTATTAACACACCCTTTGACTCTAATTTATAAACTATAGAAATAGTTGCTCCTAATGCCGCTCCTGATGATATTCCAAGAACATATGGGTCTGCCATAGGGTTCTTAAATATCCCTTGAAAAACTGTTCCTGTAACAGATAATCCCATTCCAACTAAGGCTGCCAGTATTATTCGAGGCATTCTTATGTTCCATATTATTTTTCCAATGATATCATCGTTTATATTATTTGTAAACCTGTTAAATATAGCTTCTAATACCTTAATAAAAGTAATATTTGCAGCTCCAATAGTAATGGAAATTATAGAAGCTACTATAGTTATTAATATTAAAGCAATGAATACACTCTTTTTTTTCATTTGATGTCCCCTTGTTATTAATTATTTAAATGCTTCAGGATGAATTATTTTAGCTAATGCTTCCAGTCCATCTGCCTGTCTTGGCCCTTGTCTTAATAGCATATTATCATCAATTTCATATATTTTATTATTCTTTGCTACAGAGAGTTCCTTATATTTATTAATAGATAAGAAATTCTTTTTAGTATTAAATTTATCAGACAATATTATCATTTCCGGTTTGTTTTCTACTATTTTTTCAAAAGAATAATTCCATCCCTTTGTATCTTTTGCAATATTATATCCACCAGCTTTTACAATCATTTTGCCTATAAAAGTATCTCCTCCAGCAGTAAAATCTGATTTTCCAAAATCCACCACATAATAAACTTTAGGTTTATTTAATGATTTAACTCTTTTCTCAATATTATCAACTTTCTTTTTCATAGAATTAACTATATCTTGCCCTTTTTCAGTAACTCCTAATATAGCAGAAATACCCATTATGTTTTTATAAGCTCCATCTAAATCATCCTCACCATAAAGTACAGCTACTTTTATTCCTAAATCTTCAAGCTTTTTTATATTATCCTTTGAAAAATGAGCTCCACCTATAACTAAATCTGGTTTTAATTCTGTTATTTTCTCTATGCTTGGATCTTTTACTCCACCAACTGATTTTATTTTACTAACATCCTTTGGGTAATCATCATAGTCTGATCTCCCAACTAATACACTTTCTTTTTTTAAAGCATATATAGTTTCTGTTGCTCCAGGGGAAAGGCTAACTATTCTTTTAGGTGACTTTTCAAAGATCAATTCTTTTCCGTAAGAATCTGTTATTTTTATATTCTTTTGTGTTTGTTTATTTGTATCCTTTTTTAAATTACATGATACTAGTACAAAAGTTAACATAATACACATAATTAATAATATTTTTCTTTTAAAATTTTTCATAATTTACATCCTTTCTATTGCATACTAACTAGTCAATTTTCAACTACGCATTAGATCTATTTTTTGTATTTATATGTAGCAAGACTTCAATATTATATTATTGAAATAATTTACCGTCAAGAATAGTAATGGAATTTAGCTGTTTCTCATTTTTAATACACAAAATATTATAATAACATAAATAAAATGCTATAATGATATTGCTATTATTGAATTAACTAAAATTATTAAATCTAATAATTTGG
This sequence comes from Clostridium sp. Marseille-Q2269, assembly GCF_943736985.1. GTDB lineage: Bacteria > Bacillota > Clostridia > Clostridiales > Clostridiaceae > Clostridium_F. The sequence continues at coordinate 425,316 of NZ_CALSFS010000001.1, forward strand.
GTTAATTCAATAAATCTAATCTATATATCCACTTAACTTTTAGATATTATAAGTACACAATATAAATATTTGACTATACTATGGGGTGATAAAATGCTAAGAAAAACAGATGATAAAAAAATTGGATTTATATTAGTACTTTCAGCAGCTATATTCTGGGGATATGTAGGAGTTCCTACTAAAAACCTAGCAGATTTAGGCTTTGATAATTATACTATTTCCTTTTTTAGAACAAGTCTACCAGCACTATTTTATTTAATATATACATTTAGAAAAGATCCTTATTTATTCAAAGTAGATAAAAAAGGTATTTTATTTTTTATATTTTATGGCATAGTAGTTATAGCAGGTTGTCTTATTGCTTTTAATATAGCTATAAATTCACTCTCCTTAGCCCTTGGTACTATGTTTTTATATACTTCTCAAATTGGGGTAGTAATCCTATCTTACTTTATGTTTAAAGAAAAATTTACATTACAAAAAGCATTAGCTATTATATTTATATTAATAGGCTGTTTTATGATGTGCGAATTATATAAATTAGGTGATATTAACTTAAGCACCAAAGGTGTCTTTTGGGGACTTATATCTGGATTTACCTTTGCACTTCAAATAATTTTAGCTAAAATAAGTAATAAAAAATATCACTATAATTCTCTATTAACTTATTCTTTTTTATTTGGAACTATATTTTTATTTCCATTTATGGACATGAAAAATAATATACATATATTTAAAAATTCTAATAACTTATTTTTTATATTTCAAAATATATTTTGGGGAGTTGTAAGTACAATTATTGCTAATACTGCTTATGTAAAATCTGTACAATATATAGAAGCTAGTATAGCCAGTATGATATCTTCTTTTGAACTAATTATCTCTTCTTTTCTAGGATTTATAATATTTAAACAAAGATTAAATTATGTACAAATGATGGGAATGACATTAATACTTTTTTCTATAATGTTATTGGAACTGAAAAAATCAGATTTATTAAAATTATTTAAAAAGCCAAATAAAAACTTCTAAATATATTAAATGAAAAATACTTTTGGTCAATAGATATTTATAAAAATAAAGTAGTTTAACTATTTTTTAATATCTATTTTCACAAAAGTATTTTTATTATAATTATAATATTAAAGATTTTATCATATTGTAATTTTATTATTATTTATAGCTAAATTCCCCATTTTCTTTTATATGATAAAAATCTGCAAAACTTATATCAAATATATCTTTATTTATTTTTGATATATCTATTTTATTTTTTATAAGTTCTGTTAAAACTCCAGCATAAGCTATATCACCTTGAAGTATAGCTCCATATATTATTCCATCTTTGTGTATTATTTTTTTATACACTCCATTTTTATCTATTATATCTACTTTATAACTTTCATCTTTAGGCTCTACTATTCCTAAAGATATAGTATATACACCTAAAAAGTTCATAGAATTTCTTGCTCCAAAATTATCCTCTAAAGCCATCTTTTGTCCTGCCATATTGGATGCAGCTGTTCTACCTTGTTTCATAGCTATTGGCCATATTGGCGCTCTAAAGGTTACATCTCCAGCCGCATATATATCCTTACCTGTGGTTTCACAATTATCATTTATTACTATGCCTCTTTCTATCTTTATCCTGTCATCTTTTATAAAATCCACATTAGGTCTAACTCCTGCAGCTACAACTACAATATCGCACTCCACTACTTTTCCATTGTTTAATTTTATTCCACAAACATTACCCTTATTATCTAATAATGCTTCTTCTGCACCTACACTAGTTTTTATATTAACATTATGCTGTTTAAATAAATCTTCATAGGATTTTGAAGCTCTTTCATCTAATTGTAATGGAAGCATCCTATTTCCCATTTCTATAACAGTTACCTCTACATTGTTCTCTACTAATCCCATAGTGGCATCTATGCCCACAAGACCTGCCCCTATTACTGCTGCTTTTTTAATTTTTTTAGCTTCCTCTTTTATAACTATTGCATCATCTAAATTTCTTAGAGTATATACTCTTTTTGCCTCTCTTAAATTTTTAATTGGTGGTATAGATGCATATGACCCTGATGCTATAAGAAGTTTATCATATTTTTCTTCAATTCCACTTTCTACTTTTACTACCTTTTTGTCTATATCTATGTTTTGTACTTTATTACCTTTTATCCATTTCACATTATACTTCTCAAAAAAATCCTTTTCTACGAAAGATAATCTTTCTACATCTCTACTTCCACCTATAAAATGATGGAGTAAACATCTTGAATATACCTTATCATCTTTAGAAATAATAACTATTTCAGCATCTTTATCCAATGTTCTTAATGTTTTTACTGCTGAAATTCCCCCAGCACTGGAACCTATTATCACATATTTCATGCTAATTACCTCCTGCATTTTAATATTCCTAATAATATTATAACACCTATATTATTAATCAAAAGTATTATATTAAAGCTAATATTTAAATTTCTTCTACATAAATAGCTCCTGTAGGACAGTTTTCTACACATCTAGGTATCTCTCTTTCACTACATAAGTCGCATTTTATTATAACTTTACTATTTTTTTCATCTGATTTTAATACACCATAAGGACAATTCATTACACACATAAAACATGATGCACACTTATCCTCATTATAAGATACAATACCAGTTTTAGGATTCTTAGTCATAGCTCCAGTTGTACAAGTATTTACGCATTCTGGATTGTCACAATGTCTACAAAATATAGGGGTTTTATTTCCTAGCATATCTAATTCTATGTGATTTCTACTTTCATTAGCTTCATCTTCTAAATCTAATTCATATATGGATTTACCTTTTCCATTATGTTCTGCCATGCAAGCTAAAACACAGTTCATACAGCCTTCACATAAATTCTTTTTTATCATAATCCTTCTCATTAAAGATTACCCCCTTACCCTATTATAGGAATTAACCTAAAATTTATAGTGTATTACCTTTTTTAAGTTCTGAAACTATCTTAGCAAAATACTTAAGTCCTAAATTTTCTCTTTTATCTATAATTATTGCCTCTAATTTATCTGCAGCTTTTTTAACATCATCTTCTATTATTAGTTGTCCACCAGTTAAGGTTTTAAGATCTTCTGTTAAAACTTTAGATACTACTTTGCTCCCACCTATAAATGGTGACTTAGCAAGATGTAGTGGTAATCCTAATGCTAATCCAAAAGCTCCATCTGCTAAAGCTTGTTCCTCTAACCATTGTGGAGCTGAAAGCACTAATGGAAGCTCTGGCAAATCTATTTTTAAATCTTTAGCTAGTTCTGTAGCTACAATTTCAAGTCTTCCTATAGCAAGGCATGGTCCAAAATTAAGTACTGGTGGAATCTTTAAGCTTTCACATACCTCTCTTAAATTATCCCCTGCAAGTGAAGCTGATGATGGTGACATCAATCCTACATTTTCAAGTCCCCCACTTGAACATCCTGCTGAAAGAACTATTATATCTCTTTTTATAAGCTCTTTTGTTAATTCTACTGTAAATACATCATGTCCCATAGCTGTTAAATTAGAACATCCTACAACTCCAGCTATTCCTTTTATTTTTCCTTTTGATATTAAATCTAATAATGGCTTCCAAGTTCCACCTAAAAATTCTTTAAGAGAAACTTCACTTACTCCAGTTATAACATCATCAAAACCATGATTTTCCGGTATGTTTATTTTTATATTTGATCTTCTTTCTTTATAAGCATGTGCTGCTTTTTTTATAATATGTTCACTTATTTTTTCTTTTTCTTCATAAGAATATTCTACATACTCAGCATTAGCCTTTTTAGCTACATCATCTAAACAAATCATTTCTACTTTTAATTTTTCTGTAATAGGTTCTATACCTGGTAGTGTACAATTAAACTCTGATACTATAGCATCTACAGCTCCTGTAGCAATCATAGCTTCACTAGTAAAATTATTTCCACCATGTCCTGAAAATACTTCTTTATAGTGTTCTCCTCTCAATTGTAAGTCTTGTCCCACGCAAGTACATCCAACTAATCTGAATCCTTTAGCTCCAACTTTTTTTGCTAATTCTACTACATCCTTTTCTATTAATCTATCTTGAAGATGAGCGATAGTAGAGTGTTGATGTCCCGTTATCATGATATTTATATAATCTTTATCTATAACTTTAAATCCAACTTTAGCAGGTCTTATAACCGGTTCTCCAAGCATTACATCATTTAAAAGATTTGTTAAAGTTAATCCATAAAGACCTGTTGATATTCCAAGATTTAAACAATGTAATAACATTTCTACAGGATCACTGCTTAAATTTGTAGAAGTTTTTACTACAGCATCAAAAACTTCTGATTTAGCACCACCAGGTAATATATTAAGTTTTTGCCAATTCTCGTATCTTGGTTTATAGGCCATATTTTCTACTATTTCCATCTTTTCATATCTTGGTTTATATAAATCTTTTAAAACCATATCAGCTACTTTAACTGCTTTTTTGTATGTATCTCTTTCTTTTATTTCAAACATTTCTGCTAATCTGTCTAAGGCTTTTTCACCTTTTATTTTGCCCTTATTTTCTCCTGTTGATTTTAAGTTTCTTGCAGTATTTTCTACTATATGAAGATAACATCCTGCTCCTGCTGCTACTGCTCTTAAAAAATTTCTTGCAACTATAGTATCTGCACTGGCACCGCATACTCCTTTTGGTGCTTTAGGTGTTATTCTACAAGGGCCATTAGCACAAAGTCTACAGCAAACTCCTTGAAGACCAAAACCACATTTTATTTTCTGATCTTCCACCCTATGATGAGAAGTTTCCATATCCATATTAGATATAAATCCTTCAAGAACTTTATCTGCTGATTTACATGTTTTACAATTTCCATACATTGACATAACCCATCCTCCTTATAATATCTACCTTTTTGGTATAGTTTTATTTATTAATAAAAGGAATATTTTTAATTCCCTTAACTTTTATATTTATTACTACTTATAAAATTTTAGATCTACATGCAAAAGTATACCTTTTAAGTATACTTTTGCACAAATAAAATGTTTTTATACATTTTATTTATTATTTGATTTCTTGAATAATTGTTCCTTTGTTTTCATCTAAAATATTTTGAAAATTCACAGCCTCTAATTCATTGGCAAGCTTTTTTTGTATTTTACATAAAGATCTATGTATTTCACAATTGCCATTCTTACCTGCATTACAATACTCAGGATTATATATACATCTATTTATACAAATTGGACCATCTATAACTTCTATTACATCCTTTAGATTTATGTCTTTTGGTTCCTTATTTAGTGCATATCCACCTTTAACCCCTCTGTATGATATCACTATTCTTGCCTTGGTAAGTTTTCTTAAAAGCTTTAATAAAAATCTTAAAGGTAATTCTTCGTTTTCTGATATAGCTCTAGCCTCCACTTTTTCTCCATAACCTAATTTGGATAAATGGAGTATTACTCTTAGAGCATAATCTGCCTCTTGTGTAATTTTCATATTTACTCTCCTAAAAAACTATACTCAATAAGTATAGTTTCAATATACTACTTTGTTATAAAACTGTCAATGATTTTAAGGAAACTTTTAATAAATATTTTAGTTTTAAATTTGTATTTTAAGGCACATAAATATATACTATTAAGATATATTAAAATCAAAAACATAATTATGTTTAAATTATTATTTATATATAATTTCAAAAGTAAAATTTACTTATGATTAAACATCTTAATAGTATATATTATCTTATGTACCTTTACACTTTTTTATTTTGATAAAAACATATGCTTACTATAATAACGCTATTCCATATCTATATAATCTTCATTCATTACCATAGTATTCATATCTTCCATTGGATCCATCATTGCCATAGTACTCATATCTCTATCCATCCCCTTTGACATCATAGGATTATTCATTCCCATCATAGGATTATTCATTCCCATCATAGGATTATTCATTCCCATCATGTAACAAGGCATCATTACAAAGCACATACATTGCATTGGATTCATCATTCCATCCATAGGCATTTGATGCATTGGCATCATGTGGCACATTGGCATCATATTACACATTCCCATCATATCCATTGGATACATCATATGTTTCATGTCTTTTTTATCCATTGATTTTTCTTTCATCTTGGCCGGCATCTTACTCATTTTACAATCTTTCATAAATACACCTCATTAAATAATTTAAATTACAGTATTATGCTATGCTTTATACTTGTTTTTGTTTCCATATTTTTATATAACAATATACTATTGGTACTATCTTAGGATTATTTATATGTTCTATATTTTGCATATATACAATTATTTTTACATTTAATGAGTTGTATTTAACATGCGCTTATGTCTAATTCTATATTTTATCTCTTATTTAAAATGAAAAAACTATATTTCTAGCATATTTATTTGAAATTTACAATAATTTCTTTTTAATTTTACATTTTAATAATATTATTTTAGTACTATATCCAAATGACAGTTATAATAATAAGTTTAAAAGATTATAATTTGTAGATGTGCTTAGCCACCTAAAGTTATATCCTGCTCTTCATACCATTTTAATGCTTTATAAAAATGTTCTGGTTTAAAATCTGGCCAATAATCTTCTATTATATAAAAATCAGAATATACTGATTGTATAGGTAAAAATCCACTTAACCTTCTCCTGCCTCCCCATCTTATTATTAAGTCTACTCTAGATATATCCGTAGATCTTATATTTTCATTTATTTTAGTTCTACTACTTAATTTATTATTTTCTAAAGCTTTAATATCCCATTCCCAACCATAGTTAACCAAAAAATTTACCTTTATTGTCCCTTTATTAAACACTTTTCTTTTCTTAGTATAACAAAGAAGCTCTTTAGGAAACATTGGTGATTGGGTATTTCCTACCACAAGTAATGAAACATCTTCATTACACAACATATTTACTGCATCAATACAGGCCTTAGTAAAGGCTTCTCTTTGAACTCTAGGTCTTTTAGTATTATCTGTAGTAAATCCATAATATGTAATCTCATTTATTCCTGCAGCTTTACAAAGCCTAAATAGCATAAGTCCAGGGTTTAAACCAAAATCGTATCCACACTGTTTTTCTATCCCTTTATTATTAGCCCATCTTCTATTTCCATCCGGAATTATACCTACATGCTTTGGTAATCTCATAAATTATCCTCCTTTAAATTGCTTTTTTTAGTTACCATTAGTATTTACAATAATGTAAATTTTAAACATATTATCACTTTCTTGCATCTAAAATTAGATATTTCATTACAAATTTCAATCTTTAATATTGCATAAAAATAAGAATAAAATTTAAATACATTTTAAATTTTTTTTAAAATTCATATTGATAATAAAAAAACTATATGATATACTATGATAGTTAAATTTAATAGTTAAGTTTACGTGTTACTGATTCGATCAGGCATGAGTAAAGCTTTAAGGTTACTATAGGTATATTTTATACTTTTTAATCTTATTTAAAGTTTTGCTCATGCCTTTTGTATTTTAGTAAACAATATTATTAATAAAATAATTTAATATATGGAAGGAGAAATATAAATGTTTAAAAAATCATTTGGTACCTTACAAAAAGTAGGTAAATCCCTTATGCTTCCAGTTGCTTTATTACCTGCAGCAGGAATATTATTAGCATTTGGTAACATGTTCCAAAACCCTGACTTTTTAAAACTTGCTCCAGCCTTTGGTTCAACTGGATTTCAAGCTTTTGCAAAAGTTATGGAACAATCAGGTAATATCATTTTCGCTAACTTAGCTTTAATCTTTGCAGTAGGTGTTGCTGTGGGATTAGCAGCAGGTGAAGGCGTTGCAGGACTTGCAGCCATAGTTGGTTTCTTAATAATGAATACTACTATGGGACTTGTAGCAGGAGTAACTCCTGAATTAATAGGAAGAGCTCATCCTGAGTTTGCAAATGTTTTAGGTATTCCTACACTACAAACTGGAGTGTTTGGCGGTATTATAATTGGTATTATTGCGGCATCATTATATAATAAATTTCATAGTATAGAATTACCTTCATATTTAGGATTCTTTGCAGGTAAAAGATTTGTTCCTATAATAACTGCAGCAGTTGCTATAATTGTTGGTTTAATAATGGTAGTTATTTGGCCTCCAATTCAACATGGATTAAATTCATTCTCACATAATATGATAGATGCAAATAGAACAGTGGCAGCTTTCTTATTCGGTGTTATTGAAAGAGCATTAATCCCATTTGGATTACATCATATTTGGTATAACCCATTCTGGTTCCAATTTGGTGAATATATAAATAAAGCAGGTCAAGTTATAAACGGAGATCAAGCTATATTCTTTCAACAAATTAAAGATCACGCTCCTCTTACAGCAGGTACATTTATGACTGGTAAATTCCCATTCATGATGTTTGGTCTTCCAGCAGCAGCTTTAGCTATATATCAAGAAGCTAAACCTGAAAAGAAAGCTCTTGTTGGTGGTATAATGGCATCTGCAGCTTTAACTTCATTCTTAACAGGTATAACAGAACCAATTGAATTTTCATTCTTATTTGTTGCACCAGTATTATTCGGAATTCACTGTGTATTTGCAGGATTATCCTTCATGGTTATGCAAATGTTAAACATCAAAATTGGTATGACATTCTCTGGTGGTATAATTGATTTCTTAATATTTGGTGTTGTTCCAAATAGAACTAAATGGTGGCTTGTAATTCCTATAGGTTTATGTTTCTCAGTAATCTACTACTTTGGATTTAGATTTGCCATTAGAAAATGGAATTTAAAAACTCCAGGCCGTGAAGATGACTCTGAAGCGGGAGCTGTAACTAATGTTAAAGGTGGTAAATTAGCAGCAGCAGTATTAAAAGCTTTAGGTGGAAAAGAAAATCTAGCAAACCTAGATGCTTGTATAACTCGTTTGCGTGTAGATGTAAATGATGCTGCAAAAGTAGATAAAGCTGAACTTAAAAACTTAGGTGCATCTGGTGTTATGCAAGTAGGTAACAGTTTCCAAGCTATCTTCGGACCTAAATCTGATAATTTAAAAGAACAAATTAAAGACGTTATAGCAGGAAAAGTTATTGTTGATGACATAGATATAGAAGAACCAAAAAAAGAAACTGTAAAAGTTTCTTCTAATGATAAATTTATAGCTCCATTAGAAGGTAAAATAATCCCTATAACAGATGTTCCTGACGAAGTATTTTCTCAAAAAATGATGGGTGATGGATTTGCTATAGAACCTAAAAATGGAACTGTAGTATCCCCTGTAGATGGTGTAATAACTACATTATTCCCAACTAAACATGCTATAGGTATAACAGCAGATAACGGACTTGAACTTTTAATCCACTTCGGAATAGATACAGTTAATCTTAAAGGTGAAGGCTTAGAAGCATTAATAGAACAAGATGCTAAAGTTAAAGCTGGAGATCCAATATTAAAGGTAGATATTGACAAGATTAAAGATAAAGTTCCTTCAATAATAACTCCAATAATATTTACTAATTTAGCTGAAGATCAAAAGCTAGAAATTGTTAAACTTGGTAAAGATGTAAAAGCTAAAGAAGAAAATATAGTTAAAATAAAATAATAATAAGCATTGAAAAGTAGGCTTAAATCTAATGTTTAATGGGATTTAAGCCTATTATTTTAATAATATTTTATACTATTACTCTTAATTATGACTGCATTATAAGATAAAAGCTATGAAACAAGGTATTGACCTGATATTTCATAGCTTTTTATATTCAACATAATATTTAATATTTTTAAGATCTTACAGATTGAAGTTTTAATATATCTACATTATTACAATCTATATATTAATAATTTTCACATGCTAATTCAAAATAAGATTTTGGATGTAAACATGCTGGACATTTTTCTGGTGCTGCAGTTCCTTCATAGATAAATCCACAGTTGCTACACTTCCAAAGCACTTTTTCATCCTTTTTAAATACTTTATCATTTTCAACATTTTCTAATAATTTAAGATATCTTTTTTCATGTTCTTTTTCTACTTTTGATATCATATCATAAGCTACTGCAACTTCTGTAAATCCTTCTTCTCTTGCTACTTTTGCAAAAGTTGGATATAATTCTGACCATTCTTCATTTTCTCCAGAAGCAGCTGCTTTTAGATTGTCTGCAGTATTATCATATAATGCTACTGGATAAGAAGCAGTTATTTCAATAGCGTCTCCTTGAAGATCTTCTTTTAAAAATTTATAAAATCTCTTAGCATGTTCTTTTCTTGTTCTGCTGTTTCTATAAAAATTTTTGAAATTTGTAAGAATCCTTCTTTTTAGCTACACTAGCATAATAAGTATATCTTCCTCTTGCTTGAGATTCTCCTGCAAAAGATTTTAATAAATTCTCTGCTGTTTTTGTTCCTCTTAATGATTTCATAAAAAACCCTCCTATTATATATTTGTATATTATTTTATATTGTCATATAGTTAATGTTCTTTAATGAACAATTCAATAACTTAATTTAACTTTTCACCATAATTATATTATATATTAGCAATAATTATTTGTCAATATTAATTACTAATAAATAATAATTATCCATTATGTTTATATATGAATTCTATTTTTATTACAAATTAATAATGTAAAAGATTCCAATACTTTATTAATTTCTATATTCTTATTAAAATTCCTCTAATAATTTTAGAAATTATAAAATTAAATATTTGTACTTAATTTATTTACATACTCTTGTGTTTTTTATAATTTATATTTACTATTCTCCATTTATCTATTTTAAAATTATTATTAATCAAAACTCGTTTATTTAAATCATATCATAATATTAGCAATTTAATATTTCATATCCATTATATCCAATAAAAAAATTTAGCATCAAATAGAAATTCTTTATTAATACACTACTTGATTTCTCAATTAATATACTTTTATAGTTAAATATTCTAAAATACATGGTTCATAATTGTATACGCCCCCTACTATTCCTGTTATTCCATATATTTTATATAGACAAGCTTTTAAAAACTTTGTTAGAATGTGACTAAATGAATTTAATAAAATCATGCCGAATCTTCTTTATGAAGTACCGGGGATATTTTTGGGGTGAATCTCCTAAAGAGTAGGGTACCTCTAGCCCAAACCCGTCAACTAACCTGGGAGGCACTATGGAGGGATTTAACTAATGACTAAACATAATTCATTAAAAACATTTTTAGCTACATTAACCTTATGTATAAGTTTATCTAGCACAGCTTTTGCTGGGGAGTATAAAGTAACTTCTGGTGATTCTTTATATAAAATAGGTCAGTTATTTGGCTTATCCTCAGACAGCATTATTAAAAATAATAATCTTAAAGAACTACAAATTCAATCAGGACAAGTTCTGAATATACCGTGTAACACTTATACAGTAAAAAGTGGAGATAGCTTGTTTTTAATTTCAAAAGCGCATAAATTAAATTTATATGATTTAAGGAAAGTAAATAATAAATGGGACAACATGATTTATCCGGGTCAAGTTTTAAATATGCCAGGAAAAATTTCTAATACTCTAACTACTAACAATAAGGCCAGTAAACCTACTACTACAAAAGCTGCTAATAAAATTCCAGCTACAAAATCTGTAGTAAGTTACACATCATCAGATTTAGATCTATTAGCTAGACTCATAACATCTGAAGCCCAAAGTGAGCCTTATAGTGCCCAAGTAGCCGTAGCATCAGTAGTAATAAATAGAATAAAAAGTTCAAAATTCCCAAATAATATTTCAGCAGTTATTAATGATAAAAGTGATGGTCACTACCAATTTACACCTGTAAAAAATGGTTGGATAAATAAGCCTGCTACAGAAACATCAAAAAAAGCTACTAAAGAAGCTTTATATGGTTCTGATCCAAGCAAAGGTGCATTATACTATTTTGATAATACAGCTACAAACAAATGGCTTAAAGCCAAACCTGTAACAGTTAAAATTGGTAAAATGATTTATGCTAAATAATATTAACTATAAAAAGATAAATATTAAAAATATTATTATATACATAATATAATTAAAAACTTTTTCATTAGAAATTTATTAAAATGCTTAAAATTATATCAATTTTATATATACCCCTTATACTAATAATATAAAAAAGTTTCTCTTATAAGTGTACATTTTCCTTATTTAAAGTTAACATTATGTACTATTTTGTAAGAGAAACTTTTTTATGTATTTTATACTATAACATACATAAGAGGTGGTGATTATTATTGATTCTACAAATAGACTTTGAATCTCACATACCTATACACCAACAATTAAAAAGACAAATAATTTAAGGCATAGCTAAAGGGTATGTAAATATAGATAGACGCATAGGCAGTTATAAATTCTAATCTGATTCCTATTATAATAATTTTAATTACTGTATTGATAAATATACAAGTTAATTATATATATTATTTTGATTTTAATAATAATGCTATCTATAATATCAGCTTTTTCCCTAAATAAAATTAACATTAACTTCATTATTTTAAATAATTGTTATTTTTTTAAATATATGTTATACTGTATTTTGTAAGGGTATTTATATAAAACTCTTAGGCAAAAAGTACAATATATTTTAGAGATTATATATTTATGCACTTTTGTATTTATATATAATTTTTTTTATTTAAAAGATTTACAAGGAGGTGGTCTAATGGATAAAGAAATTTTAATAAATTTAACACCAGACATTATAGAAGAATGCTTAAGCGAATGCTTGTCTGAATAATTTTAAATACCAATTATATATTCTTTTAATAAGGTAATTTTATAAAACATTGTAAACATCTGGTTAGTTTTTATTACAAATGAAAATTATGGAGGTCTCTCATGAATAAAAATAATCTAATAGAGGAATATGATGTATCTTTCAATTATTCTATAAAAAGCCACATCAAGTAAAAACATTACAATTACATTTATACTTGTGTGGCTTTTTAATATTTAAAATCTATACTATATAGTTCAAATAATTTTCAGGTATATAATCTATTAACATACTTTTGGCCTTTCTTTTATTATGTTCATATTGTGAAAAACTTAAATATAAGGATTTCTTTGCTCTAGTCATTGCTACATAAAATAATCGTTTTTCTTCTATTTCATTTCCTTCTTTTATTGACATATAATTAGGGAATATATTATTTTGAAGTCCAGCTAAAAATACATAGTCAAATTCTGCTCCTTTTGCTTGATGTACTGTTATTATTGGTACTCTAGGATATTTTATAAGCATTCTATCTAATTCGCTATTAGATAAGGACGTTATCTTTAAAAGTTCTACTAAATTATCTCTTGGACAACTCTCTTTATTCTCTACTTCTTTAGCTATAATAAAAAATTCTCTCAAATTATTTATCTTAATATATTGATCCTTATATGTCTCCTTTATCTTTGTTTTATTAACTATTTCTCCTATTAATTCTTTAGGATTTTTTTTATAACTTAATTCCCTTAAATTCATTATTTCTTCATATATAGGCATGAATTTTTTAATATATTTGTTGTAAATCCCCATTCTATTTATTATGGTTGGTTTAACTTTTTCATTTAACATAACCATAAGAACATCCTTCGTAGCTAATATATCATCCATGGCATCATGGCTAGATTTTGTTTCTGTATTAAATAGATTACTTAAAGTTTCTAATTTATAATTTGTTAAATTGGGATAAAATCTTCTAGCTATATCTAATGTATCATAATAAGTTTTAAATGCTGCTTTCCATAACCCTATTTTTTTAAGTTCACTATTTAATATGCTTATATCAAAAGTTACATTATGCCCTATTATCACTGTATCTTTTATAAATTCCAAAAAGTCTTTTAAAACTACTTTCTTATTTTCTCCTTTTTGTTTTAAAAATTCATCACTAAAACCATGAACCAAATAAGAATCTCCTACAGACTTACATGGAATCAAAAATCTTTGGAAACTTTCTATTACTTCTCCTTTATTATTTATTTTAATTGCTGCAATTTGTACAATTTCATCCAATGTAGTATTAATACCTGTACTCTCCACATCAAAAATCACTACATTTTTGCTGTCTAATTCCCTAATTAAAAGTTCATAATAATCTCCATATTCTTGAGTATTTTTATTAATTAAATCTGTAAGTCTTACACCTGATCTTATATTTTCCTCTTTTTCTATTTCCTCTATGGTCTTTTCTCCTATTCCTCTTCCAATTTTCTTTATTATCCTTTTAAACCTATTGTTATCAAAATCATTTACTATAAGTTTTAAATAGGCTAACACATCTTTTATTTCCTCTCTCCTAAAAAATTTAAATTCATCTACTAAAAGAAATCCTATTCTTTCTTCCTTTGGAATCTTAGAGTTTAGTATTTTAAACTTTTCACTTAACGCTATATTTATTCTATTATTTCTAGTTAGTATAGCAATTTTCGAAAGATTTTCTACCTTTAATGATTTTATTTTATTAAATATAAAATCTGCTTCTGCCATAGTATCATAAGCTTCCCTAAACTGTATTAATTCTCCCTTTATATTGACTTTAGGCTCTATACCTTCTTTATATATTTCATTAACCCCTTCACCAAAAGCATTTACTAAAAATTCATAAGATGCTTTTAACAATATTTCTGATGATCTATAATTCTTATCAAAAACTATAAATTCTGGATTATATTCTTTTTTATACTTATCAAATATTATAGATGGATTAGATCCTCTCCATTCATATATGGTTTGGTAATAGTCACCACTCATCATTATATTATTATTTTCAAATAGTTTTGATACTATTTCATACTCTATTTCACTGGTATCTTGTACTTCATCTATATGAATAAATTTATATTTTTTTCTCCAATATGTATATATACTTTCGTTTCTAAATAAATCATAAACTTTAATTATTAAATCATTAAAATCTAATCCGTGTCTTTCATATAATTTCTTATCATAAGTTGTTACCATTAAATATCCATATATCTTTAAATAATCTACTAAAGTTTTATCTACCATATACTTTTGATTTTTACATATATCATTAAAAATATTTGCATTGTATTTTACCATACCATCTATAACATCTTTATAATTTCTTTCCTTATAATTTATGCTTTTTTCTTTAACCATATTTATAAATCTTTGAAGGCAAGAAACGTTAAATTTATAAGGATTTAACTCATTTATTATTTCTTTTGTATCTTCCTCATCATATATGGTAAAATCAAAAGAAATATCTGTATTTTTTTTAGCTTCTTTTTTTATTATATCGAAACAAAAACCATGAAAAGTTCTTACATTAATTTTTAATCCTTCTTTTCCTACGGTCTCTATTATTTTTTCCTTCATTTCCTTACAAGCTCTATTAGTAAATGTTAAACAAAGTATTTCATCTCCAATAGCTAGATTTTTATCTATTATATTACCTATTCTCATGCTTAATGTCTTGGTCTTTCCTGTTCCTGCTGAAGATAAAAGAAGTATATTTTTGTCTAATGTATTTATTACTTTTTGTTGTTTGTCGTTAAAATCTATATTTGACATAGGATACACCTCCCATATATTTTATATTCTATCATATTTAGCTCTATTATTTGTAAAGTTCTATTTACTTTTCAATTTTTATTAACAGTGGCTATATTATTAAATGCTTTTATCAAAGTGTACCTATCTTTCCGATGCATAATCTTATAATAAATCTTTTTTATCTTAAAGACATTGTATTTTAAATATTTTGAACATAAAATTATATAATATGAATCAATATTTAAATTCTTTATTTACGTCTTAACTCTAATGTCTTATTGATCTCTATTGCCTTCCTCTTCCAATAAGCTTTTAAAATAAACCATGCTACTATATATATAATTATATAAAAAGCAACAAACTTTAATCGTGCTATATTTCGACCTGGCATCCATCCACCATAAATAGCTATAGGAAAATATATAAAACTAAAAATTATAAAGTGCGCCACTGTTTGCTTTAA
This sequence comes from Clostridium sp. Marseille-Q2269, assembly GCF_943736985.1. Classification (GTDB taxonomy): domain Bacteria; phylum Bacillota; class Clostridia; order Clostridiales; family Clostridiaceae; genus Clostridium_F. The sequence goes on from NZ_CALSFS010000001.1 coordinate 441,358, forward strand.
TGAACTCCAATGTTCTACATCAAATACAATAGATAAAGCTGCAAGTCCAAAACCTAATATAACTGATATTATAAACTGATTAAACATCATATTAACGTCTACTGTTCCACGTAATCCTTCCTTTAAAGCTATAATTGCAAAAATAATTTGGTTTATAAATACCCCTATAGTTATACCATATAAGCCCCTTTTTAATCCTTTCTTTAAATAATGCACTCTATTTTCCTCCCATATTTAAATATTCTTTAATTTTAGACACATATCTTCTTGATATATATTCTTGTTTGCCATTTATGAAGTTTATACTCATACTACCATTAAAAAATATCTCTAAATTTTTAACTTTATCTACATTAGCAATAGCTGATTTAGAAATTCTTATAAAAGAAGTCCCTTTAAAAAATTCTTCTAATTTATAAAGCTTATCTTTTATCTCATAGTTTTCATTATGCACTTGCACAAATACTTTTCCAGATTCACTATAGAAATAATATATATCATCGGGATTTAAAATATATATTCTTTCTTGTTTTGTGGCTACAATATGCTTTTGTTGAGTTCTTTTTAAATTATTTAAAACGCCCTGTACTTCTTCTGTAATTTCACTAGTATATATAACCACCCTTGTTTCTTTAATTCCTTCATCAATTTCAATATCAATTTTCAATTATTATCCCTCCTCTAATTTTATTATAGGTGATATATGTGTTATATAGTATAAAATAACAACAAGTGGTAACTTATTTTATATAAACGGTAATAAATTAGGGACAGATCCTTAATATTTAAAGACTGTCCCATTAAATTATTAAATTCTATACAATCATTCCTTATCTATACCTATTAAGCTTACAGCTAAAGTAGTTATAGGTATTGTAAATATTAATCCTATACTGCCACATAAAGCTTGTATTATTTCTGCTGCCATCACATCTTGATTTAACATTCTTTCAAATGGCAGTTGATAGGAAGATATAAGTAATAAAGTATACATAGCTCCTCCTGCGTAGGCTAAAATAAGAGTGTTTGCCATAGTTCCCATTATATCTCTTCCCACATTAAATCCTGCTTTTACAAGCTGTTTCTTACTTATATTGGGATTATTTATTTTTACTTCCTTCATAGATGATGCTATAGACATACTTATATCCATTACTGCTCCTAAAGCTCCCATAAGTATTCCTGAAAATAATAATCCTCTAAAATTAAATTTTGGATTTCCAGTTATATATATGAGCATTTGAGCTTCCTCATCTGTAAGACCTATTACTTGAATTACATTACTACTTATAAGAGCTATAATCCCAGCTACCATTACTCCTCCTAAAGTTCCTATAATTGCTGCAAAACTTTTTTTGTTTTTACCACTTATTATAAGTAAATTTAAAACACTTACTCCTATACATATAATTATAGATATTAATATAGGATTAAATCCTAACATTATTAATGGTATAAGTATTTTGAGTACTGCATATGTAGTTATAAGTAATGCTAAAACTGAACGTATACCTTGCATTCCACCTAAAATGCTCAATAGAACTAAAAATAATATAATTATTCCTTTTAAATATTTGTATCTTACCACTTCATATATATATGATTTCTTTATGTTTCCTTTGTTATCTTCTTCTATATTTATTAAAACTTCATTTCCCTTTTTAGCATAAGTTTCATGATAAGTTTTATCACTAACTAAATTATCCATATCTATTACTTTATTTTTATATTTACCATTTAAAATTTGTACCTTTACTTTGCTTCTAGATAACTGCCTTTTATCACCATCATTATTTTCTAATTCTATAATCTTTCCATGTATAGCTTCATTTCTTATGTACTGACTAGGCATTAGCATACCTATTATAACTATAATGGTTAAAATTATTATTTTAATATCAGATTTAGTTAATTTCTTTAAACTTCTTTTTACTATATCTTTTAAATCCATTTTTTTCATCTCCTATAGTAATTCCTTTAATAATGTAATGAATTAATATTAATACTTACTGTTTATTTTTAAATATACAGGTCTAATTATAACACATGTATTTGTAGCAAATTATTAATATTTTGTATAATAATATATACTTAATCTTGCTTTAATTATATAGATTTATTTCATATTTTTTTAAAAATAATCATTATAACAATTATTTTTAAAATTATCTTATACTTTACCCAATTTACTGCTATTTTGATATTAAATTATATTATGCGTTATGGGTATATAATATATTTATAAAATTATTTAATTAAACTGACATTTAATATATTTTAGTAGTTATAAAAGATATATAAAATAAAAGTAATTTATCTCCGAATAATATAGAAAATATAGATGCCATAGCTATAAAAGGTCCAAATGAGACAACATCTTTTCTATTCTTCTTGTTTAAAGTTATAAGTATAATTCCTATGAATGCTCCAAAAATAAAAGAGAAAAATAAAGTCATAGAAGTAATTTTAAATCCCAAAAATAAAGAAACTATTATATATATATCTAAATCTCCACTTCCCATTCCTTTTGTAATAAAAATTATAGTACCTATAATGGTAATACATAATATTACTGAATATATGTATGTTTTTATACTATATCCTAAGTAAAATTTTTCAATTAGTATAAATATTAATGCTATTATCATAGCACTTATAGTTGTTTTACTATACACATATTTAGTATCTAAATCTATCAATCCTATAACAATTATAAAAGAAATAAATGTAGTATATTTAATGAAATTAAAGCTCATGCCACATATGTTATATACTTCTAAAAATAATATAGCTGTTAATATCTCTACTAATGGATATCTTAATGATATTTTACTTTTACAAGACTTGCATCTACCTTTTAAAAATATATAACTTACTACTGGGATTAAATTGTATGATTTTATATCTGATCCACATTCTTCACAATAAGAAGGTGGATAAATTATAGACTCTTCTTTAGGAATTCTATAAATACAAACATTTAGAAAGCTTCCCATAATTAGTCCTAAAATTAAGATTATTATATTCATTTCAAACCTCCTATTAAAATTTGTAACATTTTTACAATGTTATTTAATCACTATTTTTATTTCTAATTATATCCATATATTTTTTATTTATTAAAGTGAATTTATTATTGTTATATCTTTTAATCATCATAATATAGCTTTAAATACAATATGGATGATTTATTAAACATTAAAATCAAATTAAATTTTAAAAAAATCTTAATTTTTATATTTATATAAATTTAATATATGATTTTATAATATTTTTAAAAATAATGCACAAAATATACATAGTCATAATTTTAATTCAAATTGGAGGTATGAAAAATGGATGAAAGAAAAAATAATAATAATTCAAACGGTATAATGGGATACATTATAAGATTAATAGTAGCTATGATTGTTTTATCTATAACTGCATTTTTAACACCTGGTTTTACTATAAGTGGTTTTTGGGCAGTTTTATTAGCTGCTGTAATCATAAGTGCTATAGATTATTTAATAGAAAAATTTATGGGAGTAGATGCATCTCCTTTTGGTAAAGGAATAAAAGGCTTTATTGTATCAGCTATAGTCATATATTTAGCTCAATTTTTAGTACCAACCATGAGAGTTTCTATAATAGGTGCTTTAATTGCAGCTTTAGTTATTGGAATTATAGATGCTATAATTCCAGGAAGGTTTATGTAAATCTATAAAACAAAAACTACTTAGATGTATTTTACATCTAAGTAGTTTTTATTTAAATATAAATTAACTATTTATATAATTATTTAGCATTAATTATAACAGACTTTCTAATTTTATATTTATTTTACTATGTATTCTTTAAGTTGTTGTTGTATTTTTTCTTTTACAATTGTAAGAGTGCTATTATCTTCTTCTCCATAACTCCAACTAAAGCTATCGCCTTTATATCTTGGGAATAAATGCATATTATAGTGACCCATATTATTAAAAGTTCCACCATTTTGCATTATGCTATATCCATCTGGTTTATATGTATTTTTTAATATTTTTACCATAATTTTTGATAATGCCATTATTTCTTTACACGTTTTATCATCCATTTCATCTAAATCTAAATAATGTTTTTTAGGGACTATAAGCATATGTCCTTCATTAATAGGTTCATCTGCCAACAAACAACAAACTAAGTCATTTTCATATACTATATTGGCGCTTTTCTCATGGTTTATCATCTTGCAAAAAATGCAATTTTCAGTAGTGCTTATCATGTTTATCTCCTTTATTATAAAAATTTAAAATAAATACTTATCTACTCTTTTCTCTTTTACTTAACTTTTTAAAAACTAAATGTACTATTAAATATACTATACTCCAACCAGCAAAATCTATAAGAAGCTTTAATATACTAAATTTGTCACTAAAAAGATTATAGCTAAAATTAAAATAACCAATTATTAGCTTATATATTATAAAAGAGATTACAAATTTTAAAAAAGTTACAGTTGCCTTGTTTATCTTCATTTATTTTCCCCCAATCGCTAACAAATATAACCTTATATATTTATAATAACCTATAAATTACTTCATGTCCAAAACAAAAATAAAGTAAGAGTACATCTATACAAATAAAACAGTCTCTTACTTTAACTTTTTTTATAAATTAGCACAAATGTGATTCTATTTATATTGTTTTGACCCTATAAATATAAAATGTTATACTATCTTCATATATTACCGTAAGGAGGATTTGATATGTTTAAAGAAATGAGAAGAAAAGATAAAAAATTAACTGAAAAGGAAAGTATATCGTTATTAGAAACAGCTAATTACGGAATTCTTTCAATATGTCTTAATAATGGATACGGTTACGGTATTCCATTAAATTTCACTTATAATAACGGTGCTATTTATTTTCATTGCGCAAAAGAAGGACAAAAACTTGAAGCAATAAATGAAAATAATAAAGTCTCATTTTCTATTGTAGATAATATAGAATTACTTCCTTCAAAATTTAGTACAAAATATACAAGTGTAATAGTATTTGGTAAAGCTTATGAAGTATTTGAAGATGAGAAGAAACAAGTACTACTATCTCTTATAAATAAATATTCAAAAGATTATATAAAAGAAGGTACTAACTATATAGAAAGGGCTCAAGATACAACAACTGTTATAAAAATTGAAATAGACCACATTACAGGCAAAGGTAAAATATAAGGAAATTACGACATAACAGACTTTAAAGGATTAAAATTAAAACAAGGAATACTTTTAGTCAATAGATGGCTATAAAAATAGAAAATACTATATTTGTGCTCTAATATTTAAACTAACACCCTAACGCCATGTCCTGTGGCTGCAGGGCTAAGTAAACGTCCTGATTACTTCACGTTTAAATATTAGGACACAAATAAAGTATTCTATTTATTTTTCTAGATATCTATTTTCCTTAAAAGTATTCTTTGTTTTAATCCATTTAAAGACTGTTATATAAATTTTCAGTTTCATATAAATATTTTAAATTTAAATATAAAATGATTGGCGTAGCCAGGAAATTGATCATACGAATTTTTATTGCTAACGCATAAATATTTAGTATTAATAATGCCTATATAAATTTTATAAATCATATATTTTAAGGAGAAACAAATTAGAATCTCTTATGGAAGTGAATTGCCTTTAAATCCACATATCCCTTTTTAATCTAAGGTAGTAACCCTTTTACGTCGTAATTTTCTTATATTATGAATTTATATCTATTATATGATTTTGCCTATGATCACTCATAAAGAACACATTAAGGGAGCCTGGTCCACCATAAGTTCCTACTACTGGTCCTACATAATTTATTATTACATCTTTCACTTTTATTTCTTTCAATATACGTTCTTTCAAATTCTCTGCATCTATATTTGAATCTCCATGAGAAATAGCTATTATCTCTTCTTCTGGATTCTTTGTTCTCTCTATAAGAGTTGTTGCTAATTTACTTATGGCCATCTTTCTTCCTTTAGCTTTACGTACTGTTATAACTCTTCCCTCATCATTTATAGTTAGTATAGGCTTAATATTAAGAACTGTTCCTATAAAAGCTGCTGCTGTTGAAATTCTTCCTCCTTTTTTGAGATGAATAAGATGGTTTACAAGCATATAGCTATTTAATTTGAACCTGCTTTCTTCCAAATTTTTAGTAACTTCACCAATAGTATGCCCTTTTTTTTCATATCCATGGCTTTCATTACCATAATCCCTTGTCCTAAGGATGCAGTTAATACATCTATTATTTCTATTTTTACATTTTCAAATTCATCTATTATCATATTTTTCGCTATATTAGCACTATTATATGTTCCACTTAATCCTGAAGAAACACATACATATAATATATCTTTATCTTTCTCTATGTATTCTTTAAAAGCCTTGTAATACACATCCGGGCTTGGTTGTGATGTTTTTGGCATTTCTGCTTTTCTTATAATTAAATAAAAATCCTTATAGGAAAGACTTTGTCCAAAATCATCCATATATTCTTTCCCTTCAACATTACAAATTAATGAAACATAAGGAATATCATTTTCTATTATATATTCACTAGGTAGATCACAACAAGAATCTGTCATTATAATATAATCTTTCATCAATAATCTCCTCTTTAAGATAAATTTTTATAATTTAAGATAAAATACATACTATGATAATAAACTTATATTTAATTCAAACAAATTGCATAAAAGTATATTTATATATTAATATTTAACTATATTTAATAAAATCATAAAACCTTTCTATTATAACTAATATATCAGATATTATTAAAAATTATAATATATTTTAATAATATTTATTTCATTTTTATAAAAATAGTTGATTATTGATATTGTGTTACAAAATCTTATTATTCATTTTATAAGTTAAACTCCCTTTTATTAGTCATAATATATTAAATAAAAACTTTTTCCCTTGTATAAATGTATGTTTCATTAATGAATCATAATTAAATGTTTAGATACTAACTTAGAATATTTAAATTATAAACCTCTAAAAAAGGAAAGCACTCAGTACTTTCCTTTTACTATTAATTATGATTATGTTCACCGTGATGATTACACATTACTTTTTTATCTTCAAGTTGCCCTTTTAAGTATTGATCCAATACTTCTTCAATTGTACCTTTTGCTCCTCTTATAACTTTCAATCCTCCTTTAAGCAAAGCATCATAGGCTCCTTGACCAATACCTCCTGTTATAACTAATTCAACTTTTTCATTCACTAACAAACTGGATAGACCACCATGATTATGTTGTAAACTTTCTGTTGATATTTCTTTAATATTTACAACTTTATTGTCCTCTACTGTAGCTATAGCAAACATTTTGCTTTTCCCAAAATGTTGATTAATTATTTCCTCATTCTTAGGCATTGCTATTTTCATTTATATCACACTCCACTTATATTTTCTTGTATACTGGTATATTAACACATATATCCTTATACTTCTAATTTACAATCATATCTTTATGTGTTAATTTTAGTTAAGCAAAGTAATTATCTATACATATGTAACCTTTTTCTTTAAAATTCTAACTGTCATTTGCCATAAACATTTTTTTACTTCTCTTCCACAAAAAAAATGCTAATGTTACTAATATAACTATACCAATACTTAATTTTATAATATTAAATGTTCCCTTATATATATTAGGATAAAATTGTGCTATATTACAATACAAATTATTTATCCCATGGAGTGCAATACATGGTATTAATGATTTACTCTTATAATATACCATGGCAAGAATAATACCTACTAAAAAAGCATCTACTAATTGTACTAAATTTAAATGATATATTGAAAATATTAATGAAGAAATAATTATAGCTTTTTTATAATTATATTTAACTAACAATTCATCCAATATTACTTGTCTATATACTATTTCTTCAAAAATAGGTGCCATAATCACTGTACTTATAAAACATAATATTGGATTCTTAACTTGCTTATTAATACCATTACAAATCCAACCATTCTTTATAAGTTTTAATAAAAAAATTTCAATTGTATTATCATAAACCAGAGTATATCCTATAAGTAAAATAATTATGAGAATATAACCTTTTAAATTTAATGTATTATCAGTCTTTAATTTGCGCTTATTATAGTTTAGGTAATTTTTAATAAAAACAATATATGATAATGTTTCTCCCGTCAGTTGAATCCATGGTTCTATAGCATGCTTATTTAATCCAATATACCCTAAAAAATTTGCTAAATTACTAAATACTATACAAAATGCTATCTGGTAAAAAAACAAATCCATAATAACATTCATAATTTCACATGATTCTGATTTATTTTTATATTCTATAATTGTATTATGTTCCATTTTGTCCTCCTTTGTTGCTAACTAGGTTAAATAACTATATCAATATTATATACATTATATATTTTACCATTTAAGTAGTTAATTGTATATATTTATTGTTATTCACGCATAAGAATTTGTACATAATACCAGTAATTTTATATTAAATAAAAAATCCTAGTTTTACTATTTAATTTTATAAATGATAATACTAGGATTTTTAATTTATACAGTTATATGATTTACTACCTTTTCTTCCTATTTAGAAATTTCTTTTAATATGTTTACTATTTATTAAATTGATTTCAAAAATAAAAGCTATGAAATATATTAATTTCATAGCTTTTATCTGTTTTTATCTTAAAATATACTGAAGATATATAATTTTATTAAGTCATAATATATATTTAGTTATATGTGGTATTTTCAATGTTTTTATTAAGTTCGCTGTAGATTCCACCTAATGTCAATAATTCTTCATGAGTTCCTTTCTCTTCAATTCCTTTATCCGTTAAAACCATTATTTCATCTGCATTTTTTATAGTGGATAATCTATGAGCTACTACTATAGTTGTTCTTCCATGGGATAATTTTTCCAAAGATCTTTGTATTAAATATTCTGTAGCATTATCTAATGCTGAAGTAGCCTCATCTAATATAAGTATAGGGGGATTCTTTAAAAATACCCTTGCAATAGACAATCTTTGTTTTTGTCCTCCAGATAATTTTATTCCTCTTTCTCCTATATATGTATCATATCCCTCTGGTAAACTTTCTATAAACTCATGTATATTAGCAAGCTTAGCCGCTTTTATTACCTTTTCATCATTAGCCTCTGGATTACCATACAATATATTATCTTTTATAGTTCCTGTGAATAAGAATACCTCTTGTTGGACAATACCTATATTTTTTCTTAATGAACTTATAGTTATATCATATATACTTTTATTATCTATTAATATATCCCCTTCATCTATATTGTAAAATCTAGGTATCAAATTGCAAAGGGTTGTCTTACCTCCACCAGAAGGACCAACTAAGGCTAATGTTTTTCCTGCTTCAACTTTAAAACTTAAATCATTTAATATATGAGTATTTTCATCATAGTTAAAACCCACATTTTTAAATTCTATAGCACCTTTAATGCTTTCTATATCTTTTGCTTCTTTCTTATCCTTTTCCGGTTTAATCCTTAAAAGTTCACTATATCTTTCAAATCCTGTTACTCCTGATTGATACTGCTCTACAAATGAGATAAGCTTTCTAATAGGAGTCATAAACATATTTATAAATAAAAGATATGCAACCAAATCACCAAAATTAATTAATTTTTTATATACAAAATATCCACCAGCAATAAGTACTATTAAGCTTAATATATCTATAAAAAAGTACATTCCTGAAAAATAGTCTGCCATAGATTTATAAGCCATTTGTCTAGCATCAACAAATTTTTTATTTCCCTTTTCAAATTTCTTGTTTTCATGATATCTATTGGTAAAGGCTTTAGACACCCTTATACCTGCAACGCTATTTTCTAATTCTGCATTAAGATCTCCAATTTTAACTCTGCTATCCATAAATGCCTTTTCCATTCTTAACCTACTTTTCATAGAAAACCACACTAAGATTGGTATGAATATAAAACTTATTATTGTTAATGGTACATTTATAGTACACAGTATGATAAAGGATCCTATTAACATAATAATGGAAATAAAAAGATCTTCTGGCCCATGATGTGCAAGCTCTGATATTTCCATAAGATCATTTATTATTCTAGACATTATTACACCGGTTTTATTTTCATCAAAGTATGAAAAGGGTAACGTTTGAAGATGATTAAATACTTTTTTTCTCATAGCTGCTTGCATTCTAACACCAACCATATGTCCCCAATACTGAATAAAATGATTTAAAAAATATTTTATTATATATATAACTAATAAAGCTATTGCCCAAAAGAAAAGTAATCTGATCTTTCCATTTGGAATAATATCATTTATAATTTGTCTTGTTATCATAGGATAAAACAAATCACACAAAGCCACAATAAAAGCTGCTATCATATCTAAGATAAACAACTTTTTATGAGGCTTATAATAAGATATAAACTCTTTAACCATAAACATTTCCTCTCTTTCTTTAACTAAACATATTATATATTCTATCATATTAAATACAAAAATAAATATATTATTCTATTTTTATTATTAAATAATAATGTTATGTTTTAAAGAAAAGAAAATTTTCAAATATTTAACATATTACAATCTATTCATGTTCATTTTTAAACTAACTTTCTGAAATATGACTTTATTTATCCTCGGCATAATTAATATTAGAATCATGGATATAGAATATATAAGTATTATAGGTACCATATAATTTGCTCCAAAATATTCCATAACAAAAATTCTTCTCGTAAATGGTATTATAAAAGCTAATACAAATGATATTGTCATAGAAAAAACTATAAAAATTCTATAACCATTTAATGGTGTAGATACTTTAAGTAAAATAAATAAACTTAAACTTCCAAAAGTTAACAAAGCTAATGTTCTACATTGCTCTAATGATAATCCTGTATTATATCCTAATGAAAACATTATAGTTGTACTTATTGCGATTAAAATACCATTAGGTATAGACGCTTGAAGAACTCTTCTTAAAAAATCTTTTTTTATAATATCTTCATTAGGTGATATTGCTAAGAAAAAAGATGGTATTCCTATTCCCAATGATCCTACTAATGTAAGCTGTATTGGTAGCATAGGAAATGGCTTTTCCAATAATACAAAAATTATAGATAACACTATAAAATAAGATGTTTTTGACAAAAATAGTTCTGATACCTTTTCTAAATTATTTATAAGTCGCCTTCCTTCCATAACCACTTCTGGTATAGCTGCAAAATCTGAATTTAAAAGAACTAATTGGGCTACAGCCTTTGTTGCATCAGATCCACTTGCCATAGCAATACCACAATCTGATTCTTTTAATGCTAAGACATCATTTACACCATCACCAGTCATAGCTACTGTATGACCATATTCTTTAAGAGCTTTTATTATATTCTTCTTTTGATGTGGAGAAACTCTACCAAATACACAAGTATTTTCCACAACCTTTTTTAACTCATCTTGCTGTTCTGGTAGTTCTCTAGCATCTATATAGTTTTCTGCATTTGTTATTCCTACTTTTTTAGCTATAGAAGATACCGTAATGGGATTATCTCCAGATATTATTTTCAGACTAACTCTTTCCTTATTAAAATAATCAATAATTTCTTTAGCATTTTCTCTTATAATATCTTCAATAAATATTAAAGCTATTTCTTTAACATTTCCTTTAAGTTCTTCATTAAGATTTTCTCCCTCATATTTAGCTAAAAGCAGTACCCGTTTTCCTTCTTTAGCTGACTTTTCTATTTCCTTCTTTATATTTTTATACTTATCTTTTAATATCATTTCTGGAGCCCCTAATATAAATGCTCCTTTCTCTTGAAATTCTACTGCTGACCACTTTCGTTTTGATGAAAATACTATTTTATTTTTAATTTTCAAATTTGGATCATTTTTATATTTTTTAAGAAGAGCTTTTTCTGTAGAATTTCCATTTTTAAAACTATGAACCATAGCTGAAATTATTTTATCTATATCTTCTCTATTCTCCTTATAAAAATATTTTACATCAGTTACTTTTAAATCACCTTTAGTTATAGTTCCTGTTTTATCTAAGCATAAAACATCAACCCTTGCCAAAACTTCTGTAGCAGGTAATTCTTGAATAAGAGTATTCCATTTTGAAAGTCTTATAACTGCCACCACAAAGGTAGCGCTAGTCAAAAGTACCAAACCTTCTGGTACCATACCAACTATACCAGAAACAGAACCTAAAAGCGCATCTTGCCAGCTTTTTTTAACATAAAATAATTGTGTAAAAATAAGTATTAATCCTATAGGAATAGCAAGCCACATTATAATTTTAAATATATTATTTATAGAAATTTGAAATTCTGAATTTATAACCTTAAATTTTTTAGCTTCCTCTGCTAATTTTGCTGCATAAGTATCCTTTCCTACATTGATTACTTTTGCGTAAGCACTACCTGAAGATACAAAACTTCCAGATAAAAGCTTATCCTTTTCTTTTTTTAATATAGAATCAGACTCTCCTGTAATTAGGGATTCATCCACTTCTATTTCATTATTGAAAAGCATCTCACAGTCTACTAATATTTGTTCTCCTACTTTTAAAACTATTATGTCATCTAATACAATTTCTTCTACATTTATATTAATAGGCTCTCCTTCTCTTATGACATTTACACTTTTCTCATTTAACACAGATAATCTTTCTAATACACCTTTAGCACGAACTTCTTGAAACATTCCTATTATAGTATTGGTAATTATAACTCCTGCAAAAACAGCATTTTTAGGTGATCCTGCTATAAATACAATTATAGCTAAAATAGCATTTAAAGCGTTATAGCTAGTAAATAAATTTGCTCTAACTATTTGACCTAGTGTTCGTGATGGAGCTTTAGGCAATATATTGACCTTTCCCTCTTTTACTCTATGCAATACATCATCTTTGCTAAGACCTTTTATTATGCTTTCATTTATATCATCTTTTTTCATCATACTCTCACCACCTAATAATAAATATAGTGTAAACTTATTTATTACAAATTAATGTCAATAAAAATACTTAACAATAATTTTTCTATAAAATAATCATTATATAGTTTATTATTTCAAATATAATTAAATATATTATGATTTTAACAACAATGTTATATATCTAATTTAAATGACATATTTGCTCTAATAAATCTTAATAAGATATTTTTATTTAACTTAACTATTAAAATTTATATTGACATTATTAATATTACTTTTTTTAAAAAATACATGATAAATTTTTTAAAAAAATAGAAAGCTAGCGTATTTTGCTAGCTTTCTATAAATACTTTAATTTAATATCCCATTTCTTTTAATATTCTAAGTGTTTCTCCTATAATATCTTCATCATCACAAAGATTATATAAAAGCAAAAGGGATTGTGGCATTAAAGAATTTAAGCACAATATATTGTTTTACAAATTTAAAATTAACACAATATATTGTAGGATTTATTCTTAGTACCACAGCCCTTTAACTTAATAATTTTATTAAATTGTTGTTATTTTTTTAATCTCATATCCCAAATCTTCTATAGCAGATTTTATATCATTCTCACTTACTTCACCGTCACTATCAAACTCTGCAAATTTTTCTTCTAAAGAAACCTTTATGTTTGATATACCTTTTAATTCTGAAAGAGCCTCCTTAACATGACCAACACAATGCATGCAACTCATTCCCTCTATTATGGCCTTCATTTTCATAATAATATTCCTCCATTCTTATATTACAATTTATTTTATATGATTTTGTTTACTTAAACATATTAAAATTTTAAGTATTATCAAATATATTAAAAGTAATCAAAATTATATTTTCTAATTTAAGCTTTAAATCCTCTTAATCTCAACGCATTTAAAAGTACTGATACTGAACTAAAACTCATAGCCGCTGCTGCTATCATTGGATTTAATAGTGGTCCTCCAAAAATGTGTAAAATACCCATAGCTACTGGAATCCCTAAAGTGTTATATCCAAAGGCCCAGAATAAATTTTCTTTTATATTCTTTATAGTAGCTCTGCTTAATTTAATAGCAGTTGGTACATCCATTAAATCACTTTTTATAAGAACAATATCAGCTGATTCTATTGCTACATCTGTTCCAGAACCTATAGCTATACCTATATCTGCCTGAGCTAATGCTGGAGCATCATTAATTCCATCTCCTACCATAGCTACAATTTTTCCTTCTGATTGAAGTTTTTTAACCCAATTAGCCTTATCACTAGGTAGAACTTCTGCAAATACTTTATCTATCCCTACCTGTTTTGCTATAGCATGTGCAGTATTTTTATTATCTCCAGTTATCATAACTACTTCTATACCCATATTATGAAGCTTATCTATAGCTTTTTTACTATTGTCTTTAAGAGTATCTGCTACAGCTATTATACCTTTTATTTTATTATCCATAGCTATAAACATTGGAGTCTTTCCTTCCTTTGAAAGCTCATGGGATTTATCTATAAAATCTTTTATTTCTACTTTATATTCTTCCATGAGTCTTACATTTCCAAGAAGTACTTTTTTATCTTCTATAATAACTTCTATACCTTTACCAGGTATAGCTCTAAAGTCTTTACCTATAAATAAATCCAATTCTTCTTCTTCTGACTTTTTAACTATAGCTTCTCCTAAAGGATGCTCTGATCCCTTTTCTGCAGTTGCTGCCACTTGAAGTAAATATTTTTTATCCATATCATCTGAAACTAAAATATCTGTCACTTTTGGGTTTCCCTCTGTAATAGTTCCTGTTTTATCAAATATGATGCTCTGAACCTTATGAGCTGTTTCTAATGCTCCTCCACTTTTTATTAGAACTCCATTTTCTGCACCTTTTCCTGTACCTACCATAATAGCTGTTGGTGTAGCTAAGCCTAAAGCACATGGGCAAGCTATTACTAATACAGATATAAATATAGTTAATGCAAATATTGAAGATTCTCCACTAATATACCAAGCTATGGAAGAAATTATAGCCAAAGTTATTACTATTGGCACAAAATAAGCAGAAATTTTATCAGCTAGTCTTGCAATTGGTGCTTTACTACTCTGAGCCTCTTCTACTAGTTTTATAATTTGTGCTAAAGTAGTATCAGCTCCAACCTTAGTAGCCTTGTATTTTATTACTCCATGTTTATTTATACTTCCTGCTACCGCTAAATCTCCTACATGTTTTTCCACTGGTAAACTTTCTCCTGTAAGCATAGACTCATCTACAGTTGTAGAACCTTCAACGACTTCTCCATCTACTGGAAGCTTTTCTCCTGGTTTAACCAAAACTATATCATTTATTTTGACTTCTTCTATAGGAATTGTTACTTCCTTATTATCCCTTATTATAGTTGCATTCTTAGGGGACAAAGCCATCAATTTTTTTATAGCTTCAGATGTTTTTCCTTTAGATACAGCTTCTAAATATTTTCCTAAAGTTATTAAAGTTAATATAGTAGCTCCAGATTCAAAATACAAATCATGGGCATAATGCATATTACCTTTAGAGATTTGGAATATAGCAAAAATACCATACAATACAGCAGCTGATGTACCTATAGAAATTAATGAATCCATGTTAGGGCTTCCTTTTATCAAAGATTTAAATCCTACTCTAAAAAACTTATTTCCTACTAATACAATTGGTATTACTAAAATAAGCTGTATTACCCCAAAATTCAACGCATTATCCATAGGATTAATAACTTTAGGTAACTGAAGGCCCATCATACTTCCCATAGATATTGTAAGTAATGGTACTGAAAACACTAAAGAAACTATGAATCTTCTCCATAAAGATTTAATTGCATCCTCTTTTCCTTTCTTCTCTTCTTCTATATTCTTTTCTTCTATAGCCTTGTATCCAGCCTTTTCTATAGCTATCTTTATATTACTAACACTTGTCATTGATTTATCAAAGGTTATATCTAATTTTTCTGTAGCTATATTAACATTTGCCTCTATAACACCTTCCAATTTTTTTGTAGCTCTCTCTACAGCTTTGGCGCAAGATGCGCAAGTCATTCCCTCTATTCTCAAATTCCTGTGTTCTCCATCTAAAAATGCCTCGTATCCTGCTTTTTCTACAGCTCTTTCTATATCTGAGATACTTGTTTGTTTTTCATCAAAAGTTATACTTAACTTTTCTGTGGCTATGTTAACATTTGCCTCAGTTACTCCTTCTATTTTTTTTGAAACTCGCTCTACAGCTTTTGCACAAGCCGCACAGGTCATTCCCTGTATATTAAAAAATAATTTTTTCATTTCTATACCACCTTCAAATTTATATTTAAAGTACTATGTTTTCATATAATTTATTGTTGTTATATATAAATTAACATTTTATATTATGATCTATTAAATCAAACATACTATACCAATGGTAATTAATAATTCATTTAATCATTAATTATATAAATTTGTTATTTACCCAGTAATTTAGTTAATGTGTCTATAATCTCTTCTACCTTTTCCTCTCCATTATCATGAAGGAAAGCCTGTTTTACACAATGATTAAGATGTTGCTTCAAAATAAGCATATTAGCTTTTTTTAATAAAGATTGAGCAGCAGTCATTTGATTTGATATATCTATGCAATATCGGCCATCTTCTATCATCTTTATTATCCCTTCTATTTGTCCTTTAGAAGTTTTTAAAGCTTGTATGGCTGCTTTCTTTTCATTATTCATTATATTACCTCCTTATATAAGTTTTTCATTGTTAAATGTAAGTATTTATAATATATAATTTTTTATTTAAATAACTTAAAATTTTAATACCACCCCTACCTAGGGGGGTATACTTACATTAAAACACAATTGATATCATTTTTCAATACTTTTTAGAAAATAAATAAAAAATATGTATCAAAATAAATCTAAATTCATTTTGATACATCATCTTCAATTAATTTTAATTATTATATTGTTTTTTGGGTAAATAAACTTCACACCCCGCCTTTACTGGATGATCATAAATTAAAGCTTTTGCATCATATTTTCTAATTACCCAATAGATCATAAAATCGCCTGTACCACCGACAATCAAAAAACTACCAACAAAAACAAGCATTTTTATTCCCAGAACTAGACCTACTATTGTAGGTAAAAATCCAACTATTATAGTAGGTAGTAATATGGCCATTTTATATATATTGGAAGATATGGGAATTTTACAATGAGCATAAGGGGTAAGAGTTTTAATATTAAACCCAAGTTTTATATCCTTCCAAGTAACTCCTTTTGCTATAGAGAATCCTATTCCATGAATAAATTCATGTAATATTATAAAAATCATAACTAACGCAAGACTATATATATTATTATTGTTATTGATTATTAAACGTACACTTTCTCCCCATATTTTATAATACACCCCACCATTTATACTAAAAACTAGAATAAAGAAGATAATACTAATCAAATTAGCTTTTAATAAGTTTATTGTTCTATCCACTTTCTCATATTCTTTTTCATTCATTCTGAAGCCCCCCTTAATTTTTAAGATTCATTGTAAACATTTCCCATATTGGTCACTTTAGTATAAATATTTAAATTAATCTTGCAATAGTGGCAATAATCTCAGCTGCAGGCTTCAGTAAAATTTGCGCCAAAAGTGTACCTACTATTAATCCTCCAACTATAAAAGCTACACATCTGTTAAAATTAACCTCACTACATTTCCCAACAACTACGTCATCTGTTAACAT
This sequence comes from Clostridium sp. Marseille-Q2269, assembly GCF_943736985.1. Lineage (GTDB taxonomy): Bacteria > Bacillota > Clostridia > Clostridiales > Clostridiaceae > Clostridium_F. The sequence continues at coordinate 459,099 of NZ_CALSFS010000001.1, forward strand.
AGATATAAACGGATCTATAAATATAAACATAAGAATTGTAGCTATACTATTTACAACAGATGATAATGTACTACAAGTTGTTCTTATTTCTGGATTTAAACACCCTGCATATAAAGATGCCAATATTCCAACTGTAGATATGGAAAATGCTATTGTATTTAATAAAACCAACTTTTTAGGTATCTTTTTATATTCCTTTATATATGTAAAATTTTCTTTTTTAGGTTTTGTTACACTGTTTTTAAACTGTGTTATACCTGATCTTGAAAATCCATGGAATAATAATTTAGGTATAGAACGATAGACACTAAAAGAGGCTACTGCCTTAGTAAAAACTTTTATAAATGTAGGCATTAGCAGTGCTCCAACTATTGTTGCTAAAGTTGTTGATAAAAGTATCCATCTGAAAATATATAGTAATCCTTGTGAATTACCTAAATTTATGCTATTTTCAATGGTTTTGGCTAATAACGGTGCTTGTATAGTGTTGGCAGTTCTAGATAACAGTGCAAAAACATTAAATACAGCAAAAGATATTGCTATTCTTCCAGTTCTCACCCCTACAATCCTTACTGAATAGGCTAAAGTTGATATTACATAAATAATAAACGTAAGAATAAGAACGATTATAATTTGTATAGACATTTTTCCCTCCTAAAGTATATAAATTATATTATATTTAAATGTAAACTTTATTCTTTATATGATAGCCAACAAATTAAATAATTAAATTTTATTTTAAATATACTGTGTTCATAAAATACAATCTTAATTTTAACTCTCCATATATAACTAAATATAATAATAAAATGTTTATAATCCATATGTTCCTAAATATCATAATACAATTATTATATCATTTCAACTTAACTATAATAAAACAAACTTTTTTTGTATATACCATTCATACCAATTAATTATTATAAATTATATAAAAATAATCTAATATACAGCAAAAAACCTGTAAGAGATTACTCTTACAGGCATAATTACGAATTCGATTATCTTCTGAATCCTCTGTTATTTTGTTGTTTTCTTGCTTTTCTGCATTCTGGGCATCTTTGTGGTTCATTTTCGAATCCTTTTTCTTTGTAGAATTCTTGTTCTCCTTCAGTGAAAACGAATTCCTTTCCACAATCTTTACATGTTATGTTCTTATCTGCCATTTTAACATTCCTCCTTCTAATTATTAAGATTTAAAACTGATTCACATAACTTCTTAAAAAGAGGAGATGTTATTATCATATTAAATCCATAGTCGCTGTAAATTTAAACTTACAACGTAATTAATCATATCACATATAAAATTAATAATCAATAGTTTTATTACCTTATTTAGCAAAATAAACATATAATATTTCTAAATATATTTTTATCATTCTATAATTTTCTATATTATTACATTTATTAGGAAATAACCTATATAATGTTCATTAACATCAATTATAATATCATAATATAATTGATGTATGCCCTGTATTTATCTATCTGATATTTGCAAATTTTCATTGTAATCTTTTAATGAGTCTTTTACTAATTTTACTAAAGCTATTAACGCTATTACATTAGGAATTACCATAAGACCATTAAAAGTATCTGCAAGTTCCCAAACTAACTCTACTTTTAATGTTGTTCCTATTACTATAAAAGCTGCTACCAATAATCTATACACTGTTAACCCTTTTCCTTTAAAAAGATACTTCACATTAGCCTCTCCAAAAAAATACCATCCAATTATAGTTGAAAAGGCAAAGAAAAATAAGGCAATGGCTATAAAATATGCCCCAAAACTACCTAATCCTTGAGTAAATGCATTTTGTGTTAATTCTATCCCTGTGGTCTTTCCATCTAATACCCCTGTTGTAAGTATTACGAAAGCTGTAAATGTAAGAACCACAAAAGTATCTATAAACACACCTACCATAGCCACTAATCCTTGTTCTACTGGATGTTTTACTTTAGCTACTGCATGAGCATGTGGTGTTGATCCCATTCCTGCCTCATTTGAAAATAATCCTCTTGCCACCCCATATCTTACAGCCTGTTTTATAGTAATACCTGCTGCTCCGCCTAAAACAGCCTTAGGATTAAAAGCAGATAGGAATATCAATCTAAAAGCTGGCAATATATTTACATAATTTCTGCATAATATAATAATGCTTCCTATAACATAAAATAAGGCCATTATTGGCACCATTTTTTCTGTAACAGAGGCTATTCTTTCTATGCCTCCTATGAAAACAAATAATCCAAGTATTGCAATTAATATTCCAATTATCCATGATGGTATATTACATATATTTGAAAAAGCTGCTCCTATAGAATTAGCCTGAACCATATTACCTATAAATCCCAATGCTAATACTATACTCACAGAAAAAAAACTTGCCAAAAAATTGCTTTTAAGTCCTTTGCTTATGTAATAAGCTGGACCGCCTGTTACTTCACCATCAATTTTTTCTTTAAAAATTTGAGCTAGAACCGCTTCTCCAAATATAGTTGCCATTCCTAAGAATGCACTGATCCACATCCAAAAAATTGCTCCAGGTCCTCCAGACACTATAGCCGTTGCTGCTCCAGCCAAATTTCCTGTGCCTACTTGGGCTGCTATTGCTGTGGCAAGTGACTGAAATGAAGACATTCCATCTTTACCTGCCTTTTTTCCTCTTAAACTTATTCCACCAAAAGCTTTTTTAAAAGCTTTCTTAAACCTAGAAACTTGAACGAATTTTAAAGAAAAAGTAAATATAACCCCTGTTCCACACAACAAAAAAATAAGTATATAATTCCACAACACATTATTTATGCTCTTAACAGCATTTAATAAATCCATATATACTCCTCCCTATGATTGTAATACACACACTACATATATATTCCATATAATCATATAAATTCCTTTGGCTCTATTATTTTATTAACATATTATTTCAAAAGATGTATCCTAAATATAATAACTACAAAATATAATATTATTTATTATCACTTTTAATAATAAATATCTTATTATTAAATATGTGTTTAGTTGTTTTTATATAATATAAAATCCCATATTTATACAAATGATAAAAGCTAGGACTTTATTATTTATAAAAATCCTAGCTTTTATTATTTTCTATATAGTTTTAAATTTCCATAATTATAGGTAGTACAATAGGTCTTCTCTTAGTTTTTTCATATAAATGTTTTTCTACAGATCTTTTAATATTTGATTTTAATACGTACCATTCAATTATTTTACTTTCTAAACAATTATCTAGTTCTTGTTTTACTATGCCTTTTACTTCATTTATAAGTTGTTCTGATTCTTTTACATATATAAATCCTCTAGTTATTACATCTGGTCCTGCTATTATACTATAAGATTCTTTTTCTAAAGTTACTACTATAGTTAACATACCATCCTGTGCTAAATGCCTTCTATCTCTTAGGACTATATTTCCTACATCTCCAACTCCTATACCATCTACAAATATAGATCCTGTACGAACTTTTCCTGATATATTTGCCTCTTTCTTTGATATTTCTAATACTTGCCCTGTTTCTACAAGGAAAATATTTTCTCTCTTCATACCTAATTCCATAGCTAAATTAACATGTTGTCTTAAATGCCTATATTCTCCATGAACTGGCATAAAATATTTAGGATGTACTAATGCATGAATTAATTTTAATTCTTCTTCATAAGCATGACCGGATACATGTACTTCCTCTAAGGCTTCATATATTACATCTGCCCCTTTCTTAAACAACTCATTTATTACTCTTGATATTAACTTTTCATTTCCTGGGATTGGTGAGGCAGAAATTATAAACAAATCATTAGGCTCAATGGATATTTTTCTATGATTAGAATAAGCTATTCTAGCAAGAGCTGCCATGGGCTCTCCTTGACTTCCAGTAGTTATTATAGTTATTTGCTCATTAGGATAATTTTTTATTTCATCCACAGTTATTAAGTAATTTTCTAATATATGAAGGTATCCTAAATCCATTGCTACCTTGGATATATTCTCCATACTTCTTCCACTAAATACTACTTTTCTTCCATACTCTATAGATGCATCTACTATTTGTTGCATTCTATGTATGTTGGAAGCAAAAGTTGCTACAAGAACTCTTCCTTTAGCATTAGAAAAAATTTTAGTTAAAGTTTCACCTATGGCTTTTTCTGAAATTGTGTGGCCCTTACGCTGTACATTTGTACTATCAGCCATAAGAAGGAGTACTCCCTTTTGTCCTAATTCTGCAATACGATGAAAATCCATTACCAACCCATCTATAGGGGTATAATCTATTTTAAAATCTCCCGTATGTAATATAACTCCCACTGGTGTGTGAATAGCTATACAACAAGAATCTGCTATACTATGAGTATTTCTTATGAATTCTACATTTAAATTTTTAAGTTCTATTATATCTCCTGCTTCCACTTTATTAAGCTCACAATCAGAAAGCATGTTGTGTTCTTTTAGTTTATTTTCTACTATCCCCAATGTTAATGCTGTACCATAAACAGGTGTGTTTAATTGCTGTAAAATATATGGTAATGATCCTATATGATCTTCATGTCCATGAGTCAAAAAAATACCTTTTACTTTATCTTTGTTATTTAAAAGATAGTTTATATCTGGAATAACCAAGTCTACACCATACAGCTCTTCATCGGGAAAAGATATACCACAGTCTATAATAATTATTTCATCTTCATACTGAAAGGCAGTTATATTCTTACCAATTTCTCCAAGTCCACCCAAGGGAATAATCTTTACACTATCCATATTACTCATTTTCTAACCTCCTATTTTAGTGTTTTTAAATTTTTATATAATATATTCTAAATTAAAATATTAAACTCCAATTAAAATTAATGTTTATTATAAAGACTTTATTTATATTATTTTGGCTACTCTAACCTAAATTAATTCCTTTTATTTATATTTTATCAGTCTTTACTTAATCATACCATTATTACTATATAATATACATCTATTATAATAACCCTTAATAATATTTTTATATATTATTTGAAATAAATTATTTTAATCTACACTTTTAATAATATTTTTATACAAAAATTTTTATAAACACAAAAACACTATTAATATTATTAATTTAAAATAATACTAATAGTGTTTTTTCATATATTGTTTAATCTAGATTATTTATTCTTTCCGAATACGTTTTCGTAATCCTTCATAAACTTTTCAATTCCTATGTCAGTCAATGCATGTTTTGACATTTGCACTATCACTTTATATGGAATAGTTGCTATATGAGCTCCTGCCATTGCGGATTCAAACACATGCATAGGATTTCTTACACTTGCAGCAATTATTTCTGTTTCTATTTTGTGAATTTTAAACATATCTGCTATTTGTTTTACAACTTCAACACCTGGATTGCCTATATCATCTAATCTTCCTAAAAAAGGACTTACATAAGTGGCTCCTGCTCTAGCTGCCAATAAAGCTTGCATTGATGAAAATATTAGAGTTACATTTGTTTTTATTCCTTCTTTACATAAAACATTAACTGCTTTTAATCCTTCTTCACACATAGGTATTTTTACAACTATGTTTTTATGCAATTTAGCTAATTCTTTTCCCTCTTCTATCATTTTTTCATGTTCTAAGCTTATAACCTCTGCACTTATAGGTCCATCTACTATGTTGCAAATTTCTTCCACTACCTGTTTTAAATCTCTTCCTTCTTTTGCTATTAGTGAAGGATTTGTTGTAACCCCTGATACAACTCCCAATTCACTTGCTTTTCTTATTTCTTCTACATTGGCTGTATCTATAAATATTTTCATTTTGTCATCTCCCTTAAATATTTTATGTAGATTGTCTACAATAGTCATATTTACTATTATACAATTTACTCCATAAATTTCAAAATTCATTTTACTGCTTTTATTTTAATATTTTTATGAATTGCTTTTATTGTCTGAATATTTATGACTTTTTCTTATATTAACTAATTTATTCACATAATCTCTATAAATCATATAAATATTATATTTAATATGATTTATAGAAATTATTGTTATGTATCTAATTTAAAACAATCTAATATTTCTAAATTTAAAGGTAATTTTATATTAATGACACTGAATTTATTAATATTTTTGTATTGAAAGCATATCTTCAATTCTTTCTAAAGAATATTCATATGCATCATAAACCCCTTTATTGTAAATCTCTGGGCCTAATTCTTCTAAGAAAAAATCTAAAATCATGCTTGCAGCTAAGTCTCCTAATTCTTCATCTCTTTCATTATAAAAATATTCTTTTATAGAGTCCATCATAATTTTTTTTCTTATGGTTATCTATTTTAATAACATTTTTTTCTTCAAAACTTTACCTCCAATTAATATATATTCTCCATACAAATATTGTATCATGTTAAAATTCATTAGTCTAAAATATTCTAGATAGAATATTAGTATGTTCTATAAATATCTTAATACCTATCAATATTAATACAACTCCACCTAAAATTTCTGCTTTCTTTTTTAAAAGCTCTCCACATTTTCTACCTATTACAACTCCAATAAAACATATAAAAAAGGTTATAATTCCTATAATTATTATGGTGCTTACTATTGAAACATTTAAAAATGCAAAACTTACTCCTACAGCTAAAGCATCTATACTAGTAGCTATAGCTAAAAGTGTAAGGGTCTTATTACTTAAACATCTTTTTTGAGTAGCTTTATAATCACAGGCAATTTCATCTTCATTCTCATTTAGACTATCGTATATCATTTTTCCTCCAATTAAAGAAAGTAATATAAGGGCTATCCAATGATCTAGAGCGGCTATATAACTTTGAAACTTTATTCCTACAGACCAGCCTATCAAAGGCATTAATGCTTGGAATCCTCCAAAAAATGCTCCTATTCTTATTCCTTCTGCAACTATACCCTGAGATATCATAGCTCCATTAGTTACAGATACAGCAAAGGCATCCATGGATAAACCTATACTTATTAATATTATACTAAATAAATCCATTATTTCCCTCCTTAAAATAATTCTTATAAATTTATATAAATAATATTTAACAACCCATATAATTTATAATAAAGATAGTAATCCACATATTTATCAAATTTATACAATAAAAAAAGACTCATGTATAACTAAAAGTTATACATGAGTCTCATTATTCAAGACAAGCCAGACTTTTATAAGTCAATATGTTGACTTTGCCACACCATATTTTAATATGGTGCCAATTACTCCCTCACAATCACTATTTATATTAATTAATATAATGTCTTTTAATTAATTATATGTTATATACAGGCTCAAGGTCAACAATTTTTTATTTTTAAACAAATAATTAACTATTTTTATAATTTAAAATTAAATATAAATAATAACACTCTTCTCTTATTTTTACTTATAATTTGAACTTAGCTAAAGCATCTGCTAAAGCCGAATTTATTGGCTCATCGTTCTTTGTTTTCATTTTTTTCATATACTTAGCTACATCTCTTTTATTTAATTTTTCTTGATTATTCCTGTATTTTTTATTAAAAGAAGAAAGTTTTTCTCTAAAGCTACACCTTGTGCATACATAAATTTGACCTTCTCCTTCTCCTCTAAGCTCTAATTTAACATGACATTCTGGACATCTTACATTAGTAAATCTACTTATATTTTCTCTATATCCACATTCTCTATCTTGGCATACATTCATAACTCCATTTTTACCTTTTACTTCTAACATATACTTACCACATTGTGGACATTTTTTGCCTGTTAAATTATCATGAACAAATTTATCTTTACTGTTTTTTACATTCTCTACAAGTTTCGTAGCATAATCTCTCATTTTATTTATAAATACATTTCCCCTTAGATTTCCCTTACTAATAGAGTCTAGTTCAGTTTCCCATTTTGCTGTTAAAAGAGGTGATTTTAAATCTTCTGGTACTAGGTCTACAACCTGTTTTCCCTTGGAAGTTGGAAGTATTTCTTTTCCTCTTTTTTCTATATAAAAAGTATTATATAATTTTTCAATTATATCAGCTCTAGTAGCAACAGTCCCAAGTCCACCAGTTTCTCCTAATGTTTTAGAACTTTGTTTATCTAGATTAACATATTTTTGTGGGTTTTCCATAGCAGATAATAAAGTTCCTTCGTTAAATCTAGCTGGTGGTTTTGTTTGTCCTTTATTTATTTTAAAATGAGAAAACTCTACAATATCTCCTTTATTAACCTTAGGAAGATTTTGATCTTTTATACTATCACTATGTAAATTATCATCTCCATGATCCATATCTTCTTTATCATAGACTGATTTCCACCCCTTAGCTTTAATAACTTTTCCTTTTGCTACGAACTTTTCACTCATGATCTCTGCTTTAATGGTAGTTTGAATATATTCAAAAGGTGGCAACATAACTGATAAAAATCTTTTAATAACTAAATCATATATATTTCTTTCTTCACTACTTAAATTACCTAATTTCGGTCTTTCTTCTGTAGGAATTATGGCATGGTGATCTGAAACCTTACTATCATCTACAAAACCTTTATGTGCTTTAATATTTCCTTTTAATATTTCATTGGCAGGTTTACTATAACTACCAATAGATATAGCCTTTAACCTGTCTTTTAGAGTAGCCACAATATCCTTTGAAATATATCTTGAATCAGTTCTCGGATAAGTTAAAACTTTATGATTTTCATATAATCTTTGCATTATAGATAATGTTTGCTTTGCTGAATAACTAAATATTCTATTAGCATCTCTTTGAAGTTCTGTTAAATCATAAAGTGCTGGAGAATATTTGTTCTTATTACTTTCTGTAACTTCTATTATTTCTCCCTGTTTACCAGTAACCTTTGATATAATTTTTTTAGCTAAATCTTCATTAAAAGTATTAAATCCACCTTTTTGATTTTCCCAATGCATGATAAAGCCCTTACATTTGCCTTCTATACTATAATAATCTCTTGATTTAAATTTTTTTATTTCTTCTTCTCTTTGAACTATCATAGCTAAAGTAGGAGTTTGAACCCTTCCTGCTGAAAGCTGAGCATTATATCTGCAAGTTAGAGCTCTTGTAACATTTAGCCCTACAATCCAGTCCGCTTCTGATCTACATGCTGCAGATTCATATAAATTCTCATAATTTTTTCCTGGCTTTAAATTTCTGAATCCATCTAAGATAGCTTTATCTGTTTGTGATGAAATCCAAAGACGTTTTATTGACTTTCTAAATCCCACTTTGTCGATTATCCATCTAGCTACAAGTTCTCCTTCTCGTCCTGCATCTGTAGCTATAACAAGCTCATCTACATCATTTCTTGTCATAACTTTTCTAACTTCACTAAAATGCTTTGAAGTCTTTTTTATAACTGTAGTTTTCATCTTTTTGGGCAACATTGGAAGAGTATCCATGCTCCACTTTTTATACTTTTCATCATAACTTTCAGGATCTGATAAAGTTATTAAATGTCCAAGGGCCCAAGTCACAATATATTTATTTCCTTCCAAATAACCATTGCCTTTTTTATTACATTTTAAGACCTTAGCTAAATCTCTTCCTACGCTAGGCTTTTCTGCTAAAACTAATACTTTTCCCATAAATAATTATCGTCCTTCCATAAATAATTGCTGTTTCAATAAAAAATAAGGATAGATAAGTATATTTACTACCCTTACATTATATAAATATATATTAAATTGAAAGTAAAACCATATAGACATATCATATCTTAATATTATTATGTATATATAATATTACCTATTTAAGCATATTTTCTTTCACAATAAACAATTAATTCTTCTTACTTATTTATTTAATTATAAACCAAATATTTAATTAATACAAAAAATTTAACTATGTAATAAAGATTTAGAGTATGAATTTCATAACATTTTTTATTTTTACTATAAACCTAATTTCTAAAAATCTTAATTAGAAAAATCCAGTAGAGATATTCTTAATACTTTCCACTGGATTTTTTAAAACTATTTTAAAAATATATACAAATATTTTTTAATATTCAGTTTTAGATATGTCCTTAACCCAATACTCAAAAGCTTTTAAAGAAGATTTCTTATCAATGTGTTCTAAATCAAGTATTTTATCATCCTTACAACCTTCTTTTAAAAATTTTAATATGTGTTCATCTCTAAAACCAATATCTCTTGCATCTTCTACAGTGCATCCATAATATACTTTTGATATGTTTGCCCAAATAATTGCAGACATGCACATAGGACAAGGCTCTGATGTGGTATACAGTTCACATCCACTTAAATCGAATGTATTAAGCTTTCTACATGCCTCTCTTATGGCATTCATTTCCCCATGTGCTGTTGGATCATTATCTGCTATTACAGTATTGTGAGTCACTGATATTATTTGTTCACCCTTAACAATTGCAGCTCCAAAAGGACCTCCTTCATTATTTTTCATGCCCTCCATACAACTTTTCACACATAAATCCATAATTTCATTTTTATTCATCTAAATAACCTCTCAAAATATTTTAATAATTAAACTATATAATTTAATATTTTTTTATAATATAAATTTGTTTAATTTCCTATGCTTCTTTTCCTTATAAAAATCATAAGTATATAAAAGCTAAATATTATTTTCTTTTCAAAATAGCTTTTTTAGTAGCATTAAATATCTTATTATATCCAGTGCATCTACATAAATGTCCTGATATCTCTCTTTTTATTTCCTCATCAGTATAATCTTTTCCACTTTCTACTAAAGCTGTTGTTGTTAATACTAATCCTGGTGTACAAAATCCACATTGCACAGCACCTTCATCTATAAAAGCTTTTTGAACATCTGAAAGTTTCCCATTCTTATCTACACCTTCAATGGTTTTTATTTCTTTACCATCAGCCCAAGCTGCCAAATAAATACATGAGTCTGTTGGAACACCATCTATTAAAACCGTACAGGCTCCACACTCGCCTACACAGCATCCTTGTTTAACACCTGTTAAATGCAATCTACTTCTTAATACTTCTGATAAAGATTCTCTAATATCTACATCTATTTCGTAGTTTCTATCATTAACTATAAGATTTATTTTCTTTTTTAGTCCCATATGTTCACCATTCCCCTCATTGTATCCTACTACTTTATATACTTATCATTTTCTGATCTTTTAATAGATTCTTTAAGTGCTCTATAAGTTAACTCATCTATTAAATGCTCTTTAAATTCCTTTGAAGCATTCCAAAAATCTATTGCCCTTGAAGATTTTAAAGCTAATTTTCCTATTAGTTTTATATTTTCATCAGTAACTTTCATATGGGTTCCTTGTTCTTCAGCTATTTCACATCTTATAGGAGTTGGACCTGACACTCCTAAAGCTATTCTTAAATCTTCAATCTTATTATTTTTAATTTCTACTAATACAGCAACTCCCATTAAAGCTATGTCCATGGCATTTCTACTAGCAAATTTAATATAATTTCCATACTTGTTTTCATAATCTTTCTTTTCAATAATTATACTGATTAGTATTTCATCATTTTTGATACTAACCTGACCAGGACCTGTATAAAAATCTTCAATTTTTACTACTCTCTCATGATTTATAGACTTAAGTTTTAGTTTACTATTCAATGTAAATAATGATGGTGCACTGTCTCCAGATACAGCTCCATTACAAACATTTCCTCCAATAGTTGCCATATTTCTAATTTGAGGCCCTCCCATAGAAACTGCAGCCTCTGCTAATATAGGAATATTATTATTTATTATATGATTCCTAAATATTTCTGAAAAAGTTGCCATAGCACCTATTTCTATTGAACCATCTTCAGATATTTTTATATCATTTAGTCCTTTTATATTTCTAATACTTATTAAATTTAAAGACTTGAATCTTTCCTCATGAAGTTTTACAAGTACATCGGTTCCTCCAGCTATAACAGTTAAGTCATCACGTTCTGACAATAATTCCAATGCTTCTTCTAATGTTTTAGGTTCTAATATTTCATTTATATCATACATATTGTTTCGCCTCCTATATAAGTCCAACTTCCTTGAATTTTTCAAAAACAGATTGTGAATCCATTGGCAATTTATTAAATGCTACTCCAGTGGCATTTAATACAGCATTACGTATAGCAGGTGCTGGAGAAATAGTTGTATTTTCACCTAAAGATTTTTGTCCGTAACTAGATGTTGGATCATAAGTATCTACAAATTCACATTTTATATTTGGCGTATCCATAATAGTTTGAATTTTATAATGTAAAAGATTGTTGTTTATTACTGATCCTGTTTTTTCATCTATTATGAATTTTTCTGATAATGCAAATCCTAAAGCCATACTAACTCCTCCATGAACTTGTCCTTCAGCTAATTTTTTATTCAAGATTTTTCCTGAATCGTGTATGTTATAAATATCTACTACTTTTATTTTTCCTGTTCTTATATCTACTTCAACTTCTACAAAAGTTGCTCCATAGGCTATAGCATTATTCTTAACCTTTACAGTCAAATCACTGGTTATAGGGGCATATTTTTCTTTTTCGTAATAAGCTTCCATTGCAATTTCTTTTAAAGGATATAATTCTCTTTTTATTCCCTTTTCTATTACCTTTCCATCTACAATATCTAATAGTTCTGCATCTAGTCCACATTTATCACTAGCAATTTCTAAAACTTTTCTCTTTACTTCTGTAGCTGCTTTCTTTATGGCTTGCCCAGCTATAAAAGATTGTCTTGATGCATAAGATCCTGTATCAAAAGGTGTTACATCTGTATCTTGCTGAGAAACTATAGTTACCATATCAAATGGTATACCAATAGTTTCTGCTGCCATTTGGCTAAACACTGTATCGCTACCTTGTCCTATTTCTGTGGCTCCTACTTGAACTTGAATTGAACCATCTTGATTCATTACTATTCTTGTTCCTGCCGCTTCAAGTGATACAGGCCAAGTTCCAGAAAAATAACTAAAACAAGCCATTCCAACACCTCTTCTTACAGGTCCACTTTGATTTTTATATAATTCTCTTTTTCTATCCCAATCTATTAAATTCCTTCCTTTTTTTAAACATTGTGGTAATCCGAATGTCCTTACTACAAGATTTGATGCTTTATCTATATGTCCTTCTTTTATAAAGCTGTTAAGTCTAAAATCTATAGGATCTATATGTAAATCCTTACATATATCATCAATCATAGCCTCTAACACAAAACACATTTGCGGTATACCATAAGCTCTCATTGCTCCTGCCACTGGAAGATTGGTATATATGGTTTTAGGTCTGTATTTTTCTGCTTTTATATCATAAAGAGGTCTAATCTTGCTTCCAGCACTCATAGCAATAGAATGTCCATGAGATGCATAAGCTCCATTATTTACAAAGTTTTCTATGTCATAACCTTCTATTTTATTATCTTTTGATAAGGCCACTTTAAGATTTACTCTCATTGCATGCCTTGTTCTAGTTGCAACAATTGCCTCTTCTCTACTTAATTGTAATCTTACAGGTCTTCCGTTAACAGCAAGAGACATTGCAGCTGTAAGGGGCTCTATTACAACATCTTGTTTTCCTCCAAAACCTCCACCAACATAAGGCTTTATTACTCTTATTTTTCCTATAGGTAAATTGCAAGCTTGTGAAACTATTCTTCGTACAATATGTGGTATTTGTGTTGATGTTATAATAAGCATTCTGCCTTTCTCATCAATCTTTGCTATAGCATTATGAGTTTCCATCTGACAATGTTGTACTATTTGAGTTTCATATTGTCCTTTATAAATTTTATCTGCATTTTTAAACACTTCATCTGGATTTCCTACTGTTATACCAAAATCACTAACTATATTATTAGGTCTCTCATCATGAATAATTGGAGCCCCTTCTTTTATTGCTTCTTCTTGATCTATTACAAAAGGTAATACTTCATATTCTAATTTTATTAATTTTAATGCTTTTTTAGCTACAAGTTCATCCACTGCAACAACTGCTGCCACTGCATCTCCTACAAAACGTGCCTTATGTGTAAGTAATGAATAATCTTCTATATCTCTATGGGCTGGGTCTAATGAATATGGATGTCCTGCTGTAGGAAATTTTGTATTGGGTACATTTTTATATGTCAATACAGCTTCAACGCCCTCTAATTTTTCAGCTTCTTTAGTATCTATATTTTTTATTTTTGCATGAGCATAAGGGCTTCTTAAAACCATTCCTATAAGACAATCAGGTTCAAAATAATCTGAGCAATATTTAGCCTTACCTGTAACTTTAGCTACTGCATCTACTCTATTTATACTTTTACCGATTAAATCGTAAGAATCTTTCATGTATAGTTCCCCCTTTAACGGCTTATGTTTTATAATAGCTATATATATTATTTATAAGTTCTTTTTTGTTTCACTTCCCTTTGATAGTTACTAGATATAAGTAACACTATCAATGCTAAAACTGCATTTAACCATTGAGTTATTTGAATAAATATGTTTACCTTACTTATAGTTAAGTTTATTGCTATACATGCTACCCCCACAGTTAATATAGCCCAGTATTGAAGATTCATGCCATCTGCATTTTTCGCTTTTGTTAATTTACATATTTGTGGGAAGAATGAATATATTAAAGTACAACTTCCTAAAGCTTGAGCAATGTTGCCCCAAAAATGTAAGTCAGTCATAATTATCCTCTCCTATCATCAAATCTATTAAAACTCTTCATATTTTTCCTTTTTTTCTTTTATACTAAAATGAACTATTAATACAGTACTACAAACAGCAAATGCAACATTTATGGACTGTATAACCAATTGTACTTTGGGAACTTTGCATATGAATTGATTTATACATATACAAAATATCCCAAAAGACATCACTATCCAATACTGTATACTGTTATTTCCCGAACTCTTAGTCTTTAATATAGTATAGATTTGTGGTATGAAAGAATATAATACTAAAACTCCTCCTATAATATTTATAATTGTTCCAAATTTTATTAAACCACTCATAGCACCCTTATTTTTATTCAATTAAAACCTTTACATATAATAAAAACTTTTAGTTTTAATTTTAAAAATAAGTCCCTCCCTTCTTTTATTTAATTTTTGTTTCCTTCTTCAATATTAATTAAAATTCCCGACAATCCGACTATTAGACTCATATTCATTCCTCCTGTTCCTTAATATAAATATTGGTCATTAAATATGTATAGATGCAAAAATTATACCAAAATGAATTACCCATAATAGTATTTTTTACGTGTATTTCCGATTATTTTATGTATTTTTCTTATATTATATCAGTAATTTATTATAAAAAAGATAATATTCTTTCTTTGTTCAATTATTAATAAGTTATGGTATAAATGGTATTTTTATCAAAATGATATGTTTATTATCATTTTGATACTTATTAGAATATATTTTGGTAGATTAATTTATTACTGGATTTCTATAAATTAACTTTTCATTTATCATTTATATTAAATGTATTATAATATATTCAATTTACTAAGAATACTGATCTATAATTATTCCTAATATCTTATAAAGATTATATTATATTTTTCTTTGATTTTTAATATAATAATTAAAAGCTTAGGGAATAAATGTAGATTTGTTCCCTAAGCTTTATCAATTTGATAGTACTTTAATTCATCATATCTTTGAAAATATATTTCCAATATTATTTAATTATTTTTAATTAAATAATATTATAATTTGTAATTTTATTTATCTTGTCAGGGCTTTTCATAGCTAAAGACATTATAGCTACTCCATAAGCACCTGTTTTTCTTATATTTTTAATATTATATTCATTTATGCCTCCTATTGCTATTACAGGTATAGATACCGTTTTAATTACCTGTTTTAAAAAAATTTCTCCTTTTCCCTTTAGTCCCTTTTTACAATCTGTTTCATATATATTTCCTAAAAGTATATATCCAGCTCCTAACTGATCTGCATTTATAGCTTCGTCCATACTATGAACAGACACCCCTACATTAATATCCAAAGGCATTTTTAATTCTATAAATTCTCTGTATCCAAAGTGAACTGCATATGCTTGAACTTTTTTTGCTACTTGTAAATTGCTATTTATTATCAATAATTTGTTATACTTATTAGTTATGTATTTTATCTTTGAAGCCATATTAAATAAATCATTTGATTCTAAATCTTTCTCTCTTAATATTATGGCATCTGCTCCAAATTTACATAATTTTTCTACTACAGAATAAATGTCCTCATTTACTATTAACTTTCTGTTAGTAACTGCATATATCATATTACCCTCCTTAAATAAATT
Source organism: Clostridium sp. Marseille-Q2269 (assembly GCF_943736985.1). Lineage (GTDB taxonomy): Bacteria > Bacillota > Clostridia > Clostridiales > Clostridiaceae > Clostridium_F. The sequence goes on from NZ_CALSFS010000001.1 coordinate 475,397, forward strand.
TAATTACTTTAGTTATGCAAAATAAAAATCTTCAAATAAAAAAGGAAGCTTAATAGCTTCGTTCATAACCTCATTTATGATAATAAAATTTTATTATTAAAAATAAAATTTAAGATCATATATTTCCTTTTCCTACGTTGGCATTATCCAAATCAGGTTATGTGGGTCTAGAATAACATTCTACTTTCAGCCTATTCATATAGGCTCCCCTTGCGGAATACAATTGGTAATATTTTGTTTTCCGTATATTTTATCATACTAAGGTTTATAAATCAACATTTATAGTTTTTCAAAAATATATTTAATACTAAACAAATTAATTGTTATCTGTTATATTAAATTTTAAAAATTATATTAAACTATGATAAAATTAATTCTAAACTTTATGTTAATATTGAGTAATGTTATATTATGCCATATAATTTAATGTATAATTAATATGATAAATCATAAGAAAGGGTTGATCTTATGGAAAAAAAACATAAAAAGAAAACTTTATTTAGAATACTATTATCCACATTGGCTATTGGTTCAATTTTTTTAGCCTCTAATTCTAAAGAGCAGTGTTGCACTAATGATAATGACGAAATAAATAATTAATATTATCAGTGTAATGCTTAAATCTTAATAATTCTTATATACATTTGTGTCTACAAAGTATGGAAAATAATTATAGCGGTATAAAATTTATAATAGATAAAACCTCTTGTATCAGAAATGTATTCAAGAGGTTTTATTTATTATAAAAACATATTTACATAAAAATAACAAGTTGCTTAATAAAGATAAACTATTATTATTTTTTGTTGTATTTCTCCATTTCATCGCAGATAGAATGAAAAGCTTGTTCATCTTTTCTATCTAATGCTTCATCTATAAAAGCATATAATGCCTGTAAACATACATTATTTTTTTCTTTTTGACTTAATATATAATCTTTATTTATTCCTATTTTACTATACTCATTACTTTCCTTAATATAATCTTTACTACTAATTGTACTTAAAGGATTTTTTAAATAATCTAATTCATTAATTATATTCCTTTCATAATATATATTTTCCATAAGTTTTATATAATATGAGAGTTCATCTTTATTTAATATAAAAAATACTCTAATTTTGTTATTATCTTCAGAAGTTAATTTTACATATTCTTGGCCTATTAAAGATAAGCTTACTTCTCCCTGACCTTTAATAAGAAAAAAATGTTTAATATCCTCTTGTTTAATTAAAGTTGTTTTTATTACATTATAAAAATTATGAAGGAAATGTATATATACTTTTAAATCTTCTTTAAACATATAAAATTTATTTTCTATCAATTTTCCATCATATGTTCTCCCAAAATAAAAATCAAAATAGCTTTCCCCTGTTACATATTTATAATAAAATACTTTTATTTTATCTGTAGACTTGTTTAAGGATTTAGCTGTTGTTACCTCTGTACAATAAGTTAATCTATTACATTCATCATCAAATATCTCCATATACTTAACTTCCATTATACTCTTATACCTCTCCCTGTCTTAATATAAATTTACAATAGTCATTAATATTTTAGTTCCACTTCCAATAAGTCTCATTGTCTATATTTTTTATATAGGCACTTTTGGGGACTTGTAACAATAACGAAAATATAGTCAAAATATCTACATAGGAAACCACTGCATTTATAATTATCAATATACATACAAAATTATTTTCTACTCTTATAAAACTTAATACTATGATTGGCAATATTGTTAACATTACGAAAGGAAAAATTAAAGATATGACTAACCTATTCCTTGATACTTCCCTCTTTAAAAAAGAACATGATATTATCTTATTAGGTATAATCCTAAAGATAGTTTGTTTTAAATCTGGTAATATCAATTTATGCATAATTTCATGCATTGGAATAATAATTATAAATGATACAATTACCTCTACCATATCCAAATAAATCTCTTCTATATAGGTGTAATTTATTATATATGAATAGATAAGTCCTACTACTGATACAGCTATAGATATACCTAGTATTTGAGTTAATATAATTCCTGGGGTTTTTAGTTTATACCATTTACTCTTGTTAAAAAAGGAGAAACTGTCTTTATCTTTTTCTCTTTTAAAATTCACATAAATCAGCTCCTGACTTAGTTATATTATTACTATTATACCATTAATTATATCTATTCTTTTTAAATAGCAATATATTTATATAATATATTGCTATTTAAAACTAATATCAGAGCAAATTATAGTTAAATATTATATTTTCTATAAAAGATAAAAAGACTGCCTGTTTATATTTAAGGCAGTCCTTTAGTGTGTGTGTATAATAAATCAAGGAAGGCATTTTAAATTAAGGCTAACATTTTTGCCAATAATATACTATTTAATCTATTATCTTTACAATTTAATAAGTTAACCCGTTTAACATATCTTTATGTTTTATCTTATAAAATATATCAAAGTATTTTATAATTTTCCTTTCTTTATATATTATAATGTATTATAATATATTTTTATATATTTATAAATAAATGCTATAGGTAAAGCTTTTACTAATAAATGTTCATTATAATGTGTCATTGAATTTATAAACTATACTAGTTTGTTTTTTTATTTATATCAAAATATAGTAAATCCATAATAGATAAACATATAATATAATTATTCTACTTGTATATGAAATTTTATATTTTGAGATATTATTATTTTTTGCACTTTTAGTTTGTATTGCTTATTGTTTATTTTCATTATTCTGTTATCTACTACTTGTAGCAATATATCTCCATCAAGCTTATCTACATCTTTTCCAATTAGATCATTAAACTTTTCTTTTATATATTTTTCTAATTCAATAGACACCAACTCATCATGCTCTTCTGTATTTTTAAATTGCATGTCTATTTCTATCTTTTTAACTATAAGCTTTTTTTTACTTAACTTATTTTCTAACCCATCTAATCTTACCTGTTGATCCTCTATTACATTATTTAGATAAGTTATTTCTCTATGGTAGTTCTCAATTTTATAACTTATAAACAAACTAAAAAAAATTATACCTACTAATCCTCCTGTAACTAATCCTACACAAAACGAAAAAAAATATTTATTCTTCTGGTTCATTTATTAAAATATTCTCCCCATTTTTCCAAAAGCCCTATACAGTTTACTGCTAGATTAGCCCCTATTAAAGATGCTAGAATATAAAATATCTGTTTTATCATTCCCCTTAACTCACCTTTAAATATGCCCTCATCTAAAATAGAAAAAGAAGAAAATGTCCCTCCCAAAGCTGTAGCTACTGCCCATATTTTTATAGAATTGGATAAGTCCATCATAATCTTTAAAGGAGGATGGTTTAGTAAAATTGCACTAATACCCGAAAAAATACTTGCTCCTATTACTATGCCAAAGGATACCATAAAACTATATAGTAAGTTCTCTACAAAAACTTTCATAAAATTCACCTAACAAATATTATATATCTGTATAAATTTATGAAACCTACTTATTTTTTATTCTTTTCTTATACAATTATGCAAATAACTTAGTGTTAAATTTTATTAAACAATAATTATATTTTTATTTATCTATACTTTTCCACTCCTGATAGAAACTGTATAAATTAGATAAGGTTACACCTTTATCCTTAGCCATTATGCCACCTTTAGCCTTATTTATATTTTCATTTAAAAAATTTATTTGATCTACTTCCCAACTAAATTGAACTCTTTTTAAGATCTTGTTCCATGCTAAATCTAATTTTTCTATTTCTTTTTCTGCCTCAGACCAATCTTCGCTTTCCACATATTCTATTGTAGTACTTATAAATTCATCCACATTTTCTGCTTGATTTCTAGGTCTTTTCATATATCCTCCACTAAGCATAATCATAACAAAAAAGCTTAATGCTACTATTGGAATTGTTCTTACTAAAAATCTTCTCATATAACCACCCTTTAGAAGTTATTTTATAAATATAATTAAATGTCATTTAAAACCTTATATTTAATAATTTTCTTATTCATGTTATTTAATATATATTGCTATATATAAATTAAATAATCTAATTAATAAGGTCCTTTATAATCTCCTATATCTATTATTCTTTTTAGATGATCCTTATATGTATCTACATAAATCTTATTATTATCATTTATAGTAGCTAAAAAAACATCTGAAAAATTTTTAACTTTTCTTTTTTTTAATTCGTTTTTAAGCCATTCTCTATCTTTTTTTATTTCTCTTAAATTATCTTCTATAACTTCACCATCATATATAAGTTCTCTACCTATACCAGTCTTTTGTTTACGCATGTTTAGATCCTTAGGAGTTAATGGTTCTTCATCTGGTTTTTTTAGCACTGATAATTGGCCATCAGACTCTAATACAGCAAAATCTACTTCTGAAAGATCAAAAACTCCCTTTCCTCTAAGTTGTTCCATGATATCCGCTACTCTATATCTCATTTTTCTAAGAGTATCTTCCATTATTTTGCCATCCATTATTACTATAGTTGGTTCCCCCTCTATATATTTAGCTGCATATCTCCATTTTAATGTTATCCATTGCATTAAGAATCCTAAACTACACCAAGTCAAAAGGCCTACCCAATGTGACCATGCTGTGCTTTCTAATTCTGTACTTAATGTAGACGCTGTGGATCCTATAGTTATACCAAGAACATACTCGAAAAATGTAAGCTGACTTATTTGTTGCTTTCCTAATATTCTGGCAAATATTAAAAGAGTAAAGAATCCTATTACAGCTCTAACAAATACAACTAAAGCTTCGTTCAATTAGAACACTCCCTACCTATAAAAATTTTTATACAAATAGTGTTCTACTATTTCCTTTTTTTATACATTCATAACCTTATCTATTATTTGTATATACATAGATTAGATTTATTATACTTGTAAATTTTGAACCTAACATTCATATTCATTATATGAAATATTAATTATTAATATCAATTGATAACAATTATTTTAAAATACAATGTTACATTTCTCCTCTATGTAGCATATACTATGCATAGATGTTAATTATATTTTTTTCAACTAATAATGAGGTGTGCAAATGAATACTAAGGAAAGACTAAAAATAGGTAATAAAGTTTCTAATATAACCATTATTGTAAATATAATATTATCTTTTATAAAAATACTATTTGGAATAATAGGACATAGCTCTGCTACTATTGCAGATGGTATTCATTCTCTATCTGACGTACTAAGTACCATAGCAGTAATTATAGGCCTTAAAATATCTTCTAAACCTGCAGACAAAGATCATCCCTATGGTCATGAAAGACTTGAGGCCATAACTTCTAAATTATTGGCTGGCATGCTATCTTTAACTGCTTTATTTATAGGTTATAATGGCATAAGCATTATAATAAACAAAAATTTCTCCGTTCCTTCTAAAATGACTATTTATGTAGCTATTTTATCAATAATAACAAAAGAATGGATGTATAGATACACTTTAAAAGCAGCCAATACAATAAATAGCACAGTCCTTAAAGCAGATGCTTGGCATCATAGATCCGATGCTTTTTCATCTATAGGAACACTTATAGGCATAATAGGTGCCAGACTTAAATATCCAATATTAGACCCTATAGCCTCTTTAATAATATGTGTATTTATAATTAAAGTTTCTATAAATATTTATAAAGACGCTATAAATCAACTTGTTGATCATTCTGCTGATGAAAAAACCATTGATATGATAGAAAATCAAATTAAATCTATTAAAGAAGTGAAGAGAATAGATGAATTAAAGACTAGACTTCATGGAAGTAAACTTTATGTGGATGTGGAAATTGCTCTTGATTACAGTTTATCATTAAAAGCATCCCATAGTATAGCACAAGAAGTCCATGACAAAATAGAAGCAAGTAACAATGATATTATTCATTGTATGATTCACGTAAATCCCTATGAGGGATAACTTAATATTGTTTTTAATAGTTTATTTCATACCCAAACATGGAATTTATTGTTGATATAATTAAAGATAAAAAGTACACATAGTAAATATACAAATGAACTGTAGTGTTTCTTAAACTATCTATTTAATAAATACAGTAATAGAATCTTTAAACTAACAAAAAATTTTTTAATAAATAGTAACTGGTAAGCTTATTATTTAAACAACACAATTCATAAATGTACTTTTTATCTTTATAATATTAGATTAATTATATTATTTTTTATATACATTTTATATTAAATGAATAGTATAAAGTTATTTTTCATTTTCTTTTTGTTCATTCATATTTGTATATTCTGAATCTTTTATGTAATATGCTTTTTTAGAATCTGAATTAGATTTTTCTAGTTTATTTGATAAATATCCATTATTTTCTTCTGATTCTTTTATTTTATTTAAAAGATCTTTATTTTGTCTTTTTATACCTCTCTCTTTTTTTATTCCCATAATTCCTGTGATAACAGCTCCTATAACAGCAGATACCAAAATTATAATTGCTAAAGAAACATCTATCTGCCAAAATAAAATTTTTACTGGTATAGCAGTTGAATTTTGTATAGCGAATATAGCTACAATAAGTGCCATTATAAGAGAAAATACAAATCCATTTCTCACTAAAAAACCTCCTTTATTTTAAGTCATACCCATATAATACAACAACCTTTATATAACTATCAACTTACTTATACTAAATAAATTAACTTTTTGTGCTAGTTAAATTAAGCTTACAAAATCATATTTTGCACATTAAACTAGAGCTACTTTAACTAGTACAATAGATTAAATTAATACAATTAAAGCTTTTATAATAAAAACAATAATGTTAAGTGTAAAATTTTACACTTAACATTATCCTTTCTCAAATTTAAATAATTAATTTATATATTATTAGTTTTATATACATCTATATATAAATTATTTAGACATCGTTATCTCTGTGTTCATATATTTAAACTTACAAACTACCCCACCCCTTTCCTTTTTTTACTATATTTAATTTTTCAATTTGTAATTCATTTAAAGTTTTTATATCTCCTATTATTTTTGAATAAATAGTTATTTTTGAAACCATTTCTAAATTTTCCATTTTATAATAAGCTCTCATTACATCTGCTCCCACAGTAAGTGCTCCATGGTTTGATAATAAAAGTACATCACTATGTGTAATCTCTTTTTTCACGGACTTTGATACTTCATTAGTTGAAGGAGTTCCATATTCGCAATATCCTATTTTCCCTAACGAAAAAACCGCCTCTGGAAGAATAACAGGTTCCTCTAATTTTTGTCTTGATACTGCGAAAGCTGTGGATGCTGGTGGATGGGCATGAACTATAGCCCTTACATCTGATCTCATATTATAAACCACCAAATGCATTTTTATTTCAGATGTAACCTTCATATGTCCTGCTATAACATTTCCCTCTCTATCTACCTTTATTATTTGGTCTGGTGTTACTTCTCCTTTGTTAACTCCTGTAGGAGTAATTAATATAGTATTATCATCAAGTTTTGCACTTATATTTCCATCATTAGAGGCTACAAAAAATCTTTCTTGAAGCTTTTTACCTGCTTCTACAATCTGAGTTCTTACATATGTTTCATTATCCAAATTGTCACCCTCTCCATTAACCAATTAATAAATTTAAGAATAAACTATTATTTGACTTTAAAACCCATGATAAATTTTATATTTCAATATTTATAAATTTTTTATTGTTTTAATATCTTTTATAAATTTTATCTTCAAATAATTTTTTTAAATTTTTTCCAAATGGCTGATATACTATACCCTCTTCTGTAATAATTGCAGTTATATTTTGGTTAGGTGTAACATCAAACCCTGGATTATAAACCTTTACACCATGAGGAGCTGTCCAAATTCCAAATCTACAAGTAACCTCTTCTGAATTTCTTTCTTCTATTTGTATATCTTCCCCTGATTTTGTATTCATATCTATACTTGGAGTTGGTGCTGCAATATACATAGGTATTCCAAAATACTTAGCCAAAATTGAAACACCCATAGTTCCTATTTTATTGGCAGTATCTCCATTAGCTGCTATCCTATCACAACCTACTATTACGGCATCAATTTTACCCTGAGACATAACCATTGCAGCCATATTATCCGTTATTGTAGTTACATCTATTCCAGCCTCATACAGCTCTAGTGCTGTTAAAGCAGATCCTTGAAGCCTTGGTCTAGTTTCATCTGAATAAACTTTCAAATTCCACCCTTTTTCCTTTGCAATATACATAGGTGAAGTAGCTGTTCCATATTTAGAAGTAGCAAGTTGGCCCGCATTACAATGAGTTAATATTCCATACCCATCTTTCAGTAAAATTATAAGGTTTTCTCCTATAGCTCTACATATTTTTATATCTTCTTCATGAATTCTTTTAGCTTCTTCTCTTAATATACTTTTTATATCTTTAATACTCTTATGCTTATTTTCTAAAGCCTTGTTTATCATAACCTTTAAAGCCCATGATAAATTTACTGCGGTTGGTCTACTGGAATCCAGATAAGACGCCTTGTTCTTTAGATATTTAAAGAATTCCTCAAAATTATATTCTGGGGCTACTTTTGCTGCAAAATATAAGCCATAAGCTGCTGTAACTCCTATAGCTGGAGCACCTCTAACTATCATGTCCTTTATAGAATGATATATATCTTCTACAGTATCATATTCTATATACTCAATGTTATTTGGCAATATTGTTTGATCTAAAAGTATTAACTTATCTCTTTTATCATCCCATTTTATGGCTAATAACTCTGACATTTTTAATCCCCCTCTTAAATTAGTTTTATTTACTAACTATGATTGCATTTAACATATCATTTATCTATAAAAATATTTATAATTTTTTATTGTTTTTACATAAATATTATCTTGTAATTTCTAAAATAAGTGTTGATAACTCTTCTATATTTTTTATTGTATTTCTTCTCATAATCATAGTTTGTCCTATTTTCAATCCTAGTATTTGAGCTTTAGCCTTTTCGTCCAAATCTTCTAATATATCAAAATCCGGTACATGTGCCATTCCAACTATTCTTCTAATAACTTCACAAGATGCAAACCCTAAAGTTTCATGAAGTAAATTGTTTATATAATATTCTTTATATCCTTCAACAGTTGAATATACTTCTTTACTATTTTTATCCCAAATATTATATAAATTTTTTTCAAATTCACTCCAAATTTCTTCTATAGTATTTAATAGATACTTTCTAAATTCTCTTATTTCTTCTTTTGATTTATCTTGTCTACCTTCCCATGACACATAATTTAAAATAAAATTTGCAAACAAAAGTCCTATATCATATCCATAAGGACCATAGAAAGCAAACTCTGTATCAAAAACTTTTATATAATCTTCTGTTATAAATATAGATCCTGTATGTAAATCTCCATGTAAAAGAGCTTCCGCTTTAGTCATAAATATATTTTTTAATTTTGCAACTTCTAATGTAAAATCTTTTCTTTTCCACATTGTTCTAACTTCATACAAAATTTTAGGATTTATGTCATTTGATTCTGCACTAATATATGGATCAGTAAAAACTAACCTCTCTGTGATATCACATAGTTCTGGATTTATAAATTGGCCCACCAATGATTTCTTAACCACAGCACCTAATCCTAAATCTGAAGTATAAAATAAGTTTCTTGCTAGAAACTTCCCTATTTGCCTTGGGAATTTAGAATATTTTTTCATATTCATTAATCCATTTCTTAAAATATCCATATTCCCAAGGTCTTCTGCCACATACAATTTGTAATCGTTGTCACAGTAGTGAATCTTAGGTGCACTATTTATACAAGCATTATTTTGTTCAATCATAGCCTGAGCTTCAATTTTATTTCTTTCTACAGTTAATTTCCATCCCTCTCCAGCCACTCTTAAGTAAGGAAGAGCTTGTTTAACAATAACAGATTTTCCTGTATTAATATCTTTAACCCTAAAAACTAAATTTAAATTACCATCCCCTATTTCTTTTGCATCTAAATTTGAGTTTTCATCAAATATATCTAATTTTAGCTCCCTAATATATTTTATTATTGATTCACAATCCATGGGCTTATATTCTGCCATATAGACACCCCCACCATTAATAATTTATATAAATTAAATTGAGTTTAATGTAATATCATATCTTAATGTGAATTTTTAAAATTTATAAAAACTATTCTACATAAAAAGAAATCTATGGTAATCTTTTAAATATTATTACAAAAATATTTTTTATAATTATATTCTGCATCATTTACAGATGACTTCATATTCACGGCTATAATTTGTAATATATGAAAATAATACCATTTCAAATATTTACCTGTCAATATTTTTCATAACTTTTGTTATAATTTGTTATTTGATTTAATTTTTAATATTTTCCAAAATATTTTATATGTTTAACCCTTCATTAAAAAAATTTTTTTAAATAAAATATCCTAATACTTTTACTTATATATTAATAATCCCTTATTTTATTGAAACAAAATCATTATCTTTTATATAATATCTCCATAAAAAATCTCTAGCCTCTTCAGCATAATCTATACCTACTCTTTTAGACTCAATAATTTCAAAATTATTATCTTCAGTATTCTCTACATATAAGCTTGAACTCTCACATAAGTCTTCCCAATTATTGGACTTATTAATATTAAAAGCCATGCAAAGCTTTGAAGGGCCTGAAGTCAAATTTTTCCTTTCATATTTGTTTAATTTTTCATATTCTTTATTGAATCTCAGTTTTGATATTAAATTTATATTTTCTACAGGTTCCAATGCTCTTATAAGAACTCCTTCTGCTTCCCCTTCTTGTTTACATATTATATTAAAGCAAAAATATTTACCATATATAAAATATACATATGATATACCTGGTTTTCCATAAAGAGGTTCTGTCCTCTCAGTTCTTCTACCATTATAAGCATGAGCAGCCTTATCTATGGCTCCAATGTAAGCTTCTGTCTCCACTATTTTTCCCTTTAATTTTTCACCATTGATTTCTCTCACCAGCACTTTTCCTAATAACTCTTTTGCTAATAATCTAGCGTCTCTACTATAAAAATACCTTGTTAATCTCAATGTTACTCCTCCTAGAACTTAACGTTTTAATAATATATTTGCTACTCACTGTTATATGTTAATGTTATATTTTTATATTAACACTCTTATATATTTTATACTAACCTTTAGCATAAAATTTACACACAATCCCATAATGCAATAAAATGGGGCTGTGGCATTAAAGAATTTAATCACAATATATTGTTTTACAGTTTAAAATTAACACAATATATTGTAGGATTTATTCTTGGTGCCACAGCCCTTGATTTAAAATACTTTCAATTGAGTTATTAATTTTTTTATTATAATAAAAACCCATTTTATAATTTAAGTAAAATCTCTATTCTCCGGAAAATACAGTTTTACTTAAACTATTATAAATGGGTTTTTCATATTTAATTCATCTACAACTAGTTTATATTATCTTTTATACTCATAAATATATTTTTAGCTACTTATTCTAAGCTATAAAACCTTGTTCAGTTAATATTTTTATAGCCTTATCATAATTTTTATCACTAACTTTTATAACAGGACCCGTGCATCCCATTCCACTTTCTGCGTATAGATTATTTTTCCAAAGAGTTTTTTCTGCATCTTCTATATCCATTACATCTATGCCACTAATAGAAGCTGTAGCTATTTCCTTTGTAGGCATTGGAATGTCCTCTTCATTTTTTGATTCTTTATCATCCTTATTAGTTATAGATTTTAGTATATCAACAAATTTAGCATCATTAGCTTTCTTAAATTCTTCTTTTATTATTTTATTTATGTCTCCCTTAGCTAAATCCTTTGCATACTCTATAGCATTTGCTACCACTGGTATACCTGAAGCCCTGGATAAAATTAATATATTTCTATCATAGTCTTCTCCAATACCTGGTCCATAACCATATCCAAATCCTTCATAACTTCCCCCAGTAGTATAGGAAGAAAATACTTTCATCAAAAGATTTCCTGTAAGTGTATCTGTTACCATAACATCTGGTGTTCCTGCTAAAAGATCATTTCCTCTCATAACTGCTCCACCATCTGCTCTTAAAGAATTAGCAAAATTTATTTTATATCCATTTTTATCTAATTCTTTTAATGCCTTCTCAACTTGTCTTGCTCCATCTAAGTTTAGTATACCTACAGTTGGTTCCTTTATCCCCATAGCTTTAGCAGCTATTATTCCATACACTGCATTTTTAACCATAGCTTCTGTTCTATTCATAGAAGCCGTTCCTGTAGTTGTAGCTAAAAACATGTCTTTTCCTACAGATGGAGTAACAACCTTCCCTACAGTAGAAACTCCTATAGGAAAATTATAATGCATTGTAACTGCTGCATCTATATATTTTGTATCTAATAATTCTTCCATTTTATTATACATTTCATCTTCTTTGTTAGCTTCTACTATTTCTAATTCTGTGTCTACTTTAGGTCCTATTAATACTATCTTTATATCTTTATTCTTTTTTGCAGCAACTTCAGCACCTTTTACTAAATTATCAATGCCATGTTCACTGCCTAGTGTAGTAATTCCAACTACTACTTTTTTGCTAAAATCTCCACTTTCTATGGATTCAGCGATATTAAGAAGAGTTGTTCCTATTATTTTATTCACTTCTTTATTATCCATACTATACATCACCTCTTAATCTTCTATTAGCTGTGATGCTAATTTTTTTATGGATTCTGCAATTATTTTTCTTACTTTATCCTCTGAAATTCCTTTTTCCTCTTCTTCATACCCTGTATTTCTCTCTACAATTATAGATACTCCATCAAATAGATTTGTCATACGTCCTAAGAATAGACTTCCTTTTCCTACTATCATAACCCTATTTAAACTACCTTCTGTTAAATCATGCCTAGCAAATCCTACATAAGGAACTCCTGATGGAATATGGCCTTGTGTTGGAGCCCAACCTGGCATACCATGATTTTCTATGAAGTCTTTCAATTCTTTCTTTTCTATATGTTTTTTCTTAACCCCCAAAGCTCCTATCATTTTATAGTTTGCTTGTGGTACATCTCCTGCTCCTGCTGGTTTTGTTATATCTGGATTCTGCATTTCTACAGAATATTTATCAACATCAGTTATTTTTAATCCTGCTTTATCTAAAGCATCTGTTACTAAAGAACTTATTACCGCTTGTGGAGAGGCTCCTGTGCCTACAGTATGTTTTCCTACTAAATCTGTTCTAAGTACTGGATTTACTCCATCATTCTTACTTATCAAAACAGCAAATCCACCAAGGCAATCCTCTAATATAGGCATTCCTTTTTTAACATGATCCTTACCATTCATGCCTAATTTGGCACTAGCACCTCCACCAGCTATAACTACGTTATTATATACTCCTGCTTGTACTAAAGCTGAAGCAGCTATTAAAGAGTGACTAGGTCCTGCACAGAATCCTCTCATGTCTGCACCTGTAGCATTAGTAAATCCTGCTACTTCTGCAAGAGATTTGGCAAAATTTCCTCCACCCCTTTGATTCATATCTCCGCAAGCTTCTTCAGAACATTCTATAACGTAATCTATAGAATCTGGATCTATGTCATTTTTAGCTATAAGATTTAATAATGATAAAACTCCAGAAGCTTTTACAACCAAATTTTCTAACATAGTGTGAGCATTTAAATTCACATCTACATCATGAGCTTTCTTTACGCATCCTACTAATGTGCCTTCATTATATAATCCTTCTGCATCTTCTTCATCTACAATTTTTTTGATTTCTTCTATAGATATACCCTCTTTTATTTGAGAAATCATATTTTCATTTATAAGTGGGTGCTTTTCTAGTTTGTTTTTTACTATATCTACGAATGATCTTTCTAATAAAACTAAATCGAATACATCACATATTTCCATAAGACCTATAAATTCATCTTGAGGCATAATTTCGCCCATATTCCCAAATCTACTACTTTGTTCTATTTTTTTATCCCACCAAGGCATTTCTATTTTACCTAACTCATTTGGTGTCATATTTCCTATATAAGTTTGGTTAGGAGCATAATTTAAAACTTCTTCAAAACTTCTTAAATGATCTGGAAGTTCTTTAAGATATTCAGAATCTGGATTGACTATTTTTTCTGTAGTTTGAGTAGTCCCATTATGAAGTACCATATCTGGAGTATGAACCAAAACATATGATGCTCCTTTTATTACTGGATAATTCATAGATTTTCCCCCTTAGTATTTGGGAGGCTGAATTATAAACTTATAGTACAGCCTCCTTAATTTTTTTATTTAGATTTTTATATTATTTAATCAGTAAATTTACAAAATTCTTCTCTTATATCTGTCATTTCTTCTATGATTTCATCTACATCTAAAACCATTTCCATCATGCCTATTTCTTCTTCATAAACCTCTTCTTTTACTTCTTCCTTAAATTCTGGCTCTACCGCATGATAAACCCTTAGTCCTAACTGGACATTGGACAATGGACCTGCAAAAGTTGGATCTCCATTAGTAACAGTTTCCGCAGCAAGACCTGCTGCTTCTCCTTCTGCTGCACCTAAAAGTACTAATATATTTTCAGCACCATATTTTTCTGTTAATGTTTTTACTCTTTTTTGATTTTCCAAATCCATTGCTCCGGCGGCAGTTCAAACGAAACATTCTGTGGATGAGAAAACCACTTCTGCTCCTGTACCTTCTATGCATTTTTCTATAGCTGGACCTGGTATTCCATCCCTATCTCCAATTATTATTACTTTTTTGCCTTCAAATAAGCTCATTAAAATTCCTCCCTTAATTTATTAATGCTTTTAACTCCTTGATCTTTATATACACACATTTTAATTTGTTAACTAAACCTTTGATTTCTATCCTATATTTTTTTGTATTATAGCTTCTATATTTTCTTTAGTAGCATCTTCTTTAACTACTTCTCCTAATTTTTCTCCATTTTTGTATAAAATTATAGTTGGAAGTCCTAAAACTCTTTGAGATATAGCAAGTCTTCTAGCCTTTGTAGTATTTAGCTTGCAAAATTTAACCTTATCTTCATATTTTTTTGATAATTCTTCTACGTCAGGCATTAAAGCTTGACATGGAACACAACCATCTCCAAAATAATCTACTAATACATAACCCTCATCCTTTAATACTTCATCTTCAAAAGTTTTTTTATCTACTACTAACATTTTATAACCGCCTTTCACATAAATTTTTTATATATTTAAAAAGTATCCTCTACATATTTATAAGACTCAACTGCTGCTATAGCGCCATCTGCTGCTGCCGTAACCACTTGTCTTAATGTTTTAACTCTTATATCCCCAGCTGCAAATACACCTTCTATATTTGTTTCCATTTTGTCGTTAGTTTTTATATATCCTGCTTCATCCATATCAATAATACCCTTAAATAAATTATTTATAGGTAAATATCCTACGAAAACAAATATTCCAAAGGTTCCATCATCTTCATCTGCAAAGTATTCAAATGTTTCTCCTGTTTTTTTATTTTTAAATACAGCAGATTCTACTATGCCATCTCCTTTTATCTCTTCTACTACAGAATCCCACATAATTTTTATCTTAGGATTTTTGAATACCTTTTCTTGAATTGATTTAGCTCCTCTTAAAGCATCTCTTCTATGAACTATTGTTACCTTTCTTGCAAACTTTGTAAGGTATAAAGCTTCTTCTAAAGCTGAATCTCCTCCGCCTATTACAAATACCTCTAAGTCTGTAAAGAAATCTGCATCACAAGTAGCACAATAGGATACACCTTTTCCTATTAACTCATTTTCTCCTTTACAACCTATATGTCTAGGAGATGCACCAGTGGCTATAATTACACTTTTTGCTTTATATTCTTCATTCTCTCCTTTTATAATTTTAATTTTTCCTGTAAAATCTACTTCTTTAACATTATCTTTTTTTCTTTCTGCTCCAAATTCTTCTACTTGTTCTTCCATTCTTGCTACTAAAGTTTGTCCTGTAGCATTTCTTATGGACCCTGGATAATTAGCAACTTCATCTGTTATTACGATTTGTCCACCAGCTTTTTTTCTCTCTAAAATTAAAGTTTTAAGTCTAGCTCTTGAAGCATATAAGCCTGCTGATAAACCTGCTGGCCCAGAACCTATAATTATAAGATCATAAATATTGTCCATATTTTATCCCTCCTATGCTTTATTATTTTTATTTTACTATGCTATTTGTCCAAATCAAAGACAATATTTTGAATTTTGTAACTTTTCTAAAAACTTTATTCAAAAACTGTCTGCTCATCAATCTCTGTTTCTAAAGCTTTTAATGCTTTTTCTACAAGATGATATCTTAATTCATATTCTCTATCTTTCTCTAATGCTGGATTTCCAAGTGGATGAGGTATTGCTACAGTTGGAACTATTCTATTAGCACCAACTGTAAGAGAAATTGGAACTACTGTACACATATGCACAACTGGAAGTCCCCCACGTTCTATTTCTTTTACTAGTGTTGCACCGCAACGAGTACAAGTTCCTCATGTGGAAGTTAATATAACAGCATCCACACCATCTTCTTTTAATTGGTTTAGTATTTCATTTCCAAATTTTTGAGATGATGCTACTGCTGTACCATTTCCAACAGTACTATAAAAATATCTATGAAGAGATCCTATTTTCCCTTCTTTCTCCATTTGTCTTAATACATCTACAGGTATGACTCTATCTGAATCTTCATTTGCATAATTAGGGTCATATCCTCCATGGGCAGTTTCGTGAGTTTCTGAATTTAAATCCATAACTCCTTCTATGTCATATTTACCGTATTTTGATGCACTAGAAGATTCTATATGATCTGGGTTTCCCTTTGGAACTATACCGCCAGAAGTTACAATAGCAACCTTACATTTAGATATATCTTCCACAGCCTTATTAGGTTCTACTCTATCAAAAACCGGCATTTTAAATTCTGTAACAAATTCTTCTCCCTTTAATTTTTTTATGAGAAGGTTTACTGCTCTTTTAGATCCCCTTTCCTCATTAAAGTAATTTTTTCTTATACCTCTTTCTATATATCCTTCTTCTTCAGGAAGTCCTAATTCTTCACCTTTTGCCATTTTTAATGCTAATTTAGCCATAACAGGTAATGCTTTTCTCATACCTACTGCACTTTTCTTTGTCTTAGCAATATATAAAGATTTTTTATATAAATCTACTCCTGGATTTTCTTCATACATAGCTGTAATAACCTTTATATTTAACTTATCCTCTACTTCTTTTGCAATGGTTCCACAAGCAACACCATATCTTCCAGCATTAAAAGCAGGACCTGCTACAAATACATCTGCGTCATATTTTTTAATCATCTCTAATATTGTTTCTTTAGCTTCATCTATATTTTCATTAAAATATGAATCTCCACAAATAATTGTTGCAATTATTTCAGCTTCACCCTTAAATAAAGAATTAAGTTGAGTTCCTGGTCCTACAGGCTCTTCTCTCACTTCTGGTTTATAATCTGCTTTGTCTTCTCCACCAATACCTGCATAAAACTGATTTATATAATGAATTACCTTAATCATTTATTTTCCCCCCTTGATTATATAACTACAATTTAATAGCCTTTAGCACTTAAATAATTAAATCCAACTTCACTTGTAGCGCCTGTAATAACTTGAATTTCTGCTTCTATGGAACCATCCTCTTTTAAGGAGCCAACGTGTCCACCGGCAATTACATCTGCAACTTCAACATGTCCTATAACTTTTTCCATTGGTGGCAATGTTATAAGTTCATTTGCATTTCCTCCTGTAACTACAGCATCACCATTTGGTGTAGAATCTGCCAATGATTGAGAAGCTCCATTTTGCCCTGCATATTCATCTGTTACTAATACTGTTTTTATTCCTTTTTCACTTATCTTATTACAGTTCATAACAAGGTCTGCATCTGGATTTCCAAAGCCTTCTTCTGAAATTATTACTGCATCTGCACCTAAATATTCCACTAACTTTGCAGTATAATTTGAAGATCTAACTTTATCTGCTAAGTAAACATTTTCATTAGTTATAACACAACCTAAAAAATTATACTCTATTCCATGCTTTTCATATAAATCTTCAATTATTGGATGATTCATGTGTACATAGCTTGGATTTTTATCACAAGCTGAAACACAGTTTCCACTAACTATAGCTCCATCAAATACTTCTGTTGGATATATAAATGTTGGTATTATTCTTTTAGCATCAACACCATATACATATGTATCATGTAAAAGCCCTTGGCTTTGAAGCATATATACATATACTACTTTAGGAAGATCTGGATACTGCTTTACTTGTTCTAATAAAGGTAATGTTTCATAAACTTTAGTTTCATCTGGTATAATGTCCTTTGCAAGCTCTCCTAAATAAGTAGCTGCTTTAAATCCTAGAGTTCTTACAAATTCCTCATGTTCATATTGATTTACTCCATCTTTAGGTTCACATACTACTACTAAATTATTAGTTTTTGAAAAAGGTGTATATTTAGCTCCTTCTCCACTCATATCAATGATTCCCTCTTGGAATCCCACTATCTTACCTGTAGTTACTACTGCAGCTCCTTTTAGTACATTTGTTTTACCTGAACCAACAGTATCAACTTTACTTATAAATCCAGGAAAAATCCCACCATTTCCTTCTACTTTAACCCTTGGTTCTATTACATCTTTTACTGGAATAATTCTAGTTTTATCTCCTGGTTTAGCTATTTCTAAATTGACATTTTTGATTCTCTCGTCTGTACCAATTGCTTCTAAAAGCTCTTCTTTACAAACATATAGAACTCCATCTTTGATTTTTGTTTCATCGGAAAACTGCATATCACTTATGAATATTTTCCCAATCTCTAGACGCATAATATCAACCCCCAAATTAATTTTTTAGTACTTTATAATTTTGTTCTGCTAAATTATTTAGCAATTTTTATATAAATCTTATATTAGATTAATGCAATGCATTATATATAAGATCATAATCAATAAGTCTGAAATCATTTAAAATATTGTCATTCCATTCTGGAATACCTGAGGACTTTTGAAATTTTTCTAAGGACTGTATTGATTCCTCAATATAATTCAAAGATTCCATATTAACTTTATTTTCATGATATTTTGAAATAACCACAGTTCTATAGGGTGTTTCATTAGGTTTTACACTACTCATTAATGGATGTGTCAAAAGTTCATGCCCTTTGTGTATATAATCTCTTGCTACTTTAAAAACTTCATTTACATTACCTGAAATAAACTGTACTTCACATTTATTGTTAAATTTTTCACTAGCTAATTTGTTATTAGTAACCATAATAACCTTATTATTCATTTAGTCATCACCCCATTTATTGCTTTCTTGTTAAATTTTTAATTATACATATATACAAAAAACAGAGACAAAAGTTCATAACTTTTATCTCTGTTCATTAACCTGAGAGTTTTGCTCCGTCGGTGCTTAACGCTTTCCAGAGTTTTGTCAATTTCCGGTCCTTTTGCCTGAGATATTCATGTTATTTATGAGTATAACACTTAATTCCTTCGGCTATCCTCTGAGGATACTATGTAGAATAACTGTTTATTTAAAAAACTACATAGCTAAGTATAAAACTTAATCTCCCGAAAATTTCATCCAACCTTTATTAAATATTTAACTATATTATACAACATTCCAATATTATTTTACACATTTTTCAGAAAATAATGAATTTTGTTTCCAAATAGTACCTATAAATATTTCTTATACACTTTTTATAAATATATAAACATTTCTTATTTTTATCTGGTATTTATTAAATTTATTTGTAATAATTTTTCTTTATAGTAAAATATATGAGTTATAGAACAAATTTATACTTATATTGATATAACAAATTATACTATTTATTTATTGTTATTTAAGTTCAAGGGTTCTGTTTGGTTAACTATATTTAATAATAATTTGTAATTTTATTTATTTTTAATGGTTAATATATTTATAATGGCTTATTTATTTTTAATAGTTAATACATTTATAATGGCAAAACTATTCTATCAATAATTTTTTTTTATTAATAATTTTTATTAATTATATTGTGTAATATAAAAAAAGTAGTATAATAATGTATATACCCTATCAGGGTAGTAAGGGGGTGATCTTATATGAATAAAAAAGTTAAAAATTTAGATCTAATGATTATAGGAGCAGGTCCAGCTGGATTATCTACTGCAATATATGCTGCTAGGGCAAAGCTTAATATGCTCCTAATGGAAGATGCAATAATCGGTGGTCAGGTTAGAAATAGTTATACAATAGAAAATTATCCTGGGTTTAGTAAGATTGAAGGAAGCAAGTTAGCAGAATTAATGGAACAACAAGCTACTGAACTGGGTGCTACTATAGATGAATTTGATATGATAGAAAAAGTTCAATTGAGTGATACTGAAAAAATAGTAGAAACCTCAGAATATATTTATAAACCAACAACTTTAGTTATATCTACTGGAGCTGAAACCAGGAAACTTCCTATTCCTAGTGAAGATAAATTTTCTGGCAAAGGAATACACTATTGTGCTATTTGTGATGGTGCTATGTACGAAGAAAAAACTGTAGGTGTAATAGGAGGTGGAAATGCTGCTTTAGAAGAAGCCTTATTTTTAACTAAATTTGCATCAAAAGTTTATATGATAAGAAGATACGATTATTTCAAAGGAGAAAAAGCTACATTAGAAGCTGTTGAAAAGAACCATAAAATAGAAATACTTTATAACTGGGATTTGATAGATGTTTATGGTACAAATTTTTTAGAAAAAGCTTTAATTAAAAATGTTAAAACAGATGAAGAAAAAGAACTAAAATTAGATGCTATATTCGGTTTTATAGGCTCAAAGCCTAAAACTGAATTATTCAAAGAATATATAGATTTAACTCAAAATGGATATATTAAGACTAATGAAAGCATGGAAACAAACATAGAAGGTATATATGCCGCTGGTGATGTTAGAGAAAAACAATTCCGACAAATAACCACTGCTGTAGCAGATGGAACTATAGCTGCATTAACTGCTGAAAAATATATTATACAAAAAAGAAGAGAAAAATAATATACAAAACTATATTTATAATTACAAAAGAAAAATAAGAGGTGTTTATATGTTTAAAAACTTATGCATAGAAAATAATTTATATAAAAACTTTATAGGCGGACATTGGGTAAAAAGTACAACAAATAAATTTATAGAAATACATTCTCCAATAGATGGATCTATAGTAGGTAAAGTCCCTTCTATGAGCAAAGAAGAAGTGGATCTAGCTATAAAGAATTCCAAAGAATCTCAAGCTATTTGGAATGAAGTTCCTATAAACGAAAAAGCATCTATACTTCTAAAGGCTGCTCATATATTAGATGAACAAGCTGAAGAAATAGCTAATATAATGATTAGAGAAATAGCTAAAGATAAAAAAAGCTCTATTTCAGAAGTTCATAGAACTGCTGATTATATACGATTCTCTGCAGATACAGCCAAAAATATGGTAGGCGAAACTTTACCTGGAGACTCTTTTCCTGGAACCTCTAAAGGCAAAATTTCTATAGTAAACAGAGTTCCTTTAGGTGTAGTTTTAGCTATTTCTCCTTTTAACTATCCAGTTAATTTATCTGGTTCTAAAATAGCCCCAGCATTAATGGCTGGTAATAGCGTAGTTTTAAAACCAGCTACTCAAGGAAGTATCAGCGCTCTTCATTTAGTAAAAGTCTTTGAAAAAGCAGGACTCCCTTCGGGTGTTTTAAACACAATTACAGGTAAGGGTAGTGAAATAGGAGATTATATAGTTTCTCACCCTATGATAGATTTTATAAATTTTACAGGTAGTACGGAAATTGGGAAAAGAATATCCAGCCTTTCTGTTATGAAACCACTATTAATGGAATTAGGTGGAAAGGATGCAGCTATAGTTTTAGATGATGCAGATATGGATTTAACAGCTAAAAACATAGTATCTGGTGCCTACTCTTATTCAGGCCAAAGATGCACTGCAGTTAAAAGAATACTAGTTGTAGACAAAATAGCCGATACTCTAGTTGAAAAAGTAAAAGAAAAAATAGAAAACTTAACAATAGGAAATCCTTTAGAAAATCAAGTGGATATCGTTCCTTTAATAGATGATAAAGCTGCAGATTATGTTGAAGCCTTAATGAAAGAAGCTAATGATAAAGGAGCCAAATTATTAGTAGGTGGAAAAAGAGAAGGAAATTTAATTTATCCTACTTTATTTGACAATGTTAATTTGGATATGAGACTTGCTTGGGAAGAACCTTTTGCTCCTATACTTCCAATAATAAGAGTTAAAGATATAGATGAAGCTATAAAAATTGCTAACCAATCTGAATATGGACTTCAAGCATCTGTATTCACTAAAGATATTAACAAAGCTTTTTATGTGGCAGAAAAACTAGAAGTAGGTACAGTTCAAATTAATAATAAACCTGAACGAGGACCAGATCATTTTCCTTTCTCAGGCGTTAAAGCATCTGGACTTGGAACACAAGGTATAAAATACTCTATAGAAGCTATGTCTAGACCTAAAGCTATCGTTTTAAATATAAATGGATAAATTAATGAAATTACGACATAACAGACTTTAAAGGATTAAAATTAAAACAAGGAATACTTTTAGTCAATAGATGGCTATAAAAATAGAAAATACTATATTTGTGCTCTAATATTTAAACTAACACCCTAACGCCACGTCCTGTGGCGACAGGGCTAAGTAAACGTCCTGATTACTTCACGTTTAAATATTAGGACACAAATAAAGTATTCTATTTATTTTTCTAGATATCTATTTTCTCTAAAAGTATTCTTTGTTTTAATCCATTTAAAGACTGTTATATAAATTTTCAGTTTCATATAAATATTTTAAATTGAAGTATAAAATTTGTTTGCTAACACATAAATATTTAGCATAAAAATCAATATAGGTAAATTTTATTAATGATATACTTACTCCACATGCTACGCATGAATTTTCTAACGAAAATTTTTTTAAAGCCCTTTCTTTTAATGAAAAAAATAATTGCAGATTTTACGTAACAAAGAGGAGTAAAATCCTCCTTTTTTTACTTCCTATTCCACAGAAAATTACGTTTAAATAGTTATACTATCTTTCCTTAGATTAAAAAATTGGGATATGTGGTGTAAAAGGCATTTGAACAAAATTAGAGATTCTAATTTGTTTTCCCAAAATATATGTATATTCCAAATTATTGTTTGAGCGTTCAGCGAGTTATGATTTGGAATCATATATTTTAAGGAGAAACAAATTAGAATCTCTTATTGAAGTGAATTGCCTTTAAATCCACATATCCCCTTTTTAATCTAAGGTAGTAACCTTTTACGTCGTAATTTTCTTATATTATAAATTAATTGCTTCATCTATAGCTGGTTTATCAAAACCTATTACAACTTTCCCATTTATATCTAATACTGGTACTCCTCTTTGGTTAGATTTTCTAACCATTTCTTCCCTTGCATGTTCATCTCTTTCAACATTTAATTCTTGAAAATCTATTCCCTTTGTTGTTAAATATTTCTTTGCTTTCACGCACCATGGGCATCCTTCTGATGTATATACTTTGATCATATAATCACGTCCTTTTTAATAATAATTATTACATAATTGTAATTATCCTTATCTGTATTTACATTGTATCACATTATTTATGTCCTGTATATAGATTTAGTCATATATATAATTTTATTCATACATATGATCTAATTAAACTATAATTTTATTCATACATATCATCTAATTAAACTATAATTTTATACTAAGAATTTATTACTGTATAATTCAACTTATATTATAAACTTATATTTTTATTATTATATAATTTAACTTATGTTATAAATTAATCTATTGTGCTAGTTAAAGTAACTATAGGAATTGTATTTTTATAATTACTTTATTATTGAAATTTAACATTATGGTTAATTATTATAATTTATTCTTTACTTTATTTTTGTTTTACTTTAATAGATCCTACTCCAGTTTCAATATTAACTTCTATATTATTTTTGGTTTTTCCATATTGAGAATTCTTATAAATGTCTCCTTCTTCCTGAATAAATCCATTAACATTAACAGCTCCTACTCCCTTTTGAACTTTTATTCTACTCCCTATAGATTTAGGTAAATATACAGTGGCTTCTCCTACACCACCTTGTATATTTACCTTAATATTATTTTTGTAAGCTCCTGATATATCTAAATTTACTCTTCCTACGCCCATGTGGACATATAACTCTTTTAAATTTACATTACTTAAATTTGCTTTAAAATCACCGGCTCCTAATCCCAATTTTATATACATAGGTATTTTATCATTTAAGTTAATATTCCATTCATTTCTTGTATTGTCTTTATCGCTCTTAGACAAATGCTGAGAAATTGAAATATTCCCCTGCTTATCTTTAACTTCATATTTTACTTCGGGTTTCCATTCCTTTTTACTATATATACTTCCACTTCATAAGCTTTTCTTCGTTACCATTTATATTTAATATTCCTGCTGGAAAATCTAAATTAATCTTTGCTTTTTCCACTCCATTAAGTTCTAAAATTTTTGTTTCTTCTGTTGGTTTGTTATCTTTATTACTTGAACTATTTTCCTCATTGTAACTTGTACATGCTGTAAGAAATATAATAAAAACTAATAGTACTATAGAAAAAAATTTTTTAAATTTCATTTTATCCCTCCACTAAAATCCATTTTTACCATTAATTATACAATCAAATTCATCATTATAATACTAAAATTTACTTTATTTAAGAAATTATTAATGATCAATTGTATATTTTAAATTTAAAAATTCATTTTAAATTAGATTTTATTTTAAACACATAAAATCTTTATTCATCTACATTAAGAATACGCCTATTTTATCCTTAAGGAGTAAACATACTTTTGTTTATACAAAAGGGGCTGTCGCACTAAGAATAAATCCTACAATATATTGTGTTAACTTTAAACTATAAAACAATATATTGTGCTTAAATTCTTTAATGCGACAGCCCCTTAACTTCATCATATTAAAATAATTGTATTAATAATTAAATGGTATTGTACTTTTATATTAATAAATATACTACTAAATTTACATTATTATATTTAAATATTATAAAAATAAAAATTAATGAAATATTTATAAAGCTCTATATCTAGATAATTCTATCACCTTTTCTTCATTTTCAAAATCTTCTAAGCTTTTTTCAAGCTCCTCATTAGCATAATGGAATAATATTTCTTTAGCTCTTTCTTTTGCTTCTTTCTCTGTGTTAACATAATCTGTCATACCAAAAAAGGAACAATTGTTATTTTTAAGCCATTTTGTGAATTCTTTTAAAAATTTCTCTCTATCTTCACCTTTTGGTATATTTATAGCTCCATTTATAGCTATAGCGTTTTCCCCAATACAATCCTTACTATTGTCTTGGGTTATCATCTTACACATAATCTAACTCCCTTCAAAATTCCATATAATTTATGTGTTCAATTTTTATTATTTGCATCATTTTACAATAATATTGAAATATAGTAAAGTCTAATATATTCTATTTTTTCACTATATTTTTATATTATTATATTTGTAAGGTATACTGGTCTTTATTCTTAAAAATTATACCATTTTCCATACTTTTTCATTGTTTTTTAAATTACATATATCAATAACATAAAATTATTCATAATATACTATTAGAAGGTTTTCCTTCTGTTGCAAAGATCCCTTGTATTAAATTTTTATACTAACCTTATTATGCTAACTCTCCTTTACTCCTTTAATTAAATATAAGCGTTTTTTAATTAATGGAAAATAAAGTGGCTGTCGCACTAAGAATAAATGCTACAATATATTGTGTTAACTTTAAACTTGTAAAACAATATATTGTGCTTAAATTCTTTAATGCGACAGCCCCTTTATTTTTAAATACGTTATGAAGTTATCTTTTTGTTCCAAAGGCAATGTCAAAACCTTAAAACAAGAGGGTAGCTTATAACTGTAGTTTTGGGTTTTTTGGGGTAATATTATAAAGTCCTCTAGGTAAATTTTTATTTACCAATAAAACTAGTATATATTATATTTTTTTATAAATCAAATAAGAAAAACTTATAACAAAACACTAAGTTAAAAAGTTTTAATAATAATAATAATATTCTAAACTCCCTATATATAACATGAATTTTTAGAATAAAAACTTTCATATATTTTTTAAATTTTATATTGCTGATATATCTATGTTTTTTTAAAATATTTATGAATCATTTATTTCAAAATATACAAACATTTTTATTGTATCTTTTTACAATAAATAGGCTTTTCCTCATTGTCTCACTGTTAATATTGTTAAATATAGCCACATTACTACTGTAAATTTGTTCTCACCCTAGTATTTGAATATTACTGCAGCTTTTTATTCAAATATAAAATTAAACAATATATTTAAATATGTATATTGTTTATATGAATTTTTAAAAAAATTTTCCAAAATATGAGTTATAGCAGGCTTTTCTTTATTATAATCAATTTTTGATTGTCAAAATTCATTTTTCAGAATAAACATTAAATTGATATTGAATGGCTTTTCTGATACAATTTTAAATGTATTTATATTAAGTAAATAATTTGATGAACATAAATATATTTTAGAAAGGTGGAAAATTATATGAGTTTTTTAGGGAATTTTATATCAGTATTAAATAATTATCTGTGGTCTTATGTACTGATAGCACTATTAATAATTTTAGGTTTATTCTTTTCTTTCAGGTCTAAATTTGTTCAAATTAGATACTTTAAAGAAATGTTTAGATTACTAGGAGAAGGAGCAAATAAATCTGTTAAAGGAGAACATAAAGGAAAAGGTGTTTCTTCTTTCCAAGCCTTCTGCATAAGTACAGCATCAAGAGTTGGTACTGGTAATTTAGCAGGTGTAGCTATAGCTATCGCTTCTGGTGGTCCTGGTGCAGTATTTTGGATGTGGCTTATAGCTCTAATCGGTGGTGCTTCAAGTTTTGTTGAAAGCACTCTAGCACAGATATATAAAGTAGAAGATAAGCACGGCTTTAGGGGTGGACCTGCTTATTATATGGAAAAAGCTTTAAATAAAAAATGGATGGGTATAATATTTTCTATATTAATAACTGTAAGTTACGGTCTTGTATTTAATTCTGTTCAAGCCAACACAATTTCTTTAGCTTTTGAACAAGCTTTTGGTGCAAATACTTTAATTATAGGTGCTATACTAGCAATATTCACTGCATTTATTATATTTGGTGGTGTTAAAAGAATTGCCAGAGCTAGTGAAATTATAGTTCCTATAATGGCTATAACTTATGTAGTAGTAGCATTATTTGTTATATTAAAAAA
Source organism: Clostridium sp. Marseille-Q2269 (assembly GCF_943736985.1). Classification (GTDB taxonomy): domain Bacteria; phylum Bacillota; class Clostridia; order Clostridiales; family Clostridiaceae; genus Clostridium_F. Next base: position 502,864 of record NZ_CALSFS010000001.1, read on the forward strand.
TATAGGTAGTATTCCTAGTATATTCTCTCTTATTATAGAAAATGCCTTTGGTGTAAAACAAGTTGTAGGTGGAGGATTAGGTGCTGCCATCCTTATGGGTATTAAAAGAGGTTTATTCTCTAACGAAGCTGGAATGGGTAGTTCACCAAATGCTGCTGCCACAGCAAATGTTACTCACCCTGCTAAGCAAGGTCTCATTCAAACTTTAGGTGTGTTTACTGATACTATATTAATATGTAGTGCAACTTCTTTTATAGTTTTAATTTCTGACAGCTACTTAAAAACCGATTTAACAGGAATTCAACTTACACAAAATGCATTAAGTTCTCAAGTAGGTTCTTGGGGAAATATTTTTATTGCTGTTTGCATATTCCTTTTTGCTTTTAGTTCCGTAATAGGAAATTACTATTATGGAGAAACAAACATTGAATTTTTAAAAGGAAGTAAATCTAGTTTATTTTTATACAGATTATGTGTAATAGGTATGGTTCTTTTCGGATCTATAGCTAAAATACAAATAGTTTGGGATATGGCAGATTTATTTATGGGCTTCATGGCAATAATAAATTTAATTGCTATATCTATGTTATCTAAAATAGCTTTTGCAGCTTTAAAAGATTATGATAGACAAAAGAAACAAGGCATAGAACCTGTTTTCTACTCAGATAGCATTGAAGGATTAAACAATATAGAATGTTGGCCAAGTCGTGAAGATGTAGAAAAACTAGCATAATACTGTTAAGAAATTTAATTATTATAATTAAAAATACTTCAATATAACAAATACACTTAATAAATTCATAGATAAATTTATTAAGTGTATTCTTATATTATAATTAAGATAATAATTTCAAATTATTTTTAGTAAATAAAGATCCTACATTCTGTTTAGTAGGATCTTTATTATATGATTTCTATTATATTGTATAAAGTCTATGTATTTTTAAGCTGTAGCTTTTTCAAACTCTTCATGGGAAGCAGCTTTTAATTCTGCAACTGTTCTTATTTTATAATTTCTAAATACTATTGAACCTAATAATCCAGCTAAAGCTCCAGCCAAAGCACAGAATATAGCTGCTATTGTAACTGTTTTAGGATCATTAAATCCATACATAACCATAAGTCCTGCTATTGGAGTGGCTGTTCCTGTAGCATTATTTATTAATCCAAAATGAGTTACTATAACACCTGCAAACCCTCCACCTATGAAGTTTGTAACATATACAGGTATGGGATTAGCTGTGATAACATCTGCCTGTGTTAAAGGCTCTATAGCTACTGATATAGTTGTGCTTCTATCTCCAAATTTCAATCTATGAAATAAAACAAAATTCATGAAAGAAGATCCCATTACAGAAAGAGCCCCTATAGCCATTGGTAAACCTTTAAGCCCCAACATAGCTGTCAATGCCATAGAACTTAGTGGTGCTGTTGCTACTACTGTTATAACTCCTCCTAGTATAAATCCCATTATTATTGGACTTTCATTAGCTGCTACTGTTATTATGCCACCTATATTTAACAGTGTAGAATTTACAACTGGAGTTGCACCGTTTCCTATTAATCTAGCTAATGGCGCTACCAAAGCCACACAGATAATTAAATCTAATCCTTTTGGTACTTTTTTTTCTATTATAGGTACTATAAAAGAAAGTAAATAACCCGCTACAAATCCTGGCAATATACCTAATCCATAACATGAAGCACCTATTAATACAGCATATACTGGCGAAACCCCTAATGCCAATGGAACTAAAGTAGCAGCAGCAGCTCCTCCCATTCCACCTGCTGCTAAACCTGTATCCTTTAACAGTTTAATATGTAGCATGTCCCCTCCTACATAACTTTGAAAAGCCTCCACAAGAAATGTAGCTACTGCCGCATCTGCCAAAGCTCCCATAGCCTTCATACCTTTTGGAGCTTTTAAGCTAAACAAAGAAAAGGCAGTTAAACAAAGTAATAGTAATAAAGTTCCTTTCAAAATTTCCAATTTCATTTCCTCCCTTTACAAAATATTGAAATTAAATATAAAATTTTAAAATTGCTAACGTTTTCTTTAACGTTTTTCATATGTAAACCGGCCAACAATTATTTATTATATCAAAATTTTTATAATTGTCTATATATTTTTTCACTTTTTTATTATTTTTTTCATTATTACGAATATACATTTCTGCCACAAACCCTTATATTTCGATATATTAGTAATTATTCTATATTTTTTATAAAAATATATTTCAAAATTTTATTAATATTATTTTTTTCATTAAAATGAATTTTTTTCAATGATTTTTTATTGAAAACAATTTTTTAAAAGTCTTGAAATATAATACTTTGCAAAACATTTAATAAGTAACGCTTTTTATGCTATAATAGTATAAACTATAAAACTACATTAGGAGGAAAAAATGCAGTTAGGTGAAAAAATTAAATATTACAGAAAGAAAAAAGGTCTTACTATAAAAGAATTATCAGAATTAACAAGCTTATCTATAGGCTTTATAAGCAATCTAGAAAGAGACTTAAATAGTCCTTCTGTAAGTAATCTACAACAGATTTGTGAAGTATTAGGAATAAATTTAATGGAAATATTAAAATCTACGGATGATAAAGAATATATTGTATGCAAAGATAGTCGTAGTGAAATTTTTTCTACAGATGATAAGAAAATAAGATTTGAAATGTTAACTAATGGAAATAAAGAACTAAATGCTATAGCTATCACTATAGAAGGAAATACAGATTACAACGATACCTCTTGGGGACATAATTATGATGAGTTAGGTATTGTAGTAAAAGGCACTTTAGAAATACAAATGAATTCTCAAACTTACACTCTTCATGAAGGGGATAGTATTTATTTAGACAAATTTACTCCTCATAAATATAAGAATCCTTGTGAAGAAGTTAATGTAACCTATTGGTTCTCTCTAAAAGAATAATATATACTACATAATTATGCTTTGAATAAAAAACAATCCATTAGTAAAATTCAATTTATAGCTTTTAAAATAAAAAAGCAAGAATTAATTATACAATTAATTCTTGCTTATAATATTTATATATTAACTTGTCCAATTCTTGGCTTAACTTTAATATTTCCCCTTCATACAAAATAGAATCTTTTTCTATCAAATTATTCAATGTTTCTCTTGTTTGTTCTAAAATTTTACCCATCTTTCTTACCATCCCCATACATTTTTTATAAAATACGTATTTTATTATACATTTTATTACCATAAATTTCAACTTAAATTATCAAATTAACTATTTTTATTTCCTATAGATGGTATTTGTTTTTATTATATTACACATATGTATTTTTTATACATATATTCCTTATTTTATACAAAGGTTTTCATAATAATCTTACAATATTACCTTATATAAATTAATATTAACTACACTTTATTATACTTAAAATACATTAAAATATCTAATTTTGTTTACAAATTGTTATTTTATGTTTCTTTACTTAATATAGTTTATCTGCTACAATTATAAAGTAGTATATTTTGTTATATTGTTGTATTTTAACTGAAATAAATTTTTTCATATAAGGAAGGATAAATATGAGTAAAAATCATAAATTTGATAAACATGTTAATAATTTAAATGAAGAAAATCAAGAAAAATATGTAGAAGAAATGCATGAAATGGCAGATAAAGCAGCTAAGAAAACCAATCTAATTTTTGGAGCAGTGGTTATACCTATTGTTATTGTTTGTATATTGGTTGTTAAGCAAATGGTTTCTTTTTCTTTTAACTTGGCTAAAACTGATGATTCAGCAAAAACAAACACTAGTAATGTAACTAAAAATGTAACCAAGGACAATGAAAAAGATAGTAACGAAACAACTAAAAATATACAACCTGAAGAACTTGCTTTAAATGAAAAAATAGCAAAATACATACAAGATAAAAACAACAGAGACAAATCTCTAAAACAAGCTGTTTCTATAAACAAAGGTAGTAATAAAGGTGTATCTGTAATATTCGTATCTCAATTATATAGAGATAATGGATATGATATTCCTAAAAATACCATTAGTACTAAAGGACTTTTAGATGAATTAAGTAAAAAAAATTGGACAAAAGAAACAGATTATAAAAAATTACAAAAAGGTGATATTTGCTTCACTACTGTAGACAATGCTGATTCTCCTTCCCATACATATATATTTATGGGTTGGGTAAAAGAAGGTAAAACAGATTATGCTTATGTATGTGATGGACAAACTTCCGATTACAACGATACATTGCATAAAAGAAATTTAAGTGTTTCTACACCAGAAAAAGATAAAATTGCTTTCTTTATGAAAGCTCCTGAAAAAAAATAAAAATAGTTTTCAAAGCTAGTCTTAAATAAGACTAGCTTTTTATTTTAATATAAGTATTCATTTAAGATCTAACTTCCCCTAAAAAAATAATTTAGAAGAAGTTAGATTTAAAACTTAGGAGTATATACATTATTTTACACATATCTTACATTAATATACCTATACTTTACTAAATGTAAAGCCTTAATTTTTAGGTTTATTAGCATTTTTTTGACCGCTTTGTTGTCTCAACTTAGCATCTTTATTTCCTTCCATAGGTTTATTAGGCTTACTATTATTATTCTTTTTCATAGTCTCTCCTCCAAAAATAATATTATTAATTTAGTCCCATTTATATTATTTATATATTATAAAAAAACATACTATAAATATTAATAATGGTGATGAAAATTAAATTTCATCACCATTATTAGTTTTACTTTACTCCTGTATGTCCAAATCCACCGCCTCTATTTTGTCCTATTTCTTCGGGATTTTCACATTCTATAAAATTAGCTCTCTTATATTCTTTAAATACCATCTGAGCTATTCTATCACCTTTATTTATATATATTGTTCCATAAGGATTGCCTTTTTCATCTATATATATTTTTTCTTGTAATACATTTAAATTATGAGCACTATTTGAATCCATAGCTTGTCTATCTTTTAAATAATCAATTAAAGATAGTTCTTTATATTTTTTTTCTAAAGTTTTTAATATATTAGGATCTCTTATTATATCATAGATCAAATTAGATATACTATATGTATTTTCTAGAATAACTCCAACTGCATCCCTATAATCACTATCTATAGTTCCTGGACTATTAGGTACCCTCAAATTAGTTTTTAAAGATAGTCCACTTCTTGGCCTTATTTGTGCTTCTAAATTCTCATCCATAGCCATAACAAAATCCAATGGCATAACTTTTATCTCTCCTGGCAATATACACATATCTTTTGTTGCATATAAATCACACCCTGCAGCATTTAAAGACCCATAACTTGGGATTTTACTATCCTTCCCAACTTTTATATAAACATTAACTTTGTTATCCATATTAGTTCACCTCTTTAAGCATAATTTGTACTTTTATTACCTATTCAAATATATATTATACTATAAAAATATATAATTATATATTATAAACTATTCTTTATGGAGAATATTATACAAGGTTAACATGAAGTAATTGTTTAATAATGATTTTCACTTTTCATATTTAATGTTATAATCATATTTAAGTAATCCTCTATTGATATTTTCTGTTTTATTAACAAACAATATTATAATATCAATTGATGATTTTTTTATTTTAAAACAAGATAGTTATAATAATTATATTTGAGGTGTTTATATGCAAAAAAATATTCTAGATATAGATATATCAAAAAAAGCTTTAAAAAATTTATCAGAATTACTAAAACAAAATAATTATTCCTGCGTTAGACTTTCCTATGTAAAAAGCTGTTGTGCTAAAGGTAGATTAGATATAATATTAGATGATATTAATAAAAATGATTTAACCTATAAATATGATTCACTTACAATAGTTTATGATATGGAAGTTCTTAATAATGTAAAGAACGTTGAAATAATCTATAAAAATCATGATTTTATGATGAAGATTACTCCACTAGAAACTAATAGTTGTTGTAAAAGTACTTCTTCTTCTAGCTGTACTAATGGTTGTTGTAAAAGCACTACTTCTTCTAGTTGTACTAATGGTTGTAATAATAAATGTCCTTACAAAAACAATACTTGTTCTAACACATAGCTATGATTATAACTTATCTTATAATATAGTACTTTTCATGTTATAAATAAAACAGACCCGCTGTAAAATTAATAACAAATTTTGCCTCATATAATCTAGTAAATGTTCTTAAAACAATTATAGTTTATTACAAAAATTTAAATCTATTTTATACCTGCATTAAATCCTACTTATATACAAATAGGATTTATAGTGTAGGTATAAATTTTAACTTCTTAGTACTAATTCATTAGAAACTTAATTAAACCACACTGACCATAATGAAAAATCTAATCCTTACAGTAACGCTTCTTAATAAATTAAATCAATCATCATCTTCTTTTCTTGCATTATGAACTACATCATCTATAATTATAACCATAGCCAAAACGAGACTCTGACTGGCACCTTCTTTAATATCCACTTCATAAGAATCTCTTATGGAAGGAAAATATTTTTTTACTATAGCTACAGTTTCTCCAGCTTTTTGTATAGTAAAATTAATATCTAAAATATCTCCTTTTACATCATAGTCTCCTATAATACTTTCCACTGTAAACTTAGGCATTAATATACTTATATCTCTCTTCATAGTAGCTACATGATTCCCCCCCATATATATTAAATAAGTAGGTAAAATTTTTATAAATTTATCTTTAATATATACTAGCTCCCTATCTTCCATATCATATATTTTTATTTTTTTAAACATAGACATAAGTATTTTTTGGACTTTATATATCTTTTCTCCATATTCATTTTCTATTATATATTTATCCGTTATAGAAAATAATTTTTGTTTTATTATAAACTTCAATATGTATCATCCTTCTTATAATTTAATATAGTAATCTTATTCTACTTAATATTAAGTGTATACCTATAAATGTATAACTTATAAAAAAAACACTAATAATCTAAAACAATTTTATTGTTAAATATATTGTACTAAAATAAATTTAATTCTTCTACATAAAACTTACAATTATTTCTCTATTCTATATAAATAAAGAATAGTTCCTTTATTATGAAAATCTCAACAATAAAAGAACTATCTTGGTGAATTAATAAGATTAAATTTATTATATACTAATAATTTAGTGTATTACTGTTTCTATCAGACAGTTATAATATAACTATACTTAATTTTTTATACTATCAAATTCAATTTTCATATAACAAATAAAATATATAAATTACCTAAATACTATTTTAAACTAATAGGCTTTACAATGACTTTGTTACCTTCTTTAGACACAACAGCATCTTTTGAAACATCTTCAAAATTTCCACTATATTCAAATTGATCCTTAGATATAAGTTCTTTAATTTTATTTTCCTTACTATTGATAAAAAATATTTTACCACTGGAAAGAATCTTTATATCCTTTTTATTAATTGGACTCTCTAGTTCTATTTCTTTTCTATTAATAGTTTTATCATCCAGGTTCCAATAATATATTTTGTCTATAATGCCTTCTTCTCTAGACCCTTTTAACTTTCCTATATACATTACATCTTTATCATCTACCCCTAAGAGACAATGATTAGCTCCGTCTCTTATAGCTATTGGATAGTCTTTTCCTTCTATATGAATGTTATCATCATTTTTATTTTCGTAAACAACCCTATCCTCACTATTCATAAGAGCTATCTGTCCTAGATTACTACCTAAACTTCTTATACGTTCTAACTGAGCCATTGTATTTATTCTATAAATTCTACTTCTTCCTTGCTCACTTTTTACATTTAGATACATAGTATTTGTAGCCGTAGATAACGTCATATTTTTTATATCATAATCACTACTTGGTAGATTTATTATAGTTTTTTCTCTATTTTCATTCTCTAACTGAAATTTTTCATTTTTTTCACTATCATAGGAAAATAAGGCTAAAAAATCACCATTATCTCCCTGAGATTTTTCTCCTATAAATAATATGTTCCTATCTGGAAGCCAAGTTGTATAACTAACCTTTCCATTTTTAAAATCTACATATTTTTCTTCTTTTTTAGCTACATTTATTATAGTGACTTTATTTTCATTGTGGTAAGATATATACTCTCCGTTGTAAGATATCTTTATATTTTCTGCATAATCTGGTATATCTATAGAAACAGTTTTCTTAATTTTTCTATCATCATCTTCTACCTTGCTTATTTTAAATGTTTTAGAAGCAGATAAATAAACTTTATCTACAAAAAGCAATACTGCAGAGGATACACATATAGCGATTAGTGTCCAAACAAATATAGTTTTAATTTTTTTCATTAGTAAGTCTCCTCCCTTAAGATTCTACATATATGGAGGTGGCTACTGTTCTCTCTCCATCCCAATTACAAGGCCTATTTATAACCCTTCCTTTATAGTACATAGTTGAAGATGATCCTCCATCTAGGTTACTAGCATTAACTACTCCTCTTTGTAAGAGTATGTTTTCCACCTCTTCTAGAGTAGCTCCTTGTTTTATACCTCTTCTTCCATCTATAACTAAAAGAACTACAGTTCCGTCCTGTTTTTGTCCTATAGCAGTTCTAGGATTTATACCTTCATTATAAGGTATAGCCTTCCCATTAATTATTAATGTGTTCCTAAAAGACAAAGCTTCTACTACTCCCATTTTTAAAAGTTCATCTACAGTATGGTCTCCCACAACTAGTACACCTTCCTTTGTAAAAGCTGTCACATTAACCTTTTCTCCAGATTTAAAATCATTATATACAATTTTACCATTAGATATTACAAGACCTTCTGGATAAGCTCCAGTACCTGTCCAAAGCTTTCCTGTGGATGATACATCTCTAAAGCCTCCGCCATTAATAGCAGCTATAGCTCCATGCCTTTCAGCCATTTTACTGGTTCTTTCACCCATTTTACCCATATAATTTGTATATCCTATCTTTACTTTTTTAGGATTTTTAATTTCTAATATATAACCATCAAATTTAGTTGTACTTATATCATATCTTTCTACAGAGTTACCAAATTTGTTCTCTATTTTTATATCACCATAATTTTCTTCTAAACTTGGATTGCTTGTACCTTTTCCTTTATTTAATATTTTATTTATTTCATCTTTAGACAAAAAAGTAGTTGCAATATACTGATGTTTATATGTAGCCATAGCTGTTCCTACCAATGTACTTTTAACATTATCAAAAGGCCCATAAAATGCTATTAATAAAGAGAAAACTCCACAAGCTATAACCTCATAGATTAAAAATAAAAAGAATCTTCCTATGAATGATTTTTTTCTATTTCTTTTTTTATTTTTTTTCTTTTGTCTTTTTGTAGACATAAATTCTCCTTTTTCACTTTAAAATTATTTGTAATTAACATATAGATTATATTGTAATTATACATTATATTTGTAACAAATGAGTTACAAATATAAAAAAACAATCCAAATAAATTGTAAATTTTTTATTTTGGATTGTTTTTTATATAATTAATATATTTTATTATCTAATATATATAAATATACATTATCACTAATTTATACTTATAACATACTTTATTAATAACATGTTTTACTGTTTAATTTATCCTCTACACTCATTAAAGCCTCTCCAAATCTTTGAAAATGTACCACTTCTCTTTGTCTTAAAAATGCTAAAACATCTTTTATATCATGATCGTCTGTTAAGTTCATAAGATGCTCATAAGTTGTTCTAGCCTTTTGTTCCGCTGCCATATTTTCATGAAGATCTGTTATAGGATCAGAGGTAGATTGAAGATATGCTGCTGTCCAAGGCACACCATTAGCATCTGCTGGATATATAGCTGTTCCGTGCTGTGTATAATAGGATCCTAATCCAGCTTCTCTCAATTCCTTAGGCGTAGAATTTTCCATTATTTGATATACCATAGTAGCAATTATTTCTACATGAGCTAATTCTTCTGTACCTATATCTGTTAAAAGTCCTTTGGATTTAGAAGTTGGCATTGTATATCTTTGAGATAAATATCTTAAAGCTGCACTTAGTTCTCCATCTGGACCACCATACTGTGCCATAAGGAACTTTGCCATACCTAAATCTTTACTTTTTAAATTAACCGGATATTCTAATTTTTTTTCATAAATCCACATATATTATTCACTCCTATTTAAATATTGCAGCTACATTTTTAAATATTCCTTTTCCCAAGGCCATGGTTCTGTTGCCCACTTCCATGGGAATCTACTCTTACTATAACCAAAGTTCCATAAAGGACCATATTTCTCCTCATATGCCTCTGTTAATTCCATTAGTTTACAATGTATTTCATTATAATATTCTAATGCTCTTCTGTTATCTGGATAGTTATCTAAATATAAATTTAACTCCACAGCTGTAAAACCATATTCTTGTATCATTAATAGTAATTCTTTTCTTGAATATTTATCTAACATACAATCTCCTCCAAGTATAAATATAACCTCTTTCTAATATTTAGATTTATATGGTTGGTATAATTCTGGAAACAATGTTCCTCTTTGAAGTGCCTTTTCAACCTTATAAACTCTTTTGAATTTTTGAGGACATATATAAGCTCTTGCCAGCTCACAGTTATCCATTCCCCATGGTTCACATTTTTCACATTTCAATATTATCAACTCCTTAAAAATATGATTCTACACAATAAAAAAGGATTCAAGTTAAAATCCCTGTGTTTTACTAACATAGTATGTAACTTATATATATATTGTCACACTTCATTTTTAATGACTAATTAAAATGTATTTTTGTTGTTTTTCATTTTACAATAAATATAAATAAAACAAATACCTTCCTTATTATCAATTTATTTTTATTATTTAACATTTTTTTATTAAAATGGTATGCTTTATTAAGATACTAGCCAGCTCAATTAGCATTAGTATATTGATTACTGTTAGAAAGGGGTTTTTTTATGAAAATGAAGAAACTATTGGCCATAGCATTGATAGCTTCTACTACTTTGGTTGCTACTGCTTGTGGAAATAGTAATAGTTCTAGTACCTCTACAGAGGACAAGTCTCAAAAAGAGAACATTAAAGATGGAGGAAATCTTACATTTTGTATATGCGGTGATCCTGAAATACTTAATCCACTTTACGCCTACGATAGAGCTACTATGACAATGGATAATGCTCTTTTTGCTCCTCTATTCTATATGAATAGAAATAAAATTGATTACACCCTAGCAGAAGAAGTAAAACATTCAGATGACTTTTTAACTTATACAGTAAAATTAAAAAAAGATTTAAAATGGCACGATGGCAAACCTATAACTGCTGATGACTTAATATTTACTATGAAGCAAATAATGGATAAAAAACAAGACTCACCTTTTAGAAGCGCTTTTGTTATAAATGATAAATCTATACAAGTAAAAAAAGTAGATGACAGAACAGTAGATTTTAAACTACCATCAGTTCAAATGCCTTTTATGAATTCTTTAGCACAAGTATGCCCTATTCCTAAACATATATTTGAAGGAGAAAAAGATATTAAAAAAAGTGTTAAAAATGAAAAACCTATAGGGTCTGGTGCTTTTAAATTTAAAGAAGCTAAAAAAGGGGAAAGTATCACTTTAGAAAGATTTGATAACTATGTAGGAGGAAAGCCTCATCTTGATACTATAACATACAGAATTATTGGAGATCCAAATTCTTCTAATGTAGCTATAGAAAATGGAGAAATTTCTGCTAAGTATGTAGAAATTTCAGATGTAAATAAATTCGAAAAAAATAAAAATTTAAAAGTAATTTCCTATGATGAAGGCATGGTAGATACTTTAGCTTTAAATTGTAAGACTCCTGGTTTAGATAAAAAAGAAGTCAGACAAACAATAGCATATGCTTTAAACAAAGATAGTCTAATAAAAGCAGCATATGACAGCGAAAAATATGCTCCTAAGGCTTATTCTCCTTTTCCTAAAACCACTCTATATTTTACAGATGAAGTTAATAAGTATGATTTGAATAAAGAAAAGGCTAAAGAACTACTAAAAAAATCTGGTGTTAATAACTTAAAACTTAGATTAGTTTATCCAACCACAAGAAAAGCCTTAGAAAATCAAGCACTAGTTGTTAAAGATAATTTAAAAGATATAGGTATAAATGTGGAACTAAAAGGATTAGAAGCAAATGCCTTTTATCAACAGATAGATAATCCTAGTAAAGGTATTTATGATTTAATATTTAATTCCTATGTAATGACTAGTGAACCTGATTCTTACAAAGAGATCTTTATGACAAATGGAGCCTATAATATATCTAGATATAATAATACAAAATTAGATGCCCTATGGAATAAAGGAGTTTTAGAAACTGATGAAACAAAACGACAAGAAATTTATAAAACTCTTCAAAAAGAGGCTATAGAAGATATGCCACTATATCCTATATCATATTCTATGGCTACCATAGCAGTAAATAAAAATATAGGTGGAATAAAAGAAGCTAAAACAGTACCTGTATGTATGTTTGAAGATTTATCAAAACTTTATATGAAAGAGAAATAAAAATTCAATAAAAAGGACGGTATTAATGGGATTTATCCTTTTAATACCTTTTATTTTAAAATAGTTATACTAAACCTTTATAATAAATTAATCCTTTATAAAAAACATTGTACTTATTTTGTATTATGCATTAATAAATATTTAGAATTATTATTTTATAATCATACAATAAATATATTTGAGAAAGGTAGGATATATTTGAGAAAATACATAATAAAAAGAGTTCTACATGCAATTCCTATACTTATTTTTATCTCTATAGTTTCTTTTTTACTAATAAAACTAGCCCCTGGAGATCCTATTAGAACTTTCATAAATCCTAAAATGAAAGCTTCAGATATAGCTAGAATTAGGCATAATTTAGGCCTTGATAGACCTATACATATACAGTATATTTTATGGCTAAAAAATGTATTAAAAGGCGATTTAGGATATTCTTTAATTAATTCTAGACCAATTGCTACCCAAATAACAGAAAGACTCCCTGCTACTTTGCTTCTTATGGGATCATCCTTATTGATATCTTTAGTTTTAGGTATAATTTTTGGAGTGATTTCTGCTGTTAACAAAAATAACTTCATAGATAATCTGATTTCAGTAATATCTTATATAGGTATATCTATCCCTAGCTTTTGGTTTGCCATGATACTTATATATATTTTTTCTGTTAATCTTAATTTATTACCAAGCGTTGGCATGCACACCATAGATGTAGATTCTAAACTTGATGTATTAAAGCATCTTATTTTACCTTGTACAGTATTGAGCTTTAGCAGTATATCTGTTATTAGTAGATATATACGCTCTAATACTATATCTGAACTATCTGAGGACTATGTTATGATCGCCTATGCTAAAGGATTATCTAAGAAAAAAATATTATATAAACATGTTTTAAAAAACGCCCTTCTTCCTATTATAACTATATTAGGCATGTCATTACCAGATATATTTGCAGGGGCGTTTATAACTGAAACCATCTTTGGTTGGCCTGGTATGGGTAGATTAGGAATGAAAGCTATATTAGGCTTTGATTATCCTCTTATTATGTCTATAACAATGCTAAGTTCTATTTTGCTTATAATAGGAAATCTTATAGCAGATGTGTGTTATACCTTGGCAGATCCTAGAATCAAAAATTAGGTAGGTGATAAATTTGATTTTAAATAAACGTCTTAAAATAAATTTTAAAATACAGTTTAAACAAAATAAATTAGGATATATATCATTAATTATAATATTAATATTAACTCTTTCTTCTATTTTTGCTTTCTTATCTCCTTACGACCCTAATAAAATGGATTTATACAACAAATTATCAAATCCAACTTTAAAACATTTATTTGGTACAGATGATATTGGTAGAGACTATTTCACTCGTTCCTTATATGGTGGAAGAGCTTCCTTAACGGTAGGCTTTATGTCCATGATTATATCCTCCACTATAGGAACCATTGTAGGAACATTTAGTGGCTACATAGGAGGTACTGTAGATAATATAATAATGCGAATTATAGATATATTAATGTGCATACCAAGCTTTTTTCTTATACTTATAATTAATGCCTATTCAAAACCTGGAATAGAAAATATTATTATTATTATTGGACTATTTGGTTGGATAGGAATTGCTAGAATAGTTAGATCTGAAACACTTTCGTTAAAGGAAAGAGAATACGTATTATGCTCTAAAGCTTTAGGAGCCTCTAATTGCCGAATCGTTTTTAAGCATATAATACCTAATGTTGCTCCATCTGTAATAGTATCCTCCACTATAAATATTGCATCTGCTATTCTTACAGAATCTGCCCTTAGTTTCTTAGGATTAGGAGTTACAGCACCTAATTCCTCTTGGGGAAGTATGTTACAAAATGCTCAAAGCTTTATTTCTTCATCTCCTCACTTAGCTATATTCCCTGGATTATTTATACTTTTTACAGTTTTAAGCTTTAACATATTGGGAGATATTTTTGCTACTGCATTTGATCCAAAAGTTAATAAATAATTTTATAAAAAATTAAGTAAATTATAATGATATTATTATTTAAAAAATATATTAATAGAACATAATATTTTATAATAAATTGTTTTTTAGATTATATTAACATTTTCTTTTATTTTTTATGAACGTAAAGTAAATCATTGACAAACTGTTCACAAAATCATATACTGTACATAGCGTATATATACAGCATATAATTCCTATATACAGTTACTGTTTAAGTGTTAAAGGAGGTGGTCTAATGAGTATAATTAAAGCTAATGATGTAAAAAAGACTTTCACTTTAGGAAAAATGCAGGTGGATATACTCAAAGGAGTATCTGTAGAAATTGAAAAAGGTGAATTTGTTGCTATCATTGGAGAATCGGGTTCTGGCAAATCTACTTTTCTTAATATTTTAGGTGGTCTAATGCCTCCCTCCTCTGGTGATATTTTTATAGAAAATGAAAAGATTAATGGTCTTTCAGAAAACAATTTAGCTTTATTTAGAAGACGTAATATAGGATTTGTTTTTCAATCCTATAATCTAATTCCTCAGCTTACGGCTTTAGAAAATGTAGAAATGCCTCTTATTTTTTCAGGTATTTCTAAAAAAGAACGAAAGAATAGAGCTTTTGAAATGTTAAAAAAGGTTGGACTTGAAGAAAGAGCTAATCATAAGCCATCAGAATTGTCTGGTGGACAACAACAAAGGGTTTCTATTGCAAGAGCTCTTGTGAACTATCCAAAAATAGTACTTGCTGATGAACCTACTGGAAATTTGGATAGTAAGAATGGTACAGAAATTCTAAACATACTAAAAGAACTAAACGAAACCACTGGACAAACTTTTGTAATTGTTACTCACTCTTCTCAAGTTTGTGATTATGCAAGTAAAATAATAAAAGTGGTAGATGGAAAAATATCAAATGATTAATTAAGCGTAAATTTATGTAGGAGGTCACTTATAATGATAAAAAAATTTTTTCCTTTAGTGTTTTTACTAATTCTATGTGTTTTCCCTATTTCATTAGTTCACGCTGAATCAGGAAGGATAACTTTAAATAAAGTCACTTCTTCTCCTGAAACAGTGGAACCTGGTAGTAAATTTAAAATTAATTTTACTATAACTAATAATAAGGAAGCAAATATAAAAGATGTAGTTATAACATTGGCTGGATTAGAAGGCAAAAATGTTTTAACTGGCTTTTCTCCAGTTGGAACCACAAATGAAATTTATGTAGGTCATATAGATGGAGAAACTTCTGAAGATGCATCTATAGAAATGGCATGTGATCCTAATTTAAAAGCTGGTAACTATAATATTTTAGTTAAAATAGGTTATAAATTAAATGGAGAATATATTGAAGAAAATAGAGTAATAGGCTTAATCTTAGGAAATAAACCAAGTTTACTTATAACTTCTTTAGATGCTACTAACAAAGATGGAGAAGGTAAAAAAGTATCATTAAACTTTGTAAATAGTGGTAAGTCTTCTTTAAAAGATGTAGTATTAAATGTTAAAACTAATAATAAAACATTCACTAAATATTTTGGAACCATGGAACCAGAGGACGAAAATGATTTTAAACAAAGCTTAGCTTTATCTGGAGATGTAAAAGGTACTGTAGAAATAAGCTTTAAAGATGAATTAAACAAGTCTTCTAAAATCTCACAAGAATTTAGTATAAAAGGAAAAGTTAACGATACTAACACTGCACCAAAACAGAAAAAGAGTTCTGGCATACTAGGCTTTTTCAAAAGCTTATTAGGAATAGGTGATTAACATGAAACTTACTGACCTTGCAGAAATTATATGGAGAAACCTTTTAAAAAGAAAAGGTAGAACATTTTTAACTATGCTAGGAGTAATTATAGGTAGTGTAGCTATATACGTAATAATATCTCTAGGAAATGGATTTGAAAAATATATGTCCTCACAACTAAATTCCTTTGGAGATGTAAACACTTTAAACATTTTTCCAAATTCAGATGTTGCTTCAATGGGACAAGGGTCCAATGAAAAAAATAAAAAGAAAATATTAAACGATAAAGCTTTAAAAGAATTAAACAAATTAGAATCTGTAAAATATTTAGTTCCAAAACTTAGTTCAAATGCAGATATACTTTATAAAAAATCAGAAATGAAATCTAGTAATTTAACAGGCATGCAATTTAAAGACTATAGCAAAGATCATGAACTTTTATTTGGTAAATATCCGAATGATTCAAAAAAAGAAGTGGTTCTAGGATATAAAATAGCTTCACATCTTTTAAATAAAAAAGATGTAGACACTATAAAAAAGGAAGAAATAGAAAAACTCCTGAGAAAAAGAGTGAAAATAAAAGTTTCTAAACAAAATGAAAAAGGCGAAGAAGAATTTATAACTTATTCTGTAAGAGTAAGCGGCATATGTAAAGAGGGCTTTTCAGATGATTATGACGTTAAAGCTCCTATATCTTTTATTAAAGATATGCTAATGTATAAGAATAATGACGACAAATTCTTTAAAAATAAAGGATATGACAGTATAGATTTGATTTTAAAGAGTCAAGATGTAAGCAGTGAGGCGGAAAAATATTTGAAGGATAATGGATACCTATATCAATCTCTTAAAGAAATGCAAAAAGGCATAAGCGGCACTTTAAACGGAGTAAAATTAATATTAGGTGCCATAGGAGGTATTTCTTTACTGGTGGCAGCCTTCGGTATAGCTAATACCATGAATATGTCTATATTAGAGAGAAAAAAAGAAATTGGAGTTATGAAGGTAGTTGGTGCCTCTATAGGAGATATTAAGAAAATATTTATAGGGGAAGCTACAGCAATAGGTTTTTCAGGTGGTGTAGTTGGACTACTTATAGGAACCATTATAAGTTTTGTAATAAATACAGCATTAAAATCTAAGCTTTCTTCTAATTCTAATGGTGGTAATGTAAAAATAGCTGTAGCTAGCATAGGACTTGTGGCTTTTGTATTACTATTCTCATCAGGAGTAGGATTTTTATCTGGGCTGTATCCTGCTACTAAAGCAGCTAAATTAGACGTAATAAGCTCTATAAAGGATGAATAATTAAATTTTTATAAGAATCCTTAAAATTTCTATAAAGATTTAATAATATAATTATTTCTATTTATATATAGTTAAACAAATTTATTATATTGTATAGGAGGTTTCATTTATGGAACAACAAGAAAATGTAAATACTACTTTAAATTTAACTTTAAAAGAAAAATTCAAATTTTTCTTTACATCCCCTGCCAGATTATTTGAATACTATAGAGAAAAGCCTAAATATGGAATCTTATTTTTAATAACACTTATTTGTTCAGTTATTTATACTGTAATACAATCTAACTTATCAAAAGATATTATAGAAAAACATCTACAAAAACAATTTCAAGGATTAGATCCTCAAGCTGCAGAAATAGCAAAAAAAACTGGTGACTTTATGCATACTCCATCTATACAAATACCTCTTACTCTAATAAGTATCGTGTTTAGTATATTTATGAGCGCACTTTTAATATTTATAATTTTTAAAATTTGTAAAGTTGCTCTAAGCTATAAACAAACTGTAACATTATACTTAGTGGCTAACTTAGCTATTTGTGTAGGTAATATATTTAAAACTATATATATGCTTATAACACAAAAGCCAACAGATATTAATATTGTATTGGATCCTTCTGTAAAAAACACATTAATGAATAATCTGAACATATTCTCCATATGGTACTATGTGCTTATAGGTATTGGTATTTATGCTATGGGTAAAACCTCTAAGAAAAAAGCCATTATAATAACTGTAATATTAGCAGTTATATCTATCGGACTTGCTGTTCTAGCAGCAGCTTCAAAAATTTATAAATAAAAAGCAATAAAATTAAAAAGCGTGGAAAATTCCACGCTTTCAATTTTTCTATTTTAATCTTTCACAAGTATTTTTACAATCTTCATCTATAATTTATTACACTTATTTATTAGAAACAAATATAACAAAATAAATATACATTACATATACTTTAAATAGATGAATTATGCTCTAATAAATAATTTATAATATTTTTATTATGTATTTTTATATAAAAACTACTATAATAAATTTATGTACACTCATAAATATTATAATTATTTCTAAAATTAACTCTAATTATATTCACTATGTTTTTTAAGATAACAAATTTCATATAAAATGGAGGTTCAATAATGAAAGTTATAGATTTACATTGTGATACACTATATGCTCTAAAAAATAAAAAAACTTGCTCTAATGAAAACATAAAAATAAATGAAAATGAAGATTTATATACTAACTCATTAAGTGTAGATATAGAAAAACTTAAAAAAGCTAATTCTTTGGCTCAATTTTTTGCTATATATGTATCCTTAGATGAAACTAAAACCCCTCTAAAAACTGCTCTTGACATGCTAGATTTATTCCATAACCAATTAGAAAAATACTCCAATCATATAGAACTGGCTAAAAACTATAATGATATAGATAGGAATGTATCCAAAGATAAGATTTCTGCCCTTCTAGCTATAGAAGAAGGAGGTGTGCTAGAGGGCGATTTATACAGCCTTAGAAATTTTTATAGATTAGGTGTTAGACTTATAACCCTAACCTGGAACTTTCCTAACGAGATAGGCTTCCCAAACTGCAATAAAGAATTTATGAATAAGGGTCTAACTTCCTTTGGATTAGAAGTAATAGAAGAAATGAATAAATTAAAAATGATAATAGATGTGTCTCATCTATCTGATGGTGGATTTTATGATGTGGTAAAACATTCAAAATACCCTTTTGTTGCATCTCACTCAAATGCTAGAGCTGTTACAGATCATCCTAGAAACTTATCAGACCACATGATTAAAACTTTGTCTAATAAAGGTGGAGTTATGGGAATAAACTTTGAAAGAACTTTCTTAGGAGAAAGTGAAAAAGGAAAGGTATCAGAAATGGTGTATCATATAAAACATGTAAAAAATGTAGGTGGAATTGATGTACTAGGCGTAGGCTCAGACTTTGATGGCATACAAATTCCTAGCGAAATAAAATTTTCTCATGACATAAATAAACTGATATATGCATTACAAAATGAAGGTTTTCATGAAAGTGAAATAGAAAAAATACTTTATAAGAACACTCTTAGAGTTATAAAGGAATCTTTATAGATAAACTATTTAAAAATAATGCTATAATTATTTATATATGATATAAAAATAAATAATTTTCCACTCTTGATTATAATTTTATATCAAACTATAATCAAGATATAAACAAGAGCTCTTGGTTTATATTCTTACAAAAATATAACACAATTTTCACAAGGAGATTTAAGTATGGAATGTAAGATAAAAGATCTATCTATAAACTACGAAATAATAGGTAATGGAAAACCTATTATTATGCTGCATGGATATGCTGCAGATCATAGATTAATGAAAGGATGTATGGAACCTATTTTCAACCATAAAAGCAATTATAAAAGAATATATATAGACTTACCTGGTATGGGAAAGTCAGAAAGTTCACAGTGGATTACAAACTCTGATACTATGCTAGATATTGTAATAGAATTTATAAATAATGTTATACCAAATGAAAATTTTCTACTGGCTGGAGAGTCTTACGGAGGATATCTATCAAGAGGAATAATTTATAAACTTCCTCATATGGTAGATGGAGTTCTATTAATTTGTCCAGTTATAATAGCAAACCATAAAAAAAGAAATGTTCCTAAGCATATTGTACTGGTAAAAGATAATAAATTATTATCAACATTATCTTCCCAAGATGCTAAAAGTTTTAATTCTATG
Organism: Clostridium sp. Marseille-Q2269; assembly: GCF_943736985.1. Lineage (GTDB taxonomy): Bacteria > Bacillota > Clostridia > Clostridiales > Clostridiaceae > Clostridium_F. The sequence goes on from NZ_CALSFS010000001.1 coordinate 523,239, forward strand.
ACAGTAGTTCAAAATGAAAATATTTATAAGAAATATACAAAGGAAATAATGTCTGGTATAAAAATAGCAAACAAAAGTTTTTTAAAGTCTATTAAAAAAAATGGGTATGAGTTTTCATTTAATGTAGACCACATAAATAACAAATTTCATAAGCCTGCCCTTATATTATTAGGTAAACAAGATTCTTGTGTAGGATATAAAGATGCATGGAATATATTAAACAACTTTCCTAGAGCAACTTTTGCTGTACTTGATAGAGCTGGACATAATTTACAAATAGAACAGGAAGAACTATTTACCTCATTAGTTAATGAATGGCTCATAAGGATAAACTAATATCTAAAAGTTAAGTAAACATATTGTTTACTTAACCATGTGCCACCAGTTACCATATAAGATTATTAGTTTAGATATTAGATATTGTTTTTTATTATTAGTTTAGATATTGGGTATTGTTTTTTATTATTAATTTAATTGTATGATTAATTTTACTTTAAATAGCTTTTTCCTCTGTAGATGAAATTTCTTTAACTATATTATATACTTCATGCCAATTATCTACCCTTATAATATTATCATTTTCTTTAATGTACCTATTATAATAAGTATCCATTATAATAACTTTAAAGCCCGCCTGTGAAAGTTCTAATACATTATTGGGATTATCTTCTATAAATATATCACAATTTAATTCTTGGGCCTTATCCACTTTATAATGACTTCCTAATACATATAATCCATTAAAATTTATACCATGATTCTTTAAATACAATTTTGTTAAAACCCTTAATGATTCATCTCTTGCTGTTACAAAATATATATTATTATACTTATTTAATTTATTTAGAATAGCTTTAGCATCTGGTCTTAACTGTTCTTTTGTATGAATTTCAAATTTATGCTTTTCGTAAAATTCCATATACTCTTCTTCTGTTATTTTTAAAGCTTCTTCAATATTATAGACAGTTACATCCTCTGGTTTAACATTTTTATTAAAATATTTATTGCTTATATCTAGCCAATAATACGGATCTGTAATTGTACCATCTATATCTATACATATATTTAGATTATTCATTATTCCATCCCCCTGTCTTTTGTTTTGTTTAATGTATATTAGTTTTTTATTTAAACATTATACTTTTTAACCTATAACAATTATATTAACACAAAAATTTAAGAATGTATTAAATTATAGTTAATAACAAAAACATCAACTATATACATTTTATTATATTCTAGTAAAAAAGGTTATAGTATACATTATATATATGCTGGTTAAGTTATAAATGTACAGATTTTATATTCATAAATAAAATAACAATCCTTTTAAGGAGGTAATATTCATGAATCATAAAACTACACAAAAAAAAGATAATATTAAAGAAACTACCGATAGAATGTTTGAAAGAAAACCAGATTCTAATTTAGACGAAAATCAAGAAAAAAGACAACAAATGGTATTAGATAGTATAAGAAGTATAAAAGTATGATAATTTTAATATAAGCTAATTTTAGCTTGTATTAAATTTTTCTATTAATTAGATTAATTATTCTAGTTAATAAATTTACAATAACTTACTAATAAAATTTGCATTAAAATTTAAAGCTATGAATTTATAAATTAATATATAAATTCATAGCTTTGTTTATTAAAATCTTTTAAATAAATTGTAATCAGTTATTTAGTTAATAGTCCCTTTGGTCACCTTTTAACAAGTTTTCTATTTCTGTTCCTAATTTATGTCCTGTAATATAAGAAGCCATTTTATCCTGCTCTATAGTATTTTTATGCTTATCTTTTCCTGACAAACTATCAATTATACCAAGTTTTGCAGAAGGTAAATCTCCTACAGTCATATTTCTTATATCATTTATATCAAATTCATATTTACTCATTGTCTTCCTCCTTTTAAATGTTATATTACTATTTTGTCCTTTATTATAAAAAAAATTATAGGAAATAAATTAAAATTATATTTATATATAATTATTATTTTATTTTTATTCTAATATTACAAAAAATATAAATGACATCAATGTTTCTTTTCAATCTCAAGCTTCTGAAGTAGAAGAAATAAATTCTTCTATTGAGAATTTAACCTCTACAGATAAAGCTTTGGAAAGTATGTCTAAAAAAAATGAAAGCTACGAAATTAAATTGTTATTTTTAAATTTCATAGCTTTGATTTTTTGTGACTATATATCTATTTTTTACAACCTTCACATCCAAATACTTTTTCTTTAAGTTTTAATCCTGATTTAGTAATAGCTACTCCACCTAAGGCTGTTTCTCTAAGACAAGATGGAAGCTGTTTACCAACTTTATACATTGCCTCCACTGTATCATCAAAAGGAATATGACTTATAACTCCTGCCATTACCATATCTGCTGTGGTTAATGCACTTACCGTTCCTGCAATATTTCTTTTGGCACAAGGTATTTCTACAAGTCCTGCCACTGGATCACAAACAAGCCCTAATATGTTTTTTATAACTATAGCACCTGCATCTAAAGCTTGCTCTACACTTCCTCCCATCATTTCTACCACTGCTGCAGATGCCATAGCTGCAGCTGAACCACATTCTGCTTGACATCCACCTTCTGCTCCTGCTGTTGTAGCATTTTTAGAAATCAATATTCCTAATCCTGAAGCAGTAAGTAATGCCTTAACTAAATCATCTTCACTTTTATTTAATTTCTCTCCTGCTGCTATTACAACTGCTGGTAATATTCCAGCTGAACCCGCTGTGGGAGATGCTACTATCCTTCCCATAGCCGCATTAACTTCAGATGTAGAAATAGCCATAGCCATAGCTCTTACCATAAAGCTTCCTGTTAATGTATTTTCACCTTTAGAATACTTCTCTAGTTTTAAAGCATCTCCACCTATTAATCCACTTACAGATTTAATTTCTTTTTCTCTCCCTATTTTTGCTGAATTTTGCATAACTTTTAAAGCATTTCTCATAGTTTCAAATACTTCTTCTTCACTTATATTTCTATTTTGAGCTTCCATTTTTAAAGTGTATTTCCATATATTTAAATTTTCTTCATTACATACTTTTATAAGTTCTTTACCTGTGTTTACGAACATTAATTTTTCCTCCTAGTTTATTGGATTTATAATTTTAACATTTTCTATATCCTTAATAGCTTTTATTTTATCTATAGTTTCTTTTGTTATTAACCCATCAGTTTCAAAAGTCATTGTAGCAGTTTTACCTTTATTTTCTCTAAAAACTTTCATAGCCCCAATATTTATACCCTCTGAGTACATTATTGTACTTATCTTTGATATTACTCCTGGAACATCTCTATGATGAGTTACAATAGTTGTGTTATTTCCTGTAAACTCCATATCTTGCCCATCTATAGATGTTATAATTATGTTTCCTCCTCCTATAGAAGAACCTATGATCTCTGATTTATTGCCATCTGTTTTCTTAATAACAAATTTAACAGTATTAGGATGAGCATCTCCTAAATCTGTTTCTATAAATTCATATTTTAATCCTTTTCTATCTGCTATCTCAAAAGATTTTCTAAGATTTTCATCCCATGGATCCATATTTAACATACCTGCTATTAATGCCTTATCTGTACCATGCCCTTTATAAGTCTTAGCAAAAGATCCGTGCAAATAAAACTTAACCTCTTCTATATTATTATCTCCTGCTATGGAACAAGCCACCTTAGCCAGCCTTGCTGCTCCTGCTGTATGTGAACTAGAAGGTCCTATCATAATTGGTCCTATCACATCAAACACACTAAAATCCTTCATTATCTTTTCCTCCTCAAAGTGTATGTAAACCTTTATATTTAAAACAAAACTATGTACTTTAAGTTTAATCAAATATTAAACTATGATTTTGTAAAACGCATTTATGTAATGTTACTAAGTTAAAGCAATATTACAGTATAACAATTTTCATAATCAAAACATTTCATATTTTTGATTTGTTTTTCACTTTTTTGAAATCTTCTACCTCTAGTATACTTTATTCAATGATTTTTTCAATATTTTTTTTAAATTTTCTCTAAATTTTTCAGATTCATAATAAATTCATTTATAATATAATAAAATAGGATATATTTATACAAATATCTAACTGTTATTTATATAAATATATCCTTAATTTTTATTGAAAATATCAATTTATTATGATTAAACTTTATGCACAATTCTACTTAATCTTTATAAAATTCAAATTTATTATTTCCTGTTTTTTTAGCTTCATACATAGCCTTGTCTGCTTTTTGTATTAATTCCTGTGATTTATCACCATCTCTTGGGAAAAAGCTTATACCTATACTAGTTTTTATATCTACATATAGTCTTTCTACATATATAGGTTCATGAAAAACTTCTATTATACTCTTAGCTATATCTTCTACCTGCTTTTCATGAACTACATCTCTTATTAGTATAGTAAATTCATCTCCACCAAATCTAGCTATTAAGTCTTTAGGACTAATAGAATTCTTCACCCTTTTAGCTACTTGCCATAATAGTTTATCTCCAGTACAATGACCAAAATTATCATTCACCTCTTTAAATTTATCAAGATCTAAAAACATTATAGCCAGTAAAGTTTGCTTTTTTTTGCTTAATTTTATTTCGTTATCCAATTGTCTTAAAAAAGAATTTCTGTTAGGTAACTCTGTAAGAGAGTCATAATAAGCCATATGTTTAGTCTTATCATTATACAGCTTTCTCTCTGTTATATCCCTTATATAAGTTGCAATACCTAGTTCCCCTTCTACACTTATAAGCTTAGTTGTTTCTTCTGAATAAAAATGTGTTCCATCTTTTCTTTTATGTACTCTTTCAACTGGTTTATCTCCTAATGACATGTTAAAATTAGTATCCTTCATAGATGTTCTTGGTATTAGATCTATCATATTTAAACTTTTCATTTCTTTTAAAGAATAACCAAATAAATTAAGAGAAGATCTGTTACAATATATTATGTCTCCATTTAAATTTCTAATTATTATTGCATCTACAGCTAATTCTATAAGAGATCTATATTTTTTGATGTTATTTTTTAATTCTAATTCCTTAGTTTTATATTCTGTTATATCATATAATATTATAAAAATCTCGTTGTATTCTTGTAAATACATAGATATCTTAGCCCACTTTTCCGTAATACAAAAGAAATCTTCAAATTCTGTTTGATTTTTACCATACAATAAAATTTCTTCTAAACCTATCATCATATTCATTCTATTATTTTGAAAAAGATTAATATCTTTAGCTTTTTTATTTTTTATGTATTCTTTTGTAAACCCTGTTAAATCTATAAAATGATCATTACTTTCTGTAAAAATAAAATCCTCTAACTGACCATATGAGTCCAAACTTATTTTTCCATAACAATAAGCTATACCCATTTTTTCTATAACAGATAATTCTATTTGTTTTATTGAATTTTTCTTTTTCATAGTTTCACCTCTTATGTTCAGTTATATATTATTATATTATTAACATATCTTATATAGTATGAACTATATCTTATACTTAATTTATTTTTATAATTAATAATATCAAGATTTAATTATATATTAATCTATATACTAGCTAACCCAGTACCACGTACTGGGTTAATAGTTAAATTATAGCATCATTTCATGGCTACTACTATATCTTCTTGTATGGTATTCCAAATTTTACTATCTTCCATACCTAATCTCCATAATGCTATTCCTTTTATACCTTTATTAAAAGCTAATTCTGCTTTTGCATATATGCTTTCATCATTCTCAAACCAAACTTCATGATTGTTTCCATTTTCATCTGTATACCTAAACATTGGAGTCTTGGTTTCTTCATCAAAGATTATATCTTTACCATATCTTTCTGCTATTTCTACTGCTCTTGCATAGGTAACATAGTTATTTCTTCCTGTAGTTAGATTAAAATCAAATCCAAACACAGAAACTGCACCAACTACTTTATTTCTTGGAACTCTGGTTATAGTATAATTCAATACTCTATTCATCCAACCTATAGAAACCACTGGACCTGGTCCGCTTCCTGGCCATCCGTGTTCGTTATATAACATAACCATAAATTCATCTACAGCACTACCTATAATTGTATAATCAAAAGGATCTGAGAAAGGATTAGAAGGATCATCACTAACTCTTGAAGGTATAGAAGCGGATAAGAAATATCCTCTTCTTCTAAATTCTCTTCCCATCTCCACATATAAGGAAGATAAATTATCTTTATCTTCTATATAAACATCTTCAATATCTATATTTACTCCATCAAAATTGTACTTTTCTATTAAATTCATCAAATTATTTATGAAAGTTTCTCTATTTTCTCTTGTAGAAACTAATTCTTTAATAAGATCTTTAGCCTTTGTAGTACCACCAGGCTTATATAATAGATTATGAACAACAGCTAATATTCTAACATTATTTCTATGGGAAATATCCACTAATTCTTCTACATACTGGTCTGTGAAATTCCCAAAATTCTCTATAGCTGTAGCATCGTTAGGATCTATCCTAAACATAAATAAGCATATTTCAGATATTAAATTTACATTTCTAACAAAGGAATCATAAGAACTTGGTAAATCTGGTCCTTCTTCTAATGTATAAAATCCATCTATGGCCACCACAGGCTTGGTATTTCCATAGGTTCTAAATTCTACTATAGTTTTTGATACAAAACCGTCTCTTCCATTGAATAATCTTATTTTATAAAAGTCCTCATAAACGTCTAAAATAGGAAGCTTAGCACCTCTATCCATTTTATATAATATTTCTGAGTTTACATCTGGTGCACTTCTTATATTTCCACCTTGTACTTGCATTATAGCCTCTGTATAAAGAGGTATATAAAGAATTTGACCAATATTTAAGTTTATATTATCTAAGCTATTTAATAACATTAAGCTTTCTACAGTAGTATTAAATTTTCTAGCAATGCTATATAAACTATCTCCTCTTTTTACTTCATAAGTAGATATAGGTATAAAAATTTGTTGTCCTACATACAAATCATTAGAAACAAGTCCATTGTATTCCTTTAATTGTTCCACAGTTACACCATAAGATCTAGCAATCTTAAATAAACTATCTCCTGGCTTAACTATATAACTTATATTAGGTTGTCTCCACATATATATCCCTTTCTAGTATTGGTTACACTTTTATAATATTCATTATAATTTTTTTTGATTCTATAATTAATAATACAGTTATAAACTAATTGTATTTCTTTGTAAAATGCTAATATTCATAATTATTGATAGATTTTGTTGTAGTGTTAAATAACACCTTTCTCTCTCAAGGGGAGAGCTCTTAATATTCTTATAAAGATTAGCTGATTTTATATCTAATTTTTCTATTTTCCCTAACAAAGATCCTTTATCTTCTACATCATTATTAAAGTTTACATTAAAAGAATTCCCTTCCTTTATATTATTAAAAAGTATTAGCTCTATATTTACAGACTTGCTAAAATCTTTGTGTGAGATTATACCTTCAGTTTTAGTTGCAATAAATTCCTTGTTAATTTGATCTAAAGTTATATATTCTATATAACTTCTAATGTATCCATTAATAAATAATTTAGCTTTACTAGAATTTAATATTATTAAATCAGCTTTTTCAATAATAATACTATTTTTGATTTCCTTTATGTCTATAAATGTATTTTCAATATTAGTAAAAATCCTATCCACTATTTCCGTTTCAAAATTAGATATAACTATAGGCACTTTGGTAAATTTATTTACACCATGTGATTTAATATTTTTATTTGAAACATGTTTATTTCTATCACTGTTTTTTTCAGTATTTTTCTTTGAAATATATGTGTTATCTTCTTTTTTTATTTCAATATTTCTGCTTGGAATGTGTGTACTATCTTCTTTCTTCATTTCAGTATGTCTATCTAGAATATGTGTACTATGTTCTTTTTTTATTTCAATATTTCTATCTGGAACATGTATGTTATCTTCCTTTTTCATTTTAATATTTCTGTCTGAAATATTTGCAATATCTTCTTTTTTTATTTCAGTATTTTTATTTGAAATATCTTTATTTTCTTTAACAGTTTTATTTAAGACTTGTTCTTTATTTGCAGTATTTATATCCTTTATTTTGGACTGCTTCTTTTTTTCATGTTCCAAATTAACACTTTTCTTCCATACATGTTTCTTTTCTTTATACTTTAAATTACTATTTTTCTTTAATGCCAAATCATTTTGTTTGTTACTTATGGGCATATTTCCATTGGAATCAATATTCTGTTTTGTCACATGCTTATATTTTTTATTACTTATAGCAATATTTTCACTGGAATTATAACTTTTTTCTTTATGTTTAAAATGAACAATATTTTTTGAAGTTTGTTCATTTTTTTGTTCTTTTATATCACTATTATTTAATATATTCTTATTATATTTATACTGTAGTTCCATACCACCATTTTGTATACATTTTTTTCTTTCATCATTGAATTGTGTATTAACTTGTAAAAATTTATCTTTTGCGATTTTTTTTGTTTTAATATCTTTTCTTTTAAGCTGTTTCTTCGCTATATCATCTAGTTTTATTACTTTATCTTCATACTTTTTTTTATTTATATTGCTTAAATTCATATTGTTCTTTAAAACTTCATTATTTTTTTCATTCTTAATTTCAACATTCTGTCGTTTAATTTTTTTCTGTTCCTCATTATTAAACTCACTATGTTTATTTAGTTCAATATTATTAGTAGTTTCATTCTTTTTCTCTTCATTTGGTTTAATATTTGTTTGCCATGTATGCTTATTATAACTAACATTAGGTTTATCACACTTTTGGAAATGTTGTTTGTTTTTTTTATTATTTAACTGAGCATCAGATTTTAAAATTTGCTTTTGATTTTTAGTACTTGCTTTATCATTACATTTTTCAACCCTTTTATTTTCCTTATTATTAACCTGTATATTATTAGAAGCCTTATTATTATATTCATCATTTAATTTACTATTTTTATTAGAGATATTATTATTTTCATTGTTTAATTTAATATTATCAACTTTTTCTTTATTATTTAAATTATCTAATTCTATATTTTCCTCTGTAACTTTCTTTTTCTCTCTATTATCTAATTCAATATCTCTGTTTATATAATTATGTTTTCCTTCATACTTTAGCTTTTTATTTTTATTTAAAATTGATTCATCCTTATGTTTAATTTTCATATTTAAATTTTCTATATGTTTTTTTCTTTCATGATTTAATTCTATATTATTTTTTGAGATCTGATTATTTATTGATATGGCATGATTTTCAGGTGGATTACTTTCTAAATTCTTTACTGTACTAGTTTTATTTTCAGCCTGTTTTTTCTTTACATTATGTGATTTAATATTATCTTTTAAAGCTATTTTTTTTTCTTTATTATCCTTTTTTAAATAGTCATTTCCTACATTTCTATTTGATTCCACATCTAATTGAATGTTTTTTAGGGAATTATCTTTATTTACCTCAGTATTTATTAAGCTGTTTTCCTTTTTACTTTTCCTAATTAACCCTTCCATTTTATTTATATTGGATAGATTAACTAAATTATTTGTATTATTTTCTATTTGTTCTTCTTGTAGTAATTGAAATATAATTATAAGTATAATGAAATTTTTTAAATTATTATTTTTCACAATGAAAAATCTCCTTAAATATTACTACTATGAGAATAATTATTTAATTTATCCATATAATATTAATAAACCCTATCCGCTCCAAATAAAAATCCACATATAAAAATTAGATAATTTAGGAGAAATTCTTTCTCCTAAATTATCTTAGTGTTGTTTATTAATCATTTTATAATACAGTTCTTATTATTCTTATCTTTTATAACTATTTGCAGTTATTTCCATTTATTCTAGTAGCAGCATCATCACCTATAGCTACTTGTTGTAATTGTAGAACTTTTACTCTAACATAAACTACCATTTTTTCTAATAGTTCATCGTAAACTTTTTCACCGTGTTCATAACAAGGTTGTCTTTGTATATCTGTTTCGAATATTCTAGCGCCTAATAGTTCACAATATGGTTTTTCTATATAGTTAACTACGTCTTCTAGATATTCTTGACAATTAAGTTTTCCTAATTGTTCTTTTTCACAGTTGCAATCGCACATACATCCACCACAATATAGATCTGTTGTTTGTTGAATTCCTCTATTAGTTATTACTGGAGGTGTTATATAAGTTACCTCTGTTACACAGTGGAATGGTATTTTTTGTGTTGTGTGTTTTATTTCTCCACTTACTACATCACGTTTTACGCAATCTGCAGTAGCATATTCTATATTCTTTTTAACATATCCACTTATAAATAATTTTCCTGTTACAGGAACGCCACCTACTATAGTACCAGCTCTTGGCAATAATTCACATTGAGTTAAGAATACATCTTTTTTTATTCTTTTTATTTCATAATATTTTTCTTTTAATGTCATTTTAGCTTCTATATCTACTTGTATTTCTCTTTCTGCAAGAACTACTGGTATTTTAGCTACAACTGGTGTTGTTACAGCTGGTGGAGTTAGATTGGTTCCATCACACATTGGTAAAGTTTTACTTTCTATTACCTTACCGCAATCCTTATGGCAATCACAATCAGCTGATTTATATGAATTATCGTAACTATCTCTCATTTCTTCCATTGACATCACTTATTCCTCCCAAGTTTTAAAAATATTTTTTAAATCTTTTTTCTTTGTAATTTGTTTTTTTTACTTTATACTATATCTTATGATAGACAAGCTTTTTGGTTACTAATAATAACTGTTACAACTGGTTATTATTTTTTAGAAAAAGCCTTAAAAATTGTCACCTCTATATATTATTGCTTTACACACATATTAGTGAATATTATAATGTATTTATTTTTGCTTAAACTTATATCATAAGATCTTATATTATGAAGTATTTAATATTTAAGTATTTGTTAGCATTTTTAAAAATTTAGAATACATTAATATTGTAAATAATTTTATAGGAGTTACCTTTATGTATCCTTGTTATTACTGCTTTTATTATAATAACTATATGAGAGGCCCAGCACCTCCTCCAAGACCACCTTTTATGGGTCCACAACCTGGTGGCCCTCCATCTACTCCACCTCCAAATAGGCCTCCAAATAAACCTGCTAAAAGTGGACCTAATGTTAAAGCCATTGATCCTGGAGCTATAAGATTTTGTAGATATAAATTTACTTACATTTGGCCATCCAGAGGAAACCCTTTCTGGATGTGGATTGTTTATATAGGAAGAAAATCTATCTCAGGATGGAGATGGACTGGACGTAATTGGGTGTATGCGGGAATTGACCTAAACAGAATAGATAGTTTCCACTGCTATTAATTTAATATTAAATCTTTAATATTATTTTAATTTTTTAGAAAAAAGTTTAAGCTTCCTATGGAAAACTAATTCCATGGAAGCTTAATTTTATTTCTTTAACAATTTAACTATTATATAACATTTCTATATGAGGTATATCATCCTCTAAATAAACCTCTGATACTGGTTTAAAACCAAAACTTTTATAAAATTCTAGTAAGTAATGCTGTGCTGAAATTCTTATAGAATTTTCCTTCAAATTATTTTCTACAAACTCTATAGCTTTTGATATATTCTGTCTTGCAAATCCTTTTCCTCGGTAGTCTTTATTTACCAAAACTCTTCCTATGGATATTTCATGAAAGGTTAATCCTTTTGGTAGTATTCTTACATAAGAAATAACCTTTCCTTCCTCCATATAAAATAAATGATAAGAACTTTTATCTTTACCATCACAATCTTCATAAGCACATTCTTGTTCTACAACAAAAACCTGATTTCTAACTCTTAATATTTCATATATTTCCTCTGTAGTTAATTCATTAAATTTTTTTAAATTCCAACCCATATATTTTCCTCCTTTGTATACTATAAAGTTATATTCAAAATTGTTTTATTTGAAATTTATACTATTTATTAAATATATATTATATTCATTTATTTAATTATGATTTATTTTATTTTGTAAATTTCATGCTATTTTAAATTAATTTCTCTATGAATAAAAAAACCACACTTTATTTTTTTCTTTAGTATAATCTAATGCATACACTACTTAATATATAATTTATAATTATATCATTAATTTTATTATTCTGACACATGAATTATATACTTTTTTACTATCATATTATTAATTAATATGATTACTCATAAAATAAAAGCAGGAACTGTAGCACTCAGAATAACTCCTACAATATATTGTGCTAACTTTAAACTTGTAAAACAATATATTGTGCTTAAATTCTTTAATGCTACAGCTCCCTTATAAAATTAATTTTTATCCGGAACTGCTTTTTTAATTAGCATATATTGAAATATCATTCCTAAAATAGCTAGTATAATAAACATCATTGTGGCCCTATACAGATTTCCAAAGGTATCCTGAAAAAATGTAAAAACTGCATCAGGTATATATCTGTAAAGTTCATTTATAAGTATAATTATTGTAACTGGAATAATTGATATTATTAATTGACCTAATTTATTTAGCCTAAAATAAATCATAGTTATTGATAATCCTAGCATAAATAAAAATGCATATAATGCAAAATAGCAAATATACGCTTGTAAATAACTTAAAATGTGACTTGTTTGTGTCCATTGCCACTGTTTATTATCTTGGTTAAATAGAATTTTTCCATAGATTGCATGAAAGTTAGTAGGTCAATATTTTATAAAATATATTTTTTATTTACTTATTATTTTATTTACTTAATTTTTACTTATCTTAAATCTATCTACTTAATTATCTATCTAAGATACTTATTTGGTGTAATTAAGAAAGCTATTATCTGTAAACATATATAAGCTCCAAATACATATGAAGATTTTTTAATATATAATCTCCATCATTTATATTTATAAATGATATGTAAAATAAATATGATACTATTCCAATAGCAAATATCACATATATTATTCTTACAATAATATTTTTATAAACTTTTTCTTTCCTACTTGAAGTATATCTTCATTTTTTACTTTACATTCCTCATCTACTTTTTCTCCATTTATTTTTACTGCTCCTTGTTTTACTAATCTTCTAGCTTCATTTTTACTAGGAGCAAACTTAGCTTTAACTATTAAATCTACTATAGATTCATCTGAGTTTGCTTTTAAAGTATCTATATCTTCTGGTATATTACCTTGTTGAAATATATTTTTAAAGTTTTCTTCTGCCTTTATAGATGCTTCTTCTCCTTGATATAATCTTACTATTTCTTTTGCTAATTCCATTTTAATATCTCTTGGATTAACATTGTCCTCTTGTAATTTTTCTTTTATTTTTGCTACTTCATCTGGATGTATATCTGTAGCTAATTCATAATACTTAATTATCATATCATCTGGTATAGACATAACTTTTCCATATATGTCATTAGGTTCTTCATTTATTCCTATATAGTTTCCTAAACTTTTGCTCATTTTATCTTTTCCATCTGTTCCTTCTAGTAATGGCATAAGGATAGCTACTTGACTTTCTTGATCAAAATCCTTTTGTATAGTTCTTCCCATAAGAAGGTTAAATCTTTGGTCTGTTCCTCCTAGCTCTATATCAGCCTTTATACTAACAGAATCAAATGCTTGTAATAATGGGTAAAAGAATTCATGTATCCCTATACTAGAGTGACTTTCAAATCTCTTTTTAAAATCTTCTCTTTCAAGCATTCTAGCCACTGTATATTTTGAAGTTAATTCTATTGTATCCCTTAAGGTTAATTTACTTAACCATTCACTATTAAATCTTAAATCTGTTTTTTCTTTGTCTATAATCTTAAATATTTGATCTTCATAAGTTCTAGCATTAAACATAACTTCTTTTTGTGTAAGTGGTTTTCTAGTTTTTGATTTTCCTGTTGGATCTCCTATTCTGCCTGTAAAATCTCCTATTATTATAACTGCTCTATGTCCTAAGTCTTGTAGCTGTCTTATTTTTCTTAAAACTACTGAATGACCTATGTGAATATCTGGGGCTGTAGGATCTAAGCCTAACTTAACTGTTAAAGGTTTGCCTGTTTTTTGAGATCTTTCTAATTTATTTTTTAAATCCTCTATATTTATGATCTCATCTACACCTTTAGATATTATCTTTATTTGTTCTTCTATACTTTTCATTTTTATAGCCTCCTAAAATTATATTTTTATAAGGCCATATGCATATGGTACTTGTTATATTTTTATACTTAAATTTTATATAAATCCGCGCTTATTTATATAAATTATTTTTATTAAAATTATACTTTTAACAAACATAACTAATGTTTAAACAATATTTTATATTTATTTAAAATTTCAATTTGGCATTTAATAAGCATTATATACTTTAATACACAATCTATTTTTATGCTTATAAATTTTAATTTTAAATACAAAAAATCCCGTCTCTAGATTAACTAGAGGACGGGAGTTATACTCACGTGGTACCACCTCGTTTTATTAGATATGTTACCATACCTAACCTTTTCGAGTACTAAACTATGAAAGTTTTATACTCTAGCACTATAACGGGTGCAGGGATTCCGAAAACAGCCTACTACCTTAAACTAAGGATTTGGTGCTCCGCTCAGAGATGTATTCAAAACATAGTTCTTTTCTTCTTTTCACCAACCAGAAGCTCTCTTTAAAAGAATTCACATTTTTACTTATTCTCGTCACAGCTTTTAATTTAATGTTTTGAATGAATTGTATCACTTTCCCAATACAATGTCAACAATCATGTTAAAATTATATTATATATCTTGTTCAAAATCTAAGTAATTAATACATATTAAATAAACATCTGTGTATAATTTTTTCATAATGTTATTTTCATTAAACTTTTCATTTATCTTTAAATTTATAGTTTATATAATCTCATAAATTTAATTATGACTTTCGAAATAAACCATTTTAGCTATTTATATTAGGCATTATACATGTATTTAACCATTCTTTTGTTTTAGACACCCTTTCTTTCTCATCATCCTTAGAATCAACAAAATCAGTAGTTCCAAGTATATTGTTGCCCTTTAACATATCTTCTAATTTGTCAAAACATTTTTTAGCTCCTCCACCAGCATGACATGCAAAGATGGCAATATTTTTCCCTGTAATTTTATTCTCAGAAATAAAAGTATTTATTGGTGGAGCATATCTGCCAGCCCAAATAGGTGTTCCAATAAATATTGTATGGTACTTATCTAAATCGGGAGATTTATTTATCAAACTTGGCTTTTCATTAAATAGGGCGCTTTTTCCTCCCCAGAAAAACTTTCTAAATCCTTTTTTAGGGATTTCTTTTTCTGGTTCTAATTGAAGTAAATCACAGTCTAACTCCCCTTTTATTATATTAGCAATGGATTTAGTATGTCCTTCTAATGAATAAAAAACTATTAAACTCTTCATATTCTCACCTCTTATAAAATTTTAACATACTAATTGTTATTTATGATAATAAATATATTATTTTTTTATTAACTATAAAAATATATGTATATCAATATATGTTTTGTGTTTAATAATTTTATATCGTATGCATTTATAATGTTTTACTGGCAAATAATAACCATGTGCAAAATAAAACATATTAAGGAGAGATATTTTATGGCAAAAATCATGAAAACAATGGATGGAAACCAAGCAGCTGCAGAAGCATCATATGCCTTTACTGAAGTTGCAGCAATTTATCCAATTACTCCTTCTACTCCTATGGCTGAAGGTATAGATGAGTGGTCTGCCCATGGGAAAAATAATATATTTGGTCAGACTGTAAAAGTTGTTGAGATGCAATCTGAAGCTGGAGCTTCAGGGGCTATTCATGGGTCCCTAGCTGCTGGTGCTCTTACAACCACCTATACAGCTTCTCAAGGGTTATTATTAATGATTCCTAATCTTTATAAAATGGCTGGAGAATTATTACCTGGTGTAATTCATGTAAGTGCCAGAGCAATAGCAACTCATGCTTTATCAATTTTTGGTGATCATCAAGATGTAATGGCTACAAGACAAACTGGAGTAGCGTTATTAGCAGCTTCTAATGTTCAGGAAGTAATGGATTTAGCAAACATAGCTCATCTATCTGCTATTAAATCTAGAATTCCTTTCTTACATTTTTTTGATGGATTTAGAACTTCTCATGAATATCAAAAAATTGAGGTTATTAACTATGATGATATAGCTAAACTAGTAGATTATGATGCTATAGAAAAATTCAGAGCTAGAGCATTAAATCCAGAGCATCCAACACTTAGAGGTACTGCTCAAAACCCAGATATTTATTTTCAAGGAAGAGAAGCATCAAATAAATTTTATGAAGCTGTACCTAATATTGTAGAAAACTACATGAGAGAAATAGAAAAAATTACAGGAAGAGCTTATCACCCTTTTGATTATTATGGATGTTCTGATGCTGAAAATATCATAGTGGCTATGGGTTCTGTCTGCGATACTATAGAAGAAACTGTGGACTATCTAATAGGTAAAGGAGAAAAAGTAGGAGTTATAAAAATACATTTATATAGACCATTCTGCCCAACATACTTTATGAAGACACTGCCTAAAACTGTAAAAAAAATTGCTGTTCTTGATCGTACAAAAGAACCTGGTTCACTAGGAGAACCTATATATCTTGACGTATGCAAAGTATTCTATAATACAGAGCATAAGCCTATTATTGTAGGTGGTAGATATGGATTAGGATCTAAAGATACCACACCATCTCAAATTATATCAGTATTTGAAAACTTGAAACAAAACCAACCCAAAGATAGATTTACAATAGGAATTGTAGATGATGTTACCAATACATCTTTATCTGAAAATAAAGATATAGTTGAAACTACTCCTGATGGAACTATAAGCTGTAAATTCTGGGGATTAGGATCTGATGGTACCGTAGGCGCAAATAAAACTGCTGTAAAAATTATTGGAGATAATACAGATTTATACGCTCAAGCATATTTTTCCTATGACAGTAAAAAATCTGGTGGAAGCACTATTTCTCATTTAAGATTTGGTAAACAAAAGATTAAATCACCTTATTTAATTTATAATGCAGACTATATTGCATGTCATAATAAATCATTTATATATAATTTTGATGTATTAAAAGGATTAAAGAAAAATGGTACTTTCGTATTAAATTGTCCTTGGAACCCTGAAGAATTAGATCAACATATACCTAGTTCTATGAAAAAGTATATTGCAAAAAATAATATTAATTTCTACACTATAGATGCTATATCTATTGCACAAAAAATAGGCTTGGGTGGAAGAATTAATATGATAATGCAATCTGTATTCTTTAATTTGGCTAATGTTATACCTGTAGCTAAAGCCCTAGAACTATTAAAAAATTCTGTAGAAAAAACTTATGGTAAAAAAGGTGAAAACATTGTAGAAATGAATAAACAAGTTATTGACCAAGGTATTAATGCATTACATAAAGTTAGCATTCCAGATTCATGGGAATATGTTGAAACCACACCAACTACCATAGAAAAAGTGCCTGATTTTATTAAAAATATACAAAGACCTATGGCTAAAAATGAAGGTGATAACCTTCCAGTTAGTGCCTTTAACGGAATGGAAGATGGGGTATTCCCATTAGGAACTACATCATATGAAAAACGCGGCATAGCTGTTATGATTCCAGAATGGCAAATAGAAAAATGTATACAATGCAATCAATGTTCCTACGTTTGCCCACATTCAGTAATACGAGCATATTTATTGAATGATGAAGAAAAAGCAAAAGCATCTCATTCATTCGAAACAAAAAAAGCTACTGGAAAAGGACTAGAAGGACTAGAATATCGTATTCAAATAAGTCCATTGGATTGTACTGGTTGTGGCAACTGTGCAGATGTTTGTCCAGCTCCTGGTAAAGCTTTAATTATGAAAAATGCTAAAGAACAAATTGAAATGCAATCTGAAAACTGGGAATTTGGTCTTAATATTGCTACTAAAGAATCTCTGATGAATCCAAAAACATTAAAAGGTAGCCAATTTATAAGACCATTATTAGAATTTCACGGAGCATGTCCAGGTTGTGGAGAAACTCCATATATTAAGCTACTAACACAACTATTTGGGGATAGAATGATGATTGCAAATGCTACTGGCTGTTCATCTATCTGGGGAGGCAGTGCTCCATCAATACCATATACTAAAAATTCACAAGGACGAGGCCCTTCTTGGGGTAATTCTCTATTTGAAGATAATGCGGAATATGGTTATGGTATGTATCTTGCCGTAAAACAGATTAGAGAAAAATTAGTTCAATTAATAGAAGAAGCATTAAATACAGAAATATCTCCAGATATTAAAGATGCATTTAAAGAATGGTTAGAATCAATGGATGATGGGGAAAAATCAAAAATGGCTACATCAAAAATATTAGAAGCTATAAAAAATGAAAATTATAAAGATAATGCTATGTTGAATGAAATAATGGAGAAAAAGGATTATCTAATAAAAAAATCTCATTGGATGATAGGCGGAGATGGCTGGGCTTATGATATAGGATTTGGTGGATTAGATCAGGTATTATCTTCTGGAGATGATGTTAATATATTCGTTATGGACACAGAAATATATTCTAACACTGGTGGTCAATGCTCAAAAGCTACTCCAACTGCAGCCGTAGCTAAATTTGCTGCTGCTGGTAAAAGAATTAGGAAAAAGGATCTTGGAATGATGGCAATGAGCTATGGATACGTATATGTAACCCAAATAGCCATGGGAGCAAATATGAATCATACTATTAAAGCAATTACTGAAGCAGAAGAATATAAGGGCCCTTCATTAATAATTGCATATGCACCTTGTATAAGTCACGGAATAAAAACAGGCATGGGAACAAGTATAGCCGAGGAGAAAAAAGCAGTGGAATCAGGATATTGGCATCTTTATAGGTATAATCCTCTTTTAAAAGATGATGGAAAAAACCCATTCACATTGGACTCAAGAGAACCAACAAAACCTTTTAAAGAATTTATTCAAGGGGAAGTTAGATATTCTTCACTTATGAATGTATTCCCTAATATTGCTGATAAAATGTCAGATATGGCTGAACAACATGCACGTGAAAGATATGAAAACTACAAAAATTTATCAAATAAATAAAAATAAAAAATAGAAGGGAACTATAAGATTCCCTTCTATTTTTCATTGGTGTCTACCCATTCTTTACCATTTCTTACTTCAGTTTCACTTGGTATAGGTACTTTAGAAATAGGTTTCATATCTTTAATATTAGCCCAAGCAGCAGTATCATGCTTTTCTATAGGTTTTTCTATAAAATTTTTTCTATCCACATCTATCATCCTTTCAAAATTATATTTTAAGTTTAATTTATTTTAGTATTCCCTAAACATTGTTTCATTAATCTTATTTTATTTTCACGAAATCTTACTTCTCATATTTTAAAATAACTAAATATATCTATGTTAATTTTATTAAACTTTATAGCACTATATCCTTCTTTTTAGCTATAATTATACTAAGTAACATAAATATTACTATATATATAATTGAAGTAAAAGAAAATATTAAGGTAGAATTAGGTCTCAAATTATTAACTATACCAGGAGCATACATTCCGCCAGAAAAGGTATAGTAAACCATATTCTTCATTTGATCTATCACAATCATAATAATATCTATTCCAATTCCTAGTGTTATAGTAGCTCCACTATTATTAACAATTAGTGCAATAAAGGTTATAACTGTACTAAAGGATATTAAAGGTAATAGTACACTAGCGTAGTCTTTCAAATTATTAATAAATGTATTTAAAAATTCTCGTTTAGCTCCTAGACCAAAAGAAATAGTGCCTACCATATAGCTTCCAATAAAACCTACAACTAAAAATATTAATGCATATAAAGCTATAAATAAAAACTTACCAACTATAAACTCACCTTTTTTAATAGGTGTCATCAAAGAAAATTTCATAGTTCCTCTACTATAATCTTCTAAAAAATTTTCTTTACAATATAAATTTTCAACATTAACATCATTAGAAACTAAAAGCTTATTTATTCTTTGGAAATTCCCCTTGTCTATTTCAATTCTTATACCCTTTTGAATATTTTCAATTGTGAAAGGAATATTCATATTTTTTATAATATTCTATAAAAACTAACCTTTCTTTTATAAAAGTAAACTTACAAATAAAAAAAGTTGTTTAGTAATTATATAAAAATATAATCTCTAAACAACTTTCTACCCCAAGCTAATTGTATACTAAAATACTATATATTTAATTATCATAGTTCTTTTTTATCATATAAAATAATATTATTATAGTTATACATAAAACTATAGTACATGCAAACCCAGCTTCTGGACCAAAAGAACCTCCTGTAAATAACTTTGATCCCACTAATTTTAGTTTCATAAGACTTCCACCACCTGGTTGTAAACCACTTACTTCAAATCCAAATATATTTCCTTGAAAGAAATTCCAAGCAGTATGAAGTCCACAGGCTCCCCATAAGTTTTTTGTCTTTATAACATACAGGGAGAAAAGTATTCCTGTTATAAATAAATTTAAAAATGCAACTAAGCTAGCATTAGGATTAAGCAAATGCATAATAGCAAATAGTAAAGATGAAAATATAACGCCTATAGTAGTACTATTATATTTTGCACCTAATACATTCATAAGCCATCCTCTAACCAATATTTCTTCTGTTGCACCTTGTATCATCCATCCTGGCAAAACCACAATTAACCCAATTATGCTGCTAGTATTTATTCCACTTAATAAATTTATATGACCTGTAACTGTAAGAAGTAATACTACTAAAGAAAATAATATAACACCAACAATAAATCCTAAAATATATTTTTTAATAAATCTATCCCTATAAAATCCCATACCACTAATTCTACGCTTTTCATATTTTTTTACCCAAATAAATACAGCTAAAGTACAGAATAAAAAATCAGTCATTAAAGAAATAGAAAAATATATAGGTGAACTACTGGAAATGTTTAAAACTGATTTTATTATATTAAATACCATAAGCCCTGCTAACTGTCCTACAATTAGAAATAAAAATATTAATAAATATCCAATAATAACATTATATAAATGTCTTGATTTTTTCGCTTCTCTAATTAATTTCGTCTCTGATAAGAACATAAAATTCCTCCTTTTAGGCAATAATGATTTATAAATTTAATTTTTATATTTAAATTACTTACTTTGAATATAATAAATACTTAACATATTAGTATAGTATTTTCAAGATTATAAAGATTTAACTAGTACAACAGGTTAATTTTATAAAAACTAATAGTATAATTTATTCTAATATATTATTTACTTCAATAATGATGGTAAAAAGATAATCCAATCATTTAATAAATGTACAAGGAAAGAAATCCAAATATTTTTTGTTTTAATGTATGGGTAAGTAAGAATTATTCTAGCTATACCTATTCCAAAGACAGCTTGAATAATATTCCAACTGTATGTTTTTAAATGTATTGCGCCAAAAATAACAGATGTAACTATCCATGCTATAATTATTGCTTTTTTTCTAGAAACTTTTAATATGCGAGTACCAAATCGTAATATAATTAAAAATGGTATAATAGTAATTAGTTCTTCTCCTAAAAGCATTGGAATAGTTTTAGCTAATAATAATATAATCTCATAAACTGAACTTGATTCAATAATATGTGAAAGTGGATTTGGTTTAGCACCAAAAAATTTATTTAATAATAATCCTAATATAATATTACAAAAGAAAAGAAATATAACGGTAATTATTACTAGTAATAAATCTTTTCCATCAATTTTTCTAAAAAGTTTTTTCCAATCTGATTTAACTATAATGATAAGAGCACCCAATGGAATAATTATATTAATAAAAGGAGCTAGAACTCCAGGAATTATGCTTCCTGCAAAATCATAAAATATAACACTTCCAATAGTTATTATAAAAAGAAGTATACTTGCTACAGGTGTTAAATTTGATGGCTCATCCTTATAAAATGGGAAATCAACATTTTTATTTTCAAATTTAAAAAAATTATTATTTTTCATATTTTATTTATACCTCCTTATGTTTAATTATAGTAATATATTATCAAAATTATATATCGTGTTTTTTCATTTTTCTTAAATGTTATTAAATTTTTTCACCAATATTTTAATAGCAACGGTCATGAAATGAAACTTCACGCTTATGAAATAAAATTTTGATT
Organism: Clostridium sp. Marseille-Q2269; assembly: GCF_943736985.1. Taxonomy (GTDB): domain Bacteria; phylum Bacillota; class Clostridia; order Clostridiales; family Clostridiaceae; genus Clostridium_F. Next base: position 545,531 of record NZ_CALSFS010000001.1, read on the forward strand.
TTCTACTCAATAAATATATTTTAGATATAGTTAACAGTACGCATGCAAAATGATATTTATTATAAAAATCTAAATAACACATAAAAAAGCATCTTAAATTAAGATGCTCCTTTTATATATTTTATCCATATTTCTTGAATAAATGTATTCCCTTCAATAGATGTATCTAAAAATATATTTCCATATTTTGTATCTATAATATTTTTCACTGTATATAAACCAAGCCCTCGCCTCTTACCTTTAGTAGAAAATCCTTCTTTATATATTTTATGTATTAAAGGCTTTTCTCCAAAGAAATTATTATGTATGGCTATGACCACATAATTATTTTTATTTGCCACAACTATACTTATTTTGGGATGTTCACATGCTATTGAAGCTTCAATAGCATTATCCATTAATATTCCTATTATTCTACACAAGTCCATTACATTCATTTGTACATATTCAATATTCTCTACAATATTAACACTTATATCTATGTTCATGGACAATGCTTTTATAAGTTTTGTTGATAATATTGCTTTTAAGGCAGAAACTTTAATATATTTAAGTTTATCTATATTGCTATTGCTCCATTTTATACTTTTATCCATGTCAATAATATTGTTATAAAAAAACTCTCTAAGTGATTTCATATCTTCACTATCTATATATTCTTTAAGAGGTACTAGCATGTTCATATAATCATGTTTAAATCTTCTAGTCTCGCTATACATATCCTCTACCATATGAGAATATTCTTTTATTTCATTTTTTTCTTCTGTTTCTCTTATTAGCTTAACTCTATACTCAACACCCTTATCATAATAGTAAACTATGATACTTGTGATTATAATTGATATTAAAGGTAGAACTTCTGGAACAAAGTTTCCCATCAATAATTCTATCTTTTTATTTCCTATTAATGATGTATTATTAAATATAAAAATTGAAAATATCATAATAGTTACTAATATACCTATTCCTATTATTATTCTAAATCTTATTTGTTCTGATGCAATTTGTTTTTTTATATTTAATAAGATACTATTTATAATTAAACATGATAATAATATAACAAATAGCATTATTATAAATTGAATTAATACATGTTTTAATGATTTATTATAATATAAGTTAACCCCTGAAAATGTATATATTAAAGTATATATTGTATTTCCAAAATATACACTATAAATAGTTATTAATATCTTTAGTTGATTTTTATTATTTTTTAGTTGAACAATGGTTATAATGGACAATATAGGAAGTATTATCATGTAAGATCCAGTACCTACAGCCATTCCCACTCCAAAAGAAACCATAAAATTCTTTTTAAAACCACTTATAGTTCTAGCATCTTTATATAACATGTATATTGAAATACAACATAAAATACTATTTAATATTGCTGGTATAATCCAATAACGTAATATCCTCTCAAAAAAAACAGTTAAAGTCATAACAACAATCCCTTCATATATCTAAAGGAAACATAACACTCTTCTTCATTGATCATAATTATCTTGTTGTGTTTTTTATCTATCTCCTTAATCTTATCTTTATTTACAATATATGATTTGTGGCATCTATAAAAATTAAGTGGAAGCTTATTTTGAATATCCTTCAAATTAGCATACATTTCAATCTGTCTATTTTCCTCATGTATTCTTATTTTATGGGGAGTTCCTGTAGTTTCAACAAATAAAATATCCCTTGGTCTAATATTTATTACCCTTGTGTCTGTATCTATTGAAATATACTCTTCTTTATATTGTTGCCTGTGATAAGTATCATAAGCTTTAATAATACAGCTATTTACCCTATTTTTAAAGTCATCATCATCTTTAATTACATAGTCCATAGCTTCTACTTTGTATTTAAAAGCTAAATAACTCATTTCTAAATGAGTGGTTGTAAATATTATATATCCTAGAGAATCTAGTTCTCTAATTTTTTCACCAAGCTTTACACCATTTATATCACTTTTTAAATCTACATCTAAAAGATATATTCCTGTACTATTATTCTCTTTTATATAACTTATTATGTCATTTGGCTCTCCTGTGGAAATAGCTATATTTAAGTCTAACTTTTCCCTTAAAATAGTATTTTCAACAAGTTGCTTAAGCTTTCCCCTTTGAACCTCATTATCTTCACAAATCATTACTTCTAACATTATTTTTCTCCTTACTTAACATTAAAGTTTTGATTATTGTTATATAAACTTTAAATCAATTATATTATAAAAATCACTTGCATTAATTATATTTTCATTATTATAATGTCCTTTATGCATATAATATAGGAAAACATACACATATTACAAGCGTATTGATATTATAAATGGTATCACATTTAATAATAATCATCAATTTTGAATTTATTGCTCACTTCATTAAACCATTTTGCTACAATTTAATTTGCTTATATAATACTTATTAAAAAAATTTATAATGAAACTTAATAACTTTAGTTAGGCAATTTCAAAAGCTAAATTACCTATTGAGACTATATTATACTTATTATGATATATTATCCATATAATATGAAAACACTTGCCCAATTTTATATGATGAATTTTTAAAAACTCTAAGGGATTTTTAGCTCACATAAAATATCTTTTAGTTCAATATTCTGTTTTGATTTTTCATATATAAAGCACACAAGTGCTTTTGCCGTCAGGCTGTTTAGATATTTCTGAGTTTCACCTATAGTCTTAAAATCTCCGTGGTTGGAACTAACTCTAAATAATTCTAAAAAATTATAGATTAAGAATACTATAAGAAAATATCGTTCTATAGACAAAATGCTACGCATTCTATATTTATCAAAAGCTAAATTGCTTTTTAAATATTTATATGAAGTTTCTATAGTCCATCTGTGAGAATAATATTTAATTATAGTTTCTGCATTTAATAAGATGTCGGTAGACAGCAAATATACTGGGTTCTTGAATCCATCATGGGTGACTTCATAGCAAATAAGTATTTTAGCATAAGGGAATTTAGAAACATTACCTTCATAGGTATATACTCTATAGTCCTTACCTTCAACTGTAACAAGGTCTAAGGTGTTAGGACTAAGGAATTTTTCAAATTTTGATAACTGCATTGAAATTCCTAATGGAGATATTTTTCTGTTAGATTTAATTGCTCCTATTAGGTGGTAGCCCTTTGCTAAAGATGCTTCTATTAAATTATTATTTGTATACCATGAATCCATAAGACAATACATTTTTTCACAATTAGATGGAGTTTTAAAAGAAGTTATAAAATTTTTTGCAATATCAATCTTAGATTTAAAATTTTTATTTAAATCTTTGCAAAATTCCTTTTTATAGTAAGGTTTATATTGTAAAGGAATAGATTTATCATTTACAACAAAATTTGAAGTAACCACACAATGTGACCAAATATTTTTGTCTTCTGTATGAGAGTAATTATAAGATAATCCTTGCATTTTCTTTGCTGATTTCTTGGGATTTACAGTATCATCTATAATCAAAAACCCTACGGATTTAGGTTTAATATTATGCTCAAGGAAAAAGTTTAAATAGCTAATTCTATTGTTGTTCAGAAGACTATGGTCCCATTTAGAATGGCTTAAAAATCTATAAATACAACTTTTGTCTTTTGAATGCAACACATTTTTAGCAATTTCAGATAAAGTTTTAGTGCCAGGTAAATTAATTAATCCATTGGCAATATTGGTTAAATGATTAAATTGAGGCTTAGACATTCCATAATTTACATCATTTAAGTAATTGTAAAGTTCATTATTAATGGATACAATATTAGTACTTGGCATACTTTTTACCTCCTGTGTTTATATTTGTATGGTAACTTTTATATAACACAGTGAGAGAAAGTATGCCATATTTATTTTTTGGTAGTTTTACCAATTTAGATTTTTATTTTGCATAACTAAAGTTAATAACTAAAATCAGTAAACAACTACATTCAAATATACTAAAATAAAAAAGAAGTCTTCAAGATTAAAATGGTACCTCTATCTTGAGAACTTCTTTTATTTTTTACTTTTCTATTATTCCTCCTCCTATTAATAAATCCCCTTTATAGAAAACTACAGATTGACCTTTAGTTATAGCTCTTTGCTTTTCTTTAAAATTTACTTTTACCCTGCCATCTTCCATAGGAATTAGTAATGCCTTTGAAGGTGTTTGTGAATATCTAATTTTAGCTTCTATTTCCATAGGTTCTTTTAAACTATCAAAAGGTATGTAATTTACATCTTTAGCTATAAGCTCTGTATTTAAAAGATCTTCTAAATCTCCTAATACTACTTCATTTCTAAAAGGATTTATATCTACTACATACATAGGTTTTCCTAAAGCTAAACCCAATCCTTTTCTTTGACCTATAGTATAGTAAACTATTCCTTTATGTGTACCTAAAACATTTCCATTTTTATCTACAAACTTTCCTTCTTTAACTCTGTTTGGAAATCTATTTTTAATATATCTTCCATGATCATTATCTGGTATAAAGCATATTTCTTCACTATCTTTTTTATTGTGCACTCTAAAACCTATATCCTTAGCTATTTCTCTAATCTTAGTTTTTTTGTATTGTCCACACGGCATCAATGTTCTCTCCAATTGAAACTGTGTAAAATTATAAAGCGCATAAGTTTGGTCCTTTTTATCATCTTCTGATTTTTTTATCACATATCTATCATTTTGCTTTTCTATGATAGCATAGTGTCCTGTAGCGACATAATCTATACCCATTTCTATTGCTTTATCTAAGAAAGAAGAGAATTTTATAAATTTATTACAGGCTATACAAGGGTTTGGAGTTCTACCCTCCATATATTCATCTACAAAATAATCAATAACATTTTTTTTGAAAGCATCTTTAAAGTTCATAACATAAAAAGGTATACCTATTTTATTAGCTACTCTTCTAGCATCTGCTACTGCACTTAAAGAGCAACATGCCCCTTCTTTTTCTACAAATTCCTCATCATCTTGCCAAATTTGCATAGTTACGCCTATTACATCGTAGCCCTGCTGTTTTAAAAGATAGGCTGCTACCGAACTATCTACTCCTCCACTCATACCAACTAAAACTTTCTTTTTCAAAATATACACCTCCTTTATAATTCTATAAAAATAGATAATAAATTTACTTTTTATCTATTTGGGCATTTAAACTTCCCATTTTATAACCTTCTGCATCTATAGTAACATATTTAAATCCTAAATCTTTAAGACTTTTTGATACTTTATCCAAAGTTTCTTCTCTAAGCAAATTCCCTCTTTGTTTTTGGGGCACTTCTATTCTTGCTAAATCTCCATGACTTCTTACTCTTACAGCTCTGAACCCTAATTTCATCATATATAGTTCTGCCTTTTCTATTCTATCCAAATCTTCTTCTTTTATTTTTTGATTGTAAGGAATTCTAGACAAAAGACATGCATAAGCTGGTTTATCCCAAGTTTTTAAACTTAGCTCTTTAGATAAATCTCTTATTTCTTCTTTATTTATAGAGTTTTCTAACAATGGACTTTTCACGCATAATTCCTTTAAAGCCCTCATACCTGGTCTATAATCTTTAGTATCATCTACATTTGTTCCATCTATTACATATTTAATACCTTTTTCTTTTGCTAATTCTTTTATTTTACTAAATACACCTTTTTTACATATGTAGCATCTGTCCTCTGGATTAAACCTTATTTCCTCAATCATTGGTACTTCTAAAAAATATGATTTTACTCCTATATTTTGGGCAAGTTCTTTAGCTTCTTCTATCTCCCATTTTGGAATATAAGGAGACACTATGGTAATAGAGACTGCCTTATCACCTAGGGCTTCTTTTGCCGCTTTTAGCAATAATGTACTATCTACTCCTCCAAAAAAAGCTACTGCTACACTATCTAATTCTTTTAAATAACTAATAAGATTATTATACTTATAGTTCATTTTCATATCATCCCCATCTTACTTGTTTTTTACATTTATATGACTTCCAATATATATTATAAAAATAATACATAAACACATTTTCATATAATAACAAGATTTTAAGACTCAGTTATATAGGTCTATATAATAGTTTATATAATCTGAGTCTTAAACTCACTTTACTATTTTTTTTAATTTTTCTAGTACATACTCCACTTGTTCTTCTGTATTTTTATCCCCTAGGGTAAATCTTATAGTTCCTCTAGAAAAATCTTCATCTATTCCTATAGCTGAAAGTACATGAGATGGTTCTAAGGCCCCTGCTGAGCATGCACTTCCTGCTGAAGCACATATGTCTTCATTATCTAACATCATGAGTATTAATTGTGAATCCATATCTTTAAAACTCACATTTATATTTCCACTTAGTCTTTCTTTTCCTAAGGCACCATTTATCTTTGTACCTTTTATCTTTAAAAGGCCATTTATAAACTTATCCCTAAGTTTTTCTATTCTATCATTGTCAGACTTGCCTTTTTCCTTTATTAATGAAATTGCTTTTCCAAAACCAACTACAGCTGCTGGATTTTCCGTTCCTGCTCTTTTTCCTCTTTCTTGACTTCCACCATGAAGAAGGTTATGAATTTTTGTTCCTTTTCTTATATATAAGGCCCCAATTCCTTTTGGCCCATATATTTTATGAGCTGTTATAGTCATTAAATCTGTATTCATATCTTCTACATTTATAGGCGTGTGCCCTAAAGCTTGAACTGCATCTGTATGAAATAAAACTTTATGTTTTCTACATATATCACCTATAGATTTTACATCTTGTATTGTACCTATTTCATTATTAGCTGTCATAATAGAAACCAATATTGTGTCTTTTCTTATATTTTTCTCCAATATATTTAAATCTATTTTACCATAGCTATCCACAGATAAAAATGTTACATCAAATCCATTTCCTTTTAAGTATTTGCAACTATTTAAAACTGCTGGATGTTCTATAGAAGAAGTTATTATATGTTTGCCTTTGCTTGTATTCGCATAGGCTGTTCCTTTTATAGCCCAATTATCCCCCTCAGTTCCACCAGATGTAAAAAATATTTCATCTGACCTTGCTCCTATAAAATCTGCAATTTCTTCCTTAACTTCATCTATGGCAACTCTTATATTATTAGCCATATTATATATAGAAGAAGGATTAGCATAGTATTTTGTTAAGTAAGGCATCATACACTCTAATACTTCTTCCTTTATATAAGTAGTTGCTGCATAATCCATGTATATTTTGTCTTTCATATAATCACCACTATTTTTTATTTTATTATTTGTAAATATACATTTTATATTAATATTTTTTTAACTATATATTTATAACATTAAACTAAATGAATAAAATCATTATTTGCTTTTCTCTGTAACATTTTCTCCAAACCACTTTTTAGATATTTTTGCTAATGTTCCATCTTTCCTCATGCTATCTAAAGCTTTATTTACTTTTTCTATTCTTTCTTTATTTTCTTCTTTCTTTGCAAAAGGATAAGCATTTTCCATTTCTTCTATAGGTTTCCCTGCTAATTGTAAATTTAATTTTGATTTTTGTATATTTGTAAGACATGCTAATCTATCCTCTATTAAAGCATCAACTCTACCTAAATCTACATCTTGAAACATTCCGGGAAAACTACTGTATTGTTTTGTTTTTATATTTCCGCCTTTATTATTATAGTCTTCTATAGTCTTATAATAATTAGTTCCTACTTGAGTAGCTACAGTTTTTCCTTCCAAATCTTTTAAAGATTTTACATTATTATTTCCTTTTTTTACAGCTAACTGAACTCCTGAATAAACATAAGGTTTTGAGAAGTTATATTTTTCTTTTTTCTTATCTGTAACAGTAATTTCATTAGCCACAGTATCTATTTTACCTGTATCCAACATACCCATAATACCTGTCCATTCTGCCACTACAAATTCTGGTTTATATCCTGTTCTTTTACCTATTTCCTCCCAAATATCTATTTCAAATCCCTGTACTTTATTGCTATCCTTTTCCACAAATGTAAATGGATAATACTGTCCTGATGTTCCTATTTTTATTGTAGTATTCCCTTCTGCTTCTTTATTTTTAGAAGAACATGCTGTTAATACTACTCCTAATGCTATAACTAATAAAATACTTACAAATGATTTTTTTATATAATTTGTTTTCAATGTTTTTTCCTCCATGTATTTATATTAAGCCTAATATGCTTTTGCCATTTTTGTTTCTAATACTCTTTGCATAAAATTAAATAATTCTATCATCCCCCAATATATTAAAGCTACTGCTAAATAGCTTTCAAAAAACCTATAGCTAGATGCTGCATTCATTTGGGCTTTTGATAATATCTCTGCAACTCCTACAGTAAAAGCCAAAGATGAACTTTTTAAAAGATCAATAAAACTATTGCCTAAAGAAGGTATTGCAATTCTAGAAGCTTGAGGTAAAATTATTCTCTTCATAGCTTGGAATTCAGTCATTCCTAAGGATAATGCAGCCTCCATTTGTCCTCTATCTATAGACATTATTGCACCCCTTATTATTTCCGCCATATAAGCAGATCCATTCATACTTAATGCAATTACTACTGCCATATATGCAGGTATCTCTTTAAATGAGGGAATAATTTGAGGCATACCATAGTAAAAAAGGAAAAGCTGTATTAGGATAGGTGTTCCTCTAAAAAAAGATATATAAACTTCACTTATTCTATAAATACCTTTAATCTTATACATTCTTATTATGGCCAATATAACTCCTAATGTAACAGCTATAATCATAGATAAAACAGCTATAGATAAAGTTATATGAGCATATTTTAAAAGAACTCCTACTGATTGTAATAAATATTTTTCATCAAAAATTTTCAATTTTTTTCTCCTATTCTATGGTTTTATCATTAATTATTATTCAAAAATTCCTGTAGATAAATATCTTTGACCTGTATCTGGAAGTAACACTATTATATTTTTACCTTGATTTTCTGGTCTCTTAGCTATTTGTATAGCCGCATATATTGCTGCTCCTGAAGATATACCTACTAATAGGCCTTCTGTTTTTGCTACATGTTTTGTTGATTCAAATGCCTCTGTGTTAGACACTTTAATTATTTCATCTAAAACATCTGTATTTAAAATACTTGGTACAAAACCTGCTCCTATTCCCTGAATCTTATGTGGTCCTGGATTTCCTCCTGATAAAACTGGTGAATCTTCTGGTTCTACTGCTATTATTTTTATATTCTTATTTTTTTCTTTTAAATATTCTCCTACCCCTGAGATTGTTCCACCAGTACCTACTCCTGCTATAAATATATCTACTTCTCCTTCTGTATCATTCCAAATTTCTACCCCTGTAGTCTTTTTGTGTATAGCTGGATTAGTCTTATTTTCAAATTGTTGTGGAACAAAAGAGTTTTTATATTCTTTTGATAGTTCTACTGCTTTTTCTATAGCTCCCTTCATTCCATCCTTTCCTGGTGTTAGAACTAATTCTGCACCATAAGCTTTTAATATAACTCTTCTTTCCACACTCATGGTCTCTGGCATGGTTAATATAAGTTTATATCCTTTAGCCGCTGCTACAAAAGCAAGTCCAACCCCTGTGTTACCACTAGTAGGTTCTATTATTACTGTATCTTTGTTTATTAATCCTTGTTTTTCTGCTTCCTCTATCATTGCAAATGCTATTCTATCTTTTACACTACTTGCTGGATTAAAATATTCTACTTTAGCTATTATATTAGCCTTTAATTCATTTTCTTCTTTTATTTTGTTAAGTTCTAGTAATGGTGTATTCCCTATTAATTCTGTTAAATTTTTATATATTTTTTTCATAGTTATTTCTCCTCTCAATGTTTATTATTAACATACAGTATGAGTTCACATATTAGTTTGCTAGGTTTAAACTGAAAACTTTGTTTTTAATTTCTACGGTTTCTTTATAAAATATACACTGACTACACATTAAACCATCCCCTTTTAGTCCAATTATTCACATGTGTTTACTAGGTATTTATATTAAAATAAACCGTACTACAATATTATATGTAGTACATTATATTTCCATTATCTGATGCTTTATAGGCTTCTACTAAATCTTGTAATGTTATAGAATCTACTACTCTTTCTATACTTTCATTAATTCTATCCCATAAATTTGTTTTAATAGATTTTTCCATTCTATTATTTAAATAGTTATCATTTAATTCTACAACAGATAGATCCCCTTCAAGAGCTCTTAATATTTCACCTGCAGTTATATGTGCTGAATCCTTTTCTAACACATAACCACCTTGAGCTCCTTTTCTACCTTTTATTAAATTATTTTTTCTTAACAAGGAAAATATTTGTTCTAAATATCCTTCCGATATGTTTTGTCTCTCAGAAATACTTTTCAAAGTAACAACTTCTTCAGTAGAATTTATAGCTAAATCTACTATAGCTTTTATTCCATATTTTCCTTTAGTGGATATCTTCATAAAATCTCCTCTTTCATAGTATTCCTATCTATTTACTATGATTATATTACTTTCATTAATATATGTCAATATTTTTTAAAATTTTTCACTTTTACTATTGAAATTGATTTTCATTTGCTGTATACTTATTATCATAAGAAACAATCACATATAATTAATTGAAACCACACAAAGCTCTCTTTGATTTATAGTGAATATTTTTCTAGATTTAAACCTCCTACTAAATTAAATCTAGGAAGCCCTCCTTACCCATATATTCGCTATAAATTAAAGGGGTGTTTTCAGTTGAATTTTTAATTTACCATATCTAATGTAGATATGTTCACTTAATAATACACCAAGCATATATATAAAAAATACTATGCTATAATTATTATATCATAGTATTTTTTATTAGCTAAATGTATTTATCCTAAAGCTACATCTAATATCATCATTACAGTAAATCCAATTAATACACCCATAGATGATATATCTGTATCATTTCCTTCCTGTGATTCTGGAATTAGTTCCTCAACTACAACAAATATCATTGCTCCAGCCGCAAAAGACAATGCATAAGGTAGCAAGTTTCTTATAAACAGTACAGAAGCTGCTCCTATAACACCTGCTATTGGTTCAACTATTCCAGAAGCTTGACCATACCAAAAACTCTTTAATCTGCTATTCCCTTCTCTTCTTAGTGGTACAGATACCGCAGCACCTTCAGGGAAATTTTGAATTCCTATACCTAAGGCTAATGCTATGGCACCTGCCAAAGATGCAGATTCTATATTAGCACCTACAGCTCCGAAAGCCACTCCCACAGCTAATCCTTCTGGTATATTGTGAAGAGTTATAGCTAAAACCAACAAAACACTTTTTTGCCAACTTGTTTTTATACCTTCTGCTTCCTCTTTATCCTTACCTATATGAAGATGCGGAAGAATTTTATCTACTATCCTTAAAGATATTCCTCCTGATAAAAAACCAACTGCTGCTGGTATCCATGCAACTTTTCCTTGAGATTCAGACATTTGTATGGCTGGTGCTAAAAGTGACCAATAACTAGCTGCAATCATTACTCCTGCTGCAAAACCTAGCATAGCATTTAATACTTTTTTATTTATATTTTTAAAGAAAAACACTAATGAAGCTCCCAATGCTGTAACGGCCCATGTAAAGAATGTAGCTAATAGTGCCTGCATAATCGGATTCAATTCTTTAAACCAAGTCATAGTATCACCTTCTCTCTACTTTTTAATATATAATAATAATTATTACTTGATAATTTCTTATTTTGATTTTATCATGTAATATTGGCATAATCAATATTTACTTTTATTTTTGGGATCTATATTATATCCGCTTAAACTAATTAATATCTGACTTGGAAGATAAAAAAACCAGATTAAAGGTAAAAATATATTTTCTAAATTTTTAATATGTTGTATATTTAATAAATAAAAGCTAATATTAGAAAAACCCACATTTAAATCACATAGAAAAAATAAGGTAATACCTATACTTATAATTTTACAGGTTACAGGTTTAAAAAAATTATTATTAAATGTTTTGTAAGCTATTATTAAGCTTTGAATAAGCAATAATGTATACATTAAAGCCAAAGATAATATAGTATTTTCCCTTGAAAATATATTTATATTTTTTATAAAAACAAATATAAATATATACAATATAAACATATAAATATCTTTATGTTTATATTGTACCTGTCCATTTATATCTATAAACCTTCCATGTCGTATTATATATAGGCTCTGCACAATGATAAAAAATAAAATTCCTACCTTATTATTTTGTAAAATAACCATATTAAAATCTGCTACAGTTGTAAAAAATAAAGCTAGTCTTAAAATAGTTATATCTACTCTATCATATATGTTATGTTTAGATATAAATAAGGTGATGGCAAAGCAAATAACTATACTAATAAATTTTATATTTGAAGAATATTTGTATAAACTTTGAATTTGAAAAAAATCCATAACTAAAATAAATAAATATATTATAAAATCTATGGTTAATAATATTTTAATAGCATTGCTTTTTATATTTTTTATTATCAATATTTTCACTCCTAAATTTTAATTGCCAAATATAATTATTCTTATATTATTTCCATATTTTTATACGCCATTTGGTTTTATTATATATATATGTTAAAGTTAGCTAATATTTACCCAAATATAATAATTCCAACGCTTTTTATTATATATTAATAAAACCCACCGATAATTTATCAGTAGGTTTATTATTTTTATTTATTTCTAATTCCTTGTTTTGCTGCTATTTTGCTAGAATTTCCTCTATCCATATATCCTGTAGTAGAGTTCTTGCTATTCTCACTATTGTTTATTGCACTTTGATTTTTAGATTTTATATCAGAGTTCTTACTCATATAATCACTTCCTTATATTATTTAAATTCACTATATATTATTCTCAAAATGTTCTCATATTATTTTTATATAATATAACTTTACATTTTTAATGGATAATAAATTATAAGGAAAAGATTTTTTAAAGCTACTGTAAAAAATATAAGAAATCAAAAAATCAATATGAACTTATATTAAATGCTATTATATTTAGTTATTTAATACAAAGGGTGTTTTGTATCACGCCTACTTTGGTAGTTGTTGAATTAGCACATGCCTACATATTTATTTATAGTTTTGTATACTGCATTATCATTATTGTTGCCAGCTATAAATTTAGCCTTTTCCTTTACATCCTCTGGTGCATTTTCCATAGCATAGCTATAATAAGCCTGATTAAACATAGTTATATCATTATAATAATCTCCAAAAACCATAGTATTATCTTTATTTATATTAAACTTTTTTTGAAGTATTTCTATTGCATGACCCTTACTTACTTCTTTATTCATAATATCTATCCATTTATCTCCTGAAGCTACAAATTGAAGGTTTTTATCTAAATTTTCTTTTAAGTAATCCGTCATATTAGCTTTAATACCATCTTTAACATAATAACTTATCTTTTGAACAGGTTGATCTATATCATCAAAAGATTTGTATTCTATATAAGGTACGTTATAAAAACTAAACTCATCTTTAATACTTTGAGATGGGTTAACAACCAACGCTTCATTTTCTCCTGCCAAAATCAACTCTTCTCCAAAATTTCTCTTTAAATTTTCCACTGATTTTATATATTTTTTATCTATATAATTGGCATAGAGAGTTTGTCCATTTTTATTATATTTTATAAGTGCTCCATTATGAGCTATAAGTATCATACCTTCTTTTACATTATTAAAATTTTCATTTAATTGAGAATAAAATCTTCCACTAGCTGCTGCAAATTTTATTCCATTCTTGTGTAAATCATTTATTAAATTGAATACTTTGTTATATATTTTCCCATCACTATTTACTAGTGTTCCGTCTAAATCTGTAGCTATAAATTTTATCATGTTTTTCCTCCTCTGTATTATGGTGATTTTATATTTGAAAATCACATGCTACTTTGTATATCCTAATAATATATTTTTTATCCTTTTATATTATAGCATAACTAAAATATTTGTTTAATTTCACCTTAAATACCTTTGTGTTAAAAATTAACAACATATATTATTTTTAAAAATAATATATTATAATAATTAAACCATTATAAAACCTTATGTAAATGCATGGGATTTTTGAACAATGTTAAGTTATCAATAAATTTTATTGATAACTTAAGATATTGTAAATATAAACATTAAAGCCTATTTTTTATATTTATTAATATAAAAAATAAGCTTTGCTTTTATTTATTAACTTTATAGTTTAATGTTTTTCTGCTGACTTTACTATGTGTTTTAATAGTAAGGTAGTTGTAACGCTTCCAACTCCTCTTGGTACTGGAGTTATGGCACTTACTTTATGTTCTACATTTTGAAAATCTACGTCTCCACATAATTTCCCATCTTCATCTACATTTATACTTACATCTATAACTATAGAATTTTCATTAAAATATTCTTCTTTTATTAATTTAGCTTTCCCTATAGCTGTTACTACTATATCTGCTTTTTTAGTTATAGCTGGTAAATCCTTAGTTTTAGAATGACATATAGTAACTGTAGCATTATTAGCTAAAGCCATCATAGCTAAAGGCTTTCCTACTACCATGCTTCTATTTATAATAGCTATATTTTTGCTATTTAAATCTATATCATAGTGCTTTAATATTTCTACTACAGCCTCCGGAGTACAAGGCATAAATCCATTTAAATTTCCTTCAAATATTTTTTCCAGATTTAAAGGATTCATACAATCTACATCTTTTTCTAATGATATAGAAGAATTTATTATATTGTTATTTAAATGTTTAGGATATGGTCTAAATACTAATATACCATGAATGTATTTGTCATTATTTAAAATTTCCATTAATTTTAAAAATTCTTCTTGTAATATATCTTCTTTTAGTTCATGTACTTTTACTTCTATATTTAGCTTTTCACAACTTTTTATTATACTTTTTTCATAAGCAATGTCATCTTGTTTATTTCCAATGCGTATGATAGCAAGCTTAGGTATAATACTTTTTTCTTTTAATTTATCTATTCTTAATTTTAAATCTTCTTTTATTTTTAAACCTACTTCATTTCCATATAATATTTTACTCACTATTCATTTCCCCTTATTAAATTCTCTATATAACTATAAACTTTATCTGCTTTAGTTGAATACTTTGAAACTAATGTACTAATTTCTTCTTCTAATGAATTTTTTGCATCGTTATTTTTCATCATATTAGTATTTATATATACATTTAATTTAGAAGCCTCCAGAGCTGTCTTACAAAACAATACTCCAACTCCTACATCACTTATTGCAATTCGTGTTCCTATTTTAGCCAACTTATAATGAAGATCTATAGTTTCTGCTGCACATTTGGCTACTTGTAGTGGTACTAAACTAGCTTCATATAAAGCCTTTTCCATAACTTCATCTTTATACTTTCTTTCTTCTTCTGTATTTTTAGGTAATCCATAGGCTTTTGACAATGGATAAAATGCTTCAGCATCTTTGTTAACTAATGATTCTAATTTTTCTATTAAAATTTCTCCTTGTTTTAATATTTCCCTTACTTCATCTTCTACATCTTTATATTTTTTCTTTCCTATAGTTAGATTTGCTACCATATTACCTAAAGCCATGCCCAAAGCTCCTACATAGGCGCAAGCACCGCCTCCGCCTGGCACTGCTCCCTTAGAAGATAGCATATCTACAAACTCTTTACAACTTTTATCTAGCATAGAAATCCGCCTACCTTATTAATTTATTTTTGTTATATCAAATATTAATTATATTTGATAGTCTTATATATCTTATATTATACATTATTTTTTATAACTATATTATTATATTATTTTATATTTTATTAATTTTATAAGATCTTATTTATTTTCTAAGGAAATTATCAAATTAGTTAATATTTCATTTACAGATGTATTTATGCTTAATTTTCTACCTTCTTTTATAATTGCTCCATTTATTGTTTCTATTTCTGTTTTTTTATTATTTAAAATATCTTGCAACATAGAGGATTTATTTTCTGCTGTTTTTAAAGCTACCTGTTCTACTTTTTTTATCATTTCCTCACAATTAAAATCAAAACCCTTAGCATTAGCCACTTCTATTGCCTCTATAACTGCAGATTTCATAATTTTCATTGTAGATTCTTTTTTTAAAATGTCTCCATTTTTTATTCTTAAAATAGCTGTAATAGCATTAATTCCTACATTTATAATTAGCTTATTCCAAATTAGAATTTTAGGCTCCTTGCTTATATATGTCCTAAAACCACTATTAATTAAAATAGTTTCTAAATCTTTTAAAATATTATTTTCTATCCCAGAGAACATACCTATATAAGTATCTCCTGAGCCTGCATGCTTTATATGTCCAGCTCTTACTGTAGTACAGCCTTCCCCCGTAGTCCCTATTATTATTTTATTCTTATTTATATATTTTTCTAACTTTTCTCCGTTACCGTACCCATTTTGAAGTGTTAAAACATAAGTATTCTTTCCTATTATACTCTTATTTTGTAAAATAGCTTCTTCAGTTTTTGTGGATTTTACAAAGATAATTGCCAAATCTACTATTCCTATACCCTTAGAATTTACAAGTGCCTTAGGATAAAATTTTAGTTTTTTCTCTCCTTGTTCTATTATTAATCCCTGTTTATTTATAGTATTTATATGCTCTTCCCATGTATTAATTAAATAAACATCTTCACCATTTTTATGTAAATAAGCTCCATATAAAGATCCCATAGCTCCAGATCCTATTATAGCAATTTTCATACTCTCACCCCATATTTATTAACTTGCTGTATAAATTTATATAAAAATTGATCTTTTAAATGCTAAAATAGTACAAATTCACAGACAAATTAATACTTTATTGTTTTCATCTTTTCTATAGATTATATCATCATATAATAATAAAAGCATAAAAAAGTGGCTGTGGCACTAAGAATAAATGCTACAATATATTGTGTTAACTTTAAACTATAAAACAATATATTGGCTTAAATTCTTTAATGCCGCAGCCCCTTTAAATTTATTATAAATCTTTATTTTAATTTATTTATTAAGCTTACATAATTCTATAGCTAACTCTGAAGCTACTGCAACGTTATTGTAAACTAATTGTATATTAGCTTCTAAACTCTTTCCTGCAGTTATATCTTTTACTTTAGCTAATAAGAATGGTGTACTTTCTTTACCTTTTATACCTTTTTCTTCTGATTCTTTAACTGCATCATTTATAGCTTTTGTTATAGCATCATAGTCCATTTGGTACTGTTCTGGGATTGGATTAGCTACTACCATTCCACCTTGAAGACCTAAATCCCATTTAGCTTTTAAAGCTTCTGCTAATTCCTTCGGTGTATCCACTTTATAGTCTACCTTAAATCCACTTCTTCTTGTATAGAATGCTGGTAATTCTTCTGTGCCAAATCCTACTACTGGTACTCCTTGAGTTTCTAAATATTCTAATGTTAAACCTATATCTAAAATAGATTTTGCTCCAGCACAAACTACTGCCACATCAGTATGAGATAATTCTTGAAGATCTGCTGATATATCAAAAGTTTCTTGAGCCCCTCTATGAACTCCACCTATTCCACCAGTTCCAAATACTTTTATTCCTGCTAAACTAGCTATGATCATAGTAGATGCTACTGTAGTTGCTCCATCTAATTTTTTAGCTAATATAAATGGGATATCCCTTCTACTAGTTTTAATTACTTCTGTACCTTTTTTACCTAAATATTCTATTTCATCCTTTGTTAAACCAACTTTTAATTTACCATTTAATATTGCTATAGTAGCTGGTATCGCTCCTTTATCCCTTATTATTTTTTCAACATTTAATGCAGTTTCTACATTTTTAGGATATGGCATTCCGTGAGATATTATAGTAGATTCTAGTGCCACTACTGGTTTATTTTCTTTTAAAGCCTCTAATACTTCTTTATTAATGTCTAAATATTTTTCTAACATAATCCTATCTCCTTCATCTTATTATTTATGTTCCAAACTGACATGTTTGGATTTATAGTGTCTTCATGGGACAATGCTAATATGGAAGCTGTCATGGAAAACTTCACAGTTTCTTCTATGGAAAAATCCTTTAAGTAACAATATGCAATAGCCGCCATAAAAGCATCCCCTGCTCCTGTTACATTTATAACTTTAACTTTAGGAGTAGATATTTTACCTTTTTCTTTTCCGTCATTATAATAAACCCCTTCTTCACCTAAAGTTATAAACACCCTTTTAACTCCTTTTTCTAAAAAAAACTCTGATACTTTTTCTAAGTCATTATCTTTTTTTATAGAAATTCCAGATAACATTTCTGCCTCAATTTTATTAGGCTTAATAGTATGAAATTTCCCTACCATATTTTTTATCTTTTTAGCTTTAGTAGTAGATACTGTATCTAAAAAGAATTGTGTATTTGTATAATTGTTAACTATATATTCTATAATATCCTGGGGTATATTAGTATCAATTATGCATACTCCAGAATTCTCTATAACATGTTTTTTAGTTTTAATAAAACTTAATGGCATTTTATTAAATATATCCATATGAGCTATTGCAACTACCATATCTCCCTTTTCATCTAGTATTGAAAGATACGTAGATGTTGAATTTTCTCTCATTATTATGGAGTGTTCCATATCCATACCTATAAGTTTCGCTTCTTCTAATATCTTAGTTCCATACATATCCGCCCCTAAAGCGGTTATGAGCTTCGTATTTACTCCTAATCTAGTTAAGTTTTCCCCTATGTTTCTGCCTACTCCACCCAAGGATATTTTACTTGTTCCTGGATTAGAATCTTTATATATTAACTGATCATTAGGGAATCCTTGTATATCCATATTTGCTCCACCAATTATAGAAACATATTCCTCTTCTTTTGAAACTATATAACCTTTACCTAATATATTCCCTTTTTTCAAAAGATTAGCTATGTGCACTGCTGCAGAAGATCTAGTTATACCTAGCTTTTCTGCCAAGTCCTTTTGGGATATCATTGGATCTTTTTTTATTAATTCTAAAATTTCTTTTTCTCTATTTGTCATATTTATCCCCTCTAAAAACCTTTTCTTAAACAAGTGCTTATAAAGTAAGCTTTTGTTTAAGAAAAGGATATCATAAATTCTTATAATTTTCAATATTTATTTTTTTAATTTTTATACAAAAATTAAAAATCATCGGACAATTAAATGTAATTCTAAAGATCTAATTAATAATAATATTATTATTATCTATTTAAATTAAACAACTCGTTAAAATTAAAATAAAGATACAATCAATAATTCTATTTACTGACTGTATCTTTATTTTATTTATATATTAAATTTAAATCCATTGGTCCTATATATTATAAAGCTTTAAATCTTAACAACAATTTATTTTTTGGATGATTTATAATTCTTCCATTCCCCTACATACTCATCTAATACATTGTGAAGAACTTTTCCTATTTTAGAATATGCTTCATCATTTAAATTGGCAAGTGATATTCTAATAGACCACTCTGGCCCATTGAATCCTCCTCCACCTAATAGAACTATAGAAGATTTTTCTGCTAATCGTAATAGTATATCTACAGGTTTATACTGTTTTTCTAAATAACTACTAAATTCTTCTCCATAATTAGAATCTGCCCACTCAAGCAAATCAAACTCTGTATAGTATGAAGCATCATCTTCTTGTCTTTCAAATTTTATACCTAATCCTTCATATAATAATTTTTGACGACGTCTACATATTTGTTGTGTTAATTGTTTATATTTATTTTCCCTATCTAATATAGCAAACACAGAAAAGAATGCCATTTGAACTTGTTGTGGAGTAGATAATCCTGCTGTATGATTAAGGGCTACTTGACGACTATCTGCTACTATCCTATCGATAAAAGGAATTTGCTCTGGATTAGTAGAAAGAGCTCCATATCGCTTTCTTAAATCTTCTTTCTTGTCCTTTGGTAATTGCCTTATTAATTTATCAAATACATTATCTTCATAAAGGGCAATAGTTCCAAGTCTCCATCCTGTTACTCCAAAATATTTTGAAAAAGAATAAACACCTATTGTGTTATACGGCAAATCCGCTACTAGAGAACGGAATTCATCTACAAATGTTCCGTATACATCATCAGAAATTATCATTAAATCTGGATTGCTTTGATTTACAATTTCTACTATTTTATTTATAGAATCCGGTTTTATAGCTACAGATGGGGGATTACTAGGATTAACCACAAACAGTGCTTTAATACTTGGGTCCCTTAATTTCTCTAATTCTTCTTCAGGATATTGCCAAGTATGAGTTCCATCTTCATTTGTCTCACTTGCATTAATATTAACTACATCACAACTATAGCGAGGTATTAAAGGTATTTCAAGATATGGAGTAAATATAGGAGTCATAATAGCTATCCTATCTCCTTTTTGAAGTAATTCATTAGCTCTTAAAGAATCAAATATATAACACATAGCTGCAGTAGCTCCTTCTACTGCAAACAAATTAAATTTTCCTTTTAGTGGTTTATTGTAACACATTTCTTGCATAAGATAATCTCGTACCAATTTTTCTATATGAATTAATATTCTATCTGGAACTGGATAGTTGTCTCCAATAATTCCATCTGCCAGTTCATATATAAAGCAATCTTTATTAAAACCTTTCACCTCTACACCATAATCAACTATATTATTTAAAAGATCTATTCCTGGTTCATCTTTATGTTTTTTTATGTATTCTTTTAATCTTTCATATATGCCTTCTTTTTTAGGCATTCCCGCTAGTGCTCCGTCATTCCATACCCTACGAGTTTCCTCTACTGCAAATTGACCAAAAGTAAAAAATGATTCTCTAGGGGCTGCTGCTGTCCAATTTGGATTTCCTCTTCCTGCGTCTAAAAGAGCATGGGCACTTTTTGCTATTTGTCCCCCTTTAGCAAGGCTAATTAATTTATTTTTAAGCTCAAACGGACTAATCTTTCCATAAATACGTTCTAATTCTATACGTTGAATATTAGGATTATCCATTAAAAATTCCTCCCTTTACAAATGCAATTGCTAAATTTTAATAAAAATCTTTTTATTAAATTATATTGTCCAGTGTCTTTAAAAACTATTCCTATAAAAGTATGTATTGTTAATATATCCCTAGGTTCATATTGTACAAATTATCTGTTATATAAATAATTTCATTCAAAATGTTATTGATTTCGAAATTATAACTTCATTAATTTACATTATAATTATGGCTATTTTCTGTGTCAAAGCATGTAAATTATAGTTAATTATTAATTTATAAAAATAACATAATCTTAAGTTATAGAAAAATAAACTTTGATGGATAATTGTATTACTTAACAAAGAAAATATCAGAATGTCTTATTAATATGATAAATTTTAAAAATATTAAAACTGCCAATTTATTAAGAAAAATAAGCAGTTTTCAAGTAATTCATATTTTATTTCTTTGTATACTTATTTACTAACATAAAAGGGGCCATAAGAAGAATAATAAAAGCTATAGTAAATATAGGATACTTAGGAGTTTGATCAAAATATAATAATATAGCATAAAATAAAAAACATAAAGAAAGCATTAAATAATTTATTCCAAGGGATTTAGTAAATTTATCTTTATCTGTTATCTTTCTATGTACTCCAACATAAACTTTTATTTCCTTTTTTACTATTGAATTGTATGACCAATAGAGCATAAGTAAACACATTATTGCATAAGTAATTATATATATTACTCTAAGCATATTAAGCCTCCCATTCATAATCAAATTATAAACTATATTAATTATACCATTAATTTCAAATTTTAAGTTAAATTCCCTAAATGTTTTTTGCTAAATTTTATAATACCTATTAATACTTAATACAATAAACACCATGGCTTTTGTGACAACAAAAATATATGTATAATTTTTTATAATATACTGATTAACAATAATAAAATTCATATAAATGATTACAAAAGTA
The DNA here is from genome assembly GCF_943736985.1 of Clostridium sp. Marseille-Q2269. Taxonomy (GTDB): domain Bacteria; phylum Bacillota; class Clostridia; order Clostridiales; family Clostridiaceae; genus Clostridium_F. The sequence goes on from NZ_CALSFS010000001.1 coordinate 567,533, forward strand.
ATACTTATAAAAACTCACTTAAATATAATAATGAGGTTGTAGCATTAAAGAATTTAATCACAATATATTGTTTTACAAGTTCAAACTTAACACAATATATTGCAGGATTTATTCTTAGTGCGACAGCCCCATTATTAAGGAGTAAATCATTATAATCACTTGGTATCTTTTATATTTATTATTTAAAATTAACTATGAAAGTAAGGTTCTATCACTTAGCCCATCTTCTATATTAAGATTTTCAAAACATTTTAATATTTTTTCTTTTGTTAAGACTTTCTTTTCTTCTCCTTTTATGTCTAAAACCACATTACCTTTATGCATCATTATTAATCTATTTCCTACATTTATGGCTTGGTTTAGATCATGGGTTACCATTAAGGCTGTAATTTTTTCTTCTTCTATTATTTTCTCTGTTATATCTATTATTATTTTAGATGTTTTAGGATCCAATGCCGCTGTGTGCTCGTCTAAAAGCAATATTTTAGGCTTATTCATAGCTGTCATAATTAATGATAGTGCCTGCCTTTGACCACCGGATAATGAACCTACTGTTACATTTAGTTTATCCTCTAAGCCTAAGTTCAGTTCTTTTAACATATCTATAAATTTAGAATTTTTCTTTTTATTTATACCTAAAGTAAGTCCGAATCTCTTTCCCTTATTTTCTGCCATAGACATATTTTCTAATATAGTCATAGATGGAGCCGTACCTTTAGATGGATCTTGAAATACCCTACCTATATATTTTGAAATCTTATATTCCTTTCTACTAGTTATATCCTTTTGCTCTAACTTTATTTTTCCCTGATCTGGTTTTATACTTCCTGATATTATATTTAAAAGAGTGGATTTCCCTGCTCCATTACTTCCTATTATAGTTATAAATTCGCCATCTTTTACATCTAGAGTAAAATCCCCAAACAAATTATTTTCATTTACAGTGTCTTTATTGAACACTTTGCACAGATTTTCTATTTGAAGCATCTAAAATCCCTCCTTCTTTAGCTTTTTGCTTTTTTATTATTTTTAAAGGATTTTTATTTAAGCTTAGAGCTATTACAACAATCACTGCTGTTACAAGTTTTAAATCTGTAGGAGCTAACCCCATGGTTAAAGCCATTGATACTGCTAATTTATATACTAAAGAACCTAGTAACACTCTTGTAGTTGCATTTAAGATTTTTATCCTTCCAAATAAGGATTCTCCTATAATTACAGATGCAAGACCCATAACTACTATTCCTGTTCCCATGCCTACATCTGAAAATCCTTGATATTGAGCCATTAGAGCTCCACCTAATGCTACTAACCCATTAGATATCATTAATCCCATTATTTTAACTAAATCTTTATTTACACCAAGAGATAACACCAACTGTTCATTATCACCTGTTGCTTTTAATATAAATCCTGCTTTGGTTTTTAAAAATAGATCTAAGGCAATTTTGCATATTAAAAGAAATACTGCAATTATAATTATAGGATCTGTTGTATTTGAAAATAAATGTGTTTTATTAAACAAAGGTATATTTGATTTTCCCATTATTCTTAAATTAATAGAATATAATCCTACCATAACTAATATTCCAGAAAGCAAATTAGTTATTTTAAATTTAACATGTAGTACTCCTGTTACTAATCCCGCTACAGCTCCTGCTATTAGAGCAATTAAAGAGCTTAAAATTGGATTATAACCCTTTACCAAGAAAGCGGCTGCAACTGCTGCTCCCAATGGGAATGTACCATCTACAGAAAGATCAGGAAAATCTAATATTTTATATGTTATATACACTCCAAAGCAAACAATAGAAAATATAAATCCCTGTTCTAATACTCCTAGTATGATGTCCATTATTTTTGGCCTCCCTTAATCTTTTCAGCCTTATCTTCTATATCTTTTGGTATTTTTATATTTAATTTTTTTGCAGCTTCCATATTTATTGATAATTTAGTATCTTTCATAAATCTTATTTTCATGTCTTTAGGATCTTTTCCATTTATAATTTCTATGGCTACGTCTGCAGATTCTTTTCCTAAATTATAATAATCTAAACCTGATGTAGCTAATGCTCCTCCTTCTACATGAGCTTTTTCTGAACCTATTATTGGTATATTCTTCTTATTACATTCATTACTTATAAATGGCATAGATGAAGCTACTGTATTGTCTGTAGGGATAAACATAACATCAATTTGATTTAATATAGCCGCTAAAGATTGATGAATATCATTAACATTTGTTATACCTTTTTTAACAATTTTGAATCCTAATTTCTTAGCCTTTTCCTCTGCTTCTTTAACCTGTATTTCAGAATTCTTTTCACTAGTATTATATAATATTCCTATTGTTTTTTTCCCAGGCAATATTTTTTTTATTAAATTAAAGTTTTCTTCTATGGATATTTTATCTGAAGTACCAGCTACATTAGTACCTGATTTGTCTAATGATTTTACAACTCCTGCTTGTACTGGATCTGTAACAGCTGTCATAACTATAGGTATTTTTTTAGTGGCATTAAAAGCCGCTTGAACTGAAGGTGTGGCTATTGCATATATCATATCATTTTTTTGAGATACAAAATTTTGATTTATGGTTTGAATTGTAGCCATATCCCCTTGAGCATTTTGAAAATCTATTTTTAGATTTTTTCCATCCTTAAATCCCTTTTCTGCTAATCTATCCACAAATCCTTTTTTAGCCAAATCCAAAGCTGGATGCTCCACAATTTGAGCTATACCTATTTTTATAACATCTTTATCCTTAAGAGCTTTTGATGATGAGGTTTTTGAGCAACCTCCAAAGATAGCAACTGAAAGCATCAGTGCTAATAGAATTGAAATTTTTCTTTTTACTACCATACTACCATCCTCCAAAATTTAAATTTATATATTTTATTTTGCAAAATATAATGAAAAACAATAATTAGTAAATATTTTATTTGCATAAATAAAAAAACCCTTCCAGTAGAAGAGTACTCAAACAAAGCCTTTAATTAAAGACCGCCATATCTCCTACTATATAAACTACCATACTACTGTTTTTAAATTATATTAACATACATTAATAATACTTTTTAATTTATTTTACTACTATACATTAAATTTCCTACTTAATTACTACATTTTCTAAATAGACTATTGTACTGATATTGTCAAATGAAAATATAAACATAATATTTTATTTAACATATCACCCGTAATACTTTACTACACAAATATAAGCTTACTTTTAACAACCCTTATATTTAATACTACTAATCTACCATGCTACATAACTAATATTATACTTCTATACAATATTAGGCTAATACTTAAAATATAATATAATTATATTTCTTACCTACAAATTTAATCACTACACATTAAAGCTTTGTTTTGCTTTAATCTTATAGTTAGGAATGATATCATAAATCATATGTTATTGTCAATATTTATTGGAATTCAATTATAAATTCATTTCTAAATCTTTTTAAAACTATTTTAATTACTTTTAATCATTGGGAATTGATCTATGTCCCAATCCTATAACTACTTCATTTAGATGTAAAAGACCTATACTCATAAATATGCATACACTTAAATGTTCTTCTGATCTTGCTATACCTATTTTCCCACCTACATTCAGCCCATTAGCCTTTTCCATAATTTGAAGTAGTGCTTCTCTTGTAGCCCCAACCACAGCTCCATCATCTACATGACAATCCTTTATAAGTCCACATCTTTTAGAGGCAACTAGTGCCCTTTCTATTATTTTACTCATAGATGAATTTATGTTTCCACCTACATCTACTGCTGTACTTAAAATATCCTTTGACTTAAACTTTTCTATTAGTATCTTTTCCTCTTCTCTTGATGAAATTGCCATTTTAACCGAAGCCTTAGCCACCTTTTCACTTTCTACTTTCACAATAACACCCCTTATCATGAAATTCCCATAAAAGTTTTATATCTTATCCATATAATCACATTAGAAAAGTTTTATAGAAATTTCAAATTTTAATTATACACTGTAAGTAAATTATACCATTATTAATATATTTTAAAAAATAAATTTTAATATGTATTGTATTTTAATAATAAGTTATTTGGTTAAATCCATGAATCTATTCCATAAATTTTCATTAGATTGTTTTAAATTTATTATTTTAAAATTTTCTTTATCTACAAAGGCTTGGGTAGTACCTCCTTTTGCCAATAACTCATTATTATCTTTTTTTATAATTCTATAACTAAATACAATTTTTACTGGTGTTAATTTTTCTATATATGTTTCTATAACAATCTCATCTTCATACTTTGCTGCTTTTATATATTTACAATGGCTTTCTGTTAGAGGCATCATTATTCCCATGTTCTCTATATCCGTATATTTCATTCCTATAGCTTTTATAAACTCCGTTCTTCCCATTTCAAACCATGGATAGTAATTAGAATGGTGCACTATTCCCATTTGATCTGTTTCTACGTATCTAACTGTTGTTTCTGTTGTATTAATATACATATCTATTCACTCCTAATATACATCTAATAAACTACATTTATTAATAAAAATGTTTTTAACTTATATTTAACTTATTTATATTATAATGCATATATCATGTTAATCATACTATTTATAAAAATTCTTTACTTTTTAATAATTTTCCTCATTTAACCTTCCTAATTATAATTTTATATTTTAAATTTAATTCCTGTCTAAAATTAAACCATAATTTTAAAAAGCTATAGGTATAGAATATAGTATTCTTATTCCCTATAGCTTTCCATTTTTAATTATTAAATGTGTACATAAAAATATTTTATTTAACATCTATTTTATAAAAAATCTTGATTTTATGTTAATCTAAAACTATATTTATACTATTTAAAATAAATCCTTTAATTTATCTCCAAATAAATCTCCTAAAGTTACATCATCTTTTTTAGAATCATCATATTTTGAGAAATCTTCCTTTGGTTTTTCTGTTGCATCTTTTATACTTAATGACATTCTCTTTTCATCTGAGTTTACTTCTAATACCTTTACCTTAACTTTATCACCTATATTTAATTTTTCTGATGGCTTAGCTATATTTTCATCAGTTATTTCTGATATATGAACTAATCCTTCTATACCACTTTCAACTTCTACAAAGGCTCCAAAGCTTAACAATTTAACTACAGTTCCTTCTACGACACTACCTACGGCATACTTATTCTTTGCTTTATTCCATGGATCTTCTTTAACATCTTTTAAAGATAATGATATTCTATTAGATTCCTTATCAAAATCTAAAACATAAACTTCTACTTTATCTCCACTAGACACAACTTCTGAAGGATGATTTACTCTTCCCCAAGATAGCTGTGAATTATGAACTAATCCATCCATTCCTCCTATATCTACGAAAGCTCCAAACTTTTCTAGTCTTCTTACAACTCCATGTATTTTTTGTCCTTTTTCTAGACTACTCCATAGTTCTTCTCTTTTTTTAGCTTGCTTTTCTTCTTTTACTATTCTACTAGAAAAAATAACTTTTCCTTTCTGTTTATCTAATTCTATTATTCTTCCTTTTAACATTTCACCTTTAAATACATTTAGATCTTTAACGTATTTGTTATCTATTTGAGAAGCTGGTATAAATACTCTTATACCTTCTATATGTGCTACAGCTCCTCCTTTTATTATTTCTTCTACCTTAACTTCTAATAAATCTTGGTTTTTAAATGCGTTTCCTAAATTTGACCATGCTTCAATAACATCTGCTTTCTTCTTAGATAAAAGTACATTTCCTTCACCATTATTTACTTCTAATACGCAAACGGAGATTATATCATCTTCATTTACTATATCCTTAAGATTTATATCTTCATTATCTATAACTTCATTCTTAGGTAATATTCCATCAGATATGTAGCCTATGTTTAATACTGCTTCTTTATCTGAAACTGAGATTACTTTACCTTTTAATAGTTCTCCTTTATGAATTCTTTTCATTGAAGAATTTATTTCTTCCATCATGTCTTTCATTGTTATTTCTTCTGACATAAAAACAACCCCTTACTTTTCTTTTTATACTAATGTAATTAATATAATTTTATCATAATTTAAATAATATACATATATAAAAATAGTATATGCTTTATTTTTAGATTTTAGTAAACATTTAAATAATATTATTTTCATAGCATTATATAGTTATTTATACTACTAAACCTAAATCTAAATTTCATCATAGAATTATTTACTATACTAGTAGGGACATAAAAAGCCAATGGTTCTTTTATTAGAAACATTGACTTTTATAATTTAAATAAAAATTTTTATTTTATTATATCTAAAATATCTTGTACTTTTTTATCAGAGTTAAATTCAGCATCCTTTATATATAAAGCTGTAACCGGGTAATCTGAAGTTTCATAGGAAAGTAATCCATCTCCATCCTCTTTAAAGGCATTTGAATTTCTCTTTTTGCATATATCTTCTGGGGCATCTACAAATATTTCTATATAATTTTCTTTACCTATTGTATTTCTTGCATATTCCCTATCATCTTTAAATCTACTTACAGATGTAACTATTGTTATTGTTCCGCTATCTGCAAACATATTAGCAACTTCTGCAATTCTTCTTGTTTGTTCGTGCGCATCCTTTCCTGTAAATGATAAATCAGAACTTAATCCAAATCTTACATGAGAAGAATCAATATAATACACTTTACGTCCAAGATCAAATAATTTTTTTTCAAGCTTCACTGCTATTTCATTCTTTCCGCATCCTGGCATTCCAGTAAGCCATATTACTATTCCTTTTTGATTTAAACTCTTTTCTCTATCTTTTTTAGTTACTAACCTTTTTCTTATAGATATATTTTTGCTTTTTATATCTTTTATATTTCTTGTTAATGAATCTTCTACTCCTGATATAATTCCACCACCACTTATATCCAAATCATCAATTATAACTTGTGGAAGCTTATTATCTACAAAATTATTAATTACTGTATTTGATGTTGAAGCATTTGGCTCTGCTGCCACTAAAGCACTAGCTACTGGCTCCAAAGATCTCTCTTGTATAGATCTTAAAGTTCTAGAAGAAGCTTGCATATTACTTGTATTAACTGGGATAGCTGTAGGCGCTTCTGCCCTAATATTCATAGTGCTAGCATTATCAAATTTGAAAACACCTTTTTGTACTGCACCTAATTTGTTTGAACAATCACCTAAATTCCATCTTACTGCATCGGCTCCATATTGATTTATCATCCAATTCCAATCCCAATATGAATATCCTGGTATATTTCTATGAATATATTGATCTACTATATCCTCTGCAGCACTCTTTTGACCTGCTTTACCAAATTGTAGGCCTATCTTTAGTATGATCTGGTCTAGCATTACCTCCATGTCTCAAGAATCCTTCAAAAGTAATAGTATAATCAACATAATTTTTTTGCATTATATGGTATTTCTGCTTTATTAGTTACTGCTATTAACTGTAAGTGTCTTCTACTATTTGCAGGAACATCTCCAGTATAAGCTGTTTCAAAAGTATTTGATACTGTTTTTTGTTCAGTGTCTGTCCATCCTTGTTCTGCTGTGAAAGTAAAGCTTAATTCTGTACTTTTTTCTGTTGATGCTATCCCTGGCAGTCCTCCGTTAAATTTAAAAGTCTCCTTTATTCCAAGGCCCTCTGCAAATTTATAAGTAGAAGCATGGGAAGTTGTTGTATTCAACTGATAACTAAGCTTTGATGTAACTTTATCGGTAGTTGGTCCTAAGTTATCTAAGTTAGCATTCCCTGCTATTGCCTCTTTCATTTCTGTAATTTTTGTTTCTCCTGTAACTAGAGTCTTAGGATCTATATAGAATTTTACGTTAGAAATTGTCATTTTTAATGTTTCACTAGCCCTATATCCATCTGCATAGGGGGTCATTTGGATCATAATGACCTTTTAAAACATAGCTATCTCCTGACTTATAAAAATCAAAATCCTCTCCTACATATTGAGACCTAGTACCTCCACACCATCCAAATCCTAGTCTATCGCCAAGAGTGGCATATTTTTTAATAAAATTAGGATCGTTAAAAATCTTTGCCTTTAGCTCTTCTTCATCATTGAATGCATATATTTTAGGTTCTTGTTGTATTAAATCATTTGTAGCGGCATGAGCTACTTGATTATACACCGGAGATACAAGCTGCGTTCCTAATAATAGTAAACTAAGAGAAATAGGTTTAAGCAACTTTTTTAAATTAATCATTTTTATCCCCCCCATCTTAATTTTGAGTTGTACCTAACATTTTGAATACATATTTATTTTCTGAAACTCTTTCCCGCTTCTTTTATAAAACCTCCTTTTTGCTTTGATTTATAGGTTAACAGTTTTATATAGCTAATTAAGCCATTTTTAAAACTATTACTTTCATGTGCTTAGAATATAATTTATTCAATCTTACTTTAAAATTAAATGTTAAATATTTGTTGCAATTTTGTTATGAATTTGTGATAAATTTCACTATAAGTTCATTATATTTTTTTAAAATATTAAATCAATAAAAAAGACATGAAAGTCAAATTTATCGTTATAAAAGATTTAAATTCCTTTCTTTTATAACTAAATTTGGGCCTTTCATGTCAAAATTTAATGGTAAATATGTACTTTTTAATGGTGAATTATGTTTATGATATTTAATATTAATTATCTCATTAGTATATAGCTCATATAATTTACACCATAATAATATTTATTACAGTTTAATATCTAAAATATAACTTTAAATATAACATATCCATCTTCGTATGATAATTCAATTTTACCATTATAAAAGTTAGCTATTTTTTTAACATTATATAAACCATACCCTCTACCTTCCTTAGCTTTTGTGGAAAACCCTTTATCAAAAATTTTTCTTATATGCTCAGAAGATATTGGTCTACTCATATTCTTTATTTCTATATAAGGATTGTTCTTTATAGTATCAATTGTTAAATATACTTTTCTATTACTTTCAAAGTTTAAAGTCTCCTCAAATGCATTATCAATTAGATTACTAAGAACTTCTGAAATCTCGTATTCTTTTAAGGGAAGATTTAGTTTCTTATCTTTAATATCACAAATAAAATCAATATTTTTATCTTTTGCTTCACAGGTCTTGCTATATAAAATAGCACATATAGCCTTATTATCTAAGTAAATAAAATTCTCTACGCTATTAAATGAAAAATTTAATTTTTCAATATACTCCATAACTTCACGTTTAAGAATATTTTCTTCTAATGTTTGAGAAAGTCCATAAATTGTAGTTATATGATTTTTAAAATCATGCTGTCTTTGTCTTACTTCATCTATTAAATTTAAAATAATAGGGCTATACATGCTATGCATTTCAATAATCTTTTCTTTGTCTTTTAATTTTATATTGTATATCATAAATTTTATATTTAAAAATAATATTAATCCTATTATTAGAACAAAAATATAAATACTAGCACGTGATATATTCCCTGTTTTATTCCAATAAATTTCCAAGCTAATACTATATATAATCAAAATAATTGGAAAGAACAACTTTTTACTTAATTCTTCTTTATATTTATAGTAAGACTTAATTGGATTAAATACATATACCAACACACATAATAATATAAATATAAAGTTAAAACTAATATTCTCTATAAAGCTCTCACTAGTAAAAATATCTGTATTTAAAAATTTTGTAGTAAGCATAATTTCTAATTGAAGAGATAGTCCTATTGACATAGCTATAAATACATTGATTAAAGTTTCTCTAAAAGATTTTTTAAATATTACTTTTCCACCTATAATTCCTATACAGTAATTTATAAATAATCTACTATATTCATTCATACAACCTGTTAAAGTAAATATCCCAGCTATAATTAAAATAATTAAAGCTTTACTTATTAATCTTTTCCTATCATCTTTATTTATTAACCAAAATAATACTGCAAAACCACTAGTCTCCATGGCTATGGTTATATAATTTTTAACACTCCACATTTTACCTCCTATATTGGATAAAAATATAAGTATTCTTAAAGTTCTTAAAATAAGCCTTTCATGTTACTTTTGAAAAATTCTTCTATCTTTTTTTTATACATTTTTCCTACACTAACTCCATCTTTATAGTTCTGAAAATAGATCATCAATGAATCACTAATTTTATCAAAACTTTTTACTTTATCTAAATTTATAACATAGGATCTATGGCATTGCATAAAATTTCCTTCTTTTAAAATCTCTATTATCTTTTTAAGAGGAGTATAGTTTAATTTATAAACCTGTTTGACTGTATGTAAATAGCTTGTTCGGCCAAAAACCTCTATAAAAATAATTTCATCTAATGCTACTTTTAACCATATCCCTCCTATATTAAACATGGCATATTTTATTTCTATAGTATTATTTACCATATTCAATTTTTCATTTTCTGTAAGTAATAATGTTATTTCTTTAATTTTTTCTGCATCATAACGCTTTATAATATAGTCATAACAGTGTGTCTTAGTAAAGGCTTCTAGTATATAACTTATATGAGTGGTAAGAAAAATAATCCAAGTTAACTTATACTGATGCATTTCTCTAATTTGAATAGCCAGATCTATTCCTGAATTTTTTCCCAAACCAATATCTATATAGAAGAGACTTATATTACTTATTTTTGATATTTTCAACCCCTCTTCAACTGTTGAAGCTTCTAATATATTAAACTCTTTTTTCATGTTTTTAAGCACTTTTACTAGACTTTTCCTTTGAGTTTCGCTGTCTTCTACTACTAAGATATTAAGCATAATTTTATCACCTTCTTAAATATAATTTCTACATATTAACGTTTATACCTTTAATGAAATATTTAATATATTTATAATTATTATAACAAATTTTCCGTGTAATTCATATTTTTTATATTTTATATAATATCAATATATATACTATTAAAAAGCTATTTAAAGGAAAAAATATAGCCCCTAAATAAGGGACTATACACATAATTAAGATATTATAATTTTGTAGTATGCTTTAAATATAGATAAACCATGTTTTTTTAGCAATCTTCTATAGTTAGAAATTAGAGGTCTAATTTCTTCATAGCCTTTAAAAGCTTTTCCGGAGTCACCGGTATTTCTGTAACTCTTACCCCTACAGCATTGTATATTGCATTTAATATAGCTGGAGCCACTGAAACCATAGTAGGTTCTCCTATTCCCTTTGCTCCAAAAGGTGCTGTAGACTCTGGATCCTCTATTATTATATTTTGAACATCTGGAACATCCATGGCTGTAGGTAATATATAATTTGTAAATCTATTATTTTTCATTTTCCCATTTTTTAGTCCTATATCTTCGAATATTGCATAACCCATTCCCATGGCGAATCCTCCATCCATTTGCCCTTCTATGAGTAATGGATTTAGTGCCCTACCTACATCTTGTCCATGAGCCGCTCTGATAACATCAACTCTTCCTGTGTCAGTATCAACTTCTACTTCCACTTCACATGCACTAAATGTATAAGGCCAATAAGGAGCTCCTTGTCCTGTTTCTGTATCCATCTGTACAGTTTGTGCAACAAATTCACCTTCCTTTCTTATTTTCCCATGAATCTTTGCAATATCTTTAATACTTATTTTCTTAGATGGAAAAGTCTTTAAACATATTTCCCCGTCTTTAAATTCTAATGCTATGTTATTATTTAAGTTAAGATTTTTTGCTGCTATCTTTGTTAATTCCTTCCTAAGTTCTTCTGCTGCAAGTTTTATAGCATTACCAGTATTATACGTTTGTCTACTTGCAGCTGCTGTACCAGAATCTGGAGTTATTTTAGTATCTTCATTTATAAAAACTATATCAGAAACTTTGAGTCCTAGAACTTCTGCTGGTATTTGGCTCATTATAGTTTTAGCACCTTGCCCAACTTCTGTTGCGCCTACGTATATATTTACTTTCCCATCTTCTTCAAGTTCAGCTATAGCTTTAGATACATCAGGAAACCCGTTACCATATCCTGTTCCATAAAATGTACTTCCTATGCCTACTCCCCTTTTTTTCATTATCGATCACCATCCTCTTTAAGATTCATAGCTTTTGAAACAGCCTCTAAGCATTTAACTATAGGAATACTTTCTGTAAGAATCTGTCCTGTTGCGGTTTCACATCCATGTCTAAAAGCATTTTTAAGTCTTATTTCTAAAGGGCTCATATTAAGTTTCTCTGCTAATGAATCCATCTGACTTTCATAAGCTATTGGTGCTTGAGCAGCTCCAAAACCTCTCATAGCTCCTGTAAAAGGATTATTTGTGTACACAGCAATGCTATCAACTTTTACATTTTTTATAACATATGGCCCTGATATATGTACTCCTGTTTTCCTTAAAACATTTATGGCCCATGAAGCGTATGCACCTGAGTCTCCAATAATTCTGGCTTCCATTGCATGAAGTGTACCGTCTTTTTTAGCTCCCGTTTTAACATGCATAGTTACAGGATGTCTTTTAGAATGAGCTATAAAAGATTCTTCTCTTGAATATATAGTTTTTATAGGTTTCTTAAGATATGAAGCAGCTATAGCTATATGTATTTGAAGAGTTATATCTTCTCTACCTCCAAAAGCTCCTCCAACAGCAGGATTTATAATTCTAACCTTTTCTTTATCAACTCCTAATGCCTCAGCTACCTCAATTTGGTCAAAATGAGGATATTGGGTAGCAACACATACAACTACTGTTCCACCCTCATCTACGTAAGAAACTCCAGCTTCCGGTTGTATAAAAGCATGATCTGTCATCGATGTCTTATATGTATTTTCTACAACTACATCACACTCTTTAAAAGCTTCATCTATATCTTTGCCCTTTCTTATCTTATAATGGTAGATAATATTACTTTCATTGTCATGAATCTTTGGTGAATCTTCCTTCATAGCTTCTTCTGGGTCGAATACAGCTTCTAATTCTTCATACTGTACTTGTATTAAATCTAAGGCATCTTGTGCTCTTTTCTCACTTTCTGCAACAACAAAAGCTATAGGATCCCCTATTCTTCTAACCTTTTTAGCACAAAAAACTTGGTGATCTTTAAATAAAACCCCATGATGATTTTCACCTTTAACATCTTTAGCTGTAAATACTTTTAAAACTCCATCTAATTTTTCTGCCTTAGATATATCTACTTTTATATTAGCATGAGCTTTAGTAGATCTAAAAGTTTTACCATAAACCATATCTTCCATATATATATCTTGAGGATATACTGCTTTTCCTGTAACCTTTGCTAGACCATCAACCCTTAATATACTTTTACCGATTACATCATAGGCCATATTATTTATCCTCCTTATGTTCATATTGGGAAGCAATGTTCTTTGCTCCATCTAAATCATTATTTAAGTATTTAGCTGCAATTTCTACAGCATCAACTATTTTACTGTAGCCTGTACACCTACATAGATTACCTGAAATTCCTTCCCTTATAGTTTCCCTACTGGGATTGGGTTCTCTATCTAGTATAGACTTTGCTGCTAATATCATTCCAGGAGTACAAAATCCACATTGAATTGCTCCTACATCTAAAAAAGCCTTTTGTATAGGATTTATCTCATCCCCATTTGCTACTCCTTCTATAGTAACAATTTCTTTTCCATCTGCCTGAAATGCCATGATGAGGCATGAATCTACTAAAATTCCATCCATTATAACAGTACATGCACCGCATTCTCCTTCGCTGCATCCTTCTTTAGTTCCCGTTAATTTTAATTTATCTCTTAAAAGATCCAAAAGTCTCAAATCCTCTTCTATATCAACATTATAAGGTCTTTTATTAACTATTAAATTTATACTTTTCATATTCTTAACCACCTTTAATTACTTTGAAATATGTACTGCTTTTATTAAAGCATCTTTAAAGACTCCCTTTATAGCTTCTCTTTTAAATTCCATAGAGCTTCTTCCTTTTAATCTTTCCTCAACAACATTTTCAAATAAAAAGCATCCTTTTTCTATAAATTTATTATCTATTTTTTGCCCATTTAAAACCCTTTCTAATTCATATTCTCTACTAGGTGCTTTAGATATCGCTCCACTTCCAATTCTTATGCATCTGCAGTAATCCTTTTCATCAGCTTCTATAAAAATAGAACAAGATATTCTAGATATAGCTAAAGCCTTTCTAAGTCCTAATTTACTGAAACCAAGGTGCTGATTATTTGAAGGAGTTTTAAACTTTACAGAATAAAGCATTTCATTATCCTTTAAATCTACTTTTCCCTTATCTAAATAAATATCCTTAAGTTTAATTTCTCTATAATTATCTTTAGTTCTAATTAAACAAATAGCATCTAGTGCTAAGAGTGGTGGTACTGTATCAGCTGCTGGAGACCCATTACAAATGTTTCCACCTATAGTCCCTCTATTTCTTATTTGAGGAGAACCTACCGATCTTGCAGCATCACTAAGTCCTTTAGCTTTAAGTTTTATAATTTCATCGTTTGATATTTCTGTAAATGTAGTACATGCTCCTATCTCTATAAATTCTCCCTGCTGTCTTATAAATTTCATCTCATGTATACTAGATATATCTATAAGAACACTTCTATTTAATTTTCTTTCCTTTATTTCTATAACTAAATCTGTGCCTCCAGCTAAAACTTTAGATTTCTCTTTGTAATTTTCAAGAATTTCTAAGGCTTCATTAATCCTATGAACCTTGTACACCTCTTTTAAATCCACTATTATTCCCCCTCATATTCAATTATGTATATAATTTTTTGAATATATTAAAGATTCTATTAATATACTTCTAGTTTATTCTATACTTTTACTTTTAATATATCAAATTGAAAAACTTCATATATATTACTTTTATATTTGAATAATAAGTATATTTAGCGATTAACTTGGTAAGTTATAGTATATTTTTACATTTCATATAATTTTATTTTTGTTATATTTAATATGACTATCTAAACCTAACCATACACTTTTCTTTTATACAAATACCAATATTGGAATTTATAGTAATTGATAAGTTATTTGATGATTTTTGATAAATCAATATACCTTTTGACCATATTTGAGTACATAAAAAGTCTAACAAATAATATGAATTATTTTTTTAATCATTAGTATAAGTTTTTAGGATCACAAATACAACCTATGATATTCAAAATACAAATATTATTCTGCAAAAGATACTATTTTATAATTAACCCAAAAAGGATTTACTGCTAAATATAACAATATATCTTAGCAATAAACCCTTTTTTATTATGAAATTTGTATAATCTTATTACATAAAAATGCTGTTATATCTTAATAGAACATTTTTCCATATATTTTTGTCTTGAAATTGCTGTAATTATATATAAATTTTCTAAAGCATCAACATAGTTGATACTTTAGAAAATAATAATTTATTCATTTAAACTAACTTTCACTTTATTTCTTTCCGTTATTTTTACTTTATTACTTGCTTTCATTTGAATGGAGAATATTAAGAATGCTCCTATAAGCATAAGTATTATGCCACTCAGATTGTTAATCTTAAACAATGCTGTATCACCTATAATAATAAATGCTAATATTGGTGCTAATATTGGCTTTACAAAGAACATTAACGAAGCCATTGTAGCATTTGTTTTCTCCATAACTATAAATAGTAATCCGAAGCTAATGCCTGATACAATTATAGAAATATAAAGAAGTAATAAAATATTATTTAAAGCAATACCCTTTATTATTGGTATTGAATGAAAAATAGAAAGTTCATTAGCAACTAGCCAATTAGAAACAAAGTTAATATGTGATATTCCTATAAAAATAAGTAATTCAATACTTCCTACTAAAAATGTAAAAGATGTTACAGTTAATCCACTTAATTTTTTTCTAACGATCATAAATTTACTGCTAATACTGTATAAAGCAAATGTAAAAGCTGCTATAAGACTTAGCATCATACTTGGTAAAGCTGTTGGATTTATTTTAGATGGATTAATTATAAAGACTATTCCTATAAAGCATATAGCTAATCCCAAAGCAATTCCTTTAGTAATTCTTTCTTTAAATATCAAGCTTGCCAAAGCCATTGTAAAAAATGGATTGCAACTAAATATAATAGCAACTACTGCTGGAGAAGATCCTTTTGTAATTATAGCCCATGTAAAAAATGTCATACTTACAATTATACAAATAAACCCTGTCCATAAAAACCAAATAAAATCAGATTTATTAAGTTTTCTATCATTCTTCTTTAAACTTTTAATAGCAAGTGGAAGTAGTACTAATCCTCCAATTAAAAATCTTAAAAAATTTAACTGTATAGGATTAAAAGCACCATGTGTATTTTTAATAGCAATTTCCATTGTGCTAAACAAAAATGCGGCAATTATAATAAGATTTATACTTTTTTTCATATCAAAACCCCTTACCTATAATTTTAAACAATACATTTTTCTGATTTTATATTCATTTGATGTCCACTAAAATTTCCTTTTACTTTTTCTTTTATCTTCTTGGCACAAACTAATAATTTATCAAAATTTATTCCCGTATCATAACCCAATTCATTTAATACATATACTAGATCCTCAGTAGATGTATTTCCAGAAGCTCCTGGTGCAAATGGGCATCCACCAAGTCCTCCAATAGAAGTTTGTACTGTTACTATTCCATTGCCTATTGCTTTAATGGTATTTAATATACCCATATTTCTTGTATCATGTATATGGAGTTCAAAATGTAAATTTAGATCTTGAAATTCTAATAACCTTTTTGAAATACTATCAATTTGAATTGGATTTGAAATGCCTATTGTATCACATAAATTAAAATCTTTAATTCCTATATTAATAGCTCTTTTGATGAATTCTATAGCCTTATTTTCATCTATTTCTCCCTCAAAAGGACATCCAAATGCTGTAGCTAAATCTAGATTAACTTTTAAATCAGGATATTTTTCTACTATCTCTTCTAATTCTTTGAATGATTCATCTGTTGTTTTATTTACATTAGCTTTATTATGTAATTCGCTGACTGAAATTACATAAGATACCTCTTTTAATCCAGTTTCATAAGCATCTTTAGCTCCTCTTAAATTAGGAACTAGTGCAAAAAATTCAACGTCACTATTTTTATACTTATTAAGAACATATTTAGTTATTTCTTTACTATCTTTTAATTGTGGAATTGCTTTTGGACTAACAAAAGATGTTATTTGTATTTTCTTAATATTAGATTCAATTAAATCATCAATTATTTCTTTCTTAAATTCTGTTGGTATAAATTCCTTTACATTTTGAAAGCCATCCCTTGGTCCAACTTCAACTATTTTAACGAAATTATCCATATAATACACCTCTACAATTATCCATTAGATTACAGAATTTATTTTTAAATCTTCTATTTGCTCTTCAGTCAATCCAAGCATTTCTTTATAAACGTTAATATTATCTTGTCCAAGCAGTGGAGCTGGTTTTCTTATAGCTGGTTTTGTATCTGATAATTTTATATGACACCCTGTTAATTTCATTTTTCCTGCTTTTGGATGTTTAACATCAACAAACATTTCTCTAGCTTTTCCTATATGTTCATCATTAACTACTCTATCAATAGTATTTATTGGTGCTACTGGTACTCCTTTATCTAATAATGATTTAACAACTTGATCCATTGTTAAAGATTTTGTCCATTCTTCTACTATTTTCTTAACTTCAGCATGTTTCTCTACTCTCTTATATACAGAATCATATCTTTCATCCTTAGCTAAATCTTCATTATTCATTACTTCACATAATTGTAACCAAAGCTTATTATTAGCAGCTCCAATTACAACATCTCCATCGGCTGTTTTAAATGAATCGTATGGATAAGTTGATTCATATCTATTACCAATACGTTGCGGTATACGGCCTTCAACTAAATAAATTTGATTTATAATCTCAAGACTTGCAACTGTGGAATCAACTAAAGATACATCTACAGCTTGTCCTTTTCCTGTTACTCCTCTATTAAATAATGCTGATAAAATACCTATTGCTACGGATAGTCCTCCTAACACATCTGACATAGCTGTACCAGTACGAATTGGACCACTATCAGTTGTACCTGTTGTACTCATAAGCCCACTCATTGCTTGCCCAATAATATCGTATCCTGGTCGATTTTTATAAGGACCATATTGACCAAATCCAGATACTGAAGCATATATTATTCCTGGGTTTATTTCTTTTAATACGTCGTAAGATAAGCCCAATTTATCCATAACTCCTGGTCTATAGTTTTCTATTACTATATCAGCCTTCTTTACCATTTCCTTAAACATTTCTTTACCTTTTTCATCCTTAAGATTTAAAGTAACGCCTTTTTTGTTTCTATTTAAGTTCATATAATAAGCACTTTCGCCTTCTTGAAATGGTGCGAATTGTCTACTATCGTCACCTACTTTAGGTCTTTCTATTTTTATTACATCAGCTCCCATATCTGCCATCATCATTGTTGCAAATGGACCTGCTAATACTCTTGTTAAATCCAATACCGTAATTCCTTGTAAAGCTCCGTTTCTCATAATGCTTCCTCCTTATTTTTTGCTCTTCTTTAAGTATTCAAATAATCCTCCACATTCTATCAATTCAAGAATATGCTTAGGTAATTTTGTACATTTATATCTTTCATTTTTTGATATATTGTATATTTCTCCTTCTTCTATATAGATTTCAATAATATCTGATTCATCTATCTTTGATGCTTCTTTGCATTCTATAACTGGTATCCCTATATTTATACAATTTCTATAAAATATTCTTGCAAAGAATTCTACAACAATAGCTCCTACGCCTAAATATTTCAATGTCAAAGGAGATGTTTCTCTACTTGATCCAGATCCAAAATTTTTACCTGCTACTATTATGTCTCCTTTTTTTATTCTTTCAGAAAATTTTGGATCAATAGCTGACATAGAATATTTAGATGCTTCTTCTATACTTAACTCCATATACTGTGGAGGAGAAATAATATCTGTATTTATGTTATCTCCAAATTTTAAAACCTTTCCATAGATTTTATTGTTCATTATTATCACTCCTTATAAAAATATTCTAGGATCTGTTATCTTTCCAGTTAAGGCGCTAGCTGCTACTGATATTGGTGATGCTAAATATATTTGAGATTTATTACTCCCCATTCTTCCTACAAAATTACGATTACTTGAAGAAATACAAACCTCACCTTCCGCCAATAATCCTGAATGTACACCAACACATAGACCACAACTTGGAGACATTATTATTGCTCCAGCTTCTGATAATATGTTAAGTATTCCATCTTTTAAAGCCTTCTTATAAATATTATGTGATGCAGGAGAAACTAAAAATCTTATTCCTTTTTTCACCTTATGTCCTTTAACTAATTCTGCAGCCATTTTTAAATCATTATATCTTCCTCCAGTGCATGAACCTAAAAATACTTGATTTATTTCTATATCACCAACTTTACTAATAGGTTTTACATTATCTACAGCATTAGGGCATGCTACTAATGGTTCTAAATCCTCTGCCTTAAAATCTAAACAGCTACAATAGTTTGCATCTTTATCACTATTAAAGAAATTATATTTATCTTTTACTCCAATTTCTTTTAAATAATTTTTTGTAACTTCATCTGGAGGTATTATTCCTACTTTAGCACCCATTTCTACTGCCATATTAGTAATAGCCATTCTTTCATCCATAGATAAATTCTCAATAGTTCCCCCAACATACTCTACAGCATTGTACGTTGCACCAGCATGTCCTATTTCTCCTATTGTTTTTAATGATATATCTTTTGCCATAACCCCTTTTTGAATTTGTCCATTCCAAGAAACCTTTATTGTTTCTGGTACTTTCAGCCATGTTTTACCTGTACATAAAATTCCAAGCATTTCCGTAGAACCAACTCCAGTTGCAAATGCTCCTAATGCTCCACCCATACAAGTATGTGAATCTGTTCCCAGAACTATAGTTCCAGGTAAAACGTGTCCATTTTCCGCCATGATTTGATGACAAGGCCCTACAAATTCATAGTAATTGTCTATAGATTTCTCTTTTGCCCAATCTCTGGTAAACTTAACTATTTCCGCTTGTTTTATTGAAGCGGGTGGAGTATAGTGATCTGATATTATTACAACTTTATTTTCATCCCACACTTTATCTTTCTTTAATTTATTCATTTTGTCTGCAATCTCTACTCTAGGACCTAAAATATCGTCCATCATTGCTTTATCAACATTTACCCAAACTATATCTCCAGCTTTAACATTTTTACCACAAGAATTACTTATTATCTTTTCTGATATTGTTTTTCCCATAATATTCAGATTGCCTCCTATTCATCTAATTTATTTAATAATGATTGTCTAATATAAACATTTCCTTCCATTATTAATCTGGCAGTTCTATAAACTTTTGCACTCTTTACATTAATTTTGTTTTTATTACATTCTATTTCAGCTTCAGTATCTATAATTCCTGAAGGATGCCCTATTCTAATTATGTCCTTATTTTCTATACTATTGTTTGCTATATCGTTTACAATTGTTCCATTAATTCTACAAGCAACTCCAGTGCATATAGTTCCTGTTCCTGGATATGCTTTATGCATCTTTTGCATAAACAATAATCTTGATACTATATCTATATCTTCTTTCTTTATATTTTTCCCATTAAAAGTTTCATGAGAATATGGTTCACTGACTATAGCGAAAAATGGTATATATGGAGATTTCTCTTTGGATTCCTTATAATCAGAAATCATATTTATCTTTTCAGCAGACTTTCCACGAATTTCTTCTATAAGCTTAAGTAAATCTTTATTTTCATCTATCTCTTCTGGTGTTTCCGTTCCTTTGATTCCTAATTCTTCTGCTCTTATAAATACAAGAGGATTAGCTATATCTACAATAGATACAGTATATTCTCTTCCATTTGCACTAATTTTATCTTTTACATTTCCTGTGGGTAGAAGTTTACCAGTTATAGCTCCTTGCGTATCTGCCCAATCTAATACTACTTTTGCTCCAGTTCCAGGAACTCCATCTATTTCAAAATCTCCTTCCACTGATGCTTTCCCATTTTTCGCAGGAATTTCTGCAATAACAATATTATCTGTATTAGTTAAATGAATTCTTACTTTTGTAATAGGTTCTTCAACTTTTATTAATCCTTTGTTAATAGCAAAAGCTCCTACTCCTGCAGATATATTTCCACAATTTCCTTTATAATCAACAAATTCAGCAGTCATACTAACTTGTCCAAAAGTATAGTCTATATCTGCATCTGCCCTAGTAGATGGTCCTATAATAGCAACTTTACTTGTAAGAGTATCTGCTCCTCCTAATCCATCTATCTGTCTAACATCTGGACTTCCAAATATTGATAATATTATCTTATCTCTCATTTTTTTATCTTGTGGCAAATCATTTTCCATTAAATATATTCCTTTACTAGTTCCACCACGAATTATAGAGCAGCTTATTGGTAGCACTTCTTTGTACATTTTGTATACCTCCTAATATTTTTTTCTTTTGCTTTCATAAATTATATTAAGCAACATTTGTGCCAAATAAATATATCCTTAAAAATTTTGTTTATAACATTCTTCTAAGCCTTGTTATGTCTTATTTATTATTAAAAACATAATTCTAACTCATTCTATTTTTAGAAAATTTCATTATTTGGAGCAATTAAAGAAATAACTAAGTATCAACTTTGATACTTAGTTATTTCTTTTTTGAGACTTTTCTTTCTCATAAAAGTGGCTCTACTTATATTAAGCTTTTTCATTATTTCTTCCATGGTATCATTCTTAGATATCATATAATTAATAATATTGTATTCAATTCTATCTATTATATCCTTTAAAGAACTATCTATTTTAATTTTCATATCTAATACTTCATGCTCTTCGCTATCTTCTAAACTTATTATAGAATTCATATCAATATCCTTAAAATCCAGTTCTTCTACACTTTGTAAAAGTGCGATTCTTCTAACAATATTATCTAATTCTCTTATATTACCTGGCCACTCATAATCTTTACATATTCTTTCTATCAATTTAATTGCATCTTTATTTTCACTTTTATTAGTTGAATATGTATACAAAAGATTCTTAGCTATTAATATGCTATCTTGTTTCCTTTCCCTAAGTGAAGGAATTGAAATATTAAAAACATTAAGTCTATAATATAAGTCTTCCCTAAAAGCCCCATCTGCTACACTTTGTCTAAGATTTTTATTAGTTGCACATATAATCCTTATATCAATTGGAATTATACTTATACCTCCAACTCTCATAATTTCTTTTTCTTGAATAACTCTAAGCAATCTAGATTGAAGAAGTTTTGGCATTTCACCTATTTCATCTAAAAAAATGGTTCCTTTATGGGCTAACTCAAAAAGCCCCACCTTACCTTCTTTATTTGCTCCCGTAAATGCTCCTCCTTCATATCCAAACAATTCACTTTCAAGTAATTGTTCTGGAATTGCTCCACAATTCACCGCAACAAAAGGATAATCTTTTCTTAAACTATTATTGTGAATACTTTGCGCAAAAAGTTCTTTTCCTGTTCCTGATTCTCCTTCAATTAATATAGTTCCATCTGTCATTGAATAAAGTTTAGCTTTTTCTTTTAGAGAAATCATTCTTTCATCCTTGGTAATTATATTATCAAAATTATATTTAGCAAACAGTCCTTTATTATGGGCCTTTTTTCTTAATCTTTTCTCTGCCTTTTCTATATTTGAACTTATATCAAAAGAACTTACAACCCCGAAGAACTTGTTGTTTATCTTTATTGGTATTCTATTAGTTACAATTGTTATGCCATTTATTTCTTGAAGTTGGCCAATTTCAATTTCTTCATGCTTATTTACCTTGTGCATACGAGTATTAGGAATTATTTTTGTAATTTCATTATCTAATACATCACTTCTCTTTATATTTAATATTTTTTCTGCAGATCTATTGTATAACTTCACAATATTTTTTTCATTAGTAACTATTATACCTTCGTTTATTGAATCTAATATGGCTGTTAATCTTACATTTTTTTTCAGTTCTTTATGCCTAGTATCTGCCACATTAAAGCATTGTACTAAAGCATTTTCTATGGACTCTTTACTTGATTCTAAAAGTATGCTTTTTATATTTCTTTTTTTAGCATATAAAGGAGTTAATCCACCACCAATTATAATTTCAACACCTTCATTTATTAATTTATCAATTATTCCTTCGATTTCTTCCATAGTTTTGTATGTATAATATATTAATTTTATATCAAATATATTTTCTATTTCTTTTAATTCGTAATTATCTTTATAGTAATGTAAAATACCTATTCTATTACTAATTTTTAAAGCCTTATGAATACATTTTATTAAATCAAAATTTGTAATACTTATATTTACTACTGGAATATCTGTAAGTTCTCTTATAAGTTCAACTGTAGCACCTCTACTCAAAAAAATATCAGTTTTATTTTCTACTTTTTTAACCAATCTTTTAACCTCTTCTGAATTAACTAAAGCTTCAATATTTATATTTAATCTATCCCAATTATGAATTGTTTTTAAAACTTTTGTCATATTATCATATGTAGATATCAATGTAACATTATAAATTTCCTTATTATTAATAGAATCCAATTTGGACCCACCTCCCTATTAATTTATATATGCTATCTTAATATTTAATTTTTTATATACTATAAATTTAAAAATAAATCTGAAGTCGTATAACATTAATACACTTTTATTGTTCCCGTTATAAGCATAGAAAGAATATTTTTACTTCTCCAATCATAAAGTATATATCTAACTTATTTAAAGTTAATTTTAACTTGTTATATAACATATATCAACTATAGTTTAATATTGATTTAGAATTTATATAAATAAAAAATCGCCATATATATTATATTGTTTATATGGCGATTTCTATTATATTTTAATCATTAACCAGAATTTATATTAAAAGTTTACTATATAAAAATTTATTTAGATGCAACATCTATTGTGTGTTAGCTCTTTTAAATATGTTAGCTTACCAGTTTTAATATAATATTTTCTAGTTTCTTTTATCCTAAAATTTTTCTGCTATTTCTCTTTCTATTCTTTTAATATCTTTTAATCTTAATCTTGTTTCATCCATTATATATTCTTTACTTTTTCCTTCTAAAAGTAACTCTTTAGCTCTTGATTTTGATGATGATTTATCTTCCATTAGTTTCTCCTCCTTTTCTTTTACATATATAGTTTTTGATTTTTAGATTTTTATATACTGCTATTATAAAGTATACTTTTATTTTTATTTTAGGATAGATTTACAATATTAAATTTCTTAAATATGATACTTAAAGCTAGGCAAATCGTGCCTTTCTAATATTTTTATAATTAGGACTATATAACTATTATGAATAGTATAATTATTTAAATTTCCATTTTAAAATTTTATAATTTAAGTTTTTAAAATATTATAAGAATTATACTAATTTTAACTTATTTAAAATATGTATTATTTATAGCGATTATATTAATATAAAAAAAATTGCTATTTAAATTTTAGTAATTCAAATAGCAATTTTAGGCAAATATTACACTTTCTATTCTTTATTAATATAATTATAACTTTTTCTCAAATAACTAATTATATATTTCTTATTTGTTCTAGTAAACTTGTAGCTGCCTTTTTAGGACCATCCTTTTCCATTCCGCTTATACCTAATCTAGTTTTTAGTTGGCCTACTTTGACTCCTGATTTGAAAAATTGATCAAAATATTTAACTAATAATTTTTCTGTATCTTTCATTTTTTGTGCTGGCCCAAATGGATTTGCAAAATAAGTTTTTACCAAACCTTTTTCAGTGGTAGTTCCTTTAGCCATTCTTGCTCCATCTCTAAAGGTATCTAAAGCCTCATTTATATCTTTAAAGAATTCTAGATCTTCTCCTTGTGATTCATAGTTATTAGCATATAAGAATAAGTCTATTGGATATTCTGTAGTTATTTCTTTGTAGCTTGCCACAGGTATAACTAGTCTAGCATTTACTTTATCCGGATTCATAAATATACTTCTATCTATTTGTTTAAATGCATATCCCGTATCTAAATCATCTAACCTTACAAAAGCTCCTATTTCTGTTCCTGATCCCACTGGTTTTTCGTCTTTATTTAATTTAACTACACCCATATCATCAAATATTATAGTCATATCACTTATATAATCTTCACTTAACTCTCTAAAAGCTTCTAAACTCTCAGATTTTCCTGCTCCACTGTCTCCCATTATTATTACATTAGCAGTTTTATTGTTTTTAGTTACTATATTAACCATAGCACCATGTATTGGTAAATATCCTCTTTTTATCATTATTAAATTGTGAAGAGTTAGTGTCATTTTTTTCATGTATCCAAAATAATCTATATCTTCATTGTAATTTACATATCCTAACATAATATCATTGTCTTTATCATCATAAAAAACTGTTTGTATGTCTTTATTATCGTCTCTAGCACCAAGAACATATACTATATCTGGTTTTTTACCTCTGTATTCTTCTTCTGTAGCTATTTCAAATAAGTTACATAAAGTTACTCCATGAGCCATGAAGTCTCTATGAAAATATATATATGCTAAAAGTGTTCCTACCTTGGCAGGGTAGCAGAACCAATGTTCAGAATTTATTCTGCAATCTTTTAATGGATTTTTAAAAATTTCTTCAAACATACCATCCCTTTTATTCTTTTTAGGATAAGTTATAAAAGGTGGATCTAATAATATGGATTCTATAAATGGTATATGCTTTAAGATTTCATAATTACTTGGCATGTCCCAACTAGAGTTATTTAATATTAAACCAGCATTACCTCCTGCTGGTAATTGTCTATATATTCTAGGTTTCTCTCCTAAAACATTTTCTTCTATTTTTCTATAAGTTCTTAATATTAAATTAGAAAAGTTATTATTAGCATCTATAAAGCTAACATTTTGAAGTCCATCTCCAACCTTACTATTTTGAACTATAGTATATCTTTCAAGCTTTCTCCAGAAATTATATAAATCCTCTACAAGTAAAATAAATTTATCTTTATTTTCTAAAACTTTTTCATACTTATCTTCTAGCTTTCTTATTTCCTCTGCTTTTAAAACCATAAGTAATTTAAATATATTAGTGATGTCTTCTAAAAATATATCTTCCTCATATATATTCATAGTCATTTCTATATATTTATATACATTAGTTTCTCTCTTTTTTATTTTTTTAATATAAACTTGTAAAACTTTTTTGAAACCATAGCTATTAAATACAGTTTCTGCAGTATCGCAATATTTTCCTGTAAAATTTATCATAGCTTTTCCTGTACTTAACGAAAATTCTTTTTTCATTCTATTCCCTCCAGATATGCAACACAATTTTAAGTTTTCTTGCATTTTTAATAACTAAGTACTATTATATCATATATTTTTGAAATTTATATAGCAATTGTTATTCATTTTACAAAAGAATTTATAAAATTTTTAATTATTCTTCTCTATGTATACTTCTTTCTGGATCCCATCCTTCAGGATATCTTTTTTTTAATTTTTGAATATTTCTACTTGCTATGGTTTCTAAATCTGAATCTATAGTCTTTGATAGATAAGTAATATACCAAAGCACATCTCCTAATTCTTCTATTAATTTATCCTCACATAATTCATGTCCATGAAATAGAACTTTTTTTATATAATCTGTTACTTCTCCTGCTTCACCTGATATTCCCATAGCTCCTAAAGCTAACCCATCTTTATCTAATTTTATAAGTTCTCCTGCAGTTCTTTGCATCTCTTTTTCATAATCCTTAAAATCCATATGATCCCCTCCATAATTTATGCTCTTATTACAATGCTTACATAATAAAAGATATATCATCATCATTATGAGATATATCTTTTATATCTAACTTTTATATATTTTAAAATCCTATATATTTTAAAACTTCTTACAAGTAACTAACTGTATTATATAATAAATAATACACATTGGCTAAAAATAAAAACCTAATATTACAATATATGTTTATATAATAATCTATTAGTAAAATAACATACTATATATTATATCTTTCTGCTAATTTTGTAACATATATTTTAATTACTGCCATAGCTGGTGATGCTAATAGCATTCCCCATACACCAAATAAACTTCCACCTACAGTTATGCCTAAAATTATTAAAAATGGACTCAATCCTACCTTATCTCCAACTAATTTAGGTTCTAGATACCATGCATCAAATTGTTGTAATAAAAATAGAAATATCAATACCCATAATCCCCTAATTGGTACATAGAATAAATTTATTACTACCGCAGGAATCATACCTAAAAACGGTCCGAAATAAGGTATCATATTGGTTACACAAACTATTAATGCTATTAAAAGAGCATAAGGAGATTTTAATATTATTAATCCTATTAAAGCTATAAGACCTATTATTAAAGAGTCTAAAGCTTTTATGCCTATATATAGTTTTACCATTGAATCTACTGTTTTTAAAAATTCTATTATTTTCCCACCATACTTATCTCTAAATATTAAGAAAGCAATTCTCTTACCATTATGTATAAACTTTTCTCTATCACTTATAATATATATAGCTATAATTAGACCAAATACTAAATTAACCATAAAAGTAGTAAAAGATATAGTTTGATTCAATATTGTATTTAATCCTATTGTAGTAATTCCAGCAATCTTATCTATTAAATCTTTATAATTACCCTTAAAAACATTAGAGGAATTTATTATATTAGAAATTTCCTCATTATTTAATAAATTATTTACCACTTCATGTCCTTTATTTGTAAAATAAGGTATACTTTGAAATATATCCATTATGTTTTGAAATACTCTAGGTACTATCATACTTAAAACTAAAGCTATAATTCCTAAGGTTATAACATAGCATATAAGTATACTTAATCCTCTTTTTATTTTAAACTTTTTTTCAAAAAACTTAACTAGTGGATTTAATATATATGCTATTATAAATGCTATAACAAAAGGTGATAATATTTTAAAAACTTTTCCTATACCTAAAAAGATATTATTATAATTTTTCAATATCTGAATTAATACGAAAGATAATACTAAAGAACAAACTATAGGTATTATTAGATCTAAATACTTAGTCTTTTTATCTTTGATCAATTGTTTTGCCTCCAAATTAATTATTTTTTTCAATACAATATACTAAATTTTATCATGATTTCATACTTATGTTTATAAATTTTTTGTTAATGTTCCTATTATAGGTAACTATTAGTATAATATAATACATTAGCGTCTGCAACTATAATTATTTACTGTAGAAACATATTTAAGAATAATAATAACTAAGCCATTATATAGATTATTATATTGGCTTAGTTATAAAAAAAGTACAGAGTTATTTGTACATAAATATATTTATTATGAATTTAACATATTCTATAATCATTATTATAAATATTTCTATTAAAAAGAAATAGTATGCTTCTAGCTGAGGTGCCCCTTCATAGTTTATAAATAAATATAAAGCAATATTGAGTAACAATATAATAAATATATTAATTTTATATTTTATCTTCTTTTTCATATTTAATATAAGAATTATAATTGCAATTATAGTAAAAAGCAGTAATACATATGTATATAGTATTAAATTATTCTCATTAAAAATCCCTTTAGAAAATTGTTCTTTTTTAAACATAAGATATCTTATAACTCCCATTTTCTTTTGGGATAAATTTTCTAAAATTAGAGCTGGCAAAATAAACACAATCTGAATTATACTTAAAATCATCTTAATAATATTATATACTTTCTTCATTTCTCATATCACCCACTTTGTATATTATAGATATAATAAAACAAGGTGCCTCAAAACAAGATTTATTTTGAGACACACTTTCTTTATTAATTAAAACTATTTTAAATAGGATTTTATTATTTTTTAGAAGGATCTCCAACTTGTATTGGATTGTTTTTATTTCCACTCCATTCATTCCATCCACCATCATATAGAGATATATTCTTTAATCCCATAACATCTGCATATATTAGAACTTCCGCAGCTCTCCAACCAGTTCCGCAATAAAATGACAATCTTTGATCTGGTTTTATACCTTCTTTACCCCACATAGCTAATATTTCTGATCCGTTTTTCATTGTATTATCCGCATTTCTAAAATCTTCTAAATGTGAACTATCTGATCCTGCATGACCCCATACAGCTCCTGCTGGACGACCCTTAGCTGTTATATAGTCATAACCTGAAATTTTTCCTATAAATTCATCCCAACTTCTTATATCTACAAGCTTACTGCCTTCTTTATCTTTCAATATTTCTTTAGCTCCAGCTAAATCTATTATGTATCCTTTATTAGCTGGTACTTTTACTCCAAAAGAACTTACAGGAGTCTTTTTATTTACTGTTGTTTCTAATTTATACCCTGCATTAGTCCAAGCAGCTGTTCCACCATTTAACACTCTTACATCTTTAACACCCATATATTTTAATATAGCAGCTACTCTAAATGAAGGCATAGAATCTGCTCCATATAATATAACTGTTGTATCTGCTGTAATGCCGTTATTTTTAGCAAATTTTTCTAGCCTAGCATCTGGCAAGCGATTCCATAATGGACCTTCTTCTACTTCATCTGTATTTATATGTACAGCTCCTTTAATATGTCCTTTTTGATAATCTTTTGCTTTAGATTCATCTCCCCAGCTTACTTCAAAAACCTTATATTTATTACCTTCATATGTTTCTGGTTTCTTACCATTTATTACATCATTTACCCAACTTGCCGGTACTATCATTTTGTAATTTGGATAGCTTTCCATTGCAAACTTATCATCTTCTATCCATTTTTTAACGTCATATTTATATAATTTAGTTATTCCTTTTTTACTTAAATACTTTGCTACTTCCTCTGCATCTTTTCCATTAGCATCATATAAAACTACATTTTTATCCTTTGTAATACCTTTATTTTTTAGAACTTCTTCTAATCTTTTTTCTTTATTTTTTTCTGGATCTTCTGCTTTTAACCAATTTGCTGAAAAATCAGTAGCTCCTTTTATATGTCCACCTCTTTTTACTCCATCTAATTTCCATCCATTAAATGCATCATTGGATCTAGTATCTACCACTACCCATTCCTTTGAAGATATATTTTTAGATAATTCTTCTGTTTTTATTTCCTTCGGTAGAGAAGATTCATGTTTTTTATCCTCTGTTTTTTGGTTATTTGTACATCCAATTAATGAAAACATCATAACACCAAATATTAACAATATTATTCCTTTAAGATTTTTGTTCATTTCTACACCCCATTCCAATAATTAATTTTTATTTACCATTTATAATTTTACAATATTCGATTATTTTTTTACAATAAAAAATAATTATAGTTGAGCACATAATCTATAATTAAAACTTATAGCTTCTATACTTTTAAATAAAAACACTATGAAGTCTATTTTAATCAATAATCTTCATAGCGTTGATTAAATACTATAATATTAAACTAATGTTATAATATAAAGCAATAAATTTACATTTACTATATATAATTTTATACTGATTAATTTTATAAGTATATTTTGTGTGATAATATTTTATTTAATTATATACTAATAACTATAATTAGTAGTGTTTTGACAAACAGTTATATTTAGCTGTTTATCATTAAAAAGTTTTTTGTATGAACATAAAAATTCATTTAACTCACTATCATTTAAATCTATTTTTTTACTGCTTTTAAGAAATACACTTTCTCCTATTAGTTCAACTTTAATATCATTTTTATCATTTGTAATAGTATACTCCGTAACTTGTTTCATAAGTGGCTTTGCATTGTATTTTTCATGAAAACTCATAGTTTTTTTAACATCTTCATAGTTAAAATTATCTATATTTAGACCCAACGCTTTCACGTCTACTCCCAAATCTTTCATTTGTTTTTCTATATCATTAAAATTCACCCCATAAGATTCAGCATATTTTTCCATTAATTTTTTTTGTATATTCACGAACTTTTCTTGAGATATATTGTTTTTTCCCATATAGTCTTGTATTTTTTCCATAAACTCAGACATTGTTAAAGTTCCTTGAGCTACTGAACTATAAAGGCTATACATATACTGTTCAAATTTATCTAGATCTTTATCTGTTGCTTTGTTTTTTAAATCACTAAAATTTATAATTTCACTCATTTTTTTCTCCCTTTCTAGAATATATAAATTATATTACGTTTAAATTTCAACTTTTATATAGATTAGCTTTTATAATAATTTTTATTTATATTGTAAATATATACATATATAATAACTCTAAATCTTTATCTTATTATACTATATACATATTTATTTTATCACTAATAATTACTATGTTAAATAATATTAAGACATATTTATTATTTTCTTAACATATTAAGAATTATATTTATTGTAACTATTTAATTAAATCTCTGAAATCTTTTTGGGAGTTTAATATGTATAATTCTTCATCTTCTTTTATGTACTTAACAAATTCAGGATATAATTCTACTGCCTTATATAAATCTATTATAGCCTTTTTATATTCTTTTAAATAGGTATAATAACAAGCTCTATTATAATATAAAAATCCTTCTTCTTCATTGTTTAATATACCTTCACTTATAACCTCTATAGCTTTTTCATATTCTTTTAATTCTTTATATATAACAGCTAAATTTAAATAACTATATGAATAGTTTTTATTATCTTTTATAGATAATTCATAATTTAATATAGCTTGTTCTAATTTATTCAGTTTTTTATAAACAACACCCTTGTTAAATAAAGGCATATAGTGATTTGGATATAATTCTAAAGCTTTATCTGCCATACATAAAGCTTTATAGAAACACTCTATCTCTTCATATATAGAACTTAAATTTACGTAACTCCAAAAATCCTTTTCATCTAAAGATATTACCTTTTTATAACACTTTATTGCCTTTTCTTTTTCTCCCACATTATCATAAGCTCCTGCTAAAAAGAAATAAGCCCTATTATAATTTTTATCATATTCTATAGCCTTCTCATATAATTCTATAGCTTTTTCATATTCTTCTTTATTATCATATATTATAGCTAATCCATAATAGGCTCTAGAATCCTTTGAATCAACATTTAATATTTCTTCATATTTTTCCTTGGCTCTTTCATATTCCTCTAGCTCATCATATACAAATGCCATATCTAATAATAATTCTATATCCTTTGACCCGTTTGGAGTATTATAGGCTTTATTATAAAATTCCAACGTCTTGTCTATGTTTCTTTCTCTATAAAAATTTTTAGCTATTATTTTGTAATTATTTATTTTATATAACTGCATATTTTGACTCCTTCTAAAGCATTCATTTAGTTATATTTTATAATATAGAATATATAAAATCAAAGTAAATGCCAAGATTATTACATACTATATATTTTTATAAATCCTATGAAATCTTAGAAGATTAAAATTCATATTTTTCAAACTTTAAACTACTATATAAAGTGTATTTTAAATACTTGTAAATTGATTTATTTCACTGTCATATCTATATTCTATAGTTTCCATTTTATTTATAATATCTTCTTTTTTTAAATCATAGGTGCTACAAAGATCATCTAAATTATCAAATTCATCTCTTAATTTAGTATTTACTAAACTTAGCAGAATATATGGATTCATATTTTTTATTTGCTCTTTATCAATAATCATAAGCATGATCCTCCTTAAATATTAAAAAACTATTTTATTAATAATTATGGCTTCTTTTATTAATATTAAACATTTCCCTATATTTTAAAATAATATTTACATATTAATTTATATATTATAAAAAACAAACTCCTAATTATAGGATAAAATAAGATTCCTACTTTTAGGAGCTCGTT
Organism: Clostridium sp. Marseille-Q2269; assembly: GCF_943736985.1. Lineage (GTDB taxonomy): Bacteria > Bacillota > Clostridia > Clostridiales > Clostridiaceae > Clostridium_F. The sequence goes on from NZ_CALSFS010000001.1 coordinate 600,509, forward strand.
TTCTATTTATATATTCTTAATAAAATAATATATAAATAATAAATTTAGGGAACGTATAACTCTACTTGTAATATGGCTTTAATATTTTTATATGCCCTTCTTCTTCTTTTATTATTTTTCCTATAACATTATACGCTAACATGTTAGTATCTGTTTCTTTTCTTATTAACTGTCCTTGTATATCTACTAGCAATGCTAAATTTTCTTTTTCAAAATTCATAGAAAAATTCACTAAATCTTTTATATTATTCATTACAGGTATAGTCATAGACAATTTAAATTGCTGCATTCTAGATGATATTTTATCATATATAGAAAAATCTATATCTTCTTTTTGTAAAACTTCTATATCTTTTTTTAGATTTCTATAATATTCAGTATGCTTCTCTTCTTGTTTAGCTATAGTCTTAGCCACTATAGAAACTTTAGTATCTTTACAATTTTTGCTTATTTCTTCATATATACTAAGACCTTTTTTCTCAATATATATTAAATTATCTATTATATCTATTATTGTGTATGACATTAAGTTATCCCCCCTAAACTTTAGCCTACATTTTAATCATCCATTACTTATACAAATAATAAGAACCTATCTTTCCATTTCATAAGGCCAATCCATTATTCCACCCATATTATATACATTGCTATATCCTAATTCCTTTAAATACTCATATCCAATTTTGCTTTTTTTACCAGTCTTGCAATATATAAAAATTGTAGAACTTTTATTTGGAACTTGATTTATTATATTGGCTTTTAAATACTCTAGTGGTATTAATTTGCTATTTTTTATATGACCTTGCCTATACTCGCTTTCTCCTCTTACATCTATAATTATTATATCATTTCTCTCACTTAACATTTTCTTAGCTTCTTTTGGTGATATTATATTGGTATACATTTTCAATTCATCTTCTTCCTATATTGTTATTTTACTTGTATTAATCAGATCATATTATATTTGTTTAAATTAAATAAAATTGTAGCTAGCTAATATATATTTTTAGTATTAGCTATAAAATCTCTACCAACAAATTTTCATCAATATTTTAATAATTATTCTTGTCAAAAATTAAACCCTGTCTATATTAAAATATTTAACATATTCACACTGTGCTACTAGCTATTAAAAAATTTATTATACTAACCTTAAAAATTAATAACTATTGAGCTTTTAGATGATTTTAACAAGTTTATAATATTTTTTCCTGAATCCATAAATATTATTACATTATAGTGATATTTATTTAAGATGGTTTGTATTTTGCACCAATATATTAAAATAATATATTTTAATTAATAATAATTATATATTATTATTATACATATTTAAATGTGTTTTAGATAAATAACGCAAAAATTTAACATTTACATACATTTTGCTACATTACTTCAAAATATTTTTAACTTCCTATAAAAATGAAAGGCTATTGATAAATCCTTTCTATCAATAGCCTAATATTATTACTTTTTATATTTTATAATTTATAACAATTTAAAATTTCTCCATAATATAAAGTATGGTTATCTCCATTACTATAAAATGTATCTACTAATTCTTTATCCATAGCTTTTAAATCTAATGGTTGCTTATAAATTACTTTACATTCATAATGCATTCCGTTACTTTCTATAACTGGTGTGCTTAACTTTTCACCATCTCTTAATTTTAAATTACATTCTTTTATCTTATCATAATCTCTTCCTGATTTTGATCCACAAAAACCTATACTTTTTTTCATAGTATCGTCAAATGGAATTGTTACTGTAAATTCATTACTTTTGTCTATAAATTCTTTAGTATATCTACTATCTCTAACTAAAGCTATAAATATAGGCTTTCTCCATTCAAATCCTATATTTCCCCAACCTATAGTCATGGTATTTACTTTTCCGTCTACACTAGTAGTTAAAAAAGCTCCTTTCTTATATAAGTTTTCAATAGCTTCAGTAGAGTTCAATGTGAAATTTCCTGACATAAAATCACCCCTAACAATCCTGTAAATATTTTAATTCTTATTTTATATTATACACTACTAATCCAAGTTATAGCCAATCTTAATATTTTTTATGAATATATAACTAAATATTTATATTTTATTATTGAATACTTTCTCCTATATGCTCTCCAAAATTTCTGCATCTATCTAGTGCCTCTTCATCAGGATTCCATATCTCTCTTATACCATCATTTATTATTTCAAATCCTGCTTTATTTAGCTCTTCTTTAATTAGCTTAATAGCTTCTCCACCCCAACCGTAACTTCCAAATGCTGCAGCCTTCTTTTCTTTAAATCCAAGCCCTTTCATCATTTCTAATATTGCTGCTGTGGATGATAGCATGCCTTTGTTTATTGTTGACGATCCAACCAATACTACTTTTGATTTAAATATTTCTGTCATAATATCATTTTTATCATTCTTAGCGGAATTAAAAATTTTTATAGCCACATCCTTATTAGCCTTCTTTATACCTTCTGCTATAGTCTCAGCCATTCTTCTTGTACTATTCCACATAGTATCATAAATTATAGTAACTTGATTTTCCTTATAATTTTTAGCCCAATCCATATATTTATCTACAATTTGAAGAGGATTTTGTCTCCAGATAATACCATGACTAGGGCAAATCATATTAACAGGTAAATTAAAACTTAATATTTCCTCTATTTTCTTTATTACAAGTGGACTAAACGGTGTCAAAATATTTGCATAATATTTTATTGCCTCCTGTAACAACTCTGAACTATCAACTTTATCATTATACATAAGTTCTGAAGCATAATGCTGTCCAAAAGCATCATTACTAAACAATATATTTTTACCACTTAAATAAGTAAACATACTATCTGGCCAATGAAGCATTCTTGCTTCAACAAATATTAACTTGTTTTTTCCTATTTCTAAAATATCTCCTGTTTTTACCTCAACAAAATTCCAATCTTTATGATAATGGCCCTTTAGTAATTTAGCTCCATTTTTAGTACAGTATATAGGAGTGTCTGGAATTTCTTTCATAAGTTCTGGTAATGCCCCACTATGATCAATTTCTGAATGATTTATAACAATATAGTCTATTTTATCTAAATCTATTTCTTTTTTTAAATTAGAAATAAATTGCTTTGTAAATGGTTGCCAAACAGTATCTATAAGTACATTTTTTTCATCTTTAATTAAATATGAATTATAAGATGTTCCTCTATTTGTAGAGTATTCTTTTCCATGGAAACTTCTTAATTCCCAATCTATCTTCCCCACCCAAGTAACCATATGATTAATTTTAAATGCCACAATTATCTTCCTCCCTAATTATACATTTTTAAATAATATATTATTTTTAAGTTTTATATATTAAAACATAACTTGTTCTAACTTTATTATTTTTTATATATTATCCTAAAAATTTTACAAATATCCTTAAGAACAATATAGTTAGTATATCCTTATTTTCTATAAAAAACCTACCCATATTATTCAAAATCTTATTTATGAGGTTGATATTACAATAAAAAATCATCTAAAGCTTCCTTATCAGTTACAGATTCATATTTAGCTCTTTTAGTTTCATTATAATAACTATGTTCAGGTCCTACTCCTCTTTGTCTTCGAATTCATTTTTATATTTTAAGAGAGTATGTCAGATATAAAATAAATTTACAATAGCAAAATTTATTAATTTTTTATCATTAGGCATGGTATATTTCACATGTAATTCTCATTAAAACTTAATTATATTTCATGTACAAAGAATCCACTTCTTAGTTTTGGTTCAAACCAAGTAGATTTGGGTGGCATAACTTTATTATTATCCGCTATTTTTATTATTTCTTCTATAGCTGTAGGATACATAGAAAATGCTACCCCATTTTCTGTTTTATCCACTAATTCTTCTAATATTTCTAGTCCTCTTATACCACCTACAAAATCTATTCTATTATCCCTTCTAGGATCTTTTATCTTAAGTATTGGTTCTAATAAATTATTTTGTAATATAGCAGCATCTAAAGATTCTACCTCATCTTTTTCATTAAATGTATTTTCCCTTGCGGTTAATACATACCATTTATTTTTATAATACATACCAAAATTATGTTTTTCTTTAGGTCTATATTGTAACTCTTCTGAACATATTTTTTCTAGGTATTCACTTTGCAACTTATGCTCTACTTCACAATTTATTATAGTTTTTTTGTTTTCTAATCTACCATTGTATTCTCTTACTATAAATTTTTCTTGTATTTTATTTATAAATTCCTCTTCTGTATAATTTAATGTATCCTTTACCACTCTATTATAATCCATTATTTTTAATTCCTTATGTGGAAAAAGCACACCTAAAAAATAATTAAATTCTTCTTCTCCTGTGTGGTTTTCATTTTCTTTCCTTCTTTTTAACCCTACTTTTACTGCTGAAGCTGCCCTATGATGTCCATCTGCTATATAAACAGAAGGTATAGTTTTAAATATATGGCATATTTCTTCTATTTTATTTTCATCATCTATTGGCCATACTGTATGTCTAATTCCATCCTCTGCTGCAAAATCATATAAAGCCTTATTTTTAGTACAGTTTTCTATTATAACATTTAATTGTTCCTCATATTTATAAGTTAAAAATATAGGCCCTGTATGAGCACTACAAGTATCCACATGTTTTATTCTATCTAATTCTTTTTCCTCTCTAGTATACTCATGCTTTTTTATTGTATTATTCATGTAATCATCAATAGATAAACAGCCTACTATACCTGTTTGTGTATTCCCATTCATATTTAGCCTATATATATATATCATTGGTTTTTCTTCTTTTATAAATAGTTTCTCATTTATCATAGTGTGCAAGTTTTCTTTTGCCTTTTCATAAACTTTTTCATCATAAGCATTAACATCTTGGTTTAAATCTATTTCTGCTCTATCTATATGCAAGAATGAATAAGTGTTTTTATCCCCTATTTTCTTAGCCTCTTCTCTATTTACTACATCATAAGGTAATGCTGGTATCCTATCTTCAAATCCAATATTAGGTCTTATTGCTCTAAATGGCCTTAGTATTGTCATATTCTTTTCCCCCTATACTGAGAAAATCCTGTAATATTTCTACTATTTCACCTGCTATTTTAAGTTGCGCTTCTTTAGTAGCAGCTCCTATGTGCGGTGTTACGCTTACTCTTTCATGATTTATAAGTTCTTTTTTAGGTTTTGGTTCATTTTCAAACACATCTAGGGCTGCAGCCGCTACTTTTCCATTGTTAAGAAACTTCAAAAGAGCTTCTTCCTCTATTACTCCACCTCTAGCACAATTTATTATATAAACCCCGTCCTTCATTCTATTAAATTCTTCTTCTTTTAATAAAGGTTTTTTATCTTTATTTAAAGGTATGTGCACAGATATAAAATCTGAATTATTTAGTAAACATTCTAAACTACAGCACTTAAATTCTTCATAACCTTCACATTTACCTGCTATATCATAATAAATCACAGTCATACCTAATGCCTTTGCTCTTTTAGCTACTTCTTTAGATATTCTTCCAAATCCTATTAAACCTAAAGTTTTTCCATATATTTCTATACCTTTATATTGTTTTTTCTCCCACTTTCCTTGAAGCATAGTAACATTTGCGGTATTTATAAATCTACTTATACAAATCATGTGACCTATAGTTAGTTCTGCTACAGATACACTACTAGCTTTAGGAGTGTTAAAGACCTTAACACCTTTTCCTTTTGCATATTCTAAATCTATATTATCAAGGCCTACTCCTGCTCTTATAACTAATTTTAAATTTCCTTTTGTTCCTTCATCTATTATTTCTTTATCTACTTTAGTAGCTGATCTTATTATAATAGCATCAAAATCTTTTATTTTATCTTTAAGCTCCTGTTTTTCAAAATGTTTGTCTACTATAACAAACCCAAGTTCCCTTAATTTATTTAATGCATTTTGTTCCATACCATCAGAAATTAATATTTTTATCATAATTTATATTTAGTGAGAGAGTGTATTATAAATACCAAACTTTCACTAAAATTCACCACCCTTCATAATATCCACTTTTAATACATAGTAAGTTTTTTCTTTATTTTAAATCTAAAATTTCATTTATATTTTTTAATAGCTCTTTTATATCCTCTAGTGTACACTGTCCCATATGAGCTATTCTAAATCCTTTATCTTTTAATTTTCCATATCCATTAGATATTTGAAAATCTTTTTTCCCTAATTCATCATTTAATTTTTTAATATCTATATTTCTTGTGTTTTCTATATTAGTTAAAGTATTTGATAAATGTCTTTCGTCTCCATAGATTTTAAAATATTTTTTAGCCCAAGCTCTAACATACTGTGCCATTTCTATATGTCTTTCATATCTATTTTCAAGTCCCTCATCTAGAATTTTATCTAATCTGTAATCCATAGCAAACATATGAGATAGTGAAGGAGTTGATGGATATTGGTAATTTTTCTTTTGTATATATTTATAAAGAGAAAGTAAATCTAAATAATATCCTCTATTAGTAACTTTTTCTGCCCTTTCTACAGCTCTTTTAGAAAATGAACATATAGCCATTCCTGGTGGTAGTGCTAGTGCTTTTTGAGTTGAGGTTATACACACATCTACCCCTAGTTTATCTACCTCTATTTTTGTACCGGCCATAGAACTAACACAGTCCAATGACCATATTACTTCTGGATATTTTTTTATAACTTTACTTATTTCTTCTACCGGATTCATGATACCTGTAGATGTTTCATTATGAGTTATAAAAATGGAATCATATTTACCTGTGCTAAGTGCTTCATCTACAAATTCTGGTTTTACAGCTTCTCCCCAAGGTACTTCATATAAATCTGCTGGCACATTATTGTTTGTAGCCATATCATGCCATCTTTTACCAAAAGCTCCTATAGCAAATACTGCAGCTCTTTTAGCGGTAGTACATCTTATAGCTCCTTCCATAAGTCCACTTCCAGAAGATGTAGACAATAAAATCTCCTCTTTTGTATTAAAAACTTTTCTTAATTTATCACTAATGTCTTTCTGAAGCACTGATGTTTCCTTTGTTCTATGTCCTATCATTTCTGTACTCATTTTTTCTAATACATCTCTCTCCACTTCTACTGGACCTGGAATAAATAATCTTTTATGCATAATAAATATCCTCCTCAATATAATTTAGCCGTGAATATTTTTCTCAATATTCTGAACTATGAATTTGTTTTTATACGTATTTCAAATACAAAATATTTGTAGTATTTTCTTTAACACAATTTCATTTATTTTTCACTTATATAACTTTATAACAATACATTGTTAAAGTGAAATTGTTATAAATCTATACAAAAGTTATATTGCTTTATTAACTTTTACTTTTTTTATTTTATTTCTAAATAAAGTTTAATCGATGATTTTTTATAATATTAATAAATTAAATAGAAATATATTAATCTACTTCATAGCTATTAAGTATTTTTTATGGTTTATTTTATAATATATAATGGCATTTCTCCCATATCAATGATATAAGTTTTATATGAATACAATATAAAAAGAGTCAACCATCCCACTAGTAGGGACGATTGACTCGCGTTGCCACCCTTATTAATCACATAATTAATTATATGATTCTCTCAAAAATATAACGGTTTTAACCGTATTGCTCTTCACAATTACCTCCGAGGTGGATTCACAAAAATATCTGGCATCAGTTCTCACCAACCACTGACTCTCTTTAACCTATATTTAAGTTACTATTCTCATCACAGGCTAATATGAAATTTTAGTTGTAATAAACTTTCATTTTCCTCTATTATAAATATATTATTATTAACTGTCAACGACAAGATTTTATAATTTTTTATAGAATTTTATAAATAAATAATATACTGTAATTTTATATAATATATTTATATAATATTACAATTAAATAATGACTTGATATCTTCTCTAACGTGCTAATCTACCTTAATCAGCACTTATTACTTTAAATCAATATGATTGTTTATAAATTTTAAAATATTATAACATTTTTTTGGATTTTATTATAAAATAACTTCCTATAGATAAACAAAAATCAAATAAGCATATGTATGTTTAAGGATTAAACATGCACATGCTTATTTTTATTCATATATAATAATCTTCAGATGAAAATTATTATTAGTTTTTTTATTATATTCCAAGTAACAATTTAGCTATGCCAAAGTAAATCAAAAGTGCTACTGCATCTACTATGGTTGTTATCAACGGACTAGCCATTATTGCCGGATCTAGTTTTAACTTCTTAGCAACTATAGGTAATATACCGCCTACAACTTTTGCCAATACTACTGTAAAAAATAAACTTATACATACAGTTAAAGATACCATAAAATTTACTTTTTCTATAAAATATACTCTTAAAAAATTAACTACTGATAAAACTATACCTACAATTACGCTTACCTGAAATTCTTTCCACATAACTTTAAATATATCTTTAAGCTTTATTTCTCCTAAAGCTAATCCTCTTATAACTAAAGTGGAAGATTGTGAACCTGAATTTCCACCAGTATCCATAAGCATTGGTATAAAGGATGCCAGTATAACTACAGATTGAAGTACATCTTCAGATTTTCTAATAATGCTTCCTGTAAATGTAGCTGATATCATAAGTACTAATAACCAAAGTATTCTATGTTTTGCTAATTCAAAAACCCCTGTTTTTAAATATTCATCTTCTGAAGGCTCCATAGCTGCCATCTTATGAAAATCCTCTGTGTTTTCTTGGTCTATTATATCTACTATATCGTCTATAGTTATTATCCCAACTAATCTATGTTCCTTATCAACTACAGGCATAGAAACTAAGTCATATTTTTTAAATTGTGCTGCCACATATTCTTGATCATCAAAGGTATTTATGGAAACATAATTTTCTTTCATAATATCCTTTATTAATACATCTTTATTACTTAATATGAGCCTTCTTATAGATATAATACCATCTAATTTTCTATCTTTATCAATAACATAACAAGTATTTATAGTTTGCTTATCCACACCAGTTTTTCTTATACGTTCTATAGATTCTTCTACAGTCATTTCTTTCTTTAAATCTACAAACTCTATGGTCATTATACTTCCAGCTGAATCTTCTTTATATTTTAAAAACTGATTTATAAGTTTTCTTTTTTTCTCGTCTGTATTTAATAAAATTTTTTTAACTATATTAGCAGGCATTTCTTCTAATAAATCAATAACATCATCAAAATATAATTGATCTAATATACTAGTCATTTCTTCATGAGTTATAGATTGTATTATATATTGTTGCATATCATTAGACATATAAGAAAATACATCTGTTTCTATATCTTTAGGTAATAACCTAAACAAAACTAGCATATTTTTATTGTCTAGTTCTTCTAATAAATTAGCTATATCTACATTATTCAGTTTTAAAAGCTCATTTCTAGCTTCTGAGTATTTTCTTTCATTTATAAGTTCTAATATTGTTTCCATCGTGGTTCCTCCTTTAGGTACCACAAACAAAACCTTCTATATTAAATTAATATTAGTCCTGAAACACAGTCCGCATTAATAACCACTATATAATTAAAATAACTATTTCAAAAATATAATACTCATTATGACTTTATTAGTTTTCTCATGAAATTTAGGCCTAAACTAAATAGAAAGGCTTCGTAACTATGGTACTTGCTATTTATTGTATTATGTTCCGATGTTGGTTCATAAGGTCCAGATTCCACAATTACCACCAACCTTTCTTAATTAATTATTTTTGTGCCTAAACCTTATTTGTTTAACTTATACATTATATCATAAAAATCTTTTATTCCCTAATTTAAGAATATTTTTTATTTTAGGTATAATAAAACTCTCTTAGTTCATTATTATGTAATATTTATGTTTTGGTTAATATTATTTAATATAAAAAAGCTACTAAGTCATTACTTAGCAGCCTTTTCAAAATAATAAAATTTTTATTTAAGCTGTATTTCTCAAAGTATTTTTTATAATGTTTATCCCATCTTCATATGCTCTTTCTATATACTTTTCTGATGTATCACATATAATTTTATTATTAAAATTACCCACATAAAGATCTTTTAAGTGTTCACTTTTATATTCTATCTTCATATTATCAGAATCAACTATCAATATACTTTTATAATTATTATCTTTTAATGCTTCTATTGATAGTTTAGTATTTATATCTCCTGTTATAAATGACTTGCTCTTAACTTTGTTATTAAATATTATGGGTTCTGCTACAGAATTTAATATAACTTTGTGTATATAATCATTATCACACTCATTCAATTTAAATACTGATTTTTTCATAAAAGGTAACTCATAACAAACTAAATAACAATTCATCCTAAAATGACTATTATCTATACTTATATATTTGTGATTTATAATTTTAAGCATATCGCTCCAATTTATCATACCTTCTTTAGAAATCTTTTTGCTCCATATATAAATTTTTTCATTTAAACTTTTATCTAAAATATGCATATTCAATATGTTATAAATTTCATTTTCTTCAATGTATGTCCTTTTTGTATTATTAATTAATGTACTTAACTCTTTAAATAACTTATAGTTTTCTTTTGCAAACATTATAGCACTTAATGATCCTAATCCTATTCCTGATACAGCATTGAATTTATTATACATACTATATTGGTCTATAGCTTTAATCACACCTAAGTGATAAAAAATATTATTTCCTATAAAAGCTATTGCTAAATTCTTACTCATATAACTCACCTCTAAATTTATACTCTTAGCTGTTGTAAACCTTTAAATAAATAATCTATAAATATATATTACCATAAAAATCATAATATACAAATGAATTTTGTTATAAAAATAACATCATTTTGCTTAATTATTTATAATTTTTTTTAATTTCCATTTAAAAGTGTTTTATTTTTTCATGTTTTAACACAAGCCACTGTATAAATTAAAATTATGAGTAATTTTTTTAAGTTATAAATTATTTTATATTCATATATACTTTTAACATAGTTAATACTACTATAATTAAACTCATATTTAAAAATATAATGTTAAATCTATTATTTTTTTTTATCATTTCTATCCTCCTATAAAAAATCAATAAATATAAATTAAATCTTATTATTGCACTGTAAATGCTTCATTATATTTGTTTATATACTTTTCGTAAGAAATCTTAATATTTTAAGTAATATAAAATATTATTTATGTAAAAAATAAGTATATTACACATACAAGTTCTTTTTATACTGAAATATATTAAATATTTATTGGTAAACTATATGTAAGTTGCAAAAGAACTTAATAAATTACAAAAGGAGAGATTTATATGCCTAAAGATAGTCAGCCTGATAACAAAAAAGCTAGAATGGAAAAATGTAATTATCAAACACCTATAATTTCTGAAGAGGGAAAAAATAAAATAACTAAAGAAAAAAATAAAAATAGGTAAATATATAATTATATCTTAATATCAAATTAAATTATACTTTAGTTAAAACATAATAAAAGCAGTATAAGCATTATTAGAATCAAATAATGTTTATACTGTTTATTATAAACGTTATCCCTTTTGTCTACATGGCACTATCATATATTTCTGGAAATTCAATCTTTACATTTTGCCCTATATTTTTAGCATATATTTCCTTAGAATTCTCATTTTCTTTTACCTTTTTAGATGGAAGCTCAAATATTATTTCTGTTCCCTTATTTTCTTTGCTATACATATCAATATTCCCTTCATGCATATCAATTATTGACTTAACCAGTGCAAGACCTATGCCACTACTACAAGTGGTTAAATCATATTCTTTTTTATTTGATTGCACAAATCTATTAAATACATTCTCTTGTATATTTTCTGGTATTCCTATACCATTATCTTTAACAGAAACAAGAACCTTGTCTTGCTTATCTTGTACATTAACTTGAATATTTCCTCTTCCATCCTTTTTATACTTAACTGCGTTAGATATAAGATTTAGCACAACCCTTTCTATCATATCTTTATCACAAGCTATAATTTTTTCTTCCACATCTGTATCAAATATTATATCCATATCATTATTTTCTACATATGAAGAAACAGATGTAACTATATCTTCAACTAAATTTACTATATTATTATTGCTTAATTTTATCTTACAACAACCTGATTCAATCTTATTAGTATTAACTATATTATTTACAAGTCTTAAGAGCCTGTAACAATTTTGTTTTATTACTCCAATGTATTTTTCAATAGTCTCTATTCTTTTATTATTTAAAGCCATATTCATAACTTGAATAGCTGAATATATAATATTTATAGGTGTTTTTAAATCATGAGATATATTAGCATAAAATTCAGCTCTTTCTCTATGTTCCATTTTATTTTTTTCTAATTCTTCATATAGTCTTTTATTTTCTTCTAATAAGGAATTATTTTTTACAGATATACATATAAAATCTTCATCATTTAATCTTAAAGGAAAGCATTTCACATCTATTTGTAATGTTTTGCCATTTTTCAGCATAATCTTTTCATTTCTATAGCTAACTCCATTAGAATTTTGGTTATATTTTTTAACATTATCTAATTTTAATAGTCCATCTTTATAAAATTTTTCTTCTAAATAATCATATATATTTATATTATTAAAATTTATATCATCTTTAATTTTTATAAATTTTTTAGCCTCATCATTCATAAAGTAGATTTTTTCATCCTTTAATAATATTATAGGTGAAATTATATTATTAATAAGACTTTTATATATTTTGGTTCTATTGTTATATTCATTATTAAGTTTACATTTGTATTTTTTCATATTTTTACTGGATATTCCCCATAAAATATTATTAAGCGCTATACCCTCTATCATTCCAACGTTAAGAATACATAAAGATTTCAAATCTCTCTTAAAACAATATAAATAAATACAAATAATTACTACGGTTATTAATATGCACTTTATGGATAAAAATCGTGTAATAAATTCCTGCTCTCCTCTAATAATACCAGTATTTATACTTTCCATTTCTCCACTCTCCTTTTAATATATCCATAACCTTAATACTATATATATATAATTCAACTTTTTCTATAATTTTCCTTTTATATCCTTTAAAATTTAAAATTAATTAACATTTTGTTTCTAATTTATTAATTATCTAAAAAATTAAAGACAAGAGCTTTTAACTCTTGCCTTCTTCTATTATAATATTTATTTATTATTATATTTCTTGCCCTTAATAAAATCATAACAATAATTTATAATTTGACTTCTTTTTATTATTCCTATGAATATGTAATTATCATCTACTACAGGTACAAAATTCTGATTTATTGATAAAGATATTAAATCCTCTATTTCAGCATCAATATGAGCAGGTTTATTGTATGTATATCTAGGAACATCCTTTAAATTTATTTTATTGGTATCATTAAACTTTAAACTTGGAGTATTTTTAATCTTCCATAACAAATCCCCTTCAGTTAAAGTTCCTACATATTTACCCTGATCATCTATCAGTGGAATAGCTGTATATCTATGATATTCCATTCTTTCTAGAGCTTTTCTCATTGTACTATTTTCATTTTCATAAATTACATCTAATTTAGGTGTAAGAAAAAACGCTATATTCATTATATATTCCTTCCTATAATTGGATTTTTATATAAGAAATATATTCCCCCCTTTAAAGTATTATAAAAGTATCTTTATAAGATTTCGATATATAATAAAAAAATCCTATATAATAATACTATATTCATTAAAATTTAATAAATCAATAAATTTTTTTCTTAATTTTCTAAAACATTTATAATAAAACAATTTAAATGTAAAATATTATATTATACATATTTTATGTAGTATAATATAATAAAGAAATTCTTATATATAAACTAAGGAGGCAAGTCTTTTGAAAGAAGCCATAATAAACATATTAAAAAACAGTTCTCATACGTTTATATCCGGACAATATATTAGTGATAAATTAGGTGTTTCAAGAACAGCAATCTGGAAATATATAAATGCACTAAAAAAAGAAGGTTATAATATAGAATCCGCATCAAAAAAAGGCTATAGATTAATTTCTTCTCCCGATATTTTAACCTTTGAAGAAATTACAGGGTTATTAAAAACTAAATTTATAGGCCATAATATTATGCATTTTGATTCTATTAATTCTACTAATGATAAAGCAAAAAAAATAGCATCCTCTGAAAAGGATGGAACTGTAATAATATCCGAGGAGCAAACTCTAGGTAAAGGACGATTAGGAAGAACTTGGTCATCTTCTAAATTTAAAGGTATATATATGTCTATCATATTAAAACCTGACATAAATACACTAGATGTTCCTAAAATAACTCAAGTAGCTGCTGCTGCAGTAGTAACGGCACTAAACAATAATAATATCAAATCTTATATAAAATGGCCTAATGATATCATAGTAAAAGATAAAAAAATCTGTGGTATCTTAACTGAAATGAGTGGAGAAATAAGTAAGATAAACTATGTAGTAATCGGTATGGGGGTAAATGTAAATTCTGATAAAGAAGATTTACCAAAAGACTTACTTTTCAAAGCCTCATCTTTAAAAATAGAAACAGGCAGAGAACTTAAAAGAAATGTTCTAGTTGCAGATATAATAAATAACTTTGAAGAACTATATACAGAACTTATAGAACATAATAATATAGCTACATCTATACAAATATGTAAGGACAACTCTATACTAATAGGAAAAGAAATTAGAATAATAACTAGAAACAAAGAACGATTTGGAAAAGCTGTAGGCTTAAACTCTAATGGTGAACTTTTAGTTCAATTTGAAGACGGGAAAATAAAACCATTAATTTCCGGAGAAATATCTGTACGAGGAATAGATGGATACATATAAGTAAATAACACTCCTAAAAACAAGTAAAGTCTTGTATACCTTACTGATACATATGAAAGTATGAAAAGTAACTCAGTTTATTTGAGTGCTTTTCATACCACATATCTATATTTTTTTATTTTTCCAATGAGCTTTTGAAATAGACATTTCATATAAATTCCAATAATCTACGAAAGATTTACACAAATTTTTTAAAAGTTTTTCTTTTATAAACCCCACTTTTTCATAGCATCCAATAGCTCTATGATTAAAATCAAATACCCCAAGCATTATTTTTTCAAATTTAAAGTCTTCAAATCCATTTTTCAATATTTGTCTTAGGACTTCTGTGCCAATACCTTTACCTCTACATTCTTCTTCTCCAATCAAAAATCTGCACACTTTGCCTATCTTATTATATTTATCTATTTCTCTTAACTCAATAGTACCAATTATTTTATTTGTATCACTCATTAATATTTTATAAAGAAAAATATTGGAGTTTTCTTTTTTTACATAATTAAAATAATAATTCTCAATTTGCTTAAGTGTCAAAGGATATTCATAACTACTTCCTGCCCACTGCAGCAAATAATCAGCAGACTTATTTTTATTCCACTCTACAATTTTACTTAAATCTTCCTTTTCCATATATTCAAGTTTTATCATATAGCCACCTCAAAATCAAATATTTTAATATAATTATAAATCATTACCCTAGGTAAGTTCCAACATTAACTCATAAATTTATAACTGAAAGAAAGTATATCAAATAAATCTTTTTATATCACATAATATAAAAAGAATATTATAAATATTTTGTTTTTATTAAATTTTCTAAAATTTTTTATTGACTTTTTGTGAATGTAAACCTTGTAATAAATTTAAATCCAATTTATCCCCACACTGGTAATTACGTTATAATGTTATTATATATAGAAATATTTATGTTAACTTTAACAAAATTAAATTAATTTTACTCTCTCTAAATTTAAAATAGTGTTTTTATAAATATCCGTATATATTACTTTATAACAATTGATAATTACCTTATGACGTCATTATACTGTACTCAAATTAAAACTAATTATCTTAGGAGGTATTCATTATGTTTAAAAGGTCTTCTGCATACAAAAAGGCTATATGTACTGTAGTTCTTTCTGTAATGCTACAATCTTCTTTCTCAGGTTTTATAAATACTGTTAAAGCCTTTGATTCTCCACTTACAACAACTATATCAACGGGAAATGGCCCTCAAAGCAATACTAGCCCTTCTTCAATAAAATTTCCTGGTACGATTTCTCCTGGAGAAGCTTTAGCATCAGTCAATGAAAATCGATTTGCTTTAGAAAACAGAGGCTTAAAAATAAACTTTTCTAAAGATGCTAATGGATTATATGGAATGGACTATTTCAAAAATAAATTGACTAATGAAAACTACAATATAAAAATTAATAAATTATTTTCAATAGCTCTTAATGCTAGCACAACAATTTCACAAGGTGACATGACTATTAAAAACAAATCTAAATTAATAAATTTAAAAGAGCAACCTGATTCTATAAGACTTTCCGATAGAGATTCTGGTAAAAAGGTTTCTACTACATTTACCTACTCAAAAAATGGAATATCCTTTGATTTAGAATGGAATGTAATATTAAGAAATAATTCAAATAATATAAAACAAGAATTCATAATAAAATGTACCTCTGGAACATTAGATGCTAATTCTATCAAATTAGTAGATTATACAATAAACACTTCTGGTGCTACTCCAGTAAAAGATGGTACTGATGATGGGTCACCGGTAACAGCTAAAGATATTTTTGTAGGTTTAGAAAATCCACTTTCAAAAATTAATGTTTCTGGAAATAATGCAGAAATAAGTATTCCTACTGCAATACCTATAAAAACTAATGAATCTAGATCATTTACTACAGGCATTGGTGTTTCCCCTTCTGGACAAATTAAAAGAGCATTTAGATACTACTTAGAGCGTGAAAGAATGCATTATAGAAGACCTCAACTTATGTATAATACTTTGGTGGACTTTCCGTTCAAATGATTATGCTAATCCACCAACTGAAGCTCAGCTTAACGCTAACATAAATATGTATGGTAAAAATTTAAAAGACAGAGGTGTAAAGGTTAACTTTTACCAAATAGATGATGGCTGGGATAATGTAGATGGAAACCCTGTTTGGAGTTTTAATCACAAATCTTTACCTAATGAATTTAAAGAATTAAAAAACACTGCCAATGAATACAGTGGAAACTTAGGAGTATGGATGTCCCCATTCGGAGGATACAGTGGTCAAGAGAGAAGAATAAATGCAAATATACAAAATTATCAAATAACATCTTCTGGCTTTACCCTTGGAGATGAAAGATATTTTAATAGATTCCGCGATCAAACTATAAATATGATAAAAAATCAGGGAGTTAATGCATTTAAATTTGATGGTGTTGGAGTTGGTCTTAGACAAAACGGCGCTCCTAATTCATACTTAAAAGAGTATGAAAGCTTGTTAAACTTACTTTCAGAACTTAGAACAGTAAGTCCTGATGTGTATATATACTGCACTGTAGGTACATGGGCATCTCCTTATTGGTTATGGTACTGTGATAGTGTATGGAGAGATGAAGAAGATCAAGGACTATCTGGAGAAAGTAAATATCCAGGCAATAAAGATAGTAAAGGTTTTGATGACAGGGAAAGATGGATTACCTATAGAGACTCTGCTATTCGCAAACATAATGCCATTGAAAATCCATTTATGACTATCAACGAACTAATGACCCATGGTTTTACTTATTCAACATATTCTAACTATGTATTTAATAATGATTTAACTAATGCTGACGTAAAAAACTCTATATTAAATGATATGAAAATGTTATTTGCTTTAGGTGGGTCTTTAGAAGAACTTCATATTCAAAAAGATCAAATGGATGGATTAAATAATGATTAGAAAAACTTCATTTGGGACAACTTAGCTAAAAACATAAAATGGGCCCAATCTAACTTTAGCCTTTTATCTGATAATCAATGGGTTGGTGGAGAACCTGATAAAGGAGAAGTTTATGGTTTTGCTTCCTGGTCAAAAGATAAAGCTATTTTATCTTTAAGAAATCCTTCTGCAACACAAAAGACCTTCACTATTAATCCAGAGAAAGTATTTAATCTACCTTCTCAACAAGCTAAGACTTATGTGTTTAATGAAAGAGATAACCAGTATAAGCAATTAGTAATACCTCACGGTTCTTCTCAAACTATAACCTTAAAACCATTTGAAGTTTTAATATTTGAGGGAAAAAATATTGATATTAATCAAACAGTTCCCGTGAAAAATTCTAGTGTTAATTTAGAAAGACTTGGTGGATATGATAGATACGAAACTTCATCATCTGTAGTTAAAAACGGTTGGCAAAAAGCTAGTTCTGCTGTTATAGCTTCTGGAGAAGATTTCGCTGATGCTTTATCTGCTACACCTCTAGCAAGAAGTAAGAATGCTCCAATTTTATTAACAGAAAAGAATAGTTTAAGACATGATTCCATACAAATATTAAAAGACCTAAAAGTATCTGATGTAACTATTATTGGTGGTACTGGTGTTGTTTCCGCTAATATACAAAAACAATTAACTGATCTTGGAATAAAAGTTAACCGTATAGGAGGCCAAAATAGATATGAAACATCATCAAAAATTGCTAATATTATAGGAATTGAAAACGGTGTTGTATTAGCTTCTGGGGAAGGTTTTGCTGATGCCTTATCTATAGCTTCCATAGCAGCTAAAAATAAAATGCCAATTTTATTGACCACTAAAAATTCTTTACCTAACGAAACACAATCAATATTAAAAAAGAAAAGCATATCTAGGTCTTATGTTATTGGAGATACTGGTGTTGTAAGTAATAAAGTTGCTTCCATTCTTCCTAATGCTAAAAGATTAGGGGGAAAAGATAGATATGAAACAAATATTAAGATATTAAATGAATTTAAATCTGAGTTAGATGAAGATACTTTATTTGTAGCATCTGGAAATTGTTTTGCCGATGCTTTATCTGGCTCTTCATTTGCAGCAAAATCAAGTTCTCCAGTAGTACTGATTAATGATCCTATTTCTCAATCAAGCAAAAACTTCTTACAAAATCAATCTATAAAAAATTTAAAATTGCTAGGTGGTAGAGGTGTTATATCTGATACAATAGGAAATTTAATACAGAAATTAATTAAAAGTGGTAACAAAAAATAATAATTAAATTTAAAAGAGCTATCGGTAATGCTACTAGTAGCTCTTTTAAATTTAATCATAACTTATATCGCTAATCAGTGTAGATAATATTAATCTATTAATAAATGATACTATTGTCAATGATGATTTTAACAAGTACACCTATTTGTTGTAAAATACTATTTATATTTTTAGATTTTTCTGAAAATTGTTTGAAATATCCTATTATAATTCCTATAAATAAAAATAATAATATAGCCCACATAAAATCTCCCCCTAAAAAATTAGTAACCTATTTAGGCTACTAATTATATAAATTATAATATCTTTTTATTCTTTGTTCAAATTCTACAAGACTTATATATCTGCCTTCCCTTAACACTTCTTTTCCATCTATATAAAATAAAGTAGTTGGAACAGTGAATACATTATATTCCCCAGATACATCTTGAAGAGTATCTATATTTATATGAAAAGCTTTTATATTATATTTTTTTGCAATAGTGATTATCTTATCTTTAAGTATAGTACAAACACTACATTTATCATTTGATGAGAAATATATTAATACCATAGAGTTTTCTCTTATTATATTCTGTACATAACTCATATTATTTATATTTTCCATAGTAATATACTACCTCAAGCTTTCCCATTCTCTTCTTAAAATTCCGTACATATAAAGATCATATCTTTTACCATCTCTATGGATAAATTCTCTATATACACCTTCTCTTTTAAAACCCATTTTTTCATAGAGCCTTATAGCTCTGTGATTATACTCCAAAACAGTTAAATGTATTCTATGAAGATTTAGCTCTTTAAAAGCAAAATCTAAAATTAATTCCATAACCTGACTTCCATATCCTTTACCTCTAGCTTCTTCTGCTCCAAATCCTATATAAAAAATAGCAGTTCCGTTATTCCACAATATGTCTTCAAGTCCTGTTACACCTATTATTTTATCATCTTTTATATTTCTTATAGCAAATATATAACCGCACTGTGTTTTATAGGCATCTTTTATAATATTCTCTACTTGCTCTTTATTTTTAGGAAAAGCAGATACCATATCATAATATCTTAAAAAATTCACATCTCTATACCAAGAAGCTATGGTTTCTATATCTTCTTTTTCAATAGCTGTAAGCTTTAGTTCCTTTCCATTTAAAAGAGGCTCTATAATCATAAGCACCATTCCTTTTTGAATTTTTATATAATATTTCTTTGATCTTTTTGTCTCTCATTACATTTACAAGGTAAATTCATTGTATATTTTTTTTCAAAATCTAAAGGATAATAAGATAGTTTAGCTTTTCTTAAACCTTCCAATCCCAGATCTTGTTCTCTATTTATTATAGGCACATCACTAAAGTAGTTTTCTACAAATGCTTTATTTACAAAGGTATACGCTCCTCTAACATCCTTATTAGCCTTTTCTATGTGTATAATAGCCATTTCATCACTAAATCTTTCTCCTATACTAAATCCTGCTATTTCTCCATCTATATATATGGCCATTCCCTTTAATCCTAAAGCATCCATGTTATAACACATATCTCTTATACTTTGAAGTTCATACAATAAATGTTTATCTTTTGTATCATTCTTTTCATACCATAGCTCTGCAATTCTTAAACTATCTTCTATAACTCCTTCTTCTTTAAAGTCCTTTATGCAATAATCATAATTCTTAATAAAATAGTTATAATGATTTTTTTTACCATGAAGCTTTTTCCCCGATAAGCTTATAAGTTTTTTACTTTCATATAAATAATCAAAATTATCTCGATCCTCTTCTATAACTATATTGCTATATATGGATTCATCTTTATATAATTTTTTCAATTCTTCAACAAAATCCTGTCTTAAATCTTCAAATAAATTTTTCATACACTTTTCTTTTTTATAATCTAATAAAGTTTCTATTATATCTTTTAGATTTTCTTTATTATAACCTAAAGGCTGCATAAAATGATATTCATCTTTAAAATCCTTTTTTTTAATAATAAGAGCTCCTTTATATATGGTGTATTTTATATCCAAAGCTTTTCTCCAAATATATAAAGTTGTGAAAGAATACTCGCAGTTTAAAAAATTATATGGTTTTATATAACTCTCAAACAGTTCCTTATCCTTAATAGTCAATCTCTTAAAATTTAACACAATATCCCCTCTTTTAATAAAATATTTATTTCCTAGTAACTTACTCTACTTTAATATTAAAAAATAACCCTTCCAATATTTATTATTCAATAAGAAGAGTTATCTATATTATACTTTCATTACTATTTTTTTGCAACCTTATCTATAGTAATTTATACTCCATTATTTATTATATATAAAAAGTTAAAAGTTAGTTCAAAAAATCTTTTTGCTTTCCATAATATATAAATTAAAAAACAAGTGGTGTTTTTTAATTATATTAAACCTTGTTCACTAAGTCAAATCCTTTTAATTGGAATTATAAATTAAAATACTTTTAGAAAAATCCACTGTAAAATATATCTTTTGTCCTATACTTAATAAATTGTTATTATAATCTGTTACTTTTACATTTTTATCTTTATATTTTATAGTATAATAGATTCTATCTCCAGCATATTGGGAAGATATTATTTCTCCCATATGACTTTTAGGTATTGAATCTGCATGTATTTTTATATTTTC
Source organism: Clostridium sp. Marseille-Q2269 (assembly GCF_943736985.1). Classification (GTDB taxonomy): domain Bacteria; phylum Bacillota; class Clostridia; order Clostridiales; family Clostridiaceae; genus Clostridium_F. The sequence continues at coordinate 622,323 of NZ_CALSFS010000001.1, forward strand.
TGGATTTATCATTAATTCTAGGTCACCTTGTTTTTCAGTTTTCACTTCTATTTCTCCCAGATCACAATAAAATCTATTTTTAACAACTCTACCTTTAAAATAATTTCTTTCTCCAAAAAAATTAGCTGCTTTTTTACAATTAGGTCTTTCATATATTTCCTTTGGAGTGCCATACTGAATTATTTTCCCATCTAGCATTAAAGCTATATTGTGAGCCATCATTAAAGCTTCTTCTTTATCATGAGTAACTAATATGGTGGTTATTTCTAATTGCTTTTGTATTTTTAATACCAAATCTCTTATGGAGTTTTTGATATTAATATCTAAACTGGTAAAAGGTTCATCTAAAAGTAAAACTTTAGGTTCTATTGCAAGTGCTCTTCCTATAGCTACTCTTTGTTTTTGTCCCCCTGATAGCTCTTTGGGATATTTATTTTCTAATCCCTCTAAACTTTACATTTTTAATATATTATTTACTTTTTCTTTTATTGTGTTCTTATTTTCTTTTCTCATATTAAGTCCAAAAGCTATATTTTTATATACATTTATATGAGGAAATAACATATATTCTTGAAATAATATTACAATTTCTCTTTTTTCCACTGGTGTATTTTTTATATTTTTACCACTTATTAAAATTTCTCCACCATCTTCTTGTAATAATCCTGCTATTATATTTAATGTAGTACTTTTGCCACAACCTGATGGTCCTAAAAGACACATTAGTTCTCCCTTTTCTACAGAAAAATTTATATCATCCAATACGGTTTTGTTATTAAATATTTTCTTTATTCCTTTTACTTCTATTTCTTTCATTTATATATACCTCTATACATTTAAGAAATTTTCCATTTTATAATAAGATTTAATGCATTTATTTATAATTAATAAATATATTAATGATGAAATAATAAATATAATACTAAAACTAGAGGCTATAGTTCTATCTCCACTTTGTATAAAAGGGAACATAACTATAGGATATGTAATTACCTGTCCTCCCCCTATGAGAAAAGTTAAAAAATATTGACTAAAAGATATTATAAATGTCATAAATATAGCTGATACTATACCTGATGAAATCATAGGCAATGTTACATAAAAAAAACATTGATATTTATTGGCTCCTAAAACTTTTGCTTGATTTTCCATCTTATCTCCTATTATCTCAAATACATCTGTAAGTATAAGCACTGCATAAGGAATACAAGGTATTAAGTGTATTATTACTACACCTAATATAGTATTAGCCAGTCCTAATTTTAAAAAAGATACATGTATTCCTAAGGCAACTGAAACACTTGGTACTATTAAAGGAGAAAATATTAATATCTTTATAAAGTTTTTTCCTCTAAATTTATATAATCCCAGAGCCTTAGCTGCGGGAATACTTATTACTATAGTTATAAAAGTTACTATTGTGCATATACCTATGCTTCTAAATAAAATATTCAAATTTTCTGATTTAGGATCTAAAGCATATTTTAATCCTCTTAATCCAAATTCATTTGGTATAACTAGTGGCCAGCTCCAACTCTTTGCTAAGCTCCATAGACATAATATTACTATGGGAAATAGAAAGAGAAATCCAAAGGTATACATTATAATATTATAGATTCTTTTTTTATTGTTCATTTATAATATTTTCCTTTCCTATTTGTTATCTAAAGTTTTATTTTTGAAAATATGAAATGATTTTCTATATAATACTATTAAAAATGTAGATATAATTATAAGTATACTATTTATAACCATAGCATAAGGTCTATTGGTTAAATCCGGATTAGAATATTCTATATAAGCCTTAACTGGAAGTGATTTTGGAGTAGTTGGACCTAATAAATAAGGCACTTCAAAGGCTCCAAAAGAGAATGCAAAAATTGTTATAAAGGATGATAAAACAGTTGGAATAATCATAGGAAATATAACATGAACAAAAGTTTGTCTCCTATTAGCTCCCAAAGTCCTTGAAAGTACCCATATTTTTTCATCTATATTAGTTAACACAGCGTAAATAACCAATATAACAAACGGTATTTCTTTCCATATATAAGTTATTATTATCCCTATTCCCCATTTATCCATTATAAGATTAGGAAAAATATTTCTAGAACTTATTAATCCAGCATTGTATAATATCCTAGCTAATATTCCATTTTGAGATAACATATTTATTATAAGTAACACCGCCACAGTGTGAGGTATTATTATAGGTATCTTATATATAATATCTAAAATTTTATTTTTTCCTTTATGCATAAACATAATATATGCCAAAATGACTCCTATAAATTCAGCTATTAAACAAGATATAGTACAAGTAGATAAACTAAATTTTAGAGATTCTATAAATTCTCTAGATAATAATACTTCTTTATAATATTTAAGTGTAATTTCATTTAATCCTACTGTAGGAAAATAGCCTAAGCTTTGGCTTAGGCAACTTATTATCCCCACTCCTAATATAGAAACTATTATTATGGTAACTGGCAACAATAATATATAAGGTTTTATTTTTTGTTTCACTTTATTTATCTCCTGGTATATTTTCTTGCCATATTTTTTCTATAATAGGTACTAATTCAGCTGGTAATTCTGGCAATCTATGTGGCAATAACTGACTTTGTGGAAGTGATCCAGAACCAACTTTTATTTTTTCTATTTCTTTCTTTTCACCTTCACTTAATTTTTTATTATCAAATACAGGTAAATCTCCCCATACTTTAGGATCATACTTAGATTTTTGCATTTCGAAACTTAATATATCATTGATAGTAACCATTGCCCCTTCTTTATTAGGAGCATTAAATGGTATTGCTACAAAATGTGTATTTCCTATAGTACCATTTTTAAATACTGAAACTTGTGTTTTTTTAGGGAAAGTTCCATTATCTATTTTCTCTGTTACTGAATTTGGATTATAGCTCATAGTATTTATAATCTGTTTATCTGCATACATATTATCTAGCATAGCTATGTTAGCTGGATAAGTTTTTCCTTTATTCCAAAGATAAGGCTTTATTTGTTTTAAGTAATCTATAGCTGGTTTTATTTCTTTTTCTACAAGAGCCTTTTCTGGTTTTATTTTCATAAGCTTTTCATAGCCCACTATATCATATATTATATTTCTAACAAATGCACTTCCTGTAAAATCCGGTGGTGCAGCATATGTGAATTTTCCTGGATTAGCCTTTACAAATTCTAAAAGTTCCTTATGATCTTTGGGAACTTTTGTTACTTTTTCTTCATCATATACCATAACAAATTGTGCTTTCCCATAAGGAGCTTCAAATGCTTCTACTGGTTTTCCGAAATCATATTTTACATCATTTGAATCCTTATCTATGTATTTTTTATAATTAGGAATATTATCTACAAATGGTCCATATAAAAGATTATTTTTCTTTGCTGTATAAAAGTTTTCACCATTTATCCAAACTACATCAATATTCCCTTTATCTTTTGCCGCTTGTTTTTCTCCAAGCATTTTATTCAATATGTCATCAATCTCCATAGGTACTCTTTTTAATGTTATATTATACTTTTGTTTTAAGTCTTTAGCTAAATAATTATCTATCCATTTGTTCGTAAGTTCACTACCACCCCATCCATAAAATGTTACAGTAGTTCCTTTACTTTTCTCTACTATAGAATTCCAATCTTTAGTATTGGATTCTGTACTATTTTCACTTTTTTGTTTATTACCACAACCTACTAAAGAGAAAACCATTGCAAAAGTAACTAAAAAACTCATAATTTTTTTCATTTTTATCCTCCTTAATACGAAAATTTTATACCAACACACATTATAGCATATTTAACCCTATATTCCCATATTTTCGACTATTTAAATAAACTACCTAAAAATAAATTTAGTGAAATAAACCTTATAATTTTTTAAATAAAATATCTTTTAACTGTATTTTATATTTGTATTATTAAATTATTTTTAAGCATTTCCTTTTAAAAAATCTTTATAATCTTTTATATAATAATTATCTACAAATTACTCTATATTTTATAAATATATATATTCTTTTATGATTAGGCTTTAAGATAACCTACGTATCACACTATGGTTAATTATTTTTTTACAATAAAGAACATGTAATAATTTACTTTTGACAAAATTGTCTGAATATTATATAATTTAATCATAATAAATTATATAATACAAGGTGAGGTGATACCACCATATATTTAATTAACAGTTTCTTTATCACTAAAGTAGATTCTAAACTGGATATATAAATTAATGGTGAATCTTCTAACCCATATACAAGGTACCTTAATAACTAACTAGTTATTGGGACTTTAGTAAAATTTATTATATAAATTTTTTAGTAAGGATAGATTCTGAATCAAAATTATTTTAAATTTGGTTACAGAATATTCTTTACTAAACATTCTCTCTAAATTTAATGATTAATTATAAAAGAAAGGCAGGTAGAAAAGTTCAAATAATGCAATTAGATGAAGATTTATTTGTTTTAGAATCTACTTAATAGCTGATTTAAATTAATATAATTTAAATCAGCTATTTACTTTTATGAATTCTTAGTATCTTAGAGGTATTTTAGATTTGTTTATAATTATTTTAAAATATCCTTCGCTTTCTAAAAAAGATCTTAATCCCATCTCTGCAATATCTAAATTATTTTTAGGACCTATAGTTACTTTTTCTATAGGTAAATTTCCTCCTTCAGCATTAGAGTTAAGCCTTAACTCTATATATGGAATAAAAACTCTATTTGAAATTCTATGCTTTACTATCTGTTTTTTTATATCTTTATTTATAATTCTAAATACTAATCTATGTTCCTTCTCTTCTTTAAAACTCTCATCTTTAAAGAAAGTAGCTATATAAGCTATATTGTTTATCATATATATTATTAATGATTTAAAGTCCTTATCTGCTTTATGATCATAAAAACTTTCATATAACTTATATAAGAATTCAACTCTTTCTTTTATTATGTTTTGCTGATGTTTCTTATTATATATAACTTCTCCAAAATACCATACAAAATCTTCTCCTTCATTTAAAAAAATAGATTTTTCGTTTTTATCTATAAATCTATATTTTTTTTCTTTAAATATATTTTGAAAATAATCATAATTGAATCCTAAATTATACCCGTCATAATTAGAATAATTAGACCAAAGAGCTAAAGAATCTGTATTTTCTGTAAGAGATAGTATATAGGTATCTCTCAATTCTATATCTATAGTATTTAATAAAATATCCATATTTTGTTTGAATAATTCATCAAATTCCTTTTCCCCATTTAAACATCCATTGCATATTTCATAAATTAAATTATTAGTATAATCTATTTCTGTACTGTCATTAAGATATTTACTGTTAGATAGCCAAATATTTTCTTTGCTTATTATATTTTCTAAAGTACTTATGCTAGTATAATAATATAATTTATTTATATTTTTACATTGATATAAATCTAATTCATATCTAAATATATTTTCTTTGTTTTTAAATTTATTTATATATGTATCTATAACAGGCTTATTCATAATATTAGTACCTCATTTAATGCAAATTTATAAAAATCATATCCTTTACTTATTATTCTTATCCTTTAGAAAATATTTTATTTATATTATCAAAAATACTTTTTATTTAATATCTTCTCCAATCTTTTAGCATCTTTATTATTTTTATCTAAACTAAAAACTTTATCTAAATATTTATTGGCCTCATTATAATTTGAATTATGCATACATTGCTCTGCATTATTCAAATTGCTTTTTATATATTTTTCTTTACATTGTTCAATTTTTTCTTGTGCTTTATTAAAAGTTTCATTGTCGCTTTCCATAACTCCTTCAAAGAGTTTTAATGCTTTTAAATATTCACCCTTTTTGTAACATACCATACCATCGTGATAAAATTTCCAAGAATTATCTTTAGCTATAGCTAGATTAAGCATATTCTTATCATTAGAATCTTTATCATATTTTACTACTTCCTCATATATTGCTATAGCTTTATCGTACTCTTTTTTATTTATATATACATGCCCTGATTTAATAAGATTCTGTATAATAACCTTTTTGCCATAACTATAACTAATAAAGGTTGCAACTGTGAACACTATAATGGAAATCCAAAATACTATACCTAGCTTTTTTTTGTCAAAGTTCATTGTTAACCTCCATATCATAATTTATTTACAAAATATACACATTATGATTATACTACATTTTTAACTAAATTTGTTATAATTAGTTTTTATATACATAAATATATAAAATTAACATATATCTTATAAAATTATTTCTATATTATTAATTATTACACATATTATTTAAAATTTTATTTTACAATTAATCATAGTTTTATTTTGTATATCATGTATAATATAAAAAACCTTAGAAATACTTAATTAAAGTTATCCCTAAGGCTTTTTATATTATAAAAATTTATTCTATTTTAAAATTAATAATAAAATTAACTTTATTTACAAGCTACTTTTGGTTCTTTAAGGTCTTCTCTACCCAACTTTTTCATTTCTCTCAAAATAAATATAGCTGTAACTATTGATGCAATTCCATCTGCTATAGGTGTACAAAGCCATACTCCTTTAAGTCCAAAATGCCTTGGTAATATTAAAAGTAGCGGGATTAAAATTATTACTTGTCTTAATAAACTTAATACTACGGATATTTTAGCTTTACCTATAGCTTGGAAATAATTTGAACTAACAATTTGGAATCCAATTATAGGCATCATAAATAATACTACTCTTAATCCACTTATTCCTATTTCCATAAGTTTAGGATCGCTATTAAATATCTTTATAATATATTGTGGAAATACTTGTACAACTAAAGATCCTATTAAAACAATAATAGTTGCACATATTATTGCTATTTTTAAAGTTTCTTTAACTCTTTTATATTTTGAAGCACCATAATTGTATCCTATTATAGGTTGAGCTCCTTGATTTATACCAAATATAGGCATTAAAAATATTAAGGATATACTATTTATAACTGTCATTGCTCCTATAGCTAGATCTCCACCTGTAGTTTTCAATGCATTGTTTGAAATAATAGTTACCACACTAGCTGCAAGTTGCAGTGCAAAAGGTGCCATTCCTATAGATACTATTTCTAAGAATATCTTTTTTTCTACTTTAAAGTTTTCTTTTTTCAGTTTTAAAGTACTAGTTCTACCAGTAAAGTATCTAAGAACCCATAAAGTATTAGCTGTTTGTGATATAACTGTAGCTATAGCTGCTCCTTTTATTCCCATATTAAAAACGAATATAAATATAGGGTCTAAAATTATATTTAATACAGCTCCTAAAAGCATAGTTACCATAGCCATTTTAGGATTTCCTTCAGCTCTAATTGAATTATTTAAACCAAATCCTAAAGCATTAGTTATAGATCCTATTAAAATAATGACTATATATTCTTTAGCATAATAGAAAGTTTGTTTACTAGCACCAAAAATATTTAAAAGAGGACTTACAAATATTAATCCTATTATTGTTATAGTAATCATAATAATGCAAAGTAAAGTGAAAGCATTTCCTAGTATTTTTTCTGCGTCTTTTTTTCTTTGTTGTCCTAATCTTATAGATATAATAGAAGCTGACCCTATACCTATTAACATACTAAATGCCATTAATACAGTCATTATAGGTAATGTTAATCCAACACCTGTTATAGCAAGAGAACCTACATTTTTTATGTGACCTATGTACATTCTATCTACAATATTGTATAAAGCATTAACTAACATCCCCATAATAGCTGGCACAGAAAATTTTAATAATAATTTTTTTATATTTTCTTCCCCTAATTGTTTTTGTCTATCCATTATATTCCTCCCATTCATTATTTAATTTTATAATTATGGCAATTTAAAGAAGCTTTTTCTACTAACTTTAAAAGCTCATTTTTTTCTTCTTCTGTAAAATCAGCATACAACATGCTTTCCCATTTTCTTAAAACTTTCATTATATTACTCTTTATTTTTATTCCCTTCTCAGTAACTAATATATGATTAATTCTTCTATCATTCTTATCGATTTCCTTAATTACATATCCTTTACTCTCCAATTTCTGCAACGCTCTAGCTGTAGTCCCCTTGTCTATATTTAAAGCAGTGCTTATTTCCTCTTGATTACATCCGTTATTATTAAATAAATACAATAAAAAAATGTATTGACCGCTACCTATATCATATTTACAAAGTTCCTTATTTATATAACAGTTACCTGCTCTATACAGCATAGATATATATTTACCTACACATTGTGTGTTTTCCCTCAATTTTATATTCCTCCATGAAATTTATAATAGTTGCAAATACAACTTAATATATCACAAAATAGTTGTATTTGCAACTATCTTTCCAACCTATTTTTCATTATTTAAAATTATATTAAATATCTTTAAACTTATATTTTTATACTATAAATTACTATTAATTATATAATAAGAGATATTATTTATAACTTAAAATAGCTCATTTTGGCCTTTATTTTTATATTCTATTATTATTTACACAATAGGGATGATAAAATACGCCTATATTTTATTCATTACGCCTTAAACAAAAACTTTAGTATTTAAATTTCACATTATATATTTATTGTCATTTAAATAAAATGCTGCATTATTTTTTAGATATTGAAAGCTTTGACAATAAATGATACAATTTTAACATAAATTCTATTTTTATTAATATCTTAGGAGGGATATAATGGAAGCATTTATGAATCTTATTAATTCAATTTCCAACTGGATATGGGGACCACCTATGCTAATATTATTAGTAGGTGGAGGAATTATTTTAACCTTTAAATTAAATTTTTTTCAAATAATATATTTTCCTTATATAATGAAAGAAACTTTTGGTAAAATGTTCAGTAAACCTGCTGAAGGTGAAGGTACTATTACTCCCTTTCAAGCTGCCTGCTCAGCATTAGCATCCACTGTAGGGGCTGCTAATATTATAGGAGTTCCTGTTGCTATAGCCTTTGGAGGCCCTGGTGCTGTTTTCTGGATGTGGATAGTTGCAATTTTAGGACAGGCAACTAAATTTTCTGAAATAATTCTTGGTATAAAATATAGAGAGAAAAATGAAGAAGGAAACTATGTAGGAGGACCTGTATACTACTTAAAAAAAGGATTGAAATCACCTACTATTGCTAAAGTACTTGCTACAATGTGTTCTTTCTGCTTTATGCTGGAAATAATACCATCTATCTCTACACAATCACTATCAGTTTGTCAAACTGCTGAAACTATAGGATTACCTAAAATAGTTACTGCTATAATTGTAACCGTTTTAGTAGCCCTAGTTGTTTACGGTGGTATTCAAAGAATAGGCCAAGTAACTGAAAAAATGGTTCCTATAATGGCTTTAATATTTATTATTTGTTCAATAATAATATTATTATTTAATATTACAAAATTACCACATGCTTTTTTATTAATATTTAAAGGTGCCTTTACACCTCAAGCTGCTGTAGGTGGTTTTGGTGGTGCTACACTTGCTCAAGCTCTAAGATGGGGTACTGCTAGAGGTACTTATTCAAATGAAGCTGGTATGGGAAGTGCTCCTATAGCCCATTCTGCTGCAGTTACAGATCATCCCGTTCGTCAAGCATTCTGGGGTATATTTGAGATAATGGTAGATACAATAATAATTTGTACTTTGACAGCTCTTGTAGTTATAACTACAGGAATGTGGAATACTGTTCCAGGCTCTGAAGCTGCTTCTATGCCTTCAATGGCCTTTCAATATGTATTTGGGAAAGTTTTTGGTGGTGCCATAGTTTCAATAAGCTTATTGCTATTTGTTTTATCTACTATTATAGTTATAGTTTACTATTGTGAAAAACAAGCTGAAGCTTTATTTGGACTTACATTTTCAAAGATAATAAGAGTAGTTTGTCTAGCAGCCATAATATACGGAGCTGTTGGTCAATTAGAATTTTTGTTCTCATTACTTGATTTTCTGCTAGCTCTAGTTGTTATACCAAATATGATTGGTATAATAGCCATGAGAAATGAAGTAAAAGAATTAAAAGAAAAGTTTTTCTCAAATCCAAAATATTACCCACCAGCAGGTAAGAAAATAAATAACAAAAGTATTGAAAACTCTGCTGATCTATAATATATGGTAAAGTAAAAAGTCAGGATCTTCCTGACTTTTTACTTTACCATTTTTTATGTTTAAATTCTTAATACAATAAAATTATTTAAATAATTTCTTTGCTAAATTTAGTTTTCCTTTGAAAGGAGCATATCTTACTTTTATATCTATTAAATTACTCTTTTTAAGTATACTTTTTTTATGAGAAAAAGTTTCAAAACTAGCTCTACCATGATAGCTTCCCATTCCACTACTTCCTACCCCGCCAAATGGTAATGTAGAAGTAGATATATGCATTATAGTATCATTTATACATCCTCCACCAAAAGATATATTTTTAATAACAAATTCCTGTTTATTTTTATCTTCAGAAAAATAGTATAGAGCTAATGGCTTGGGATTATTTTTTACTATGTGTACCACTTCATGTATATGTTCAAACTCTATAATGGGTAAAATAGGACCAAATATTTCTTCTTGCATTATTTTATTTTTTAAATCTACTTCATCTATAATGGTTGGTTCTACATACAAATTATCTGTGTCCGTCTTTCCTCCTAATACTATTTTCCCTTCATTTAAATAACCTTGCAGCCTTTTAAAATGATTATCATTTATTATTCTAGGATAATCTTCACTTTCCATTGGATTATTTCCAAAATAATCTTTTATATATTTTTTTATTGAATTTATCAATTTATTCTTTATTTCTTTATGCACAACTAAATAGTCCGGCGCTACACACGTTTGTCCAGCGTTTAAAAATTTCCCCCAAGCTATTCTTCTAGCTGCTAATTCTATATTAGCATCTCTATCTACTATGCAGGGGCTCTTGCCTCCTAACTCCAAAGTTATAGGAGTTATGTGCTCTGCCGCAGCTTTCATAACTATTTTACCTACACTTATTCCACCAGTATAAAATATATAATCAAATTTTTCTTTAAGTATAGCTTTGCTTTCCTCTACTCCACCAGTAGTCACTCCTATATATTCAGAATCAAATGTATCTTTTATTATTTTTACAATTATTTTTTCTGTTTCTACTGCTAATTCAGAAGGTTTTAATAAAACACAATTGCCAGCACTTATAGCTCCTACTAAAGGAGCCATAATAAGCTGAAATGGATAGTTCCATGGTGACATTATTAAGACTACTCCATAAGGTTCACTATAAATATAACTGCTGGCTAAAAAATTAGTAATTGGTGTCTTTACCCTCTTAGTCCTTGACCATTTTTTTATATTTTTAATTGCCACATTTATCTCATCATATACAATTCCTATTTCTGTTATAAATGCTTCAAATTTTGATTTGTTTAAATCTTTCTTTAAAGCTTTACAAATATTCTCTTCATTAATCTTTATACTATTTTTTAATTTTCTTAAAGCATCTATTCTAAGATTTATATTTTTTGTATAACCTTTTTCAAAAAAACTATTCTGTTTTTGTAAAATATCTCTTATACTTTCCATATCTATTTCCTTTCTTTACATTATATACTATTATAATGCAAATAGAAATATTATCACATATATTGGGAGCATTTTCTCTTAAATAACTCTATAGACTTAATCTCTTCCTTTTTCTTATCTTCTGATAATCCTCCTCTTCCTAGTCTGTCACATAAAGAAAGTAAAGCTACTTCTTTAAAAGAAACTTCTTTAATCATATTTTCTATATCACTAAAGGGTAGGTTCTTATTTACAAAAAGAGGCTGCATATGCCATCTTACTAATTTAGAAACATCATTTATAAATTCCTTATCCTGTGTAAAATATTTTAAAAACTCTATGCTTAACTTTTCTCCTTCTTTATCATGATCATAGGAAGTTATTCTATCCCTTCTTATTTTTGTGGTAGTTTTCTTACCCATGTCATGCAAAAGACACGCCCACATAAATACTCTTTTATTTTCACTGTTATCTCTTTCTTTTGCCCCATTATCCAAAACCATCATTATATGATTCCAAACGCTTCCCTCTGGATGATATTTAGGTGATTGATCTATTTTATTTAAATCTCCAAGCATATTGAATGGATATTGTCCTAAAATTCCTTCTTCATACAAATTATTTATATAACATGAAGGTTTATTATCCTTTAAAATATGCTCATCTATATCTTTAAATATTCTTTCCATATCTTTATTAAATTCATCTCTAGTATCCATAATTTCCTCCTATATATTTTTTCTTTAGATTTTTTTATAAATTTTCACCTTATATCATATTAATTAAACTATATAAAATATTTTGCCCAATATATTTTATATTACATATATTGATGTCGTTTACAGTATCATTATAAGCGCTCCTATTTTTTTCCCCAAATTATAAACTAAACTAACTATAAATAGAAACACTATAGTTAATGCATATGCGCTTAAAACAAATCTTTCATCTAAAGCTTTTCGTAATTTACATTTTATAAATTGAAACAAATTAATCACTCCCTTAAAATCTATATATCTTACTGTCTGTAAAAATATATTTTATCCTACTAATACCATTATCAATACTTCCACAATAGTTAAAAAATAAATTAGAGAGATAAATTAATCATAAACAAAGTATTAATTGCTTAATTTTATATATGGGTTTTAATGTTTTTACAACTGTATAAAGATAAATATTTAACAATTTTTTCAACCGAATATATATATGCTATAAAGTGAACTAATATGAATAATTATTTATATTAGTTTTAAATTATTGTTAGATATTATAAATATTTTTAAATACATATATATTTTTGCATAAAACAATATTAAAATATTCTTACAATTGTCAAACTATATATTAATAATTATCATAGAGAAAATTCTATATGGAAATAAAAACCATGATAACACAAATTTTCAATTTAATCAATTAATTAATATTGTAAAAAAATAAAGAATGGAATTTTCCATTCTTAAAATATAATAATAAAAAGTTAAATAACATACTGTTATCATAAATATAAATAATTACGTTTATAAAAGAGGTATTTAGATAATATATATGAATTAATTCATATAACCTAATTAATTATTTTTATTTCATAAATTTAGCAACATAATTTACTAAATCTGCGGTTCTGCATGAATATCCCCACTCGTTATCATACCAAGACACAACTTTAACCATATTATCTTCTAAAACCATAGTAGATAATCCATCTACTATAGAAGATCTTGGATCTCCCTTATAATCTACTGAAACTAATGGTTCCTCTGAATATCCTAATATTCCTTTCATTGAGCCTTGTGCTGCTTTTTTAAAAGCTGCATTAACTTCTTCAGAAGTTACCTTAGTTTTTAACTCACAAACTAAATCTGTTAAAGATACTGTGGGTGTGGGAACCCTTAAGGCAAATCCATTTAATTTTCCTTTAAGATTAGGTAGAACTTTAGCAACTGCCTTTGCGGCCCCTGTAGTTGTTGGTATTATTGACTCTGACGCAGCTCTAGCTCTTCTCAAATCCTTATGAGTTTTATCTAATATTCTCTGATCATTTGTATAAGAGTGTACTGTTGTCATCAGCCCCCTAATTAATCCAAAATTGTCATCTAAAACTTTTGCAAAAGGAGCTAGACAATTTGTAGTACATGATGCATTTGAAATTATATTATGCTTTTCTGGATTGTACTCATTTTCATTTACACCTAAAACTATAGTTATATCTTCATCTTTACCTGGTGCTGTTATTATTACTTTCTTAGCTCCAGCCTCTATGTGTTTCACAGCTTTTTCTCTATCTTTAAATATTCCTGTAGATTCTATAACTATATCTACTCCAAGTTCTTTCCATGGTAAATTTTTAGGATCATTTTCTCTAAATATTTTTATTTCTTTCCCATTTACTTTTATCTTATCATTAGAGATTGTTTCTACTTCTCCATTAAATCTTCCGTAGCAAGAATCATATTTAAATAAATGCACCAATGTTTCAGTAGTTGCTCTTGCATTTAAAGCTACTATTTCTACATCTTCTGAAAATTTATCCTGTGCTATTCTTAATACTGATCTTCCTATCCTTCCAAAACCATTAAGTCCAACTTTTATACCCATCATTTCTCCCCCTAAAATATATTATTCAAATGTTTTATTTGCAATTTATTAATTAAATATATATGTTGTATAATTTCATGTTTATATATTATTTATATGTATTATTTAGTCATATGTGCTATATTATTTATAACAATTTTAAATATATATGTCAATATATCAAAATGAAAACATATACAATATATCCTTAATGTTTTTATAATATCTCTTTTTTTCTTTATTTTCCTTTATTTTTTATAAATATATATTTTCAAGAATTTTCGTAAATACTATAGTTATATGATTTTGCTATCATATATCAGGTGTATATAATGTACATAATTCTTGACATTAAATAGGCCTTGTTATAAAATTTACTTATAAAATGAGTTTTTACCTTTCGTCCTAGTGATGAAAGGTTTTATTTATAAATATTTTTTAAATGGGAGTGAAAGAAATGACAAACAAAGTCAGAACAAGATTCGCACCAAGTCCAACAGGCTATATGCACGTTGGTAACTTAAGAACTGCTTTATATGCTTATTTAATAGCAAAGCATGATGATGGTGATTTTATATTAAGAATTGAGGATACAGATCAAGGGAGATTAGTAGAAGGCGCCTTAGACGTTATATATAATACTCTAAAAATTACTGGTCTTAAACATAATGAAGGTCCAGATATTGGCGGTCCTGTTGGTCCATATATTCAAAGTGAAAGAAGAGATATATACATAAAATATGCTAAAGAATTAATAGAAAAAAGCGAAGCATATTACTGTTTTTGCTCAAAAGAAAGATTAGATATGTTAAGAGCTAACTCAGACGCCTTAAAAAGACCTTTTAGATATGATAAACACTGTATAAATCTATCTAAAGAAGAAATTGGCAAAAAAATAACTGAAGGTGTTCCTTATGTTATAAGGCAAAAAAATCCAACTGCTGGTTCAACTTCTTTCCATGATGAAATATATGGAGATATTTCTGTGGATAATTCAGAATTAGATGATATGATTTTAATAAAATCTGATGGACTTCCAACATATAATTTTGCCAATGTAGTAGATGATCATCTTATGGGAATAACTCATGTAGTACGTGGAAGTGAATACTTATCATCATCTCCTAAATATAACAGATTATATGAAGCCTTTGGTTGGGATGTTCCAATATATGTTCACTGTCCACCAATAATGAAAGATGAACATCATAAATTAAGTAAAAGAAATGGTGATGCTTCCTTCGAAGACTTAATGGAAAAAGGATATTTAAAAGAAGCTATAATAAACTATATAGCTTTACTTGGTTGGAATCCAGGTGGAGAACAAGAAATATTCTCTATGGAAGAATTAATTAAAGCATTTAATTACAAAAATATTAATAAAGCTCCTGCCGTTTTTGATACAAAAAAATTAAAATGGATGAATGGAGAATATATAAGAAATCTATCTTTAGACAGATTCCATGAAATGGCTGTTCCTTATTATAAAGAAGCCTTAACTAGAGATCTAGATACTAAAAAGATAAGTGAGCTTTTACATACTAGAGTAGAAGTTTTAGATGAAATTCCAGATCAATTAGATTTTTTTAATAATCTTCTTGAATATTCAGAAGAAATGTATATTCATAAAAAAATGAAAACAACTTATGAAAATTCATTAAATAGCCTAGAAAAAGTCCTTCCTAAATTAGAAGCTCTAGAATCTTGGACTTTTGAAAATATTAAAGAAGCTTGTATGAATTTAGTTAAAGAACTTGGAGTTAAAAATGGTGTAGTGTTGTGGCCTATAAGAACAGCAGTTTCAGGAAAACAATTCACACCTGGTGGAGCTTTCGAAATAGCTGACATATTAGGTAAAGAAGAAACTATCAAAAGAATTAAAATAGGAATAGATAAACTTAAATTCGTACAATAACTTAATCTTTGTATTCAATAAATTTTTATTTTATAAAAATCTCAGCTATTTATAGCTGAGATTTTATTATTTAAAATATTTTTCATTTTTTATAAATATTTAAATTTAAATTTGATATACTATATAGTATCAAAGATGTTATTTTTTATATTTATTAAAAGTTTTTAAATATTTATTTTATATATATTTGTAACTTCTTTTTCAGGTCTTAATTTAACTCGTTTTTTAGGTTTGTCTAGATTATTTTGTTTTTCTTCTATATTTTTTTCTTTATTTTCTTCTGCTATAGTTAAGTTAACACTGTGATTTTTAATTATTTTATTCTGATTTAAACAATTGCTTGTAAATGGCATTAATAACATAATAGTTAGCATTAATGAATTTATATATTTTATGGAGCTCATAATATCACCTCTTAATGTTATTATGGCTCTTTTAAAGCATATTATATTATGTAACTAGGTGAAAGCCAGTTAAAAATTGTACTATCCATTAACTATTAACTTTTAATCAATATATGTGTATTAATAATGGATATAATTATACTTACTAATAAATTTATTAGTAAAATAATGAAAACAGAAAATTATTTATTATTAATTTTCTGTTACTATAAATCATAATTTATTTTTTATAATTTTAACTAATATACTAATTATAAAATTATTTTTATATATTTAAAAATCTACAACTGAATTCTAAATGCTCTTTCATTAAATTAGCAGCTAATTCAGGATTTTTTTCTTTTAAAGCTAAAAATATTTTTTCATGTTGATATACTAATTCTTCTTTATCTTTAAGATTCTTTACAATTCTATATCTAGCATCATTCATCAAAGAATCTATAAGACTAGAACAGGAATTAATTATATTTAAGAGTATAAAATTATTAGATGCCTGTGCTATTTCATAGTGAAACTTTTTATCTAAATTTACAATAAGTTTTTCATCTTTACTATTTTTTATTTCATCTATTATTTTTTCTAACTTTTTTAACTGTTCTATAGTAATTCTATTAGCTGCCAAAGCAGTAGCTTCAACTTCTATTATTCTTCTTACTTCAGTTATATTATTTTTATTGCTTTTTTCTAGCATAACTACTAAAGATAACGGCTCAAATAAACTATTATCAAAATTATCTCTAATAAAGTTTCCTTCTCCTTGTTTGCATTTTATTAGTCCAACTATTTCTAAAGCTCTTAATGCTTCTCTTATAGATGTTCTGCTAACTTTTAACTGATCTACAAGCTCTCTTTCAGAAGGTAACTTGTCTCCTTTTTTTAAGTTACCAGATATAATCATACTTTTTATTTGTTCTATTACTTGCTCATATACCTTAGCATTTTTTATTGGAATAAACATTATATAATCCCTTTCTTTATATAAATTATATAGTTAAATATTATAATTTTAGTATACCATATTATTTACTACATATGAAAAATGAAATTAAAAATATAATAAAAATTATAGTATTTAATTTCATAAGTGTCTATATTTTCTTTTTAAATCTATATTATATTACAAATTTATAGACTAAAGAAAGTGCTTAGTACTTTCTTTAGTCTATAAATTCCCTTGGGATTCTATATATTTATTCCATGTTGTGTATATGTGAAATAAACTTACAACATCTTGTTCATTATATAATAATATTTTTTTCTTTTTGTATTCTGGCATTCTATTTATATAATCATCATCTTTTATTATTTTACTAAAAGTTTTAGCTAAATTTTGGCCACTTATTAATTCTCTATCTTCTCTTACTATATTAAATTCTTTTTCTAAATTTTTCAGTCCTATTGAGGATTTCTTTTCTTTTTCATATTCTCTTTGTAAATCTATAGATTGAAATTTATCTTTTATATCAAAATCTATATTATACTTTTCAAAAAGATAATTTATAACTGTAAAATCATTATTTCCAGAAAAAGTTATTATATATTTTTTATCTTTAATTTTAGATGCCCTTTCAAAATATTCTTTTGCCAATTCTAATATTTTTTTCACATCTTTTTTTCCTTCTATCATATATTGAGTAACCTCTATGGTATTTTTTTCACTATCATAATAGCAACATCCAAAAACCCCCACACATACAGGTTTTCTATATACATAATGCTCTAAATCAAAGAATATAGCTTTTTTGTACACTTTCTTACTGTGATCAAACATTAATTCATGTTCATCCGAAAGATTTTTTAAATCTACTTCATTTTGTCTTACTATCACCTTATCACTCTTTCTGTTAAGCATAAATTAGTATATATTATTTACATAAACTCTATTTGTTATTTATAAAGTATTGATAATTTATACACTTGCTTTAAGATAAATATATTAATCATAAAATTTTACTTAATATATTATTCTTGTTTAATTATATCATTTTCTCATTAATTTATCTTATATTTTATCATATTTTTAAAGTGTATTTTTTATCTTAAAATTTTTTAGTTCTAATATATTTAAATTTTTATAAGATATAAATCATGCATACTTTAAAATAAGAAAGTTCTACTTTTCTATATATTATAGAGAAAAGTAGAACTTTTAACTTAAAAATTCAGATTATATATTCTATAATTATATTCAAATATATTTATGATTACTATCAATAAAACTCATTAAAATGTTGGTATTACAACCCCTTTATATTTTTTATTTATAAAATCTTTTATTTCTTTAGATGTTAGAACCTCTGAAAGTGCTTTTATATAAGCTTTATCTGTATCTTCTTTTTTAACAGCCACTACATTTACATAAGGAGAATTTTTATCTTCAATTAATATAGAATCTTTTATAGGGTTTAATTTTGCTTCTATAGCATAGTTTGTATTTATTACTGCTGCATCCACATCATTTAATACTCTTGGTATCTGTGGTGCATCTATCTCTTCTATTTTTATATTTTTCTTATTTTCAGTTATATCCCCTTTAGTTAATGAATCTCCTTTTTTAAGTTTTATAATTCCTGACTTTTCTAATAATCTTAATGCTCTTGTTTCATTAGTGGGATCATTTGGCAGCGCAATAGTAGCTCCATTTTTTAGTTCATTTATATTTTTAACTTTTTTAGAATATGCTGCTATAGGTGTTATAAAAATCTTTGCCACTGGCTTTAAATCGGTTTTCTTTTCTTCATTAAACTTCTGTAAGTAAGGTATGTGTTGAAAAAGATTTGCATCTAAATCGCCATCATTTAAAGCAGTATTTGGAGTAACATAATCTGTGAATTCTTTTATTTCTAGTTTATAACCTTTTTTTTCTAGCAAAGGTTTTGCTGCTTTTAAAACTTCACCTGCTGGTACAGGCGTTACACCAACTACTATAATCTTTTTATCATTACTTGTTTCTTTCTTATCTTTTGAAGAACATCCTACTACACCTAATGTTAATAACCCTGCTAATACTAATCCTAATACTCTTTTTTTATTCATAATTAATTCCTCCCATAAGTTAAATAATATTTATACTACAAATTTTCATGATTGCTTATTTAATTTCTTATATAATATATTTCCTAAGCTTTGTATTACCTGAACTAAAATTATTAATATGATTACTGTATATATCATAATATCTGTCTGAAATCTATAATATCCATACTTAATAGCTACATCTCCTAGGCCACCGCCACCTACAGCTCCTGCCATGGCTGAACATCCTACCACTGAAATTACAGTTAATGTTATAGCCATAATCATAGATGGCATAGATTCTTTTATTATTACTTTAAATATTATTTGAATATCACTAGCTCCTAATGATTTAGCTGCTTCTATTACACCTTCATCTACTTCTTTCATAGCAGATTCTAATACCCTAGTTGCGAAAGGTATGGCAGCTATGGTTAGGGGTACTATAGCAGCTGTAGTTCCAATAGTTTTTCCTATTATAGATTTTGTAAATGGTAGTATAGCTACCATAAGAATTATAAATGGAAAAGACCTTAATAAATTAACAACAAAATCTAGAGATTTATATACTATTTTATTTGGCTTAAGCCCTCTATCATCTGTAACTATAAGAATTATAGCTGGTATAAATGCTAATAATATTGATAAAATAGTAGATATAGAAACCATATATATAGTTTCCTTTAAAGCCTTAAAAAGCATTTCTTGTAACATCCTATTGCACCTCCCAAACTATTGACTTCGAAGATAGATACTCACAAATTTTTTCTTTATTTTCCTTTGATACATTAATAACTAAGTTTCCAAGAACATTTTCTTTAAACTTTTCTAATCTACCCCAAACTATAGATATATCTATATCTAACTCCCTTGCCATAGTGGTAATAACACTATTATTACTTATTTCTTTTGTGAAAAATATTTTTATATTTATACCTTCTTTAGGTAAAACTTGATTTTCTCCTAATAATTTTTTAAGATGTTTATCTGGACTTAAAAACAATTTTTCTGAAAATCCTAAACTTTTTATTTGTCCTTTATCCATAATTGCTACTCTTTCACATATTTCTTTTATAACTTCCATCTGGTGAGTTACTATAACTATTGTTATTCCTAGTTTTTCATTTATATCTTTTAATAATTTAAGAATATCTTTAGTGGTTTTAGGATCTAATGCAGAAGTAGCTTCATCACATAAAAGTATCCTAGGTTCCAGAGCCAATGCTCTAGCTATAGCTACCCTTTGCTTTTGTCCTCCACTTAAATTATCAGGCTTTACATAGGCCTTGTCCTCAAGATCTATCAGTTTTAAAAGGTTTGTAACTCTATTATTTATTTCACTCTTATCTAATCCCCATATTTCCAATGGTAATGCTATATTTTGAAAAACGTTTTTTCTTTTCAATAAATTAAAGCTTTGAAATATCATTCCTAAATCTTTTCTAAAGATTCTCAATTCTTTTTTGCTTAATTTATCTATTTCTTTATTATCTATTTTTACACTTCCATCTTCATAGGATTCTAATCCATTTAGACATCTTAACAATGTGGATTTTCCAGCACCACTATGTCCTACTATTCCAAAAACTTCCCCTTCTTTTATGAATAAATTTATATTTTCTAATATTACTTTATCTCTTATTATTTTCTTTAAATTAGAAATCTCTATCAATTCTCATACCTCCACTAAAATTGCATACTACTTCTGAATCCATTTGGCCAAACAGAATAAAGTAATTATCATAATCAGATATGGTTTTACTTACAAATAGTATATAATCCCTATATCTCAATATTAAAATAAATTATCTAGATCAATATTTCATGTTATCTTATATACAATAAACTTATTATTCATATTAACTACTAGATAAAAAATAAGCTAGAGAAAAATCTCTAGCTTTAATAAGCGAAATTCTCTCATCTTCCAGTTAAATCTGCAGGATTTAGCACCATGTATAAAAATATACTGGTTGCCGGGTTTCATAGGGCCAGTCCCTCCACCGCTCTTGATAAGAACGTATATTTAATTTTATTAGCTTGTTTAGTATATTAAACCAAATTTACTAACTTGTCAATAGAAACTTAAAAACATTATATTTTATTCTATAAATTCCCAAGGTGTATTCCATGAATTTTTTAATGATTTATTCTTCTACTATGTTTCTTTTATTACCACAATTCAATTGAATCAGGTGTTAATCTATATATCATATCTTTTCTTTCTACTATTATTCTTGTCTTTTCTTTTACTTTTTCATCCTCTATTACCTTCCCTATTAATTCCTTTGTAGGGTTTACACAAACTGGATTTTCCACTATCTTAAACATAGAAAAATCTCCTGAAGTATCACCATAAGCATAACTTTTATTTAAGTCTATATGGTATTTTTCTACCAGTTCATTTATAGCATTTTGCTTACTTTCACTATCCCACATAGGAATAACATCCCCTGTATAAATATTCTCTTTATTAAGTAAATATTCAGCTCCTCTAAAATCATCAAATCCATACTTAGATGCCATTTCTTTTACTAGTTCATAGGGGCTTCCAGATATAGTTATTATTTTGTGCCCCTGTTCTTTATGCCATTTAATACTATCTCTAGTAAACGTATATACCCTATCACCTTTTTGTTCTACTACCTTCTTAGCAATAAATTCCACTTGGGATTTATGCAATCCTCTAATAGCTTCTATATATATTTCTGCCATTTTTAAAAGATAATTATCATAATTACCTTGTCTTTTATCCCATTTAACATATTCTGGTCTTACTTCGTTATACCATCTTTCCGGGTCAATCACTTCATGCTTAACTAACTTTTTAAAAACCTCTGTTATAAGCCCTTCTCTATACAAAGTTCCATCAATATCAAAAAATGCTGCAATATTCATAATAAACCTCCTTAAATCCATAATATTAAATAAAAGTTTAGTTTAAATACTTTTAAATAAATTTTGGTTTTTATCTATTATATACTTTATATACTAAAAGGAAAAGCAATTAATAATATATATTTTTGTTTTTTCCAACTTATACACCTCATATTATTTAGCCCCTTAACTTTTAATATATGCATTATAAAATTAAAATTTCATCAAATATATTGTATAATTTTAAAAATTCAATGATATCATTCTAATTTTCAGTTTTTTTAAATGAACTATTAATTTGTTTTTTCACTTAAATTATAAACTTACTTATGTACATATAGTATTTATTTTTCATGTATTATTATTGATATAAATCAAATTGACTTTCATTATTATTGATGCTAAAATATTATTATAAATATTGATAACTATTTTCAACAGGGAGTGAATATTATGAGTATCTGTGAATTATTACCAGGTCAAACAGCTAAAATCTCTAGTATTTCTGGCAATGAGAAACTAGTAAAAAGATTACTGGCATTAGGCTGTATAGAAGGTACGGAAATATCCGTAAAAAATAAGGCTCCTTTAGGAGACCCCATACTAATAAATTTAAGAGGATTTGATTTGGCTATAAGAAAAAAAGATGCTAAATCTATATCTGTAGCTAAATAGACTGGAGGACAAATATGATAACAACTGCATTACTTGGTAATCCTAATGTAGGTAAAACCTCTCTTTTTAATAAACTAACTGGCTCCAATCAGTATGTTGGAAATTGGGCTGGTGTAACAGTAGAAAAAAAGGAAGGTTTTATTAATAATTCTATTAAAATAGTGGATTTACCTGGAATATACGCTATGGATACTTTCTCTAACGAAGAAAAAGTATCTAAGAACTTTCTAACAAATGGAAATGTAGACGTAATAATTGATATTGTAGATGCTTCTAATTTGGATAGAAATTTATACTTAACTACACAATTAAAACAATTTAACAAACCTATTATTTTAATACTTAACATGATTGATGTGGCTGAAAATAAAGGTATGAAAATAAATTGTGACATTTTATCCAAAGAGCTTAATGTTAAAGTTATTCCAATGGTTGCCTCAAAAGGTACTGGAATGGATAAACTTATAGAAACTTTACAAAACAAAACTTTTTTAAATTATGTAGACAATAATGATTACAATTTTTTACATGAAAAAGATGCATATGAATTTATTAGTAACGTTATTTCAAAATCAGTTAAATTTCAAAAAAAGAAATCCATTTCTAATACTGATAAAATTGATAAAATAATACTTAATCCAATACTTGCCTATCCTTTATTTTTAGGAATATTATATATTATATTTAAATTTACATTTAACTGGGTAGGTACACCTTTAGCGGATTATATAGACGGACTATTAAATGATAGTTTTATACCTTATCTAGGTAATTTATTAAGTGGAACTGCTCCTTGGTTTAAATCTTTACTATTAGATGGTATAGTAGCCGGTGTTGGAGCTGTAATAGTATTCTTACCTGTAATACTAACTTTATTTTTAGGTATATCCTTTTTAGAAGATAGCGGATATATGGCAAGAGCTGCATTTATAATGGACAAACTTATGAGAAAAATGGGACTTTCCGGTAAAGCCTTTATACCTATGGTAGTTGGTTTTGGATGTTCTGTTCCAGGAATAATGTCCGCTAGGACTTTAGAAAGCGAAAGAGATAGAAAACTCACAGCATTATTAGTACCTTTAATGTCCTGTAATGCTAGGTTACCTGTTTATGCTTTATTTGCTTCTGTATTTTTCCCTGGACGTGAAACTTCTATAGTTTTTTCTTTATATATTTTGGGTATACTATTAGCATTCATAATAGGACTTTTGTTTAAAAATACTTTATTTAAAAAAGATGAAGAACCTTTTATAATAGAACTACCCCAATATAAAATGCCCGAATTGAAAAATTTAATGTTACATACTTGGGATAAAGGTAAAGGATTCTTAAAAAAGGCTGGTACTATAATATTCTCAATTTCAGTTATTGTTTGGTTACTATCCAATTTCAATTTTTCTGGAATGGTAGATATAAACGAAAGCTTTTTAGCTTCACTTGGTAAAGTGTTATCTCCTATTTTTAAACCATTAGGCTTTACTGGATGGCAAACTTCTGTATCATTGCTAACAGGTCTTATGGCTAAAGAAGTTATTGTTGGAACTATGGGAGTAATATATGGTGGAGATTTAAAAGTTACCCTTTTAAATCATTTTACTTCACTATCTGCTTATTCTTTCTTAGTATTTGTTTTATTATATACTCCTTGTGTATCTGTAGTAGCTACTATGAAAAAAGAATATGGCTCTAAAATGGCTTTATTCTCAATAACATATCAAATCATATTAGCATGGATTGTATCTTTTTTAGTATATAATATAGGTGCTTTAATCATATAATAAAAAAGAGGTGATTAAATACTATGGAAATAATTATAGCTATAGTTATAATATGCTTGGCTGTTTATATACTAGCTAAAAGCTTAAAGAAAAAGACCTCTGGTCAATGTGATTGTTCTTCATGTCCAACAGGTTGTTCCTGTTGCAATAAAGAGGGAGAAAATAAAGATAAAGTTTAAAATATATTAAATAACAACAAAATCCCCATGTATTAAATTTATAAAATACAGATAAAAGCTATAAGTTTAGATATTATATCCAAACTTATAGCTTTTTAATTAAGCAAAAATATCTATTTAATTGAAAATAGTTCACTCTTTTATAGTAGCTCTTGCTTTTCTAATTTATTTATTAAAGCTCTTAATATATCATCAATGGACACTATTCCTATAAGCTTCATAGAAGAGTCTACTATAGGCATGGCTACTATATCTTTATCTAATATTTTTTTTGCTATAGACATAACATCTTCATTCTCTAAAGCAGTAAAAACTTCTTTAGTCATAACCCACTCAACAGGACAGGTATCATAATGCCCTTCTTCCATTAGAAATCTATAAATATCTGCCTTTACTATTACCCCTATAAGATTGCCCTCCTCATTAGTTACAGGCGCTCCATTTATATTATTTTCATTCATAAGATCTAACGCTTTTTTTATACTATCCTTAGGATTAAGAATAATAACATGTGTATTCACAATGTCAGAAACCATATTAATCCCCCTCCATAAATCATATATTTATATATGAAAATAGTTTTATAAGCATTTTACTATTATATTATAATCATAACATATATTTACCATATTATATATATTCAATATTATATTGTAAAAACTAAAGGAATTGCTTATATCCAAATTTTATAGTGCCACTAAAATTATCTTAATATTAACACAAAAATACACCTAATGAACTAAAGTTATATGTTCACTAGGGGTATATGTGAAAATACATTATATATTTATAAATATGATTATACCTTTATATGCATCTCTTTACATAAATATTGTGTTATTTTAAATTATTATATAACCATTTTGTTTTTGAAAATAATATAAATTAAGTTATTTACTTTGTTTCTTACATTTCTTCAACTACATCTATACCTAATAAGTTAAGACCATTTTTTATTACTTGACAAGAAGCCTCTACAAGCTTCACTCTTGCTAATTTTACATCATTATCTTCTGCATTTAATATACCATGAGCATTGTAGAATTTATTAAAGTGTTTTGCAACTTCAATTATATATCTAGTTAAAATAGATGGTTCTAATTTTTCTATAGCATTCATTATAGCTTCATTAAATCCTCCAAGAAGTTTTGCTAATTCAAACTCTTCTTTAGAACTTAATTTACAATAATCTGCCTCTCCAGCTAAATCCCCTGCTTTTCTTAATATACTCTTTCCTCTTGCATAACTATATTCAACATAAGGTCCTGTCTCTCCATCAAATGATAAAATTTCTTTCCAATCAAATACAATATCTTTTTCTCTATTATTTTTTAAATATGCAAATACAACTGCCCCTATTCCAAGTTTTTTAGCTGTATTTTCCTTATCTTTTAAATTAGGATTCTTTTCATTTATTATTTTTAATGTTTCTTCTACAGATTGGTTTAATAAATCTTCTAAGAATACTACATCCCCATTTCTTGTAGAAAGCTTTTTGTTAGCTAATTTAACAAGTCCAAAACCTACATGTTTACAATCATCTGCCCATTTATGACCCATAAGCTTTAAAGTAGTAAATATTTGTTTAAAGTGCAATGCTTGTGGAGTTCCAACTACATATATAGATTTATGAAAATCATATGTTTTCTTTCTGTATATAGCTGCTGCTAAATCACGAGTAGCATAAATAGTTGCCCCATCAGATTTTTTAATCATACAAGGTGGCATATTATAATCATCAAGCATAACTACCTTTGCACCATTACTATCTACTAATAAACCTTTATGATCTATCTCTTGAATCACTGCATCCATTTTATCACTATAGAAACTTTCACCTGCAAGAGAATCAAATTTTATTCCTAGCATATCATAAACCTTGTTAAATTCTTTTAAGCTTAGGTCTTTAAATCTGTTCCATAACTCAGTTTCTTCCTCAGAACCTTCTTCTAATCTTTTGAAGTTTAATCTAGCTTCTTTTTCAAGTTCAGGATCATTTTGTGCTTCTTCATGAAACTTAACATATATTCTTAAAAGTTCTCCTATAGCATCTTTTTCTAGCGCTTCTTCATCTACCCATCTTCTGTATGCAGAGATAAGCTTACCAAATTGTGTTCCCCAATCTCCTAAATGGTTAATTCCTATAGAATTATAACCTTCAAATTTTAATATATTATATAATGCATGCCCTATAGCTGTAGTAAATAAATGTCCTATGTGGAATGGCTTTGCAATATTAGGTGATGAATACTCAACTATTACATTCTTTCCCTCTCCTACTTTAGAAGAACCATATTGATCTTTTTGTTGTAAAACTTTTTCTAATACATCCTTTATTAATAAACCTTTATCTACAAAGAAATTTAAGTAAGGTCCTATATTTATTACTTTTTCAAAATCTTCTTTATTTATTTTTTGTTTTAGTTCCTCTGCAATTAGATTTGGAGCTTTTCTAAAAGTTTTAGCCAATTGGAAGCATGGAAAAGCATAATCTCCCATTTCTGATTTTGGTGGAATCTCTATAAGTTTTTCTATTAAATCAAGTTCTAATTCTGTATTTTCTTTTATTCTTTCAGCTACTATACTTTTGTAATCCATTATTTAATCTACCTCCGAAATTTCATAATTAAATTTTATTATAATATTTTTATATTTAATACTTATTTATACTTTTAACATATATAATTGTTTAATTTATAATTACTGATAATAAAATAAAAAAATCCCTCTCTGACAAAACAGAGACGGATTATCCGCGGTACCACTCTAGTTGACTCAATAGATACTCAATCATATCTAATATTTAATATAAAGTAAAATTTACTTTATATTAAATATGGTATATTAACACCATTAAGTCCTCTTAAAACTTTAACGCAGTTAACGACTTACTTTTGGAATATAGTATCTATTATATGTGTATATTCCTTTCTTGGTAAGCTTCTCTGAGACTCTCTTCCTCTTTAATTAAGTTACAGGCTTACAACTACCCTGCTCGCTTTAAACCTCATAAAAAGTACTCTTCTCTTCACTGAATATAAATATTCTACTTTCAAAATTATAATCTATTATATGCATTATTTATTATTTTTGTCAAGTTTTAAAAATATATTCTATATATAAAACTATATTTACATTATATTTCACCACTTTAATGATTATTTTATTAAATAAAATGGTGTTTTTGATACAAGATAAAAATTTTATGTATTATTTTTTAATTTTGAAACAACTTTTTTACAACTTTTAATTAACTTTGAAATATAGCTATGCAATAATAAGTATATAAGGTTACCAAACCTGATACATTATTAAGGAGTTTTTATTATGAAAAAAAGTTTAATTATATTATTAATTATGTTAATTTGTCTAGCTTACCCACTTACAAGTTACAGCAATACTTCTAAGTATTCCAGTTCAAGTACTGTTTCTGCTGCTAATAACAATTTTTATAGTATTCCAACTAATACTTCCTTTCAACCCAAAAGTAAATGTAGCCATGATATTTTATCATTTATCACTAAAATAAACATGAGAATTTATAATATACTACATAGTGGAGTAGATAATACAAAATTGAAAGTGAATGTTTCTAAAAACAGAACCCAGTTAAATAAGGAACGGAGTGCTTTATTTCAGGTTAGGGAATTCTTCTTTTTAGAAAAATAATAACCTTATGCTATTTTTATTACTATATGCTTATCTAAAAAAACACTTTTAGATATAAATTCAAAACTCCGTATACTATTAAAATATTTTAATCAACATAAAAATACATGCTAAAATTTAGCATTTTAAATAAATAAATATATATATATATTTAAAAATGGTAGTTACTGATCATAACTACCATTTTGTTTCATTTCAAAGATTATTTAGCACTTAAGCATTTTGTAGCTATTACATCTACCCCTGTATCTGCTATGTTTTTTACTATTATATCACCTATTTTTACAGGTGCTTGTACGGTTATACCTTTTAATATTTTTACACACTCCATTATCTTTCCTTTAGGTATATCCTTTTCTGTTTTAACACAAACCACATCTTCTTCTCCATTTTCTACATGAACAGATATAGTTAATATTCTTGTAGGGTTTGTACATTCTTTTTCTGCATATATTTTACCTCTAGGACAGGTATTTCCTTTAACTGATTTTACTTCTTTATCTTCAAGTTCTACTTCTAAATTACATCCTAATGGACATCCTATGCATATTAATTCTCTTATAGCCATAATTACTCACCTTCCACTTTAACAGTAATTTTTTTGCAATCTAAGTGATTTTCAAATATATCTTTAGTTAATTTTACTGTTTCCATCTCCCCTGGAGCTATAACTTTTTTCTTTCTGTGTAACACTCTTTCATTATCAAAATATACAGATATAAAACTATTTTTAAATACATTTCTTACTCTAAATCTAACATCTACAGTATTTCCCACATTATCTTTGTGTATTGATTTTGGCACAGTATATCCAACACCATTTTCTGCTACTAATTCTATCTTTTCACCTTGTACTTTTTTCCCTTTTACATAATCTGCAGCATTTTTACCTGCATTATAACTTTCTTCTGTAACAAAATCCACTAAATCATGTACATGAAGCACATTTCCACAAGCAAATACACCCTCTATATTAGTTTGCATTGTCTCATCTACCTCTGGACCACCAGTTACACCTAACTTAACATCCGCTTTCCTTGATAGGTCATTTTCTGGCAGTAATCCTACAGATAAAAGTAATGTATCACATTTTATATATTCTTCTGTTCCTTTTATAGGTTTTAATTTTTCATCTACCTTTGCTATAGCAACAGCTTCCAATCTTTCTTTTCCTTCAATTTTAGTTATAGTATGAGCTAATTTTAAAGGAATACCATAATCATCTAAACATTGTACTATATTTCTTTTTAATCCTCCTGAATAAGGCATAAGTTCCACTACAGCCTTTACTTTAGCTCCTTCCAAAGTCATTCTTCTAGCCATTATAAGTCCTATATCCCCTGATCCTAAAATAACTACTTCCCTGCCTGGCATTTCTCCTTCTATATTTACAAATTTTTGTGCTGTTCCTGCTGAATATATACCAGAACATCTTGTTCCTGGAATATTTATAGCACCTCTTGATCTTTCTCTACATCCCATAGATAATACTATAGATTTTGCTTTTATTTCTATTAATCCGTCTATTTCATTAACAGCTGTTATTATCTTATCTTTATTCATATCAATTACCATAGTATCTAATTTATATGGTATTTTCATATCCTCTACTTTATCTACAAACCTTTGTGCATATTCCGGTCCTGTAAGCTCTTCCTTAAAAGTATGAAGTCCAAATCCATTATGAATACATTGATTTAATATTCCACCTAATCTTTTGTCTCTTTCTAATATCAATATATTTTCACTTTTTATTCCTTCTTCTTTAGCTTTTATAGCAGCGGCAAGGCCTGCTGGCCCTCCACCAATTATAACTACATCATATTGTTGCATACTACGCCCTCCAATGCATTTACTTAAGATTACTTCATTAATTTCAGTTAACTTTTTAGTATAATATTTTTGAATTACCACCAAATTTGGTAACTTCATTTCTCTTTATATTTAACTCTTCTGCTAATATTTCAACTATTTTATTTGAACAAAAACCTGATTGACATCTTCCCATTCCCGCTCTTGTTCTTCTCTTTATTCCATCCAAAGTTCTAGCTCCTAAAGGTCTTCTTATGGCATCTCTTATCTCACCTTCAGTTACTACTTCACATCTACAAACTATTTTTCCATAATGAGGATTTTTCTTTATTATTTCTCTTCTTTCCTCATTTGTCATTTCTCTGAATTTAGGTATGTCCTTTCTAATTGGATCAAAATCTTTATTTTCTTCTGGATTGAATTTTTCTACTATTATTTCTCTTATATATTCTCCTATAGCTGGTGCACTAGTTAATCCAGGTGATTCTATTCCTATAGCATTTATAAAGTTTTTAGCATCTTTTGGTTCTCCTATTATAAAATCACTATTTTCTTCATGGGCTCTAAGTCCTGCAAATGATGTTATAACTTGTCTCATTGGTATCTCTTTTATACTAAATTTAGCTTTTTCTACTACAGTATCCAATCCTTCTCTTGTAGTTTCAAAATTATCTTTTTCTTCTACATCTACAGAAGTTGGTCCTAAAAGTAGATTCCCATCTGCTGTTGGAGTAACCAACACTCCTTTTCCCATTTTGGTTGGTAGTTGAAATATTGTTCTTTTAACCATATCTCCTACAACCTTATCAAATAATAAATATTCACCTTTTCTTGCAGTTATATGATATTTGTTATCACTTACCATATTGTTTATTTTATCTCCAAAAACTCCAGCTGCATTTACTACAACTTTAGTTTCTATATTACCTTTACTTGTTTTTAATATATATTTTCCTTCTGTTTTCTCTATATCAATTATTTGTGTTTCAAATTTAAATTCTACACCATTCATAGCTGCTGACTCTGCAAGAGCTATGTTAAATTCGTAAGGAGATACTATTCCTCCAGTTGGAAGTCTAAGTGCAGCCGCCACATATTCTGACAAATTAGGCTCTAACTTTAAGGCTTCTTCTCTGTTTAGTATTTCCATTGTATCTGGCAATCCATTTTTTAATCCTCTTTGTCTTAACTGTTCTAACTGAGGTATATCCTTTTGGTCAAAACATAAAACTAAAGACTCATTTCTTTTAAATGGAAAATCTATTTCTTCTTGTAATTTATCAAACATTTCATTTCCTCTAACATTCATCCTAGCCTTAAAAGTTCCTGGAATTGGATCTTCTCCTGCATGGACAATACCACTATTAGCCTTACTTGTCCCACTAGCTACATCTACTTCTTTTTCTACTACACAAGTTTTTAAATTATATTTAGATAATTCTCTAGCCACAGCTGCTCCTGTAACCCCTGAACCTATAATGGTAACATCAAACATATTAATTACTCCTCCTTATAAATAAAAAGAGCCTTAATTTAAAGTGGGTACAATAACTCACTTTAAATTAAGGCTCTCAACATCTCTGCCTCAAATAATTAAATTTTATAATTAAATTACGATTACATAATACCATATTATTAAAAATTTTTCAAGTTATTAATTAAATTAATTTTAATCCACCATGAAGACTTATTAATGTAATATATTGTATTCAAAATTTTATCCTTATGTTACTAAATATATATGTAAAAACTTACTACTTATTCATAAACCTTTTTATTTTAAAATTAAATATATTGGAAGTAAGAAAATATATAAATACACTTATTTTTACTTTTAATATTTATAATATTTACAATATTTAAATGCTAAATTTTTTTCTATATCCACATTTTCTACATAACTCTTCCACAGCTTCTCTTCTGGAAAATCCATCCAAAATATTATTTGCTCTTTTACTATCTATTATTTTAGAAAAATCAGTTTCATTTATATTTCCAAGATTTATTACACCCTCCCCGTCTAAACAGCAAGGTACTACTGTTCCATCTACCAATATTGCTATCTGATTTCTAAGACCGTAACAAAAACCTTTTCCATCATCTTCGTTTGCTTTTAGATCTGGCCATTGGAATTCACAATCTTGATTTAGATATATTTTGTTACAAACTTTAATTCCCCTACCTGGAGTAAATTTCTCTTGAATTTTATAAGGTAATTGAAATTCCTTTTCAATTATTTGTAATAATTCAGCATTTCTTTTCTTTTTAAGATTAGTTGCATTATCTTCATCTAAATTCCATAATCTCAAAGATATAAAAATATCATTATTTTCAAGTGTATCTTTTACAAATGAAATAATATTATTTATATATCCATCCTTATTTTTAGAATCCTCATTGCCATCGAAACTATGCAAAGAGAAATTAACCTGTCTTAAAGCTGGCTTTTTAATAATTTTATCTTTAACTTCATTTATTAAAGTTCCATTTGTAGTTATATTAACATTAAAACCCTTTTTATAACTTATATCCAAAAATTTATCTATTTTAGGGTGAAGCAAAGGTTCTCCCTTCACATGAAAATATATATAATCTGTATAAGGCTTTATTTGATCTAATATTTTAGTAAAGGTCTCTATGTCCATAAATTGTGGTTTTCTATTTGTTTGAGGACAAAACTCACAAGCAAGATTACATACATTTGTAATCTCAATATAAAATTTTTTAAATCTTTTCACTAACTCATGCTCCAATCCTATGTACTTTATCATGTTACTATAATTTGTACCATTTCTATTTTCTATAAAAACTAAGACTAATTTATTGTACTTATAAATTAAATATTTTAATACCATTTATACTTTATAAAAATATTTATTATAAAAACTTAGTCATAGGTTTCAATTTTCCATAGCCACTTATAATTGATGTTATAAAATATTAAAAACTATTCCCACTGTTTCCATATTTCCGGTTGGTATCCTACAGTTGCTTTTTTCCCATTACGTACAATAGGTGTATTATATAACTTAGGATTATTTAAAAGTAAATCTTCTTTTACGCTATCAGTTCTAATATTACCTATATTACTTTTCTTATATTCCTTACTATCTTTATTTATTAGATTATTAAGCCCTACAGAATACTTAACACTTTCCAGTTCTCCCTTACTCAATCCCTTTATATTTATATCTATAAGCTGATATTTTATTTTTCTTTCCTTAAAATATCTTTCCGCTTTCTTTGTATCAAAACACTTTTTTGTTCCAAATATCTGAATATTCATTTTAAAATTCTCTCCTTAAAATATTTCCCAGGCATAAATATAAATTTTTTATTTTTATATATATAAATCTTTCACATTAATTAAATACGTTGTTCTAATATAAAATCTTTTTTATTCTTATGTATTAATAAACCCTATTAAAATTATCAAATACTATTTTAACCGTAAAAGCTTTATTTTTCAAATCTGTAAAAAGAAAAACTAGTATAAATTCTACCCTTATAGTACTATAAGTAGCATATGAAAATAGGATGTTTCAAAACATCTATATTTTGAAACATCCTACATTTACAGTATATTGTTAAAACAGATTTACTAATGTATAAATCAGATGAGCCGATATACCTGCTACCAACCCTCCAAAAGTATGACTTATTATAGCTTTGCCTGTTAATTTTCTGCAGTTCAAACTGTCCATCATAGCTATATGAGTGCTTAAGTATCCACTCCAACACATACCCATAGCAGTAAATACAGCTATTTCGTTGCCACCAATTAAATTTTTTGATAAGAATCCAGGTACCAAACTCATTGCTGCACCAACAGCTCCTAAAGAAGTTATTGGGAACGCTATAGCTTCTGGATGCTTAAATCCAAATAACGGATTTAAAATAAAGCTTAATTTTTCTCCTACCCAAGGGAAAAATGCTATTCCTTCACCTGCAGCACCTGTATATCCCTTTGGTGATGGTCCATTAGTTAACATTAATACTAAAGTACAAATTATAATTACACCTGGAATTATAGCTAATCCAAGTTCTACACCTGATTTACCACCTTCTAATAAAGATTCAAGTAATCTTCCACCTATACTTCCTTCTCTAACTTGTCTATATTTTAAGGAATCATAATCTTCATTTTCACTTTGATATACCATATCATTTGCATGTTCTCCATACTCTTTTTTAGTATGTCTAATCATTAATCTAACACTTACAATACTACCAATAACAGCTCCTATATCTCCTATTATAGCGGCTGTCATAAAATTTTCCCCTACAGGAGATTTTTGTCCAATCATAAATGTAGTTAAAATTAATCCCATTCCAAATGAAGTTCCTAAATTAGTTAATGCTGGTACTTGAAACTTTTTAAAATATTTTAAAAATCCTTTATCCTTAGCCAAGCTTATTATTGCAGGGTTGTCTGATAAATAAGTTGTAACAACACCTAAGGCAGCAGCTCCTGGTAAATTATATAAAGGTTTCATTAATGGAGATAAAGCCTTGTTTATTAATGAAATAACTCCAAATTCAGATAATAATCCTGATATTGCCCCTGCTATAACAGCGATGGCCATAATATAGAAAACTGTTTTTATAAGAAGATCATATCCTGTCTCCATTAAAGTCTTAAACATATTAGCTGTTCCCATTTTGGTACCTAGTATAATGAAGAATCCTAAAAACAAAACTAAACATATAATTCCTTCTTTTCCTATTACGGGTCTAAGATTTTTTCTTTCTACCTCCTTCACTTGAACTTGTTGTTCTGTTATCGTGTTTAAATCTGACATAAAATCGTCCCTCCTAGATTTTATACAAAGTCTAAATTTTTACTACCTTATTTATTTTTTAGATAAAATAGTTTAACATAATTTCTAGTTAATCTTATGTTTGTTAGAACAATTGCATTTTTCAGAAAATTTAGAACATACATACCTTACTAATTATGTATTAATTAGTAAGGTAAACGTCAAAAATTTAACCTATTATGTATTTTTTACATTTATATTCTAGCATAGAATTCATAATTTTACAAATTGTTTGTATAAATAATTATTTTTACTTTTGTTGAAAAATAGCCCTTTTACTCTTGATTTATACATTTTTCAATCTGATTTTTACATTTAAAAATATATATTTATGTATCTATGTTATTATTATATTGTTATTTGTTATACAATTACATTTACACCTTAACATAGTTTATTAAATTACTTAAATAAAAAATGAATTAAGCTTAAATAATTTTGCAAGTTAAAATTCTTAAACTAATCTAACTTTATAATTATTCACATTTTATTTTTAATACTTATATTTTACTATATACACTTTTTATAATAAAATATACATCATGGAGTATTAAATTAAATTAGCAAAAGGATGATTTTAATGATTATAGTAACTATTGAAAATATATGTAAAGGCTATGGTGAAAAAATTTTATTTAAAGATGTTTCTTTTACCATAAGCCATGAAGATAAAATAGGATTAATAGGAGTTAATGGTACAGGTAAATCTTCACTTTTAAAAATTGTGGTAGGTGAAGATAGCCCTGATAATGGAAATATTACTATTCCAAAGGGAGCTACTATTGAATATCTAGATCAAAATCCTGATTTAGATAATAACGCTACCATAATGGAACAAGTATTTAAAGGTAACTCTAATATAATGACTGTAATAGGTGAATATGAAAAAACTTTAGATTTAATTTCTAAGGATCCAGATGATAAAATTCTCCAAAATCACTTATTAACATTAACTAGTGAAATGGATTCTTTAGATGCTTGGGATCTTGAAAGCAAAATTAAAACCGTTCTTACTAAACTTCACATAAAAGACTTTGATAAAAAAATAAACGAACTTTCTGGTGGCCAAAAAAAACGAGTTGCTTTATGCACTGCGTTAATATCTCCTTGCGATCTACTTGTATTAGACGAACCAACAAACCATATGGATAATGAAACCATAGATTGGCTGGAAAATTATCTGCAAACTAGAAAAGGTGCTCTTTTAATGGTAACTCATGATAGATATTTTCTAGATAGAGTTGTAAATAAAACTTTAGAACTTGATTACGGAACTATGTATACTTACAATTGTAATTATTCAGAATTTGTGGAGAAAAAAACTGAAAGAATAGCATTAGAAAATTCTTTAGAGGAAAAAAGACAAAGCCTTTATAAAAAAGAATTGGAATGGATTAGAGCTGGAGTCCAAGCAAGAAGTACAAAACAAAAAGCAAGAATAAAAAGATTTGAGGAACTTAGTGAAACTAGCTATAACCATAATAGTGATGATATAGATATATCTGTAGCTCATTCAAGATTAGGGAAAAAAATAATTAATATAGAAAATCTAAGTAAGAAATTTGAAAATAAAGTTTTAATAAAAGATTTTAGTTATATTCTACTTAGAAATGATCGTATTGGTATAGTAGGTGATAATGGTATTGGCAAATCCACCCTTTTGAATATTATCACAAATAAGATAAACCAAGATGTGGGCTCCATTGATATAGGATCTACAGTAAATATTGCATATTTCTCACAACATTCAGAAGATATGAACCCAAATTTAAGAGCTATAGAATATATAAGAGAAACAGCAGAGTTTATAACCACAGCAGATGGTAGTAAAATAAGTGCCTCTCAAATGATGGAAAGATTCCTTTTTACAGATGATATGCAATGGTGCTATATTTCAAAATTATCTGGTGGTGAGAAAAGAAGACTTTACCTTTTAAAGATTTTAATGACAGCACCAAATGTACTTATACTAGATGAACCAACTAATGATTTAGATATAGACACATTAAAAGTTCTAGAAAACTATATCGATGAATTCAATGGTCCTGTAATATCAGTATCTCACGATAGATATTTTTTAGATAGAACTTGTAATAAAATATTTCACTTTCAAGGCAATGGACAAATTTCTAAATATATTGGAAACTACTCTGATTTTATAGATAATAAAAAAGAAATGGAAAATATATGTTTAAAAGAAGCAAAATCAAACAGAATTTCAAAGGAAAATAACAACCAAAAGGAAAAATCCCCAAAATTAAAGTTCTCTTATAAAGAAAAATTGGAATATGAAAATATAGACAAAGATATAGGAAAACTAGAAGAAAAATTATCTAAATTGGAAGAAGAAGTGGAAGCAAATGCCTCTGACTTCATGAAACTTGAAGATCTATTAAAAGCGAAAGATAAAGTTGAGGAAGACCTATTATTTAAAATGGAAAGACAAGAATACCTAGAAAATCTAGCACAGGAAATAGAGAAAAATAAAAAATAATATAAGAAAATTACGTACTTTACAATATGAATTTCAATATAGTACATTTGCTTCAATAATTGCACCTATTTTATTAAAATTCATATTTATAATGTACACACTAGAACCTTAATGTCATATTATCTATAATTATATATTTATTATGAAAAGAGGGAAAGAATATGAAACTAAAAGTTTTAGTAGATAACAATACTTATATTGACCAATACTACTTAGGCGAACCAGCTGTTTCATACTATATAGAAGATGGTGATACTAAATTATTATTTGATGTAGGATATTCTGATCTATTTATTAAGAATTCTGCTGCACTGGGTATTGATATAGAAACTATAGGTACCATTGTTATTTCTCACGGACATGATGATCATACAAGAGGATTAAAATATTATTTTGAAAAGAATTGGGGAAATGATATTTATATTATTGCTCATCCAGATGCATTTAATGAAAAGATCATCGGAAATTTAAAAATTTGCTCTCCTATTTTAAAACATGAGTTAAAAGAAAAAAGCAACCTAATTCTTTCTAAAGATCCAATAAAAGTTAGTGAAAATATAACTTTTTTAGGAGAAATACCAACATCAAATAATTTTGAAGACATAAAACCTATGGGAAAGCAGATAATTGATGAAATTCTGGTAGATGATCATATAAAAGATGATACAGCACTTGCATATAAAAATGATAATGGTATTTATGTTATTACTGGATGTTCTCATAGAGGAATATGCAATATAATAGAATATTCCAAAAAAGTATGCAATGACAATAGAGTATTAGGAGTTATAGGAGGATTTCATTTGTTTAATGTAAACAACCAAGTTATTAAAACTATAGATTATTTTAATAAAAATAGCATAAAAGAACTATATCCTTGTCATTGCACTTCATTCTCCGTCAGAGCAGAAATGCACAAAACTTTACCTGTAAAGGAAGTTGGAGTAGGCTTAGAACTAAATTGGTAATGTATGTTTATTAAAACTATTAAGTAGTTAATTTACTTTAAATATTTTGATAAAAACTATAAGGAAATTACGACTTAACACCTTTTAAAGCATAAAAATTAAAACAGGGAATACTTTTAGTCAATAGATGGCTATAAAAATAAAGAATACTAATATTTGTATCTTAAGATTTAAGCTAACGGCCTAATGCCACGTCCTGTGGCAACTAGTCCTAAGTAAACGTCCTGTTTACTTTACTCTTAAATCTTAGTTTACAAATAAAGTATTATAATTATTTTTCTAGATATCTATTTTTCCTAAAAGTATTCCTTGTTTTAATCCATTTAAAGACTGTTATATAAATATTTTAAATTTAAATATAAAACAATTGGCGTAGTCAGGAAATTGATCATACGAATTTTTATTGCTAACGCATAAATATTTAGTATAGAAATTAACATATGTAAATTTTATGAATGATATACTTACTCCCCATGCTACGCATGAATTTTCTAACTAAAATTTTTTTAAAGCCCTTTCTTTTAATGAAAAAATGATTACAGATTTTACGTAAAAATCATCTTTTAGTACTTCCTCTTACATAGAAAATTACGTTTAAATAGTTTAATATCTTCCTTTAGGTTAAAAAATTGGGATATGTGGTGCAAAAGGCATTGGAAAAAGCTTTAGAATTTCTTATTTATTTTTTTAAAGGATATGTGTCCAAAATATATGTTTGAGCCTTAGCGAGTTTGTATTTTGTAGCATATATCTTAAAAATTTAAATTAGAACTTCTTAGTGAATTGACCTGCCTTTTAAGCCACATATCCCTTTTTTAATATAATGGTTGTAATCTTAGTTTATGTCGCAATTTTCTTATTTTATGCCTTCTTCTAAATATGTTCTCATTCTAGTAATCCATAAATTATAATATTTAGAATCTTCTTTTTTAACCTGATGTAAAAACTCATCTAATACTTTTATCTTATTTAAACCTTTCATCAGATGTCTTGGGTATACAACGGTTTTAGAATAATTATTCTTAGGATCTATTATTCTTAACTTACATTTTTTATCCACATATATATCTTTACACCTTATATCCAATTTCTTAAACTTTAATCTTTCAAATTCTTTTATAAGTTTAACTATATTATGAGTTAATTTTTTATTAAGACCATTACGTTTTATATAGTGATCCAATCTTTCTCCCCTTATGTACTCCCTTAATATGAAGTAATCCCCGTAATCATATATTCTTGGAAAATACTTGCTACTATTAGTTTTTTCTAATATTTCTCTTTCTTTTTTACATACCTTTTTTTCTTTAAAGATTTTTATTGCTTTTTTATCTGGCAATAAATATACTATGCCATTATGCCCCCGTCCTAGAAATTGACCTTTCCTAATCAATTTCTCTGCTTTATCACTCAGATCTATATAATACTCTTGTTTATCCATAGCTCCCTCTTATATATTAATCTCTTTATAGCTATTATATGAGTAGAAAGTAAAATAGTGATAAAACACTATTAAGGTTCTATTTATCTAGTTCCCTTTTAAAATCATTTTTAATAGTTATAAATTGTTCTATATCATTTAGGAATTGAAAGAGTAATGCTCTATTTTCAAACTCTTCTCTTGTTCGTGGTAAATCCATCTTTCTAAAGTTTTCTTTTAGAACCTCTAAATCTAAAAGTAACTCGTATCCAGTATTTTTTTCATGTAATGATTCTCCTACTTTTCTTGTGAAGTCAGATATCATTTCTGTCTGTTCATAAGTCATAAAAAATTTATTAAAGTGTTCCCTCATTCTTTTTAAAGTTTCAAACTGTTGTATTCTCATTTCCATATAAGCTACATAATAGCTTACATCTAAAAGAAAATAGTTATTCAAATTAATATATGCTCTCTTTTTTGCCTTTAAAAGCCTATCTCCTAAACTATTAAATAATTTGTCTTCTTTAAGTGAAACAGACAGTTCCCTTAATGCTATTGACATATGGATAAGTATTTCTTTCATTTTTTCTTCTATATAAATTTGATCTTCTCCTATTTCTCTTTCTATGCTTGGCATATATAAATTAAATAACAATGCCACTCCTGCTCCTACAACTATTAATGAAATCTCATTTAAAATTAAATCTACACCTACATATTTTTCTACCAATATATGTGTTACCAATACAGAATTTACCACAATTCCTTCTTGCAAATTAAATTTAACTGCTAATGGTATAAATATTAGTAAAAATACTCCAAAAACTACTGCATTATGTCCCAGTATAGCAAATAAAATAGAAGATATAACTAAGGCCAATAAACAAGCTATAACTCTTTGAACAGCTATCTGAAATGATTTCCTTTTGGTATTTTGAATACTTAAAATAGTTATTATTCCTGCAGCTACTGAATACTTTAGTCCCAAAACGTCTGCAATGATCATAGCAAATGTAGCACCAACTGCTGTTTTTAATGTTCTATACCCTATAAATTTCATATTTTCTCCTTTTGTTTAATTGCTTATTATTCGTTTGATAACAAATATCATTTATCCTATTATATTACAAATATATAGATTTAAAAACAAAAATTTTAATACTATACAATAAAAATTTCTAAGCCCTCACTCTTAAATATAGTGAAGGCTTAGAATAATCATTTAATATTTAATCAGATAATATTGATTTAAATTTTTCTAAATCTGTTATGGGCTCTATACATGCATAATTTTCACATACATATGCTGTTATTTTATCTTCTATAGGAGTTTTTTCCTTAATGTTTTTATTTATCTTTTCTATTTTATCACTTTTACCATTTAAAGTTAATGTTGAAAAAGGCATATATTTATTCTTTATTTCATCTACAAATTTATAAAACTCTTCATCCTTCTCTTTATATGCTATTGTTATTTCTTTTACAGGGATAATGTTATACATATAAGCCATTACAGAAAACAAATGATACATTGGCTCATTTTTTATATTCGCTCCAAAAACCTTAAATTGCTTATCTACTAAATCTTTATATTTATAATTTCCTGTAATATAATAAAGTAAACTTAAAGCTAATGAGGCAACAGCATTCCCTGATGGCATAGCTCCATCATAAATTTCCTTTGGTCTTACTATAAGTTCCTCACTATTTTTACTATATAAATAGAATCCTCCATTTTCTTTATCCCAAAATAGATTTATCATCTTGTCAGCAACTTCTATAGATTTTTCTAAATAATATACATCAAAACTTGTCTCATACAACTCTATAAGTGCCCATAAGAAGAAAGCGTAATCATCTATGAAACCCTCATTACCTCTTTCTCCTTCTCTTATTCTAGCATATATTGTACCATTTCTATCCATTAAATTATCAATTATATATTTTGCTGATTTCTTTGCAATATTAATATAATTGTTATTTCTAAAACTTCTACCTGCCTTAGCAAAGGCTATTATCATCAACGCATTCCATGAAGTTAGTATCTTATCATCTTTATAAGGATGTATTCTTTTTTCTCTATATTCAAATAATTTTTCTCTCATTTTTTCTAATATATCTTTGTTACTATGAACACATTTTAAATTTGTTTCTATAAGATTAGCTATATTTTTATTTTCAAAATTTCCTTTAGAAGTTATACCATATGTGCTACAATACATTTCTCCATCTTCTTTTCCTAGGATATCTATTATCTCTTTTTTATCCCACAAATAAAACTTACCTTCTACTCCCTCAGAATCCGCATCCTCTGCAGAATAAAAGCCACCTTCTTTAGAAGTCATAACTGTTTCTATATATGTTAATATGTTTTCTGTAATATTCTTATATAATGTATTTTTTGTAAGTTCATAAGCTTCTGTATAAGCCATAGCTAAGATAGCATTATCATACAGCATCTTTTCAAAATGAGGCACAAGCCATTTAATATCTGTAGAATACCTTGAAAATCCAAAACCTACATGATCAAAAATCCCACCCTTATACATACTTATCAAAGTTTTATTTATAACATCTAGTACCTTTTCATCCTTTTTTATATGATAATATCTTAATAAGAACAGTATGTAGTGGGCTGTTGGGAATTTAGGACTATTGCCAAACCCACCATATTCATATTCAAAATTATCTAAAAGCCTATCTTTGGCCTTGTCAATAACATGTTCTTCAAGATCATCTTCTCTATAATTATTTTTAAATCCCTCCATTTGTTCTAAGATCATATTGCTAGATTCTAATATCTTATTTTTATCTTTCTTCCAAAGATTACTTATAGATTTTAAAACATCTATAATACCAGGCATATTATATTTTGACCATTTAGGGAAGTATGTTCCTGCAAAAAAAGGATTTTTATCTGGAGTCATAATTATAGTTAAAGGCCATCCACCACTACCTGTATATGCCTGACAAAAACTCATATATATATTATCTATATCTGGTCTTTCTTCTCTATCTACCTTTATAGAAATAAAATTATCATTTAATATTTCTGCTACCTCTTTATCCTCAAAAGATTCTCTCTCCATAACGTGGCACCAATGACAGGTAGAATATCCTATACTTAAAAATACAGGTTTATCTTCTCTCTTAGCCTTTTTAAATGCTTCTTCTCCCCAAGGGTACCAATCCACTGGATTATGTGCATGCTGTAATAGATATGGAGATTTTTCATTTATTAATTTATTGGTTGTACTTGTTATGTTCATAAAAACACC
This sequence comes from Clostridium sp. Marseille-Q2269, assembly GCF_943736985.1. GTDB lineage: Bacteria > Bacillota > Clostridia > Clostridiales > Clostridiaceae > Clostridium_F. The sequence goes on from NZ_CALSFS010000001.1 coordinate 665,797, forward strand.
TCCTTAAAATCTGTTATTAAATTTATTATACCCAGTAAAATTACTTTAAATTCCTTAAAAACAAAAGAACAATAATGATAGATTCAGATAAAAACAGTTAGTACAGTATTTCCAATAAATCGTCATTATAATCATGTATAAAACTGTTATATAACTCCGGAAAATCTGTTTATTAAAAGTTACTTTCGTTATTTAAAGTATGAAGAAATTGTAGTAGTGATTGTATTGACTTTACTATTAAACATGAAAAAGATGACTTCTACTTAATATAGAAATCATCTTTTTAATATTTAATACTACTTTAAAATTAATTTATAGAAAGTATACTCATATATTAGCTATAATAGAAAGTATACTCATATATTAGCTATAAATGTACTCTACTATATAATTAATAGATATCTTATATTTATTTTTGTAATGTTCTTGTTGCATTTTCGCCAGCGATTCTACCAAATGTTGTAATATCAGCTACAGCATTTCCACCAAGTCTATTTGCTCCGTGAACTCCCCCTATAACTTCTCCAGCAGCATATAATCCATCTATTACTTTTTCAGATTCATTTATTACTTGAGCATTTGTGTTAATTTTTACTCCACCCATTAGAAATAATAGATTAATGTCCTTAATTAAAGACTGCATTAAAAATAATAATATACTAAAAGTCAATGGATCCAATAATTATTTAAATCTATTATCTGCTGAATTTATATCTAAAGTCATGTTAAAATCAGCTGAAAATATTCATATCTTTCCTAAAAAAGAAGTTATTAATTTAACATCCTTAAAAAAGATTAAATTAATAGATTTACTATATACTATTAATTCTAAATATAATTTCAAATATAAATTGATAAAAAAAACACTATTGTTAAATATTTCCCTTCTAATTATAAACTTAAATACTATTTGAAAAAGTTAAAATTACCTGAACAAAATCCTAAAGAAAGTATACTATATTATTTTTCTTAGTTATAAAAATAGAACTTAAACTTTAAATCTTCATTTAATAGTTTAAGTTCTATTTTTTATTGTAGCATTTGCTATAAAAAGTGCATATTATGTATTGAAGCTGTTAAAAGCTTCATTTTTTATAGAGGAAGTGATTTTATATGGCTAATAGTATTGGTCTTATGTCAATATATTCTGTTGTGTATAGTATCTACCGCACCTTAGTAAAGATCCACCGTTAAAATTAATATTAGGATAAAGCTTTGAAATATACACGTCAGCTTGAGGAATTTTTCTTAATTCTAATGGAAATGCCATAAAATACACTCCTTTATTGTAATTAACACCTTGTAAATTTCATGTAAAATTATCCGCTATAAACTATAATACGTTTATAATTTATAATTTGTGATTACAATGGAAATGTATTAAAATATAAAAAATGTTGTTTAGCTCCTAACTTTATTATACTTAAATAGCTAGAGATTACTCCCTAGCTATTTAAGTATATGCTTTTTATTTACCCATTGTACTTTTTCTTTTTAAATACTCTTCTTCACTAATTTCTCCCATAGCATACTTTTCATTTAATATTTTAAAAGCATTATTACTACTTAACATATTTCCTCTAACTAGTTTCCAAGCCACATATATTATACCTGAAATTACTGCTAATCTAAATATCATAGGTATAATCATCCAAGCTGACCATCCTCCTGTAAATGCGGCTCCTGATCCGCCAAATCCACATCCAAACATTTTATATCATCCTCCTATAATTATAGATGTAATATTTTATATAATTTTACTTTATCCATTGAATATATTAAACTGATTTTATTATTCTACAGGTTTATTTAGTTTAGGCACATCTTTCCCATTAGTTTCATTATGCTTACTATCACAACAACTTGATTTCTCATTTTTCCTAAACATCATAGGTAACATTCCAATCATCATTATTAGACATAGAAATGGTACTATTTTGCCAATCCAAATCCCTGCACTAGGATTAAGTCTTGATATAAGTGGCAAAAAAGCCACAATAACTATGGGTAATCCACAACAAATAATCATGTGAAGCATATGCTTTAATGAACTATGATTATGAGATCCCTGTTTTCCTTTATTATCTCCATGACAATTCATACATTTTCCTCCCATATATTTTAAAATATTTATAACATAGTGTAATTATATCTGATTTATATGAAGAACATATGTAGAAGAATAAATCTTTAGTTTTATTATGTATTAACAACTTGTTTACTTTTTTTAGCGATTTCTTCATATGATCAACACATCTTTTTTATATACTTTTCCATGATAAAAGTTTCACTGTTAGAAATTAAAATTTATTAAGATAATTTTTAAAATTAAAAGCACCTAAATTATTATAGATAAAGTGTAGTTTAACTTTATCTAATTAGATATTGGGAGGAATTTTATGAGTATTAAAACAGAAAAAATTAAAGTTTATGAGATGACCTGTGCTTCTTGTGAAAATCGAGTTGAAAAGGCTATAAAAAAATTGGATGGAATATTAGAAGTCAAGGCTGATTATAGTCACCAGTTAGTTAAAGTTACATATGATAATACCTTGTGCCATAACAGCAAAATTAAAACTGCAATAAAAAATGCTGGATATAGCACTGAACCTTCTAATGACTATAAATTTATGGGTATTCTTATAATTGTTATAGCTATTCTATTCTTAGGCTTAAAAACTAGTGGTTTTGATATGGAACAAAAACTTACTAATGCTTCCTATGCAGTTCTCTTTGTAGTAGGTATACTAACATCAATTCACTGTGTTGGTATGTGCGGTGGAATTATGCTTTCACAAAGTTTATCTAAAGAAAGTAAAAATAAATTTGAAGCAATGAAACCAGCAATTTTGTACAATATGGGTAGAGTTGTATCTTATACCCTACTTGGTGGAATAATTGGTGCACTTGGGTCAGTATTTTCACTTTCTATTACTACTAAAGCAGGATTACAAATATTTGCTGGATTATTTATGATTATAATGGGTCTTAATATGGCTGGCTTTAGTATATTTAGAAAATTCAATCTAAAATTGCCTCACTTTGCCTGCAAAGCAAAAAATAAATCTGGCTCACCATTTATAATTGGACTTTTAAACGGCTTTATGCCCTGTGGGCCTCTCCAGACTATGCAGCTTTTTGCTCTAGGTACAGGAAGTGCTGTAAAAGGCGCATTATCTATGTTTATATTTTCTTTAGGAACAGTACCACTTATGCTGACTTTTGGTGTTCTGTCAGGCCTTTTGAGTAAAGGCTATACTAAAAGATTGCTTAAATTTAGCGGTATTCTTATTGTAGTTCTTGGACTCATAATGGGAAATAGAGGGTTGGCAATTGTTGGTATAAACCTTAACCCTATGACTGCTTTCGCTAAAGATTCTAAAAATACAGATAATCCTTCTAATGCCAATGTGGCCAAGGCAACTATAAAGAATGGTGTGCAAATAATAAAAATGACTGTTAATAATAATGGTTATACCCCTAATTCCTTTTATGTACAAAAAGGAATTCCTGTTAAATGGATAATTAATGGTGAAGAACTTAATTCATGTAATAATTCTCTTATAGCACAATCTATAATGGAAAAAGAATTTAAAATAAAAAAAGGGGAGAATGTAATAGAGTTTACCCCAGGAGATAAAGATATTAATTTCAGCTGCTGGATGGGTATGATAAGAGGTGTAATTAAGGTGGTAGATAAACTTGATACTGTAGATACATCTAAAGCTGATTCCTCACTACCTCCTGCAAGTACAGGCCCTAGTTGTTGTGCTACCCCAGTAGATGAATCTAGTGATTCTAAAAAACCTAGCATTTATGGCAACAATCTAAATGCAGTACCAACACAAAAAATAATTAATAAAGCCACTCCATCTGGTGAATATAACAGTGTGAAATTTAAAGGTATTGGCTATGAATTACAACCTCTAATAGTTGTTACAGGAAATAGCTCAAAAACCAAGTTAACCTTTGACTTAAAAGATTTTGATAATGCTGAAGGAAAATATTTAATAATAGATTCAGAAACTCGTAATGTAGTCTATTCTTTTACTGGGAAAAAAGGTATAAATGAAGTAGAATTTAACCCTAAAAAACTTGGTAGTTATGAAATATTAAAAGATAATATCATTCTAGGCGGTATTGAAGTTGTTGATAATTTAAATTCTGCTGATTTGAAGAAAATACGTCAAAAATTTATTCAATAAATAAAGATACTCTGAGAATATAGACAAACTTGTTTTTGCACAGATATATCTGCTTATGTCATAGTTTTGTTAAAATTATAAAAGAGGAGTTTATGATAAAATTAATATCAATCTCCTCTTTCTTACTATCTATTTATATTTATATAAATAAATCACATATTATCTATATATTTTTATACTATATATTATTCATAAAAATAATTTATTATTTAAGTTTATATACAATCTTTTTATACACATATATAATTCACTTATTCTTATTAACATTTTTAGTATTATTATTTGATTTGTTTAGATCACAACAGTCCAGTTTACCACTTCCTAAAGATTTGCTATTTTCCTGCTCTAATTTTTTTAAAAAGTTTTTTAATAATTTAATCATACACTATTCCTTCCTTCTAACAAAATTTTAGGTGCCTGCTATATAAAATAATCTTTATAAATTCTAAGTATTATGAAAGTTAACTTAAGAACAAATAATTTGGATTTATTATTTATATAATTACAAATGTATTTTTCAACTATTATTTTTATTAAAATAAACTTTACATATAGTTCCTTTACCTTCTTTACTTTCTATATCTATACTTGCATAGTGAAGGTTCAATATATTTTTTACAATAGTTAATCCTATACCATTACCTTTAAATTGATTCCTACTTTTATCTCCTCTATAAAATCTTTCAAAAATAAAAGGAAGATCTTCTCTATTTATTCCTATACCATTATCATAAACTTCTACAACTATATTTTTATCCTTTGTATACAGTTTAATTAGTATTTTTCCACCATCTTTAGTAAATTTAATAGAATTAGAAAGTAAGTTTATAAACACTTGCTTTAATTTATCCCTATCTCCAGTTATTCCATAATTATCATTTTTATCTATATTATATTTAAAATTAATATTTTTATTTTCTGTTGCCACATAAAAGTCATTATATATATCTTTAATTAACTCATCTAAAAATACTGTTTGAAAATTAATCTTAATACTTTCAGATTCAAACTCTTTTAATATATTTAAGTTATTTAACAATTTACCAAATCTAATTACTTCTTCATTTAAATAATTTAATCTTTCTTTGGTAACAGGAAAAACCCCATCTATCATAGCCTCTAAATTATTTTGTAGTACATTCAATGGCGCTCTAATCTCATGAGATATATCTGAAACTAATCTTTTTCTTAGAGAATCTTGATGCTTTAATTTTTCAGCCAATATATTAACACTTTCTCTTAAATTTTCTAGCTCTTCAATATGGCTTTTACAACTTGATTTTGCATCAAAATTTCCTTTAGATAAATCTACAGACAAATTGGCTACCTCCTTAATTGGAATGGAAAATTGTCTGGAAAAGTAAAGACTTATTATAACTATAATTATAAGAGTTAAAATTCCACTTATCATAATACTCTTATTTATAGATGTTTTAAAATTCATATCTTCTTCAGATAATAATACAGATGAATATTGGCCAATTTCCACATATCCAACTACTTTATTTTCTGATTTTATTTGAAAAGTCTTAGTATTATAAACTCCTCTATCTTTTACAGGCATTGTTTTTAATCTTATATCATTGGGATTCATTCCCCATATATGCTTTTTATTAGAGTCTAATAGTGTAATACAATAATTACCCATATAAGCTTCATGCATTAAATCAACACCAGAATTTGCGGTCCATTTTCCCTGTTTATTATATATATCTTCAAAATAAGATACTATATTTTCATGTCTTTTGTCTTGTATATGTGATATATATTCATCAAATTTTTTATTTATAGTTACATTTACAAGCATTGTAACTAGTAATATTCCTGTAATGGAACAAATAAAAAATAAAATACTTAATCTTCTTTTAATTGTATGCACTTAACTCTCACCACCAAATTTATAACCTGCTTTCATAACTGTAACAATATATTTAGGATTTTTAGTATCTTCTTCTATCTTCTTACGAATATTCTTTATATGAACATCAATAGTTCTATCATATCCCTGAAAATCCATTCCAAATATTTTATCTATGAGTTGTTCTCTTGACAAAACTTTACCCTTATTTAAAGCAAGCATGTATAATATATCAAATTCATTTGGGGTAATTGAAACTTCCTTTTCATTAACTTTTACAACCCTTTTATCATAATTAATGCTCAATATTCCATCATCAAAAATTAACCCTGAACCATTATTATTGGTACTTAATCTTCTAAAAAGAGCATTCACTCTTGCTGTAAGCTCTCTAGGACTAAATGGCTTAATCAAATATTCATCTGCACCAATATTTAAACCCTCTATTCTATCATCTAAAGCTCCTTTTGCTGTTAACATAAAAATATGCACATCTGAAATTTGTCGTATTATTTTACATACTTCTTCTCCACTGATATCTGGAAGCATTAAATCTAATATTATTAATTGTATATCTTCCGATTTGAATTTCTCTATACCTTTTAATCCTTCTGTAGTACAATATACCTTATACCCTTCTCTCTCCAAATAGGCCTTTATAACTTCTGAAACTCTCTTTTCATCTTCAATTATTAAAATTTTGTTCATATATCCCACCTCTATTAAAAGATTATTATATAACAATTTCATATAATTTATTAATACAATTATTTCAAATTAAATTATATCAATTTAATTTGAAGATAGTATGAAGATTTATTATAAAAAAATAAAAGTCTATAAATATACTTATTGCTTAATTATACTTTCATTTTATAAATAATTTTTTTAAATACATGCAATTTATAATTAAGTATTAATCTAAACTTAGCTATAAATTACTAAACATCTATAAATAACTAGGTAATAATTTAATCTATAATTCTAGTTGAAATACCGCTAAGAATAATATTTTTCCAATTTAAACTTTGAGCCAAATTTATTTAAGGTTACATTAATGTTTTAAAATTTGAATAAGTTTAATAGAATGTTCAGCTAGTACCCACTGGGGAAAGTCAAATTAGGCCTGCCAGAAATTCTTAAAGAAGCTAACATTATTAAATAAGAACCTTATAGTTCAATAAAAAATATATCATTTACAAATTACTAAGTTTGTTTAACTTACAAAAGTGTTATAATATATAATTCAGTTAATAATCTGCATTTCAGTTTATATAAGTGATAATATCAAAACAATAAAAAAGGCAAATTGAAATGTAAAAAGGAGCAAAATTTTGAATAAAACAATTAGAGAACAGCTTTTTCAATTATCAGATAAAAAATATCAAAAATTTTCATCATCACTTCTACCTAATACAGATAATATTTTAGGTGTTAGATTACCAGATCTTCGTAAAATAGCAAAATCAATTGCAAAAGAAGATTGGCGTAATTTTATATGTAATGCTGATAATGAATACTTTGAGGAAGTTATGCTCCAAGGAATGGTACTAGGTTATGTTAAAACAAATATTGAAGAACTCCTTAAATATATTAATGACTTTATACCTAAAATTGATAATTGGTCCTTGTGTGACAGCTTTTGTAACGGTTTAAAATTTACCAAAAAGAATATGAAAACTGTGTGGGCTTTTATACAACCTTTTTTATCATCTAATAAAGAATTTGAAGTTCGCTTTGGGGTAGTAATGCTATTAAATTTTTATATTACAGAGGAATATATAGATAAGATGCTGAAATTACTAGACAATATAAATCAATCTGGATATTATGCAAAAATGGCAGTTGCCTGGGCTATTTCTATATGTTATGTTAAATTTCCATCGAAAACTATGAATTATTTAAAAAATAATAATTTAGACCATTTCACCTATAATAAATCACTACAAAAAATAACTGAATCTTTAAAAATAGATAAACAAACAAAGACTATTATTAAAAATATGAAACGTAAATCATAGTTAAATTTATCTTATAGAATCCTATTGTGCACATTAGATCAACCTACAGTAATCTTGAATCAAAGTTTAACTTGGCAAAATATGATTTCTACAACTACTTTAACTAGTACAAAAGATTAATTTAAATATTTACATATAACAATTTGAAAAAACTAAAAGTAAATATAAAATAAGAGTCTGTCTTAAAATACTTTTTTAAATTATTTTGAGACAGACTCTCTTAAATAAATTCCATTTGAAATTGTAATATTTTAAGAGTTAAAAGTTATAAAATATTAAATTTATATAATCTTTTATAAATTACATATATCCATTTTTCTTATCTATAGCTTCATCTTTAATTTCTTCCCTCATGCCATGAAGTGCTTCTTCTCTTCTTTTATTTTTTTCTATTAAAGTCTTTTTCATTTTTTTATCATCTGTTTCTGCTATCATTTCATCTGCAAGCTCACAATTTTGAATAGTTTTATCAATATTATATTGAATTCTATCTACATTATCTCTTCTATCATCTGGTTTATTTTTCATAATATCTATCTCCTTTGCTATACCTATTTTTAAACTTTATAAAACTATTATTTTTATATTATAGTGAACCAATAGATTTTACACTTTATTCCTATACAAATACCTATGCCTTTTCAAAATAATTTATAGAAATATAGCTAAAAACATGATCACCTTCTTTTTTATTATGGTTAAAAATATATTGTGATATACTATGATATTAATGTATTTTAAACTGCAATAACATAAATGAATTGCCTATTAAATGTTCTTGAAATTGTTCTTTAAATTTATCTTTCATAAGCAAAAAAACTATAAAGGCCAAATTAACTTTTATAGTTTTATGTTATATTATAAGCTTAAAATCCATTTTTCTCCGTCCTTAATATTATTGAATGTTCTAAAACTATTTCCTTTATTGGATTCCATAATCATTTCTTTGAATCTCTCATTTAAAATTATTTCATCATTTAAAATGAGCGCAACTTTTATATGATAGTTTATAAATTTCTGCAACATTATACCTGCTAGTCCTGTTTTAAGATTAAAAAATCTTCAGACAAGATTTTAGAATGAAGTATTAATTTATTTATATCATGTTGGAAGCAAATAGAAATCATATCTGATATGTTTTGTTCTGAACAAAGTTCTTTATTATTAGAAATACATTGTATTTTTTTTGTTATTGTTTTTAACTACTTTATAATCCATTTTATTCAGCTCCCTATAAATCATTTTGTTTCACAATGATTTCAATTGAATCTACCATATCTTTAATAAAATTTATACTTCCCCACAATATTACTCTCAACCTTTCTTCTTTGTCATTATATTTCATATTCATTGTTGATTTTTCTAACTCGGAATCTTTACAATTCATAATAGCTATTAGAGTATTAGATATTCTACTATAATCATCCATATCCACATCACTAATATCTACCACAGTAGATACATTTATCTTATTATTTATTGGATTCAGATTTTCTCCATCTCTAGTAAAATCAACATTTAATTCTTCATTATTTATTTGTAAGATTATGTACAGTTAAATATGATATAATCACCATTAGTTAAATTAACAGAATGAGAAAATAAAAAAGAATCTATTTTTCAAGTGTTTATCAAAGGAGACTACTTGAAAATAAATTCTTTTTTATTTTTTATTTTGATTTAGTAGGTTTACATGAACTGTGACAATTACAACAATTTCCGCTACAACAATTTCCATTTTTCTTGTCTTTATAAACTTTGTGTCCAACAAAGGCAAATGCTCCTATTACTAATGTACCAATTATAAATGTAGCCATAATTATTATCTCCTTACGCGCTATGCGCTAATATTTTCTGTCCTATCACTTTTTATATTAGTTGAATTAGAGAAATCTTTTTGTGGTCTAAATAACATATATAAGAACCATGCTAATAATACTAAAGCAATTAATGTTCCAATTCCAAATCCTTTTCCTGTGAAAAGTAATCCTAATTGGTAAAATGTAAGTGCTACTCCATAGGCTAATGCAGTTTGATATCCAACAGCTATCCAAGTCCATTTAGCATTACCCATTTCACGCTTAATTGCACCAATAGCAGCAAAACATGGAGCACACAATAAGTTAAATATTAAGAATGAATATGCGGATAGTTGTGTAAATGATGCATGTAGAGTTTTCCAAATTTCTACACCATCTTCAGCTACTTCTCCAGCTCCATATAAAATACCAAATGTACCAACTACATTTTCTTTTGCAATTAATCCTGAAATAGTTGCCACTGCAGCTTTCCAATCTCCCCATCCTAATGGGTTAAATATAGGAGCTATTACTTTACCAATTGATGCTAACATTGAATCTGGAGTTTCTACCATTGCTAATGACCAGTTAAACGTACTTAAGAACCATATTAATCCACAAGCAAGGAATATTACAGTACCTGCTTTTTTAACAAAAGATTTTGCTCTATCCCACATATGAATAAGTACACCTTTTAAACCAGGTACATGATATTTTGGCAATTCCATAACAAAGGGAGCAGGTTCACCTGAAAAAGCTTTTGTTTTCTTTAATATTATTCCAGAACATATAATAGCTGCAATTCCAATAAAATATGCTGAAGGTGCTACCCAAACTGACCCTGGGAATAATGCTCCTGCAATTAAAGCTATTATTGGCAATTTAGCAGAACAAGGCATAAATGTAGTAGTAATAATAGTCATTTTTCTATCTGATTCATTTTCAATAGTTCTTGATGCCATGATTCCTGGGACTCCACAACCTGTTCCTATAAGCATAGGAATAAATGACTTACCTGAAAGGCCAAATTTACGGAATATTCTATCCATTATAAAAGCTATACGAGACATATAACCACAATCTTCTAAAATTGCAAGACATAAAAATAATACCATCATTTGAGGTAAGAATCCAAGTACAGCTCCTACACCAGCAATAATACCATCATTTATTAAAGAAACTAACCAATGAGCAGTTCCTATAGATGTAAGGAATCCTTCTACTGCTGGAGGTATAACATCACCAAATAAAACATCATTTACCCAATCTGTAGCTCCTGTACCTATTGTTGAAATAGATAAATAATAAACAAGGAACATAACAGCTGCAAATATAGGTAGTCCTAAAATTCTATTAGTAACTATTTTATCTATTTTATCAGAAGTGGTTAACTTAGATTTATTTTTCTTAACTACACATTTAGTAATTATTTTACTTATGTAATTATAACGTTCATTAGTTATAATACTTTCGCCATCATCGTCTAATTTATCTTCAAAACTAGTTACAATTGCTCCAATTTTATCTTTTGAAGATTTTGAAATATTTCCTTGTTCAATTGCTTTTTCATCATTTTCAAATAATTTTATAGCAAACCATCGTAAATGTTCTTTTGAAACCTGATTATAAATTTCATTCTCAATATCAGATAATACTTTTTCCACATCATTTGAAAAAGTATGTTCAATTACATTTTCTTTATTTGATTTAGCTAATTCTATTGCTTTATTAATTAATTCTTTACATCCATCACCTTTTAAAGCAGATGTTTCAACTACAGTACACCCCATAGATTTACCTAACTTGTCCTTATCTATGATATCTCCATTTTTTCTAACAATGTCCATCATATTTAGAGCTATTATAACAGGAATTCCAAGCTCCATTACTTGAGTTGATAAATATAGATTTCTTTCAATGTTTGTACCATCTACTATATTTATAATAACCTCTGGTTTTTCTGTAATAAGATAATTTCTTGTTATAACTTCTTCTAAAGTATATGGTGAAAGTGAATATATTCCTGGCAAATCTATTACTCTCACATCTTTGTGCTGTTTTAGTTTTCCTTCTTTTTTTTCTACAGTTACTCCAGGCCAGTTACCTACATACTGTGAACTACCTGTTAAATAGTTAAACATTGTAGTTTTACCACAATTGGGGTTTCCTACAAGAGCAATTCTTATATTTTCCATTTAATCCCTCCTGAAATGTATATATTTTTATTTTACTTCTATCATTTCCGCATCCGCTTTACGAAGTGTTAATTCGTAATCCCTAATATTTACTTCTATTGGATCTCCTAAGGGTGCTAATTTACGAACAAAAATTTCAACCCCTTTAGTTATTCCCATGTCCATCATTCTTCTTTTTACAACTCCTTTTCCATGGAGCTTTACTACAGTTGCTTTTTTACCACACTCAACGTCTTTTAATGTCATCATAAATAATTTCTCCCTTCTAAACAATAATCCTATTAGCCATACTTTTACCAATAGCTATTCTTGAATCTTTTACATTTATTATCATATTTCCTGACATTTCTGATACTACAATAACCCTTTCTCCTTCTACAAAACCCAGCTTTGCAAGAAACTGCCGAACGTTATCTCGACCCGTTATTTTCTTTATTTTATTTACTTCACCTTCTCTTGCCATAGCTAATGTCATAACAATCACCTCCTATTAAGATAGTTACTCATGACTAATCTTTTTGGTATGTATATTTTATAAAACATCATCTCTTTAAAAGTTAATGTATTAAATTATCATCTAAAGTGTTATAATTTCAAGTTTTCTTCTATGTTAACTTAAGCTAATGCCAGTACAAAATAAATAAGTTAGCAATATTAACTTTGATGCAATGCTATTATATCATCATTGACGAATGATTTCAATAGGTATTGAAAATCTTTATCAATATAATCCTAATCCATTCATTTCTTTAAATGAAATTCTTCATAGTTGATTTTTCCATCTCAGAATCTTTACAATCTATCATATCTATTAGAGTATTATATACTTCATATGATTAATATCTACAAAGGTAAATACATCTATCTTAATTGCTTCAATCTTGTCTTCTGTTATAAATTTTCTTATAGTTTTATTTATAAGATTATGTACAGTTTCATAATGCAAAAATAGAAATAGAATGTATATTTTTTAAGATTCTATTTCTATTTAAAATTAATTATTCACTATTAGGCATAATCAAGAAATTTATCTATTTCTAGTATTATAATTTAAAGTTAATTCCTTTTATAAATTAACTAATTAAAATCCAAATATGGGGGCCATAAAATAAGCCATTGCACCTAAAACAATCACAAATACTATGCAAAACTTTAAAGTTGCATTTAATATTTTCCCCTCTGCACCAGCAAGTCCAGTAGCTGCTGTAGCCACCGCTATACTTTGTGGTGATATCATTTTACCTGCAGTAGCACCTCCTGTATTGGCCGCTGCAAGCCAATATGGATTTAACCCTAGAGTATTAGCCACTTCGACCTGAAGTCCTCCAAACAATACGTTTGCAGAGGTATCACTACCTGTTACAAATGTGCCTAACGCTCCTATTATTGGGGATATTAGAGGATAATATGAACCTGTAACTGCTACTAATACAGTAGCTATAGATTTTATCATTCCACTGTATCCCATAATTTTTGCCATGGCTACTATTGCTACTATTGTTATTGCAGATTTACTCATTTGTTTTATAGTTTTAACTAATACAGAAACTAAATCAGAAAACTTAGCTCCTTGTATTAATCCACCTATAAAAGTAGCTATTATAATTAATGTTCCTGGGGTTGCAATCCAGAAAAATGTGAATGGATCAGCATTCTTACCTGTATAAATATAAAATGTAGATTTTATATTAGATAATGCTGTATTTATTGTTGGAAATAATGAACTAGTTAAAATTATAAAAATGAAAACTAATATGAAAGGTAACCATGCTAAAGCTCCATTTTTAAAAGAAATTTTTTCTACATCTTTAGAGGCAGTGTCCTTATAAAATATTTTTGCCATAGTTATAGTAACTATCATGCATGTTATTGATCCTATTATAGCTGGTAATTCTGGTCCCATATACTTAGTTACCAATACTTGAGGTATGGCAAAGGAAAGCCCTGAAGCCAAAGCTATTATAAAAACTCCTTTAATAGATTTTATGCTTTTTCCTGTTAACATTACTAAAACTATTGGAATTACTGCTATTAGAATTAATAACTGCAAACCTACTGCATAACTAAGTTGCATTACATCTATATTAGTTATTTCAGCTAGAGTAGTTACTGGAATTCCTATAGCTCCAAATGCTGTAGGTGTAGTATTGGCTATAAGACATATTATAGCTGCAAAAATAGGATCAAATCCAAGTGCAGCCATTATACCTGCAGGAATAGCTACTGCAGTGCCAAAACCTGCTATAGCCTCTAAAAATCCACCAAATCCCCAAGCAAGTATTAAAACCAATATTCTCTTATCTGTAGTTATAGAAGTCATCATCTTTTTTATAGTATCCATACTTTTAGTATGAAGAGATACATTATAAGTAAATACTGCTGCAACAATTACAAGTATTATGGGCCAAATAGCTAAGGCTACTCCTTCTATGGCAGCCGAAGCCACATCTAAGACTGGCATCTTCCAAACTATCACTGCTAAAATTGCAGTTAACAACAATGTTGCAGGACAAGTCTTATGTCCTGGCATTTTAAAAACTCCCAATGAAACCATTAACCATATTATAGGTATCAACGCAATGAAACAAATTGTGTAGATATTCACATAATCCCCCCTGTTTTGGTATTTTCATATATTGGTATTTTGGTATTGTGGTATGACCTTTATATTGCTATAGTTTTTATTCTACTTTATCTTTTCCAAGATTTCCACAATATACAATTTATTAATTTCAATAATAATTCCATTATTATTCTATTTATGTTAATAAAATTAATTAATATTTTATTTTTATATAAATGATCAATCTATTACTTAACAGTTTAATAATTTATTAATAATAAATTATATATATAAAGTAGCTCCTAAACATAATTAGGAGCTACTCTAATATTTCACGTATATTTTATCTATGATAGCATGATTAATACCATAAACCATTTCCATTATTATTTTATCAATAACTCAAGCATTCTTCTTTTAAATATATTTTTATTTAGACTTTTACACACAACCGCATTTGGTTCATTATGTATAAATATGTTGGTTGCATCATCAAAACTTCCATCATCTATAATTACTTGTCCATATGTAGCTGGTTCTTTGGTACACACATAACAATAACACTTAGGACCTTCTAAAACAATATCTTTCCAAAGTGCCACTGCCATAGCAGCAGCATCGGGTAATTCAACACTATGCTCATTATATTTATTTAAATTGTAATTAAGATATAATCTTGTACATTTACTAATAAACTCAGCTTCTTTTTTTCCACTAGATGTTAACAATTCTATGTCTTTTTTATTTAAAGCTGCTTCACCAAGACACACATCAAATCCAATTATTGTTGTAGGAATATTAGAATTTAGCATAACACTATAAGCTTCTGCATCAACATATACATTAAATTCTGCCACCGGTGTTACATTGCCACGTCTAAATCCAGCTGTCCCCATGGAATAAATGTGTTTAACTTTCTTCATGGTGGTAGGATCTTTCATAATGGCCAAAGCAATATTTGTAGTAGGCCCAATAGTTACAATTTCAATTTCATATGGGTACATATCTACAATCCTTAATATTGCATCAACAGCATGTTCTTTTTCTGGCTGTAATGAAGGATGAATAAGATCACAGTCTCCCATTCCATCTTTTCCATGTACACTTTCTGCTGTAACTAGATCACGCATTAATGGTTTGCTTGCACCCACATATAATGGTGGCTTCTGTGCATTAGCCACTTCTATTGTCATTAATGCATTTAATGTAGCAAGATGAACTGGAACATTTCCTGCCACTGTTGTTATTGCTTCCACATTAATGTCACTAGATTTTAAGGCCATAATAATTGCAACTGCATCATCACTGCCACAGTCAGTATCAATAATAATTCTTCTCATGTTAATACCCCCAAGTAAATATACTATTTGGCTATATTATATTCTTAAATATATAAATGCACAAATATAAAATAAATAAAAACAACTTATATATTCTCTTAACCACCATTGGTTATAATGTAAAAAAGACTTATAGATTTGTTTTATCTATAAGTCTAAATTATATTTAATATTATTTTTATTGACAAACCTTACCTGGGTTCAATATATTTTTAGGATCGAATGCTAATTTAATATTCTTCATAAGTTCCATATATTCTTCACCATATTGATCAAATAAATATGGTTTTTTAGCAAATCCTATACCATGTTCCCCAGAAACCAATCCATTTAGTTCTATAGACTTTTTATACATGCATTCAAATACATCTTTTAATTTTTTATCCCATTGTTCTTGAGTTAAATCATCTCTTAATACATATACATGTAAATTTCCATCTCCTGCATGCCCAAAACTTCTTATTCTTATATCGAATTGCTTTTCAAGCTCATGTGTATATTTAACAAATGTTGCTACATTATTTCTTGGCACTACAACATCACATTCGTCCATTTCTGTAGTAGATGCCTTAACAGCTTCAAGGAAAGCACCTCTTGCTGACCAAACAGCTTCCTTTCTTTCATCTGTATCTGATATATATACGTCTAGAGCTCCCTCTTCTAAACAAATTGCTGCTACCTTTTCATAATCTTTTTCTATATCTTCCTTAGAATTTCCGTCAAATGTTAATACTAAATATGCATCTGAAGAATTGTCCGGGAATTTTTTTCCTAAGAATTCTTCTGCAGCTAGTATAACTTCTCTTTGCATAAATTCTATAGCAGTTGGTATAGATTTTGATTTTATTATTTTAGGAACTGTATTTATTGCCATTTCTAAGTTTGGAAATGGTATAAGTAAACTTACAGCTTTTTTTGGTAGTGGTAATAACTTTAATATAGCTTTTGTAACTATAGCTAAAGTTCCTTCTGCACCACAAACTAAATCTTTTATACTATATCCTGAACTGTTTTTAACTACTTTACCACCAACTTCAAGTACTTTACCATTTGGAAGCACTACTTCAAGTCCTCTTATATAATCTCTTGTAACTCCATATTTTACCGCTCTCATTCCACCGGCATTTGTACTTATATTTCCACCTATAGTTGCTGATTTTTCACCTGGATCTGGTGGGTAAAAAAGATCATGCTCCTCTACAAATTTTCCAATCTCCATAAGAAGAACTCCTGGTTCTACAGTAAGAGTTAAGTTTTCTTCATCTATTTCTAATATTCTATTCATCTTTGTCATGTTTATCATTATTCCACCATGAATTGGTACACCTGCCCCAACAAGACCAGTTCCTGATCCTCTAGCAACTACTGGAATATTATTTTCATAAGCATAGGCCATTATTTGTGATACTTCTTCTGTGCTTAAAACTTCTACCATAACATCAGGCATTCTACTTATTCCACCAAGTTCATCATGGCTATAGTCTTCATTTATATCTTCATCAGTATATACTCTATCTTCATCTACAACACTTTTTAAAAATTCTATATCTTTACTATCTAACTTTTTATATTCCATAGCAATTACCTCCAAAAATTAATTATCAGTTAGTTAATTAGTTGTTAAATACACTAGTTTTATATGTTATGCACTTAAAGCTCCACTTTCTTTTATATTATCTATAAGTGTTGGTATTACATCATATATATCCCCTACTATTCCATAATGAGCTACATTGAATATAGGTGCCTTAGGATCTTTATTTATAGATATAATACATTCTGCATTGTTCATTCCTGCTGAAAATTGTACAGCTCCTGATATACCACAAGTTATTATAAGCTTAGGTTTTACTGTTCTTCCGCTTAAGCCTATTTGACGTTTTGCATCTGCCCAGCCTGCTTCTATTAATGGTCTCGTTACCGCTACTTGAGCACCCATTAACTCTGCTAATTCATTTATCATTTCTAAATCTTGTTCTTTTTTAATTCCTCTTCCCACCGCTATTATTACGTCTGCATCTGATATACTTTTTTCTACTTTCTTTTTTGTTACTTTTAAAACTTCTATTTGTGAATTTAGCTGACTTTTATCTATATTACAAATAGTTATCTTTCCACTTTTTTCTTTACTTCTTTGTGGTGCATCCATAACTTTATATCTTACTGTTGCAAGTTGAGGTCTATTATTAGGATTTATTATTTGTGCCATTATGTTTCCACCAAAAGCCGGTCTTATTTGAACTAAATCTGTATTTTCTTTCATATCTAATATTGTACAATCGGCTGTAAGTCCTGTTCTAAATCTAGCTGCTACTCTTGGTGCAAGAGATCTGCCTATTGTTGTTGCCCCTACTAATAATGTACATGGTTTTTTATTGTTTATAAAATCTTCTAAAGCTTTAGTGTATGGTTCTATTCTAAAATCTTTTAATTTTTCATCATCATATACAAATACTTCATCTACTCCATAATGAAGTAATTCTTCTGCTTTTTTCTTTATATTATGTCCAACGAATACCGCATATA
The DNA here is from genome assembly GCF_943736985.1 of Clostridium sp. Marseille-Q2269. GTDB lineage: Bacteria > Bacillota > Clostridia > Clostridiales > Clostridiaceae > Clostridium_F. Next base: position 684,304 of record NZ_CALSFS010000001.1, read on the forward strand.
CTGGATGATTTATTTTAGCTGCTAATTCTTTTGCTTTGCCTATAAGTTCATAAGTTACTGGATGAATATCTCCCTCCACATGATCTACATATACAGCTACTCCTGTCCAAAGGCTTTTATCTATATGAGCTTTTTCTTCTTCATGAAACTCCATAACACCTTCTGGACCTTTTTTAACGCATAGCCTGCACATTTTACATGCAGCTGAAATTTCTATTTTACCATTTTTCTCCTCTAATGCTCCAAAAGGACATATCTTAACTAGTTCCTCTATATTTGAAGGTGTTAATTTATCTTGATTTACTAATAATTTTCCCATATTGAAATCCTCCCATTAATATACTTTATTTTATACAAATTTCATTTCTTTAAGTTTTTCTGCTAATCTATCTCCTAATTCTTCTCCCAAGCCAGTCCAAATTTCTTTATCTGTATTTACTGCTGGTGGAAATATTCTCTCTACCTGTGTTGGTGATCCATTTAATCCATACATATTTTCATCTTTATCCTCAAAATCTTTTAGACTTAACATTTTAATTTCTCTATCATTAGTCTCCAATTTTCTTCTATAGGATGGAAGTCTTGGTTCAAATATATCTTTTTCTACTGTTAAAAGACATGGGAATTTTATTTCTGCAACTTCTACTGTGTTTGGCATGTCCATTTCCACTACTATAGAATTTTCTTTAACTTCTTCTATTTTTATTACATTTGCTATATGAGCTATATCTAAATATTCTGCCATCTCTGGTCCAACTTGAGCTGTATCTCCATCTGTAGTTTGTTTTCCGCAGAATATTAAATCAAAATTGCCCATTTTTTTTACCCCTTGGGATATGGTATAAGCTGTAGCTAAAACATCCGCTCCTGCAAATTTTCTATCTGATAAAAGAACTCCTTCGTCCGCACCCATCATATAAGCTTCTTTTATAACTTCTTGCGCTTGAGGAGGCCCCATAGTTATTACCTTTACAACTCCTCCAAATTGTTCTTTAAGTCTTAATGCTGTTTCTAGGGCATATAAATCATATGGATTCATCTTTGAATCTACACCATCTCTTTTTAATACACCTGTTACTGGATCAACCTCTACTTTTGATGTTCCTGGTACTTGTTTTATACATACTAAAATATCCATATAAATTACCTCCAAAATATATTTATACTTAAATAAAATTTTTAACTTACTATTAAACTTCCCATATTATGTGTTTTTATATTTCCCATAGAAAATTCTATTTTATTTTCAATTTACAGGTCATTACTTTATTAATTTATAATGATTTTTCTATCTATTACTAATACCGAATTATATTATTTTAATTAACATTGTACATATTTTTGCATTATATAAATTTTGCATACTTAATTTAGCACCTTTTATTTGTTGTACTAATTAAAATCCAAATAGAGGAGCCATAAAATATGCCATAATTCCCAGAACTATTACATATACTATACAAAACTTTAATGTTGCATTTAATATCTTCCCTTCTGTTCCTACAAGTCCAGTAGCTGCTGTAGCCACCGCTATACTTTGTGGTGATATCATCTTACCAGCTGTAGCGCCACCTGTATTGGCCGCTGCAAGCCAGTATGGATTTAAACCTAAAGTCTTCGCCACTTCAACTTGAAGGCCTCCAAACAATACATTGGCTGAAGTATCGCTACCTGTTACAAAAGTTCCTAAAGCTCCTATTATTGGTGCTATTAGAGGATAATAACTTCCTGTAATTGCTACCAATACAGCTGCTATGGATTTTATCATTCCGCTGTATCCCATAATTTTTGCCATAGCTACTATGGCTATTATAGTTATTGCAGATTTTGTCATTTGCTTTATAGTCTTTACTAATACAGAAACTATTTCTGAAAACTTAGCTCCTTGTACCAATCCTCCTATAAAAGTAGCTATTATAATTAGCGTTCCTGGGGTTGCAATCCATAAAAATGTAAATGGTTTAGCATGTGCCCCTGTATAAATATAAAGAGTAGTTTGTATTTGAGCTAAAGCTTTATTTATTGGTGGGAACAATGAGCTAGTTAAAATTATAAAGAGAAAAACTAATATAAATGGTAACCATGCTAAAACTCCCCTTTTAAAAGATATTTTTTCTACATCTTTAGATGCAGTATCCCTATAAAATATCTTTGCCATAGCTATAGTAACTATCATACATGTTATTGATCCTATTATAGCTGGTAGCTCTGCACCCATATACTTAGCTACTAATAGTTCAGGTATTGCAAATGAAAGACCTGATGCTAAGGATATTCCCCAAACGCCTTTAACAGCCTTTACACTTTTACCTGTTAACATTACTAGAACTATTGGAATTATTACTATTAAAATTAATAGTTGCAATCCTACTGCATAACTAAGTTGCATAGGATCTATGTTAGTTACTTTAGCAAGAGTAGTTACTGGAATTCCTATAGCTCCAAAAGCTGTAGGTGTGGTATTTGCTATAAGACATATTATTGCTGCAAAAATCGGATCAAATCCAAGTGCTGCCATTATACCTGCTGGAATAGCTACTGCAGTACCAAACCCTGCTATAGCTTCTAAAAATCCACCAAATCCCCAAGCAAGTATTAAAACTAATATTCTCTTGTCTGTTGTTATTGAAGTCATCATTTTTTTTATGGTATCCATACTCTTTGTATAAATTGATAAATTATAAGTAAACACTGCGGCAACGATTACAAGTATTATAGGTACTAATGCTAATGCTGTCCCTTCTAACGCCGCAGAAAATGCATCTAAAATTGGCATTTTCCAGACCATAACTGCCAAAACTACTGTTATTACCAACGTTACAGGACAAGTCTTATAACCTGGCATTTTTAGAACTCCTAGCGAAATCATCAGCCATACTATAGGCACTAATGCAATAAGACATGCTACATACATATTCATATATATCTCCCCCCAAGGTAATATGGTACGACCTGTAATTGTTTTCTGTTCTTATTTTACTGCAGTTTTTAGACAATTTCTATAATAGTTATTTTCTTAACTCCAGCCAATATATGCCAAAATACGACATTATCATTGGGGGAAAACGTTTTTAATACACATTGTTAAATTTTAAATTTTTCAGTTTTTAATTTTTTCTTTAAAAATTAGTAAATTAAGTTATTTTATTAACTTTTGCTTTTTTGCATTTAACATCTAAATTTTCTTTTCTATTTTTAGATTTAAATATACTCTTACTCAATATTTAAAATATAATCCATATACTTTAATCCCTCGAGAAATTAATATAATATTTATTGGAATTTTTACAGTTGGAGGTAGCAATATTTATCTCCATAGAAATTTTTTGTAGAAAATTGAATATAAAATTCATATTTTATATACTAAATAGAAAACCCATTATTAATTAAAACATCAATATATATTTGTAATGTTTTAAAATATTTATTTGTTGAACTCCAAGATATGCTATTTATCTTTTAAATAAGCTAATATAAAAAGTAATAAGTTATTTAAAATGCTGCTTTAACTTATATTTTAGCTAGGCTTTTTAATTTATATTACTCATATATTGTAAGACTAAATAAAACTTATTTTAAGTTTTATAAATTATAAATATAATTAATAATTATTAATTATATTTATAATCTATAAAATGGAGCTCTTGGTGACTACATGTTTTATTATAACACTTAACTTTTAATGTTATAAATTTTATATAAAGCCATTTAGCTCTATGTAATCATTTAAATTAATTCATTTTTAATACTTATTTGTAATATTATTGAAATAAGCCATTAGTTCAAAATTCTCTTATTTTTAAATTAACTTGTTGTGCTAGTTAAATGGAGCTTACAGAATCATATTTTGCACGTTAAATCAACGCTAAATCAGCTGACAGCAAGATTGGCTCAAAGTTTAACTTACCAAAATATGATTCCTATAGTTACTTTAACTAGCACAAGAGATTAAATTACTATGTTATTATAATAACTTTATGTTTAATAATATTTTAAAATTAGTTATAAATATATTTTTAATATCTATAATTCGAATTCTCTATTATCTATATCTACAAATCCTACTTTTATTTCACAATGGAAAGTCTGTTTTAAAACTTGTGCCAACTCATCTCTTGCTTTAATTACATTATCATAATTTTTATCTTTAAATCCATCTATAGGGAAAAATATATTTTTGCTTTCTTCAGTAATTTTTCCTTCTTCACTTTGTCTCCATATCCATCTTCTTGTTTTTACCTTATTGCCCACAGAATAAATAAGCTCACCATTTTCTAATGATTCTACTTCATCCTCACCAAATGGAATGAACTTATCTCCTACATTTGAAAATCTGACAGAAATATCTTCTTTAGCAGCATCTATATCATGGGCACCTAGTGGAAGTAAATATTTTAATGAAACTGCATTTCCTATATCTACAATTGGATTTATATTTGGCAAGCCCTTGTTTTTAGAAACTCTTGTAGTTATAGCTTCAATAGAACTTTTAAATTTATTAGGGTTAATACCTAATTTAATAAATGAATCTCTATAGTACATTATTTCCTCTACTTCTTTTACATTTTTACCTTCAAACCTTTTTTCAGTTAATTCTATGCTATTTTTTAAAAGTTCTTTTGCTTCAATATTATCCTTATTATTAATTCCCTTGGCTACCACAACACCGAAGCATACATTTTCTAGTTTTTGAAAAACTTCTTTTGATACAACAAATTTCATATTTATCCTCCTTAATTTTTTTTAAATTATGTTAAGTTATGTAAGAACCTCTCTCCTCACTGTAATGAAATACCATAGATTTACAAAACCAAATAATACTACTTTAGAAGAAGAGAAGAACAATAAATAAAGCTAATTTTTATATTTTTAAAATTATAAAGTCTCCAGTAACTAGAGTGTCAATATTTATTTATTAATATTTGAATCTCAGTTATAAATTCTGATTTCTTTGTAGTTAGTTCAAAATCAATTAGTGTTATTTCTATTGAATCATCAACTATTACATAATCATTTCTTTTAATATAATTTAAAATTTCATTGTAATATTCTGATGAATCTTTGTGAGTACCATTAAATTTAATAGTAACATAAGTTCCTTTTGGTAAAACTTTTATAAGATTTTCATTATATTTTTCTCCCTCTGCAAAGGAAAAAATAGAATCATATTCATGAAATATTCTATCTGTTAATTTATCTATAGAAATAGACACTCCCACTTTACCATTAAAAATAGAAGCATTTTTATTAGCCTTATTTTCTAAATATCTAATGGATAACTCTAAATCATTATCTGATTTTATTTTTTGTTTTAGTAAAACAATTCTTCTCTCATTAAAATTCCTTTCTTGTATTACATTTAAATTATCATATTGCCTTGCATATTTGATTTGATTTATTCTATTTTCAATCTTTTGTTTTGTAAATTCTAACTGCTTTATTTTATCCTCTGTAATTTTTTTCTGTTTTTCAAATAAATCAATAATGTTATCAATACTTCTCTTTTTTAAGTGATAATCTATTGTCTTTAAAGACATTCCTAGGGATTTTAAATATTTTATTGTGTTTAATTGTTCAAATTGCTCCGTTGAATAATATCTGTAATTATTAGTCTTATCTATGAATATTGGATTAAATAAGTCAATATCATCATAATATCTTAATGTTCTTATATTAAGATTAAACAATTTTGCTATTTCTCCAATTGTAAATAAATCTTTCACTAAATTCATCTCCTGATTTCAAATTATTCTATCACTTCACAAATAATACAACTTCTCGTCTCCTTTATAAATATAGAAGAATTGTATAAACAGATTATTTACCACTAAACAATAGTTTTATGCTAATAGTTCATTTATGCATATTTAAATTATAGCAAATTCATTTACTTAATTTAATTAAGCCTATAAAAAATTTCTATTGACAAAATTTTTATTAAAGAGTAATATAATATAAAAATTAAAATCTTTGATGGGAAGAGTAAATATTTATTAAGTATCTACAGCGAGTAGGGTTGGTGTAAGCCTATGAGAAAAATAATATTGAAAGACATCCCGGAGACGCTTATTTGAACACATTAAGTAGGATAAGCCGGATTTCCCCCGTTATAGGGACTAGAGATAACAAGTATTAATACATTGTTAAATTAGGATGGTACCGTGAATATATGCTTTCACTCCTACATGGAGCGGAAGCTTTTTTGTATAGAAATTTGAGCTCATTCTATATATGATACCTATTCTAATTTTGTATAGACATTGTTAAAAAGGGTGGTACCGCAAATTATTTTGCCCCTTGAGTAAACACTCAAGGGGCTTATTTTATTTTGGAGGTAATAAAAATGAAGCGAATATTAATCAGTGAATTGAAATATTATATAAACAAAAAGGTAACTATTCAAGGCTGGATTCATAAAGTTAGAAAATTGAAAAATATAACATTTGTAATCATAAGAGATAGATCAGGATTAGTTCAATGCATTATAGCTAATAATAAATTAGATTTATCAAAATTAAAATTAGAATCAATAGTTTCCATATTAGGAGAAGTCAAAGAAAACACTAATGATTTAAATAGTTTTGAGATTCAGGTAGAAAATATAGAAATTATAAATGCTGCTTTAGATGAACTTCCCATATTAATAAATAAAGAAAGCCTAGATATTAACTTAGATACTATGCTTAATAATAGAATTTTAAGCCTAAGACATCCTAATATAAATTCAATATTTAAAGTACAAAATTCAATAATAAATGGGTTTAGAGAGTTTCTAAACAAAGAAGACTTTACAGAAATTCATACTCCAAAAATTGTATTAGAAGGAGCTGAAGGTGGTACAGAGGTTTTTAAAGTAAAGTACTTCGAAAATACTGCTTATCTAGCTCAAAGTCCACAATTTTACAAGCAAATGATGATTGGTGCTGGTTTTGAAAGAGTTTTTGAAATAGGCCATGCATATAGAGCTGAAGAGCACAACACCAATAGACATTTAAATGAATATATTAGTATGGACTTAGAAATTGGATTTATAGACGATGAAAAAGATATTATGAAATTTGAAGAAAGGTTATTAAAATTCATATTAGAAAAACTTAATAATGAATGTATAGAATATTTTAATCTATTGGGATCAGAATTACCTAAAATAGAAAATGGAATACCTAAAATTACATTTGATGAGGCATTAAATATATTAAGTAAAAATTATAATAAAACTGACCTAAACTCTGATTTAGATCCTGAGGGAGAAAAACTTATTTGTAAGTATGCAAAAGAAAATTTAAATAGTGATTTTATATTTTTAACTAACTATCCAAGAAGTAAAAGACCAATGTATACTATGCCGCTAGGTGAAAACTATACTCATAGTTTTGATCTATTATTTAGAGGTATAGAGATTACAACCGGCGGACAACGAATTCATGACTACAATATGTTAATAAATAATATAAAACTTAAAGGTTTTAATCCTAAGGATTATGAGAGTTATATATCTGTTTTCAAATATGGCATGCCAAAACATGGTGGTCTTGCCATTGGATTAGAAAGAATAACATCAAGGCTTTTAGGATTAGAAAATGTTAGAGAAGCAACACTAATTACAAGAGATAGAACACGTTTGCTTCCATAGGGACTATCCCATTAAAGAACTTAAGCACACTATATCGTTTTACAAGTCTAAAGTTAACACAATATATTGTATGATATATTGTATGATTTATTCTTAATGCGATAGCTCCCTTATATATACTTTTATTTTTAAAAAATATTATATAAATATAAGTTTTTATAATATTTTTTAATACTGGTTTTCTATAAAATATCTTAAATTTATATAAAGGTTAATGCAAATGGTTTGCATTAACCTTTGTTTTCTTGTAATATTATTTTAATATTATATTTTTATGAGAAATTATTAACTATTACTTTAAGAGGAGTTGATTATATGGAAATAAAAGTAGATATTATTTCAGGATTTTTGGGTGCCGGTAAAACTATGCTAATAAAAAAATTAATAAGTGAAAAACTCTATAATGAAAAAATAGTTATTATTGAGAATGAATTTGGACAAGTAGCCATAGATGGAACTATTCTTAAAAAATCAAATATAGAAGTAAAAGAAATAAATGCAGGCTGCATATGCTGTTCAGTTACAGGAAATTTTAATGATTCTATAAAAGAAATCATTGAAAAATATTCTCCAGAACGTATTATTATAGAACCCTCCGGTGTAGCAAAACTTTCTGAAATATTAGATATATGTAAAAAACATGAATTTAAAGATATGTTACACATAAATATGATTATTACTATGGTAGATGCATTGCGTTTCAATATGTATATAAAAAACTTTAGTGACTTTTATAAAAATCAAATCTTTAATGGTAAAACCATTATACTTACTAGGACAGATAAATTTTCCTGCCATGACTTATCTAAAATCATAAAGAAAATTAAAGAAATTAATTCTAATGCACCAATAGTTACTACTAATTTTATAGGTTTAACTGCAAATCAAATAATTGAAATTGCTGAAAATTCCTTAGATTTTTCATTACTTAAAGATTTTACTTTATTAAAAACCCCTGTAAATAACATAGTAACTAAACGTAAAAATAAGTCTTTGGCCAATGATAATTTTGAATCCTTCGGTTTAGAAACACCTAAATCTTTTTCTAAAGAAGCTTTGAATGTTATATTAAATAACTTAGATAAAGACACTAATTATGGAACAATTTTAAGAGCTAAAGGTATTGTTAAATCTGAAAATAATAACTGGCTTCATTTTGAATATGTTCCTAAAGAACTAAGTATAACAGACACCACACCTGATTATACTAGCAGAATTTGTATTATAGGCACTAATTTAAATAAAGTAGAACTTAAAAATCTATTTTTATCATAAGATTGGAGTAATAAATTTATATGAAATCAGATGTGGAAATTGTAACAGGCTTTATTGGTTCTGGTAAAACTTCATTTATTAATTTACTAGTTGATTTAAGCTTATTATCTAAAGAAAATATTCTTATCATATGTTGCGAAAATGGTAATAAAAGTTTTGATAATAATATAAATACCCATGCTCAAATTGTACTTAAATTCTATCCCCCAACTAAGATTCTAACAGAAGAATATATAAAAAATATGGTAAATATATATAATCCTCATAGAATTATAATTGAATTTAATGGAACTCAGTCCTTAACTGAATTATTAAATACTTTTGGGAAAAAGTCTTTGAAAAAACAATGTAAAATAACAACCATATATCATATAGCTGATGCAAAAACTTTCAATATTTACTTCAATAATATGTTAAATATGATAATACCATCAATACAATTTAGTAATTTAATTTTGATCAATAATGCAAATGAAGTTACTTCAAAAGAATTAGAAACAATTGAATCTAAAATAAATATTTTCAACCCATATGCTTATTTAGCTATTATAAAACAAATTGAATCTATGAGGTCTGTAATTGATAAAATGAATATATTAGATAATGGATTACAAAAAAGATTAAGAGTATTTATAAAAAACTTACTGGATAAATAAATCTTTATAGGGAGGCGTAAGGTGATATACTTAAATAATATAAAACTAAACCAAAATAAAGTACTAAAAAAAATATTAATGTTATTGCTTTTTTTGAGCATATGCATATCAATAATATTATCATCAATATATCACATATCATTTATAGACAATTTTTCTACTATTTTTAGTAGTATAATTTTAGAATCTATACCATTTGTACTTATCTCTTCCCTTACATCAGCATTAATTCAAGTATTTGTGTCAGAAGAGTTTATTACAAAAATTATACCTAAAAATAAACTTTTAAGCTTTTTAGCTGCCTCTCTTATGGGATTTATATTTCCAGTTTGCGAATGTGCTATTGTTCCTATAACTAAGCGATTAATAAAAAAAGGAGTTCCTGTGGAAATAGCTTTCACATTTATGCTTTCTGTGCCTATAGTAAATCCCATAGTATTATTATCTACTTACTATGCATTTTACAGTAAACCTTCTATATTTATATTAAGATCTATTCTTGGAATCATAGTACCAATATGCATAGGCTTTTTAATATCCAAAACCATTAATTCTAAAAATTCTATAATAAAAGAATCTTATTATGAATATTATAATCTTTGCAATTGTGGCTGTTCCTATAATAATAATAATTTTTACATAAATAACTCTAAATTTAAAACTGTTTTAGAACATACAATAAAAGAATTGTTTAATATATGTAAATATTTAATTTTAGGGGCATTTGTATCAACTTTATTTCAGTTAACTATTTCTAAACAATCTATTTTACCTATAGGTAAGAACTCTATTTCTTCTATTTTAATTATGATGATATTAGCTTTTATTTTATCAATTTGTTCTGAAGCAGATGCATTTATAGCCAGTACTTTTTTAAATCAATTTACCCTAGGTTCTATAATATCCTTTCTAATATTAGGACCTATGATTGACATTAAAAATGCTTTAATGTTATTTGGAAATTTTAAAAAGACTATTGTCATAAGACTTATCTTTTATATCTTTGCTTTATCCTATATAGTAGGAATTTTAATAAATATTTTTCATGAATTAGGAGTTATTTAGATGAAACGCTTTAATATATATGAATCTTTAAAATTTATAATATTTTTAGGCTTTACCTCTTATTTTTATTATTTAATATATACAAAAAAATTAGACTTATTTATAAATCCAAGAATGACTAAACATCTAATATTTACATGTATTGTCTTCACAATATTATCACTATACCAATTTACTAAAATATTTACTATAAAAACAAAACAACGTATATCTATAGATTATATATTAATACTTTTAGTATTAATAATTGGATTCTACGCTACACAAACTAATTTAAATACTAATATAGCAAGCAAGAAGGGATTAAGCAAAAATTTCATGGTTAAAAATGGTACATTAAATAATAAAAATAAAGAAACTAAATCTTTAGTAAATAAATCAACTCGTATTGTATTTACAGATAAAAATTATTTCACAAATTTATCTAATATTGAAGATGATCTTTCTGAAAAATACAAAGGTCAAAAAATTATTATAGATGGATTTATATACAAAGAAAATACATTTAAAAAAGATCAATTCGTTATTTCTAGATTAATGATAACCTGTTGTACTGCGGATTCTCAAGTGGTAGGATTAATGTGCCAATCACCTAATACTTTAAAATTAAAACAAAATACTTGGTATAAAGTTTACGGCATAATTGATTTTCAAAACAATTCTCCAGTTATATTAGTAGATAAATTAACTCCTATTTCTAAACCTAAAAATATTTACGTTTACCCAAATTAATAATAAATCATAATAAAAGGATGGAACAGTTATTAAATTTTTCCATCCTTTTATATTAAACATTTTTTTAATTACAAAGATTTTCTTTTAACACCATATCAATTTTTTTCATTTGTTCTTCCGTTAAAGGTTGAAATGGTCTTCTTGTTCTCCCAGCATCAATTCCCATTTTCTTCACAATATATTTTATAGAAGGAAATAATCCAATGCTCCATATAGTTTCCATGATATTATTTGCTTTGTTCTGCAACTTATTGGCTTCTATTAAATTCCTTTCATTAAACAAATCATATATTTTTTTATAATGAGGCAACATAAAATTAAATGTGCTTCCAATAAATCCATCACACCCTATTGCCATAAAAGCTACCATGTTTTGCTCTAAACCACCAAACATATTTAACTTATCATTAATATTTCTGATTCTCTCCATTTGATTAATATCAAAATTTGTATGTTTAATCCCGCTGATTGCGCCAGATTTTAACAACAATCTTGTGTATTCATTTGACAAATCTAATTCTTTATGTGTATTCATAGGAATGTTATAATACAAAATGGGCATATTTACTGCTTTACTAATATCTATATAGTACTGAGCAATAGATTTTTGACTATATCCAAAGTAAAATGGTGGTGTAGCAGCTATGTGTTTATAACCTAATTTTTTTGCAGCCTTTGCATAATAAATGGCTTCATCTGTTCCAAGTGCCCCTACATGTGCAAATAAATCTGTTTTAGATAAATAAGTAGCTGCAATTTCAAATGATCTAATCCTTTCCTCAGGAGAAAGTAAAAAACATTCTCCTGAACTTCCACCTATAAAGAAGCCATCTGCTCCTTCTCTTAAGTTTTTATCCATTAATTGTTGTTGAGCATCTGCATTAAGGCAATTGCGTTCATTAAATGCATTAATAGATGCAACATATATACCTTTCATTTATGATTCCTCCAAATAAAGTATTAAACCCATTGTGAATTTTATGGGCAGAGAATACTCTCTATAAATATAAAATTAATATTTGATTATTTATATGCAGTTTTGTAAACTTCAAAAATAGATTCCACAGTACATGGACGTGGATTTCCCCCAGTGCAAACATCTGCATATGCACTTTTAGCTAAATATTCTAAATCATCTTCTTTCACATTAATTTCACTAAGTGTCTGTGGTATATTTACATCTTTAGATAATTTCTTAACAGCATTGATTGCTGCTTTCCTATATTCATTGACTCCCATATTATCCACATCTTTAATTCCCATAGCTCTAGCAATTTCTCTGTATTTATCCCCTGTATAATCCTTGTTATATTCCATAACATATGGTAAAAGTACTGCATTTGCAACACCATGTGGCGTGTTATAAAAAGCTCCTAATGGATGAGCCATGCCATGAACAAGCCCAAGCCCTACATTAGAAAATGCCATTCCAGTGGCATATTGTCCTAAAGCCATACCTTCTCTTCCTTCTGGATCATTTTCAACAGCTTTTCTTAAGGAGTTTGATATGAGCTCAATAGCAAGAAGATTAAGGGAATCTGAAAGTTCCCATGAACCTAGGGTTATATATCCTTCTATTGCATGCGTTAGAGCATCCATTCCAGTAGAGCTTGTAAGTCCTTTAGGCATACTAGACATCATATCGGGATCAATTATTGCAATAACTGGAATATCCTTAGGATCTACACATACAAACTTCCTTTGATTTTCTTTATCTGTAATAACATAATTTATTGTTGTTTCTGCTGCAGTTCCTGCAGTAGTGGGAACTGCTATAATTGGAACAGATTTATTTTTAGTTGGAGCCACACCTTCCAAACTAACTACATCTTGGAATTCCGGATTGTTAATTATAATTCCGATCCCTTTAGCTGTATCAATAGGTGAACCTCCACCAATTGCAATTATATAATCAGCTTCTGATGCTTTATATTCTGCTACACCATCTTTTACAATATCCACACTAGGATTAGCTTCTACTTTGTCAAAAACAACATATGGTAATTGATTTTTATCTAATAAGTCCGTTACATTCTTTACCACATTGAATTTTATAAGATCTTTATCTGTAACTACAAAAGCTTTTTTATATCCCCTTTGTTGTATTTCTGGAACAATATCATTTATTGCTCCCTTACCATGATAAGAAGTCTCATTTAACATAAATCTCTTTGACATTATTATTACCTCCCAACAAATATTACTCATCTATAATTTATAAATACGCTGTGCATTCTTATAAAAAAATTTATTTCTAAATATTTCTCCACGGTCCATTGTAATTTGGTCTAAAGCTTCTATCCAAGGAATTAATTTAGTTGATATATTACATACAGGATAATTACTTCCAAATATCACTCTTTCATCATTAAATGTATCTAACACAAAATCAATTGCTGATTTTAAAGTATATATATCCCACTGTCCAACTGGATTTAACCCTGAAATCTTACAAACAACATTTTCTAAAGAAGCAAGCTTTATAATATTTTCAATCCATGCTTTTTTATATATCTCCTCTTCTTTTGTAAAGTTTTTTTTAGCAATAATATCCACATCTACATTTCCCATGTGATCTAATATAATTGTAGTTTCAGGACATTGTAAAGCCATTTTATATAAATCATCTAATTCAGGATTTCTAACACAAGCTTCAAATACTAATCCTCGTCTACCTAATTCTTGAACATTACGAATAAATGAAGGTTTCAAACACATTCCTTTAGGAGAAGAGTCCACATGGAGCACATGACGAACCCCTTTAATAGCAGGATGTTTATATTTATCAATATATAGATTGAATTTTTCATCTTCCATATTACCTGATATAACTCCACCAGCTATTATAGATTTTAAATTTTCATACTGTTCAATGATGAAGATATTTTCCATATGTTTTTGAGAATAATCTGCATCAACTTCTATATAAATAGCTTTTTCTATATTATATTTACTATCTTTTTCTATATCTTCCTCATAATTATTTATAGTATAACTTCGATTTAATACATTTTCTGTGCCATTAAGCCAAGGAAGAAAAAATTTATCTAAATCCCATATATGTATATGAGTATCAATAATTTTCATAATAATCCTCTTTTCTAATAAGGTTTGTCTGAAAATTAGAATCATAATTTTCAACATGCTATTTAGTAAACTAGCTTTTTCAGACAAACCTTAGTACTAATCTAGATGATATACTTCTTCTATATTAAGCCACTGCCCTGCATCTGTTATTGGATCCTGACAAGGATCCGTTTCTTTCCACCAACGCTGTGTTTCTTCATCTTGTGCCATCTTTGCCATATCCTCTTCAAAATCATCTCCTGTATATTCAAAGTAAGAAAATAAATATCCATTCCAGTAGTAAATTGAATAATTTGATATATTACATTCTTTAATCATGGCATTAACCTTTGTCCGTGGATTTACATGCAACTTTTTATAATACTCTAATTTATCAGATTTTACACGAGTGATACTTCCAAAACGTTTATTTTCCCCCATATTCTTATTCCTCCTTATAAAAATCTATTGCTAATTGTATTGTATTGGCGTTGCTCCACTTTCACTTGATTTATAGCAAGCTTCAACTAAACACATAGTTTTGTAGGCATCTTCTACACTATTTACATAATTATATGAAGGATCTTCTAACTTCTTCATAAGACCTCCCATAGTACCAATAAATGCCTCTGGGAACCAACTGCCATTAATCTGAAGCTCCCTCCAACCTTTTCCATCTTCAAGAGAGACATATTTAAACTTATCTGGCAATCCTACTGGATAGTCTAGGTATACTCCCATTACAACTTTGATAGCTCCTTTAGTGCCTTCAATTTTTAAAAAACATTCTTGCTCATCTATACCGAATTCATGATTGTGACTTGTGACAACTCCTGCCCTTAATATATTTCCATAATCAAAAATAATATTAGATTTAACTTGGGCTAATTGCATCATCTTAGGATGCTGCATAGTTTTACAATATACAGACCTTGGATTTCCTAAAAAATATCGTACAACATCAACAAAATGAATAGAGTGATAATTTATTTCCATTCTATCTACTTTAAATAGGAAATCCCATAAATTCCAAGGTGTTGATACACATTCACGTATTTCAAAGTCACATATATCCCCTATTACACCATCTTCTATAAGCTTTTTCGCTGCAATAATATATGGTGCTTGACGTAATTGAAAGTTAACTCCAGCAGTTAAATTCTTTTTCTTACATAAATCTAATATTTCTCTTGCCTGCTCTATACTTTCTCCCATAGGTTTTTGAATTAAAACTGCAACATTATCTGGGATCTTGTTAAGTGTAGAAATAATTGCAGAAGCTGGAACAGCAATATCATAAACAGCATTATTATCTTGAGCTAACTTGGCCAAATCTTCCATTGTTTCACAAACATTTGCTACACCAAATTTTTCTTTCAACTTTTTAGCTTTTTCAATATTTAAATCATAAACTCCTATCACTTCATATCCAGCTAATTTATAAGCTGGATAATGGCAGTCTGAAACAATTCCTCCAGCTCCAATTGAAACAATGGGTCTTTTCACTGTAGGTATCTCTGGCATAAAATTAATTTCTTCAAGTGTTTTAACCATAATTTTTCTGATACTTTACGTTTTTTGTAAAGTATTTCCCCCTTTTCTTAGATTTTTTAAAGCATCCCATTAGTAATACCAATAATAATCCATGAAATAATTAATACTATATTACCAACTAACATAACTTTCTTTGGTTTTTCATGGCCTGTCCATTCTCCATCTTTAATGCCCCAAAAATTACTAATAACTAAGGCTAAAGCTTGAAATCCAATCCAGCCTACTACTGTACCATACTCCCCCAAAAGAAATGTTGCCTTTCCATATACTCCAAGAGCAGCAAACCACATTAATCCAGTTATAATAACCTTGAAATAACCTGTTCCACATCCCTTTTCAACGTAATTACCAAAATTACGATTTTTAATCAATAAATATAATGCATAACCAAAGTTTGCAATAAATCCACCAGTGAATACCAGAAGCCATCCTAAAAGGCTAGCCTGAGTTCCTCCTACACCATCTTTAATAGCCATTTGGCTAGTATAACCAGCATAATTAAATCCTATATTTTGTGCTGCAGAACCTAATCCAGCAACAAATGCTAATATTAATCCTAACTGGAATTTTGGATTTTTTCCTTTGTCTTCCCTGCTACTCTCTTTGTCTTTTAATATACCTGCCTTAGTTAATATTGCCACACCAGAAAGCATAACAACTATACCAATGAATAAACCAATCATAAAATTAGATGCTGGCAACGTTTTCCCTGTGATCAGAGGAAATAATGATCCAACTGCTGCTGATACACCCATAGCAATTCCATAGGTTAATGACATACCTATATAATCAATGGCTTTACCAAATCCAATAGCTGTAACACCCCAGAAAAATCCACAAATAGCAGCTGGTATAAAGATACTACTTGGTGTTTGTTTTAAATAATGGAAAAACTGTGGCACTTCAATATAAGTCCATATACATGGTGCGATAATCATGCCTACTATGGAAAACAAGGCCCAGAAAGCTTCCCATGAAAAAGGTTGATATTTTTTCATTCCTAAACCAAAACTACCTTGAAATAAACCTGCTAAAAGCAATACAAGTAAACCTGATAACAACATTTTAATACCTCCTACTTTTTAGAATTGGTCCTTCATCATAAGTTTTAATTTGTTCATGTATGAGAACTATATTTTATGTTTGTGAACTATATTTTTATATTATATACTTTTAAAAATTCCGTCAATCCCAGAATCATAATTTATTTGACGTTTTTTTCTGAATATTCTTTATATGCCTTATTTATTTCTTTTTTTCTATTAAATTCATAATAATTCAAAATTATTTTTATTATTTCATTTTATAAATCATTTGTTATTGACATATTTTAAACATTTACATATAATTATATTTGTGAACTCTATTTCATGTATGAGAACTATCATAGTTAAAAATTATTTTTTATTTTAACATGGAGGTTTTGATTTGATGAAAGAAATAGTTATTACTAATATAGAAATTGAAGATAAACGTTTTGCACTAGAAGGCGGTGCTGGCTCAGATGCTGTGCATACTGTACCTCAATATGCATATGCCGTTTGCAAACTAAAAACAAATACTAATTTAGAAGGCACAGGACTTACTTTCACTTTAGGATATGGCAATGATTTAGTTTGCACTGCAATCAAATATTTGTCTGAATCCTTAGTAGGAAAAGAAATCAATGAACTAATGAGTCATTATGGGAAAGTATTTTCAGAAATTACAGATTCTCCTTGTTATAGATGGCTTGGTCCTCATAAAGGAGTTGTTCATTTAGCTCTAGCAAGTATAACAAATGCTTGTTTTGATCTATGGGCTAAATCCAAAGATGTACCCCTTTGGAAACTGCTTATAGATTTAACTCCTGAAGAGATTGTAAACTTATTAGACTTTAGATATGTAGAAGATCTACTTTGTCCTAAAGAGGCACTTACACTCTTAAAAAATGCTAGAGATAGTAGTGAAAATAGATTAAGCATACTATCAAAAGGATATACTGGATATGATACTTCTGTAGGTTGGTTTAATTATCCAGATCATAAAATTGTAGCTAATGCTAAAACAGCAGTAGAAAAAGGATTTACTGCCATGAAGTTGAAAGTTGGTTCACAAGATCATGATCGTGATATTAGACGTGCTTTATTGATTCGTGAAACTGTTGGAGATGACGTAACAATTATGCTAGATGCAAATCAACAATGGACTTTATCTAATGCTCTAAGTATAATTTCTAAATTAAAAGATATGAATCCATATTGGGTGGAAGAACCAACAGATCCAGACGACGTATTAGCACATCAAACCTTAGCACGAGCTATATCTCCTATTAAAATAGCCCTGGGTGAACACGTATCTAACAAAGTATTATTTAAAAACTTTTTACAAGCTAATGCAATGTGCTTTAATCAAGTTGATGCATTAAGAGTAGGTGGTGTATCCGAATTCATTCTTATTAGCTTAATGTCCAAAAAATGTAATGTTCCCGTAATTCCTCATGTGGGTGATATGGGACAATTACATCAACATTTAGTATTGTTTAATCATATTAGTATAGGACATCAAGATTTATTTTTGGAACATATTCCTCATTTAGAAAAATACTTTAAAAACCCAGTTTCTATATTAAATGGCAAATACGTGGTTCCACAAGTTGCTGGAAGCAGCTGTGATTTTCTTTAAAATATTATAGTACTGTTAACAATTCACTTAATTCTACATTACAGTGAATTGTTGACAATACTCTTTTCTTGTTATTTAATTATTATAAAAATATTTTTAAGCGAGGTTCATATGGGTAAAGTTAAATCAGCAGAGAGAACATTGCGTTTTTTAGAACTTTTAGCTACTAAACGGAATGGTATCTCATTCACAGACATACAATCTGAACTTGATATTCCAAAAAGTTCAGCTCATAATTTAATTCAAGAATTTCTTGATAGTAATTATTTAATTTATAATAAAAGCACAAAAAAATACTATGCTGGCATTGAGTATATAAAGCTTTGTACTTTATGCATGCAAAGTACAGATTTAATTGATGAATTATCTCTTCTAACTAGTAAATTAGGAGAAGAACTAGAACTTACTACACACGCTGGAATTCTTGACAAACATAATATTATGTATTTAGCCAAATATGAGAATAACTCCAATCTATCTCTAATGCATAATATGTGGCTTAGAATACCTGCTCATTGTACAGCCATGGGTAAAATGTTATTAAGCCAATTTACAAATGAACAACTTCATATAATGTATTCAAGTATTCCTATTGAAAAAATTACTGAAAAATCTATTGATAATTTAAAGGATCTAATTTCTGATCTAGATATAATAAGAGAGAGAGGATATGCTACGGAAATTTGTGAAGCAAGTATTTATACTGCTTGTATTGCTTTACCTCTTTTTCAAAACGGTAAGATGATAGCTGCTTTTAGTGTCACCTTCCCCATTCATGCCTTTAAAACAGCAGATTTAAATGAAATAGTTAAAATAATGAAAAAACATAAACAAATAACAGAACAACGTCTATTTGCTTTCTAAAATATATAATTTAATTTATATATTTTTTATTATAATAATTATATTGATTTGTCATATTTGTTCAATAGAGATATATTTATGTCTATATTAGATATATATTATCTTTATGCTTTAAATAACTATGAAAAATAGGCTCTAAGATTAGTATAAATACTAGATTTTAGAGCTTTTATAAAAAATAATTAAAATTTATTTAGTTAAATTTTAAATTATATGTTATACTAGTAAAGGAAGTATAAAACATAATTTCACTAAATTGGAGTTTAATAATCTAAATTTAGGTTAAATGTTTTATTAAATATCAGAAAATTCAAAATTTCTATAGTTTATACATAGGTATAAAAGTTTAAAGTTTAACAAACAGAAAAAATTTATGATTCTTAAAAAGAATCACAACCTTTAAGGAACCAATGTCTTGAAATATAGATATTAAAGATAATGAGTTCAAATTATAATTTGTTTAGGGGGATTTTAAAATGATTTCAAATGAAATGCTTAATCTTGGAAAAAAACGTTCTGTTATTCGTGACATTTTTGAATATGGTAAAATTAGAGCAAAAGAAATAGAAGCAGACAATGTATACGATTTCAGTATAGGTAATCCAAGTATTCCAGCACCGGCTTGTGTAAATGAAAGTATTATAGATTTAGTAAAAAATGAAGATTCTATACTTTTACACGGCTATACATCAGCTCAAGGAGATTTAAATGTAAGAAAAACAATCTCAGATTATATTAATAACACATATGATACAAACTTGTGTGCTGATAACATATATATGACAGTTGGTGCAGCTGCTTCACTTAGTATATCTTTGAAAGCATTAGCTGTTCCAGGAGACGAATTTATTATATTTACTCCATTCTTTCCTGAATATCGTGTGTTTATTGAAAGTTCTGGTGGAACACCTGTTATAGTTGAATCAAACAAAAAAGATTTTCAAATCGATATAAAAAAATTTACTGAAGCAATAACACCTAAAACTAAGGCTATTATTATTAATTCTCCTAATAATCCTTCTGGAGTTATTATATCCGAAGAAAATATTAAAGAACTTTGCGCTATACTCAACCAAAAATCAGAGGAATATGGCCATCCAATATACTTAATTTCAGATGAACCTTACAGAGAATTAGTATATGATGATACTAAAGTTCCTTATTTAACAAAATATTATAAAAACACATTTGTATGTTACTCTTTTAGTAAGTCTCTTTCATTACCAGGAGAAAGAATAGGATATATTGTTGTATCTAATGAAATGGATAATTCAAAAGATGTTTATGCTGCAGTATGTGGAGCTGGTAGAGCATTAGGATATGTATGTGCTCCAAGCTTATTCCAAAGAGTAGTTGCAAAATGCATTGGACAAACTGCTGATATTTCAATTTATAAGAAAAATAGAGATATATTATACGATGGACTAACTAAATTAGGTTTTGAATGTGTAAAACCAGATGGTGCATTCTATCTATTTGTTAAGGCAATGGAAGAAGATGCAAATGCCTTCTGTGAAGTAGCTAAAAAATATGAATTACTATTAGTTCCTGCTGATAGTTTTGGATGTCCTGGTTATGTAAGAATATCTTATTGTGTTAAAACTGAACAGATAATTAACTCTATGCCGGCTTTTGAAAAACTAGCAAAAGAGTATAAATAATAAATATAATAAAATTTGACCAAATTAATTTAATACATTTTAACATAAAATAAATTTTTGTATATTTTATAAACCGCTAATTTATAACTTAGTTTTAATTAGCGGTTCTTTCTATTATTTTTAATTAAAGGACTGCCAAAATTGCCCTTCTTCATTGATTATATCCATAATATCTCTAAAAGCTATTTTAAACGTAGGAAATCCTGCAGCATAAGGAGCAATTTCATAAGGATTAAAATAAATATATAATGCATCCTGTAATACATAAAAAGGTTGATCTTCTTTTATTCCCTTATAACTATCAGGGAATATATAGGCATATTGTGGATCATTTTTTATTTGCTCAGCTATTATGTCACTTAATACCTGAACATAGTTGCTATTTTTCTTAAATAGATCCTGTAATTCATAAAATCTGCCTGTAGTTAAATCTATTTTTGTATATATCTTAGTTGGCATACCATGCGCTGCACCAAATGGATACCTGTATCCTTGCAACTGCAATACTAATAAGTCCTTGTTAAAAAACTCTATTTTAAAATCTCCTAAATAACTATAATCTAGTTGAATATTGGACTCTATTGGTTTTACCTCTGATAAAACTTTTAGTTCATAATTAACCTTTTCTTTCAACTGGAAATCTTCCATGCCTTCAATCTCTGGATAATATACTAAATAATCTTTATTAGGTTTGAATTTATTTTCAATAACTCTATATTCATCATTTAGAGGAATAATTGAATTTTCTGACCACACTAAATTTCTTTCCATATCAAAATAAGAAATTCTATAGTCTACATAGGCTTTTATTAACTGATTTTGTATTGTTAATGTTCCGCTTCCTGATACTGTAGGCAATTTTTTAACTTTATCTCCCTGCCTATCAACAAAGAATGTGTTGTTGTTATCATAAACCGAAGCTACTCCATCTTTATAATTTGATACCCCGTAAAAAATAAAGTCTGTTAATATGTTGCCATCTGTATCTGCAATAGCATATTTAGCTCCCATAAAAGGAGATTTTTTATCTATAGCTCTTCCTATAGCCACCCTATTTTCTCCCAATAAAATTATGTCATTATATACAGGAGCTATTACATAAGCACCTTCTTTATCTATAAGTCCATACTTATTTACAATATCTTCTGAAATATTTACTATGGCTCTCTCTTCAGTAAAATCCTGAACAGATGTGAATTGTGGTTCTATAATTATATTCTGCTCTCTATCCATAAATCCATATTTCCCTTGTATATCTTTTCTAAAGGATAAAAGTCCATCTCTTAAATTTCCTACATATGAATACTCATATTTATCTAATATTTCACCATTTATATTTATCAAGGCATATTGGTTTTCTTTCACCTTAACTACAGCTTTTCCTTCATAAAAATCTCCAACATCCTCATATTGTGCTGGAATGACTTCTCTTCCTTGTATATCTAGATATCCATATATATAGGTATTATTAGAACTTAAACTACTGTATCTTGCTCTTCCTTCCTTAAAATTTCCTATATAATTATAATTTTTTGTTGTAGATATTAATTCTGTTCCTCTTTCATTAATTATATTAAATCCTTTGTCATCTATAACTACAGCTCTCTTCTCTGAAAATTCACTTATAAAACTATATTTATGCTTAACTACATAATCTCCATTTTTATCTATAATTCCATAGAGATTATTTATTTCCACAACAGCCAGTCCATTGCATTGATACTCCAGTGCTAAGTCGTATAAAGGTCTAATTATGAATTGTCCTTTTTCATTTATATATCCCCATTTAGTTCCTGTAACTGTATTTATTGGAGCAGGATATAAATTTATACTTTTACATTTTAAATATGGCAACATATATTCTTTTAATTTTGCTAACTCATTTTTAGAAGGATATATCCTTGGAAGCTCTCCAGCCTTATCTATAGATTCTAATGCATCCTGATACATATTTGCCTTAATTAAAGCATCTATTAAGTAATACCAATATACTGGTGATTCAGGCTCCTGTTCTAGCTTTGCTTTATAATAAGTTACTACTCGCATAAAATAATAAGAATATACATCTTTAGCCTTTATCAATTTTCCCATATCCCATCTATATACTTCAACCTTATAAGCATCTAATGTATCATAACACCACAACGCTATTTCATTCTTTTCACGTCTATTTCTGGATTTTTTCATATTTTCTACTTCAATTTGGCTATAGTATATCCCTTCATCTATTACCCTTTTAAAACCATAAGGAGTCCACTCTAGTATATCTAGCTCTGACCATGTTGTACCTCTTCTCCATCCTATGATTAAATTACCTTTATTACTATCTGTTACAGGAGCTATATTTAAATAAGAAACATTGTAGCCTTTACCCTTTATGTTATCTATTACAGACCATTGATTGTAGTATTTCTCCAGTATCATAATATAAATTTCACCTTGCCATGTATAAGCTACGATTATTTCTCCCATACCATATTCACTTAAATTTCCTCTTATTATTAATGGTTCGTTATCATGATTATTTTCTTCTGATAATATTTTAGCGCCTATAGGTAAATGTTTGTTAACAATATTAAATAGATTTTTTTCAAACAAAATAATACACCTTTCATATAGTGCTACTACCAGCATTATATGAAAGGTGAGTATTATAGGTTACTTAAAATAACCTTATTATAGTTTTATTTTAAAATTTCTAATGCATATTTAAACTATATTATATCTTATGCATTATACTATTATTTTAATTAAAGATTTAATAATTATTTTGAGAATACTCTCTTTACTAAATCAAGTAACTTGTCCTTTATTAAGTCTTTTCTAATAAAATAAGCTGCTCCAAGAGCTTCACATACTCCTGAATCATTAGTGAAATGTTCTTTTCCCCCATCAGAAAAAACAATTATTTTAGTACCCTTATATTGATTTTGCAGTTCAACTACAACTTCTAATCCACTTTTTTTGGGCATATATATATCCGTTACCACTAAATCAATATTTCCACACTTCTTGTATAATTCCATACCTTCTTCACCATCTGAAGCCTCATAGACCTTATAATTTGCACCTTCTAAAATATTTCTTATAAAGCTTCTGATACTTGCAGAATCATCAATAATTAGTATATTCTTTTGTGACATACTCATTTTTTTAAAACCTCCCCCTTACCTATTAATAAGCATCTATAATTGCAAATCAATAAAATAAAGACACCCATATTATATTAAAATTATGATAAATATTAAGATTGTAATAAAAACTAATAATTATAAATAAAAACTAATAATTATAAATAAAATTTAGCTAAATAAGTTTAAATAACTTATTTTTTTTATTTCTTACACTTATAGTATCGTAACATAATTAAAAATTATTAGTAGTTTAAATGTAAACTTATCAATATATTTACACTTATAATATAACATAATTTAACATCATACTGAAGTAAATTTTTATCTAACATTAATATAACTATTCTTCTTATTAGAAATTGTTCAATAATTACTTTTACTAAATTGGAAATAATATATTATTATGGCGCAAGCCTATAGTAAATAAAAAAAATAATATAAAAGCATTTATTATTCCTTTTATAATTAATTGTATAATATATTCTTTTAATAAAATCCAAAAGAATATATAATTATACTTATATCTTGTTATTAAGAAAGGAGCTAGTCATATGAAATTATTTTTTATATCAGATATTCATGGATCAGCCTATTATTTAAAAGAAGTTTTACATATATTTCAGAAAGAAAGGGCGGATTATTTAATTATACTAGGTGATGAACTTTACCACGGTGCTAGAAATCCTCTACCTAAAGGATATGATCCTAAGAAGGTAACAGAAATTTTAAATTCTTATAAAGATAAAATTATAGCTGTAAGAGGAAATTGCGAAAGTGAAGTAGACCAAATGGTACTTAACTATCCTATTATGAGTGATTATTCCACAATTTTATACAATAGTAGAAGATTATTTGTAACTCATGGGCATATTTTTAATAAAGATAATATGCCTAATATAAGTGCTGGAGATGCCTTAATATATGGTCATACCCATATACCTTTAGCAGAAAAAATAAATGATATATTTGTTATCAATCCTGGTTCTATTACATTTCCAAAGGAAAATACACCTCATTGTTACGGTATACTTCATGATAATTTATTTAAAATAAAAACCTTAGAAGGAGATGTCTTTAAGGAAATATCCTTAATATAGACTTTATTATTAAAATTTATAGGGTGGCTGTCGCACTAAGAATAAATCCTACAATTATATTGTGTTAACTTTAAACTTGTAAAACAATATATTGTGCTTAAATTCTTTAATGTGACAGTCCCCCCTTTTTTATAGACATTTATAAATTATTGAATTATCTTTTTGTTATTATGTTATTTAAAATATCTATCTAATAATCCTTTTAACATCTTTGCATGTCTTGCTTCATCTCTGGAGGCTTCATCTATAAAATCATGTACTTCATCTATATTTTCTTCTTTAGCCTTCTTAGCTAAAGTTTTTTTCATTTTATTTGATCCAATCTCTCCTTTGAGCATTTTTTCTAAATTTTCTTTTGTACAACCAGAAATTTTTCCGTTTAACTCTGCATATCTAGCTGCATGTTCCACTTCTTCTGTAGCAATTACTTTTAATACCTCTGCTATTTCTGGGAATCCTTGTCTTTGAGCAACTCTTGCCATTGCTATATATAAGCCAACTTCCCCAGTTTCAGCTCTAAATTGAGCTTCTAGATCAGCTTTAATTTTTTCATTCTCACTGGCTATACCTAATTGGTTTTCATTTATAATATCTAGTTCATCCATTAAAATACCTCTTTCTCATTTAGATTTATTTACTAACTAATTTATAATTAAATATTAATTAGCAATCTTTTATTAGTTTTTGAAAAGTAAGCTGAAATTATTCTGTATTTTATGTTATTATAAAAACTTACAAAATAAATAAAAATGAGGCTGTGGCACTAAGAATAAATCCTACAATATATTGTGTTAACTTTAAACTTGTAAAACAATATATTGTGCTTAAATTCTTTAATCCCACAGTCTCATTTCAAAACACTTTATTTTAAATTATATCTTTATATTTATACCAAACAGATTTTATGCTCATATAATCTACTTCTGCCGGTAATTCATCCTTTATTGGTTTCAGCTTTGTTCCACCAATCTTTTTAATAGTATCTAATATTAGTTGTTCATAATTTTTATCTATGAAATTATCTAAATTAATTTCCATTCCTTCTGACAAACATTTAAATAGATGTTCTTGTATTGTAAAAGATTTTAAGTTTCGCTCTTCTGCAATTTCTTTTATGTTCTTTCCCTCTTTATATAGGTTATAGCTAACTACATGAGTCTTTATTTTAGGATCTTTACTACTTTTAGTTGTTTCATAGTTATCCATGTTATTAATATCTATGCCGTTTTCATCCATATATTCTTCAATAGCCTTTATAAACCTTTCTCCATACACCTTAGCTTTTCTTTCCCCAATACCTTTAATTTTTAATAACTCTTCATCTTTTGTGGGCATATATTCACTAAGCTCTTTTAGGGTAGCATCTGGGAATATCATAAATGGTGGTACAGATTCCTCTTGAGATATTTGCTTTCTTAACTGTTTTAATTTATCTAATAATTCATTATCTACTTTTACTTTTTTCTCTATCTTACTAACCTTTATAAATACAACTTCTTTTCCTTTTAACACATCATAGGCTTTTGGTCTTAATCTTACCACTGGGAATTTATCATCTGTAGTTATCATATAATCATCTGCTATTAGTTTATTCATTATAGCTACTATATCCTTTTGAGTAAATTCTTCCATAATACTATAAGTAGATAGTTCATCCAAATCTAAGGATAAAAGTTTTTTATTTTTTGATCCTCTAAGCACATCCGCCACCATATTTACACCAAAACGTTCCTTCATTCTATAGACACAAGAAAATATCTTTTGTGCTTCTAATGTTATATCCTTTTCTTCTCTATTGTCATTGCAATTACTACAATTGTTACATTTTTCTTCTAATGCCTCTTCTCCAAAGTACTCTAATATGTATGACCTTAGACACTTTGAAGTGTAACAATAATCTATCATAACTCTTAATTTATTATATTCGTTATTTTTTCTTTCTGGGGATAAGAAACTTTCATCTATAAAATATTTTTGAAGACGAATATCATTAGGGGAAAATAGCAATATACATTCACTTTCTTCTCCATCTCTACCTGCACGACCTGCCTCTTGATAATAAGCTTCCATATTTTTAGGTATGTTGTGATGTATAACAAATCTTACATTAGATTTATCTATACCCATACCAAAAGCATTAGTAGCTACTATTATTTCTATATTATCAAAAGAAAAATCCTCTTGAGTCTGCTTTCTTTCCTCATCATTTAAGCCGGCATGATATACTCCTACTTTGTATCTTTTTTTGCTTATCTTATTATATAAACTTTCTGCTTCTTTTCTTGTAGACGTATATATTATACCTACTTTCCCCTTATTGTTTTCCAAATAATCAAATATAAATCTTTCTTTATCTTCTCCTTTTATAACGGTAAAGCTTAAATTTTCTCTATCAAAACCCGTTACAAATACTTTAGGATTTTGAAGTTCTAAAAGATTTAATATATCTCCTCTGACAGTTTCTGTAGCTGTAGCTGTAAAAGCTGTTACTATAGGCCTTTTAGATAACCTTTTTATAAATCTACTTACTTTTGTATAACTTGGTCTAAAATCATGTCCCCACTGAGATACGCAGTGAGCTTCATCTACTGCTACTAAACCTATATTTAAGTTATTTAAACTTCTTACAAAATTATCAGACTCCAATCTTTCAGGAGCTATATAAATAAGCTTATAAAGTCCTTCTTTTGCATTAAATATTCTCTCTTCTATCTCTAAATTGTTCAAAGTACTATTTATGTATGTAGCCTCTATTCCAACTTCTTTTAAAGAGTCTACTTGATCTTTCATAAGAGAAATAAGTGGTGATATTACTACAGTAACTCCTTCAAATATAAGTGCTGGTATTTGATAACATATTGATTTTCCAGCTCCTGTAGGCATAATAGCTACAGTATCTTCCTTATTTAAAATGCTTTCTATTACTTTTTCTTGAGCCTTTCTAAATTCATCATATCCAAAGTGTTTTTTTAATAAATTTTTAGCTCTAGCTAACATAAATTCACTTCCATTTCATGTATTTATCCTTTTTTTATAATTTAACTTCTTATGTTAGTTAAATTAAGCTTATATAATTATATTTTGTACATTAAATCAATATTATTTACTTGCTTATTTAAATCATATCCAAAATTCAAAAAATATTTGTATAAAATCTATCTTAAGTGATCTAGAACCATTGTATTAACACCTTCATAATTTACTATTTATACTTTATAGATGGAATTAATATGCCTATATATGATCCATTTATAAAGGTTACTACCAAACTTCCAATACCATTAATTTAAAATTTCTATATTTTCTCTTAATCCTTCAAATAGTATAACAGATTTTCCACTTTTGTGGGTAAAACCAAAATATTTATTCCATTTTTCTTCTAAGAGTAAAACTATTGCTGGGCGTGAAAAAGTAAAGGGCATTATTTCTGTCCTCCTAAATTTTTTATTAATATTATAGTTATACTTATCTTTTTATCAAATAAAATAATTTTTTATTTTTTATAAATATAGTCTATTTTGAAACATTATAAAAGTATAATTTTATGGAATTCAAAATTGCAAATAAAATTTTGGTATATTGTTATAGATGTTCAAACTATATACATATATAGTTTAATTATAAACTAATAAGAAATTATTGTAACAATCTTTAAAGGTATTAAAACAAGAAATACTTTTAGGGAAAATAGATATATAGAAAAATAATTAGAATACTTTATTTGTAAACTAACATTTAAGCGTGAAGTAAACAGGACGTTTACTTAGCTCTGTTGCCATAGGACGTGGCATTAGAGCGGTAGCTTAAATATTAGAGCACAAATATTAGTATTCTCTATTTTTATAGCTATCTATTGACTAAAAGTATTTCTTATTTTAATTTTCAACCCTTAGAAGTTATTAAATAACAATTTTCTTATAAACCACTTTCCATAAATTTTTGGTTCATGTATTCAGTAATTTTGTGTAAAGGCTTCTTTAGTATAACTAATAGCAATGAAAATATACAAAATATAGATAAAGCTTTTAAATTCTTAATTACAGCAGCTGGCATAGGTCCTGCAATAGCTTCTCTAAAACCTGCTATAGCATAAGTAAATGGCCATAATGGTTGTAATATGCCAAATATCTTAGGATTAGTTTGTATTGGATATATGCCTCCTGACCCAGCTATTTGAAATACCATTATAACTACCGCAATAGCTTTCCCAAGATTCCCAAAAATAGATACTAAGGTATATATTATAAGAGTAAATGTTATAGCCGTTACTATAGTAAATAACATTAGAGTTGCCATACTAGCTGGTTTTATTTTTAAAATGAATACATCTCCCAAGGTTACAATAGTTCCTTGTATTATAGCTATGGATAAAAATAAAAGGAATTTTCCAAAATACACTTGAAGATGAGTAAGCTTTTCTTCCCCTTCAAATTCTTCTGCTTCTACAGATAATAATGAACTCATAAGTAAAACCCCTACCCATATAGCTAAAACTGTATAAAACGGTGTTAAACCTACTCCAAATATACCTATATTATATACTTCTTCTTCTTTAATATTTATTGGAGAAGATAAGAAAGATGCTATTTTTTCTGGGTTCTTTTCAGTTAAGCTTATTATATTATCTAATGTACCTTTAGTTAAAAAAGATGTTTTTCCATATAACTTATCTATTGTTTTTTGAAATTCTGACAATTTATTATTTATTTTCTTTCCATCTTCAACAGCTGCTTTACTGGTTCCTGATCCATAATTAGCTAAAGCTTTGAGCTGTGGCACTAATAATTTGGTAGTATCTAATATATCATTTGCAGTGTCAAGTCCACCTCTTAGCTCTCTAGAAATAGTACCTATAACTGTTG
This sequence comes from Clostridium sp. Marseille-Q2269, assembly GCF_943736985.1. Taxonomy (GTDB): domain Bacteria; phylum Bacillota; class Clostridia; order Clostridiales; family Clostridiaceae; genus Clostridium_F. The sequence goes on from NZ_CALSFS010000001.1 coordinate 714,570, forward strand.
TTACATCATTATACACAGCATTGGAAGTATTTTTTATATTATTGTTTATATCACCATTTAACAATAATATAGAATCTATAAATTGATTTAAATTGTTTTTATCTTTGTTTAAACCATTAATCTTACTTTTTGCATTCAATATTTTATCTTTTTGTATACTAATTTTTCCCTTTAATGTTTCTAAATCACCTATTAATTTGGAAAGAACTCCATTAGGTCTAAAGCTATTTACTGTCTGTAATGATTTAATAGCAGCATCAATATTAATATTTATAGAATCACACAATGTTGTTGCTTCATCTATAAGTTTAAGTGTTTCTTTGTTATTAGAGCTATTATTAAACTGTTTTAAATTTATTAATATATCTTGGACTTTATTGTTCATATTTTCTATATCCATAATATCATTATTAACATTTTTGGCTATAGAATCTAGATTCTGTTCCGTTTCATTTACTAGCCCCTTACTAGATTCCATTGCTTTTTTAAGACTATCTATCTCATCTGTTATAAGAGGCATCTTATTTTTTACATCTTTTAAATATTGTTGATGATTTTGTGAATCTTTGCTAGCCTTATCTATAATATTTTTTACCTCTCCAATATTCTTGTTTGCTGAGGCTAAAGATGATCTTACCTGTAATATTTCTGGTTTATTTTTCTCTAGTTTACCCCCTGTACTATTTAAGCTCTTAAAAGCTTCTTTATTTACTGTATACACAAAATTAGTTTGGATTTCCTTGGCTAATGTTGTTTTTGCTGCATTAGTTATCTTAGTTGCTATAGCATTAGCCTTTTCATTAACTTTATATATAATATTAGGTTTTTGTGGATCAGTAGTCGTTAAACTAGTTAACCCTCTACTAAAGTTAGAAGGTATTTCTATAAGGGCATAATATTTGCCTTCATTAAGCCCATAATTTCCCTGCCATTCATCTACAAATGTCCATCCTATATTCTTATTTTCTTTTAAATTTTTAACAATATCCTTTCCTACATTTATTTGTTTGCCTTTAAGCATAGCCCCTTCATCATTATTAATTACAGCTATAGGCAGATTACCTGTATTGGCATATGGATCCCAACAAGCTTTTATATTAATCCATGCATACAAGGAAGGTATAAAGCTTAGTCCTATTACTATTATAATTGCTGCAGGATGCTTAGCTATATTCTTTATATCTCTTAAAAATATTCTAAATGTCTTTTTCATAGATTCACCTCTTGAATTTTGTACTTATTCTGATATTCCTGAAGCTTTAAAGTCTTTATCAAACTTATTGACTTTATGATGTAGTGGAGATTTTAAAAAGAATCCTATTAAAATAAATACAATTGCCATTAATATAAGCATCATAAAATCTAACATTACACTAGACATAAGAGGCCCTCCTATGGACTCTCTAAATCCTCCTATACTATAGGTAAATGGGAAAAATGGCTGAAGTATTCTAAATATTAATGGATCTACTTGTATTGGATAGCTTCCACCGCTACCTGCCACTTGTAGTATCAAAAGCACTATTGACATGGCAGTACCAAATTTACTAAATAGTGCCACTAAAGTATAAGTTATTATAACAAATGTAATAGAGGATATTAACGAAAACATAATCATAAGTGGGAAATTAACCGTATATACTCCAAGTATAATCTTATTTCCTAAAGCCACTATGACTCCTTGTATAGCAGCTAATGTAATAAATGTTAGCATTTTACCAAAGTATTTTTGTCTTATAGTTATATTTTCACTACCTTCAAAATCCACTGCCTCTGTTTTTAATAAAGAAGCTAATATCAAAGTCCCAACCCAAAGAGCTAATACACTATATATTGGAGCCATGGAAGAACCATAATTAGGTATATGATAAATTGGCTCTTCTTTAACATTAAAAGGATATGCTAGGTTCTGTGCCATTAGTATTGGATTATTCTGAAGTATACTAATTATACGTATCAAGTCATCATTACTAACTAGCTCTAACTTTTTACTTATTTCATTTATAACACCCTTATATAGTTTCAACTTATCAAGTAAATCTCCGCTAACTTTTTCTGATAGCGCCGTTCCCTTTGAAGAAGTTTCTAATAAATTTTCTATTTGTGTATTTAATCCACCACCTAATTTTATAAGTTCACCAGCATCTTTAATAGATTTTTCCAAATTATTAGTTGTATAATTTAGTTCACCTTTTGTAGTTGAACGGAATGTATTTATTGAATATTGTATTTGCTTATTTAAACCAGATGTGTATTGATTTAAATCATCTATTAACTTATTATCTACTTTGTTAGAATTTGAAGCAACTTCTTGTATGTTTACTAATTTTTGTTTTTGTTCATTTAAAGCATTTTTAATATTGTTAAGAGATTCTATAAGATTGGATACTTTAACATTAGGCTTAATATTATTAATTGTTTGAAGAAATCTCACTATAGAATCAATATTTTTATTTGTAGCATCTATATCCATTACTAAATTTAATGGTGATTTGTTTATATCACTACTGGAAGATTCATTATTCAAAGCCACTAATTCTTTAGATAATGCTTCAACACGTTTATTAGTAGCCATAGCCTGGTTTAATGTAAGCTCTATATTATAAAAAGAATGATTAAATATATTCTTAGTTTCATTTATTACTTCTGTTGTATTTGAAGTTTTAGATGTAATATCTTTTAGTCCGTTAGCTACTTCAGGGAAAGTGGTTTTTGCTATGGCTAAATATTCATTTAAATTCTTAGAACTAGTATTTGCAGTTTCAAGTCCTGCCAAAATTAAATCCATATTTTTATTCATTGTAATAATGGAATCTTTAAGTTTTATTATATCATTTTTATTTTTTTCTAAATCTCGTCCTATACCATTTACAGAAGAAAATATTGTTGTATTTACAGTAGTAACAAAATTTGTGGTTATTTCATTTATTAATGTGGTTTTAGCCATACCAGTTATCTTTCCCGCTACAGGATTTTCCTTTGTATCTACTTTATAGATCAATTCTGGATGTTTAGGATTATCTGATAAAATACTAGCTATATCAGATGAGAAATCTTCTGGTATTTCTATGGTTGCATAATATGTACCATCTACAACACCCATATCTGCTTCTCTTTTATTTGTAAACTTCCATCCAATTTTATTATTACTTTTAAGCTTGTCTACAACTTCATTTCCTATATTCAGTTCTTTATCCTTAAAACTTGCACCTTTATCATTATTAATTACAGCTATAGGAATTGTACCTGTATTTTCATAGGTGTTCCAACAAGCTTTAATGTTAATCCAAGCATAAAGAGATGGTAATACACATACTCCCATTATTATAACAATTGCAATAAAATTTTTTCTTAAACTTTTAATATCTCTTTTATATACCTTAAGTATATTTTTAAATCTATTCATCACCATATATTTCCTCCTATTTTTTTTATAAAACCTAAATAATGTAAAAAATACTACTTATTAATAGAATCTATAGTTTTTATCTCAATAGTATTTTATTATTTATAAAACTATAAGTCATTAAAGTTACTGTTTTATAATATTACATATTTTTTCTTTATTCAACATTATAGCTGTAACTTATGTGTTAAAATTTCAAATAAATTTTTGTATTCATCCATATGTTACTTAAAATTTAAGTTTTTAATATATATGTATGGAAAAACTTATAAAAATAAATTAGCTAATTAAGTGTATTTTTTACTACAAATTATGTTAAAATTAAATGAATTTTATTTTAATAGTCCTTATCTATACAAATTTAATAATAAAACTAACCTTATTAAATTATTATAAAAATCTATAAATGTAAATTGTTGTAAATAACATACAACATATATAAAGGAGTGACAGATTTGAATTTTAAAAAACTTCCTAAAATAGAATTGCACTGTCATTTAGACGGTTCATTAAGAGTAGATACAATATTAGATATAGCTAAAAAAGATAATATTTCTCTTCCTACTTATAATAAAACAGAACTTATAAATCATCTTTCTATAGTAGGAGATTGTAATTGTTTAGATGAATATTTAAATAAATTTTTCATACCTAATGAAGTTATGCAAACTAAAGAAAATTTAAAAAGAGTAGCCTTTGAATTATTAGAAGATGTAGCAAAAGATAACGTAAAATACATAGAAGTAAGATTTGCCCCTATACTCCATGTTCAAAAAGGTCTTACTATTGAAGAAATAATAGAAAGTGTTTTAGAAGGTATAAAAGAAGCTGAAAATCTTTATGATATAAAAGGTAATGTTATACTAGGCGGCATGAGAAATATGGATATAGAATCCTCTCTTAAAGTTGTAGAAAAGGGCTCTAAATTTATAGGAAAAGGTGTGGTTGCTATAGACCTTTGCGGTAGTGAAGAACCCCATTTCCCTGGGAAATATATAGAAATTATAAAATTAGCTAAAAAATATGGATATAGAATAACTATACATGCTGGCGAAACAGGGGTAGGAGAAAATGTTTTAGAATCCATAAACCTTTTACATGCAGAAAGAATAGGACACGGTATATATATTAAAGATTGTAATGAAGCTTATAAACTTGTACGTGAAAGAAAAATACCACTAGAACTTTGTCCAACAAGTAATCTTCATACAAAAGCTTTTGAAACCTATAAGGCTCATCCTTTTATGTATTTTTTAAGAGATGATATAAAAGTTACAATTAATACAGATAATATGACCGTTTCTAATACCACTATAACAAAAGAATTAGAAATGCTTCATAAGTTTTGTAATTTATCATTAGAAGATTATAAAAAAATATATCTAAATTCAGTAGATGCATGTTTTGCATCCAACGAACTAAAGGAAAAGCTTAAATCATATGCTAGTTCCATTACTCTTTAGAATGTTTTAATCATTAACCACTTTAAATTAAATGGATATTTATTTCTATATTTTTTAAATATCCATTTATACACCTTAATTTTTTACTGCATATATCTCTGAATTTATGAATTTTAATTACATGTATAATTATATGTTTATATATTTTAACTTTTTAATTACAGGTATATAATAATAATAAAATTTAAAATAAGATAACTTAAATAAAACCCATATAATTTTAACATAGCAAACATAAAAATTATATCTAATTTAAGTTATCCTCTTTTAATTTGTTAAGCAGTTATTTATTTTATTTTTTTACTTTCTATATTCCAGATCTCATTTGCATATTCCATTATTGTTCTATCACTGCTAAATGTACCTGCATTTGCAATATTCATAAGACATTTTCTAGCCCATTTCATTCTATCTTTATACTCTTTGTCAACTTTATTTTGAGTATTTCTATAATCTTCAAAATCTTTGAATATAAAATAATTATCGGCTCTGTGCCAACTTGCTCCTTCTAAAAGAGAAGTATATAATTCTTTAAACATACCTGTTTCTCCATCGTCAAATGTTCCATCAAGTAATGTATCTACAACTCTTTTTAACCCTTTAATGTTTTTATAATATTCTTTAGGATCATATGTGTCTTTTATGTTTTCTAGTTCCTCTACTTTAGAACCAAATATGAAATTATTTTCTTCTCCTGATTCTTTAACTATTTCTACATTTGCTCCATCATAAGTTCCAATAGTAGGAGTTCCATTTAACATAAACTTCATATTACCAGTACCAGAGGCTTCTTTTCCTGCTGTTGAAATTTGTTCTGATATATCTGCTGCTGGGAATAGTTTTTCTGCATAAGACACTCTATAGTTTTGTACAAACACAACTTTAATTTTACCTTCAATAGATTTATCATTATTTATAAGTTTTGCTATTTCATTTATAAATTTTATTATACCCTTAGCTCTAAAATATCCTGGTGCTGCCTTAGCTCCAAATATAAATGTTCTTTTTTCTATGTCCAGTTTAGGATTTTCTTTTAATCTATAATATAAATCTAATATGTGAAAGGCGTTTAAAAGTTGCCTCTTATATTCATGTAATCTTTTAATTTGGATATCAAATATTGAATTTGGATCTATTTCTACTCCTTCATTTTCTTTTATATATTTAGCTAATCTTTGTTTATTTAAATGCTTAATTTTTAATAGTCTTTCTAAAACTATATTATCTTCTTTATAAATTTCTAAGGATTTTAACATGTTTAAATTGGTAACCCATTCCTCTCCCCCAAGTAACTCTGTTATTAAAATTGATAATTCTTTATTACATAACTTTAGCCATCTTCTTTGAGTAATTCCATTGGTTTTATTTAAGAATCTTTCTGGATAAGTTTCATACCAATCTTTTAATTCTTGATATTTTAATATATCTGTATGTAGCTTAGCAACCCCATTAGTGGCATGAGTTCCATAAATCGCAAGCCAAGCCATTTTTATTTTATTATCATAAATTATTTTCATAGAATTTATTTTATCTTTTAAATATCCCCTATTTTCAAATTCTAATACAAGTCTTTTATCTATTTTTTCTATAACCTCATAGACTCTTGGTAAAATACTTTTATAAAGGTCAACATCCCATTCCTCTAATGCTTCTCTTAATATTGTGTGATTTGTATAAGAAAATGTATCTTTTGCTATATTAAAGGCCTTTTCAAAATCTAAATTTTCTTCATCTATAAGTATTCTCATAAGTTCTGGTATAGCAACTGTTGGATGAGTATCATTAAGCTGAATAGCATGATAATTCTTAAACTCATTAAAGTTACTTCCGTGCTTTTCTTTAAATTTTTTTACTATATCATGAAGAGCTGCTGATACAAAGAAATATTCCTGTCTTAATCTTAATAATTTACCTTCTCTTTTTGAATCATTGGGATATAATATTTTTGAAATATCCTCTGCTCTATTTTTATTTTCAACTGCGCTGTCATATTCTTGATCATTAAACAACTGAAGATCTAAATCTTCTAGAGCTTCTGCTTTATACAATCTAAGGGTATTTATATTTTTTGTTCCATACCCTATAATAGGGGTATCATAAGGAACTGCCTTCACCTTTCCATCTTTAAAATTTACAATTATTGAATCTTCTTCTTTTCTAATAGACCATGGATCTCCATACTTTAACCAATTATCTAATTTTTCAGTTTGAAATCCATCCTCTAATTCTTGTTTGAAAAGACCATAACTATATCTTATTCCATAACCTGTAACTGGCAAGTTTTTTGTAGCTGCTGATTCCATAAAACATGCTGCTAATCTTCCAAGTCCTCCATTACCTAATGCTGCATCTTCTTCAATTTCTTCAATTGCATTTAAATTTATATTAAGCTCTTTTAAAATGCTGTTAACTTCATCGTAAATCTCTAAATTTATAAGATTATTTCCAAGAGCTCTTCCCATTAAAAATTCTGCAGATAAATAATAGGCTTGTTTTCCTTTTGAGTAACTATCTAAAGATCTATTCCAATTATCCATAATTAATACCATTATAGCCTGAGATATGGCATTAAATTTTTCATAGTCTTTGGCATCTTCTAAGTTTTTACCATATTTTATTTTTAAAATATTTTCTATATGATTCTTTAGTTCTTCTTTATTTATATTAATCATTTCCATCCTACCTTCCATAAAGCTTTGTAATACCATTTATCTTCTGTGCTAATTCATCATTTAGAGCTTCTTTATCTACTCTCCATTGCCAATTCCCTCCTAATGTTGAAGGTATATTCATTCTTGCATCACTACCTAACCCCAAATAATCCTGCATTTGCACAATAGATAATTTTGCAACTGAACTTAATGCACATCTTATAAATTCCCAATTGAAGTTTTCTTCTGATGATACACCAAGATAATTCTTAGCAAAGTTAATATCTTCTCTGCAAGCATCTTTTAGCCACCCCATAACGGTATCATTATCATGGGTTCCTGTATAAACTATACAATTTTTATCATAATTATGTGGAAGATAATCGCTCTCTTCTCTACTATCAAAGGCAAATTCTAATACCTTCATTCCAGGATATCCTGTTGTATTTTTGAAATCCATAACTTCTTTGGTAAGATATCCTAGATCCTCTGCTATTATTTCAATTTCCCCTAGTTCCTTATTAATTTGATTAAAGAGCTTAATTCCTGGGCCTTTTACCCATTTTCCATTAACTGCTGTATTTTCACCATATGGAATTTGCCAAAATGATTCAAATCCTCTAAAGTGATCTATTCTTGTAACATCATATAGATTTATATTACCTTTTATTCTATCTATCCACCATTTATAATTTGTTTCTTTTAGATACTGCCAATCATATATAGGATTTCCCCAAAGTTGACCAGTTTTTGAAAAATCGTCTGGTGGGCACCCTGAAACTACTATAGGTCTTTTATTATCATTTAGTAAAAATATCTCTGTATTTGCCCATGCATCCACACTATCTTCTGCAACATAAATAGGAATATCTCCAACTATTTTTATTCCATTTTTATTGGCATAACCTTTTAGTTTTGCCCATTGTTTAAAAAACATATATTGAATAAATATAAAGTAATCTATTTCATCCTTTAACTTATTTCTATAATAATCTAAAGCCTCTTTTTTCCTGAGCTTAATATCCTCGTTCCACTCTTGCCAAGATTTTAAATTAAATTGTCCCTTTATAGCCATATAAAGTGCATAATCTTCTAGCCAATTTTTATTTTTCTCTTTAAAAACCTTTATTTCATCATAATATTTACCTTTACCATTATTACAGGCTTTTTTTAATATAGGCATTTTATTATAAAAAATCTTTTCATAATCTACCCTAGAAGGATCATGTCCAAAATCTACATTTTCATAATCTTCTTTTCTTAATAAGTCTTCTTCCTCCATCATATCAAAATCTATAAAATAAGGATTACCAGCAAAAGTTGAAAAAGACTGATAAGGTGAATCTCCTATACTAGTAGGCCCTAATGGTAGTATTTGCCAGTATTTTTGACCTGACTTCTTTAAAAAATCAACAAATTTATAAGCTTCTTTTCCAAAAGTTCCAATTCCATAAGGATTAGGTAAGGATGTTATATGCATTAAAATACCACTGCTTCTCTCAATCATATTGCTAATCTCCTTTATTTTGTTAAATACATTGTTTTGGTCCTTATATTCCCATTGGTATCTATAATTTCAAAATTTATTTTCTTAACTAATTTATTACCTTTGTTCTCTATATTTATTTTCAAATCATTATCTTCTATTTTTATTTCTATGAAAATATTTGAATATCTATCTTTTTTATAGTCATAGGTTTTTCCATCATCATCATAATAAACATATGTTGCTTTATCTTCAACAAATGCTATTATATCTAGCTCTTCACCATTTATTTTTTCTATATTACATTCTGGTTTAGCTTTAACTATCATCTTATCTTTTCTAATAAAAATTGGTATTTCATCTATATCTACATTCAAATACATATGTCCTTTTTTTACAACTTCATAATTTTTATCATTGTAATTCTTAGCTTTCCATAAAAACATATCTTCTGGAATATACACATATCTTCCCTTGACATTTTCCTCATATACAGGAGTAAGCATTATTGAATCGCCAAGTAATAGCTGATCCTCTACTCTTCTTGACATATCATCATCATACTCAAAACTTATAGGAGAAAAATACATATCCTTATTTATAACTGCTTTCATATATTCTGAATATATATATGGTATTAAAGAATATCTCATTTCTATAGCATTTTTTATTCTATTTTTAGTATCATCATCAAAAGCAAATGGTTCTTGTGTTCTTGTTCCTTTTGCTGAGTGATTTCTAAAAAGGGGTGTGAACATGCTAAATTGTGTCCATCTTGTAACAAGTTCGCTATTGGAATCGTTACCAAAGCCTCCGGTATCAGCCCCAATATATAAGAATCCACACATATTTAATGATGGCATCATTTTTATATTTTGCAATAAATGACTCCACCAAGAGCAGTTATCTCCTGTCCATATACCTGAAAATCTATGCATTCCTATATATGAAGCTCTTGAGAACAATAAAAACCTATTATTAGGAGCAATTTCTTTTAGTCCTTCTGATGCACTTTTAGTCATATTGTATCCAAAAATATTATGAACTTTATAATGATTTATTATCTCTCCATCCATATTATGATAAAAACTTTTGTAGTCTTCTATGTTATTTGACATATTTACAAACTTATCTTTCAAATTAAAAAATGAATATACATTTAAGTTTTCTTTTTCTGAATTTTTTGCAAGTTCTACTGCCTCACTTAAACTTCTATCTGTATAAAATATAGCTGGTTCATTCATATCATTCCAAAATCCTTCAATACCTAAATCAGTAAGAGTTTTGTATTTTAATCCAAACCATTTTCTTGCATCACTATTTAAAAAATCTGGGAAATGACATCTTCCTGGCCAAACGGCAGCTACAAATGGTTTTCCATCTTTGTCCATACAAAAATAATTATTTTTTATACCTTGTTCATAGGTTTCATAGCCTTTTTCTATTCTAACTCCAGCATCAATTATTGGAATAAGTCTGAATCCTTTATGTTTTAACCTTTGTACAAATTCCTTAAATTGTGGGAAAGCATTTTTATCTATTGTAAAATCTTTAAAGTTTTCCATGTAATCTATATCTAGATAAATAGCATCACAAGGAATATTATTTTCAATAAATTTATCTGCTAAATTTTCAACTTCCTCATGATCTTTATAACTCCATCTTGATTGTTGGTATCCAAAGGCCCATTTAGGTGGAACATAAGTATCTCCTATTATATTTAAAAATTCCTTTGTAATATCTTTTGCTGTGTATCCTTGTATTATATAGATATCAGCATTTTTATCTTCTATATCTATTTTTATTTCATCCTGTTTTAAAAATCCAATATCAAAAACAACCTTTGAGGGAGAGTCAACAAATACACCAAATTTTTTGTTCCCATCTATAATTATAAAATTATGACAGCCATACAATGACTTTTTATTTTCTGTATGAACTGGATCATCAGTGCAAAAAGACTCATACACATATCCTCTTTTGTTTATTCCTCTTTGGTTTTCACCTAGCCCAAATACTATATCATCTTTATTCATTTTATATATTAGCTTTAAGGTTTTATGTTCTTTAATGTTAAAAAAGTCAATAGAATTTTTATTTATCTCTTCTCCAGTAATAGCTATAGTATCTGTATTTATTGGATTACCAAAAGTGTATTTTTTCACATTATCATTTATTGTAAAAGTTTTCATTATCTCTCCTCCACATTATAATTGTATGATCTTTTAATCTGTTTTTTCATAATTACTTAACACAATAGGATTTAATTTTATTTTATAGAGCCTTGTGTAACACCTTTTACAATATGCTTTTGAGCAATAAAGTAGAATATTATTATTGGTATCATTCCTAAAATAAGACCTGCAAGTGCTAAATTCCACTTTTTAGAATATTGTCCAAAGAAATAAAACATTTTTAGTGGTATAGTTTGCCATTGTGGCTTATTTATTATTAGTTGTGGAAGTAAGAAATCATTCCATATCCACATTGTATTTAAAATACCTACTGTAACTGTTATTGGTTTTAAAAGTGGAAAAACTATTAGCCAGAAAACTTGAAATTCATTGCAACCATCAATAATTGCAGCTTCTTCTAGTTCCTTTGGTATACCTTTTATAAAACCGTGATACATAATTATTGATAAACTAGAACCAAATCCAATGTACATAAATACTAATCCTACTGGATTTAACATATTCATCTTACCTGCTATGTTTACTAGAGGTAACATAACTGATTGGAACGGAACAAGCATAGCTGCAGCAAACATAAAGAATATAGCTGCACTTATTTTTGTTCTTGTTCTAACTAATTTCCAAGCTGCCATTGAAGAAAGGCAAACTATTATAATTGTGCTTATAGTAGTTATTAAAAATGAATTAGTAAATGAATTAAAAAAGTTTAAATCCTTAAAGGCTTGAACATAATTTTCTAAAGTAAATACTAATTTTCCTGGAAGTCCTAAAGTATCAATATATATGCCCTTTTGGGTCTTAAAAGAGTTGACAATTGCTACATATAGGGGGGCTAAAAATACCAATGCAACAAATAGAGATAATATACCCCAAAATACTTTTTTTAAAACCTTTTGTTTCATTACATTTCTACCTCCCTTTTCTTATTAAATCTTAATTGTGTTAATGTTATAATTGCTACTGTTATTAAGAATATTACTGCTTTAGCTTGAGCTAAACTAAATTTACTATATACAAATGCTGTGTTATAAATATTAAGGGCTAGCATTTGAGTTGAATCGTATGGTCCTCCACCTGTAAGGGATAAGTTTTGATCAAATAATTTAAAACAATTAGATAAAGTTAAAAATAATCCTATAGTAAAAGCTGGTGCTACAAGAGGAACTGTTATGTGCATAAGTTTTTGAAATCCATTAGCTCCATCTATTTCTGATGCTTCCTTTAAATTTTCAGGTATTCCTTGAAGTGCTGCTATATAAATTATCATCATATAACCTGACATCTGCCAAGCCATTAGTATGGCAAGTGCCCAAAATCCTGTAGTTGTAGTGGATAACCACCCATTTAAGAAGCTCCATCCTATTTTACTTCCTATAACATCAAATACCTTTGTAAATATAAACTGCCATATAAATCCAAGTATAATTCCACCAATCATGTTCGGCAGAAAAAATATACTTCTTAATATATTGCTTGTTTTCATACCTCTTGTTACAAGCAAAGCTAATCCAAATCCAATTAGATTAATTAAGATTACAGATACTATGGCAAATTTAAACGTAAATATAAACGCTTTTACAAAACTATTATCTTGTTTAAATACACTTATGTAATTAGATAATCCAACAAAAGCGGGGTTATTATTTATTCCATCCCAGTTAGTAAAAGAATAATATATCCCCATTATGGCTGGTATTAATACTACTATTAAAAATGCAATTAATATAGGTCCTACAAATAATCCAAATCCTAATTTTGATCTTTTCATAATACCCTCCTATAAATCATTATTTTATAAAATTAGGAGGGGGCTCCCTCCTAATTTATTAAATTATTTATTTCTATCACTTTCCCATTTAGCTTGTGATGCTTTTATAACATCATCCCATGTAGCTTGACCAGATAAATATTTTTGAACTTCTTTTCCTACTGATTCCATACCCCATCCAGTTGGATATCCCATGAATACCCATGGAGTTGTCTTTTTATTTTTAATATATTTTTCTACTGCTGCTGCTAAACAATCCTTTGGTTTTAAGTTGTCATATCCTTTAAATGGAGGTATAAATAATAGTTTATTTACAACAAAGTCTTTACCTTTTTCAGAAGTATATAACCATTTTAAGAAATCTTTAGCTGCTTGTTGTTCTTCTTTTGAAACTTTGTTATTAACAGCCCAATACATTGGAACACCTATTGATATAGAATCTTCTTTACCACCTTTAACTGGTATTGGTAATATATCTAAGTTATTTGCAACTTTTTCATCAACTTTTTGAACTTCATTATAAATCCAGTTTCCTTGTTGAATTATAGCAACACGTTCAATAGCTAATCCTTGACCAACTTGAGTTGAGTAATCAACAGCATTTAATTTTGATTTGTCTTGTGAATTTTTTGAATAATTTGCTTGTAAATCTATTAATGATTTAAATCCATCTTTATGTTTAAACTCTACTTTTTTAGCTTTATAAGCATCCCTTGTACTAGTGAATTCTTGACCTAATACTGCATTAGATGTATGCAGTCCAGTTATCCAAGTTTCTTTAGCTGGCATTTCAAATACTGCTTCTAATTTTGGATATTTTTCTTTTAATGCTCCTGATTTTATTTTACTATCTAAAGTTTTAACTGCTTGTTCTAGAGCTGTATAAGTATTTATTTTACTTGCATCTACACCTGCATCTTTAAATATGGCCTTATTATATATCAATCCATATCCTTCTATTGAAAATGGTGTTCCGTAAACCTTTCCATCTTCTGTAACACCATCTAAAACTCCATCTACAGAATTTTTAACCCAAGATTCTTTTGATAAATCCACTAATCTACTTTTCCAGTCTTGAATATCTTGTGGTCCTCCTATATTAAATATAGCTGGTTCTTTACCTGATTGAATTTTTGTTCTAAGAGCAGCACCATAATCAGCGCCACCACCAACAGTTTCTATATTTATTTTTACATTTTTGTTTTCCTTTGAATATTCTTGAGCTGCTTGTTCAAGTTCCTTTGCTACCTCAACTTTAAATTGAAATATGTTAACTGTAACTTCACCATTTTCACCTTTTGTAGATGTTGACTTTGAGCCACAGCCCGCTAATGCTAAAGATGATAAAATGAGAGTTGAGCACATAGCCGCTGCTACTAATTTTTTAATACGCTTCATATTTATCCCTCCAAATTATAAAGTTATATTTTTTTCAGTTTCAAAATCAAATATATGGCATTTATCCATATTCACCATAAATTCTTGAACATGTCCAGATTTTATTGAAGCTCCATCTTCTGATCCTAATTTTGATATTAATGATTTCCCTTCAAAATTAAAATATACAAAAGATTCACTTCCCATATGCTCTATTACATCAATTGTCCCCTTTAAACCTTGCCCTTTGTCACCTTCTTTCAATCTAACATCTTCTGGTCTAAATCCAAACCAAACTTTTCTACCTATATAATCTTTGACTTTATCTTGTTTATCTTTAGATAAAAGTAATTCTAAGCTTCCAAATTTTAAAACTATAGAATCCCCTTTACTAATTAACTCTGCTTCAATAAAATTCATAGATGGTGATCCTATAAATCCAGCTACAAATTTATTTTTAGGATAATTATATATATTAAGTGGCGTATCTACTTGCATAATTTGGCCTTTATCCATTACACAAATTCTGTCTCCCATTGTCATGGCTTCCACTTGATCATGTGTAACATAAATCATGGTAGATTTAAGCCTCTTATGTAATTTACAAATTTCCACCCTCATATGTACTCTTAGTTTTGCATCCAAATTAGATAAAGGTTCATCAAACAAAAACACTTCAGGATCACGCACTATAGCACGACCAACAGCTACCCTTTGTCTTTGACCTCCTGATAAAGCTTTGGGTCTTCTTTTCAAAACACTTTCTAGGCCCAAAATTTTACTTGCTTCATCTACTTTTTGTTTTATAACATCTTTTGGTACTTTGTTCATCTTTAATGAAAATGCCATATTATCATACACAGTCATATGAGGATATAATGCATAATTTTGAAAAACCATAGCTATACCTCTGTTCTTTGGTGGCACATCATTTACACATTTATCTCCTATATAAATTTCTCCATTTGAAATCTCTTCAAGTCCTGCTATCATTCTTAATGTAGTTGATTTTGCACAACCTGATGGTCCTACTAAAACCATAAATTCTCCATCTGTTATATTTAGATCAATTCCTTTAACAGCTTCAAAACCATTTTCATAAGTTTTTCCTAAATTTTTTAGAATTACTTTAGCCATTATTGTCCCCCCCTACTTTTTTTATACAAGATTCTCTTTCTAGCAACTCTGTTTTTAAAACAATATGTTTATGATTTTTTTTATTTTTTATTAAATCAAATATAATTTTTATACTTTTTTCACCTATACCCTCAGCTGGTTGTCTAATAGTTGTTATTGATGGATGGAAATATTTAGAATATTCAATTCCATCGAATCCTACTATTGAAATATCTTCTGGAATTTTAAGTCCTCTACTTAATATAGCTTTTGCAGCTCCAATGGCCATAATGTCTGTAGTTACAAACATAGCATCCATATCTAAATTTTTATCTAAAATTTTATTCATGGCATTAAATCCAGATTCAAAAGTATAAGTACCTATTTCTGTTAAACTAGAATCGTATTGAATCTGATTTTGCAAAAGTGATCTTTTATATCCTTGCAACCTAAGTTGTCCTATACTTTTATCCTTTTCTCCCGTTGTTATAATTCCTATCTTTTTATGCCCTAACTTACATAAATAATCTACTGCATTAAATGCTGATTTTTCATTTTCTATAACAACACTTGAAAAATACTTTTTATCCATATGCTCTGGAATGTTTGTTGATGCAATTACTATTGGAGTATTTAAATTTTTTAGTTGTGTATTATCAACATCGTGAAATTCACCCCCAAGGCATATTAAACCTTTTAATTTTTTTTCCTTTATAAATTGAATAGCTACTTCAAAATCACTTAATTTTGTTTTATTATAATGAAGAATCATAGAATAATGCTTCTCAGTTATCTTTTCTTCAATAGATTTTATCATTTTTGAAAAGAAAGTGTTATGAATACCTTTAATTAAAATTCCTATACTATTTGTCCCATTTCTTTTAAGGTTTCTTGCACTGTTGTTAGGTATATATTTTACATCCTTTATAACTTCAAGTACCTTCTCTCTAGTTTCATCTTTTACATCTGGATGATTATTTAAAACTCTAGATACTGTACTTACTCCTACTCCTGCAATCCTTGATATATCCTTTATAGTTAAATTAGCCATTGTATCTCTCCTCTAAGAAGGTATAATTTGGTATCGTTTTCGGTATCGATTCTGGTATCGTTTCCAATTACAATTTTATTATATCATATTTATGACAATTTTCAATAATTTTCTGAAATTTATATTTATTTTTTTCCTTTGTATATGTCTATTTATTAAAATAAGTTTTTAGAATTAAAATATATTCAATAATTTGTTATAAAATTATTGCCATCAATTAAATATTACTGGCAAATCTATATTGATTTTATTTATACTTTTTAGGACATGGAAAAACTTCGTTAGGGTCTGAATGCATCCTCATATTCTCATCTAATTCACATATTTTATTCATATCCTCTTTACTTATTTCAAAATCGAATATATCTGAATTATCTTTTATTCTTGATGGAGTTACTGATTTGGGAATAGACACAACACCCATTTGTAGATCCCATCTTAATACAATTTGAGGAATTGTTTTTTTATATTTTTTTGCTAACTCTTTTAATAATTCAATCTCAAATATTTTCCCTCTCATTAGTGGCGCCCAAGCTTCTAATTGTATGTTATTTTTTTTGCAGAATTCTATTAAATCTTTTTGAACAAGTTTAGGATTAAACTCTACTTGATTTACCATAGGCATTATTTCAGCATCTTCCATTAACCATTTTAGATGGTTCACTAAAAAATTACTTACTCCAATAGCTTTTATACGCCCTTCTTTATAGAGTTTTTCTAATGCCTTCCAGGTTTCTTTAGATAAAGATTGAGGCCAATGAACTAGATATAAATCTAAATAATCTGTACCTAATTTTTTTATTGAGTTTTCAAAGGCTTCTAAAGTTTTTTCATATCCTTGATCTGTGTTCCAAACCTTACTTACTAAAAATATTTCTTCTCTAGGAACTCCGCTTTCCTTTATTCCAATTCCAATACCTTCTTCATTTCCATAAAAAGAAGCTGTATCTATGTGACGATATCCCACTTTAAGAGCTTCCTTTACTGAATCTATAACTGCATCTCCATTTTCAACCTTATAAGTCCCAAATCCAAGCCAAGGCATTTTTATACCATTATTTAAAGTTGTACAACTTTTAAATCTTTCATTTAAATCACTCCTTGAAATGTATACTTTACAAGATACAAAGCCCCTTATCATAAGTATATTTACACATAAAAATATATACTATTAAATTTATACATTGCTTTTTAATAATATAACTACTGACCTTATTTACTTAGAATTATTTCAAATTCTTAAACATATTTTTTAGAAAAAGATTTATCATTTCATATTTTGTAATCTAGTTAATATAAACTAAACCTTTTTTAATTATGGATTTATATCTTATAATACTTTAATTGTATACATTATAAATATTAATTTCAATACATCTTCCATATTAAGTAATAACATCTTTTTATAAATAATTGCTTCCTTTTATTATATTTAATAAAGGATTACAGATTTTTATTACTGAAAACTACTACTTTAACTAGCACAACAAGTTAATTTAAATTAATCTTAAAAGTCTATTTTTAAATAAACCATATCAACTAATTGGATTCCATCTTCATAAATAGGATGATCATAGTTATCTATAAAAAAATTCTTTACTGTATGAGAAATTTCAAATCCACAATGCTTATAAAAATGAATTGTAAGTGGACTATCCCCAGTACCTACAAGTATTGTCTTACATATTCCCTTATAGTGATTAAATATATATTCAGTTAATCTGCTTCCATAACCTTGTCCTTGATATTTCTCATAAGTGGCCAGATTTTTTATCTCATATATATCTTCTGCTTCTTTAGTTACTACACAAATACTTTTTAAATCCCCATCATATAAAGCAAACATTTTCCCACGGTTTAAATATTTATCAATCATATTTTCCTGTTCGTCTGCTAAAAGTAGTAAATCCAAATAATCTTTTTTATTGTCTTTTATTATTTTTATTTCCATGTTAAACTCTCCTCTACCATATTAACAATTATATTTCATTTAATTCATAAACATATCATATTTTCTCACAAAATTAATTACTTAATTGGTAAATTAATTTTTAAAATAGATTCTTTTATTTTACATGAAATGGGATTTATAGTTATTTTTATAAAAATTTTTTCATAATAAAATTAGTTAGAACTTGTCTCTTTTTCACTACTGATTGCTTATTCAAAGTTTTATATCCACGTTTCTCAAAGAAAGATTTTGCAGTAATAGATCCATGTGTTGTTATTGTATTAATATGTTTTTTTCTGCGTATTTCTCTAATTCATTAGCAATAATGGTTCCTACACCAATACAATGAACTGTATTATAAAAAAGTTTTATAATTTCTCTACAATCTTCTGATTTATATCTTCTCAAATTCATGGGAGTTTCCTTCTTTCTAATTTAATCTGTTGTGCTAGTTATTTTAAAGTATCTATAATAATTTATAGTTTCATATCCTTTATGATATCCATATTTATATTGTAATTTCTTCATGTTTCTCTTCTCTCCTTCATCCTATTTTATATAATGCTTGTATATAAATGGTACTATATTTAATCAAAAACTACTATAATCATAAATAGTACTATGTTTAACCAAAAATTACTATGATTAAAAATAGCACTATATTTAGCGATAAATTTATTATAATTAAAAATATTAAAGTTGCCCTATCATATTACTTATATAAAAATAAAAAACACAACACTCATAAATATTTTATGTATTGTTAAGTGTTGTGTTTTTATATTTGATTTATGTAAAATCCATACCATAAATTTTACACTAACTATCAAGTTTAATTAAAATCTATTTCTTCTTTGGATTTCCTATATATATTACTTATTTCTGGTTTCGTTTCACTTATAACTTTACCTTTTCTAATAGAATATCTTACTTTTACTTGTTTTCTTATGGCATCATAAGGTGTTTCACATGGAAGTATTATAAAGTTTGCATCCTTACCTTCTTCTATGCCATAATTCTCTTCTATGTTTAAAGTTTTAGCACTGTTATATGTTATGAAATCTATAGAATTATTAATATCTTCATAACCCATGATTTGGCAAACATGTAATCCCATAAAAAGAACTTGAAGCATGTTTCCTGTTCCCATTGGATACCACGGATCAAAAATATCATCATGTCCAAAACAAACATTTATTCCTGCTTCATTTAGTTCCTTTACACGAGTTACTCCTCTTCTTTTAGGATATGTATCAAATCTTCCTTGAAGATGAATATTAACTAAAGGATTTGCTACAAAATTTATATTAGACATTTTAAGAAGTCTAAATAATTTATAAGTATATGCATTATTATAGGAATGCATAGCAGTTGTATGACTTGCTGTAACTTTATGTCCTATTCCATATTCATATGCTCTTGTAGCTAATGTCTCAATAAATCTTGATTGTTCATCATCTATTTCATCGCAATGTACATCTATAAGTTTATTGTATTTTACAGCTAATTCAAATATTTTATTTATGGATTTTACGCCATATTCTCTTGTAAATTCAAAGTGAGGTATAGCTCCGATTACGTCTGCTCCAAGCTTTATAGCTTCTTCTAACAGTTCTAATCCGTTTTTATAAGATAGTATTCCTTCCTGGGGGAATGCTACTATTTGCAGGTCTACTAAATCTTTCATTTCCTCTTTTACTTCTACCATAGCTTTAAGTGCGGTAAGATTTGGATCTGTTACATCAACATGTGTTCTCACATATTGAATTCCTTGAGCTACTTGCCATTTTAGAGCCTTTATGGCCCTATTTTTCACATCTTCTTTGGATAACATTGATTTTCTTTCAGACCAACATTGAATACCTTCAAATAAAGTTCCGCTCATATTCCATCTTGGCTTTCCTGCTGTTAATGTAGTGTCCAAATGAACATGTGGCTCTATAAAAGGTGGAATTAAAAGTCCTCCTTCACCATCTATTATATTATCATCTTTGTCATTAACTGTTTTATTATCTATGCTTTTAATCTTTCCATTGTGGTCTACAACTATATTCCATAGCCCTTCTTTATGTGTTAGTTTTACATTTTTTATTATCATAATACTAAGCAACTTCCTTTCCTATTAGATCTCCTGTATTACTTTTCTTACTTATTATTTTACTACATAAAACATAAACAACAACACTTGCTATAACAGAATTTATAGTAGCAACTCCAGGAATAACTTTACTTGATATAACTCCAACAACCCAGCTTATAACTGCTATATAATTTACTTTTTGAAATTTCATATCTTCATACTTTGAATATTTTCTTTTATTAAGTATAAAATAATCAGCTACTAGTATTCCTCCTATTGGTGGAATTATTGTATTTAATATGTTTAACCATCCTACGAAACTATTATAAAGCCATAATGACATAAGTGTACCTAATAATCCATTGAAAATAACCACTTTGTTTTTAGGCATTTTTGTTATATTTGAAAAACCAAGTCCAGATGCGTATATGGCATTATCATTAGTAGTCCATATATTAAATCCTAATACTATTATTGCTGGAATTATAAGCCCTTGCATCATCATGACATCTGATATATCTGACTTTCCAGTTACCATAGCTCCTACAGCACCAAATAAAAACATAAGTGAATTTCCAATAAAGAATGCTATGATAGTACTTAAAACCCCTACTTTTTTATTTTTAGAAAATCTTGTGAAATCTGGTGTTAATGTTCCCCCGCTTATAAATGAACCTACACATAAAGATAATGATGCAGTAAAACTTATAGGTGAAACGGCTTTTATATTCATTAGCTGATTAATTCCACCCACTGTATCAACAGATTTGAATACAGATATGCTTCCTAAGATCGCTATAGATGGCACAGCTATTATACTTAAGATTGTAAGTGTCTTCATACCAAAATATGCACTACTTGTCATGATAATACCAGATAAGAATATAAGCACATATATATTTATTCCTGTTACTTTGTGAAGAGGCAAAGCAAACATTGCAACTCCCACACCAAACCAACCGACCTGAGTTATTCCTAAAATGAAAGATACAAGATATGAGCCCTTTTCACCAAAAGAATATTTGGCAAGTAGATGAGTGGATAAACCTGTATCTGAAGCAATATAAGCTAAGAATGCTGTATATACCCCTAATATTAAATTACCTGCAAGAATTGAAAAAATAAATTTTTTAAAACCTAATCCCGTTCCTATAGTACCTCCAGCCCACATACTAGCAGAAAAAAACGTAAATCCTAGCATTACTGCAAACATTGATATAAATCCTTTTTTATCTTTGTTTTCTACTGAAGTTAAGGAATAATCAGAATCTTGATGTTTTTCTAGGTTACTCATATGTATACCTCCTAAAATTTTATTTATCCTAGCACTTTCATATTATTTTGCATAAAAAAATACCCTTGTACACTAACAAAGGTATTTACATTTCATAATATAAACACATACATTTATAATTCCTTTGTCAGCCTCTCTGGACTGGTTTAAAAGTACTAGCTTTTTTAAAATAATATCACATATCTATATTTGTCGTCAATGCGAAAATATTGTAAATTTATAATTGTAATGTATAAATCTGATGTTATAATTCATAATGTTATGATAAAATATAATTCAATAATAATTATGAATGAGTACTTTATATATTAAAAATAATTATTTTATTAATATATAAATATGCTATGGGAGCAAATAGAATTGATTAAAGAAAATTTAAATTTAAATAAAGTTATAGATTTTAAAAAGTGGGCCAAGTTGCAAGACTCTCTATCAATAGTTACTAAAGCAGCTATAATAATTGTTGATTATAAAGGAAACCCAGTTACACACCATAGTGGTTGTAATATGTTTTGTAGGGCAGTCCGGTCAGATTCAGAGCTTGTTAAATACTGTGAAAAATGCGATTCACGAGGTGGCCTAGAAGCAGTTCGTTTAAATAAGCCATATATATATTTATGTCATTATAATATAGTAGATATAGCTATTCCAATAATTGTAGATGGAAAATATATTGGAGCAATTATGGCTGGACAAATAAAACTATCTGATAATAATGCTTCAGATAGTTTAGAAAAAATTGTTTCAACTAAAAAAAGTTTTATAGCAAATAAAGCTTTAGAAGACTTTAAAGAATATTATGATGAAATTCCATTTTTATCATTAAGGGAAGTAGAAAATATAGCTGATATGCTATTTTCTTTGTGTAATTATTTAGTGGAAGAAGCTTTAAATAAAAATTTAATTTCAGAGATATATGAAAAAACTGTAACATCTGAATCAAAAATAGATTCAAACACCTTATCAGGATATACAATAAAAAATATTGAACATGCCAAAGAAGAAATATCTAATGTCCTATTAAATTCTTATGTAGATAAATATCTTTCAAATGATAGCCTAGACATTTCAGTGAGTAATACACTAAAGCCTGCTATTGAATATATTTATAATCATAAAAGTGAAAATATTACTGGAAAAAAATTAGCAGAAGTTTGCCATATAAGCACTAGTTATTTTAGTAGACTATTTACAAAAGAAACTGGAAAAAGCTTTTCTATATTTCTTTCTAGACTAAAAGTAGATTGGGCAAAAAACTTATTAGAAGAAACAAACATGAATATAAATGAAATTAGTGATGAACTTGGATTTAGCGAAACAGGTTATTTTATAAAAATATTTAAAAAATATGAAGGTGTAACCCCTTTTATCTATAGGAAATATTGCAAAAAAAATTAAAAAAATATTTTTATAATTATTGCAAAATACATCTGAAATCTATTTTGCAATAATTTTTTTATATATTTATAACCTAAAATAATAAAAAGGATATGAAATTACAATTTACTCCCTTTACAACAAAAAAATACGATTTTTTATCATAATTTTTTATCATGTAAATACAATGCAAATTGTTGTAAACGATATTACAATAATATTGTAAACGATATTAAAAAGAAATAAACAAAATCTATTTTACAAATGAAGGGGAGATTATAATGAGAAAAGCATTTATTTGTCCAACTAAATATGTTCAAGGTGAAGATGAATTATTAAACTTAGGTTATTTTGTAAAGAGCTTTGGAAAATCAGCTCTATTAATAGCCCATAAAGATGATATAGAACGTGTTAAAAATAAATTAGATTTAACTTCTAAAAAATTTGGAATTACTTTTGTAGAAAGTGAATTCTGTGGAGAATGTTCAAGAGAAGAAGTTGCAAGATTACAAGAAATTGCAAAAAATAACAAATGCACATGTACTATTGGACTTGGTGGAGGTAAAGCTATAGATACAGCAAAATGTGTTGCTAAAGGTAATTCATTAATAATTGTTCCAACAATAGCAGCTACAGATGCTCCAACTAGTCACTCTGCGGTGCTTTACACACCTGATGGTTCATTTGATGATTATGCTTATTTTTGGCAAAGTCCAACTGTTATTTTAATAGATACTACAGTTATTGCAAATGCTCCAACTAGATTCTTAGTTTCTGGAATGGGCGATGCACTATCAACATATTTCGAAGCAAGAGCAACTTCAAACTCTTTTTCAAATGTTAATGCAGGTTTACCTTGTGGAGTTAGAGAAGGATTATGTGCCCCAGCAAAAGGAACTAACACAGCATTAATACTTGCAAAAGCTTGTTATGAAACATTAATGGAAGATGGTGTAAAAGCAAAAATAGCATCTGACTGTAACTTAGTAACTCAAGCATTAGAAAATATAATAGAAACAAATATTCTTTTATCAGGATTAGGTTTTGAAAGTGGTGGTTTATCAGCAGCTCATGCAATTCACGATGGATTAACTATATTAGAAGGAACTCACAAATATTTCCACGGAGAAAAAGTTGCATTTGGAACAATTGCTCAATTAGTTCTAGAAAATGCACCAAAATCAGAAATAGACGAAGTAATAAATTTCTGCTTAGAAATTGGACTTCCAGTTTGCCTAGAAGATATTGGTGTTCACAGTATTACTGACGAAGAACTTATGGAAGTAGCTAAAAAATCTTGTATAGAAGAAGAATCAATGCACTCTATGCCATTTAAGGTAACTCCAGAAGAAGTAGCAGCAGCAATAATAGCTGCAGATACATTGGGTAAAAAATACAAATTAAATAGATAGAGGTGTAAATATGAAAAAAATAATAAATAGACCAGAAACTATAGTTATGGAAATGTGTAATGGAATGGCTATGGCACATCCTGAATTAGAGTTTGTTAGAAAATATAAAGTAATGAAAAAAAAGAATATAAATAAAAATAAAGTTAGCTTAATTAGTGGTGGTGGAAGTGGACATGAACCAGCCCATGCCGGATTTATAGGAAAAGGAATGTTAGATGCAGCAGTGTGTGGAGATATATTTGCATCACCTTCTCAAATCCAAATATATCAGGCAATAAAAGCTACAGCTAGCGAAAAAGGAACGCTATTAATTATAAAAAATTATAGCGGAGATATGATGAACTTTAAAAATGCTGCTCATTTAGCAAGTGAAGATGGTATTAAAGTTGATTATGTAAAAGTTGATGATGATATAGCAGTTAAAGATAGTTTATACACTGTTGGACGTAGAGGAGTTGCAGGTACTGTATTAGTTCATAAAATAGCTGGTGCAGCAGCAGAATTAGGTTTATCACTAAAAGAAGTTAAATCTATTGCAGAGAAAGCTGTGTCCAACGTTAGAAGTTTAGGTTTTGCTTTCTCTTCTTGTACAGTTCCAGCTAAGGGAACTCCAACTTTTCAATTAGCAGAAGATGAAATGGAGTTTGGTGTTGGAATACATGGAGAACCAGGCATAGTAAGAGAAAAAATTACTACAGCAGATGAATTAGCTAAAAGAATTGTTGATTCTATATTAAAAGATATTAATATAGATGGGTCAAATAATGAAGAAATTGCATTATTAATCAATGGTTTTGGTGCTACTCCACTACAAGAATTATATCTTTTTAATAATTCAGTTACTGCTGAACTAGCAAAGAAAAACATAAAAATTAATAGAATATTTGTAGGTAACTATATGACTAGTATAGATATGGAAGGTGCCTCTGTATCTATTATGAAGCTAGATGATCAACTTAAAGAATTATTATCTAAGGAAAGTGATACCCCTGCATTTAAAGTTTCAGGGCCAGTTGAACCTGTTAAATATGTAGGCTTAAATAGTAATGAAGTTTCAGAAGAAATTACTTTTGACTTAGAAACTTCTGAATCTTATACAAAAATAAAAAACGAAAAAATTACTTTAGATAATATGATTTATATTATAGATAAAATGAGTCAAACCATAATAGAAAATGAAGTTCCATTCTGTGAATTGGATTCTCACGCTGGTGATGGTGACTTTGGTATGAGTGTTGCAAAAGGATTTAAGCAATTAAAAAGAGAATGGAAAGCTATACTTAAAGAAGATAATATGAGTATTGGTAAATTCTTAAATGAATGTTCTTTAGTAATTATGGAACATTGTGGGGGAGCATCAGGCCCAATATGGGGCTCATCCTTTAGAGCTGCTGGGAAATATGCTGAAAATAAAAAAGAACTATCAATTTCAGATTTTGCCCAATTAATGCAAGCAGCTGTAAAAGGAGTTCAAGCTACAGGAGAACGTTCTTTTGGAAGAGGAGCACAAGTGGGAGATAAAACTTTAATTGATGCATTGGTGCCATGTGCTGATTCATGGATTAAAAGTACTAATAATAATGATTCTATTCTTCAAGCATTTAAGAATGGTGCCAAAGAAGCAGTTAAAGGTGCAAAAAACACTGAAAAGATAGTAGCACGTATGGGTAGAGCAGGCACAGTGGGAGAAAGAAGTATTGGTTATCCAGATGCAGGTGCCTATGCATTAGGAGTTATATTTACAAATATATCAAATTCATTAAAATAACTATTAAGCTTTCTAACATTATAATAATTAATATAATATTATAATTTAAAATATAACTTAAAAAGCTCCAGTAAAATCTTGCATTTACTGGAGTTTTTTATTTTCTCTATTAAAAATTTATATTTTCAATCTATTTCTTAAGCTAAAAATGCTTTCTTCTCCGGTCTTAATGCAGTCACTTACAATATTAGAAAGTTTTTTATTTTCTCTAGAACACAAAGCTGTCAAGAGCATTGGTAAATTAATTCCAACAATACATTCAATATTTTCTTTTGAGTATTTTGCTAATGTTATAGCTACTGCATTAGATGGACTTCCTCCAATTAAATCAGTAAAAATCAACAGTTCTTGAGATATTTTAAGCATATCTTTTATTTTATTGCTAATTTTTATTTCAAATTCATCTATATTATCACCATGATATATTCCTAAAGCATCAATATTATGAGATACTCCTAATATTAAAGAAGATGATTTTATTAATGAATTTCCAAACGGTCCATGAGTTATCAATAATATTCCGATCAAATACAACCCCTCACTTTTAATTATTAAAAATTAATTCAAGTAAATTAATTTTTTTACGATTTTCTTTAATTTTCTCATAGTAGAATTTTACAGCTTTAATAAAATCATCATTTGGGCATAATTGTAAAATAGATACTAATTCATCTATGGGATCATTATTTAATAATAGTTCGTCCCCTTTTCCTTGTAATTCATACCAATACGTTAATGCTGCTGCTGCATTAAAAGTAAGAATTCTTGCATCTTTATTATTGGATTTAATTATTTCATAGGGAGCAAATATTCTCTCAGTTTTTCCTAATTTTCTCTTAGCAGCTCTACCATTTTTTATTACATAATCTAATATATTTTTATCTTTGAATTTATTGACTGCTTTTTGAGCAAATGCAGCTTGTTTATTTAGTTCAATTCCAAAATAGTTTGATAAGCTAGGATTTAAACTTTCTAAGAATATTTCTATTACTTTTGAAATCTCTATATCATTAGCAGCTTCACTATATATTTTATATCCTTTTATATAACCCATATAGGAAATAATACCAGCTAAACAATTATAAGTATAGATTTTACGTTTTAAAAATTGTTCAAAATTTTTATTTGGTTCAGCACCATAAAAATCTAATTCCCCCCTAAAACCTTCAACATCATATGGAAAATAAGTTTCATTTTGAGATAAAATATCTAATCTAGTTTGAATTACATTTACTGTAGAACAAAATATAGCTGTCTGGGAAATATTTAAATTTTTTTCATGTAATGTTGAATTTTTTAGCAGTGCAGTTTTAAGTACTTTTGCTGGATTGATTCCATTTTCACAAGTTAGTAATTGAGGAATGCTTTTATTTCCAATATTGTTTACAATAGATTTACCAACTTCATCTAAATTTTGTTCTCCAACAGCTGTAAGAATAATATCAGCATTTGAAATAATTGAATTTAGATCGTCAGATATATGATAAGCTTTAAAATTATCAACTAATACTGGTGTTCTATCTTTATCATAAAAATGAATACAAAATCTCTTATCTTCATTTAAAAGATTAACTAATTCTTTATTTTTTTCAATAAAGGATATTGAATAATTTCGTTCCTTTAAATATCTTGCTGTATACCCTCTTCCCGTCTGACCCGCACCATACACCACTGCATTTTTAACCATTAAATTCACCTTCTTTTATCCATTTCTTTTGTTTTAATTCTTCTATACATTGAAGAATTAACTTAGTTAATTGGTCCCCCTCTCCTAATCCACAAACTGTTTTTAATACATATTTATTACCATATTGCTCTCTCATTTCTTTTAAACATATAGCAATTGGATCATCTAAGTAGTCAAAATATAATGCTGCTGCTGTTCCATATGCAATTGCCTTAGGAGTAATTCCAGATTTTATAGCCATCTTAGCAGGAGCAATTAATCTATCATCTGGAGCTAATTTTCTTAAAGGATCCCTTCCGATTCTAACAACATAATCAACAATATTTGGATCTTGATATTTCTTTTTAGCAATTTTTGAAAACTCTAGCTGACTTTTTTTACTTACACCAAGAACATTGATTAACCCATAATTTATTTCATTATAGCATTCATCCAAAATAGGTTGAATTTCTGGATCATTTGCAGCATCAGCAACATATTTATGACCTTTTAGATAACCTAAATAAGCAATTATAGCCACGCTAGTATTGTTCGTATATATCTTCTGCGCTAACATTTCTCCAAAATTTTCGTCAAAATCAAAGAATTTCAACTTAGGAATATTATTTTTAATGATTCTTTTTTTATCTACTGGTAATATCCAATAGTCTTGTACCCATGTATCAAGTTCATTATCTGTATCTTCACCAGTAGGTGCAGATGTTCCGGAAGCTCTTATAACACTTTGTGTAATATCAACATTATTTAAAAATTTTTCTTTTTCATATGGTGATAATTCATAGAGAATAGATTCCTTTAAATCATCTGCTGGCTTTATCCAGTTTTCACAAGTAATAATTATAAAATGAGGAGAGGTTCCTTTTTCCAAACAATTTTTATAAGCTTTGGCAATTTTCTTTCCTAGTGATACTAAATTTTTTCCCCCTACTGAAGTAAAAACAATATTAGTTTTTTCAAATTCCCTGGAAAGAGATTCAATATCATCAATTAAATATCCATTAAAATCAGAAACTATTGTGTTTTTATGAGGATTTCCTAAGACATGTACTGTATAACTATCTTTACTGTTAAAAAGACTTGTTAAATCACAACTGATATCAAAGAAATTGATACTCACTCCATTTCTTTTTAATAAAGAACTTACAAATCCTCTTCCTATTCGGCCTCCACCAATTACTGTTGCATTCATATTATATTTCCTCCATTCTTTTAAAAAAATCCAATTAATACGCCAACAACTGCTATTATAATTAATATTAATAAAACTTTTGTAGAGCTCATTTTTTTATTCATTAAAAGATATAAAGTTAAAAATATTGCTCCTAATGGAAGCATTCCTTTAATGATTTTATCAAGCAATTCTTGTATAACCATTTTATTTCCTCCAAGATTTAAAACGGTTGATGAAGATACTTTCACAGTATTAGCAGCTAAACCACCAATGGTAACAGCTCCAACGGCAGTAGCAATAGTCATAAATTTTTCTAATAATCCGCTGGCAAAAATTTCGTTTATTCCTTGTTTACCTTTTTTAAATAGTGCATGAAATCCAAAATATGATATTCCATAATTAATTATTAGCGTAGATATAATGTATAAAATAGGACCTATATAACTACCAGTTGCACCTAATGAAATAGCTATTGAACCAATAATAGGAATCAATGTAGCCTGTCTTAAAGTATCCCCTACCCCCGCCATAGGACCCATCAAGCCAGTTTTCATGCCTGATATATCCTCACTAGAAATTGGAACTCCTGAAGCTTTTTCTTCTTCCATAGATAAAATTACAGCCAATACTAAAGGTCCTGTTAACCAAGCTTCAGTATTATAAAATTCCATATGTCTTTTCATCATTTCTTTTCGCTCATAATCAAACTCTCCATTTGGAGGATAAAGACGATCCATAACTGGAATCATAGTACCTGCCATGGCCGGCCCCATCATCCTTTCCCAACTATAAGTTGCTTGGGAAAGAGAAATCCAATATAAATAAGCTTTATTTAGCTCCGCTTTTGTTAGAGCTCTTTCTTTAGGTAAACTATTCATTAAATCCGACATTTTTATTAACCTCCTTGTTTATCAAATCTTAAATCAGCATAGAAATATGCAATAATTGTGGCGAAAATTGCTAACAATAGCATTGGTATATTTGCATAAATCACAATGAAAAAACCAGCTAGGAAAAATAAAATAATCCCCTTTCTATTCATAATTACTTTAAGAGTTAATCCAATACCTAGAGCTGGTAAAATCCCTCCAATAGCTTTTAAAATATGTAGAGGTGCACCCTCCATTATTTTTAAAAGTTCCCTTACTGAATCTCCTCCAAGATAAACAATCAAAGTTACTGGAATAGCACTGATAATAAAAGTAGAGATTTGCGATGGTACTAAGTGAATAAAATATAGCTTTTTATAATTTCCCTTCTCCACCTCTTTATCCATCCAATGAACAAAAAAGGAGTTTATGGTCATTCTTAAATTCCATATTACTGTACCTAGTAATCCAAAAGGTACTGCTAAAGAAATAGCTATCTCTGGAGAAGAACCTGAAATAATTGTTAGCGCAGTTCCAATAATACCTGCAATTCCCGGTTCACTCGATACAGCTCCACCAGGAGAAATGAAACCTATGAAAAATGCATTAATTGTAGCTCCAATAATCACCCCTTGAACTGGTTGTCCTAAAATAATGCCTACAATAGTTCCAGCAACTATTGGTTGCCTTATAGATACACTTGTTAATCCAGTGAACCATGGAGAATTTGCAACTGTTAGATAATACAGTAAACCAATTAATAGCGCTTGCCAAAGATGTACTTCCATATTTATTCCTCCTCTTTGATCACAGAGTTTAAAGTAACTCTTGTATTATCTGGTGTAACTTGAAAAAATACTTCCACTCCTTTGTTGGATAACTCAATTAGAGCTTCTTTCTCTTCTTCACTAGCAGAAATATTCCTATATAATGTTCTTCTATTTTCTTTAGCACCTATTCCACCAACATCTAACTTTTTAATAGGTATTCCTGCACTTACTAAAGACAAAATAACTTGTGGAACTTTAACAAGTATAAATATCTTTTCATTGCCGGACTCCTCAGATGATAAGTATTTGATTGCTTCGTCTATAGATAAAACTTTTAACCCAATCTTATTTGGCATTGCTGATTTCATAACCATTTGCATAAAAGAGTTTTTTGCAACGTTATCATCAACAATAACCACTTCGTTACTACCTGTAATTTGAACCCATGCTGTCATAACTTGACCGTGAATCAGGCGATCATCGATTCTTGTAAAAACAATGTTTTTCATCATTATACCTCCCATAAATTAACATTTGGAAAAACTAAACCTTATATCTAACCTATAGTTTTAGTTCTTCTCACCTTAATATTAAAGCAATTTTTATGCCAAACAAAAAAAACAAGGATAAGTCTGGTTTCATACATATAAAAGGCACACATTTCTTTTATAAGAAATGTGTGCCTAATGTGTGAAACGCTTTTCTTCTAGTTAAGAGAATTTATTATTTCTACAATGTATGCAATTTCACTATCTGGAATAATTATTGCATAAGTGTTTTCTATAATTGAAAATTGTTGTTTTATTAACTCATAAAGTTTAATATTTTTATTAATTATATTAGAATAATTTCTATACTTAAGAAACTCTTTCCGAATTATTCTTTCTAACATGCTTTGGCAATGAAATTGGAATTTAATGTAGATCTCATCAGACATATTAATAGACATGGCATTACATATATTTGACAATACTCTGCTAAGGATATCAATTGATTTATCTCCATTTAGAAATATAAGATTATTCTTTATAAGTTCATTAAGTCTCTCATCTTCCCTTATACTGTAACTACTATCATTATGATTATAGAAATTTTCTTTTGTGTTATTATTACCAATTAAATTACTTGTTTGAAATACTTCATCAATTAATTTATTAATATCCATATTAGGTATCATAGATTTTCTAGTAGCTTCTAATATAGTAGCTGTACTAGCCATACTAATAACTTTCATTTTAACACCTGTTTTTTGTTCAATAAGTACAGAAAATTGATTTAAAGATCCCATATCTACTAATAATAAAACTCCTTTCCCTTTATCTTCAGCCAGTGCCATTTCACATGCTTTATCAAGTGTATCATAAACAGAATCTGACAATTTCATATCTATACTTTTTGCATGATTTGTATCTAATAATTCATTAACAACTTTTGCCATGCTAGTGGCTGTATTTTCACCATGCATTATTATTATTATACCAATACTATCATCTTTTTTAGTTTCGTAGATTGCTTCTAAAAAAGTACTCATTATAGCAATTTCTTTCTCATTAAATGAAATTTTAATTTCTTCCATCAAGGTTTGTTCAATCACAGAAAAAAAACCATATGTATCCCTATAATTATTAATTGTTTTTTTATTGTTAATAGATCCATTTTTCATTTTTAATAAAAGAGTTTCCACATGAAGACAAAGACTATACATAACTTGATTGTCAAATTTAAAGTTGCCCATAGTTTTTAACCTTTTAAAAATTTTTTTAACCGCTACTAACACATTTTCCGATACAATTTTTTCTAATTGTCTACTATCATCTTTAGATGTAAAGATTTCTATATTAAAAAATTTTTCTAATTCATTTTGTATTAACTGATTAATCATTTTAATATTTTTTTGTTTTTCAAATAGTTTTGTATACTTATTTAGAAGACCATGATAAAAATTTTGCTCACGATAAAATTGCTTATTTTCCCTATTCCTAATTGAAGAGGAATTCGCATCCATTCTGTTCCCTTTTTCATAAACAAAGTCAGCAAATATCTTTGAGAAGCAATCCATAATATTTTTTTTATTATTGCAATTGTTAAGTGATGTATATTTTTTATTAAAACTCTTATCTAATTCTTTTATGGATATTTTGATTTGATCTTCATCATGAATAATAGCTTGAGCAAAAGAATGGGCACACATCATTTGAATATCATTTTTTAATTGACCTACATTTCCTGAGCAATCATAAATTGTTAGTAGTTTTAAAACTTCTTTTTCCACTATAATTTTATTTTGAATTTTTTGTGACTCACTTCTAAAAAAAAGATCAATCAATTGTAGCCGCTCATTTATAGATCTTTCTTCTAATCCAGGAATACTAATTATATTAGGAATGCGTCTTTTAAAGGTTTTTAGAATAGAGTTTTCTATATTTTCTGTTGTTGCTCCTATTAATAGCAATGTAACTCTGTTTAAACTTCCATTACTTTCTCCCAATCTCCTAAATGTACCATTATCTAAAATGGAAAAAAGCATTTCTTGACCTTCACTTGGTAAACGATGAATTTCATCTAAAAATAGTATACCTCCATCTGCAGCATCTACAAGTCCTTTTTTCTTAGTATTTGCTCCTGTAAATGCTCCTTTTGTATGTCCAAACAATAGGGACATTAGTAATTGCACGTTGCCAGCATAATCGGCACAATTGTAATATACAAATGGAGATTTTTGGGTTAGTCGACCTAAATCAATAGCATAATTATACATTAATTTAGCAAATTTTGTTTTCCCAACTCCTGTAGGCCCAGTTAAAAGAGTATGTATTCCATTTGGTGGATATAATATGGCTGCTTTTCCTTGATTAACTTGGTAGGAGAGAGTACCTGTACTTCCAATAAATTCACTAAATGCATCTGATGAAGCATTTCTTTTTCTTGTATCAATAGTTATACTACTTAGTGAACCATTAATATTAGCAATGTTTTTCCAGAACTTACCTTCATCTTCGAAAACACAAATTTTATTATCTACTATGTTAGGAAAATATCTTACAGGCTTTCCTCTAATTTTAATTATCTTTTTTTCTGTTACTAATTGAGTTAAATATTTGCTAATAGTTGTTCTATCTAATATTATTTGTTGGCTTAAACTGTGAGTTGTTATGGCTTTTAAATATTGGTTATCAATATCTAATATACACGCTTCTTTAATTAAGTGGTATAATTTTTCTTTTGATTGACTCATGTTATTACCTCCATTTAGATATGATTATAAATATTGTTAACTTTTAGAAATATTTAAGACATGTATCAATTTATGTATAAATTACGAATACCATTCAATGATTGTAAATTTTTTAATTCTTTAGCCCATAGGAATTGGAATAAGAGCTTGAATTAAAATACTATTCATTATATAAACTAATGCACTGTAATCTATATTGTTATTATAATTTGATAAACTTTCTAGGTTAACGTTTTTTATTATCTGCATTAATTAAGAATTGAATTGCACAAACCCATAGATGTGTGGTAACTGCCTTATTCCCTTTATTGAGAAATAACTTAAGACTTTAAGATTCTTTTCTATATTTAGATAATTAATGTTTAACTTAATAAAAAGTTTCTAGCTTTTTCATTAATTTTTATCTATATCTATGATATATAATATTATATACTAATTATTTCTTATGATTCTACTATAAAATAATAAAATATTCTATTAAATTAATGCAGTTAATAAACATACATTTATTCTATGAATAATATGTCTTTTTTTCACGCATAACTAAATCTTTTTAGAACCACAGGTATAAATACAATAAAACTCTAACTAGAATTGATATAAATTTTAGTTAGAGTTAATTATCTATTTTAATTCTTTTGCTAATACACCAGCACCTATAAGACCAGTATCATCACCAATATCCGCTAATTTAATATTAATTTTAACCCCATCATATATTCTTTTTTTTACTTCATTTTCAATATCCTTAATATAAGATGGATTATTACTAATAACCGATCCTCCTAAAACTATAACCTCTGGATCTACAGTTAATATTATATTGGCAATTGCCTTTGATAAATTAATTGTCCAATTAGCTAATATGTTTTTATATTCCGTTATGCCTTCTTTAGCCCCATGAAATACTTCTTTTGTTGTGACTTGTTTTCCTAAAACTTCACTGGCTATTCTGGATATATTTACGCCACTACACTGACCTTCTAATCCACCATAATTCATATTAGCATGTTTATATTTATCTTCATTAATAATCATATTGCCTATTTCCCCTGCTATACTATTGAATCCTGAAACTATCTCCCCTTTATATACAAAACCTCCCCCAACTCCTGTGGACAAAGTTATATAATACACACTTTCTACACCCTTACCGGCACCAACCATGGCTTCACTGTAGCCTGCCACATTGGCATCATTATTGACAGCCACAGGTACATTTAATTTCTGTTCTAAATATTTTTTTAAATTGAAGTACTCCCAGTTTTTTAAGTTTGGAGTTACTAAAATAGTACCTGTTTTAATATCTAATGGTCCTGGACATCCTACCCCTATTGCTATTATTTCTTTATTTACCCATCTTTTTTTTACTTCTTCTAACAACTTGTCTATATTATGTTCTGGCCCTTTTTCAACTTTATTTAATATTTTAAACTTATCTAGTAAAGTGCAATTTTCGTCTATTATTCCAGCTCTAAGATTTGTGCCTCCTATGTCTATACCTATATAATATTTCATCTTACCCTCCTAAATATGTTATTTAATAATTACTCATACCATAATTAATTAACTATTCTATGTTATGATGTATTTTAAGTTTCCTTTAACTCATTATATTTTGTATACTTTCAAATGCAATCATTATTAAAATATATTGTGATATAGCCTAAGGCTGAAAGCAATCTACTTACTTTCAGCCCTAACTTTCAACCAAATATTCACTTATATTTTTATAAACACCTATTTAAATATATTGACTGATTTTTATTTATAGTAACATGTTACCTTATCTTCAGCATTAAATAATTTTATCTTATGATATATAACTTCTTTCATAGCATCTATGCATGGTGGATAAATAGCATTTGGTTCACGAGCACCTAGATCTTCTTTTAATATTTCACGACATTTTTTGTAAAATGCATCCTTTATATCACTTGAAATATTTATTTTGCATATTCCAAGCTCTACAGATTTTGCAATTTCGTCATCTGAATTAGCTGATCCACCGTGAAGCACTAATGGTACCTCTACTTTTTCTTTTATAGTTTTTAATAAATCTAATTTTAATTTTGGTTTCATATCTTTAGGATATATTCCATGAGATGTACCAATAGCAATTGCTAATGTATCCACTCCCGTTCTTTCAACAAATTCCTTTGCATCTTCTGGGTCTGTATATATTATTTTACTAGTTCCCTCTTCTCCACCATTTCCTGTTGAACCTATAGTTCCAAGTTCTGCTTCAACAGAAACACTAAGAGGATGTGCTACTTCAATTATCTTTTTTGTAATTGCAATATTTTCTTCAAATGATAAAGTTGAAGCATCTATCATTACAGATGTAAATCCACATCTTATAGCTCTAAGAATTTGTTCAAAAGTTCCACCATGATCTAAATGAATAACTACAGGTATGTTAGTTTTTTCAGCTTCTGCTTTTACACTTTCTATAAAGCTATCCTCTACAAAAGAAAGCTCATCCGGATGTATTGCTATAATAACTGGAGAATTTTTTTCTTTACACCCTTCCATAACTCCTCTTAAAATCATATTACTACTTGTATTAAAAGCTGGTACTGCAAATCCATTTTCTTTAGCTACTAATAATAATTCTTTCATATTCATTAACATAACATTGCACTTCCTTTTCTCATAATTTTATATTTAGATATTTTTATTTTTTATTAATTTTATTACAACTCATTGTAATAAAATTAATAGATTTATAATTTAAATTTAATTTTTATTACTTGAGCCTGATAATTTAATATACTCTCTTACAAGGCTTATACTATCTTTTTCCACTTTATGCATCAATACATAATAATTAATATCAGACTCTTCTTTTAATATATCTTTAATAGCTTTAACATTAGCATTCATAAAATCACAGCCTACATTTATTTTATTTATACCGTATTTTACTGAATTTAAAATATTGTCTCTTCCAGAACCAGAACCTCCATGAAGTACCAGTGGCATTTTTGTCAATTCTTTAATTTTTTTTAATCTTTCAAAATCAAATTTAGGTACCATTCCTTCAGGATAATTACCGTGTGATGTTCCTATAGATACAGCTAAAGCATCAATACCTGTTTCCCTCGCAAATTCCAAAGCATCTTTTGGATTAGTATACATATCATTTTCTGTAAATTCTAAATTTTCAGTAGCCCCCATGCACCCAATCTCACCCTCGACACTGACACCTTTAGGATGAGCATACTCTACAATTTCTCTTGTCATATTAATATTGCCTTGTAATCCAAATCGTGAGGCATCTACCATTACAGAAGAAAATCCATCATCTATAGCCTTTTTTAAAAATAAAACCTCTTCCCCATGATCAAAATTTAATGCTACTTTTATAGGGGTTCTATTTGCTAAAGTTTTTACTATTGGAGTTATGAGTTCACTATCACAGTGATCAATCAAATGCTCTTGAACCAAATTAATTATGATTGGTGCATTTTCTAATTCTGCAGCTGTAATTACTGTTCTTACAGTTTCTAAATTAAAACAATTTATGGCCATAACTGCATAATTTTCTTTGTTTGCTTTATCTAGCATCTTCTTCATTGAAACATACATATAATTTTTTTGTTACTTAAATATACCAATAAAACTTTATTTATATATTTTTATTCTATTTAATTATAGAAAATATTTATTTTTTCTCATATTTCTAAAATGATATAATCATATAATCTATATAATCTATTAATTATTATTTTTTAGGTATATTTTTGTAACAAATCCTCCTCTCTACTTTTAATTGCACTTAAAATTTATATCTGTCTATACAATTTTTCTCTAGTTATTTTATCTTTATATCTGATAAATCTATTTCTTCTTCCTCCTCATCATCTTCTTCAATTTCTTCTGTTGCATCTTTTTTAAGTGCTACAAGTAATATTGCTGTAACAATAGATCCTACTCCTAGAGCTATTAGAAATCCTATTGGATTTGTCATAGCAGGTACTATAAACATTCCTCCAGAAGGAACCGGTGAACCAACATTAAATAACATAATGAGCATTCCACCAATAGCAGATCCAAAAGAACAAGAGAATATAACACGAAGCGGATCAACAGCTGCAATTGGAATAACTCCTTCTGTAATCATGCATATTCCCATTGGAAAAGCAATCTTTATATTATCAGCTTCACGTTTGCTATATCTAGCCTTTCTTATTAGCCAAGATAAAGTAACTCCAAAAGGAGGAATCATAGAAGCGCATATCTTAATAGCTTCTGGTCCATAAACTTTTTGTAGTAATAATCCATCTGCGAATAAAGAAGCTACTTTATTGACTGGGCCTCCAAAATCAAACGCTGCCATAGCTCCCATGATGGCTCCGAATATTACTTTTGAACCACCTTGCATATTGTTAAGCATATTTGTAAGTGAGGCTGATGCTACTGCTATTGGTCTACCAATTACAAAGAACATAATTAGTCCTATAACTATTGAAGATAATAATGGAATGATCATCATTGGTAATAATCCTTCAGCCCATTTAGGTACTACTATATTTTTCTTTAAAAAACTTACAAAATACCCTACAAGATATCCACCTAGCATTCCGCCCAAAAATCCAGCACCCATAGCATTTGCAATCATACCCATTAAAAGCCCTGGTGCAATTCCTGGGCGATCAGCTATTGAATATGCAATAGCAGCACTTATAACTGCTGGCAACAAGCCCATACCAAATACTCCTAAAGAAACAGCCGCCTGCCAAATATTATAAGAATCTTTGTAGTTAGATATTAATGCTGGATTTCCTCCTGCTAAGTTTCCAATAGCAATTAATAAACCAGAGGCCACAACTAATGGAAGCATATATGATATACCTGTCATAGCATGTTTTTTTAATTCTAGTCTTTTTAGCATAATAACTCCTCCCTTTTTTATTAAAATTTATATTATAGCCCTAGTTCTTTTTGAATTTTATTTAGTAATGCTTTTGGAGATTTAATTACAACTTCTGTTGAAACATCTACAATCTTTTTTCCCTCAAATCTTTCTCTTCCCCCAACTTTGATGTCTGCTGCTATAATTACAATATCTGCTGATTTAATATCTTTTAAAGTAAGCTCATCTTCTGTTCCTATAGTTCCCTGTGTTTCAATATGAATTTCATGATTTAGTGCTTTTGCAGCACGTATTAATTTTTCCTTTGCTATATAAGTATGTGCGATACCAGATGTGCAAGCTGCTATTCCTACAATTTTCATCTTTAATTCTTCCTTTCTATTTTGATTTTTAATAATTTCATAAATATCATTAATTAATCGTTATCATACTTAACATAATTTAATATTTATTAATCTTAGTCTTCTTCTGAACCTGTGATTATATCATATACTTTCTCTGGTGTTGTGGCTTTTAATAATGCATCACAAGCTTTGTCATCTCCCAACTTTGCAGCTACCTTTGAAAGTAACCTTACATGAACGCTATTTTTATCTGATTCTGTTACAGCAAACAAAATTACAAAATGTACAGGTTCACCATCTAGTGTTTCCCATTTAATAGGTGACTTTGATTTTCCAAAGGCTATTGATGTTTTGCTAACAAATTCAGACTTTCCATGAGGTATGGCAATACCATTTCCTATGCCTGTTGACCCTAAAGTTTCTCTATAATATACATCTTTCAAAAACTTTTCTTTATTTGAAATAGTTCCTGCTTCATATAATAAATCTGTCAATTCTTTTAAAGCTTCATCTTTTGTTGTTGCCTTCATGTCTAATTTTATTGTTTCTTTTCTTACTACTTTCTTTAAATCTACGCCCATATTATCCCAACCTTCATTATTTAATTTAAAATATGATTTTACATCCTCTTTCTTTTTACACTTTGTTAGATAACTTGCGTAATCTTCAGTAATTTGAAAATTAGCTATTTCTTTTACAAGATCTATCATAATCTTAGTATTTTCTGTAGCAATATAAAAAACTATTTGCTTTTCATTGTTTTCTATATTGTTTATGCTAAATCCTAATGTGTCCTTTTTGTTAAAAAAGCTTATACATATTTTTAAATTCTTGTTTAATTCTATCTCATGAAAAATAATATTTTTGTTAATTTGTTTATGGAATCCCTCTATAACTTCCCCCTTTTTTTCATTGAAATATATTAAATCTTCATTTAAATATTTTGCAATTAATTTAGTTTCAACAGTTACTTTTGATTTATAATTTTTATTCTCAGTTAAAAAATTAGATATAGTTTTAATATCCTGTTCATTTAAAAATGTTGATACTAATAAATATGGTTTGTTTTGCAAACTTAACGGAACAGTTGAAATTATTAAATCTATGCTATCAAGATTCATATTTGTTACTCTAGTTGCAGATGTACTTTCTATAATTTCAAACTGTGGAAAATGTCTTTCAAGTTTTACACTCAAAAGCTTAGATGTTCCGTATCCACTGTGACAAATAACTAATACCTTCCTTTTGGTAGATGAATTTTCTAACCCCAACTGATAATATAAAGCCAAATAACCAATTTCATCTAAAGGTACTTCTTTTTCTTTTAAATCATGAGATACAATTATTGAAGCAATTTTGCATATGTTTAGAATAGTAGTATATTGTTCTCTTATATCCTGAATAAGTGGATTAGATATTTCTATATTATACTGCATACGATTTAACATAGCTCTTATATGAAGTAATAGTTTATCCATAACAACCTTGTCTTTTTCAATGTTTATTTGTAATATTTTCTGTATACATTCTGTTAACTTATTTCTAAAAGTTATGGCTCTCTGATCTAACTTATTTAATATCTTATCTTCATTTTTAGCTTCCTCTTTAATTAATCCAAATGATGTAAAGTATTGGTATAAATAATAAACTTCTGATTCTCCTAAATTAATTTTGAATTCTTTATTAATCCTATCTACACATAAAATAGCTTCTCTATACTCTTTTTTAGATTTAAAATTTTCCTCTTCTTCTTTTATTCTTATAGATTTTCCTTCTTCTCCCCTAGACATAGAAATCAAAATATGCGTAATCAAATTCATATAATAAATATCATCTATTCTGCAGTTATATTTTTTCTCTAAATCAAGTAATAACTTATTTACATATATTATTCTTTCTTTTTCAAATAATTCTGATAGTCCATTTAATGTAACGGCATCTAATCTACTTGCCAATTCCTTAATATTTTTTTCATTTTTATCGTTATTAGAATATTGAAACAATAAAGATGCAATAGCACGTCTAATATCTACTTCTAAACCTTTTAATTTAGTTCCCTCAACATTTTTTTCTAATATTAAATTGAAGGAGGAAAGCCACTGTTCTATATATTTAAAATCATTTATTATACTTGTCTTGCTAACATAGTATTTATCA
Source organism: Clostridium sp. Marseille-Q2269 (assembly GCF_943736985.1). GTDB lineage: Bacteria > Bacillota > Clostridia > Clostridiales > Clostridiaceae > Clostridium_F. The sequence goes on from NZ_CALSFS010000001.1 coordinate 756,077, forward strand.
GCCAGCTTTTGAATTGAAGTACTGCTGTGAGAGTTAATTAGCATATCCTTTATAATTTCTATTCTTCTATGATTTATGGAGATTTTTTCATCCTTGTTTTTTTCAATGTTTAGATTATCACGTAAGACAAGTTTTGCATTCCAAACATCTTTTATCATTATTCCACTGCCATGTTTCTTATCTAGCTTAATATGAAATCCACTTAAATAATGTTCAATTATTATAAGATCCTTTTTTAAAGTTTTATTAGAAACTCTTAAGAATTTAGTAAAATATTCAATTGGTTTAAATTCATTTTCATTTAAAAGCAAATTTATAAATTGAATTTGTCTTAAATTTAATCTGTCCATATTTGTGCTCTCCTCCCTTCTTTTATTATCTTTACTTTTCTTCTTTATATACAAGATATCATGAATATAAATATTATAAAATAACAAATAAGTTCCCTTTTATATAGAATTTATGTACCGCTTTTAAACCATTACATAGTCTTAATTTAAAAATAAAAAATTATATAGTTTAATTAATACAACATTTAATAAACCTTTTAAGCCAATCATATAAAATTTAAAATAGAGCCAGAATAATTCTGGCTCTATTTTTATAACTACTACTTAAATTTTTTATTTTACTTTTTCTCTTAACCATTAAATACATGAATTTATTTTACTAATATTAAATCACTATTGCCTCATATTAAACTCTTACATAAGCTTTTAATGTGGCTATTTTTTCACCTATAGAATCTCCATAAGGTCTAATAGTATATTCTCCTACACTAGCTGGTATAATAAATGTCTCTGCATAATTAACTACAAATGGTTCAAATTTATTATTTGGAGATTCTACTATTGCTTTATCTCCCTCCACAAGATTTAATACATTTACTTCTCCATTGGTATTATGACTTACCTTTTTAGTGAACCAATGTCTTCTTGTTTCTATAAATTCTTTTTCATGTAACCCAGTTCTTTCCTCAATCCAGCCGTCACCTTCTGCCACAACTTCTACTCTATTTACTAAATTTTTCATTGTCCAATCTGTATCTCTATCAAATTGAACAACTTCTTCTCCATGAGCTATGTTTATTGGTCTTGGTTTTCCATCCATACCAAGTCTACCCCAATCCCATAGTTTAAAGGTATAAATATTAGGAGTTGATGATATTTCAAGTACCATGGTATTAGCACCTGAACAATGTACCGTTCCTGGTGGTATTAAAAAATGATCATGCTTTTTAGCTTTAATTTTATTGGAGTAATTTTCAGCATTAAAATCCCCTTCTCCGTTTTGTGCTTTTTTCAAATCGCCAAAGAATTTTTCTTTAGTAACTCCATTTTTTACCCCAAGATACACACAAGGATTCTGATCTTCTTTAGCATCTAATATATAATAAGATTCTTCTTGAGTATAATGTATTCCAAATTTTTCTTGTGCATATTCTACTAATGGGTGAACTTGCAGTGAAAGATTTTGACCTTCCATAGTATCTAAAAAATCAAATCTAATAGGGAAATCTGATCCAAATCTAGCATGAACTTTGTCACCTAGCAATTCTATAGGATGAGTAAACACCACATCTATTGAAGGTATTTCAACTATTGTATCTCCAACTTTAAGTAATAGAGAGTTTTCTTCAGGCACACAATCAAAGCACCATGCATAATTTTCTATATTTCTATCTAAATCACAAACTTCTTTCATCCATTGTCCTCCCCAAACCCCTGGGTCAAAGAATGGTACAACTCTAAATGGTCTACTAGAAGTTTCCTTTAATCCTGCTCTAAAAGCTTCTCCTGATATCATTTTAGGAGTGTTTTTTAAGTTTGTATCTAATATATAATTAAACTTGTGAAATCTACGTTTCTTATATCTATCTGCTACCTTCCACTCAAAAAAATGTCCTCTTTTAAGTTTTCTTAATGGATCTTCATTATAGTTTCTACCCTTCCAGTTGGGAATTTCGTGACTTCTGTACCTTTGTTGAATTTCCCACCTAGCTAAATCTGCGTATATATATATATCAGGCTTTATACAAAATTCTGCTCCAACACCATAAATAACAACTAATCCTTTTGCATTTTCAATTTGTTTTTGTACTTTAACTAATTTATCTTTATCTACATAATCCTCTAAAGTACTTAAAGTCATTTTCCCAAAAACTCTATCATCTGTAACTGTATCTTTTATCTTTTTCTCTACAGTATCTATGTCTTCAAATATGGCCTCATCTGTGTATATATTTAAGCTTTCTCCTAGCCTATCTACAATACCTGATTTAATTTCTTCTACTCTAACTCCTGGATAAAAATCTACTACTACTACTTTTCTTTTTTTATTTATTTTATTTAAATCAGATTTTATAACCTGTACTATTTTATCATACCCTTCAAATGAATGTCCTTTTTCATATCCTTTAACTTCTACATATGGTTGTTTATCATATTTGAAACTCATAATGACCTCCTATTTTACTATTATTTCTCCATGTACTTTATAAACTCTGTACGGGAAACTCTTATTTTCTATTGCTTTATAATCATGACCTGCTGCCTTTCTCCAAGCTGCACCAACTCTAAAGTCAGTATCCCCGGTATTTATAAGCCTATGAGCATATTCTCCATGGATATAATGTATGGATCCTTTTGATACCTTCTCTGCAAAACATTCTCCTGTATTGTTCATATATAAAAGTAATCCATTACCACCCAATCCAAAGTATATTTCTGGTTCTTTTCTATCTTCATGAAAATGTCCTCGTGTTAAGTTACATTCACCGTTTACTGTAATAGGATGTAATATAGTTAATCCCCAAAGTATTGTGTTTTCTCCTCCTTCGTCAAAGGAATAAACTTCATACATTTCAGTATTCTCATCCAAACTATTATCTTTTGAATCATAAGCTACTGAAATATCTTTATATAATTTTTTATAGCATTGAACATTATCTCCCTGTATAACTCCATTAAAAAAATCTTGTTTGTATTTTGGCTCTCTTATTTCCAAATCTGCCCCTCCTATCTTCTTAGGGAATAAAGTTTTCCCATACTTCTTTATAATCTAATGGCTTAGTAATAAATCTAAATCTATCTTTATCCTCTTTATACTGAGAGTAAATTGACTTTGTATAGTTCAAATTTAGTTCTGTATATCTTCTTGGTTTTTTTATTTCTAATTTACACTCATCATACTTAAGGTTTTTTTCAAATTCTATATTTCCATCTTTCACTATGGGAAAATATGCCAATCCATTATGTGCCCTTACATCCTCATAATCAAAGCCAAAATCTCTAATGCACCATGCTCCAAACACCATAAAATCATCCACATTAGCATTAGTTGTATAATGTGCCCAACCTGGTGGAACAAGTACTATATCTCCTTTTTCAGCTTCCACTGCAAAAACTCTTCCTGGATTGTTCTTTGCACTTTCCTGCATAAATATTATGGCCTTTCCATGCCATATTTCATATAATTCTCCTGTGGAACAATTACACGATTTTGAAATTGCATGAATATGACCTTGAGATCTTACAGGTTCATCTCCCATAATTCCTTTTGAGTAAATACATGCGCCATATAATAAATTTCTATCTACAAGATCTTTTTTGTCTTCTATAAGTCCTATATCCATTGCTATACTATATACTATATCTGGTCCTTCACAGTTAGGATTTTTAAGACTTTTTCTTATATCCTCTAGCCTTCTTTTTTCTGTTATTGGGCCAAAATTTTTATTTCCATATACAAATTCTTTTGTATTAAAATCATATCTTAGCCCCATTCCATTATCAAACATGCTCTTCTCCTTTATAATAATGTTATAACATTTGTTTTTCTAAAAAATTAAAGGCAAAACTAACTTTACCTTAGATAAATATAATTTTTTATTCTTATATAAAAATCAAGCTTACTTCTTCTTATAATTGAGAAATTATACTTTCTATATAACCTATTACAACATTAATTTGTTCTTAATATAATTTATTTATATTATTAAAACATTACTCTATTTAACTTATAAAAAATTTTCTATAAAACCTTTTTAGTCATTTCTAAAATGTGTCTTTTTATCTTTGGGATACAAATCCATAATAAAATAAATATAATAAAACTTATTATAGATAATGATAATGCTGCTATTAAAAGCCCTGTACTTCTATCTTTAATATAAAAGGTAAAAGTTAAACTTAATGTACTTAACACCCCAAAGAAAATTATCATCTTCTTTATGGTTAAAAAATATTTATATTCTTTTACTATCTTTTGTTTAGTATCCATTTTTACCTCCTATATTTTAAGGAAAGGCAACTTTAAAGTCACCCTTCCTATATTAAAATTAACTCTGTGTTCCTTAAGCTGTAATTATATATTTATTATTAATATTTCTAAAAGAATTTCACCCCAACACCTATGATAGATATTATTGTTAATACTCCCATAACCTTAAGTGGTGACATCTTTTTCTTACTCATTAGCCACCAACTAAATATGATAGCAAATAATCCTAATATATTTGGGAATATATTATTTAAAATAGGCATTACTTCTATTCCTTTAGCTCCACCAGTACTAATAACAAGCCCAGTTTTGATTACTACATAAGATGCTCCAACTCCACCTACAACTATTGATCCTAGTAAATTAAAAGCTTCTCTTGCTCTATTTGCTACATCCCCAACAATCAAATCTACAGATTTAGTTCCTAATTGATATCCTTTAAAGAATACATAGTAGGATAATCCTGTTACTGTAATTAAATAAGTAAGTATATAGAATATTGCTCCCATAGGACTTCCATCTTTAGACATTCCTATAGCTATTGATATAAGTAATGGAATATACATTCCTGGAAGCATTGCATCACCAATACCAGCTAAAGGTCCCATTAATCCAAGTTTTATACTATTTATCATTTCATCATCTATTGCTGCTCCGTTGGCTCTTTCTTCTTCCAATCCGCATACTATACCATTTATTACGGAACCTAATTGTGGTTCTGTATTATAAAAAGTTGAACTTCTTTTTAATGCTTTTATTTCTTCTTCTTTATTTCCACCATAAAGTTTCTTGATTACAGGTATCATGGATACTGCAAATCCCATTGCTTCAAGCCATTCAAATGACATAGATGAAAGATTACCGAATGTCCATAATAACCAGGATTTTCTTAAAGTTTTTTTATCTAATTTTCTTGGTGTATTTTCCATCTATAAATCATCCTCCTCATCATCTAAATCTCCTCCTGATGCAGTAGCAGCTTGTGCCTTTGGTGCAGTATAATTAAAGTGTAATAGTGCAAAGAATGCTCCTATTATAGCTAAAGCAATCATATTTATTTTTAATGCTGCTATTAATGTAAATCCAAATAAAAAGTAAATTATTTCTAAATTCTTTTTAGTTACCTGTCTAAGCAATATTGCAACACCTACAGCTGGCAACATACCACCTAACGCTGTTAAAACTCTCATAGTAAATGAAGTCATTGGGAACATGGAGATTATATTATTAGCTAAATCTGCCCCGAAGTATAGAATTGCTGCTGTTGGTATGATTCTATAAGCCATTTGTACTATTTGTGGTCCTATAAAGTGATTAAATATCATGCCCTTATAGTCTCCTTTTTCCATACTAGTAATAGCTCTGTGATTCCAAAATGAGTTAGTAAGCATCATAAAGTTGTGGAATATTGTTCCTATAACACCTACTGCGGTAGCTATTGCAACTGAAGATTGAACTGTAGCTCCCCCTTTAACTGCTAAGATACCAAGGGCCACTCCAATATATGCTGCTGAATTTAAATCTTGTGGCATTGCTCCACCTGGAGTAACCAATGCTATAAAAACAACTTGTACTGCTACTCCCACTAGAACTCCTGTAGTAACGTCGCCTAATATAAGTCCGATTAAAAATCCTGATACTATTGGTCTACTTAATACATACCATCCACCAGATAATCCAAGTAAAGGTACTGCAGACAATGATCCTGCATAAGAAAGTATACCTATGAGTAAGGCTTGAAAAATTGATATCTCCATACTTCATCCTCCCTTTTTAATATGTTATTTTATAAATTTTTCTCTTACGTTTTTCCATAGGACACTCTTTTCATCTGGAACTAACCTAAAGTCAATTTTGTACCCTTTGTTATAAATTTTTTCATATGCTAATGCCTCTTCAGCTGTTATATCTGCATTTTTATTTACTGTAGTAGTATTTTCTCTTGCACTTTGAGGTCCTACATTTACAAGATCTGTATTTACAGTCATATCATAATCTACTAGAATTTTAGCCATATCTATTGGGTTTTTTGTTATTAGGAAATATTTCTTTTCACTATCTATCATCTTTTGCTTTTTTTCTTCAAATTGTTGAAAAGTAAATATAAATGTTTTCTTTTCTGATGCTGCCTTTAAAACTGATTTAATTAATTTATCTGATGCAGCTTTATCATTTATAGCTATTATTCCATCACAAGGATATTCCATTGCCCATCTAGTAACTACCTGTCCGTGTATTATTCTGTCATCTATTCTTAAAAATTCTATTGCCATATTAATTCCTCCTTAAAGTTATAAACTGTCTTCTTCATCATCTATAATTTCAAATCTATCAATTGCTTTTCTACTTTCAGAGATTAGACTCTCTATATCTTCTTCTGTTATAGTATCTTCTTTTAAAGATACATTTATAAGTAAAGGTAAATTTACTCCAGTAATTATAACGGATTTAGAAAGCAAACCGTTTTCATCAAGTGCAGCAAGAGTTGCAGTGTAAGGAGATCCTCCTTTTAAGTCTGCTAATATTACTATTTCATCAGCTAATTTAAAACTTCTTATGATTTCGTTTACTTCCCTCTTAAAATCTTCTATTCCCATGTTCATTTTTAAGCAGCAACTTTTAGCATTGATAGCATCTCCTAAAATAACTTTTCCTGATTCAATAATGCCTTCTGCTAGTGTTCCGTGACTTACTATTAATAATTCTCTCACTATATCACCTCTTAATATCTTATCATACTTATATTATAATGTTATAACATTTATAAGTCAACAATATTTTTATCGTTTTTTAGTATTTTTTTAGTATTGTATAAAAAAATTAAAACAATACTAATTTAAATCCACAGTTATTGTATATCCGTCTGCAATGTATCTTGAATAAGTTAATTCAACTGGTATATCATTAGAAAATCCATATTTTTTTCTAGTTATTATAGCCTTTTTCTCTTCCAGCTGAAAAATTTCTTTATCTTCTTCATTAGAAATTATTGCTGAAATCTCTTCTTTTCCTGATGTAATGGGATATCCTTTATCAGATAATAGTTTATAAAAAGATTCTTTAAAATTATCTTCAACAGTTAATGAAACTTGAGGATTAATAAAGTGTCTAAATAACACAACAATTTTATTATCAACTTCTACAATCCTTTTCATCATAATTAATGTATCTGTTTCTTTAATATTAAAATATTCTGCTACCTCTTTTGGTGGATTTATAAGTTTAGCATCTATAAATTTTTTTTGTGCTCTCTCTCCTTTTTCTTCTAATGTTACAAAGGATGATTTCATAGAAGTTGAAACATCTTCTCTTTTTTGTACTATAGTACCTTTTCCTCTTTTTCTTACTATATAACCTTCATTAACAAGACAATCTAAAGCCTGCCTCATGGTTATTCTTGAAACCCCAAATTTCTCTATCAATTGCATTTCTGGAGGTAATGTATCCCCTACTTTATATTCATTATTTTTTATATCTTCTCTTATAATATCTGCTACTTGACTCCATAGTGGTTTAGCTCCAATATTATGATCTAAAATCATATATACTCCCCTTTCCTATGTCTATAAGCATATTATATCATATAAAATTACAAATTACTAATAATGTTATAACATTTAGTTTTATAATAATTAACTCTATCCATAGTTATATAACTTCGATATAAACTAAATTTTTCATTTAATTGAACATAATCTTTTACTAAATAATAACTAGCAATATTATATATGTATAATATTTAATACCTTTAAGTTTGTACTTTAAAAGATCATTTATTTTTAATAAAAATTTTTTAAAAAAACTATAACCAAAATTAGTATTAATTCTAGTTATAGTTAATTATCTATTTTAATTCTTTTGCTAATACACCGGCACCTATAAGACCAGTATCCGCTAATTTTAGTGTAATTTATATTACTATGCCAATATAATTATCTATACTTTATTCCTGCCCAATTTATATTTGGTGCTAATTCTGCCTTTTCCTTTAATGTTACATCTTTTAATGCCCATTTCTTAAATTCTTGATACCCTGTTCTATCCACAATATATCCTATATGCTCCTTTCCTCCTGGAGCATCTTTATCTATATACTTATCTATATAATCATAAGTATTTACTATTATTTTTATTATGCTGTCTTCATCTACCCACTTTATAAAATCTTCTGCTAGTCTAGGATTTTTCTTTCCTGATCTTCCCATTATAGCTAATCTATAATACTTTTCACTACTTCGAGTCCATGCTGCCGTTGGGCATTTACCTACACATTCTCCACAGCCTATACATTTTTCATGATCTCTTATAACTTTAAAATTTTCAAATCTTAATGCTCCTGTGGCTCTTTTCTGGCAATTATCAACACATGCTCTACATCCTATGCATCTATATTTATCATACTCAGGTTCTGTCATTCCCAATATTCCAAAGTCGTGCATTCTAGCCTTTATACAGTCATTTGGACATCCTGTAAGAGCTACTTTTACATGATAATCATTAGGGAATATAGCATCTTCTATTTTTTTAGCAAACTCTGTAGTGTTATAGTTTGCAAAAGGACATACCTTGTTTCCTATACATGATGTTACATTTCTTGTTCCTGCCGCTGTATATCCTTTATCTTTTTCATCTTGATTTATATTTAACCCTTCTATAACTGGCTGTATTAATTTATTTATTTCATCCATTTTATCAAAATCTAAATCTGGAATTTCAAAACCCTGTCTTGTGGTTACATGAACTTTTCCATTACCATATTGCTCAGCTATTTTAGCTAATATAGCAAAATATTTTACTGGTAAGTCTCCGCCTGGAACTCTTACTCTTAAAGCTGTTTTCCCTCTATGTTTTGTAACTCTAAATGCATTCTTTTTTATAGCCTTAGTATTAATATCCATTTAAAATCTCCCCCCTAATCTATAAGAGTCTTCCCTTTTACATAATTAAAAACTGGTCCTTCTAAGCAAATATAAGTATCATCTATTTTACAATGACCACATTTTCCAAGCCCACAACACATTTTTCTTTCTTGAGATATCCATATATTTTCTTCTTTTATTCCTAGTTTTAAAAACTCTACCACTGCAAATTTCATCATTATAGGTGGTCCTACTACTATAACTTGTACATTTTCCTTATCTTTTATATCTAACTGTGGAATATATTTAGTTACAAGTCCTGTATTCCCCTCATAACCTTCATCTGCCACATCCAATGTTACAGTTACATTTATATTTTCTTTCCATTTTTCTATATCTTCTTTAAACAATATGTTGTTTATAGTTTTAAATCCAACTATAAGATTAAAATCTTTGCACTCTTTAGAATTCTTTGAGAAATAATCCATTATTCCTTTAACTGGTGCCAATCCTGTACCACCTGCTACCACAACTATTTCTTTATTTTTGTAATTATCTAGATTAAATCCATTACCATAAGGACCTCTTAAAAATAGATTTTGTCCAATATTATAATTATAGATTTCATCTGTAACTACACCCACTCTTCTTATAGTTAAATCTACATATCCTTCTCCTATTTCACATACAGATATAGGTGCTTCTCCATACTTAGGTAATGATACTTCAAAAAATTGTCCTGGTTTTACTTCTCCTATATAAGACATTCTAAAGGTATATTCTATATCGGTATGTTTTTTGATATCTAATATTTCAGATTTAAAAGGCATATACACATTATTTGCATTCATTAGAATTCACCTCTTCTACCAAATTTGAAAGTTTATTTATACAATTTGAAAAAGATATATATTCTGGACAGGCATCATCACATCTACCACATCCTACACACATATGATATCCAAATCTCTTTTTATAGTCATTTATCTTGTGCATAACCTTAAATCTCATTCTTTGCCCTTTATCTATTCTAAATCCATGACCTCCAGCCATATTAGTGTATCCATCTATTTGACAAGAAGCCCATACCCTTCTTCTCTCTCCCGATTTATCATTATCTTTGTAGAATATATCCTGCATAGTGAAACAAGTACACGTTGGGCATACAAAGTTACATCTTCCACAGGCTATACATCTTTTAGAGTATTCATTCCAAAAATCCAAATTTACTATTTTAGATAACTCAATTTTATCTGATATATTTACTTTAATTTTATTTTCTTTAACAAATTTTGGCTGTACCTGAAGGTTTTCTTCTATTTCCACTTCATGAAAATATTTTTCTAAAGAATTATCTTTAATGTCTACATATACATTTTCTTCATTTATATTTATTCCTAAATTATAGTCTTCTGATTTATTAGTTCCCATAGAAACGCAAAAGCAATTTTCAAAGCTTTCACTACATCCCATAACTACAAATTTAACTCTTTCTCTTATAGCTTCATAATAAGGATCTTCTGCTCCATTTTTTAAATATATCTCATCTATCCTTTTTAATCCATGTAGATCACAACTTCTCAAAAATATGAGTATATTTTCCTTATCTGTCTTAGGTTCCATCCAATTATCCTCTGTGAAATAGAACAATGTTTGTGTTATTGGCAACACTACTTCTTTAAATGAAAAATTGGACTTTTCTTTGAAATTTATTTCTTCTACAGATTCTATTTCTTTATATCTTATAGAATCTGTATCTGAAAAAGTACCTTTTCCTTTTAAAGTAACTGGTGCATAAACTTTAAAATCCCTTTTTAAAGCTTTTAGTGCATTATCAAAATTTTCTTTTTTAATTTTAAAACCCATTATTTTCACCCCTTAAAACTATTTTTTTGATATTTTATAATAAGATAATCCTACAAATAAAGCTCCACCTATAATGTTTCCTAAGGTAACAAAAATCAAATTATGGGCTAATCCACCTATGGATACTCCTACTCCATGTGGTATAAATAAAGCTATAGAAAGTAGTGTCATATTTGCCACACTATGTTCAAATCCTGATGAAATAAATGCAAATAAGCACCAGAATATTATTATAAGCTTTCCTACCTCTTCTTTCATTTTTAAACTACACCATACAGCCAAGCATACTAAAATATTACACAATACTCCCCTTAGTAATAATTCCATTGGTGGTAGCGTCATTTTTGTTTGTGCTACTTTTAAAATAAATTTACCTACAGCTCCTTTTGCTAATCCTGTATTAACAAATATTAAAGCTAAAACCATAGATCCTATTAAATTTCCTATAAAACTAAAAACCCATATATTTAATGTATCTTTCCATGTAGTTTTTTTATTTAAAGTTCCTATAGTCATGACCATATTATTTCCTGTAAAAAGTTCTGATCCTGCCATTATTACAAGGCTTAAGGCTATACCAAAAGATAATCCCATAATAAGCTTTACATAAAGAGATTTACTTTGAGTTAGATCTCCCCCCAATGTGAATATAAGTATGATACCTATGCCCACATAAATTCCTGCAAGTGCAGAAGATATTAAATATCCCACTTTATTATTTTTTAGTAAATTTACTTTGCCTTCTGCTGCATTACTGATTTTGTTAATTTCTTCACTATACATAACCTACCATCTCCTTTTATTCTTTTAATAAATTATACAAACTGTATTATTGCTTTATAATTAATTTTACAGTGGTAACTAAAAAAAGTATGTGATAAATATCACATACTCTTAAAAAATTCTGACAACTTATTTCTATCTTTAATTATTATTTTTTTACCTTCATAATATATTAATTCTCTATTTTTTAGTTCTTTTAATGCTCTAGATATAGTCTCTCTTGAACTTCCTAACATTTCTGAAAGATAAGTTACTGTTATATTTAGCTTTATAACTTCTCCATTTTCTTTATCCTCACCATAATCTTTAGCTAATTTCCATAACTTAGCCGCTACCCTTTTTTCAATTTTAAGAGGCACTGTATTTTTTAGTTGTCTATACATTCTTCTTATTTTATTAGTCATTGAAAACATTACTTCTTGTGTAAAATCAAAGTTTTTCTGCATTATATGTAAAAAGTCTCTTCTCTTTATTGATAAAATTTTGCTATTTTCAAATCCTTCACAACATATAGATGCTGCTTTTTTATCTAATATAACCTCATTTATAATTTTACCTTCATCTATTATAAATATTATTCTTTTCTGACCATTTTCTGAATTTCTGTATAGTGTAACTTTTCCCTCTAGAAGTATATATACAGTATCTATATAATCTCTTTCATAAAATAAAACTTCTCCCTTTTTTAGATTTATTAATATAGCATTTTCTTCTATTATATCTAATTCTCTATTTTTAAGGGTAGAAAATATACTTAAATTTTTTATTTTATTCTTTGTTGATCCATTCATAAGAATTAATCACTCCATTTTTTATGTTTATATATGGTTTACTGTAAGCACTTTTAATTTTTAACCTAATTATGTACTTTTAAATACCCACTGATAATTCTTATTTAAGTTATATATATTAAAATTATAAATTGCTTATTTTTATTATAAATATCTATTTTACTTAAACATTTATACAAATATATTTTAGACCTATATTTTCCTATATTCTAATTTTCTATTCCTACTCTTGCAATTACCCCTTTTTTATAATAATGTTTTATTTCTTTCATTTCTGTTACCAAGTCAGCTTTTTTTATTATTTCTTCTTTTGCATATCTTCCTGTTAATATGACTTCTACTTTAGCATCTCTCTTATCTAGCACTTCTATTACTTCCTCTACATTAAATAATCCATAGTATAAAGCTATATTAATTTCATCCATAACAACTATATCATATTCACCAGAAGTTAATATTTTTTCTATTTTTTTTAGACCCATTTGAGCCAATCTTATATCTTCTTCATCTGGTTTACCAAGTATAAATTTACCTTGTCCAAACTGTTCCACAGTGAAATTAGGCAATATGGTAGGGGCTTTTAATTCGCTGTAGTTCATTCCTTTTGTAAACTGTCCAAAGAAAACTTTTTTTCCTGCACAAACCGCTCTTAATGAAATTCCTAAAGCTGCTGTAGTTTTGCCTTTTCCATTTCCTGTATAAACTTGTATGTATCCCTTTTCTGATTTCATAATTACACCTTCTTATTAATTTTATGTTATAGTTAATGTTTACTCTTGCTTCATATATATAATATTATTATAAAAAAACATATATTTATTAGTAAAACACAAAATTTTTATAATAACTGTAATATTATGATTTAATAACTTTTAATATATTCAAATTATGTTTATTGGTATCTTAATTATCTAAAGCTATACATTCTTAATATTTAAAACCGTTTCTAAAGTATAGTTCTTAATATTTTTTATAGGAGTAAGCTTTTTTTTCACTCTCATTAAATCTTCTTTATTATCATATACTATTCCTAATGCATCACCACTATGGCACCCTATTATGCCTAGTCCACCATTTCTATTTTTATATTCAGAAACTATATTAAAATAATCATAACTTAATCTATGGAAGTTTCTTTTTATACTTTCCTCTGAAATTTTAGCTATATTTTTAATATCTTTTTTTTCTATACTTTTTGTTACATCAGGTATTAAATCTTCTATGGAATTCATTTTTTGTGGAATATTATTAAAATCTAAAGTATTTATAATTCTATTTCCTTGAAAAACTAATATATAGAATTTTATATATGGCCCTAATTTTTCTTTAAAGCTTCCATTTTTATAATCAAACAGAGTAAATTCATCAAATATTATACTATCTGTTGGTTCTATTTTTAAACAATTCTTCTGTAGTTCTTCTATATAATAATTCTTTTTAAATAATTGAGTCAATGCCTTATAAGTAGCACATAAATCTGCAGTACTACTAGCTAATCCCTTTCCTCTTGGAATTTTACTATTTATTTCTATATGTATATTATTTATATAATATGTATAACCCCAGTCTATAAGTATATTTTCTATAAATTTATTGGCTTTAATATTCTTGTATAATTTTTTTTGTTTTCTACTTTCAAATAACCTGACATAAGTATATAGATTTATAGGGGAAGAAACCAATACAGGCTTTTCCCCTAAATTCCCTTGAAGTATTTCGCCGAAACTTCCTGGATATCTTGATGTAACTTCCATGAAATATTCTCCTTAACATATATGGTATGCATTATTTTATAACTATGTTTCTTTAACCAATCTAAAATTTACCTGATAAGACTTTAATCAAGCAACTAGTAAATTTATAATACATCTATACTTGTGTTATAACAATTTATCCAATGATTATAAATATATAATTATACTTTTTATTGATCTATTTCTTCTTTTATATGATCTCTATATATTTTTTGGAATTCTTTATTGGAACCTAATCCTTTTAAATATAATTTTACATTAAATCCTTCTCTTTTTAAGATACTTTTCCATGAATTTTCATCTTCTCCTGCCATATCATTATTAGCATGATCCCCTGCAACTAACATAAACGGCATTAATAATACATCTTTTACTTTATTTTCTTTTAACTTTGGTATTACAGATTGTATAGAAGGATCACTTTCTACACTACAAAGATACATATTACAATTTATATGTTCTCTTAAATAATAATCAAATTGAAAATAAGCAGCATTAGCTGGATGTCCTGTTCCATGTCCCATAAGTATTACAGCTTCTTTATCATTCAACTTAGGTAATTGAGTTTTTAAAGCTTCTGTTGCTATCTTATAGTCTTCATTTTTAAATAATAAAGGTTTTCCTAATTTTATTACCTTAAATTCGTCTTTAAATTTTTCAACAGCCTTCTCTATTTTCTCATATTCTTCTCCAAACATTATATGAAGAGGCTGAACTATTACCTCCTCATAACCTTGCTTTTTAAGTTCCTCTAACGCTTCCATAGGATTATTTATTTTTATATTATCTCTTTCATAAATTTTATTTATTATCATATAGGAAGTAAATGCCCTTTTTATATCATAACCTTCAAAGCTTTCTTTTATAAAATTCTCTGTACTTTCTATACAATCCTTTAATGTTTCTTCATAACTAGTACCAAAACTCACCACTAGTATAGCTCTTTTGTTTTTACCCATATATTTTCTCCTAACTTTTTGTACTATTATTAAACTTTCATATTTTCTAATAATCACTCACTATGTATTATATTTTACTGAAAATACTTTCTGGAATAAATCTATATATTATAATAGCTATTATTACATTTGCTAAAGCTGCTAAAGAAAGGATTGGTAATAAAACTATCACCCCTTTACCTGCTATAGGAATTATAGCAAACACAGATACTGGTCCATTTATAATAACTGCTACTATTACTGCAGCTATAGCTGCTAAAATATTATTTTTATTTTTAAATTTATTATAAACTATTCCAAATAATATCATTGTTACTGCCATATCTACCATAACTATCATATGTACTGGTAAGCTTAATGGGAATCCACTAGTTAAGGCACTTAAAAAGTGAGCTACTGCCCCTATAATAGCTCCTATAATAGGGCCTAATATTAATGTTCCTAAAAATGCTGGCATAGAATCAAATGCTATACTTTCCAGTATTTTTATATTTGCTCCTATGAAACTTAAAGCTATAAGTAGCCCTATAACAACTAATCTTTTAGTTTTCATCCTATCTGTTTCCTCCAATATTAAGTTTTTAGTATTATAACTATTTTTTATATGCTCTTATTTAATTATAAAGCATAAATAAGTCATTGCTTTTATATTATTTTATTTAAGATCTATAATAATTTTATTGCATACTTTACATTTATAACATTGTATAGTAGTTTTCTTCAATTTACTATTATGACCTTCTGCAATTATATTATCTCTATCTAAATTAACTTCCATCTTATGCAATATTCCATTATGTCCTGAATTTTGTACCCACCTTAAAGGTGCAATGCCACTACCTTCAATTTCACCTTTAGCCATTTCATTAGTACAATATGGACACTTCATTTTATCACCTTCCTGTGTTTTTATTATATTAAATTCTTGTAATATTTATTTTAAACCTATACTAGGACTTAGTATATAATTTATAATTCTCCATTGAAAATTAACTATTAAATATAAACTGTTCACATTTAATAATTATTTAGAATTCTAAATCACAGTTAATTTTATATATTTCACTAAGTCTTTTGTATTATTAAATTCTCTTTTGTAATCTATCCTCTTTCTCATTATTACCAAAGCGTATATATCACATTCTATGCAAGCCAATATTTTTTCCTTTGTGCCTCCCTGAGGTCCGCTATCTTTTAATATTAATGCTTTTGCATCATAATCTTTTATAAATGCTTTATTTAGTTCTTTGCTTATTGGCCCTTTTATAGCCATAATATCCTCTACCTTAACCCCTAATTTAAAACATTCATCTAAAACTTTTACAGATGGCAGTACTCTATGTATTATTCTATTTTCTAATTTTAAATCTAAAATTTTTCCTATGTTTCTGCTACCAGACGTATTTAATATATTTCCTTTTACATTTTGCACGGCCTCATTTAAATCTTTGTAATCATCTAAAAATATTACCTTATCATTTTTTTTAAACTCTTCTGCTGAGGATGGTCTTTCATATCTTACATATTCTATGCTGAGTTTCTTTGATACATCTCTAGCATTTTTAGTTACTTCCAAAGCGTAGGGATGGGAGGCATCGATTAATACATTAATTTGATTTTCTTTTAGCATGGATGAAAGTTCTTCTTTATCTAAAGGTTTGGTATTTATTTTTTTATACTTATATCCTTTTAAAATTTCTCCACCATAGGCAGTGGCTGTGGATATTAATATATCATCTGTAAACTCATTTAACATGGAAAGTATTTCTCTTCCCTCTGAAGTTCCTAATATTAAAGCTATCATTTAATTTCTCCTGCATTTCACATATTATTAGTTTTAATTTTCATATATAGGATTTATAACTTTAATTTTAACTTCCCCATAGTAGTGCTTTACCACTATTAATTTATATTTAATTATTTTTTGTTAACCTTACTCAAAATCCTATATAACATTTTTTAATCTTTATTTACTTTGTAACCTCTTCTAGTTATAAATTTTCCCTCTTTAATAAAACTACTACTGTTACCTATTATTATTGTAGATAGCATATCTGCAAACTCATCTGTGAAATTTTCCAAAGTATAAATATGTATTTCTTCACCATTCCTTAGTGCATTTTTTACCACTGCAATAGGTGTATCTTTACTCCTATATTCCCTCACTATTTCTATACATTCTCTTAAATAATGAGGTCTTCCCTTACTCTTAGGATTATATAAAGATATAACAAAATCCCCTTCTGCTGCCAATTTAACTCTCTTTTTTATAAGTTCATAAGGTGTCATTAAGTCACTTAAACTTATATTACAATTATCATGCATAAGAGGTGCTCCTATTATGGAAGCTGCAGAAGTAGAGGCTGTTACACCTGGAACTATTTCAATTTGTAAATCTTTATTCTTGTTCATTTCTAATATAAGACCTGCCATGCCATATATGCCTGCATCACCTGTACTTATTACTGAAACAATTTTATCTTTACTTAATTGTAATGCTCTTTGGCACCTTTCTTCTTCTTTTTTCATTCCTGTAGTATGTACTTCTTTTCCTTCTATAAGAAGCTTTACATAATCTATATATTTTGAATAACCTACTATTACATCACTTTCTTCTAATACCTTTTTAGCTTTTACTGTTATATGTTCTAAGCTTCCTGGCCCTATGCCAACTACATAAAGTTTTCCCATGCTTTATTTAGTAAGATTTATATTAAGCTTTCATTAATGATCTTTAATGAAAATATGCTTTATAATTACTAAACCTCACTAAATTTTCACCTCTTTTCTTTTTATACTTTTCACATATACTTGTAAACATAGAAATATTTTTAGAAATTAACTAACTAAAAATATAAAATCATATCTTTGCTATTTTAACCTTTTTAAATAATCTAATTTTTATAATGTCTAAAATTTTAACCATCAAATAAGTTCTAAAATTATAGTTTCCCTATAGCCAAAGTCATGCCATTTAATTTTTGTTTTTCTTTAATTATTTTTCCACCTTTTAATTCTATACATGGCTCACACACTGATCCTACACCTATAGTTTTTCTTACAAAATCACTACCTTTAAATTTATGTTCAACTTTTTTTAGTTCTTCTATATTATAAATTATAAGAGGACAATTTAGAAATTTTGAAAGTTCTATTAATGCTTTTTCATCTTTCTTTATTTCCACGGAAACAATGGAGTTTACACTATTTAAATCTATATTTTCTTCTTTTAAAGTCCTTATTACATTTTCTCTCATTTCATTTTCATCATAATTTTTTTTGCAACCAATGCCCAAAACTATGTTTTTTCTTACTAATTTTAAAGTTGATTTTAAATTTAAATTTAAACTTTGATTTTGTAGTAAATACTTATTGTTATCTTCCATTTTCCAATGTTTAAGTCGTAATTTTGTTTTTTTATAATCCTTTATATTTTTTTCTTCACTGTTATCTCCATTAAATTTATTTAAATATAATGCTCTAGCTTTATTTATTAAATATTTCTCTACATTATCTTTGCTTGTTACTAAAACTACTCCTTTAGCATCTTCTATATTATGAATATAACCTTTAGGAAAACCGACTAAATTTTCTTCATCTACAAAGGCTACTTTCTCTCCATTTACAAGTAAAGCAGATATATCCTTTGCTTTCTTTAAATCCTCTATTACTAAATCATTTTCTTTTGCTATAATATCTGGTGCCTTTATATTTAAATTATCTGTAGCTGTAGTTATTACAGGTTCTGCTTCTAATATTTTAGCTATGTTTTCTGTTAATTCGTTAGCTCCACCTAAATGTCCACTTAGAAGACTTATAACATATTTACCTGTGCTATCTATTACTATAACTGCAGGATCTTTGTCTTTACTTTTTATGAAAGGTGCAATGGCTCTTACTGCTATACCTGTAGAACTTATAAATATTATAGCTTCATAGTTTGCAAAGGCTTTTTCTACTATTTCTTTTAAATTAAATTTTTCATCTTTAAAATACATTTTTTTATGTAGTAAATTTAAATTTCTGTGATTTAAATAACTATTGTTATAAACTAACTTTGAATTTTTATGATTCAAGTAATTTTTTTCATGTGGTAAATTAGTATATTTTTTCAATAAATATATTCCCTTATATTTAAAATCATTAGTTAATGGTAAAATTTTTTTAATATATTTAGAATATATATCCACATCCATATTATTCTTAACGTTATAAGCTATATAATTACCCATTTTAGTTACATTAATTATGGCTATTTTATTTTTTTCTTGTTGTTTATATAATCTATGATTTTTCCATTCCTTGCTATAAACTATAATATTTCTCACCACCAATGTTGCATATATTAATCTGTTGTGCTAATTAAAGCTGCTACTCTTTTATTCCTTTTCTAAATTCATGGGTAAATTTCTTATCGTATAGTAAACTTTTATCGTATTTACAATCTATAAAATCTCCCACTAATATTTGAGCTGTTTTTGTTATGTTTCCTTTTTTAACTTTCTCTGATATATCATCTAAAGTTCCTATAACCATCTTTTCATCATCCCAAGTTGCTCTTTGAATAACTGCTATTGGTACGTTTCTTCCGTATCCTTTTCTTAACTTTTCTACTACTTTATCTATCATGCCTACAGATAAAAATAGTGCCATGGATGCCCCTCTACTTGCTAATATCTTTAAGTCCTCTTTTTCTGGTACAGGTGTTCTTCCTTCCACTCTTGTAAGTATTAGGGTTTGGCTAACTCCAGGTAGTGTAAATTCTTTTTTTATAGATGCCGCCGCTGCAGTAAAGGAGCTTACTCCAGGTATAACTTCATAGCATATATTCAATTTATCTAGTTCATCCATTTGTTCTTTTATAGCCCCATATATGGATGGATCTCCTGTATGAAGTCTTACTATACACTGGTGATTTTTATGAGCATTTTTTATAACTTCTATTACTTCATCTAGTGTCATAGATGCTGAATTATAAATTTCTACTCCTTCTTTACAATAATTTAAATGTTCTTTACTTACCAATGAACCTGCATATATGACTACATCTGCTTTAGTTAAAATATTTCTTCCCTTTATAGTTATTAAATCTGGATCTCCAGGACCAGCTCCTACAAAATAAACTTTACTTTCCATTTTAAATCTCCAATCTTCTTCAAAATAAAGTAACTCTTATAATATTAACATTAATTTTTCTATTATTTTCTCAATAATTTTATACTATTAATAACCGCTCTAATACTCCCTATAGTCTACAAACAAATATAAACCTACAGAATCTATAAATGCATTCTATTCCTTGTTAGCTATTATAAGGGACATATAGTCTTTAGAATTTAAGATCTCTTCTCTTGTTTTTAATATTTCTTGTCCATCTCTATATGCTCTTTTTACACATACATATTTAAAACCTTTTTCATCTAATTTGTTTAAAACTTCTTCTGCATTTTTATAATATTTCATTATTACTAAATACTTTTCATCTTTTATAGTATCCAATCTATTTCCTGGCAATATTAAAAGTGGTTCATCACCTATAACTAATGTTTCTCCTGCTAAACTTGCTGCTGCACAAAAGGATGTTATTCCTGGTACTGTTTCTATATTTAAATTATGACTTTTCATATATTCTAATAAATATATATAAGTACTATATACAAATGGGTCTCCTATGGTTAGAAAAGCTACATTTTTACCTTCTGATAATAGTTTTTCCATAAATCTATAGTTTTCATATATCTCTGCTTCCTTTTCCTTTTTCATTGGAAAATATTTTAGATATATTTCTGCATTAGAATTTATAAAGTTTTTAGCTGTATTTAAAGCAATACTTTCTCCTCCTTCTTTTGCCGTTGGTGCTATAACAGCATCACAACTTTCTAAAATTCTTACAGACTTTATAGTTAAAAGTTCTTCATTGCCTGGTCCTACCCCAATTCCATATAAGGTTCCGTATTTTTTATCTGAAGCGCTATTTTCAAATTCTATATTATTATGTATATCTTTCATTTATTAACTCCTTAATATCAGTGATTTATATTTCTTCATATGAATTAATTTTAAGTATTTATCATCCATAAAAAAGTATGTATTAAACTTTTAATAACACTTATTATAGATTTCACTCTATTGTCTTATATTTATGTCCATATTAGATTATCTCCTTTATAAATATAAAAACTTTTTATATCACTTAATTTTAAATAAATTTATTTTTATTAAAATTTTGGTTATTACACATTAATATTTCACTAGGAATCTAAACAATAATGTGAAAATGAAAATTAAAAAGTATATAAATAGTGGTAGAAATAATATAGCATTAATAATAGTTCCCCATTTCCCAAATTTATTATATGATACTTTTATTGATGTAAATCCAATGCTAAAACCTATGGGAATTATACAAAATGTTGTTAACAAAAGTGTACTATTTAAGCTTTTATATAGCACTATTTTAAGAAAATAATTTAACATTAGTAACACTACAACCATAGATATTAGTAAAGAAACAATACCCAGTATATTACCAATATTTTTGCGAGAATTTTTGCTTTTCATGTATTACACCAACCTTGTCTTTCAAATGTTAAACAATTCGTTACTAAAATTCATTATAGTATATATTGTACTTTTTTCAACAATCATAGATTATCATATTATACATTTTATTTGAGAAAATAGTATGTTTATTTTTAATAAAAGATTTTATCTATTATAGTTCTACTTTACTTAAAAAATCAATATGTTCTTTTGCTTTAACTAATCCAGCTCCAGTAGCTAGTCTATATTTTTTAATGGCTTTAACATGTTTACCCTTTTTAATGAGATCTATAAGTTCATTATCTAACGCTTTTAATTCAATATCTGATAATGTGTTTTTATTAGACTCATTAGGATTTTTATAATTACTTATAGTAATCATAATATATGATACAGCTATAATCCCATAAACAATTGCTAAATAATATTTTTTTCAATAAAATACATTACTGATACCAAAGCAAAGCATATGGAAGCAATTGTCCACATTATCCAAGGTTTTAATTTCATTATTAACTCTCCTTAAATTTTTAATAATTAATACAAAACTACTAATAATATTAATTCTTTTTATCATAGGTCAATATTGATTAAATTACTACCTAAATTTTCATTTAAAATTTCTATTATTTTATTATAATCTTTATTTTTAACTTTAGTTATGCAAAATAAAAATCTAAATTGGTAAAACTACCAAAAAATAAATATGGCATACTTTCTCTCACTGTGTTATATAAAAGTTACCATACAAATATAAACACAGGAGGTAAAAAGTATGCCAAGTACTAATATTGTATCCATTAATAATGAACTTTACAATTACTTAAATGATGTAAATTATGGAATGTCTAAGCCTCAATTTAATCATTTAACCAATATTGCCAATGGATTAATTAATTTACCTGGCACTAAAACTTTATCTGAAATTGCTAAAAATGTGTTGCATTCAAAAGACAAAAGTTGTATTTATAGATTTTTAAGCCATTCTAAATGGGACCATAGTCTTCTGAACAACAATAGAATTAGCTATTTAATCTTTTTCCTTGAGCATAATATTAAACCTAAATCCGTAGGGTTTTTGATTATAGATGATACTGTAAATCCCAAGAAATCAGCAAAGAAAATGCAAGGATTATCTTATAATTACTCTCATACAGAAGACAAAAATATTTGGTCACATTGTGTGGTTACTTCAAATTTTGTTGTAAATGATAAATCTATTCCTTTACAATATAAACCTTACTATAAAAAGGAATTTTGCAAAGATTTAAATAAAAATTTTAAATCTAAGATTGATATTGCAAAAAATTTTATAACTTCTTTTAAAACTCCATCTAATTGTGAAAAAATGTATTGTCTTATGGATTCATGGTATACAAATAATAATTTAATAGAAGCATCTTTAGCAAAGGGCTACCACCTAATAGGAGCAATTAAATCTAACAGAAAAATATCTCCATTAGGAATTTCAATGCAGTTATCAAAATTTGAAAAATTCCTTAGTCCTAACACCTTAGACCTTGTTACAGTTGAAGGTAAGGACTATAGAGTATATACCTATGAAGGTAATGTTTCTAAATTCCCTTATGCTAAAATACTTATTTGCTATGAAGTCACCCATGATGGATTCAAGAACCCAGTATATTTGCTGTCTACCGACATCTTATTAAATGCAGAAACTATAATTAAATATTATTCTCACAGATGGACTATAGAAACTTCATATAAATATTTAAAAAGCAATTTAGCTTTTGATAAATATAGAATGCGTAGCATTTTGTCTATAGAACGATATTTTCTTATAGTATTCTTAATCTATAATTTTTTAGAATTATTTAGAGTTAGTTCCAACCACGGAGATTTTAAGACTATAGGTGAAACTCAGAAACATCTAAACAGCCTGACGGCAAAAGCACTTGTGTGCTTTATATATGAAAAATCAAAACAGAATATTGAACTAAAAGATATTTTATGTGAGCTAAAAATCCCTTAGAGTTTTTAAAAATTCATCATATAAAATTGGGCAAGTGTTTTCATATTATATGGATAATATATCATAATAAGTATAATATAGTCTCAATAGGTAATTTAGCTTTTGAAATTGCCTAACTAAAGTTTTTAAAATAAATTGTATTACAAATTCCATTTCCTGAATATGAAACTTTTATATTTTTCCCTTTATTTATATGAACTTCCTGTATCTTATTCCAAGGAACTAATTGTGCTAACCGATATGTAGATACAAAGCCTTTTAAAGTTATACCATCTTTTAAATAAGCTACTATATATACAATTGTACCTAATATTCCTACCAAATAATGTATCTGTGTTTTCCCATACACATAAGTAATATAAAAGAAAACTATGATGCCTATTATCAAAAATATTATTTCCATAAACTTCTTCTCTGTTTTTATTACTAATTGATTTAAAATCCTAAAATTATCAAAAATAATCCCTATAAATAAAATAACTACAATCCAATTGACCATATAAATATTCCCCTTTAATTTAACATAAACAAAAGAATGTTGATTTTGTCATCCTTACCTTCTTTTCTTTGTTGCCACAAAGTATACATTCATGCAAGTAAACACAATAACTGTAATAATATGTAAAACAATGTAATATATATCAGATGCAATGATTGCTTCATTTTCACTAATTTTACATCTTAAAAAATTATATTAACTTAATTTTCCTATTTCAAAATTACTTAAAATATGTTTCAAGCCCATTATTTATAACATATGAGCCTTTAGGGACTTGCATTGCTACCATAAATATATTTAAACAATCCACACAGGAGCCCATTGAATTTATTAAACATAATAAAGTAGTAAAATCATTTAGCCATCCAAAAACATTTAAAATAAATGGTAATATTACTGACAATAAAACAAATGGCATAATAGAAATAATTATAAATCTTCCTTTTCTAATTTTTTCAGTAGTATAAACAAATCCATAGAACCCATTAATACCCCAATAAGTTTTATCTGATTTTAATACATTAGGTATAAAAAGAGCATGAATAAATTCATGTATCATCATAAACATAAAAATTATAACAACATATATTAGTGTAAATAGATTTATTTTAAGAGAAATTTTAAAACCTTGTCCATTATTAAAAAACTGTTTAAGGGGTGTATATAAATAAAGTAGAATAGCTATAGAAATAGCACCATTTATAAGCATAAAGGGTATTGAAAATAAAGTTGCCATAATTAGATTAGATGGTTCTTTTAGTTTTGTCCATCCCTCTGATATTAGCTTCTTGCTCAGTGATTTATCTGTAGATGGTATTTTTCTAGTGTATTTCATTATTTAGAATCCTTTCATTTTTCAGCTGTTATTATAAATATGGGGTTATTTGCCATGAGCATGTTTGATTTTCCTTTAGATTTGCTTATAGAAACTTGTATACATTCTGTTTTATAATTTAATTTTTTTAAAGTGTCTAGCGCTATATATAAATTATTAATGGTTATAAAGTTTAAAACCATTATGCCTTTATTTAAAAGTTTCTGTGCATATTTCTCTATTATCTCCTCTAGGTTTCCTCCACTGCCACCTATGAATATACTATTAAATCTTTCATTTATGTTTTTTTCAACTTGTAAAGCTTTCCCTTCTATTATTTTTAAATTTTTACAGTTAAATTTCTCTTTATTTTTTTTTATAATATCTAAAGCTTCCTCATCTTTTTCTATAGCTATAACTTGTCCTTTTGTACATATATTAGCTGCTTGTATACTAATACTCCCTGTGCCCGCTCCCACATCTAGAACTTTTGAATTCTCATCTAAATTCATCTTTGCTATAGATAAAATTCTTATATCTTCTTTTGTCATGGGACAATTTCCTCTTATAAATTCTTCATCCTTTATATATTTCATGAACCTACACTCCATATTCTTATATTTATAAAATTAAAATTAACATATCTTATCCTAAGAAAATATATTATAAAAAACATAATATCAGTTATTTATAGTCTAATTACACCATTACTTATTTATAATCTAATTTTATATTATGGCTATTGCTCTAACAGGAGCCCCATCAGAATTCTCATACTTTATTGGAGCAGCACATAATGTAAATAATTCATTTCCCACCATGTCCAAATTAGTAAGATTTTCTATAATAAATATATTTCCTTTTGAAAAAAGTTTTTTGTGTATAGTTAAATTTTCATCATCTATTGGATCTATACCTATAACATCTAATCCTACCCCTTTTTTGTTACTATTAATTAAGTATTCTGCCACTTGTTCCGTTATATATGGGTAATTTCCAAAATATTTTTCTGTACCCCAAAATTTATCCCAACCAGTGTAAAATAAAATAAATTCCGCTTCATCGGCTTTTTCCTTTACCCTATTAACATAATCCATAGTAATTTTTTGTCCCTCTTTTACACCACTGCAATCTATAACTAATGCTTTTCCTACA
This sequence comes from Clostridium sp. Marseille-Q2269, assembly GCF_943736985.1. Taxonomy (GTDB): domain Bacteria; phylum Bacillota; class Clostridia; order Clostridiales; family Clostridiaceae; genus Clostridium_F. Next base: position 782,374 of record NZ_CALSFS010000001.1, read on the forward strand.
AATTGTTCTACAGCTATTGAATTCAAATTAATCTTTTCAAAAAACACATGTGATGGTGAATCCATATGTGTTCCTGTATGAGAAGATAGTGTTATCAATGTTTCTTTAAAACCACTTTTCTCATAAGAATTTATAATTTCTAATTTTGGTTTTTCCGTACCTGGATAAACTGGCATATCTTCTGAAATAGTATGAGTTAAATCAATTACTTTCATAATAACACCTCACTACATAATAGTATTCTAGCAGCTACTTATCATTGATTTTAAAATTAACTTTCACATATACTACTGTTAAATCTGAAAAGCTCATATTTTTTAATTCTTTAGGATTTCCCTTTATTATTCTTTCTTCTTCATATGATAAGTTTTCTCCTACTACCACTTCTGCTTTTATATTGTTTTCCATTAATCTTTTGCACAGTTTATCTGGACTATTATTTTTATCTGTAAGCCAAATAGATTTTTCATAAGCTTTAACTTTTTCTATAAATTCTTCTTCCCTGCCATGAAGACTACCTAAAAAGCTATTTTGCCAACTTTCATTTATCTTTGCCATCATGTATTGATAAGAGCTTATACCAGGAATTACTTCTATTTCACCTTCATAACTATTTTTAATATAATTGCTTATACCATAAAAACATGGATCCCCAGAGGCTACTATAGCTATATTTCTATGTGTATTTTCTTTTATATAATTTAGTATTTCACTTAATTTGTTCACTATAATTTTATCATTTTTTATAAAATTTAAACTTTCCATAGCTCTTTTAAATCCTATTATTATATCTACATTTTCTAATTTTTCTATAGCAACAGATAACATATAATCTTTATGTCCTGGTCCCAAACCCACTATGTAAATCTTTTTAAATTGTGAATTTTTATGTATAGTACTCATGAAGGTCCTCCTTGTGCATATTGTGCACTTATAGTTTTATATAAATTTATTCTTTAAGATTTTAATGTATATATTCATTTAAAAGATTAATATTTAATTTATAACTTTAGTTAGGCAATTTCAAAAGCTAAATTACCTATTGAGACTATATTATACTTATTATGATATATTATCCATATAATATGAAAACACTTGCCCAATTTTATATGATGAATTTTTAAAAACTCTAAGGGATTTTTAGCTCACATAAAATATCTTTTAGTTCAATATTCTGTTTTGATTTTTCATATATAAAGCACACAAGTGCTTTTGCCGTCAGGCTGTTTAGATATTTCTGAGTTTCACCTATAGTCTTAAAATCTCCGTGGTTGGAACTAACTCTAAATAATTCTAAAAAATTATAGATTAAGAATACTATAAGAAAATATCGTTCTATAGACAAAATGCTACGCATTCTATATTTATCAAAAGCTAAATTGCTTTTTAAATATTTATATGAAGTTTCTATAGTCCATCTGTGAGAATAATATTTAATTATAGTTTCTGCATTTAATAAGATGTCGGTAGACAGCAAATATACTGGGTTCTTGAATCCATCATGGGTGACTTCATAGCAAATAAGTATTTTAGCATAAGGGAATTTAGAAACATTACCTTCATAGGTATATACTCTATAGTCCTTACCTTCAACTGTAACAAGGTCTAAGGTGTTAGGACTAAGGAATTTTTCAAATTTTGATAACTGCATTGAAATTCCTAATGGAGATATTTTTCTGTTAGATTTAATTGCTCCTATTAGGTGGTAGCCCTTTGCTAAAGATGCTTCTATTAAATTATTATTTGTATACCATGAATCCATAAGACAATACATTTTTTCACAATTAGATGGAGTTTTAAAAGAAGTTATAAAATTTTTTGCAATATCAATCTTAGATTTAAAATTTTTATTTAAATCTTTGCAAAATTCCTTTTTATAGTAAGGTTTATATTGTAAAGGAATAGATTTATCATTTACAACAAAATTTGAAGTAACCACACAATGTGACCAAATATTTTTGTCTTCTGTATGAGAGTAATTATAAGATAATCCTTGCATTTTCTTTGCTGATTTCTTGGGATTTACAGTATCATCTATAATCAAAAACCCTACGGATTTAGGTTTAATATTATGCTCAAGGAAAAAGTTTAAATAGCTAATTCTATTGTTGTTCAGAAGACTATGGTCCCATTTAGAATGGCTTAAAAATCTATAAATACAACTTTTGTCTTTTGAATGCAACACATTTTTAGCAATTTCAGATAAAGTTTTAGTGCCAGGTAAATTAATTAATCCATTGGCAATATTGGTTAAATGATTAAATTGAGGCTTAGACATTCCATAATTTACATCATTTAAGTAATTGTAAAGTTCATTATTAATGGATACAATATTAGTACTTGGCATACTTTTTACCTCCTGTGTTTATATTTGTATGGTAACTTTTATATAACACAGTGAGAGAAAGTATGCCATATTTATTTTTTGGTAGTTTTACCAATTTAGATTTTTATTTTGCATAACTAAAGTTATAATTGATTTAATATTATATGAAAAATTAAGTAACATAGACTTAAGCTGTAAAAATTGTATTGTCTTCATTTATTCTATAGATGAGTATAAAATTCCTTTCTCCATAGAATACATTACAATATCTGCTTTTATAGTGTCATAAGTATACTGCTGTATTTTGTTTATTATTTTCTCTCCTAAATTTTTATAGAGTTTTTCAAAACCTTCTCCTAGTAAATTTACTGCACCTTCTGTGGTTTTTTCATTGTATATTTTAGTTACTAATTCTCTATCATATCCCATAAGTGCTAATTCTAAGGCTAAAGTTTCCAATCTAGTATCACATATCCTACTATGAGTATTAAAACAACCTGATGCTATTTTAGATATTTTACCTATATGTCCTACTACAATTACTTTATCTAATTTCTTTGCCATACAACAATTAAGGGCAAACCCTACATAGTTGGACATTATAATCATATTATTTTCTTTCAAATTAAGTTCTTTGGCAAATTTTTCTCCCATGTTACCAAATAAAAGTATCAATTCTTTTTCACCATGGCAAGTTTTTTGATTTATTTCTAGTTCTACGGATGCTTTTAGGGCATCTTCAGACATAGGCATTACTATTCCCGTGGTGCCTAATATGGATATTCCCCCTAAGATATTTAATCTTGGATTGAAAGTTTTTTTAGCTATTTCTTCTCCTTTAGGAACAAATATAGTTATTTCTATACCTAAATCCTTTGGTGTTACTAATCTTACCTCTTTTTCTATCATAGAACGGGGCACTGGGTTTATAGCTGGCTCTCCTTTTTTTACATATAACCCTTCACCACAAACTACTCCAACACCCTTTCCACCCTTTAAGGTATATCCACTAGGCCTTTTTTCTGCTCTTGCCCATATTTCTATTCCATGGGTTATGTCTACATCATCTCCCCCATCCTTTATAACTGCACATTCTACAAAATTATCATCTATTACTATTTTTTCAATAGGAATAGTTATCTCTATGCCCTTAGGTGTATCTATACTTATTTCTTTTAATTCTTTATTATAAAAAAGAGCTATGGCGGCTACTTTAGCTGCTGCAGCTGCACAAGAACCAGTAGTATATCCGCATCTTAATTTTTTTCCATCACAATTTACATATAAATCTAGCATAAATCCTCCAAATTATATTTTGTTAATGCTACAATTTTTTTCTTTTCACCAAAATAGCACTTAATATTCCTATTTTCATTTAGCTACATTGCTATAATTAAATATATTAAAATATTTATCTTCCATTTGCCCAAACCTTAGCTTTTTCATCTATTTTTTTAATAAACCTATCCTTACCATTACAATATGAATCTATATCATATCTAAATTTTAAAGCTAATTCTTTTTTTAACTCTTCATATTCTTTAGCTTCTTCTTTATGTTCTATCATATAATCTCTAAAATTTATGTGTCTTTCTATTTCATAGTCACCTTTTTCAAATATGTGAACATGGTAAGTTCTATGATATAATCCTTTCATAAAAAATCTACATCCTTTTATTCCATATTCCCCTTTTGCAATATAACCTAAGGATTTCATATCTTCATTATAATTATCCATATTGTTAATATGTTCTACTTCTACTAATATATCTATTATAATCCCTTCTATAGATGTGCTACCAATATGATGAATTTTAACTATTTCTTCCTTCATTATATTACATATGTTAGCTGCTTCTTTTTCATATTTTATTTTCCATTCAGGATTATGTGGAACTACTTCTATTATTCTAATTTGTTTTTTCTCACTCATATTTTTACCCCCTTTATATATGTTCTGTCTACAGCAATCTAATACTTGCTTTTACCAATTTTATATAAAATTATTGTTGTTAACTCCATACATATGCAATGTAAAATACTAAGACATTTGTTTTTTTGAGAAAATATAAGGTAATAATTTCAAGTATATGCCAAACATAATTGCTCCTAATACAATACTTGGTGTATTATGCTTACCAAACTTTACATTTAATGATTGTTTAGCTGTTTCTATCATAAAGCCAATAATCATTAATGCTATGAATACAATTTTCTTATAATGTTTATACTCTTTTAATTTACCTATTAATACAACATGAAATTTAGATTTTTCAATTATCTTTTCAACACATATAATAACAGTCATAAAAACTACAAATTGTAGTATTATCTTCATATTTTTAAGCTCCAATCAATTCCACTATTAATCTATCTTTTTAAATATTAACTTTAATTTTCTAATTAAATTCATTAATATGAATTTTACTATAATCTAATTTTTCTTCACTTATAGGCTCCTTAACTTCGTCTTTATACCCTATAGCTATTATGCATTCTACCTTATAATTTTGTTTTATATTTAATTTTTCTTTTATATAATCCTCTGCCATTTTATTTTCATCATATTTTCTATTTCTTATTTGTGACCAACAAGATCCTAAGCCTAAAGATTCTGCTTCAAGTTGTAATATTATAGATGCTATAGAAGCATCCTCTACCCACACATCACTTTTATCTTCATCGCCTAATATAACTACTGCTAAAGCTGCATCCTTTATAAAGGTTCCTCCATGAGGTTTACATTTTGAAATATCATTTAAAATTTCTTTATCACCTAAGAATATAAACTCTAAAGGTTTTAAATTTCTAGAGGATGGGGCTAAAAGCAGTGATTTTTTTAAAGTTTCTAATTTTTCCTTTTCTATTGGCTTTTGTTGAAATTTTCTTATACTTCTTCTTTGTTTTAATAAATCTATCATAATTTTATTTACCTCCAAATCCTTTATATATATTTTCAATTTCATACTTTCTCATGCTTAACATTATTATATAATATTAGCAATAGAAACATATATTATTTTTTTAATATTACTTTAAATATTTTGTAAAAATAAGATAGACTTTTTCAGTCTATCCTATTTATTTCACTTTAATAATGGTGATACATTACCTAAATAAAATATATTTAAAATATGAAGGGCTCTTGTGCAAGCTGTATAAAGTAATAACCTATCCTCTTCATCCCTATACCTTACATCACTAGCATTATATATCATAACCACATCAAATTCTAACCCCTTGGCAAGGTATGCAGGAATAACTATAATATCATTAACATACTCATCATCTTCACTTACAATGATTTTAACATTAATGCTATCCTTTAAATAATTGTAAACTTTCTTTGCTTCATAAATATTTTTTGTTATTATTGCTATGGAATTATGTCCATTATCCTTATGAAGTTTTACCTCTTTAACTATTCTTTTGTTTATATCTTTTTCATCTAAAAGGCCAGTTAATTTTGGCCAATCTCCACTTCTTTGCACGTATTCATCCTGAATTTCTTTACTTAATATTTTTCGTGAAAATTTAGTTATTTCCATTGTTGACCTATAACTTTTAGTTAAATTTATTATAGAAGTATCTTCAGCTTTAAGTATATTTACAACATTGTTATAATTTTCAACATTCATATAAGGGTTAATAGATTGAGATATATCACCAAGAATTGTTTTATTTGCTTTTTCAAATAATTGATTAAAAATTTCATACTGTAATGGTGAATAATCTTGAGCCTCATCAATAATTAAATACTTTACTTCTTCTGTTTTTAAAATATCTCCTACAGCTCCTTTTATAAATAACAAAGCTATTTGATCTTCATAATTTATCTTTTTAGCTGTTAAGTTTTCTATGGTATACCTTTTAATTTCTATAATACTTTTATTATCATATTTAATATTTTCCATTTTTAATAAAACCTCTAAATCTTTATAAAAGGCTTTATAGCAATCCATCAAATGAAATTTAGTTTTTTGTTCTAGCTTATTAACTATAGTTTTAATTTCTTTCCCTACTAATGATTTACTTACTTTAACTATTTCATTTTTATCTAGGGTGTGTCTGAAAACTAACTAGTGCAAAAGACTTAAATTTTAGCTATAATAATATAAAAAACTATGAGGTTAAAACAATGACACAAAAACGCTACGAAATATCAGATGAACAATGGAATCAAATAAAAAACTTATTTCCTGTTGCAAAAACAGGAAGACCACCCAAAGATAATAGAATTATGTTCAATGCCATACTATGGATTGCAAGAAGCGGTGCTGCATGGCGTGATTTACCTGAACGCTTTGGGTCATGGAAAACAGTATATAGTCGTTTTTGTAAGTGGCGTGATGACGGTACTTTAGTAGTAATTTTTAAAGAGCTAACCTCAGAAGCAGATTATGAAAATTTAAGTATCGATTCAACATGCATTAAAGCCCACCAACATAGTGCAGGTGCTAAAAATGGGCTGTAAACAACGAAACGAAACAACATATTGGATTAAGCCACGGAGGACATACGACAAAAATTCATGCAGTTGTGGATGCCCTTGGCAATCCGGTATACTTCCAATTGTCATCTGGTAATTTACATGACAGTACACAAGCCATAGATATCCTTTCAAACATTGATATACAAAGTAGTAATATTTTAGCTGATAAAGCATATGGCACAAATGAAATTAGAGAATATATAACGTCACAGGGAGCCTCATATACTATTCCACCAAAATCTAATTCAAAGAATCCTTGGCTTTGTGATTGGTGGACATATAAGCAGCGTCATCTAGTTGAATGCTTTTTTAATAAAGTGAAGCATTTTAGAAGAATTGCTACTAGACATGATAAGCTTTCTTCTTCTTTTCTTGCATTTGTTTATATTTCTGCCATTTTTGTTTTATCTAAATAAGCTCTTGATATATTGTTTTCAGACACGCCCTAATTATAGCATATTTTGTAAATATAGTATTACTTATGATCAGGAATAGGATTAAAAACATGCACTAAAATCATAGAAATGCATAATGGTAATTTATATACTTAAAAAATAGATGATTCATTTACAATTACTATTAGACTAAATGTAAAAGTAATTTAACCCTTTATTCATAAGTTCAAGAATTGGTACTAATGTCATTCCTTCTTCCGTTAAGGAATATTTAGCTTATGATACACATCGCTCAAGTCTTTTACAAGATAAAATACCAACTGGATTCATTTATACAATGAATGTAACTAGTATATGTGACCTGTAGTCCGTTGGCAATCTTCCAAATTGTGTTGATGGTTGGGTTGGATTCTCCTTTCTCTATCTGAGAGAGCATTACCTTACTAACACCGGATAACTCGGATAACTGACCTAGACTAAGATTGCGATGTGTTCTTAACTTCTTTAAATTTGCTGAAATTATATAATTCAAGTTCATAGTAATCCTCCTATTGACAAATATATAGTACAATCGTAAAATATAACTAACGTTCAATAAAACGAATAGTTGTAAAATATATTTTACCGAATTGCTATTGCTATTGCGAGCAAAAGGCAGTTTAAAGGAGGATAATAATGAAGATAGCAAGGATTCAATTTCTTTTGTCAATGTTGATTGTAGGAAGCATTGGTTTGTTCGTTAGGAGTATTCCGTTCTCATCTGCACAGATTGCACTGGTAAGAGGCATATTGGGCTGTGCATTTGTCTTTGTTTTTAGTTTAATATCAGGTCAGAAGATAAGTGGAAAGAATATAAAGGCAAACCTATGGATTTTGATTGCTTCAGGTATTGCACTCAGTGTAAACTGGATTCTTCTTTTTCAAGCTTATAAGTACACAACCATATCCAATGCGACCATATGTTACTACTTCGCTCCTGTACTTGTAATGATTCTGTCTCCACTCATTTTGAAGGAGCCATTAAGTGTATTAAAGGTACTGTGTATTGTTGCTGCCTTAGTGGGACTGGCTTGTATTGCAGGGATAAGCAAAAAAACCGGTGCCAATGATTTTGTAGGTATTCTATACGGTCTTGGATCAGCTGTTCTTTATTCAACTGTAATATTCTTAAATAAGTGCTTGAAGGATATTAAAGGAATTGAAAGCTCTATTGTACAGTTAGGGGTTTCAGCTATTTCACTGCTTGCCTACGTACTTATGAGTGAAGGATTTAAGCTTGACAAAATGACAGTAACACCGATTGTATTGCTTTTGATTGTAGGTGTCATACATACTGGAGTTGTTTATCTATTATATTTTTCATCTATGCGACAACTTTCTTCTCAGAGCGTAGCAGCTTTAAGTTATATTGATCCGGTAGTCGCTATCCTTTTAGCATCCATATTTCTGCATGAAAAAATGACGATTGTACAGATAATTGGTGGTATTCTGATACTTGGGGCAACCTTTTTCAATGAAATATATGCTCAAAAAAAGAAGACTAGCAATATTCTATAGTAAATTCTAGATTATATAGCCAACTAATTTAACTAATAAATTTAGACTCAAAAATGCCACTGCACTAATCTACAGAGGCATTTTTTATACTTCTCTCAACTTGCTTTTCAATATAACATGCAATATTTTTGTCCATACTTATCGTCTCTTAAAAATACAGTTCAAATAAATAATAGACAGTTTACTATTATATGTAACTTAAAGTCAACTGTCTTTTTAATATTTAGTTCTCGCTTTAAACCTTAATATGGTATTGATACTATACTGCTTAAAAACCTCATTTACTTGTGGTATGGTTCACCGAATCGTAAGTAAAAAAGGTTAGATTCATATACAATATAATTAATAATATTTCAATTTCAAGTCCTAATTAATTTTCAGCAAAAAATAAGTAGTAAAATTTACTCAACTTCTACTACTTATTATTCGAATCCATATTTAACCAATTAGGCCTATTCCTATCTTTCCAAATTATTTCTCCATTATTAACAACCATTACTAATTTGAACATTTCCGTATTATCATATATATTAATTTTATCACACATACTGATTACTTTATTCAAATTTGCTAATGAATCACCATATCTTCTTTCTATAGCCTCATCTGGTATTCCATGACCACCCTTGCTCACTCGTATTGCAACTCTCTCTTTAGCAATATCAACATTTTCAACCCCTATATAATTCATAGTAACATAAAATCCTTTTTCCTTTGACAGCTTTATATTACTAATTATACTCTTCCCTGATAAAGTAGTTTCTTGATTAAATGATATACCTTCAAGTATATATTTTTTTATTAATTTTACAGCTTCTCTTGCACATTTAATTTGAATATTATTATCTTGCCAAGAACCTATTCTTGCAACCATTTCATCAGTATTTATTCTTTTCTCATTTATATTTTCATTATAATAAATAGATTTATATATAGAAGTTTTTCCTGCTCCATTAACTCCTGCAAATATAGTGTAATTTTTCATATTACTTACCTATAACTTTCATTTGTTCTCGTTGTAATATAATGTTGGATAAATTCGCATAAAAATCTTGTTCTTCTTTGCTTTTTGAGCTTTGAAGTAATTTCATAATATCATTATAGGAATATCTTGTAAAAATATCATATAAATTAATATCCTTATTTTCCATATAAAGTACCTCCTTATATAATGTAGTTGTAACATTTGATAGAAAACATCTTTATTTTCTAACGAACATTATCAATCTACTTTTGAAAATTATTCTTATATTTTATTTAGCCTATCAGATAATTAATCCCTTCATTTTATGTTTTCTATTAAAATATCTGACAGGAAACTTAACGTTAAAATTAAATCATTGTATAATATCTCCTGAATAGAGGTTAGATGGAAACCTCCAGGGAATCTCGTAGAGATTATACCCGTAAATTAGCGTATCATTCCATCAGTGAGATTTCTATGGTTTAGCTGGTTGGGTTTCCCGTAGGGTGTTCCTATTGAGAATTACCCGTGTCACAAATAAGGTTATAGGCTCATTGATAGAAGTGGATACTCTATTCTATCTCAAACTAATTAAGGTAAAGGAGATATTAATTATGTCTAATTATTTTTATAATCCAACAGTAGGTATTGATGTTTCAGCAGACTTTTCTATAGTTTCTATTCTTGCACCTAACGGTGATATTTATAGGAAGGCATTTAAGATTAAACATGACGTGGACGGCTTTAACCACTTAGTTAAAGAAATAAAGAAAGTGGAAAAAGAGTTTGACATGAAAACAGGCATTTTCATGGAGTCCACTGGCGTGTACCACTTATCTCTTTTCCACTTTCTTAAAACCAACAACTTAGAGGCTTTTGTTATTAATCCTCTAGTTACTAATTCTAACAAAAATAAAAACATAAGAAAAGTGAAAAATGATAAAAAGGATGCCTTAGCTATGGCTAAAATAGGTAAATTTGAAAATATTAAAGCTTCTAGCTACTTTGATGTTTCTATTTTTACTTTAAAATCTTTATGCCGAGATTACTATAAACTTGTTGATACAAGATCAACATTCAAGAAAAAATTATCTGCTGACTTACGTGTGGTATTTCCAGGATATAACAGTGTATTTTGTGATATAACTGGAGCAACTTCAATTGCTATTCTTAAGTGTTACCAAACACCTCAATCTATTCTTGATACTCCTATAAAAAGAATTTGGCTTGGTGTAACAATACTTATGATAAATTAATTAAGACTGCTTCTAATGCTAAAGATATTGCTATATCATCCATTGGATTATCAACAAAAGTAATTATTAATATTGGAACTATTGAAAACTTTAATAAACAAATAGAACTAATATTAAAAGAAATAGAAAATGTCTTATATAGCAATGAAGTTTCTTCAAAGTTTAAAAAAAATATCCTGTTATTGATGTCAATACCTGGAGTTGGTTTTATTTCAGCTGTAACTATACTAACTGAAATCGGAGATTTTCAATGTTTCTTAAAACCTAAGCAGTTAGTTGCATACTTTGGTGTTGACCCCTCTGTTAATGAATCTGGTAAATTTAAAAGTGATAAAGACAAAATATCCAAAAGAGGTACTCGATTTGGACGTAGAGCTTTATATGCAATAGCATTAGCTTCTATAAGAACTAAACGTACTGGGGAAGCCAACAATAAAATCTTACTAGACTACTACAAAAATAATCTAAATGGTAAAAAGAAGAAGGTAGCCTTAGTAGCTATTATGCATAAACTTATTAACTATATTTTTGCCGTTCTACGTGATCAAAAAGAATATGAACAACGTTTACCAAAAATTCATCATAAAATGTATCTTAAAAACTCCAATAATTGGGCAGCCTAATCGGCCGCAAAAATTGTTACCAATTTTTGTATTGTTCGTCCTTTGAGCAATACCTTTTTGTCATACATTTTTTTAAAAATAACTTTTTTTAAAATTTTTATTGACTTTTACTAGCTGGTCTAAAAGAAAGTTATTTATATAATATTATATACCGAATTCATCAAATAATAAACCTACTCTCTTTTAAATTACCTGCTAATTTTGGCTCTCCATAGATACGCTTCTCCATATCATATTCTAAACTTTTCTAACTATTAAATATAAAAAAGAATCTACTTTCAAGTATTTAACATCTCTAACTACTTCAAAAATATATTCTTTTATACCTTTTTATTGTATTAAAATAAACTTAAAAATTCTTCCATAGTTATTCTAGAAAAATATTCATCTATATTAGCATTCTTTATTGCATTCTTTATTTCTTCTTTTTTGTGTTCGGTACCCTTTAATAAATCTTCTATTTCTTTTACATCCTTCACACCAAAGAAATCTCCAAATATCTTTATATCTTCAATTATCCCTTTTTCTACTTTTATATTTATCTCTATAGTTCCACCTGTAAATTTTCCTTCATTATAAAAATCATATTTAGGAGAACTTCCAAAGTTCCAAGCCCAGGTTTCATATTTATTATTTTTAATTTTTTCTATTTCCTTTATTTCATATTCAGTTAGTGGCATAACCTTTGCATCTTTTTCACTTTTTAAAATATAATTAAAAATCTCATTTTTAAACTCTAAAACATCCATTTTAGAATTTAAGTACTTTGAAATATTAGTTATTCTGCTTATAACTGACTTAACAGCCTTATCTTGAAATTTTATCTTTTTAGGTTTTAGGGCACCACTTAAATTTGTTATATCTGATGAAAATAAAAGAGTTCCATGATGCATAACTCTATTTTTATGTTTGCATTGAGCTGTTCCAGAAATTTTTTTACCATCTATTAATAAATCATTTCGTCCTGAGAATTCAGCTTTAACCCCTAATGTATTCAAAACTCCTATTATAGGTTTACAAAACCTTTTAAAATCATTAAAACTCTTCCCATCATCATTAACTATAAAAGTATAATTCAAATTTCCTAAATCATGAAATACAGCGCCACCGCCTGTCTGTCTTCTTACTACTTTAACTTTATTAGTTTCTATATAATCCATATCTATTTCTGATAATGTATTTTGATTCTTTCCAACTATAACACAGGGCTCATCTCTCCATAAAATAAAGTATTCATCATCTTTGTTTCTTAAAAAATACTCTTCAGCTGCTAAATTAAAATATGGATTGGTATTTGAATTGTCAATATATTTCATCATTTTTCCTCCAATGTAACTTGATCTCTTTTAAGTTTTAAACCAATATCAATTATAATAATAGATTAATACTTATACAGCTTTGTTTCTATTAATGTTAAATGTATATTATAGGATTTTTTATTTACTTTCAACGTTATTAAATACTAAAATCTTCATTTTTTATTTATACTATGAATAGCTTCTTTATTTAATCCCATTATTGCTTCATAGAATGCTTCACCTAATGTTGGGTGAGCATGTACTACTTCTTTAAAATCATTTACTGTCATACCCTTTTCAATTGCCAATACTCCTTCATGTATTAAATCTGAAGCATGTGGTCCCATTATATGAACACCTAAAATCTTTTTGCTTTCCTTTTCACATATAACTTTTACAAATCCTTCACCTTCACCTAATGCCAAAGCTTTTCCATTAGCTCCAAATAGGAATTTATTTTTCATGTACTCTATACCTTTTTCCTTAATTTCTTCCTCTGTCATACCTACAGTAGCTATTTCGGGGAATGTAAATATACAGTTTGGAATCACAGATTTATGGTACTGTTTGCTTTCAATTATATGCTCTACAACCTGTATACCTTGATGTGATGCTGCATGAGCTAAAAGACAAATTCCATTTACATCTCCAATAGCATATATTCCATCTACATTAGTTTTATAATTATCATCTACAATTATTTTCTTTTTATCATGTTCAATTCCTAATTCTTCTAAGTTCATACATGTATAGTTTCCTCTTCTACCTTTAGCTATGAGAACCATATCAGATTTTAGCTCAGATTCACCTTTTTTACCTTTATATTTTATAATTACATTATCATCATCCTCATAAAACTCCAATATTTTAGTTGATGTTAGTATATTTATTCCTGATTTTTTTGCCATAGCTGTATACCTTTTACTTATTTCTCTATCAATATCATATAATATAGAATCTCTAGCAACAATGACTGTAACTTCACTTCCCATGGCTTTAAAGATACTAGCAAACTCCATTCCAACAACACCGCCACCTGAAATTACTAAATGTTTTGGAATTCTATTAAATTCTAAAATATCATCACTAGTTATTATATTTTTATTATCTATACCTTTTATAGCTGGCATTTCAGAATATGATCCTGTTGCTATAATTATATTTTTACCTTCTAATGTAACTTTTCCATCTTTCGTTTCTACTAAAACAGTATTTTTATCCTTTAAGAAAGCCTTACCTCTTATAATTTCAACACTATTTCCTTTTAGTAATTGTTCAACTCCACCTACCAATTTTTTTATTACATCATTTTTTCTTTCCTGAACCTTCGCTACATTTATATTATAGTTTTCAGCATCTATTCCAAAGTCTTCTATATGTTTTAATATATTCATTATTTCTGCAGTTCTATATAAAGTCTTTGTTGGTATACAACCTCTATTAAGACATGTTCCACCAAAGCTGTCCATCTCAATAACTGCCACATCTGCACCTAAATGTGCAGCTCTTATAGCCGCTACATATCCACCAGGGCCTCCACCTATAACTATAATATCTTTCATAATAATCCCCCTATGATTTAATGAATTTTAAAATTTAAGAGTTAAGAAATAAGAATTGTATTTTTACTTTTCTTAAATCTTAACTCTTATGAACCTTTCACCACTAAAGTTGTAACATTTTACGTACTATACAACCTTCCTTTGGATAGCCGATATTCGCTAAAACAATATAGATTGACACCAAATACTGGTTTGAATTCCCTAAAAATTTATATCTATATTTTATACACTAAACTATATGATATTGGATTGCATAGACATATCCTTACTTATTTTTGCCATTTTAATATGGGCTTTCTAGCTGCTTTTACTTGATCTAGTCTTCTTACTGGTGCTGTTACTGGTGCATCATGTAAAATCTCTGGATTTTCTTTAGCTTCTACAGCTATTTTTTTCATAGCATCTATAAATTCATCAATAGTCTCTTTACTTTCACTTTCAGTTGGCTCTATCATGAGAGCCTCTTCAATTATTAATGGGAAATAAACTGTAGGTGGATGTACACCATAATCTATTAATCTCTTTGCAATATCCACTGTAGCTATGTGATGTGGATTTTCCTTAAGGGTACTTAAAATAACCTCATGTTTACAAATATCATCTTTCCCAATATTATAATATTCTCTTAAAGATTCTTTTATATAATTTCCATTTAAAACAGCATTTTCTGAAGCTGATTTTAATCCTTCCTTACCCATTGTTAAAATATAAGCATATGCTTTAACCATAACACCAAAATTTCCATATAAACTTCTAATTTTTCCGAGTGAATCTTCTCTATTATAATCTAATATAAATTTATCATTTTCCTTTTCAACTGTTGGTATTGGAAGAAATTTGGCTAAATGCTTTTTAACTCCCACAGGTCCTGATCCTGGTCCACCACCACCATGTGGAGTTGAGAATGTTTTATGCATATTTAGGTGACATACATCGAATCCCATATCCCCTGGTCTTGCAATTCCCATTATTGCATTTAAGTTTGCTCCATCATAATATAATAGTCCCCCAGCTTCATGAACCAACTCACTTATAAGTTTTATATCTTTTTCAAATAATCCTACGGTACTTGGATTTGTAAGCATTAATCCTGCTATTTCGTCATTTAAAACTTTTTTAAGTTCATCAATAGAAACTCTACCATCTTCACCAGATTTTATTTCTACAATATCAAATCCAGCTACTGATGCACTGGCAGGATTTGTACCATGGGCTGAATCAGGAACTATAATTTTTGTTCTTTTTTTATCTCCTCTTTGTTCATGGTAAGCTTTTATAATTAAAAGACCAGTATACTCACCATGTGCTCCTGCTGCTGGTTGAAGGGTAAAATCATCAAGGCCAGTAATTTCACATAATTTACCCTTCAAATCATACATTAATTCTAATGCACCTTGTGAAATATTTTCATCTTGAAGCGGATGTATTTTTGAAAATCCGCTCAATGCAGCCATATCCTCATTTATTTTAGGATTATATTTCATAGTGCATGATCCTAATGGATAAAATCCGTTATCAACGGTATAATTTTTATTTGAAAGAGCTGTGTAGTGTCTTACAACATCAACTTCACTTACTTCTGGAAGCTGTAAATCATCTTCCCTTAATAAGTTTTTAGGTAACAGTTCTGAAAGTTCTACTTCTGGTACATCTAACTTAGAAAGTGTATAGCCTTTTCTACCTTCTGATGACAGATCAAATATAACTTTATTATAATCTTTCATTATATCGCCTCCATCACTTTAACTAATTTATCTATATCTTCCCTTGTCCTTTTCTCTGTAACACAAATTAACATAGAATTTTTATATTCTAAGTAAACTTTCTCCAAATCATATCCACCTAAAATATTATTTTCTAATAATTTATTGTTAATTTCACAAGGTGAAGTTTCTCCCTTTACTACAAACTCCTTAAAAAATGGTTTATTAAATACAGGTTTATATTTTCCTGATTTAATTAACTGATTATATGCATAGTGTGATTTAACTAAACACTGTTTTGATACTTCCTTTATTCCTTCCTTTCCTAAAGTAGCCATATAAACAGCTGCACCTATTGCTACCGCTGTTTGGTCTGAACAGATATTAGAAGTTGCTTTTTCTCTTCTTATATGTTGTTCTCTAGCCTGAAGTGTTAAAACAAAGCCTCTTTTTCCTTCCACATCTTCAGTTTCACCAACTATCCTCCCTGGCATTTTTCTCATAAGTTTTTTTGTAGTATTCATAAATCCCAAACCTGGTCCACCATAACTCATGTTGGCACCTAAGCATTGTCCCTCACCAACAACAATATCTGCACCTAATTCTCCTGGACTCTTTAATATACCTAATGATATTGGGTCCACATTCATTATTAATAGTGATTTATTTTTATGAATAGCATCTACCATATTTGTAGCATCTTCAACTAATCCGAGGAAATTTGGACTTTGAATTACAACTGCTGCTACACTTTTATCTAAACTATTAATAACTTTATCTACATCTGTAGTACCCTGTTCTAAATCAATCTCTATCATATTGTAACCTCTATACTTTAAGTAAGTTTTAAGCACTCTTCTTGTATCAGGATTTACTGATTTAGAAACTATAATGGTATTTCTTTTAGTGCTAACAATAGAAAGTATAGCGGCTTCAGCTGTTGCTGTTGCTCCATCATACATAGAAGCATTTGAAACTTCCATACCTGTTAAAGCACAAATCATACTCTGATATTCGAATATAGCCTGAAGTGTCCCTTGACTCACCTCTGGTTGATATGGTGTATATGCAGTATAAAATTCAGATCTTCCTGTTATATGTTTAATTACAGAAGGTATATAATGATCATAAATTCCAGCCCCTAAGAAACATGTCATATCTTCCATAGATTTATTTTTTAAAGCTAAATCCTTTAATCTTTTTTCAACCTGTAGTTCTGATAAAGAACTCTCTAGGTTCAACTCTCTATTTAACTTTACATTATCTGGTATATCACTAAATAATTCATCTACAGATTTTATTGAAAGAAAATCTAAAATTTCTTTTGTTTCTTTTTCTGTGTTTGGAATATATGGAAACATAATTATGCCTCCTTATCTAACTCTTCACATATTTTTTCATAATCTTCTGGTTTTATTAATTCTTCTAATTCACTTTTATCCTTAAGCTCCACTGCAATAATCCAGTTTTCATATGGATCTTCATTTAATGCTGCTGGATCATCTTCTAGTTCTTCATTAATTTCTATAACTACTCCACTAGCTGGCATATAACTATCTGATGCTGCCTTAACAGATTCTATAGTTGCAAAAGTTTCCCCCTTAGCTATTTCATCATCAACATCTGGTAATTCAACAAAAACTATATCTCCTAACATACGCTGTGCACAATCGCTAATTCCTATATATGCCTTATTATCTTCTACCCTTATCCATTCATGATCATTAGTGTAAAGTAAATTATTTAAAACCTTCATTCTACTAACCCCCAAGTTTTCAATTATTATGGATTTATTTTATTGCTATCCACTTTTTACTCCCATCTTCTTTAAAGTGGTAGTAAAAATTAGTTATGTCCCAAAATATTAAATTGCCAATTTATAGAATTTATTATTTGCTTTTTGTTTTTTTAGTATAAAATCTTTTATCTATAACAACAGCTCTTAATTCTTTTTTTCTAACTTTTATATTAAATTCTGTTCCTAATTTAGAGTATTGTTTTTCTACTAAAGCTAACCCAATTGGTTTGTTTAATGTAGGAGATTTATATCCTGTTGTAACATGCCCAATAACTTTTTCATCCTTAACAACCTCATAACCGTGCCTTGGAATTCCCTTATCTAAAAGTTCAAATCCTACTAATTTTCTAGTTACGCCTTCTGCTTTTTGCTTTATTAAAGCATCTTTTCCTATAAAATCTTCTTCAACTTTTGATTTCACAAAGAATCCCATACCTACTTCTAATGGTGTAATTGTTTCATCCATTTCATTGCCATATAAAAGAAGACTAGCTTCAAATCTTAAAGTGTCTCTAGCACCTAACCCTATTGGCTCTGCACCTTCTTCTTTTCCTGCATTTAATATAGCATGCCATATTCCTTTTGCATCCTCTGGTTTACAATAAATTTCAAAACCATCTTCTCCAGTATAACCAGTTCGTGATACTAAGCATTTCTTCCCATCAACTAAAACATCTCTTTTAAATTTAAAGAATTTTATTTCTTGTAAATCTACATCTACTATTTTTTGAAGTATTTCCTCTGCTAAAGGTCCTTGTAATGCAAGCTGAGCAATACCATCTGATTTATCTACAATTTCAACATTAAAATCCCCTTTATGATCCATTATCCACTTAACATCTTTATCTTTATTACTTGCATTAATAACTAAAAAGAACTCATCCTCTGCAAATTTATAAACTAATAAATCATCTATCACTCCACCATTTTCTTTACACATGAATGTGTATAAAACATCATTATCATTAAGAGTATTTATATCATTAGTTAGTAAGTATTGAACAAATTTTTTAGCCTCTTTTCCTGTTACTGTAACTTCTCCCATATGAGAAACATCGAAAAGACCTGCCTTTTCTCGCACAATATGATGCTCATGTAAAAAGCCTTTAAATTGTGTTGGAAGTTCATATCCTGCAAAATCTACAATTTTTCCACCATACTCTTCATACACACTTCTTAAAGGTGTAACTTTTAAACCTTCCATGATTTTACCCCCAATTAAAATTATTTATATATAACCATTTATATATATTTTTTAATAAAATTATGAAAATGATTTACTGCAAAGCAAGTTGTAAAAATTAATTTCATACCCAAAACTTTCCTTTATATTATGATAAGCTTTTATTATGCTTTTGTAAACATTTTCCATAAACTTTTATAATTAATTTATTTACATTTCAATTAGTTTTGTATAACTACTATAATATTGCATGTTATGTACCTTAACCTCAAATAATAAAATCTTTAATTAATACAAAAAAAATACTATACTTAATAGTGTGCTAATTAATAACTATAAATAGAAAAGACTAGATTGGGGAGTTTATATATGAGAAAAAAAGATATACTTGAATTAAAAAAACGTTTTAAAAAAGATCATTGCACCTTCACTAAAGTATGTGGTTGCTATGTTAATGGTGAAAAAAACATTATTTTAAATTTTAGAGAATCATTTTTAAACTTAGATGAAGATGAATACTTTAAGTATTTAGAAATTGCTAAAAAAGTGTTGTCTGGAACCATTGGCAATAATATTTTAGAACTTAACTTTCCACTTAACGAAAATCTTGAGAATGAAAAACAGCTTTCTCTTATTAATCTTAAAAAGAGCCAATTAAAAGATGATGTTCTACTTGAAGATTTTTATAAATCTATTATAGATAGTTATGATTATACTGGTAATTTTTTAATACTAGTTTTTCATGATGCTTATGATGTTATTACTAAAACTACTGACAATACTAAAATAGATGAATCTGAAGAGATATATGAATATATTCTATGTTCAATATGTCCTGTTTCACTTTCAGATCCTGGCCTTACATATTTTGAAGATGAAAAGAAAATAAAGGCACGTATTAGAGATTGGGTGGTAAATACCCCAACTTTAGGTTTTGTATTTCCTGCTTTTATTGATCGTACTTCAGATGTTAATTCTGTTATGTACTACACTAAAAATCCAAAAGACCCTCATCCTGAATTAATGGAACAGGCTTTAGGTTGCTTTTCAAAACAAACTGCTACTATCCAAAAACAAACTTTTGAAACAATTATTAAAGATTCAATTGACATTGACGAAAAAAAAGCTGAAAAAACTTTTATGGAAATACAAGAAAATCTAAATACTATGATAGATGAGTACAATTCAATATATGATGACACAGATGATGAACCTATAACATTAAAACAAAAGGATATACAAAATCTTTTAATAGAAAGTGGGATTCCAGAAGAAGCTACTTATAAAATTGAAAAATCTTATGTAGAAAACTTTGGTGAAGACCTTCCTTTAGCAGAACATTTAATTGACTCAAAAATACTTAAAGCAAATGCTCAAAGGAAAAAGGAAGAACAACTTGAAAAACAAGTAGAAATTCTACAATATAGACTTGAAGAAGTAAAGAAAGAGCTAGATACAGATGAGGATAGTAATATTTTGTCAAAGCATAGTGATCCTTTAGATGACACTTTAAAAGATGATGTAGATGATGACTTAAAGGATGATTTAGATAAAGCCTTAGATGATACTTTAAAAGACTATTCAGATAATAAATTAAAAGATAATTTAGATAATCCCTTAGATGATGACTTAAAAAGTAATTTAGAAGAATCTCCAACTGACAGTTTAGATGATAATGATCTTACTGATGATTATGATGTTATACTTCAAGTAAAACCTGAAAAGATACCTAAAATTAAAACTGAAATAATTGATGGACAAAAATGTATAGTTATTCCCATTGATGATAATGAGCAAACTACAGTTAATGGCTTAAATGATCTAATCTAGATTATATAATACAGCAATATCAACAATTGGTCGCAATATTCAATCATCTTAAAACAGTGTAATATGGTGCATTTAATAGTTCATTTAAAAGTTATTATGGTTTAGGGCCTAATAAATATAAAATACAACGTTATACTAAAATAAAAGCTATATTATTAAAGAGTGAGCCAAATGTTATATTATCTAACATTTGGCTCACTTTTCAAAATAAAATTATCTTTTAGAGTTAATTTCATTTACTTTTTTATATTGAAAAATAACCCATTTATTTAATACATTCTTCTTTATAATCTAATTCATTATATATTTCTGTTAATTTTTTTAGTTTATTAGAACTAATTTTATACCAAACATGATCTATATTTATCTTGTTACCCACAAAACTTATAGAGTGTTCTTTAATTCCTTTAATTTCAATAAGGAACTGCCACCCTTTTATATTTGCTTCTTTTATTTTCTCTTTCGGCATTGAATTAATAAATGAAACTATTTTTTGAATATGATCTTTTTTATATATTTTTTAATCTTAGGTGGAATTGGTAAAGGTTTTATTGTTATTGTATCAATATCGTTTACCTTTATATTATTTGATGCTGAAACTGATTTATTTGCACATGCTGAAAAAAGTAATATAACCACTAATAAGGGTATCAATAAATTTTTATACTTTCTAATAAAAATTAACCATTTAATATAGTCTTCCTTCCTTTATTTCTTCTATCATCCACTGGTATTGTAAATCTCCAAGTCCATATTGAGGAAATAGGGTAATTAATTCTTTCACTATATTTTCTTTATTAATATTTTTTTTCATATATCGTATAATATCACTATTTTTTTGTCTATAGCAAAGATATAAATTCATTGCCTTGTAAGTTGCAGGTAGCACTTTTACATGGCATCTTTTTCTATGGCAAAGTACAGTTTTATATATATAATTATAAACTTCTATTGGAATTTTCACAGCATTTGATAACAAATTATCTGTTTGTTCATGTATCATGCAAAAAAGTACATCACCAGTAAAATGAATTTGCTCCAAATATGCAAGAATGGTGATAAAATTCATTTGGCAAAACATATCATCACCAAACCACAATACTATAACATCAAACTGCTCATTAAACAAAGGCCTTAACGGATCTATTACAATTTTTCTATAATCTTCTGGTGTAGAGTTTAAATAATGCGCTCTCTTTTCAATAAATTGGGATGAGAAAATTTTTCCTCCGTTTCACCCCAGCACATAGCTTCATTAAATGGAACGTACCTAGCTTTTTCACTCATAAGACCATATTCTTCAAAATAATTAAACATACATAATCCATTTAAAATGTGCAATGTTTTTAATGGATATTTTCTTTCAATTTCATTTTGTATATGCTTAATGTTTTCATTTTTTATTTGAGTCTGATTTATTAATACCTTATACATTTATTCCTCCAAATAACTTTCACATAAAAATATTAAAACTATACCATATTATTTACTCTTCAGATAAAAGTATTTTTAACATTTTTTCAGGTTTATCAAGAAAATCTCTGGTAATTTTATAATGTTCAGTATCCTTATACTTAACTTCTTTTATACCATCTTTTAATTCATAAATCATTGAATCTGGATAAGACATTATTATAGGCGAATGAGTAGCTATTATAAATTGAGAATTTTTATTTATTAATTTATGCATTATAACAAGCATAGACATTTGCCTTGAGGGAGACAATGCCGCCTCTGGCTCATCTAAAATATATAACCCATTTCCACTAAATCTATTTCTAATAACTGATAAAAAAGATTCTCCATGAGACTGTAAATGTAATGATACTCCTCCGTATGATGCAAAAGGATCCCCGGCAAAAGCTTCTACCTCATCTATGTTTGTAGCCACATTATAAAAACTTTCCGCTCTTAGAAAAAATCCATCCCGTGGTCTTTTAACTCCTCTAACAACTTTAAGATCTTTATATAAATCTGAATGAGTATCATTTGTGGAAAAATTAATATTTCTAGTTCCACCTTCTGGATTAAATCCACATGCTATAGCAATAGCTTCAAGTATGGTAGATTTGCCAGTACCATTTTCACCTACTATATATGTAACTTTGGGATGAAATTCTATTTTAGATAAATTTTTTATAGCTGGTAAACAATATGGATATTCAGAAAATGACTCTACTTTTTCCCTCAATAATTCAACATATCTTAAATATTGATCCCATTGCATTTCTGTATCCCCCTCAAATTATATATAAAAAATTTATCTTTTTACCAACATATACATTAGTGCGTTTACTATAGAAGCTGCTACATTACTTCCGCCTTTTCTTCCCCTTATAGTTATAAATGGTATATCTAATTTTTCTAATTCTTTTTTTGATTCTGCCGCTCCTACAAAACCTACTGGCACTCCTATTATAAATTTGGGATTTGCTTTTCCTTCTTTCATAAGTTCCATAAGCTTATATAGTGCTGTTGGTGCATTTCCAAAGACAAAAAATTCTATACCTTCCTCTGCGGCTAACTCTACTGCTGCCATAGATCTAGTTATACCTCTATCCTTTGCAATTGAAACCACATCTTCTCTAGATACAAAACACTGAACTGTAGAATTTAAATCCTTTAAAGTCTTTTTATTTATACCTGATAAAGCCATATTTGTATCTGTATAAATCTTTGTACCCTTTTTAAGAATCTCTTTTGCCGCCTCTATGGCTCCTTCTTTTATATAAATTAAATCCTTATATTGAAAATCTGCTGTAGTATGTATTACTCTTTTTACTATCTTTAATTCTTGTTCTGAAAAATTGTGTTCTCCCATTTCTTCTTCTATTATTTCAAAACTTCTCTTTTCTATATCCATTGGTTTTTTTATATAATCTTTCACAACTCTACCTCCATAATCCTAAGGCTTAAACATATTAAATTAATATAATGTAATTTAAACGTTATTTAAATAAAAAACAATACTTTCTATTAACACTCCCATTATATCACTTCCATTTCTCGTGGAATTCATATTTTTATCTGTTAATTAAGTTTTTTATAAATTCCATATTTCCGAAGAAATGTACATGGCCATAAGCCCCTAATGTATTGTTTTTTGTATATCCACATTGCCAGTTTCTCTTAGATCCATCATAAACATCTTTAGTAAGTTCATATATTTTGTCCTCTTTTAAATCCACATAGGATTTATGGAATTCATGACAATTAATTTTTAACCCTTTAGGTAGTATTTTATTTTCTTTTCCTACTTCTATTTTAGCATAGCCAAAGTTTTGAAGTCTTTTAGTCATATGACATTTACCTTTAAAAAATCCTACAGTGTTTTTATAATCTCCCTCTAAATCTTCTATGCCTTCTGTTAAATACATAAGTCCTCCACATTCTGCATAACATGGTAGTCCATTATTTAATGCTTTATTTATACTACTTAGCATAGATTTGTTTTCTCTTAATTCATTTATAAATATTTCTGGGTATCCTCCGCCTATATATAAAAAATCTAAATGCTCTGGCAATTTTTTATCATTCATAGGACTAAAATATTTTATATTACCTATATTCTCTAATAGTTCTATGTTTTCCTTATAATAAAAACTAAAAGCTCTATCATAAGGTATGCCTATATTTAGATTCTTGTTTTCTAAGTAAAAATCATCCTTATATTTTTCTGTTTCTTTAAAATGATTTATCAAATTTTCTACATCTACGTACTTTAATATCAGTTCACTACACCTATCTATTTTTTCTTCTAAATCTTTTATTTCACTGCTTTGTATAAGACCTAAATGTCTACTTTTTAATTCTAGTTTTTCTTCCTTTGGTACATATCCAAAGACCTTTAATCCACAATTTTCTTGAATTAATATCTTAAGCAATTTATAATAGCTTTCACTTACTTTATTAAAAATTACTCCTACTATATTTATCTTTTCATAATTTAATATTCCCATAATTTCTGCACATAATGTAGCACTTTGGGCTTTTGGAGTTAATACTAAAATCACTGGTAGATTTAAAACCTTTGATAGATAGGCCGTAGAATATTTTGTGTCTATGCCTTTTCCATCATACAATCCCATTACCCCTTCTATTACTCCTAAATCACCTTTGCCTCTACTATAAGCTGCCTTTACGCCATCCGCTCCCATTAAATATAAATCTAGATTTCTAGAACTATTTTCTGTAACATGAGAATGGAAAGCTGGATCTATGTAATCGGGACCAACTTTATACCCCTGAACTTTGTACCCCTTTTTAATTAAGGCTTTCATAAGACCTAAAGTTACTGTGGTCTTTCCGCCCCCACTACTATTAGAAGATATTATTATACTTCTCATAAAAACACCCCTTTGATTTAAAGTACAGAGTGGCGTTTTTTCATAAAATAAAAAAACGCCGCTCTCAACTTTAAACTAATTCATTTTATATAGATTTAATTCAATATAATAAAGATAAAAAATATATAAAATACACATATGAATAAACTTTAGCAGTTCTTAATTTGGCCGAATTAAAAATTTTTTGTAAGTTCTCACAAAACGTGAGAAGTCGGCGATGAAACCAAGAATGGCACCTTTACCGGGTAAAAAATTTTTAATGTAGCCATATTTATAACTGCTTAGCAAAATAAATGGTTTATAAATATATTTTCTTATCTTTGTGTTTTTAAAATTATCTCTATTTTAAAATATTATTTTCTATCTTCTTTTAACCAAGCACTTGCTTCAAATGCATAATAAGTTATTATTATATCTGCTCCTGCTCTTTTTATAGATGTTAGCATTTCTAAAGCCACTCTTCTTTCATCTATCAATCCTAATTTTGCAGCTGATTTTACCATAGCATATTCTCCACTTACGTTATAAGCTGCCAATGGAAATTCAAATCTATCCTTTGCCATTCTTATTACATCTAAATATGGTAGAGCTGGTTTTACCATTACTATATCCGCGCCCTCATTTATATCATCTTCTATTTCAAGCATTGCTTCTCTTCCGTTAGCTGGGTCCATTTGATATGTTTTTCTGTCTCCAAATTGTGGTGCTGAATTAGCTGCTTCTCTAAAAGGACCATAAAAAGCTGAACAATATTTTGCACTATATGCCATTATACCTATATGTTTAAAATTATTTTCATCTAATATTTTTCTTATAGCATAAACTCTTCCATCCATCATATCTGAAGGAGCTATCATATCTGCACCAGCTTTTGCATAGGATAAAGATATTTTTGCTAAATATTTTAATGATTCATCATTATCTACATTATGGCCATGAATTATACCACAATGTCCATGACTTGTGTATTGGCACATACATACATCGGCAACTATATATAATTCAGGCATTAATTCTTTTAATCTTCTTATACCCTTTTGAACTATTCCATTATCATCAAAAGCTGCTGAACCACATTCGTCTTTATGATCTGGTACTCCAAATATCATTATTCCTTTTATACCTGATTTTCTAACTTCATCTACTAACTCTTCTAATCTATCTATAGAATAATGATAATTTCCTGGTAAAGAGGATATTTCTTCTTTAATATTTTCTCCTTCTACCACAAACATTGGATATATAAAATCCTGTTCTGTAATAATTGTCTCTCTTATCATAGATCTTATTGCTTCATTTTCTCTTAGTCTTCTGTGTCTTCTAAACATAACACTCGTCTCCTTTTAGTTTATCGTCAGCTTATGCTAGGCGAATTAAATTTATTTTATATGTAAACTATAAAATATTTATAGTCCAATAGCTTAATTGTTACTTACCATACATTTTAGTCCTTAAATTTTTCTGGATTTTTAATTTTCATAGATAAGACATGACCACATTCTGTACAAATATCTGCTATAACTTTAGAACTAAGCCAACTTCCATCATTTCGCATCATACAGCTATCAAGTTTGCCTTCACCAATCTTTTCACATCCACAGATTGGACACTTTTTGTTATGTTCCATAAACTATCATCTCTTAATACAAAATTCATGATGGTATTTCTTATATAATATATTTTTTCTAAAATATGTAGCTATCATCATATGTATTAGACACTATTTCAGCCAAATAGCCTGACTTTATATAAAACATATTTCTCACTTATATTTTGTAAGTATAACTAGATATTAAAAATATATCTACTTTTATATTTTTAATATCTAGTTAGGTTGTAAAAGTTTATCTATTATTCCATCTATAGAGTATTCATCACAAATAGTATATTTTACATTGTTTTTTTCTAATTCTTTAGCTGTGATTGGTCCTATGGATATAATATTTTTTTCTTTTATACTCTTTATCCCTATGATAGAAATCATATTTCTAACAGTGGATGGACTTGTGAATATTACTGTGTCTACATTTTTAAATGTTTCTGTATTCTCACATTTTCCACATAATGTTTCATATATATGTGCTTCATCCACAATACAGCCTTCCTTTTTTAATGCATCTACTAGAAAAGGTCTTGCCTCTTTTGAACGAGGAATAAGTATTTTGTCTCCTATTTTTATATACTTTTTCATTTCTTCAAATAGGCTTTCTGCTATAAAGTGCTTTGACTTAATAATTGGCATTATTCCTCTCATCTTTATTGCTTTACTGGTAGCTGGACCTATAGCTGCAAATTTGCCATTAATATTTCTAATATCTATATTTTCTTTAATCAAATAATCAAAAAATATTTTAACTGCATTTACACTAGTAAGTACTATATAATCATATTCTTTTAAATTATGTAAATAAGATTCTAATTCATTTTCTGTGCTTTTTATTGCTATAGAATTTATTTCTGTAACTTGGGCACCTAGATCTAAAAGTTGAACTTTCAACTCCTTAGCTTGCTCTTTTGTACGGGTTATGCATATATTTTTACCAAACAAAGGCTTTTTTTCATACCAATTTAATTTATCTGAAAAATCAACTACTTCTCCTACTACTATTATTACTGGAGATTCCAACTTAGCTTCTTTTACTTTTTCTACTATATTTTCTAAGTTACCTATAACTTTTTTTTGCTTTGAAGTACTTCCTTTCATAACCACTGCTATTTTACTTTTCTTATCCATTCCATTTTCTATAAGACCTTTAACTATTAATTCTAATCTGCCAAGTCCCATCATAAATACTAAGGTTCCCCCTATATTAACTACTGATTTCCAGTCTATATCTAATTTATCCTTAGTCATAGCTGTAAAAATATGAAATCCTCTTGAAATACCTCTATGGGTTATAGGAATACCTGCATAATTTAGCACAGCTACTGGAGAAGTCACTCCCGGTATGACTTCAAATTCTATATTTTCATCTATAAGGTCTAAAGCTTCTTCTCCCCCTCTTCCAAATACATATGGATCTCCACCTTTTATTCTTCCTACAATGTGGCCTTCTTTTGCCAATTTCACTAACATTTCATTTATCTCATCCTGGCTTTTATAATGACAGCCTGGTTCTTTTCCACAATAATAAACTTTGCAATTTGGTGCTAAATATTTTAACAGTTCTCCATTTGCTAATCTATCATACATAACTGCAGTACATTTTTTTAAGGCCCTTATAGCTTTTAGAGTTATTAACTCTTCATCTCCTGGCCCTGCACCAATTAAATATACTTTGCTCATATTTTCCTCCTAAATATAAGTACATTATTACCTCTTCTTCTAAAATTACTTTTCCTTTTTATAATAGTAACTTATCTAACTTTTAATTATTCTATCTGCTAATTCTATACCTAGTTTTTCATACTGTTCTTTAATTCCTATAATTTCTTTTTTCACTATCTCATTATTAACTTCAAACATACCTATTATATGCATTTTCTCACCTTTTATAGATGCATATGCTCCTATGGTTGAATGACAATCTCCATCTAATTCTCTCATAAATGCTCTTTCTGCTGCTACACATACTCTTGAATTATAGTGATCTAAATCTTTAAATAAATTTTTTTGTGAATGTTCACACCTAACCTCTACCCCTAAAGCACCTTGTCCAACTGCAGGTACCATTTCTTTAGCATCAAAATAATCTGTAATCAAATGCTCTAGATTTATCCTTTTAAGCCCTGCCACAGCCAATATTATTCCATCTAGATTTTCTTTTCTTATTTTATCTATTCTAGTTTGAACATTTCCTCTTATAGGAACTACCTGTAAATCTGGTCTTAAAAGTTTTAATTGTGCAGCTCTTCTTCTGCTACTTGTACCTATTTTAGCTCCCTTTCTTAAATCCTTAAATTTAACATTATCTAAAGATATAAATGCATCTCTTACATCTTCCCTTTTGGGAATAGCTATTATTTCAAACCCTTTTGGCATTTCATAGGGCACATCTTTCATACTATGCACTGCAGCATCTGCTCTTTGTTCTAACATTGCCATTTCTATATCCTTAACAAATAATCCTTTTCCCCCTATTTTATCTAAAGATACTTCTAATATTTTATCACCTAAAGTTTCTATTAATAATTTTTCACATTTAATATTATGCTTTTTGTTTAATAAATCTATTATTATCTCTGTTTGCACCTGTGCAAGCTTACTTCTTCTTGTTGCTATTATAAAATTCAAAATCTATACCTCCATATATTGAAACTTAACTCAGATTAAATTTAAAATCTATCTAAATTTTAATTGAATCACTCCAAAAACTTCACAACTCTAATTACCCTTTATAAAAAAGTATCACTAGAATTATTAGTCATTGGATAAAACATCGATAATATTAGATTACCATACCCTTTTTCGAAAAAAAAGTGAAAATCATTGGTACAGACAAAATCCATTATTTCATCCTTTAATCCATGATTTTTTATGTTACTTCTTATATAAGTAACATATTCTATATAGTTATCATATACTTCTAACTGTTTTTTTATTTTTTCTCCAATAAATGAGGTAGCTTTGGGACAGCCAACCTTGTTATTTAAAGCTAAAACCATAGTTTTACTTTCCCTTTGAAAACTATTAAAGCACAAACTCTTATCTTTATCTGAACAGTCTATATATAATTTGCTCAAAGCATCACAATCATTTCTTATTTTTCTATTTTCTTCTTCATTTTCTGTGGTTATAACAACTAAATGTTTATCTAATATGTATTCTTTACTATAATTATTTTTTATAAATTCTATAGTTTCATATGACTTTAGATTTAAAACATCCTCTGAAAACTTAGGGGATAGTATGGATAAACTACAGCCTGTTTTTGTAAAAGCCTTACTCTTTATAAAAGCTGACCTTCCCCCTCATACTATTAGTATTCTAACTTTATTAGATTTTAGTGCAATAAAATTATATTTTTCCTGCAAGTTTATTCACTCCAAAATTTTATTTTATATATACAATATAAGTTTATTAAGAAATACCATATTAAAATCATTGCTCTTGTGTATTTTAATTATATACTGTTAAAAATATAATTAAAAATACTATGTTTTTATATACTATATAAGGTTTTACTTATGTAATATTAATTTTGTGTATCTTAATACATTAATAACTAAAATACACATATGTTTAATACCATTAATATATTTATTAATTAAACCAAATTCCATAAATAATAAAATATATAACATATTTATTCCAATTATAATATTAACAATTTTTATATATAGGGTTGTGTTTTTAGGCTTAAATCTTTACTTAAAATATATTACTAATAATATTATTAAAATAATGTAACATAATATACTTAAAAATCTTATATAGGAAAAATCAAAATTTCTATCTAAATAGGGCATATACCCTACATATCCTCTACTATCTAATCCTTCTTTTATTGTTTTCCATCTAATTAGTGTATTTACAAAAAGAATCCCTGCCATTTTTCCTGTATTTCTTATTTTAAGCTTGAATTCATCAAATCCACCTCTAGATTTTATAGAACTATACAAAATTTCATACTCATCATTTATAACCACTAAAAATCTTTCCATTCCCTTGGCAATATCACACATGTCCTTTAAATATGTTCTCTTTGACAAGCAATATAGCATATCATCTATAGGAGTAGTTAAAGAAAAAAATGAAAGGCATAATCCTGCACTAACACTTTTAAGTATAATTGTTAGGGTATATAAAATACCATAATCAAAAACAAATGTTATAGAAGATATAGCGGCAAAAGCAGTTACTTCTAAAGTTATCTTAATAACTATCTTTTTATTATTTTTAAAGATTAAATTTATAACTAGGAAAAATAAAATATTAAAGCATATAATCATATAATTTTGAGTAAATCCCAAAATTATAATTGGGGTTATACTCAAAACCGATTTTTCTAAGGGATGTATGTTTGAAAACTTACTGGTTTTTGACAGAAGCATTATTATTCTTAGCATTTCTCTTTTTACCTATATAATATCCTATAACTCCAGCTCCTAAAGCTGCTTGTGATGCAAATAATAAACTTTCTATTTCTCCTGATGGTGGTTCCCAAACACTATGTGCCCATGGTTTATAATCCTTATTCATTTCCTGAATAACCCCTTCTGCTTGATCATCTGCTCCTGCAAATTCTCCTCCTCTTGCTCCTCCTATAAATAAAGAAGCAAGTATAACTACTGCTGATACTATGGTTATAATAATATTTTGCTTTTTCATATACTATACCTCACTTAAAGTTTTTATTTCTTCTCTTGAGTATTTCATTATAAACTCAAAAATCATAATAGTTATTAATCCCTCTACTATAGCCAATGGTATTTGAGTTATAGAAAATATAGTAGCGAATTTTGTAAAAGATGCCATTACTCCTCCTACTTTTGCTGGAAAGGATAGGGCTAATTGCATTGATGTAACAGTATATGTGGCTAAATCTCCTAGACTTGCAGCTAAAAATATAGCTAATTTTCTGTTCTTATTTTTTAATCCTCTATATATTAGATAAGATACTATAGGACCTACTATTCCCATAGAAAAAGTATTGGCTCCAAGAGTTGTTATTCCACCATGGGCTAATAATATAGCTTGGAATAAAAGTACTATTACGCTTACAACTGAAGCTACAAACGGTCCAAATATCATAGCTCCAAGGCCTGTACCTGTTGGATGTGAACAACTTCCTGTAACAGATGGTATCTTCATAGCAGATAATATAAATGCATAAGCTGCTACTACTGCTAATAGCATTTTTAAGTCTTTATTTTTTTTAGTTTTTTTTCTTACTTGTCTTACTCCTATTATTATAAATGGTGCGCTTAAAACAAAATATAATGCTGCCCACTTAGGTGGCAAGAATCCTTCTGCAATATGCATAGCGTATGCATTTTGACATAAAGATAATATAAGTGCAGCTGTTAATAAAAACAAATACTTCTTTTTCATTGTTTACCTCCTATTTTTTATAATATAATTTATTAAATATATACATTAAGTTTAAAATTGATTCCTATACTTTCTACTTTTTCTATAAAAAATCTTATATTCCCTAACTGTTAATTTTTCTTACTGACTTTGGTAATTAAATATATCATTCTATAGCTTTTAAAGCATTAATTAGTAATTTATTAAACTCTCTATTTTTAATTGCAAATCTTACATAACTATTATTTAAAGTTTTAAAATCGCTACATACTCTTAAAACAAATCCTTCGTTTAAGAGCATTTGTTTTAGCTTTTCTCCTGTAATATAATTTAACTCACATAGTATAAAATTACTGTAGGTATTATATACATTCTTGAATATGCTAATTTCCTTTAAATTTTCATACATAAAGTTTCTTTCTTTTTTTATATAATCTATTGATTTCTCTATAAAGTCTATATCTTTTAAAACATATTTAACTGCAACTTCTGCAAAACAATTTATATTCCAAGGATTTTGTTTTTCTCTTATTTTATTTAAAAAATCCTTATTAAAACTTACACCATAGCCAAATCTCATACCTGGCATAGAAAAAAACTTTGTTATTGCTCTAATTATAAATATGCATTTATACTCTTTTAATAGATTAAAAAAACTGAAAGAGTTCTTTCCCGTAAATTCTATAAAGGCTTCATCTAAAATAACAATCTTATTATTTTTTTCACAGTACTCTAATATGTATATAAATTCTTTTTTATCTATAATTGACCCATTAGGATTATTAGGGTTTCCTAATATTATGCCTTCTGTTTTTTCTAAGGATTCTTTTATTTTTTTATAATCATATGTCATATCTTCGTTTAAATTACAATAATCAATTTTCACATTCCACTTTTTAGCACATAGTTCATATTCCACAAAGGACGGTGCTAAAATAGATATGCTCTTTAAATTGCTTATAGATAAATCTATTATTTCTACAGCACCATTTCCTAATACTAAATTTTCTTCTTCTATATTGAACTTGTGTACTTTTTCTTTATAAAAATAATCTAAAGAAAAATTTAAATAATTTATTAAATTTCTTTTTAAATTTCTATATTGAATATCAGGATAAACTTGTATTAATCTAAGTGTTTCTTCTAAATTATTTTTAAAACTATCTGGTAATCCTAGAGGGTTTATATTGGAACTAAAATCTATAAGATCTTTACCCTTTAATATTCCATCTGTATATATGTCTCCGCCATGCATAAAAGCACCCTCCTCTTATGAAAATTAATAATCTAAATTTCAACTTATAGTTTAAAATTTCTAAAATTATAATTGTTTATTATGATACTATGGTAATTTCTAATGATAACCATACTGGTTCTGAATTTTAAAACATACTTACTATGTAAATAAAGAACTTATCTACAAATAAAAGCTTAATGATGATACCAAATACTATTAGCATTAAAACTTCACTTAAGTACATAAG
The DNA here is from genome assembly GCF_943736985.1 of Clostridium sp. Marseille-Q2269. GTDB lineage: Bacteria > Bacillota > Clostridia > Clostridiales > Clostridiaceae > Clostridium_F. The sequence continues at coordinate 816,164 of NZ_CALSFS010000001.1, forward strand.
CTTTATACCATGTTTTATATGTATAGGTGATAATTCTTTTATTTTATCTCCTATAGTTGGTTTTTCTACTACTTCACCAAAGTATACATTATTTCCACCTAACTGTATTCTTAAAGCTGCTGCAGTGGCTCCCTCGGGATAAGCACAGTTGGGGCTCTTATGATTTTTTCTATCTCTTATCATTATTTTAAAACTTTTAAATGGATTTCCACCTACTAAAGGTGATGCTATGCACATTAATATTCCTGTTAATCTAGCTGGAATAAAATTAAAAAAATCATCAACTTTGGCTGGAAAACGTCCTATATATCTGTATTTATCATTTAAATAGCCCAGCATAGAATCCATGGTATTAACTCCTTTGTACATCATGGCCAAAGGTGCTCCACCAATTATGGCATAAAAAAGTGGTGCTATTATACCATCTGATGCATTTTCTGCTACAGTTTCTACATCTGCTCTTATTATTTCATTTTCAACTAAATCCTTAGTTTCTCTCCCTACTATATAAGAAAGCCTCACCCTAGCATCTTCTACATTTTCTTTATGTAAAGCATTGTATATTTTTATAGCCTCTTCATGTAGACATCTAGCTGCCAACGTTGTCCATATTATTAGAATATTTAGTCCATGATAAATATAAAAATTAAAATTAAAAATTTTTAAAAGTACATATGGTATTAAAAAACTAATAATACAAACTATGATTACAATTAACTCACCGTAGCATTTTAAGCTTTCTTCTTTTTTTGCTTTCCCTCTAAACTTTTTCTCTAAAAAACTAATAAGCTTTCCTATATATATAACTGGATGTGGAAACCAATAAGGATCTCCAATAATCCAATCTATAATTACTGCTATAATTATGTCTATAAAATTTATAACTATATTTGAATACATTTTATTTTCATCCTTACATTCATTACTTTTATCTTATGTCTAAAAATTACTTACACAATATTTTGTCTTGTAAATAGTCTATTTAATATTCATAATGGAATATATTTTTTTCATATCTAAGCTTTCTCTCACTATATCTGCAAGCTTATCTAATTCTTTTTCTCTTATATGCTCATATGTCTGTGATTTCTTTGGATTTAATCCTTTTTTTACTCTTAATTCATTTACTATTTTTTCTCTAAAACCAATCCCATCGAAAACTCCATGGATGTAAGTTCCCATTACATTGCCTTTTTCATTTATGACTCCATCAACCCAATCTGATTTTTCTCCATTTTTATCATATATTTTAAATAACGGTTCAATATTTTCTCCAGTCTTTGTTATTCCCATATGTATTTCATAGCCATAAACAGTATTGTTATTTTCTTCATTTATCAATTTTGCATTAACTCTAGTCATGACTTTTTCTTTTTCAAAAATTGTTTCCATATCCAAAAGATTTAATCCATCTATTTCTCCTAAATCTGTTTCTACTTTATATGGATCTTTAATTTTTCTTCCTAATACTTGATATCCTCCGCATATGCCTATTATTTTCCCCTCATTACTATATTCTTTTATCTTTTGTTCTAAACCACATTGTCTTAAATAAAGTAAATCTTCTATAGTATTTTTACTACCAGGTATTATTAATAAATCTGGTTTTTTAAATTCTTCTTTTGAAGTTACAAATCTTATAGACACATCTTCTTCTAATTTTAAAGCATCTAAATCTGTAAAGTTTGATATATGGGGCATTCTTATTACTGCTATATCAATTGGTGCATAAACTTTTTTATTAAATTCTACTGCTCCATCCTCATCTTCTAACTGTAATCTTGTATAAGGTACTACACCTAAACAAGGAATATGTACTATATCCTCTAACATGTCCAATCCTGGTTTTAATATTTCAACGTCTCCTCTAAACTTGTTTATTATATTTCCCTTTACTCTTGCTTTTTCTTCTTCAGTTAAAAGAAGCATAGTTCCTGCTAAAGATGCAAAAACTCCACCTTTATCTATGTCTCCAACTAAAAGTACAGGAGCATCTGCAAGTTCTGCCATGCCCATATTTACAATATCATTCTCTCTTAAATTTATTTCCGCAGGACTACCTGCTCCCTCCATAACTATTATGTCAAAATTCTCTTCTAACTTGTTAAACTGTTCTTTTAACATCTCTTTAAATTTGGGCTTTAAAATATGATATTCCATAGCAGTGCTATTTCCATATACCTTACCGTTAACTATTATTTGAGATTTTTTATCTGAACTTGGTTTTAAAAGTATTGGATTCATATATGCCTCCGGTTCTAATCCCGCTGCATAAGCTTGAAGCACCTGAGCTCTTCCCATTTCTTTTCCGTCTAAAGTTATGTAAGAATTTAAAGACATATTTTGTGATTTATAAGGACACACACTATACCCATCCTGTTTAAATATTCTACAAAGGGCAGTCACTATAAGACTTTTACCTACAGAAGAGGCTGTTCCCTGAATCATTATTTTAGCCATACTATTCTCTCCAATTTCAATTTATTTTTTATCTATATATATTTTAACTTATTTTAAAATTTATTTCTTATTTATATACTCTTAATTTAATATATTGTTAATTAATATGTAATAATAAATATTAAATTTAAATAATATTAAGCATAAAAAATTGGCTACAAACTTTAGAGTTTATAGCCAATGCATTCTAAAAATAGGCATAGTTCACCTTACCTATATTATATCAATTTTGCACAGTTATCTTTCCCTCCGAAAGTTTACTTCGTAAAAATCTAGGCAGGTCTCCTGGCTTATGATTCTTCCTTATCTTTCCCCTTCCCCTTTTTAAAGAGTGGATTTTTATGAAAGACTTGTCCTCAATTACAGTAGCGGGGGCTGCTGTGGATTTTACCACATTCCCTTTTCATCTTTTTGTTAAAAAGACACCTAAATCTTTTTATTTAATTATAATACTAAGATTATAGTAAATCTTCCTTGCTGTCAATAAATAATTGTTCATGTAAAATTACACAAACTACTTTTAAATGAATATTTAGTATTCTAAATATTTCTTAAGCTTTCCAAAATCTTTTATAATAAACCTTTTATCTTTAACCTCTATTATATTTTCTAATTTAAGTTCATTTATAATCTTTGTTACAGTTATTCTTGAAGCTCCAACTAGATCTCCTAGCTCTTGATGGGTGATCTTTATATCTATAATTAAACCATTTTTAGTTTCTACACCACTCTGAACTGACAATCTATATAAGGTATTGCATATTTTTTGTTTTGAAGTTGTAAATAATATATCATGAATTTGACTTACAGATATTCTATATTTTCTAGTAAGACTATGTATAAAAAATCTATAACTATCGGGATTTTTAGATAAAAAATCATCTAGAACATTTTTTTTAACTACTGCTACTGCTGTTTCACAACATGCCTTTATAATAACTGACATTCCTTCTCCATCAAAATACTCTCCCTCGCCACATATTTCTCCTGGTCCTAAAAAAAATAATATCTTTTCTTCTCCTTTAGAATTATAGAGTATTTGCTTAAGCTTCCCTTCTAATACGATTCCTAAAGATTTATTATTTCTTACATTAATTATATCATTTTTTTTAAGAACTTCTTTTTTCCCAAGAGAGGCTACTTTATTTAAGAAAAAAGATTTCATCTCATCCTGCTTTTCTTTATCAAATAATTTTTCATACATATCACTACCCACCAACTTTACATATTATATCTCCATTTTTAGTAAATCATATTAATTATACAATATAGTATATATACTTTACTCATAAAATAAAAGCTAAAAAAGTTAAATTTAAATTTCTTATTTGTTAATCTTAAGTATAGAGCTAATTTAATATGATTTATAAATAATAAAGTACATTGTATTAAATTTAGTTTTATCAACTTTATATCACTTTATTCTTTTCATGGTAAATTAAATTAAGGTTCAAATAACTTTAAAGTTATTTGAACCTTAATTTAATTCATTTCAAGCATAAATTTTTTCCAATCGCCATCTGGAATATATATGCAATTTTTTTCAAAAACTTCTTCATCATTCATATTATATATATATACAAATGCTGAGACTTTTTCACCTTTTTGTTCACCTTCTATTATTTCTACTTCCAACAATTCTCTATTATACTCATTATCTTTATTTCCTTGTGATATATATCCTTCCATGTTATCCATTAATTCAATATTCTTATGCCAATTTTCTATTTCAATTATCTCTCCAATTATTTCTCTTTCTCCATGTAACGCTGCCGGATATCCTTTATTAGGCATATGATAAAGAATGCCCTTTATTTTCCCTAATTTTCTTGATATTACTTGATCTTTTATATATTTGTCAAAATTAAAAAATCCTTCTCTTAAACTTCCGTAAACAAATAAATATTGTTTCATTAGCAGATAGTTCCGCCTATAACATTAATATCAGAATCGTTTTCTACACATGCTTTAATGGCACATTCTAATCCTTTAGTTATATTTTCAAGAGACATTGAGGCTGTATTTGCTTTAGTAATAACTTGATCTGGAATAAATGGTACATGTATAAAACAGCCCTTTACATTTTTAAATTTCTTATCTAACATATAGAGAAGTCCATACATTACATGATTACATACAAAAGTTCCAGCTGTATTTGAAACTGAAGCTGGTATGTTATTTTCTTTAATTTCTTTTACCATGGCCTTTATAGGCAAAGTAGAAAAATATGCATTTTCTCCATCTTCAAATATAGGAATATCTATAGGACTATTACCTTCATTATCTGGGATTCTAGCATCATCTATATTTATAGCAACTCTTTCCACAGTTATATCAAATCTTCCACCTGCTTGACCTATACATATAACTATATCTGGATTATGTTCTTTTATAGCTTCTTCTAATTTTTCTAAAGATTTTCTAAAAACTGTTGGTATTTCTACTTTTATAACTTCAGCACCTGCAATCTCATCTTGTATCTTCTTTACCGCTTCTAAAGCAGGATTTACTTTTTCTCCTCCAAAGGGGTCAAAACCAGTTATTAAAACTTTTTTCATATAAACTCCTCCTTTTACCTTGTTAATTTAGATGTATGTAGTACCTCATATTAAGAGGTACTACTAATATTACATTTTATTTTTTATGTCATAACATATTAACTGCGTCCCAATATTTAATTTTGAAAATAAAACATTCTTTGTCTAATGATTATATTATATATAAATAATTACTATTATATAATCGTTATATTAAATATTAAATAATTTTTTATATAATTTTAATATTTAATGGTTATTTTTATATAATTGTTGTATTAAATGCAAACTAATTACTTTTATATATTTTTCATCCTATATACTTAATGATTAAAATGCAAAGAAATACATAAAAGCTATATGTACTAAAAGTAAAGTTATAGCCACAGGTGCTTGAGCTTTTATAACTCCATTTTTATCCTTCATTTCTAATAGAGCTGCGGGAACTACATTAAAGTTAGCTGCCATAGGAGTTATAAGTGTTCCGCAATATCCTGCTGATAACGCAACGGCTCCAGCAATTACAGGATTAGCACCTTGAGCAAATACAAATGGGGCACCTATACCTACAGTTATAACTGCGAAAGCTGCAAAAGCATTTCCCATTATCATTGTAAATAATGCCATACCTATACAGTAAGCTGCAACTCCCAAAAATATATTTCCTTTAGATATTACAGAAGATATTCCTATAGCTACCTACCCTCCTAGTTTAGTGTATTGAGCTATAAGAAATGCCAATACAGCTAAAGTCACTGAAGGTACAAATATTTTCCACCTATTCTTTTAGCCTGTTCTTTACTAAATGCATCAGGTACTTGAGCTAAATTACCTATATTAACTTGCTTAGTTACAGTTAGTACACCTATTATAAGTATTAATCCTCCAACATATGTGGAAGGTATATATTTACCAAAAATAAATATTATTCCTAATATAGTCCAAAAACTTACAGTTCCTATTCTTGTTTTATGTTTAGTATCTCTTATTACAAACAGAGCTGTTAAAATCATCAATATACCAGTTAAGGCATAAAATCCTTCTAAAAGTACCCCTGGATTGGCTAAAAATATATTTTGTCGAAAGAAATTCCCGTAATTATCCATAGCCGCTGCTTGACCTTTTATCTTGTCTTCGTATTTTTCATCTACTTTACCATATTTGCTTATAGCAGCTCCTTGAGCCATTGGGTTTATAAGCGGTCTTATAAATTGAGGATGCCCCCCTAATCTCAAGGACATTGCAGACGTTACTTCTCTTATTAAAGCATAAATATTAAATATCTTTCCTACAGTTGCATTCTTAATCCTTGAAATTAACTCAATAGCCATCTGTGGTAGACCGTATCTTTCACATATTCCTATTGCAGGAAGAGTTAATAAATATAGAGTCATATATCTGTTCTATGCAAATGATTTTCCTAAAATATCTACAATTTGGTTAAAACTTAAACCTGCAACAAGTCCTGTTGTTAGACCTGATATTAATTAACACTACAGCAATTACATCTAACTTTAATGAAAATCCTAAAACAACAATTAAAATACCTATTAATTTTATCATTGCATTTTGCACCCTTTTTAAATGAATTTTTAGACAATTGCATATTATTCTATAAATTATACTCAATATTAATGAAAATTTCGGTAGCCTGGACTACATTTTAAATAGTTTTCTTAATTTTTTTACTGATTTTATTTATTCATAAAAACGTATTCATTTACAACAAAATTTTACTATAAAGGTATTTATTTTAATTATAAATTTTGAAAATTATTGTTGACTCTAACACTGTGTTATAGACTAATATAAAATAGAGGTGATCAATAATGCATTATAAAGTAAAAGAAGTTGCTGACATGGCCGGCATAAGTGTTCGCATGCTTCATCACTATGACAAAATAGGATTGCTTAAACCAGACTCTATAAATGATGCAGGTTATAGACTGTATACAGATGATAATCTTGATAGATTACAGCAAATTCTATTTTTTAAGGAGCTTAATTTTCCCCTTAAAGAAATAAAAAGCATTTTGGACAGTCCAAACTTTGATAAAAAAGAAACTTTAAAAACTCATAAGCAACTACTTTTAGAAAAAAAAACAAGACTTGAAAAAATTATACAATCTGTAAATAAAACTATAAAAAGCTTGGAAGGAGAATTTGAAATGGATAAAAAAGAGGCGTTAAACGCATTTGATATGAGTAAAATAGAAGAACATCAAAAGAAATATGCTAAAGAAACAAGGATGAAATACGGCCATACATCTGCTTACAAAGAAAGTATGGCTAAAACATCTAAATATACAAAAGAAGATTGGGAAATTTTAAGCCAAAATTGGGATGAAATTTATAAAACTTTGGCAGATCTTACAGATAGAGATCCTCATGATGAAAAAGTTCAAGATGCTATTCATATGTATAGAAGTTATATTTCAAAAAACTTTTATAACTGTACCACTGAAATATTTAGAGGCCTTGGGGATCTTTATGTTAATGACGAAAGATTTACTGCTAATATAGATAAATATAAAGTGGGTCTTTCTAAATTTTTAAGAGAAGCTATTAATATTTATTGTGATAATATAAAGGAATAGACATAATTATTTTATGCAAAACATACAAACTTTAAAATATTTAAATATTAAAATTTTCACAAGTCTCGTAGCCTCATAGCATTAAAATAAATTTGTTTTTACACAAATCTGTCTACTTACCTACACATTAAGTAAATAAATAAAACTTTTTATTTGTTTCAAAATTACGGCCTTATATTTATCATAAAATTAAAGATAAATATAAGGCTCTAATAATGCTTTTCTATTTTAAACTTAATCTTTCTACAATATTTCTTCCATTTTATTTAGTAATTTCTCTAAAAGATTACTGTGATTTGATTTTATGTTATTATATATCTCTAAAGCAGTTTGTTCATTATTTTATCTTCAAAGGAATTCCACAAGCAACCAAATAAACTTCATCACTTAAAGATGCTATAAATTTATTTATAATTCCCTGAAAATCCCTGAATATTCTACCTAACTTATAAGGCGGAACAACTCCATACCCCACTTCATTAGTCACTAATATAATATTTTTATTTTCATGTGTTGATGATATTATTAGATTATTGAATTGCTTTTTTATACCTTCTAAAATTCTATCCAATTCTTCCTCTGTAATATTTTCATAATCTATTTCTTTATGAAACATTAAATTAGTTATGGTTGTAGTTACACAATCTAACAATATATTTTTTTCCTTATAATTTTTTATTACCTCTCCTAAATCCATATATCCTTCATAGGTTTTCCAAGAGGCACTTCTTCTTTGTTTATGTTTTTCAGCTCTATGCTCCATTTCATGGTCAGTAATTTTTGCTGTAGCTATATATAAAACACTTTCTTCATTTTCAAGCAAACTCTCTGCAAATTCACTTTTACCACTTCTTACTCCACCGGTTATTAACGTAATCTTACCTTTATTTTTCATATTTAATTCTCCATTTCAATATGAATAACTTATAAAAATTATTATTTTTCCTTTATTACACCCACTGCTACTCCTATAATACTTGCTCCTTCTTCTGTAATTTCTATAGGTTTATAGTTTTTATTTTCTGGCATAAGTACTGCACCTGATTTTTTTATTAATAATCTTTTTAGTGTGGCACTTCCACCCATATTCACTGCTACTATATCTTTGTTTTCAGCCATCTGTTGTTGTTTTATCACCACATGGTCTCCATCATCTATATTAGCACCTATCATACTATCTCCTTTTACTTTTAGTATAAAACATTCTTTCATACCTTTTACCCAAAACTTAGGAATAGCAAAGTCCCCTTCTATACAAGGATTCATAAGTATAGGTTCTCCCGCTGCTATGTCATTAAATACTGGAATCTTCATTAGATTGTCTTCTTTATACTCTTCTTTTACTGATCCATCTTCTACTATAATTTCTTCACTGTTAGATGAATCTTTAATAAATTCATAAGATCTTCTATGTTTCATATCAATATATTTATATTTGTCCATAGCATACTTCACCTTGTCTTTATGTGATTTATTTTCGCTTTTATCATTGTTATTCTTATCTAAACTTTTATCTTCAAAATTAGCACATTTTATATTATAAACATCTATATTGCCATTTAAATCTTTTCTTATAAGCTTATCTTCTTTTATATGATATGATAGATTTTCCTCAGCATTTTTATTTAGCATTTCATCACCAAAACAGATTCTTTTATTTAAGTTAAATCTTTTAAATTCAAACCCTAAGTTAAGATTACTTAATTTCCGGCCCTTAGTTATCCAGCCCTTAGAATCTGATATTTCTTCTTTGTCTGCAACAAACAATATGCTAGAATATATATCTTTTTTGCCTAAACACTCTATAAATTTTAATTCTAATTTAGTAAAATTCTGTGCTTCATCTACTATTATGTGATTAAATCTATTTTGTTTATGACTAATAGCTTGTTTTAAAGCTATGTTTACCACATCACTATAATCAACTAAATTATTATTCTTCAACTTTTCATTGTATAGAAGCATAATTTTAAATATGGCTTCTCTAGTTAAAGAATTTTTTACAACCCTTTGAGGTCCTTCCCCTTTTTTTACCTTTCTACCTACCCTATCTGCATTTTTATATTCCTCAAAATCGTAATACATACAATTCTTTATCCATTGTACTTCTTCTAAAAAGAATTTATTATACTTTGTATATACATACTTTAGATTTTTATATTTATCCTTTATATAACTTATGCATTCTTTAATTATAGCTAATCTTTGTTTCTCTGTTGCCAATTTACATTTTATATCCTTATGTTTTATGTACTTAGAAAAGTATTGATTTATGATTTTATCTATATCTGAAAAATATAACTTGTCTTCTATATATGAAAATAGTGTAATATATTGAACTCCTTCATTTTCTGCCTCATTATATATATCTTTGATATATTTTAAATTTTTATCAGTTTTTGATAAAATTAATACTTTATCTTTTTCATACATACAATATTGATTTTTTAAATAAATACCTCTATATATAGCTGCTATAGTTTTACCAGTACCTACTTTTCCTCTTAATAATCCATATCCTAAATGTTTGCTTTTTACTACTCTATTTTGTCCACTTTCCAAGTTCATATCTCCACCTCCTTATTCCATATATAATTGTTTATATATAGTTTTTTATACTTACACCAATTTGTCATAATCTATAGACTCCAAGAAGAACTTATTGTATATAATTAAATGTATCATTTACTTAATTATATACAACTTTCCTCCTAAACCACATATAGAATTTCATATTAAATATTATTATTTAAGAAATAATGCCATTCCATATCCATCTATATAAGATCCATCTGATAGCATCTTATCATTTTTAAATTTACCTTCTATTTGAAAACCTAATTTAAGATACAAATTTATTGCTCTATAATTATTACTATCAACTTTAAGTTATACTTATTTAAATATTCAAATACAATAATTTTCATTCTTCAAATTTAAATTTTATAATAATTTCATTGATTACTTTTATTTTTAATTTAATTTTTTTTATGAATTACTAATTTATATGAATATTTTCTCCACTGATAATAGGTTAGGTATAAATTTTAGAAATAATATATATAGGTTTGCATTCTTATGTCATTACTTATATACATTATATCAAATAAAAATTCTTTTTAAACTTAGTTATAGAATTTCACATAAACTTCTTTATATTTTCACCTTTAAATAATATAATCTGACTTCATTTAAAGTATCCTATATATATTTTCTATAAGCCTTCTCTTTTTGAATCTAACTTAGATTTTTAACTATACTTATGATAGAATAAGGTGGACAAATATTATAATATACTTGTTAATAATTCAAGGAGTGATTCAATGGCTGATATAAGAATTAAGCGTATAAAAAAAGTATCTGTTGTTCAAAAGGTAATTGAAAATTTAAAACAATACATAAAAGAAACTGAAAATGAATTGTTGCCAACAGAAGACAAACTTTCAAAACTATTAGGAGTAAGTATATTAACTATTAGAGAAGCAGTTACTGTATTAGAGAGAGAAGGTATTGTATCCAGAATTCAAGGAAAGGGTACTATAATTAACACTTTTGTCACTAAACTGGAGAATAGAATAGATTTTGGTTGTGACATAGAAGGTTGTTTAAGGAAAAATGGTTACAATGTAAAATTTAAAGTTATAAATTTGGAATTTAGAAAAGCTACTGATGAGGAAAGAGAAAAGTTAGAATTAGATTCTGAAGAAGAAATATTAGTTGTAGAAAAAGTATTATATGCAAATGAAGATGTGGCTGCATTTTATATTGATAGAATCCCTAAAAAAAGGCTAACTTCTTTAGATATAACAGAAGATCTAGTAACTCCTTGTATATTCCCTACAATAGAAAGATTATGCGATACAAAAATAACTCATGATGTAGTTCATATTTATACTGATTGTGCCAATAAAAAACTTTCAAATATATTTAATATTAAAATTAGAAATCCCTTACTTAAATTTGAAGTCTTTGAATATGATTATGAATCAAAAATATTAATGTTTGATACTGAATATTACACAAATAGATTTATTAAATTTACACTGTGTAGAAATACAAACTACAAATTTTATGAAGAATAAATAATTTCAATTCGTTAACTAGGTGCTTGAAATGGCTTAAACCCTAGTTAACGTTTTTTTATTTTCACTAATTCATCTGATGAATTAGTGATGATATTATTTACATATCATAAAAATAGTCTTATAATGTAAACAAAGTATAAATCATCTTCAAAAGAATTTTAAGGAGGAGGTATATCTATTGATAACGTATACTAACAATCATCTAAATCTAGAATGAGCTAAATAAAAATAAATAGGGGGGCGATTATATTGTGTAAAAAAAGGCTTACCTTTGTTCAATGGGGATACAAAATAATTATGAATATCTTGGGACTATTCATGTGTGGGGTTGCAATAGTTTTAGCTGTTCAAAGTGGCTTAGGTGCCAGTCCTTGGGATGTATTAAGTTTAGGAATAACCAATTATATTCCTATTACTTTGGGGCAAGCATCTCAAATAGTAGCATTTATTTTGTTGATATTTACCTGGTCTAAAGGTGTTATTCCTGGAGTTGGCACTATATTAAATGCATATTTCATAGGTTTTTTTATTGATCTTACATTTAAATTTGGTATTAAAACACCTGATCAATTGAGTATTAAAATATTAATGCTTTTAGGAAGTCTAATAATATTTGCATTTGGAATTGTGTTATCATTAAGGGCAAAAATAGGGGTTGGTACTAGAGATGCTTTAATGGAATATCTAATTACTAGTACAAAAAAACCTGTTAATCTTATAAGAGCCTGTTTAGAAATAGGGGCTCTAGCTATTGGAATACTGTTAAAGGGACCTTTTGGCATAGGAACAATTGTACTAGCTCTAACTCTTGGATATTTTATAAAATTTGCAGCTAAAATATTAAATTATGATTTTGACGCTTTTGCTCATTACACATTAAAAGATAGCTATTTAAGCTTGAAAAATAAGAAAACAGACTGTACTATAAATAAATAAAAATATATTTAGAATAGATAAACTTAATCAAAAATAAGGAGTGATTATTTTGAAAAACACTTTATTTATTAAGAACATTAAATCATTAATAACTTGCGATAATGAAGACAGAGTTTTTGATAATGTTAATATTTATATAGAAGATGGTATTATAAAATATATTGGAAATGATATATATGATGCAGATGAGGTAATAGATGCTAAGAATATGTTAGTTTATCCTGGTCTTATAAACACTCATCATCATCTTTATCAAGTATTCACACGAAATTTACCTCAAGTGCAAAAGATGGAGTTATTCCCTTGGCTTATAACATTATATGAAATTTGGAAAGGACTAGATACAGATGTTATAAGATATAGCTCTCTTACAGGAATGGGAGAACTTATGAAAAACGGATGTACAACTTGTTTCGACCATCACTATGTCTTTCCTAATGAAGCTGGTGACCAATTAATTGATACTCAATTTTCAGCAGCAGAAGAATTAGGAATAAGAATGCATGCATCTAGAGGAAGTATGTCCTTAAGTAAAAAGGATGGAGGACTTCCGCCAGATTCAGTAGTTCAAACTATAGATAAAATTTTATATGATTCTGAAAGACTTATAAAAAAATACCACCAACCTGAAAAATTTGCTATGCGTCAAGTGGCATTAGCACCTTGCTCTCCTTTCAGTGTAACAGGAGATTTAATGAAAGAATCTGCAAAACTTGCAAGAAGCTTAAACGTAAGATTACACACTCATCTAGCTGAAACTAAAGATGAAGAAAAATTCACTTTAGAAAAATTCAACATGAGACCATTAGAATACATGGAAAGCTTGGGTTGGATAGGTGAAGATGTATGGTTCGCTCATGGTATACACTTTAATGATGAAGAGCTTAAACTATTAGCTAAAACAAAAACTGGAGTGGCCCATTGTCCAATATCCAATATGAAGCTTTCATCAGGAATCGCAAGAATACCAGAAATGTTGAAATTAGATATTCCAGTGGGATTAGCTGTAGATGGTAGCGCAAGTAATGATGGATCAAATTTACTAGAAGAGTTAAGAGTTGCCTACCTATTACACAGATTAAATTCAAGTCAAAATGCCCCTACAGGATATGATATATTAAAAGTTGCCACAAGAGGCAGTGCAAGAATCCTTGGCAGAGAGGATATTGGTGAACTTTCAGTAGGTAAAGCAGCCGATTTATTTATGATAGATTCAAATAGATTTGAACTTGTAGGAACTCAATATGATCCAAGATCTATATTAGGTACTGTTGGAATTAAAGGTTCCGTAGATTATACAATAATTGCAGGAAAAATAGTTGTTAAAGATGGTAAGCTTACTACTATTGATGAAGAGAAAGTAACTGATAAAGCTAACAAAGTTGTTGAAAAATTAGTTAATAAGGCTTAGTATTACATTGATATTTATAAAAAACTATCATTTATATTACACTAATATTTATGAAAAATTATCATTTATATAAAGATTGTAAAATAATCTGTGTAAACCCCATAAAAATTAATATAATATTCTTATAAAAATGGAGGTTGCCCAGATTATGTTTTTTCAAGAAAAAAACTTATTAAACATTTAATTAAAGGAACAAAGCTTAGTAATGCAAAAGAGAATCTCCAAAAACAGATTTAATTTTATAGTTCTTATCTTAAACTAAATCTATTTTTAAAAGATTCTCTTTTACTTTTTTACATTAGATGGTTAATACTAATTAATTTGTAATTGTCTATATATTGAAACATACCAATGAACTTCTAGATTTTATTGGTATTTTAATGTACTAATTTATTTGTGATCTTCTCTTATGTAACTATAATAAATCTGTTTTTTCTATTGTAATTCACTAATAAAATTATAAATAAGATACTGAAAAATACTATCCTTCCATTATAAGTGACATTATTTCATCTATGGTCATATGATCAAGGCCAAGATTTTCAAGAGAACGTCCATAGCTTGTCAAATCTCTATGAAGCATAAATTCACATAGTTTACTTATAACTTCCATTCTTTCTACTTTTACACCTAATTTTTTTCCTAAAGATATAAAAGGTACTAATCCCATAGGAATATCCTCTGTAATATATCTAGTATCAATAGATTTCTGACCATGTACTCCTGAATATGCTTCCGTATTTCTAAAAATCTCACTTATATTTTTTCCTTCAGCATTATACTCTATTCTGTACTGATCCTTAATGGCATCCATCTTATATCCTAATTTCTCTGCTATGTTCAATCTTTCCTTATCAAGATCATCTATCAAATCCCCAACAGAAGTAGTAATACCATCCCAATAAAACAACCATTCCTTCCCTGATTCTATCATTGAAGTATTTAGCAATGTAGCTGCTGGATGAATTATTGGATTAGTATTGTCTAAACTAGTTAACATTACATTATCCAAAGGCTCAATCTGTGGATATGCACATCTTAAAAGTTCTACAACTTCTTCTGTTTTAACAGCAGGCAATGTAGCTATTTGTAATCTATCTTTAATGCCTAATATACGAGTTTTCCCTGGCTCTATCATTCTACAGGCATAAATCAATGTACTAGTTTCAGTAATTGACACATTTGCTTTGCAGTTTTCATCTAACAAAACCTTTCTAAATGCCAATGCTCCAAAAGTTGCTCCTGGATGTAAAACTACAACCTGACCGTCTTTTAAATAAGGTGCACAGGATTTAGCAATATCATTATGAGCTAATGCAGGAGCAATTACCATTACAATATCTGCATCATTAATTGCTTCTTCTAAATCATTAGTACCTTTTACTTTACCAAAACCTTCAACTGCTCCCTCTAGAAATATTCCACCCTGCTTATTTATTATATCTATAGTTTCTTTGAAAATATCATAAATTTTTACATTAAACCCCATTATCCCTAGGTGTCCAGCTACTGATTGACCCCCATTTCCAGCTCCGATTATTGCCCATTTCAAATTCTTATTCATATTAAAAATGCCCCCTTAATAAGATTGAACTGCTTTTACACTATAATACTTTAGATAAGAACTCTTGCGTTCTTGGATGCTGTGGATTAGAAAATAGTTTGTCTGGTGAATTTTCCTCCACTATTACTCCTCCATCCATAAATATAACTCTATCCCCCACTTCTTTTGCAAATCCCATTTCATGTGTTACCACTACCATTGTCATACCTTCTGATGCTAACTTTTTCATAACTTCTAAAACTTCTCCTACCATTTCTGGATCAAGTGCTGATGTAGGTTCATCAAATAGCATTACACTAGGCTGCATTGCAACTGCTCTTGCTATTGCTATTCTTTGCTTTTGACCTCCTGAAAGTTGGGAAGGATAATTATTGGCTTTATCTTCAAGGCCTACTCTTTTTAAAAGGCTTAATGCTATCTTATTAGCTTCTTCCTGAGACATTCCCTTAACTTTCTTTGGAGCTGCAGTAATATTATCTATGACAGACATATTAGGAAATAAATTAAACTGTTGAAATACCATTCCCATTCTTTGTCTTACATTATTAATGTCAGTTTTTTTATCTGTTATAGACACCCCTTCAAAATCTATCTGTCCACCAGTTGGTTCTTCAAGTAAATTTAAACATCTTAAAAATGTACTTTTACCTGAACCACTTGGTCCAATAACAACCACAACTTCTCCTTTTTTAATATCTATATTTATTCCTTTTAAAACTTCTAATTTACCAAATTTCTTGCATAAGTTATTGACTTTAATCACCTGTCTTCAATCTCCTTTCAAAAGAACCTACCAATTTAGATAATGAAAATGTTAGTACAAAATACATAAGTGCTGCCACTATTAATGGTTCAAAAGGCCTAAATATATTTCCTCTTACTGTATCTGCATTATACATAAGTTCATGTATACCTATTATAGAAGCAACTGATGATTCTTTAATAACTACGATAAATTCATTTCCTAGTGCTGGTAAAATATTTTTCATTGCTTGAGGTATAATAACCAGTCTCATTCCCATATTATTAGTCATACCTAAAGATCTTGCGGCTTCCATTTGTCCCTTATCAACGGCTTGTATACCTGCACGTACTATTTCAGCAATATACGCTGAACTATTTATTGATAAAGCTATAATACCTGCAACAATCTCTGGAAGATTAATTCCTAAATTAGGCAATCCGTAATATATAATATATAATTGCACAAGAACAGGAGTTCCCCTTATAAATTCTACATAACTTGCTGATATAGCTCTTAAAATTTTATTATTTGATAATCTCATCATAGAAAGCAATAATCCTAGTACAAATCCAATTAGTACTGTGAAGAATGCTAAAACTATAGTAAATTTAGCACCATCGAAGAAAAACTTATAATACTCTGATAAAAAGCTAAAATCCAATGCTATTTCCTCCTTATATTTGTGTATTAACTATAAGTTAATACTATTCATAGCTTGTTTTTATAAACAAAAGGGTTGTTTCAAAATACTTTTACTTTTGAAACACCCTCTAAATATGCTATTTTTATTATGATTTATTGATCTGCTAATTTGCTTGCTTCTGTAACGTACTTGTCTACAGCTTTTTCTTTCTTTAATCTATCTAATGTTTTATTTATTTCTTTAACTAAATCTGAATTTCCCTTTTTAACTGCTACTGCTGATCCTGCT
Organism: Clostridium sp. Marseille-Q2269; assembly: GCF_943736985.1. Taxonomy (GTDB): domain Bacteria; phylum Bacillota; class Clostridia; order Clostridiales; family Clostridiaceae; genus Clostridium_F. Next base: position 833,430 of record NZ_CALSFS010000001.1, read on the forward strand.
TCTTCTGCATCAACTTTTATATCAGATACAACTAAATCCTTATTAGCTTTTACATATGAAGTGGCAACTGGTAATTCTACTAAAGTTGAATCAACTCTATTAGTATTAAGTGCTAAAATCAAATCAGATACTTTACCTAAACCTACTCTTTCAGCACCAGGAACTTGTTTTTTAGCTATTCCTTCTTGAATTGAACCCTTTTGAACTCCGATTTTCTTACCATCTAAATCTTTAGCTGTCTTAAATTTATCCTTATCAGCTTTTTTTACAATTATTGATTGGACTGATGTATAATAAAGATCTGAAAAATCTACATTTTTCTTTCTTTCGTCTGTAGGAGTCATCCCTGATAGAACCAAATCAACCTTTCCTTGGTTTAAACTCGCAAGTAGTCCATCAAATTTCATGTCTTTAACTTCAAGTTTTACCCCAAGGTCTTTTGCTATTTGTTTTGCTATTTCAATATCAAAACCTACAATTTCGTCTTTTCCATTTACTGATTTATGAAACTCATATGGTGGAAAATCAGCACTTGTTCCTAATACAAGCTTTCCACTTTTCTTTATCTTTTCCACAGCTGCTGATTTACTATCTGAAGAACTTTTATTACTTCCACATGCTGATAATGCAAACATTGAAATAGTTACCAATGATATTGCAATAATTTTCTTTAAACTCTTTTTTATCATTTCATTTACCCCCAAGTATTTATATTAATAATTGTTTATTTGTTTCGTATAATTATATATAAATTTATATAATTATGCAACACTTTCTTGTATATTAATTATTCCATTTAATGTATCCATCTCCTTATATATGCTAAGCAGTCCTTTTAACATCATATAGTAGTTCTTTTCATCTCTATTCCATTTATTATTATATTTGTATATTTATGCGACTACTTCTGTTTTTTCTTAATATTCCTTCTATTAAGAAAATTAATGCATATGTTTTTAATTCCTTGTATTTTTTACCTATTAATTAGAGTTTTTTTGTAATTGTTTACATAAAAATGGGACTGTGACATTAAATAAATTAATAACAATATATCGTTTTACAAGTTTAGGGTTAACACAATATATTGTAGGATTTATTCTTAATGTGACAGCCTCATAGATATATTTTTTCAATACCACTCTTAATTAAAATAGTACATTAAGTACATGAGTAATTATTACTATTTTAGTGACAATTGTGACACTATGTATTTGTTATTAGCCATTAATAATTATACGGTGCTTTAATAAATTAAAATCCATTTTTCATTAGGGTGTGTCTGAAAACTCAAAACTGAGCAAATAAAATTAAGAAAAAACAAAAAAACAGCAAGAATATATACTAATTAATGGCTAATTTATACTCCAAAATTGCATTCAGCTAGTTATTTGCATAGCATCAAATAGTTTTCAGACACGCCCTAACTCACTTATATCGATTTTCCCGTTAGAGTTTAATTTTATATTTGAAACTATGTTTAATTTTTTAGGACGCTTATGACTATCTAAATGTTCTCTACAATAATCCATTATTTCTTTTCTAGTAAGTGCTCTATCTTTTGTTAAAATAACTGCTGCCACCTCTTGTCCTTTCATATTATCTGCTATAGGAAATACCACAGATTGAACTATTTTGGGATGTTTATTTAAAATTTTTTCCACCTCATAAGGTAGTATTTTTACTCCTCCTTTATTTATAATTCCATTTTCTCTACCTAAAATATATAAATTGCCTTGTTTATCTATCTTACCTATATCCCCTACAGTAGCCTTTGGTCTAAATGCTGGTGCTATATAAGAGCTTTCAACCCATACTCTTCCTTTTTTAAGTGTCAATTTAAACTCATTATTGAGATCTTCATTTAAAATTGTGTTTTTATTATTTTCTACTTTTTTAATAGGTATTTCAATATTTTCTATCCATATTTTTACCCCTGGAAATGGTTTTCCTACACTATTATCATTAAAGTTTTCTCTAAAATTTATATAAGTTATATGCCCCAGTTCACTGGCTCCGTAGTATTCACATATACCAGCTTTAGGAAATCTATGTTTTAACTTTTTTACCGTATCTACATCAATTTTAGCCCCCGCACTTACCAAAGATTTTATATTATTAATATTATTCTTGAGCTCTTTTAGTAATAATCTATAATGAGCTGGAACCATAAATATACTTGTTATATTATCCTGTTCTATTTGTCTTATCCAGGTTTTAGGATAAATACTTTTAGAAAATACTATAGTTCCCCCTTCATTTAACATATGTATAGCGCTATTAAGATTAGCAGTATAACTTAAAGATCCAACCAGGAAAAGTGTGTCATGGGAATCAATATTAAATATTTCACTTTGATATTTAAAAGCACTAGTCCAGCTAATATGATCTCTATATACAACTTTTCTCTTCCCCGTGGTTCCTGAACTTAAAGCTCCAAGAAATATATCATTATAATCTTCCTTATGTTTGTAACCTAAAGTTTTTTCCTCTTGTTCATTATCATTTAATTTTGAATCTTTATCATCCTTGCAATACAAATCACAGTCTTCTTTATAGTCATAATATAAATTATTGTTTTTTATATTATTTTTATGGCATATATTACGTTCTTTCTGATCTTTGCAATATAAATTCCATTCTGTTATATTTTCATTAAATATTTCTTTATTTTCTTTAAGATGATAAATAAAATTATCCTCCATCATAATAGATGAATTTGTGTACTTTCTTATATTATTGCGACTTTCATGTAATATTTTATTATCCACAGGTATAGAAATTAATCCTGTGTTTGCACAGGATAATAGATTAATTATAGTATTTATAGGATGTAAATCTTTTATTATTACTTTTTCTCCTCTTTTAAATTTTTCTTTTAAAAAGGAAGACTTTTTATCTATATATTTTATCAATTCTTCATAAGTAATACTGTCATTATTAAAAACCATACATGTTTTTGTTTTATGTTGTTTTGCATTTTCATATATAGAAGAAAAAATCAACATTAAAAATAACCACGCTTTCTTTTGATTTTGATGTAATACATTATTTTATCATAATAATACTATTTTATATCACATAGTTCTCTACTATACTTAATCTATTATGCTATTACATTTACCCAACAATCACACGAAAACTTTTTTATACACATAAAAGTACTCTCTTTAAAGTAGATTTTAACAGATTTTTTTTAAATCTGTCTACCTTAAAAAGAGTACCTATTATTAAACTAATTTTAAATAGCTAAAACAATAAACTTACCTTAATCTTCCTCTTCATCATTACTCATTCTTCTATAAATTTCTTTTACATCTATTATAGCATTTCTACCAACATTCATAAGACTATCCACTTCTTCTTCTGTATTCAAAACTGCTGTAATTACCATGGATATATTCATTCCACTTATAATCTTGTATTTATCGTCATTAACCAAATGTTTTACCACTGTATTGCATGGTGAACCTCCATATAGGTCAGCAAAAATCAAAATCTCTTCATAGTCTTCTAATTTACCAATCTCAGAATTAAGCTTTTCTGTAAATTTTTCAATACCTTCACCATTTTCTAAACAAACACAATAAATATCATCAACACTACCGGTAATCATTCCTACTGAATTTTTTAATTCACTAGCTAGTTTACCATGAGATACTAACATTATTCCTCTTTTCATTTGTCATATCCTCCTTAAATTTTCAGTCAATATTATGGAACTATAATACCTGTAACAGATAAACCTATAGCAATTAAAATAACAAATAAGATTAATTTAGTAGTTGTCATTCCTTTTCTTCCTATTAACCAATAAAGAAACACTGCAAGCAATGCCTGTGGTAATTTAGGCATAATCTTATCAAACAAACCAGCCTGTAAATCTAACTTAGTTGAAAATAAATGTATTGTTGCCAATTTTATGTTAACCATTGATGCTACCATTGATCCAACAACTATTAATCCCAAAACGGATATTGACTTAGTTATTGATTTAAGTTTATCACTATATACACTGATCAAATTAGCTCCCTGTTTGTAGCCAACCTTAAATAAAAATGGTCTTACAAAGAATAATACAAATATATACCATACTTCCCACAAAATTAGCCCTATAGGATTTCCGTCCTTTGCCATTGTAGCTGCTATACTTCCAAATACTACTGAATTCATTACTGCAAATATTGTATCACCTATTCCTGATAACGGTCCCATCAGTGATGTTTTTAATGAGCTTACTGTATCAATAGCTGAAATACCTTCTTGTTCTTCAATGGCTATATCCATGCCTAAAATCAAATGTGTAAAATGTGGAGTACAATTGTAATACTGAGAATGTGCAACTAAGGCCTTTTGCTTAGCTTCTTCATCATCTCCATATAACTTATCTATTACTGGAAGCATTGTTGTTACATATCCTGCCCCATGCATCTTTCCATAATTCAAGCATAGTTGTCCTATTAAAGCCCATCTCCAGCTGATTTTTTTTAATTCTTTTTCACTAAACTTTTTATTCATCATAATCATCTCCTTCAAAATCAGCTAATCCTACATTTGCTGTCTGTTGATTTAGATTATTTGAATTTTTATAAATTACCATTGCAATAATTACTCCAATAATTGCTACTCCTGTTGTATTAAGTCCTAAATAGGCTGCTAATACAAATCCCAATAATACAAAATGGATATTTTCTTTTGTTGGTAAATATTTTAATAATACTACAAATCCTACAATTGGAAGCATACCTCCAGCAATCTTAAATCCATTAACTAACCACATTGGTGTGTAAGTAGCTAATATAGACACAATACTAGGTCCTACAATTAATCCAACAGCTACTGGAATAGCTCTTCCTAAAAATAAAGAAACAGCTCCTAATGTATTGTATCGTTGAATTTTTTTATAGTCTTTATCTTGTATTGCTTTATCAATTCTCCCTTGAAAAATTGAATTACACATTTTTGCAACAACATCAAGTTGAATTGTAAGAGCTGCTACTGGAATTCCGAATGTAACAATATACTGCTGTGCCACACTCATTCCACCATTTAATGAAGCCAAAGCAATTACTAAGATAGTTGCGGAACGATATTCCGGAATGGATGATCCTCCAATTGCAGCCATACCTAAAGCAAGTAATTGAAAACTTCCACCTACTACTAGTCCTAAATGAGGATCTCCAACTACCAATCCAGTGAATAAACCTACTAAGACTATGTTATGGTAAAGACCCATCATAAGGCTCATTCCATCTAGGAAACTTATGCCTGCAAATATTACGAGAACAATAATTTGCCATGATGCTAATAACATTTTTTCCCCCTCCTATAAATTTTATTGGGTTCTGTAAAGTCATATGAATATAGAGCTAATAAAGCCTATTTAGCTATTTTTTCATAATAACTTTACAGAATGTATTATTTTATTAAATCTTTATAATTTTCTCCAGCTTCTGCTGGTGTCATTTGCAATATAACCTTCACTCCATGGTCACATATTTTATTTAAAACTTCTATATCTTCTTCATTTACATACACAGATCTTCTAAGCATTTTAGCTTCTCTTTTTCCAGCCAAATTGCCCAATACCAATTTATCATAGGTAACATTGTTCTCTAAAAGTTGTAAGAAGTATTTAGGATCTTTACTTATAATAAAAATTCTTTCATCTTGATACTTATTAGATAGTAAATTTAAAATAGCTTTTTCAATAGAAAGAACAGAAAGTTTACAGTTTGCTGGGCAAGCCATTTTTAGTGCCATCTTATCCATACTGCTTTTGATTATGTTATTATCAATAACCATTATTCTTTCAGCATTTAATTTATTTGTCCATGCTGTTGCCACCTGTCCATGAATCAACCTTTCATCAATTCTTAATCCAACAATGTTAGCCATTATTTTTTCCTCCTATTTTCTAAATAATCAACAGAGTCAAATTCTGTAGAATACATAATATGTCCTGTTACATTCTCTGCCTTGTATGCCTTTCCCCAATTAGTATCAACTAATTCATATTTAAAATCTTCTCCAACAATATTAGGTTTACTAGAATTAAGCAACAATTCACATTTACCTTCTTTGCCTTCTTCTGGGAATACATATACCGTTGCATTTTTTAATCCTTCTAATAAAACTCTACGTTTCATCACTATACTTACTGGACCATACTCAGTCATTGAAATTGGACCATTCTCCCCCTGTGTTACAAAAACACGACATTCACGATTGAAAGAACGTGGAAAATTGTAAACTCCATATCCATCTTCAATAAACACTTCATGTCCTATTAGCAATGGAACTCCTAGTGGAAACCTCATTTTCATAGATACAGTTGTGTCGGGAAAATATCCTGAAAATATAAATGCATTATTATTTCTATGAATTGTTAGTGCTGGCATTTTTGATTTTATATCTTTCTTTAAAAACTCAATATGATAATTAAACTTTTTCATTGCATGTCTTAATTGTAGTTCACTATTGAAATATTTTTTATTATCATGAGGCACAAGCAAGTTACTACCTTCTTTTACTTCATTGGCATTACTTCCTCTAACCCATACAATCTTTCCATCTTTTTCACCGTAGATTCCAGTAACTCTTTCATTTATACCATCAGTTACTGTGGAAAGTACTTCATAGGATATATTCTTATCCCTAATTATAGTGTCTATTCCTCCATCTGAAATATTACTATCATGCTTTATTGTATTAGAAACATATTCCTTTTCAAATTCATTTAAAGATTTGAAATTCACAGTTAATTCTCCAGAAATAGCATCTGTAATTTGAATGTTTAGTAAATTTAAAATTTCTTCTCCTGCATTAGTCAATGAACCATATAACAGTACATCTCCACCATTCTCAACATATTTAATCAATGATTTTTCAAATATAGAATCCTTATAAGGCACAGGACATAATAATGTGGAACCTCTGTAATATTTATTATTTTCTAATGTATGATTAGAAAATATTTCAGTGGATACAACTGTGCTAATTGGCATTCCAGCATTTATAGAAGATGTAATGAACCAATCTTCGAAAAACGCTTTTTTAAGATTATACTTTCCATTGTACTTTTCAACATTTTGATATTCATTAAAAGGATATACCCATACAATAGGTGCTGCTTTATCTGGTGCCATTTTAATAGCTTTTGCAACATGAGGAGTAACGGTGTTTACAGCTTCATCTGGAAGTTCCCCAAAAGAAGTATCTACAGTTAATAAATTCATGTAACTTGGATTTTCTATTTCTAAATTTGAATTTATTCTTGATATAGCCAGTGGCATATAAATGTCATGTGGCTCTCCTTCATATCTATCAAACCAAGGACTATTTATCCACCATGGATCATGAAGATAAAAACGATACATATATTTACTATCATGTGGTAACTCTGAAATTCTTGACATATAGCCAGAAAGTTCTAATCCAAAGTTTTTATCTAATGCTGCCCAAGGAGAATTTGGCGGTGGTACAATATTAAAATCACCATCATATATCTCTTTAGTAGCTACTCCATCTGTGGCAAAATCAATACCTACACTTAAATTTGTTCCACGGGTCTGAACTTCATAATCAGGACATTCTGCTCTAAACAATTTCCAGAAATTTAAAGTTTTATTTTTTACATCGATTACTTTACTGTTATCTTGGCTAAAGGTTTTCCCGTCGAACAAAGGACCAGTAGTTGCCCAGTTTTCTGCTCCAAATCCAAATCCATTGGAAAACCAGATATAATCAAATTCCATGTCCTTTAGAAACTCATTACATTGCTTACCTAAAAAAGTAGCAAACGGTGTCCCTTCTTTTATTCCATTAGGATATGCCTTATATACATAATTATCTTCATGTAATGTTTCATAACTAACAACAAAACTTTTATCACCCATTGTACCAGCTGTGCATATCTCCGGATGTCTATTGTACTTGAATTCAGATACTGCAAATTCTGGACCTGGATCAAAAGTAGCTCCCACTTTTATTTGTTTTCCTGTAATTTCATTTCCAATTTTTTTGATAATTCTGATAATTGTTTTTATATCACCATACGTAAATTCCGGTGGGTTTTCACAATACAAATATCGTTTAGCATGAGGACCAATTTTTTCTGGATCTTTTTCTTTACTCCAGTCTCCATGAAACTCATTTGCTCTACCAATATATCTAGCCCATTCAATATTCTTATTGGCATCTCCAGAATATTCTAAGATTTCGCTTCCATCTCCTATCCAAAGCAATACATCAACTACTTCGGTGTTCTTTAGTAATGGTTTCCATTGTTCAAATAAAGTAATACAAACATTCTCTATATAATCGTTTTCTTTAACTTTAAATGGTTTTAAACTCATTTCTAATGTAAATTCTCTTAATTTATTCACAATACATACCTCTCTTTAAATATTGCACCCTAGGATGTTTTTATTATACATCCATATCTAAATAAATCTCAATACTTGTTGCTATACTTTGAACATCGTTCCTAAAATAAGCGTATTTTTATGTGATTTATCTGGAACGCGGTTCCTAATATACATCGTTTACATTTATATACAAATCATTTGTATTCTAAATTTATGAAATTTTATTTCCACATTAACATACATACTTTACAATAAACATAGATAAGATATAATTATTATTAATAATTATTTAAAAGTGAGGTTGTTATATATGGAGCTTTTAAAAATGATGGAAAACAATGAAATTTTCTCACAATCAGAACTTATTATTCGCAATTATATTTTAAATCAGAAAGAAAATATTATGAATTTAACTGTAAAAGAAATTGCCAGTATAAATTATGTTTCAAAATCTACATTAATAAGGTTTGCTCAAAAATTAGGATTTGATGGATGGAATTCTTTTAAAGTATATTTTCTAAAAGAATTAGATATCGAAAAGAAAAATATAAGTGGAGTAGATTATAATTTTCCTTTCTCTCCAGATGACAGTCCTAGCTTTATCACAAAAAAACTATTAGTAATGAAAAGAGACATCTTAGATGATACATTTAATTTGCTAGATATAAGTAGTTTAAACAAAGCTCTGGAATTAATGTTATCTAAAGACAGAATTCATATTTTTGCAGAAGGTTATTCTAACCTTGCCAGCAATGATTTTTGCCATAGAATGACACGTATCGGGAAGTTTGTTACTAATTCAAATAAACTAGGTATGAGCTATATAGCTAAAACGCTATCACCTAAAGATTTAGCCATTATTGTGTCTTACAGCGGTAAAACGAAGAAAATACTTGAAGTAGCTATGTTGCTAAAACAAAACCGTATTCCCACTATTTCTATTACCAAAAGAGAGGATAATCCAATAAGTGAAATCAGTAATGTAACGCTTTTTGTACCATCTAAAGAAAACATTTACTCTAAGATTTCTAATTATTCCACAACAGATTCTATAAGATTTATTTTAGATATACTATTTAGTATGTATTTTAATAAAAACTTTAATACTAACTTAAACACTCGTGTATCCTTAGCAAAAATAGTGGATAAAAAAATTGATTAGTTTTATACCTCTACTAAATCTATAAGCATACTTACATAAGTTTTATACAAATAAAATTTAATAATGCACTAAGTAAATGTCTTAACTACATAATATAAATAAGAGGCAATATATTTAAATAAATTTAATTTTAATACCATAAATTTAAAATCAAATCTATTTAAACATACCCTCTTATATTATACACAATTAACAACTTTCTACTAGAGTAGCTACACCTAACCCTCCTGCTACTCCCATAGACGCTATTCCTAATTTTCCACCTTCATTTTTAAGTCCTTCTAATAAATGAAGCATTATAATTGCACCAGAAGCTGCATAAGGATGACCATAAGCTAAGGCACCACCATAAATATTTATCTTTTCTCTTGGATAATTAAAATTCTTTAAAAACAGAGCTATTTTTAAAGAAAATGCTTCATTTATTTCCACTAAATCTATATCATCTATGTTTAGGTTATATTTATTTAATAACTTTTCTATGGATAATGTGGCTCCTAATGGAGATAAATTAGGATCTAATCCTATAGAACTTTCTCCTCTCCATATAGCTCTAGGACTTAAATTATATTGTTTTATAGCTTTTTCTGAAGCCATAAGCAAAATAGCCCCTCCATCATGAGTTAAACAAGCATTTGCTGAGGTTATGCTTCCATGTTTATTTAAAATTGGCCTAGCTCTTTTTACAAGATTTAAAGATATATTTTTTCTTATACTTTCATCATCACATATTGTTAAATATTCAATTTTATTTTTATGTAACGGAAAATCTTTCAATTTTATATTACAAATTGAAGATTTTAGTTTTCCTTCTTTTTTAGCCTTTATAGCTTTGAAATGACTTTCCACAGCTAATTTATCCATTTCTTCTCTTTTTATGTTAAAGTGTTTGACTGTGTTTTCTGCCCCTTCTATCATGTCTGGATCTCCAATAAAGTTAGGTGAAAATTGGGCTCTTTTATAAAACACATCTTTTCCTTCATATCTAGGGTCTCTTTCATTATATTGTTTATTAGAAGCTAAACTAGTACTTTCCACTCCCCCTACTATAATTAAATCTCTCTCTCCAGATTTTATCATAGAAGCTGCCATATTTATAGCTTTTAAACTAGAACCACATTGAAAATCCACTGTTGTACCAATTACAGAAACAGGAAGACCACCCTCTAACAAACTTAATCTAGCCAAATTACCTCCAGGGCCTATGGCATTACCTAATATAACTTCCTCTACATATTCCCTTTAATATTATACTTTTTAATAATATTTTTAATCAAATATCCTACTAATTTCTCAGGCAATATATCTTTTAAATCTCCATTAGTTTTACCTATAGGTGTTCTAAGACCTCCTACTATATATACCTTATTGCCTTCAGCATTGTTATTGTATTCCACTTTTTCTCATTCTCCTATTCAACCTACTTCCAATTAACACAGCAACAACAGCCTTTAGTAAATCTCCAACTATAAAAGGCGCTGAACCCAATAAAAAAGCTTTTTTAATTCCCATGGCTGTAACATATCCAAGCCATGCTGAACCTAAAAGGTGTACCACCACTACTCCACCTATAAAACATCCTATTAACATATTTACAAAAGATTTATTTCTACGGATTAAAAGACTTATTACTATAGCTCCAACTAAAAAACCAATGAGATAGCCTCCAGATTTCCCCACAATAATTCCAATTCCAGCTCTTCCTCCTGAAAACACTGGAATTCCTATAATCCCCATAAATAAAAAAGTTATCATGCTAAGTGCTGCTTGCAGGGGAGTCAAAATGCAACCTGCTAACATAACAGCTAAACTTTGGGCTGTTATTGGTATAGGGCTAAATGGGAGTGGAATAATTACATATCCTAAAATCGCTGTAATAGTTGCAAATAATGCCGAGTATATCATATCTTTTATTGTTAATTTCTTTGCCACAATAATCTTCCTCCAAAATTTAAAATTATTTTGTTATAAAACTCTCTATAAAATAATTATCATATTATATTTACTTAATTTAATTTGCTGTGCTAGTTAAAATAACTGTAGTAATCATATTTTGCTAAGTTAAATTTTGAGTAAATCTTACTTAAAGTTACATTAGTGTTTTAAAATCTCCGTGAGCTTAAAAGTACCTTCTCCTACATCCTACTGACAGGAAGTCTCATTACGAATATTAGAAGATTTTAAACTTAGTTTAAAGCAAATTTTATTTTCACATATGCCTACTAAACTATTTAAATCATGAAAGCACAAAAATATTTCTTTATCTGCTAATACGGGTTCTATATATGTTATTTTAAAATCATATATATGAATTTTTCTTAATGCTAAATAATCCTCTAAAAATAAAAGTATTAACATAGCCTGTACTATAGGATTTTTAGTTTTATGAATATAATTAGGATCTTCACTAATGCGGCTAAATCTATATACTTCTTCTTTAGTTATAATCCTAAAAAATTCTTTTTCATCTGAATTTATAATTTTATTTTTATGATGAACCTTATTTGTTGATTTACTTTTATCTTTAAATATACCTTTATCTTGAAACTTAGTTATTAACTCCTCTTTATTTTTAACTATATTTTTCGTTTTACTTATGACTTCAATACCGCTCTCTAAGCTCCCCTTTTTTTCATATTCATATTGGTTACTACATTCATTTATATTTTTTTTATATAAATTATTATTTTTTTTTATAAGTGTAGATCTAAATTCCATTAATCTTTTCTCATTTTTATAAGCTATACAATTACACACAAAATAATCTACAGTAGCTGTTTTTTTACTCTTTTCTATAGCAGTATCTAATGTAATATCATTTAAATTTATGTACTGATAAATATCACATTTATTTATATCTATGTCTTTTTTATTTATAGTTAGCTCTTGTTTTCCAATAAAGTATCCTACATCAACCTTATGTCTTAAAAGTTTCATCCCTTCTATCATTAACATTATAGGGGTAATTTTATTGACAGAAAAATTTTTAAGTAAAAATTCTTTTTTATAATGATGTAAATCATATTTATTTTCTATTTTATATCACCTTCTTTTTAATTTATTATAGTATATGATAAAGAGAAACATTCGTCAACCGCTTTTAATATGATGGTTGACAATAAAGTTATAAACATATTCTATTTGTACTAAGATTAATATATAATTTTAATATATAAGATTATAGAAAGAATGAAATCACCTATGAAGAAAGGGGATAAATTGTTCATTTTATCAGAATGAAGTTAACATGTGTTAATTGAAATGTGTCTAAACTTCAATTAATACAGTTGTAATATTAGCTAGTGAAACAAATTAAGTTATTAAACACATGAGAACATTAACAAAAAAGATAAAAATACACCTTAAATCGTAAATAAATTTGGAATTGATTCATCAGTGTATCTTTATCTTCATATTATTAAAATCTTACCTATTTTATCTTTAAATATATTTTTATGGTCTTCTTAGTTCTATCTATTTGTTCTGTTTCTGGCTAAACTGTTTATTATCAAAGTAACTTGCATTTATTATATCTTGTTTTGTATCCACATATCTTATATTTACGCTATCTCCTTCTTTAGTTATAGGTAATTCATTAGAAATGGATATTCCAGCATTAAATATTTGATCTTTATGATTTTTAAGTACAAATGTGTATATAGTGGAATTGCCTACCACATAGGAATTTATTCTTTCTATAGTATCTGTTACATTTTCTTCTTTTCCTGTGGAACCTACATTTATTAAATTGCCTTTACTTGCTAAATTTTTAATGTAGTTTGATTTACATTCTGTAATGTTTTCTCCTGTACCTATGATATTATAGTCAGTTACAGAAATCATAGCAAACATTTTTGTTAAATCATTTTTATCATTTAAAGTTGTAAAATAAGTAGGTACATTATCCACATTTATTAATATGGGGAATGTTGCTTTATATCCTAAGTTCTGCACTTTTCCCTCTGCAGATTTCATAGATGCTGTTTCTGTGGCTCCTGCTATTTTAAATATTCTTGTTTGTTGAGTTCTTGTATCTATTAATGCGAATCCAATACTTGATTCATCTTTTCCTACAGAAGTTAACCCTGTGTAATAGTAACATTTTCCGTTATTATATATAACACCTGTTCCCTCTGTAGTTTTCAACTTGTCCTGTCCTGAGAAATTAAAGAATCCTTTAATATACTTACCCCATCTTTTTAAGTTACTTTCTACAAAAGATTGTGGCTGTATTCTATCTACCCATTTAGGAGTATTTTCTACAGAATATTTTTTAACCTCTCCAGTTTCTGGATTAACCACTGCTGTTCCCACAGCTTTAAGTCCTGACATACCAACTTTATTATCATATAATGTGGCTGTAAAATATGGATTTCCCTTATCATCTAATTCAAAAGTTAAATCTGTTATACCTTTATTTAATGTTCCTTTTAAATATATGTGTCTTTTTAAATCATCATTAAAAAAAGCTTCAGGTTGATATTTTATTTTTATATCTTTTCCATTTAATTTTCTTACTAATTTTACATCCTTATCATTTGTGGCTGATACTGTTACATATCCTGGTGTACTATCATTTAAAAGCCACTTCATAAAGCCAGAATGGACTAATGGTGCTACATAATAAAGCTTACCATTAACATTTTGTAGTGTTAAATCACCTAGTTCTACCTTACTACCTAAAGATGTTTCTTCTCCTAATTTTTTGTCTGCTAATAATTCAGCATACTTTTGATTTACAGTTGGAATTTCCTTTATATCAATTGGAGTTATATTCTTTGAAAATTCCTCATATTTAGGAGTGGGCAATAAATTTTTATAACTACTTGCTCTAAATATTGGCAAAGTAATTATAAACATACATAAAAATAAAATTATTAATATCCCCGGAATATAATAAGCTTTAGATTTAACCTTATTTTTCGCTAAGCTTCTAGTAATTCCTATAATCGCCGCTATAGGAATAAATATAATGTAAAAAGAATAAAACTTCACCGATAAAACAGGTGTTAAAAAATACATTAATGCCATAGAAATAATTAAAAATAGTACTATTAGACTCGACCTTACTTTTTTGTTCATAAAATCCTCCTAAGATTTAAAATATTTTATTGAAAATTTATTATAATTAATATTAAACTAAATGTAGAAAAAATTAAAGTTTAAAAAGTGATTATAATTACCCTATTAAGATGTAATTTATAATATATGTCTCTCAATCTTTAAATTATGTATTCCCACGGCTCAACACTGCCTCTTCTATTATGGTGCACAATAATATATAAAATCACTAGATTTAATTTTTTAATTTGCATACATTTATATATAGTAATAAAAATTTTAATCTATAAACGTTGATATATGGCAATGAAAACTTTAATCTATAAACATTGATATATCAAACATTAATATATCGTAATAAAAAGGTGAATTTTAACAACATTTTTTACACTCTGTGACAGGCTACAAAATGTTCAGATGATACCTGTTTTAGTTCTGGTTCATGGGTTTTACAATATTCATCACAGTAAGGGCATCTTGTATGAAATCTACACCCACTAGGCACATTAGATGCACTTGGTATGATTCCATTTAATATAATTTTTTCACGTTTTTCTAAAGGATGCCTCTTAGGAACAGAAGAAATCAAGGCCTTAGAATAAGGATGCATTGGTGTATCATATAGATCCTTTACACTTGCTTTTTCAACTATCTTACCTAAATACATAACACAAATATTATCACAAAAATATCTTACTACTTCTAAATTATGTGATATAAAAAGATATGTTAATTTAAATTCATCCTTTAAATCCAGCATAAGATTTAATATTTGTGCTTGTATAGACACATCTAATGCAGCTGTAGGCTCATCACATACAATAAATTGTGGGTTCACAGCCAAGGCTCTAGCAATACCTATTCTTTGTCTTTGCCCTCCACTAAATTCGCTAGGAAATTTATTTAAATCTGATTTACTCAATCCACAAAGATTTAATATCTCCTCACATCTATCTTTAACCTCACCTTTAGGAAATACCTTATGCTTTTTTATACCCTCAGATATTATTTTTTCAACATTCATCTTAGGATTTAAACTAGCATAGGGATCTTGAAAAATAAATTGAAGTTCTTTTCTTAAACTTGTCAATTCCAATTTAGGCATATATATTTTATTCTCTACATCAAATAATGTTTTTCCTTTATACATTACCTTTCCAAAGCTTGGCTCAATTAATCTTAAAATAGCTTTTCCTGTAGTGGATTTACCACAACCTGACTCTCCCACTAATGCTAATATCTCTCCCTGTTTAAGATTAAAAGATATTCCATCTATAGCCTTGAATTCTTTCTTATTGTTAGAAAAAATTGCTCCTCTAACTTGAAAATACTTTTTTAAGTTTTTAACTTCTAATAAATTATGTTTACCATTTATTGAATTATTATCATCTCTATGTATAAGTTTATAATTTTCATTTTTTCCCATACAATTATCTTCTCTCCTAGTTAATTTATAAGATTCTTCTTTTTAATTATCACTTCTTTGTTCAATATGGAAGCTTTTATTTTCTAAGATATTATAAAGTAAACATCTAACAATATGGTTATTTACTAAATTTATATTTTTAGGTGATTCACATGAGCATATATCCATTGCATTAACACATCTATTGCAAAATTCACATCCACTGATGTTTTCAAATATTGAAGGTACATTGCCTTTTATAGAATTAAATCTATTTTTACTATTAAAATTACTTGGCATAGAGTTTATAAGTCCTTTTGAGTAAGGATGCTTAGGGTTATCAAAAAATTCTACCGCATCACAAGTTTCTATAATCCTTCCTCTGTACATAACAGCAACCTTTGTAGCCATTTCAGCTATTACTCCTAAATCGTGAGTTATTAAAATAATTGAGCTTCCTATAGTTTTCATAATATCTTTTAATAAATCTAATATTTCTGCTTGAGTAGTAACATCTAAGGCAGTGGTAGGCTCATCTGCTATTATTATCTTAGGATTACATATTATTGCCATGGCAATTACTACCCTTTGCCTCATGCCCCCACTTATCTCAAAGGGATATTTTTTCATAAACTCTTTAGGGTTAGGTATCTTAAGTTTTGATAAAATGTCTATGATTCTATGCTGTATTTCTCCTTTAGAACAAATATTATGTATAATTAATACTTCACCTATTTGCTTTTCAATTGTAAAGATTGGATTTAATGCTGTCATAGGTTCCTGAAATATAATGCTTATATCCTTCCCACGAATTTTACATATTTCTTCATCACTTAATTCAGTAAGCTCTGTACCATTTAAAGTAATACTTCCACTTTCAATGATAGCACTGGATTTTGGAATCAAATTCATAATGGACAGTGCTGTAACACTTTTCCCACTTCCGGACTCTCCTATTATACCTAGTACTTCACCCTTTTCTAATTTAAAACTAATATCATTTACAGCAATAAAGCTTTCATTATCTACGGTAAATGAAGTTGTTAAATTCTTTACTTTTAAAAGACTCATACTATTACACCTTACTTTCTTTTATTTCTAGAATTCATATGCTCTTTGATTCCATCTCCTAATAGATTTATGGAAATAACTATAATAATAACCATAATGCCAGCGGGAATCCACATCCACCATTGCCTTTGTAATGTAGCTAGATCCTGTGCTGAAGATAACATATTTCCCCAACTAGGCATTGGAGGACGCACTCCCATTCCTAAAAAGCTTAAAGCCGCCTCTGAAAGTATTCCTTGAGCAATAGCTAATGTTGCTGCCACTATAATAGGTGTAATAACATTGGGTAGCAAATGATGAAAAATAATCTCCATACTATTTAATCCCATTGACCTAGCAGCCATAACATAATCATTTTCTTTTAAAGACATAATCTCAGACCTAATGATTCTTGCGATTTCTGGCCATGATAAAACCCCTATAATTCCTATTAAGTTCCATATACTAGGCCCTACTATAGCAGCAATTGTAATGGCTATAACATAGAATGGAAAACAAAGTATAATATCAACTATACCCATTATTATCTTATCTACAACTCCACCCATATAACCTGAAACTGCACCTAATATTATTCCTAAAGTCAGTTGTACAATCATTGCAGAAAAACCAACCATTAATGATACCCTACCACCATAAATTAATCTGGTAAACACATCTCTACCCACTTCATCTGTACCTAAAATATGCTCTCTACTTGGCCCAGCGTATATGTTATAAAGATCGCTGGCATCTAATTTATATTTAGTTATATAAGGAGCTAGTATAGAAATAATAATTAAACTTACAATAATTATTAAAGCCAATATAGTTAAAGTATTTTTTCTTTTATATTTCAAATTCACTCTTATCCCTCCTACTCCTTACTAAGTCTTATTCTTGGATCAATTACAGCACATAAAACATCTGATAGAAAATTTGAAGAAATTATTAGAATAGTTGTTATTGTTACTATCCCCATAATAAGAGGATAGTCTCTTGAAAGTACTGCATCATAATTCAGTCTTCCTATTCCTGGCCAACTAAAGATTGTTTCAGTTATTAATGATTTTGAAAATAAAGCTGGCAAATCCATACAAAATATAGTTATGATCAAGGTCATAGAATTTCTAAAGCCATGCTTCCAAATTGCTTTTCTCCTATTTAATCCTTTAGCCTGTGCAGTTATAATATATTGTTGTTCTAAAGAGTCTATCATAGAGGATCTAGTGTATCTAAATATTTTAGGTATCATTGTTAATGCTAATACAATAGTAGGCATTATCATATGTTTAAACACATCTAACACATAATAAAATCCAGTATAATCTTTGTCTATGGTAACCATACCGGAAGTTGGTAATATATTTCTATCAAAACTAAACCATTTTATTAAAAGTAAACCAAAGAAAAATGTAGGAATAGAAAGTCCAATAAATGATAACCCCTTACTTATTCTATCAAATGATGAATTCTTGTTAGAAGCTGCTTGCACCCCTCCCAATATAGATACAAAAGCACTTATTATAAATGAAGCTATAACTAAAATAAATGTATTACATAATCTAGATGATATAACTTCTATCACTGGAATTTTATATTTTATTGAATACCCAAAATTTCCAACTACGGCCATCTTAATCCACTTAACATATTTAAGCCATAATGGATCATAGTATCCTATTTCACGAAGCATACTCTCTACAGTTTCTTTGCTAATATTAGGACTTAACATAGTAGAATACGGGTCTCCTGGTTGACTTTGAATTAGTACAAATATAATAATAGACACACCAAAAATCATAGCCACTGACATTAATAATCTTTTTAAAATGTACTTTTTCATATTTTACTCCTTATAAAATAAGAGAAGGAACTAATGCCCCTTCTCTATTTGTAATTAAGTTTTATTCTTGTATTTCCCAATTTTCAATATTTGCGAATTCAGAGAATGTTGATGGTTTGAAGTTTTCTAAATTTTTATTGTATGCTATATCATTATTTTGAACATATAAGAATACTTCAGGCACATCTTCATTTATTATCTTACCAAATTTGGCATAAGTTTCAGCTCTCTTAGTCCTATCTATAGTTGAAAGTCCTTCGTCAATAAGTTTATCTACTTCTGGATTTTTATAACCAACTATGTTATATCCTACTTCACCTTTTTTGTCTGATACTGCTTGTGAAGACCAAAAAGCTTTTGGATCAGGATCAGCAGATAAAGTATTTCCCATTAAATATAAATCAAATTCATGATTTTTAACAACTTGAGTCATTAGCGTTGGGAATTCCATTGATTCTATTTTAACATTAACACCAATCTTTTTAAGAGCTTCTTGTATAATTACAGCAGATTGTTCTCTTGGTTTTGATCCTGTTGGAACCTTTAAAGTTACATCGAATTTTTCACCTTTGTTATTTGTAAGAGAACCATTTTTTTCTGTCCATCCTGCTTCTTTCATAAGATTTTTAGCTTTATCTACACTATATTTATATTCATTTAAACCTTCTTTTGGATAAGCCCAACTGGTTGGAAGCAATGCAGTATTTATGGCTAGTCCTCTTCCTTCTATAAGCTTATCTACCATTGCAGCTCTATCAATAGCATACATAAATGCTTGTCTAACTTTTTTGTCTTGGAATTTTGCATTTCTAAGATTGAATCCCATGTATTGGAACATATAATCTGGATAAGTTGTTATTTTATATCCCTCTTTTTTAACTGCTTCTACATCAGCTTTTTTCATATCTTGAGTGTTAGCTATATCCACACTATGATTTTTTAATTCAGCTTGTAGTGTATTAGGGTTTGTAATCTTTAAAGTAAAGTTTTTAGTTTTAGCTTTTTTACCAAAGAAATCTTCTGCTGCAACAAACTTAACAAATTCTCCTTCTTTGTATTCTTTAAGTTTATAAGCATTTGAACCAACTGGAGTTGTAAGTAATTTTTTAGATTCTACCCATTTTTCTATTGGCTGTTTTTCCCATACATGTTTTGGAATTGGCTGTATTCCTGAAATTTGAAGTAATGAAGGAGCATATACTTCTTTTAATTCAACTGTTACTGTATTTTTATCCACAGCTTTTAAACCAACTATATTTTTTGCTGTTCCTTTGTTATATTCTTCTGCACCTTTTACCTTTGAAACTATATCTTTAAGTTCTCCTGTATATTTAGGATTCGCTAGTGCTGTAAGCGTAAACACAACATCATCTGCAGTTATTTCTTTTCCATCATGCCATTTAGCTTTAGGATTTAACTTATATGTAATGGTCTTTTGATCTTTAGAAACTTCGTATTTTTCTGCTAAAGCAGGTACTAGTCCACCTTTATCATCAAGATTTAAAAGTGGTAAATAAAGAATACTATTTACATTTATATCATATCTACTATCGCTTAATAATGGGTTAAAAACACCTGTTGGTGGTGTGTTTATGCCATATACTATGGTGTCTTTTGCCTTTTTATCAGTTCCCTTTGCTTCTTTATTGCTAGCACATCCAGAAAATATAGTAGCTGTAAGTGTAGCAGACAAAGCAATAATACATAATTTTCTTAATTTCATAAAATTTCACCTCTAAAGTAATTATTTATAATAATGGATATTATACCAAAATGATTATAATATATAATTATTACCATATTCAATCATTATAGTAAAATAAAATACATACATCTATTACTATCATTTTTTCTTATTATTTTACAAATTCCCACTAAATTGTTTTAGAAATTTTCTTGTATATTTTTTATTTTATAATCTATTATACGTTTTCATTTTATTCTATTATTTTATTTAATGTTTTGAGCCATTGTCAGTATTATAATACCCTTTTAAACACAAGTTACCTATATTTTTTAACTCTGGTATGCTAGAAGATGCTTTAACTAAGGTATTTGCATCTACTAATATCCCTGTATCCCCATCCATATTAAACATTCCTTCTTCATCATATACATAGGTCTCATTACTGTTTATCTTTGCATTTTTACTACCTGGATTAACATCCTTTTTAGTTTCAAATACATAATCATTTTTTATATTATTAATATTCATCCAATTAAAACTATCACTATTATCCATCCATAAACCAATAGCATACTTCTGTCCTTTTTTTAAAGTTAATGGTTTATCTAAATTAATAGTACTATATCCAGCACTAGATATGCTTCCAGATGTATTTAAATATCTATTTCCTATTTCAGAAAACTCTTTACTACCATCAAATTCTTTTGCAAAATTATTGAAATTATCTATTACATATAATTTGTACTTAGAATTATTGCCCATAGAATAAAAACCTGCTGCTTCTAATGTGCAATCTTCCTTTGCAGTAAATACATTAAAATATGTATCATTTCCACTAGAAGAACTAAAATCATTCCCCATAAAACCAGTTAACCCTAAGGTTTCATTTTGATCTATACCATCAAATCCTTCTTCTGCTTTTACCACATCCTTAAAACAATATTGGTCTGTGGTTACACATACACTTTCATAAGAAACATAATAAAAACCATTATCTCCAAAGGCGGTTCCTTGTTCCTCTTTACATATCCATGCACCATTATATTTAGGCTTAGTTTTAAAATTTTCTTTAGAGAAATTATCATCCCAACCCACAATAGATATAGCATGATTAGCGGTTTTATTATATTTGCCATCATTTCCATCACAGTAATATGCAAAGGTTTTATCATTGTAATATTTATCATTTGTATAAGGGAAAGTTTTTCTTCCATCATGAGCTTGATAAATATTAGTTGATACTGCACCATAATTCATAATTGCTTTTTTAATAGGTGCAATTTTATCAAGCATTATATTTTCACTATTAAAAGTATGTACATCCACATTTTCTATAAATTTTATTCCTTGAACAAAATAAGGTATCTTTTCATTTGTTACTTCTTTTTTTGGAGTTGACTCATATGTGCCATCATTATTAACTTTTCCAAAAGGAAAATCTTTTTCTAAATAAGGACCTTTTCTGCTATCTAAATAAGAAACTGCACATTCGTAGCGTCCTCCTTCTTTGGCATTATAATCATATCCATGATTTCTATCCATATGATCTTCTGATAAATCAATGAAATCAACGCCTTTATGCTTTTCTTCTTCATTTTTTATAGACACTCCACCATTTTTTTTCATAATAGCAGATTCTAAAGAAGACATAGCTGCAAATGCCCAACAAGATCCTGCTATCCCTTGATTTCTTGCTGGTGTCACATAACTTTTTCCACCTACATTTCTTAAATCATAATTACTTGGTAAGTTTTCAGTATATCCTATGGCATTAACTACCATAAAGTTATTGCCTAGCATCATTATTGATACCACTAATAAAAAACCTAATACCCTTTTTTTCATAATACCTCCTTAAAATACAAATAAATTTTTTACAAATGCTAAAAAAATAATGACCCTTATATTTAATATAAAAGTCATCATATATTTAACTATGAATATTTTACCAAGTAAATTATAGTATACAATTTATAAGGTATTCAATAATTATTCTAAAACAAAATATATATAAATTTTGTTATCATTTTTTATGATAAGTTAACTTCATTTTTTATTCTTTCATTTTTTCTATAGAATCTTCATAAATTTCTTGCTTTAGTTTTTTCATATATTCTGAGAATTTAACTTGTTCTGTTCCATATGTTAAATTAAGTTCATATTCCATAGGTAACCAAGTTGATATATCCGCTTCGTTATGTTGAATCAATGTTTCCATCTTATCTAATGCTTTATATATTTTAGATTCCAAAGTTTGCTGTTCTTCCATTTCTTTAAATAAATCAGCTAATTCTCCACTATATGATTTTGGTAAACTATTAATCAATTCATTCACTGCATCACTTTCTACAATTTCATGGGATTTATTTTTATTAAAAGCAGGTATATCACCTGTAATAGCCTCTCCTAAATCATGAAATATGCACATTAAAATAACTTTATTTATATCAGCCTGTGGAAATTCATCTTTTACTAGATATGCCATTAAAGATACTCTCCAACTATGTTCTGCTACACTCTCATGACGTCCAGTAGAAGTCCATGAATGTCTTGTATTGGTTTTTAGATTTTCTGCAATACTCATAAATTCAATCAATTGTCTTGGATTCATTTTAAGCACCTCATTTAGTATAAATTTTAATTTAGTCCCAAATTAATCTTATTTTTTTAACTATTAATAATTATATTAACATACAAACCTTATTTATAAATATATTTTTATATTAAACTATTACGTGATGTTAGGGGCAACACTTTACAAAAGAATTGTGTTAAAAATTAGGGAAAATCCTATTTCATATTGTTTTCTTATTTAGCATCAACTATGGTAGATGAAGATTGATTTATGTATAAAAAATAAGGAAAAATGTAGAACAAATTATAGTATAAAATAAAAAATAATTATATAATTATTTATGTCTAAATTTATTTGACAATAAATATTTATTCATATTAAGAAATATATAAAAAAACAATTTTTAACGGAGAGGTTATTTATGATACAGGCAGAATATGATAAATTTCAAGAATATGTGTTGGAAATTGGGCGACGCATGGTAATGTGTGGCTCTGAGGTCCGTCGTGTAGAAGATACGATTATACGTATCTGTGTATCTGTAATGCATACCACATTAAAGTCTGTGAGATATACGCCATTACAACTTTGATTGTTATGACAATGAAAGATAAAGAAAGAAGGCATTATACACAGTCAGTACGAATTAATTCTACAGCAACCGATTTAGGACAATTAGAAGCATTAAATGCTATGGCTAGGGAAATATGTAGTAAGGCTCCTTCCATTTCTGAAATAGGTTCTGCGTTAGAAAATAATAATTTACGAAAAGAAAATAATATTGTGAAATGCTTAGGCTATATGTTGTCTGCAGGTAGTTTTGCTGTATTTTTTGGTGGAGCCTTTATAGACGGTATGGCAGCTTCAATTATTGCAATTGGAATATTGGGAATGGATCATTTTTTTCAACTTCGTAAATTAAATCGTGTTATATATACGGTGATCGCCAGTTTTTTGTCAGGATGTCTAGCACAGTTATGTGAATATATAGGATTTTGTATGAAGGTAGATAAAGTCATTATTGGTAATATTATGCTCTTTATACTGGCATTAGTTTTAATAAATGGTGTAAAAGAAATGTTTTATCAAGATATAATGACAGGATTATACAGGCTGATTGAAGCATTTATGATTGCTGTGTCAATTGCAATAGGATTTGTAAGTTCCGTGATATTATTAGGAAGTGTCTTTTAATGAAACAGAATGTAATCCAAGTGTTGATGGTTGGAATTGGTACACTTGGATTTACGTTGTATTTTCGGGTAAATAACAAGCATATAATAGCAGCAACCATTGGAGGCCTCCTTGCTTGGACAATTTATCTTATTACTTATACCATGACAGGAAGTATATTTATTGGGAATATGATTGCGGCAATGATAGTATGCATTTGGTCAGAATTAATGGCAAGAATACTAAAAGCACCAGCGAATATTTTTATGATACCAGGAATTATTCCACTTCTTCCAGGAGGAACCCTTTATTATACCATGAATGCAATGCTACAAAGAAATGAAAACTTATTTATACAAAAAGGCTTAGAAACAATAATGATAACAGTAGGTATTGTTGCAGGTATTGTTGCGGTATCTGTTATTTTTATTTATTTTTTATCCCTGCTATGAAAATACAAAAAATTCCAATTAAAAATTGATAGGTTATCTGTTATGAAAGTATGTTTAATTGCTATTTAGATTTATGTGAATTATTTTTTAACTATTACTATTACAATTTTAGTTATTAATCATACTGAACACACTAAAAAACTGTAGAATTCAACTTTGAATAATACAGTTTTTTACTAATGTTCTAAAAAACTAATATTATATAATTTAATGATTAAGCTTACAATTACTTAAATAATAACATTTAAAGTAACATTTTATTGATATGTACATATTATAATAGTGTAACAAAAGAAAAATATAAAAAACAAAGGGAGTGCTTTTTCATGTCAGATAAATGCGGAACATCTTGTCCATCAGGTTGTTGTACTGGAGATGAAATACTTTGTGTTTCTATTCCTTGCCCTATAGATTTAGTAATTTTAGGTTTGGATCTTAGAATTGAATTACCTTGTCTTAGAATAACATCTAACTCAACACTAACTGATGAACAAAAAAATAAAATCGTTCAAGCCATCAAAAATACTATTCCTAATATTGGAGATTTAGAAAAAATTAGTGCAAGTATAATAGACTAGCATTTTATTAATATTTAATTGGACAAGTAGTTTCAAAACTACTTGTCCTTATATATTACTAAATTAATTTTATATATTATAATAATTAGCTTTATTTTATATTATTGAAATAATTTTATTTATTATGCTAATTAACTTTAATATTCTTTATCCATTTTTGTATCCTGAATTTTTATATCTTCATTCATACTAATATGAGGCACTTCCTTTTTCAATTTTTCAGTTATATGTTTTACATCTTTATACTTATGATTACTAACTGAAACTTTTTCTAAATTTACTGGACGCTTACGTATATCAATACGTTCTTCCATTATAGGAATTCTAATAGTCTCAGTATGACTATGTGATTTATCCTTAAATTTAGGATCAAAAACAGTTTTTTCAATAACAATCTCTTGTCGTTTTATAGGTACAGTAATATTCTTTTCCACAGTTGAAGTTTCTTTGTGAATAGATACCTTACCAGTTTCTATTTTGCTTTTAGATATTTGCATCTGTTCTTCACGAAGTTTCATCTTAACATTATTATCTGAATTATTAGGTATATCTTTATTTAACATACTCTATCCTCCTAAAAAACACCTCCTAAATTTATATAATTTGAGAGGTGTTTTTTATTTATTTTATAAATTTTTTAATGGAATCCCTCATCTTCATTGTCATCCACTATATCTGCATCACCATTTGTATTTATACGAGCTTCTTCTCTTTTTAAATTTTCTTCTACTTGTCTTGTTTCCTCAACCTCACGTTTGTGAGCAGATACCTCTCCAGTTACCATTGTGCGTTTATCCACATTAATTTGTTCTTCACTAACTGGAATACGTATACTTTCTTCATCACTTATAGGTGTATCACTAGCTTCGTTATCTAGTGATCTTCTTTCAATAATAACTTCTTCATGAGTAACTGGAACATCAACTGTTTTTTGTTCTTCAATAATTTCCTTACCTAATTCAACTTCACCTTTGTGAACATTAGTTTTATTTATATCAAGCTCTTCTTTATGAAGTGTAAGTTTTCCCTCATCTTTTCTTTTCTTATTATCATTTTCCATATTATTATCATCATCGCCAAAAAAATTATCAAATAAACCCATAATAAATTTTACCTCCTGCAAATATATATTTTTAAATCATTAATATTTTATCCTGAGAAAAGTAATATATACTTTGTGAAATATGGAGGTATAGTAAATAGCTTACAACAAATAAATGCTCTTTCATTTAAAAGGTTATATAATACTTGACGACCATAATTCTTTAAGTAATTATTTCACATCAACTTTCATATATATTTTCTTTATTAACACCAATAAGGCATAAATAATAAAAACATTAGCAAAGAAGCCTAATATATCAATGTGGATTCCTTTATTTCCATCAAATAGATTACTAAATAGTTGACAACCACTTTTATTCTCTTGGTATATTGACAAATAATCACAAGGAAACCCAAATTTATATTCTATTAAAATTTCATTTTGCCCTATATTTCCTGGTACAATAAAAGAAATAATTATAAGTATTAGTACGCTTAACTTAAATTCCAAGGTTTGGATTCTTCTCATTTTATTCACCTTTCTACAGTACTATTTCATAATAACTTTTCCCAAATCTAACTTAACTTTTATGAAAATTATATCATAATAACCTAATTATTACACATAGGTATCTGTACAATATGCAACCCTATTTTTACACCAGGCAAAATAACTGAACTACCTGCAATCCATACATTGTTACCGATTGTAATAAATATTGCGTATCTGATTTTATTTCTATTTTATAAAATAAAAAAATATATAATTTTACTACTTAATATCTTTGTATTGTGACATAAAAAATACCGCATATTCACTTTTGAATAATACGGTGTTTTAATATATCATTTTATTTTATTTTTAAAGTTGAAATTTATCTAAGAACTCACAGTTTAAGATTGCTTATTTTTAATCTATTTAAATATTGCTTTATACTTAAGTAGAATTCACAATCTACATTTATATTGTATAAGCTAAAATTTACTATTTGCTCGTACTAACTCAATTGCTTCTTTTCCTGTCATATGTTCAATATCTAGTTCAATCATGCAAAGTGCTTTGTATGTTCCTTCAATTTCTTTTAGACGACCTTCTTCATCTTCTGGAGTATACTTTGCTGCTAACTTTTCAATTGCATTTCTTTTTTCTGTTTCATTCTCAATAACTCTTATCTTTCCAAATGCAATTGCACTTCTAAAGTAAGTTGTATATTCTTCTGATATGACATTATCTTCATCTATTACACAGAAAGATGCTTTTTTACATTTTGTTATGGCATCTATCTTATGACCAAACTTAGCTCCATGAAAATATATTTTAGAATCGCAATAAATATAACTAAGTGGAACTGCATAAGGATAATCTTCATCACCTAATACTGCTAATACACCTGACGTACCTTTTTCGAATATCTTAGTTGTTTCGTTCTCTGTAAGTAACTGATTTTTTCTACGCATTTCTCTAAACATAATTTTTCTCCTTCATAAAACTTATTGATGTTGTAAAAAACAAGCATCCATATGTACATCTTCTATGACCTAATGATGTCCACATGAATGCTTATAGCATCCCTACCCGGTGGCAATTTTTATTATTCTTTTATTTTTAATAATATCATTTCTAAATAAAAGAGTCAAATTCTCCTTTATCTATATGTTATATGTCTTATAAAAATATTTTTTTACTTAAGAATTAATTCATAACACATTTTGTAAACACCCTACTATTCAATTTTCAAAGAACATTTTAATTCGTCTTTATTTCATGTTACGAACTTAATATCTTTTTAATTTTCTCTCTTACCTCTATCGGTAAATTACCCTTTAATGCTCTTTCTAATAAAAAGGGGTTCTTAATTCCATTCAATAGCAGGTAACTTTCTATTACCTTTACTTTCCCTTCTCTATTAGGGATTAATTGATAAATTACACACCAATCCTCCAATGATGTGAAAGAGATATTTACTCCGTTAATTGTTTTAAATTCTGAAATTGAATTGTAATCAAAATTATATAAAATAATATTTACTTCATCTAAATTTACCATTTTGAGTTAAGGAATGGTAATTATATCATATTTACATGATTTTGATTTTATATTCCCTTGAAATAGAGCTATAAAGATTAGAATCCCTACATATATCTAATTTAGATTGGCAATAATCATTATATAGAGTTACGATCCTTAGAAATTGTGAATTAAAGATTATTTAAATTAGCCTTTCTTAATAAAAAGAAAGGCTTTAATTATAAAAACAGGTTTCCTGCAAGTTAACTTTTTCTACTAATATCAACTACAAATCTATTTACAGAAAATAGAGCAACACATAAAATATTATTAGAGGTGATAAATTTGAGAGGGTTAAATATAGGTAAATGTATTATTCATAATAGAAAAGAGAAGGGAATAACGCAGGAACAGTTGGCAAATTACATTGGAGTTTCTAAAGCATCTGTTTCCAAATGGGAATCTGGATCAAGTTATCCCGATATTTTGCTTCTTCCTGAGCTTGCAACTTATTTTAATATTTCAGTAGATGAATTATTAGGATATTCCCCACAACTTACAAAGGAAGATATTAAAAAAATTTATAGTAAACTCTCTCATGAATTTGCTCTAAAACCATTTGATGAAGTAATGGGACAGTGTAATAAATTAATAAAAAAATACTATTCTTGTTTTCCTTTTTTGCTTTCTATTATTCAATTATTATTAAACTATTCGAATTTGATAAAAAATGATGAAATAAAAAAAGAAATTTTTCAACAATGTATATTGCTAAGTAGGAGAATAAAAGAGGAATCAGAGAACATTTCTTACATAAAAAATGCAAATACTATGGAAGCATTGGCAGAGATGATACTAGGAAATAGCGAAGAAGTTATTCGCTTATTAGATAATAAATTAGATCCATATAGAGGAGATGACGTCATACTGATTAATGCGTATCAGATGCAAGGGAAAACTGCCGAAGCAAATAAAGTGAATCAAATACTACTTTACAACAATGTAATAAACACATTAACACTTTTAAACAATTATCTTTCCCTAAACATGATGGACCCAGTTTTATTTGAAAAAATTTATTCTCAAGGCATTCAGATTATTGATTCTTTTCAGTTAAAAGAGATTTTCACAAATGATGTTTTTGCAATTCATATCGTTGCTGCACAAGGGTATTTGATAGCGCAAAATAAAGAAAAGGCAATAGATGCATTAGAGCGATATATAAACACTGTTTGCAGTATCCAATTTCCATTGGGTTTTAAAGAAAATGAATATTTTACTCATGTAGGTAAATGGCTTGATGATAATAATTTTATTGGAGCAAACACTCCAATCGATGAGATAACAATTAAGAAAAATTTTGTTGATGCAGTTACTCGAAATCCTGCATTTGAACCCTTAAGAGAAGATGAAGGGTATAATTTCCTTATTAAAAAATTGAAAGAAAAGTTAGGTGAAAAAAGTGAATGCAATAAATATAGAGAATCTTAAAAAATCCTATGATGGGCAAACCAATGCGCTAAGCAATATAAGTCTAAGTATACCAAAGGGTGAGATATTTGGCTTTCTTGGCCCTAATGGTTCAGGAAAAACCACTACAGTTAGAATCCTTAATGGAATTCTTTCAGCAACATCAGGACATGCTGAAATTTTAGGAATACCTGTGGGGAAAAATAATCTTGAGATCCATAGATTATGTGGAGTTATGACCGAAAGTTCCTCCTGCTATGAAAATCTTACTGCTAGAGAAAATCTAATATTCTTTGGAAAAATGCATGGGATTGAGGAAAAATTGCTTAATGAACGTACTAACTTTTTATTCAAAAGATTAGAGTTACTAGATGTAAAGGATAAAAAGGTAAAATCTTTTAGCACAGGAATGAGAAAGAGAATTTCTTTAGCTATAGCATTAATCCACGATCCTCAAATTTTATTTCTTGATGAACCTACTTCTGGCTTAGATCCAGAAAATGCACTTAATGTTACAAGACTTATAAAAGAACTTGCAGAGGAAAACCAGGTTACAATCTTTCTTTGTACCCATCAATTAAAATATGCTGAAGATATTTGTACACTATATGGTTTTATAAACAACGGCAATATCCTTGGTTTAGGTACATTTGATGAACTTGCTTCAAGGAAAAATGCAGCCCTTAAATTAAAAATTAGGGGAAAAAATATTCCTAAAGAATTTGGATTTATCCATGAAGGTAACGATATATATAACAAATCTGTTTCAGGAGACAAAGAGGTAAATACTCTAATACAAAACATACTGACAAGTGGTGGAGAAATTTATGAGGCTGTACAGCAGAAATGGTCTTTGGAACAACTGTACTTTAAATATATAAAAGGTGCATCTGATGATGTGAAATTATAGTTAAGGAGTAGTTAGAATATGAATAGAAATGAAAAAGCATTGATACGTAAAGATATAAATGAAATAACAAGTTCAAAACGGGTTATTATTCCTATGACTATTGTACCGATTGTTTTGATTGTAATCATACCCCTAGCAATATTGATAGGTGCGAACTATATTGGAAATGATTCAAGTATGTTTACAAAGATAGCTCCTCTTATAAAAAAATTACCTTCTGAATATAAAACATATACTCCAGCCCAACTTTTAATAAAAATAACGATAGACTTTATGTTTCCATCATACTTTCTTATAATTCCAATAATGTGTTCAGGAGTTATTGGAGCCAGTAGTTTTGTGGGAGAAAAGGAACATAAAACCCTAGAGTCTCTGCTTTACACACCAATATCCATGGAACAACTGCTTAGAGCCAAGATTTTAGGTGTTTTTGTGCCATCTTACATCGTGACTTTGATTTCATTTATAGTATTTGGCATCATATTTAATGTAGGTGGTTTTATCTATTTTGGAGGACTTATTTTTCCAGATGTAAAATGGCTTATAATCATACTTTGGATTTCACCTGCAATCAATTTATTATCGTTAATATTTACTGTGATGGTATCGTCCAAATCAGAAACCTTCCAAGAAGCACAGCAAGTAAGCGGCCTTCTTGTCATTCCAGTGATTCTTATATTAGTGGCTCAAATGACAGGTGTACTTTTGCTCAGCAAAGTTGTAATGTTTATAGGTGGCGGTGTTCTCTTGATACTTGATTATATATTGATAAAGAGGATTTCCTCTAAGTTTATTCCTGAGAAACTGATTTAAATATATATTATTGATCTTTTAATTTTGTTTCTCACGTAATTAATTTTTATGTTTTTTGACGAAAGGGTACCAGTAAATATACTGAAAAAATATCATTTAAAAGAAATACACGAAAAAAACACCGCAAAATTCAGACTTGAATACTACGGTGTTTTAATAAATTATTTGTTTTTTCAGTTATTACGCTAAATAAGAATAATCGTTTAGTATATCTTATTACTTTACTTTATTTACATTCATATTATAATTCCCTATAAAATTATCATAATTTGCTGAAAGTCGGTAGCCTCCATCTTTGTCTATTACTAATTCTTTAGTACCGCTCTTATTTATTGGGAAGTCTTGAATCACTTCATTTTTGGAACAAATTAATTGAATTTTTAGCTCTCCTTCTTTTACATTAGAATCATATATAAATTTTACTTTATCACCTTTTTTTAAATCAAATGTTATTACGCTATTGCTACTTGATTTATGCTTAATATCATCTTTCATACAACCTAAAGAAGGAATCATACCTTTAGTAGACTTAAAAGAAGAACATCCTGCGGTAAAAGGTATTAATATAAATATTACTAATGTTATGCTCAATATTTTATAAACTTTCATATATTATATCCTTTCTATTATTACTTATTTAGCATCTAATATAATTCCGATCATAACTTAACTGCTACAGAAATTATAACATATAATTATAGTCCCTAGAATTCATTATATTTCTGATAAACTTTTCCCCATAACCCACTCATCCTTTTATAAAATAAAAAAATATATAATTTTACTACTTAATATTTTTGAATTGCGACGTAAAAAACACTGTAAAATTCAAATTTGAATAATACAGTGTTTTAATAAATCGTTCGTCTTTTCAGTTGTTACGTTAAATAAGAATGGCGCGAATTAGTTCAACTCTATACTTCAATCATTTTGTATTATTTTCTACTGCTGCTACTGCTTCAATTTCTACCAATTGATTTGTATATCCTAATACTGTAACTCCAGATAAGGTGCTTGGAACATCATGATTACCAAACTCTTTTCTTATTGTTTCCCATGCAGTTACCAAATCTGACTGATTTTGAGATACTACAAGAACTCTGGTATATACAACGTCTTCCAAAGTGGCCCCACAATCCTTCAGTGTTTCCTTCAAATTCTCTACACAAAGTTTTGCCTGAAGCTCATAATCACTCAAATTGGGTACTTCTCCGTCTCTATTAATGGGACATGCCCCCGCTAAAAATAATAAGTCCATTCCTGAAGGTATACGTCCAGCATAAGCATAATCTACTGGAGCTAAATTTGTAGAATGAATTAATGATATTTTTTTATTCATTTTGACTCTCTCCTTTTGTTCTAATATCTACGAGAAGAATTACAAATTCATTTTTAAAATAAATTTTATGTTCAATATCATTTTAAAGCTTCTATATTTTTTGAGAAAGATAATAATCATTTCTATATCATCTTTTACACAAAAGCTACCACACATTACAAGAGTGGTAGCTTTAGCCTACTTATCCTTTTTATATACAATTTTCTTAATACTACTATCTGAAAGGAAGAATTCTTCAGCCAGATTGCTAATTGATTGCCCACCTATATATTGGCTTAATATCTTTGCATTTCTAGCTTTTATATAATCTCGGCTTTTAGATTTTTCACCCCATCTTTTTCTCTTTTCAGGAAGGGAAGGGACGTATATATATTCACCTTGAATATACTTTTGAATTTCTTTAACTAAATCATCTGGTAATATTCTATCAATTCTTACATATTTCATAAAGCTCACTTCCTTAAATTTATTATTTAATTAAGGAAACAAAGCCTGTATATGTATGAATTTATTTATGAAAAGCGACTAAATATCTATCTCTGTGCAAATTGTCGCCCAAACTCATACCTACAGACTTTGCACAGAGTATTTTAAGCATTTTTCTATCCATGAGATTAATATTCATGATATCACACTCCCTATTTGTATTAAATCAATTATATTCTTTATTAAGATGATACGCATTTTTTTACTATTTTAACTTAACTAATGGTAATTATATCATATTTACACTGTCTTATATGGTTATTTTTGTAACAAAAGTAAAATATCTTGCCTTTTTAACACTGTATTATTCAATTTTCAAAGAGAATCGTTCGTATTTTCATTTTCAATGGTTCTGTCGCACTTATTTCAGACTGTGACATAAAAACACTCCAAAATTCAATTCGTGAATAATGCGGCGTTTTAGAATGATTCTTTTATATTTTGTACGCTGCTTTCAAAGAGTGTCATATTAAATATAACCCGTTACCTACCACACGTGTGTGGTATTCTTAATATATTAGCATCCATAAAATTTTAGATATTTTTCAATATTTGATTGTATATATTCAGCACTGTGATTACCAGGGAATACATGATTTTGAGAATTTATTTCTTTTTCTTTCAATATTTTATATAAAATTGAACAACCTTCATAAAATCTACCTTCATCCTTATCTCCAGCATCAAGATAGACATCAATATCAGAAGAAATATTATTGTTTCTTGCAATATATATTGGATCATATTTTTCCCATACACCCATGTCTTTATAATATGGTTTATCTTCCTCGTCAAGTTCCAGTTCCAAAGCAGGCATATGTCCTCCTACTTTTGAAAATATATGCTGATGTCGAAATGTATTGTGAAGAGCTATATACCCCCCAGCAGATGCCCCTCCTATATATCTTCCTTTTCTATCTTTTATAGTATTAAAAGTTTTATCTGTTAAAGGTACTATTTCTTTCATAAAGTAATCTTCATACATTCCTAAATTTATGATTCTATTATTGCCTCTAAGATCAGACACCTCTTTACAGATTAAGGATGAATTCAACCCTCGGCTGTTTTCAATTCTTGGACACGTAATTATCATAGGCTTAATTTCCCCATCTTTTATCATCCGATCAGCTATAGTGTTTATATCCATTTGAAACATTATATTTTCACTTCCACTTCTTCCATGTAGAAAATATAATACAGGTAGAGGAGTTAAACTATTATAGCATTCAGGTAAATACACCAACATTGACATTTCTTTACCAAGTATATTGCTATAAAAATTTACTTTTTCTACTTTTGATTTATTCATTTTTATACCACCCCAATTGAAATTTTGAACTTAAATTATATATTTATAATATCATCATTAACCATATTTATCATGAATAATCTTGCTTACTATTAGCATGATTTTGCTATCAATATTATTTTTTGCATAAAAATAAACACTTCTTTCTTAATTAGTAGAATAATTTTACTGTTCCCACTAGAACATACTTGTATTATAATAATTGTGTTACTAAAATTTAGCACAATTTTGATATGAGGATATAGATATGAATAATTGGCAAACTTATTATAATAAAAAAATGCCAGATCCAAATTTAGGTATAGATATATTCTCCTAGCAGAAAACTTCAAGAAAGGAATAACATTCAATACACATTGGCAGGAAAATCGGATACGAACTTGCTGTAAAATCTTTTATTTACCAATTAATTGTCCTCCTGTTAAGAAAATACATTAGTAAATTTCTAACTAGAAAAGAACTTATTTCAAAAGATAAAATGGTTAGTAAAGTTGAAGTGAACTAACCTACCAATTTGCTTATCTAAAATTCTAACCCCAAATAAGAGGTTATAGTAATGACTTTAGTAAGTTCATATAAATTAAAACTAACTAAAATTATTGTTTTTATTATATTAAATTTGTTTGCTAACGCAAATAGATTTGAGTGTAAATTTAATTCATATAAACATTATGAAAAATACAGTCTTTTTACATGCTACCGCATTAATTTTCTATCCAAAATTTTTTTGAAGTCCTTACTTAAAAGAATATAAATAACTAAAAATTTTTTATATACGTACAATGTATAAATATCTTAAAAAGGAGTTATTCTATCTTCCCTTAGTTTAAAAAATGGGGATATGTGGTGTAAAAGGCGTTTGAACAAGATTAGAGATTCTTATTTGTTTTTGCAAAATATATGTATGTTCCAAATTATTGTCTGAGCGTTCAGCGAGTTATGATTTGGAACCATATATTTTAAGAAAAAACAAATTAGAATCTCTTATTGAAGTGAATTGCCTTTATAACCGCATATCCCTTTTTTAAACTAAGGGTAGTATAACTTCCTGTTAAGTCGTAATTTCCTTATTTTCTATAGAAGTTCTTTATTGTTTCACAAACAAAATCTACTTCTTCTTCTTTTAATTCTGGATGTATTGGTAATGCTAAAATTTCTTTTGATACTTTTTCTGCCACTGGGAAATCTCCTTCTTTGTGACCTAAGTAGCTAAAGCATTTTTGCATGTGTAATGGAATTGGATAGTAGATACTGTTTCCTATTTGATTTTCTTTTAAGTGAGCTACTAATTCATCTCTTCTTTCAGCACGAATATTGAATACATAGTATACTGGTTTTTGATCTCCTTTTATTTTAGGGAATCTTATTTCAGATACATCTTTTAATCTTTCCATATACATATCAGCTATTTCTGCTCTTTTTTCAATAGCATTATTTATATATTTTAATTTTACTGAAAGTACAGCAGCTTGAATACTATCTAATCTTGAATTATATCCTATATAATCATAGTGGTATTTTTTAGATGCTCCATGAACTCTAAACATTTTAGTTTTTTCTGCTAATTCATCACTATTAGTAACTATCATACCACCGTCACCATATCCACCTAATGTTTTAGTTGGGAAGAATGAGAATATACCCATATCTCCTATAGTTCCTGAATGTCTATAACTATCTCCGTTTCCCTTCCATCTCATTCCGAAGGCTTCTGCTGCATCTTCTAAAACTCTTAAATCATGTTTATTGGCTATTTCCATTATTCTATCCATGTTATTCATTTGTGAAAATAAATGAATTGGAAGTATTCCCTTTGTTTTTGAAGTTATTTTTGATTCTATTTGATTTAAATCCATTTCAAAAGTTTCTTCATCTATATCTACAAATACAGGTGTTCCTCTGTGTTTAGCTATACAAGATGTGGATGCTAAAAATGTAAATGGTGAAGTTATAACTTCTGCTCCCTCTTCAAATCCTAAAATATGAGAAGCGATTACTAGAGCATCTGTACCTGATGCTACACCTATGGCATGTTTTGCTCCTGTATATTCTTTTATAGCTTCTTCAAAATTTTTAACTTGTGGTCCAAGTATAAAACTTCCGCTTTCTACCACATCAAATATTGCTTTATCAAATTCAGCTTTTTTTTCTCCATACTCTCTTTTAGATGTATAAAAATCAACTTTCATTAATATCACTCTTTCTTTATAAATTTTATCTAATGCTTAAAATATTTTAGTCATGTTAGTTGAAATGTTAAGTTTATCATCACTACTATTTTTAATAATTACACACTATTAAAATAATAGTAAATTTTCCATGTCTATAAATAATTTATAATCTATATAAATTAATCTGTTGTTGCAGTTAATTTAAATTTATTTCATAACTTTTTCTACTGCTGCTACAAGTTCTTTAGCTACATATTCTGCATCTTCCAATGATAATGTAGAATATACTGGTACAGAAATTTCGTTGATGTATTGAGCATATGCATTTGGATAATCTTCTATATTATATCCTAATTTTTTATATGCTGTAAACATTGGTAGTGGTTTAAAGTGTACATTTGTTGCTATATCTTTTTCTGCTAATATTGTTATTACTTCATTTCTTTGAGCTTCTGTAAATCCTTTTATTCTTAATGGATATAAATGATATGAAGTTTCTTTAGTTTCATCTTTTTTAAATGGGATTATAGCCCAATCATTTTCAGAAAATACTCTTGTATAAGTATCAAATATAGCTTCTCTTTTTCTTAATATTTCTTCGTATCTATCTAATTGAACTAATCCTATAGCTGCGTTTATATCTGTCATATTACATTTATATCCATCTGTTACTATGTCATATTCCCAAGCTCCAGCTTTCATTTTTGATAGAGCATCCTTTGATTGACCATGTAGAGATTGTAATTTGAAATCTTTAAATAGATCTTCTCTACCTTTAAAATTATTGTCACCAAAAGTTAAAGCTCCACCCTCTGCTGTTGTAAGGTTTTTCACTGCATGGAAAGAGAATACATGGAAATCCATTTGTGCTCCAACCTTTTGTCCTTTATAAATAGCACCTACAGAATGAGCTGAATCTGAAACTAAAATTATGTCTTCACGACCCTTTTCTTTTAACACTTGTTTAACTGCATCATAATCTACAGGTACTCCTGCAAAGTCTACTGTATATATTGCTTTAGTTTTTGGTGTTATGGCATCTTTTAATTTTTCTATATCTATTAAAAAGCTGTCCTTTGCTACATCTACAAATATAGGTTTTATACCTCTATGTAAAGATACACTAGCTGTTGCTGTATAAGTATAAGGAGTAGTTATTACTTCATCTCCTTCTTTTATATCAAAAGTTTTTAATACTAATTCTAATCCTGCTGTAGCACTATTTAATGATATAGCTTTATTTGCATCACAATACTTAGCTAAATTATTTTCAAATTGTTGTGTTTTAGGACCTGAAGTTATCCAACCAGATTTTAACACCTCTACTACTGCCTCTATCTCTCTTTCTGTAATGTCTGGTGGTGAAAATGGTATCTTTTTCATTGTAATCCTTCCCTTCATTTAACAATTAATATTTATTTAAAATAATTTTTTTTATTTTCTACCTTTAAAATATCCTGTATCTTTTGTTATATAAATATTTTGTTTTTTCTCTATCTCATGTTCTAGGTAATCATAAATTTTCTTTAAGTCCTTTGAACATAAGTTGGTCTTGTTATTTCCTGGCATGGAAAATATATAATCCAATATATATACAGGATCTGTTACCTTTAAGTTGTCTTTATATCTTTTTAGTTCTACCATATTAAAATATTTAGACACAATATTAAATCCATTCTCTAATTGAAAACTATCTGTTCTCTCCCAACTTTTACTAGTCAAATTATACATATGAAATTCAGATATTATATCTCTTATTTCTTTCATATGATTTTTACCTACAGTGGATGAGAATAAAATTCCATTATGTTTTAATACCCTATTTATTTCTTTTAAAGCCTTGGTTACGTTAGGTACATGGTAAAGCATATGATTTGCTATAACTACATCAAAACATTCATCTTTAAAAGTAATATTTTCTGCATCTACAATTTTATATTTAAATCTATGTTTATTTTTCCCTAAATTCTTTTTAGCGTCCTTTAGCATACCTTCTGAAAAATCTGTTAAGGTTATTTCCCAATTTAATGGTATATGTTTGAAATTTTTATTCCAAAGAGTAGCATCTCCGCAACCTAATTCTAATATTTTTATATTAGGTTTATGTTTTAAATCTTGGCTGTTTGTTTGAAATTCATCAGATTTATTTACCATTTTATTAGGATTTTCATATTTTAACATATTTATACTAAGCTCTTTTTTTAGCTGTTTAAAAAACCACTGCATCCAACCTTCTTCATTTGTACTAAAAATCTCATGAATAGCTATTCTTGCTTCTAGATTTGATGCATTTTCATATTGCTGAGTCCAGTTTTTATCAGAGTTTATAGCGCTTATTATATTTATAAATTTATCCCAGTCCATTTCTTTATTTGAATTTAGAGTATAAGCTGCTTCATCTATAGCCTTTATAACAGATTGTATGTGCTTTATTTTTTCCTTCATAATTTCCTTTTGAATTTCTAAAGACTTTTTAAAATCTTTATGATCCAAATCATATTTCATTATATTAGCTATATCTTCTAGGGAAAGCCCTATAAATTTAAGTGTTAATATTTTTTGTAGTTTACCAAAATCCTCTTTGCTATATAATCTATGCCCTAATTCATTATGATCACTAGGTACTAACAATCCAATCTTATCATAATATCTTAAAGTTCTTAGCGTAACTCCTGCTTTTTTAGCAAATTCTCCTGTAGTAAATAATTTTTTTGAGGTATCTTTCACATTAATCACCTCTGCAATAATATATCATGTATAGAAATTATTATTAATAATTTTTTGATTAAATATTATGCTTTATTATGGTTTTTAGAAACTTTTGTTATTCCAACAGTTTCATATACTTAGTTTTTACATCTCATATAAATATGTCAATATTTAATTTAAATTTTTTCTATTGCTACTATTACTTAGCTTTTATCTTTATATTATAAAGACAAAAGCTAATCCTTGCTACACACCTGGATAAGTATATTTAATTGTTTTTTATTAAAATTAAATAAAAAACAATTTTTACGCTCTAATTACTTTTATAAACCATTTAATAATCTTAAAAGTTCTAACAGCAATCTAACTATACAAAATTTCACAATAAATTAGTGTAGGATACACATCCTACACTAATTTATATTATTATATTAACACATGACGTAAGGTAATGAGCAAGAGTTATTTTAATTTTAATTCATCATATAATTGCTTTACTGATTTTTTTAAAACTGGATGTATGAAATTTTCATCTATATCACACAAAGGTTTTAATACAAATTCTCTATTTTCCATATCCTTATGAGGAATAATTAAATTATTTTTATTTATTATTAAATCATCATAAAAAATAATATCTAAATCTATAGTTCTAGGTCCCCATCTTCTTTCTCTTACCCTATCTAGCTGTTTTTCTATATCTAAAAGTACTTCTATTAAATCTTCTGGAGTTAAATTAGTTTCTATTCTTACTACTCCATTTAAAAAACTATCTTGATCTAATACTCCATAGGGTTTTGTTTCATATATAGGGGATACTTTAATTATTTTTATTCCTTTTTCTTCTATTTTTTCTAATGCCCTTTTTATGTGATTTTCTTTTTCGCCCATATTACTTCCAAAGGCCACATAAACTGTATGCATATTTTATCACTTCCTTAAGGATTTTATATATATGTCTATATCTTATTTATAGCACTCTCAAATTTTTGAAACCTTTTAATAAACAAAAATTTATATTTATTAACCATGATACCCATTAGATTGTCGTTCCATATTCTCTACAACAATATCATGAATATCACCTAATGAAGCACAATACTCAAGCACTTTCCATGGTGTATTTGTATGGAAATGAATTTTAATCAATTCCTCATCACCAACCGCAAGTAGGCAGTCGCCTTCAATGTTTTTTGTAATATACTCATTTATTTTATCTTCTGAAAGATTTTCTCCTTCAATTAATAACTGCGTATCAAATCTGTATTCAAGCATAGTTATTCTCCTTTTCCGTTTTACAAATTCTAATTTTCTCTTTTATTATATAAATTTATCTTACATACCTAAAAATCAGAAGATAGAATTTAAATTATAATTTAATTTTCATTATATTTTTTAGATTCTAAAATATATTTATATATATCTTTAAAATAATTTATATTTTTCTTACAGCTTCTAGCATTCTTATGGCTCTTATATTTTCTTTTACATCATGTACCCTTACCATTTGAAGTCCTGCATCTACAGCTAAACAAGATAAAGCTATAGTTCCTTCTAATCTTTCTTCTGGTACATCGCCTAAAACCTTTCCTATGATAGATTTTCTTGAGGCTGCTAAAAGTACTGGAAGATTAAAGCTTTTTAATTCTTCTATTCTGTTCATTAATTTTAGATTATGCTCTACAGTTTTTCCAAAACCTATGCCTGGATCTAATATTATTTTATCCTCTCTTATACCATGAGCTTTGCAGTAATCTATCCTCTCATTAAAATAAAAATGAATTTCTTTCATTAGATCCTCATAAACTGGGTCTATTTGCATATCCTTTGGTTTTCCTTTTATGTGCATAAGTATTACAGGTACATCATATTCTTTAACTACTTTCACCATATTTTCATCATACTTCATAGCACTTATATCATTTACTATATCCGCCCCTGCCTCTATAGCAGCCTTTGCTGTATTTGCTCTATAAGTATCTATAGAAATTATAGCATCCTTAAATTTATTCTTTATTTCTCTTATAACAGGAACTACTCTTTTTATTTCTTCCTCTTCATCTACTGGGTCAGAACCTGGTCTTGTGGATTCTCCACCTATATCTAAAATTTCTACCCCTTCTTTTAACATCTTTTCTGCTGTTTTTAAAGCATCTTCTATAGAGTTTTTTCTAGAACCCTCATAAAAAGAATCTGGTGTGCAATTTATAATTCCCATAACCCTTAAATTTTCATAACTTATTTCTCTTCCATCCTTTAAAATTGTTCTAACAACTCCATTATTTTTAATATAGTTTTCTAACTCCACTGCTATTTCTTGTATTCTAAAAAAAGTCATATATTTAAGTTTTCCTAATAATTTTTTATATTGTCTATCTGTTCCTAATAAAATTATATCCGAAGTTTCCACTTTGCAATTTACACAATATTTATTTATAGCGCAATCTCCACCTAAAGCCATTAGTTCTTGTTTTATTATATTGGCCGCAGGAGCTAATACGTTAAAAATTTTTAAAGGAGTAATGCTATTTTTATTCATAAATATATTTATACTACCATCATGAACTCCTATTTTACTAAGCTCTTCTGGGAAACTATTTTTATTTAATTCTATAATCATTTTTAATCCCCCTTCTTATAATAAAAATATTATATTTAATTTAAAGTATGTTATATAAAAACGCTTTACAATTGGTAAAATATTAAAGTAAATCAATATTAAGTTTGTATATGCTTACCAATTCCATTTACCTTATTATATAATCTTATTAAAGGCAAATAATTTTTTTAATATATTATTTATCTTTTATAGCTAATCTTATTTATTTCATACACAATATAATTATTTTATAAATTCTTTATTATTATCCGCTATAAACCACTCCGCTAGTTTCTGTTTCCTAAACTTCTATTTCATGTAAACTACAATTATTTCTTTTTAATTTTGAATAAAGTTTATCCCATATCCATACTGATATGTTTTCTACAGTAGGTTGGCTTATTAT
Source organism: Clostridium sp. Marseille-Q2269 (assembly GCF_943736985.1). Lineage (GTDB taxonomy): Bacteria > Bacillota > Clostridia > Clostridiales > Clostridiaceae > Clostridium_F. Next base: position 876,049 of record NZ_CALSFS010000001.1, read on the forward strand.
ATCATTTATTATATATATTTAATTTTAGATTTAATATATACTATAATACATTAAAATATAATATATCAACAAAAACATACTATATAAATTTATAATATATTAATGGAAATTATATGCTATGAAAAATACACCATTTAATCAAGCCAACAAAACTTTATTAAAAATTTCATACTTAAATAAAAAATATTATATTTAAAATTAAATACAAAAAGACCAGGCTGTGGCACTAAGAATAAATGCTGCAATATATTGTGTTAACTTTAAACTGTAAAACAATATATTGTGCTTAAATTCTTTAATGCCACAGCCCCATTTTTAATATTTTTACTCTTAGAATCTTATTATGATTATTTTTTAAAACTCTGTTATTTTCTTAAACTCATAATTATTTTGTTCAAAGGCTTTTATTATCTTTTTTAAAGGTGAATTATCTTCATAAGTATATTCTACTGATCCATCCTTATTATTTTTAAATTTTATGAAACTAGATTCTATACTAGGATGATAGAAAAAACTACCTAATGTATTTTCATCTAAATTATTTATATTTTCTATAACTTGATCTGCTTGTTTTATACCATCAACATAATCTAATGGAGTTGGTATATATGTTACAGTTCTTCCATTTGATTCTCTTTTTCTTATATTATTTCTAGCTGCAAATTTAGGTGGTTCATACATATAATTAAAATATTGTTCTATTACTCTAGCTTCTTCATCTGTAGCTGCATAATGAGGACTTTCAAAGAATCCTATAGGTATATCTAAAACTTTTGCACTTTGTATAGCTTTCTCTACTCTTTCTCTTATGGCAGCTTCATCTGTATTTGTACTACCATCAAATTCTATGGCATCTATACTTACTGTATTTCCTGCTTGATGAGTGTATCCATGAAGACCTATAATACCTCCTCTATCAATAAAATAGTCTAAAGTATATATGAAATTAGCATTGTGCATATTAAAGTTTTTAGATAAATCATCATCTATACCCTTTGTAGGATCTATATATCTTGGAACCCATGCCACATGAAAAGGTATATTTTTAGAGTATAAATAATCTGATATTATTCTTAATCTTTCTAATGCTTCTGGTGTTTTGTATCTTTGTTCAGAAGTTATGTCCTCAAGTCTTACAAAGGATGGTTTTCTTTTTGCATCTTTATTGTTATCTAATTTTTTAGCTTTGTCTTCTTTATTATTATATAAAATTATTGTTTTTTCAGCTTCATTCCAATTTGCTTTTAATCCTATTATTTCATTAAAATCAAATAAAGACGTATACATTATTTCATCTTTTAAAATTGGTGATTTTCTAAACTTATATTTTTCTCCAAAAATGTTAGCTAAATTTTTATCTATATCTATTTTTTTATTATTAATTTCTATATTAAATTTACCATCTTTTATTGTATAATTTATACCCATCTGATCTAAAACATTATTAACTGGAACATAATATCTATTCTTATCCATATATATTGGTAAGTTTAAGTTTAATACTTTATCTTTATATTTTAACTTAATATCACCTTTGCTTAATTTCAATCCTGAAAATTTAGCATATCTTTTTTCTTTTATTTCAGCTTCATTTTGATTATTATTTTTCACCTTTGCTTTAGTATCTTTATGACCTACAAAAAAATAACCTCCAATAACTATTAATAAGCAAAGTAGAATAAGTACTAAACTACTAGTTTTTTTCATAATGCATTCTCCTTAAATCCTTCTAAAGTAAAGCATAAAATTTGTAATATATATTTTCAGCTTAAAACTTTACAATTATGTAATTTTAAAATTCCCCTTAACTTTATACAAAAGTCATCCCTAATATGTCTATCCCCCTTCTTAGAAATAATATATCCAATATTTTCTTTGATTTTATTTTATAATAAATCCCTTCACAATTTAGTTACAATTAATTTACAGTTTAGTTTAAAAATAAAAGTCAAAAATATAAAATAAAAAATCACTATCAAAAATTCATTAAATAATGCTGATATACATTACTTATTTTTGATAGTGATTTTCTACATATTGGTGAAAAGATAAAGGTTTTTGCTAACTTCACCTAAATTTTTATTAATAAGTATCTAGTTTTAATCTATAATTTATTAATAAATTATAGATATTTTTAATAATATTTTATTAATTACAAATTTACTATTTTAGTATTAGTAATAATTTATTTATAATTTTAATATTATTTTATTGACCACTTACTTGGCTTTTAACTTCTTGAATTTGTTGCTCTGAAGCCTGACCTGCTGGCATATAAAATCCTTTTTGTTTTGCCATTTTATAATAATCATATTGTTTTGTTTCACAGTTATTTCTCATTTGTTGAATTTCCTGTCTTAACTGTTGATTATCTGTTTCAGAAATTGCAGTAGCATATCCTGTTAAACTACTTTTTAACATTGATAATGTATCGTTTATCATTTCTTTATCTTGCATGACTATACCTCCTTAAATATTCTTAGATTATCCTAAGTATCCCATTAATTTTTGTTTTGTATTTTCAGCATCTTGTGCTGATTGTTGAAACATTTGCTTTACTTGTGAATCTTGTGCTTGTTGTGCATAAGTATTTAATTTTTTACAAGCAGTTTCATGACTTCCTATTAAATGTCTTAAGTTTTGAAGTTCTAATTGAGTTAATTGCATTTTTTAAACACCTCTTTTCAAATATTACAATAGTAGTTTTAACTAAAAAAAGATATATATTCGAAAAACTGCACAAAAAAATAATTTACTAATTTGCATTTTACTACTTACTTTCTTTTTTAGGGAACCATCCTTTTCTTACTCTTTCCTTTTGTTGAAATATCTCTAATATTCCCCACAAAAAAGTAAGACCACCTATTCCTAGTCCTCCTGATAAATAAATATTATCTATTATTAACGATAACACTATAAGTGATATTCCTAATATTAAAAAAACCGGCCAAATCTTAACTCCAAAATGGTATTCTCCTTTTATTACAATAACATGTCCTATTCCTGTGAAAAACAACATAAATATTCCCATAATTATACCTGTAAAATTCATTTTTCTCTCTCCTTCATGCATGATACCCATTTTCTATATTACTAATATAGATATAGATATAAGTAATATCTTTATATGCTTTTAATTTTTATAATTTCTCCCAGAATATAAGTAACTAACTCTAAATGCAGAATTATATTTTTACTATATACAAAATTTTTGTATATATTTATTTTTTAATTTTCATTAACATAACTTCATTTATTATAAATTAATCTGTTGTTTCATCTATTTTACACGTGAACAAGTTCTAAAGATCCTATTATATTCACGTTATTTATTTTTGATTTTATATTTTTATATTCATCTTTATGTATTGCTGCTATTACAGTAGTAGCTGGTCCATTAGATTTTTTAATATCTATTGGTATATTCTCTTTTAATTTTAGTTTTAAATTATTATTTTTTGCTAAAACATTTGACTCATATAATATTCCTTTAGATCCTACTGGTACAATTTCATAAACTCTTGGATTTTGTAATAATTTTTTTATATCATCATAGTCTACTATTTCTTTATCATCATAAATATTAATTTCTTGTCCTACTTTAGGTAATCCCACAGATATTAATAAAACCTGCCCTGCATAATTATTTTTATTATTGCTCTTATTCACATTGTTAATCTTTTTTACACAATTATCCACTATCCCTAGTACAGTTATCCCCAGAGCTGTAGAAAAACTTGGAAAATTTTCTTCTGTACTTCCTGTTAAAACCACTTCATTAATACTAGCCTTTTTTAATTCACATTTTATACCTTCAATTATTTCCTTACCTGTAGGATCCATTTCACAACACACTGCATTAGCTACCGTTACTATTTCTGCACCTGTGCACATAACCTCTAAAATACCTACTCTAATAGCAAATTTCCCTGTATAAAAAGCTGGTATTTTTAATATATCATTTTTTTTAGCTCCTATGCTACCACAGCTATCACAGGCCACAACTAAAGTTTTATCTTTATCTAAAGAAATCAATGTTAAATCTCTTATCTTTTTTACATCCATAAAACTGACTCCCTTTCACAAAAGTTTTACATTAAATTACTTTTAAGTTTTAAATGCTTGTTCTAGTTAAATTGATCTTACAAAATCATATTTTGTGAATTAAATCAACTGACTGTAAGATTGGCTCAAAGTTTAACTTAACAAAATATAATTTCTACAGCTATTTTAACTAACAGAAGATTAAATTATATAAACTTTAACAATCATATATTACTGCTACTACATCATTAGTAAAATCAATAAAAATGTTATTTCTCCTAACTCATTACAAGCTCCTAAAGTATCTCCTGTAAGTCCATTTATCTTATTCAAACATAATAAATATAAGATATATGTTATTAAAAGTACTGATATAAATGGAATTATTGCAGATTTTATACCTAAAAAATATGTACTTATTCCTAAAGTTATTATGGTAATACAAAATACTATAGCTTTGCTCATATTTCCTATAAATATATTGCCTGATCCATTCTTTTTAGCAGTTTTGTTTGATAAGCATAAAAATAATATACTTATTCTTCCTATTATAGGTGCTAAAATTATGGCTATACTATATCCTTTTATAACCAAAGAATAAAGCAATTGATATTTTAATAATAAATCCATTACTAAGGCTATGGTTCCATATGAACCTATTCTACTATCCTTCATAATTTCTATTATTCTTTCCTTATCTCTTAAAGAAAAGAATCCATCACAGGTATCTGCTAAACCATCAATATGAAGCCCTCCAGTTATTATGGCTGTAAATAAAATTAGTAATACTATTATCACATTGGTAGGCAGGAAATCTTTTAGTGCTAAATATATTAAATATTCTATTCCTCCTATAATAAAAGCCACTACTGGAAGAAAAAATGCCCCCCTTTTAAAATTTTCTTTTTTACATTCTAAATTTTTATTTATGGGTATCCTAGTAAAAAATTGAATCATCAATAAAAAATCATTTAAAATACTTTTCATTCTTTCACCTCTTTCTAATTATATACTTTAGTTATGCAAAATAAAAATCTAAATTGGTAAAACTACCAAAAAATAAATATGGCATACTTTCTCTCACTGTGTTATATAAAAGTTACCATACAAATATAAACACAGGAGGTAAAAAGTATGC
>NZ_CALSFS010000002.1 GCF_943736985.1 Clostridium sp. Marseille-Q2269
GTCCTGTTTACTTTACGCTTAAATCTTAGTTTACAAATAAAGTATTCTAATTATTTTTCTAGATATCTATTTTTCCTAAAAGTATTCCTTGTTTTAATCCATTTAAAGACTGTTATATAATTTTTCAGTTTCATATAAATATTTTAAATTTAAATATAAACAGAATTGTTGGCTTTAGAGGGAGTTTTACTCCTTATAAGTCGTTATCCTTTAGGAAAAAATCGTTATACAACTTTCAAGAAAAGCAGAGAGTCCAAATCTTCGATTTGGTGCGAATGGCTTTCACAGAGTGCGATGGGAGTACTAGAGGGGGTAGTCGTCGGATAAAACAATTGGCGTAGCCAGGAAATTAATATAGGTAAATTTTATCAATGATACACTTACTCCGTATGCTACGCATGAATTTTCTAACGAAAATTTTTTAAAAGCCTTTTCTTTTAATAATAAAAATAATTGTAGATTTTATGTAACAAAGAGGATTAAAATGCTCATTTTGTACTTCCTATTCCATAGAAAATTACGTTTAAATAGTTATATTATCTTTCCTTAGATTAAAAAATTGGGATATGTGGTGTAAAAGGCATTTGAACAAAATTAGAGATCCTTATTTGTTTTCCCAAAATATATGTACATTCCAAATTATTGTTTGAGCGTTTAGCGAGTTATAATTTGGAATCATATATTTTAAGGAAAAACAAATTAGAATCTCTTATTGAAGTGAATTGCCTTTCAAGCCACATATCCTTTTTTAATCTAAGGTAGTGACTTTTTACGTCACAATTTTCTTAAGTATTGACAAAAGTATGAGGTAACAATAAAATAATCATATTGAATTATAGTAGATTAAAATAGGGAATTAGGTGATAAAATGTCAAAGGGAACCGTTGCATTAGCTATGAGTGGAGGAGTAGATAGTTCTGTATCTGCATATATATTAAAGGAAAAGGGTTATGATGTAATTGGAATTCATATGGATTTGTGGAGAGATGAAAGAAAAGAATATTGTAATAAATCTGCAGCAGAGGATGCAAGAAAAGTAGCAGATAAATTAAATATTCCTTTTTACATTATAAATATTGAAAAGGAATTTAAAGATAATGTCATTGATTATTTTGTAGATGAATATTTAAGTGGAAGAACTCCTAATCCTTGTGTAGCTTGCAATAAAACTATAAAATTTGAAGCTTTTTTCAATGCTGCTAAACAATTTGGAGCGGATTTTATGGCTACAGGACATTATTGCAGAATAGAAGAGAGAAATGAAAGAAAAGTTATAGTTAAAGCTGAAGATGACAAAAAAGATCAAACTTATATGATGTATAATTTAAAACAATATCAGCTAGAGAGAACTATAATGCCTTGTGGTGAATATAAAAAAGATCACATAAGAAAAATAGCTGAAGACATAGGATTAGATGTTTATAATAAAAAGGATAGTCAAGAAATATGTTTTATACCAGATAATGATCATGGAGCATTTATCAAAAGAGTCTATAAAAAGAAAATAAAGCAGGGAAATTTTGCTGATAAACAAGGGAATATAATTGGTAAACATAAAGGTATAATATATTATACTATAGGACAAAGAAAAGGGTTAGGAATTGCTTTAGGAAAACCAGCTTATGTAATAGATATAAACCCTGTTACTAATGAAGTAGTCATAGGAGATGAAAAAGACATTTTTCATACAGAATTAATAGCAAAAGCTGTAAACTTTATTTCTTTTGATAAATTGGAAGAACCAATAGAATTAGAAGCAAAGGTAAGATATTCTGGTAAGCCATCTAAAGCTACAATAATACCATTAGAAGATAATAGGGTGAAAGTAGTATTCCAGCATAAACAAAGGGCTATAACAAAGGGACAATCTGTAGTATTTTATGATAAAGATATGCTAGTTGGTGGAGGAATAATAGAAGGGATAGCATAATAAAATCTTTGCTTATAATTTTAAATATTAATTTTAAATTTTTATCTATAAAGAGCTATTATTGTACTAAGGGTTCTTTTTAGGTTTATTTATATGGTATTTATATGAATTTATTCAATAATTTTAAATAATGGTAAAAATCTATGAATAACAACCAGTTATCATAGATTTTTTTGTGCTATAGTAAATATATATTTAATAAATTTATATATCAATAACAATAAATTATTTATAAATGTGAGAGGAGGTTAAAAGTTGGAAATTTATAATCACCATGAGATAATAAAAAAATCTCACAATAGATGTATCAAATATGGTATAAAAAAAGAGAAAGTTTTTCCTACAACAATTCTTAAAGAGGATAAATTAAGAGTATTGTTGGAAAGAAACGGTGAGCTAATAAAAATTGCAAAGCATTTTATAAAAATACTTTATGATTTTTTAAAAGGATCTGGATTTGCATTATATCTTACAGATAAAACAGGTTTTCCACTTATAATTATAGGGGATGAAGATATAATAAAAGATATGGCAGATATGGGGATTGTAGAAGGTGCTGATATGAGTGAAAAGAGTACAGGCACCAATGCTATAGGTACTGCTCTTAAAGAAGATCGTTCCATTCAAATTTCGGGAGATGAGCATTACATTTATGCTTATAATGTATGGACATGTTCTGCAGCTATCATTCACAATAAAGAAAGAAGTATAATTGGATGTCTTAATTTAACTGGAAGACGTCAATTGGTTCATCCTCATTCATTAGGACTAGTTGTAGCAGCGGTAAAGTCTATTGAAAATGGTTTAGAGGCAGAAAAATCGGAAAATGAACTTTTTAAAACACATCAATATTTGAATAAAGTTATAGATTCTATAAATTCAGGAATGTTTGCTGCAGATATAAATGGATTAATAAAATCCATAAATAACAGTGCATGCATAATGTTGAATATTAAAAAAGAAAATATTATGAAGATAAGGACACAAGATATTTTATGTAATTGGGAATATATATTAAATGCACTTAACAGTGGAAAAAAGTATGAAAATAAGGAGATTATATATTCAAATAATAATAAAAAGAAAAGATTTAATATAACAGCCTACCCTATAAAGAATAAAAATGGAACTATAACAGGTGCAGTTGTAATGTTTAAAGACATGATGAATGTATACAATTTGGTTAATAAATATACAGGAATGATTGCTACATATACCTTTGATGACATAGTTGGTAAAAGTGAAAAGTTTATAACAACAATAAGACAAGCCAAGAAAATATCTAATAGTCCTTCTACGGTTCTTATTCAAGGTGAAAGTGGAACAGGAAAAGAGCTTATTGCCCATTCAATACATAATAATAGCAACAGAAAAAATAATAGTTTTGTAGCTATAAATTGTGGAGCTATACCAAAGAGCCTAATAGAAAGTGAACTTTTTGGATATGAAGAGGGTGCCTTTACTGGTGCTAAACGTGGTGGACATGTAGGCAAATTTGAACTTGCTAGTGGAGGCACTTTGTTTTTAGACGAAATAGGGGAAATGCCATTACATATGCAAGTTAATCTTTTAAGGGTACTTCAAGAAGGTTCTTTTACAAGAATAGGTGGAAATAAATATATAAACATAGATATAAGAATAATTGCTGCTACAAATAAAGATTTAAAAGCTGAAGTAAAAAAAGGTACTTTTAGAGAGGATTTATATTATAGATTAAGTGTAATTCCCATATGTGTTCCCCCATTGAGAGAAAGAAAAGAAGATATAGAAATACTCATAGAATATTTTCTAAAGGTTAAATCTATAAAATTAAACAAACCTATACCTAATATAAGTGAGGATTTATACGAAGAACTTATAAATTACAGATGGCCAGGAAATGTTAGAGAAATAGAAAATTGCATTGAAAACATAGTAAATATGGATGGAAATATTTCTTTTGATTTTGAAACAAAATTTTTGGATAAGACATGGGAGAATATAGACAAAAACAATCTAGAAATTGAATTATGCTCTTTAGTACAACTAGAAAAGAGAGCAATAATAAATTCCATACAAAAATGCCATGGTAATATTACTAAAGTTTCTAAGATTCTGGGTATAAATAGAAGTACTTTATATTCAAAAATAAAAAAATACAATATAATTTTAAAAAGATAAAATTTAATATGAAATATTAATATTGTTTAAAAAAGCAACAATGTTGTTAAAAGCAACACTATTTTAATGAAAAACTGTTGTTTTTTTAAACAATATTTTTTTATAAAATAATTTTAGTGTGAAATGTAAGCTATAGGTTAAAAAAATACTTTGGCATGTTAATTGCTAAATGAAAGTATATAAATATTTTAAAATTATACTTAGGAGGGAATTATATTATGAAGGGTTTTGCAATGTTAGGTATAAATAAAGTAGGTTGGATTGAAAAAGAAAATCCAAAGGCAGGTTCATATGACGCAATAGTACGTCCATTAGCTATATCACCTTGTACATCAGATATACATACCGTTTTTGAGGGAGCTTTAGGTGATAGGCATAATATGATATTAGGACACGAATCTGTGGGCCAGGTTGTTGAAGTTGGCAGTGAAGTAAAAGATTTTAAACCTGGTGATAAAGTTATTGTTCCTGCAATAACTCCTGATTGGAGATCTTTAGAAGTTCAAGCTGGATTTCATCAACATTCAAATGGTATGTTAGCAGGTTGGAAATTTTCAAATTTTAAAGATGGAGTATTTGCAGAATTATTTCATGTAAATGATGCAGATATGAATCTTGCAACTTTACCTGATAATATACCATTGGAAAGTGCGGTTATGATAACTGATATGATGACTACAGGATTTCATGGAGCAGAATTAGCGGATATACAATTAGGATCAAGTGTTGTAGTAATTGGAATAGGTGCTGTTGGTTTAATGGCTATAGCAGGTGCTAAATTACGAGGGGCTGCTAGAATTATAGGAGTAGGAAGTAGGCCAGTTTGTGTTGAAGCTGCAAAATTTTATGGAGCATCAGATATTGTAAATTATAAAAATGGAGATATAGTTAAACAAGTCTTAGAATTGACTAATGGAGAAGGTGTTAACCGTGTCATTATGGCAGGAGGTGGAGTTGATACTTTAAGACAAGCAGTGTCAATGGTTAAACCAGGAGGAACAATTTCAAATATTAACTATCATGGCACTGGTGAAACACTTCCAATACCTCGTGTAGAATGGGGATGTGGGATGGCTCATAAAAGCATTAGAGGAGGTCTTTGTCCTGGTGGACGTCTCAGAATGCAAATGCTTGCAGACCTTGTAAAATATAATCGTGTGGATTTAAGCAAATTGGTTACACATGTATTTGAAGGTTATGATAATATAGAAAAAGCTCTTCTGCTGATGAAGGATAAACCAAAGGATTTAATTAAACCTGTAGTATTACTAAATAAATAAAACTTAAATATAGTTTGTGTAATTTGAAATAAATGTATAATATTTTATAGTGTAATAAAGTTTTTTATTGCACTATTTTTTATTGTTTATAATGATGATATATTAATTTATTATGCTATAAAGCCTTTGTAATTATAGTTATTATATAGTAATTTATATATTTTAAAATGTATAAATTGCTATATAATAAAATAATAAAGTTAAATAAAATGAAAAAATCCTTATAAATATGTTAAAATATTAAGGTCGTCTTTATATTTGAGGAGGTGCATTATGGCTATTGAAAAAGAAAATTTTAATATTGAAAAAGAAAATCTTAATAAAACTATAAAATGGATAAAAGGAAAGATAGCATCTTTAAATGAAAGAGAAGAAGAAATATCAAATAAGATAAATCAAATAAATAAGGAAGTTAAGGGAGCATATAATTATGAAGTAGAAGCATTGTATAATTCTTTACAAATAAATAAAAAAGATGTAGATTCTTATAATTCATCAGTTTCTATACCTTATTTTGCTAGAATTGATTTTAAAGAAAAATTAAGAGATAGTGAGAGTTTTTATATAGGAAAAGTAGGATTATTAGATGAAGATGACAAAGAAGAGATGGTTGTAGATTGGAGAGCTCCTATAGCAGATCTTTATTATAGTGGAGTACAAGGTAAAGCTTCCTATGAAGCTCCTATTGGAAATATAGAAGGTGAACTTTTACTTAAGAGAAAATTTATTATAAAAAATGAAAAATTAATAGATGCTTTTGATGAAGGAATAAATGAAATTATATTAAATTTTAATGAAGATAATGAAGAAAAAGCTTTAATAGATGAATTTTTAAAGATAAACTTAGAAGAGAATAGAGGAAATAAATTAAAAGATATAGTTTCAACTATACAAAAAGAACAAAATGATATTATAAGAGCAAATATGTATAAGCCACTTATAATACAAGGTTCAGCAGGTTCAGGTAAAACCACAATAGCCCTTCATAGAATAGCGTATTTATTGTATAAATATAAGAATAAAATTACAGGAGAAGACATAATAATATTAGCTCCAAATGAATTGTTTTTAGATTATATATCTGAAGTTCTTCCTAATTTAGGAGTAGATAAAGTAAAACAGAGCACTTTTAATAAATTTTCTCAAGAAATATTAAACTTTAATTATGAGATAATAGATAAGGATAAAAAGTTAGTTAAAATTATAGAAGATAAGAATAATAAAGAAAATAAATTTATAACTAATAGTAGTAAATTAAAAGGGTCTTTAGTTTATAAAAAGATGTTAGATAGATATATAAAGTATTTGGAATTAAATGATATATTTATAGATGATATAGAAATAGACGGGTATGTATTGTTCCCTTCTAGAGAAATAGTAAGACTTTATAAGAATGATTTAAAACATCTTCCGTTAAACAAAAGAAAGATTGAAATAGGAAGATATTTAAAGAATAAAATAGAAGAAAAAATTGAAAATGTGTGGAATGATATAGATAGAGATTATATTTTAAAAATAAGAAAAACAAGAGAACGATATGAAGGAAAACAGCAAAGGGATAATATTATAGAATTATATGAAGAAAGAGATGAAAAGAAGGAAAAAATAAAATTAGAAGCAGAATTAGTATTGAATGATACCATTAAAGAATGGCTAATTGATGATGTGGTAGAAGTTTATAGAGATATGTACATTGATGAAGAAAACTTAAATTATGCAACAAATGGCATAATACCAGAAGTATTAGTCAGTTATATGAAAAATAAAATAGAAAAAGAAATAGATCAGTGTAAAATAGACGAAGAAGATCTAGCAGCCATCTTATATTTAAAGATAAAAATAGATGGAGTAGATGATTATAAATTTGCACATATGGTTATAGATGAAGCTCAAGATTATAGTCCTTTAGAATTATATGTTTTGAAGTTGATTTCTAAATCTAGAGGATACACTATAGTAGGTGATTTAGGGCAAAGTATATATTATTATAAAGGTATAGAAGACTGGGGCAAACTAGTTAAAGAGGTTTATGAAGAGGGAGAATACATTCCATTAAAACAAAGTTATAGATCTACAGTAGAAATAGTGAATTTTGCCAATAAAGTATTAAGAAAACAAAAAAACAATTTAGAACCAGCAAAAGCAGTATTAAGGCATGGGAAATATCCAGAAAGTATTCAATATCAGGACGAAGAAGATTTTTATAAAAAATTAAATAATGTTATTGAATATATAGAAAAAAAAGCAGACAAGACTATAGCAATAATTTGTAAGGACTATGAACAATGTAAAAATCTAAAAAAGTTTTTATATTTGAAAGATCAAGAACAATGGGAAATAGTAGATAAAAATACTGAAATATTACCCAAAAGAATAATTATCCCATCTTATATTACAAAGGGATTGGAATTCGATTGTTCTATAATTTATGATTGTAGCCAAGAAAACTATGGAGAAAATGAATTAGATAAGAAGATTTTATATGTAGTATTAACAAGAGCATTGCATGAAGAATATGTATTTTATAGAGATAAGATAACTAAACTATTAACATAAAATTATAAAAACTTATTGACAAAATTATTATAAATAAACAAAATTATGACAAATATTTAACAATATTGAAGAGATTTTAAATTTTAGAAATATTAAAATCCTAAAAACTCTACTTTATATTTTATAAAAAATTTATCAAAAGCTTTATATAAATTTATCACCTTAAGACTTACAGATTAATTTTTTATAATAAAATATAATACTTAAGTTAAGTATTACTGCATATTTTAGGCAAATAAAAAGATCCGCATTTACATGCGGAGGGGAGTAATGGGTTTATATTTGTTAGAGTTCTTTTTAGTGTACTCATATAACAATTTAATAATATCATATAGAAGATAAGGCAGTCAATAATTTAACAATTAAAAATTTCTTAATTTATTGACTATTCTATAAATTAAATGTTATAATCTAAAAATAATTTAATATAGTCATTCGGATGAAGGTAATGGGAGAGTTACAATTTTGTACACCGAAGAAGTTAATCTTTCAGGTTTCCTATTTTAGGATAAAGACCGTTACTGGACGGGCCTCTGGAGAGACTCTTAAAGAGCACCGAAGGAGCAAGTTTATTTAATTTACTTTTATAATATTTATAATATACAGTTTTGTGTTTAGAACATTGAATATTATAAAGATAAATTTATAAATGAAACTCTCAGGTAAAAGGACAGAGGACGGGTTAAAGCATAACCAGAGGCCTTTTAATGTACTATTTTTATACATTAGGGGTCTTTTTAGTTTTAGTCAATTCTTTTGTCCTCATTATTAACTAGATTAAGGAGGATAAAAAATGCAACAAATCACTAGTATTTTAAACAAATTTGATTCTTTATTATGGGGACCACCATTACTAATTCTTTTGGTAGGTACAGGAATATATCTTACTATTAGACTTAGAACTATTCAAATCTACAAATTACCACTAGCATTAAAGTTAATTTTTACAAAGGATGAAGATGAACTAGAAGGAGAAGGGGATATATCTAGCTTTGCTGCTCTATGTACAGCTCTATCAGCAACTATTGGTACAGGAAATATAGTTGGGGTAGCTACAGCTGTTGCTGCAGGCGGTCCTGGAGCTATTTTTTGGATGTGGATGGCAGCTTTTTTTGGAATGGCAACTAAATATGCAGAGGGTCTTTTGGCTGTAAGATATAGAGCTATAGATGAAAATGGACAAATGTCTGGAGGACCAATGTATTACATAGAAAGAGGACTAAATAATAAAATATTAGCTAAATTATTTGCTTTGTTTGGCATAGGGGTAGCTTTATTTGGAATAGGTACATTAACTCAAGTTAATGCTATTTCTAATACTATAAAAATATCCTTTAATATACCTATACAAGTTACAGTGGGAATAATAACAATTTTAGTAATACTAGTAACTTTAGGAGGAATAAAGAGTATTTCAAAAGTATCTGAAAAACTTATACCTTTCATGGCTTTATTTTACATAATAGGATCTTTAATCATAATTTTATTTAATATAAATAAATTACCCTATGCTGTATCTTTAATAATAAAATCTGCCTTTACCACTAGTGCAGCCACAGGGGGATTTTTAGGAGCTACAGTGATGATGGCAGCTAAAAGTGGTATATCTAGAGGCGTTTTTTCCAATGAATCAGGATTAGGAAGTGCCCCTATAGCAGCGGCTGCTGCTAAAACAAAATCTTGTGTCAGACAAGGACTTATTTCTATGACGGGTACTTTCTTTGATACTATAGTAGTATGTACAATGACAGGTATAGTAATAATAATAACAGGAGCATGGAGCATGAAGGGATTAGAAGGAGCAGCTATTACAAATACAGCTTTTCAACTAGGAATATCTAGTATGCCTAGAATTGGAGAATTTATTGTTACCATTGGATTAATATTATTTGCGTTTACTACTATACTGGGATGGAATTATTATGGAGAAAGATGTACAGAATATTTATTTGGTGTTAAAGGAATAAAAATTATAAATTTATATTTATATTTATAGTAGCCTTAGGTGCAATACCATCGTTAAATTAGATTTAATATGGATAGTGGCGGATATAGTTAATGGACTTATGGCAATTCCTAATTTAATAGGATTGATAGGATTAAGAGAAGTTATTGTCAGTGAAACAAAGGATTTTTTTAATACAAAGAAAAATATTGAAGATATAGCTATGTAAATAATACAAATAAAAATAGAAAACAATAAAATAAGATAAATATTGATTCAGATAGAGTAATATTCTATCTGAATTTTGTTTTGATTATATTTGGCATTTATATATAGTATGAATAAATATTTGAATTTTATATTTATAAATACAATAATAAATTATTTTATCATGTTTATTTTACAGCTAAATGTTAAAAATGGAAATAATAGAATAAGAATATACGAACTATTAAAATAAAAATAATATTTAACATTCAAACTGATAGGAACATTAAAAGAAAATATATAACAAAAGTATTGACTAATTTATAAACATCAGTTATTATGTATTTGTAAGTTAAGTGAATATTTTTATCCATATAATCTTAATAATACGGGTTAAGAGTTTCTACTAGAGACCGCAAATCTCTGACTATGGGTAAGTCCATTTATTATTTAGTATACTAAAGTTTTTGTTTTGGATTTACTCATATATGATCCGTAAACAAAAACTTTTTTTATTTGGGAGGATTATTACAATGTATATGGAGAAGGAAAAAAATTATGGAAAGCCTAATAAAGGTTTTTTGGACTCATTTTTTAAATTATCAGAACGTGGTAGTAATGTTAAGACTGAGATTATAGCAGGTATTACTACATTTATTACTATGGCATACATAATATTTGTTAATCCAAATATATTAATGCAAGCTGGAATGAATTCTAAGGGGCTTGTAGGAGAAGCAGCAATAAAGGCTGGTTTATCTGCTGTAAATGATCCAGTTATCGGAGCAGTATTTGCAGCTACATGTATTTCAGCAGCTGTAGGTACTTTAATAATGGCTCTTTATGCTAATCTGCCTTTTGCGCAAGCGCCAGGTATGGGCTTAAATGCTTTCTTTACTTTTAGTGTATGTTTAACATTGGGATATACTTGGCAACAAGCTTTAGGTGCAGTATTTATATCAGGACTACTTTTTATAGTTATAACACTTACATCTATAAGAGAGAAGATAGTTAACGCTCTTCCTCAAAATTTGAAATTTGCTATATCCGGTGGTATAGGCTTATTTATAGCTTTAGTAGGATTTAAATCAGGAGGTATAGTGGTTGCAAGTCCAGCAACACTTATAAGTTTTGGAAACTTTACAGATCCAAAAACTTTATTAACTGTTATAGGTATTTGTATAACAGCTATTTTAATGGCTAAGAATATTAAAGGGTCTATATTAATAGGAATAATTGCCACTACATTAATAGGAATACCTTTTGGGGTAACAAAATTGGCTGGAGCAAGTATTATATCAGCACCACCTTCTTTGGCACCAACTTTCTTAAAATTAGATTTAGCAGG
Organism: Clostridium sp. Marseille-Q2269; assembly: GCF_943736985.1. GTDB lineage: Bacteria > Bacillota > Clostridia > Clostridiales > Clostridiaceae > Clostridium_F. The sequence goes on from NZ_CALSFS010000002.1 coordinate 11,427, forward strand.
ACTTTTAGGTTTTGGCGGAGCAGGAATAATTGGAGCTTTAATGAGTGTTTTAACAGTAGTTATATCTTTTAGTTTAGTAGATATGTTTGATACTATAGGAACTTTAATTGGAACTGCAGAAAAAGCAGGAATGGTTGATGAAAATGGTAAAATGGAAGATTTAAATAAGGCTCTTTTAGCAGATGCAGTTGCTACTACAGCAGGAGCTTTAATTGGAACAAGTACTGTTACCACTTATGTAGAATCTACAGCGGGAGTATCAGAGGGAGGAAGAACAGGTTTAACATCTTTTGTTACAGCTATGTTATTTATATTAGCAATGTTCTTTAGTGGACTTGTAGGTATAGTTCCAGCTGAAGCTACAGCACCAGCACTTATAATAGTAGGTGTATTAATGATGGGAGCTATAACAAAAATAGATTTTAATGATTTTACAGAAGCATTACCAGCATTCTTTACTATAGCAATAATGCCATTTAGCTATAGCATAGCAAACGGTATATCAGCGGGTATAATATTTTATCCAATAGTTAAAGTAGTTACAGGGAAGAGAAAAGAAGTTCACCCTATAATTTATATATTAGCAATATTATTTATAATTAGATTTACAATTCTTCCTAAATAAAAGATAAATATATAAATAGAGCCTGAACAATTATTAAAAATTGTTCAGGCTCTATTTTGATTAAAGGAAGTTATATGTAATATTAATTAAAGCAATATGGGGGACTTATATAATGGGGGTTAATACATTTAGTATACTTACCAATAATAATAATTTTATACACATAATCACAAAATTATTTAAAATATATTATACAATATAAAAATTCATATAATATAATTATCATATTTCCATTATATTATATGGATTTTTATATATTTTAAACTTATTATAGTTGTTAATACTAAATATAATTTTAAAAAATTCACAGTATATGTTATATTAAAAATTAGAGATACTTTTAAAACATCAATATAACTGTCAGTAAGATTGGCTCAAAGTTTAACTTAGCAAAATATGATTTGTAGAGCTAATTTAACCAGAACAATAGATTAATTTATATGTTGCATTTAAATCAAGTGTAAAAGTTAATGAGTATAAATTATAATCACAAAAATTTTTTTCTGCGATTTATAAAGTATAAGGAGTGAGCAATTTGATAAATCATAGAGTTAATAGTATATTTAAAAGTATTATTTTTATTGTAATTTTAATATTTTTAATAATAGCTTTTATAGCTTTTCAAACAATTTATTTTGGAATTAAATCCAAGCCTAAAAAATCAGATTGTATAATAATATTAGGATGCAAGGTTAAAGGAAACGATCCAACACCTTTTTTAAAATGGAGACTAGATGAAGGTTTAAATTTATATAGAAAAGGATATGGGAAATATATAATAGTTTCTGGTGCAAAGGGACCAGGGGAAAATATAAGTGAAGGAAAAGCAATGGAAAAATATCTACTACAAAAAGGTGTGGATAAGAGGTTTATAATAATAGAGGATAAATCAAAAAATACATTGGAAAATATAAAGTTTTCTAAAAATAAAATGGATATTAATAATCTAAAATCTTCTATAATAGTATCAAATAAATATCACTTAAAAAGAGCAGAAATATTATGTAAAAGAGAGGGAATAAAAGCAAGTTACTCTGGAGTTTTTGTTAAACCATATATCTCTCATGAGATAGTAGGATTCATAAGAGAAATACCTGCATTCTTAGTATATTATTTTAAAATACCAAATTAAAATTATAGAATAATTCAATGCTATTTATAAAAATAAATATTTAAATATGAAAAGATAACTAATAATATTTATGTAAATAAGATAATGTATTAAGAATGTTGACATTAATATTATTAATTAAATATAAAATTTAAATAGTTAGATTAATAAAGCTTATGAGATATTATTTAAATATCTCATAAGCTTTATTAAACATTATTTTATGTCCTAATGAAGTGGGATGAATTCCATCTACAAATAGTTCTGATGTATTACATTTTGATGTATGTTCTTTAATAGCTGAGAAAAAATCTATATATTTTAAATTATTTTCTATACAAAGATTTAAGAGATAGTTCTTATATTCACTCAGTTTATTATTTACACTTAAATAATCTAAATCAGATGTCCAAATTTTTTGAGCCATAGTAATTTGTATTTCCATGGGAATACCTATAATAGGAATTATATTGTTCTCTACAGATTCTTTAATTAATAAATTTAAATTTTTCTTTACATCTTCTATGGAGCGACCTAATAAAAAGTCATTTGTTCCAGCTAAAATTATAACATGGGTTGGTTTGTTTTTTACTATATCTTTATAAGATCTTGTTAAAATGCCTGTAGTTGTATCACCATTTATTCCTTTATTTATAACTTCATATTGTAGTATGTTTTTTAAAAGAGTAACCCAACAATGATTTCTATTAACACCATATCCAAAGGTTAAACTATCTCCAATACATATTAGTTTCATTTATGCTCCTCCTGTTTCATTCTGTTTCATTTTTATAGTGAATGACAATGATGAGATTACCTTTATATAATTAGCATATAAGCATAATTTAATATTTATAATTAGTGATAAATATTATTGTTTACTATTTTCATTGAATTTTTTTAGTTCACTAAATAATTCTTCTTGAGTTGCTATTTGTTGCTGAATAGCCCACACATTATTAGCATAATAAAAGTTATGATTTAATATACTTATAAAATTTTCTTTCCAATTTTTATTTAAAAGGGACATAAATTTTTCCTTTTTATTTTGATCCATAGAATGATAATAAGTCTCTATGTATTTGTTAAAAGCTTCTAGATTACTTATTAATTCATTTTTCCTATTCTTATAGTTATTTCTAGATATCCACATTGCTAGCATCAATATGAATATAAAAATTACCAAAGGTAAAAATTTCATTTTATCATACCTTCCATGAAAAGTTTTATTATTAAATTTTACTCTATTATAGCAGATTTAAGATGTGAAAAATAGAAAATCCTGCACATTTACTAAATGGACAGGATTTTTATTTATTTATTAGGTATATTTGTTTTTAAAAGGTCATTAACCTCTTCCTGGGAAAGATCTTTATGATAAAATAATTTAAAGAATTCTTTTGTATCTTTCTGTATATCTCCTTTATATAAATTTGGATATAAGCAAGACTGAAGCCATTTTATTCCCATTAATCTATTGATTGATGGTGGCTTATCGAACCAACTAAAGGGTAATGATGGAATTATGTAAAGTTTATTTTCTTTTACTGCAGAAATCTGGTTCCATGAATTATCTTTAAACACATTTACATTTGTATCTGAAACAATGACATCAGGATTCCAAGATATAATTTGTTCCATAGATATAACATTTCGTTCTTTATGCTTTACAGGGAAGTTTGCTACATTTTTCCCACCTGCATATTTTATTACTTCAGAATGAAGAGATCCTTCTGGATCTGTTTCTAATCCTTTGGTGCCTTCCGCATAATAGACTTTTATTTTTTTATTTTCTTTAATATTTTTTATAACATCTTTTGAGTCTTTAAGAGATTTTTCACAGTATTTAGCTAGATTTTCAGCTTCATCTTTTTTATTTAATAAGTTTCCAACAAATCTATAGGCAGAAGGTAATTTATCCATTTTACCATCCACAAGGATAAATGGAATATTAGATTGTTTTTGAAACTTTTCTACCTGAGATATAGTTAAATCATTTATGTCTCCCATAGATATTACTATATCAGGTTTCAATTTTGATATTTCTTCTATATTACCGGACTTTTTACCTTGTAAGCTACCTGCTATAGGAAGCTTATTGGTATCTGGTTTTAGATATTTCAAAGATTTTTTTGGAAGTTTGTTATTCCATGCAGCTAACTTTTCAGGGCATAATGAATAAATAAATACAGAACCTAAGGGACTTGTACAATATATTTTCTCTATTTTAGATGGTATTTTTACCTCTCTTCTAGCTTGGTCTGTTATAGTTTTATAACTATTGGAAGAAGACGTAGATGTAAAACTACAGCCAGAAAGAGAAAATACAATAATTAAAGTTAGCAATAGACTTGTAATTTTTTTTCTCATTTTGTTAGTACTCCTTTTTTATTTAAAATCAAATGGTATACATACATTTTTGGTTAAGCTTTCATTAATGTTAGTTTCTACTATTTTTATATTTACTCCATAAATATCTTTTATAACTTCAGTAGTAATTTCATGGCATGGTTCACCAAAGGAGAATAAACCTCCTCGTTTCATAATAGCAACCTTTGTTCCATACAAAAGAGCGTGGTTAGGATTGTGACAGGACATAATTATAGTTTGATTGCTATTTGTACATAGAGATTTTATTAATGTTAAAACTTTTATTTGATTTCCATAGTCAAGGTTTGATGTAGGTTCATCCATTATTATTATAGATGCTTCTTGGGCAATAGCTCTTGCAATTAATACTAATTGTCTTTCTCCTCCACTTAGTTCTGTATAAATTTTATTTTTAAAATGGCTTATATCTAAAAGATTCAAAGAGTTTTCTGCTATTTTCTTATCCATCTTACTTGGACATGAAAAATCCTTTATGTAAGCGGCACGTCCCATTAATACTACATCCATTACTGTAAAAGGAAATGGTGGGGTATGTGCCTGCGGTACATAAGCTATACATTTGTATAGTTTTTTATAAGGAAAAGTATTTATATTCTTACCATCTATTAAGATTTCCCCAGATTTTAATTTTAAAAGCATTAATATAGTTTTAAAAAGGGTAGTTTTGCCTATGCCATTAGGACCCAGTACACATAATAATTCTCCAGAATTTAAACTAAAAGACAAGTTAGTGTAAAGTATATTTTCACCATATCCAAAGGAAGCTTTTCGTATTTCTAGTTTCATAACCAACCCTTCTTTACATTTATTAATAAGTAAGCGAAAAATGGTATTCCAATCAAAGAGGTTAATATTCCAAGGGGAACCTCTACAGGAAACATGAGCCTAGCTAAATCATCCACTAATAACATATACAAGCTACCTATGAAAAAAGAAGCTGGCAGTAAAACTTTATAATTAGGACCATATATTGAACGTGTTAAATGAGGGATAACTAATCCAACCCATCCAATAACTCCGCAATAGGAAACTATTGAAGCACTAAGTAGAGTAGAGCATATTATTACAATGACTCTTATCCTATCAGTATTTACTCCCAAGGTTTTTGCTTCATCTTCTGGAAAAGATAATATATTAAGTTTCCATCTTATTAAAAGTAGAGGAATCAATCCTGCAATTATAGGTATTATCATAATTTGCAAATCATTTGATGTTATAGAAGATAAACCACCCATAAGCCAAAAGGTTATAGCAGGAAGTTTATCATAAGGATCGCATATGTATTTTACAAGGGACACTGCAGATGTAAATAATCCTTGAACCAACATGCCAGATAAAACTAAAACTAAGCTTGGATCATGATGGGGAATTCTTCTGCTTATTTTCCAGGAGCTTATAACTGCTATTAAGCCAAATATAAATGCTAAGATTTGTATAAGATTAACATTAAAAGAAAGCAATATTCCTAGGGCAACACCAAAACTAGCACCAGCGGATGCGCCTAAAATATCAGGAGATACTAAAGGATTTTTAAACATGCCCTGATAAGAAGCACCAGCAGTAGACAAAGCTCCACCTACCAATAGAGCAGTTATAATTCTAGGTAGACGTAAGTTGAAAAATATGGTCATAGCTTTATCATTTAGGGAGAGTAAATCATATAAGGATATGGAATATCTTCCTATACATATAGATAATAGAATTAAAGTAGCTCCTATAGGAAATATTAAATATTTTTTTATTTTTACCATAAAATCATCTCATTTTTAGGTTTTATAGAAGAAATCCAATTTTCTAATATATCTAATATATGGTTTTTAATATTATTTCTATTATCTAAAGTAACTTTTACTATGGAGATATCTGTCCTATTACGTATTTCATTTAAAAAGGGAGAATTTAATTCTTTTAATACGCCTAATACTATTTTGTTACTATCTAAAACTTTTCTTATGGAAGATTTGAATTCCTCGGCAGTTTCTTCAAGAAAACCTATTTCATCTAATATTATTAAGTCACTATTTTCTAAGCTGGTATTTAATATTTCAACTCCTTTGGTCTCAAAGGCATATATATTTGCAATTGGATTTTTATTTTTTGTGCATTCCCCAATTATGTTGTTATTTTCTTTATCTTTAACAGATATCATATCGAAGTAAATATTGCCTTCATTATTTATGCAACGTTCTACTTGAAATCCTCCTATTGAAATATTTAATTCACATAATATTTTTTTTATTATGGTACTTTTACCAGTTCCACTAGGGGCTGTAAGAAACAAATTATGCATAGTAAGTCTCCTTTGTTTAAAATCTAAAAGACTATATTATTTAAATCTTTAACATGATTTAAAGTTCCTTTATTTTTAATTAATAAAATTTCACTTAAAATACCTAGAGCTATCTCTTCAGGTTTTTCACAAGCTATATCTAATCCAATAGGAGCAAATACTTTTTTTAGTTTTTCTCTAGAAATACCTTTGGATACTAAATTGTTCATAATATAAGATGTTTTATGAGCGCTTCCTATCATACCTATATAAGCAGCTTCTTTAGAAACTACAGTCTCTAAAGCTAAAGAATCATCCTTGTGTCCTCTTGTTACTATAACGATGTATGTATTTTTATTTATAGGATATTTATTTAGAGCTTCATCAACTTTTTCCACTATTATTTCATTTGCATTAGGAAATCTGTCTTTATTTGCAAAATTTTCTCTATCATCTATTATTACTGTATAAAAATTTAAAATTTTAGCTATCTTGTGAAGATGAAATGCTATATGACCTGCACCAACTATTATTAGTTTAGTTTCAGGAGAAAATATTTTTATAAAGCCTTTAGCTTCTCCACCGCAGCGCATACCTAACTCACCATTTTCATTTAGGCTGTATTCAAAGGAACTGTTTTCATTGTATTTAATACATTCTAAGGATTTCTTTATAATTTCATGTTCAACTTTACCTCCCCCTACAGTACCTTCAATTTTACCATCTTTCCATACTGCCATTATTGCTCCGGTTTTACCAGGAGTAGAACCGGAAATATAAGTTATAGTAGCCAAAGCTACAGTATCACCTTTATTAACGCTTTCATAAATCTTTCTTAGGATATTTTGTTCCATAAATTTATCCTCCTTTCAGGATTTTTATTAGTAAAATATAAAATAGCTTCCAATACACTACCACCTATACTTCGTGCTTTATCAGATATGGTATAACAATTTTTTATTTCATGACATCTTGGATCTACATCGCCTATTTTAAGACCCTTGTTAATTTTACTACCATCTCTTATAAGACCTCTTAACAATCCACTTATTTGTGTTTTGATTTCACAATCATCTACATAAGCTAATATTTCACCAGCACAAACAAAATCTCCTATTTGGCGGATACTTTTAATAATTCCTTTGGTTGGACTATATATGACTCTTTCTTTAGAGTATCCTCCAATTTCTCCAGGAATTCCTGTGTTTTTCATTGCTGGTCCCTTTAATATAACTCTTCCTAAGTTATGTCCACGCATGGTTTCTATAACTGCATTTACATCTTTACCAGCTTCAAAACCAGGACCTAGACCTATTGTTATTTCAGCCATATCTATTTTTGTACCTAAATTTTTTTTTGCAAGTATAGCATCTACTAATACTTTAGGTTTTAACATATCTATAAATTTTCCATGAGGATCAATTGTAATAGGAATTTTATTATTTTGCCAACACTTTAATATTTCATTAAAATTATTTGCTTTTATAGCTGTAGCATTTTCAATAGTAATTTTACCATCATATATAGCCTCGCTATAGCATACGTTTCGTCTTATAGAAGTAGGATTATTGGTTTCCAGAACTAATATTTTAAAGCCGCTTTTATGAAGCCTATTTATAGTACCAGAAGCTATATCTCCTGCACCTCTAACAATTATAATATCTTTATACATATTTAACCCATCCTTATTATAAATTTGTGTTTAATATATACTCATAATCTTGGATTGTATCAATATCTAATAAGCAACTACCGCTTTCTAAATCTACAAATAAAACTTCATCCATATTATTATGTATAACAGTTTTACCACCTATATCTCCTTGTAAATTAAGTAATTGATTTTTGAATTTTGCAGAAAATATAGTAGGAGAACCAACCTTGTTTTTGTACCTAGGTATTATTATAGAGTTTTTATTGTTTATGAAAGCATCTAATAATAAGTTTATAGTATAGGAGTCTATTAATGGTTGATCAGCAGTGAAAAACATATACCCGTCTGATGCACACGTATTTAAAATACCTAGCTTGATAGACTGGCTTTGTCCTTTATAGGATTCTTTATTTAAAATAGTTAAAATATTGTTATCTTTAGCTATATCTAACATTTGTTGCTCTTTACCAACTAGTATAATGTTATTGAAATTACATTGTTTTACAGAATCTATAACATGTTCAACAATGAACTTGCCTTTATATGGCAGCGTTAATTTATTTGTTCCCATTCTAGTTGAATTACCAGATGCCATTATAATAGCGTTTACCATACGAACCTCCATTAAAGACAGATTGAATTATATTTGTTTTCTTTTAAGCTTCCTATAACTATTTTATGTATAGATAAGTTAGATGTTTTAAGCAAATTATGTATCAATTTATATGCAATTAGCATAGTATACTTATCTTCTACCTTATTTATAAATAATATCTTTTCTCCTTTAGAGCTTTTGAAAAGTCCCAAAGGATGAGTTATTAAGGAACTTATCATCTGTATAGATATTTTTTCATTTACATTTCCATTAGTTATTTTTATAAAATGATTTACTCTATGAACGTTAACATCATTTATTATTTTATTTATACAAGTTATATCTAGAACACCTATGGTATTGGTTGTGTTTTCACATATAACTGGTTCGTTTTCTTGCCAGCCCTTAATGGGCTTTCTTTTTGATCCATCTGCTTCTATAAGAGAGTAATCAAAATAATTAAATTTATCATAGAGAAATTCTTTTGTTAAACCTATTAATTTATTGTCATGATTTATAAGTTTTCCATATACATATAAGCCATTAACTTTCAAAGTATCATACATAGAGCAATTTTCTTCACCAATACAAATGAAATCATATGAAGATTTCTCCGGCTTATATATTTTGGTGGTGGTTGTTAATAGGACTTTATTACAAGGCCGTAATTCCTTTGCTATATTAAACATTAGAGTGGTTTTTCCACCAGCTCCAACTATAGATACCACAGATCCTTTTGTTAATTCTAATATACTTGAAATAAGCATTTTTACCTCTATAATTTTTATTTTGTAAAATTAATGAAAGCAACAACCATGCCAAATATTTTCATGGTTTTTGTATTCATAATCAAAGATTATATAGGGTACAAACAATGATAAAATAATGTATTTGGAAAATAAACTATATTAAAAATAATATGGATATATAATAATTATCAAAATGATATATTTTTATAATATTGATAAATCATTTATTCTCTAAGTTTTCAATGGCTAATTAAAAATTTTTATAATATTGATAAAAATATTAACTCAAATATTATTTTAATTTATATTTAATTGTGTTAAGATTAAATTATGGTATTTATTGAGAACTATTGTAGAAAAAAACAAAAATATTGTTTAAGGAATGATATAAAATGAAAAATTCTACATTATTGCAAATTCAAGATACAGTAGCTAAGTATGCAAGTATAATTTCAAACGTAATAAAAGTGGATGTAGAGATTGTAGATGAAAATTTATGCAGAATAGCAGGTACTGGTATCTATGAAAACGAAATAAATAAAGATATATCAAAAGAAGGGTATGTATACAACCATGTTATAAAAACTAGAGAAAAGCAGATAATAAAAACTCCAGGTGACCATATGCTGTGTAAGGAATGTAACCACAGGAATAATTGTGTAGAAAAAATGCTGGTATGTACTCCTATTATTTTGAATGAAGACATTATAGGAGTAATAGGGCTTATATGTTCAAAAAGTAGTCAGAGAGATCATTTTATAGAAAACTTAGATTCATATATGCAGGTGTTAGATCAAATATCGGACTTTATAAGCACTAAATCGTATGAACATTCTGAAAGTAAAAGAAATAATATGATGTTAGAATTATTAAAGCAGATAATAGATAGTGTAGATAAAGGAGTTTTAGTTACTAAAAATAATCATATAATTCATATGAATGCAAGTGCTACTAGACAGCTGAAGATTAATCCTAATGATGATATAAATAAAAAAATAGAAATTACATCCACCAGTGAATATATAATGGGCGGAGATGTGTATAATGTAGTCATAAATAACAAGAAATTTAAACTTATGGGTAGAATTATACCTGTTTTTCCAGTACTACCTTCTTATGATAGAATATTTGTATTTGAAGAAATAAAACATTTAAAGTCTAAAATATGCAAGGTTAGTGGTGGAAGAGAAGTTATAAAAGTTGATGATATTATTGGAAAATCAAAGTCTATGATTCAGCTTAAAAATAGAATTAAAAAGATTTCTTGTTCAAGATCTACTGTACTTATAACTGGAGAAAGTGGTACGGGAAAAGAAGTGATTGCAAGGGCTATACATTGTGAAAGTGACAAAAGTACTAATCCATTTATAGCTATAAATTGTGGAGCTATACCGGATGCACTTTTAGAGAGTGAGCTGTTTGGATATGTTAGAGGTGCCTTTAGTGGAGCAGATCCAAATGGAAGAGTCGGGAAATTTGAGTTAGCTAATAAAGGAATAATATTTTTAGATGAAATAGGGGACATGCCTTTGTATCTTCAGGTTAAGATATTAAGGGTACTTCAGGAAAGAAAATTAGTAAGGATAGGTTCAAATCATCTGATTGATTTAGACATAAGGGTTATAGCAGCTACCAATAAAGATCTTAAGAAGCTTATAAAAGAAAATAAATTTAGGGAAGATTTATATTATAGACTTAATGTTATACCACTAAATATACCACCTTTAAGAGAACGAAAAGAAGATATAGAACTTCTTATGAAAATGCTGATAGAAAAATATAATGGATTATTCGGAAAATCTGTTTATGAGATTGATAAAAAGTGTAAAGATATTTTGCTTAATTATCCTTGGTATGGCAATGTAAGAGAATTAGAGAATGCCGTGGAATTTATGATAAATATGGCTGATGATACAGGCATAATAGCTAAGGATATGCTTCCATTAAATATAGTAGAGAGTCAAAATTATCAAACACATGAAAGCTGTATAAATGGAGATATAAAACCTTTAAAGGATATAGAAAAAGAGTATATTTTAAAAGCATTAGATATATATGGGAACGACACTAAAGGTAAGCAATTAGCTGCAAAACATCTAGGCATAGGTATAGCTACTTTATATAGAAAACTAGAAGGAATAAAGGATTTATCAAAATTATAATTTTAAGTTATTTAATTTACTGTAAGTTATAATACTGAGCATTTTATCACAATGATAAGTAATTATTATTTTGATAACAAAATTACATATTTTTAAGGATGAGATTTTATAAAAATACAAAGCAACCTATAAGCTTTGTATTTTTATATTTAATTAGAAAATAGAAAATTCAAACAGATGCTATTTTAAGAAGAATATAAAAATATATATTTTAGCTAATAGTTAAATTATGGCACAACTATTGCTAGTAACTATTTATTAAAAAGCAAAAAAAGAAAAGAGGGAATAGAATGAGTAAAAAAATAAAATGGCAGAAAAATACTATGGCTAATGAGTCTAATAAGGTATCTGTAGAATTTTTGGGGGAGAGAGAAATGAAAAAAGCTAGAGCTTTTCATCAAAGCTTTCCTCAATTTACAAAAACTCCTTTAGTAAGTTTAGATAATTTATCTAAGCATTTAGGATTAGGTGGAATATATGTAAAAGATGAATCTTATCGTTTTGGACTTAATGCTTTTAAGGTATTGGGTGGTTCATATTCTATGGGAAAATATTTAGCAAAGCAATTAGGTAAAGATATTTCAGAATTAAGTTATGAAAAGCTTACTTCAGAAGAAATAAGAAAAGAACTTGGAGATATAACATTTATCACAGCTACAGATGGAAATCATGGTAGAGGAGTAGCATGGACTGCAGCACAATTAAATCAAAAATCAGTAGTTTACATGCCAAAGGGATCTTCACTTACACGTCTTGAAAATATAAGAAAAGAAGGAGCTGACGCATCTATAACTGATCTAAATTATGATGATGCAGTAAGACTTGCAGCTTCACATGCTGAAAAAAACGGTTGGGTTATGGTTCAAGATACTGCATGGGAAGGATATGAAGAAATTCCTACTTGGATCATGCAAGGTTATGGAACTATGGCATCAGAAGCATTAGAACAATTAAAAGAATTAAATGTAGAGAGCCCTACTCATGTATTTGTGCAAGCTGGCGTTGGTTCTTTAGCAGGTGGCGTTCAAGGATATTTTGCTTCAGTATTTAAAGATGAATGTCCAACAACTGTAATAGTAGAAGCTGATGAGGCAGCTTGTTTATATAAATCAGCAGTGGCTGGAGATGGAAAGCCAAGAGCAGTAACAGGAGATATGCCTACTATAATGGCTGGACTTGCTTGTGGAGAAGCTAATACTATAGGTTGGGAAGTTTTAAAATCTTATAGTTCAGTATTTGTATCTTGTCCAGATTGGGTTTCAGCAAATGGTATGAGAATGTTAGGAAATCCTATTAAGGAAGATAGAAGAGTAATATCAGGAGAGTCAGGAGCGGTAACGGCGGGACTTTTAAAGGCTCTAATGACAAGAGATGATATGAAGGAATTAAGGGAAAAATTAAAATTAGATGAAAATTCAAGAGTGCTTTTATTTAGTACTGAAGGAGATACAGACCCAGATAAATATAGAAGTATCGTTTGGAATGGGGAATACTCTGATTAAAATTTATTAAAATAGTAAATGAAAAGACGTGGGGTATAAAAATGGATAGTAAGGTAAATAATGAAACGGCTCCTGTTGATGAGTTACTTCCACCACAGCAGTTATTTATTTTGGGGCTACAGCATGTTTTAGCAATGTGTGCAGGCGCAGTTGCTGTTCCTTTGATAATAGGAGGTGCATTGAAATTATCTGCAGATCAGATAATATTTCTTATAAATGCAGATCTCTTTGTTTCAGGAATAGCAACTTTGGTACAATCATTAGGGGTGAAAAATTTTATTGGAGCAAAAGTTCCTGTTATTGAGGGAGCAAGTTTTGCATCTGTGTCAGCAATAATAGCTATTGCAAATACTTATCCAGGAGATCCAGTTACAGGTATTACAACAATATTTGGAGCTACATTTGTAGCTGGATTATTTTGTTTTATTATGGCACCTTTTTTCGGAAAACTAATAAGATTTTTCCCTAAAGTAGTAACTGGAACAGTAATAACTATAATAGGTTTATCATTGCTTCCAGTGGCAGTTAAATGGTGTGCAGGAAATGATGTAAAATCCCCTACATTTGGAAGTCCTAAGAATATATTATTAGCATTATTTGTTTTAATACTAACTTTGATTATGTATAGGTTTTTTAAAGGAATCTTAGGGAATATATCTATATTATTAGGAATAATCATAGGAACTATAGTTGCTTCAATGCTAGGAATGTCAGACTTTAGCAGAGTTAATAGTTCAGGATGGATTAATATAGATATTCCTTTATATTTTGGTATGATTAAGTTTAATTTAACAGCTATAATATCAATGATATTAGTTATGTTAGTTATGATGACAGAAGCCACAGGAAATATGATGGCTATACATGAATTGGTTGACAAGAAAATAGATGATAAGAATTTAACTAGGGGTCTTAGAACAGATGGATTTGCTACAATGCTAGCTGGGATATTTAATACTTTTCCTCATACTGCTTTTGGTCAAAATGTTGGACTTATAAATCTAACAGGAGTAAAAAGCCGTTTTGTAGTAGCTACTTCAGGAGGAATTTTGATATTACTAGGATTGTTCCCAAAGGCAGGAGCTGTGGTAGCTTCCATACCATACCCTGTTCTTGGGGGAGCAGGTATAGCTATGTTTGGTATGGTAGCATCAGGTGGCATTTCCACTCTTGGTAAGGTGGAATTTAAAGGCACTAAAAATGCTATGATAATAGCAGTAAGTATTGGACTTTCAATGATTCCCTTAGCAGTACCAACTTTTTATAGTGGATTCCCACAATGGGTAGAAACTTTATTTCATAGTGGAATAACAACAGGAAGTTTAACAGCTATAATTTTAAATTTGTTTTTCAATGAACTTGGTAAAAGTAAGAATTCCATAATAAAAGAAAATATAGAAAATGGAGAAAAAGTAGCAAAAAATATATGAATTTTAAAAAGTGTTTTTTATTATATATAAAAGGAGATGTATTTTCATATGGCCACTTTAATAAAAAATGGGATTATTGTTACTTCAGGAGAGACTTTTAAAGGAGATATATATATAAATAATGGCATTATAACTAAAATAGGTATGAACCTATATGAAGATGCTGAAGAAATAATTAATGCAGATGGTAAATATATAATTCCTGGAGGCGTAGATGTTCATACTCATCTTAACTTAGATACAGGAATAGCTGTGGCCACAGATGATTTTTATACTGGAACTGTAGCAGCCGCATGTGGTGGAACTACAACTATAGTCGATCATTTAGCATTTGGTCCTAAAGAATGTAATCTACATCATCAAGTAAATATATATCATAGCTATGCTAAAGGTAATGCGGTTATAGATTATGGGTTTCATGCAGTTACTCAATATGTAAACGATGGCATGTTAAAAGAGCTTGAAGAGCTTTCCAATGAAGGGGTGACAAGCAATAAGATTTATTTGACTTATGACTATAAATTGAGTGATTTAGAAGTATTTAAGATACTGATGAAATCTAAGGAAATAGGAATGATTACTGCTGTACACCCAGAGAATAATGATGTTGTTAATTATTTAAGACAATATTATTCAACCAATGGATTTACATCTCCTATGTATCATGCAAAAAGTAGACCTATATATTGTGAAGTTGAATCTATAAATAGAATGATAAATATTGCTAAAATGGCGGGAGATGCTCCTTTATACATAGTACATCTTTCTTGTAAGCTAGGATTAGATTATATAAAAATGGCAAAAGATAATGGACAAAAAAATATTTTTACAGAGACATGTCCTCAATATTTATTTTTAGATGAGGAAAAATATAAAGGTGAAGACAATGATGGATTAAAATACATTCTTAGTCCTCCTTTAAGAGAAAAGTCTAATCAAGATGGATTGTGGAAGGGAATTCAAGATGGATATATACAAGTTATTGCTACAGATCATTGTCCTTTTAATCTTAATGTAGAAAAACAATTGGGAAAAGATGATTTTACTAAGTGCCCAAGTGGAATGCCTGGTATAGAAACTAGAGTTCCTTTAATATTTTCAGAAGGAGTTATGAAAAAAAGAATATCTTTAAATAGATTTGTAGATTTAATAAGTACAAAGCCAGCAAAAATATTTGGATTGTATCCTAAGAAAGGAAGCATTTCTGTTGGTGCTGATGGTGATATAGTTATAATAGACCCTAATAAAAAAGTGAAAATCACAAAATCACTGCTTCATGAAAATGTGGATTATACTCCTTATGAAGGAATGAAGCTTCAAGGATATCCTATAGTTACTATTTCCCGAGGAAAGATTATAGTTAAGGATAATAAGTTTATTGGAGAAAAAGGATATGGAAAGTTTTTAAAAAGAAAAAAAGCAGATCTTTCTACAATATAGTTAAATAATTATAGAGCCTTCTTTTGTAGGTTTAAAGTTAAGAGTATCTTTTATAGAAGATGACTTAATATATTAACTCAAAAGAGGCTCTTTTGCATTGTATTTATATATAATTTATCAAAATGATAAATTATATTATGGTATGAAAATTTAAAAGAAAGATTATCAATATTTATCACAATTATTATTAAAATGATAAAATTATCATTTTAATAATGGATTTTTTACTATAATTTTTATAAACTAACCATTTGTAGTGGTAAATTACTTTGGCATAGATATTGCTTGTATAAAATAGTGAGGGAGGATATAAAAGATAAATACAAATATAAAGTTTTAACATTAAATAATTTAGTATGCAAACATAATATTTAATTATAAAATTTAGGAGGCGTATGTAATGGAAAATATTAAAAAATTAACTGGAGAATTAAAAAAATTAGATTTTAGGGAAATGTATAATAATGATTTTTTTCTAACTTGGGAAAGAACTGATGATGAGTTAAAAGCAGTATTTACCGTAGCAGATATTTTACGCAAAATGAGAGAAAACAATATATCAACAAAAATATTTGATAGTGGACTTGGAATTTCAGTTTTCCGTGATAATTCAACAAGAACAAGATTTAGTTTTGCAAGTGCATGTAACCTATTAGGATTAGAAGTGCAGGATTTAGATGAAGGAAAATCACAAATTGCTCATGGAGAAACAGTTCGTGAAACAGCAAATATGATTTCATTTATGGCTGACGTTATAGGAATTAGAGATGATATGTTTATAGGTAAAGGAAATAAATATATGCATGAAGTAGCTGATGCAGTTAAAGAAGGTCATGAATCAGGAGTTTTAGAACAACGTCCTACACTTGTAAATCTTCAATGTGACATAGATCATCCAACTCAATGTATGGCAGATTTGTTACATATGATCCATTATTTTGGTGGAGTAGAAAATCTTAAAGGTAAAAAAGTAGCTATGTCATGGGCATATTCACCATCTTATGGTAAACCACTTTCAGTACCTCAAGGGGTAATAGGATTAATGACAAGAATGGGAATGGATGTTGTGCTTGCACATCCAGAAGGATATGATTTAATGCCAGAAGTAGAAGAGGTAGCAAAAAAGAATAGTGAAGTAAGTGGTGGAAAATTCACAAAAACTAATTCAATGAAGGAAGCTTTTGAAAATGCAGATATAGTATATCCTAAGAGTTGGGCACCTTTTGCGTTCATGGAAAAACGTACAGATCTATATGGAGAAGGTAAGTTTAAAGAAATAGATGTATTAGAAAAAGAATTATTAGCTGAAAATGCTAAACATAAAGATTGGGAATGCACAGAAGAAATGATGAAGCTTACTAAGGATGAAAAAGCATTATATTTACATTGCTTACCAGCTGATATTACTGGAGTTAGTTGCGATGAAGGAGAAGTAGCTGCATCAGTATTTGATCGTTACCGTGACCCACTTTATAAAGAAGCAGGATATAAACCTTATATTATTGCAGCAATGATGTTTTTAAGTAAAATTAAAGATCCAGTTGCAAAATTTGAAGAACTTATGAAAGTAAATAAACCAAGATTTAATGGAAAATAATTTTAATATAGTAGGGTATATATTATACCCTTAGGGAGGGGAATTTTATATGAGTGATAAGATGCGACCAATCTCTTTTCAAAAAGCCGTTATGTGGATTATGAAAGAACTTAAAGAGAAGGAATCTATATTTGGAATTCATAAAAATAAATTTTATAAAAATAATAGTGGTAAGTTTATAGAACTATTTGGAGAAAAATTAGCATCTCCACTTGGCCCAGCAGCAGGTCCTAATTCTCAGTTGACACAAAACATAGTTGCATCTTACCTTACAGGAAGCCGTTTTATTGAGTTGAAAACAGTACAAGTTATTGATGGGGAAGATCTACCTGTAGCTAAACCATGTATTCATGCTCAAGATGAATGCTATAACGTAGAATGGTCTACAGAGTTAGCAGTACCAGAAGCGTTTAATGAATATATAAAAGCGTGGTTTTTACTTCATGTTTTAATGAAAGAATTAAATATAAGTGAAGAAAGAGATTTTATGTTTAATATGAGCGTAGGTTACGATTTAGAGGGCATAAAATCTCCTAAGGTAGATACTTACATAGAAGGAATGAGAAATGCATCTAATACAAAAATCTGGAATGAGTGCAAAGAAACCTTACTTTGTAATATGGATTTATTCTCTAAATTTAGTAGAGAAGATTTAGATAAAATTTCTCCTATAGTTTGTCCATCTATTACATTATCTACACTTCATGGATGTCCTCCAGAGGAGATAGAGAGAATTGGGAAATATCTTTTAGAAGAAAAAAATCTGCATACATTTATAAAAATGAATCCAACTCTTTTAGGAGAAGAATTTGTTAGGAATACATTTGACAAGATGGGATATGATTATATAGTTCTTAATCCAAATCATTTTGTAAACGACCTACAATATGAAGATGGAATAGCCATGCTTACTCGTTTAAAATCAGTGGCTAAAAAGTTAAATCTACAAATGGGTGTTAAACTTACAAATACTTTACCTGTGAAGATTTTAAATGACGAACTACCAGGAGAAGAAATGTATATGTCAGGACGTTCTCTTTTCCCTCTTACAATAACTTTAGCAAGCAAATTATCTTCAGAATTTAATGGAGATCTACAAATATCTTATTCAGGTGGTGCAGATTTCTTTAATGTAGAAAAGATTTTGAAAGCAGGCATACAGCCAATTACTTTTGCAACCACTATACTAAAACCAGGTGGATATGAAAGAATAACTCAAATGTCAAAAAAAATAGAAGAACATTTAAGCGGTGTATTTAGTGGTATTGATACAGAATTCTTAAGTAAGTTAGCAGATTCTTCTATAACTGATAAATATCATGTTAAAGATCTTAGACCTGTAAGTAGTAGGAAAGTTTCTTTAGAACTTCCAATTTATGATTGTGCAATAGCTCCATGTACTATAGGATGTCCTATAAATCAGCAAATACCTGAATATGTAGCTTTAGTTGGTGAAAAAAAATATGACGAAGCTTTCAAGATTATAGCTAAAGATAATACTTCACCAGCAATTACAGGAACTATTTGTAATCATAATTGTCAATATAAATGTACAAGACTTGATTATGATCAGTCAGTTTCAATCAGAGATATGAAAAAAATAGCAGTTTTAAATGCTGAAGATAAGTATATTGAGAGTATAAAGGAAGCTGATATCAAAAGTAATAAAAAAGTAGGAATTGTAGGAGCTGGACCAGCAGGATTAGCATCAGCACTTTTCTTAAGAAGAAATGGTATGGATGTAACTGTAATGGATAGGAAAGAAAAGCCTTATGGAGTTATACAATATGTTATTCCAGAGTTTAGAATTTCTTCTGAAATGATCAAAAAAGATTTTGACCTTGTGAAAAAGCAAGGAGTAAAATTTGAATTTGGTATAGATGAAAATTTAAATATAGATAATCTAAAAAATAAATATGATTATTTGATATTAGCAATAGGGGCTTGGAAACCAGGTAAGTTACATTTAACACAAGGAGAAGAAAAAGCAATGGGTGCTATTTCATTCCTTGAAAAACATAAAGAAACTAATGGAAATATTGATTTAGGCAAAAATGTTTGTATCATCGGCGGTGGGGACGTAGCAATGGATGCAGCACGTGCTGCCAAGAGAACACCAGGAGTAGAGAATGTTTATATAGTTTATAGAAGAACTGAAAAATATATGCCAGCCAGTATTGAAGAAATAGAATTAGCTAAATCAGAAGGAATATTATTTAAAGAATTACTTTCACCTATGGTAATAGAAGATGGAAAACTGACTTGCGAAGAAATGAAATTAGGAGAAAAAGATGCTTCAGGAAGAAGAAGACCTATTGGAACTGGTAATAATATAGAGTTACAAGCAGACACAGTCATCTCGGCTGTAGGAGAGCAAGTAGATAGTGATTTACTTGAAAAGAACAAAATAGAATTAGATGGTAAAGGATGTCCTAAAGTAAATAATGCCTGTGAGACAAGTATTTCTAATGTATATGCTGCAGGAGATATGAAAAAAGGACCAGCCACTATTGTTAAAGCTATAGCTGATGGCAAGGCAGTAGCCAAAGACATTTTATCAAAAGAAGGATTAAGTAATGATTTCCATAAAGAAGTTATTGCTGCAGATAAAAAAGACATATATAGCAAAAAGGGAATATTAAAAGCTGCTAGTTGTTCAGAAGAAGAATCACAAAGATGTTTATCCTGTAATAATATATGTGAATTATGTGTAGATGTTTGTCCGAACAGAGCTAATATGGTTATTAATGTGGAGGGAGAATTCGAATCTTCACATCAAATAGTTCATATTGATGGAATGTGCAATGAATGTGGTAACTGTGGTATATTCTGTCCTTATAAAGGAAATCCATACAAGGATAAAATAACACTTTTCTGGACAAATGATGATTTTGAAGATAGTACAAATAAAGGTTTCTTAGTTATAGATAATAATAAAGGGGTATGTAAGGTTAGAAAAGAAGATGGCGAAGTAGTAGATTATACTATTGGGCAGAAGGAAATAATTTCAAATGAAATGGAAAGTATAATTAAAATTTTTATAAATAAATACAGTTACATGTTATAGCTTGATAGTAATAAATGGGGGGAGAAATAATAAATGTTATTAATTGGGAATGGAAAAGTTATAACCAGAGATAATGGTAGAACAATTATAGATAATGGATGTGTTGCTGTTGATAAAAATAAAATTATTGAAATTGGTTTAACTAAGGATCTTAAAGAAAAATATAAAGAACATAAATTCATAGATGCAAAAGGAAAATTAATAATGCCAGGTTTTATAAATACTCATATGCATTATTACAGTACCTTTGGAAGAGGAATATCTAATGATAGTCCACCAGCAAAATCATTACCTGATATACTTAAAGGTCTTTGGTGGAGATTAGATAAAGTTTTAACTTTGGAAGATGTTTATTATAGTGCCATTGCACCAATGATTGACCAAGTAAAAAATGGTGTAACAACTGTATTTGATCATCATGCAAGCCCTTATGCAGCTAAAGGAAGTTTGTTTAAAATTGCAGAAGCAGCAGAAAAGATAGGTATAAGAAGCAATTTATGTTATGAAACATCTGATAGAGATGGAGAGAAAATTGCCAATGACGGTATAAATGAAAATGTAGAATTTATAAAATACTGTAATTCTAAAAATGATGACATGATTAAAGCTATGTTTGGTCTTCATGCATCTATGACAATTTCTGATAAGACTTTAGAGAGATGTTTAGAAGCAGTAAATGGTTTAAGCACAGGATTCCATGTTCATTGCGCAGAAGGAATTGAGGATTTGCAAGATTCAAAAGCTAAATATGGTAAAGGTGTTATACAAAGATGGTATGATGCTGGAGTTCTTTCAGATAAAACTATAGCGGTACATTGCATTTATACTTCAGATGAAGAGATGGAAATGCTTAAAGAAAAAAATGCAATAGTAGTTCATAATCCTGAATCAAATATGGGTAATGCAGTAGGCGTTTCTCCTGTGCTGGAAATGTATAAAAAGGGAATTTTATTAGGACTAGGAACAGATGGATATACTTCAGATATGACTGAGTCTTATAAAGTAGCAAATATTATTCATAAACATGCTAAGGCTGATTCAACTGTTGCATGGGGAGAAATTCCGGATATGCTATTTAATAATAATAAAAGGATTACTGAAAGATTTATAGATGGAAAAGTAGGTGTTTTAAAAGAAGGCGCACTAGCAGATATAATAGTAGTAGATTACAATCCACCAACACCAATAAATGAGAACAATATTAATAGTCATATATTATTTGGTATAACTGGAAGATGTGTAGATACAACTATTATAAATGGTAAAGTGTTAATGGAAAACAAAAATCTTGTTAATATTGATGAAGAAAGAATTATGGCTAGAAGTAGAGAATTAGCAACTGAAGTTTGGAAACGTTTTTAATATAAAAATTGGAGGGATTTAAATGGAAACTATTAAAAAGGAAGAAATATTAAAATTAGCTGAAAAGTATAAACCAGAAATATCAAAATTTTTAAGAGATATGGCTAGAATTCCAAGTGAAAGCTGTCAAGAAAAAGAGGTAATACTTAGAATAAAAGAAGAAATGGAAAAAGTAGGATTTGACAAGGTAGAAATAGATCCTATGGGAAATGTATTAGGATTTATAGGACATGGTAAACATGTTATTGCTATGGATGCTCATATAGACACAGTTGGAATAGGGGATAGAAATTTATGGGATTATGATCCATATGAAGGCTATGAAGATGATGAAATAATAATAGGAAGAGGCGTAACAGACCAAGAAGGTGGAATGGCTTCTATGGTATATGCAGGAAAGATAATCAAAGATCTTGAATTAGAAGATGATTATACATTAATAGTAACAGGTACAGTTCAAGAAGAAGATTGTGATGGATTATGTTGGCAATATATAGTTAATGAAGACAAAATAAAACCTGAATTTGTTGTTATTACAGAACCAACTTCATTAAATATATATAGAGGACATAGAGGAAGAATGGAGATAAAGGTTACAACTCATGGAATTAGTTGTCATGGATCAGCACCTGAAAGAGGAGATAACGCAATATTTAAAATGGGTCCAATATTAAATGAATTGAAAGCTTTAAATGAAAATTTAAAGGATGATGAATTCTTAGGAAAGGGTACTTTAACTGTATCTGAAATATTCTTTTCATCACCTTCAAGATGTGCTGTTGCAGATGGATGCACTATATCAGTAGACAGAAGACTTACTGATGGAGAAACTTGGGAATATGCAATTCAACAAATTAAGAATTTACCATCAGTTAAAGCTGCAAAGGCTGAAGTTGAAATGTATAGTTATGAAAGACCTTCATATACTGATTTAGTATATCCAACAGAATGCTTCTTCCCAACTTGGGTATTAAAAGAAGATCATCCTATATGCCAAAATGCTGTTAAATGTTATAAAGATTTATTTAACAGTGAGCCAAAAGTTGATAAATGGACATTCTCTACAAATGCAGTTTCTATAATGGGAAGATATGGAATACCATGTATAGGATTTGGTCCAGGCCACGAAGATCAAGCACATGCACCTAACGAAAGAACTTGGAAAGATGAATTAGTAAAATGTGCTGCAATGTATGCATTAATCCCAATAACTTATGTTAAAGAATTTGCTAATAAATAATAAATTAGATTATATAATAAAATAATATGCTCACATAAACTTAAGAAGATTAATATATTCTAAAAAACAAAAATAAATTGAGAAATGGAGAGCATTTATCTCCATTTCTTAATTATATTTTTAGAATAGTTGTTGTTTATATACTTATGAAATGAGATATTTGTCAGTACATAAATATGTGGGGGTAATAATTATGTATGAATTTATATTAAATGGAAAAAATGTATCTGTTGCAGAGGACATTAATTTACTGGAATACTTAAGAGATTATGAAGATCTAACTTCAGTAAAAAATGGATGTGCAGAGGGTGCATGTGGAGCTTGTATGATACTGGTTGATGGCAAGGCTGTCAGAGCATGTATATTTACAACTGCAAAGGCACATGGTAAAGAGGTTAAGACTGTAGAGGGATTAACAGAATTTGAAGAAAAGGTTTTCACATGGGCTTTTTCTAAAGCTGGAGCAGTTCAGTGTGGATTCTGTATACCAGGGATGATAATAAGTGCAAAATCTCTTTTAGATAAAAATTTAAATCCAAATAAAAAGGAAATTAAGAATGCTATTAGAGGAAATGTATGTAGATGTACAGGATATGTTAAGATAATAAAAGCCATTGAAATGGCTGCAGAAGCATTTAGAAATGGTGAAATTTCATATGATGAAGAATATAAAGGAAAGATAGGAGAAAATATTCCGAGAATAGATGCAAAAGATAAGATTTTAGGTATAGGAAAATATGTGGATGATATAAAAATAGAAGGTATGATTTACGGTTCTGCCCTGAGATCTGAATATCCTAGAGCTTTAGTAAAAAGTATTGATATAAGTGAAGCTTTAAAACATCCACAGGTTGAGGCAGTTCTTACTGCAAAAGATATCCCGGGAAATAGATTTATAGGGCATATTGTAAAAGATTGGCCAGCTATGATAGGTATAGGTGAAGAAACAAGATATGTTGGTGATGCAGTAGCTTTGGTTGCAGCAAAAAGTAAAAAAGCTGTGAGAGAAATACTTAATCTTATAAAGGTAGAGTATGAGGAGTTAGAGCCACTTTGTAATCCTAAAATGGCAATGGTAGATGGAGCGCCCAAAATTCATTCAAATGGGAATGTATTAACAGTAGAAAAAGTTAATAGAGGTAATGTAGATGATGCAATAAATAGTTCTAAATATGTTGTTACTAATCATTATTCCACTCCTTTTACAGAACATGCTTTTTTAGAACCAGAAAGTGCATTAGCTATGCCAGATGGAGATGGAGTGACCATTTATACAGGAAGCCAAGGTATATATGATGAGCAAAGAGAAATTTCTGAGCTTTTAGGATTGCCAAAAGAAAAAGTAAGGTGTATTAGCAAATATGTTGGAGGAGGTTTTGGTGGAAAGGAAGATATGAGTGTACAACATCATGCTTCTCTTCTTGCTTTCATTATTAAAAAACCTGTGAAAATAACGTTAACCCGTAAAGAAAGTATGAAAATCCATCCTAAAAGACATGCCATGGAGATGTCTATTACTACAGCTTGTGATGAAAATGGGAATTTAACTGCATTTAAAGCAGATATTATAGCAGATACCGGAGCATATGCATCTTTAGGAGGACCAGTACTTCAAAGAGCTTGTACTCATGCAGCGGGACCATATAGATGTCCCAATGTACAGATAAAAGGTACTGCTGTGTATACAAACAATCCTCCAGCAGGAGCTTTTAGAGGTTTTGGAGTAACTCAATCAGTTTTTGCATCAGAAAGTAATTTAAATCTTTTAGCTGAAAAAGTAGGTATATCTCCATGGGAAATAAGATTTAAAAATGCTATAGAACCAGGACAAGCACTTCCTAATGGACAAATTGCTGATAAAGGTACAGCAATTAAAGAGACTATATTAGCTGTAAAGGATATATATGAAAACAGTAAATATGCAGGTATAGCATGTTGTATGAAGAATTCAGGTGTTGGTGTTGGTATTCCTGATATAGGTAGATGCGATTTAGAAGTACTAAATGGAAAAGTGCATATAAAAACTAGTGCTGCGTGCATAGGTCAAGGGCTAGGAACAATTCTCACACAGATAGTATGTGAAACTACAAATATATTGCCAAGTTATGTAGTATTAGATCCACCAGATACATTTAGAACTCCAAATTCAGGTACAACTACAGCCTCAAGGCAGACAGTATTTACTGGAGAAGCTACAAAAATAGCGGCACTAAAGCTTAAAGATAGACTTTTAACTAAAACATTAAAAGAATGTGAAGGAGAAGAGTTTTATGGTCAATATGAAGGAATTACGGATCCTATTAATTCAAAAAAGAAAAATCCAGTAAGTCATGTGGCTTATGGATATGCAACACAGGTGGTTATACTTAATAAAGATGGAAAAGTAGACAAAGTTATTGCAGCTCATGACGTGGGAAAAGCTATAAATGTTACTAATGTGGAAGGTCAGATTGAAGGTGGAATAGTTATGGGACTTGGATATGCATTTACAGAGGATTATCCATTAAATAAATCTGTTCCAACTGCTAAATTCGGAACATTAGGTTTATTTAGAGCTACGGATATACCTGAAATTGAACCTATAATAATTGAAAAGAATACAAATGACTTAGCTTATGGTGCAAAAGGAATAGGAGAAATTACAACCATACCAACAGCACCTGCATCTCAAGGAGCTTACTTAAAGTTTGATGGTGAATTCAGAACTAAACTTCCTCTAGAGAATACGGCTTATAGAAGAAAAAAGTAATTACTTATAGAAAAATATGAAAAGATAGATTTGATTTAAACAGTGAGTATGTATAAATAAATTTAATTTCAACAGTGAATATATAAAAGTACACTTATAAATCCATTATTTGATTTATAAGTGTACTTTAGTTTTTTTATATTAAATAAAATCTAATCTGTTTTTTAATGTTATTTATTAAGAAATTATTATATATATTCAATATGAAATATACATATATTATAAAGATATTAGAAATTCAGGATGAAATATACATATATTATAAAGATATTAGAAATTCAGGATAATCTATAATATTCGCACCATTACGAATTATATTATAAAAAATATGATAAAAAATCAAATAAATACGAATGATATTATAAAAACAGATTGATTTATTAAGAAATATATGTTACCATGAGTACATATAATAAAGAAATATATCATCCATATAATCTCAATAATAAGGTTTGAGAGTTTCTACGAGGAGACCATAAATTTCCTGTCTATGGATGAATCTTAGCTATGCTTTAGCAGTGCGCTTAAGTTCCGCTCTAGGATTCTCCATATGAATCTTTGCGGAATTTTTTTTATATTTAAATATTAAGGAGGATTAATACATGAAAGTAGCCATTATCTTTGGAAGTCAATCTGATACTGATAAAATGAAAGGATCAGCTAAAGCTCTAAAAGAGTTTAATATAGAATATAAAGCATATATACTTTCAGCACATAGAGTACCAGAAAAATTGATGGATACAATTAAAGAACTAGAAAATGAAGGTTACGAATGTATAATTGCTGG
Source organism: Clostridium sp. Marseille-Q2269 (assembly GCF_943736985.1). GTDB lineage: Bacteria > Bacillota > Clostridia > Clostridiales > Clostridiaceae > Clostridium_F. Next base: position 38,157 of record NZ_CALSFS010000002.1, read on the forward strand.
AGCTGGGCTTGCGGCACATCTACCTGGTGTTATAGCTTCCCACACTGTTCTTCCTGTTATAGGGGTTCCTATAGAGGCTGCAGTTGGAGGAATGGATTCACTTTTATCAATAGTTCAAATGCCTAAATCTATACCTGTAGCTACAGTAGGAATAAATAATAGCTACAATGCAGGCATGCTTGCGGCACAAATTTTATCTTTAAAGTATGAAGATCTAAAACAAAAACTAGTACAGTATAGAAAATCTATGAAAGAAAAATTTATAAATGATAATAAAGAGGGAGTGGAGTTATAATGGAAAAAAAGGATATGTTATATGAAGGAAAAGCTAAAAAAATATTTGGAACATATGATAAGGATACAGTTATTGTTTATTATAAAGATGATGCCACAGCTTTTAATGGGGAAAAAAAGGGTGCTATTGAAGATAAGGGAGTTATGAATAACTCTATAACCTCAATGTTATTTGAACTTTTAGAAAAAAAAGGTGTAAAAACACATTTCATAGAAAAGATAAATGAAAGAGAACAACTTTGTAAGAAAGTAGAAATAGTTCCACTAGAGGTTATAGTTAGAAATATAGCAGCAGGAAGCATGGCAAAAAGATTAGGTCTTTCAGAAGGAAGAAAGTTAGATACTACTGTATTTGAAATAAGTTATAAAAATGATGATTTAAATGATCCACTTATAAATGATCATCATGCAGTGGCAATAGGGCTTACAACTTTTGAAGAATTAAAAGAAATGTATTTCATAGCAGAAAAAGTAAATAACACTTTAAAAGAATTTTTTGATGAACAAGGAATAATTTTAGTTGATTTTAAAATAGAAATAGGAAGATTTAATGGAGAACTTCTTTTGGCAGACGAAATATCACCAGATACTTGCAGATTGTGGGATAAGAGTACGAGAGAAAAATTAGATAAAGATAGATTTAGAAGAGATATGGGGAATGTAAAAGAAGCTTATATGGAAATATTAAAAAGAATTAATAATTAGAGATTTATAGGTGAAAATTAATTTGTTGACAGTTTAAAATAATTTATAAAATGCTTAATTTTAAAAATAGAAACTAGGTAGGGAGTAAAAAGAGTATGTGCTATATGTTAGATGATTTAAGTGATAATATGCCCTTTGATTTAGAACAAGATAAGTTTAAGGAAGAATGTGGTGTATTTGGAGTATTTTCTAAAAATGAAGATTCTAGAGTAGCAGAGATGACTTACTATGGACTATATGCTCTTCAACATAGAGGACAAGAAAGTGCAGGTATAGTTGTATCTGATAGAGAAAAGTTTAAATATCACAAAGATATGGGTCTTGTATCAGATGTTTTTAGCAAGGAAATTATAGAAGAGCTTAGGGGAAATTCTGCTATAGGGCATGTTAGATATTCCACAACAGGAGCTAGTAAATCTGATAATGCACAACCTATAGTAGGCACTTATAAGCTAGGATCTATTGCCATAGCACATAATGGCAATTTAGTTAACGCTGCAGTAATAAGAGAACTTCTAGAGGATGGTGGATGTATTTTTCAAACATCTATAGATACAGAAGTATTATTAAATTTAATAGCAAGAAGTGCTAAAAAGGGAATTGATAAAGCAGTGGTTGATGCCATACAAGCTATTAAAGGTTCTTATGCTATTGTTATACTTACAAAAGATAAGCTAATAGGAGCAAGAGATCCACATGGCATAAGGCCTATGTGTTTGGGCAAAATTGGTGATGATTATTTGTTGAGTTCAGAAAGCTGTGCTTTTGATTGCATAGGGGGAGAATTTATAAGAGATGTAGAACCTGGGGAAATAATTATTATAGATGACAGTGGAATAAATTCAATTAAGTTTGCAGAAAAGACAAAATGCCAGACATGCTCCTTTGAGTATATATATTTTGCAAGACCGGATAGTACTATGGATGATATAAATGTTTATGAATCAAGAGTTAGAGCAGGAAGAATGCTTTATAAAGAACACCCAGTTAAAGCAGATATAGTTATAGGCGTTCCGGATTCAGGTATAGCAGCGGCAGTTGGTTATGCAGAGGCTTCCCAAATACCTTATGGTATAGGATTCATAAAAAATAAATATGTAGGAAGAACATTTATATCACCTTCTCAAGAATTAAGAGAAAGAGCTGTATCTGTAAAGTTAAATCCACTTAAAATAAATGTAGATGGAAAAAGAGTAGTAATAATAGATGATTCAATAGTTAGGGGAACTACTAGTAAAAGATTGGTACAAATATTAAGAAAAGCTGGAGCAAAAGAAGTACATTTTAGAGTATCATCACCAATGGTTAAATATCCATGTTATTTTGGAATAGATACTCCTTATAGAAAGGATTTAATAGGAGCTCATCTAGGTGCTGAAGAAATAAGAGAAAAAATAGGGGCAGATAGCTTAGCATATATAAGCATGGAAGGATTGGTAGAAACACTTAATAAAGATAAAGGTTTTTGTTTGGGATGCTTTAATGGTATATATCCTATATCAGCTCCTATAGAAATGGCTAAAGATAGTTTGGAATAGATAATTTAAGTAGTGTAAATTTGCGTAAAAAAACTGATTAATGGGTGGCACTAAAATTGATTTATATTTAAATGATTATTTTTTAATCATCTCAAAGTTATACTAAATTTAACATAGTTTTTTAAATTTGTAGAATAACTAGTAATACAAAGAAGGGAATGTTATTCATGGTATCTTATAAAGAAGCGGGAGTTAATATAGAAGAAGGCTATAAATCTGTAGATCTTATAAAAAAACATGCTTCAAAGACATTTACAAAAGGAGTACTAAATAATTTAGGAAGTTTTGCAGGTATGTTTGAACTTCCTAAGTATAAAAATCCTGTTCTAGTATCAGGTACTGATGGGGTTGGAACTAAATTGGATATAGCATTTAGAATGGGAAAATATAATACAGTTGGTATAGACTGTGTAGCTATGTGTGTAAATGACATATTATGTCATGGAGCTAAGCCATTATTTTTCTTGGATTATATTGCCTGTGGAAAATTAGAGGCAGAAGTTGCAGGTCAGCTCGTAGAAGGGGTTAGTAATGGGTGTGTACAAGGAGAATGTGCATTAATAGGTGGAGAAACAGCAGAAATGCCAGGATTTTATAAAGATGGGGAATATGATATAGCTGGTTTTGCTGTAGGATTAGCAGAAAAAGATGAAATAATAGATGGAAGCAAAATACAACATGGTGATATATTAATAGGAATAGCATCATCAGGACCACATAGCAATGGATATTCTCTTATAAGAAAACTAGTAGAAGATTTACATAAAGATTTTGAAGGAGAAAAAATAGGCAGTACTCTTTTAACTCCTACAAAAATATATGTAAAACCTGTAATAAAACTTTTAGAGAAATATAATGTAAAAGGTATGGCTCATGTAACTGGGGGAGGTTTTTATGAAAACATACCAAGAATGTTTAAAGAGGATTTTACAGCAGTTATAAATAAAAAATCTTACCCAATGCCAAGCATATTCAATTATCTAATGAGCCTAGGGATTGAAGAAAATCAGATGTACAACACTTTTAATATGGGGATTGGTTTTGTACTGTGTGTAGATGAAAAAGATGCTGAAGATATAATAAAAGATCTGATAGAAATGGGAGAAACGGCTTATAAAATAGGGTATGTTAAAAAAGGAAATAAATCTGTGGAATTGATTTAAAAAATCATAGCACATAGGTAAACAATTTATAATAAAAATTTGGAGTAGATTATATTTAGTTTTAAAATAATTAGTTGGGGAATTAATTATTTATAGAATATATAGAAAAATTTTTATTTATATTAGAGGAGAATAACATGTTTAAAATTGCAGTGCTTGCCTCTGGAGGTGGAAGCAATCTTCAATCTATAATAGATAAAATAGAAGATGGATACATAAAAAATTGTAAAATAGAGATATTTATAGGAGATAGACCTAATATTTATGCTATAGAAAGAGCAGAAAAAAAGGGAATTGAAACTTTAATTTTAGATAGAAAAGTATATAAAAATGGTCTATCTAATAAAATATGTGAATGTTTATATGGAAAGGTAGATCTAATAGTTTTAGCAGGATGGTTGTCTATATTAAATGGGGATTTAATAAATAAATTTGAAAATAAAATAATAAACATTCATCCTTCACTAATACCAAGCTTTTCTGGAAATGGAATGTATGGCATAAAAGTGCATGAGAAAGCTTTAGAATATGGAGTGAAATTATCTGGATGCACTGTTCATTTTGTAGATGAAGGTACAGATAGTGGCCCTATAATAATACAAAAATCAGTACCAGTATTTGAAGATGATACACCAGAATTATTACAAAGAAGAGTTTTAGAAAAAGAACATATAGCATTACCTGAAGCTGTAAAACTTATAAGTGAAGGAACAGTAAAGTTGCAAGGAAGAAAAGTTTTAATAAATAAAGGCCTATAATATAAAATTTAAAAGTATTACTTTAACATATAAGAATGAAAATCTTATTAGGATAATTGGATTATTTATATATTAAAGTTTGCAATTTACACATTAAAATAGTGCCACTTATATGTTTTCTTTAAAAGATGATGTATTGGTGGCAATTCCTTATGAAATAAATATAAATAATAAAACCATTAAAATTGGGGGAGTTAAATTGATAAAAAGAGCATTAATAAGTGTATTTGATAAAACAGGTGTTTTAGATTTAGCAAAATTTTTGGAGAATAAAGGTGTAGAAATAATATCTACAGGTGGAACTTACAAACATTTAAGAGAAAATGGAATAAAAGTAATAGATATAGAAGAAGTAACAAATTTTCCCGAAATGTTAGATGGAAGAGTGAAAACATTAAATCCTTTAATTCATGGAGGTATATTGGCCATAAGAGATAATGAAGAACATATGAGGGTCATAGAGAAAAAAGGAATTAAGCCTATAGATATGGTAGTGGTTAATTTATATCCATTTTTTAATAAGGTACAGGAAGATTTAAATTTTGACGAAAAAGTAGAATTTATAGATATTGGTGGACCTACTATGATAAGAGCAGCGGCTAAAAATTTTAGAGATGTAGTAGTGTTAACAGATACAAAGGATTATGAAAATGTAATAAATGAGATAGAAGAAAGTAATGAAGTTAGTATAAAAACTAGAAAAAAATTAGCAGGGAAAGTTTTTAATCTAATGTCAGCTTATGATGCAGCTATAAGTAATTTCTTATTAGATGAGGAATACCCAGAATATTTAACTCTATCTTATAAAAAGAATATGGATTTAAGATACGGAGAAAATCCGCATCAAACAGCAGCTTATTACACATCTACTGTTGGAAAATACCCCATGAAAAATTTTGAAAAATTAAATGGGAAAGAGCTATCTTATAATAACATAAAAGATATGGATATAGCTTGGAAAACTGTTTGTGAATTTGAAGAAGTAGCTTGTTGTGCATTAAAGCACAATACACCTTGTGGTGTGGCAATAGGAGAAACATTAGAAGAAGTTTACACTAAGGCTTATGAATGTGATCCTGTATCTATATTCGGTGGAATAGTTGCTTTTAATACAACTGTAGATAAAGAAACAGCAGAAAAGCTTTCAAAGATATTTTTAGAAATAGTTGTAGCACCGGATTTTGATGAAGAAGCTCTAGAAGTATTAAAGAAAAAGAAAAATCTAAGGGTTATAAAATGTGAAGAAAAATCTACAGAGGAAAAGGATATGGCAAAAGTAGATGGTGGAATACTAGTGCAGCAGGGAGACAATAAATTATTAGATGATACAAAAGTAGTTACAGAGAAATATCCAACAGATAAAGAGATGAAAGATCTTATATTTGGTATGAAGGTAGTTAAGTATGTAAAATCTAATGCAATTGTAGTAGTTAAAGATGGCATGGCAACAGGTGTTGGAGCAGGCCAAGTAAATAGAATATGGGCAGCAAAAGAAGCTTTAGATAGAGCAGGACATGGTGCAGTTTTAGCTTCAGATGCTTTCTTCCCATTTAAAGATGTAGTAGAAGAAGCAGCAAAATGGGGAATAAAGGCTATAATTCAACCAGGTGGATCTATAAGAGATGAAGAATCTATAAAGGAATGCAATGAAAATGGTATTGCTATGGTATTCACAGGAATAAGACACTTTAAACATTAGATTTAGATATTTCTATATAAGTGTATTTTTAAATGACTTGTCTAAGTGTTGTATAAATTAATGCATAAGAATTAAATATGTTAAAGGGGTAAAAAGCATGAAAATATTAATAATTGGCTCAGGGGGAAGAGAGCATGCTATAGCATGGAAAATTGGTAAGAATCCTTTAGTGGAAAAAATATTTTGTGCTCCTGGGAATGGTTGCACTGAGCTAGAGTATAAGTGTGAAAATGTTAATATCTCTGATACTGAAGAACTGTTAACATTTGCTTTAAAAAATAACATAGATTTAACTATTGTAGGACCAGAGATTCCTTTAATGGAAGGAATAGTAGATTTATTTAAAGAAAATGGACTTAACATATTTGGACCAGATAAAAAAACAGCTTTATTAGAAGGAAGCAAGGCATTTGCAAAAGATTTTATGAAAAAATATAATATAAAAACTGCATCTTATGAAGTGTTTCAAGAAGAAAAAGAAGCTTTAAATTACTTAGAAAGCGTTGAGCATCCAGTTGTAATAAAAGCAGATGGATTAGCAGCAGGAAAAGGTGTTGTTATAAGTAAATCTTTTGAAGAAAGCAAGAAGACCTTAGAAGAATTTATGATTAAAGACAAATTTAAAGGAGCAGGTAAAAAAGTTGTTATAGAGGATTTTTTAGAGGGGCCAGAAGCTTCAATATTATCTATAACAGATGGAGAAACTATAATACCTTTTATATCTTCAAAGGATCATAAGCAAATATATGATGGAGGACTAGGCCCTAATACGGGTGGCATGGGAGTTGTTGCTCCAAATTCTTATTGTACAAAAGAGGTATTAAAAGATTTTAATGAAAATATATTACAACCAACATTAAGGGGATTAGAGAAAGAGCAACTGAAATTTTCAGGTATAATTTTTTTTGGAATAATGCTAACTAAAAAAGGACCATATCTTTTAGAATATAATTTAAGAATGGGAGATCCAGAAACAGAAGCTGTTCTTCCTTTAATGGAAAGTGATTTATTGGATTTAATAATGAAAGCAATGAATAAAGAATTAAAATCTACAAATATAGTATGGAAAAAAGCATATTCTACTTGTGTTGTAGCAGTATCTAAAGGATATCCTGAAAATTATGAAAAAGGATTTTTAATAAAAGGAATAGAAAATCTAGAAGGTGTATTTGGAGCAGGCGTTAAATTAGAACATAACCACATAGTAACTAATGGGGGAAGAGTATTGTGTACTCAAGCCATAGGAAAAACTTTAGATGAAAGTATAAATAAGGCGTATGAAAATATGGAAAAGATCGATTTTGAAGGTATATATTACAGAAAAGATATAGGTAAATAATAAAGAGCAGATACATATAAAGGAGTTTTGTTTATATGTATCTGCTGCTGTTAGCTTTAAAAAAATTAAGTTTAACTAGTAAATAACTTATACCATGTTCATATCTTATTTCATTTGAAGAACTTAAATTAATATTGTTAAAAGCCTTCAATAAAGAATATTAGAAATTATAATCTGAAAACACTAGATAAAATAATTGAATTCAATTTACAAAAATACAATTAATTTCAAATTATCTATAATGCTATTTATGGTATAATATTATTAAGATATTTTATTTATAAGGAGTGAAGATATTTTGCCCAAATGTGAGGTATGTGGCAGAGAAGGAGCTGAAATACATCATATAATTCATAAATGTGAAGGCGGAATGGATTTAGAAATAAATTATAAATATTTATGTGGAAGACATCATAGAGGAAAACACAGTCCTCATAAAGATCATAATATAGATGTAAGTTATAAACTAGAATTACAAAATACATTGGAAAAGTTATTTATAAAAGAATATTATTCTTTCAATAGTATTCAGCATATATTAAATATAAATAAAAACAAATGCAAAAAAATAGTACAAGATTTGAAATTATATAAAGAAGGTTATAAATCTAAAGATATAATATATAAACTTATGGGAAAAAAACATTATAATGAGTACAATTTATTTCATTGCCAAGAATTTATAGCATTAGGTGTAATATAAGAAAATTGCGACGTAAAAGGTTACTACCTTAGATTAAAAAAGGGATATGTGGCTTGAAAGGCAATTCACTTCAATAAGAGATTCTAATTTGTTTTTCCTTAAAATATATAATTTCAAATTATAACTCGCTGAACGCTCAAACAATAATTTGGAATATACATATATTTTGGGAAAACAAATGAGAATCTCTAATTTTGTTCAAATGCCTTTTACACCACATATCCCAATTTTTTAATCTAAGGAAAGATAGTATAACTATTTAAACGTAATTTTCTGTGGAATAGGAAGTGCAAAAGGAGGATTTTACTCCTCTTTGTTACGTAAAATCTGCAATTATTTTTTCATTAAAAGAAAGGGCTTTAAAAAAATTTTCGTTAGAAAATTCATGCGTAGCATGCGGAGTAAGTATATCATTCATAAAATTTACATATGTTAATTTTTATACTAAATATTTATGCATTAGCAATAAAAATTCGTATGATCAATTTCCTGGCTACGCCAATTGTTTTATATTTAAATTTAAAATATTTATATGAAACTGAAAATTTATATAACAGTCTTTAAATGGATTAAAACAAGGAATACTTTTAGGAAAAATAGATATCTAGAAAAATAATTAGAATACTTTATTTGTAAACTAAGATTTAAGCGTAAAGTAAACAGGACGTTTACTTAGGACTAGTTGCCACAGGACGTGGCATTAGACCGTTAGCTTAAATCTTAGGATACAAATATTAGTATTCTTTATTTTTATAGCCATCTATTGACTAAAAATATTCCCTGTTTTAATTTTTATGCTTTAAAAGGTGTTAAGTCGTAATTTTATTATGTTGTACAACATATGATTTAGTAGTTTTACTTATAATTTTTTAAAATAATAAAGCTTACCATCTTCTATGGAATAATTAATAAGATTCTTATCAAAAAGATAAGTTATAAATGCACTTAATGCTCCTAAATATAAGTGATATTGGTTAAAGCTTAATTTTAATTCTTCTAGTATTACTAGATTTTCTAATATATCCTCTTTGGTTAAAGGTTCATCTAAGAGATCTAAAATTATATTTATATTATTTTTTATATTCTCTTTATTTTTATTTACTAGATTGAGAATTTCATTTTTTTCTAATACTTTATTACAATGACTTATAACGAAATAATCAGCTTCTATATTTTTTATTATATCTAAGGTTTCTATAGATTCTTTTAAATCATAATAATATGGAAATGAGTATTTTTCTATTGTTTCATCACTAAAAATACTATCACCTAAAAAGCATACTTTTTCAGGGGTTATAAGTCCTATTTGTTCTGGAGAATGCCCTTTAAGACTTATAATTTCAAATTTTTCATCATTAATTTTATTTATACCATAATCTAATATGTAATCAACATCTATATTTTTGTGGCTTTTATGTAAAAGCTTTATTGGTGATGCTGAAAATAGCATAGCAACATTTAAATTTTGATTTTCCATAAACAATTTTTCTTTAAAAGACGTATAAGTTATGCATCCAGGATAGTTTTCTTTAAATAAAATATTTCCTCCACAATGGTCTAGATGATTGTGTGTATTTACTATATATTTTGGATGAAGACCATTTTTAAGTAAAACTTCCTCTATTTTTTTTCCATCATATTTATTTTTACCTGTATCAATTAATAAACAATTTTTATTTTTAAAAGTATACACTCCAATATTGGTAGGAAAGTCTATGTAGTAAGAGTTTCCTTTAATTTTAGTAAGTTTCATAAGATCACTTCCTTGGTAAAATAATTGTTATTAAATAATTAATTAGTAATATATATATTATTAGATATATTTTAGATTAACACAATTTTAAAAAATTGTTTATTAATATGTTCATTTTAAATCTAAAATATAAGCCTTTCAAAATAATAATAACATAATCTATTGCGATAGTTAAAGTAGCTCTAGGAATCATATTTTGCTAAGTTAAACTTTGAGTGAATATTACTGTCAGTTGATTTAGCTTTGGGTTAATGTGCAAAATATTATTATGTAAGCTCAATTTAACTAGCACAACAAGATAACATAATAAATTTGTATAAGTAACCTTATAAATGAAAAAACAACAATAATAGTAGAACTATTTATAAAATAGTGAAAAACAGACAATATTAGGTTAAATAAGTTGTAATTTAACTATATATTTAGTAGAATGAGGTTAGTGGCGTATTAACATTAAATAGATATAGATTTCACCAACAAGGTAATTTTCAAATTTAATTTTAAAAGGAGGATATATTATTATGTTGGAAAATTTACAACCAAAATCAGTATTTCATTTTTTTGAGGAATTAACTAAAATACCACATGGTTCAGGGGACGAAAAAAGAATAAGTGACTATTTAGTTAATTTTGCAAAGGAAAGAAATTTAGAAGTTATTCAAGATGAAGTTTTAAATGTAATAATAAGAAAACCAGCTACAAAAGGCTATGAGAATGCTCCTACTGTAATTATTCAAGGACATATGGATATGGTTTGCGAAAAAATTAAGGAAAGTGATCATGATTTTGAAAAAGATCCTTTAAAGTTAAGAATAGAAGGAGATCATCTATATGCTACAGGAACAACATTAGGTGGAGATGATGGTATTGCTGTTGCTTATGGACTAGCTGTATTAGATTCAAAGGATATAGAACACCCTAGTATAGAACTTCTTGCAACAACTTCAGAAGAGACAGGCATGAATGGTGCTATGGGGTTAGATACATCTAAATTAAAAGGCAAAATTTTATTAAATATTGATTCAGAAGAAGAAGGAATATTTTTAGCTAGTTGCTCTGGGGGAGTGAATCCTATAGTTTCTATACCTACAGAATACGAAAAAGTTACAGGAAAGTGTATAGATATAGAAATAAAAGGCTTAAATGGTGGACATTCAGGTATGGAAATCATTAAACAAAGAGCTAATGCTAATAAGTTAATGGGTAGAGTATTATATGAATTAAAGAAAAAAATAGATTTTAACATTGTTTCAATAAATGGTGGTTCAAAACATAATGCTATTGCACTACATGCTAATGCAGTATTATCAATAGATGAAAATAAATTAGATGAAGTTAAAGAACTCTTCAATAAACTACAAGAAGACTTCCAAAATGAATTTAGAGTAGAGGATCCAAATATACAAGTTGTAGTTGAAAATATAGAAAACAAAGAAAAACAATTTACTAAAAAAGTAACAGATAGCATAATAAGTTTCTTAACATTGGTTCCTTATGGAGTACAAACTATGAGTAAGGATATAGATGGTCTAGTTGAAAGTAGTTTAAACATTGGTGTAGTTGAAAACAAGGAAGATGAAATTAAAATTACAATATCTGTTAGAAGTTCAGTAAGTAGCTTACAATTAGAAATTGTAGATAGAATAGAAGCTTTATGTTCATTAATAAATGCAAAATGTACTAAGGAAGACAAATATCCAGCATGGCAGTTTGATCCAGAATCTAAAATAAAAGATTTATGTGTTGATATATATACTAAATTATATGAAAAACCAGAAGTATCAGCAATACATGCAGGATTAGAGTGTGGACTATTTAAAGGTACAATGAAAGATACTGATATGATAAGCTTTGGACCAAATTTATATGATGTTCATACACCAAATGAACACTTAAGCATATCTTCAGTAGAAAGAATATGGAAATTCTTAGTAGAGTTATTAAAAAACATAAAATAAAAATTAATTGTTGACATAGATAAGTAAAAAGAGTATATTAAAATTGTAAAATTTAATAACATAAATCCTTCAGGGCGGGGCGTAATTCCCCACCGGCGGTAAAGTCCGCGAGCTACTTGTAGCATGATTCGGTGAAACTCCGAAACCGACAGTTAAAGTCTGGATGAAAGATAGGATTATAAATAATAATTTTTATGTTATTATTTTGTTTCGCATATAAATCTCTGGAGGAAACTCTAGAGATTTTTTATTTTATAAAAAATTGTATAAACACTATATCTTACAAAATTTTACTAATTTAAAAATGGTATACCAAATCAAATTTCAATATTAAAATAGATAAATTTATACTAGTATAATATAAACAATTTAATTAATTGCACAATTTAATATGAGTTATTAGTTGTATAAGGTGGTGTGTTTAAAATGGATGATCATAATTTTTATATGGAAAAAGCCTTAGACTTAGCTAAAAAAGGTGATGGGAAAGTTAATCCTAATCCTAAAGTTGGGACCATAATTGTTAAAGATAATAAAATAATTGGCAAAGGTTATCACAAATATTTTGGAGGACCTCATGCAGAAGTTTATGCACTTAAAGAAGCAGGAGCAAAAGCTAAAGGGGCTACTTTGTATGTTACATTAGAACCGTGTTCTCATTATGGTAAAACACCCCCATGTGCAGAGGCCATAGTAAAGGCAGGTATAACTAAGGTTCTAATAGCTATGGAAGATCCTAACCCTTTAGTTAGAGGAAAAGGAATAGATATTTTAAAGGAAAATAATATAGAAGTTATAACAGGAATCATGGAAAAAGACAGTAAAAAACTAAATGAAGTATTTATTAAATATATAACAAAAACAGAACCTTTTGTGGTTTTAAAAACAGCCTCTACATTAGATGGTAAAATTGCTACAAAAACAGGAGAGTCTAAATGGATAACAGGAGTAGAAGCAAGATATAAAGTACATGACATAAGAAATGATTTATCTGGAATAATGGTTGGAATAGGGACAATTCTAAAAGATAATCCCATGCTAACAACTAGAATAGATGGTGGAAAAGATCCTAAGGCAATAATAATAGATTCTAAGCTTAGAATTCCATTAGAAGCTAAAATAATAAAAACCATTAATGGTAGAAATATCTATATAGCAACTACAAAAAGTCATAATAATTTATGTAAAAAAAATGAGCTAAAAAAATTAGGAGTTAAAATTTTAGAGCTTGAAGAAAATGAAGAAGGTAAAGTTCCGTTAAAAAAACTAATGAAACTTTTAGGAAAAGAAGAAATAGACAGTATTTTGTTAGAGGGAGGAAGCACTTTAAATTTTTCTGCATTAAAGGAAGACATAGTGGATAAAGTAATGTGTTTTATTGCTCCAAAGATAATAGGAGGAGAGGATTCAAAATCTATGATAGGTGGAACTGGAGTGGAAGATTTAAAAGATTCATTTAATTTAAATAACTTGAAAATTGAAAAAATAGGACGGGATATACTTATTGAAGGTTATTTACATGAGTAAAAAGAAGGTGTTAGATTGTTTACTGGTATAGTAGAAGAAATTGGGAAAGTATTAAAAATAGAACAAGGACAGGATTTTCTGCATATAACCATAGAGGGAAGTAAGGTTGTAACTGACCTAAATTTAGGGGATAGTATAGCTGTAAATGGTGTATGCCTTACGGTAACTAATTTTAATAATAATAACTTTACTGCAGATGTTATGCCAGAAACTTTAAAGAAAAGCAGTTTAGGTACTTTAGTAAAAAATAGTTTAGTAAATTTAGAGACAGCGTTAACTTTAAACAAGCCCTTAGGGGGACATATAGTTTATGGACATATAGATGGCATAGGAGAAATAATAAGTATTAAAAAAGAAGGTATTGCTAATTTATTAGAAATAAAGACAAAAGAAAGCTTATTAACATATATGGTGCCTAAAGGCTCTATAGCATTAGATGGAGTAAGTTTAACTTTAGTAGATATAAAAGAAAAAAGTTTTACAGTATCATTAATACCTCATACTAAAAAAGAAACTATATTAATGGACAAAAAGATAGGTAGCATATTAAACATAGAATGTGATGCTTTAGGCAAATATGTATATAAATTTATTCATTCAAAAAAAGAAGAAACTCACAACAACAATATAAGTTTAGATTTGCTAACTAGAACAGGATTTTTGTAATATAAGCTATTTAGTAATAAATAATTTAAAATTAATAAACTTTAAATGAAATATTTATGAAATGTGATAATCATTATAAAGTTAAAGCGAGCAGTAGATATATAAATACAATTACCATCTTGTGTAAGAAGAATATAAAAATTCAATAATACGTTTAGGGGGAATTCAAATGAATTATAAATTTAATAGTATAGAGGAAGCTATAGAAGATGTGAAAAAAGGAAGAATTATTGTGGTTGTGGATGATGAAGATAGAGAGAATGAAGGAGATCTTTTAATGGCAGCAGAAAAGGTTACTTCAGAGGCTATAAATTTTATGGCCAAAGAGGGAAGAGGGCTCATCTGTACTCCAGTAAAAAAATCTAAACTAGAAGAGCTAGAAATATATCAAATGGTAAATAAAAATAAAGATAATTTTGGAACTGCTTTTACAGTATCAGTAGATGCTGTAGGAACATCTACAGGTATATCTGCTTTTGATAGAGCCTTTACTGTATCAAAAATAATTGATTTAGATTCAAAAAAAGAAGATTTTTTAAAGCCAGGGCATGTTTTCCCATTGGCAGCTAAAGATGGAGGGGTTTTAGTTAGGGCAGGTCATACAGAAGCTGCAGTAGATATGGCAAGATTGGCAGGTTTTTGTGAAGCAGGAGTCATATGTGAAATAATGAATGAAGATGGAACTATGGCAAGAGTTCCACAGCTTATGGAATTTGTAAAGAAACATAATTTAAAGATAATAACTATAGCAGATTTAATTAAATATAGAAGTAAACAGGAGAAATTAATTAAAGCTCTAAAACCAGTGAAGTTTCCATCTAAATATGGGGATTTTATAGTTATAGGTTACGAAAATTTAATAACCGGAGAAGAACATGTAGCTTTGGTAAAAGGAGATGTAAAAGGAGAAGAACCAGTACTTGTTAGGGTTCATTCAGAATGTTTAACAGGAGATGTTTTTGGTTCTTTAAGGTGCGATTGTGGAGAGCAAATAGCTAAAGCTCTTACTAAAATAGAAGAAGAAGGAAAAGGAGTTTTAGTGTATATGAGGCAAGAAGGTAGAGGAATTGGTTTATTAAATAAATTAAAAGCTTATGCTCTTCAAGATGAAGGGATGGATACTATAGAAGCAAATTTAGCACTAGGATTTCCAGAAGATCTAAGAGATTATGGTATAGGAGCACAAATATTAAAAGATTTAGGTGTGAAAAATATAAAGCTAATGACTAATAATCCTAAAAAAATATCAGGTCTTTCAGGCTATGACATAGAAATAGTAGATAGAGTTCCTATAGATATGGGATGCCAAAAAGATAATCATAGATATTTAAAAACTAAAAAAGAAAAGATGGGACATTTAATTGATGTAGTATAGATATAATAATTTAATTATATGACTTGAATTAAATTTGAAAAGTAATATTTATATAAATAAAGTTTTATTTATTAGGTAAATATCTCATTAAACTTAATAAAAATTAGGGGGAAATAAAAATGAAAATATATGAAGGAAAATTAATAGCTAAGGATATAAAAGTAGGAATAATAGTATCAAGATTCAATGAATTTATAACATCAAAATTATTGGCAGGGTCAATAGATTGTTTAAAAAGACATGGGGGAGAAGATGAAAATATAGAAATATGCTGGGTACCTGGGGCTTTTGAAATACCTGTAATAGCAAAAAACATGGCATCACAGGATAAATATGATGCAATAATTTGTCTAGGTGCAGTAATAAGAGGAGCAACACCACATTTTGATTATGTATCTAGTGAGGTTTCAAAAGGTGTAGCCAACGTATCCTTAGATAAAGAAGTACCAGTAATATTTGGAGTGTTAACCACAGATACTATAGAGCAAGCTATAGAAAGAGCAGGTACAAAGGCAGGAAACAAGGGATATGATGCAGCTATGTCAGCTATAGAAATGGCTAATTTATTGAAGACTTTGGATTAACTATAGAACATTAGCTAAATTTTGTTTTGAAATATAAAGTTAATTAAAGAACAGCTAATTAAAAATTTTATAATTATTATAAAAAAGAGCATATATAAGTTAAAATTTATTGCATTTTAACTTATATATGCTTTATTATTTTAATACTCATTAACAGTTTGCTTTATACATTTAAATTATAATTTATCTAGAGCTCAACAATAAAGATTTATTATTTATTAATAAATCAGACTAATGTATTAATGTATAATTATTGGAACAATATTTTATATAATGGTTTGATACAATACTTTTATAGCTATTAAAAGTGAAATAGTAGTAAAAACTGGTTTTATTATTTTAGAACCTTTATTTAGAGCCATTTTTGTTCCAAGTTTAGCACCAATTATCATGGATAAGGATACAGGTATAGCTAGTTTGTAGTTTATTTGGCCATGAATAGCAAATAGAATTAAAGATGCTAGATTGCTTATAGCACTTAATGATTTTGAATTTCCACTAGCTCCTATGAAATCAAATTTAAAAACTCCAATCAATCCAATCATCATAAAGGCCCCAGTACCAGGACCAAAAAACCCTGTATAGAAACCCATAGAGAAAGATAAAAGTATTCCAAATAGAATATTTTTTTTATTTAGACCATGGAAATTATTCTTTAGTCCTATATTTTTACAGAATATAGTGAATAGTGCTACTATAACTAATAAAATAAGAACTATAATGTTTAGATATTTAGCGTTAATACCCATTACTGCATTTACACCTAATATAGCACCTACCAATGAAAAGGGAGCTAATATTTTAAATATGTTTAAATTAACCTTTCCTGATTGAGCAAAATTAAAACAACTTGTTAATGAAGAACAGGTAGCACAAAGTTTATTTGTGCCTAAAGCCATGTGAGGTGGAACTCCTGCCATTAAATATGCAGGTATAGTAATTAGTCCTCCACCGCCAGCTATGGCATCTATGATTGCAGCTAAAAATCCTGCAAAACATAGAAGTAAAATAGTAAACAAAAGGATCCATCTCCAATCTATAAAATTAATTATAAAAATAAAATAATAACTCAATAGTTATATAGGTATGTTTTATATTTTTTTATGTTCATCTTTCCTTTATATGTTATAATAACAATTGTGCTTAATATTAAATGGATTAAACATAAATATATATAAATTTTAATATTTTATATGTAAAATTAAAAATCATCCTTATATAGTATAAACTATAAATAAAATAATTGTAATAAAAAAGAGGATAAAAATACTATAAAATCTAAAATTTATAGAAATATAGATTTTTTATTAAAAAAATAATAACTTATTAAAAACATATAATTTATATGAATATAACGTATTTACATAAGAACAATACTATAGCATAATATAATTTGACTTAGTTGTAAAATATGAGGAGGAATAATATATGTTAAATAATGATGAAACAAAAGCTTCAAAAGAAGCAGCAGAAAATACAAAAAATGAAAAGGGAGAAAACGAAACAAAACAAGTTAATGAAGAAAAAAGTAAAACAGATAATATAGATGATTCTATAAAAGAAGATAAACAAGAAAATATTAAAACAGTAAAAGATAATAATGATTCAACAGATAAGCTTAGATTTTCACAATACTTAAAAGAAGGAATAAAAAATACTTTAGGAACTTTTGTAGTATCTATTGGAGTTTTAGCAGTATTAGGATTAATTTTAAGGTATATAATAGGATTATATGTAGTAGATGCTTGGGGAATGCTATTTATAGTATATTTAATAGTATCTTTATTTTACCCATATATAAAATCTAAATTTTTCAGAAAAAATAAATAGAGTCATAAATAATTAAGAGTAACTATAAATTGGCTCTTAATTATTCTTTTTAATATGGAAAAATTTTTCAAATACAAATATAATATTTAAAATAAATTAGATCTGAAAGGATGAAAATAAACATATGAGAAAAGGTAATGAGTATGAATTTCTTATAGAAGAAACGGAATTCCCAGGAACAGGCGTAGCACAAAAAGGCGGTGTACCGGTTTATATAAAGGGAACAATTCCGGGACAAAAGGTTATGGCAAAAGTAACTAAAAAAAGAAGAGAATATGCTCAGGCTAAACTTTTAGAAATAATTGAAAATGTAGATTATGCTATAGAAAATAAATGTCCACACTTTGGCCAATGTGGAGGATGTTCAACACAATATATACCATATGATAAACAATTAGAAATTAAGGAAAAACAATTATTAAAATTATTTGAAAATAAAAACATAGAAGGTTTTGAATTTTTAGGTGTAGAGAAAAGTCCAGAAGAATATGAATATAGAAATAAGATGGAATTCACCTTTGGGGATATGGAAAAAGGTGGAGATCTTACATTAGGCATGCATGTTAAAAATAGAAACTTTTCTATTATAACTGTAGATAATTGTGAAATTGTGGATAAAGATTTTAGAAATATATTAATAGTTGTGATTAATTATTTTAATAAAAAGGAATTACCTAAATACAGAGTAATGAGTCATGAAGGTTTTCTAAGAAATTTGGTTATAAGAAAAGGCAAAAATACAGGGGAAATATTAGTAAATATAGTAACCACATCTCAGATAGAATTTGATTTTAAAGAAATAGTAGATATATTATTAAATGAAGATTATGAAGGTGAAATAAAAGGTATTCTTCATACTATAAATGATACTTTATCTGATGTGGTGCAAGTAGATAAATTAGAAATACTATATGGAAGAGACTATATAATAGAAGAGTTGTTAGGATTAAAATTTAAAATAGCCCCAGAAGCTTTTTTTCAAACAAACTCAAAAGGAGCAGAAAAATTATATAGCATAGTAAAAGATTTCTTAGGTGATGCTAGTTCAAAAGTGATTTTTGATCTTTATTGTGGTACAGGAACCATAGGCCAAATAGTTGCACCAAGAGCTAAAAAAGTGGTAGGTATAGAATTAATAGAGGAAGCAGTGAAAGCTGCAAATGAAAATGCAAAATTAAATGGTTTAGATAATTGTGAATTTATAGCTGGAGATGTTGCAAAAGTAATAAAAGATGTAAAATATAAACCAGATATAATTATATTGGACCCACCAAGACCAGGTGTACATCCAGTGGCTTTAGAATATGTAGTTAAATTTCAACCAAAAGAAATAATATATGTGTCTTGTAATCCTAAAACTTTGGTAGAAGATTTAAAATATTTAATAGACAATGGATATAAATTAGAAAAAGTTAAGGGCATGGATATGTTTCCACATACCCCTCATGTGGAGACGTGCGTACTTTTGTCCCACAAAAACCCCCACCGTCCTTATAAACAGGAAAATTGAATAAAATAGACTTCAAAGGCAATTCAGCCTCGTCACATGGGAAAATCTCTATTTCTTTGATTAACGAAGAAATCAGAGATTTTTTCTCTTCATCGCTGATTTTATCATATACCTTATCAAAGTTTGCCAGTAGGGTGTAGATGTTTTCCAGTGTGATAGCATCTTGCTCCACGGCTTTACGGCGCAGCTTTACATCCTCGATTTTTTCTTCCAGCTCTACGATGGTGTCATACAGCCCATCAAGGCGTAGGGTCATATCGTGAAGCTTGCGTTCTCTAAAACGAGTATCTTCCGGCAGGCTGTCAATTTCATTTTCAAGACGGGTTTTATTAAGCTCGACCTCCCGCAGATTGGATTCATAATTGCTTAGTTCTCTGTTTAAAGTGGATGTATCAATTTCTTTGCCTATCCTTGATTTGATTTCTGATGCAAAATCTTGATTTTTAATCAGCTCTCTGATTGCTTCAACGACAAGCGGCTCAATGTCAGTTTTCTTGAGCATAGCTTTATAGTCACAGCTCTTTCCCCGTTCTGTTCGAGCCTTACTGCACACATAATAGTAAATCTCTTTATATGTACCGTCTTTGTTTGTCTAAGCGTGTTTATTGGTGTATATCGGGCCACCGCATTTCGGGCATTTTAATATACTGGTCTTATGTCAATATCTTGGACACAAAAAGTCAAACTTTTTTATGCTACACTTCTAGCTAATAATTCACATTGATCTGGGGTCATGTAATTAATAGAAGAGTGTAGCCTTTTTCTGTTATACCATCCTCCACATTACCCTTTTGTATAATTTCACGTATAATCCCTTTGTCCGCTTTATTATAATCTTTACTTAAATGATAACTCAGTTTATTATAAATCTGATTTTTTCCAAACCTGTTATCTACATTTTCAAAATACATAAGCAGCCAAATTTCAAATAAAGGATTTGATACAAGAAGAGAATAGCCATTGTTAAGCATATCCCCTATAACATCTTGTATATTAGGAGGATCATCACAATCAAAAAATAGATATTTATTGCAAGTCACCACCAATAATATCATTATATTTAAATATAGGTATAGCTCCATATTTACCTTGAATATAATCCTTATTAAAAGTAGCATCTTCACGAACTTTAAGGTCAGAAAGAACATATATATGAGATACTCCCCTTAAATCCTTATCAACAAATACAACTTCATCCCGTCTAAACTGTTCTTTGTTTAATAAAGATATATCATGAGTTGTAAAAATCAATTGTGCCCTTTTGTTTGAGCTAGATTGGAACATGTCCACAATGAATTTTGTTAAAAGAGGATGTAATCTTGCAGACATTTCATCAATTATAAAAACCCCACCTTTTTCAATCATATCAATAATATTTTGTATATATGATAAAAATCTAAGTGTTCCTGTAGACTCTTGAAAAAGATCAAAATACTTCTGATCTATTACATTTTCAGAATCATCATAAACATTATGGATAGTTTTTATAATTTTTTTATTTTCTTCTTTTCCAGTTTCATCATTAAAAACTACCTTATCTTCAATCTTCAATCCAGCTATACCTACATCAATTTGTTTAAGATATTTTTCTGCTTTCATTCTATAATCTTTATCTAAAATAAGTTTTTTATTTAAACTTATATTATTAGCTACTTTTTTTACACTAGATTTAAAGAATATTTCAAGATAAACATTATAATCCTCAACAAAAAAATCAATAAAATCTTTTAATATTAAATCCTTTGCTTCTTCATCTAAGAAATACTCAAGGACTGAAATATATAACCTTTCCTTAGGAAATTTAGTATACATTCTAAGTTGGTTTTCATATTTTTTTCCAAAAGAAACTGTAGAGTTCCTTTCAAATACTTTTTTATCATCAATATAATACCATTCATTTAAAACCTCAGAAGAAGTGCACTCAAAACCATATTGAATCTGCTTGTTATTATAATAAAATATTATTTCAAACTCAGATACATCATTTACACTATTGGTAAGCATAAATGGTTCTAAATTAGTTTTAAATTTTTGCTCTTTTAAAATAGAATCATCATTTTTACTATTAGAAATAAATTGATCAAATATATATTTTTCAAAGAAAAACATTGCAGAAATAAGATTAGACTTTCCTGATGCATTAGCACCATATACCGCCGTAGTCTTTAAAAGTTTTAAATCCTTTTTTGCATTAATAACATGAGAAGGATGTTGTTTATATGATGTAGCCCTTAAATCTAAAAAAACCTCATCTTTAAAGGACGTAAAATTTTTCGCTTTAAACATAATAAGCATACTATTCACCGTTGCCAAAACCTTATAAAACTCTATAAGTTTGTTTAATTCCCTGTTCAACGTACTCCATTTTGCCGTAGCTACTTTGGTTTGTATAGCACTCCGAGGGCTTAACTTCGGATACAACGAATCCTACACCTCAAACATAACTGTTTTAGTAGTTATGCTGAATATCTGCTTAAATTTATTGAAGCATTAAAATCTCTATCAATTACTGCTCCACATTCTTCACAGATATAAGTTCTTTCAGATAGTGATAACTTAGTCTTTTTATGTCCACATTTACTACATATCTTTGATGATGGATACCATTTATCAGCTTCAATAAATTCAATTCCATAAAATTCACATTTATATTGAAGTTGCTTTTTAAACTCATATAAGCATTGCTTAGCTATAGCTTTAGATAAATGTTTATTTTTCATCATACCTTTAATATTAAGTGTTTCCATAACTACTTTTGATGGTTTGGTTTTCACTATTTTAGTAGTTGTTTGGTGTAAGTGGTTATTCCTAATATTAGATAATCTTCTATGAAGTAATCTAATTTGCTTTTCAAGTTTTATAATGTTGCTAGTTTTGACGAACTTCCTCCCTTCTTTATTTAACTCATATTTTTTAGATATTTTACGTTGCAACCTACGTAATCTTTTTTCTAATTTCTTAACCAATCTTGTTTTATTAATATTTTTAAAAGTCATTCCATTTGAGCATATAGCAAGATCTTTAATTCCAACATCTATGCCTATACTCTCATTAGTTAACTCTAATATTTGATTTTCTTTTTCTATACCTACAGATAAATACCAATACTTACCGTCAAAACTTACTCTTGGATTATTATATTTAACATTCATAGGTATTTGTTCTGATGTTTTAACCCAACCCACTTTTTCAATAAGAACCTGTTTGGGTTTAACTTTTAGTTTTATATTGTCATTATAGAATGATGGTCTGCTTTTCTTTCTGCTTTTAAATCTTGGCTTATCTGCTAACCCTTTAAAAAATCTTTTATAAGCATTACAGGCATCTTTTACAGCTTGTTTTGCTATATTGTTAGATACTTCATTAAGCCAACTTAATTCCTTTTTCTTTAGTTGAGTTATTTCTTTTCTTAAATCACCATGTTTAATAAATTTACCACCATTTTTATAATTTTCTTCTTGTTTATTAAGTGTCCAATTATATATAAATCTTGCAGTGCCAACTGATTTCCAAAGTTCTTGTTCCTGACCTATGTTTGGGCTAATCCTAGTTTTCTTTGACAGTATCATCTTTCAATAACTCCTTAATCATTTTCTTAGCTTTATTTGCTCTTTTGCCTTGCAACCTACAACTAAAAACTGTAACAATTTGAATTAAATCCTCAACTAATTCCTGTTCTTCGGTCTTTTCAGTATTATCTATAATTTCAATAGTAGTTCCATATTTGTTACATAGGTTTTCTATAATTTCAAAACCAAACCTTAACAATCTATCTTTATATAAAATCACTATCTTTTCAACTTCTGAATTAGTTATCATATCTATTAGTTGATTTAATCCTTTTTTATTGTAATTAATTCCACTACCTATATCAGTAATAACATCAAAAGAATATCCTTTTGCGATCATATATGTTTTAACATTTTCAATTTGTCTTTCTAAATTGTCTTTTTGCTTATTACTTGATACTCTACAATATCCTATTACCTTTTTAGTTTTAGTTTCAATACCTTTAATTCCTAAAAAATGATTAAGTTGCTCCTGTGAATAATATCTATATCCCGTTGGGGAAACATGATGTGGTTTTAATATATCTTTTTTATCCCACTCTCTTAATGTTTGAGAATTTTTACCTATAAATTTTGCAAATTCTCCTATTGAATAATATTTCACTTATATCACCTCTTGAATTTATTATAATACAAACATTATATAAATTCAATATAGTAATATAAACTTCTATAATGTTTTCTTAACTGTCATTATCCCTCTTTAATATACTAGTTTAATACTATTATATTAATAACAAACATAATAATCAATGGTATTTACGAAAATATCGTATATATTAACTATTATACACTTGTTTTTATGAATATATTCTTATTATATTAGTTTAAATCGTATTATATAAAATTCTCTACTGTGAAATTTCAATAAAACTTAAAATAAAAAATCAAACTTTTAATCTATAATTATTTTCCTTTCCAACTATTTAAACAGTATAATCTTTTGCCATTTCAATTATCCTGCTTCCTATAGCTTCATCAAAATCTAGGAGCCTTTCTACGGCAAATTCAGAACTAACTATTATAAGTTCTATAATTAATTATTTCAAACATTGTATTTGTATCAGATTCATTTATTTAACCTTAAATAAATGATCTATAAGAAGAATCCTTGACCTTCTATACTTTGATAAAACCTTTCTAAATTTATTTCTTATATTTATAAATGGTTGTTATAAAAGTTTATGTAACAAAAATCTTTCAAGAAAATATTTTAATAGTATGAGGATAAATTAGGAGGTTTACAGGGTTCAGAAAATTATATAAATAATTATAATGAAATATATTTAATTAATACCTATATAAATTTTGGGGGTGGATTTTTAATGAAAGTTGTAGTTATAGGTGGCGGTTGGGCTGGATGTTCCGCAGCTATTTGCGCTAAGAAAGCTGGAGCTGATGTTAGTCTTTTTGAAAAAACAGATTTACTTTTAGGATTAGGTAATGTTGGTGGAATAATGAGGAATAACGGTAGGTTTACTGCTGCAGAAGAACTTATTGCTTTAGGAGCTGGTGACTTAATAAATATAACAGATGAAAACAGTAGACATAAGAACATAGATTTTCCTGGTCATAAACATGCGTGGCTTTACGATGTGAACAAAATAGAACCTGCTGTAAAAGATCATATGCTAAATATGGGAATAGATATTAACCTTACTTGTAGAATAGTTGATGTAGAAAAAGATAATGATAAATTAAAAGGCATATATATGTCTGATGGAAATTATGTAGAAGGGGATGTATTTATAGAAACCACCGGTTCTACTGGACCAATGGGTAATTGTTTAAGATATGGTAATGGATGTTCTATGTGCATTTTAAGATGTCCTGCCTTTGGCCCTAGGGTAAGTTTAACATCAAGAGCTGGTATAGAGGATTTTCAAGGGGAAAGAGAAGATGATTTGTTAGGTGCATTTAGTGGTTCCTGTAAGCTCGCTAAAGAAACCATGTCTGATGAATTAGTAAAAGAGCTGGATGAAACTGGAGTCCTAGTTTTAAAAGTGCCAAAAGAAGATATAAACCTCGATAAATTAAAGATGAAGGTTTGTCAACAATATGCTTTAAAGGAATTTGCAGAAAATATAGTAATTCTGGATACTGGTCATGCAAAATTGATGACATCTTACTACCCTTTAGAAAAGTTAAGAAAAATAAAGGGATTAGAAAAAGTAAAATATATTGATCCTTATGCGGGTGGTAAAGGAAATTCCATAAGATATTTATCCGTAGCTCCAAGAACAAATGATATGAAAGTAAAAGGATTAAAAAATCTTTTTGTTGGTGGAGAGAAAAGCGGTTTATTCGTTGGTCATACAGAAGCCATGGCCACAGGCAGTTTAGCTGGTCATAATGCTGTTAGATACTGCTTAGGTATGCCATTATTAATCTTACCAAGAAGTATTGCTCTAGGTGATTTAATATCATATGCTAATGAAAAACTTTATTCAAAGGAAGGGAGAAAAAATAGATATACTTTCGCCGGTGCAGAATACTTCAAGAAAATGGTAGAAGAAAACTTGTATACTACAGATAAAGATGAAATAAAGAAAAAAGTTTCAAAGTTAAATTTAGAAAATGCTTTATCTCAAAGACTTATATAAAATTTTAGGAGCCATTTCATTATGGCTCCTTTTAAAACCCTATATGTTAAAACAAATAATTTTTTCATAATATAATTAAATTTAGGTTCTTTTACCCATAAAAATACTCCCCTTTGTAGTAGCAGATTTTACTTTTAATCTATCTACCTTAAAGAGGAGCATATTACTTTTTAAATTGTATATTCTATATAATATACTTTCAGAAAACTACTTCATTAAAAGTCTATTACACCATAATTTTATATATTTCTAATTATAAATTTCATCTTTCACTAATAACCTTCAACTCTATCTAAACCTAAGAATTTTATTTATACATTTATTTCTGATTTTTCTCCCAACATTTCTTTATTTTTTTCTAATATTGGATCTACTGCTTCTTTTATAAAATCTATTACTTGGCCTTCTGCTCTTCCTGTGAATTTTTTAGGATCTATTAAAGATAATATTTCTTCTTTAGTTAGTCCAAAGGATTTATCTTCTATAATTCTGTCTATTAAATCATTTGACAATCCTTCTTGTTTAACCCTTCTTGCAGCTTCCATAGAATGAGTTCTTATTACTTCATGAAGTTCCTGTCTGTCTCCACCCTTTTTAACGGCTTCCATCATTATATTTTCTGTGGCCATAAATGGTAATTCTCTTTTTACATTACTTTCTATAACTTTTTCATATACCACCATATTTTCTGATATATTCATATACAATTTCAACACTCCATCTAATGCTAAGAAAGCTTCTGCTATAGATATTCTTTTATTAGCAGAATCATCCAATGTTCTTTCAAACCACTGTGTAGAAGCTGTTATAGCTGGATTTAAAGCATCTACTATAACATATCTTGCTAAAGATCCCATTCTTTCTGATCTCATTGGGTTTCTCTTATAAGCCATAGCAGATGAACCTATTTGATTTTTTTCAAAAGGTTCTTCCATTTCTTTCATACTTTGAAGTAATCTTAAATCATTACTAAATTTATAAGCACTTTGAGCTATTTCTGATAATGTATTTAATATAATGGAATCAATTTTTCTTGAATAAGTTTGGCCTGTTACCATAAACTCTTTTGAAAAGCCCATTTTTTCTGCTACTTTTTTATCTAGAGTTTTTACTTTATTTTCATCTCCATCGAACAATTCCATAAAACTTGCCTGGGTTCCAGTAGTTCCTTTAACCCCTCTAAATCTTAAAGTATCTATGACAAATTCTAATTGCTCTAGATCTAAAAGTAAATCCTGCATCCAAAGTGTAGCTCTTTTACCTACTGTAGTAAGTTGAGCTGGTTGAAGATGAGTAAATCCTAAAGTTGCTACATGTTTATATTCTAATGCAAATTTTTTTAAATTATTTATAACATTTATAACTTTTTTCTTTATTACTATCATAGCTTCTTTCATGATTATTAAATCTGTATTGTCGCCTACATAGCAACTAGTTGCACCTAAATGTATTATTCCCTTTGCTTTAGAACATTGTACACCATAAGCGTATACATGGCTCATAACATCATGACGTACTTCTTTCTCTCTTTGCTCTGCTACTTCATAATTTATATCATCTATGTATTTTTTTAATTCATTTATTTGTTCTTCTGTAATATTAAGCCCCAATTCTTTTTCACTTTCTGCTAGGGCTACCCATAATTTTCTCCAAGTTTTAAAATTCATTTCATCTGAAAATAAATAACTCATTTCCTTAGATGAATATCTCTTATTTAATGGATTATTATAAATATCTCTCATTACCTTCTCCTCCATACGCACTTTATGTATACATATTTTTTATTCATTCATATTATAGCATATGTTATAATGTTTTTTCAATTTTATATTCGTGTTTTACAATGATAACTATGTATATTACTATCTTTAAGATTTAATAATATATCATTAAAATATAATTTTAAATTCATTAATGCTATTTATTAAAATCTTTTTGTTCTATTTTTTTATACAGTTAATATAATTTATTAAGATATATTTAAAGGAGTGGATTTCATGTATAAATTAAGTCTCATAGATAAGATTTCTTTTATATTAGTTATTATTGGAGCTATTAATTGGGGACTGGTAGGATTATGCAATCTTAATTTAGTAGGTATAATATTTGGGGAACCTGCACAATTTGTAGGAAGATTAATCTATATATTAATTGGAATGGCTGGAATTAATATGATACTATTTCTTCTTAAAACAAAAGGATCTTTAAAACATAAATAAAAGGCTCCCCAAAAGAGCCCTTAATTTTTATTCCAATGTATTTATTAGTTTTGATATTTCTTCTATAGCTAGAGTTTCATCATCACCAGAAGCTACTAATTTTATTTTTGCTCCACTTGTAACTCCTAATGAAAGGACTCCTATAAGGCTCTTTATGTTTGCTTTTTTACCATTGAATTCAATAGATAAATCTGATTTAAATGATGAAGCCTTTTTTACTAATAAAGTTGCTGGTCTTGCATGTAATCCAGTTGAACTGTTTACTGTTAATTCTCTTTCTAACATTTTATCCACCTCTTTTATAAATTCTCTATTTGTTTAAAAACATATAAATATACATATGGTATTATACCATTTTTTTCTACAGTTTTCAACAGTTTTCATGTATCATTTATATATATATAATGATACTAATTAAGTTTTTTTATGAAATTTTCTATTCTATCTAGTCCTTTTTGTATGTTTTCCATAGATGTAGCATAAGACAATCTTATAAAATTACTATCTCCAAAAGCTATTCCTGGAACTACTGCTACATTTTCTTCTTGTAATAATATTTTTGAAAAACTTATAGAGTCTTCTATAGTATTACCTCTTAGATTTTTTCCAATGATCTTTGAAATATTAATCATTACATAGAAAGCTCCCTTAGGATTTATTGAAGACAAATTACTTATAGAATTTACTTTTTTCACCATATAGTCTCTTCTTTTCTTAAACTCAACTATCATATTTCTAACCTGAGTTTTATCTCCTCTAAGAGCTTCTAATGAGGCATATTGAGCTATTGAATTTGGATTAGATGTAGT
The DNA here is from genome assembly GCF_943736985.1 of Clostridium sp. Marseille-Q2269. Classification (GTDB taxonomy): domain Bacteria; phylum Bacillota; class Clostridia; order Clostridiales; family Clostridiaceae; genus Clostridium_F. Next base: position 66,759 of record NZ_CALSFS010000002.1, read on the forward strand.
ATGGCTTTGTATATTACTCATCACCTTTATTATATCCAAAGGTCCTGCTGCATATCCTATTCTCCATCCTGTCATTGAATAAGATTTAGACATACCATTTATTACTACAGTCCTATTAAAAGCATCTTCTGATAAACTTGCTATGCTTATATGTTTTTCTTCTCCATACACTAACATTTCATATATTTCATCAGCTATTATTAATAAATTATGTTTTTTTGCAAAAATAGCTAAAGCTTGTAAATCCTCTTTGCTATATACTGTTCCTGTAGGATTATTTGGACTATTTATTATAATAGCTTTTGTTTTATCTGTTACTTTTTTTTCTAATTCTCCTATTTCATACTTAAATTGATTTTCTTCTCTTGTATCAACAAATACAGGTACTCCACCATATAATTTTATAAGTTCTGGATAACTTACCCAATAAGGTTTAGCTATTAAAACTTGGTCTTCTTCATTTAATATAGCCTGAAATAAATTTGAAAGGCATTGCTTTGCTCCATTACTCACTATTATTTCACTAGTTTCATAATTTAAACCATTATCTTTTTTAAATTTCTCTACTATAGCTTGTTTTAATTCCATTATTCCTGAAGCTGCTGTATATTTAGTATGACCTTTTTCTATAGCATCCATAGCTGCTTTTTGTATATTTTCTGGTGTATTAAAATCTGGTTCCCCTGCCCCAAATCCTATAACGTCTATACCTTCAGCTTTCATTTTTTTAGCTTTTGCAGTTATTTCTAAAGTTAAAGATGGTTCTATGTTTATTGCTTTGTTAGATAATTTCATATTTTTGCCTCCATTTTATTTATTTTAAAAAATTCAACTTCTTGCTACTAATATTACTCCTATCAATATAAATGCAACGCCTATTATTCTTATAGGGGTTATGTTTTCTTTAAAAAAGAAATAGGAACATATCATTACTAATACATAACCTAAGCTTACCATTGGATATGCATAACTTAGTTCTACTTTACTTAATACTTTTATCCATAATAAAAAACTAACTCCATAAGATATTATACCTGCCATTACTGGAAGGTTTTTTAATATAGATATTATGCTAGGGAGAAACTGTGATGGAGAAAAATTTAATACTAAATTAACTGCTCCATACTTTACTAATATTTGACCTAATGCTCCTAGAAAAACTGATGTTAATATTAAATATATCATCTTCTTATCTCCTTAAGTAGAAATATAATATGTTTAATAAGATAAACCCAAAAGTATATCATTATAAATGTCACTGGGAAAGCATATCTACCTTGACCTTCAGTAACAAAATATACAGATGTAAACATATAAAATAAAATTGTAGAGTATAAATTAAACTTATTTAATTTTTCTGTTCTTCTTTTTATTATTTGTATCAATATAAAAATGCTATATATAAATATATATATAATAGCTGGAATAAAAAATAAATTTCTTATGTTATTTGTTATAGGAAACAATAAAAATTTTACATTATCATTTATAGTAGTTACACCATGAATACTATACAATACATCATCTGACCACATATATGTATTAAAAAGTCTCTTAAATCCTAGTATAACAAATTCTTTTGGATGAGATTTTATCCATTTTTTAGCTGCTTCTTTAAGCATTTTATTTTTGCCTGTATAAGAAGCTTTTTTATATGCTTCTGTTTTAGCTATGGAATTTTCTACATCTTGTACATCCATCCATCTTCCCATGTTATTTTGGGAATTATTATTTATATAGAGTACTATACCTCCGTTATTTGATACGAATGTACGCTCTCCATTATATTTTGTATTTCTATAACTCCAAGGACTTAAACAAATTAAGGCTATTACAACTATTATTATAGCTGATTTTAAAGATTTTATAAAAGATTTTTCTTTTAATAATTCTACTAAAAATATTGCAAAAGCATATAATAGGAAAAATGGCTTTACCATAGTTGCAGCTCCTACTATTATACCTAAAATTATATATTTGTATTTTATATCACTAAAGTACAAATATGTTACTAATAAAAGTAATGTAGTAAACAATATTTCTGTACCTACAACACTATTAAAAAATATATTATTAGGGAATAGAGCAAACAAGGTAAATACTATTCTTCTATTTCTTTCTGTAATCTGAGTTTTTCTTAAAATACCTAAAAATAACACTTGTCCAAAAAAAGTAAGTACTAAATTAAATATTTTAGCTAAGGTTAAACTTGCTCCAAAAAGTTTAAAAAGTCCACCTAATACTATACTATATCCTACAGATGTGTAGGTATCTCCCCATTCTCCTCCATTGGCTATATCTATAGCTAATTTATAATAATAGTGAAAATCTGAAAAAGGCTTTGTGTCTACAATAACTACCCAAAGAATACAAAGTATCATAGATAAGCCTATTATTATTTTATAATAATTTGATTTACTACAATTATTATTTTTATCTTCACAACTACTTAAATAATTAAATTCCATTGCATTTATACACCGTCCTTAAAGTCTAAAATATATTATGGTTACTACAGATATTACCCATAATACCATATTTACTAAGAAAGGTTTGTCCTTTCCAAAGATATCTTCTGGCTTACCTCCTAAATTATGCTTAGTCATTAAATATTGATATCTAAATATACCATATAATACAAGAGGTATAGTATACATCATACTCCTGCTTTGTACTGAACTAAAAGTATATAAGCAATATGATATTAATATAGATGGAGTCACTATGGTTAGCATACTATCTATAAGTTCCACAGAATACTCTTCTAATATTTTTCTGTGACTTCCACTTTTATCTTTTAGAGTTATTATTTCACTCTTTCTTTTATTTAGAGCTAAGAATAGAGATAAAAGTATAGTACATAAAAATAGCCAAGGTGATACGGCAACCTTTGTAGCTAAGCTACCACTTTCTACTCTTAATACAAATCCAAAAGTTATAACCATAACATCTAATATAACTACGTTTTTTAATTTAAAACAATAAAGTATATTCATTACAATATATAATAAATATATGTACATTATCTTATAATCTACAAATTTATAAGAACAAAATAATACTATAAAAAGTATAACTATATTCATTATTATAGCTGTACTTTTAGATATTCTCCCACTTGGAAGAGGTCTATTTTTCTTTTCAGGATGCTTTTTGTCCTTTTCTATATCTACTATATCATTAAGTATATATATAGTAGATGAAGTTAAACAAAACAATATAAATGTTATTATGTTATTTTTTAACATGGTTTCATTTAACAAATTACCTGAAAATATTATTGCCGCGAATACGAAAAAATTTTTTATCCACTGCTTAGGTCTCATTAATGCTATAATGCCTTTTATATCCATGTTTTCCTCCTAATAAAGCTATATGTATCATTTAAAATTTATATAAATAATATTTTTTACATTGTAAAATACAACTAACATCTAATTTATCATATTTTTAGCATAAATTAAAGGGCTTGAATATAAATTCAAGCCCTTTTGTTTAATTATTCTAATTATCTTGGCTGAACTATTAATTTAATAGCAGTTCTTTCTTCGCCATCGATTTCTATATCAGTAAAGGCTGGTATACAAATTAAATCGATTCCACTTGGAGCCACAAAACCTCTTGCTATGGCCACTGCTTTAATTGCTTGATTGATAGCTCCTGCTCCTATTGCTTGTATTTCAGCAGCACCTCTTTCTCTTAGTACTCCTGCTAGGGCACCTGCTACTGAATTTGGACTTGATTTTGCTGAAACTTTTAATACTTCCATAAGTAAACCTCCTATTTTAACTTTAATTTAATAGTCTTACTTACATATATCTATTCTACAAAAAATTAAAAATTCCTTTTAAATTTTGTAAATTTTAGCAACTTATAAAACTTAAAAGGAATTTATTTTCTAATCTAATTATTTAGCATATTCAATGGCACGGGTTTCTCTGATGACATTAACTTTTATTTGACCAGGATATTCAAGTTCACTTTCTATTTGTTTAACTACATTCCTAGCCATTTCAATACAGCCAGTATCATCAAGCACCTCTGGTTTAACCATAATTCTTATTTCTCTTCCCGCTTGAATTGCATATGACTTTTCTACACCTTCACACTCGTTTGCAATTTCTTCTAATTTCTCTAGTCTCTTTATATAAGCTTCTAAAGTCTCTCTTCTAGCCCCTGGTCTTGCTGCTGATATAGCATCAGCTGCTTGAACAAGTATTGCTTCTAGAGATTGGGGTTCCATATCACCATGATGAGCTCCTATAGCATTTACTACTAAAGCAGATTCACGATATTTTTTAGCTATTTCAGATCCTATAATTGCATGTGGGCCTTCAACCTCATGGTCTACTGCCTTACCTATATCATGTAATAAACCTACTCTTTTTGCTAAAGTTGGATCGATTCCAAGCTCTGAGGCCATAAGACCTGCTAAATATGAAACTTCTATAGAATGCTTTAATACATTTTGACCATAACTTGTTCTGTACTTTAATCTACCTAATAATCTAGTTAATTCAAGATGAAGACCATGGATACCTGTCTCAAAAGTAGCCTGTTCTCCTTCTTCTTTAATACTAACTTCAACCTCTTTTTTAGCCTTTTCAACCATTTCTTCAATTCTAGCCGGATGAATTCTTCCATCCACTATTAATTTCTCTAATGCAATTCTTGCAACTTCTCTTCTAATTGGATCAAAACCAGATAATATAACTGCTTCTGGCGTATCATCTATTATTAGATCAACTCCTGTAAGCGTTTCTAATGTTCTTATATTTCTTCCTTCTCTTCCAATTATTCTTCCTTTCATTTCATCGTTAGGAAGATTAACTACATGTACTGTAGTTTCTGCAACATGGTCTGCAGCACATCTTTGGATGGCATATGTAATGATTTCTCTTGCTTTTTTGTCTGCTTCTTCCTTAGCTTTAGTTTCTATTTCTTTTATCATTACTGCAGTTTCATGTTTTACTTCTTTTTTAACTTGTTCTAATAAAAATTCTTTAGCCTGTTCTGTTGTAAGTCCTGAAATTCTCTCTAATTCTATTCTTTGCTTTTCGTGAAGGTCCTCCATATGCGTTTCCACATCTTCTATTTTCTGAAGCTTTTTATTTAAAGCTTCTTCTTTATTTTCAAGGGCCTCACTCTTTTTATCTAAAGCTTCTTCCTTTTGAATTACTCTTCTTTCAAGACGTTGGACTTCATTACGTCTTTCTCTATTTTCTCTTTCAACCTCTGCTCTTAGTTTATGAGCTTCTTCTTTAGCTTCTAATATGGCTTCTTTCTTTTTTGCCTCTGCATCCCTTTCAGCATCTTCTTTCAATCTCATAGCTTCTTTAGATGCCTCAGATAATTTTTCTTTGGCTTTTTTATCAACCACATATAAGCCTATAATCACACAAATTATCACAATAATCACTGCTGCGATTATCATATATTTTATCGGACCCATAAAACACCTCCTTTGCTTTTTCTGCTTGCCATATATAAGTAAATATGAAGCTTAGAAAAGGTGTCATATTATTCAATTGGATCATGTATGCTAAACCAGATTTTGTTTTCATTTTATATTAAAAATTTGCCATTGTCAAGTTCATATAACATTATCTGTCTGTATCTTTCATATTATTTATTGATTTTATTTATTAATTTTATTTCTTATATATGTTTTATTATATATCCTATAAAAAAAGTAGGATAAACTCCTACTTTTATCCTTCCTTATTAGCTTCTTTTTTATTCTCTACATCTACCTTTTTCACATCAACAACTGGTAAATCATATTTTTTTCTTATAGTATTTTCTATTTCTAAAGCTATGTTCATATTTTCTTTTAAAAATTGTTTTGCATTCTCTCTTCCTTGTCCTAATCTTGTATCTTTATAAGAGAACCAAGAACCACTTTTTTCAACCAATTCTTCTCGAACCCCTACATCTAATATGTTTCCAACTTTTGAAATTCCTTCATTGTACATGATATCAAATTCTGCTTTTTTAAATGGAGGAGCCACTTTATTTTTATTTATTTTTACCCTTGTTCTATTTCCTAAGATTTCATCACCTTGTTTTATAGAATCTATTCTTCTAACATCTAATCTAACAGAAGAATAGAATTTTAATGCTCTTCCACCAGGAGTAGTTTCTGGATTTCCAAACATTATGCCAACTTTTTCTCTTAATTGATTTATAAATATAGCCACACATTTAGATTTGTTTATAGAACCTGCTAATTTTCTTAAAGCCTGAGACATAAGTCTTGCTTGAAGGCCTACATGTGAATCTCCCATTTCACCTTCTATTTCTGCTCTAGGGACTAAAGCTGCTACAGAGTCTACAACTATAACATCTACTGCACCAGATCTTACTAAGGCCTCTGTAATCTCTAAAGCTTGTTCTCCTGTATCTGGTTGAGAAACTATTAGATTGTCTATATCAACACCTAAATTTCTAGCATATGATGGATCTAAAGCATGTTCTGCATCTATAAAAGCTGCTGCTCCACCTATCTTTTGCGCTTCTGCTAATATATGGAGTGCCACAGTAGTTTTACCTGAAGACTCTGGCCCATATATTTCTATTATTCTTCCTCTAGGAACTCCTCCTATACCTAATGCTATATCTAAATCTAAACTTCCTGTGGATATTGATTCTACGTTTAATCCACTATCTTCTCCAAGTTTCATTATTGAACCTTTTCCAAATTGTTTTTCTATCTGTCCCATAGCTGCTTCTATGGCTTTTAATTTTTCTGGATTAATTTTGTTTGCCAATACTGACACCAACCTTTCCCTTACCGAACTTATGTTCTTAATATAATTATATACTATTTTTTTACTATGGTCAACTTAATATATGATATAAATAAAAGCCCCCTTATAGGAACTTTTATTTAAATTATTGACAATATATTTTTTTATAAACAGAGTTCTTGACTTCAGTGGGATTTTTTACTCTCACTGAAGCTTAGAAATCGTTATCCAGGGACGTACCCGCTCTTTACTCCCACTTTGAAGAAGATAGGAGTATTAGAGCAGGTAGTCATCGGATAAACCTATTTGTCATGACTCATTACATCTTTGTTTTTAACAAAGTAATCTACACCAGATACTATAGTTATTATTATAGCTAATGCCATAGTAATATTTGTTATATTAGATATAAAGTTTATATAATTAACAAGCCAATCTCCTAATATATATATACCTTCTTTATAATTTAAATTTATAAGTGCAAATATTATTGCTACTATTTGTATTACAGTTTTAGCCTTTCCCCATTTACTAGCAGCAATGACTACTCCTTCTGCAGATGCTACACTTCTAAGACCTGTTACAGCAAATTCTCTAGCTATAATTATTATACAAGCCCATCCAGGCACTATTTGAAAATCCACTAGAGATATTAACGCTGCTGTTACTAACATTTTATCTGCTAAGGGATCCATTATTTTACCAAACCTTGTAACCTGGTTTCTACTTCTAGCTATGTATCCATCCAATTTATCCGTAGCTGAAGCTATTACAAAAACTGCGGTAGCTATTACTGTACCATAAGGTATATCTTTAACTGTTATAAATATAAGAAATATTGGTACTAAAAAAATTCTTAATATAGTTAGTTTATTTGCTAAATTCATTATAAACAACTCCTATTAAATCATATTCTAAGCTATGAGTTACTCTTACTTTAATTATATCACCAATTTTTATATTTTTATCCTTTTCAAAATAAATTTCTCCATCTATTTCTGGCGACATTTCATAGCTTCTGCCATAACACATATCTTCTTTAGTACCTTCCACTATAACCTTGTATATTTCTCCTATTTTTTCTTCATTTATAGCTTTAGATATCTTTTGTTGAAGTATCATTATTTCTTCTTCTCTTTTTTCTTTTGTATCTTCATCTATTTGCGTATCCATAATAGCCGCAGGTGTTCCTTCTTCTTTTGAATATTTAAATACACCCAGCTTATCTAATTTTATATTGGAAACAAACTCTTTAAGCTCATTAAACTCTTCTTCTGTTTCTCCTGGAAATCCTACTATTAATGAAGTTCTCAAATTAATTCCCTTTATTTCTTTTCTTAATTTATTTATTATTCCTATAATAGTTTCCTTTGTAGTTTTCCTACCCATTCTTTTTAAAACAGAATTACTTATTTGCTGTATAGGTAAATCCAGGTATTTGCACACTTTATCATTATTTTTAATTTCTTCTATAAGTTCCTCTGTTATTTCTTCTGGATAGCAATATAATAGTCTTATCCATTTTACACCTTCAATTTTAGAAATGTCTCTTAAAAGTTCATGTAAGACTTTTTTGCCATATATGTCTATGCCATACATAGTTGTATCTTGAGCTATTAATATTATTTCTTTAACACCTTGATTAACTAAATTTTCTACTTCTTTTAATATATTTTCTTTCTTTCTACTTCTATACTTTCCTCTTATGCGGGGTATAGCACAATAAGTGCAAAAATTATTACACCCTTCTGCTATTCTAACATATGCTGTATACGTTGGTGTAGTTAATATTCTATTTCCCTCATTTATTTTTGCATCACTATATTTATAATGAAAACTTTTTTCTCCGGATTTTAAGAATATCTTTATACTTTGAAGTAGCTTATCATAATCATTTACGCCTAACATAATATCCATTTCTGGAATAAGTTCTTTAAGTTCTCCTTTATATCTTTGAGTTAAACATCCAGTAACTACTAATACTTTGCAATTATGAGTTTTCTTATAGGAAGCCATTTGTAAAATAGTATCTATTGATTCTTCCTTAGCACTTTCAATGAATCCACAAGTATTTACTATTATTACCTGTGCTTCTTTAGGATCTTTTACTAGTTCTGCTTCTTCATCCAATTTGTATAGCATAAGTTCTGAATCAATTCTATTTTTATCACAACCTAAGCTAACTAATGCTACCTTTAATTTTTCCACCTATTACCCTCCTACATTTTTATATCATAACAAATATTTTAAATCTACTTAAGAAATTTTACAAGCATTAGATTGTTTCAATATTTGAAAATATTTATATATTATCTTGGAAATATTTACTGTAAGCCTCATCATTTTTATCAATTATTACCTGTCTTGGTTTATTTCCATCTCTACCAGAAATTATACCCTTAGCTTCCAATTGCTCTACTATTCTTGCTGCTCTATTATACCCTATTCTAAGCTTTCTTTGAATAAGTGATGTGGATACCTCCCCTAGCTGTACACATATTCTTATGGCTTCTTCTAAAAGTTCGTCCTCATCGCCTGCTTCTACATTTACTGCTGTATCTATTTGATCTATTATTTCTTCTCTATATTCTGCTTCTCCCTGTTTATCTTTTATAGATGAAACTACTCTTTCTACTTCTCCTTCAGATATAAAGGCTCCTTGTATTCTTGTAGGCTTAGGGGAACCTGTAGGATAAAATAGCATGTCTCCTTTTCCTAATAGCTTTTCTGCTCCAGACATATCTAATATGGTTCTAGAGTCTATGGAACTAGATACTGCAAAAGATATTCTAGAAGGTATATTAGCTTTTATTATTCCTGTTATAACATCTACTGAAGGTCTTTGTGTTGCTATAACCAAATGCATTCCTGCTGCTCTAGCCATTTGAGCTAGCCTACTTATGTAATCTTCTATATCATTTGGACATACCATCATTAAATCTGCAAGTTCGTCTATTATTATTACTACATAAGGCAATTTACTTTGTATTTTCCCCTGTTCATATAAATTATTATATCCTTCAATATTTCTAACACTATTTTCTGCAAATAGAGAATATCTCTTGGTCATTTCATTTACTGCCCAATGCAAAGCTCCTGCTGCTTTTTTAGGATCTGTAACTACTGGAATCAATAAATGTGGAATACCATTGTATATACTAAGTTCTACTACCTTTGGATCTATCATAAGTACTTTTACATTTTCTGGAGAATATTTATATAAAATACTTATTATCAACGTATTTATACATACACTTTTTCCAGAACCCGTAGCTCCTGCTATTAATAAATGAGGCATTTTTGATAAATCTGATACTACGCAAGTACCACTTATATCTTTTCCTAAAGCAAAAGCTAGTCCATCATCAAATCCCTGAAAATCATCTGCTTCTATAACTTCTCTCAAATATACTGGAGTCAATGATTTATTTGGCACTTCTATACCTACAGCTGATTTGCCTGGTATAGGGGCCTCTATTCTTACTCCTGAAGCAGCTAGATTAAGAGCTATATCATCTGCCAAGTTTACTATTTTGCTTACTTTTACTCCAGCATTAGGCTGAAGTTCAAATCTAGTAACAGAAGGGCCTCTGCTTACTTGCATAACCTTAGCTTCCACCCCAAAACTACTTAAAGTTTCTTCTAACTTATTTGCATTGTTTATAAGTTCCTTCTTATCTTCTTTATTTAGTTTTGATTGAACATTTTGTTTTAACAGTTCTAAAGCTGGGTATTTATACTCAATTTTTATATTGTTTCCTCTTTCATTAATGTTTTTACTAAGCTCTTCCTTTATGGACTCTTCTCCAACATCATCATTGATTTTTCTTGTATTTCCATTTAAAGCACTGTCTACAATATTTAGTGGTTCTTCCTTTATCTCTGAGTTTTTCATAAAATCTAATATTTTAATCTTATCCTTAATATTTCTAGCAAATCCTTTATCATTCTCTAAATCAGAAGCTACTTCTTCTTCTATGTCATTATCCATATGCTCTTTATCCTCTATGGATTTTTCTTTAACTTTTTTGTTTTTTATACTCCTTTTTACCTGTAAAGTATCTAATATAGTACTTAAAGATATTTGAAATATTAATATAAAGCTTATGATATAAACACATATAAACAATATGTAACATCCTATAGTTCCAACTAATTTATATAAAGGAACATCTATCAAATAAGAAATTATGCCTCCATGAAGCATTGTATCTTCTCTATAAAACTTTGATATACCTATCATTACATCCTGTGTACCATAACTTTTAAGCAATATCATTTGTAAAAACAAAAGTGTATTTATTGAACAAAGAACTATTCCATAAAATTTAGAGTTTAAATTTATTTTATTCTTCTTTCCTATAAAACAACAACCTGTGAATATTATCAGTATTGGAAATACTAAAGATCCTAAACCTAATACAGCTATAAGAACCCTTTTTATAAAGCTTCCTACTATTCCTGAAGCTGAGGGAGAAAACACACTAAAAAGCACAAAAATTCCTATACTTATTAGAATTATCCCTATTATATCATTATTCTTTTTCTCTCTTTTACTAGATTTAGTTCTTTTCCTTGCCATACTTTTAATTCACCTCCCAACTAGTAATGTTTAATTTAAGCTACATTTATAGATTCTACATTAAACTTTTATATCCTTTTATATTACATCAATTAAGAAACGCTCTGATTTATTATAGTAATTTAATAAAATCGCAGCTTATAATTAAAATAAAATTATATGATACATTATTTTACATTGCTCAACACATTAAAGTACCATAGGATTTATATACCCTATGGTTTTTGTTTTGCATCTATTAAATTGTTTAATTTATCTAAAGCTTCTTTTACTCCACCTACTTCATCTATAATTCCAGATTCCACCGCCTGCTTTCCTATAAGTATAGTTCCCATATCATTTAAAAGTTCATCGCTTTGTAGCATAAATTCTTTTAATTTTTCTTTGCTTACTTTAGAAGTTCTAACTATAAATTCTATTATTCTTTCTTGCATTTTGTTAAAGTATTCAAAAGTTTGAGGAACTCCTATTATTAATCCATTCATTCTTATAGGATGAACTATCATTGTAGCTGTAGGGGATATAAAAGAATAATCTGCTGATGTAGCTAATGGAACTCCTATAGAGTGTCCTCCTCCTATAACTAAAGATACTGTAGGTTTGCTTAGACTTCTTATCATTTCAGCAATAGCAAGCCCTGCCTCTACATCTCCACCTATAGTATTTAATATCATAAAAACACCTTCAACTTCCTTAGAAGTTTCTAAAGCTACTAACTGAGGAATTAAATGTTCATATCTTGTAGCCTTAGTTTGAGGTGACAAAACCATATGTCCTTCTATTTGGCCTATTATTGGAAGAACTTGAATCCTATCTACTTGCCTAGGTGGCAAATTTGTGGTCCCAAATTCTTTTATAGTATCTATCTTTTCATTCTTTTCTTTTTCATCTGTCATAAATAATTACCTCCTACCATATGCATATCTTGTGCATATGGTAGAAGTAGTATTCATAAAAATTCTATTTATATAGATTTAAAATTTATGTTGTACTTATTTTAATTTATAAATTTTTATTCTCTATATAGTTATAATATTATATATTTTAAAACTAACTTCAATATATTAGCTTCTTACTACATAATGGTTTCTTAGCTTCAGTTGAAGTATATCTGAAACTCTACTTGAAACTAAGAAGTATATTTATATACAATCTAACTTAAATTCACAATGTAGTGATTTTATGGCCTTTTCTGTATCCTTATTAGAAACTAAACACCATATAGTTGTATGGGAATCTGCAGTCTGAAGCACCTCTATATTTTCTTTTACAAGTGCTTTTAATATTTTAGCCATAACTCCAGGTATTCCTCTCATTCTACTACCTATTATAGCTATTTTACTACATTCTTGCACATATGAAAATTCTATTTCTAACTCTTTCATTATGCACTTAAACTTATTAAGATCTTTTTCATCTATAGTAAATATTTTTTCTTTAGGAAAAACATTTATAAGATCAATACTAATACAGTTTTCTGCTAATGAATTTAATAAATTATCATAATTTTTATTTCCATAATTTTTTTCACCGTTTACTATAATCTGTGTTCTATTACTCATATGAGTGATACCTGTTATAACATTATTAGGATCTCTAACACCTATATTATTTATAGTAGTACCTTTGCAATCTGTCATAGTATTTTTTATTACAAGTTTTGTATTTGATGTCATTGCAATTTCAACTGCTCTTGGGTGTATAACCTTAGCTCCTTGATCTGCAAACTGAAAGACTTCATTGTAGCTTATTTCTTTTATTAAAGAAGCATTAGAAACTATTCTAGGGTCAGCAGTCATTATACCATCTACATCTGTATATATTTCTACGCTTTCAGCGTCTAATGCTGCCCCTAAAAGTGCTGCTGTTACATCACTACCCCCTCTTCCTAAGGTAGTTATATAACCATCTTCAGTTCTTCCCTGAAAACCTGCTACTACAGGAATTTTATCTTCTTTTAATAAATTTATTATTTTATCTTTTTCTACTCTAAGTACAGAAGCATTATTAAAATTATTGTCTGTTATAATACCTGCCTGTCCTCCCATTAAAGGTACTGCAGTTACTCCTTTATTAAAAAGTTCTGAACTCATAACCACTGTGCTTATTAATTCGCCACAACCCATCAAAAGATCAGCTGCTAAGGTATTTTCTCCTAAAAAATCTTCTCCAACTAAAGATCTTAATGTATCTGTAGCATAAGGCTGACCTTTTCTTCCCATGGCAGAAACCACTACTACTGGGTAGTATCCTCCCTTTTTAGCCTTAATTATTTTATCTACTACTAAAGATCTTCTTTCGGCTGTAGATACAGATGTTCCTCCGAACTTTTGAATTAAGATTTTCATTTGTTTACCATCTCCTTAGCGGATTTTTTTTAATTCTCCCTTTTCAGCATCAATTATTATAGTCTTTGATCCTATTTTTTTCACAGAATCCCAAGATACCTCTAATAAACTTGGTTTAGAAAATAATCCAAGCTTTCCTCCTGATTCACTCAGTATTAAAAATTTTAAATATCCATCTTCATCTATTACAATATCATTGTTTCCTAGAAATCCATATTTATCTCCATCATTTACATTTATAAGTTCATATCTTTCCATATCACTATATCTTTTTATATTTTCTTCCATAATAATCCTCCCATTGCTCCTAATAATATTCATATTCAATATTATGAAAAATAGTGAGAAGTTATTACAAATTACATTATATTAATTTTGATTTAGTTTCTTTAAAAGCCCTTTTATGTTCACTCAAAATATTTTTAACATTTTCCAAATTCAATTTTTTTCCAACAAAAGCTAAATTCTTTATACCAAGTCCAAAAGTTTTGGACATTACTTCCTGCAATTTATCCTCTGTTATTTTATCTATCTTTTTCATTATTATATCTGGATCGTTTACTCTATTTAAAAATAGCACAGATTTCCCATTATTAAACATTCTTGTACTAGTACTTTCTAACCCTAATATATAGCTTCCTTTTAATTGTTCTTTAGATTTTATTAATTTTTCTTTATTTATACCTTCCTTTGAAAAATTATTTACAACCTTTTGTATTAAATCTATGGCTTCTTCTGTATAAATTGGATTTAATCCTGTATATATACTTACAGCTCCTGTATTATTAAAAGATGACATATAAGAATATATGCTATAGCATATTCCTTTTTGTTCTCTTATTTTTTGAAATAATATAGATGAGGCTCCTCCACCTAACACATTACTAAGCAGAACAAGCGGATACTGGTCAGCATTACCCATTTCTACTCCTTCAAATCCTAAACTAACATGTAGCTGTTCTATATTTTTACTTTTAAATAAATGACTATTTTCTATTTTAGGTTTAGAATAAAATGTTATGTTTTTATTTAAACCGCTACTCCAATTGCCAAAATACTTATTTATGAGTGATTCCAATTTATTTATATCAAAATTACCACATATGGATATAACAGAATTCTCCGGTATATAATATTTATTTATGTAATCTACTATGTCTTTTCTCTTAAAAGATTTTACAGTTTTTAGAGTTCCTAAAATAGGGTAGGAAATAGAATCATCTCCCCATATAGCTTTGCAGTGTAAATCTGATAATACATCTTCTGGAGAATCTTCAGTCATACTTATTTCTTCAAGTATTACTCCTTTTTCTTTTTCTATATCATCCTCTTTAAATTTACTATTAAATAACATATCAGATAATACTTCTAAAGCTAATTCAATATGAGAGTTTAGTATTTTTATGTAATAACAAGTGGCTTCTTTACCTGTAAATGCATTTATCTGTCCACCTACATCTTCTATACATTCGGCTATTTGCAGCGCACTTCTATTCTTGGTACCTTTAAACATCATATGTTCTATAAAATGAGATATGCCATTATTATCTAGCTGCTCATTTCTTGAACCATTTTCTATCCAAAGTCCTACACTTACAGATTTTACATAATCTATATTTTCTAAAACCACTCTTAGTCCGTTATCTAATGTAAATAAATTGTACACTAATTAATTCCTCCTAAGCCCTATATTTATTTCATTACAACCATTACTGAACTTCTATAAATCTATTATTATCAATTATACATTAAGTATATACTGATTTTATACAAAAGTTTGAGCTAATCACTATTACATATAACAAAATAAGTTCTTTTCTAAAGGATAACATTTGTAAAAAGCAAAATTTTCAATAACTTTATTAATACTGTTCAGATGGCTAGCATAATTATTATAAATAATCACCACCTGAACTTAACAACACTTAATAAAAAATAAAAAGGCAACTATGCCCTTCTATTTTTATTATTTATCTTTTTCTTCTTCTTTCTTTGCAATAGCATCTTTCCTTGATAAGTTTATTCTGCCTTGATTATCTATATCCGTAACCTTAACTAATATCTCATCTCCTACAGATACTACATCCTCTACCTTTTCTACTCTTGCAAAATCTAATTTAGATATGTGAACCAATCCTTCTTTGCCTGGTAATATTTCTACAAAAGCTCCGAAATTAGTAATTTTAGTTACCTTACCTAAATAAATCTCTCCTTGAACTACTTCCTTTGTTAAACCTTCTATTATACTTATAGCCTTTTTAACACCTTCAGGTTCATTATTGGATGTTACAAATACTTTTCCATCTTCTTTTATTTCTATTTTTACATTTGTATCTGCTATTATCTTATTTATTACTTTTCCACCAGCACCTATAACGTCTCTTATTTTCTCTGGATCTATGCATATTATCGCTGTTCTTGGCGCATATTTAGACAATTCTACTCTTGGTTCTGGTATACAATCTTTTATTTTACCTAATATGTGTAGTCTTGCCTTTTTAGCACCATCTAATGCATCTCTTACACAATTTTTTGACAATCCAGCTATCTTTGTATCAAATTGTATAGATGTAATTCCTTTTTCTGTTCCTGCTACTTTAAAGTCCATATCTCCAAAAAAGTCTTCTATCCCTTGAATATCTGTTATTACTTTCTCTCTCTCTAAATCATCACTTGTTATAAGTCCCATAGCTATTCCTGCAGCTGGTCTCTTTATAGGCACACCTGCGTCTAATAAAGCCAATGTACTTCCACAAACACTAGCTTGTGATGTTGACCCATTAGAACTTAATACTTCTGATACCAATCTTATAGTATATGGGAACTCTTTTTCAGATGGAATCAATGGTTCTAGAGCTCTTTCAGCTAATGCTCCATGACCTATTTCACGTCTTCCTGGTCCTCTTAAAGGTCTAACTTCTCCTACGCTGTAAGATGGGAAATTATAATGATGCATATAGCGTTTAGATTCTTCTTCTGCTATTCCATCTAAGATCTGAACATCTCCTAAAGCTCCTAGAGTAGCTACAGTCATTACTTGAGTCAATCCTCTTGTAAATAGACCTGTACCATGTGTTCTAGGAAGTATTCCAACTTCACAGCTTATAGGTCTTACTTCGTCAAAAGCTCTTCCATCTGGTCTTCTATTTTCATTTAAAAGCATATTTCTAACTATTTCTTTTTGAGCTTTATATATAACCTGTGCTATATCAGCACCTTTGTCTTCATATTTTTCCGAAAACTCATCTGCTATCTTTTCTTTAACTTTATCTAGAGCATCATTTCTTTCATCTTTATCAGTTATATACATAGCTTCCTTTATCATATCAAAAGAAAAACTTTTAACTTCTTTTTCTACTTCTGCATCAGCTTTATATAATACTGGCTCATCTTTAGTTTTACCAAATTTAGCCACAGCTTCTTCTTGAAACGCTACTATATTTTTGCATTCCTCAAAACCAAACATGATAGCATCATACATGGTGTCTTCATCAATTTCATGCCCACCTGCTTCTACCATCATAACTCTTTCTTTTGTGGCACATACGGTTAAATCTAATATAGTGTTTTCTCTTTGGGCTACAGTTGGATTTATTACAAACTGTCCATCTATTAACCCTACAGAAACTGCAGCTACTGGTGTTGTAAATGGTATACTAGATAAACATAACGCTAAAGAAGAGCCATTTATAGCTAATATTTCTGGTAAGTTGTCCTGTTCTACAGATAAAACTGTATTAACTATTTGGACATCATTTCTATATCCCTTTGGAAATAAAGGTCTTAATGGTCTATCTATTGATCTGGCATGTAGTATAGATTTGTCAGAAGGTTTCCCTTCTCTTTTTATGAATCCTCCTGGAATCTTTCCTACTGAGTATAATCTTTCTTCATATTCAACGCTTAATGGGAAAAAGTCTATTCCCTCTCTTGGTTCTTTAGAAGCGTTGGCATTTATCATAACCACTGTATCTCCATAGCTTATAAATATAGCGGCATTTGAAAGCATTCCTGTCTTACCAAAATCTACTTTCATTTTTCTTCCTGCTACAGTAGTTTCTAATGTATGAATCATACATTAACCTCCCTTCAATAATTGAACTAATAGTATAATTATATCACTATTACATTTATAACAAACATTTAATTTTTATAACCTATTAATATATTTTTGTAATATTTTATGTATTTCTATACTTATAAATATTAATATTATTCACAACCATTATCTATAGTATTTTAAATATTACACTTATTATACTTTCCAAAGTATAAATTATTAAAATAATAGAGCGGGCTTTAGCCGCTCTTATTACTTTTATTACTTTCTTAAACCTAGTTCTTTTATGATAGAACGATATCTTTCAATATCTTCACGCATTAAGTAATTTAAAAGACCTCTTCTTTTACCAACCATCATTAAAAGACCTCTTCTTGAGTGATGATCTTTTTTATGAGTTTTTAAGTGGCTGTTTAAATGATTTATTCTTTCTGTAAGTAATGCTATTTGCACTTCTGGAGAACCTGTATCTCCTTCATGTCTTGCGTGTTTAGCCATTAATGCCTGTTTGTTTGCTTTATCCATTGTAAGCACCTCCAAATAATTATCTCCTTTATCCAAGGATACCGTTGGCAATTCGGTATTCTTAGTATAAGGTTCACGAAATGTATTATAACAAATAAATATATAATTGTAAATTAATTTTTATAAATTAATTTACATACTTTGTCTTTTAGCGAACTTTTTATCCTTTTCTAGCTGTTCTTTTAAATTATCCAAGGAAGAAAACCTTTTTTCGTCCCTAATTCTCTTTATAAAATATATAGTTATATTTTCTCCATATATATCTTTGTGGAAATCTAATATATTAGTTTCTATATGTAGTTTATTATGTTCTACTGTTGGATTATACCCTATATTAGTAATTCCTTTATACAATTTATTTTCGTATTCTATTAGAGTATAGTATACCCCTCCTCTTGGAAGAACATACTTTGCATCATAATTTAAATTTACTGTAGGGAATCCTAGTCGTCTACCTAGCTGTTTTCCCTTTACTATATTTCCCTTTAAAAAATAACTTCTACCTAACATTTTTTTTGCTTTATCTACATTTCCATCCTCTATCAATATATGCCTTATTTTAGAACTACTTATAATTTCATTTGAATATTTAACAGGTGAAACTACCCTAAGATCAAAATGAAATTCTTTACTCATTTTGTTTAGAAGTTCTATATCTCCTAAATTTTTATATCCAAATCTATAATTAAACCCAACTATAAAACCACCAGCATTATAGTAATCTATCATTCTTTTTATAAAATGTTCTGGGCGTAATTTCATATATTCTTTGTCAAAATTAATAAAGTTAACTAAATCAACTCCATTTTCTTCTAATATCTTTACTTTACTAAAATTATCTAATAGAATTTTAGGAGCCAAATCTTTATTTATAGTATTCAAAGGATGTTCCTTAAAGGTCAAAACCATACTTTTGCCTTTATTATACTTAGCCATTTTTTTTGTTTCTTTTATCAATTTCATATGACCTTTATGAAGTCCATCAAAACTTCCTAAAGCTATATAAGTTTTATCTTTTAATTTAGTAGAAAAGTTATCCTCCATAATCATCATAAGCTATTACTCCTAAGTTAATAATTTATGAATTTTAAATCCATATTCATTTTTCATTCCTAATCCTATAAATTTCCCATCTTCTATATAAGTTCTATATAACTTCTTTTCTTCTATAGAATCTAGTACCCTTTTATCTTTCAATGTTACACCATTTAAGACAAGTTTTTCAAATTTTTTATTTAAATGTACCTTGTCATAGTCTTTCAAAGCTTCATCCATAGATATTATATTGTCTTTTATATTATCTTCAGTTAAATCTTCTAATTTTATTGCCTGTTTTATGTTAAATGGACTTGCCTCTAATCGTTGTAGATTCCACATTACTGCTCCACAGCCCAAATCATTTCCTATATCAAAACATAAGCTTCTTATATATGTTCCCTTTGAACACTTCACATCAAATATAACATAGGGTAAATCTATACTTAAAATGCATATATCATATATATGTATTGTTCTTGCTTTTCTTTCTACCTCTATGCCTTTTCTTGCTAGATCATAAAGCTTTTGTCCATTAATTTTTAATGCAGAATACATTGGCGGAATCTGATCAATATCCCCTATATATTTTTTAATAGCATTCTCTACTTCTATAGAATCTATATTTATTTCTTTTTCTTTTAATATAGTACCTTCTCTATCATAGGTATCTGTGGTAACTCCTAGCTTCATCTCCACTCTATAGGTTTTAATTCCCTCCATTATGTAATCAACTATTTTAGTAGCTTTACCTATACATATAGGAAGGACACCAGAAGCTAAGGGATCTAGTGTTCCTGTATGACCAACTTTTTTTATTTTAGCTATTTTTCTTATATCTCTAACCACATCAAAGGAAGTTATTCCTTTTGGTTTTAAAACATTTATTACTCCATTCATTTATATCAACTCTTTTTTTATACTTTCTATTAATTTTTTTTCTACTGTATTTAAAGATTCTCCTCTTATAAAAGCTCCTGAAGCACGAATATGTCCTCCACCATCAAAATTTTCAGCTATCTTTCTTACATCAACATATTCTTTTGATCTTAAACTTATTTTTACTCCCTCTTCCACTTCTTTAAATAATACAGTTACCTCTACCGATCCTATTTGCATACCTTGTGATATAATGTCTGATGTATCTTTTGCATCTTCCATATCTAACTCTCTAAGCATTTTTTCTGTTACTTTCATAACACATAATTTTTCATTTTCTAAATACATTTCTTCTAAAACTTTTCCGTAAAGTTTCAATCTTTTATATTTCTTATTTTCAAATATTTTTCTATGTATTGAGCTAAAATCTAACCCTGTATTTATCAAATTCCCTGCTATTGTATGAGTTAAAGATGTTGTACTTGGATATCTAAAGGAGCCTGTATCTGTAATTAAAGATGTGTATAAACAAGCTGCTATGTTTTTATCTAAATCTATATCTAATGTTTCAAGTAATTTATATATAACTTCAGCTACTGCTGGTGCATTAGTATCCACTAGATTGAAATCACCATACATATCATTTGACATATGATGATCTATATTTATTAAAGAGTAGCTTCTATTTTCTAAATCTAATTCTGCATTTATTCTTTCTACATTTCCACAATCTAAGACTATAACACAGTCTGTACCTTCTATAGGTTTTTTTATATCTCCTGTAATTTCATCACTACAAGCTAGATATTTAAAAGTGTCTGGCATGGGCTCCTTAGAAAGTATATAAGCTTTTTTGTTAATTTTTCTTATGCCCTGAAGCAATCCTAGGGCACTTCCTAAGGAATCCCCATCAGGAGAAATATGGAAAGTAATAGCTACACTATTACTTTCCTTTATTTTATTTAGTATATCATTAGTTATCATTTGACTTATTCTCCTTTATTGAGTGAAGAAGTTCATCTATATGCATACCTCTTTCAATACTATTATCTATTTCTATTATAACTTCTGGTGTATTTCTTAATTTAACTCTTCTTCCAATTTCTTTTCTTATAAAACCTACTGAACTTTTTAAAGCTTCTAAAGATTCCTCTTTAGATTTTTCGTTTCCAAAAATACTTACATATATCTTTGCATATTTTAAATCTTTTGTAACATTTACATCTGTTACACTAACCATGGCACTTAATCTTGGATCTTTTATATCATTGTGAATAATATTACTTACTTCTTTTTTAACTTCTTCATTTATTCTTCTGGCTCTATATTTTGCCATGAAAAATCACTCCTTTTTTAGAAGAGAACTTATTATAATGTTTTTTTCTTAATCTCTTCCATGATAAAGCATTCAATTATGTCCCCTTCTTTTATGTCATTAAATTTTTCTATGCTAAGTCCGCACTCATATCCTTGAGCAACTTCTTTAGCGTCATCTTTGAATCTCTTTAAAGATGCAAGTTCTGATTCAAATATTACTATACCATCTCTTATTACTCTTGCTCCTGCATTTCTAGTTAATTTACCTGTTTGAATGTAAGCACCTGCTATAGTTCCTACACTAGATATTTTATAAACCTGTCTAACCTCTGCAGTACCTATAACTACTTCTTTAAATTCTGGTTCTAGCATACCCAACATAGCTGATTTTATATCTTCTATAGCATCATATATAACTCTATATGTTTTAATATCTACTCCGTCTCTTTCAGAAGCTATAGTAGCATTATTGTCTGGTCTTACATTAAATCCTAATATAATACCATTAGAAGCTGTAGCTAATGTAACGTCTGTTTCATTTATAGCTCCAACACCCCCATGAATAACTCTAACCTTTACATCTTCTGTTGAAAGCTTTTCTAAGGATTGTTTTAACGCCTCTACAGAACCCTGAACATCAGCTTTTACAATTAATCCTAATTCCTTTACTGTTCCTTCTTGTATTTGATTGTATAAATCTTCTAAAGAAACTTTATGAGTAGATTGTAGATATTCATCTCTTATTTTTTCTTTTCTCTTATCTGCAATACCTCTGGCAGTTTTTTCATCTTTGACTTGATAGAATTTATCTCCTGCTTCAGGAACTTCTGATAAACCTAGTATTTCTACCGGTGTAGAAGGACCTGCTGATTTTATATTTTTGCCTTTATCATTAAACATAGCTCTTATTCTTCCATATGTAGATCCGACTACTATAGAATCGCCTACTCTCAAAGTACCATTTTGAATAAGTAATGTAGCTACTGGACCTCTTCCTTTATCAAGCTTAGCTTCTACAACGGTTCCTTTTGCTTTTCTATTTGGATTTGCTTTTAGCTCAAGTATTTCTGATGATAAAAGTATCATTTCTAGTAGATCATCTATACCTTCTTTTGTATGAGCTGAAACTGGAACACATATAGTATCTCCACCCCAGTCCTCTGCTACCAAACCATATTCTGTTAATTCCTGTTTTACTTTATCTATATTAGCACCAGGTCTATCTATTTTATTTATAGCAACTATTAATGGAACATTAGCTGCCTTGCAGTGACTTATAGCTTCTTGAGTTTGAGGCATAATTCCATCATCTGCTGCTACTACTAATATAACTATATCTGTAACTTGTGCCCCTCTTGCTCTCATAGCTGTAAAGGCTGCGTGACCTGGAGTATCTAAGAAAGTTATAGCTTCTCCATTTAATTCTACAGTATAAGCACCTATATGTTGTGTTATTCCACCTGCTTCTGTTGAAGTTACTTTTGATTTTCTTATAGCATCTAATAAAGACGTTTTTCCGTGGTCAACGTGGCCCATAACAGTTATAATAGGTGATCTTTTTTGTAGATGCTCTTCATCTTCATTATCTATTAATATATCTTCTAATTCTTCTTCTTCATCATCTTCTTCTTTTAAAATTTTTACATTGAATTTCTCAGCCAACTTTTCAGCCATTTCAAAGTTTATTTCTTGGTTTACAGAAGCCATAACACCCATAAGCATTAATTCCTTTATAACTTCTGCATAAGATTTTTCTAATTTATCTGATATTTCTTTTACTGTAATAGTTTCAGAAGTCATTGTTATTATATCCATATCTTCTGAATTCTCAGTATTAACTTCTTCTTTTTTATTGTCTATTTGATTATCTTTTTTGTCATTTGTTGATTGTTTATTTAATTTTTTCGCTGTAGTTTCTATTTCATCATCTTCTTCCTTTGTTTTTTCTTTACCTGATAATAATTCTTTTATAAGATCTGCATCTTCATCTTCTATAGCACTCATATGATTTTTTACTTCTACACTAAACTCTTCTTCTAATAGTGTTATAAGCTCTTTACTTGATATATTTAATTCCTTAGCTAATTCATATACTCTTATTTTTGCCAAATTATTCACCCCCGAAACTAATACTCTTGGCTATCATTCCATAATTTTATTAACTTATTAGCCATACCTTCATCCTTTATAGCTAATATTTTCATAGAGTTTCTTCCTAATACATTACCTAGTTCACTTTCGCTATACCCTTCAATTAAGGATATGTTATTTTTTTCGCATTTCACTTTGAATTTATTTTTACTATTTTCTGAAGCATCACAAGATATTATAACCGCATAAACCAATTTTTTTGTTACAGCTTCTTCACATTTATTGTATCCTTCTACTAAATGTCCTGCTTTTTTAGTTAAGCTTAAAAACTGTAGGAACCTATTTGGTATCATTTTCTATTTCACCTTTTAATCTTTCATAAACTTCTTCATCTAGTTTAATTTCCAGATTTCTTTCTAATCTTTTAGATTTATATGCTTTATTAAAGCATTCCATATCTTTACAAATATAAGCTCCTCTACCTGCCTTTTTACCAGTTAAATCTATTGAAATCTCGCCTTCTTTGCTTTTAACAACTCGTACAAGCTCTTTCTTAGGCTTCATTTCGCTACATCCTGTGCACATTCTTAAAGGTACTTTTTTAACTTTCATCCTTTAATCACCTGCTTTATTATATTTATTTTATATTCTTGTTCTTATGCTTTATATTAAACTTCATCTTTAAAAATTTCTTCTATGGCTTTTGTTGTATCAATATTCTCTTCTTCTTTGTTTTTAGTTATATTTATATCTTCTTCTGATGCATCTTTATTATCTTCAGACATAAAAACTTCTTCTGCAGCTTCTTCCATAGGTATATCAGCGTCTTCTAATTTTTTTTCTTTATTCTCTAATATATCCTCATCTTCAGATAACCTTAGTGTTGCTTCTCTTTCTGATTGTGATTTACTTTTTATGTCTATTTTCCATCCTGTTAGTTTGGCTGCTAATCTAACATTTTGCCCTTCCTTACCTATAGCTAAAGATAATTGACTATCATCTACTACTACTTTTGCAGATTTATTTTCTTCGTTAACTATGGTTGTATCTATTACTTTAGCCGGACTTAAAGCGTTACATATAAGCTGATCTGGAAATTTACTCCATTTTATTATATCTATTTTTTCGTTTTTAAGCTCATTTACTATGTTTTGAACCCTTACGCCCTTAGGTCCAACACAAGCACCCATTGGATCTACAGTTTCGTCATTAGAATATACTGCTATTTTAGTTCTTGATCCTGCTTCTCTTGCTATACTTTTTATCTCTACTACTCCATTATATATTTCTGGCACTTCAAGTTCAAATAACCTTTTTACTAATCCTGGATGAGTTCTTGATATCAACACCTGTGGTCCTTTTGTAGTATTCTTTACTTCTACTACATATAATTTTATTTTTTCATTAAATCTGAATTGTTCTCCAGGTATTTGCTCATTTGGTCCTAATACAGCTTCTGACTTACCTACATTTATAAGAATATTTCCTTTATCTTTTCTTAAAACTGTTCCTGTTAATATATCTTCTTCTTTTTCTATATATTCGTTATATACAATTCTTCTCTCTTCTTCTTTTATTCTTTGAATAACTACTTGTTTAGCCGCTTGAGCTGCTATTCTTCCAAACTTTTTAGGTGTTACTTCAATATTTATTATGTCATCTAATTCATAATTTGGATTTATATCTTTAGCATCGTTTAAAGATATTTCATCTATCTCTTCTTCTACCACATCTACTACTTTCTTTTGAGCGTATACTTTTATTTCTCCATTTTCTCTATTCATTATTACTTTTACATTATTAGTTGATACACCTTGCTTTGCATAATTTTTCTTATATGCTGTTACTAAAGCATCCTCTATAGTTGTAAACAAAAGATCTGCACTTATACCCTTTTCTTTTACTATTTCCTTTAATGCTTCAACAAATTCCTGGTTCATTTTTTTATTAACCTCCTTACAGTTCCCCTTTTAAAGTAGTCTTTGATATTTTTTCTCTAGGTATAGTTACTATATTTTCTTCAACTTTTATGTTTATATCCTCTTCATTAAAGTCTACTAATTCACCTTCATATTTTTTCTTTTTATCTATAGATGAATATAAATTTAGTACTATGTTATACCCTTTATATTTTTCTAAATGTTCATTTGTATATAAAACTCTATCAATCCCTGGTGAGGAAACTTCTAGATAGTAGCTCTCTTGAATTGGGTCTATATCATCTAGTAATTCACTAATTGCTCTACTTACTTTTTCACATCCATCTAAAGATACACCATTTTCACTATCTATATATATTCTTAAATAATTTTCCTTTCCTTCTTTAACAAACTCTATATGATACAGTTCATAGTTTATGTTCTCAACAATAGGTTTTACTTGTTCTTTAAGATTTTCAATTAAACTATGTTTGCTCATAAAAATCCCTCCTTGCCATTTTAAAATATATTTTATACAGTTAGTTTTTCCAAATAATTAGCTATTATTTTATATTAATTGAAAAACGCAACTTACGCTGCGTTTTTTTACAAATAGAAAGAGCGGGTTCATACCCACTCTGTACTTTAACATATGTCTTATTCTTGGCTATTCTCATTTTATCATAGTAGAATATGAATTACAAGGGAAAGTTATGAAACTTAGAAAAATAACCATTGACAATATAAAATCTTCAGCAACTTAAAATTTTTATTATAATTATATGCTAAGTTTAAATTTATATTAAAGACTAAATAATGATATTTGATTAGTTTCTTGCATTCCTCTTAGGCACCCATGGTTTTCTAATGTTTCTATAACAGTTTTAGTAACTTTTGTTCTAAGCCTTAAATCCTCTTTTGATATAAATTCTCCATCTACTCTTGCTTCTTCTATACTTTTAGCTGCATTTTTTCCTACACCTTGAAGAGCACTTAAAGGTGGCCTTATACTATCTTTTTCTATTAAAAATTTAGTAGCATTAGATTTATATAAATCTACCTTTAAAAATTTTATACCTCTTTTATACATTTCGTAAGATATTTCAAGTATTGTTAAAAGCCCTTTATCCTTTTGTGTTATATTGTTTCCCATGGCATACAGTTCATTCATTTTTTCTTTTATTTTTTCTTCTCCCTTTACTATTAAATCTGCATCAAAATCATCTGCTCTAACAGAAAAGTAAGTGGCATAATATGCCTTTGCATAGTATACCTTAAAATAAGCAATTCTCATGGCCATCATTACATAAGCCACAGCATGACCTTTAGGGAACATGTATTTTATCTTTTTGCAAGACTCTATATACCAATCTGGTACATCATGTTCCTTCATTGTAGCTTCGTGTTCCTCTGTAAGCCCTTTACCCTTTCTTACTTTTTCCATTATAGTAAAAGCAGTTTTAGGTGGAAGATTTTTTTGAAGTAAATACATCATTATATCATCTCTTGTTGATATGCAATCTTTTATAGTTGTATATCCTTCTTTTATGAAATATTGGGCATTGTTAAGCCATACATCTGTACCGTGGGATAGTCCTGATATTCTTACCAACTCTGCAAAACTTTTAGGCTTAGTATCTACAAGCATTTGCCTTACGAATTTAGTTCCAAATTCAGGTAACCCATAAGTACCAACAGGACAATCTATATCCTCTTCTGTTACTCCTAAAGCTTCAGGAGATGTAAATAAACTTATAACTTTTGAATCTCCTAGTGGTACAGTTTTAGGATCTACATTTGTTAGATCTTGAAGCATTCTAAGTACCGTAGGATCATCGTGTCCTAATATGTCTAATTTTAAAAGTCTACCACTTATAGAATGATAATCAAAATGAGTAGTTACAACATCACTTTCCGTATCATCAGCTGGATGTTGTATTGGTGTAAAATTAAATATTTCATTATCCGCAGGCACCACCATAATTCCTCCCGGATGTTGTCCCGAAGTTCTTTTTACTCCTGTA
This sequence comes from Clostridium sp. Marseille-Q2269, assembly GCF_943736985.1. GTDB lineage: Bacteria > Bacillota > Clostridia > Clostridiales > Clostridiaceae > Clostridium_F. The sequence continues at coordinate 94,288 of NZ_CALSFS010000002.1, forward strand.
CATCCTTTGGACAATCTTTCTATTTCTGCATTATTAGCTTTTAGGTTTTTTTCATCTAAATATTTTTTTACGAATCCATAAGCCGTTTTTTCCGCTATAGTACCAATTGTTCCTGCCTTAAAAACATGCCCCTTTCCAAAAAGAACCTCTGTATATTTATGAACTACACCTTGATATTCTCCAGAAAAATTTAAATCTATATCTGGTTCTTTATCTCCTTCAAACCCTAAAAAAGTTTCAAAAGGTATGTCATGACCATCTTTTTTTAACGTAGTTCCACACTTTGGGCAATCTTTATCCTCTAAATCAGCTCCTGAACCTATAGATCCATCAGTAAAGAATTCACTATATTTACATTTAGGACAAACATAATGAGGTGGTAATCCATTAACTTCTGTAATATCTGACATGGTAGCTGCAAAAGAAGATCCAACAGATCCTCTGGAACCTACTAAATATCCATCTTCATAAGATTTAGCCACTAATTTATGAGCTATTAAATAAAGCACCGCATATCCATGATTTATTATAGAATTTAATTCCTTGGTCAATCTTTTTTCTACTATTTCGGGAAGCTGTTCACCATATATTTCATGAGCTTTTTTTATAGTCATGTTTCTTATATCTTCTTCTGCCCCTTCTATTTTAGGCGGAAAAGTTTCATCTGGTATTGGCTTTATATTATCTATCATATCTGCTATTTTATTTGTATTATAAATTACTACTTCCTTTGATTTTTCTTCTCCTAAATATTCAAATTCTTTGAGCATTTCATCTGTAGTTCTAAGATAAAGTGGTGGCTGATTATCTGCATCACTAAATCCTTGACCTGACATTAATATTCTCCTAAAAACTTCATCATCTTTATCTAAAAAATGTACATCACAGGTAGCCACTACAGGTTTATTATAAAACTCACCTAACTCGCATATCTTTCTGTTTATTTCTTTTAGTTCTTCTTCATCTTTTACTGATCCATTCTTTACAAGGAATTCATTGTTCCCTAAAGGTTGAATTTCTAAATAATCATAAAAATCCACCATATTTTTTAGTTCCTCTTTTGTTTTTCCTTTTAGTATTTCTTTATATATTTGACCAGCTTCACAAGCAGATCCTATTATAAGCCCTTCTTTGTACTCATTTATAAGGCTTTTAGACATTCTTGGTTTCTTGAAAAAATACTCTAAATTAGATCTAGATACTAATTTATATAAATTTTTCAGACCTACTGCATTCTTAGCCAAAATTATTAAATGGTAGGTAGGCTCTTTCTTTATATTTATATTTCCTAAAAACTCTTTATTTAAATTATGTAAAGTAGTTATTTCTTTTTCTTTTAGCATTTCAAAGCATTTTAATAATATATCTGCTGTTGCTTTAGCATCATCTACGGCCCTATGGTGATTTTCTAATGATATGCCTAAATGTTTTGCTATAACATTTAATTTATATCTCTTTAATTCTGGAAATAAAAATCTACTTAATGTTACTGTATCCATTACACTATTTTCAAATTCTATTTTTAAATCTTTACAATTTTTATTTATAAATGATACATCAAAAGATGCATTATGGGCTACCACTACAGAATTTCCTATAAACTCTATGAATTTTGGTAATATTTTATCTATAGTGTGTGCATCTCTTACCATATTATCTGTTATACTTGTAAGCTCTGTAATTTTGTCTGGTATATTCCTTTCAGGATTTACAAATTCGCTAAACCTATCTACTATTTTACCCTCTTCTATCTTAACTGCACCTATTTCTATTATTTTATCATTTTTACTTGAAAAACCTGTAGTCTCTAAATCAAAAACTACAAAAGAATCTTCTATAGTTTTATCTCTTGTTTTAGATACAATAGGTACTCCATCATCTACAAGATAGGCTTCTATTCCATATATAACTTTTATATTGTTTTTTTTGCCTGCAGCCATGGCATCTGGATAAGCTTGAACTACGCCATGATCTGTAATAGCCACTGCCTTATGTCCCCATTTACCTGCTGTCTTAACTAATTCTGATACTGGAGTCATTCCATCCATAGCACTCATTTGACTATGCATATGTAATTCTACTCTTTTTTCTTCTGCTATATCCATTTTTTCTATTTTTGTAGTCTTAACTATATCTTTGGCCATTATTACACATTCTCTTGCATAAGGATCATTTACAACTTCACCTCTAACTTTGCAATAAAGTCCTTCTTTTATTTCTTCTATTATTCTATCTGCATCTTTAGGTCTTGGGAAAAGCTTAACAGTCATAGAATTAGTATAATCTGTTATAAAAAAAGTCACTATTTTTCTTCCGGTTTTTGTTTCTATAACTTCTTTTTTAAATACATCCCCACATACTACTACTATGCCAGAATTCTCATTTAAATCCTTCATAAATACAGTATCTTCTCTTATACTTCTTCCTAATATTATAGCTGTATCCTTAGAATTTTCTTCACTTGCTCTTGATGCAATTTCTTTTTTAACTGCTTTCTTCTCCTTAGCTTTAATTTCACTTAAAACATTCTTTACTATAGATTGCTCCATTGTTTCTATAGTTTTAAAATATTCCTCTTCATTAAATGATTTATCATATTCTAATTTCACATTGCATTCTATTCCAAATACATCTCTTATATAGGACTTCAATTTCCCTTCAAATTTATTTTTAGAAAGAAACCTACATAAAAATTCATTGTTATATATTATGTTTATACCATCTTCTGATACTTTTCTTTTAGACTTCAAAAGACAGTCTCTTGCAATTGGCACTGAAGATGATGCTAAATTTACTATATCCACCCAGTACTTTTTTGAAAGCTCTTCTAAGGTAATATTAGATAAATCCCTATAACAAATTATTTCAAAATCCTCTACCATTGAAAATCTATCTCTTAATAATTTTCTTATGTGATCTTCCTTTTCCTTAGTAAAGTTTTCAATGGATTTTAATATTATTTTTAGTTTATTCTTTTTTCTAAAATATTGAACTCTTATTATTTTTAGCTCTTTATCTATATCAAATTCTTCCTTATTTATTTCCTTTTGTAAATCGCTAGCCGAAGTATTTTCCATATTATTCCTCCTAAGAGTAACATTATTGGTTTTAACATAATAAATATATTATCACATTTATAAAGCATGTAAAAATAAAAAAATGAATTTCAACTTAAAATTTAAAGTAATACACTACTCTATATCCTACATCCGTTGAAATCCAAATTAATTTAAACAAACTAAATCATCATGAAATTACATTTTTTCTATTTCTCTTATAAGTTCATCTATTATATGTTCTTCTTTTACTTTTTTTATGATCTCACCTTTTTTAAATATTAAGCCTTCGCCCTTTCCTCCTGCTATTCCTATATCTGCTTCTCTTGCTTCTCCAGGACCATTAACTACACATCCCATAACTGCTACTTTAATATCTTTATTACAATCTGAAAGCCTTTTCTCTACCTCTTCTGCTATAGATATTAAATCTATATTTGTTCTTCCACAAGTTGGGCAAGATACAAACTCTATACCTTTATTTATGTATCCTAATGATCTTAGTATTTCTTTCCCTATTTTAATTTCCTCTAGCGGATCTCCTGTAATTGATACTCTTATAGTATCTCCTATTCCTTCTGCTAATAAACTTCCTATTCCTACACTAGATTTTATAGTTCCTCTAAAGGTAGTTCCAGCTTCTGTAACTCCTAAATGCAGGGGATAGTCTACTTTTTCAGATATTAATCTATAACTTTCTATCATTTGCATAACATTAGAAGATTTGATAGATATGACTATATCATTAAAATTACATTTTTCAAGTATTTGCACATGTTGAAGAGCACTTTCTACTAATGCTTCTGGGCAAACTTTACCATATCTATCTAATATATCTTTTTTTAGTGATCCGGAATTCACACCTACTCTTATAGGTATAGATTTATCTTTTGCCGCCTCTGCTACCATTTTAACTCTTTTAATAGATCCTATATTTCCTGGGTTTATTCTCAAAGCATCTACTCCATTTTTTATAGATTCTAAAGCCAATCTATAATCAAAATGTATATCTGCTACCACAGGAATTTTTGATTCCTTAGTTATTATTTTTAAAGCTTCGCTAGCTTCCATATCTGGTACAGCACATCTTATTATATGACAACCTATCTCCTGTAATTTTTTTATTTGATCTAATGTAGCCTTAGCATCTCTTGTGTCTGTATTAGTCATAGACTGTATAGATATAGGGGAATCTCCTCCCACATATATATTTCCTACTTTAATTTTCTTAGTTATTTTTCTATTCATTATTTCATCTCCTAGGCTTAAAAATTCCCATATTAAAATCAACTTATTGAGTTTATCTGTGTTTATTTATAAGAAATTTTCTTTAACTATGCTTTAATTTCATTAAAATTGTACAGGATATAATATATCTTTTATGGTTACTAACACCATAAGTCCCATTAATATAGCAAAACCTATATAGTTTACAAAGCCTACTTTATTTTCATCTACTTTTTTTCCTGTGATGGCCTCAAATAAAAATAAGAATATATATCCACCATCTAGAGCTGGGAATGGTATAATATTAAATATAGCTAACTGTAAGCTTATATAAGCTCCAAAAGACATTAGACTTATTATACCTGCCTTAGCTGCCTTACCTGAGACTTTAATTATAGTTAATGGTCCTCCAACATCATTTTTTGAGACTTTTCCCTTGAATAAAGTCTTAAAAAATCCAAAAGTTTGCTTTGTTAAGGATCCTGTTTGGGCAAAACCTTGTTTTACAGACTCTTTTAAAGTTAAATTTTTTATTTCTGTAGGATATATACCTATCATAAATCTGTTTTCCTTAGGATCTTTAATAGGTGTTAATTTAATACTTTCCTCTACATTATTTCTAAGAAATTTTATATTTAATGGAGCTCCATTTCCTTCATAAATCACTGCAACAAAATCATCCCATGTAGTTATTTTTTTATCATTAACCTTTGATATTTTATCTCCTGGAATAAAACCTGCTACTGCTGCCGGTCCATTTGGTACTACTTTCTGTACTATAGGCGCTAAGTATCCTCTTTGAGATGCTATTATGGCAAATAGCACCAAACTTAATACTAGATTCATAAATGGGCCTGCCATAACTACGCTTAATTTTCTTAAAGGGGATTTATTATTAAAAGCTCTCTCATCTGAACTTTTTTCTTCATCTCCTAGCATTTTTACATATCCACCAATAGGTAAAAGCTTTATTAAATACTCTGTCTCTTTCCCTTTGATTCCTATAAGTTTTGGACCCATACCTATAGAAAACTCCTCAACTTTTATACCATTAGCTTTAGCCACTATAAAATGACCAAATTCATGGACTAAAACTAATATGCCAAAGGCTAAAATAGCCGCTATTATATACATTAACTAACCTCCCTAAAAATTATAACAATAAATTAATTTTATTATTATATATCATAATTTTTCCACAAATATTCTCTTACTTCATTATCTACATTGATAACATTATCTAATGTAACTTCCATAGGTCTATAAAATTTATTCATACACTCCTCTAACAAATCACCTATTTGTAATAATTCTATTTTACCTTTTAAAAATAAATCTACTGCTACCTCGTTAGCACCATTTAATATAGCTGGCATTATTCCTGCTTTTTTGCCTGCCTCGTAAGCTAATTTCAATGGTGAAAATGTATCTAGATCAGGTTTTTCAAAGGTTAAATTAGATATTGTATAAAAATCTAAAGGTTCTATCTGAGATTTTTTTCTATTTGGATAATTTAAAGCGTATTGTATAGGCAATTTCATATCTGGAACTGCCATTTGTGCTATTATACTACCGTCTTTATATTCAACCATAGAATGAACTATACTTTGTGGATGTACCACTACCTTTATATTCTCATATCTTACCCCAAATAAAAAATGAGCTTCTATAACCTCTAGCCCTTTATTCATTAATGTAGCAGAATCTATAGATATTTTTTTACCCATATTCCATTTAGGATGTTTAAGAGCATTTTCTGGCTTTATGTCTATAAGATCTTTCTTTTGCATTCCTCTAAATGGTCCTCCTGAAGCTGTTAATATTATATTTTTAACCTCTTCTTTTTTATTTCCTCTTAGGCATTGAAATATAGCTCCATGTTCTGAATCCACAGGTAGTATTTTTACATTGTGTTCTTTGGCTTTACTGATAACTAATTCCCCTGCTACTACTAAAGTTTCTTTATTAGCTAAAGCTATATCTTTTCCGCTCTCTATTGCTTTTATGGTTGGAACTAATCCTATCATGCCAACAACAGAGGTAACTACTATATTTACCTCTTCTAGAGTGCTTATATAGATCATTCCTTCCATACCTTTTAAAACTTTAGTATCCATTTTGTTGTCTATACAAAAATTTTCTACTATTTTAAAAGGATCTTCTTGCATTAATACTGCATATTTAGGTTTAAATTCTTTTATAATTTCTATAACTTTTTCATAACTTTTATTTGCAGATATAGCTATTAATTTTAGTTCTTCATTTTCCTTTTTTATTACATCTAAAGTTTGAGTGCCAATGGAACCTGTAGCTCCTAATATAGTTATGTTCTTCAAAATGTCATCTCTCCTCTAATAACTTTTGTTTAAGTTTTTACAAATTCTTTAAGGGTTATTATATACAAAGGTCCTAAAAGCAAACCTAAAAATCCTAAAATTTTAAATCCTATATATATGGATATTATTATAGCTAAACTAGACAATTGAAGTTTAGAACTCATAAATTTAGTTTCTAGTATTTGTCTAGATATTATTAATAATAAATATAAGCATATAAGTCCTAAAAATATCACATAATTTTCAACATAAACCTGATACAATATTAATGGTAAAAAAATTACAACTGTTCCTATGTAAGGTAACATGTCTAATATACCACATAATACTCCTAATATTAAATAGTTATTTATATTTAATATTTTCAAACCTATTATAGTTTGAGCTGTAGTAAATATAACTAAGAAACATTCTATTTTTATTATTTCCTTTAATTTATATATTTTATCTTTAATTTTTTCAAATTTCTTAATTCCTATATATTTTTTAATATTTTCTAATATAGCATATTTATCCACTAAAATAAAGTATATAGAAATACTAGCTACAAAATATGCACATATCCATTCTGTGGTATAACTAGCCCCTTTTCTGAAAAAATCTCCATTTAAAAAATTTGTATTTTTATTAAATATATGCTTATTTATATTTAACATCTTATTTATATCGCTTATAAAGCAATCTATTTCTGTTTTAAAACTATAATAATTACCTTTTAATAATATTAAATGATTATAAATAAAATTTCCTATAAAAAAAACTACTAAGATTAGCATAATATTTACTAAGATTATACTTATAATAGAATTTATATTATTATTAAATATATTTTTTTTACACAGAAAGTTATAAATAGGATTACACAGAAAAAGTAATATCACTATTATAAAAAAAGGTTTAAAATAGTTTTTTATTAATAAGGCTAATAAAAAAAATATTACGAATATTATTATAGCATAGATTATATCTTTATATTTATATTTATCATGCCTCAATTTTTTACTCCTTTTATTGCTTTCTAGATAAATATATTCATAATAAATCTTATATATTAAATTTTTAATTTAATTGTGAAAATATACTATTTTTTATTAGATTATCTTTCTTATCTTTTAAATTATTATTCTCTTTATAATTTTTATAATACTTTTCTAAAGTTAATACTTTATTAAATTTTAATTATACTAAAAAACTCAATCTATAAAACAAATATAGATTGAGTTTTTATAATCATATTTTATTCTAAAATTGTAATATAAAAGTCAAATAATAATATACTGCCACTGATGAAAATAAAATGCTATCAAATCTATCTAGAATTCCTCCATGGCCCGGTATTAGATTACTATAATCTTTTACTCCTGCATATCTTTTTATGGATGAAGCTACCAAATCTCCAAATTGACAAACTATTCCACATATAAGTCCTATTAATACATAATGTATGATTTCTATATTAACTCCAAATTTTAATATAACTATACCAAATATAGTGCAGGCTAATGAAGCTCCTACTATTCCGCCTATAGATCCTTCTATAGTCTTCTTAGGGCTTACCTTAGGACACAATTTACTTTTGCCAAAATACTTTCCTACATAATAAGCTGTGGTATCACAAAGCCAAGCAGAAATAAATATAAGCCAAACTAAGTATTCCCCATGAATTTTATTATTAACTAGAACTATAAAACTAAAAAATACAGGCACATATAAAAATCCTAAAATTGTTATAGCCACATCTATAAAATTATACTTCAAATTTATAACTGGTATGGCCAAAAGTATAAAAATAGCTAAAATAATTATATGAAAAATATTTTTATAGTTTATGGTGTTTAAAAGGGGTATATAGTATATTAAACATAATAAATATCCTATTATTTCTATAGGATGTATTTCTTTATTCTTAATTACTTTATAAAACTCATACATCCCCCCTAAAGAAAGTGCTAATATACCCCATTTTAAAAATACTCCTCCTATAAATAGGAATATTAAAAAGGGTGCTAGAACTAAAGCCCCTATATATCTACTATTCATTGCATTCTCTCCTATTCTAAAAGGTTATTTTACAGCTCCGAATCTTCTATCTCTGTTTTGATAATCATATATGGCTTTATGAAGATGCTGTTTTTTAAAATCAGGCCACTTTATATCAGAATACCAAAATTCTGAATAGGCACATTGCCACAATAAAAAATTACTTATCCTTTTTTCTCCACTAGGTCTTATTATCAAATCTGGATCTAACATACCTTTAGTGTAAAGATAATTCGAAACAGTTTTTTCACTTATATCTTCTTTTGTTATAATTCCTTTTTCTATATCATTGTACATATATTCTATAGCTCTTATTATTTCATCCCTTCCACCATAATTTAATGCCAAATTTAATACTAATCCTGTATTATCTTTAGTCTCTTCGTAAGCTTTTTTTAATTCCTTTACACATAATTCTGGCAGTCTTTCTATATTTCCTATTGCATTTATTACTACATTGTTTTTATTAAGTTCTTTTACTTCTTTTCTCAAATATTGAACTAATAAGGTCATAAGGCCACTAACTTCATCTTTAGGCCTTTTCCAATTTTCAGTAGAGAATGCATATAGGGTTAAATATTTTACCCCCAAATTATTACATTCCTTTACTATTTCTCTTATAGTTTCTACCCCAGCTTTATGTCCCATGGTTCTAGGAAGCTTTCTCTCTTTAGCCCATCTTCCATTTCCATCCATTATTATAGCAATATGCTTTGGTATATTATTTACATCTAAATTAATCTCTTCAGTATTTTTTTTATTACGTAATAGAAATTTTTTCATAGAGTTACCCCCAACATCTTTAATCCTAAGTTATTAAAAAACCTGCTAATAAGCAGGTTGTAATATTTATATAGATAGTATTTCCTTTTCTTTTGAACTTATTATAAGATCTATTTCTTTTATATATTTATCAGTTTTCTTTTGAACATCATCTTCTGCCTTTTTTATATCATCTTCTGAAACATCATCTTTTTTTAGATTCTTAACATCATCATTGCAATCTCTTCTTATGGATCTTATAGCTACTTTTGCTTCTTCTCCAGTTTTTTTCACAGTCTTAACTATGTTTTTTCTTGTTTCCTCTGTCAATTCTGGTATAACAAGTCTTATTACTGTACCATCATTAGAAGGATTTAAACCTAAATCTGATTTTAATATAGCCTTTTCTATAGCACCCATGGAACTCTTATCCCAAGGTTGTATTAAAAGAACTCTGGCTTCTGGTACAGATATATTAGCTAATTGATTTAAAGGTGTCATAGATCCATAATATTCTGCTTCTATTCTATCAAGCATTGCCGGATTAGCTCTTCCAGCTTTCATTGAAGATAATTCCCTCTTTAAAGCTACAATAGCCTTACCCATTTTTTCATCTGCTTTGTTTAATATTTCTTTTATCATTTAAATAACCTCCCTTTATTTTGAATTTGAAACTAGAGTACCTATTTTTTCTCCAGTCACAGCCTTTATTATATTACAAGGTTCATCTAATCCAAAAACTAATATCGGAATATCATTATCCATGCATAAAGAAGTAGCTGTAGAATCCATAACTTGTAGCCCTTGTTCTAATACTTCTATATAAGATAATTTGTTATACTTCTTAGCATCATCATATTTGTGAGGATCCTTGTCATATACTCCATCTACTTTTTTAGCAAGTAATATTACATCTGCTTCTATTTCCGCAGCTCTTAATGCAGCAGCTGTATCTGTTGAAAAGTATGGATTTCCTGTGCCAGACGCAAATATAACTACTCTTTCTTTTTCTAAATGTCTCATAGCTCTTCTTCTTATAAATGGTTCTGCAATTTCTTTCATTTCTATAGCAGTTTGAACTCTAGTATCAACTCCCAATTGTTCTAATGAATCCTGGAGTGCTAAAGCATTTATGCAAGTAGCTAACATTCCCATATAATCTGCTGTAGTTCTATCCATGGCTGAACCACTTCTTCCTCTCCAGATGTTTCCACCACCAACTACTGCTCCTACTTCTATTCCCATATCAACTAATTTTTTTATTTGATATGATAATTCCTTTGTAAAGTCAAAATCAAAACCAAAACCTTTATCTCCTGATAGTGCTTCTCCTGATAGCTTTAACATAACGCGCTTATACTTTGGTTCATTCATCTATATTATACCTCCAAATTATTTTAAATTAAATATATTATGTATTATAAATTAAGCTTTAGGTTAAAAGAAATTTAATATTCCTGTATATTATAAATTTAACTTTATAAAAACCACTATTATATGCATATCATTTATATAAGAATCTATTAATTTAATTATATTCACAACAATTATATCATATAAAATTATTCTACTACCATCTTATGTAATGCCTCTATAGTTAGATCTTTTGTGGATTTCTATATGCAATATTAAAAATAACAACTTAATTTTAATAAATTTTCACATAATCCAAAAGTTCATTTCATCTTATATGTATTTTATATAAATCTTTATCATCTTATTTTTAAAAAAAGAGAACACTCAGTGTTCTCTTTTTTTAATTATTTACCTTGGTTCATTTGTCTTTGAACTTCTTCAGCAAAATCTTCTTCTTTCTTTTCTATACCTTCACCTTTTTCATATCTTACAAAGGCTTCTACAGTTATATCTGCACCGATTTCTTTTGATTTTTCTTGTAAGTATTTAGTTATAGTGTAATCTCCGTTTTTAACCCAAATTTGTTCAATTAAACAGTTTTCTTTATAGTATTTGTTGATTCTTCCCATAACCATTTTTTCAACAACTTTTTCTGGTTTTCCTTCATTTAAAGCTTGAACTTTGTAAATTTCTTTTTCTTTTTCTAAAGTTTCAGTATCAACGCCATCTTTATTCAAGAATAATGGGTTAGTAGCTGCAACTTGCATTGCTACATCTTTAGCTATTTGAACTAATTTCTCATCTTCTTTTTCACAAGCTAATTTTACAAGAACACCAATTCTTCCACCACCGTGTATATAGCTTGTTACAACACCTTTATCTAATGAAAGTTTAGCTATTCTTCTTAGGTTCATATTTTCACCTAATTTAGCTATTAATTCAGTAATTACATCTTTAACTAACTTACTTTCATCTGCTATATATTTTTCTTCTAATAATTCTTCTGCAGTTGAAACGTTTGAAAGAGCTGCTTGTTTTGATAAATTGTTTGCTAACTCTACAAATAATTCGTTTACTGAAACAAAATCTGTTTCGCAGTTAAATTCTATTATTGATCCATTTTTCATGTCTTCAGATATGTATGTGCTTACAATACCTTCTGCTGCTATTCTGCCTGATTTTTTAGCTGCTGCTGCTAAACCTTTTTCTCTTAATACTTCTACAGCCTTTTCTAAATCTCCATCACATTCAGATAAAGCTTTTTTACAATCCATCATTCCTGCGCCAGTTTTTTCTCTTAGATCTTTTACCATTTTAGCACTGATCATTATATATTCCTCCTATTTCAACTAATTTAAAAGGTAAATGAGAGATTAGTCTCACCTACCTTATATTTTTTGTTTATACTAGCTAAATTATTCTGCTAATTGTTCGCCTTGTCTTCCTTCAAGAACAGCATCTGCCATTTTTGCTGCTATTAATCTTACAGCTCTTATAGCATCATCATTTCCTGGAATTACGAAATCTACTTCGTCTGGATCACAGTTTGTATCTACTATAGCTACAACTGGAATTCCAAGTCTTTTAGCTTCTAATATAGCGTTCTTTTCTTTTCTAGGATCAACGATGAACATAGCACCTACATTATTTGCATCTAAGTTTCTGATTCCACCTAGGTTCTTTTCTAATTTTTCTCTTTCATTCTTTAGTTTTATAACTTCTTTTTTAGGAAGAACTTCGAATGTTCCATCTTCTTCCATTTTGTCTAATTCTTCTAATTTGTTTATTCTAGCAGTTATTGTTGTAAAGTTTGTCAACATTCCACCTAACCATCTATTGTTAACAAAATGCATTTCTGATCTTTTTGCTTCTTCTTCTATAGCTTCTTGAGCTTGTTTTTTAGTACCTACAAATAAGACATCTTTTCCTTCTTCTGCAACTGATCTTAAAAAGTTATAAGCTTCTTCTACCTTTTTAACTGTTTTTTGTAAATCGATAATGTAAATCCCATTTCTTTCTGTAAATATGTATGGAGCCATTTTAGGATTCCATCTTCTTGTTTGATGTCCAAAATGAACACCTGCTTCTAATAATTGTTTCATTGATATAACTGACATAAAATTACCTCCTTGGTTTTTCCTCCATTATCCTTATATTTATAAACCACCTGTTAAGGCACCACTTATAAAATTAGATAATGTGTGTATTTTCTCCTTAGGTAGTATATCACACCCTACTATGTTATTCAATAATAATTCAAAAAATTTTCCCCATATTTTTATCCAATTAAATACACTATGTGAAAATTCATTATTAAATTATACTAAAAAACAAAGAAGTCCTAAGACTTCTTTACTATTTTATCTTTTTTAATTCTTCTAAAAGCTTATTATTTAATATTCTAATGTGAGTGCCCTTCATTCCTAAAGATCTTGATTCTATTACTCCTGCACTTTCAAATTTTCTTAATGCATTAACTATAACAGATCTTGTTATTCCAACTTTATCTGCTATCTTAGACGCTACTAATAATCCCTCTGTTCCATCCAATTCATTAAATATATGCTCTACAGCTTCTAATTCTGAATAGGATAGTGTTCCAATAGCTAATTGTACTACAGCCTTTTTTCTTGCTTCTTCTTCTATTTCATCTTGTTTTGATCTTAAGATTTCAAGGCCAATTATTGTAGCACTGTATTCTGCTAATATTAAATCTTCATCTGTAAATTCTTTATCAAACCTAGCTAATAATAATGTACCTAATCTTTCTCTATTTCCATTTATAGGAACTATTGTTGATAGCTTATTAATTATTGAACAATCCTTTAAATTATCAAACACGCATTTATCATGATTAGGTGAGTTTGATAAAGTTTCATTTACATTTAATAATTTATTATTGTAGAATTCAGGGAATCTATTTTCTTTTAAAACAACTTCTCTTACCTCGTCACATTCAAATCCTGAATAAAATCTAGATCCCAATATTTTTCCTTTTCTACTAATTATATATACGTTGCATTCTAAAACATCACTTAATAAGCTACAAATATCTTCGAAATCTACTGGTTCTGCACCTGATTTTTGCAATATTTTATTCAACATTCTTGTTTTTTCTAGTAATGAGCTCATGGGTTTTCCTCCTTATATTACCGCTTTTACTTTAATTTATATATTGACTCCTGCTGCTTATATATATTATGTCTTTAAAAATTTTGACTATTAAAAATATTTAGAATTGTTGCCTGTCCTTATTTATAATAACATAAGGGTTTCTTTATTTCAACATTTAAAATATATAAATAATAATTATTTATATGAGCTAATCATTATTAATTTCTTCTTTATTATTTATATATTTTTTATGTTTACACTCTGAATTAGCACATTCATAATATTCCCCTTTAGCTTTACTTTGTTTTTTCACCATATAACTGCCACATTCTTCACACTTTTCTTCTACAGGTTCTGACCAGCTTACAAAATCACACTCAGGATAATTGCTACATCCGTAAAATTTTCTACCTTTTCTACTTTTCTTTACTAAAACTTTCCCATTTTCACACTTAGGACACTTAACATTTATTTCCTCTACTATAGGTTTAGTATTTTTACAGTCTGGATATCCTGGACATGCTAGAAAATCTCCATATCTTCCGTGCTTTATAACCATATTTCTTCCACATTTCTCACATATTACATCTGTTACTTTATCCTCTATAGTTATTTTTGCAATTTCTTTTTCTGCAATTTCTATAGATGCCTTTAAAGGCTCAAAAAAATCATTTACTACTTCTCTCCATGATTTTTTACCCTCTTCTATATAATCAAGTTTGTTTTCCATGCCTGCTGTAAATTCTAAATCAACTATTTGTTTAAAATATTCACTTACTATATTATCTACTATATCCCCTAATTCTGTAGGTTTTAAAGTTTTTTTCTCTCTTTCTATATATTTTCTATCTAATATGGTAGATATGATTGGTGCATAGGTACTAGGTCTTCCTATACCATTTTCTTCTAAAGTTTTTACTAGAGAAGCTTCAGAATATCTAGCTGGAGGTTGTGTAAAATGTTGACTTTTATTTATAGATTTTTCTTTTAAGGCCTCATTTTCTTCTAGCTCAGGTATTTTTATACTGTCTTTTTCCTCTTCTGTTGAATATTCATATACCTTCATAAAACCATCAAACGCAATTAAAGATCCACTTGCTCTTAATCCATATCTACCGTTTTCTATACTTATAGATGTAGAATCTAAGATGCAAGATGACATTTGACTTGCCACAAATCTTTTCCATATTAATTCATACAATTTATATTGTTGTGGTGTCAAACTCTCTTTAGCCAGTGTAGGAGTTATTTCAATGTTAGTTGGTCTTACAGCTTCATGAGCATCCTGTATATTTTTCTTTCCTTTAAAAACTCTTGGAGTTTTTGGAGCATATTCTTCTCCAAAATTATTTTTTATGTGTTCTAAAGCTAATTTTTGAGCTTCTTCTGATATTCTTATAGAGTCTGTTCTCATATAAGTTATTAGACCTACTGTGCCAAATCCTTTAATATCTATCCCTTCATATAATTGTTGAGCTATAGACATAGTCTTTTTAGTAGGGAAATTTAATTTTTTATAAGAATCCTGTTGAAGAGTACTTGTTGTAAAAGGTGCTAAAGGATTTTTATTTTTCTTTGTCTTCTTTATTTTTTTTATAACAAATTCACCTTTTTTTAAATCGTCTATAATTCCAATAGCTTCTTCTTCATTATTTATCTCTATTTTTTTCCCTAATTTAGTAGTCAACTTTATAATGAAAGGTTTTTTATTATTTTCTTTATGTACCTCACATTCTATAGTCCAATACTCTTTAGGTATAAATTTTTCTATTTCTCTTTCTCTTTCACATATCATTGTTAAAGCTACAGATTGAACCCTACCTGCACTTAATCCCCATTTAATTTTACTCCACAATATAGGACTTATCTTATACCCAACTAATCTATCTAGTACTCTTCTTGCCTGCTGAGCATCCACTACATTCTCGTTTATTTTTCTCGGAGACTTTATTGCCTTTTTTATAGCTGTCTTAGTTATTTCATTAAATTCTATTCTGCACTCAGAATCTTCATCTATTTTTAAAACATGAGCTAAGTGCCAAGAAATAGCCTCTCCCTCTCTATCAGGGTCAGTTGCCAAATATACTTTTGAACTTTTTTTAGCTTCTTTTCTAAGCTTATCTAAAAGCTCACCTTTCCCTCTTATTGTTATATATTTAGGTTCATAATCGTTTTCTATATCAACACCTAATTGACTTTTAGGTAAATCTCTTACATGTCCCATTGATGCCTCAACTATATAGTTTTTTCCTAAATACTTCTTTATGGTCTTAGCTTTTGCCGGTGATTCTACTATTACTAAATTTTGTCCCATTTTTTGTACCATTTTATTTCTCTGGTAAAACTAGTAACCAGAGTCACACCCCCTTACCTTATATATTAATTTACTTACACCTTTTCTACGGCTATAATATTTTTATTAAATCTTAGTGAAAACTAGACATTAATTTAATATCTATAAACAGTTTTTTATAATATTTATATATCTCAATAAACACTTTTATGTGTAATATATAAACTCTATATTT
Organism: Clostridium sp. Marseille-Q2269; assembly: GCF_943736985.1. Lineage (GTDB taxonomy): Bacteria > Bacillota > Clostridia > Clostridiales > Clostridiaceae > Clostridium_F. Next base: position 110,707 of record NZ_CALSFS010000002.1, read on the forward strand.
ATATATATTAGTCTATCCATTAGGATTTAACATAATAGTTCCCAGCTAAACAAATTATTTGTTTTTTTAGCTGCAATTCAAATAATACCTCATATAAATGTTTTATGTCAATATCCATTAACTTTAATATATCATCTATATGCTTAGGTTCATGACTTAATATGTTGTAGACTTTTCCTTGCATACTGTCCTTTAACGCCACATCATTATTCTTATTATTTCTTTTTATTTTTTCTATACCCATATAATTTAATATATCTTCCACTGTTGTAAATACATAGGCACCTTCTTTTATAATCTTGTTTGTACCTATACTTTCACTGGAAAATATAGAACCTGGAACTGCAACTACATCTTTTCCTTGTTCCAATGCTATTTCTGTTGTTATTAAAGATCCACTTTTTTCTCCTGCTTCTACAACTATTACTATATCACTTAAACCACTAATTATTCTATTTCTTCTAGGAAAATTGTAGGAAAATGGCGGTGTTCCTGGTAAAAATTCAGATATTATACATCCATCATCACTTATAATATTATATATTTTTTTATTTTGCTTTGGATATACAACATCAATACCACTACCTAAAACTGCTGTAGTAAATCCTTTATTTTCTATACAATAAAAATGAGAATAATAATCTATACCCTTTGCCATTCCGCTTACTATCATTATATTGTTGTCTGTTAAAGCTTCACTTATAATTTTTGTTACTTTCATACCATAGACAGAACATTTTCTAGAGCCTACAATAGCTGCACTTTTAAGAATATTTAATTTTTCTATATTTCCCTTGTAAAATAATACAGCCGGAGCATCATCATAGTTTCTTAACTTAGATGGATATAAATTTTCCATATAATTTATTATCTTGATGTTCCCTTGTAACATCTTCTGTTTCATATCCTTTATTTTTTCTCTATTAATGGCCATTTTAAAATTATTTATAACTTTAATTATATTAGGATTTATACTTTCTTCGCATTTAAAATTTATCACATAGTCAAATATATTTGATACGCATTTAAACTCTTGTAGTAACTTTGTTTTTATGTTATTTGAAACCTTTGCACTGGCATACCATAAATTTAATTCTATCATCTTATCACCTTTTTACAATTTTATTCTTAAATTGTGGTCAAATATTATTTTTTTATTCACTTTTATAATTAAAAAAATAAATATTTTAAATTACTTATATATTTAGTTCAACTAGTCAATAATCTATATAACATAAATTTATATTAATAAAAATGTATTATATTTACGAGGTGATTTTTTTGACTAGTAAAGTCATTACAGCTACTTTAAATGGAGCCTGCTGTAATTTAATATCTGTAGAAGTAGATATTAGTCATGGACTTCCTTCATTTAATATAGTTGGTCTTGCAGATACTTCTGTTAAAGAATCTAAAGAAAGAGTGAAGTCAGCAATAACTAATTCTGGTTATGAATTTCCTATAAGTAAAATAACTGTAAATCTTTCTCCAGCTGATATAAGAAAAGAAGGTTCTTCTTTTGATTTACCTATAGCTCTAGCAATATTAGCTGCTACAGAACAAATCAATAATGAAAACTTTAAAGATTATATAGTTTTGGGGGAACTTTCACTATTTGGAGAAATAAATAAAATAAGAGGAGCTCTTCCTATAGCATTGGAAGCTATGGAAAATAATTTTATGAATCTTATAGTACCCATAAATAATGCAATTGAATGTGCCATTATAGATAAAATAAACGTTTATCCATTTTCCTCTTTAAAAGAAGTAATTCATTATATTTGTTATAAAGATTTACTTCCTTATAAAATTAATACACCCGCTGTGTTATCTAATTCACATAAAGAAAAAGACTTCTGTGAAATAGCTGGTCAAGAAAGCTGTAAAAGGGCTTTAGAAATAGCAGCAGCAGGATCTCATAATATAATAATGTTTGGACCACCTGGTTGTGGCAAAACTATGTTAGCAGAACGATTTCCTTCTATAATTCCTAATTTGAATTATGAAGAATCTTTAGAAGTAACTAAAATATATAGCATAGCAGGTAAATTAGATAAGAATAGTTCTTTAATAACCAAACGACCTTTTAGAAGTCCTCACAGTACTTCCTCCCAAGTAGCATTAACAGGAGGAGGAACTCACTTAATTCCTGGTGAAATTTCTTTAGCTCATAATGGCGTTTTATTTTTAGACGAACTATTGGAATTTAAGAAAGGTGTGCTAGAGGCTTTAAGACAACCTCTGGAAGATAAAAAGATAACTATAAGTAGATTTAATGGTAGTGCTACTTACAACTCAAATTTTATATTGTTAGGCACCTTAAACCCTTGTCCGTGTGGATTTCTAGGTTCAGAAAAGCCTTGTAGTTGTAGCGATTACCAAATCAAAAGATATTTAAACAAGCTTTCTGGTCCTCTTTTAGACCGAATTGATATTTTTACTTTTGTTCCTTCTCTATCATACAGCGAGATTACTAATAATAAAAATTCACAATCTTCAGATACAATAAAAAAAAGAGTAACTATAGCACGAGAAATGCAAAAAAGAAGATTTATTAATGACGGTATCTACACTAATTCACAAATGAAAGGAATTCATTTAAAAAAGTACTGTAATCTAAATAAAGAAGCTTCTAATATATTAGAACGAATATATGATAATTTCAATCTAAGTGTAAGATCTTATAGTCGTATACTTAAAGTAGCTAGAACTATAGCTGATTTAAATAGTAATAATAAGATTCAAAAGGAAGATATAATAGAAGCGCTGCAATACAGAAAATTTGTAAACAATGATATATTATAATGAAAGGTGATATTTATGCATTATTGCAATAAAGATATAGGCTCTCTAGGAGAAGGCATAGCTGCTGATTATATCAAAAATCTTGGATATATTATATTAGAAAAAAATTTTAGATGTAAATTAGGAGAAATAGATATAATAGCTAAGGATAAAAATTTTATTACATTTATAGAAGTTAAAACTAGATATAGTTCCATTTATGGTACTCCTGGTACAGCCATAACTATAAAAAAACAAAATAGAATTTACAAAACTGCACAATTTTATATGTTGAAAAAATCCATCTTCAATAAATTTTATTTTAGATTTGATGTAATAGAAATAATCTTGAACACATCAAATAATAAATATTCCTTAAACCTTATAAAAAATGCTTTTCAAATATAAATTTAACAGGTTTTATATATTAAATATACTAAAATAACCTTTTAAAGTTATATAAATATAACCATAGTATAAATCTTATACTAATTTAATTTTTTATTTAATTTATGCTATTACTAAAATTTAAAAGAATCAATATTTATTATAAGATAAAAGGAAATATCAACTAAATAATTTATTTAATTTTATACATAAGGAATAAAGATTTCTAAGAAGTACCTCTTCTAAGAAATCTTTTAATATAAATTGAATTTTTAGTGTTATCTTAATAATTATTATGAATTTAATTATTTTATTAAAATTCTTAAATGTAAAAACAATATTCCAAATAAACTTAATAAAATTCCTAATTAAATTATATTATTAAGAAAACTCATTCTATGTATTTTAGAAGGTCCATACTTTTTTATTGCCTGCACATGTTCCTCTGTACCGTAGCCTGCATTATGATTAAATCCATACATACCTAACTTTTTAGAATATTCTTTCATCATATTATCTCTAAATACCTTAGCTATAATAGATGCTGAAGCTATACTTATACTTTTATTGTCACCCTTTATTACAAATTCATTTCTTATATTTAAATTTTTAACAGCATATCCGTCAGATAGAACCAAGTCAGGCTTTACTCTTAACCCTTCTACCGCTCTTTTGAGCACTTGATTGTTGCTCCAAGATATTCCTCTTTGATCTATTGTTTTATTATCCTCTAAAGCTATATTATAACTTATAGCTTTTTCTCTTATTATTAAATTTAATTCTTCCCTTTTTTTCTCTGAAAGTTTTTTAGAATCCTTTATATTAAGTATCCTATGTGCCTCATCTACATTTAGATCCAAGATTACTGCAGCAGCCACAATAGGACCTGCTAAAGGTCCTCTGCCCACTTCATCTACGCCAGCTATTAAATAACTATCATTATATTTTTTATCAAAATGATACATATCATTTATTCTATTTAGTTCTTCTTCATACCTATTTAAGAATTTTTTAAGAGAATCTCCTAATTTTATAACATTTTTTCTAGAATCTTTATTAAGTTTTTCTATTGCATTAATAATTTCATACTTTTTATAAGATGTAAATTCTTTTTTAATTTTATCTGTAAATTCTTTTATTTCATTATATCGTATATTTTCTAAGTTATTTATATCCATAACTATTCCTTAATAGAAGCATCTTTTTCAGCTTCTATATTATCTTTTCCCATATCTTCTGGATCCTCCAAAGAAATAGCACCTAATTTCCCACCTCTAAATTCATCTAAAAGAATTACAGCTATTCTATTATAATCTATTTCTCCTTTAGAAATTAGTGCCCCTCTTTTTCTGCCTATTTTATCTAAATTATCTAAAGGACTTTCTTCTAAAGATTCTAGTTTATATCTTTTCATTAATCTATCTGGATACTTATCTCCAAGCCTTTCTACTAATTTTAAAGCTAGTGTTTCTATATCCATAATTTCATCTTTAATAGCTCCAGTAAAAGCTAAATTTAATTGTACAATTTCACTATCTAATTTTGGCCATAGCACTCCAGGGGTATCCATAAGTTCTATATCTATTTTAGTTTTTATCCATTGTTTACTCTTTGTAACTCCTGGCCTATCTCCTACTTTTGCTATAGAGTTCTTAGCCATTTTATTGATAAAAGATGATTTTCCTACATTAGGTATACCTACTACCATAACCCTATCAACTATTTTAACTAAACCTTTATTTTTCATTCTTTCATGCTTTTCTTTTAATAGTTCATTTAATGTAGGCTTTATCTTATTTAATCCTTCTCCTGTTACAGAATTTACTGGTAAAACTTTTATATTGTTTTGTGATAATGAATTAATCCACTTTTTAGTTATTTTATCTTCTGCTAAATCCTTTTTATTTAGAAGAATTATTCTTGGCTTATTGCCGCATATATCTTCTATCTCTGGATTTTTACTAGAACTTACTATTCTAGCATCTCTTATTTCTATAATAGCATCTACCATCTTTAGACTTTCTTTTATTTGTCTACGAGTTTTTGCCATATGTCCTGGAAACCAATTTATGTTCATTTTTATACCATCCTCTTATTTTTCATCTGATAACTAGCATCCATAATTTCACTACTTTTAAAGTAAGTGATAACAAATACTATATCCCTAGATAACATGTTATTATCTTCAGTTAAAATTATACACAAAATTAAAAATCCTATTTACTTTTACGATATAGACTACCGAATTTATCAAAAGGATATATTCTTATAGCCGCTCTCCCCACAACTAGTTTATAATTTACAAAACCAACATCTTGAAATCTACTATCTCTACTATGGTTTCTATTGTCTCCCATAACAAATACTGAATTCTCTGGGACTTTTACTTCATTAAAATCTTCCATATAATTTTCTAATATATATTTTTCTTCCTTAGCTTTACCATTTACATATACTTTATTATCATGTATGCTCACTGTATCTCCTGGAACAGCTATAACTCTTTTTATAAATTTTTCTCTAGTATCTGAAGGATATTTAATTACAACTATATCCCCATCTTTAGGTTTTCTAAAATAATAGCTTACTTTTTCTACTATAAGCCTATCTCTATTATTTAAAGTTGGATCCATTGAATGTCCTTCTACGCTTACAGTCTCAAATACAAAAGTTATAATTAAAAAAGCAGCTACTACAGCAATTATTATAGATTTTACAATTTCCATTAATTCTTTTAACATAAAATCCACCCCTCTTATATGAAAAAAAGGGACTTATCTTAAAGCCCCTTATGTTTCATTATATTCTTTCTTTAACTTTTGCTGCCTTACCTACTCTATCTCTTAAGTAGTATAGTTTAGCTCTTCTTACTTTACCTTTTCTTACAACTTGGATCTTTTCAATTAATGGTGAATTAACTGGAAAAGTCTTTTCAACTGCTACGTTGTATGCAACTCTTCTTACTGTGAAAGTTTCTCTTGCTCCACCATTTTGTCTTTTTATAATTGTTCCTTCAAATACTTGAACTCTTTCTCTAGTTCCTTCTTTGATTCTTTGGTGAACTTTTACAGTATCTCCTACATTGAATTCTGGTAAGTCATTTCTTATTTGTTCTGCTTCTATAGCTTTTATAACTTCTAACATTGTGCATTCCCTCCTTTAATTTTTTGACGTTCTTGCCTAAATTAATATAACTCAATATGTATAAGCAGAGGACCGCCCGTACTAGCACAAAATTTATTTTACCATAGTAAAAATCTTTATTCAATATTTTTTACAATTTTAAAAAAATTTTTCCTATTATTTTTTGTTAAAATCTTTTAATATTTTTTTATCTTCTTCTGTTAATTTATATGTATTAAATAAATCTGGCCTTACTTCATTAGTAATCATAAGGGATTTAGCTTTTCGCCATTTTTTTATATTTTCATGATGACCAGATAAAAGAACATCTGGTACGGCTTTTCCTTTATATACAGCTGGTCTTGTATATTGAGGGTATTCTAAAAGGCCATTGTAAAAAGATTCATCCTCGTAGCTCTCACTACTTCCTAGCACCCCGTCTGCCAATCTACATATAGAATCTACTATAGGGATGCATGCCATTTCTCCTCCTGTTAAAACAAAATCCCCTAAGGATATCTCCATATCTATGTAATCATAGCTTCTTTCATCTATACCCTCATAGTGACCACATAAAAATATTAATTCCTCTTCTTTTGCTAATTCTTTAGCTAAATCGTGGTTAAAAGTTCTACCTTTAGGGCCCAAAAATATAACTTTACCTTTATTTTCTTTTTTTACTGTTCTTATAGAATCTGCTATAGGCTGTACTGACATTACCATGCCAGCTCCCCCTCCATAAGGATAATCATCTACTTTTCTGTGCTTATTTATTGTATAATCCCTTATATTTACAGCATTTATATTTAATATTTGTTTTTCTACAGCTCTTCCTATTATACTGTGATTAAATATAGAAAACATTTCAGGAAATAGTGTTAATATATCTATTCGCATTGCCATTTCTCCAATGGTCTTATAGTTATAGTTTTATTTTCTATATCTATATTAGTAACTATGTCTTTTATGGCTGGAACTAATACCTCTTGTTCTCCCTTTACTTCATACACATCATTACTACCAGTCTTTATTACATCAGATATTTGTCCTATTTCTATACCATTTTCATCTATAACTGTACATTCCATTAAATCTGCTATAAAATAGCTTCCCTCAGGAAGTTTTACAGAGTTCTCTCTTTTAATTTCTAAAAGCTTTCTTCTATATTTATTAGCTTCTTCTATAGAATCTATACCTTCTATTTTTAAAACCACATTATTAGGCTGAAGCTTACAAGATAGTATCTTTCTTTCTTCTCCATCTATAAATATTTGTTTTAACTTCTTAAATCTTTTCATATCATCAGTTAAAGGATATACTTTTACTTCTCCCTTTATACCATGAGTATTTATTATCTCTCCTACCGCTAGAAATTCTTTCATATATATTCTCTCCTCTAACCATTTATATTATAATTATTCCCATTTTTCTTTTATAAATTCAATAGCACTAAAATATATTATATATTATATATTAAAAAAGAGTTAGGTGCACCTAACTCTTCTATATTATTTCAACAACAACTCTTTTATTTTCTTTTATAGCCGCTGCCTTAACAACAGTTCTAATAGCTTTTGCTATTCTTCCCTGTTTTCCTATTACTTTTCCCATATCTTCAGGTGCAACTTTTAGTTCAAGAATTACGGATTGTTCTCCTAAAATTTCATTCACTTGAACTTGATCTGGGCTATCAACTAATGCTTTCGCTATAGTTTCTACTAAAGCCTTCATTTGAATACACCCCCAGTTAACTATTTAACAGAAATACCTGCTTTTTCGATTAATTTTTTAACTGTATCAGTTGGTTGAGCACCGTTTTTTATCCATTTTTGAACTTTTTCTTCATCTAATTTTATAGTTGAAGGTTCAGTTATTGGATTATAGTATCCTATTTCTTCTACAAATCTACCATCTCTTGGTGATCTAGAATCAGCAACTACTACTCTATAAAATGGAGCCTTTTTAGCACCCATTCTTTTTAATCTAATTTTTACTGCCATGTTTTTCACCTCCTTAAAAAGTCTGTTTATTTAAAATGGTAATTTACCAAATAAACCTTTTTTAAATCCTTTTTCCATACCCTTCATTTGCTTCATCATCTTTTTAGAAGCTTGAAAATCTTTTAAAAGCTTATTTACTTGTTGAACATTAGTCCCTGACCCTTTTGCTATTCTCTTTTTTCTTGAAGGAGAAGAAGATATTAATGAAGGATTTCTTCTTTCCTTTATAGTCATTGAACTAATTATAGCTTCCGTTCTTTTCATATCTTTTTCACTAGAACTTAAATCTATATTTTTTAATTCCTTGGAATTCATTCCTGGAATCATCTCTAATAACTTATTTATAGGTCCTAATTTTTTCATTTGTTGCATAGAATCTAAGAAATCTTCAAAATTAAATTCTTGATTTAACATTCTTTCTCCAATTTGTTTAGCTTTATCCTCATCTATAGATTGTTGAGCTTTTTCAATTAAAGAAAGTACATCTCCCATACCAAGTATTCTTGAAGCCATTCTATCTGGATAAAATACTTCCAAATCATTCATTTTTTCTCCCAAACCTACAAATTTTATAGGTTTGCCACTCATAGACTTAATAGAAAGAGCAGCTCCACCTCTTGTATCTCCATCCAGCTTTGTAAGTATTACACCACTTATATCTAATTTATCATTAAAATTATTGGCTACATTTACAGCGTCTTGACCTGTCATAGCATCTACTACTAATAATATATCATTTGGATTTACTTCTTCTTTTATATTATAAAGCTCATCCATAAGTTCTTCATCTATATGAAGTCTACCTGCTGTATCTATTATAACTACATTATTTTTATTATTTTTAGCATGCTCTATAGCTGCTTTTGATATATCTACTGGGCTTAGTTTGTCTCCCATAGTAAACACTGGAATATCAATTTGTTTCCCAACTACTTGAAGTTGTTTTATAGCTGCTGGTCTGTATACGTCACAGGCTACAAGTAAAGGTCTTTTATTTCTTTTTCTAAGGTGAAGAGCAAGTTTTCCTGCCATGGTAGTTTTTCCTGCACCTTGAAGGCCTACAAGCATTATAACTGTTAGTCCTGAAGTGGAAGAATTCAAAGCACTTTCTGTGCTACCCATAAGCTCTGTTAACTCTTCATTTACTATCTTTATAACCTGTTGACCTGGTGTTAAACTTTCAAGCACTTCATTACCCATACATTTTTCAGTTACACTTTTTATAAAGTTTTTAACAACTTTATAGTTAACATCTGCTTCTAACAATGCAAGTTTAACTTCTCTCATGGCTTCTTTTATATCTTTTTCTGAAAGCTTACCTTTACCTCTAAGCTTCTTTAAAGCATCTTGAAGTTTAGAAGCTAATCCATCAAAGGCCATTATAATCAACTCCTAAATATTATCAATTATATATTTTTTTATATGATTAATTTCTTCAATATTATCTTTTATTATCTTATCTAACATATTTAATAGTTTTTCTTTTGAATCTTCTAATTTTATAAATCTCTCCATCATATGAAGCTTTCTTTCATATTGAACAAGAGTTTTATGACATCTTTTTACTATGTCGTGTACTGCTTGCCTACTGGTGTTAGTTAGTTCTGATATTTCTTTTAATGAGTAATCATTGTTATAGTATAAGTCCATAATTTTATTTTGCTTTTCTGTAAGTAAACTACCATAGAAATCTAGTAGTAAGGACATTTCCACTATTTCTTCCATAAAATATCACAGATTTTAATCTAACTCCCTCTAATTATTTTTTAAATGATTTTATAATATACTTTGGAACATATTAATATTTAAAAATTATTTCACATACATCTTAAAATCATGTTAATTTTAAAAATCATCTTTTGTTACTATTACCGACGAATTATATAATATCAAAATTTTAAAAAGCTGTCAAGTATTTTTACTTAACAGCTTTAATATTATTATTTTTATATTATACATTAAATGTAAACCAATATTCATTTTATATTTAATACATATTATGATAAAAATTAAATTTTAAATTATTTTACTATTAAAATAATGCTTCTACAAACTCTTCAGGACTAAATTCCTGTAAATCATCTATTCCTTCTCCAACTCCTATAAGTTTTACTGGTATATCAAGTTGGTCTTTTATAGATATTACTACTCCTCCCTTTGCTGTTCCATCTAATTTTGTAAGTATTATGCCATGTATAGGACAAGCTGACATGAATTCTTTAGCTTGTATAACAGCATTTTGACCTGTGGTAGCATCCAAAACTAACAATGTTTCTTTAGATGCTTCTTTATATTCTCTTTCTAGTATTTTATTTATTTTTGAAAGCTCATTCATTAAATTCTTTTTGTTATGTAATCTTCCTGCAGTGTCACATATTAGCACATCGGCTTTTCTTGATTTAGATGCTTGAACTGCATCAAAAACCACTGCTCCTGGATCAGAACCCTCTTGATGTTTTATTATATCTACTTTAGCTCTACTACTCCATACCTCTAATTGATCTATAGCAGCTGCTCTAAAGGTATCTGCTGCAGCCATTACGACTTTATATCCTTGTTTTTTTAATTTTGCTGAAACTTTTCCTATGGATGTAGTTTTTCCTACACCATTAACCCCAATTATAAGCATAACTTTTGGAGTAGAATCTGGTGTTATAGATCCTTTTTCTTTTCCTAATATATCTAATATGACCTTCTTAAGACAAGGTTTAATTTCTGCAGGATCCTTTATTTTCTCTTCTTTTACTCGTTCTCTTAATCTATCTATAATTTTTATAGAAGTATCTACTCCTATATCAGCAGTAACTAGTATTTCCTCTAATTCTTCATATAAATCTTCGTCTATAGTTACAGCCAATTTTAACACATTACTTATTTTATCTGTAAATCCGTCCTTAGTTTTTGTTAATCCCTCTTTTAATTTATCAAAAAATTTTCCAAACATTTTATCTCCCCTTCTAAATTAAAGTTATTTTTATTTTATAAAGTAGCTGCTACCTGCTCTTTTGATGTTAAATCCACAGATATAATTTTTGATACTCCTTTTTCTTCCATAGTAACTCCATAAAGAGCATCGCAAGCTTCCATGGTACCCTTTCTATGAGTTATAACTATAAACTGACTATTTTGTGAAAATTCCTTTAAGAAATCTGCATATCTAGATACATTAGCATCATCTAACGCAGCTTCTATTTCATCTAATATACAAAAAGGTGTAGGCTTCATTCTTAAAATGGCAAATAACAATGCTATAGCAGATAGCCCCTTTTCTCCACCAGACATAAGATTTATATTCTGAAGTTTTTTACCTGGTGGTTGAACATTTATTTCTATATTAGCAGTAAGTTCATCTCCATTAGATAGTATTAAATCAGCACTACCACCTTTAAATAATTCTATAAAGGTTTCATTAAAATTCTTTCTTAATTTATTAAAGTTTTCACTAAATACACTTCTCATTTTATTAGTCATTTCATCAATAACATTTAAAAGCTCTTCTTTTGATTTTACCAAATCTTCCTTTTGATTATTCATAAATGTTATTTTTTCATATAATTCTTTATATTCTTCTATAGCTCCTACATTTACTGTACCTAAATTAGATATATCTATCCTTAAATTTTGTACGTGTTCTTTATATTTTATTACATTTATATCTTCTTTTTTATAATTGAGTGCTTCAGCATAAGTTAATGAAAACTCCTCATTCAATTTATTATACAAATTATCTCTTTCTGTTATGTACCTAGTTTTTTGTATATCTTGTCTGTGAACCTCGTCTTCCTTTTTCACAAGAACTAAAGCTAAGTTTTCTTCTTTATTTTTATTTTTCTCTAATTCTTCCTTCAATTTTATTCTCTCAATTTCATACTTTTTAAATGTCTTTTCTAAGTTTTCAAGATGAATATTTACATCCTTTATACTGTTTTCATTTATCTTTATATTACTTTCAAATTTTTCTATGTTTATTATATCCTCATTATTGCCTTTATTTATATTTTTATTTTCATAACTTAAATTTGTAATATTAATATTCATAGAATGTAATTCTTTTTTTATACTAACTAACATTTCATCTAACTTAGCTTTTTCTATTTTGTATTCTATTAATTTATCTTTTATATTCTTCATATTTGCTTCTTCATTTTGAAGAAAATCTTCACATTTTTTTATGTCATTATGGTTCAAATCTTTTTTAAACTTAAGTTCTTCTAATTGTTTTTGTGATATATCTATGTTATCCTCAATTCCTTTTATTTTTCCTTTAGTTAATTTAATTTCCTCTCTAGATATGTTTAAAGAATTCTTAAGTCTTTGTGAGTCTTCTTTTATAGCATTTAATTTTCCCGTAAATTTAGTTATTTCTATATTGTTATAGTAAATTTCATCTTTTATATTTAGATTTGTTTCATCTAAAGTTTTTATTCTATTTTTATTTTCTAATATATTGCTCATAAATTGCTCTATAATATTTTTTGTTTCTTCTAGCTCTTTTTTAGTCTCTTCTATTTCTCTCTTTCGGCTTATTATACTACTTCCAGCTCTATGTTTTATACTACCACCCGTTAGAGATCCACCTGGATTTATAACTTCCCCATCTAATGTTACTATTTTAAATGAATAATTTAATTTTTTAGCAATCTTTAATGCACTATCCATGTCTTTTGTTACTAGTGTCCTACCTAGAACATAGTCTATTATATTAGAAAATTTCATATCATAATCTATAAGATCACTGGCTATACCTAGAAATCCATCTTGCATTGTTACATTGTTTATGTGAGCTCTTCTACCCTTTATTGTAGTTAATGGCAAAAATGTAGCTCTTCCTAAATTTCTCTTTTTTAAATAATTTATTAAAATTTTTGCTTTATTTTCATCTTCTGTTATAACATTAGATATACTTGCACCTAAAGCTATTTCCATAGCTATTTCAAATTCTTTTTTTACTTTTATTACTTCACCTAAAACTTCACAGCCTCCATTAATATTATCTATCTTTCCACTTACTACGTGTTCCATCAAAGTTTTTACACTTCTATTATATCCTTCATAGTGCTTTTCCAAATTTGAAAGCATATGATAATTTGCTTCTAATCTACTATAGGCCGCATTCTTCTCCTTTAGCTTTTTCTCTTTATTATTAAGAGATATTTTTAAAGAGGATATATTTCTACTGTTTTCTTTCAATTTATCTTCTAATAAAACTATATTTTCTTTTAGAGTTCTTATTTCCTTTTCTATATCTTCTCTAGTTTTTATATTTATATTTATAGAATTTATATAACTATCGCAGGAATTCTTTATATTATCTAATTTATTTTTCAAGTTTATTATTTCATTTTCCATTACATATATTTCATTGTTAAGATTTGAAGTATCACTTAGTATTTCTATTTCTTCAGATTTTAATATCTTTAATTTTTCCTCTTTTTCCTTTAATTCTTTATCAAAATTATTTATATTACTTTTTTTTATTTATTTCTTCTCTTAAATAAGTTTCTTCTTGTTTCAAGTTATTTAATTTATTTTCCAATTCTTGTTTTTCTTTTAAATAATTTTGTAATCTTTCCTCATTAGTCTTTAATGTATTTTCTTTCACTTTTATATTATCTTTTAAATTTTTTATTTTTTCTTTTAATAATATATTTTGATTTTCTATATCTTTATTTTTATCCTTATTATAATAATATTCTTCTTTATTCTTGCTATTATCTTTATCTAAAAGCTCTAGTTCATGACTAAGCTTTGAACACATATTTTTATACTGATCTTTTTCATTTTTTAAGTTATCTATATTTTCACTTAAAGAAACCATATTATTATTTATGTTTTCTAAATCTTTTTCTATTTTATCTATAGAATATATCATAATATTCACTTCTTTATTCTTTAACTGTTCTGATAATTCTAAAAACTTTTTAGCTTTAATACTGTCCTCTTTAAGTGGCTCTATTCTTTCTTCATAGGTATTTAATATATCTTTTATTCTTACAAGATTTTGTTCTGTATTAGAAAGTTTTTTGTCAGCTTCTTCTTTTCTCCATTTAAATTTCACTATTCCTGCAGCTTCTTCTAAAAGACTTCTTCTTTCCTCTGGTTTTCCACTTAAAACTGCTTCTATCTTACCTTGTCCTATTATAGAGTATCCTTCTTTACCTATACCAGTATCCATAAATAATTCTTGTATATCTTTAAGTCTACATTGAGTATTATTTATATAATATTCACTTTCACCAGATCTATATAGTCGCCTAGTTATAGTTACTTCTGTATATTCTATAGGCAATTCTTTATCACTATTATCTAATATCAACGAAACCTGACAAAGACCTACTTGTTTTCTATATTGTGTGCCAGCAAATATAACATCTTCCATTTTACTTCCTCTTAAAGATTTTACACTTTGTTCTCCTAATACCCATCTTACTGCATCAGATATATTGCTTTTTCCACTTCCATTAGGTCCTACTATTGCTGTGACTCCTTGTTTGAATAATAATTCAGTTTTATCTGCAAAAGATTTAAAACCTCTTATTTCAATTGATTTTAAAAACATGTGGTACAACTCCTATCTGGCAAAAAACATTGGTAATATACTAGCAATAAATACAATAGCCATAACAGCAACTAAAACTTTAGTCATTTTTTCTCTTTTTTCTCTTTTCATTTAAATTTTACCTCCCTTTAAAAACAACATCATTAAATAGTTTATTATATATAAAAAAAAATATCAATTAGTAAACCTTAAAATATATATCCCCACTGAGTATAAAACAGCGGGGACAGTAAAATTCCTATTAACTTGATACTTATATTATTCTTTATGTATAAGTTTTTTTCCTTCTTGTGAAAGCTTGCTCATATAATTTTTTATAGATATATGTTTTTCATCTTCACCATTTTTAACAATTATGCTTCCTCTATCTAGCTCTCTATGTTGAATGACTTTAATTTTTTCAATTTTATTTTTATGTATAAATTCGTTAAAAAATTGCTTACTATTACAATACAACTTAGATATATCTTTATTATTTATGTGAATTTCTAAATCTTTTAATTGATTTTCCTTAAAAGAAAAAATAGCTTCATTTATGATTTTTCCTTCCACTAACTCTCTAAAAGCTGGATGAAAAGGCCCTGCTAACACATCTTTATTTTCGTTTATTTCCTCTGTGGGCTGAAGACCTATTCTTATAACATTTACTCCTTCTTTCTCATACATAGAATATAATATTTTACTTATATCTATAGCTTCTTCTAATGTATATGGTGTATATGTTCCTTTTTTAAGCATATATTCCATAGGAGTATCCTTTATTACCAAAGATGGATATATTCTTGCTATATCCGGTTTCATATCTAAAGATTTTATAACTGTCTCTACGTCCTTTTTGAACGTATCTTGTGGGAGTCCTAACATTATTTGATGCCCCAAAGTAAATCCATATTCTTTTATAAGCCTAGAAGCTTTCTCAACATCTTCTATAGAATGTCCTCTTCCTGATTTTAAAAGAACTTCTTTGTCCAAAGATTGAACTCCTAATTCAATTATATCTGCAGAGTATTCTTTTAGATTATCTAATATTTCTCTATTTATATAGTCTGGCCTTGTAGACATATGTATATAATCTATTTTTCCCTTATCCTTATACTCCTTTGCAACTTTTAAAAGGCTCTTCTGTCTTTCTATAGGTATTCCTGTAAAGGTGCCTCCAAAAAAAGAAACTTCTAAAATTGAATTTTCTCTTTTTATAGTGTTTATGTAAATCTCTATAGTTTTTCTTACATAATCTTCATCTATTATTTCGTCTTTTTCTCCAGTTATCTTATGCTGGTTACAGAAAACACAGTTATGTGGGCATCCTTCTTGAGCTACAAATATTGGTATTATATAATGGTTTTTACTCATGTTTATCACCTAAATTCTTTAATGCCTGTTTTGCTGCATTTTGTTCTGCTTCCTTTTTGCTATAACCTATTCCTGTTCCACACACTTCATTATCTATAGTTACATTGGTAAAAAACTTTCTTCTATGAGGAGGACCTTCCTGTTTTAGTAATTCATAATTTATACTAAGATCATTATTTTGTTGCACTATTTCTTGTAATGTAGTCTTATAATCTAATATTATTTCGTCTCTCATAGCTTTCTCTATTACTTCTTTAAAATTTTCCATAACAAACTTTCTTGATTCTTCCAATCCTTTATCCAGATATATAGCAGCTATTATAGATTCTACACAATCTGCTAGTATAGATACTCGCTCTCTTCCCCCAGTCAATTCCTCCCCTTTACTCATCTGTAGGTAAACACCTAAGTCCCATTTCTTAGCTATTTCATAAAGGGAATTCTCACAAACTATTATAGCTCTCTTCCTTGTAAGTTCTCCTTCTTTCTTATCTTCATACTTTTGATATAGATGTTCCGATATTATAAGTTGCAATACAGAATCTCCTAAAAATTCTAGTCTCTCATAATATTTTATATTTTTCTTACCATTAGCATATGAACTATGAGTTAATGCTACATCTAATAATTTCTCATCTTTAAAACATACTTTAAGTTTGTACTGAAGCTCTTTTAAAATATCTTGCCTATTTCTCAATTTTTTCACTCCCTAGAAGTTCATTCTTCAGTATATTTATTAAATAAACTCAAGAATAAACTTATGTTTTAATATAAAATCCCCGCTAAAAGCGGGGATAAAATCAATTATTCCTCAGTATGTGATTTTATGTAGTCAACTACATTTCCCACTGTAGAAATTTTTTCTGCATCTTCATCTGGTATTTCTAAATCAAATTCAGTTTCTAATGCCATTATTAGTTCAACTATATCAAGCGAATCAGCACCTAAATCATCAACAAAAGATGATTCCATTTTTATTTCTTCTTCATCTATGCTTAATTGTTCTGCTATTGTAGCTTTTATTTTTTCAAATATCATTTGTGTCACCTCCTAATGCTTTATACATAAATAATATTACATAACTATTTATACGTCAATATATTCATGAAGTTACATTATATATTATTTTCTATTAAATTTTCTAAATTATTCTCTATTTCCTGAATTATCTTTTTATCATAACAAATTTTAGCCTGTCTTATGGCATTTTTAAAGGCTTTTGCATCTGAACTTCCATGAGCCTTTATACATATACCTTTGGATCCTAAAAAAGGAGATCCACCATACTCTGTATAATCAAATTTCTTTTTAAAATCCTTAAATACAGGTTTTAACAATGCCCCTCCTATTTTTCCTCTAGTAGAAGACATTATTTCTTCCTTAAGCATGGAAAATAGATTTAAAGCTACACCCTCATAAGTTTTTAATACAGTATTTCCTACAAATCCATCACACACTGCAATATTTATTTCTCCTTTTGGTATATCTCTTGGCTCTATATTTCCAACAAAATTTAAATCTGTAGTTTCTAATAATTTATATGTAGCTTTTGTAAGCTCATTACCTTTTTCTTGTTCAGCACCTATGTTTACTAGACCAACTGAAGGATTTTTAACACCTAAAACATTTTGAAAATATACTTTTCCCATCATAGCAAATTGAACTAAATATTCTGCCCTGCAATCTACATTAGCTCCAGCATCTGCTATCATAAAAGGTGCTTTTGCTCCTGGAAGCAATGGTGCTAAACAAACTCTATTTATGCCTTTTATTCTGCCTAATACAAAAGTAGCTCCTGCCATCAAAGCTCCTGTACTCCCTGCAGATATTACAGCCTGAGCCTTATTATATTTTACTAATTCCAAAGCGCGAACCATACTAGAATCCTTTTTCCTTCTTATAGCTTTTACAGGTGCTTCATTAGTACTTACCACTTCTTCAGCATTTAGTATCTCTATTTTATCTCCCTTATATTCTCTTTTATCTAATTCATTTTTTATTAATTGCTCTTTACCTGTTATTATTATATGTATACCTTCATATTCTTTTACCGCTTGTATACAACCTTCTACTACTAATTCTGGAGCAAAATCTCCTCCCATACCATCTACAGCTATTATCATGACATCACTTCCTTTCTAATATAAAGTATAATCTAATTATTTTTCTTTCACAAGAAAAAAAGAAAGCCACAAGGCTTCCTTTTTATAATTATTTATCGTTTGATACAACTTCTTTGCCATTGTAATATCCACAACTTTTACATACTCTATGAGTAAGTTTCATTTCGTGACATTGAGGGCACTCAACGATTCCTGGTAAGCTTAGCTTGAAAGTTTGAGCTTTTCTAGAATCTCTTTTTGCCTTTGAAGTTTTTCTCGCTGGATTTCCCACTGTAAACACCTCCTTACTGAGCAGAAAAAAAGTCTTTTAGTTTTGCCAACCTTGGATCTATATTTTTTTCGCATTTGCATTTTGAAAAATTTAAATTAGCACCGCATTGTTGGCATAAGCCTTTACAATTTTCCTTACAGAGTTTCTTTATTGGTAATTCTATAATTATGTTATTTTCTATAACCTCTGTAACATCAATAGCTTCATCTTCTAGTAAAATAATATCATCATCTTCACATTGGTGATTATTTGTAAAACTCTCATGTATCTCTGTGTCAACATGGTATTTAAACTTTTGAAGACATCTTGAACAAGAAAGCTCAATTTCTGCACTTAACTTTCCACTTAAAGTCAATATATCATCAGACATACTAACTACCCCGTCTAATGTTGGTGCTTCTAAATAAAGAATTTCTTCATCTCCGTTAAAAAATTTTGTTGCATCTTCTAACTTTAAATGAATATCTTTACTTAATTTTACTTTTTTTATTAAATCGGATACATCTAAATTCATAAAATTCACCTCAATTATAGCAACCACAATTTATTATATAAAGGGCATATTAAAAAGTCAAGTATTTTATATGGAAATCTAAGTTATTATCCCTATATTTGTCTCTTACACTACTTACTATTTAGATGTTATTTCTTTAGTATCTCTTGCTATCATTAATTCTTCATCAGTTGGTATAACAAATACTTTCACCTTTGAATCAGGTGTACTTATTTCCATTTGTTTTCCTCTTTGTTTGTTCTTTTCATTATCTATTTTAATTCCTAAGTATTCTAATCCATTTAAAATTTCTAATCTACTAATTGCTGAATTTTCTCCTAATCCTGCTGTAAATACTATAGCGTCTACACCATTTAATACTGCTGTGTAAGCTCCTATTGTACGTCTTACAGTATAATGATATACATCTAAAGCCAATTTAGCTCTTTTGTTTCCTTCCTCTGCAGCTCCTTCTATATCTCTAAAATCGCTGCTTACACCTGATAATCCTAATACACCTGATTTTTTATTTATAATAGTATCTACTTCATCTGGTGACATTTTTAATTCTCTTTCCATGAAAAGTAGTATAGCTGGATCTATATCTCCGCATCTAGTTCCCATTGCTAAACCTGCAAGTGGAGTGAATCCCATAGAAGTCTCTACTGACTTTCCATCTTTTACTGCACATAAACTTGCTCCATTTCCTAAATGACAAGTTATTACTTTCATATCTTTAAGATCTTTTCCCATCATTTCCGCTGCAACACCAGATACATATCTATGTGATGTTCCATGGAATCCATATTTTCTTATGCCATTTTTCTCATATAATTCATATGGTAATGGATACATGTATGCATAATCTGGTAATGTTTGATGGAATGCTGTATCAAATACTGCTACCATTGGAGTTTGAGGCATAAGTTCTCTACAAGCATTTATTCCTATTATGTTTGGTGGATTATGAAGTGGTGCTAATTTTACGCAATCTTCTAAAGCTTTCATAACTTCATCATCTATAAGTACTGAATTAGCATATTTTTCTCCACCATGAACAACTCTATGGCCTACTGCTGCTATTTCTGACATATCAGATATTACACCGTGATCTTTATCTACTAAAGCTTTTAGAACTAATTCTATAGCTTTTTTGTGATCTTTCATAGGTTCTTCTATTATATATTTCTCTCCATTAACCTTTTGAGTTAATATTGAACCTTCTATTCCTATTCTTTCTACTAAACCCTTTGCTAAAGCCTGTTCTGAAGTCATATCTATTAACTGATATTTTAATGATGAACTTCCACAGTTAACTACTAGTATTTTCATTAATTTTCCACCCTTCATCTATACGTTTTATATAAAATTTAATAGATTTAATACATAAATAAACCTATTTTAAAATTTATTATATTAACACATTAATTTATTATCTAAAACAATAAATTAA
Source organism: Clostridium sp. Marseille-Q2269 (assembly GCF_943736985.1). Lineage (GTDB taxonomy): Bacteria > Bacillota > Clostridia > Clostridiales > Clostridiaceae > Clostridium_F. The sequence continues at coordinate 131,253 of NZ_CALSFS010000002.1, forward strand.
TGTGTTATATAAATCTTTAAATATTAAATTACATATTTTGTGCTTGAACTGCTGTAACAACAACCACATTAACTATATCATCGCTACTGCATCCTCTTGATAAATCATTAATAGGTTTTGCAAATCCTTGACATATTGGTCCTATTGCACTAGCATTTGCAAATCTTTGAACTAATTTATATCCTATATTTCCTGCTTGCAGGTCTGGAAATACTAAAACATTAGCTTTTCCTGCAACATTACTATCTGGTGCCTTTAAATCTGCAACCTTTGGCACTATAGAAGCATCTAGTTGTAATTCACCATCTATATCAATATCTGGCCTTCTTTCTTTTGCTATTTTTGTAGCTTCTGATACTTTATCTACTAGATCATGTTTTGCACTTCCTCTTGTTGAAAAAGATAACATAGCTACTTTAGGTTCTATGTCACATAAAGTTTTAGCAGTTTCTGCTGTAGATATAGCTATTGAGGCTAATTCATCTGCTGTTGGGTTAGGATTAACAGCGCAATCTGCAAATAAAAGCATACCATTTTTACCATAATCACAATTTGGAACTTCCATTATAAATGTACTTGAAACAACAGATGCTCCTTTAGCTGTTTTAACTATTTGTAATCCAGGTCTTAATAAATCTCCTGTAGTATGTATAGCACCAGATACTAATCCATCTGCATCTTCCATTTTAACCATCATTGTGGCAAAATATATAGGGTCTTTAACTATTTGTTCTGCTTTTTCCATAGTAACACCCTTATGTTTTCTTAATTCATAAAATGCTTTTGTATATGTAGAAACTTTTTCTGAACATTGTGGGTCTATTATTTCTGCTCCATCTATAGAAACATTTAGTTCTTTAGCTTTTGCATTTATTTTTCCTTCATTTCCTACTAAAACCATATTAGCCAATCCATTTTTTAGTATTTTTGAACAACCCTCAATATTTCTTTCTTCTTCTCCTTCTGCAAGCACTATTTTCTTTTTGTCATTTTTAGCTTTTTCCCATAAGCTTTTCATTAAGTCCATTAAAATTACTCCCTTCAAGTATAAAACTCAAGCAAAATTTACACTTAACTCTAAACAATATACATTTTTTCATAAGTTTTATGTAAATTATGATAATATTTTTATATTTTAATTACTAATTATACAAATAAATCATTTTTATTTGTTAATTATAGATAAATGTGAATACATACATATATAGTATAAACACTTTTTATTAAAATTTTCAACAATAAAATTATAAACTTTCAAAAAAACCAGGTAAATTTTAAAATTCACCTGGTTTTTAAGATCTAATTCTTTTAAAGCTTTACAAAATAATTAAAATTATATTATATTAAGAATTTACTGCTTTTTTAGATTTTGAAGCTGAGTTAAACATCATAGCTGCAGTATAAATTATTACAACAATTATTAACCATTTTAACATATCTAATGGTAATGATTTTACTAAATAGTATGCTATAAACACACCTACAAGACCAAATATGGTTATAGCCATAGATGCTTTTCTATCATAAGCACCTTCTTTTATAAACTTAACTGATGCTGCTGGCATTAAGAATGCACAAGATCCCATCATTATTGGGAATGCCACCTTTGGACTCATTCCTAAAGAATATACTAAAGCCATACATGGAGCATATAATCCTATTCCTAAAGTCATTAATGAACCTAATATAAAATTACCTACTATTGCTATTATAAGTTTTACACCATATAATCCAGTAGCTTCTCCACCAGCTGGCATAAACTTCAATTGTTGTGCAAGCATTACTAGAGCAACTATTACAAGTGCTACCCCCATAGCAAATTGAACCTTTTTCTCGTTCAATTTTGATACAACTCCTGCACCTACTACTGCACCTACAGTAGCTGCTATTAATAAAGAAAATAAGGTCAAAGGTTCTACTTCTATACCATTTATAAATAAAATGGCTTCTACAGCAACTGGTACAGTGCAGGCAACATTTAATGTTCCTGGTAAAGTTCTATCTTTTGTAAGTTTAAAATTTTTAAGTAATGCTGTGGTAGGAGCAAAGCTTCCTATTCCTAACGTATCAAAAAAATTAGTTATAAAACCTACTGTTCCTAATGCGAAAAAATTAGTTTTTTCAAGATTACCTTCTTTAGCTGCTTTTAGATAATCTACTAAAAATACAACAAAAAAGAAGATTGTTAAAATAATTAATAAACCCAAAACTATTTTTACCACTTTCTACACCTCTTTTAATTTATTTTTACAATATAATTCTAATACAAATTTAGATTTTTTTCTATATATTTTTGATATTTTTTTAACGTTATTTTAATAATATTATACAATATTATGAATTGTTTAAAAATTTTAAATATCCATATATATTTATGTAATTTAATTTTTTCTTAAAACTTATATAATTTATCTTTTTTGTTTGTTATTTTCACTTTAACAAAATTAAAGCAAAGTAGAAATATAATTTCCGCATAATATTTACTTGCATTACATAAATTGGGTTTTCTAAAAAGAGCTCCACTTAACTAAGTAGAGCTCCTTTTAAATTATTAAACTTTTGCTATATATTCATATGGTAATGGAACTACTTTTCCTGCTGAAGGAATCTTAATTAATTGTTCTAATGTATCTTTTACTATAGCTGTTTGCATTTCTACATTATTAGGTTCTCCAGCATTAGCACCCATTGGTACTCTTGGTGCAACCGCTCTTGGTGTACCAGATTGTTTAACAACTGGTGGTAGAGCAGCTATTATTATTGTAGGAATTCCTATTTCTTCAATCGCTCTCTGCACTATAACTGCAGATCTATGACAAGTTCCTCATCCAGCAGTCATTAATACTGCATCTACGCCTTCTTCTTTTAATATCTTAGCAACTTCTGGACCTGTTTCTTCTCTGAATTTTTGTTGGTTTCCACCACCACCCATAAATCCTATATGAGTTTTAGCAACAGCTTTTATAAAACCAGCTTCTGCTAATTCTCTTAATCTATCTATTGGGAACATGGCATTTATATCTTTATTAACGTCTCCGTTATCATATCCACCATGAGATACCATCATATCTGATGTTTTACCATCTCCTGGCACTAATCTGTATGTGAAGTCACCTGCTAAGTTAAATCTTTTGTCTGATTTTAAGTGAACTCCTGCTGCTGTAGCTAATGCTACTGTCATATCTTTTAGTTCCTTTGTAACTGGCGCCCATACTGGGTTAGGAGTTATAGGAACAAATATTTCTGATTGTAATCCTTTTACAATATTCATTCTAGTAACCTTCCCTTCAATTTATAAATTTATTTATGTCTTTCATCAGGACTTAGACCACGTCTTTTTTGAATTTCTAAATTACTTACATATTTTTCATTTATTTTATCAGATAAAACTTCTACAAAACTCATATTTAAGCCTATTTCTTGACCTACTTTAAGTTCGTAATCAGATATTATCATTCTTCTTGGTATTTTCAAATATCCAAGTCTTCCTTTAAAATCTATGGATACTGCTCCATCAGATACGTCTACAATAACACCTTGCATTTCTAGGATCTTATCTCCATATTTTAAATCCATCTATATCCCTACTTTGTAGCGTATTTTTCTTTTCTTTTTTCACTCATTGGTATTGAAGTCTCATTTAAAACTCTTTCAATTTTATTTCCAGTAGTTTTTTCTATCATTTCAATATTATTTTCTTTAACATTTGCATTCCAAGCTCTTTCTGCTTTTTTAACATCTTCTCCAGCCATAGCAGCTTTAATCATTGCAAGACCTCTTACAGCATCTTCTGGACACAATGTATTGCAAGATAATACTTCGTTTTCTATTCCACCCTCTGATTTGTTGTTATCCACCATGTATTTCATGTGCTTGTTACCAACAACTAGAGCACCTTGAACTGCACAGAATGAGAATGCTACGCATGGAACGCCTCTCATACCTATTTGTTCTACATGACTTGCAAAATCAATATGGTTATTTCCAAAACCTTCAGTTGTAACAAATGCTCCATCAACATCCATAGCTTCTACCATCATACCTAATCTTTCTGATACATAGAATTTTTCGCTGTTGATTTGTGGGCTACCTACAAATATAACTCCTGCTAAATCTACTTCTTCATCTCTCATACATTCCATTACAAGAGGTTCTCTCCAATAATGTCTTGAACATTCTTTAGAAGCAGGTCCAATACAAGTTAATGCATGAATACCACCATCTAATACTTCTGTTGGAGCAAGCATTACTGGAACATTTCCTAAATCAACATTTGGCTTAGCTCCTATTACTCCGACTGGTTCTACTGGTAATATTAAATTGTCGTGCATAGCACCTTGACCCATTATTTCTTTAACAACTACAACTTTTTTCTTTCCTGGTCTTCTTACTTGATCAAAAGTTTCAGTTTTAACTACTAATGAATCATCCTCTAACGCTTTTAAAGCTTCTCTAATTTCTTGAGTTATAAAATCAGTTGCTTTGTGAGCGGCTAATGGACCTGGTCTTTCCATTCCTGTGCCTCTTTTTATAGTTACTTGAGTTTTGATGAATATTTCACCTTTATCAGGAGCACCTGGTCTTCCCCACATGATATTTTCTTCTAGTATACCTTCTGAAGAACCGAATTCACCAACTTGAACTCCATCTTCATCTATACCAGTTACCATTATAATAGCTCCATCTATAACTCTTGTAACACCTTCTCCTAATTTGGCTTCTGAACCTTCCTTAGTAGCTATTGGTTGTACATCCATTATAGTTTCACTATAAGTATTATACTTATCTGGAGTTATTATTTCTAATTTTATATCTTTAACTAATTCATCCACATTGAATGCATCTTCACAGATGTTTTCTCTTATATAAAGAGTTGTTCCTTGGATCTTAGTTTCTTTAGCTAATTCTACTTTATCTATTTTGTAGTATTTTCTTGTAACTGATCTTATTAACTTTTCTTCTAATTTAACTTCTTTTTTAGCTTCTACTGCTATTGGAGCTGTAGTTACTGCACCCTTTTCAGATTTCACTTGTGGAACAGCTACTGATTTTCCAGCACCCACATTGCCATTTAAAGGTACTTCTATATCAATTCCTTTACCTTCAGCTATTCTGATTCTTAAAGTTCCACCACTTATTGTTGCTTGTGTATCAGCACTCATGTTTACTTCCTCCTCAAATCCTTCTAATATATCAGATGTTACAGGAGTTAAAGCTGGTGTATCAACGGATAAAGTTGCTCCAACTACCTCTTTTCTTGTAAGAACGCCTTCATCTAATGATAGTAAAAGTGAATCTACAAGTTTAGGAAAGTGCATTGGATTTTCTAAATCACTAGCTTTTATAGTATCTCCTGCTTTTAAATTATATTTTAGAACTGCTTTTTCATTTTCTTCAGTTAACTCTTCTGAAATTTCTTCAGCTTTATTTTCTGAATCTCCCATTGTTTTTGCTCCTTCAATTATATCTGGAGTTAATGGTGTTAATGAATCTACAGTTTTTAACAATTTTGCTCCTATTACTTCTCCAACTTTTAAGCAATCAGCTGGAATAGTTAATAATCCTGAGTCCACCATATCTGGAAATATTTCTGGATCTTCTAAGTTGTCAGCAGTCAATATTGTTCCTTCTTCTGCTCTACAACATACTACCGCAGATTCATTCTTTAGAGCCTCTGCATGTTCTGGTGTCATTGACATATACATAACCTCCTGTTTTTTTATTTTTTTGTTATTCCTATGGAAGTCTTCTTGTTAATGTGTAATCAATAGTTCTAAATATATGATCAGTATGATGATATACTGGAACTTTAGCTTTTGGAGCTATCTGCATAACTGTATTTGAACAGTCACTACAATTTGATATTAGTATTCTTTCTGCTCCATCTTTCTTTAACTGCATAACTGCAGCTGCTTGGCCTGGTCATTCACCAGGTGTCTTGCATTTTCCTGGTCCATTTCCTTTACCTTTTGGGTACTCTATGTTTTTACAATCAACTATTCCTGCAATTTTTGCATTCATTTTAGTTGCTACATCTCTTAATCTCTCTTCATTAGCTCCACAGGCACATACTAGTAATCCTAGTGAGCCATTATATTCTGGTAGTGGTATTGTAACTATTGCTCCACCAGATATTTTAGTAACAGTATCTTTTTCTATGTCTCCAGCTTTTCCAGTGTATGGTCCACCTACTACTAGTTCACCATATTCACCATCTATTCCACCAGCTTTTTCAATTAAATCTTTAACTGGAGTTCCAACTGGTACTTGTAAAAATACGTTTGGCTTATTACCTGTGTTTAATTTCCCTATTACAGTTATATCTTTATCTATAACTGGCTTTCCTTCTTCAACAGCTCTCGTAATATTTGCTAGAGTTTCAGCATTCATTACAATACATTTAGCCGTTATAGGAAGATCAGTTACATCTAACCATTTATCAAATATAGCATTGATTATTGCTCTTTCCTCACCCATTGGATATAAATCAGCAAGAGGTTTAACCTCTATATCACTAACGCCATTTAGTGCTTTTTCCAATGAAGCTATGGCTTCAGGATGCTTAGCTTTTATAGCTATATATCCTTTTTTTGAATTAGTAGCTTTCATAGCATATCTAACACCGTTTATTATTAGTTCAGGCGTTTCTTGTATAACCTTTATGTTATGATGAAGTGCTGGTTCACATTCTACGCAGTTTGCTATAACATAACCATCTTTATTATCTGCTTTTAGTTTTATGTGAGTAGGAAACCCTGCTCCACCTGCTCCAACTATTCCTGCTTCAAATACAGTATCTGCTAAGTTATCACATTTTTTTATTTTAACGAATTCCGTTGTTTGAGTTTCATCTGCTTTTATTATTATTTCTTTATCTGTAACTTTTTCCACTACACCGGACACACTAGTATGAATCTTTGCACCAAGTCCGTTTGGATCTGCTATACATTCTCCTCTTTTAACTTTTTGTCCCTCTTTTACACAAGAAACATCTGGCGCACCTACATGCATCCTTAGAGGAAAACTAAACAATTTTTCCATGGTATCCCTCCTTGATTTATCTACACACGTATATAGTATATAGCAATGTTTGTGCCAAACATATAATTTGAATAAAAAAAGTTAAAAAAAACACAAAATAATTAGTTTTTTATACCTTTTTCTATATCTTTTCTTACAAAAAACCCTTTTTTATTATATTTTTTTATTAATTTTAATATATATTTGTATGTTTTTTTGACACTTTTGTGGCATATATGTCAGTATATTGACATTATTAGTTTTTTTTATGATCAAAGGCCTAATCTATTTGTATTTTAAATAACATTATTATAATTATAGTGTAGTATTTTTTGACACACATGTGTAAACATTATCATTATTAAGATTTCTACAAAGATTCATAGCATTTATTATTAACTTTTAAATTCATAATTTATTTTAAGCTATTTTTTTTATTTTATTCTTTTTTAACATTCCCTAATAGACATTATCAACCATTACGCAACATAATGTTCATTAATATATAACATTTTAAGTAATTTTAGATAATAAGTTATAATTTAAAGTCTAAATCCTATACTGATAATTATAAAAATATACTGCTATGGAGCAAAATAATATGTAAAACCAATATGATTTTAACAATTTTATTCTAAAACATCTTAATTATTTACTTTAATTAGGCAATTTCAAAAGCTAAATTACCTATTGAGATGATATTATACTTATTATGATATATTATCCATATAATATGAAAACACTTGCCCAATTTTATATGATGAATTTTTAAAAACTCTAAGGGATTTTTAGCTCAGATAAAATATCTTTTAGTTCAATATTCTGTTTTGATTTTTCATATATAAAGCACACAAGTGCTTTTGCCGTCAGGCTGTTTAGATATTTCTGAGTTTCACCTATAGTCTTAAAATCTCGGTGGTTGGAACTAACTCTAAATAATTCTAAAAAATTATAGATTAAGAATACTATAAGAAAATATCGTTCTATAGACAAAATGCTACGCATTCTATATTTATCAAAAGCTAAATTGCTTTTTAAATATTTATATGAAGTTTCTATAGTCCATCTGTGAGAATAATATTTAATTATAGTTTCTGCATTTAATAAGATGTGGGTAGACAGCAAATATACTGGGTTCTTGAATCCATCATCGGTGACTTCATAGCAAATAAGTATTTTAGCATAAGGGAATTTAGAAACATTACCTTCATAGGTATATACTCTATAGTCCTTACCTTCAACTGTAACAAGGTCTAAGGTGTTAGGACTAAGGAATTTTTCAAATTTTGATAACTGCATTGAAATTCCTAATGGAGATATTTTTCTGTTAGATTTAATTGCTCCTATTAGGTGGTAGCCCTTTGCTAAAGATGCTTCTATTAAATTATTATTTGTATACCATGAATCCATAAGACAATACATTTTTTCACAATTAGATGGAGTTTTAAAAGAAGTTATAAAATTTTTTGCAATATCAATCTTAGATTTAAAATTTTTATTTAAATCTTTGCAAAATTCCTTTTTATAGTAAGGTTTATATTGTAAAGGAATAGATTTATCATTTACAACAAAATTTGAAGTAACCACACAATGTGACCAAATATTTTTGTCTTCTGTATGAGAGTAATTATAAGATAATCCTTGCATTTTCTTTGATGATTTCTTGGGATTTACAGTATCATCTATAATCAAAATTCCTACGGATTTAGGTTTAATATTATGCTCAAGGAAAAAGTTTAAATAGCTAATTCTATTGTTGTTCAGAAGACTATGGTCCCATTTAGAATGGCTTAAAAATCTATAAATACAACTTTTATCTTTTGATGACAACACATTTTTAGCAATTTCAGATAAAGTTTTAGTGCCAGGTAAATTAATTAATCCATTGGCAATATTGGTTAAATGATTAAATTGAGGCTTAGACATTCCATAATTTACATCATTTAAGTAATTGTAAAGTTCATCATTAATGGATACAATATTAGTACTTGGCATACTTCTTACCTCCCGTGTGTGTATTTTTAGAGTAACTTTTATATAACACGGTGAGAGAAAGTATGCCATATTTATTTTTTGGTAGTTTTACCAATTTAGATTTTTATTTTGCATAACTAAAGTTATTTAGATAGAAAAACAAGAATTTATACTAAACTTAAGTATAAATTCTTGTTTTAAATTATAATTTAAAATTTATATATTTACCAATCTCAATATGAGAACCTGCATTAATAATATATAATTTTACTAAATGTTTTTTAAACATAATATTTATATACTATTTTAATTACATCTAAGATAATTTAAATTTATCCACTGTATTATTGAGCTTTTTAACTAATTCTTTTAATGTATAAGTTGAATCTACAATTTGATGCATAAAAGCAGTTTGTTCTTCATTTGATGCAGTAACCTGTTCTGTGGCTGATGAGTTTTCTTCTGTTATAGTTGCAACATTTTTTTATAACATCAGCTGTAATATTTACTTTCTTTTTCATTACATCCGTAGATTCTGATACCTCTGATACAATATCATTAACTTCATTAAATACTTTTTCTATCTCTTTGAAATCATCACCAATTAATGTTGCCATTTTAACCCCATGCATAACTTCATTTGTTCCAGAATTCATTTTATTTGATATAATTTCGATTTGTTTTTGTATTCCATTAATAAGTTCTACTATTCTTTTTGAAGATTCACTTGACTGTTCTGCTAATTTTCTTACCTCATCTGCAACTACAGCAAATCCTTTACCTTGTTCACCAGCTCTAGCAGCTTCAATAGCTGCATTAAGTGCTAAAAGATTAGTTTGTTCAGATATATTACTTATTGCATCAACAATTTGTCCTATTTCTTTAGATTGCTTTAATAAATTTTGAATTTCTTCAACATTATCTTTATTTATTGTAGCTATATTTTTTATACTATCTACAGCTTCTTGCACTCCTTGTGAAACTTTTGTACTTCTATTAGTTGATTTTTCTACTACGCCAATCATATAGGTACACTTTTTAGATATTTGATTTATGTTTTCAACCAATTCTTTTGTTACAATAGATGCTTTACTTGCACTTTCAGCCTGAGATACAGCCCCTGTGGCTATTTGTTGCATACTTTTTGAAACTTCTTCATTTCCTTTTAATGATTCACTTATTGATACCGCTAAACCATTGGATATCACCATAACATCATCAGCTGAAGTACTTATATCACCTATCATGTCCTTGAGCTTTGAAACTGTATTATTTAATGCTTTTGTAACCTTAGAAATTTCATCCTGTCCCTTAATTTCTAATTCATTTGAGAGATTTCCTTCTGCTATTTCTTCAGCAAAATGATGTAGCTTAGTTAATGGTAATGTCATTTGTTTTGCTACTAACACAATTACTGTTGCAACAATAAATACTATTGCTATTATTATTAAAATCAATGATTGTATATTTTCATCTTTTATTTCTGATATCTTCTTTTTCATTATTAATGTTTTATCTGTATGTTCAATAATAGTTCCATCATTTCCAATTAATAAACTATATCCTTTTTTGCCAAATTTAAACTCTTTAACTTTATCTTGAATATGCAAAAGGTTAACAGCAGATATCATAGTTCCTATTGTTTTTTCTGATTCATTTTTGATTGGAACACCTATTACAACTAACGTTTTACCAGTTCCTTTTGACACTACAGGATTATATATATTATACTTTACTCCGCTCATCAAATCCTTATACCATGCTTTTTCTGACACATCGCCATTTACAAAATTTCCATTAGAATATTGATCTCTAGATTTACCATCATTATTAAATAAAGTTGCTGCTGCATTATCATAGTATATGTTCTTAGCGTTTTCGTGCAATAAAAAAGAGAATCTTTAAAAGATCCTCTTTTTTTTAAAAATCTGCTATGTAATTTTCCCTGTTTTATTTAACTAAAGATTTAGCCACATTTATAATAAAATCTTGAGCATTTGTAACTAGAGTTTTAACTTCTAGAGTACCTCTGTCTGATAGTTTGTTAACAGAGAATTCTTGTATATCTATAGAGTAGATATATACAGGTCTAACAACACCGTCTTTTACTGTATAAGATGGTGTCATATTTCCTGAAGCTATAGTATGAAGTACTGTAGATAAACATATAAGCATAGTAGCTTTTCTTGTATGTTTTCTCATAGCATCTTGAGCTTCATATACATTGTCGTAAACATTAGGTAAAGTAAATCTATCTCTTATAGTACCAGCAAGTACTACAGGGACATCTTTTTCTACACAAGCTTTTAATATACCATCTTTAACTTTTCCAGAGGCCATAAGTTCTTCTAAGGAACCAGCTTTTCTAGCTTCATTTATAGCTTCCATGTAGTTATAATGAGCATTTCTATCAGCTTCAAAAGTTTCTTGTCCTAAAACTGTTCCGTACATTCCTTTTTCTAAGTCATAGGTTGCAAGAGTATTTCCAGATAAAATAGCATTAACATATCCGTTTTCCACTAGAGATGCAAAAGCCGCTCTTGATTCATCATCTAATGCAACTGATGGTCCTAAAACCCAAACGATTTTTCCATTATGTTCTCTTTCATATTTCATTATTTCATATAGATCATCATAATCTTTAGAGAAAGCTGTTTCTCTTGATCTACCACTTCTAAATGCAAATGTATCTGAATTTCCGTCTTTAGCTACAAATCCACCAGCATACATGTATATTCCTTCGCTAGCATCTTCAGTTCTTCCTACTACAACCTTATCTCCAAGTTTAAGATTTCTAAATTCTACAACATCTATATGGTCATCTGGAGTAACAACTGCAACGGTATCCATACGACTTTCATTAGCTATTACCCATTGTCCTTTAATTTTAAAATATTCAGGATATATTGATAATGCATGATAGTGTCTAGGAGCAACTCCTTCTATAACTACTTCTTCAGTTTTACAATCCGGTGCTTTAACAAGAAAATCTTGTGTAAAATCTGGTGGCGTAAATTTTGGTAATTCGAAACTCATTTAAAATCTCCTCCTAATAATATATTAATGTGTCTTAATATTTTCAAAAATTAAGGGTTTAAAATCTATATTAAAGAACGTTCTTTTGAACATTAACAACAAAGTCTTGAACATTGGTAACTATAGTTTTAACACCTACATGTTCTCTAGCTGCTGCTACTTGGTTAACTGCATATTCAGCAATATCTATAGAGTAAACGTATACTGGTCTCACCTTACCATCTACAACTTTATAAGATGAAGCTAAATTTGCAGTAGCTACTGAGTGAAGAACTGTAGCAAGACAAATTATAACCGTTGCTTTTTCAGCTTGTTCTTTCATAGCATCAAGTCCAGAGGTTACATTGTGATAAACTGGAGGAAGTGGACCATCATCTCTTATTGATCCTGCAAGAACTATTGGGATGTTATGTTCTACACAAGCTTTTATAAATCCATTTTTAACATTACCTTCAGAAAGTAAAGCTTCTATAGATCCAGCTCTTCTAGCTTCATTTATAAGGTCTAAGTGATTATAATGTCCCATAGGAACTGATTCTTGAGTATATATGTTTTGTCCTAATGCAGTACCTAAAAGTCCTCCTTCTAAGTCGTGAGTAGCCATGGCATTACCAGCCATAAGAGCACTTACAAATCCTTTTTCAGCAAGGTCTGATAAAGCAACTCTAGTATCATGGTCAAATACAACAGCAGGTCCTAACACCCAAACTATATGTCCGTTATTTTCTTTTTCATATTTTAACAATTCATATAATTCTTTGTAGTCTCTTGAAAAGGATGATTCAACAGATCTTCCAAATCCTACTCTTGGTATATTGTTAAAGCCTTGGGCATATCTATAGATCCCTTCGCTGCCATCTATAGCATGTCCTAAAATAACTTTATCTCCAACTTTAAGACTTCTAAATTCCACAACTTCCATAGTGCTATCATCTTTAACTACTGCAGCACAATCTAAAGAAGTTTGGTTTGGTAAAACCCATTCACCTTTAACTTTAAAATATTCTGGTAATACAGAAGTCATATGAAATCCTGCCGGAGCTACTCCATCTTTTTCAACTTCACCTATTTTAACATCTGGTGCTTTAACAAGAAAATCTTGTTTAAAATCTGGTGGTGTAAATTTTGGTAATTGAAAACTCATTTTAAAAATTCCTCCTTAATGTACTATATTAAAAATTGTATTGGGTTATATATATTATATAAATATAATATTATCGAAATTTATTTAACTAATGCTTTTTAGCTTGTTATATTTAGTATTTATCTGTATTGTTCTAATTTACAATAGTGCTCATAATAAAATTTAAAATCAAATCATATTATTATAATTTCAGGGAGTTTTTTATTAATACTTAATTAAATTTTTCATTTACTTTTTTAACAATGTATTGGTATTTTTTTATTATTTGTTTTATATTATAATATTTTACATATTACGCTACATATTTAATAGTATATTAAATACAATCATTAAATTCAAGGTTAATAATATCAAATAAACTTCTTTATGTAATCATTTTACATTAAATAAAAGGATTTTACATAGTTTTTCTTAAGTTTGTATATTTTGTTAAATAAATCTCTTGATTTTGTGACAAAAATAACATATTATTAAGTAGTATTTAACAATATTACTAAAATTTTATATAGGGGTGATTTTAAATGAAAAAGTCCTTGACATTTAAAGACATGGTTTTAATGACCATGACAGCTATTCTAGGATTAAGATGGGTAGCTGTATCAGCGAAGTATGGAGCCTCATGTGCAGTACTATGGGGAATAGCAGCGTTACTATTCTTTATTCCTAGCGCTTTAGTTGCTGCAGAATTAGGAGGAAAATATCCAGAACAAGGCGGCTTAAGTGTGTGGGTTACAAAAGCTTATGGAGAAAAAATGGGTTTTTTAGTATCTTGGCTTAACTGGGTTAGTAAGTTATTCTTTTATCCTGGATTTGTAACATATGCTGCGGTTACATTTGCATACGTTATCAATCCAAATCTAGCAAATAATAAACTTTATAATTTATTCATGGTTTTAGGAATATTTTGGTTTATAACTATATGGAGTTTTAGAGGAACTAGTAACAGTAAAATATTTGCAGTTGTAGGCGGACTTCTTGGAAGTGTACTTCCCGCTTTATTAATTATAATATTGGGTTATGTATCTGCCTTCGTCCTTAAAAGACCTCTTGCAACAACTTATACTCTTCAAGGCATGATGCCAGATTTTAGTAATATAGCTAATTTAGCATTATTATCTTCTGTAATGTTTGGATTAACAGGAGCTGAAGTTACCGCAGCATTTGCTGGAGAAGTTGAAAATGCAAATAAAACTATCCCTAAAGCAATTATATTTTGTGCTATTTTTATAACTATTTTATATATACTATGTTCATCTGCCATAACATTTGTAGTATCACCAGAAAAAATTGGTGCAGCAAATGGACTTATAGAAGCATTTAGGTTAATAACACAGCAATTTGGTATAGGTAAATGGTTCTTAACTTTAATGGCAATACTTATGACTATAGAAGCTTTAGGTGGAGTTAGCTTATACATAATGTCTCCTATAACTATGTTATTTGAGACCAGTAAACAAGGTGTTTTACCACCATTCTTAACAAAAACAAACAAATATGGTGTACCAATTAATGCATTATTAGTACAAGGCATAGGTATTTCATTGGTAATAATAGTTACCACTCTTTTACCAACAGTTAACGCTATATATTCAATACTTATAATAATGACAGCTATAACAGGTTTAATTCCTTATCTACTAATGTTTGCATCTTACATTAGATTAAAGAAAATGGAAAAATTACAAGCTGCAGAACAGTCTACAGAGGAATTTTATGAAATATCAAAATCAAAACAGTTCTCAACTTTTGTATCTGTTATAGGATTAATAAGTGTAATATTTGGAATTGTAACTTCATTCTTTCCACCTTCTGATTACCAAACCACAAGGCAAATCATATTTTTTGAATCATTAAGTATAGGTGGTCCAATACTTCTTAGTTTAATTGGCTGGATGATGTTTACTAGATATGAGCGAAGAAGAGATGCTGCTAAAATTCAATCTACAGGCAATTCTGTATCAAAGTAAATATAATACGTCTCTTAAATTTCATAAATAGAACTATTAGAATAGCACTATAAACAAGTAAAGAATTATACATTAAATGTACAATTCTTTACTTGTTTATAGTGCTATTTTAAGTGATTTTTTGCTCTCTTCCCCTTAAATATGATTTAAACATAGTGACAGATGTGTATAAAATAACAATTATAACTAACCAAGTCAATATAGTTAAAGGTAATTCTTTAACTATATAAGCTGCTATTAATACACCTATAATACCAAATACAGTCACCGCCATAGAAACTTTTCTATTATAGGCACCTTCTTTTACAAACTTAGCTGATGCGGCTGGCATTAAATATGCACAAGATCCCATCATTATTGGGAATGCAACCTTTGGACTCATACCAAGAGCAAATATTAAAGCCATGCATGGAGCATACAATCCTATTCCTAATGTCATCAATGCACCTAAAAAGAAATTAGCTATTACTGCTATTACTAATTTTATACCAGTAAGACCTATTGCAGTTCCTCCAACTGGCATTAATTTTAATTGACTAGCAAGCATTAAAAATGCAACTATCATAAGTGCAATTCCCATGCCAAGTTGAACTTTTTTCTCATCAAGCTTTGAAACTATTCCAGCTCCTACTACTGCTCCAATTGTAGCTGATATCAACATAGAAAATAAAGTAATTGGATCTACCTTTATAACAGTTATAAATATTAAAGCTTCTGTTACTACAGGAATTGTACAAGAAACATTTAATGTTCCTGGTAAAACTCTATCTTCTGTTAAGCTTGAAAATCTAAGCATAGCAGTCATTGGTGCAAAGCTTCCTATTCCTAAAGTATCAAAAAAATTGGCTATGAATCCTACTAGACCAGCCTTCCAAAAACTCACATTCTCTAGATTTCCGTTTTTAGAGTTTTTTACGAAATCCATAAAAAATATGAATGCGAAATAAAAAGTTAAAATCAATAAAATCCCAAAAACAATTTTTACTATCATAATATTTCCTCCTTGTTAATTAAAAATTAGATCTTCTTTTGTGTAATCCAAGGATGTTTATACCATTATTATGAAATTCCTTTTAGTTTTTTAGGATTATTTCTACCTTTATTTATTATGCGCTTTTACTAAACTTATATTCTCTGTAAAAATTTTATAAAAAAGATGAGCTCACTGAAATAAACATTGAGCTCATCTTAAAGTAATAATTGTATATGATTTTTTCATTTAAGGGAAATAAAAAAATACATATTATACTTAGATATATTTTATATTGGTATTTTATGATTTAAACATAAAATAATTGTAATCTATTTTAATACAAATCCATATTTAACTGGATCATCGTCATCTACTAAGTATTGAGCGAATCCAGTAACATATGCGCTACCAGTTATTTCTGGTATTATACCATCATATTCTCCAACTTTAGTTTCTTCTAGTATCTTTCCTTTAAATTTAGTGCAAATAATACTTTCATTTACTATTTCTTCTCCAACCTTCATCTTTCCTAAAGCATGTAGTAATGCCATTTTAGCGCTTGTACCAGTTCCACAAGGTGATCTATCAACTTGACCTTGACCAAATACTACTACATTTTGTACATCTGCATCTTCACTTTTTGCAGGACCATAGAATTCACAAAGGTCAACTGTTTTTATATGTTGTAATACTGGATGTTTAATTTCAACTTGATCATTAACAGCATGAATTATTTTCATTCCTAAATCATTTAATTTTTGAGCATTAGTTGGACAAATATCTATGCCTATTTTTTCAGCATCTACCATAGCAAAAAAGCTTCCACCAAAGGATATATCTAATGTAAGTTTTCCATAATCAGGAACATCAATTTCTACATCTTTTTTATATAAGAAAGCTGGAACATTAACGATTGATGTTTCTTTAGCTTTTCCATCTTCAACTTTTACTCTAGCATTGATCATTCCTGCTGGAGCTTCTAATTTTATGTTTGTATATGGTTCTTCTACCTTTACTATTCCCATTTCAACTGCACATGTTGCTGCACCTATTGAGCCATGTCCACACATGTTAAGGTATCCGCCACCATCCATGAATATGATACCTAAATCTGCTGTTTCATCAGCTGGTTCTGTATAAATAGCACCAAACATATCATTATGTCCTCTAGGTTCTGACATAAGCATTGTTCTTAAGCTATCACTGTTTTCTTCTAGGTATTCCATTTTTTCTGCCATTGTTTTTCCTGGAATCTTTGGAATTCCTCCTGTTACTATTCTTGTTGGTTCTCCCATTGTGTGAGATTCAATAGTTTGAATTGTTTTTATAGCTCTCATTATTAAAGCCTCCTCAATTTTGTTTTCTTTTCATTTTTAATTTTAAAAATGCTAAAGCTTTTTTAGCATCTATTGGCATAACATTGTTTTCCCCTACAACCTCAGTTTCTATTCCTGCCTTTGATTTATTAAAATCAACTACAGTATTCATGAACTCATTTGTTACAACAAACTGAGCTTGAGTTCCTATAAAACTCATACCAACCACTGGTATATCTCTCTTTCCTATAGCTTCTAGGGCTGAGGCAAAATCTATATTACTATTACCCCATCCATCTATGGATACTATAACTCCATCAGCTCTCATTGCTTCTGCCCAAGCTCCTATTCTTTGGCCTATGAATACCTTTTCTTCATTTGCTTGTGGCGTGCCTGCAACTACAATTCCTAACAAATCTATATCTTTATCATTAGAGACAATTTCTACTAGAGGATCTCTAAAATGATGTAACGTTGTTTCCTTTGTAGATGGCCCTATACCCAAAATATCACCCCTTAATTCATGGATCTTAATATGCCATCCCTATATTCATTGGGACTTACAACCACTGGCATATTGCCCATATCTATTATAGATTTACATCCTATATGACCACCAGGTTCTTTTGCAAACAATCCTGTATCATACATACAGCCTTGCCCTGCTACTTGTTTAACAATTATAACTTTCTTTTTTCCTGGTCTTATTTTATCAAAATACTCATGTTTTTCGTCACAATATCTTCCATTAATTTTTTTTAAATAATTTCGTATTTCTTGTATTATTATATCACAAAGTCTATGAGCAGCCATAGGACCTGGTCTATTTGTAGCTTGTCCATTTTTTAAAGTAACATCTATATGTACTATTATATCATCTTCATCAGGAGTTCCTCTCCTACCAAAAACCACCTTTTCATCTAAAAAACCTTCTGATGATCCAAATTCAGCCACTTGAATTCCACATTGTTCTACACCGGTTAACATTACTTGTACACCTGTTAATACATGAGTTATACCCTCTCCTAAAGTTCCTAAAACCTTAGCAGCTATTGGAGAAAAATCCATTATAGAGTTCACAAATTTGTGTCTTTCATTTGGATTTATAATATTTAAATCTATTTTTTCTATAAGTTCTTTCCCATCCATATCTTCGTTATTAAATATGTCAGCTAATGTGTGCTTTCTTATATATAAGACTTGATTATCTATGTAAGTTCTATCTGAAAACTCCACCTTATTAATATTAAAAACCTTTATAACTAATCTTCTTAATATAACTTCTTGTTCCACCAGCATCACCATCCCTTTATTATTATAATCATTTACATTGACACAGGTTTAACATTTATTCTAGAAAATTTACACATTTATAATTACGTAATTATTATATCATTAATTTTCTAAAATGTATATATGATGAATATAAGATTTTTAAATGCATTTGAATGTAAAATTCTATATATTCCGAATATAATAGGTAAGTCTAATTACTACATTATATTTTATATTAATATAATTAAATATATACTTTTTTATTGCTTATTTCATTATAAAAAGTGCAATAACAAAATTATATTATTGCACTTTTATTATATTTTCTATTTTAAAATACCAATATTAAACTTTTGCTATATATTCATATGGTAATGGAACTATCTTTCCTGCTGAAGGAATCTTAATTAATTGTTCTAATGTATCTTTTACTATAGCTGTTTGCATTTCTATATTATTAGGTTCTCCTGCATTAGCACCCATTGGTACCCTTGGGGCAACTGCTCTTGGTGTACCAGTTTGTCTAACAACTGGTGGAAGGGCAGCTATTATTATTGTAGGAATTCCTACCTTTTCGATCGCTCTCTGCACTAAAACTGCAGATCTATGACAAGTTCCTCATCCAGCAGTCATAATTACTGCATCTACATTTTCTTCTTTTAAAATATTAGCTATAGATGGCCCTGTTTCTTCTCTGAATTTTTGTTGGTTTCCACCACCACCCATAAATCCTACATGAGTTGGAGCAACAGATTTTATAAAGCCAGCATCTGCTAATTCTCTTAATCTATCTAGCGGAAACATAGCATTTATATCTTTATTAACATCTGAGTTATCATATCCCCCGTGAGATACCATCATATCTGATGTTTTGGCATCTCCTGGTATTAATCTATATGTGAAATCTCCTGCTAAATTAAATCTCTTATCTTTTTTTAAATGAACTCCTGATGCAGTAGCTATGGCTACCGTCATATCTTTTAGTTCCTTTGTAACCGGTGCCCATACTGGTTCTGGAGTTATAGGAACGAATATTTCTGATTGTAAACCTTTTGTAATAGTTAAACTCATTTTAACCTTACCTTCCTTTCTTCAATGAATGTTTTAATTATTATTTACGAAATCTTTTAGTTTTAATTTATGTTTTTATTTCCATCTATCCTTAGGTTTTATCCCTCGTCTTTGTTGTATTTCTAAGTTACTTACATACTTTTCATTTATTTTATCAGATAACACTTCTACAAAACTCATATTTAACCCTATTTCTTGACCTACTTTAAGTTCGTAATCTGATATTATCATTCTTCTTGGTATTCTTAAATAACCAAGCCTTCCTTTAAAATCTATAGCTACCGCTCCATCGGATACTTCTACGATAACACCTTCCATTTGTATAATTTTATCACCGTATTTTAAATCCATTTATATCCCTACTTTGTGCTATATTTCTCTTTTCTTTTTTCACTCATTGGTATTGAAGTTTCATTTAAAGCTCTTTCTATCTTTATATCTTCAGCTTTTTCTATTAATTCTAAATTATTTTCTTTAACATTTGCATTCCAAGCTCTTTCTGGTTTTTTAACATCTTCTCCAGCCATAGCTGCTTTAAGCATTTCAACACCTCTTATAGCATCTTCTGGGCATAATGTATTACATTCTAATACTTCGTTTTCTATTCCACCTTCTGATTTGTTGTTGTCTATCATATATTTCATATATTTATTACCAACAACTAGAGCACCTTGAACTGCACAGAATGAAAATGCTACACATGGTATTTCTCTCATACCTATTTGTTCTACATGGCTTGCAAAGTCAATATGATTATTTCCAAAACCTTCAGTTGTAACAAATGCACCATCAACATCTAAGGCTTCTACCATCATTCCCATTCTTTCTGATACATAGAATTTCTCACTGTTGATTTGTGGACTTCCTACAAATATAACTCCACATAAATCTAATTCTTTATCTTTCATACATTCCATTACAAGAGGTTCTCTCCAATAATGTCTTGAACATTCTTTAGAAGCAGGTCCAATACAAGTTAAGGCATGAATACCACCATCTAACACTTCAAGTGGTGAAAGCATTACTGGAACATTTCCTAAATCAACATTTGGTTTACCGCCCAAATATCCTACTGGTTCCACTGGCAATATTAAGTTGTCATGCATAGCACCTTGACCCATTATTTCCTTAACAACTACAACTTTTTTCTTTCCTGCTCTTCTTACTTGTTCAAAAATTTCATTATTAACTACCAAAGACTCATCTTCTAACTTTTTCATAGCCTCTCTTATTTCTTGAGTTATAAAGTCAGTTGCTCTATGAGCAGCCATAGGGCCTGGTCTTTCCATATTAGTCTTTTCTTTTATAGTTACCTGTGTTTTTATGAATATTTCACCTTTATCTGGTGATCCTGGTCTATTAAACATTATGTTTTCTTCTAGTATACCTTCTGAAGATCCAAATTCACCTATTTGAACTCCATTTTCATCTGTTCCTGTTACCATTATGATAACTCCATCTAATACTCTAGTTACACCTGTTCCTAATTTACTTTCTCCTTCTTTAGTAGCTATTGGTTGTACATCCATTATAGTTTCACTATAAGTATTATACTTATCTGGAGTTATTATATCTATTTTTACTTCCTTTACTAATGGGCTAACCTTTTTAGCATCTTCGCATACTCCTTCTCTTATGTAAAGAGTTGTTCCTTCTATCTTTGTTTCAGGACCAAATTCTACTTTATCTATTTTATAATGGTTTCTAGTAAGACTTCTTATAACTTTTTCTTCTAATTTAACTTCTTTTTTGACTTCTACATCTGAAACTGCTAATACTTCACCTTTTTCAGCTTTTACTTGCGGTACTTTTACTGATTTACCTGAACCTATATTGCCATTTAAAGGTACTTCTATATCAATTCCTTTACCTTCAGCAATTCTGATTCTTAAAGTTCCGCCATTTACTGTTGCTTTTGAATCAACACTCATGTTTACTTCCTCCTTAAATCCTTCTAATATATCTGCTGTTACAGGAGTTAAAGCTGGTGTATCTACACTTAATGTAGTCCCTACAACTTCTTGTCTTGTAAGCGCATTCTCATCTAATGAAATTAAAAGAGAATCTGTAAGTTTTTCAAAATGCATTGGATTTTCTAAATCACTGGCTTTTATAACATGACCTACTTTTAAGTTGTATTTTAAAACTGCCTTTTCATTTCCTTCTGTTAATTCTTCTTCAGCAGTAGTAGTAGTATCTTCTTTTGAATCTTCTTTCTTTATAGTCTTAACCCCTTCTACTATATCTGAAGTTAATGGTGTTAATGAATCTATAGTTTTTAATAATTTTGCTCCTATTACTTCTCCAACTTTTAAGCAATCAGCTGGAATAGTTAATAATCCTGAGTCTACCATGTCTGGAAATATTTCTGGATCTTCTAAATTATCTGCAGATAATATTGTTCCTTCTTCTGTTCTACAACATACTACAGCATGTTCATCTTTTAATTCCTCTGCATGTTCAGCTGTCATTGACATCTGCCATTACCTCCTAACTTTTTATTATTTTTACTTCTGTGGCAATCTTCTTGTTAATGTATAATCAATAGTTCTAAATATATGATCTGTATGATGATATACTGGAACTTTAGCTTTTGGAGCTATCTGCATAACTGTATTTGAACAATCATTACAGTTTGATATTAATATTCTTTCTGCTCCATCTTTTTTTAACTGCATAACTGCAGCCGCTTGGCCTGGTCATTCACCAGGTGTCTTACATTTTCCTGGTCCATTTCCTTTACCCTTTGGATATTCTATATTCTTACAATCAACTACTCCTGCAATTTTTGCATTCATTTTAGTTGCCACGTCTCTTAATCTCTCTTCATTAGCTCCACAGGCACACACTAGTAACCCTAATGGACCTTTATATTCTGGTAGTGGTATTGTAACTATTGCTCCACCAGATATTTTAGTAACAGTATCTTTTTCTATATCTCCAGATTTTCCAGTATATGGTCCACCCATTACCAATTCACCATATTCACCATCTATTCCACCAGCTTTTTCAATTAAATCTTTAACTGGAGTTCCAACTGGTACTTGTAAAAATACATTTGGCTTATTACCTGTGTTTAATTTTCCTATTACAGTTATATCTTTATCTATAACTGGTTTTCCTTGTTCAACAGCTCTTGTAATATTTGCTAGTGTTTCAGCATTCATTACAATGCATTTTGCTGTTATAGGAAGATCAGTTACATCTAACCACTTATCAAATATTGCATTGATTATTGCTCTTTCTTCACCCATTGGATATAAATCTTTAAGTAATTTTACTTCTATATCACTTGAATTTTTCAAAGATTCTTCTAATACTCTTATTGCTTTTTCATGCTTTGATTTTATAGCTATATATCCTTTTTTTGAATTAGTAGCTTTCATAGCATAATTAATACCATTTATTATTAGCTCTGGTGTTTCCTCTATAACCTTCATATTGTGATGAAGTGCCGGTTCGCATTCTACACAATTCGCTATAATGTAACCATCTTTATTATGTGCTTTTAGTTTTATGTGAGTAGGAAACCCTGCTCCACCCGCTCCAACTATTCCTGCTTCAAATACAGTATCTGCTAAGTTATCACATTTTTTTATTTTAACGAATTCCGTTGTTTGAGTTTCATCTGCTTTTATTATTATTTCTTTATCTGTAGCTTTTTCCACAACACCAGATACACTAGTATGTATTTTAGCACCAAGACCATTGGGTTCTGCTATACATTCACCTCTTTTCACTCTTTGTCCTTCTTTAACAGAAGGCATATCTGGTGCACCTACGTGCATTTTAAGGGAGAATTTGTATGACTTCTCCATAAACCCACCTCCAAATCACTGTCATCTATATTAAAAGCATAATTTATGCCAACTTTGATAAAAAACTTAATAAGTTCTATAACGCTAGTTTATAGCTGTATTACATATGTATAAATAAAACTTATAGCAACACACATATATATGTTTATGTCATTTTATTGACACTTTTAATTTTTACTTTAAATTATTAAATGTAATCTATTGATTTAAGTAGAAAATATTGTCTTTTTGCCTGTGTTATTTTTTTGACATTCCTGTATGAAAATTTGACATTTTTAATTTAATACATATATTTTTTTATTTTATTCTCTTTTTTATAAAACAATTAGGTAATATTAATTTTATTACTATTTTCTTCAAGCTCATAAATTTAGAATTATATTCATCAATAGCATTAAAAAATTGAATTTTTCTATAAAATCTTACTCTAATTATGTTAAAAACAATGTAAAATTTTAATTTTAATATGCAAAAATTAAATTCTTTCAATATTTCTTTAATATGTGTCTATAGAATTTGTTTTACATATAAAAATAAGTAGAAGAAGTTATGGTATTTTTATACCACAACTTCTTCTACTTAATATATTTTTATTTAGTTAGTTATATTTGCGTAATAGGTATTTCCATATTAATTCTCTTACCTGATTGTATCTTTAATTTTATAAAGCTATTTTACCATATAACGGTATATAAGAATTTAAATGTATTTCTTTATAATGTTTAAATCAGATTCTTTAGATCCTTCTAACATAGAGGCTTGTATAGCCGTTATAGCAGGAATATCTTTATTTAATTTCTGTCCCACTACTTCCTCTCTGTTTAAAACCTTTTCACTTAAATTTATTAATAGAGGAAGTTTCTCAAAATGCATTAGATTTTCTAAATCTTCTACATTTATAATATCTCCAGCTTTTAAATTATTTTTTATCTATAGGAAGTCTTCTTGTCAATGTATGATCTATAGTTCTAAATACATGATCTGTATGATGATATACTGGAATTCCTAGATTTGGAGCACAGCACATAACTGTATTAGAACAATCACTACAATTTGATATTAATATTCTTTCAGCTCCATCTTTCTTTAATTTCATTATTCCAGCAACTTGTCCCGGACAATCTCCTGGAGTTTTACATTTATTAGCTCCTCTTATTTCTTCTACATTCTTACATTTAGTTACTCCAACCACTTCTGCTTTCATTTTAGAAGCTACATCTCTTAATCTTTCCTCATCTGCCCCACAAGCACATACTAACAATCCTAATGGGCCTTTATACTCAGGTAATGGTATTGTGACTATTGCTCCACCTGATATTTTGCTTACTACAGATTCTTTTATATCTCCTGCTTTTCCTGTATATGGACCTCCTATTACTACTTCTCCAAATTCTCCATCTATTCCACCGCATTTTTCTACTAAATCATGTATTGGTGTTCCCACTGATACATCTAACAATGCATTAGGTTTATTACCAGTTGTTAATTTTCCTATTATAGTTATATCTTTATCTATAACAGGTTTTCTATCTTCCACAGCTCTTGTTATATTGGATAGTGTTTCTCCATTAATTACAACACATTTTGCTTCTAATGGAAGTTCTGTTGGCTTTAACCATTTTCCTAATATAGCATGAATTATAGCTCTTTCTTCTCCCATTGGATATATATCTTGAAGCTCTTTTATTTCTATATCAGAAGCTCCTTTTAAGTTATCCTTTAAAATTTTTATAGCATTTTCATGCTTACTTTTTATAGCTATATATCCCTTTGGAGCATTAGTTGCCTTCATAGCATATCTTAAACCTTTAATTACTGTATCTGGTTCTTTTTCTATGAATGCTATATTGTGATGTAGGGCTGGTTCACATTCTACACAATTTGCTATAACATATCCATCTGGTATGTCTGCTTTTAATTTTATATGAGTTGGGAATCCAGCTCCACCAGCTCCAACTATTCCTGCTTCGTAAATAGTTTCTAAAATGCTGTCACATTCTTTAATTTTAACAAAATCTTTGGACTCATTTCCATCTGTTTTTATTATTATTTCTGCATCTGTAATTTTCTCAACTATTCCAGATACACTTGTATGTATTTTAGCTCCTAATCCATTAGGCTTAGCTATACATTCTCCCCTTTTAACTTGTTGTCCTTCTTTAACACATGCTACGTCTGGTGCTCCTACATGCATTTTTAAAGGAAACTTATACATTTTTTCCATGCCATTACCCCCTGTATTTTTTCTTTACAATACTTATTATAAAAACAAAGTGATAGTTTTACTACTAAAAACTATATGTATAAAATTATTCTATAGCAATCCTATATTGCTATAAATGACAGTTATAAAAAACAAAGGCAAATATTGCCTTTGTTTAAAATTTATTATAGAGGAAGTTCTATATCTATTCCTCTTCCTTCTTCTATTTTTATTTTAAGAATTCCACCTTCAACACAAGTTATGCACTCTCCTTGTGGGCAAGCTTCTACTTCTGCTGCTTCCACTACTTCTAGGGATTCTTCAGATTTAGGAGATTCTTCTTTCTTTTTTTCTCCACCAATTTCTTTGTATCCTTCAACTATAGCTGGAGTTAATGGTGTTAATGAATCTATAGTTTTTAGTAGTTTTCCTCCTATTACCTGACCAACTTTTAGAATATCTTCTGGCATAGTCAAAAGCCCAGAATCAACCATATCTGGGAATATATCTGGATCTTCTAAATTATCTGCAGACAATATTGTTCCTTCCTCTGTTCTACAACAAACTACTGCTGGTTCATTTTTTAACTCTTCTGCATGTTCTGCTGACATTGACATAATGTATACCTCCTAAGTTTAAAAATAATTTATTTATGGAGCTTCTCTTTTGGAAGTCTCCTTGTTAACTTATAATCTACAGTCCTAAATACATGATCTGTTTGATGATAAACAGGTAATTTCATCTTTGGAGCTATACCCATAACAGTATTAGAGCAATCACTACAATTAGCTATTATTATTCTTTTTGCTCCCTTGCTTTTCAAATACATAACTGCTCCTGCTTGACCTGGACATTTTCCTGGAGTCTTACATTTATAGTTACCCTTAACATCAACAACATTTTTACACTTAGTTATAGCTACCACATCTGATTTCATTTTATGTGCTATATCTTTAAGTCTATCTTCATGGCCTGCACAAGCACAAACTAAAAGCCCCACAGGTCCCTTATATTCTGGCAACTCCATAGTTACCACAGCTCCACCTGAAACTTTTGTTATTACAGACTGTTCTATATTCTCTGGCAATCCAGTATAAGGTCCTCCTATAATAATCTCTCCATAAGAGCCATCTATTCCTCCACAGATTTCTATCATATCTTTCATAGATTTTCCTATAGGTTCTTGTAAAAAAACATGGGAACCTATACCTTTTTTTAATTTTCCCATAATAGTTATATCTTTATCTATAACTGGTTTCCTATATTCTACTGCTCGTGTTATATTAGCTAAGGTTTCTACATTTAAAACTACGCAATTGGCTTCTATAGGAATTTGTGTAGGTTCTAACCAATTACCAAATATAGAATGTATTAAAGCTCTTTCCTCTCCTGAGGGATATATATCTATTACTTCTTTTATTTCAATATTATCTTCATGTGTTAGATGTCTTTTTAATATTTCTATGGCTTTTTTACGCTTACCTTTTATTCCTATATAGGCTTTTTTAGCATTAGTAGCTTCCATAGCATATTTTATTCCTTTTATTATAAGCTCTGGGTTATTTTCTGCTAGATATATATTGTGATGAAGCGTTGGTTCGCACTCTGCACAATTTGCTATTATGTAGCCTTCAGGTATATCAGCTTTTAATTTAATATGAGTTGGAAAACCAGCTCCACCTGAACCTACTATTCCAGCTTCGTATACTGTATCTACTATACTATGGCATTGTTTGATTTTAACAAAGTCTTTACTTTGATTTTCTAAAGCTTCTACAAATATTTCTTTGTCTGTTATTTTGAAAACCTTACCAGACACACTAGCATGAATTTTCGCCCCCAACCCATTAGGCTCGGCTATAACTTGCCCTCTTTCTACAAATTCCCCCTCTTTAACACAGGGCACACTAGGGACACCTATGTGCATTTTAAGATAAAACTTGTATAAATTTGACATTTCATCACTCCTTAGGAAATTCACATTTATTATACTATCATATTTTCACTATTGTAACAATAAATAATAGAAATATGTCAATAACAATATCTTATATGAAAAGTAATATTTATTATACTTATTATACTTTAAACTTTTTAACATTATACAAATTAATTAATTTTAAAACAATTTAAATTAATCCATATTGGTTTAATTTGTAATATAAAGTACTTCTTTTTATATTAAGTATTTCTGCTGCTTTCTTTTTATTACCTTTACACATTTCCATTACTTCTTTTATAATCTTTTTTTCTGTGTTTTTAACTACTTCATTTAAATCATATCTATGGTGAGATTCCCCTTGAATTTCCTCTACATCCTGTATTATATGATTAGGTACAGACGACATTGTTACTTCTCCATTAGTAGACAAAACAACCATTCTCTCTACTACATTTTTTAATTGTCTTATATTTCCTTCCCATTTATAGGAACACAAAATATCATATACTTCTTTTTCTATAGTATTTATCTTTATGCCTTCTTTTTCTGAGATTTGATTTATAAATAAATCTATAAAATCTTTAATATCATCTCTTCTTTCTCTTAAAGGAGGTAGTTCTATATGAACTACTGCAAATCTATAAAATAAATCTTCTCTAAAAGT
Source organism: Clostridium sp. Marseille-Q2269 (assembly GCF_943736985.1). GTDB lineage: Bacteria > Bacillota > Clostridia > Clostridiales > Clostridiaceae > Clostridium_F. Next base: position 159,656 of record NZ_CALSFS010000002.1, read on the forward strand.
ATTTTCCTTTATCATAGATTTTAAATTTCTATTAGTGGCCGCCAAAATTCTACAGTTAACTTTTGTACCTTTCTGACTTCCTATTCTATAAACTACACCATCTTGCAGCACTCTTAACAGTTTGGCCTGCATACTAAGGGGCATGTCTCCTATTTCATCTAGAAACAAAGTCCCATTGTTAGCAAATTCAAACTTTCCTATTTTACCTTCTTTTAGGGAGCCTGTAAAAGTTCCTCCTACATATCCAAATAGTTCACTTTCAAAAAGATTTTCAGGTATAGCACTACAATTTATGGCTACAAAATTTCCAGTTCTACCACTAGCTTTATGTATAGCCTTAGCAAAAACTTCTTTACCTGTTCCACTTTCTCCTGTAATAAGAACACTAGCAGAACTAGGGGCTACTTTTTTAGCTATAGCAATGTTATCTATTATCTTTTGACTTTTACCTATAATAGAAGAAAAACTATAATTGGAAGCTAGTTCTTTTTTATAAGCACTTTCAAAAAATTCTACCTTTTTCTTCTCCTGCATTAGTTCTTTAGATAATGATATTACTTCTGTTATGTCTCTATCCGTAGAAGCTACTGCAATCAATTTATTTTTACTATTAAATATAGGAACAGCACTTAATATAACTGTTTTCCCTGGATAAGGTTCATTATTTACATTAGTTATTTTTCTAGGGTTCTTTAAAACCTTTAATATAGAAGCATTGGGGAAAAATGAGCCTAAATATTTTCCTATTATCTCTTGCCTTTTTACTCCGTATAGATCTTCTGAACTTTTATTCCAATATATTACCACACCTTTGTTATTTGTTATACAAACTGCTTCATGCATATTCTCCAAAATTCTATCTTGGAGAGTATATAATTCTTCTATATTTGTATACAACTCGTTATTCAAATTATCCAAACGAACTATTCCTATTACTTTTTTATTATTTACTATTGGCAATCTTTCTATCTTATTTTTAACCATAGTATTTCTTGCAGAAATAATTGATTTTTCTTCAGAAATAGTTATTACTTCTTTATTTATATAGTTTTCCAAATTGTCGTTGAAATTTTTACTATTATTTTGTAATTTATATAAATCCTTTTTAGTAAATATTCCTATAATATTGTCTTCTCCATCTACTATCAAAACCTCATCTTTATATAGTTTAGACATCTTATTAAAAGCAGATGATATTGTTTCATGTTTAAGTACTTTTATAAAATCTGTCTCCATTACATTTTTTACGGTGTAAATTAATTCTATAGAACTATTCATCTTATATTCCTCCAATGTACCACGATTATAATATAGATTTCTGCATAGCAAGCTGCGTTTATGGTATCATATAGTATATATATATTTTAACATAATTAATGTACATTTAATCATTATAAAATTATTTGATTAACGTTTACCTATAAATTGTTACTATAACTTACCCACTTCTATATTGTAATAATTTTTTAATATATAGAAGCTGTATTGCATATAAAATACTTTACATGTAATAAGAAATAAGACCAAATTTTAATATATATTTAAATTAAACAATATCTAAATTTTGCTTTGAAAAGGATTGATTTTAATGAACATATCTTCAATTATTGTAGAATATAACCCTATGCACAAGGGACACATATATCATATAGAAAAAACAAAAGAATTAACAGGATGTGATGCTTTAATTTGTATAATGAGTGGTAATTTTGTGCAAAGAGGTTTCCCTTCTATATTAGATAAATGGACAAAGGCTAATATAGCCATATCTAATGGAGTAGATCTGGTACTAGAACTACCTGCATTATATAGTCTTTCATCTGCAGAATTTTTTTCTTTTGGAGCTATAAGTATTTTAAATAATTTAAACATAGTAAACAATATTTGTTTTGGAAGCGAAATAGGGAGTATTGAAAATCTACAATCTATAGCTAATATACTTTTATATGAACCTTTTGAATATAAAATTCTTCTGAAAAAATTCCTAAATAATGGTGTTTCTTTTGCCAAGGCCAGGAATTTAGCTTTAGTTGAATTAAATAAGAATAATAAAATTATAAATGAGGATATAAATAAAATACTTTCTTTGTCTAACAATATTCTAGGAATAGAGTATTTAAAATCTTTGCTATTAGTAAACAGTTCTATAAAACCTTTTACTATAACAAGACAAGGAGCTAATTATAAAGACGAAAATTTACATAACCAATATTCTAGTGCATCATCTATAAGAAAATATTTAAAAGAAAATGAAAATATAGATATTTTGAAAACTTTTTTACCTGAAATGACATTCTTAGAACTAAAAAACTTAGTGGATAGCGGATATGATTTTTCAATGGAAGATTCTATGATTAATTATATAAGATATAAGTATACGTGTGGTTATAGAAACATCCATAATCTTATTGATGTTTCAGAAGGATTGGATAATAGAATATATAAATCCTTAGAGAACAATTCTTCTTATCATAATTTAATTGGTAAAATAAAAAGCAAACGTTATGCCTATAGTCGTATAGGGAGAATTTTGTGTCAATATTTTATAGGTTTTGAAAATTACGACTTAAATACATTACTTAAAAGTACTCCTAGCTATATAAGAGTATTAGCCTCCAATGAAACTGGATTAAAAGTACTTAAAGAAATAAAAAAACATTCCTCAACTGATATATATACAAAGATACCTAAGTATACTAATGATCTTTTAGCACTAGACATTAAATCTACTAATGCTTATTCTATATTAAATAATAATATAAAATTTAATGAAGATTATTTTAGAACTCCCACTATAATTAAAAATAAATTAATAATGTAATATTATTAAAATTTAAAAATATAATTATAATAAATCAATTATAGGAGCTATATAGTGACTCTAATATTTTATATAATCTTATTTTTATTATTTATTTTATTATTTAAAGTTTTTAAAAGTGAAAATGTAATAATAACCTTTTTATGTTCTATTTTATTAATATATATTATAATAGCACCTAAGTTCTGTATAGAAGCTACTTTATCTGGTGCTAAGTTATTTTTTTACAAGGTTTTTCCTTCTTTATTTCCTTTTTTAATACTTACAAATATAATAATAAACTATGGTGGAGTACATATCTATTCTAAAATATTTGGTAAGCCCCTATGTGCTCCTCTAAGATTAAAGAAAGAATGTAGTTTTCCATTAATAATAAGTGCTCTTTGCGGTTATCCCTTAGGAGCTAAATACTCCTGCGATCTTCACCAAAATGGAGATATCGATTTTCCTACTTTAGAAAGACTTATAAATATAGCTTCCAATGCTGGTCCTCTATTTATCATTGGATCCATAGGTACTTCTATGTTGGGCAATCCTTATGCTGGGTATATACTACTTTTATCAAACTATATTTCTTGTATTATAATAGGTCTTATTTTACCTAATAAAAATTCTAAAATGTACAGAGATTATAAAATGAATACTAAAATACCCAATAGAAACATAGGTGAGTCCTTAAAAAATGGAATTGAAAATGCTATAAAAACCTGTGTAGGAATAGCAGGCTTTGTAATACTGTTCTCTTTATTACTGAGTATAATAAAAAATAATTTTCTTTTTAACTCTCTATTGAACAATCTATGCTTATTTTTTAACATAGATAAAAACCTAATAGAGGGATTCCTATTAGGTTTAGTAGAGATGACCAACGGATGTTATTTAATTTCCACAAGTTCTATTGATATATCAAAAAAACTAATATTAATAAGCTTTTTATTAGCTTTTAGTGGATTTTCTATAATATCTCAAGTTTATTCTTTCACTTATAAACAAGGAATAAATATTAAAAGATATGTAAAGATAAAATTTATACAAGGAATCATAGCTTCTTTATCTTGCACTATTTTATACAAAATACCTATATTTTCTATATACTTAGATGCTTTTACAGACAAAAATACTTATTTTATTTTAAGTAATCATTTATTATTTATACTTATTTTGGTATTTTTAACTATGCCATTAATCATATACTATATAAAATTTTCAAATAAGAATTAATTATTTCATATTTCTTAATTCCTTTATATTTTCTCTTATAGTATCTGTTCTTAATTTCACACTGTCTTGTAAAGAAGCCGTAAAGGCTTCTGAATTTCTTGTTAATAGATTTATCATTTGTTGAGACTTTTCTTCTATTTCCTTATCTAAATCTGTTAATAATTCATCGGCATAGTCTCTTGCCCCAACTCTTATACATTTAGATTCATTTTCAGCATTCTTTATTATTGCTTCCGCCTCAATAGTTGCTTGTTTTGTTATACTGTGATTCTCTATTTGCTTTTTAAACATTATAAGATTTTCTCTTTTAATATTTTCCGCCTCTTCCATAGCCTCATCTAATATTCTTTCTTTCTCTTCACATATCCATTGAGCTTTTTTAAATTCATCTGGAAGACAATTTATTATCTTATCTATTATCTCTAAAGATTCTTTTTTATTTATAGCAACCTTTCCTGTTAAAGGAATACTTGAACCTGATTCTATTGTTTCTTCTAGATATGCTAAAAGCTTCATAACATCCATTAAGTAACCCTCCTAAATACATTCCCTTTTCTGATTTATCCTTTTTTTAATATCTGGTATTATTTCATCTGGTACCAAATCCTTTATACATCCACCAAACATAGCTACCTGTTTTACTGATGAGGAGCTTAAATAAGAATATTTTGCATTAGTCATCATAAATACAGTTTCTATATCAGGGTCCAACTTATTGTTCATAAGTGCCATCTTAAATTCATACTCAAAATCTGACATGGTTCTAAGGCCCTTAATTATAACTTTAGATTTTTTTTCTTTCATAAAATCTATCAAAAGTCCACTAAAGCACTGCACTTCCACATTACTATGATTTTTAGTAACCCTTTTTATCATTTCTACTCTTTCTTCTACTGAAAAAAGGCCATTCTTATCTGGGTTTACAAGTACCGCTACTATTAATTTATCACAAACGTTAGACGCTCTTTTAATTATATCTAAATGACCCTTAGTTATTGGATCAAAACTTCCTGGGTACACTGCAGTTTTCATTTTAGTCCTCCTTAAATTTATAAAAACAAACGGTAGTGTTTCCATATTTTCTATGATCAACTAATTTTATTCTTTCTGTTCCTTCATATATTTCTTCAGAAGAATCTATTTTACTAACAATTACTCCATCTTCAGCTAACAAATTGTTTTTATCTATAGTTTCCATAGCTGGAGGTATCATTTCTTTTGCATAAGGGGGGTCTATAAATATTAAATCAAAGACTATAGATTTCCTAGTAAATTCTTCTAAAGCTCCATAAGCATCCATATTAAAACTCTTACATATATCTTCAAATTTTAAATTCTTAATATTTTCTCTTAGCAATGGATATGTTTCAGAGCTCTTATCTACTAAATAAGAAAGTTTTGCTCCCCTACTAGCTGCCTCCAGTCCTAAGCTACCCGTTCCTGCAAAAACATCTAAAACTCTAGCACCATACACCTTATTTTGTATTATGTTAAATATAGATTCTTTTATTCTATCCAAAGTTGGTCTTGTAACTCTACTTTGGGGTGATAATATTTTTCTGCCTCTAGCAGATCCAGATATAATTCTCATAAAAATCCTCCTTATTATTTGTTCTTTAAAATTTATTCTATGACTAACTCCCACTACTCTTATTCCATTCTATGAAAATTATTTGTATCTAATACTATTATATATCTTAATATATTTTCTAATTATGGTATCAAAAGTATCTCTTCTACAAAAATTTCAAATGTGAACCTAAGAATCACCTAATCCTTATTATTTTAACATATAAATTATTACGGCACAAAATTATTTACAGAAATTTACTTCTATCTATTAATTAAAACATATAAACTTAGAGTTATTTTTTATTTTAGTTCTTACTTCTTCTTTTATTTTATTATCCTCTTCGCTTTTACTATTTATTATTTTCTTACTTTCAATATTAGCCGTTTTGAGCAAATTTATATCTTCTATTACATCAGCTAGTAGTAAATTACTAGAACCATGTTGTTTAAATCCAAACACTTCTCCTCCGCCTCTTAATTTCAAATCCTGTTCTGCCACAAAGAACCCATCATTACTACTCTTCATTATTTCCATTCTTTTTCTTATAATATCATTTTTAACCTTAGCAATTAATATGCAATAGGATTTATATTTTCCTCTACCTACTCTTCCCCTCAATTGGTGAAGTTGTGCCAATCCAAATCTTTCTGCATTTTCTATAATCATTAAAGTAGCATTAGGCACATTTACACCAACTTCTATAACAGTAGTTGACACCAGAGCTTTTATTTTTCCCTCTTTAAAATCTTTCATTATAGCATCTTTTTCTTTTCCTTTCATTTTCCCATGTAAAATAGCAATTTCAACTTCTTTAAAATAATCATTTTTTAAATCACTATATAATTTTTCCACAGAATTCAGATCTAATTCCTCATTTTCTTCTACTAGAGGGCAAACTATATAAACTTGTCTTCCATTATTTATTTCTTTTAGTGCAAAATTATATACTCTTCTCCTATAACTATCATTTACATAATATGTATCTATCTTTTGTCTTCCCGGTGGAAGCTCATCTATAATGGATAAACTAAGATCTCCATATAAACTTAAAGTAAGAGTTCTTGGTATAGGGGTTGCACTCATAACTAAAGTATCTATGCTTCTTCCTTTATTTAGCATTTTACTTCTTTGCATAACTCCAAACCTATGTTGTTCATCCGTTATTACCATACCTAAATTATAGAATTCCACATCATCTTCAATTAAAGCATGAGTTCCTATTATTAAATCTATTTCTCCATTTTTAAGTTTTTCTTTTATATCCTTTTTTAAAGATGACTTTACGCTTCCCACTAACAGCTCTATATTTAAATCAAATTCTTTAAATAGTTTTAAAGCTTCATCATAATGTTGTACTGCCAATATTTCTGTAGGTGCTAACATCACTCCCTGATATCCGTTTTTTATTATATTAAAAAGAGAGAGTAAAGCTATAATAGTTTTACCGCTACCTACATCCCCTTGAAGTAATCTGTTCATTGGCTTTTCCTTTTGTTGATCTTCAAGTATTTCACTTAGAACTTTATTTTGTGCATTGGTAAGTTCAAAAGGTATTTTCTCTATAATGTTATTTATATCTTTAGAAATTTGAAAAGGTATACCTTGTGTATTACTTTCTAAATAATCTTTTAAAGATGCTATTTTTAAACAATATGCCAAAAGCTCTTGAAATTTCAATCTTCTTATTGCTTCTTGCAATAATTTATTATTTTTCGGATTATGTATAGTTCTTATAGACTCATCTAATGATAAAAATTTATATTTCTTTATCAGCCATGTTGGTAGATTCTCACCTATAACAATATTTCCCAAAATATTTCCTATGAGCTTTCCCAATAAATTGTTTTTCAAATCTCCTTTTAAAGGATATCTAGGTATTATCTTAGTTTCCTCTATTTTTTCTGCATATTGTTTCTTTAATATTTCAGCATTATTTATAGTCAACATACCTCTATATTCTTTTAAACTTCCCTGTAATACATATTTTTCTCCTACTCTAAAGTAATTTTTAATATAAGGTTGGTTAAACCAATTACCAATTATATCTTTTTCTCCATCATTAAATATAATTTTAGTTAAAATTTTACCAGTTTTTGTTCTTACATCTCTTTTTATATTTTCTACTTGCACTTTAATTATAATTTTTTTACTTACAAGCTTATCTTTACTATAATTATCTACATACTCATAATCTCTTGGAAAATATAAAAGTAAATCCATTATATTAAATATCATGCATTTTTCTAGTTGTTGTTTGGTTTTAGGCCCCACTCCTTTTAAAGTACTTATAGAACTATATACATTCATAAATTTCCTCCTATATAAGGTTTTTGTATAGAATTTAATAAACTATTGTTATGTCTTTACAAAGCATAATTATATATTCATTCTAAAAACCTTTAAACTAATTTAAGAATCTATTTATAAAATTAATACTGTATTATTCAATTATAGTATCTATATAAAAATATAACTTACTATAAATTTTAATACAATAAAAAAAGCCCTTAGGCTTTTTTTATTCTACAGACATTATAAAATAGTATAATGGTTGTTTTCCATTATAGCATTGAATGTCTAAATCTCCATATTTAGCTTCTAATTCTTCTATAAATTCTTCTACTTTTTGTTCATCACAATCTTTTCCATAAAATATACTGATAAGTTCACTGTCTTCATCTATCATATTTTCTAGGATAGCTTTTGAAACTTCAAAAATATCTTTTCCTACTTCAGATATTTTCCCCTCTATTAAGCCCAGTATATCATTTTCTTTAATTATCTTTCCGTCCATTTCTGTATCTCTAACTGCATAAGTTATAGAGCCTGTATTTACTAACCCTATAGCTTGTTTCATTTTATCTTCATTAGCCTTTACTTCTGCCTCTGAATTAAACATAGTTATGCTTGTTATTCCTTGTGGTATAGTTTTAGTAGGTATAACTATTACATTCTTTTCTGATAATTCTGAAGCTTGTGTAGCAGCCATAATTATATTTTTATTATTTGGAAGTATAAATATATTATCTGCATTTATTTTATTTATGGCTTTAACTATATCCTCTGTGCTTGGGTTCATAGTTTGACCGCCTTCTATAACTTCATCTACACCTAGATCTTTAAATATTTCTGTTATTCCTTCTCCTAATGCTACAGAGATAAATCCATATTTTTTAGCCTGAACTTTTTCTTTTTTATCTTTATTTTCTTCACCACTCATATCTATTATATGTTGATGTTGTTCTCTCATATTATCTATTTTTATTTTTGAAAGTGGTCCAATTTTTATAGCTCTAGAAAGTATGTCTCCAGGATCATTTGTATGAATATGAACTTTTACTAAACCATCTGCTGCCACTACTATCATAGAATCTCCTAAAGGTTCTAATTGTGCTTTAAAATTATCCACATCTACATTATCTGCTATAACAAAAAATTCTGTACAATATCCGAATTCTATATTTTCTTCATAGTGGTGAACTTTAGTACCTGTATTAGATTCTTTATTTTCTCCACCTATTTCTACTTCTAGATCTTTGTCTAATGCCTCTAACATTCCCTGCAATATTATCAATAACCCTTTACCACCCGCATCTACTACTTTTGCCTTTTTTAATACAGGAAGCATATCTGGTGTCTTATTTAACACTATTTCACTATGTTCACACACTTCTTTAAGCAAGGAAGTTACATCTTCTGCATTACTTTTTATAGAACTTTCTCCCGCAGCTCTTATAATTGTTAGTATAGTTCCCTCTGTAGGTCTCATTACAGCTTTATATGCAGATTTTGATCCCTCTAACAATGCATTTGCAAACTCCTTTGCGTCCACTTCATTCTTATCTTCTAAACCTTTAGCTATTCCTCTAAATATTTGAGATAATATAACTCCGGAGTTACCTCTAGCTCCCATAAGAGCTCCTTTAGCCACTTTTTTAGCTATTTCTCCTATTGGCTGGTTCTTTAGTCCTTCTATTTCTTTTACAGCAGATCTAAATGTCATAGACATATTTGTTCCTGTATCACCATCTGGCACTGGAAAAACATTTAGAGAATTCACAAATTCTTTTTTTTCCTCTAATTTATTACTTCCATTTATTACCATGTTATAAAAATCTGCGCCTTTTATTCTTATATGTTCCATTTATGACTTACCTCCTAAACTCTAACACCCTGAACATTCACAGTAATACTGGAAACTTTAAGTCCTGTATAGTTTTCTATATTATATCTTATCTTTTGTATAATATTATTAGCTATTACAGATATTTTAGTTCCGTATTCGACTATTATATATAATTCTATATTTAATTTACCTTCAACAGCACGAATTTTAACACCTTTATTGAAGCTTTCTCCTTTGATCAGTTCCCAAAGACCATCTGTTGCATTCTTAGATGCCATTCCAACTACTCCGTAACATTCCATTGTAGATACACCCACAATATTAGCAACTACGTCTTCAGCATAATCTATATGTCCATATTCATTAGTTAACTTTCCTATCATGAAAGAAACCTCCTTCTATCATATCATATAGTTTATTTTATATTAAATGAGGGATTTATTCAAGGAAATATATTATTATTAATGTTTTTTTTGCTATATTCTAAAGGATTTACTTGCACATAGCACATATTCTGTGTTAAAATTATTAATGTTTGAATTGCGAAGTATAAACTTCACAATTTTAGGGAGGTGTTTTTAAGTGTCAAGAAAATGCGAAATATGTGGTAAAGGCGTTGTTTACGGTGTTCAATACAGCCATTCACATCGTCAATCTAAAAGATCCTTTGCTCCTAACATAAAGAGAGTTAAAGCAATAGTTAATGGAACTCCAAAAAGAGTTCACGTTTGTACTAGATGCCTTCGTTCAGGAAATGTACAACGTGCTATATAACACAAAAAATGCAGTTGTTTAAACAATTGCATTTTTTTATTTTATGTTATTTTATCTTTTTAATCTTTTTATTTTTTTTATTATACTTGATAAAAATTTAGGAAGCTTTATTGCCACTATTTTCATATAATACACCTCTATACAAATTGATTCTTTAATGATTTTATCCATAAATAAAAACTGTTATAAAATTAACAGCTATATAAGAAAATATATCTCAACATAAATCAATTTTATCTACATCTATTAATTATGCACCATCCTATATATATAAGTCCAAATCCAACCGCCAAAAGCCATCCCCATATAGGCACTATAATAGTAACAACTATTCCAAGACCAATAGAACCAACTATAATTCCTAATTTTTTGTTACTCTTTCTCCCCATATATATGCCCCCCTATAGCTTATATACTATAATATGCAAAACCTTATGAAAATGTGAATAAAAAATTTAGGCATTTCAAAACTAAATCTATATTGAAATACCCTAATTTTTTATTGATATATTCTTTATAATTTTACAAATTTCTTATAGAAATTTCAATTTTAACCATCATTGTCTTTACTTATAATTACAATTACTGTTCCATTTTTAATTTGTATATATAACTCTCTATCAGTAAATTCATTTGAAGTTGTTAATGTGTCTCCCATTTTTAATGTGTAATTTTGTAATGGAAACTTAGAGTTTAAAAGTGTAACTCCTTCTACATTACCTCCATAAGCCTGCAATGAAAAATAGTTTGATTTTCTAGGACTTAAAGAAATGCTTTTATCTGTCAAAAATATTTCATTGTTTTCATCTTTTATATATGCTTTTATATTATTTTTTAAACATATTTGTAAAAATCCTAGATTTCCTAATACATGATCTATTCTACTACCGGTACATCCTAATAAAGATATATTATCTGATTTTAATTCTATAGCTTTATTTAAAGCTATAAGCCCATCTGTAAAATCCTTGTCCTTTGGATATTGGTCCATATTCACTCCCTTATCTTTAAAATATGAAAATACCTTTTTGTCTATAGAGTCCATATCTCCTAATATAAAATCAGGTGTTATATCATATTGGTAAAGGCAGTTAGCACCACTGTCTGCACATATTATATATGATGCATTTTTCATTTCTTCTTGTAAAAGTGTTTTAGAAGGTGGCTTTCCTCCAGCTATCACTATGGACTTCATTTTATAACGCCTCTCTTAACACCTTTATATTTTTCTCTATTTCACCATTTTTAAATACTGCTGATCCTGCTACTAAAAGATTAGCACCAGAATGTGCTATTTCTTTTATATTATCAGAAGTAACGCCTCCATCAACTTCTATTATTAATTCCTTATTATATATTTCACTTAGTTCTTTTACTTCTTTTATTTTTTGTGAAGCATAGTTAATGTATTTCTGACCCCCAAAGCCTGGATTTACGGACATAATAAGAACCATATCTAAAGATGATATTAAATCTTTAATACAACTTACTGGTGTACCAGGATTTAGAGCAACTGCTGCCTTTATCCCAAAACTCTTTATATAGTTTATTGTTCTATCTATATGCTTGTCCACTTCATAATGAACTGATATTATATCTGCTCCTGCCTTTACGAAGTCCTCTACATATTTAGAAGGTTCTTCTATCATAAGATGTACATCAAAAGTTTTATTTGTTAAATTTCTTATACTTTTAATTATTGGAATTCCAAAAGAAATATTAGGAACAAACCTTCCATCCATTACGTCTATATGTATAACATCTGCCCCATATTTATCTAGACTTTTTATATCCTCTCCTAATTTAGAAAAATCTGCTGAAAGTATTGATGGTGCTATTTTTACCATTTCTTCTTCCTCCTATTCATAATCTCTTCTAAAGATTTTATATAAAATTTATATCTATCTTTATTTATATAGCCTTTTTGTACTGCTTCTTTAACTGCACAATTAGGTTCTTTATGATGAAGACACCCAGTAAATTTACATTTTCCTATAAAATCATTGAATTCTGGAATACAATGTAGTAAATCTTCTTTTTCCATAAAATTCATATCTAAAGAAGAAAATCCTGGAGTATCTACTAATAGACCTTCATCTACATATATAAGTTCACTATGACGAGTAGTATGTTTTCCTCTCTTTAGCTTTTCACTTATATTGCCCGTTATCATGGTTTCTTTACCTATAATTTTGTTTAGCATAGTAGATTTACCTACACCAGACGGTCCACAAAACACAGTTACATTATTCTTTATTAACTTTTTGATTATATCCATATTTTTTTCTTCTTTTGCATTTAAAAATATTATATCATAACCCGCTTGTTCTATCATTGAGATAATATCCCTATAACCCTCTTTATCTACTAGATCCATTTTATTAAAACATACTATAGCTTTCAAATTATTATATTCACATAGAAGTAAAAATTTATTTAAGAGATCTATGTTTATATCAGGGTTTTTAAATGAAAACACCACTAAAGCTTGAGTTACATTTGAAACAGCAGGTCTAAATAACTCGCTTCTCCTTTCATATATCTTTTCTATTGCACCCTTGTTATTTTTATCTATACTTATTTCTACATAATCGCCAATCATAGGGGTAAGCTCAGTATGCCTGAACTTACCCCTTGCCTTACATTCTATGATTTCTTCACTGTTATCTAATTTAATATAATAAAATCCACCTATACCTTTTATTATAGTTCCTTTCATAATACCTCCAATATTTATACAAACCAAATTTAAAACTAATTTTATCTTATGCTTATATGTTATGACACTCCATCTTATAAAAGATGAAGTATCTATATTCTTAAATAATTTTTATTTTTAATTCAAAAGTTATACTAATTTTAAATAATATCAATTATAATTATGTTTTCAAATTATAAATTTATCATCATAAACAAACTATTTTTGTTGATTATTTGGATTATCTGGCTTTGGATTTTCTGGTTTTGGGTTATCTGGCTTTGGTTTTTCAGTTTCTGGTTTTTCTGGTTTTGGATTTTCTGGCTTTGGTTTTTCTTGCTCTGGTTTTTGTTCATTATCTGTGTCATTATCATTATTGATTTCCGGTTTCTTTTCTAGTTCTGGTTTTACTTCTGGCTTTTTATATTTATAATAAGATATACTCACTGAAGATCCTTCTTTGATTCTTTCACCGTCACCTCTACTTTGTGATGCTACCTGACCATCCAAAGATTGATCTTCTGTAGTAATAGCTCTTGCATTTCCCATAGACAATCCTGCATTAGCTAAAGCATTTTGAGCTGAATCTACAGATTTACCTATTAGGTTAGGAACAGTTGAATACTTAACTTCCGGTCCGTTACTTACAACTAAACTGACTTCAGCTCCTTCTTGTACCTCTGCATCCACATCTGGAGTTTGACTTATTATTTTTCCAGCTGCTACATTATCATTAAATTCATATTTAACATTTCCCAATTTTAGCTTGTTATCTTGTATAATCTTTTTAGCTGAATCTAAATCCATTGATTTTAAATTAGGAATTACTAGTACTTTTCCTGAACTTATACTAACTCTTACTTCAGAGTTTTCAGCAACTTTTTCTCCATATTTTGGATAAGATTCTAGTATAGTTCCTTCTTTCTTATCGCTTTTAACTTTTTGAGCTACTACCAATTTTAATTTTTTCTCACTTAACGCCTTCTGTGCCGCTTCTTTTGTAAGACCCACTACATTAGGCACTTCTACCTTTTTAGCTCCTCCTGTCTTATTAAAGGCCAAATATGCTGATACAGAGCCCACAACTAAAATTAACACTGCTACTATTCCAGCTATCAATTTTTTATTTGTTCTACCCTTAGAAATTCTCTTCTTTTTATCTTCTTTTTCTTCATCATCGTCATATTCATCATCGTCATATTCATCATCATACTCATCATCATTATCGGCCATCTCTTTTATTTTGTCATTTATAACTGCTGTATCCAAAACCCTAGTAACATCATTTTCTGATATATTGCTAGCACCATTTATACTTTCATTATTTTGTATTCTACTTAAATCTTCTTCTAAATCCTTTATTGTTTGATATCTTTTTATAGGATTTTTTTGTAGACATTTTAATACTACATCATTCAAACTATCTGGTATTTTATCATCTATTTCTTTTGGAGATACAACTTCATTTTGTATATGCTTTACTGCTACAGATACAGGACTTTCTCCATCAAATGGCACCTTACCCACAAGCATTTCATACATTACCACACCTAAAGAGTATATATCTGTTCTTGAATCTACAAAACTACCCTTAGCTTGTTCTGGGGAAAAATAGTGAGCCGATCCCATTACTTTACTAGAATTAGTTATAGTAGATGAATTAGAAGCTTTTGCTATACCAAAATCAGTAACTTTTACAACGCCTTCTTTTGTAACCAATATATTATGCGGCTTTATATCTCTATGTATAATGTTATTTCTATGAGCACAAACTAAAGCGCTTGCTATCTGTCTTGATATTCTAACAGTTTCTTTAGATTCTATTTTGCCTTTTTCTACTATAAGCTCTTTTAAAGTCTTTCCATCTACGTACTCCATAACTATATAATGTATATCATTTTCAGAACCTACATCATAAATATTTACTATATTATTATCTGATAAACTTGCTACTGAAGTGGCTTCTCTTTTAAATTTTTCTACAAAATCTTTATCACTACAAAATTGTTCTTTTAATATCTTTATTGCAACAAATCTATTTAAGTAATGGCATTTAGCTTTATAAACTTTAGCCATGCCACCCTCTCCAACTTTTTCAAGAAGTTCATATCTATTACCTAACTTGGTTCCTATCATATTCACACTCTCCTTCAAACAAAATAACGGATATGTTATCTTTACCACCCTTTAGTTTGCTAAGTTCTATTAATTGCTTACAGGTTTCTTTATTGTCTTTTCCATTTCTTAATAATATATCACACATTTCCTGTTCATTAACATAATTAGTTACTCCATCTGTACAAAGTAGTACTTTACAAACTTCATCTAATTTTATATTAAAAGTATCCACCTCTACAGACAAATTTGTACCTAATGCCCTAGTAATTACATTTTTATTAGGGTGAGTGTTTGCCTCTTCCTTTGTTATTGTGCCTTCGTCCAATAATTGTTGTACATAGGAATGATCCTTTGTTATCTTTTTAATTCCATCTTTGGCTAATATGTAACAAGAACTATCTCCAACATTAGCTACAATCATATTCCCATTATTATCTAATATACAACAGGTTATGGTAGTACCCATTCCTTTAAATTTTTCTTTTTCTTTTGCATAGTTATAAATCTTTGTATTAGCATATTCTATGGCATCTATAAGTAAAGTTTTCATATCTTTTAAATGTTCATAATATTTCACATAGTCTATAGTTTCTTGTACTGCCAATCTACTAGCTACTTCTCCTGCATTATGACCACCCATTCCATCTGCTACTATATATATTTTAAATTCTTTTCCATGATAATAATTTACAGAGTCTTCATTTATCTCTCTAACATTACCTATATCAGATAGTATCCCCAACATGTTTTTCCACCCCTCTGCTCTATTTTGAAACATAACTTCTTCTTAGTTGTCCACAGGCAGCATTTATATCTGCTCCCATCTCTCTTCTTATAGTAGTTTCTATTCCATTTTCTTTTAAAATATTACCAAAGGATTCTATATTTGTTGATGTGGATTTTTCATAGCTATTTTCTTTTATTTCATTTACAGGAATTAAATTAACATGACAGAGCTTTCCTTTTAATAATGCACTTAAATTTTTAGCTTCTTTTATAGAATCATTTTTATTTTTAACCAATGCATATTCAAAAGTAATTCTTCTATTAGTTTTATTTATATAATAATCACAAGCATTAATAAGCTCTTTTATAGAATATTTATTAGCTATAGGCATCATTTCTTTTCTTAACACATCCTCTGGTGAATGCAAGGATATAGCCAACGTTATATTATAATCCTTATCTGCTAATTCTTTTATCTTAGGTACTATACCACAAGTAGATAAAGTTATATGCCTTTGTCCTATATTAAGTGTAGTATCAGATGTAACTAAGTCTAAAAATTTAGTTACATTTTCAAAATTATCTAAAGGCTCTCCACTTCCCATTAAAACCACATTAGATATTCTTTCACCTATTTCTTTTTGTGCTGCTATTATTTGTGATAATATTTCTCCACTGGTTAAGTCTCTTATGACTCCATCTAAAGTGGATGCACAAAATTTACATCCCATCCTGCACCCAACTTGAGTGGATACACAAATAGAATTTCCATGTTTGTATTTCATGACTACAGATTCTATTATATTTCCATCCTTGTATCGAAATAAAAACTTGTAAGTGTTTTTATCCTGTGATATTAACCTTTTCACTATTTTGGGTACACCAATATAAAAATTATTTAATAATAAAGTTCTAGTTTTCTCAGGTATATTTTTCATGTCGTTAAAGTCAAACATGAGTTTATTATAAACCCAATCAAAAATCTGTTTTGCTCTAAAGGATTTTTCTCCTTTTAATATTAACCATTGCTTTAGCTCTTCTAATGTAAAATCTAATATATTTTCCATTCTAACACCTACTAACATTTCTTCAATTTAGCTATAAAAAAACCATCCATTTTATCATTAGGTAGTATGGATACAAATCCTTCTTTATGATATATTATATTGTCTACATCACCATAATATAAGGGTTGTATTTTAAAATTTTTATGTTTTTTTAAAAACCAGTTTATATTAGCTTCATTTTCCTCTTTATTTAAAGTGCATGTAGAGTATAAAAGTATACCACCTTGTTTCAAATAAGAAGCACCATTATTCATTATTTTTTTCTGTATATCTATAATATTTCTAATTTCTTTCTCATTTTTAGTCCATTTTATTTCTGGTTTTTTTCTTATTATACCTAATCCAGAACAAGGTACATCCATAAGAATTCTATGGGCTTTTTCTTTTAAATTTTTATTAAACATGGATGCATCACCTACATAGGTCTCTATATTGTATATTCCCAATCTTTTAGCATTATCTTGTATTAGGCATAATTTATTTGAATGCACATCATAAGCATATACTTGGCTTTTATTATTCATAATCTCTGAAATATGTGTGGTCTTCCCTCCTGGAGCACTACATAGATCTAAAACTATATTTTCTTCAGTAAGTTCCATGGAGGGTGATACAAGCATTGCGCTTTCATCTTGTACAGTAATATGACCTTTTACAAATAAAGGATTTTTCTCTATGTTTTTACCTTTTATTATTTGTATAGCCTCTGGACATATATATCCTTCTTCTATATTATATCCATATTCACATAATTTTTCGTAAGCCTCATCATAATCAGTCTTTAAATTATTAACTCTAACAGTTATATTAGGCCTTTCATTTAATCCTTTTAATATTTTTTCTGCTATTTCTATACCATATTGACTTATAAACATTTTTATGAGCCATTTAGGATAAGAATATATAAAACTGAACTTTTCTAAGTTATTTCTATCATTATAAAATTTTTTATTATTATAAGTTCTTATATAATTTCTTAAAACTCCATTTACTAACTTAGAATATTTTATAGATATTTTTTTAGACATTTCCACTGCTTCATTTACTGCAGCAAAAGAAGGTATCTTATCTAAATATCTTATTTGATATATAGTTATTCTTAATATATTTGCTACAGTTTTATCCATAGTTCTAATAGGATTTCTTAAATAACTTTGTATTATAATGTCTAAAGTTTCCTTATACTTCAACGTTCCATAAACTATCTCTGTAATCAAAGCTTTGTCATTATCTTTTAAATCACTTTTGTTTAACTTTTTATTTAAAACTATATTAGAATAACCACCTTCATATAATACAGCTTTTAATACATCCAAAGCCACTTCTCTTGCATTATTCATTATATCCTTAAACCTTTCTTTTAATCATTTCGTCTATCGCTTAAAACTATAAGTCTTATTAACTGAGATATAGCTGTTAAAGCTGCTGCAACATAAGTCATAGCCGCCGCACTCAGTACTTGTTTTGCTCCTGTTATTTCTTCTTTATATAAGATCCCTTTGTTTTCTAATAATACCAATGCCCTTTTTGATGCGTCAAATTCTACAGGTAGCGTTATAATCTGAAATAATACTACTGCAGAAAAAAGAATTATTCCTATTCTTGTAAGGCTTGACACTCCCATTAATATTCCTATAAAGAATAATATCCATGAAGCATTAGAACCAAAATTAGCTATAGGAACTATAGAGTTTCTTATTACAAGTGGAGAATATCTCTCCAAATGCTGTATAGCATGACCTGTCTCATGAGCTGCCACCCCAACAGATGCCACTGAATTCCCATAATATACATCTTTTGAAAGTCTCATAACTCTTTTACTAGGATCATAGTGATCTGAAAGTTTCCCTGATATAAGCTCCACAGGTACATTATAAAGTCCCTTAGAGTCTAAAAGCATTCTTGCCACCTGAGCTCCAGTATATCCATTAGCTGTTCCAACTCTTGAATATTTATCAAAAGATGAGGATACTTTCATCTGAGCCAAAAAAGCTATAATCATAGCGGGAATTAATATTAAAAATGTACTATCATAATAAAACATATGTAGTTTTAGTAGTCAAGTATTATTTAAATACTTTTCTACTAAAGCTCACCTCCTTTTATTTTAGTTAAAGGAAATACTATTTGTACTTTTAATTTATCAAGTAATTCATTAATATAAAGTTACATTTAGTTTAAACCTTATTAATTATTTTAAACATAAATTAAAAATCATTCCACTATTTTTATTTTCCTAATATAGTACCCTCTTCTATAGCGTGTCCCTTTATATATTCTTCAACTTTCATAGGCTTTTTCCCAGGAAATTGTATAGTTGTAACACATACAATTCCATGTCCAGTAGCTATTTTAATACCTTCTTTTGATACTTTTAGTATAGTGCCTGGAACTTTATCTGAAACTTCCTTTAATACATTACTGCTATAAATTTTCATAATTTCATTTTTATATTGAGTATATGCAACTGGCCATGGGTTTAATCCTCTGATAATTAAATTTATTTCTTTAGAAGTTTTGTTCCAATCTATTTTAGCCATCTTTTTATTTAGCATAGATGCATATATATTATCTTCATTTTCTTGTTTTTCTCTTTTTATAGTTCCTTCTTTTAATCCCTTTATAGTATCTACTAAAAGGTCAGAACCACTTTTCATTAATATATCATGAAGTTCACCAGCAGTCATAGTGTCCTCTATTGAGACTTCATTTTTCAAAAGCATGTCTCCTGTATCTAAACCTTCATCCATAAACATAGTAGTATTTCCAGATTCCTTTTCTCCCTTTATTATTGCCCAGTTTATAGGAGCTGCTCCTCTATATTTAGGCAGTAATGAAGCATGTAAATTAATACATCCATACTTTGGTATATCTAAAACTTCTTTTGATAATATTTGACCAAAAGCTACTACTATTATAAAATCTGGTTTCATTTCTTTCAACTTTTTTATGCATACTTCATCAGATTTTAATTTAATAGGTTGATATACCTCTATATTATTTTCTAGTGCTACTTCTTTTACAGGTGACATAGCCAATTTTTTTCCTCTTCCTTTTGGTCTATCTGGTTGAGTAAATACTGCCTGAACTTTAAATTTTTCTATTAATTTTTTTAAGGATGGTACAGCAAAATCTGGTGTACCCATAAAAACTATAGTTGTCTCTTTCAAATTAAATTTCTCCTTTCTATTTATCTATTACCTTATCTACAAATAAAATTCCATCCAAATGATCTATTTCATGACAAAAGGCTCTAGCTAACAAACCTTCTCCTTCTAGTACTATTTCTTCTCCTTTTTCATTTAAAGCCTTTACTTTAACTTTATATGGTCTTTCTACTTCTCCTTGCTTACCAGGAACGCTTAAACAACCTTCTGTATCTGTATCGCTTCCTTCTGTCTCTATTATTTCTGGATTTATAAGTTTTATTAATCCATCCCCCGTATCTATAACTACGATTCTTTTCAATATTCCTACTTGAGGTCCTGCAAGACCTACTCCTTGTGCATTATACATAGTTTCTGCCATATCCTCTAAAAGAGTTAAAATTCTATCATCTATCTTTTCTATTTTTCTACTCTTTTTTCTTAATAGTTCATCACCATATTCTCTTATATTTCTTATTGCCATTTATACTACCTCCTAAAATTTTAAGACTATAACAAACTGTTAGGATTTATATCTATACTTACTCTTATATCATTATAAACTTGATCTAATGAAGTATAAACTATTTTTTTTACCTCTTTCATTATATCTGAAGTAACATTACCTTTTAATATTATTTGCCATCTATACATTTCTTTTATTTTTGATAGAGGACTTGGACAAGGACCTAACATATTTAAATTATCATATTTGGATAAAACATTCTTTAATATTATACCAATTTTATGTGTATTTTTTATTAACTTATTTTCATATTTACCACTTAAATTTATAATTAATATTTTGGAAAATGGCGGATAATTCATATCTTTCCTTATCTTTATTTCATTCATGTAAAACCCTTCATAATCACCTTTTGCAGCAGAAGTTATACTATAATTTTCTGGATTATAACTTTGAATTAAAACTTTTCCTTTCTTTTTTCCTCTTCCTGCCCTTCCTGAAACCTGAGTTATAAGTTGAAAAGTTCTCTCAGAGGATCTATAATCTGGTAAATTTAAAGACATATCTGCTGCTAAAACTCCTACTAATGTAACATTTTGAAAATCCAATCCCTTTGCTATCATTTGAGTTCCTATTAATATATCTGCTTCACCATTTTTAAATGCATTATAAATATTTTCATAGGCATTCTTAGTTCTTGTAGTATCCAAATCCATTCTCAATGTCCTAACTTGTGGTAAATATTTTTTTATAGCTTTCTCTACTTTTTCTGTACCTGTTCCAAAATATTTTACATATCTACTATTACATTTAGGACATTGTTTTGGTATCTTGATTTTTTCTCCACAATAATGACATCTCAAGCTACTATCTCTATTATGGTAAGTTAAAGAAATATCACAATTTTTGCATTTAAAAACATATCCACATTCCCTGCAGGATACAAATGTAGAAAACCCTCTTCTATTTAAAAATAATATTATTTGCTCTTTTTTTTCTATTCTTATACTTATATCTTCAAATAATTCTCTACTAAAAATAGATTTATTACCTGACATGAGTTCTTCTCTCATGTCAACTATTTTGACATCTGGCATATCTGCCCCTTCTATTCTTTCATCTATAGTAATTAAATCTATCATATTATTTTTACTCTTATAATAAGTTTCTAAAGATGGTGTAGCAGATCCTAGTATGACTTTACACCCTTCATTTATACATCTAAATTCAGCTATATCTCTAGCACTATATTTAGGATTACTATCAGATTTATAGCTACTTTCATGTTCTTCGTCTATTATTATAGCACCTAAATTTTTAAATGGTAAAAACACAGCTGATCTTGCTCCTATGGCTACTTTTACTTCTCCTCTTTTTACTCTAATCCATTCATCAAATCTTTCGCCATCAGAAAGTTTACTGTGAAATACAGCTATATCTTTTCCAAATCTCCCCTTAAATCTTTCTACCATTTGGGGTGTTAATGATATTTCGGGCACTAATATTATAGAATCTTTACCCACTTTTATTAATTTCTTTACTAAGTGCATATATATCTCTGTCTTACCACTTCCAGTAACCCCATGTATTAAGAATAATTTTCTATTAGAATTTAAGATTCTATAAAGAGCTAAACTTTGGTTTCCATTCAGTATTTTTTCTTCGTAATTATTATATATTTTTTCATTATATCTATTTACTACCTTATTTTTTTGAATTAAAAATCCATGTTTTATAAGTGTGTTTATGGAGGATAGTGAAAAGCCAAATTTCTTATTTAATGCATTTTTATTATAAACTCCATTATTACATTTTACAAAATCATATATTTGTTCATAATTTTCTTTTAAATACTTACCATCTAGATCTTTATATGTAAATATGCAATTTTCCTTTTTTTCTTTATTTCCCTTTGTGATACCTGGTGGGATTAAAACTTTTATAGCTTCTAAATATGTGCAAAGATATTTTTCTTTCATCTGTTCTATAAGCTTAATTCTATTTAAATCTAATAATGGTTTCTCTTCACATATATTGCTTATAGATTTCATAGAAACATGTTCTTCACAAATTTCATACAAATCTAGAACAAATCCATCTATTTTTTTGTTACCTTTTCCAAAGGGTACCTTTACTCTCTGTCCTATTTTTATCTTTTCATTCAATTTATCTGGAATAATATAAGTAAACAATTTATCCAATTTTATAGAAGAATTATTTACTACAATACCTGCATATTTAAACACTTTATCACCCTTTTAAGGAAGTTTATTTTATACTATAATAGTAACTTATAATCACAAAATAAACTCTATATTATTTTCTACTACATTATTTATCTGATAAATAAAAGAGGCTTAACTTATAAGGTTATTGCCTCTTTTTTATTTTCATATTATTTTTTATTTAATATGGTATCAAATATTTCTTTGGCCACTTCTCTTTTAGACATTTTTTCTAAATTTTTAATATAACCATCTTTAGATATTATTGTAACTAAATTATCTTCTGATGCAAATCCTGTTTCCTTTGACAATATATTATTTGCTACTATAAAATCAAGATTTTTTTTCTCTAATTTAGATTTAGCATTCTCTAAAAGATCTTTACTTTCTGCTGCAAAACCTACCAATATTTGATTTTCTTTTATTAGTCCTAATTCTTTTAAAATGTCTTTATCTCTAATTAGTTCTAAATTTAAATTATCCCCAGTTTTCTTTATTTTATGTTCTTTGTATTCTTTAGGTTTGTAATCTGCTACAGCTGCTGATTTTATAATTATATGCTGATCTTTAAATCTATCTTTAACAGTCATAAGCATTTCTTCATTTGTATTAACGTTTATAAGCTTAACTCCTAAAGGTACTTTTATATTTGTAGGTCCTGATATTAATGTAACATTTGCCCCTCTATCTATAGCTTCCTTTGCTATAGAATACCCCATCTTTCCAGAAGATCTATTTGTTATATATCTTACTGGATCTATAGGTGCTAAGGTAGGGCCTGCTGTAACTAGCACATTTTTTCCTTTCAAATCCTTTATTGGATAAAGCATACTATGTGTTATTTCTACTATATCTTCAGTATGGGCCATTTTACCTTCACCTACATCTCCACAGGCTAATCTGCCTGATATAGGATCAATAAACTTATAACCAAAACTTTTTAATTTTTCTATATTATTTTTAACTATTGGATTTTTATACATATTTGTATTCATGGCTGGCACAAACACCACTGGGCAAGTAGCTGCCATTATAGTTGTAGATAACATATCATCTGCTATCCCGTTTGCCACTTTACCAATAATATTAGCTGTAGCAGGAGCTATTAACATAATATCTGCCTTTTTAGCCAAAGATATATGTTGTATTTCAAAGGCTTTTGGTTCTTCAAACATATCCTCTGAAACCATATTACCACTTAAACTTTGAAAAGGTAGGATATTTATAAACTTTAGTGCAGACTCTGTCATAATTACATTCACATCATAATTTAGTTTTTTTAATTTACTTACTATATCTAAAGCTTTATAACTAGCTATTCCTCCTGTTACTCCTAATACTACACATTTTTTATTCATTTTATTTTATTCCTTCTTTAACTGTTTTATAGGTTATTTTTCCCTCATGTATTTCATTTATTGCTACTGTAACAGGTTTAGTTGAATCTATATCCACAAGTGGCTTTGCTCCATCTATTAATTGTCTTGATCTTTTAGATGTTATAGTTACTAATGAATATCTATCATCAACCTTTTCTAATAAATTTACTATTGATGGATTAATCATAGAATTGCTCATGAATAAATTCCTCCTTTGATGCTAATATTGTATCTTTCATTCTATCAACTCTACAGTTTTCTGCTAATATAATACTTCTTACTTTATTAACAGCTTTCTCAACTGTATCATTTACTACTGCATAATTATATTTTGATACATAATTTATTTCTTTATAAGCAGCTTTAAATCTTATCATTAAAGTTTCTGCTGTTTCACTGCCTCTATTTATTATTCTATTCTTTAATTCTTCCATTGAAGGAGGCAATATAAATATAAATATTCCTTCAGGATAAGTTTCTTTAACTTTTAAAGCGCCTTGAATATCTATCTCTAATATTACATTATTACCATTATTAATCTTTTCTAAAACACTGGATTTAGGTGTTCCATATAAATTTTGATGAACCTTTGCATACTCTAAAAAATCATCTTGCTCTATTCTTTTTTTGAATTCATCTTCATTTAAGAAAAAATAATGTACTCCATTTTGTTCCCCTTTTCTTGGAGATCTAGTAGTGGCAGAAACGGATACCCATAGGTCTTCCTTTTTCAAAAGTTCTTTGCATATAGTTCCCTTTCCTGCACCAGATGGTCCAGAAATAACTATAAGAAGCCCTTTTTTAGCCATTATTCTTCTCCTTCATTCATATCTTCTTCTTCTGATTTAGAAGATAATCTATGAGCCACTGTTTCTGGTTGAACTGCTGATAAGATAACATGATCACTATCAGTTATTATAACGGCTCTAGTTCTTCTTCCATAAGTTGCATCTATAAGCATCCCTCTATCTCTTGCCTCTTGTATTATTCTTTTTATAGGTGCTGATTCTGGACTTACTATTGCAACTAATCTATTTGCTGAAACTATATTACCAAATCCTATGTTTATTAATTTTATTGCCATTAAAAATCCTCCTAATTATTCTATATTTTGTATTTGTTCTCTAATCTTCTCTATATAATTTTTTATATTTAATACTAAATTTACTATTTCAAGATCTGTGGATTTAGAAGCTATAGTATTTGCTTCTCTATTCATCTCTTGAACTATAAAATCTAGTTTCCTTCCTACAGGTTCTTTTAAATTTAAAGTTTCTGATACTTGATTTATATGACTGTTTAATCTAACTATCTCTTCATCTACAGAAGATTTATCAACAAATAATGCTACTTCCATAGCTATTCTATTTTCATCAATTTCTGATTGAGCTAAAAGTTCACTTACTCTTTCATGAATTTTTTTATTATACTCATCTACTACTTTAGGTGCTTTTTCTTCTATTCTATCAAGCATTTTTTTTATTTCAGCACATTTTATATTTATATCTTTATGTAATTTACTGCCCTCCCTTTCTCTCATAGATACCAAAGCATCTACAGCTTCTTTTAAAGGAGCACTTAAACTTTTCCAGACTTCATCTAAGTCTTCTTCTTTTTGTTTTATAGTTATTACTTCTGGAAATCTCCCTATCAAAGATACAGATATGTCGTTTTTAATATCATATCTTCCACTTATCTTTTTTAAACATTCATAATAATTATCTGATAGAGTTTCATTATACACAAGTTCTACATCATCTTTATCATATGTATTAACTGTTATATAAACATCAATTTTACCTCTATGTACTTTTTCTTGTATTGTAGCCCTCATTTTTTCCTCTAAGGACATAAAAGCTTTAGGCATTCTTACGTTTATATCACAATATCTGTGGTTTACACTTTTCATTTCCACAGTAAAACTTTTCTTATCCTGTTCTAAAAAACCTCTACCAAAACCCGTCATACTTTTAATCATATTCTTCATCCTTCCACAAACAGCCAGATATGATAATTATACATAAACTAAATGATATTTACAACATAATCTCTATTTTACTTTAAAATACTCTATTTTACAAATGGAATTATAGCATAATTTACACTTTTCAGATTATTATCTTATTATATCCATTAACATAATTTTAGTTTTAGTATTCCCTTTATTTAGTAGTATATTTATAAAGTCCTTCTTCAAATATTTGTCTTATCTTTTCTACATCATAATTTGTCTTAGATAAAGCCAATGCTAGCTTTATTCTTGCCTTTTGTCCTGGAAGACTATCTCCAAATATTACTCCCATTTTTCTTAATTGTTTTCCTCCACCTTCATAACCATATGTATCTAATACTCTACCTTCATAACATCTTGAAACTAATACTACTGGTATATTTTTATCTATAGCTCTTTTTATACCTGGCACCATATTAGGAGGTACATTACCTCTTCCCATAGCTTCTATTACTAACCCTTTATAGTCCTTATCTAAGCAAAAATCTATAAAACTTGAATCTATGCCTGATACACATTTTATAAGAGCTACATTACTTTCTATCTTATCAATTTCTATATGCTGTTTTTTTAATCTTTCTCTATAAAATATCACTTGATTGTTATCCACTATACCTATAGGACCAAATATGGGACTCTTAAAAGTATTTAATGCAGTAGAATTAGATTTAGTAACCTCACTTGCACAATTCAACTCATCATTTAAGCACACTAGTACACCTTTCCCTACAGCCTCTTTAGATATAGCAGTACAAATAGAGGCTGCTAAATTAGAAGGACCGTCATATCCCAATTCTGAACTACTTCTCATTGCTCCTGTAACGATTACAGGCTTATCAGTTTTTATAGTCAAATCTAGAAGATAAGCTGTTTCTTCCAAAGAATCAGTGCCATGAGTAACTACTACTCCACAAATATCTTCCCTTTTTAATATTTCATTTATGTATTTTGATAAATCCATCATTTGGTAAGGAGTTATATAAGGACTTGGACAATTAGAGAATTCGTAATTTTCTATATCTGCATACTCCTCAATTCCTGTTACCATGGCCATAATTTCTTCCCCAGATAGACTTGGTACTGCCGCCTTTATTCTAGGGTCTACTTTCATAGAAATAGTACCTCCATTAAAAACAACTGCTACTTTTTTCATAACTTCTAAACTTCCCCCCAATTAATAATTTTTATTATATAACACCTTAATAAAAATTCATTGAAATTTTTTGTTTTTATTATAAAATGTTCCAAACTAATTATACATTTTTACACTGCACATGTCACTAATTAAAGAATTTACTATATAACAGTTTTTAAGAGCATATTATTAAAGTAAAAAACTTTTATCAAACAATATTTATCAAAATAATAATAATCATATAATATAATTATATATTTGCAATATTTTAGAACGAAAATCTCAATTTATAATCAAATGGGAAAGGATCATTAAAATCCGTTTTAAATCTTATATAATTAAATATATCTCACTATTAAAATATATTTAATTGAAATGTTATATTGTCCAAAATATTATAAACTAAACATTATAAAAAATGTTTTTAATATTGTAGTAAGGAAGGATTAACATTATTATGGGAAATAAAGAAATTTATTCATACCAAAGTATTACTGTTTTTAAAATCTATAATACCTCATTTGTGAACTAATATTTAAGCATAAGATAACTAATTCTTTAGCTTAAATATTAGGACACAAATATTAGTATTATTTATCTTTATACTCATCTATCCATTCAAGATATTTATTTTTAAATCCTTAACCTTTAAAAATATGTTAAATCACAATATACTTATAATATGATACAAATAAGACCTCCATTACCCTCATTTATTATCTTTTGAAGGGTCTTTTGTATCTTAATCTGAACATCTTCTGGCATTCTATATAATTTATTTTGTAACCCTTCTTTAACCAATACTTCTAAAGATTTTCCAAACATATTACTTTGCCATATCTTTGATGGATCTGTTTCAAATTCTTCCAATAATGATTTTAGCATTTCTTCACTTTCTTTTTCTGTTCCCATTATTGGAGATACTTCTGTTTCAATATCAGCTCTTATAAGATGTAATGAAGGTGCACTAGCTTTTAATTTAACTCCATATCTGCTTCCTTGTTTTACTATTTCGGGTTCCTCCAATTTCATTTCTGTAAGTTGTGGTGCTACTAATCCATATCCTGTTTCCTTTACATCATCTAAAGCTTCTGCTATCTTATCATATTCTATTTTAGCTTTATTCATAGTTTCTACTATTTTTAATAAATCATTTTCATTTTGTATTTCTCTATCACAAACTTCTCCTAATATTTTATAAAATAATCCTTCTTTTGGTTTTAAAGCTATTATTGCTGTTCCTTCTCCCATATTCATTTCATTTAATGAAGAATCGTCTAAGAATTCAAATTCAGATAAATTTTCCATGGATTTTTTTATGTCTCGTACTTTATATATTTCCTTTGCCATATTTTTTACTACATTTATGAAGTCTTCTTTTAACCAATGTTGTGGCTTCAGCTCTTCTATCCAAGCTGGCATATCTATATTTACTTCCTTTATAGGAAATTCTTTAAGTACTCTTTGGAAAACATTAGTCATATCTTCTTCTTTCATGTTTAATATATCCATAGTTTGTACTGGAACATCATACTTCTCCTCAAGACTCTTTCTTAGATCTATAGTCTCTGGTTCATATGGATGTGCTGAATTTAACACCATTATAAAAGGCTTATTTATAGATTTTAGCTCATCTACAACTCTTTCTTCTACCTCTACATAACTTTCTCTATCTATATCAGTTATAGATCCATCTGTGGTAATTACAAGTCCTATGGTAGAATGTTCATTTATAACTTTTTTAGTGCCAATCTCTGCCGCCTCTTCAAAAGGTATTTCGTAATCATACCATGGCGTTGTCACCATCTTAGGTTTATCTTCTTGTTCCATATATCCCATTGATCCATTTACAATATACCCTACACAGTCCACCATTCTAACTTTAAACTTGGTGTCATTTTCTAGGCTTACTTCTACAGCTTCATTAGGTACAAATTTAGGTTCTGTAGTATGGATAGCTTTTCCTGAAGAACTTTGTGGAAGTTCATCTTTAGCCCTTTGTTTCTTATAAGCATTTTCTATCTTTGGTATAACCATTTTTTCCATGAATTTCTTTATAAATGTAGATTTTCCTGTTCTAACAGGTCCTACTACTCCTACATAGATATCACCTTGGGTTCTTTCTGCTATATCTTTGTATATATTAAAATTATCCAAATTATACCCCCCAATATTATAATATTAACAGTATATATATACTTTTTAGCAGTAAAAGTTATTCCTAAAAAATAAATTTTCTTAAATTATTTTTATAAATATATATGTGTTTAGCTAATTTTTAATGTTTTAATAAAAAAGCACTGTGAAAATTCAAATAATATTTTCACAGTGCTTTTATAATTAATTTTTATTTTTTAATTTTACTATATCCATGTTGTAACATAAATTACATTACAGATTATATTATTTCTCTTTTTTTATCTCTAGTCATTAACTCGTAAACTCCATAATTAGGCTCTTTATTTTCAAATAAAACCTTATATAACACATCTGTTATAGGCATTTCTACATTTAACTTTTCTTTCAATGTATAAAAAGCTCTACAAGCTTTAATGCCTTCTACCACCATCCCTATTTCTTCTATAGCTTTTTCCGTGCTATAACCTTTACCTATTAATATACCAGCTCTTCTATTTCTACTATGGATACTTGTACAAGTAACAATTAGATCTCCTATTCCTGTAAGTCCTGAGAATGTTTCCTTTTCTCCACCAAGTCTTTCACCTATTCTTATTATTTCACTCATTCCCCTTGTCATTAAGGCGGCTTTAGTATTATCTCCATATCCTATACCATCAGATACGCCTGCAGCTAAAGCTATAATATTCTTAACAGCTCCTCCTATTTCCACCCCTATTAAATCATTATTAGTATATACTCTAAATTTATTAGTCATAAAAAGATCTTGAACTTTTTCAGCTTTATCCATATGTTTTGAAGATACAACTACTGTAGTAGGTATGTCTTGGGCTACCTCTTCTGCATGACTAGGACCCGACAATACCACTATAGGATTATAAGGTAATTCTTCTTCTATAACCTGTGATAACCTTTTCCCTGTACCTTCTTCTATACCTTTAGCTATAGTTACTATTATTTGATCTTCTTTTATAAAAGGTTTAATTTTCTTGCATAATTGTCTTATTACGTGGGAAGGCACCGCCAATACTATAAATTCACATTTTTCCATGCTTTTTTCTATTTCATTATAGGCCTTTATACCTGCAGGTATTACAATCTTTGGTAAATACTTTATATTTTCTTTTTTAAGATTGATATCATCGACTATATTGTTATTTCTATGCCATATGTTAATATTAAGTCCCTTTTTACCTAGCATTATGGCTAAAGCTGTACCAAAACTACCTGCCCCTAAAAAGCAAACTTTTGAATCCATTTTATTCATTCCTTTCCCAAATTGATTATCAAAATGCGTTATAATTTTATATTTATATTAAAAATCCTATACATTAACTGTCACTTAAAACTTTTTATAAAGCAATTTTTAGTGACAGCTAACTATAGGACATGTTAAGGTTTATTTCTCTTTTCTTTCTCTAAATTCTAATTTTATTCCTGTACCTTGGAAATCAAAATTCTCTCTTAATTGATTTTCTAAATATCTTTGATATGAGAAATGTATGCAAGCTGGATCATTTACAAAGAAAACAAAAGTTGGTGGCTTAGTTCCTATTTGAGTTACATAATAAATTTTTAATCTTTTCGTTCCTATTACAGGCGGTTCTTTCATCATAATAGCTTGACTTATTATATCATTTAAAACTCCTGTTTTTATTCTCTTTGTATAATTATCATAACATTCTTTAGAAGTTTTTAATACTTTTACAACTCTTTGACCTGTTTTGGCAGATATAAATAAATATTTTGCATAAGGCATAAATGCTAAATTAACTTGTAATTCTTTTTTGAATTTATCCATAGTCTTATCGTCTTTTTCTACTAAGTCCCATTTATTAACTATAACCAAAATAGCTTTATTTAAGTCATGGGCATATCCTATTATCTTTTGATCCTGTTCAGATACACCTTCAGTAGCATCTATCATAAGAATACATACATCTGCTCTTTCTACCGATGCATATGTTCTTATTACCGAATATCTTTCTATTTCTTCTTTAACTTTACTTTTACGTCTTAATCCTGCTGTATCTATTAAAGTAAACTGTCCAAACTCTGTATCTACATAACTATCTATAGAATCTCTTGTGGTACCTGGAATATTACTTACTATAAGTCTTTCTTCTCCTAATAATTTATTTATAAGAGAAGATTTTCCTACATTTGGTTTACCTATAAAGGCTATATTTATTCTTTCTTCATCTTCTTGTGCTGATTTATCATCTTTAAAGTATTCTACAACTCTATCTAACATATCACCTAATCCTAAGGCTTGTGAAGATGATATAGTTACAGGATCTCCTATACCTAAATTATAAAACTCATAGGCATTATCTTCGTCCTTTAATTTATCAATCTTATTTACCACTAATACCACAGGTTTTTTACTTTTTCTAAGCATCTGTGCTACTTCTTCATCTGCTGGAGCTAATCCTTCTTTTCCATCTACTAAAAATATTATTACATTAGCCATTTCTATAGCTATCTGTGCCTGTCTTCTCATTTGAGATATTATTATATCTTCACTTTTTGGCTCTATACCACCTGTGTCTATCATTGTAAACTTATAATTTAGCCATTCTGCCTCCGCATAAATTCTATCTCTTGTTACTCCTGGTGTATCTTGTACTATGGCTATTCTTTTTCCTGCTAATTTATTGAATAGTGTAGATTTCCCTACATTGGGTCTTCCTACTATTACAACTATTGGTTTTCCCATTTTTATTCCTCCTTGCTATATTTGTTTATTATATCTATTAAGTCTTCTCCTGTATAATCACATACTAAAATTTCTCTTTTTAAACTCTTGCTTAATTCTTTTAGTGTTACGTCATCTAAGAAAACTTGCTCTGATATATCAGCTAATTCATATCCTTTTCTAAGCATTACATCTGGAATTATAACATACTTTCCTAAATTTTTCTCCTTAGTTTGTTCTATTATATCCTTAGCTGTTATAAGTCCAGCTACAGTAATGGTCTTTCCAAAAAAATTATTGTCTATTTTTATAACTTCTATATTTATATAATTATTATGATTACTTATTATTGTACTAGCTTCCAATATTTCTTTATATGCAGATTGTCCTGTTATAATTGAAAAACTTCCTTTACATATGGGTGAAAGTTGTTTTAAATTATCTCTTATATTATTTCTAAATATCCTTATAACACCTACACCATCTTCTAATTGATGAAATTTATCATAAAATTCTTCTGCTGGTATTTCTCTTTCTGCTATAACATAAAATTCATCAGATAATCTTACAAAAGGCTTTCCTATTTCTTTTACAAATTTATCCTGACATTTTTCTACCATATCCAATTCCTTATTAGCAGTTACTTTATTAAAGAGTTCAAATTCATATAAATCTTCTCTAAATTTTGTAACTCCAATAGGAACTACAGCTAAATTTTCTACTTGTGGATAAAGAGCATATAAATTCTTTATGGTTCTTATTAGTTCTTCTCCATTATTTAGCCCGGGACATAATACTACTTGGCAATTCATTTTTATCCCGCCTTGAGCTAACTTTTTCATTCTTTCATATATGTTTCCTGCAAATCTATTATTTAAAAGTTTAACTCTCAACTCTGGATTTGTAGTATGTACCGATATGTTTATAGGACTTATTTTATAATCTATTATTCTATCTATATCTTCTTCTTTCATATTTGTAAGAGTAAGAAAATTACCTTGAAGAAAAGATAATCTTGAGTCATCATCTTTAAAATAAAGAGTTTTTCTCATACCCTTTGGTAGTTGATCTATAAAACAAAACAAACAATTATTATGGCATCTTTGAGGTATATCAAGTATAGCCTCTTTAAATTCTATTCCTAAATCTTCATCATAGTCTTTTTCTATTTCAAGCTCCCAAATTTCACCATTGTTTTTTTCTATATTAACTTCTAAATATTCGTCGCAAATTAAAAATTTATAATCTATTATATCTTTAACAGGCTTATCATTTATAGAAATTAAAAAATCTCCTTTTTCTATTTCAAGTTCTTCTGCTATACTACCTCTTTCTACCTTTAGTATTTCCTTTTTCATTTTTTCAACTCCAAATTTTATATTTATCATTACATTATATTACATTAATATAGTAATTTAGTCAATTTACAACCAAAAAATAAAATAAATGATACTTTAATCCCATTAATATTTATATCATTAAAATGATAAAGTATACAATACTATTTATAATATTATTTTTTATTTTTAAAAATATTATAGATATGCAATACTAATAGATAAAAAACTTCTAAGATTTATAAAAACTTAATATCTGAAATACATGCTTTTATAAACCTTAGAAGTATTATGAAGTATGTTTAAATAATCTTAATCTGATAGATTAACCATATTTTGCTCTTTTTAATATTTTTTATATCACTTAGAATTTTATTCATTCATATCTATGTGTTCTCCAGTTATTAAATAGATAGTCCACTCACATATATTAGTAGCATGGTCTGCTATTCTCTCTAAATATTTACATACAAATAAAAATTGAGTAAGTTGGTTTATACTTTCTTTATTTTCTATCATAGTGTCTATAGATTCTTTGAAGGCTATTTTATAAATATTATCTATTTCATTGTCTAAAGCACAGGCTTTATAAGCACCTTCTTTGTTTTCATTCACATAAGAATCTAAGGACTCTTTTATCATATTTTGCACTAAATCTGCCATCTTAGGTATCTTGATTAGGGGCTTAACATATTCTTCATCTTTTATTTTTTTTGCTATTTTAGCTATATCCACTGCATGATCTGCCATTCTTTCTAAATCTGTAATAATTTTTAGTGTAGTAAATATTTTTCTTAGATCTGTAGCTAGCGGTTGTTCTTTTGCTATAAGAACTATGCATTCATCTTCTATACTTTTTTCTAAATCATCTACTAGATCATCATTTTTTATGACTTCTTCAGCTAACTTGTCATCTTTTTTTACTAATGCTTGGATGCAAGTATTTATTTGTTTTTCTACAATGCTCCCCATTCTTAATATACTATTGTGAAGCGTTAGAAGTTCTTTATCAAATGCCTTTCTCAATACATTCGTCCCCTTTCATTAATTAAATCTAACCAAACCTTCCTGTTATATAATCTTCTGTTCTTTTATCTTTAGGTTTATAAAACAATTCCTTAGTTTCTCCTACTTCTATTACTTCTCCATTTAAGAAAAATGCTGTATTATCAGATATTCTTCCTGCTTGTTGCATATTATGTGTTACTATTATAACAGTATATTTATCTTTAAGTTCATCCATAAGTTCTTCTACTTTAAGGGTTGATATAGGATCTAATGCTGAAGTTGGCTCATCCATTAACAATATTTCTGGTTCTACTGCCAATGTTCTGGCTATACAAAGTCTTTGCTGCTGCCCTCCTGATAAACCTAAAGCATTCTTTTTAAGCCTATCTTTTACTTCTTCCCATAGTGCTGCTCCTTTTAAGCTTTTTTCTATTATTTCATCTAGCCTATCTTTAGATTTTATTCCATGAATTCTAGGCCCATAAGCTATATTATCATATATTGACATAGGAAATGGATTAGGATTCTGAAACACCATTCCTATTTTTTTTCTAAGATCTATTACATCATAATCTTTATATATATCTTTTCCTTCGTAATATACTGTTCCCTCTATTTTTACAGAGTCTATCAAATCATTCATTCTATTTATAGTTCTTAAAAATGTAGATTTTCCACATCCTGAAGGCCCTATTAAAGCAGTAACTCTGTTTTTTTCTATATTCATATTTATATTTTTTAGAGCTTTCACATTACCATAATATAAGTTTAAATTTTCCGTTTTAATAATTGTCATGCTTTTCCCTCCTTAATTGTCCCCTGTATACATTTTGTGTATTTTTTTACCTATTATTCTAGCTAATATATTAAATACTAAAACCATTATGATCAAAACTGCAGAAGTTCCATTGGCTATCTTAGTAGCATCTGGTATCATAGCTTCTGAGTTTACTTTCCATATATAAACTGCTAATGTTTCTGCTGGTCTCATTAAATTAAGTGGGAAAGCTTTGGATGTTACATTAGCTGAAAATTTCAAACTAGGTGCACTCATTCCTGCTGTATATAAAAGTGCCGCTGCTTCTCCAAATATTCTTCCTGCTGCTAATATTATTCCTGTTAAAATTTGAGGAATAGCAGACGGAAGTATTACTCTTTTTATAGTCTGAAATCTTGTAGCTCCTAAACCTAAACTGGCTTCCTTTATTCCTTTTGAAGCTGACTTTATTGCATTTTCACTTACTCTAGTTAGAGATGGTAAATTTAATATTGATATGGCTAGAGCTCCTGATAAAAGAGTAAAGCCCCAATTAGTCATTTTTACAAAAACTAAGAATCCAAATAGCCCTACTACTATAGATGGTAAAGAAGCCATAGTCTCTATAGATACTCTAACCACGTTTAAAAAGAATCCTTCTTTAGCATACTCTGCAAGATATATTCCAGCCCCTATTCCTATAGGTACTGTAATTACTAAAGATACTAAAAGCATGTAAAAAGAATTAAATAACTGAGGACCGATTCCTCCTCCTGCCTCCCCTATTTTAGGATCAGAAAATAAAAATTCTAAATTTATTGTACCTAATCCTTTTATTAATATATACCCTATAAGTACTAATAATAATAAGACAACTGCTGCTGAAATAATATACAATATAGTGGTCCAAATTTTATCTATTAATTTAGAATTCATTAATCTTCCCTCCTTCTACCTATAATTCTAATTACTATTATAAATAAGAAAGACATTATTAGAAGCAAAAATGCCAATGCCCAAAGTGCATCATTCCATGTGGTTCCTGGTATAGTATTTGACATATCCATAGTAATGACGCCTGTTATTGTAGAGGCAGGATTTAATAACTTATTAGGAAATTTAACAGAATTTCCTATTACCATTTGAACAGCCAAAGCTTCACCAAAAGCTCTTGCAAGACCTAATATAATACCTGTTAATATTCCATTTTTAGCTGATGGTACTATAACTTTACTTATAGTTTGCCATCTAGTTGCTCCTAGTCCGTATGAAGCTTGTAAATAAGATTTAGGAATTACCTTTATTGCATCTACAGCAATACTAGCTATAGTTGGCAATATCATTATACTTAAAACTACTATTCCTGCTAAAATACTAAAACCTGTTCCTCCAAAAAATTTTTTTATAATTGGTAATAATATGCTTATTCCCAACCATCCATATACTACTGAAGGAATGCCTACAAATAATTCCAAAGCAGGCTTTAAAACTTTTTCTCCTAATTTAGGGGATATATAATTTATAAATATAGCTAATGCTATACTTATTGGAGCACTTAATATTACTGCCCCTATAGATACAAAAATGGATCCTGTTATAAAGTTTAGTGCTCCAAATTTAGGGATATCACTATCTGGACTCCAATTAGTAGAAAATAAAAACTCTTTTAAAGAATATCCCTTTGAAAATATTGATATACCTTTTAATGCTACAAAAAATATTATGGAAAGAGTTAAAAAAACTATTAACATTCCGCATACAGTTGATAAACCTCTTCCTATGTATTCATTTCTAAAATTTTTTAAAAAATTTCTTTTGGATAGCCCTTTATTATAAATACTTCTTTTAGTTATATTCATAAATCATCTTCCTCTAATAATTATTTTCAATGGGGCTATAAATCTTGTATAAGCCCCATTGAAATGCTTAGTTCCCTATTTTAAAATCTTGTTTATAAATAATTGGATTAATTTATAAACCATTAGCACCATAAAACTTTATTTAAATATTAATACTTTATTAAATTCTAAATATTATTTAATATCACCCGCTGGTATATATTTTAATTTTTCTATTAGTGGCTTTGCTTCATTACTCATCATATAATCTATGAAAGCTTTTGTTAATCCTGTTGGTTGTCCTTTTGTATACATATGTTCATAGGACCAAAATGAATATTTTTTAGCTACTATGTTTTCTTTAGTTGGTTCTATACCATTTATTTTTAGAGGTTTCACCTCATCATTAAGATGTGAAAAAGCTACATAACTTATACTTCCTTTTGTTTCGCTTATAGCCTTTACAACACTACCACTAGAATCTTGAGTTGTCCCTAGACCTTCTTTTTCGTCCTTACCATCCATTATTGTATCTTTAAAGGTAGCTCTTGTTCCTGACGATTTAGATCTATTTATTACATTTATTTTCTCATCTTTACCGCCTACATCTTTCCAATTAGTAATTTCTCCTGTAAATATTTTTTGTATTTGCTGTTTTGTTAACGAATCTACCTGAACATCTTTATTTACTATCATTCCAAATCCTATAGCACAAACTTTATGATCTACTAAAGATGCAATCTGATTTTTATCTTTTAATTTTGACTCTGCCGTTACATCAGAATTTCCTATTTCCACAGAACCTGAAACTACTTGGTTTATTCCAGCTCCACTTCCTCCTCCTTGAACATTTATAGTGGCATCTGGATTTTTCTGCATAAATTGCTTAGATCCTTGTTCCACTAAAGGCTGAAGAGCGGAGGACCCTAAAGATGTTATATTACCACTTAATTCTTTTTTATCCTGTTCTTTATTTTCTTGTTTATTGCCGCATCCTACTAGTAATCCTAAACTCATAGTAATTACTAAAGCTGATATTATAAACTTAATTCCTTTTCTTTTCATAAATAAAAACCTCCATTTAAGATCTTTTGCTTTATAATTCTTAATTATTACATTTTATATTTTAAACTATCTAAGTTAAGCCATTATTATAATAACGTTAATTAAATTTAACATTAACTTTTGCTTTTTGCTCTTGACTTATACAATTTTTACTTATAAATAAAAAAGAAGCTTTTGATATATGTATCAAAAACCTCTTTTTTTACATTTTTATTTCAATTTATAATGCTTTTAAAGGTATTCTCACCGTAAATTTAGTACCCTTTTTAGGTTCACTTTCTATTTCTATTTTACCATTAATACTTAAAACTATATGCTTTACTATAGCTAGCCCTAAACCTGTTCCACCTTCTGCTCTTGATCGAGCTTTATCTACTCTATAAAATCTTTCAAATATTCTATCTAAATGTTCTTTGGAAATACCTACACCTGTGTCTTCTACCCAAAACATTATGTTATTATTATCTTTTTTTGTCCCTATATTCACCACACCATTAGGTTCTGTGTATTTAATAGCATTATCTACTAAATTTATTATCATCTGATTATATTTATCTTTATTTCCCATTAACAAAGGAATCCTTTCTCCTATAATATTTATTTGTATGTTTTTATCCTGTGCAGATTTTTTTACCAGATAATATACTTTTTCAATTAATTCATTTAAATCTATTTCTTCCTTTATTAATTCTTGCTTTTGTTTCTCTATATTAGATAACACTAATATATCGTTTATTAATCTTGTAAGTCTATCAGCTTCATCATTTATTATTTGTAAAAATTTATCTCTATTCTTTTTGTCATCTACATATTTTAAAGTCTCTGAAAAGCCTTTTATAGATGTTAATGGAGTTTTTAATTCATGGGATACATTTGCTACAAATTGTTCTCTAATATTTTCTAACTTTTTTATATCTGTTATATCTTGCACCACTGCTACAGTGCCTATATTATCATATTTGCTTATTATATCCGTAGTCTTAATTCTCAGAGTTCTGTTTTGAGGCCATAATATATTTATTTCTTTATACCCTGGCTCCTTATCTTTTAATACTCTTTCTAATTGAAAATCTCTTATATTATCCATAAGGTTTTCCCCTATTATATCTCTTTTTACTCCAAATAATTTCTTAGCATATGGATTAATCATAATAACTTTAAATTCTTTATCTATAGCTACAACACCACTATCCATACTTTTAAGTATGGCCTCTAATCTATTTTGCTTATCTCTAACGTCTACTAAACTACTTTCCAATATATCTGCCATTAAATTAAAATTTTTCCCAAGGCGACCTATTTCATCATCTGAATTTATTATTACTCTTCTGTCAAAATCACCTCTGGCTATTCTTGAAGTTACAAATTCAAGATTTTTTATGGGTTTTATCATTGCCATGGATATTCTTGATGAGAATAAAAAAGATAAAATAAAAGAAAATAATATTATAGCAATATAATATTTAATGTAACTTTTCTCCAATAATTTTATGTCTTTTATATCTACAGCACTTCTTATAATATAATTATTATTAATTTTACTTGCTAAGTAAATGCTTTCCACTTTTCTTATTTCACTGTGTCTTACACTATAGGATTCTCCTTTTTCTTTTGCAGCTATTATTTCTTCCCTTTTATTATGATTTTCTAACTGGGACTTGTTTTCCTTAGAGTCTGCTAATACATAACCATTGTTATCTATCAAAGTCACCCTTATATCATTATCTTTATAATTCTTCTCTATAAAACTAACAAAACTTTTAGGATTTTCATTTCCAATCATTTTTAGTATAAGGGAATTATTATTTTTTAATCTACTTTTACTATTTTCTATATATTGATTATTAATGGTTATTAGAAAAAGTGAGGATACTACAGTTAATGTAAATATTAATATTATAAGTATTGATAATGTTAATTTTTTTTTCATAGTTTCACCTTTTAAAAATCATTATTAAATCTATAACCTATTCCTCTTATAGTTTCAATATACTTAGGATTTTTATCATCATCTTCTATTTTTTTTCTTAGGTGCCTTATATGGACATCTACAGTTCTAGTTTCTCCTATATATTCATATCCCCATATTGTATCCAATAAAAAATCTCTTGTCATAACCTTACCTTTATTTTTTATTAAAACTTCTAATAATTCAAATTCTTTTAATGTAAACTCTATTTTCTTGCCTTTCTTTGTGAGAGAATGCTTATCAAAATCTACAATAATATTGCCTAAAGTATACGACTTAGATTCTACGTTCATAGTCGTTTTTCTTCTAAGCACCGCTTTTACTCTAGCTACCATTTCTCTAACTGAAAAAGGCTTAGTTATATAATCATCTGCTCCTAATTCTAGACCAAGGACTTTATCAAGTTCTTCACCTTTAGCTGTAATCATTATTATAGGAATATTAGCTGTGCTGTTATACTTTCTAATTTCCTTACAAACATCATATCCATCCATTCCCGGTAACATTAAATCTAACAGTACTAAATCTAGATTTTCTTCTTTAACTATATCTAAGGCATCTATTCCATTTAAAGCGCAAATGCAATTATAACCATTACTTTCTAAATTAAATTTTATTAATTCACATATATGTTCTTCATCGTCTACTATAAGTATTTTTTCCATAGCCATAGTATTGCCTCCTACTGTTTACTTAAATATACAAAGGAAAATTGTCTTCCTATGTTACCCTGTTTTCTATATGAATAAAATTTAGGATTATCATTACACATAGTACATAAATCTGTGATCATTATATTTTCTCTTTTAATTCCTATACTATCCAATTGTGCTAATATACATAATTCCATATTTAAATTTCTTTTATTACTTATATTATAATCATTATATATTTTGTCTTCTTTAAACTTATTTATTAAATCATAACTTACTTCATAGCAGCAATCTCTTATATGAGGACCTATGACAGCAATAATATTTTCTACTTTTGTATTATAATTGTTTTTCATGTTATCTATTGTCTTTATAACTATCCTTTCATAAGTTCCTCTCCACCCACTATGAACTGCAGCTATTACCTGATTCTTTTCATCGTACAACAATACAGGAGTGCAATCTGCTGTAAAAACACCTACAGCATTATTAAATTTATCACTTATTACTGCATCTCCTTCTTTATCTTTTTCTTTATAATCTCTAACTATATTACTGTGTATTTGATTTAAATAATGCACTTGTTCTACTGCAAACCATTTTTTTATATTATCTAAGTTTTCTTTTCCTTCATCTATATTTTTATTAAAATTTAAATTCTTTTCTGAAGTTGAAAATATAAAATTAGCATTTTTAAATTTTAACTTTAGAAATGTATATTCATCAATATTAATTTTTTTAAAATTCATAAAATATATCATCCTTCCTATAAACATATTATCATTAATTTCAATATTATAAAAAAAATCATATAACTTTTAACTTTATTTTAACATAGGATACTAACTTACTCATATCTAATTATAATTATTTTAATATAAAATAAAAAACTTAACACTATTGTCATAATAGTATTAAGTATTTTTTTTACTGTTATCTTTATTTTAATTTTTTAATATATACCAATCTGAATTTACATATTCAAACTTCAATCTAATTTTTATCCATTAGATTCTTAATTTCTTTCATAAAAGTATTTATATCTTTAAATTGTCTATACACTGAGGCAAATCTAACATAAGATACTTCATCTATATTTTTTAAATTTTTCATTATTATTTCACCTATTTTATCTGTATTTACTTCTGTAAGCATTTCATTGCTTATATGTCTTTCTACTTCATCTGCTATTTGTTCAATCTGTTTTCTTGAC
Organism: Clostridium sp. Marseille-Q2269; assembly: GCF_943736985.1. Taxonomy (GTDB): domain Bacteria; phylum Bacillota; class Clostridia; order Clostridiales; family Clostridiaceae; genus Clostridium_F. Next base: position 201,819 of record NZ_CALSFS010000002.1, read on the forward strand.
ACAGGTCTTTTTTGACAAGCTTTCATTAGACCGTCCACTATCTTGTTTCTATCAAAATATTCCCTACTCATATTCTTTTTTATAACAAGAATAGGCGTAGTTTCTATTTTTTCATAAGTAGTATATCTTCTATTACATTTTAGACATTCTCTTCTTCTTCTTATGGAACTTCCATCCTCTGTAGATCTTGAATCTACAACTCTACTTTCTCCATATGCACAGTAGGGACATTTCAATTTAATCCACATCCTTTTCTTTAGATTACTGAAATTTAACTATATATATTAATTATACACTTTTTCTCCATTTTTTCTACTATATACTTGAATTTCAATGATAATAAGTATATTACATTATAAAGATTTAATTTTCTTCCATAAGATAGTTATCCCCATTTACTAGTATAACATCTGTTCCTATTTTATATATTTTATCCCAGCTTATTTCTAGATCTTCTTTTTTATTAAAAAAACCTATCTTCTCAGTTGGAAGAACTACAGATAATATTTTATAAGAATCACAATCTATAATCAAATCTTTTATGTAACCTATTTTACTTCCAGTGTTTAAATCTATAACCTCCATGTTCTTCAAACTTTCTATAGAATATAATTCTGATTGTTCCATACTATACCTCCTTTTAAAGCTTTTTTATATTATAATATATGTTTGATTTATATAATCTATGAAAAGTATTTCTACAAATTAAAAAGACTACTGATAAACAATATTTATCAGCAGCCTAAAAATATTCATTAATAATTTAAGAATATTTTTAACTAAACGTATTTTCTCATGTGTTTCAAAGCAGTTTTTTCTAATCTTGATACCTGTGCTTGAGATATACCTATTTCATCAGCTACTTCCATTTGAGTTCTTCCATCAAAAAATCTTAGATTAAGTATTAGTTTTTCTCTATCATTTAATTTTTTCATGGCTTCTTTTATAGATATGTTCTCTATCCAATTTTCATCTACATTTTTAGTATCACTTATCTGATCCATAACGAATATAGCATCACCGCCATCATGATATATGGGCTCAAATAAAGACACTGGATCCTGTATAGCATCTAAGGCAAATACTACCTCTTCTCTTGGTAGTTCTAACTCTTTAGCTATCTGAGAAACAGTCGGTTCTTTATTATTAGCTTTTATCAATTTGTCTCTAGCTTGTAGAGCTTTATATGCTATGTCTCTTAAAGATCTGCTAACTCTTATAGAATTATTATCTCTTAGGTATCTTCTTATTTCCCCTATTATCATTGGAACAGCATAAGTAGAGAATTTTACATTTTGGCTTAAATCAAAATTATCTATGGCTTTTATAAGGCCTATGCAACCTACTTGAAAAAGATCATCTACATTTTCCCCACGATTGTTAAATCTCTTTATTACACTTAATACTAGCCTTAAATTTCCCTGAATAAATTCTTCTCTACATTTTGTTTCACCGTTCCTAATCCTTACCAGTAATTTTTTCATTTCTTTATCTTTCAATACTGGCAATTTTGATGTATTTACTCCACAAATTTCAACTTTATTAATAACCATAAAGTCATCAGTCCCTTCAGAATGATTGCATTTAAATTGTTTCCAAAGGAACTTAATTTTATACTAAGGACAAACTAAACCATTTTATTTATTTCTTTTTTTAAAGTTTTAATTATTCTTTTTTCTAGCCTTGATATGTAAGATTGAGATATTCCTAACATATCTGCTACTTCCTTTTGAGTTTTTTCTATTTTCCCATTAAGACCAAATCTTAGTCTTACTATTTCCTTTTCTCTTTCATTTAATTTTTTCATAGCTAACAACAGTAACTGTTTATCTACTTCATCTTCTATTGAATTATAGACCTCATCATTATCTGTTCCTAATATATCTGATAACAATAACTCATTTCCATCCCAATCGATATTTAAAGGTTCATAAAATGATATTTCTGCCTTTACTTTACTATTTCTTCTCAAATACATTAATATTTCATTCTCTATACATCTTGAAGCATAAGTTGCTAATTTGATTTTTTTATCTGGTTTAAAAGTATTTACCGCCTTAATTAAACCTATTGTACCCACAGATACTAAATCTTCTATACATATTCCCGTATTTTCAAACTTTCTTGCTATATAAACTACCAGCCTTAAATTTCTTTCTATTAAAACGGATCTAACTTTTTCATCACCATTTATTAGTCTTTGCACAAAATACTCTTCTTCTTCTTTTGACAGTGGTGGTGGAAGAGCATCATTACCCCCTATGTAATATACACTTTTAAAAAATAACTTAAATTTTATTAATATCCTGTTTAATAATACCTTTAAATTTATCATAAAAGTCCCTCCTATATAATTCCTCGAGATAAAAGTGCTCTATAATCTTTTATACCACTAAGTTTACCTTCTGAAAGCCCTATTATAACTTCTTTTTTTTCTTTTTTATCTCCTACATGTACATCTATATAAATAGGTTTAAACCCTTCAAGATTACCAAAATTTCCATTTACAACTCTATAGGGTATATAAAATTTGTCATAAGAATTTAAATCCACATTATTGAAAACATCTTTTTCTACCACTAATACAGGTAAATTTGTAGCTGGTTCTCTAAGTTCATTTCCTGTATCTAAAAAAGCTTTGACCTTTTTATGATCCTTCTGAAGCACTATATCTACATCATATATAAAGTTTCTTATTTCCTTTCTATCTTTTATATACCATATTAATTTATTTCCAATAATATATATAATCATCATAGACATAATAAGCTTCTTATAAGAAAAGTTTTCTATAAACAAATAAGTTTCATTTCCCATATTATCACACTCGAAAAAGACACATATACCAGCAATAATCATAGAATAAATTATATAAACTCCTGCGGCCTTTATATTAAATATTAAATCTTTTTTTCTAAATGCTAGTAAAATTAATATGAAAGCCATTAAAATTTTAAATATAAGCTTATTAAATAAGGCTAGAGAAGGTATAATAAGTACTAATACATAACAGCTTCCTAAAAATGAGGATATTAATAAATATAATATTTTATTATTAACTTTTAATGTTTGAGAAGTTATAAATAATATGAAAAAATTCACAATAAAATTTTCCAATATCATAACATCTAAATAGACCACCAATAGATATCTCCCCCTTAAGCATCTACCATTTATTTACTATTATACAATTAAATATTTCAAAAATTTGTCAATTCATATAAAAATCTTATGTTTTTATTGTATAAAATATGTCAATATACTTTATAATTAAATATATTCTTTTTTTATTTATAAAAATAATATATTTAAAAGTATTTTTATAAAGATAGTTATAATATTTATAGGAACAGATAAATTTTATAGTGAGATGATTTTGAATTATAGATATAAATAAGAATTATAGATATAATATTTATTTATAGATGATATTTTTATTTATTATAAATACAGAAATGATATTAAGATAAAAAAAGTAGAGAACAATGTTCTCTACTTTTTAATTACTTTCTTTGTCTTCTCAAAAAGGCTGGTATTTCTAAATCATTCTCATCTATATGCTGTTCATATGTAGATGATTGATCTTCAGCATCCTCTCTTCTACTAGATTCCTTTGATATATTATTTTGTTCATTTTCTACAGCATCATTTTCCAATCTATCACTTTCAAAGCCTGTAGCAATTACAGTTATTCTTAATTCATCTTTTAAGTTTTCATCTATAACTGCACCAAATATAATATTAGCATCTGGATCCGCAGCTTCTTGTACAATTTCTGCTGCTTCATTTATTTCTAATAATCCTAAATCATTTCCTCCGGTTATATTAAGAAGTACTCCTGTAGCGCCAACAATAGATGTTTCTAACAAAGGACTTGATATGGCCTGTTTAGCTGCTTCTTGAGCTCTATTATCTCCTGTTCCTTTGCCTACACCCATGTGAGCTAATCCTTTATCTAGCATTATTGTTCTAACATCTGCAAAATCTAGATTAACAAGACCTGGAATAGTGATCAAGTCTGATATACCTTGTACCCCTTGTCTTAAAACATCATCTGCTAGCTTAAAAGAATCCATTAAGCTTGTCTTCTTATCTACTATACTTAATAATCTTTCATTAGGAATTGTAACTAAAGTATCTACTCTTTCTTTTAAAGTATTTATGCCCATTTCTGCATGAAGCAACCTTTTTCTTCCTTCAAAAGGGAATGGTTTTGTTACAACCCCTACAGTAAGTATACCCATAGATTTAGCTATTTCTGCAATAACTGGAGCTGCACCAGTACCTGTTCCTCCGCCCATACCTGCTGTTATGAACACCATGTCGGCTCCTTTTATTGCTTGAGAAATTTCTTCTTTACTTTCTTCCGCAGCTTTTTTTCCTATTTCAGGATTAGCGCCTGCTCCTAATCCCTTTGTCAATTTATCACCTATTTGTATTTTTTGAGATGCCTGTGAAAGCATTAACGCTTGTTTATCTGTGTTTATAGCTATGAATTCTACATTTTTCAATCCATCTATTATCATTCTATTTACAGCATTGTTTCCTCCGCCACCACATCCAATAACTTTTATTTGAGCAAATTGCTGTACATCAACATCGAAATCTAGCACAATAAAACCTCCTTATCTGTAATTAAAAAAATTCTGTTAGAAATTCCCTTATTTTTAACAATACACCTTTTCCTTCGTTTTCAACTTTATAATGTGATGAATCTTCTTTAGTAATCGCAGCCTCTTTATTTTTCAAATTAACATTTTGAATTTTTATTGGAGTAATTAAACTTTTAACTACTCCTACAGAAGATACGTATATAGGATTTGCAGCACCAACATATTCTGGACTTCCAATTCTAAAATTTTTATTAAATATGTACTTGCCAAATTCCTCTATACCCTTTATTAATGAAAGACCTCCTCCTATTATAACTATATTGGATATATCTTCAAACTGTCCACTTTCTTTTAATTTCTTTTCTATTAATATTAATAATTCTTCTACTCTAGCTTCTATAACTTTTTTTAAAGTTTCCAGACTAACTGTCATATCGTTATTATAACCTATATTTACCTTTATTTGTCCATCTAATTCTAAATTATTTTTTCCTATTACTCCATATTTTATTTTTAGTTTTTCAGCTTCAGAAAAAGGTATTTTTAAACATATGGATATATCATTTGTTATACTATTACCACCTATAGATATATTATCAGTTTTGGTTAAAATGCCATCTTTATATATAGAAATATCCATAGAATCTGCTCCTATATTAACCAGAGCTGACCCTTGATTTATTTCCTCTTCTTTTAGTGATGCTTTAGCATCTGCCATAGGTGCAAATACTACTCCTAGTATGTTATAACCTGCCTTTTGAACTGTTTTTAACAAATTATTTACTATAGTAGTTTCTGCTAATACCAAATACGCATCTAATTCCATCCTATTTCCACTCATACCTATAGGATCCTTTATATTTCTATATCCATCTACAATATACTCTTTAGGAATTATATCAACTATTTCTTTATCGTTGGGAATATTAATTATTTGAGTAGCTCTTTTAACTCTATTTACATCTTTTTTTGTTATTTCATTATCATCAGAGGATATTACTACCATACCTTGACTAGATATTACTGTACCTATCCTCCCGGGTAGAGAAATATAAAAATTCTTTATATTCGTATCTACTATACTTTCTAATCTAGTTATACAGTTCGTAATAGACTCTGCTGTACTATCTATATCAATTATTATTCCATTTTTCATTCCATGACATTCAGCAAAAGTAACACCTAATATCTTAGCCTGTCCATATTTATCATATTTTCCTGCTGCTGCACAAACTTTTGAGGACCCTATATCCACTCCTATTACGTAATCCTCCATGTAGTTTTCACCCCTTTTTAATGTAACCATTAAAATATATATTCAACAAAAAACTCCTATTTCCTTTTAAAATTATTAATTATTATAATTATTATTTAATTGTAGCACTATAAATTCATCATAAAAAAAGCAAAAAAAGGAAAGACCCGCTTTCCTTTAGTTAACTTTTTCTAATTCGTCTATATTCATACTTCTAGTATGAATTGTATGACTCCATTCCTTATTATTCTTATCCAAAATGCCTTGTATTGAAATAGGAAACCAAGTTATTGCATATATAGGATAAACTATATAATATAGCAATACTTTAAATGTAAATTTCTTTTCTAAAATCAATATTAAAGGTGTGTATAATATCTGGAATGCCGAAAATAATACTATTAACACAGTTATCATGTTAATATCTACAGAATAAACTGTATTATTAAAATTACTAACCATATCCGCAGCCTTCATGATATATTTAACTATTCCCATTATAGCCGATATTCCTAACATTATAGCTACAACAGGTTGTATAGTATAAAGTGCACAGTCAAAAGCAGTAAAATTTAATCCCTTAATAGCTTTCTTCATAAGCTTAAAAAAATATCTACTAGATACATCTGCAAAACCTTGCATCCATCTTTTTCTTTGTCTCCATGATTGAGCTAATACTAAAGGTTTTTCATCATATATTATAGCATCGTGTGCCCATCCTACTTTATATCCGTTTAATATAATTTTACAAGAAAATTCTAAGTCTTCTGTAAGACAAGTAGCTCCCCAACCAAGTTCTTTTAGTATATCTGTATTTATACAAAAACCAGTACCACCTAATTGACTAGACAATCCTAGGTTATACCTTGCTAGCTGAAACATTCTATTATTGGTCCAGAATGAAATAGAATAACTTCCTGTTATCCAAGTATCTTCTGGATTTTTGCTATCTAAATAGCCTTGAACTACTTTATATCCTTTACACATCTTCTTGTTCATTTCTTTTAAGAAATCTTTATGAACTAAGTTATCTGCATCAAACACCGCTATGGCATCATATTTTTTTTCCATTTTAAATATTATACTAAACATCCATTCTAGAGCGTACCCTTTTCCTCTTCGTTTCTTGTCAAACCGTTCTCGTACAATAGCTCCTCTTTTTCTTGCAATCTCAGCAGTTTTATCTGTACAGTTATCCGCAATTACAAAAATATCATATAATTTTTTATCATAATCTAACATCTTTAAACTTTCTATTATATTACCTATAACTAACTCTTCATTATGTGCTGCAACAATAAGAGCAAATCTTGTTTTATCCTCAATGTTCTTATTATTCTTTTTTCTGTATATACCAAAAAGAGAAATTATAAGATAATACATGGATATAAAATAAACTATGTATGTTATTGCTTTAGAGCTATAATGTACTATTTCATTTATAATATTCAATAGTATCCCCCCTCGGTTCAAAAATATTTTAGCATAAATAAGAGTCAATTACTATATATTATTACAAATAAATATTATAAATTACTTAATAAATCTTTAATATTATTTATATTATTAAGAAAACAAGAGAATTTAATAAGTAAACAGCTACAATTTTTATTAATAAATAATTATTGCATATAGTTAATAGTTACTATATATAGCTAAAATTGTACTAACTTAAATTATATGATATTATATAAATATAAACAACAAGTATTGACATTGATGCATCAATATTAGTTTATAAAGGAGGTAGTTAGCGCATGTCGCGCTACGAAAAAATATATTTTTTAGATTTAAAAAGACTTCATAAAAAAGACGAATCTTTTTGGTAAATTCTCTAATAACTATTAAATTTAAAAAAAATTTTAAGTTATTAGGAGGATATTACAATGAAAAAAAATACTATTAAACTAAGTTCTATAGATTTAAAAAATATTAATAAGGGTACTACAAATAAATTTAAGAAAAAAACGAGACCTAAAAATCAAGTTTCAATAAAAATGATAGATTATATGATATTTTAAAAAGGACCATAGGTCCTTTTTTTAATATTACCAAATGCATAATTATTATTCTACATTTTGATGTTATGTTATTTTTATAAATTTATTATCTTTGTAATTAGATCTTTATCTACTGAATAATTAAGTGCAGCCTCATAACTTATAATTTCTCTTTTATATAGTTCTGCTAAGGACATATCCATAGTTTTCATCCCATACTTCCCACCGGTTTGTATAGATGATTCTATTTGATAGGTTTTCCCTTCTCTTATCATATTTCTTATAGCATTTGTGGTAATCATGGTTTCTACAGCTGCTATTCTTCCACCATTAATCTTATGAACTAGTTGTTGACTTATTATTCCTTCCAACACGCTAGCTAGTTGTATTCTTGTCTGCTCTTGTTGATGTGGTGGAAACACATTAACAATCCTATCTATAGTTTTAGCTCCACCTATAGTATGTAGTGTGGAAAATACTAAATGTCCTGTTTCTGCTGCTGTTAAAGCAATAGAAATATCCTCTAAATCTCTAAGTTCTCCTATTAGTATTACATCGGGATCCTCTCTTAATGCCGCTTTCAATGCACTCTTATAACTAAAAGTATCTCTACCTATTTCTCTTTGATTTATTATACATTTATTGTGTTTATGTAAAAATTCTATAGGATCTTCTAGTGTTATTATATGATTAGATCTAGTATTATTAATTTCATTAATCATAGCAGCTAAAGTAGTACTTTTACCTGAACCTGTAGGACCTGTTACTAAAATAAGACCCCTTTTTTTATTGGTAAGTTCCTTTACCACATCTGGTAATTTCAGCTCATTTAAATTAGGAGTTTTTAAGCTTACAACTCTCAAAGAAATAGCTATACTTCCTCTTTGTTTAAATACACTTACTCTAAATCTACCTAAACCTGATATAGAATAAGATGTGTCTATTTCTCCTTTTTTCAATAAATCTTCATATTCTTCTTTTAAGATTTCTCTAGCATAATTATCAGTATCTTCTGGTTTAAGCTTTTCCTTAAATATTTTACTTAGCTGTCCATTTATTCTTATAGTTGGCTCTACACCCACAGATAAATGTAAATCCGAAGCACCAAAATTAATAGTTTTTTCCAATAATTCTTGTAATTGTTTCAATTTATTCTCCTCCTCCAATACTGTTTTCCCCCAGAAATCTATAGCATATATACCTGAAAAGCAAAGATTTTTGTCCATTTATAATAAATGGTTCTTTTTCTTCAGATTATTTTATTAATTTAGATTTTTAGAAATATAGTTTAAATCATAAACCACATATTCATTTTAAGTTCTTTTAAATTTCTATAGGTCTTGGGTTTTTACTCAGCTCTACTTATTATATAAAGTTTACAATTGACTCATATATACTTTATTTTCGTGTTTACCATTTAAAATTTTACTCTTTTTTAAAATTTTACTCTTACAAGATTTCTAAAAACTGTATCTATATCCTTGGCAGATTTATTTTTCTACACTCATAAGAAACACACATTTACTGTTTTCACCTTACACTAAAATAAATGCAATCAGTATACTATACCACTTTAAACTATTATATAAACACATATAATAACTATTATACCCTATTAAACTATTTCCTTGCACTACTTCAGTCCATACACTAATCATATTTTATAACAATAGAATATATAATCTTAATATTGAATTATAAATTACTTATACAATATAGTAGTAATAAATACACTTATATTATTTTCATTTAAATCTTCTATAAAATCAGAAATTTCCTATTGAACTAAATTAAATATATTATAAAAAATGTAATATTATTTTTTAATATTCATTATTTATGTATATACATTATGAATAATTAATAATTTTTATCTATGAAAACTATTATATAAATTTAACACCTTCTATATATATATATTATACTATGAAATTAATAAGAAAAACCAAAAATAAAAGAATTAAGAATCATCCCATATGTATAAAATTCTTAATTCTTTATAATTTTATTTAAATATTTTTATTATAATTTAATTCTTTATAAAGCTTTTTTAGTGCTTTTTTCTCTATACGCGAAACATAAGACCTGGATATGTTTAGTATACCAGCTATTTCCCTTTGTGTTCTTGGTCTTCCATCTCTTAATCCATACCTCATTTGTATTACTTTTTTTTCTCTCCCCTTAAGGCAGGTTTCTATTTTACCATATAGCTTTTTTACTTCTATCTTTGTTGACACTATTTCTATTATGGAGTCTTCATCACTACTTAATATATCCATAAGAGAAATTTCATTTCCTTCTTTATCCACGCCTATAGGATCCTGAAGGTATATTTCACCTTTAGTTTTTTTATTATTTCTTATAAGCATTAATATTTCATTTTCTATACATCTTGCTGCATAAGTAGCAAGCTTAGTACCTTTAGAGTTGTCAAAAGAATCTATAGCTTTTATAAGTCCTACTGTTCCTATAGATATTAGATCATCGATATCTTTTCCAGGATATGAATATTTTTTTACTATGTGTGCCACAAGTCTTAAATTTCTTTCTACTAATACATCCTTTGCTAAAGCATCACCTTTTTTTAACCTATCCAAATAATATTTTTCTTCCTCATCACTTAGAGGTTTGGGAAAAGAAGTATTTCCTGTAACGTAGCCCGTCAGAAATAATGCACTTCCTAATACATCCCATAAGTAAGTTAAAAAAAACACAAGTTGCCCCTCCTAATAGTGCTTATTAATATAATATTCAATAAGCTTGTACTAGTTGCATATTTAAAATTATATTTTCCATCAAACATTAAAAACAACGTTTTTAGTATGTATATTATAATGTAGGCTTTTTATTTTAAATTCATATTTTCATTTTATTTTTGACGTATTTTTGACGTCAAATAAAAAACTCTAAAGGTTAATTCCTCTAGAGTTTTTTATTATTTATCTTTATTAGTAGATTTATGATTGGATTTAGCTTTGTTAAAAGCATCAGAATATTCTTTATCTATTAAAGTATCTTTATTCTCTAATTTATCATCTTTTACCACATATGAAATACTATTACCTGTGAATTTCCCATCTACATACATTAGAAAAACCAAATTGCTATAACTCATTGAAATTAAACCTTCATCTAAATAGTCTAAAGATTCTATTGCTTTATCAACAAAATTAGTTATTTGGGTTTCTTTATTAGATTTATCTATATTCATTTCTATAACTAAGGATTGTTCTCTATGTATTTTTTTATCTTTATTTAGAATATAAAATAACTTTGACTTTGGTGCTACTCCAGCTAAAGTATTAAAGAATGTCCCAGATGTAACTTCTTTTAGTTCTCCACTATTCCCTTTTAATTCTCCAATCATTTTATCTTGTCTTTCGTTTAGTTCTTTTTGATGTGAGCCACATCCAGCAAATAATGTTACTGTTAAAACAACACTTAATAATACATATAATATTTTCTTCATCTTCATCCCCCTTATGTAAATATAACTTAATTGTACCAAAATATACACATTTGTAAATATACCAATATGCATAGTTACACAACAAAAGAGCCTACCATAATTAAGTAGACTCTTTTCACTATTTAAGAACAATTGCATATTACATAGTTATTTACGGAAATAACCATATAATATTAATATTCTATAAATGTTAATATATTCCTTCATTTATAACTAAAATAAGTTTCTATACATATAATAAAAGTAGAGTTAAAAGTCCTACTTGGTAAATATAATGTAAAAAGAGCCCCCGCTATATGCTTGAGCTCTTTTTATTTATAAGAATAAACAACTATAGGAAGTATATAATAGTATTCTACATTTTTAACAATATTCCTTTTTACGTTTAAAACTATTCTTCTATGTATATAATTTAGATGGGTTAATACATAATTATATAGTAAAAAGAAGCCCTATACTTTTTAATGGGCTTCTTTTTACTATATTTGAAAAGGGACTTTAAAAAATTTTCAGAAAGACCTTATATATAATATTCTACTTTTATAAATAAATTCCTTTTATTGTATTAATTTATAATAAAACTAACCAATAAAAAGAGTCCACAAAATAAATATGGACTCTTTTTTGATATATTCAAAAGAGGAATGGATTGTATCAAAAGGTGTTTTTTTAAAAGGTGTGTTATTTAATATATTCCATATTTGTAATAAAAATTCCTTCTTATGTATTAATTTTTATAAATAAAATCATTATATTTGGATATACTAGAATTGGATTTAATTACACTGTGATATGCATTATGCATAGAAAATTCCATGTTAATGGAGCCACTTATTTGATAATAGTTATATTAATATTATTAACCTTCTACAAGAATAAAGATATTTTCCCTAAAATCCTTGAATAAACGATTCTTAAATGTGACATACTTAATATATCATTAGGTACTATAAACTAAACATTTATATTTTCCAAATAAAAAGAGCCCTATTTTAAATAGAGCTCTTTTTATTATTAAGTGCGGCCTGTGCTTTAGATCACTAAAGTCTTATGAGTATAATTCTACATTTATAAATAACATTCCTGCTTAAATATTTATTTTTTATAGTTAAAATTATATTATTTGGGTATAATAAAAATAACCCAAAACACTACACCAACATGAATAGAAAATTTATATTAATAGAGCTCATTAGATTTGAGCTCAGTCCTTCTTTCTTACAAGTTAATAATAATATTTATACTTTCCCAATAAAAAAAGATGGTAGCTCCAATTAAGGAGTTACCTTCTTTTGTTTTAATAATTCTTTTCTTTCTTCTATTAATTTTTGTAATTCCTCTAAATCTTCTAGTGTTGCTTTATTTCTTATAAAGCTCCTAGCACTACTACGACTTTTTAAATAACTTGCATGTTCTCTGTTTTTTTCTTCCCATTTTTGATTTGCTATTGTTTGCTTAGCTTTTGTTCCCACTTTTTTGAAACCTCCTACATAACTAATCTAAATATTAGCCATACTAATAAAGCTATAATGATTAATTCTCCTAATATTTTTAATATTAATTTAAATAATGTTTTTGAATCTTTACTCATTTTAATTAAGGTGGTATTATAAGATTAAGGGAGGGGATTCCCTCCCCAGTGTTTATAACAAATCATTTAACTGTTTAAGTATTGTTATTATGATTGTTATTTTTACAAGTAGCTTGATGACTATTCCCAGTAGTTTATCAAGCTTTTTCAGTTTTTTTATTAATTTTACCACCTTTTCTCTCACCTCCTTACAATTATAATTATACTACACGTAGTATAAGAAGTCAATTCCTTTTTATGAAATATTTATATTTTTTATAAATATTTTTCCAATAAAAAAAGAGGCACTACCATTACAGAAGTGCCCCTAAAACTTTTTTTAAATTTTTGATTATTTTTGTGGTCGTTTAAAACGTCCTCGGATTTTAAATCTATTTTAAATTCCTAAATAATGTTTTCCAAGTTTCTCTTCCTACAATTCCATCTGGATTTAAATTGCAATCTTTCTGTAGTGCTTTTATTGCTGTTACTGTGCCAGTTCCAAATACTCCATCTGCTCCATAGCTACCTACTGGATAACCTATGTTAATAAGCATTTGTTGTATAATCTTAGTTATATTTCCTCTAGCACCTTGTTTACATATTGGGGCACTGCTAAGAGTTGCCTCTCCCGCCATGTTGTCTACTGCAATGTTACCCAAACCTTGGTTATTTATTTCCTGTTGTAATGCTCCTATTAAACTGTGTCTACCATAGATAGTTGAGGAACTTTCTCCGGATGGCTTTGAAGGTTGTACATCAACTTTACCTATGAAAATTTTATCAATAAAGTTACTTAAATCCACATTTCCACTAACACCATTTATATGTCCAGTTTCGGTGTATTGATGCCCAACAACTTTGAAACCAGTTTCCATGGGTGAATTAACACCATAGTGAGCGATCCAACCAGGATATTCTTTAACTCTGCTATCTAAATTATCTCTACCAAAATAGCCGCCAGTATAAATCATACAATCATATCCGCTTAGAGATTTAAACTTATTTACTTTAGTTATGCAAAATAAAAATCTAAATTGGTAAAACTACCAAAAAATAAATATGGCATACTTTCTCTCACTGTGTTATATAAAAGTTACCATACAAATATAAACACAGGAGGTAAAAAGTATGCCAAGTACTAATATTGTATCCATTAATAATGAACTTTACAATTACTTAAATGATGTAAATTATGGAATGTCTAAGCCTCAATTTAATCATTTAACCAATATTGCCAATGGATTAATTAATTTACCTGGCACTAAAACTTTATCTGAAATTGCTAAAAATGTGTTGCATTCAAAAGACAAAAGTTGTATTTATAGATTTTTAAGCCATTCTAAATGGGACCATAGTCTTCTGAACAACAATAGAATTAGCTATTTAAACTTTTTCCTTGAGCATAATATTAAACCTAAATCCGTAGGGTTTTTGATTATAGATGATACTGTAAATCCCAAGAAATCAGCAAAGAAAATGCAAGGATTATCTTATAATTACTCTCATACAGAAGACAAAAATATTTGGTCACATTGTGTGGTTACTTCAAATTTTGTTGTAAATGATAAATCTATTCCTTTACAATATAAACCTTACTATAAAAAGGAATTTTGCAAAGATTTAAATAAAAATTTTAAATCTAAGATTGATATTGCAAAAAATTTTATAACTTCTTTTAAAACTCCATCTAATTGTGAAAAAATGTATTGTCTTATGGATTCATGGTATACAAATAATAATTTAATAGAAGCATCTTTAGCAAAGGGCTACCACCTAATAGGAGCAATTAAATCTAACAGAAAAATATCTCCATTAGGAATTTCAATGCAGTTATCAAAATTTGAAAAATTCCTTAGTCCTAACACCTTAGACCTTGTTACAGTTGAAGGTAAGGACTATAGAGTATATACCTATGAAGGTAATGTTTCTAAATTCCCTTATGCTAAAATACTTATTTGCTATGAAGTCACCCATGATGGATTCAAGAACCCAGTATATTTGCTGTCTACCGACATCTTATTAAATGCAGAAACTATAATTAAATATTATTCTCACAGATGGACTATAGAAACTTCATATAAATATTTAAAAAGCAATTTAGCTTTTGATAAATATAGAATGCGTAGCATTTTGTCTATAGAACGATATTTTCTTATAGTATTCTTAATCTATAATTTTTTAGAATTATTTAGAGTTAGTTCCAACCACGGAGATTTTAAGACTATAGGTGAAACTCAGAAACATCTAAACAGCCTGACGGCAAAAGCACTTGTGTGCTTTATATATGAAAAATCAAAACAGAATATTGAACTAAAAGATATTTTATGTGAGCTAAAAATCCCTTAGAGTTTTTAAAAATTCATCATATAAAATTGGGCAAGTGTTTTCATATTATATGGATAATATATCATAATAAGTATAATATAGTCTCAATAGGTAATTTAGCTTTTGAAATTGCCTAACTAAAGTTATTTAGAAACTCTATGCATCTGTTAGATATTTCTGTTCTACCTCTCCCCATGTTATTAGTTTCTATATCTAAGCAAGGTAATATATTAAATTGTTTATTTTTTATAGAGTTCCAAAAATCAATAGCTTGTTGTGTAGGGTCAGTCTTTTCGGACATAAAATGGTAAAATCCTATGTTTAATCCTGCTGCATTTGCTCCATTATAATGTTGATTTAATAATGGGTCTACATAGTCCACGCCTTCTGTAGCTTTTATAATAACCACATTACATCCTGCTGATTTTACAGCTCCAAAGTTTATTGCTCCGTTGTGCATACTTATATCTATACCTTTCATGTAAATACCCTCCTATATTTTTTTATATTTAATTAAACAAAGAACAGGTTTATTCCTGCTCTTTACTTTCTTTTACTGCTTGTCTTGCTGAACTTTGCCCAAAATAAAACCCTATTATTAATGTAAATACAGACAGAAATTCTGTACTTGATATATTAGTTTTTAGTGCTAAAGTACAAAATACTATAGTTGTTAATAATGCTATTATCTTTTTTATTTGTAAAAAATCTTTCAAAAATTTCATTCTATAATCACCCTTTCTATTTAAATAAATTGTGTTGAATTGCGTAAAAAAAGAAGCTTACTAAAGCTCCTACTGTTAATCCTATATACCATTTTAAAACGGATACAAGCTGTTTGATTTGATCACATAAATTCTCCATTTTAGTATCTGTCCTAGATTGATTTTGTTCTATTTTATCAATTCTCTTTGAATGGTCATTAATTCTAATATCATGCACATCAATTTTTTCTTCTATCCTTTTATGTTTTTCTTCGCAAACTTTTAATTCCATATTACACCTCCAGTAATTTAAAATAAAAAAAGAGCTATTTGACTAGCTCTTTAATATATTTATTAATTTTATTATTCAAATTTACCTATTGCTAATATTGATATTTTAAGATTATTTACTGTTTGTGATTTATCTAGAACAGTAAATAATACATGAATACCTCCTGCATCCACTGACTCAATAGTTGCAATTACATTTTTATTATTTAGGATATTAATTGTTGGGCAAATTTCTGCTTCTTTATTAAATGCACAAGGGAAAACAAATCTTTGAACACAGGATTTTGTAATTGACACATTACATTTTAAATAACATATATGTGTTCCATCATGAAAATGAATATAACCACATCCGGGAACTCCTCCACTATTTATCATAGTGTTCTTCTTTAAAATATTAATATCATTTCTCATTTCTTCAAGCTCTTTTTTAACACATTTCTTAGTCCATTCCTTAGTTATAAAATATATTGCAAACCCAACTATTGCCACCACTACCGCAGCTATAGCCCACATTAATGTTATGTTAAATTGTACATTTTGATTAATAGTATTAATTTTATCACTCAAAGCGTCAATCTCTAAATTTATATTTTGCATATAATCACACTCCTACGGTTTTTATAATTAGACGAAAGAATGTGATTTCCTTTTAATTTATGATATGTTTTTCAAAATACACTATTAATGTCCAAAGAATTATATTATGAACAACTATTACAATAGGGAAAATAGACATATTAACTTTTGAATTTATTACTAACGGTAATAATATTCCTACATATAAAATTAAAGAAAATAATATATTGCCTACTAGTATAGTTAATGGACTTATTCTTCGTTTCATTTCTTCACCTCGATTTTAAGAATAATAAAAAACTACTAATATCTATAGTCTCAACTTCTTGATTTATGTTATTCAATTTTTTTATCTTCTATAACTCCAACATCCACAAGTACTTCTTCTACACATTCCTTTAAATTAAGTAAGTTAGGTACTTGCTCTACTTTATAAGTACTATTAAGAATTAAAGTTATCCAAACCTTAACACAACCACTCTCTTTATTAAAACTAAACATATTTAACACTCTCCTTTTTATATTTTTTATTTTATTAATTATTTTAAACATAAAAAATACACCTCGCTTTAAGGTGCTGATTGTTGCATTGCTATTAAATTCATCATTTCTGCCATACTTTTCTGTGTGTCTTGTATTTGTTTTTTTAGTTCTTTATTTTCTTGCTGTAATTTTTCTATTGGACTTGGTTCAACTGGAATTAAATCACTTGGCTCTGGTATAACTTCTTCGAAAATTTCTTCGAAAGTTGTACCATTTATATTTTTTATCTTAAATTGTTTTCCTTGTGATTGTTCCTGAAAAAATCTATTGTATATACCATCATGTATTGCCATATCTGTTTCTAGTATCTTATTTGTTTTGGAATCTTTAAATCCAAAATCTTCTCCATCTATATATAAATATTTCATGTGACATCACTCCTTTAATTTCCAATTACAAAATAGCTTATACCAGTATTAGCGTTTACTTGAGCACTAGATACATTAGATACTATTAAACTTATCCCATTGCTTGATGTTGCCACACCATTTGCCCATGTCCATGCGGTTGTACTAGTAGCAAAAACTTGCATACTATCCCTATTATCAAATGTAATAGGTAATTTTAAATTACTTATTATTTTATAATAAACTCCATTATTTACACCATCACTACCTCCAACATTAGGTGTTTTATAAAATCCTTTTACAATCTTTAATCCTCCTGGGAAAGTTCTATACCCTGTTACACCTAAACTTTGTATTACGTTTACTATCATATCCTCACTTGTTTCAAAATAATGTTTATCCCAATCAGTACCATTAAAAGTCTTAAATGGTCTTTTTATTGTTTGTGCCATGTTTTATCATCTCCTTTTATATCCATACTGTACCCACTGAAACTCCTGTTGGTTGCGTACTTGATACTATTATCTGTGTTCCATCTTTTCCTGCTAGACCTTGTGCTCCACGCTCTCCTTTTGCTCCTTGCAGGCCAGTATCTCCCTTAGGTCCTTGAACACCTCTTGATGGTTTCCCAGTATCTGTTGAAGCTAAAAACCAATTACCATTTGTTCCTATTGTAGGTGTTATTCCATTTGCTCCTCTAGGACCCTGTTGTCCTATATCTCCTTTATCACCCTTATCTCCTTTTAGCCCTTGAGGTCCTGTTGCTCCCATATCTCCTTTTGAACCTCGGGGGCCTGTTTCTCCTTTGGGCCCAACTGCTCCAGTATCTCCCTTATCTCCTTTATCCCCTTTAATACCTTGAGGTCCAGTTAATCCTATATCTCCCTTAGGTCCTACTGGGCCAGTGTCTCCTTTAGCACCTTTTATATTTTGAGCTACTGGAATGTTCAAAGATGAGTTTAAAGTCCATGTTAAATTACCGTTAATATCTATATTAGGTCGCCACATGCTACTATTTCCGCTACCACCACTAGACATACTATTGACTTCATTAGTTATTTTTTCAGTTAGTAGAGGAATAACACTTCCTAGAACTATTTCAATTTTTCTATATCCTTCATAAATTTCTGTAACCTCTGCAATCCTTTGAGTGGATTCACCTAAGGAATTTTTCAATAATATAATATCCCCTAAATTCCAATCTTTTTCATATTGAAAATTTGAGTTTATAATAGTGCTTTCATTAGAAGTAATATAATCATATTCTGCTAATTTTGCTTTTGCTCTATCTGTTAGATTATCTTCTTTCTCAATGTCTCTTGCATCTATAAATAATTCTCTTCTAGACAATCCAGTATCTGTGGTTTTAAATACTTCCTGAACTGCCCTATTTATACCCTCTCCTTGACCTGCAACATATCCCATTGTTTTATAACTTAATGAATTATTTACATGAGT
Source organism: Clostridium sp. Marseille-Q2269 (assembly GCF_943736985.1). Lineage (GTDB taxonomy): Bacteria > Bacillota > Clostridia > Clostridiales > Clostridiaceae > Clostridium_F. The sequence continues at coordinate 220,976 of NZ_CALSFS010000002.1, forward strand.
AGCATTAACTATATTATCAAATTCCTCTGAAAATATAACTCTACTGTTAACATTTGTAGTTCTATCTACACCTTCAGCTATATCGAAAATAAATTTCTTTTTATCTAGATCTAAATAAACTTCCCAGCCAATTCCTACAGCATTACATATTTGTTCAAGCTCTAAATCTAAATATTTAAATCTACTTTGCCATGCTATAATGGGCCCTCTTTTTTTATTTTCAGCAACTTCTAATTGTGGTATTTTTCTTTTAGTATCTATTGGATTAATACAGTTATTTATTACATAATGCTTTATAACTTCTTCAGCAGTTGCTTTAATCTCATCATGACTTTTACCTGAAGGTGGTATGGTAATTCTTCTTCCTATAATAGATTTAATATCTCTACCTTTTGCGGTTATAGTTTTATTAGTTTCATCTATTGTAATTTCTTCTATGATTCCTGCCTTTTTAGGATCGATAAAAATTATATTTCCATCTTTTAATATATCTATATATTTTATAGGTGCAACTATTTGAAATTCCTTGGGTTTAGTGAAATTCCTTACAAAATAAAAAGAGATATAATCTTCTATATCTCCTAAGAAATTAAATTCACTATTTATTATATCCATATGTCACCTACCTTTGCATCTGAAGGTTCCGTACCTTGGACATAAATACCTCTTATACTTTTCCCTTGCATGTTAGTAAACCAATCCTGCCATAATGTTTTTAAATTGTTCCATTCCTCATTAAACTTATCCCATATTTCTTGTGTATCTGCTCTACCTGTAAAACCGAAGAAACCGCAAACATTTTTATCTGGTCTTTCATCTACAATAGAAAAATTAGAACCACTAATTATTATTTTCCCTAAACTTAATTCGTGTACAGAAGTGTCCCTTTGTAATACTGGGGGTACACTTGTTGTTCCTTGTTTAACATATATGTTTAATGTTCTATTTATTAAGTCTAATTTTAATATAATCCTATCTTGCCTATTTGTACCTACAGCTATATTTTTTATAAGTGGTGTTGAATTTAAATATAAATATCCATTAATACATGCTGATCCATTTGATATTTCTACTTGATTATTAGATTTCTTTAAAACTTTAAGGCTTCCAGGGGAGGGATTAACTCCAATTGTAATAATGGTCTTGAAATAGTTTGCGAAATCTTCTGCCTTATATTTTCTATCTCCATTTGTACTATTAAAAAATCCTCCAAACTCTGCCACACAATCACCTCCTATAGGCTTAAATACTGATTTTTATACTTTAAAATAACACTTTGTGGAATAAAATCCCCTTCTGTACTGTAGCTTATAATACTTTTACCCACTGGTAATTTAAAAAACTTACTAAATATATCTATATAACCATAAGCATTTTCTCTAGTACCATCTTCTTTTATTATTTCTACTCTTTTCTTGCCATAAGCTGTACATATATAAAGTATTTCACCCTCATTTATCTTTTTATTTACTTTTATATATTCCTTACTATTTAAAATAATTTTAGGGTTTAATGCAGGAGCTTTAAAATAAAACTCTAAGGGAGACTCTATTTGACCATTATTTAATACTTCTATTTTATCAGGTCCTTTTCTAGCAAATTCAATTCCTTCAGTAGGTATTTCAAATTCAAACTCAAATCCGCCTTCCCATGTTTCTATATTAGTTACATTTTCTTCTTGGTCTTGCCATAGAGGATAATCCGCATCTAAACTAACTAAAAAGCTTAATAGATTATCATTATTTATTTCACTTGAAAAAATAGGAACATTAGCTGCTCTAACTATTATTTCCTTTTCTATATAATCTTCTGTGTATTTTAACAACACATCTTCTAAAGGATTTAAGATGGCTACAAGTTGTTTTCTCAATACTTCAACTTGTAGCCTATCTTCTCCAATAATTACTCCCCCTAAGGAAATATCTCTTACTGATAAAGTAGATGAATTAATACTCTGTCCTATCTGATTAACACCTTTAATTCTACTGAACTCCCCTTTAGTTTGGTTATCATTAAATTTAGTACATAATATACCACTATATTTTATATCACTTTCTACATTTATTTCTTCTTTATTTTTTAAATTTATTAACTTAATACTGCACTCCATAATATTACTCCACCACCTATCATGCAAATTGTAATTCCCTAAAGGAACGTTTTGTTGCTTTAGCTACTTCATAAGGAGAATCAACTTTACCATAAAAGTTATTGGTAACATTAATATCCCCATTACTTCTTCCATTAGAATATTCTCTATTTTCATTCTCTGTCATAACCCTTTCACCTTTGTGTAATCTAGCTAAATACCCATCATAAGGAACATAGTCTAATCCATTATAATGATTTCCAAAAGCTCTAGCTACTATGCCTGCTCCACCTCCTGTTACTCCTATAGGCATTGTTGCAATTGACGCCCTTATTCCTTCCCATAATGGTTTTACCCAATCAAATAGATTAGGATTCTTCTTAGATTGTACCTCTATAGCTTTTTTATTTATGTTATCCCACTCATCATTATATTTACCTGTTATATCTTTAAAAGGTTTTCCTTTTTTTAAATCTTTATCTATATCCTCTCTAGCTTTAATGGGATTGCCATATATTTGGCCTGTGCTAAAATCCCAACTCCCAACTATCCTTCCTGATACTTCGTCTACTTCTACATAACATTCATGCATCTTACCTGTAGCAGTATCCTTAATTCTATAATATCCCGTTTCTGTAATGCCCATCATGCCCTCCATGTTTTGAGAATATCTAGTTAATCTCTTATAGTTATTTTGTTGTTCATTAGTCATAATTTTACCATTGGATGTATCTATATAATCTATTAATTGAGGATATTTTTTCATAGCCTCTTGTAAAAAACCTTGGTATTTATTTCTTTCAGTTTTTATTGAATCTTCTTTTAGTTTTCCTAATCTATCAATTTGATCATCGCATACTTTTTGTTGTTCTGCATTCATTTTAGGTCTATGCAATTTTAGTAATTCTATCTCTTTATCATATTTAAAGCGAACTTCCTTCATTTCTTTGTCTCTAGCCTTAGCTTTTTCTGCTAGTAGTGATGATAATCCATTCATATCTAAGTTCTTCATTCTGGCATTGAAATCAGCTTGAGCTGCCTTAAGTTCTTCATTATTTTTAACAGTATTATTTAGTTGTACTTCTCCCATTTTTATAGTTAATTCTTGAACTGTTCTTATCTCATCTTGCTTTAAATCCCTATGTTCTTTTGTTGCTTTATCATATATATCATCTATTTTCTTTTGGTATCCTTGTACCTCTTTTATTTGCTTATCTTGAGATTTATTAAAAAAGTCCATCAATTTCTTTTCATTCTTATCTAATACACCATCATCAGCCTTAAATGACTCTGCTATTTCTTTTTGTACTTTAGGGGCATTTGATTTAATTTTATTAATAGTCTCATTAAACATTTTATCAGTTCTCTTCTTTAACCCATTGATTTGTTCTTTAGTTATTATTCCATTCAATCCATTTTGATGTTGTAGTTCAAGGTTAAATTCTGCTATTTTATTAGAGGTTTCTGTTAATGCTTTTTGTGTTTCTGGTGATATCTTGTTTGACCACTCTTTATGCTTAATATTCATCTTATCCATTTGATCTGCACTCAATGCTATATCTCCATGTAAGATTTCTAATGCATTGCTTACTAGTCCTAATTCTTCTTTACTTTTTAAACAACTACCATTCATAAGTTCTGTATTCTTAGTAAATAGATATATTCCACCAGCTACTGCTGCTAAAACTCCCACTAAAGGTAATGCAACTGTACTTAATGCACCAACTCCAACTGCTGCACCTCCTGCGGCTGCACCTGCACCAGCTGTTGCAGTTCCTGCCGCTCCCATAAGTGGACCTAAAGTTGCAAATAAACTAACTCCTTTTCCAACTAAGCTTATAACTGGGCCTAATGCTACTGCAAAAATCCCCATTTTTAATATAAGTTCTTGAGTTTCAGGAGCTAATGAACTAAACTTATCCGCTACATTTCCTATACCATCAGCTATACTTTTAATTGCTGGTGCCGCAACTTGTAACATCTTTACGCTGGCAGTTTCTAAAGCTCCAAAAGCTTGCTCAACACTAGCTTTAGTATTATCTTGCATAGTTTTAGCCATTTCACTAGCTGCTCCATCACAATCTTTTAATCCACTTGTAAGATTGTTTAATTTTTCTGGTCCTGCATCCATTAAAACTAACATTCCACTCATAGCTTCTTGTCCAAAGATTTGTGCTATTGTAGCTTCTTTTTGTTTATCTGTCATTCCTTCTGTGCTTTTCTTTAATTCGCCTGTTATCTCAGATAAACTTTTTAATTTACCAGAGGAGTCAAAAGCATTAAATCCTATCTTATCCATTAATGCCGCTGCATCATCACTTGGCTTTGCTAGTCTTGTTAAGGAAGCTCTTAAAGTAGTACCTGCTTGGCTTCCCTTTATATTTGCATTAGCCATTGTACCAATTGCTGAAGTAACTTCTTCTAAACTTAACCCCATTGCATGGGCAACTGGAGCAATATATTTCATAGCTTCCCCAGTATCTCCTACAGCAGCATTTGTATCAGCTGCATTTTTAGCTAATACATCAGCAACATGCCCTGCTTGACTTGCTTCAAGTCCAAAACCTCTTAAAGTTCCTGCAGCTATTTCTGAACTTGTGGCCAAATCTTCTCCACTTGATGCAGCCAAATCAAGAAGTCCTGGCATAGCTTCTGTGATTTCATTTACACTAAATCCAGCTGATGCTAAGTTCTCCATACCTTCTGCACATTGAGAAGCAGAAAAAGCTGTTGATTGACCTAAACTTAAAGCTTGATCTTCCAATAATTTAAATTGATCTCCAGTGGCTCCTGAAATACCTTTAACTCTACTCATTTGGGATTCAAAATCCATTCCTGCTTTTGCTCCAGCCACTCCAACTGCAAGTAATGGTAAGCTTACATGTGTAGTTAATTTATCACCAACTTTAGTTAATCCATCACCTATGTTTTTTAGTTTATTAGATGCTTTACTAGCTGTTTTCTCTCCCTTTTCTTCTACTTCATTCATTCCCTTGTTAAAACCATTTAAATCACTATTGACCTCAACTACCAAGGGTGCTAATTCTATTCCAGCAGCCATCTATTCACCACCTTTGCATTTGAACTGTTTTATTTTCTTATAATCGGCTTTAGTTTGAGTAATCCCCCATAATGTTTCTAAGAATTCTCTACCCTTTTCTGATTGCTTTAGTCCATACATCCAAGCTTCTTTTCTATACAATAGAAAAAGTGAGTATGGTAGGTTATAAATCTCATTAAAATTTAAACCAGTATACTCACTTACACTTTTTATATCAGCAGTTACATTTACATAATCTTTTTCCCACTCATCTATAGGAAAATATTTATCTACTATAGCCTCCCCTATTCTTCCTTCTGGAATAGGGGTTCTTAATTTGGGTCTGTTTCTATTCCTACTATTGCACTAATCAAAGCATTATATAGGGCTTTAATACCACTAAAAGATATTGAATCTATATCTTTATCTGCAAATTTTTTGGAACTAGAATTGTTATTTAAAAATTTTAACAGTATATCACTCTGTTCCTTATATATTTCTTCCTCTTGCATTTGTGATACATTCTTTTCAAATGCTCTTACTTTCTTAGATAAAGCAAATGTTGGTTGATTAAGCTTAACCATATTACCATTAAATTTTATTTCTATGGGTTTACTATTTATTAAATCTAAATCTATCATAATTTACCTCCTATGCATCTGGATTACTTGGGCCCGATTGAGTTGCTACTGTCGCTGTTTCTTCTTCAAAACTAGCTAAGAAGTTCTTAATTTTCTCTACACCTTGAATTTCAGCATTGATTGAAGTTTCTTTATCTCCAAAATCTAATCCAAATCCATTACCACCTTGTCCTATCATTGTGAATCTTAATTTTTTACCTTCTTCTTCATGGACAAATCTTAATAATATATTCTTAAGGGAGCCACCACCTCCAAAAGTCAATGTTCTTGTTTTCTTTACTGCATCTTCTGTAAATTTTGCTGTAGACAATAGAGATAGTTTACTTAAATCCCAGCTTATTATCCCTGTCTTAGCAGTTATTTGTTCATCAGTAATAAAGCTTTTAACTACTCTTCCGTATTGATTTTTAACATCATATTTTTTAGGTTTATAGTCTATCTTAAAACCACTATTGCAATGCCCTACATTATTTATTTCTACTTCTATTGTTTTATGATCTGGAATTGCATCTTCATTAAACTCATACATATATATTTCTCCAGCACCTAACATTATTTCATTCTTATCCATTTTTATTTTCTCCTTTCTTCCACTTTATAATAAAAATTAGACTATCTTCATACATCTGCAAATCTTCCCTAAATAAAATCCCTCCACCACTTAAACTACTTTTAAAAGTAATTCCTTTATAAGTGATAAAGGGACTATCTGATTTCATTGCTAATATTTCTTTTAATTTGTTCTCAATTTCTTTTACTTCATCATAATCATTCCAAATTATTTTAATTTCTAACTGTGTTTGACTTACATAATCATTTATAACAAGCGTATAATTATACACTAATGAAGGTTTGCCTACATCCGTTGTAAAAAGGGGGAATAATCTATCTTTACCAATTAAATTAATTAAATCCAATCTAGTATTTAAATAATCTATAATTGTATTTTCTATCTTAATCCCTCCCCCAATATTTCTTGTATTGTTAATATATTAGATATTTTTGCTTTTTCTAAAAATGGTTGAGGTTTTTGCCCTTTTGTTTTATGCCATCCCGCATACTTACCTGACTCAACTTTATACTTCCAAGGTGTTTTCCTCCCATCACCATTCACTGCATATATTCCAGTACCTTGATGCACATAAGGAGCATATTCTAAACTACTGGCTATAACACCTTTAACTAAATTTAAATTATAAATTGTTCTAAAGAATATACTAGCTCTTAATATACCCATATCTACTGGACAATTTTTTATGGCATCCCTTTTTATAAGCATACAACACTTATTAATATTCTTTCTTAATTGAATATTCATTTGCATCTTAGCACTCTTACAACTATTTTTAAATTCTTCATTAGACATTAGTATCAACTACCTTCAAATAAAGTTGTGTAAATCTTCCTTTAGTTTTAGAAGATAGTATGTTATATACTGTATCACCTTTTCTGAGTCTATTTATACCTTCTTTAATATCTTTATATCTACTAAGTCCAGTATGACTAGAATCATTAAATTTAATACTTTGTGTGTTTATTCTATGGTCCATATCATAAATAGCTACATTAATAGTTATAGGATTATCAATATCCCATATATCTTTTGTAGCTCCTGAGGCTGTTCTCTTCTTAACTTTACTTTCTAATAATATAGGTTCCATATTAGTGTTTATACTCAAATTTATCACCTCGGAATCTTTCTATATCTTCTTAGTTTTCTTTTTATATCCTTAGGTATATCTTCAATATATGATTGACTTGCTCCGCTATAGCTTTCACTGGATAATCCTTCAGAACCTAACTTATTGACTTTAATAATAACTAGATCCTTAACTATGCTAATGCAACCTAAAGGCATCTTGTCACATTCATTAAGGTTTGTAAATTCTGACACATCATTATAAGAGTCAGATATTAGATCCTTTAATAATTCATCACTAAAATTAGATATACCTGGTCTTAACTTAAGTGATTGTAATATCTTTTCTTCTGTACAAACTACTTTCATTCCATTTATTGTTTGTCCTTCTACAACACCATTTTGAAGTACTGTTGGATTAGGAGTAAATCTTCTATCTTTAGAAAGTAATCCTAATATTTCAGCATCTACAGTTACATATCTATCACTCTTAGGTACTTTATTCTTTGAAAGAATAGTTCCTAAATCTACGATATAATCATAAACATTCATAGAAGATATATCTTTCTTTGAAGATGCAGAACCTATCTTATTAGCTGCTTTACCACCAGCTGCTAATGTAGCATAAAAATCCTTATCATAAGTTTCAGCTAATACTGCCGCATGTTCTGCTGTAGTTGCTCCCATTACATCAGCTACTAATTGCACCTTATCACAATCATCTAAACTAAATGCAAAGTATTTTTTCTTATCAAATACCATTTCTATAGGAGTAGTATTAATCTCATCCCATGAAACAGTTCCTGTATAATCTTTTATTGCTCCAGCTCCGACTCTGTTAAAAATTACTTTAGTTCCTTGAATTTTAGTTGGCTTTGTTGATACTGCATCAGCTACTGATACAGAATGGAAGTTGGCAAGTAAAGCTCCTTCCCATAATGTTGCTTTAAAATTTTCTACTGACATTTATATTCCTTCTTTCTATTTATTATTTTGTATAGCCATAAATTGAGCCGCTACTTCTTCAGCAGTCATTTTGTCTGAATTGGCCATTAATGCTTCATAAGTATTATTTTGTTCTGATCCACCTTCTGGATTAGCTGGTGTTTGACCACTTATTTTTTCCTGAAATAAATCTTTATAGTTTTCCTTTAGTCCTTTGAGTTGTTCATCTAATCCTGTCACTGTTCCATCTTCATTAATTACTAACTTATCCCTATCAATCTTATTAGATAATAAATCACTGTGCTTAGCTTTAGCATTAGTTAATGCTTTTTCAATGGCACTATCTAAAGTTAAATTTCTTACTTTAGTGTCATAATCAGCCTTTTGTGTTTTTATAGTATTTTCATACTCTTTTACTTTTGTTTGTAATGCTTCATTGTCGCCATTATTCTTTTTAAGATCTGTGATAGTCGTATTGGCTTCCTTGAGTTGAGTTTTTATATCTTCTAACTCTGTTGTAGTTGATGTTATTTTCTCTTTTTCAGATTCTATATCTTTACCATTCTCAGCCATAACACTATCAATTTGTTCTTTAGTTAATCCTAAATCCTCTAAAAACTTTCTTTTCATATTATCCTCCTACGCTTTTTACGTGTATGCTCACATGGATTTAAGTAGTTTTATGCCTTACTTAGGGCAAAATAAAAAAGCCTTATTTCTAAGACTTTAATCAACTAACTCATATGTATTTTGAAAGGCATCAGGCTTGCATGGATAAAGTTCTCCGTTTACCCCTTTAATAATATAGTCTCCCACAATTCCCCTCATTGTTCCTTCTAATGTTTTTATATCACAATATCCCGGTTTAGGGTATTTCTTACCTAAGTTATGCAATATCACTGTATTATCTGAAATCTTACTCATAAACCAATCTGGGATAGGATCTATGCCAAATTGAAATGCCTCAATAATAACTGGTTTCTTTCTATATTCAGTCATTATAAACTCTCCTCTTTGTTTTGTTTCATTGTAGCTTTTTTACATAATATTAATCTAGTATCAATAAAATTTATCAAACTTAAAATTACTACAGTTATACATATTATTAATGTTATTTGTACGGATATATCCAAATATATTCCTCCTTATTTTAAACATAGTAAAAGCACCTACTATTAATTAGTAAGTGCTTTTAATCTTCATACTCAACTATAACATCAGTCAACTTTCCTGATTCTAAATCCCTCTTAAATTTCTCAAATATTTTTCTTTGCTCTTCTGTGGCTTCATCTTTTAAAACTAATTCTCCATCATCATTATTAATTAAAACACCTATAACTTCTTTTGGAAGTGGTATCATTTCCATACCTCCTTTATTTTTTCTTTTAATAGTCTTACAACTTCTTTTGCTAAAGGTCTAGGATCATGTTCAGAAACTGCCTCTGCTAAAAATTCAAGGGTACTCTTATAAGAATACTCACTTAAATTATTTTTAATAGTTTGTTTAGCATTAATTAATTTTAATTTACTCAATGAATCTATTTTTATTTCTTTAGAAATCTCACCCTTATTAATAGCATCAAAAGCATTTTTAATCTGATTTAAATTAACTAATTGAGCATTTGTATTTATTACACCATATTTTTTAAGTGTAAGAGCATATTCTATCATATGACCCATTTCATGCTTTATTATTCCCTCTATTCCATTCTTAGGGGTCCACCATTTTAAAGCTAAACATTGTTTAATCATTTCATCAATAGATTTTAAATCTGACAAATCTTTCTTTGATAAAGTAAGTCTGGTATTAAGCTTACCATCTTTAAAACTTATACTTGCACTTGCTGGTGCTGAAGCTCTTCCATCTGTTTTGATTTCTTGAACAAATCCATTTAATAATGGATATTCATTATAAATATCATTCATTGACTTATTAATATAATATTCACTAGGCTTGTACTAGTTGCATATTTAAAATTATATTTTCTATTAGAAATTATACATACTATTTTAAATTAAATGAGACAATTCATTATTAAAAATAAAAAGGTGACGCTTATATAGATCACCTTTAATTTTTCCTTGTTTTTTCTTTAATTAATAAATCATAATTTGGAATCTTTTATTTCTTTAACTATATCATAAAATATAGGTACTGCAGTGGTCCCAGCACTTTCACCTTCTGTTTTTATCTTAGGTATAAATACTACCATAGTATAGTATTTATTATTTGCTTTAAAGAATCCTACAAACCATGCATCTGAAAGAGGTTCCATTTTACCTTTAGAATTAACTTCCTTTCTTTCATTAGTACCAGTTTTCCCTCCAATTTCTATATTAGCATCATAAGCTAAGGTAGCAGTCCCTCTCTTTACCACTTCTTTCATTTGCTCCTTTAAAATATTAGCAGAGCTACTGTCTATAATTTGTTTTTTAGTATTATTAAATTGCTCTAATACATTATTTTTATCATCTACAAAGGATTCTAATATATATGGCCTAGAATAAACACCATTATTAACCACAGTGCTTACCATAGATACTGCTTCTATGGGAGTTATTCTAATTAGTTGGCCAAAGGATACTAAAGATAAAGTACCATCACTTAAATTAGGCTTTTCTCCTTTTTCCATTTGAAGAGAACCTTTTTGTTCATAGTGTAGCCCTAATACTTTATCATATAACCCATGACTTTTAACCATATTGTTAATACTTTCAAAGCCTGCTTTTTGCCCTATCTGTGAAAATATATCATTACAAGAAACCACAAAGGCATCTTTTGTAGTAAAGCTTCCATGGGTTCCTTTTTTATTATTTTCAAATTCTCCAGTACATTTAAAACTATCATTTAAAGATATTTTATTATTTTCTAAAGCGGCTTCTTCTGTTATTATTTTAAAGATAGATCCTGGAGGAAATCCATTTTGAGTAGTTGCTCCTATGTTTACATTGGGTAATGTATCATCTTTTTGTATCATTGCACGTATCTTACCAGATTCTGCTTCTGAAAGTATAACCCCTACTTGTTTAAAATCATTATATTCTTTTTTACTTAAAACTTTTCTTACACTATCTTGAACTTCAGAATCTAATGTAAGTTTAGGATTTATATTTGATTTAGGTTCTTCTATTTTTTGTGATATAATTTCTCCCTGTAAATCTTTTTTATATACTATTTTAGGTATATTATTATTTTTTACCTTATTATATATTTTAAATTCTAAAGAATCTTTATTTTTAAAAGTTTTTTGGTCATTTTTATAAGGATCTAAAAGCATATTTTCTAATTTCCAATACTCTTTTTTATCATTTATATTATTATCAATTTGCTGTTTCTTATATGTATAAAAACCTTTTACACCTTTTACTCTGTTTAACTTATCATAGGTTATTTTATCTATTTCATAATAATTTTTACCACTATTATCTATAGATTGATTTTGAGTTATATCATATTTTTCATTATAATTTCTTAATATATACATTATTGTTAATAATTTTTCTTCATCTTTTTCTTCTTTATTATCCTTGAATGCGCTGGGTACTAAAACAGCATAATATTTTTCTTTATATTTTAGTAGATCATTACCATTAGTATCTAAAAGTGTATATTTATTATCTTTTATCTCTTCTTCATAAGCATATTGTGATTCTGCCATATTGGTTAACTTCTCTGCATCAAATATTTGAAATTTGGCCATTCTATATATCAGAAATAAAAATATGAAAATAAATAATATTAGTACTTTATAAGTCCTTTTTTTCTCCTTATATCTCATAACAAAAACACCTCATTTTAGCTAAATTATAACCAAAATCAGGTGTTTTATTCTAACTTCTCATTTTTACTTTTTAATGATCTTTTATTTTTTCAACAAATGTTTTACGTTAGCTACCATCATATCTACAGCTACTCTATTATGTCCTCCTTCAGGAATTATTATATCTGCATATCTTTTTGAAGGTTCTATAAACTGCATATGCATAGGTCTTACAACAGTTAAATATTGATTTATAACTGAATCTACTGTTCTGCCTCTTTCGTTTATGTCTCTTAAAAGCCTTCTTATTATTCTTACATCTGCATCTGTATCTACATAGATCTTTATATCTAACAAGTCTCTAAGTTTTGGGTCCTGCAAAACTAATATGCCTTCTACAATTATAATATCTCTAGGTTCAACCTTTACAGTTTGTTCTTTTCTGTTATGTGCTTCAAAATCATATATAGGTTTTTCTATGATTTTAAAATCCATTAAATCCTTTAAATGATGTATTAAAAGTCCATTATCAAAAGCATCTGGATGATCATAATTCTTTTTACATCTCTCTTCAAAGACTATATTACTTTGATCTTTATAATAAGAATCTTGCTCTATCATAGCGATGCAATCTTCATCAAATTTATTATATATTTCCTTAGCTACAGTGCTTTTTCCTGAACCAGTTCCTCCAGTTATTCCTATTAATACTGGGCGTTTCATTAGTTTTCCCCCTTATGTTCTAGTTTTTTTGCATGATATATTTAATTAAATTATTATATGTATAATAAAGTTTATAATAATGATAAATCAATACTAAATATCTAAACAGTATAATAATTATATAGGTATTTAATTATATCTTTATATATTATTTATTTTTTATAAGTATATCATTCTCTTTTAACTTTTTATTTGTATTAACTTTAAATATCATTTGAGCTGAAGGAGCAGCCTCTATTTTTTTATTGTTCCTATCTTTCATGTTTGATATATTTATCTTAAATATAGGACCTTCCGGTCTTAAAACTTCTAGTTCATCTCCATCTAATACTTTATTCCTTTGCTCTACTATAGCCTCCATAGTTTCTTCATTAAATTCTTTTACAATACCTACAATATCGCAACTTCTAATATATGAGGAAGATTCTTGTAACTGCTTGTTAGGATCATTAAAATAAAATCCTGTAAAATATGCTCTATGGCTAGCTTTCTTTAAATAATCCATCCATCTTTCCTGAAAATTATAATTTTCTGGATTTTTAAAATAAGTATCTATAGCTTCTCTATAAGCTTTAACTACTGTAGCTACATAAAAAGAACTTTTCATTCTTCCTTCTATTTTAAATGAATCTATACCACTTTGAACTAGTTCTGGTATATGTTCTATCATACACATATCCTTTGAATTCATTATGTATGTTCCCTTATCATCTTCAAATACAGGGAAATATTCTCCTTCTCTTTTTTCTTCCATTAAATAATATTTATATCTACAAGGTTGTGCACACGCTCCTCTATTGGCGTCTCTCCCTGTCATGTAATTAGATAATAAACATCTTCCAGAATAAGACATGCACATAGATCCATGGACAAACGCTTCTAATTCACAGTCTTTTTCTATTTTTTCTCTTATTGTTTTTATCTCTTCCAATGTTAATTCCCTTGCCAATACAACTCTTTTCACACCTTGTTTATACCAAAAATTTATGGTTTTAAAATTAACCGTACTAGCTTGTGTACTTAAATGTACATCTAAATTTGGTACTGTTTCTCTTGCAGTCATAATAATTCCTGGATCTGAAACTATTATGGCGTCTACATTGAATTCATACAATTTCTTTAAATATTCTTCTAATCCTTCAAAATCCTCATTTCGTGGAAATACATTTATTGTTACATGAACTTTTCTTCCTCTATCATGAGCATATTTTATACCTTCTTTAAGTTCATCATCTGTGAAATTGTCTGCAAAGGCTCTTAAATTTAATTTACTACCACCTAAATAGACTGCGTCAGCACCAAAATTTATAGCTGTTTTTAATTTTTCTAGATTTCCTGCTGGTGCTAAAAGTTCAGGCTTTTTCATATTAAACATTCTCATTCCTCCTCTTAGTTATGGCAATTCCATCTCCCATAGGTATAACTGATGTTACAAAGTTATCCCTATCACTTATCATATCCATGTATTTTCTCATTCTCTTAACTATTGTTATCTTTCTTCTTATAACTAATTTATCACTAGCAACCATGCCTCTGAAAAGTACATTGTCTGCTATTATAATTCCATCTTTATTTAAAAGCTTTAAACAATAAGGTAAAAATTCATTATAGTGTCCTTTTCCTGCATCCATAAAAATAATATCATATTTATCATCTAAATTTTTAAGGATTTCTAAACAATCACCTTCAATAATTTTTATTTTATCTTTAAAGCCATATTTTTCAATATTATTTTTTGCAATTGCTATCATTTTTTCATCACGTTCAATAGTAGTAATATCACATTCTTTGTTTGAGCTCAAACTCATAAATATTGAAGAGTATCCTATGGCTGTCCCTAATTCAAGTATTTTTTTAGGATTTTTTACACTTATCATAAATTCTAAAAAGTTAGCCACTTCTTTATGTACTATTGGAACACTATTTTCTTTAGCATAATCCTCCAATTCTTTTAATAAACCACTTTTTTCTGGTATAAGACCCCTTATATATTCTTCCATATAATCATAGGCTACTTTACTCATGTTTACCTCCAATTTTTAAGGTGACCCTTTAATTTAAAAATATCCTAGGTCACCTTCAGCAAAATATATTAATCTCCTTGAGTTTCCTTTTTAACTTTTAAAAACTCATTATAATCCTTGGTAAAGAAATGGATTCCATTATTTTTAGAAACAAAATAAAGATAATCAGTTTTTTCTGGTTTTAATGCTGACTGTATAGAAAATTTACCTGGAGAACATATAGGTCCTATAGGCAATCCCTTATTCAAATAAGTATTATAAGGAGATTTTATTTTTAAATCTTTATAATATAATTTATCCTTGTGATATCCTAGTGAATATAACACTGTAGCACAAGATTCCATTTTCATTTTTTTGTCCATTCTATTATAAAATACAGAAGCTATTTTACCTCTTTCATTATTCTTCTCAGCTTCTTTTTCTATTATAGATGCCATATTGATTAATTTATCTATGTCATCATCTTTTATTTTTATATTATTTTCTTTTTCTATTTCTTTGATAACATAATTGAATCTTTCTAACATTTTATCTATTATTTTGTCTCCCGGTATACCTTTATATAAATCATAAGTATCTGGGAATAAATATCCTTCTAAAGAATACTTCCTATTTGGATCCTTCTTTACAAAGGAAGGTATTTTATATTCTTTTATGCTTTTTATAAAATCTTCCTTCTTTATTATTCCTTTTTCTCCCAATTTATTCCCTATGTCCGATATATTATATCCTTCAGGAATAGTAACTCTTATAGATCTGTTATCATATATGCCTTCTTTTAAGTTAAGTAATAAATTATAAGCATTTAAATTATGAGAAAGTGCATATTCTCCTGGAACTACCTTTTGTGATGCTTTTACTTTGCGAATATAGTTTTTTAATGCCCTTTTACTTTTAATTTTACCTTCTTCGTCTAGCTTATCTATAACCTGATTTAAACTCTGATCCTTATCAACAATAATTTTAACAACTTCATTTCCTTCATTTTTTAATGGTGCTCTTAAAATTTTTCTATCATAATACTTGAGAGATACAAATCCTATAGCTAAAACTACAACTATAACAATCATTAAAATTATTAGCTTTTTTTTATTTTTCACAAAATCACCACCCATAGGTTAATATAGACAAACAACCAGCTCTAAGCTAGTTGTTTGTTAGAATTATAATGCCTATTTGCTTTTTCTTATTGTAGCTTTTCTTCTTAATTCTGAATCTAATATTTTCTTTCTCATTCTTATATTCTTTGGAGTAACTTCTACTAATTCATCAGAAGCAACGAATTCAAGACATTGTTCTAATGACATCTTTGTCACTGGAACTAATTTTAAAGATTCATCAGCGCCTGAAGATCTAGTATTGGATAAATGTTTTTTCTTACATACATTAACATCTATATCCCCTATTCTAGAACATTGTCCTGCTATCATACCTGAATATACTGGGGTTCCTGGCTCTAAAAATAGTATTCCTCTTTCTTGGGCGTTAAACAATCCATAAGTTATTGCTTCCCCTGATTCAAATACTACTAATGATCCTCTTGACCTTTCAGCTATTTCTCCCTTATATGGCTCATAATCTTCTAGCACATGATTCATTATTCCATTACCTTTAGTATCAGTCATAAATTCATTTCTGAATCCTATTAATCCTCTTGCTGGAACTTTAAATTCTAATCTTGTATAACCATTTATAGCTGAAGTCATATTAACCATTTCAGCTTTTCTTGGTCCTAATTTTTCCATAACTACACCCATAAATTCTTCTGGTACATCTATAGTTAATCTTTCAATAGGCTCCATCTTCTTGCCATTTTCTTCTTTGAATATAACTGTTGGTTTTGAAACTTGGAATTCGTATCCTTCTCTTCTCATAGTTTCTATCAATACAGATAAATGAAGTTCTCCTCTTCCACTTACTTTAAAACACTCTGCTCTATCAGTATCTTCTACTCTTAAGCTTACATTAGTTTCTAATTCTTTTATAAGTCTATCTCTTAAATGTCTTGATGTAACAAATTTACCATCTTGTCCTGCAAAAGGAGAATCATTAACCATGAAATTCATACTTAATGTAGGTTCATCTATTTCTACAAAAGGAAGAGCTTCTGGTTCATTAACATCTGCTACAGTTTCCCCTATATTAATATCTGGTATACCTGCTACTGCTACTATATCTCCTAATTTGGCTTCTTCTGTTTCTATTCTAGCTAATCCGTTATAAACATATAATGAAGATATTTTTACAGTTTCTACGTTCCCATCTCTTCTTATTAAGGATACTTGTTGATTCTTTTTTATGCTTCCTCTTTCTATTTTACCAATACCTATCTTACCCACATATTCGTTGTAATCTATAGTTGTTACTAGCATTTGGAACGGTTTGTCTATATGTCCCTCTGGTGATTTAACATTTTTAATTATAGCTTCAAACAAAGGTTCCATATTGATTGCTTCATCTTCCATTTCATTTTTAGCTATACCATCTCTAGCAGAACAATATATTACTGGAAAATCTAATTGTTCATCATTAGCTCCAAGTTCTACAAATAAATCAAATATTTCGTCTAAAACTTCTTCTGGTCTACCATCAGGTTTATCAATTTTGTTTATTACTACTATTGGTTGTAGATTAAGTTCTAATGCCTTTTTAGTAACAAACTTTGTTTGTGGCATAGCACCTTCATAAGAATCTACTACTAATAAAACACTATCTACCATTTTTAATACACGTTCAACTTCTCCTCCGAAATCCGCATGTCCTGGAGTATCTACTATATTTATCTTGATGCCATTATAATTTACAGCAGTATTTTTAGACAATATAGTTATTCCTCTTTCTTTTTCTATGTCATTAGAGTCCATAACTCTTTCCTCTACCTTTTCGTTGTCTCTAAAAACGTGGCTTTGTCTTAAAAGTGCATCTACAAGCGTTGTCTTACCGTGGTCAACGTGAGCAATTATGGCCACATTTCTAATGTCATTTCTAACAAATAAACTCATATTCTTTCCTCCAATTATTAAATTAAAAAACTTATATATTTTATCTCACAGATAAGTACCATTAGCCTATTATCATAAAAATGGCACTAAGTCCCGGATAAATTCACTAATCTTTAGCAAAAGCTATTACTTCTTCTAAAGGCAAGTTCTGAATAAATATTTTTGATTTTATTTTTAAAATCTTTAAATAAGCATTTTTAAATAAAATACTATTTACTCAAAAAAATTGGATACTTCCTAGTATCCAACTTGGTTCACCTTATTATTTTAATATTATACTCAAAAAAAGTCAACTTATGTAGTATATTAATTTATTTATCTAAAACTATATCTACTATTTACTTAAACATTTTCATTATATCTTACTTTATTATTACAAGTTTTTTAAGAAAATTTAATTATTTAAGTATATATAAGTTAAAATTCTCTATAATAAGGTTTATCCCATTTAAATAGTTAAAAAGCTATGAATAGGAAATATTACATTTCTAAAATTCATAGCTTTTCTTTTTTTATTAATAATATTTAAGATAATCTTAAAACATTTAATAAAAAACTATTTTTAATGATGTCTTATATAGTATATATTGCTATATTTCCATTATAATTGGTAATATCATAGGTTTTCTCTTTGTTTTTTCATATAAGAAGCCTCTTAAAACATCCTTTATATTAGTTTTAATTGCAGCCCATTCAGTAATATGATTTTTTTCACATTCTTCTAGGGCTTTCTTTACTAAACCTTTAGCTTCTTCCATCAAATCTTCTGATTCTCTTACATAAACAAAACCTCTTGATATTATATCAGGACCTGCAATAACAGAACCTGAAACTTTCTCTATAGTAACAACTACTGTTAATATACCATCCTGAGATAAATGTTTTCTATCTCTTAATACTATATTTCCTACATCTCCTACACCTAATCCATCTACAAACACCTGACCTGACACTACAGAACCATTCTTTTTAACACCATCTCTACTTACTTCTATAACATCGCCTATATCTGAAACCATAACATGATTTTCTGGCAATCCCAATTGGCAAGCAAGTTCTCCGTGTTGTTTTAAGTGTCTATATTCTCCATGAACAGGTATAAAATATTTAGGTCTTACTAATGTATGCATAAGTTTAAGTTCTTCCTGGCATGCATGACCAGATACATGGATATCTGCAAGTGTTTCATATATAACATCTGCACCCTTTTTAAATAACTGATTTATAACTCTAGATACCAGTTTTTCATTACCTGGAATAGGTGTTGCAGATATAATTACCTTATCACCAGGCTTTATATTTACTTTCTTATGCTCGGAAGCTGCCATTCTAGAAAGAGCTGACATAGGCTCTCCTTGGCTTCCTGTAGTTATTATAACTACTTGGTCATCTGGATATTTATTTATAGCATCTATACTTATAAATATATTTTTTTCTGCCTTTATATATCCAAGATTCATAGCTACTTCCATAATATTTTCCATACTTCTGCCAGACACAGCTACTTTTCTTTTATATTTTTCAGCAGCTCTTATTATTTGCTGTATCCTATGGATATGAGATGCAAAGGTAGCAACAATTATTCTTCCTTTAACTCCTGCGAATATATTTAGAAAGGCTTCCCCTACAGTACTTTCTGACATTGTATAACCTGGCCTCTCTACATTTGTGCTATCAGCCATCATAGCAATAACTCCACGCTTTCCTATTTCAGAAAGTCTAGCTAAATCTGTAACATGACCATCTATAGGAGTGTAATCTATTTTGAAATCTCCTGTATGAAGAACAACTCCTAGGGGTGTATGCACAGCTATAGCTACTGTATCTGCTATACTATGACTAGTTCTTATAAATTCCACAGAAACATTCTGAAGTCTAATTATTTCCCTTGGTTTTATACATTTTAACTCTACAGAACTTAATAACCCATGTTCCTTTAATTTACTTTCTACTATACCTAATGTAAGCTTAGTCCCATATACTGGTACATTCACTTCTCGTAGAACATATGGTAATGCTCCTATGTGATCTTCATGACCATGAGTTAAAAATATACCTTTTACTTTGTTAATATTCTTTTTAAGATAAGTTATATCAGGAATAACCACATCTATTCCTAACATATCGTCGTCTGGAAACTTAAGACCGCAATCTATAACTACTATATCATTCTTATATTCTATAACAGTTAAGTTTTTGCCAATTTCATTTAAGCCACCTAAAGGAATAATCTTTACTTTATCCTTCTCCTTATCTTTTACTTTATCTCTTTCTTTGTCCAATCGCAAACTTCTTCCCTCCTTTTTCTTTTAAGTTTTCATCATAGTTTCATCTTTTTTATTTTTCTTGACATTCCTTGCAGATACCGTAGAACTTTAAACTATGATTTTCTATTTTAAAATTATATTCTTTTTCAATATTTGCCTCTAATTCTTCTAATAAATCATCTTTAACTTCTATTACCTTATTACATTTACTACATATTAAGTGATGATGTTGATGGTTCTCATCTTCATTTATCAATTCATATCTACTACACCCATCATCTAGATCTAATTTATATATAACGCCCATTTCTTCTAAAAGTTGTACTGTTCTATATACTGTTGCAAGACCTATTTCTGGACATTCTTCTTTTACTAAATCGTATAACTCTTCCGTAGTTAAATGGCTACCCTCATTCTTTTTTATCATATCTATAATTGCTCTTCTTTGAGGCGTTAACTTATATCCCTTAGATTTTAATTCTTCCTTTAACTTTTCAATTTCTTCTCTCTTAAAATCTGCCACTTTTCATTCCACCTTTTTAACTACTATATTTTAATATAAGTTTAATACAGTATTATCCCATTGTCAATTGATAATCTTTATCTGTAAATTAAAATTATATTCATTAATTTTCTTTATAAAATTAAATCAAAACTATTGTTCTTCTGAAAACAATAATTCATAAGCCTCTGCTACCATGCTAAATTCTTCATCATCTTCCACTGCTACTAATACGTCTTCACCTTCGTCATTGCTGTCTATTCTAAGAGCTATAGCCTCTTCTACTTCTTCATCCTTAGGAACTACAACTACATATTCTTTATCTTCTATATCAAGTTTAGTTATTACCTCAAACTCAGTTTCTTTTCCATCTTCATCTGTTAATGTTATTGTATCTACATTATTATCCATATTATCATCCTCCATATTTTTACAAACTATCTAAGTAACCCTGTAATATATACGTAGCAGCCACTTTATCTACTATTTTTTTTCTTTTAGAGCGAGACAAATCTGCCTCTAGCATGGCTTTTGTAGCAGCTACAGTTGTTAGTCTCTCATCCCACATTTTTATTTCAATATTAGTATGTGCTTTTATTAAATCACAAAATTCAAGAACCTTTTCACTTTGTGGTCCTAATGTACCATTCATATTTTTAGGAAGCCCTGATACTATAGTATCTACTTCATATTTATCACATATTTTTTTTATTTCTTCCAAATCATATGCTTCACTTTTTCTTCTTATAGTTGTAATTCCTTGTGCTGTAAAACCTAATGGATCGCTTATAGCTACTCCAATAGTTCTATCACCTATATCTAGTCCCAGTATTCTCATAAATCTCTCCTAAATATTTTTTATATGAAACTTCAGTACATAGGAGTAATCACTTCAAATAATAAAATTACTATGTATTCATAAAACTCCTATAACACAAAAGTAATACATTTACAATTTAATATATTTTCTATGTAATATTAATTTTGCTAAAATTTAAATCTTTAGCTGTACTATTTATCTATTATTTCCATATTTAAAATAAAAATGCCCTAAAGGGCATTTTTATTTTTTTAATTTATCCCTAAATATGATTTTATTACTTCCTCTAGTATCTCATCTCTTTCTAGCTTTATAACTAATGATCTAGCTCCATTATAATTAGTTATATATGTTGGGTCACCAGAGATTAAATATCCTACTAGCTGATTTACTGGATTATAACCTTTTTCTAATAAAGAATTATAAACCTTTGTAAGTATTTCTTTGGTTAATGTTTTTTTGTTTTCTACAGGATCAAATTGTATTGTTTTATCTCCACTCATTTTATCACCTTCCTATACAATCTTTAACGATTGCAACTTTTCTATGGAGCAACCAATATTTGAGTGTCTTTATATTCTTTAAATATATTATAAGACATATTCATTAAAAAGTATACTATTTAACTAAACTTTCCACTACACTTTCTACAGTTTTTATAGCTTCCTCTAGTTTATTTGGATCTTTTCCACCTGCTTGTGCCATGTCTGGTCTTCCACCACCACCGCCACCGGCTATAGTTGCAACCTGTTTAATTATTTTCCCACAATGTATTCCTTTAGCTACAACATCTTTTGTTGCCATAGCAATAAATACAACTTTATTTTTATTGCTACTTCCTAATACAACTACTCCACTTTTCATATTTTCTCTTATTTTGTCTCCTAAATCTCTTAAAGCATTTCCATCTATATCTCTTACTACTGCAGATGCCACTTTAACACCTTTTATTTCTTTTATATTATTTAATATTTCATCCTCTGCTCCACTTGCTAATTTTAATTTTAAATTTTCTATTTCTTTTTCATTTTGTTTTATTTCTAAAATTTGATTATTTAATTTATTTAATAATTCTTTTTCATTACATTTTAATATTTGAGATGCTTCTTTTAATATGTTATTTTTGTTATCTAAATATTCCATAGCTTTAAAACCAGTTAATGCTTCTATTCTTCTTATGCCTGCAGCAACTCCAGCCTCTGAAACTATTTTAAACATTCCAATTTGTCCACTATTACTTACGTGAGTTCCTCCGCATAATTCTTTACTAAAATTTCCTACAGAAACCACCCTAACATCATCTTTATATTTATTATCAAACAAGGCAATAGCACCATCTTGTTTTGCTTCTTCTACATTCATCACCTTAGTATTTACATCATTAGCTTTCATTATTTCCGTGTTTACTATTTTTTCCACTTCTTTTAACTCACATTCTGAAACTGCTTCGAAATGACTAAAGTCAAATCTTAATCTCTCATCATCCACATAAGAACCTGATTGTTGCACATGCTCTCCAACTACCTTTTTCAAAGCAGAATGTAATATATGGGTTGCTGTATGATTTTTTCTTATGTTATTTCTTCTTTCTTCATTTATTCTTAATATAATTTCATCATCCAGTGTTACTTTTCCCTGTAAAATTTTTACAAAATGAAGTATTTTACCTGATATGTTCTTTTTACAGTCTATAACCTCTGCTTTAAAATTATTATTATATATAATGCCTGTATCGCCTATTTGACCTCCCATTTCAGCATAAAATGGAGTATTTAAAGCTACTATTATTCCCTCATCACCTTCTTTAAGTTGGTTTTTAAACTCTTCATTTTCTATAATCAAAGCTACCTTTGACTTAGTTTGTATTTTATTATACCCTTCAAATTTTGTATTTATAGTTAAATCTATTTTATTTAAAATAGTATCTTCTGCTCCCATATAGTTAGTCTCTTCTCTAGCAGATCTAGCTCTTTCTCTTTGTTCTTTCATTTCTTTTTCAAAACCTTCAATATCTATGCTTATACTCTGTTCTTCTAATATTTCTTCTGTTAATTCTACTGGGAATCCATAAGTATCATATAATTTAAATGCTTTGTCTCCTGAAAGAATTTTATTTTTATTGTTTTTAACATCTTTTATATAGTCATTTAATATTTGCATTCCAGCATCTATAGTTTCATCGAATCTTTCTTCTTCTAACTTTATAACTTTCTTTATATAATCTTTTTTTTCTTCTAATTCAGGATAATTTTTATAAGAATTTTTTATTACTATGTCTGTTAAGCTATGTAAAAAAGTATGATTTATACCTAAAGTTTTTCCATGTCTTGCAGCTCTTCTTAAGAGTCTTCTAAGAACATATCCTCTCCCTTCATTAGAAGGTAGTATACCATCACTTATCATAAAAGTAATACTTCTTATGTGATCTGTTATTATTCTTATAGATATATCTTTTAATTTTTCTTCTTTATATCTAGCTCCTGAAAGATTACAAACCTCATCTAATACAGCCTTTATAGTATCAACTTCAAATATACTATCTACATCTTGCATTATGGTAGCCATTCTCTCAAGTCCCATACCTGTGTCTATGTTAGGATTAGCTAATCTATTATAGTTTCCTTCTTGATCTTTATCAAATTGAGTAAATACTAAGTTCCAAAATTCTACTATTTTATCTTCATCACTGGCTTTCACAAATTCCTCTGAAGTTGTAACTTCTCCAGCTCCTCTATCAAAATGTATTTCTGAACAAGGTCCACAAGGGCCTAAGCCATGTTCCCAAAAATTATCTTTTTTTCCTAACCTAAATATTCTTTTAGGATTCACATCTGTTTTACTTACCCATATATCAAAGGCTTCATTATCATCTTCATATATAGTTACATATAATTTATTCTTAGGCAGCTTTAAAATTTCTGTAATAAATTCCCATGCCCATGGAATAATCTCTTCTTTAAAATAATCTCCAAAAGAGAAATTTCCCATCATTTCAAAAAAAGTACCATGTCTTGAAGTTTTACCTACATTTTCAATATCTCCAGTTCTTACACATTTTTGACAAGTTGTAACTCTTTTACTTGGTGGAACTTGAAGTCCTGTAAAATAAGGCTTTAACGGAGCCATTCCTGCATTTATCAAAAGTAGACTTTTATCATTTTTAGGCACTAAAGAAAAACTTGGCAATCTTAGGTGCTCCTTACTTTCAAAAAATCTTAAGTATTCCTCTCTTATTTCGTTTAAACCCATTCTGTCCATGGTTTATCTCTCCTTCATTTTTTATATTTTTATAAATAAAAAAACTTTCAATCCCTGAAAAGGGACGAAAGTTACATTCCGCGGTACCACCCTAATTTAAATACACATTTGTATTTACATCTTCTAAAAATAGCTCCTAAACAGCCTTCAGTATGAACTCTAAGAAGTTTTCACCATCCACTTCCTCTCTATATAAAGCTACTATACTTACTCCTTTTAATCATCACCATATATTTATTTAATCTTATTATGCTCAAATTATAAATAAAAATTACCACTATGTCAAGATATGCAAAAAGATATACAAAAATTTATAAGTATTCTATCTTTTAAACTTTATGTTACCTAAAAATATATTATTTAAAATAAATAATAGTTTAAATCTTCATATATAATTTTTATTATAACTCCTATAGGTATAGCTAAAACCATTCCCACAAGGCCATATATCTTTCCTCCTATTAAAAGAAGCAATATAACAGTCAAAGGATGCATATCTACACTATCTCCTGTTATTTTAGGAGACAATATATCTCCTTCTATTTGTTGTATAGCATACAATAAAATAAAAGCCCAAATTGCTATTTTAGGTGATTTAGTAAAGGCTATTAATATAGCAGGTAGTGATCCTATAATAGGTCCAAAATAAGGTATTATATTGAAAAATCCATTTACTAGAGACAATAATATAGGTAATCTTATACCTAATACTATTAATATGGAAAAAGTAAGTACAGTTATTATTAAACATAATATCATTTGGCTTATAATATATCTAGCCAAAATTTTATCTATATCTTCAAATATATTTTTCACTATATTCCTAATCTTGATTGGAAAAATCATAAAAAATTTTTGTATTATGTCTTTTCCTGAAGCTAAAAAATAATATACTATTATTGGAATAACAGCATAATCTAATATATTTTCTCCAAAACCAACAAATTTATTTAAAATATTATCTCCCATTATTATTGTATAGTTTTCAACCTTTTTATTTATTTTGGTCAAAATACCACCCAATATTTTATTATTGTTTAATAAATTGATTCTACTATATATATAGTCTATATACTTTTTAACATTTTCTATAGATCCGGTTATATTATGGGCTTCTTTTATTAGATTAGGTATTATAGAAATAATAAAAATCCCTATAATTATTACTAATGATAAAACTAAAATTAATGCCGAAAACTTCTCATTTATACCCTTATTCTTTAAAAATACGTGTATAGGTTTTAGTATATAATAAATAACAAAAGATATAAAAAACAAAGAAATTATATCTCTAGCTATGTCATTTTTCATAATTATAATAAAAACTACTAAAAACACTAATACAAAAAACAATAATTCAATATATAATTTTTTATGATGTTTTTCCATAATATTTACTCCTATGAATTTATTTTATTCTTAAGCATTATCTTAAAATCTAAATTTTTACTTTTATAATTAAAATAGAGTAAATTCTTTTCTCCTAATATTATTTCATTAAGACTTATTACTTTCTTTCCTTTTATAAAATTATTTAAAAATCCCATAGATATTATAAGTGCAGAAATTCTAAAATCATCTTCATTTATTATTATATCTTCAATAACTCCCATTAAAACTCCATCTATATCTATAACTTCTAAATGTTTTATATCATTAAAACTTAAATATTTTCCTTTTTCTAATTTTTCTACCACCATATTTTTATTTATAGATACTATATCCTCTATAAGTGCAATATTATTTTTATTTAAAAATTTATATGAGCTTACTTCAAATCCTATAATTTTTTCTTCATTGAAATCTACTAATATATCCTTTATAAAACCTGCTTTTTTACCATTGTTATAATATACATTCATATATTTAAAGTATTTACTTCTATACATAGTTACTCCCTTTATATCAATATTTTAAAATCACACCTTGAACTATAACTTGTATTTTCATTATTACTATATATTTAGTTTTATCAAAAAATAAAAAAATACCCTCTTAATTGAGGGTATTTCAAATTAAAATTTCTTATGTTAAGCTAACTTAATTTATTACAATTAGTTACCATGTACATGTTCGTGAATATGTTCAGAATGAGTCTTCATTTCCCATGGCTCTAAACCTTGAGATATTCTGTATTCATTTATTGCTTTGTGTATAGCTTCTTCTGCAAGTACAGAACAATGCATTTTTACTGGTGGTAAGCCTTCTAAAGCTTCAGCCACTGCTTTATTAGTAAGTTTCCATGCATCCTCCAATGTTTTACCCTTTATAAGTTCTGTAGCCATACTTGATGATGCTATAGCAGATGCACATCCAAAAGTTTTAAATTTTACATCTTTAACTATATTATCTTCAACTTTTAAATATATTTTCATTATATCGCCACACTTAGCGTTTCCTACTTCACCTACTCCATTAGCATCCTCTATCTCTCCAACATTTCTAGGGTTTCTAAAATGATCCATTACTTTTTCTGTATACATATTATTTTGCCTCCTTGTTTTTCATATAATCTTCCCAAAGTGGTGACATCTCTCTTCTTTGTTTTATTATCTTAGGAAGTACTTCTAATACATAATCTATATGTTCTTCTGTATTCTTAGCTCCTAAACTTAATCTTAAGGAACCATGAGCTACTTCATGTGGAAGTCCTATTGATAAAAGCACATGAGATGGATCTAAAGATGCTGAAGCACAGGCACTTCCTGTAGATGCAAATATTCCATTCATATCTAAATCTAATAACAATGTTTCCCCTTCAATTCCTATAAAACTAAAGTTAACATTATTAGGCAGTCTTTTACTCATATCTCTAGGCCCATTTAGTTTTACTTCAGGTATTCTTGTTTCTATTTCTTTTATTAACTTATTTCTTAAATTACATAATTTCTTATTTTCCTCTATCATATTCTCCACAGCCAATTCTATAGCTTTACCAAGACCTACTATTCCAGCTATATTTTCTGTGCTAGCTCTTTTCCCTCTTTCTTGTCCTCCGCCATGAATTAAATTTTGTATCTTAACTCCATTTCTTATATACAATGCGCCTATACCTTTAGGCCCATAAAATTTATGAGCAGACATAGATAATAGATCTATATTCATGTCCTTTACATCTATATCTATATGCCCCATAGCCTGAACTGCATCTGTATGAAAATAAATATTTTTTTCTCTACATAATTTACCTATTTCTTTTATTGGTTCTATAGTTCCTATCTCATTGTTAGCAAACATTACAGAAACTAAAATAGTTTCATCTGTTATAGCAGTTTTTACATCTTCTACACTTACAAAACCTTCTTCATCAACTGGTAAATAAGTTACTTTAAAGCCTTCTTTCTCTAAAAATTGTGCTGTATGTAATATAGCATGATGCTCTATTTTCGTAGTTATTATATGTTTCCCTTTATTTTTATTAGCATAAGCTATTCCTTTTAAGACCCAATTATCTGCTTCTGAACCACCACTTGTAAAGAATATTTCATTTTTTTCTGCATTTAATGCTTTTGCTACTCTTTCTCTAGCTATATTCACAGCTTTTTTTGTTTTATCTGAGAAAGAATACAAAGAAGATGGATTTCCAAAGTTTTCAGTGAAAAATGGAAGCATCTCTTCTAGTACCTCTGGTTTTGTATAAGTAGTAGCTGAATAATCCATATAAACTTGTTTATTCATTATGTTCACTCCTTTTAATTGGTGAATTTATTTTTTTATAGTCTTCTACCATATCTTGTAAGGTAGTTGATTCCATTATATTATCTAAACTTTCCTTTATCTTTACCCACAAAAGTCTAGTTGCACAACACTCTGCGTTACCGCAACTATCTTCGCCTTCTAAGCAACTAGATATTTCTATAGGGCCTTCTAAAACCTGCATAATATCTGCTACAGTTATATCCTTAGGATGCCTATTTAGTATATATCCCCCTTGAGCGCCTCTTATACTTTTTATAAGTTTAGCTTTTCTAAGCGGAGAAAATAACTGTTCCAAATAATACTCAGATATATGCTGCCTTTCGGAAATATTTTTTATAGAAATTGGTTGCCCACCGTAGTTAATTGCCAAATCTACCATAGCCTTTACTCCATATCTACCCTTAGTTGACAACTTCATTTAATCACATCCTTTTAATGTTGACCACTTTACTATGATTTATTTTTATAATAGCAAACCTGAGTAAAACTGTCAACAATAATTAATCAATTTTTTAGGAAATTTTTTATAAAAAAGTATAGTCTTATTTTGTATAAGACTACATTAAAATATTAGTTTTTTATTCACTTTTTTAGATTTTCCCAATATTTTTTTAGATTTTCTTCATATTTATTATGTTGAGTTTTATAATATACCTTATCTTTTAGGGCTTTAGGAAGATATTCTTGATTAACATAATGATCATTAAAATCGTGAGGATATTTGTATCCTCCTACACCTAAATTTTTAGCACCATAATAATGAGAATCCTTAAGATGGTCCGGTACATCTCCAAAATTAGTGTTTTCTAAGTCTCTTATAGCATTTTTTATGGCTAAGTAAGAGCTATTTGATTTTGGTAATGTGGCTAAATATATAGTAATCTCAGATAAAATAATTTGTGCCTCTGGAAGTCCTACTTTTAAAGCTAGTTCTATACCTGAATCTACAACAGTCAATGCATTAGGATGAGCCAATCCAATATCTTCTGCCACTATTACTGATAACCTTCTTATGACAGATGTAATATCTCCACCTTTTATAAGTCTTGCTAAATAATGAACTGATGCATCAGGATCACTTCCTCTTATACTTTTTTGAAATGCACTTAAAATATTATAATATTCATCTCCTGTAGCGTCTGCTCTAATATTGGACTGTTTTAAAGATTCTATATACTCTAAAGTAATTTTTATATCAGGTCCACATTGTGAATTTACAGCTAGCTCTAAAATATTATAAGCCTTTCTATAATCACCTTGACATATTTCCCCTATATACTCTAAAGCTTCCTTACTATACTGTATATTTATATCTCTATCTATTAGTTTATTTATAGCCTTTTCTAACCCTAGTATAATATCATCTTTACTTAAAGGTTCAAATTTAAATATATTACACCTACTTAAAATTGCTTTATGTATAACAAAATAAGGATTTTCCGTAGTACTGGCTATTAATATTACCCTTCCATCCTCTATGAATTCTAATAATGCCTGTTGTTGTTTTTTAGTAAAATGTTGTAGCTCATCTATATATAAAACAACACCATTATAATTTAGTAAACTATTCAAACTAGCAGTTATTTCTTGAATATCCTTGATGGATGCTGTGGTTGCATTCAATTTATAGAATTTTTTATCTACATAATTTGCCACAATATTAGCTAAAGTAGTTTTCCCAGTACCTGGAGGTCCATAAAATATAGAGTTGTATATAGCTTTATTTTTCAGCAAATTATATAGGGGTTTGTTCTCTTTTAATATATGTTTTTGCCCCACAAAATCTTCTAATTTGTTGGGTCTCATTAAATCTGCTAAAGGTCTCATACTCTCACCTCATTCAAAAAGACTTTAACTTTTATTGTAAGTTAAAGTCTTTATTTTATCAAGTTATTTGCTTAAATTCTAGAAAATCCTATACAAATTTTAGTTTTTATGATAATTTATAAAATCTCCTTAAATTTAATACTGTAAATAAGGACTACGCTTAAAACACTATATACACAAAGTTATGATAAACACTACTTATCATATTCAGGTTTTCTATTTTTATAATACACAACCTTTAAATTACAATAGTCTGCCATTTCTTTTGCAAGGCTTAATCTACTTCCCATATCTTTAGCAGTATGGGAATCTGATCCTAACGTAACTGTTTTCCCACCTAGTTCATAAAATCTCTTATATATTTTAACTAGATTTTCTACAACCTTTTTATCACTTAATCTTCTAGTATTTATTTCAATAGACTTTTCTTTTTCTGCTAAAATCTTTAAAACTTCATTTATATTTTCTTTAAAAATATTATAACTTATTTCTGGTTCTTTATATCTAGCATATCTTGAAATATAATCTATATGTCCTAAGCTATCTATAAAATCATACTTTTGTAAATTATATTTCATGTTATCAAAATAAATATGAAAGGCTTCATCTTTACTTTTATCTTTATAAAATTCTTCAAAATATAGATCCATTTTATTTATTAAGTGAATAGACCCTATTACATAATCAAAATTTCCGCTGCACACCACGTCTTTTCCTTCTACTATAAGGTCTTCTTCCATGCCTAATTCTATACCTAAAAGCAATTTGTCATTTCTATATTTATTATACTTTTCAAAATAAGAAGGTACATCAAAGCAAAACTTATTTTCATTTTTTAATCCTAAATCCATATGCTCTGTTATTATTATTCCCAAATTGTTATTTTTAGAAGTCTCTATAACTTCATCTATAGTCATTTCAGAATCTGTTGAAACTTCAGTATGTAAATGCGTATCAAACATTTGCCCACCTCTTTATAATATTAAATTAAATTTAAAAGTGAATAATTAAAATTTATATCTATATTATACATTATAACTTAAGTTTTTGTTATAATAGTACATATTTTAATATAACAATTATATTCAAGTTATAAAATATACTATACAAGGTATTGTTATAATGGACAATATAGTTGTCATAAATACACATTTAGCTGCTAAAACTGCATCTCCATCATACTCTTCTGCAAGAACAGTAGCCAATACTGCTGTGGGCATAGCTTCTAATATTACACATATCTCTAATACAAGCTTATCTGCCTTTAATATAATCATTAAAATATAAACTAAAAATGGTATTATTATAAGTCTAACAAAAGAACCGTAGTAAGCTTCTGTTCCTGTAAAAATTTCCTTTATATTTATATCTGCTACCATAGCTCCAACTATTATCATAGACAAAGGAGTTGTCATAGCTCCTACATATTGTAATGATTTATTTATTGGCATAGGCACAGGAATTGAAAACAAAAGTATAAACATACCTAAAACTGTAGCTATTATACCAGGATGTTTAAGTATAGATTTTAAATTTTTAACATCCTTCTCACCTGTATATATCATAATTCCTGCTGACAACATAAATATATTAAAAGGTATACCAAAAATAGAAGCATAAAACACTCCAATTTTACCATACAAAGCTTCTATTACAGGATAACCCATAAAACCACTATTAGAAAATATAGTAGAAAATTTAAGAACTTTCTTAGCCCTTTGATTATATTTAACAAAAAATATTCCACTTATTAATATTAGTACTATATGTATAATTAGCGAATAAACAAAAAACATCTTAGCTTTTTTTATCATGTCGCCAGTAAAATTATAGTTAAAAGAAGAAATTATGAGACAAGGCAAAGTAACTTTAGATAAAAGCTCAGAAAGTTTTTTATTTGTTTCTTCAGTTAAAATTTCTTTTTTCCCACAAACAATTCCTATAGCCATTATTATAAAAAGAATTAATACTTGATTGATAATATTACTATTCAAAAAAACCCTCCATATTTTAAATTGTTGTTTAAATATTTGCAAAAATAAAAATCCCCCTGTTTATTATACTAAAAAGGAGGATTCTTTTATATGATTTATATATTATTCTCTATAAAGCATAACGCCAACATACCGTCTCCACAGTGTGCTCCCATTCCTATACCTAATTCATTAACTATAAAATTCTTTACACCAAACTCTTCTTTTAGTGCTTCTACTAATTTTTCTGCTTCTTCCAAGCAATGTCCATGAACTATACCAACTGTTACCTGATCGTAATTGATACATTTCTCCTTAAATCTATCTAAAATATATCTTATAGCCTTTTTCTTTCCTCTTATATTAGTTACATTCTTTAGAGTACCATCTTTTTCTATGTGTATAATAGGCTTTATGTTTAATAAGGTTCCTATAGTTGCTGAAGTTGCTGATACTCTTCCCCCTCTTTTTAAGTGAGTTAAGTTTTCAACCATAAACCAATGATTAACTTTATCTTTATTCTCATTTATCCATTTTACTATTTCATCTTTAGATTTACCTTCTTTGGCCATTCTAACAGCATTATATACTAATAACCCTTCTCCTATAGATGAACATTTGGTGTCTATTATAGTTATGTCAGCATTTTGATTTTCTGATAATATTTCCTTTCTAGCCACTTTAGCACTATTCACAGTACCGCTTAATCCAGATGACATAGCTATATATATTATAGGTCTTTCATATTTTAATAATTCTTTAAATTTTTCTTCAAATCTATATTCATTAATCTGACTGGTAGAAGGCATCTCACTGTTTTTAATACCTTTATAAAATTCCTCATAAGATAATGTCTTTCCAAAATCATCTTCCCAATCTTTCCCTTTAAAATTGCACATAAGCCCTAAAAAAGGTATATTATTTTCATCTATAAAATCTCTTGGCAAATCACAACTAGCATCTGTAAAAATTATTGGAACCATAGTCTCACTCCTTATTTGTATTACTCTGTATCACTAGTATATTGAATTATTAACAATAAAAAAATAAATCCATCAATAATAATCATATTCTATAATTATATTCTATAAACTTCCTTTATATCCTTTATAATAAAGGACATGTTTAGATAATTTTAAGAACGCATAAAATAAAAACAACTATAAATATACCTAACATGAAGCGAAATTTCAAGTTAAAATTTAAAACTTATTTATAATTTAAGGAAATTATGACGTAAAAAGTCACTACCTTAAATTTTAAAAAAGGATATGTGGCTTGAAAGGCAATTCACTTCAATAAGAGATTCTAATTTGTTTTTCCTTAAAATATATGATTCCAAATCATCACTCGCTGAACGCTCAAACAATGATTGGGAATATACATATATTTCGGTAAAACAAATAAGGATCGCTAATTTTATTCAAATGCCTTTTACACCACATATCTCATTTTTTTAATCTAAGGAAAGATAATATAACTATTTAAAGGTAATTTTCTATGGAATAGGAAGTACAAAATGAGGATTTTACTCCTCTTTGTTACGTAAAATCTACAATTATTTTTATCATTAAAAGAAAGGGCTTTTAAAAAATTTTCGTTAGAAGATTCATGCGTAGCATGCGGGGTAAGTATATCATTCATAAAATTTACATATGTTAATTTTTATACTAAATATTTATACGTTAGCAATGAAAATTCGTATGATTAATTTCCTGAGTACACCAATTGTTTTATATTTTAAATTTAAAATATTTAAATTTAAAATATTTATATGAAACTGAAAAATTATATAACAGCCTTTAAAAGGATTAAAACAATGAATACTTTTAAGAAAATAGATATTTAGAAAAATAATTAGAATACTTTATTTATAGAATAAGATTTAAGAGTAAAGTAAACAGGACGTGGCATTAGGCCATTAGCTTAAATCTTAGGATATAAATATTAATATTCTTTATTTTTATAACCATCTATTGACTAAAAGTATTCCTTGTTTTAATTTTAATCCTTTAAAGTCTGTTACGTAACAATTTTGTTATTTTACGAAATAGTTTTGTTATTATCTATAAATATTATTTATAAGTTTGCTGGTAAATTTGTGATATAATTAAAATCATGAATAAGATTTATTTTAGGAGGCTAAAGATATGACTAAAATAATTGATTGTAAAGGACTAAAATGTCCACAACCAGTAATCAACACAAAAAAATTCTTTGATTCTATAGAAGAGGGCCAAGCTACTACCATAGTAGATAACGAAGTAGCTAAAAATAATATTTTAAAACTTTCCGAAAAGAATGGGTTTAAAAGTGAAGTAGAAGAAAAAGATTCTCTATATTACATAACTATGACAAAAGAGCACTGTATTGATTGTGAATCAATTTTAT
Source organism: Clostridium sp. Marseille-Q2269 (assembly GCF_943736985.1). Taxonomy (GTDB): domain Bacteria; phylum Bacillota; class Clostridia; order Clostridiales; family Clostridiaceae; genus Clostridium_F. The sequence goes on from NZ_CALSFS010000002.1 coordinate 255,577, forward strand.
CAAATACTGATAAATTAGTTATGGTTATTTCTAAGAACGTTCTTGGTAGTGGAGATGACAAATTAGGAAGTGCTCTAATGAAAAGCTATTTATATGCTTTAAGTGAAAGTGATAAGCATCCTTCTCATTTATTATTTTTAAATGGTGGAGTCAAGCTTACAGTGGAAGGTTCTGAATGTCTTGAAAGTATAGAATCTTTGAAAAACAAAGGAGTCACTATACTAAGCTGTGGAACTTGTCTTGATTTTTATGGAATAAAAGATAAGCTTAAAATTGGAGAAATAACAAATATGTATACTATAGTAGAAGAAATGACTTCTGCAAATAACACCATATTCATCTAAATAGGGTTGCTTATATAACTTATAATTATATAACCTCTATAAACTCACACTGTCATAATTATAAGTTTATAATAAAAGCAGGAATATTTATTCCTGCTTTTAACATTTAAATTTTATATAAACTTATAAATTATGGGATTTTCTATTAGCCACTGATTGTCTTAACAAGAAATTTTCGTTATAATCTTTAAGCTCATCCTTAACTAACTTAGCCAATCCTATTAATGCTATTAAATTTGGTATAACCATTAATCCATTAAATGTATCCGCTAATTCCCATACTACAGGTACATCTAAAATAGTACCTAACACTAAAGAAATTAAATATATAGGTGTATAGAACTTCATTCCTTTTTTACCAAACAAGAATTTAACATTTAAAGCCCCAAAGAAAAACCACCCAATCATAGTTGAAAAAGCAAAGAAGAATAAACTAATAGCTACAAAAGAATTCCCGAAACCTCCAAATCCATTTACGAAAGCTTTTTGTGTTAATTCTATACCTGTAGTTTTGCCATCTAAAGATCCACTTGTAAGTATAACAAAGGCTGTACAATTTAATATTACAAATATATCTATAAAAACTCCAAACATAGCAACTAATCCTTGTTGTACTGGATGTTTTACATTTGCCACTGCGTGTGCATGAGGTGTAGACCCCATACCTGCTTCATTAGAAAATAAACCTCTAGATACTCCATATCTCATGGCTTCTCTTACAGATGCCCCTATAAGTCCACCTGTGGCAGCTCTTGGATTGAACGCTCCTACAAATATCATCTTAAAAGCTGGAATTATATTATAATAATTTTTGAATATAATTATTAAACTTCCTAATATAAATAAGGCTCCCATTATAGGTATAAGCTTTTCTGTTACAGAAGCTATACGTTGTATTCCTCCTATAACTATCATAGCTGTAAGTACTACTAATACACATCCTGTAATTATAGTTGGAACATTATATGCTTTATTTATTGCTATAGATATAGAATTTGACTGAACCATATCCCCTGTCAAACAGGCAGATACCATCATAGCAAATGCGAAAAATCTAGCTAGTTTTTTACTGCCTAGTCCATCCCTTATATAATAAGCAGGTCCTCCTAAAACCTCTCCATCTTCAGAATGAGTCTTATATTTTTGAGCCAAAACCGCTTCTGCAAATATAGTGCCCATGCCAAAAAAAGAACTAATCCACATCCAAAATATAGCTCCTGGTCCACCAGATGCTATAGCAGTAGCAGCTCCTGCTAAAATACCTGTCCCCACTTGTGCTGCTACTGCAGTAGCTAATGCTTGGAATGAACTAATTCCATCATCATTATCACTTTTAGTAAATACTTGTTTAAACATTGCTTTAAACTTCTTTACTTGTACAAAACCCAACTTAAATGTGAAAAATATCCCTGCACCACATAAAAAAAACATCAATATATATGACCATAGTACATTGTTGATATTTTTAAAAATATTTAATAAAAACTCCATAAACTTCTCCCCTTTTTATGTATGACTTAAAATGAATTTTGATTAACCCCCTTGTTGTAAATGTTATCATTTTTCAAATATTAAGTAAAATTGCTATTTATATGATTATTCTTTATTTTAAATAATTACCTTTGAATATTTTGAATTTACTGCATAATAATATTAAAACCTTAAAAGAATTGCATTTATATTAATATTTTACAGATATAATTGTTAAAAAATATACATTTCTGAATTTTTTAAAATAAATTATTTCATATTTATTAACAATCTATTTTCTTACTGTACAGTTATAAAACAGATTGTTTTTATAACTGTTTTTATTTATATTATAATGATACTGCTATATAATAAATAAATTTTAATTATTTATTAAAAATTCTATATTATATTGTCTTAATTATTATATTTATATAGTATATATTAGTAAAATATGAATGTATTTATAATTTTTTTATAAATTTTTTTATTAATTCTAAAAAGATAAAAAATTTTTTATCAATATGTTTTATAAAAATATAACAAACTATTTAGAAAATTTAAAACAAATTATTCTCTTAATTCTATATTTTTTACCTTATTATATTTAGCTAATAATTTAACAACTAAATCTAATATTATGTAACAAATTTTAGAAGTGATATATATATTAATATTGTAGAAATTTTTAGTGAGGTTTTATTATGTTTGATTTGCCTTGTTTCCATGAAAACAAAGTAAAATTTAGAAAAAGTGATGAAAAATCATATATTAGAATTCTTCATGCATCTCCAGATGCCCCTGCAGTAGATATATATATGGATGAGAATTTAATATCGGAAGGCTTATCTTATAAAAGTTTCACCAAGTACATGCCTTTAAGTTCTATGGTTCATAACATAAAAGTATTTCCTACTGGTGAAAGTGAAATGCCTATTATAGATGGAAATTTTTTTATTCCACCAAATTCTATATATACAATAGCAGCCACTGGACTTCTTAAAGATATAGCTTTATTTCCTATACTTGATAAAAAATTAGATAATAAGAACCCAAATAAATCCTATGTCCGTTTTATACATCTTTCTCCCAATGCTCCAAATGTAGATTTTTATATGAATAATGAAGAAATATTTACTAATATAGGTTACAAAAATATAACTTCTTACTATGAATTAGATCCAGATAATTACACAATTAATTTAAAACTTACTAATACAGAAGATGTAGTATTAACATCTCCTAATGCTAATTTAAAACCTAATAAATATTATACTGTTTATGCTGTAGGTTTAGCAGATGGATCACCTTCTCTACAAGTTTTAATTCCTCTTGATGGCAATTCATACATCAATTAATACTTAATTTAAATATTTTATAAAAAATAAACATCCTATTTAGTTTAAACGTTTTATTAACTAAATAGGATGTTTTAATTGCTTTATAATGTTTTTCATAATTCTTTTTCCATATACTTATCTAAGTACTACTTCTCCTGTGTTGTTATTTATTTCTATATTTATATCAAATATATCTTTAATATAGCTTTGTGGTAACATTAATTCATTGTTTATAATCTTTATATTATCATCTATTTTTCTCTTTAACTTTTTTGAGCTATTTTCTATAAAGATTATTTCTTTATTAGCTTTAATACTTTTATCCATCACATTTATTATCATATTTCGTTTTTCGTCATAATATAATTTCATTCCTAACGAGTTAGCCACATATTTTAAAGGTAAGAACACGTTATCATTTTCATCCTTAAAAGGACTAACTGTCATTAAAAATTCTTTCTTAGATCTCTGACTTTTTTTGTATTTATTTTTATTGATTTTAAAAACCGCCTTACCATATTTGTGATGGTATATAAATCTTGCAGTGGTTAAAAGAAAAGCAATTAAACTAAAAGATAAAAAGATTATGAATGTGTAGAAAATAATTTTCACTATATCACCTCTTTATTATTATAAAAAGTAAACTTCTACTACACATTATATAGTATTAAACTCAACTTCTATCTAATTTAATTATAATATTCTAGTTACTGTTTTGTCAATTTAAAATGTTTTAAATTTGTATTATTTTCAGAAAATTATTTTGGAAATTTCACCTTATAAAAGGAAATGAGAAAAGTCCATCTTAAAATAATTCTTTTTTTAAGATGGACTTTTTTTTAATACAATTTGAATTTTTCCGTATTTTTCATGCGTAACCTTTGTAAAATTATATACTTTGTATTTACTTAAAATATTCTATTCCAGACTTAAATATTTTTTGATCTTTATTACCTGGTACGTTTTTTAATGTTCCATATCCAATTCTTTCTGAATGTCCCATTTTGCCCAATATTCTACCATCTGGACTGCAAATACCCTCTACGGAAAATACAGAACCATTTGGATTATATTTTATATCACAAGCAGTATTTCCATCAGCATCTACATATTGAGTAACTACTTGACCTTTATCTATTAAATCTCTCATTATATGATCTTTAGCATAAAATTTACCTTCTCCATGTGATATAGGTATTGCATGTATATCTCCTACTTCTACATTATTAAACCAAGGTGATAAATTAGAAATGACTTTAGTATATGCGATTTTTGATTGATGTCTGCCTATATCATTATAAGTGAGAGTAGGACATTCTTCATCTATATCACGTATTTCTCCAAATGGTACCAACCCTAATTTAATTAAAGCCTGGAACCCATTGCATACACCTAACATTAATCCATCTCTAACTCTTAATAATTCCATAACTGCATCCTTAACTTTTTCATTTCTAAATATAGTTGCTATAAACTTACCAGATCCCTCTGGTTCATCCCCAGCACTAAATCCACCTGGTAGCATAATTATATTTGAGCTCCTTATTTTATAACTTAAACTATTTATAGATTCTTTTATATTATGTGAATTCATATTATTGAATACAAATAGCTCTACTTCTCCACCAACTTTTTCAAAAGCTCTTTTAGAATCATATTCGCAATTAGTGCCTGGGAATACCGGTATTAAAACCTTTGGTTTAGGAACCTGTATTCCTAATGATTTTTTATTTTCTCTTTTATATAGTGGTATATTTAAGTCTTTTTTACATTCTTTTTCTACTTTTGATATAAATACATTCTCTAGTGTACTTTCAAATCCCTTATAACACTGCTCTAATAATATTTCCTCATTTAAAATTTCTATACAAGCTTTTTCAGTGGTATATCCAATTATTTTATAATTTATTCCTTCTAATATGTTTAAATCAAAATTTTTATTAACCTCTAGTATTATAGAACCATAGTCCGGAGAAAATAACTCTTCCTTTTCTAAATTTTTTAAATTTGCCCCAAGGTTATTTCCAAAGCACATTTTACTTATAGCTTCTGAAATTCCTCCAAATTTAATAGTTGAAGAAGCTAAAACATTACCTGTTGATATTGCTTTATATACACATTCATAATTTTTTCTAAGCACATGAAAATCTGGCATATCCTCTTTGTTTCTTTTAGCCTTTATATATATGATACTGCTTCCTACTTCTTTGAATTCTGAGGATATTATTCTATCAACATTTGTAATACCTACAGCAAAAGATACTAATGTAGGTGGTACATTCATATCTTTAAAAGTTCCGGACATACTATCTTTGCCTCCTATGGCTGCAATAGAAAATTCTCTTTGAACTTTTAATGCTCCTAAAAGAGCAGCTAATGGTTTTCCCCATCTTTCTGCTTTATTTTCTAGTTTTTCAAAATACTCTTGAAAAGTAAGTCTTATATCCTTATAATCTATCCCCATAGCTACAGCTTTAGCTACAGATTCTATAACAGCATATATAGCTCCATGAAATGGACTCCATGTAGATATTTTAGGATTAAATCCATAAGTCATAACTGTTGCTGTAGTAGTATTACCTTCTAATACTGGAAGCTTAGCTGCCATACCTTCCTGTGGACTTCTTTGATATTTCCCTCCTAAAGGCATTACAACAGTGCCAGCTCCAACTGTACTATCAAACATTTCAACTAATCCTCTTTGACTACACACATTTAGGTCTTTTAGGTTTTTAATCCATTTATTTTTTATTGTTTCTTTACAATTTATAGTTGCTTTTTTAAAATAGCTTGCTTTCTCTGGAGTAGTTATAAGAGCCTTAGTCTTTTGGACTACACCATTACTATTTAAGAACTCTCTATCTAAGTCTACTATTATACTATCTTGCCATAACATCTTAAGTCTTTTCTCTTCTTTAACCTCTGCTACTACAGTAGCTTCTAAATTTTCTTCTTTTGCCAATCTAATAAACTTTTCTTTGTTCTCCTTTGAAATTACAACTGCCATACGTTCTTGAGATTCTGATATAGCTAATTCTGTTCCATCTAAGCCATCATATTTTTTAGGAATTTTATTTAAATCTATGTAAAGGCCATCTGTAAGTTCTCCAATGGCCACAGATACACCACCAGCTCCAAAATCATTACATCTTTTTATCATAACGCTTACTTCCTTATTTCTAAAAAGCCTCTGAATTTTTCTTTCTGTTGGAGCATTTCCTTTTTGCACTTCAGAACCACAGTTTTCTATAGAAGATTCTGTATGTTTTTTAGAAGAACCTGTAGCTCCACCTATACCATCTCTTCCTGTTCTTCCTCCTAATAATATAACTATATCTGAAGGTTTAGGTTCTTTTCTTATTACATTTTCCATAGGAGCTGCACCTATAACTGCACCGATCTCCATTCTTTTAGCCATATATCCCTCATCATAAATTTCTGTAACTTGTCCTGTAGCTAAACCTATCTGATTTCCATAAGAACTATATCCATGAGCTGCCTCAGTAGTTATTTTCTTTTGAGGAAGTTTTCCCTCTATAGTTTCTTCTATATTTTTTGTTGGGTCTGCACTACCAGTAACTCTCATAGCTTGGTAAACATAAGATCTTCCTGAAAGTGGATCTCGTATGGCGCCCCCCACACAAGTAGCTGCACCACCAAAAGGTTCTATTTCTGTAGGATGATTATGAGTTTCGTTTTTAAACATAACAAGCCATTTTTCTGTTTTACCATCTATTTCAGCATCCACTACTATACTACACGCATTAATTTCTGGAGATACATCTAAATCCTTCATAAGACCTTGCCTTTTTAGCTCTTTTGAGGCTATTGTAGCTATATCCATAAGACAAATAGCTTTTTCTTTTGCATATATGCAGTTTTTTATATTTTTATAATCCTCATACGCTACTTTTATAGGATTAGAATACATTCCCTGTTGTATTTTTACTTCCTCTATTTCTGTCATAAAAGTAGTATGTCTGCAGTGATCTGACCAATAAGTGTCTATAACTTTAATCTCTGTCATAGTAGGGTTTCGCTTTTCTATATTTTTAAAGTATTCTCTACAAAATTTTAGATCTTCAAAAGTCATGGCCAAACTTCTATCTTCTAGAAACTGTTTTAACTCTTCTTCACTTAAATCTATAAATTTATCTAAAACTTTTACAGGTTTTACTTCTGGCTTAACATCTTCTAAAGAATTAGGTTTTTCAATATGTGCTTCTCTAGAATCTACTTTATTTATAGAATACTGCTTAATTCTTTCTAGTTCTTCATTTGTTATATTCCCCTTTATAACATAAATTTTACTATACTTAACAATAACTCCTGATTTTTGAGTAAGTATTTCTATACATTGCGCCGCAGAATCTGCTCTTTGATCATATTGACCTGGTAAATATTCTACAGAAAAAATTTTGTCCTCCATATCATAAGGAAAGCTTTCTTCATACAAGTTATCCACATTTCTTTCTGAAAATATAGTGTACTTGGCTAAATTGTATTCTTCATCATTTATGCCACTTACATCATATCTATTTAAGATTCTCAAATCCTTTATATTCTCTATATTTAGTCCCATTTTAAAATCATTTAATATCTTTTTACTTTCAACTCTAAATTCCGGTTTTTTCTCTACGAACAATGTCTTTATTTTATTCCCCACTCTCATCCCTCTTTCCGAATATTTTTAATTATTTATTTTTTATAATTCGTATTATTCCAATTATATCATAGGTTTTATTAAAATAATAGGTGATTTTCTTTAAAAAAACTTTGTTTTTATGAACTATATTATAAAACAAATTCAATATAATTGTTTTTATATTGAGGTGGAAATATATTATTTAATAAATATTATGTTTTTTATAACCCACTTTTTTATTCTAATCATATCTATATAGCCAGTAGTTTTTAATATAAAAAATAAAAGGAAGAATGGTTTCATTCTTCCTTTTATCTTATATATTAATTATTATTGATTTCCTAATGTTGCAACCATAACAGCTTTTATAGTATGCATTCTGTTTTCAGCTTCATCAAACACGATTGAATATTTGCTTTCAAATAATTCGTGAGAAACTTCCATTTCTGATAAACCATATTTCTCTTTTATTTCTCTACCTACTGCTGTTTCTTCATCATGGAATGCTGGTAAGCAGTGCATAAATTTAGCTTCTGGATTTCCAGTCATTTTTATCATATTCATATCAACTTTGTATGGAGTTAATAATTTTATTTTACTTTCCCATACTGAATCTGGTTCTCCCATTGATACCCAAACATCTGTATATAGAACATCACAACCTTTAACACCTTCTTCAATGTTATCAGTTATTGTTATTTTAGCTCCTGTTTCAGCTGCTACTTCTTTACATTTAGCAACTAATGTAGCATCTGTTGGTATTTCTTTTGGAGAAACTATTCTAAAGTCCATTCCCATTTTAACCGCACCTATCATAAGAGCATTTGCCATATTGTTAGCACCATCTCCAACATATGCAAATTTGATTTCCTTTAATGGTTTATCAAAATGTTCTTTTATTGTTAAAAAGTCAGCTAATATTTGAGTTGGATGATCTTCATCTGTTAATCCGTTCCAAACTGGTACTCCAGCATATTTAGCTAAAGTTTCAACGATTTCTTGACCAAATCCTCTATATTCTATACCATCGTACATTCTTCCTAAAACTCTTGCAGTATCTGCCGCTGATTCCTTTTTACCAATATGGCTACCTGTTGGTCCTAAATAAGTTACATGAGCACCTTGATCTTTTGCTGCAACTTCAAATGCGCATCTTGTTCTAGTTGAAGCTTTTTCAAATATTAAAGCAACATTTTTGCCTTTCATTCTTTGTACTTCAGTACCTGTATATTTAGCTCTTTTTAAATCCCTAGCTAAATCTAAAAAGTAATTTATTTCCTTTGGTGTAAAATCCATTAATGTTAAAAAGTTTCTGTTCTTTAAATTAAACATATGTTGTTCCTCCTAATAGTATAATTTTTGTATTGAAATCTTTTATATTATAGATCACATTATATTATGCAACCTTTTTAATTATCATTTTACTATTTTTATCCCTTAACCTCAACAAATATATATAAAAAAGTAATATTGACTATTATTATTTTACTATTCTTGTGCCTAAAGTTCCATTAATAGCTTCTTTTGCTTTTGCAAGTGATGCTATTAATGCAATTTTATTTTCACTAAATTCTACGAATTTTTTACAAGCCTCAACTTTTGGAAGCATACTTCCTGGTGCAAACTGTCCTTCTTTTATATATTTATCTACTTCTTCTAAAGTCATTTTATCTAAAGATTTTTGATTTGGTTTATTATAATTTATAGCAACTTGGTCCACAGCTGTAAGAACCAATAACATATCAGCATTAATTATTTCTGCTAGTTTTTCAGCTGCAAAATCTTTATCTATAACTGCTGGAACACCTTTTATAATACCATTATCATTTATAACTGGAATTCCACCACCTCCACAAGAAATTACTACATTTCCTGCTTCAACTAGTTGTTTTATCATAGTTTTTTCTATAACATCTACAGGTTTTGGTGAAGCAACAACTCTTCTATATCCTCTTCCTGAATCTTCCTTCATTACATAACCTTTTTCAGCTTCTAATTTTTTAGCCTCTTCTTCACTATAAAAAGATCCTATTGGTTTTGTAGGATTCTGAAAACCTTCATCATCAGCATTTACTAACACTTGAGTAACTACTGTGCCTACAGGCTTATTAATATTTCTCTTATTTAATTCTTCTTCTATTGCATTTTGAAGATGATATCCTATATAACCTTGTGAAAAAGCTCCACAAACATCAAATGGGAATAATACATTTGAACTATTTGCTTTATATCCAGCTTCTACAGAAGCTAATATTTGACCTACTTGAGGACCGTTTCCATGAACTATTGATATCGTATGTCCTTCTTGAATTAAATCTACTATAGATTTTGCTGTATCTTTACAAGTTTTTAACTGGCTTTCTGGAGTCTTATCTTTTGGATCTGATTGTAATGCATTTCCTCCTAAAGCTAATACTATTTTCATAAAAGCACCTCCGAAAAATAATATATTTAATAATCTAAATTTAATTACATCCAATTGGTTTATGTAAATTTTCATATATTTTAAAATATAATAAAAATATAATTGCAAATCATTTTTTGCAATATATTAATGTTTTTGATATTGAGAATACGTTTCCATGACCTATGAATTTTAACATTTGTAAGAGTAGTTAAGATTATAGAAAACACTTTTATAATAAAAACATCTCTATTTATGAGAAAATTTAATATTGTGACTATTCTTTAAATTCTCCTTATTCTAATCATACCTATTTTACAAGAACAATTCAAATCTTTTTAAAATATAAAACTTTTATATTTCATTTCATGAACAATATTTCCCATATATCTAATTTTTTATTAAATTTTCTGATTACAGATTCATTGTACATATTATTTTTATTTTTGTCTACACATGATTTTACTTTAAAATTGCTATATTTTCTGAATTTATATGGTTTTTCTACAATATATCGTAATAATATGGGCTTATACTCCTATTTTGGAATATAAGCCCTTATTTTTGAATTTGTTTTTTATAATTATTTATATTTTTTTATTTTATTTCATACAAAGGATATTTTGCACATAATTCCTTCACTTGCGCTTTTATTTCAGACAAATTCTCTTCTTTATGCTCTATAGCATAATTTATAAAATATGCTATCTTTTTCATTTCATCTTCCTTGAATCCTCTTGTGGTTACGGCTGGAGTTCCTATTCTAATTCCACTAGTTATAAAAGGACTTAAAGTCTCAAAAGGTATTGTATTTTTATTCACTGTAATGCCTACTGAATCTAAAAGTTTTTCTGCATCTTTTCCAGTTATATTTTTATTAGTCAAGTCTATTAATAATAAATGATTATCTGTTCCTCCAGATATTAACCCAAATCCATATTTATCTAATTCTTCTCCTAAGATTTTAGCATTCTTAACAACTTGATCTATATATTGTTTGTAATCATCTTTTAATGCCTCTCCAAAACAAACAGCCTTAGCTGCTATAATATGCATTAATGGTCCACCTTGAATTCCTGGAAATATAGTTTTATCTATTGCCTTTGCATATTTTTCTTTACATAAAATGGCCCCGCCTCTAGGTCCTCTTAAAGTTTTATGAGTAGTTGTTGTAACAAAATCTGCATAAGGTACTGGAGATGGATGTATACCCGTAGCTACAAGTCCTGCTATATGAGCCATATCAACCATCATATAAGCACCTATTTCATCACAAATACTCTTTATCTTTTCAAAATCTATAATTCTAGGATATGCACTAGCTCCAGATACTATCATTTTAGGCTTATTTTCTAAAGCTATCTTTCTTAATAAATCATAATCTATAGTTTCTGTTTTCTTATCTACACCATATGATATAAAATTATATAATTTACCTGAGAAATTAACTGGACTTCCATGGGTTAAGTGTCCACCATGAGATAGATCCATTCCTAGTATGGTATCTCCAGGATCAAGTACAGACATATAAACTGCCATATTAGCTTGTGAACCAGAATGAGGTTGCACATTAGCATGTTCTGCACCAAATAATTCTTTTAATCTCTCTCTTGCTAAATCTTCTACTTCATCTACAAATTGACATCCACCGTAGTATCTTTTATGTGGGTAGCCCTCTGCATATTTATTCGTTAATAAAGATCCCATAGCTTCCATTACAGACAAACTTGTAAAATTTTCTGAAGCTATCAATTCAATATTATACTCCTGCCTTTCTTCCTCCTTTTTCATCATGTCCAACAATATTGAATCTGTCTTTGATAAATTTGTAAAATTCACATTACCACACTCCTAAAATAAACATATCTTAACTATAGATTATAGTTGTAAAATTGAAAATAATCAATAAACTCCAACTTTTTTATTTATATAAAAATCCCATTTTACAATAATAATTTTGGTGTTATAATACTTTTGGTAATACAAAAATTTTGCATAAAACGGTGATAATATGGATATGAACAAAATAATAAAAATAGCTGCAGAAGCTGGGAAAATAATATTGGAAAGTGGTGGTGAAACTTATAGAGTTGAAGAAACTATGGGGAGAATCTGTTCTGCCTACAATATAAATGATTCTGATAACTATGTTACTCCTACTGTAATAATGATATCTGCCACGGACGAAACTGGAAAGACTACTGCTCTTAGCAAAAGAATTATAACCAGAACTATAGATTTGGATAAGATAGATAAAGTAAATAGTTTATCTAGGAATATAAAAGAAAATAATTTAACCTTAGAAGAAGTTGAAAAAGAATTAGAAATCATAAAAAGTGGTGTCCACTATAGTAATAAAATAGAGATACTTTGCTCTTGTTTTATTTCATCTTTCTTTACATTATTATTTGGAGGAAACTACTTAGATTTTCTTATTGCATTTATGATAGGTGCTATATTAAAACCTGTGCTTTCTTTTTTAAGTTATCTTAATGTTAATGTATTTTTTACTAATCTTGTGAGCGGTTTTACAGTATCTCTTCTAGCTTTATTAAGTACACTAATAGTACCTGGTTTAAATGTAGATAAAATAATAATAGGATCTGTCATGATCTTAGTTCCAGGCATTGCTATAGTAAATGCGCTAAGAGATACTATTGCTGGAGATTTAATTTCTGGACTAATAAGAGGATCAGAAGCATTTTTAATTGCTGTAGCTATAGCAGTAGGCTCTGGTGTAATACTTAAGTTGTGGATATATTTAGGAGGAGTTACTTTATGATTATAATTTCAAATTTTATTTTTGCCTTTTTAGCCTCTTTAGGTTTTGCAGGTATATTTAATATAAAAGGTAAAAAACTTATATCTGCATCTTTAGGTGGGAGTATTGCTTGGATATTCTATCTTATATGTATAAAAAATAACTGCTCTACAGTATTTAGCTTTTTTATAGGATCTGTATCAGGAAGCATATATTCAGAAATAATGGCAAGAATACAAAAAACTCCTGTAACATTAATGGTAATATGTGCTATGATTCCTTTAGTTCCTGGGGGAGGTATGTATTACACAATGCAAAAAGTAATTGAAAGAGATGTAACTGGAGCTTTGAATACTGGATTTACTACCATATCTATAGCAGGGGCCATAGCCTTAGGAATGGTTATGGTATCTTCTATTACAAGACTTATATATAAATTTAAGGAAAAGAATGCAGTAAGGAAACTAAAAAATGGCAAAAACAAAGAGATGGAAAATACAAATGAAAATTAAAAAATTTTCTTTAATAATTGGACCAGCATATCTAAAATATTCATATTAATACTCTTACTAATATTTTAAATATTAGAAGGTATTTAAAATATAGAAGGTACTTTTAAATAAATATTTGTTAAAAGTACCTTCTATTTTAAATTTAATTTTTAAAAGTTCACAAATCATAATCTACTTATTTCATAAACATAGTAAGAGTAGAGACTAAATCTTCTATAGCTTCATCTTTTTCTTTATTTTCACCTAAAAAACATTTTTTTGCATAGTTTTCTAGAACCAACCCGCCTACTTTATTCATAGCTGCTCTTATAGCTACTATCTGTATAAGAACATCTCTACAACAACATTCATTTTCTACCATTTTCTCTATACCCTTAACTTGACCTTCAATTCTTCTAAGTCTTGTTTGTATATCTTTTTTAACATCTTTCTTTTGATTTTCCATAACTAAAACTCCTCTTTTTATACTACCTATATAATTATACCTACGCCCGGTATTATACCATTTTTTTAGTATACATTCAATTTTATTATGTCATCTAGTTAAAATGTTATTGTATATTTATAAATCCTTGTATATTTATAAATATTTTAAGTATATTATGTAAAACCTACACCTAAATAAATACTAGGATAAAATAAATTTTTCTATTACTTCTGCTATTCCATCATTATTATTATCCCTATAAGTTATATAATTAGCATATTTTTTTAATTCTTCTCTTGCATTTTTCATTAATACTCCAATTCCTGCTTTTTTTATCATACTTATATCATTTTCATCATTGCCTACAGCTATACACTTTTCTATAGGAATATTGTAATAATTAGATAGTTTCTCTAACGCTATTCCTTTACTAATTCCAAAATCACATATTTCTATATTACTTATATCTGATTTAGTTACACTTAGATTTAAATTATCTTCTATTTCTTTTTGAATCATATTCAAATAATTCAAGTCATTATCAACAACTACTATTTTATTTATTTCACTACATATATTTTTAATGTATTCCTTGCTATCTTTAATTATCCTTATTTCCATTCTATATTTTCTATCTATAGTCTTATTAAACTCATAGAATTTTTTTGTACTATAATCAAACTTTTCTGCACACATTATATTATCATGATAAAAATGATAATATGTATCTTTATATTTTCTTAAGATATCTATAACATTTAAAAATGTATCCTTATGAATTCCTTCATTATATATAGGCTCTTTTTTGTCATTTAAAATTAATGCACCATTAGCACAAATCATAGGTTCATTTTTAGATATAGCTTCTTCATAAAACTTCAATCCTGCAGGAACTCTTCCAGAAGATATAACTACCTTAACCCCTGCTTCTTTTGCTTTTTTTATATAAAAAAGAGTTTTTTCTGTTATTTTCTTTTTATCATTTAATAAAGTTCCATCCATATCTAATGCTATTAATTTATATTTCAAGCTTAACCCTCCCTGATAAATGTATTTTTTATTATTATACCATTAATAATGGTAATAAAAAGTAAAAAGAATTCATAGTTTTAATTAGTAATAAATTATGTAGGTGATTTATTTGAAAAAAATTTTCAAGATATTATTTTTAATCTGTATTCCTTGTTTTCTTCTAACATCTTGCAATATAACTTTCCCTATAGATTCAGTGAAAGGTAAAAAGCCAACCAACTTCTACTACACTAACCTTTTAGCTAAAAATATAACTCTAGAAAAAGAATATAAAGTTACCATATTAGAGACTAATTTCTACAAAGGCATAGAAATCAATAGAAAAGATAAAGAACTTATAAAAAACTTTGTATCTCTTTTAAGGAAACAAAACTTTAAAACTTCAGTTAAAAATTTAGAATCAAAGCCAATATATAAAATATTTTTCACATTTAAAAAAGATAAATATATAATAAATGTATTTAATAAACAATATATTTCTATACATCCATTTGATGGAGATTTCCCTACAGATTATATAGATATGACCAATATACCAGAAGCCTATAATTTATATAATTTATGCAATTTTTTATTCAATAAATAATATAGCCCTAAAGTCATATATTAATAAAAAGGCACTAACTTCGATTAATAACCTTTTTATAATATATGGCTTTTTATATGAATACAATTTATATTTATACTATTAAATTCACTTCATATTTAAAATAACTATTAATCTAAATGAAATAAACTAATAAAATATAAATTCATTATATCCCTATAAAAAACTTTAAATAAATTATATAATCTTTATAATAGACATATTATAAAAATATTTTATTCAGGAGGATAAAATTTATATGACTAATTTAAACTTTAAATATTTGTATAATAAAATATCTAAAAATTTTAAAAATAATAATTGGTTAAAAAAACAAGGAATAAATAAAGACCATTTAAATGTACATATTGATTCTTTAGAATTTAATAAAAAGTTATCTAAGATGATATTAAATGAAGATTTTTCTGCTAAAACCACTTTCCAATTATGCGAAAGTTTATTATATAGCATTTATCCTATAAAAAACAAAGAAAAATATTTGAAACAAATATATATTTATTCTATAAACAAAGCTTTTCCTTACACTTCAAAAGAAAAAAATGATTCTGATTTGGATATCAGTTGTGAAATATTTTTAAAAATCTTTAGTATAATAAATGATTTTGAGAAAAATCTTAATACTTCTAAATGGAAAAGCAAGTACCCTTTATTCTTTCTAAATGATGAGGAAATTGAAAACTTAGAAATGACTAAGGAGTATAAAAAGTTTATATCTGATTTTAAAAAAGATTATATTTATGAAATGATGAAACTAAGTGAAGAAGTAATGGGATTCAACACCTTAGATCATGTATGTGCAGTTCATTATTTGTGTGTTCACATAGGTCGTCAATTAAAAGAGGCAGGTATACCTATAGATTTAGGAAGGGTGTCTGGCGCTGCAGCTGGACATGATATTGGTAAATATGGATGTACCGGTGAAGATTTAAAAAGAGTTCCTCATCTTCATTACTATTATACTGATCAATGGTTCAAAAATCGTAACATACAATATATTGGTAACGTGGCTATGAATCACTCTACTTGGGATTTAGAAGTTGAAAATTTATCTTTAGAATCTTTAATATTAATATATTCAGATTTTAGAGTAAAAAATATTAAAACAAATTCAGGCTATAAAATGCATATTTATTCTTTAGAAGATTCTTTTTATGTAATACTTAATAAACTAGAAAACCTAGATGAAAAGAAAGAAAAAAGGTATAGAGGTGTTTACTATAAGTTAAAAGATTTTGAAGATTATCTTTTAAAATTAAACATAAACATAGATCCTAATAACAATATATATAAACAGTACTCCCATTTAAACAATACTGAATATTCTCTAATGCAGGGTGATGAAATAACAAATAATCTTAAAAATATATCCATATATCATAGCATTTATTTGATGCATCAACTTAGAGATGAAATTTCTCTAGAAACTATATTAGATTCTGCTCGTTCTGAAAAGGACTGGAAGGATCTTAGAGAATATATTAGAGTTCTTCAGGAATACTCTACCTATCTTACTCAAAAGCAAAAAAAGCAAACAATTAAATTTTTATTTGAAAATTTAATTCATCCTGAAGATGACATTAGAAAACATTGTGCAGAATTAATGGGTAAGCTTATTGCAATTTTCGATGAGAATTATATGAAAGAAATACCTTCTAATGTAAAGCTTTTACCAACAGAAATAACTTCATGTGATATTTTAACAGAATATTTAAAAGCCATGTTATCACCTCCTAGTAGCATGATTTATGTGAATAAATTTAATCTAGGATATAACGTTCCCACAATGATTGAATCCTTATTTAATTATTGTAAAGAAAGTTCCTTAGATAACTACAGAACAATTATCCTTAGTCATTTTGATAATAAAAAATATAAAAATGTTGATATTCAACTTTTTTTATTAGACACTGCAAAATATATACCTATGGATTTATCTAGTGAATATGCTTATAAACTTTGGAATTTCATATTTTATATATTAAAAAAAAGAAATCAAACCTTGAGATTAGGAGCTCTTAAAATTTTAAATACATTAACAAAACAAAAATTATCTGAAAACATAATAAATAAAATAAAGGATTATTTATTTTTATCTAACATAAATAAAAATAATATCACAGAAAATATGCTTAAACTGAAACTAGCCAAAAGTCTAAACTTAGAAAGCCTATATTGTAGTCTAGAAAAACATGTTAATATAAATAAAAAATTAGCTACTGAAATATTTTTAAGTAATTTAAAATCTAACACTAGTTGGATAAAAAAACATATACAAATAGATTTGCTTTTAAAATATGCAAAAGAAAATCCATCTTCTTTTGGTATGCATACAATTATACATTTTTCTAATCTATTAAAAGTAAGTGATATAGAGAGTGTTAGAAGTAAAGCAGGTAATGCTATCTTAGAGATTATGCCATATCTAAGTTTAGCAGAAAGAAATGAAATTGCTATTGAATTACTAAGAGGTTTAGAGATAGAAGGTAATAGATTTACAGAATATATTCCAACCTATGAAGGCCAAGTTATTCTATGGCTTCAACCTATAGAATTAGATGAAATAATACAAGATTTGACCATTAAATTTAAAAAAGCTGATACCACTTTAAAATGTTTAATTTTAAAAACTATAGGTATTACTATATCAAATTATTCAATATACAAAACTAGATTTAAAGAAGATATAAGTTTTTTTAAGAGTAGATTAATAAATATGCTTGGCATTTTATTAAACGGTTTAGGAGATTACAATATACAAGTTAAGCAATCTGCTTTTATATCCTTAGGTAAACATCTTTTTGGGAGAGAAAAACCATTTGAAGAAAAAGCAAACCTTTTTAAATTAACAGCAAAAAAAATACTTACTCTCATTGCAGAAGATAGAAATAAAAATTTAATGATGCTAACAAATTCTGTGGGTTTACACTATATATATAGATTTATATCAGATTACAATTTCTTTATTGGAGATTTAAATATGCCTTGTGCAAAAAAAATTGCTTTTTTCCCTGGCACTTTTGATCCTTTTTCTGCAAGTCATAAAGAAATAGCTAAAGCTTTAAGAGATATGGATTTTGAAGTTTTTTTAGCAGTTGATGAATTTTCTTGGTCTAAAAGAACACTGCCTAGCCTTTTAAGACGAGACATATTAAATTTATCCATTGCAGACCAACTTAATATATATATTTATCCCTCTACTATACCTATAAATATATCTAATAATATGGATTTAATGAAACTTAAAAATTTGTTCCCAAAATCCGAGGTATATATAGCTGTAGGTAGTGACGTAATATTAAATGCTTCTAGTTACAAAAAAGAAAATATAAACATTAAAAACTCTATATTTAATTTTTCTCATATAATATTTCAACGGGGAAAAAGCAATAATAAACTAAGCGAAATAATTTCCTATATAAAAAGAGATGTACTAATTTTTTCTTTGTCCTCTAAGTACTCAGAAATAAGTTCTACACAAATTAGGAACTATATAGATGAAAATAAAAATATATCTAGCTTAGTAGATCCAATTGCAGAAAAATATATATACGAAAAAGGATTCTATCAAAGAGAGTCTCAAGATAAATCTATAATACAACCTATATCTTTAAAGACAGTAATTCTGAATTCAATAGACGATTATTTGATAAATAAAATATATTCTATGTTAAAATATAAAATTAAAAATATAAAAGAAATATTAAATAATCTAAAACACAAATCCTCTGCTAGAGCAATATTAATAAAAGATGAAAAAGATGAATTAATAGGATTTTCTCTATTTCATTGGATAAGATCTAATGTATTATATGAAGAAATGGCTGATGATTATATTGCAGAATATATAAGAAATAATAGTACTGGCCGAATAATATCTTTAGATGGATTTTATATCAAAAATACAGAAAAAAGCAAACATATAGAACAAATATTAGTAACAGAAACTTTAGCCTTTTGTGTGTCTAAGGATTATGAATATGCTGTATTTCATCCAAAGCATGGAGAATTTCAAACCTCATATATAGTTGATATTTTAAAACTGCAGGGTTTTATAAAAGTGCAAAATCTTACTAATTCTTTATGTATATATACTGTAAATATGAGCAACCCTTGTATATTAAATTTAGATATGGAAAATTTTATAAAAGAACCTTATAGAAATAATAAGAGAATCAAAAATGTAATAATAGAAAGCAGAAAAAGCTTGCAAAAGTCATTAACAAACCTATATAAAGGAGAATTAGTCTTATCCTTTGATAATAACTTTTTACACCAAGCTATGATTAATAAAATTTGTACAGAAAATAATGTATCTAACTATATAGAAATACCTAAAAAACTTGGAAAGGCTATGTGTGTTCCCTATGGTGATATATTAGATAGGCATATAATCCCTAACACTGTAACTAAATCTCTTCATACAGAAAAAATATTTAATTCTGATATGAAAGCATTCAGAATTGGTCAATTTCCTAACTATCTTCCATTACAAACTCAGGTAAGAATGTTAACTTCTTTTAATAGGCCTGTAATTTTAGTAGATAACCTACTTCATAAAGGATACAGAATAAAAGCTCTAGATCCAATCTTTAAGAAAGAAAAACTAGAAATAAAAAAAATAATAGTGGGTATCATGTCTGGACGAGGTAAAGATTTAATGGATAAACAAAAAAGAGCTGTGGATAGTGTTTATTTTATACCAAGATTAAAACTTTGGTTTAATGAAGTATCTATGTATCCTTTTATGGGTGGCGATTTATTATGGAGAGAAAAGTACCCCAAAAGAAACTTACTTTCATCTATAAATTTAATACTTCCCTATACTTATCCCAAATTTATAGTTGGTTGTAGTAAAAAATCAATATTCAACTTATCTAAAGCTTGTATAGAGAATTCTATAAATATACTACACACTATAGAAGAAGAATATCGTAATATAACAGATAAAAATTTAAACTTATATTTGTTGGGTCATGTATTTAATGTATCAAGATGTCCAGATCAAGGCGACAATATTTATTATAATTTAAATTTACCTCCCTCTCATTATCTAAAAAATGATTTAGAAAAACTATTAAGATTAGAAAATATTATAGAAGATTAAAAAGGATGTGTGTTTATGGATAAACTAAAATTATTTTATTATATTTATAAAAATAATATTATAATTTCTAAAGAAAAAGAAAATTTAAAAGAAATAACAGAAGAAGAAGCTTCTTCTTATAACGGATTAATGTACTTTTTAATAGATATTAATAAAAATAATAGCAGAAGAACATTTTTAATAACTAATAGTTCTATGCTTTTTATAAAAAATGAAAATTTAAATATTTTAATTAAAAGGGATTCACTTATTGAAATTCCACAGTTTATAAAAAAATCTATAGAGGAGAAAAAATTAATTGGTATTAATAAAAATTGCGAAAATTTGGAAAATGCTATAAATTTTAATCCTTGTTCAAATAAAAAATGGAAAATAAATATAGTAGGATTGGGTGATGTAGGTGGAACTTTAATTACTGGATTAAGACTTTTAGGTGAAAATTGTATAGATGAAATAGGCATTTATGATAAAGATATAAATAAAATAAACCGATTTGAATATGAATGTAATCAAATTCAAAGCCCAGAGTTAAATTCAAACTTACCTAGAATAAAACAGCTAAATGAAGATGAACTCTTTGATTGTAATATGTTTGTTTTCTGCGTTTCTATTGGTGTACCTAAAATAGGAAATGAAACTAAAGATGTAAGATTAGTTCAATTTGAAGGAAATAGCAAAATAATATCTTACTATGCAAAGCTTGCAAAAGAAAAAAATTTCAAAGGTATCTTTGCTGTAGTATCTGATCCAGTAGATCTTTTATGCAAATCAGTTCTAAAAGAAGGGTTAGCTCCAGAGCAAATCAGAGGCTATGGCCTTGGAGTTATGAACGCTAGAGCTGCTTATTATGCTAGTAAAGATTCTAGATTAAAAAGTTATCCACTAGAAGGCAGAGCCTTTGGTCCTCATGGTGAAGGACTTATAATAGCAAATAGTATGACCAATTATGATGAAAATCTATCTAATATATTAACTAAAAAAACTAGAGAAGCAAATTTAGAAATTCGTTCCTTAGGTTTTAAACCATATATAGCTCCTGCACTATCCTCAGGAAGTCTTTCTTTAATAGCTACAATACAATCTAAATGGCATTACAGTGCAACTTTTTTAGATGGTGCATTTATGGGTATTAAAAATAGATTCATAAATAACACTACAGAATTAGAGACTTACAAAAATATACCTTCTAGCTTATTAAAAAAAATAGAAGAAACTCATAGTTATTTAAAAAATTTTTGATATATTTAAAAATTAAAATACAAATTACGTTTTAAGGGAGTGTTCTTATGGAAGAGTTGTTTCTTATAATACCAAATTCTAATCCATCTAAAGAACTAGATAATATGATTAATAAGTTTTGTGAAAACTTTTCTAAAATAAATAAGCTAACAAATAGCGAAAATATTTTACATTTAAAATGTAAAAAAATATTATTTGCTATAGAAATAGGTTTTTCGGGTATAGATTTAGATATGTGGTCTTTTATAGACAGTATAAAAGACAAAGGCAAAGATTTTTTTTATAATTCCACTGCTGCCATATTAGTTCATAGTTCTACGGAACTCTTTACCAAAGACGTATGCCAAAATTTGATATTTATAAGTAACTCTCTAGGATGTGGTTTTATAGGACATCCAATAGTTGAAGCCACCGATTCTCTAAAAAATTTTTTAACCTGGCAAAAAAATTTAAATACACCTTTAAAAAATATTTGTTTAGATTTATGTTATAAACTTGGAAATAGACTTGCAAATTATAGTCATAAGAGCATTAAATCTCCTAAAATAACAGCCCTTTATTCTTCTCCACATACTTTTTCTAATACTTTGAGTCTATGGCATATGGTATCTTGTGAACTTAAAGGATATGATATAAATGAAATTCAGATAGAAAATGGTAAAGTACTAGAATGTAAGGGTTGCTCCTATAAAACCTGCTTACATTACGGTAAACAAAATAGTTGCTTTTACGGAGGAATTATGGTGGAAGATATACTACCTTCAATAGAAAAATCTGATATTGTTGTATGGTTATGTCCAAATTATAATGATGCTATTTCATCTAATATATCTGCCACAATAAACAGACTTACAGTACTTTATAGGAAAACAAGTTTTTATGAAAAATATCTTCTTGGTGTAATCGTATCTGGAAACTCTGGCAGTGATTCTGTAGCAAAGCAATTAATAGGGGCTTTGAATATAAATAAAGGTTTTCTATTACCGCCCTATGGCTTATTAATGGAAACTGCTAATGATCCTAACGCAATATTTAAAATACCTAACATAAAAGAAAAAGCAGAAGAATTTGCACTGAATATAAAAAGGATTAATGGTGAATAAACTTAAATTTCTAAACGTATTTACTTGTGTTAATTGTATATTTTATTTATAATTTATTTACCATAGTATATAATAACTTATTAATTTCTAAAGGAGGTAATTTCTATTTATATAAAAGGCGATTTTCATGTTCATACTAATGCTTCCGATGGAAAATATTCATCAAAAGAATTAGTTTATTTAGCTAAAAATGAAGGATTAGATATAATATCTATAACGGATCATGATACTACAAATGGAATAGAAGAGGCATTGTTTTATGGAAAAAAATTAAATATAAAAGTTATTCCTGGCATAGAATTATCTACTACATATAATAATTGTAGTATTCACGTTTTAGGATATTTTAAAGGAAATAATTGTAAAAATGAATTAATAGAAATTTTTCAAAAGGATAAAAAAAATTATAGAGAAAAAAGAGCTCATGAAATAGTAAAGAAATTAAGAGATAACTTTGATATAAAAATAAGCTTTGATGAAATAATGGAGTCTACAAAAGGAGTTATTTCTAGACCTCATATTGCAAAAGCTATTGTAAACGCAGGCTACACATTTAGTTGGGATTATATATTTTCAAATTTTATCGGTGAAGGCTGCAAAGCTTATGTGCCTAATAAAATCATTCCCACTGAAAAAGGCATATCTCTATTGAAAGAATCTGGTGCTATATCAGTTTTAGCTCATCCTGTATTAATAAAAAAGATTGATGCAGAAGAATTATTCAAATTAAACTTTACAGGAATAGAGGCTATATATTATATGAACAAACCAGAAGATACTACTAGATTTAAAAATCTGTCAAAAAAATATAACAAGATTATAACTGGTGGTTCAGATTTTCATGGATTAACAAAAACTGATGGAAGCCACCCTAATAAAATAGGAGCAACCACATTAGATCCATATAATATACAAAAACTTCTAGAAGCAATAGACGAAATATAAGGAAATTACGACATAAAGTAAGATTACAACCATTAGGTTAAAAAAGGGATATGTGGCTTAAAAGGCAGGTCAATTCGCTAAGAAGTTCTAATTTAATTTTTTAAGATATATGGTCCAAAATACAAACTCGTTAACGCTCAAACATATATTTTGGACACATATCCTTTAAAAAAATAAATAAGAAATTCTAAAGCTTTTTCCAATGCCTTTTGCACCACATATCCCAATTTTTTAACCTAAAGGAAGATATTAAACTATAACGTAATTTTCTATGTAAGAGGAAGTACTAAAAGATGATTTTACTCCTCTTTGTTACGTAAAATCTGCAATTATTTTTTTCATTAAAAGAAAGGGCTTTAAAAAATTTTTCTTTAGAAAATTCATGCGTAGCATGCGGAGTAAGTATATCATTCATAAAATTTGCATATGTTAATTTTTATTCTTTAAAAGGTGTTAAGTGGTAATTTTCTTATTTTATGCTTCTAGTAAAAATGCCCAATAGCCTCTCATAGTTTCGTATATATCTGCTTTGCTAGCTATTTCCCAAGGTGCATGCATGTTATGAAGCGCAACTCCACAATCTATAACTTCCATACCATATTGAGCTAATATATAAGCTATAGTGCCTCCACCACCTTGATCTACCTTCCCTAATTCTGATGTTTGCCATGATACATTATGTTTTTCCATTATAGTTCTTATTTCAGCTATATATTCTGGATTTGCATCATTAGATCCACTTTTTCCTCTAGCTCCAGTATATTTATTAAATACTATACCTTTTCCAAAGTAAGCTGAGTTTTTCTTTTCCATAACTGATGGATAATTAGGATCAAACGCTGCTGATACATCAGAAGATAGCATTTTTGAATTTGTAAGACATCTTCTTAATTTTAAATCACTATAATTATCTGATGTTAAATTTATCATTTCTGCTACTACATTTTCAAAGAATTTAGATTGCATACCTGTTGCCCCTACGCTACCTATTTCTTCTTTATCTACAAGTAATGTTACACAAGTTTTATCTACTTTATCCATCTTCATCATAGCTTCAAAAGAAGTATAAGAACAAATTCTATCGTCTTGGCCATAAGCCATTATCATACTTCTATCAAATCCATAATCTCTAGCTTTTCCTGCTGGTACTACTTCTAATTCTGCTGAAACAAAGTCTTCTTCTTCTATTTTATATTTTTCATTTAATAGCCTTAATATGTTTATTCTTACTCTATCTTTTGCTTCTTTATCTTCTGCAGGGATGCTCCCTATTAATACATTTAGGTTTTCACCTTCTACTACTTTAGAAGCCTTTTTATCCATTTGTTCTGCTGACAAATGAATTAACAAATCAGATACGCCGAATACTGGATCTGATTCATCTTCTCCTATTACTACATTAACTTTAGTTCCATCTTTTCTAACTATTACTCCATGAATAGCTAATGGTAGAGTAACCCATTGATATTTTTTTATTCCTCCATAATAATGTGTTTTAAATAAAGCTAAATCTGTATCTTCATATAAAGGATTTTGTTTTAAATCTAATCTTGGAGAATCTACATGTGCTCCTAATATTCTAAGTCCGTTTTCCATAGATTCTTCCCCTACGAGAAATAAAGCTAATGTCTTATCCATATTATTTGCATAAACTTTATTACCAGGTTTTAATTTTTCATTATTATTTATAATTTCCTCTAAATTTTTATATCCATTTTCTTCTGCTAACTCTATAAATTCTTTTACACATTCTCTCTCAGTTTTACATTTAGACATAAAGTCTTTGTACTTTTCTGATAAATCAAAAACATTTTTTAACTCATCTTTAGAATACTTATCCCAAGCTAATTCATATTTTTTAGTTAAATCTTTTTCCATAGCACTCCTCAAGCAATTAATATCACTTGAGTTTTTCACCTCACCTTCTATAAGATTCTACTATATTAATTTTAACATAAATAAATGGATAATAGTTTATTTTTCTTTTAAAGCCACTTTTTTCTTTTAAAAAAGTATACTAAAAATAGCGATATAATGATAGTAAATCCTAAAACATAAAAACACCCATAAGGATTTTTCATAGGAGGTATATTATCAAAATTCATTCCATAAAGACCAGTAATTAAACTAGCTGGTAAAAAAATAGTAGCAATTAAAGTAAATACTTTCATTAGCTCATTAGTTTTATTTGATATTTCGGATTCAAATGCTTCTCTTACTAATGAAAGATCTTGCACTAGTGTTTCCAATGCTACCATTAATTTTTCTATTTTGTTATTTAGAGTAATACAATACTTGATGCATTCTTTTTCTATTACTCCATTGTCATTACTTGTAAGACTATCCCCTATATATCTTAATGGTGTTATATATTTTCTGATTCTATAAACTTGTCTTCTTAAATATATTATTTCATCTATATGTTCATGCTTTGGTTCCTTTAATATGTCTATTTCTATCTTATCTGCCTTGGTTTCTAAAGTAGCTATAACTTCATAATTTTTAATTATTATTCTATCTATAATATAATATAATAAAATAAATGGCTTAGGATTTTCCTTTAAAAGAAAACAATTTTTGCTTTCATTAATATCATCTAATATTTCTTCTATTAAAGTTAATCTTTCTTTATACACTGTTATTATGCAATCTTTACTTAAAAAAATATTAATTTCATTAGCTTCTACTGCCTTATTATACTTAAGCAAATTTAAAATAATAAATGTATAATCTTTATAAAAATTTATTTGAGCTCCCTGAGTGTAATTTTTGCATTCTTCTATATTTTCTTCTTTTAAAGTAAATTTATCTTTTAACATATCTAGCTCCTGTGAATGAACAACTATCCAATAATAACTTTTTCCTATTTTAAAGTCCTCTTTAACTTGATCAAAATTATTTAACAAATCAAAAATAATCATATAAAAATCACCTAACTAATATTTTTATATGATTATTATTTGGACTTAATGTATTTATTATTCTTTTATTAACTTTTTATTTGTTAATAATTAATTGTTGTTTTATAATTAACAAAAACTAGCTAATATTTTCTATACCACTATTAGCTAGTTTAGTCATAAAGCTATATATGTTTATATAAATTTGTGAATTCTATACAGTAATATTATTTATTAGATAAAATAACATTTATACATTAAATAGAATCAACTATAACTTCATCTACTAATATATCATGTATGTCTTTAGGTACATGGTCTACCATCTGAAAATCATATGCTAAAGCTATTTTTCTAACTTTATTTTTTAAGTGAGGAATAAATCTATCATAAAATCCTCCACCATAGCCTAATCTTCCTCCTTTATTATCAAAAGCTAGTCCTGGTAAAATAGCTAAATCTATTTCCTTTGGATCTACTATATTTTTAAAATTTTCAGGTTCTAATATTTTATAGCGCCCACACTCCATAAGTTCTGAAAAATCCTTAATTTCTATAGCTTCCATACCTTCATTTAAGGATATAACCTTAGGAACGCATATTCTTTTGCCCTGACATAATGCTTCTTTTATAATATCATGAGTATTAACTTCATCTTTCAAACTTACATATATAAATATAAAATTAGATTTTTCATATAAAAGTTTACTATGAAGTTTTTCTTTTATTATTATATCTTTCTTTATCTTTTCTTCTGTGGTTAAACACTTTCTTATATTAAGGATTTCTTCTCTCAAATTAGATTTATTATTCATCTTTTTTTAAGTTACTAGCCTCCTTACTTATTCTTTCATTTATTATATCCACAGGACAATTTTTTGTAACCAAAGTATATCTATAGTTTGCTGCAGCTGCTTCTATTATAACAGCCAAATTCCTTCCTGGTCTTATAGGTATAGTCAGTTTTCTAACTGGTATATTTAATATATCTATAAATTCCTTATCTACACCCAATCTATCATAAGTTTTTTCTGGTCTCCATTGTTCTAAATTAATCATAAGATCAATTTTTCTTTCCTTTAATATAGAACTCAATCCATAAAGAGCTGCTACATCTATTATTCCCATACCTCTAACTTCCATCATACCCGCAGTAATAGAAGGAGAGGTACCCTTTAATATTCCATTTACTTCTTTAATATCAACGGCATCATCTGCTACTAATCTATGGCCTCTTTTTATAAGTTCTAAGGCTGTTTCAGTTTTTCCTATTCCACTTTCTCCCGTAATAAGTATTCCAATACCATATACGTCCAAAAGTACTCCATGCATCCTAGTTTCAGGGGCTAGTTTTTCATCCAAGTATGACATTAAAGAGCTTATAAATCTAGTAGATATTTCACCCGTTCTTAAAACCCATTGCCCTTTTTCTTTGGCACTATTTATAAATTCTTCATGAGCTACTAAATCCCTTGTTATTATTATACATGGTGTTTTAAACTCAAAAAATTTATTTAGTCTTTTTATCCTAAGTTCTTTTTTCATTACATCTAAAAAGCTCCATTCAGTCTTTCCAACAACCTGTACTCTTTTATTAGCAAAATAATTGTAAAAACCTGAAAATTGAAGCCCAGGCCTATTGATATCACTAACATCTATAATGTTGTTTTCTAAGCCTTCTACTAATACTTCTAATTTCATATCCTGTATTAAGTCCTTTACCCTAACCAAATGTTTTACACCTCCTAACAATAAGACTTATTAGTTTTTTGTACTAGGCATTGGTATTTTTTCCACCCCATCTAATTGCACTTTTACATTTCCTTTTATTACATCTATATATTTTCTTCTTAATTCTTGTTGTTCTATTTTTTCTTCTTCTGTAAGTCCCGTATCTTTACTTTTTTTATATAAAAAATTAATTCTTTCTATAAGTTTTTTCATGTCCATATATTACAACTCCTCAATGTTAATTTACATTTTAT
The DNA here is from genome assembly GCF_943736985.1 of Clostridium sp. Marseille-Q2269. Classification (GTDB taxonomy): domain Bacteria; phylum Bacillota; class Clostridia; order Clostridiales; family Clostridiaceae; genus Clostridium_F. Next base: position 284,395 of record NZ_CALSFS010000002.1, read on the forward strand.
TTTACATCATATTTTATAAAAATAAAATACATCTAAATATATTATTTATTAAATTAATGTTAAATAGCCATATAATATATAAAATAAGCATAGAATAAGAGACATACTTCTATTTAAAGATATGTCTCTTTATAAATTTTATTATTCTTTTATAATATTTAATTGCTCATCATTACTATTATTTTTATCTTCTTTCTTTTTTTTATCCATTAAATATTTTTTTATAGCTATAGCAATCACTATTAGAGCTATCACTCCACAAAATATCCATAGTGCCATTTTAGCCATACTGCCTATATTTTGTCCTAATAGGGAATAAACTATAGTGGCTGGTAATTGCCCAACTCCTGTAGCCCAAAAAAATGACCAAAACGACATTTCTGTAAGACCTGCTGCATAGCTTATAGCATCAAAAGACACAAATGGTAGTAATCTGGCTATTAATATAGCATATTTACCATACTTGTCAAAGAATTTATCTGTCATATATAGTGCTTTTTTACCAACTATCTTTTGGGCTACAGGCCTTCCATAAAATTTGCTTATATAAAAACATAAAACCGCTCCCATCATAGCCCCTGTCCAAGATATTAAAGCTCCAAATGCCCAACCAAATAACCATGCATTAGCAAATGTTATTATAAAGGCTGGAAGTGGTGCTGCAATAGATTGAAACATCATAAGAAGAATAGATATTAGCGGAGCCCATATACCAAAAGATTTTATATAATCTTTTACCTCTTCTATATTTAATCTTGTAAGCATGGAAGCTACTTTATTTACTCCATTTTTAAATTCTGGAACAAAAAAATATAGAATTATTACTCCTAAAACAAGTCCTAGTTTAATTGATAAATTTCTCTTCTTCTGCTCCATAACTATCCTCCTTCTTAATTATATCTTTCTGTAATTTATTAAAGGATAGTTTCTTTTTCATAATAAAAGAAACTAAACATAGTAAAACTAATAATACTATAGACATTACAAACTGTTTAGATTTCACATTTAAAGCTTTATCTCCAAGATTTATAAAAACCAATATGCCTGGAATTATCCCTACAGTTGTTGCTAAAATAAAATCTTTAAATTTTATTTTGGAAAGTCCTGATCCATAACTTATAACATCAAAAGGAACTAAAGGTATAAGTCTTAATATAAATACAACTAAAAATCCATTTTTTTCCACTCCATCCTCAAACCATTTCCCTTTTCCTCTAACCAACTTGTCAACCATAGTTCTTCCTAAAACTCTAGCTATATAAAAAGATAGTGATGCTCCACAAACAGCGCCTATCACTGTATATATGCTTCCTTGGACCATACCAAAAGCCATACCTCCAGCTATGGCTAAAATAGAATCTGGAAATAATGTAAGTGGAACTAAAGTAAATAATATTATGTATACTATAGGTGATATAACTCCATAACTGTTTATGTACTCTTTTATCGAAACTGCACTTACCTCTTTAGCTAATATGGTGTTTCTTAAAAAATATACTAAAAATCCTAATAGACCTATAAATATTATAAAAACTATAACACTATTTTTAGCTTTTTTCACACAAACGCCTCCACTAATTTTTTATTTCAAATTATAAAATTTATAATTTGAATATAATCTGTACAAAACAGAATAATATAAATTAAAATTTTACTTTATTATTATTTTTGTTTTTAATCTATTGCTCCAAGATTTTAAAGGAGAATTTATCTTTACACATTTATCTTTATTAACTATTTTTTCTCCAAAAATTAAATCTAATATATGAATAGACTTAGCTCCCCCTTTAATCATTGACTCTCTACACCCTGCACAATAAGTAACGATATAATCTTGTCCAATATTTTTTGCAGCTTTCTTCATCATAGCTTTGGAAAGTTTAGAATTTACAGCGTGAATCATTCCTCCAGTACCGCAGCAATTGGTCATTTTATTTATATTGTTACTTTCTAAAACTTTATAATCTAATTGTCCCATTATCCATCTTATACTTTCCTGTATTTCTTTTTCGTATCTTGTAGCACAAGAATCATGAATAGAAAACTTAGTCTCACTATTCTTACCTTTATTTATAGACCCTTGAGGAATTCCTATTTCCTTTAATACTGTCCATAAAGATTTAACTTTAATTTTTGTTCCATAATTTTTCATTATCATATAACAATTTTGGCAGGCAGTAATTACTTCTATAGCACCAGTATTATTTATACGATTTTCTACTCTACTAAATAATTTTGTGAATTTTTCTTGTTGTCCTAAAGTTTCTGTAGGTTTTCCACAGCATTCTAAAAGCATAGATGTGCCTGGCAACTCTTTTTTCAAATAATTATATGTCTTTAATACTAATTCTGGACTATATGAAGAAAGTGTACAACCAGGGAAAAATACTCTTTCTACTTTATTAGTTTCTTTATTTTTATCTTCCACATATTTTGTAAATATTTTTGAAAACCCTAATTTTTGATGCATGTTTATAGCATTATGACCTTTCAGTGAAGTCTTCCCATTATTTTGCTCTAATACTTCTACTCTAAGGTCCATAAATGCTTTTCCCATATTTAATTTTTTAGGACAAACTTCTCTACACTTTCCACAAATACTGCAAGAATAAGGAAGTATAGCCTCAAATGTATTTTTTTTGATTATACTACTAAAAATTTTCCTAGGATTACCTCCAAATTCTTTTAGCATATAACAATTTTTAACACACAAATTACACTCTATACAATCTTTTTTTATACACTCTATATATACCTTTGTTTCTTCGTTTTTTATTTTAAAATATTTTTTATCCATTAAAACCACCTATTTAAGAGATTATTCATAAAATCTAATTCTAAATATTCTTTTATTTTTTCATAGGTATCCATATTTTTTATATCTCTATTTGGATTTTGATATTCTATATAAGCATAAGCACACCAACTTAAAGCTCTCAAATATAAGTACGGTGTATATATATCTACTCTTTCTCTTATATTTTTTCCATTAAAAATTCTTTCATAATTATTAAAAAACTCATCTACTTCATAATCCTTCAATATATAGTTAGTTTTCCAAAGAGTAGTAGTTGGTGCTAAAAACTGAGTTAAATCTTGACAAGGATCACTTATAACTGGTTTTTCCCAATCTATTAAATAAAAGTTATTAGATCCTATTATAAAGTTATGAGAATTAACTTCCGTATTATTTATTACCTGTATAGGATCATCTATAAAATACTTTTCCTTATGGGCATTTTCTGTAGCCCAATTTATAAATTTATAAAAGAATTTCTTTACATCCCCTTTTATAATTGGACTGCTCCAAAAATCTTTTAAAAGATTTTTAGCCTCTTTTATTCTGTCAGAAAGTATATTTTTTTCTACTATGAATGACAAAAAATCTGCCTTATTAAGCTTTACAGAGTGTATTTCCCCAAATATTCTAGCAGCTTTATTTAAGTCCCTTTCATAATTTAATGGTTCTCCTTTTAAGAACTCCATTATTAATACTCCATATTTTATGTATTTTTTACTACCATCTACATAATAGACCCTTGGAGTAACTTTACTTACTTCTAATCTCTTTAAGGCTGAATATTCATATTCTATCTGTTTTTCTAACCCTAATTGACTTCCTGTATTTACTCTAAAAACATATTTATTTATTTTATCTTCTAATATAAAGTTTATATTATATTCACCTTGCGCTAAAAATATTATATTAAAATCTTTATTTAAATCTAATATTTTAAATAAATCCTTACTAAAAATATAATTTCTTATTTCCTTAATCAACATATCTCTCAACATATTCATCTCTCCACCAATTTTCTAAATATTTCTTAGTATGTTTAGGTACAACATCATATTTATATAATTTATGATTTAGTCTATGTATTAAATTTTTAAGATCCTCTTTAGTGTCTATATCCTCATATTTTTCTGCAAAACCTACAGTTAAGTTTTCCTTATTAAGTATATGTATAGTGCTATAAAACACAGATTTTTCTCCCCATTTTATATCTCCTTTAAAAACTATTTTATTTAATTTCTTCATGCCCACAAGATAATATCCTCCATCTAGTGTAGGACCAAAACATAGGTCTTTATTTTCTAAAATATCAAAAGCCCTTAATATATCTTTGCTTTGAATTTCCGGTATATCAGATCCTATTAAAATAACCTTTTCATAACTCTTATTTAGAATGTAGTTTACAGCGTTCTCCATTCTTTCTCCTATATCTTTACCTTTTTGTGGAAAATTATTGATAAAATTAGGCATTAAAGACTGTATTATACTAAAATCTCCTTCATCACTATAAGTTACATATATATCCATGCTTTCTTTTAGATCTTTGCACATATTAAATATATCTTGTAAAAAGCATTTATGTATATCTGCACACTGCTCTCCTGTCAATATTTTCATAAGTCTAGTTTTAGTCTTATAAGGTACAGGTATTCTAGTCATTATTATAAGTGCCTTCATTACCTTTCCTCCCGATATATTTTATTTAATCTTTCTGTAGATACTCCCATAAAATATAAAATTCTTAATTTATGCATTAATAGGTGAGTTTTTAATTGTCCTCTCTTTTTAAATCTTCTTGCAGAAGTTCCAATATGTAAAGATATCAACTTAAGTTTACCCAATTTTCTTAATGCTAAAGAAAATTCTAAGTCTTCCATTATGTCCAATGAAGGGTATCCTCCCATACTTATAAATACATCTTTTCTAATAAATATTCCTTGATCACCATAATATATATTAAATTTTGCTGCTCTTATATTAGATGTTTTAGCTATATATTTCATAAATAGACTATTTAAATCATAAAAATATATAGAAAATCCTCCTCCTATATACCCATTATGTATAACTTTTTCTATAGCATGTATACTGTTAGAATTAAGTATAGAATCTGAATGTACAAACCAGAGAATTTCCCCTCTTGCTTCTTTAGCTCCACAATTCATCTGATTAGACCTTCCTTTTTTACTCTTTATAACTCTACCATATTTGCATGCTATATCTATGGTGCCATCTTCACTTCCACCATCTATAATTAGAATTTCTTTTTCACCATTTAAATCTTTTAAGCTCTCTAATAAATATTTTATAGTTTTCTCTTCATTTAAAACCGGAATTATTATAGAAATCATATTATATCATCAATCCTCATATATTAATTTAATTATAATCTTTTTTTATACTTATTTGTTGTTATATAATTTTTTTTTATAAGGTATAATACATATATTTATATCTTTTATTTAATTGTATATATAATTGAACGCTATAATAATTATAACATCCATATATAATTAAAATATTATATATTTATTCTTAAACTAAAAACTTTATAACTTTCTATAATATAGAAAGGGTATGTATTAAAACTTATTATGTTTCAATACATACCCTTTTATATATAAAGAATTATTAAAGAACTAAATTATTCAACTACTATAGCACTTTTGCCTAAATTATGACAAGCTTTAACAAATCTAATAGTACCTGTCTTAGATCTCATAACTATAGAATTTGTAGTGGCTTTTTCGCTTCTATTATAAACAACACCTTTTAATAAATCACAATCTGTTATGGCTGTGGCTGCAAAATAAACATCCTCGCTTTTTACTAAATCATCTATATAAAGTATAGCTTTATGATCTTTTATTCCCATAATCGTACATCTTTCTATTTCTTCTTGAGAGGTTGGACAAAGTTGTGCTTGCATTTCACCACCCATACATTTTATGGCGGCAGCTGCTATAACACCTTCTGGTGCTCCACCAGTTCCCATCATTATATCTACTCCTGTATCTTCAAACCCACAAGCTAATACAGCTGCTACATCACCTTCTCCAAAAAGCTTAACTCTAGCACCTACTTCTCTTGCATCTTTTACTATATAATCATGCCTATCTCTTTCTTGAACTATAACTGTAAGTTCTGTTACATCTTTGTTTAAAGCTCTAGCTACATTCAATATATTCTCTTTAGGGGATTTATTTATATCTATAGCTCCCTTAGCCCCTGATCCTACAGCTATCTTTTTCATATACATATCTGGAGCATGAAATAAGCTTCCTTTAGGTCCCATAGCTACTACAGCTATAGCATTTTCTAATCCCTTTGCTATAAGTTTAGTTCCATCCACTGGATCTACAGCTATGTCCATTTCCACCATGTCTTCTGCACCAATTCCAACTTTTTCACCTATGTATAGCATAGGAGCTTCATCTAATTCTCCTTCTCCTATAACAACTTTACCTCTTATAGGCATTATTTGAAAAGCTTTATGCATACCATCAACTGCTGCTTGATCTGCTGCATTTTTATCTCCTCTACCCATAAATTTTGATGCACTTAATGCTGCTGCTTCTGTTACTCTTGCAAGTCCCATAGCAATGTCTGTATTTAGCATATATTTTCCCCCTCAAATTATCATTTATTATATATAAATAATATTATATATATTTATTTTACTCTTATATCACTAAAATTGTCTTAATTAGCATATCATATTAAAACATATGTAACCATTAATCTTTTTTATTATATCACATTTAATAAATATGACAAGTAGCTTAAATAAAATAGGCCATTTTGTTGAAATAAAAAAACATTTCGACATCTTATTTTTATTTTGTAGTTTTTTATTCACAGTTATATCCCTTAAGCGCCAACAACTATCATATTTTTCCACATTTTCTACACAATTATTCCACAATTTATCAACATAGTAATACACATTTTATCAACAGAAATTATAGTTATTTATGTTGCAGAATGTATAACCTTGACTTACGAAATATATGATAAATTTGGAATAATCTGTTAGAATAAGGATATAAAATAACGAAGTGATTATAATTAAACTTACATAACAAATGGAGTTGATGCTATGAATAATTTACAATTAAAAACTTTAAATCTAAGAATTTATTATTTAAAGCAATATTTATATACTTTAATAGATAAACATGACTTATGTAATGATGAAGTGATAGAATGTAGTAAAGAACTGGACAAGCTTATTGTAGAATATGAGAACAAAAAGTATAAAAATTTATATTAATAAAATAACCACAGAAATATCTGTGGTCTTATTTTTAATAAACAAATCCTATAATTTCATCTATATCTACATTTTTACCTTTTTCATAAAAAACTACAATAAATTCGTTTACTCCATTATCTACAGTGTCATCATAACATATATACTGAGCTTCTATGTCTAAGTCCTCTTTTAAATCTTCAAGTATATCTTCTATATTATCTCTTGATATATCATTTAAATAAGGCTTATATAAATCTTCCTCTTCTTCATCTGAATCTTTTTTTGAATATTCTTCTTCAGCATATGCTCTAGCTGCTAATACTTCTTCATCATCAAATTCATAATAAATTTTAACTGGGAAAACATCCTCATTATATTCTATTTCTTCAATATTATATATGTCGTTGTCGTTTAAATAATCTACTATTTCTTCTTTATTCATTTTAATCCTCCTATTTATTTATAATTAAATTATTTAAATATTATTTTTATTAATTCAACGAATTTTTAAAAAAATCCTCCAATTAATTTAATATATGTATTCATCATTTATAAATATGTGTTAATTTTAAAAATAAATTAACAATTACTAAGTTTCCTTAAATATCATTTTACCCAATATATAAATTTTAAACCTAATTATTACTCAAAACATTCTATATCTAAAGATAATTTTCTAAATTGAAGATATTTCATATTCCTATATAAAATATAGGAGCACTAAAACTAATTGTTTTTTAGTGCTCTTTATATTTAAAATAATCTATTTTATTATTTTCACTTATTTATACCCTAAATCACTCTATTTCACTGTAAATTAAAAAATCTATTAATAACCTTATCTTAAAGAAGTTTTATAAATTTATCTATAAATTCATCTGCTCTTTTAAAATCATCTTCACTTGGAACAAACTTAAATTTAAAAGGTTCTTCTACAACTTTTAATTTTAAACCTCTCAATCTATCTGTCATAAGAGATGGGCCTTCACCGCTCCATCCATAAGATCCAAAGGCACCTGCTGCTTTTCCTCTATTAGTTATAACACCTATATGACTCATTACATCCCAAACTGGTTTTACTGCATCTTGATTTATAGTTGGAGATCCCAAGATTATTCCTGTAGAATTTTCTATTAATTCTAATGCCTTTTCCATAGTAATAGAAGTTATCTCATTACCTTCTGCTTTAATTCCTTTTTCATTAAGTTTTTTAACTAAATACTCTCCCATATGTTCTGTATTTCCATAAGCTGAAATATATAAAACTTGAATATTTTGTTGTTTTGTATCTTCTGTAGCCCATTTTCTATAAAGATCTATATACTTAGAAATATCTTGTGTATGAACAGGACCGTGACTTGTAGCTACCATATCAAAATCTAAATCTTTTATTTTTTCTAATCCCATCAATACAAATTTTTTAAATGGTCCCATGATAACATCAAAATAATATCTCATTTCTTCTAGATAATCTCCAGAACAAGTGTCTGTTATACAACCTTCTGGGCAGTAATGACAACCTAGAAAATCACAAGTAAATAATACTTTTTCATTTTCAGCATAAGTAAACATAGTATCTGGCCAATGTAGATTTGGCGCAGTTATAAACTTTAATGTAGTTTTTCCTAAATTTAATTCTTTAGGTGCTGGTAAACTATTAAATTCCTTATTTATGATATCTTTAATGTAGATTAACGCTGCTCGTGATCCTATAACTGTTGCATCTGGATACATTTCTACCAATTTACTTAGAGATCCACTATGATCTAGTTCTGTATGTTGAACAATTATATAGTCAACCTTTTTATCTCCTATTATTCCTTTTATATTTTCCATGTATTCATCAAAATAACCATCTTTAACACAATCTATAAGAGCTACTTTTTCATCATCTATAAGATATGCATTATATGTTGTTCCTCTTTTAGTTTCCATTATAATATCAAAAACTCTCAATTCTGGATTTTTAACTCCAACCCAATGAATATTGTTTTTCAATTGTACGCTTGACATATTTTTACCTCCTGTATTTTAAGAAATATTTTCATAATGTACTAACTTTACCTTTACATTTCTCTTTACATTTATTTTAACATATTAAAAGAAAATATTAAATACTAATAATTATCTATGTAGTTTAATAATGCTTTCTATGGAGCACTCTAACTTTAATACTTAAAATATTTATAATTATTCAACAAAAAAGCTCTTATCCTCAAAATAATACTATATATAAATATACAATATTATTACAATCTTAAAATAAAGGATAGTAGCTTTTTAAATATTTTTTAATATAATTTTAAATAAGAATTGTAGAATATCTTTTTTTATTTTGATGACATATCAGAAACTAATTTTATGTTTAAGGTCTTAGATAATGCTTTTACTAAAGCAAATGCTATTATACCATCTACAAAATGATGAAGCACAGATCCTACACCTACAATAACTAATATTTTATATAGTGTAAATCCAAATGGAACTACTGCTATAGCTTCTAAGGCTCCATGTATAGGGGCTGTTATAGCTATTACCTTTTTAAATGATATTCCTTTCTTTATAAGAATAGCTCCTATAAGTCCAACAAATGTATGCATAAAAGCTCTAGCTGCTATAACTAAAGGGGTTGATACTAAGAATCCTAAGGCTGAACCAAATCCCACCATAACAGCTGAAGCTGGACCTAATAACATAGCTATAAATAAAGGCACATGAGATGCTAATGTAGCTGTAAAAGGTCCTATCTGAATTTTTAAAAATCCAAAAGCTAAAGGAATTACTATGGCTAAAGCAGTTAAAACTGCAGCATAAGTCATCTTTCTTATATTTTTCATTTTCCTTCCTCCTGTATAGTTAAGTGTATATACACCAGTATACATTGAAAAATTGATTTTGTAAATATGAATTTTTTACTTTTATTTATACAAAATAATTATGAAATTATATAATTAATGATGAACTTAGAATTCTTTATAAAAACAATATAAAGTTATTATTAATTATGTATTGACAGTATATATGAAATAAATTAACATATAAATATACCCCATAAGGGTATGGAGGTGTTTCTAGTATGATAAAAATAGATGATAAAGCATTACAGATAATAAAAGAAAAAAATTCAAACTTTATAATTAATGTAATAACCACAAGTTGTGGTGGATGAGGCTCCAATGGAAGAGAAATAAAAAATCTCAGTGTTGAGATTTCAAAAACATACCCATCCAAGGATCTTTTTAACAGTTTTGAATATGATGGAATAAAAATATTTATAAATAAATCTCTAAAATTAGGAGAAGAAGTATTAGTTTATCATAAACTTAAATTACCTTTAATAGGTGCAGTATATGGAGTTAAAGGCGTTATAATTCCTTAATATATAATATTTTAATTTATCTTATGACTATAAACATATAAATACATTTTAAAGAATTCATGTTTATATTAAAAAAGCTATAAATTTGAAATATCAAATTTATAGCTTTTAATATATTTTATATAACAATATTTATATAAACTTTTATAAAACTTTAATTAATAATTATTATAAAAATATATAGTTTACATATTAACCATATACATATTATGTTAATGAATGAATAAAATCTTTTAATCTTTCTTTATCATTTAAAATAACTACGTGAAAATTATTTTCTTTTAATTTCAAATTAAGATTATTAGATATACCCAATGTAATAATAGTATTTACATTGTTATTTTTTAAAAATTCCGCTATATCTTCTTCGGTTTTTTTTACAATCATATGTTGCTCTGTAAACTTATCTTCTTTTAATGTATAAAATGTAAACCTACTAGTATCTTCTTCTAGCTGACATATTTCATTTTCTTCTATTGGAATAACTATATTTTTCATATAAACACCTACTATCTTAAAACGATTTTATTATAAAGCAAATCTTAATATAATGCTCTGTAATATTTAAATGAATATGAACTATTCTTATAAATAAACTTTACTTTAATTTTAGAATCATCCCATTTATAGTTTTGCCCAATTTTCAATAAGAATACTATTAAACTTATCTACATCTATTATATTATTGGGCATATTCACTTTAAAGCCTTCATTATCTTTATTTAAAGTTATCATTCCAGATTTTAATTTTTCCATATTAGGATTTATATATACAAAATTTTCATTAAAAAGTTCCTTATTAGTTATATACATAGCTGCTGCTGCATCCCAATTACAAAATCCTTTTATGTTAAAGGTTTTTTCCATAGAATTAAACCAAGGCTCTATTTCATTATATGCAGACCTTAATATTTTATTAGAGCTATTTTTAAGTAAATTTAATTCTTTTTCCCTAAACAGTGCTTGAAGAGTAACATGTCCATCTAATATAGTTATATCAGCTCCTGAAGTCAATACACTATAAGAAGCTTCATAGTCACAAGATAAGTTTAATTCTTTAACCTGTACCCCTGAAATCATCAGCGGTTTGGTTATGCCCCCCATTAATACAATACTTTTCACATTTTTATAAAAATTTTCATCGTATAAATATGCTCCATATAAGTTAGACATAGATCCTGTAGCAAGTACAGTTATTTCTCCTTTATATCTACTAGCACTTATAGCTAAAAATTTAGCTGCCTCGCTAATTCGACCATTCTTTAGATCTCCACCTTTAAATATAGGTTTATATTCTTTATCTAAAAGATTCATAATTCTAAGATTATTTTCATGAACTTCTTCTACAGAGCCATTGCCATGAGTTGATGTTAAACCAATTAACTCCACATTTTCATTGCCTATAAGATACATTAAAGTTAAACCATCATCTACATCTTTATGTTGAAGTCCCATGGTGTTATCACAATCATAAATAATCTTATACCTATGCATTAGCATTCTCTCCTTTTTTTATTCTATTTGTTCTACTTTGTATACCTTTTTCGCTTTGTCTATATAAACAATACCATCCAAATGATCATACTCATGGCAAAAGGCATCCTTTAACAGTCCTGTTGATTCATAAGTAACTTCTTCACCTTTTTCATTTAATCCTGTTATAATAATTCTTCTTGGCCTAATAACAATTCCTTCATAACCAGGATAACTTAAACATCCTTCTTCACTTTCTTCTTTACCTACTCTTTTCAAAAAACTAGGGTTTATTAAAATTATAGGTTCTTGTCCATTTCTTAAATCTATAATAAAAATTCTTTTTAAATATGCTATTTGAGGTGCTGCAAGTCCAATACCAGTACCATCATATAAAGTATCTTTTAAATCTTTTATAATATCTTTAATTTCATCATTAATAGAATCTACTTTTTTACTAACTTTTTTTAATGTTTTATTTCCAACTTGTAATATTTCTTTTACTGCCATAATACTCTTAAAGCTAAATGCTTTAAAATCCCTCCTTCTTGTTATGCATAAACTTTTATTATGTATAATTAAATTATACATAATATTGGCACAAAATGCGAGATTATTATTATAAATCATTATTTTAATAATAAATTTAGTTATATCTATATCTAAATTTATATACCTATTTTAAATATATGCATAAAGTCACTATTTTATTAAAATCATTTATACATATATGATAATTTTAAAATTTAAAATATTTGCTTAAATAAAAAGCAGCGAAAATCGCTGCTTTTCTATACCATATTACTTTGCTTTTCTTCCATCATGCTCTTAATTTTCATAAGTCTTGTTACTGTACTTCTCTCATTTTCATCTAACTTCATTTGTATAAATCTTATAGTTTCTTCAAGTTGAGGTATAGTCATATATTCTAAAGCATTAACTCTTCTTCTAGTTTTCTCAATTTCGTCTGCCATTAGCTGACATGCTTTTTCTACCTTAGCTAATTCTAAAAGTTTAGGTAAAATACTATATAATTTTTCTATAGCACCATCTAATTCGGCAGAAGTATTTGAAAACCATATGGAAATATACTTCCTTTATCTCCCTCTAATTTTCTTTTGAAGTCAAATATAGGTACATTAACACTCATGATATTCTGTGTTTTTACATCTACAGAAATACTTTCCTTTGGATAAGCTACGGCTTCCTCTAAAAACTCAGGAGACATAACCGCACTAGCCATTAAAAAGTCTTTAAAAGATCCTTCTAACTCTTTTTCTACATCTTTTCTAAGTTCATTATTTTTTTTTATCATATCTATAAATCTTCTCATAAGCTCATCTTGCTTATCTTTTAAGAGTTTATGTCCTCTGGTGGCTGTTGTTAACCTCTTTTTAAGTTTAGTGAGCTCCATTCTAGTAGGATTTACATTTAATTTCATAAAGATCACTCATCCCTTTTAATGGTTATTATTTGCTTTCTTCAGCTTTATTTAAATATTTTTCTAGATATTCATCTCTTATTCTCTTAAGCTCTGACTTAGGTAAGATAGTTAACAATTTCCATCCAAGATTTAATGTTTCTTCTATAGTTCTATTAGTTGTAAATCCTTGTGATACATATTCTCCTTCGAAAGCATCTGCAAATTTAGCATACAATTTGTCTGCATCGGATAACGCAGATTCCCCAAGTATTACGGATAATTCTTTAGCTTGCTTACCCTGTGCATAAGCTGCAAATAATTGGTTCATTGTATCTGCATGATCCTCTCTAGTTTTGCCTTTACCTATACCCTTATCTTTAAGTCTTGATAATGAAGGTAATACATCTATTGGAGGCATTATACCTTTTTTGTATAATTCTCTACTTAGTATTATTTGTCCTTCTGTTATATATCCTGTTAAGTCTGGAATTGGATGTGTTTTATCATCTTCAGGCATTGTAAGTATAGGAATTTGTGTTATAGAACCTTCTCTGCCTAAGATTCTTCCAGCTCTTTCATATAAAGTTGAAAGATCTGTATATAAGTATCCCGGATATCCACGTCTACCTGGAACTTCTTTTCTAGCCGCAGATACTTCACGAAGAGCTTCACAGTAGTTTGTTATATCAGTCATTATAACAAGTACATGCATTCCTTTTTCAAAGGCTAAGTATTCAGCTGCAGTAAGAGCCATTCTAGGTGTTGCAATTCTTTCTATAGCTGGATCGTTAGCTAAGTTTATAAATAAAACTGCCCTATCTATAGCCCCTGTCTTTGTAAAGTCATCAATAAAATATTGAGCTTCTTCAAAAGTTGTTCCTATAGCTGCAAATACAACAGCGAATTTTGAATCTGAATTTAAAACCTTTGCCTGTCTTGCAATTTGAGCCGCAAGTTCCGCATGAGGTAGACCAGATCCTGAGAAAACAGGGAGCTTTTGTCCCCTAACTAAAGTATTAAGTCCATCTATAGCTGAAACCCCTGTTTGAATAAATTCATCTGGATAGTTTCTTGCCACTGGATTTATTGGTATACCACTTATGTCTCTTTTTTCATCAGGAATTATTTTAGGTCCTCCATCTTTAGGATTACCAAGTCCATCAAATACTCTTCCTAACATATCTTCAGAAACACCTAGCTCTAGAGGTTTGCCTAAGAATTTAACTTTAGCTCCTTTAATGTTTATTCCAGCTGAACCTTCAAATAATTGAACCAAAGCTTTATCTTTATTTAGTTCTAGAACTCTTCCACGTCTTTGTTCTCCATTATGAAGCTCTATTTCAACAAGTTCATCAAAGCTAACGCCTTCTACTTGATCAACCAGCATAAGTGGTCCAACTACTTCTTTTACTGTTCTGTATTCCTTAAGCATTCATTATACCTCCTTTGCTGACTAACTTATCTATTTCTTCTGTCAATTCACCAAATATTGAATCTATATTTTGTATACTTTCTTCTGAAACATATTTAGATCTTGCTATTTTGTCTCTAACTTCTAACTCTAACACTTCTTTTAAGTATACACCTGATTCTAATGCTCTTTGAGCTTCATCATAGAAGAATAAAACTAATTTTAACATCTTATATTGTTTTCCTAGTGAAGCATATGTATCTACTTCATGGAATGCATTTTGTTGCAGATAATCTTCTCTTAAGGATTTTGCAACTTCAAGTTTTAATCTATCCTTTTCAGATAAAGCATCTATACCTACAAGTCTAACTATTTCCTCTAAGCTAGCTTCTTCTTGGAGAAGTGACATAGCCTTAATTCTAAGTTGTGTCCAATCAGATGCTACATTTTCATCCATCCAAGGGCTTATTTTTTCTATATACAATGAATAGGAATTTAACCAATTTATAGCCGGGAAATGTCTTCTATATGCAAGTTGTGCATCTAATCCCCAGAATACTTTAACTATTCTTAAAGTAGCCTGTGTAACTGGTTCTGATAAGTCTCCTCCTGGAGGGGATACAGCACCTATAACTGTTAGAGCACCTTCTCTTTGCTCAGATCCTAAAGATAACACATTACCTGCTCTTTCATAGAATTCTGCTGCTCTTGAGCCTAAGTATGCTGGATATCCTTCATCACCAGGCATTTCTTCAAGTCTTCCTGACATCTCACGAAGAGCCTCAGCCCAACGAGATGTAGAATCTGCCATTAGTGCAATAGAATATCCCATATCCCTAAAATATTCTCCTATAGTTATTCCAGTATATATAGAAGCTTCTCTGGCTGCAACGGGCATATTAGAAGTATTTGCTATAAGTACAGTTCTTTTCATTAATGGTTCACCAGTTTTAGGATCTTTTAGTTCTGGGAATTCATTAAGAACATCTGTCATTTCATTACCACGTTCTCCACAACCAATATAAACAACTATTTGTGCATCTGCCCATTTCGCTAATTGATGTTGTACAACAGTTTTTCCACTTCCAAATGGTCCTGGAACACAAGCTGTACCACCCTTTGTAACTGGGAAGAATGTGTCTATAACCCTTTGACCTGTTATCATAGGTTGTGCTGGATTAAGTTTTCTACCATAGGGTCTGCCCTTTCTAACAGGCCATTTTTGCATCATCATTAAGTCAGAAAGTTTATCTCCATCCTTAACTTTTGCAACAGTATCAACTATAGTAAGATCCCCTTCTTCTATAGTTTCTATAGTTCCTTTTATACCATATGGAACCATGATCTTATGCTCTACTATAGAAGTTTCTTGAACAGTACCTATTACATCTCCTGGTTCTACGGTATCTCCTACTTTTTTAATTGGAGTAAAATACCATTTTTTATCTCTATCTAATGAATGAACTTCTACTCCCTTTGTTATGAAATCTCCAGCCTTTGCTTTTATAGCATTTAAAGGTCTTTGTATTCCATCAAACATAGCCTCGATTAATCCAGGTCCTAATTCAACACTTAATGGTTCTCCAGTAGTTACTACTGGATCTCCTGGTGCTAAACCTGCAGTTTCCTCGTAAACCTGAATTGAAGCTCTATCTTCTCTCATTTCTATTATTTCACCTATAAGACGTTTTTTACCAACTTTTACAACGTCATATATATTAGCCTCTTCCATTCCTTCAGCAACAACTAAAGGTCCAGATATCTTTAAAACACGTCCTGTCTTCAAGTTCACCTACCTACCTTCCTTATAAAATATTAACACCAACTGCTTTTTCCACGTTATCATTTATTCTCTCTATACCAATATTTAGAGACCCTTGATTACTAGGAATAAGTATAACGGCAGGAATTATTTCTCTATTATATCTCTCAATAGTTTCTTCTAAATCTTTTGCTATTTGTTCTGTAACAAATATAATAGCATATTTTTCCGTGGCCATTTTATTGATAGTAATTCTTGCTTCATCTGGTTCAGTAACAGGATACACATCAATACCAAGAGCTTTAAAGGCCAATATAGAATCTTTGTCTCCAACTACACCTATTTTATACATAGATATCACGCAGCCTTTCTCTTATTATTTCACTCTTCATGTTATTGAGCTTTCCAATCATTATAATTCTTATAACTTTTATTTCATTTTCTTTAGCATATAAGTAAGATATTATAGGCTCTGGGCCAAAACTTACATATTTTGCTCTCTTCATATATTCCATTATAAAATTATCACTTAATTTTTCAAAAATATTTATTGAACCAGTTTTTATATAAGAATCTATTCCAGCTCTAAGAACTTCCACGTAATCGGTATAAGAAAGTTTTGCTGGTATATTTTCAACTGAATCATTAAGTAAAGCCATTAGCTTATCTTTATCTATAAAACCTCCACTTATGATTACACTTGTAAAAAAGTTTTTATCTTTGTTTTGCTTTTTAACTCTTAATAGAGTTTTTATATTATTTAAGTCAATAAGAATTTTCAGATATTTATCTAGAAACGTATCTCCTATTTCCTTATTTAATGAAAGCATTTCATCAAACATATATTTATCAAGTATAATATCAATTTTCTGTGGATCTTTACTAGCGCCAAAGTCATCAAAAGCTTCTTCTATAGCTTTTCTCATTATTGGATTTAAGTCCCTATAATATTCATTATCTATAGCAGTCTTTAGCTTTTCTACAGGCACATTACCCACAGGAACTATTATATCTGTAAAATCTTTGTTTAAAATCTTTCCTTTTATCATAACTTTAATATTATGATAATCATACTTTAAACTCATCATATTAATTAAAGATTTTACAGGGGAAATTTCGTAGAGCAAATGATAAACTCTTTTAAGCTCATTACTCAAAAGTATTTCATAATCCTCAGGTTTTTTCACCTTTGACATAAATGTAGAATATTCAGTTTCTTCAAGAATCTTCAAAGTTTCTAAAGGAGAGCTGCTATCTATCATTCTATCAAGTTTTGCCTTATCAAGGAGTCTAGTTTCTAATACTCTAATTCTAGGTATTACCTGAGTAAATACTAATGCGTCCATGAATTTCCCTCCTTAGTTAAATAACACTCTTGCAACTTCATACTCCAATTCATCTTTCATAGAACTAATTAAAGCTTCAAAAGAATTATTTATTTCAATTCCATTTTTCTCTAGTATAAATCCCGCTCTAAAGTCTCTTGTTTTATTGCTTAAAGCAAGACTTCCTAGTTTTCCTTTTTTAGCTAATTCACTATTTATTTCATTTACAAAAGCCTCAGTTATAAGCAACTTATCCTTTGAACTTATTATAAGTTTCTCATCACCTTGTATAGGAAGAGTTAAAATTCTCTCTTTAATATAAGAAAGATATTCTTCTTTTGATAGTGAGCTTAACTTCTCTAAAGACTTATCAAGTACTTTTTCTATAACTTGTTGTTTTGATTCAAGTTTTTTATTTCTTACTTTAAGTTCTGCATTTGATAAAATTCTTTCTCTTCTTACTATACTTTCCTTTTGTGCTTTTTCAATAGTATTTTTTTCTATAACCTTAGCATCATCAATTTTTTTATCTAATATTTTTTTTCCTTCTTCTTTGGCTTCTTTGATAAGTTGTTCTTTTTTTATTTTGGCTTCTTTAAGAATTTTTTCAGTTAGATTATTTATGCTAGACATTCGCCTCACTCCAAACTATTTTATGTTTAAAACCATAAATAATGATGCAACAAAGCCAAGTAATGCGTAAGTTTCAACCATAACTGCGTAAATAACACCCTTCATAACATCATTAGGCTTCTTTGCAAGTATTTGTACTCCAGCTGCTGCTGCTTTGCCTTGTGCTATTGCTGACTTCCAACCTGCAAGTGCTATTGGAAGAGCTGCCATAAAGTATGCAAATCCGTTAGCAAGTGTAGGTGCTTTTCCTCCAAGAATACCAATGTTTAATAAAATCATAAGAGTAATAACAAAACCATAAAGTCCTTGTGTACCTGGAAGGGCAACTAATATAAATGTTTTACCAAATTTTTCTGGTTCTTCTGTCATAAGTCCTGATGCAGCTTCACCAACTATTCCTATACCTTTAGCTGAACCTATTCCTGCTAAACCTGTTGCTAGCGCAGCTCCTAAAAGAGCAAATATTAATCCACCGTTTTCAGTTAAAAAATTCATAAATGTCATAATTAAAGTCCTCCTTTATAAATCTTATTTAGTTATTTTTAAATATTGATCTGAAAGTTTATATGGAGTAAATTTCTTTCCCCCACCTTCATAAAACTTATTGAAAAATTCTAGATATTGAAGTCTTGCAGTATGAACATAGGATCCAAGCGCATTAACAAGTAGATTAAATAAATGTAATGCTATAAATAAAATTGGTGATATTATATAGCTAAATGGACTTGGAATAAGATTTACTATAAGATTTAATGCATTGGCTATAAATCCTGTAGCAAGACCTAAAGCTAAAAGCCTTGAGTAAGATACCACGTCACCAAGATAGCTTGTAGCGCCATATACTCCGTATATTCCTCCACCAATTTTCCCTCCAATAGTTGGAGCTGATCTTCCTTGTGTAAGAAGTAATCCTATAACACCTATTATTAAAAGAACTTTTCCAACAGATACAGCTACACCAACTAGCATCAGTATGGCACCAATAAGTAAAAAGTACCATGTAAATACATCATATATTGCATCCTTTAATTGTCCACTTCTTATAAGTATATAAGCCTTAAGACCTAATCCTACAAATATATGAATTAATCCAAATACAACAGACATTATCAATATCTTAGTTATACCTTTTGCTGGGTCTATAAGATATGGTATATTTATTCCTAGATACTTAGAGAATAGATCTCCAAACCATCCACCATAGATGGTACCCCATATAACAGTTGAAATTCCAGCAAACAAGAACAGCTTAAAAGTATTTCTTTTTGCTGTATCTTTAACTTTCTTTAAAGCAATAGCAGATACTATAACTATAATTAATCCATATCCAGCATCAGATAACATCATGCCGAAAAACAAGAAATAGAATATTGATAAAATTGGTGTTGGATCTATTTCTTTATACAAAGGCAGGCTATACATTTCAACTACACTTTCAAAAGCTGATGCAAAACCATTATTTTTTAATTTAATAGGTACTTCTTCTGTATCATCTTCCTCATTAACATCTGTAAATGTTAAATAATACTCATCACCTACAGATTTTTTAATAATATTTTCTAGTTCTTCATTTGTATCAAAAGTATTCCATCCACATATAGCAATTGTTTTTTCAGATTTAAGGAAATTTTCAGACGCATCAAGCCTAATAAGAAGATTGTTGAAATATTCATAAGCAATTTGTATTTCTTCAATCTTATTTTCATAGGTTTTTATTTCATTATTTATTTTTTCTACGTCCTTATTTATTTCTGAAATTTTAATATTAAATTCTTCTATAATTGCCTTAGGACTATCTTTATAAACTAAAGTTAAAGAACTAAATCCATAATTTTTAAATATTTCTTTTGCCTTTTCTTCTTCCTGTTTTAAAATTAACGCAAAAACATATAAATCTTCATTATCTTCATTAATTATCTCCACATATTTATTTTCAATATTATCTTCCAGCTCTTTTTTAAAGCTTTCTTTATATTGCTTAGATATGGTTCCAATAAAATATGAAGTTTGTTTAAGCTCTTTTAACTCTTGGAATTTTGCATCGAATTTTTTCCATGGAAGAAGACTATTTATTTCTGCATCAAGTTTTGTTTTTTCATTACTTAAATAATTTAGCCTATCTTCTTTTGTTTTTAAATCATCATAAGTACTCTCCCAATCAATTGTCTTAATCTTTTCATTTAGTTCATTATATGATAAAGATTTCTTATCTTGTAAGAGCGCTTTTAATCCTGATGCTTGAGTAGAATATTCTTTTAGAAAATCTAAAACAAACTTTAGCTTCGATAAATTAGCTGCATATTCTGAATATTTTGAACCAACTGAGTCCTTATCAAGAAGCTTCAAACTTTCATCTTCTTCAATCAAAGCATCATTTTGAAGATTTATGAATTGAACTCCTTCAAAGCCTTGAAGTTCTTCCAAAAGCTTTTCTTTGTGTGATTCAAAGGCTAATAATGTAAATTTATTCATTTTAACTATCGCCATTAAACTTCACTATCCTTTCAACCACAAGATTAACTGCCTTATCAAGCAATTCATTGGAAACATTTAAAATTTCATTTGCCTTATTATTACCATCTTTAATAATAAGTGATGCTTCCTCATTGGCCTTGTTTTCAACCTGATCCATAATTTTTTTTGCTTCTAAAGAAGACTTATCTATTATGTTTTTGTACTCCTTTATAGCATTTTCTTCAGCTTTTTTAACAATTTCTCTGCTCTCAAGCTTAGCATCGTTAATTATTTTATTAGCTGCCCCCTCTGTTTCTTTAATTTCTTTAATTGCATCCTTTGCCAAGATATCACCCCCTTGCAACTTCGAAAATTTGATACCATATTAAGTAGTATTAAATACATCTTTAATTGTTTATATCTAATAAGTATAATACTTATTAATACTATTAGCAATGTATACGAATACCAATTTTAAACTAAAATTCGTAAATAAATACTAATTATTTCTCATTTTCTAAAAAAATTATATTTTTTCTATCTTTTTCGTCAAATATAATGTAATTTCCCTTTTCTTCTTTTATATTTTCTATTATAAACTTCTTTATATCTACAAAGAACTTCTCCACATGTATATTATCGGATACATTAACTTTATTTTTAAATATTTTTTCTTTTATATTCTTATTAACTTTTTTATCTACCTGCCTAATTAAAAATTCTGGTACCCATTGCTTTTTATTAAATTTTAGATAATCATATTTTATTATTTCTTTTAAAAACATACTATCTTTATCTAAAATCTCTTTGTTAAACTCTATAAAGACCTTATAGTATTGTGGACCAGATATATTTCTATCAAAATACCCTTTATTATTACAAAACATAGCTAAACTATAATAGAAGTCAAAAGGTTCTTTAAATTCATGAATAAAATACTTTAATATATTATTAAATTTACCTGAATTATAGTATTTATCTACTACTGCTTCTATCTTTTTTAATATAAGTAACTTATCATAACTTATGTTTTTTGTACTTAATATCTCATAAGGAGGGTAGGGTGAATACACCATTCCCCACTTCTCTGCTTCTTCTCTCATTTGAGATCCCTTTAAAAGTTTTAAAAATCCTAATTGTATTTCCTCAGGTTCTATACTATAAACATCATTAAAAGAATTTTTAAAAGAGTTATAGTCTTCTCCTGGTAGACCAGCAATAAGATCCAGATGTTGTTTTATATTCTTAAGTTTTTTCAGTTCTTCTACCTTTTCTCTAATGGTTTCAAAATTAACATGTCTATTTATATTTTTTAAAATTTCATTATTGGTGGTTTGAACTCCTACTTCAAATTGTATCCTTCCATCTTCTGCTTTGCTTAAAATTTCTAATTCTTCTTCAGTAAGCAAATCTGCAGATATTTCAAAATGAAAAGTAGCATCTGTATTTAAATCCACAATATATTGCCATATCTCCTTTGCAAATTCATGGTTACAGTTAAAAGTTCTATCTACAAACTTGATAAGTTTGACCTTCTTTTCTACTAAGAACTTTATTTCTTGTTTTACTCTATCTATTCTATGAAATCTTACTCCATGTAGTGTAGAAGATAAGCAATATTTACATTTAAAAGGACATCCTCTTGACCCTTCATAATAAACTATTTTATTTGTTAAGTCCTCTTCTTTGTTATATGGAAATACCACAGAATTCATAGAAATATTGTCTCTTTCTCCAGTATAGACTATGCCATTTGAAGTTTTAATATATAGTCCTTTTACATTATACAAACTTTCATTTTTTATCTTACATTTAATAAATTCTCTAAAGGTTTCTTCACCTTCTCCCTGTATAACATATTCTCCTGGAACTTTCTTTAAAAAACTTTCACTGTTATAAGAAACCTCTGGTCCTCCAAAAAGTATTTCTGTGGAAGGCTTCACTAATTTAATTAAATTTGTTAGTTCCTCTACATATTCCAAATTCCATATATAACAAGAAAAAGCTATTATATCAGCTTCTTCTGTTATTATTTTTTCTAATATATTTTCTTTTCTGTCATTTATGGTAAACTCTTTTAGCATACATTCATAATTCAAATCTTCTGTATTAGCTCTTAAATATCTAAGAGCTAAATTACTATGAATATATTTAGAGTTAATGGCTACTAGTAGTACTTTCATTAGGTTCTTCCTTCCTCTTTTCATCATCTTTTGAATTAGTGCTTGTTTTTTTCTTTCCTTTTATATAATAAACTCCATCGGAGGACTTTAAGTCCTTTATTTCAAAGTAAGGCTCTAATACTTTTACAGTAGCATCTAAAGAGCTATCTTTTAACACATTCAAATCTTTTATAGATATATTTTTAACTTTTTCTCCTGGTAATAATATTTTTATCTCCCCATTAAAGGTTTCCCTTATTTTTTTATCAATATCCCATATATAAATATTTCCGTCTTCTTTTAAATACTTATATATCTCTCGTATAAGATTCACTCTATTTTTTTTGAAAAATATATTACTAAAGGAAAACAATAAGATACAGTTATTATAATAACCTAACTTTATGTTTTCCTTTTCATCTGCTCCGTTTATATATTGTAAATTTGAATCTTCATTATACTGTTTATATATATTGTATATTATTCCGTAGTTATCTGTACCTATGTCTAATAAATTCCCCCTAAAAATTTCATTTTCCATATTAATAACAATTTCTTTTATGATACCCACCCTCTTCAATATATCCCCTAAACATACTTTACTGTTTTTTATAATTAAAATAGTTGTCTTAATTATAAGTTGTAATAAAAGGGAACTTTTTTTATTTATGCACAATAATAATTACATATAAATAATTCTTAATTGTATATTATTCTACAATAAAAAAAAAAATCCTCCTATTAAAGGAGAATCTTATTTTTTACCTTCATTTGTTCATAAAATAATACTAAAAATCCTGCTGTGGTCTTTTGAGCCTGGTGGATTATAGTAGTTGCTATTTTACTATATCTTTTTTCTGTATTCTTTATATTTATAGTTTTCAAATAAGTATCATTTGCCATTATGGCATTATTTATTATATAATCTTGTAATTCATCATATTTAATTATACCTTCTTTTGCATCAAAAGAGTAATCTGTCATAAGCCTACTTATTATCCAAAGTTCAAATTTTCTATGACTTTTTAAAAGCTTATTATTTACATGCTGAGGAACTGTAGCATCTTGAATCAAATGACAAGATGCCCCTAAGTAAAATAAACTTTTCTCTATATTTCCTTTGTTGAAATTTTCTTCTGAGCTTTTATAATATTTTCTGCATTCTGATAATGCATCAGAAAATCCATATAATCCTCTACCTTTACTTACACTATAGAAGTGATTAGAACTTTTAAAATCTTGATCTGCCCAAAACACACCGTTGTTTACATGTCTTATATATTTTTTAAAAAATTCATACTCATTCTCATATCCTTCTATTGCAAGTAAATCAACAGCTTTAATATTTATATATTTATGAACGGTACAGTTAGTCTTAAGCATTTTCTTTTTCAAAGGATTCACTGCAAAAAATACTCCTTTTAAAGCACTTCCGTAAGTTTTCTCAAGTTTTTTTATCATTAGGAACCTTCTTTCTTTTAATTTAATTTCCTTTACTTATAATATATAAATATCCTTTATTGCTATCTAGTATGATTAATTTTTTATCTATGATTTTTATACTTTCTGCATTTCCTTTTTCAAATTCTACTTCCTTTTTTATTATACCTAAATTGTCTAAAGAATATAAGGCTTTTTCATTGTTTTCATAAAATATTATAGAATCTTTTGAAAATATATTTCCAGTACTATCTACTGCCATACTTCCTAATGAGTTTAATGTTTTATGTTGATATAATGGAGCTGGTGGATTGGCAGAAGGATGTTTATCTAGAACAAATCCTATAGGTCTATTATTTTTACCTTTAAATCTAGGGGAATTTATAGGATCTCCTCCTGAATAATCAGGCCAACCATACCAAGTTCCTTTATTTATCTCATAAATATAATCCCTATCGCCCTTTACAGGCCTATCTCCCCTAAACTCCATTCCTCCTACTGAAGCTAAAATTTTACCCTTACTATTAATATCTATACCCTTAAAATTTCTTATACCCCAAGCATAAGTTTTTATTTGATTTTTTTTAAGATTATATACTATAATACTAGAATTTCCAGGAAAATGTTCTGCTACTCTTTGCCCTCTTATTGATTTAGTTCCATAAGCACTAAATGCACCCGTTCCTTCTTTCCCAAAATTTTTACCGCTTAATGTTAGAGGATAGCAAGATACATCTGAGAAAAAAGGAGAATTACTAAGCCATTTATTATCCTTGCCCACTACCCCTGAATTAGTAGCTGCTCCAATAGTTAAATATAAATTATCATCTTTTATTAAAATAAGACTTTTATTATAGTCTCCCATATTGGGCAAATTATTTATTAAAATTGTTGTGGTTTTTTTATCTATGTCATATGAATAAAGCTCATTTTTAGAAGTAAAGTATAAATATTTATCCTTATAAACCATGCTATTTATACTTAAATTTTTATTCTTTAATATATCATAACTCTTACCATTTGCATCTATGAATTGTATTTTATTTTTAAAAGCTATATAGTAATTCCCTTTATTATCTATACTAAAATCTTTAGCTTCCTTTAAACCTTTATATTTTAAAACACAGTGAATTTTATCATTATATATATTAATTTTTTTATTATCATCATCATAATAGTACTTAGTTATAATAAAACTCAAAATCCCTATTAAACATACAATAGTAAGGGATTTAATAATTTTTTTCATACTACCTCCAAAATCATTGATATCCCCTCTCTTATAATTATCTTTTAATATATAAGTAAAGACTATTTATAAATGCAATGGTTCCAGAAAAGAAAACAACTATAAGCCACTGTGCTAAATTTAGAGCCACTGTATGAAATACTTTTTGCATAAAAGGTATATATAAAATACTCATAAGCATGGCTATGGATAATGTTACTGCCCCTACTAAATATATATTAGTAAAAAATTTAATTTCAAATATAGAGTGTCTCTCAGATCTACATTCAAACACATGTATAAGTTGTGACATTATAAGTGTGCTTAAAGCTAAAGTTCTGCAAGTCTCTAAAGTAAATCCATAATAAGATCCCACTATAAAAGAAAGTATAGTACAAATGCCAATTAAAGAACCCCTTATAATTATTTTTTCTTTTAATCCTCTTGCAAATATACTTTCCTTTTTAGGTCTAGGTTTCTCACTCATTATATCTGTATCTGCAGGATCCACACCTAATGCTATAGCAGGAAGTCCATCAGTAGCTAAATTTACAAATAGTATTTGTATAGGAAGTAATGGTGTTGGCAGATATAAAAGTGAAGCTATAAACATAGTTAAAACCTCTCCTAGGTTGCAAGAAAGCAAATATCT
The DNA here is from genome assembly GCF_943736985.1 of Clostridium sp. Marseille-Q2269. GTDB lineage: Bacteria > Bacillota > Clostridia > Clostridiales > Clostridiaceae > Clostridium_F. Next base: position 310,789 of record NZ_CALSFS010000002.1, read on the forward strand.
TATAAACTTTCTTATGTTATCATATATTACTCTTCCCTCTTCCACTGAAGCCACAATGGTTTTAAAGTTATCATCCAATAAAATCATTGAAGATGCTTCTTTAGTTACATCAGTGCCTGTTATACCCATAGATATGCCTATATCTGCTTCTTTAACTGCTGGAGCATCATTTACTCCATCACCAGTCATAGCTACAATTTTATTTTTATTTTTAAATTCCTTTACTATTCTTAATTTATGATTAGGATTAACCCTTGCAAATACTGTAATATGATCTAATTTTTCATTTAATTCTTTGTCACTTAATTTATCTATTTTCTCCCCCTCTAATACCTCTTTCTCACTTTTACAGATATTTAATTCTTTTCCTATGGCATAGGCTGTATTTTTATGATCTCCAGTTATCATTACAGGCTTTATTCCTGCCATCTTACATTTTAGCACTGCATCTTTAACTTCTCTTCTAGGAGGATCTATTATGCCTGCTACTCCTACAAATATTAAATCTTTTTCTAAAGATGTCCCTCTTGTAAGTCCTTCTCTTTTATAAGCCCCAGCTATACAACGCAATGCTTCATAGGACATTTTCTCTATAGCTTTCTCTACATCATACCTATGTTTATCTGTTAACTCTTCTATTTCTCCATTAACTAAAATATATTTGCATTTTTTTATAACTCTTTCTGGAGCTCCCTTTAAGTAACAAGTCTCTCCACTTCCATCTCTCACTATAACAGACATCATCTTTCTATCAGAATCAAAGGGATTATCGTAAACCCTTTTACCTTTATCCGTAAATTTTTTAATTTCATCTTTTCCTCTAAAAAAAGCCTTAACAAGGGCAGTTTCTGTAGGATCTCCTAGTACACTCTTATTTATATCCTTTTGTTTCATATCTAGATTAAAATCATTACAATAAGTAAAAATTTTTTTAAGTATTAAATTCTCCGGAATACTCTTCTTATCTACATTATGAATCCTATTATCATAGTACATTTTTTTAACAGTCATATTATTTTCTGTTAAAGTACCTGTTTTATCTGAGCATATAATAGAGGTGCATCCTAAAGTTTCTACAGCTGGCAGTTTTCTAACCAAAGCATTTCTTTTAAGCATTCTAGATACCCCTAAAGCTAATGCTACTGTTACTATAGCAGGAAGCCCTTCAGGAATTGCTGCTACTGCTAGACTTACTCCTAAAAGAAACATTTCATATTTATCTTGTCCTCTCCATATACCTGTTAATGTTACAATGACACATATTATGATACACAGAACTACAAGTACCTTTCCCAAAGAAGATAACTTTTCTTTCAATGGAGATTTTTCTATCTGTATATCATCTAACATTTCTGCTATTTTTCCCATTTCTGTCCCCATACCTGTTTCTACAACTTTTCCTTTTGCTCTTCCCTTCAAAACAACAGTACCCATATAGATACTATTATTTTTAGCATTACTATTTTTCTCTACTCCAACAGATTCCCCTGTTAAAAGAGATTCATCTACCATAAAACTACTTTCTTCTACCAATATACAATCTGCTGGTATTCTATCGCCACTTTCTAAAATAACTAAATCACCTATAACAAGTTCTTCTGCATTTATGACTTTTACACTAGAATCCCTTACCACTTTAGCTGTAGGCGAGGATAGCTCATTTAATGCTTCTAAAGATTTTTCTGTTTTAAATTCTTGTACAAATCCTAATACAGCATTCATTATCACTATAATAAGTATAGTAATAGCATCTGCTTTTTCTCCCATAAATCCCGAGATTATAGTAGCAGCTATTAAAACCCATATAATAAAATCATTAAATTGCTCTAAAAATATTTTAAAAGGAGACACTTTTTTCTTCTTTTTCAAGACATTGGGTCCATATTTTCTAATTCTCTTTTGTGCTTCTCTTGTTGTAAGTCCCCTATATAAATCCATTTTAGATTCATTCATCATCTTAATTCCCCCTTAACCTGTTTTCTTATATTATGTATAATTAATATTGACCTACTTTATGAGTATTTTTGAACTAAAAAGAACAAATTCTATTAAATCCTTTCTAAAAATTATATAAATACTTCTATTAATATAAATATTAATTTTTTGTATTGAAGTATAGACATGTATTTTTATATAATAATATATGAAACATAATTTAAAGCTATGAAAGAAATTAATATTTTTAAATATTTATAAAATTTAGAAATTTGAACTTAATATTCATTTTTATGATAAAATAGTTAATACTAAAATTTATTTATAAAATATCATTAGGAGGAAATTTAAATGAACGACCTTATTTATATAACAGGACATAGGAATCCTGATTCTGACTCTATCTGTGCATCTTTAGGTTACGCAGATTTTAAAAAACAATTAGGATATAAAAATATAGTATCCGGAAGACTTGGAGAACCAAACAACGAAACAAAATTTGTATTAGATTATTTTAATGTTGAAGCTCCAACTCTTATAGATACAGTAAAAACTCAAGTTTCCGATTTAGATATGGATAAAATTACTCCTATATCTAAAGATTTATCCTTAAAAAAAGCTTGGAATATAATGAAAGAAAATAATGTTAAAACCTTACCTGTACAAGATAAACAAAGCAAACTAATAGGTTTAGCTGCTCTATCTAATATAAGTTCTACTTATATGGGAGTATGGCAAAAAGATATATTAGCAAAAAGCAATGCTAATATAGAAGATATTATAGACACCTTAAATGCTAAACTTTTTTATAAGAAAGAAGAAAATCAAAAATTTACAGGTGATTTGGTAGTAGCTGCACTAGAGGCTAAAGATATTAAAGATTCTATAAAAGAAGGAGATATAGTTATCCTTGGAAATAGAGAAGATATTCAACAAGCAGCTTTAGAATGCAATGCTCATCTATTAGTAATTACAGGTACAGATACTGTATCAGATAAAATATTAGATAAAGCACAAGAATTAGGATGCTCAATATTAATATCTCCAGAAGACACATTTACAACTTCAGTGCTTATAACTCAAAGCATACCTGTAAGCTATATTATGACTTCTTGTGATATAATAAGTTTTAAACTTTCTGATTTTGTAGAAGATGTTAAAGAAGTTATGTTAAAAACAAGATTTAGAAGCTATCCTGTAGTTGATGATAATAATAGAATAGTAGGAACAATTTCAAGATACCATTTAATATCTCCTAAAAAGAAAAAAGTTATATTAGTAGATCATAACGAAATTGGCCAATCTGTCCCAGGATTAGAACAAGCAGAAATATTAGAAATAATAGATCACCACAGAATAGGTGGAGTTAATACAGCATCACCTATATTTTTTAGAAATCAACCTGTAGGAAGTACATGTACTATAATTGCAAATATGTTCTTTGAAAATAATATTACACCATCAAAAGAAATAGCTGGTGTACTAAGTTCAGCAATTATATCTGATACATTATTATTTAAGTCACCAACTTCCACAGAATTAGATAAAACAACTTTAAGCAAACTATCTAAAATAGCAGAAATAGATCCTGAAACTTATTCTGTAGAAATGTTTAAAGCAGGTACATCTTTAAAAGGTAAAACAGTAGAAGGGTTATTTCATGAAGACTTTAAAAATTTCACTATAGGTGGTGGAAAAATAGGTGTATCTCAAGTATCTACAATGGATCCTTCAAGCTTTGATCCATTAAAAGAAGATATGCTAACCTTAATGAATGAAAAGTTTAAAAAAGAAGGTTATGATGGTCTAGTTTTAGTATTAACCGATTTATTAAAAGAAGGTTCCTTTATATACGTTGTAGGATCTAAAAAGGAAACTATAGCTTCAGCCTTTGGAAAATCTCTAGATAAAGATAATTCCATATATGCTGAAGGAGTATTATCAAGAAAGAAGCAAGTAATACCACCAATTACTAACGCAATAGAGAACAAATAATTAAACAATTAATCTTAAAATACATTATATACTTAATCTATTTATTAATTTAATCTATTGTGCTAGTTAAAGTAGCTATAGGAATCATATTTTGCTAAGTTAAACTTTAAGCCAATCTTACTGACAATTATACTGGTGTTTTAAAAATTCTGTTAGCTGAATAGGACATTCAGCTAACTTTTACTGACAGGAAGTCAGATTAGGCATATTAGGGAATTTAAAATAAGCTAATATTACTGTCAAGTTGATTTAGAATTGGTTTAATATACAAAATATGATTCTGTAAGCTCAAATTAACTAGCACAACAAGTTAATTTCTAATGATTCAATGTACCAAATATAACTCTAATCTGTTATTTCTTTTATAGGTACCTTTCTCATATTTATTTTTATTCCTCTATAAAATTCTTTCTCTTTTGCTTTATCAAATTTATTAGCTTCCTCCATTTGTATACCTTTCTTCTTTTTAAAACCAGACTTTAAATCTGAATCTTGAATTTGTTGTTCCATATTATATGGGTTTTCTTCTTTTTCACTACGTTCATTTTTATCATTATCATCAAATGTTACTATGTCGTCTAAAGAATCCTCTTCGTAAGATCTTTGCTTGTTTTCCTGCGCTATATAGTCTTCTTCGTATTGATCTGGATGTATGTCTTCTTCTTCAAAATTATAATCATTTTCATCATAAGCTCTAGTAGCTTCACATTGAGGTCTCTTATTACAAGAGCACATATTACCGTATTGTGGATACATCATGTACGGATCCATATATTGAGACATAAAAGGATTAATCATATAAGATGTATATGGATTCATATACATATATGGGTTAAACCACATGTTGTTTATAGGACAATAATAGGGTCTATTCTTATATGATTGTTTCTTTCTGTCATATATATTACTATTCATTATAAATCCCCCTATAAATTATTATTAACCTTATACTTTAAATATAATTCCTTACAGCATATTATATGATTAATTTTTTTATTTGTTTACAGAAAAATTTTCCAACACATAATAAAAAAGTTTTCATTACATAAAATACTCCCTATATATGAGTAATTTTACATAATGAAAACTCTTTTATTAAAATATTTTTATTTTCTCATATTATTTATTATACTCCACATCTCATCTGCTGTTTTAATACCTCGTGAACTCAACTCAAAAGCCCTCTGAGTTATTATCATATCTGTCATTTCTCTTCCAGCATCTACATTAGAATTTTCCAAAAATCCTTGAAGTATATTCACATCATTATTAACAAATACATTCGCTCCATCTCTAGGAAGGTATAGATTTCTTCCTATAGACAAAAAATCACCTGTTCCAACAGAATTATATATATTAATTTTACCTACTATCTTATCTAGCCCATCAATATCTTTTACAGAAATAGAACCATCTTCCCCTATATTTATGTTCCTATTTGTAAATCCACCTATTCTATTTAATATGTCCGTACCCTGTGGTTGTTGTAATTGTATATCTAATGCATTACCACTCTCATCTACTAACATTCCATCTCTATCTATAACAAAATTTCCTGCTCTTTCATAAGCATAATTACCATCTGCCATAATTACTCTGAAAAATCCTTGTCCATCTATGGCTAAGTCTGTTTTATTTCCAGTATTTAAAAGATTTCCTTGCAAATGTGTATCTCTTAACCAATTAGTAGCCTTAACTCCTGTTCCAGTTTGGATTTCCGGTCTATCTGAAGTAGGATATCCCTTTCTTTTTAAAGTTTCTTGAACTAATTCTTGAAAAGAAACGTCTTCTCTTTTATATCCTATAGTATTTACATTAGCTAAATTATTAGATATAGAATCTAATTTATCTTGTTGTGCTATCAATCCTGATTTACTATTCCATAAAGCTCTTAACAAAACCATCACCCTTTAAACATTTTATATAAATAATATTAATAATCTTAATTTATATTATCTGGCTGCACCTACTTCATTAACTGTTTTACCTAAAGTTTCATCTATTGATTGTACTATTTTTTGACTTGTTTCAAAACTTCTCATAGTAGTTAACATATTTACCATTTCATTAGTTATATTTACATTAGATTTTTCTAAAGAATTTTGTCTTACTATACCACCTGCATTTATAGCATTATTTCCTTCAAATAAATTATTTCCTATTTTTCTTAATGAATTATAATCATTAAAATCACTTATTTCAAAAGTATATGAAGGCACTCCATTTAAACTTATATTTCCATTTGGATCAGTGGTCATTTTACTATTACCTACATATATAGGTTGTCTAGCTCTTGTATTAAAATTCATCCCCATTACATTATATCCAGAATCATTAACCAAATATCCTCTAGCATCTATATGAAAATGGCCATCTCGTGTATAATAATTTGTACCATTATTTTCTATAGTAAAAAATCCTCTTCCTTCTACAGCAAAATCTGTAGGCTTACCTGTATCCTGAAGAATTCCTTGAGTAAACAGATTATTTACTTCATCTATTTTATTTCCCATACTTAGTCTACCAATAACATTTTTTATATTCCTATTTCCTAGCTTTTTATCATAGTTTTCCATTAATACATCTTCAAATTTTTTAAAGGCTAAATTAGTTGATTTATAACCTACTGTAGAAGCATTAGATAAATTAGAACTTATAGTATCCTGTTTTGCTTCTAAAGATATCATGCCAGAAACTGCTGTATATAAACTTCTTATCATAATATAATTACCTCATTTACTTTCTTTTATAAATTTATATTTAAATTAAATATATAAAAAATAGTTTATTTATTTGTTTTATCTATAACCTTCATTTCTTGAGGATATTCCATACCTAATCCTCTAGCCTTACTTTCTATTTGACTTTTACTTAAATTATAATTAATTTTAACTCCAGTCATAACCGCAGTACCTAAAATTATACCTATACCTATGCCTATTAAAAGCTTTCTATCGGAGAGGAAATTAATAGTTTCTTTTATTTTGAATATAATTCTTTTATTAATATTACTTCCCCCTTGCCTATATTAAGGATTTCACATATTTCTTCTATAGTTCGACCTTCTTTAATAAGCTTACTAACTTCATTAATCTTTACACCATTATTATCTTCTGGATTATGTTTATAGCTTATTTCCTGAGAAATCTTATTTGTATCCTTGTTATCTATGTATTTAGATTGTACTAAATTCTTATCACTTTCTTTTAGATAATTTTTATTATGTTCTCCCACTTGAAAGTTTTGAACTTCAATCTTATTTTCGTATGAATGTTTCAAAATATTTAGTTCTTTTTTCAAATATTCCATTTCTTTTTGAATATCTATTAGAGTTTCTGCAAACTCTTTTCTTATTAGGCCTATTTCTTCCTTATATTCATCAATATTTTCCATGCTTCCTTTAAGAGTACTGCTAAAAGAACCATCTTCTTTTTTTATAGCTTTAACATTTATAAATATGAGTATTAATCCTATTACAATTAATAAAAAAGCTACCATATATTATTCTCCCTATTAATATTATTCTAGTTATATTTTAATTTAGTCATAGCTTTCTTCAAATGAATTATAGCTCTACTATGAAGTTGGCACACTCTAGATTCAGATACACTTAATATCTTTCCTATTTCTTTTAAGGTTAACTCTTCGTAATAATATAACGTCACTACTAATCTATCTTTTTCATTTAATAGTTCTATGGCTTTAGCTAAATAATCTAACTGCTCATTATCCTCTACATGTTTTTCTGGACTTGGACTTTTTTCATCTTTTATCGTCCCTATAAGTGGCACTTCATCTTCTGATGAAAAAATTAAATCTTCCAAAGAAATTATTGATATATAGTTTATATAATTTTCAATTTCGCTTACTTCTTTTAAAGATATATTTAACTCATTTGCTATTTGTATTAAATTGGGCTCTTTATTTAATTTTTTCTGAAGCTTTTCTATAGCTTCATTATATCTATTTAATTTATCCATAGCCCCTTTTGATATGGGGCTATTTCTTCTCAATTCATCTATCATAGAACCCTTTATTCTTATGGATGCATAAGTAGAAAACTTCATTCCTTTAGATTCATCAAACTTATTTAAAGCATCCATCAATCCGATCATACCATAGCTAACTAAGTCCTCATATTCTATATATTTAGTCTTTCCGATTATAACTCTAGAGGCTATATATTTAACTAAAGGAATATATTTCTTTACTATTTCTTCTTTTACATATGAATTATTATCAGCTATTGCCATGACCTATCCTCCTCTATAGCCTATGAACTTGCTTTCTCATTTTAGAAAAAATAAATCTTATTATTTTTTCTCTAGTTTTCACATCTATATTTAAAAATTTAACTCCATAGATGTATTTTTCTTTTTCATTTTGCTTCCTAATTATTCTACCCTTTATAGCCATATTTTCATTTTCAAAAGGAACATTTACTATAATCTCTTCTCCAAATTGTATTTCTTTTTTTGTAGAGATTTTTAATCCTCCTCCACTTATATCTATAATATCAGCATCAAAAAAATTAAATTGAGTATTACATTTATTTGCATGACAAATTTCTTCTAAATCTCTCTTATCATCTATTAATGCAGCATAAGTTTTTAAAATCAAATTTATTCTTACAAAATTTCTTCTCTGAATCCTTTGCATTTTCTGTGGTTTTCTCAAAGCTATAAGCAATATTTTCTCTACTTTTCTTCCTATTACTATAGTTCTAAACTTAAATATTTTTTCCCCATGAAAATAAAAAACAGTTATTTTATCGTTACAATTTAGTGACAAATATTTCCCTTCATTTACAGGTATATTTATATAAATACTCTCTCTATCTATATCCTGTATAATACTTTTATAATATCCATCATCCCACTCTATTTCTACCCTATTATTAATCTTAAATTCATCTTTATTATTCAAGAATACTCATCCCCCTAAGAAAATATACTGAATAATTTTTTAAAAAATCCTTCTACACTTACATTGTCATTGTGCCTTTTATAATTACCTAAAATATTTTTAGCAATACTAATTATGTCCCTTGATGCATCGCAATTCGGATATGCTAATACAAAAGGTATTTGTCTTCTAACTGCTTGTATCGTTTTTCTATCTTCTTGTATAGATCCTAGATATTCTAAATCTATAGATAAAAATTTGTTTACAGCATTTTCAAATTTATTATAGGTAATCTTTCCATCCTCATTATCTATAGTTTTATTTATAACCAGTTTTGCATTCTTCTTTATATTAAAATGAGATACCGCCTTTAATAGGCTATAGGCATCTGTTATAGCTGTAGGTTCAGGCGTAGTTAAAACTATGAGTTCTTCAGATGAAGCAATAAATCCTAATACACTTCTGTTTACACCTGCACCTGTATCCATTATTATATAATCTAAATCTTCTAAAGCAGATAAATTTTTAATAAATCTTTCTATTTCATTTTCGCTTATTCCTTCTAAGTTTGTTATACCTGTACCAGCTGGAAGAAGCTTTACCCCAAAGGGTCCCTTTATTAAAACCTCTTCTATAACTTTATTGTTAAATATAATATCATATATGCTATACTTAGGCATAACCCCCATTAATACATCATCATTTCCCATGCCTATATCTGCATCTAGTATCAATACTTTTTTCCCCATTTTTTGAAGAGTTATAGATAAATTAACTACAAAATTACTTTTACCAACTCCACCTTTTCCAGATGTTACAGTAATTATTTTAGGAGAATTCATATTTCTATCCTTATTATTTACTAATTGCCTAAGTTTTTGTGCCTGGTCTAGCATAATTTATTATCTCCTAATATTATCTTTGCCACTTCTTCTTTGTTTCCTTCTTTTATATCATCTGGTACATCCTGACCTGTGGTTATAAAACTAATAGGTTTTTTAGACTTATCTAGTATAGTTAATATAGAACCATAGGTACTTGTTTCATCTAGTTTTGTTATTATTATATTTTGGTATTCTAAAATTGTATACCCTTTTATTATAGTTTCTATATCCTTATTTTTAGTAGACGCACTTATTACTAAATGTACTGATTTTTCTTTTATTTTTTCTATAAATGCTCTTAATTCTGATATTTGCATCATATTTTTACTACTTCTACCAGTTGTATCTATTAATATAATATCACAATGCTGTAGATCTAAAATAGCCTTTTCCATATCCTTCATAGAAAACACAACTTTAAATGGGATATTCATAATATCTGCATAAGTTTTTAACTGTTCAACTGCACCTATTCTATATGTATCTATAGTTATAAGACCTACTTTCTTTTTGTCTATTAAAGAAAGTTTTCCCGCCAGCTTTGCAATAGTGGTAGTTTTCCCCACACCAGTTGGTCCCACTAAAACCGTAATTTTATCTAAAGAATTGGTTCTAATATCTATACTATCTTTTATTACTCTTTCTATTTTCTCTCTTTCCTCTAAATTATCCTCTAAATTGTCCGCTTTTTTTATTATTTTTTTCATAAATTCTTCTTCTAAGTCCAAATCTTTAAAAAAATTCATTAATGAGGATTCTTCATCATCATATGAATTTTTATTATTTCCCATATCTTTAACTATTTTTTTTAAGTCTATTATTTCTTTCATCAAATCTTCCGTATCTAAAGATTTTACGTTTTTAATATCCTGATTCTTAAAAATTTCACTTTTTGATTTTAAAATCTCTTTATAGTTATCTAATATATTATTATCATGTTTCATATTATTATCATACTTAACATCATTACTTTTTTTCTCAATCATTTTTGTTACAGCTTTTATATTTTTCTCTTTATTAATTTTACTATGTATAATATCATTATGCTTTTTTTCTTTTGAATAATTATCTATAGCTGCAGTAACTTCCAATGATTTTCTAGAAAAGAGGCCTAAAAAGCCTCCCTTTCTTACTTTCCTTTGACTTATTATTATAGCATCTGTTCCTAACTCGTAACGAATTTTAGTCATGGCCTCATTCATATCATTAACTACATATTTTTTTATTATCATTGTAGAGTAACCACCCCTTCAGTTTTTATTTCCACATCATTAGGCACTTCATTCAAAGAAAGTACGTTTACTGCTGGAAATACCATTTCTATAAGCCTTCTAAACGCTGGTCTTATATTTGGTGATACTAAAACAACTGCTTGATTATTATAAAAATATACTTCATCTAATTTTTGCTTTAATCCTTTTAGTATACTGCTAGTAGTATCTGGATCTAAAGCTGGAAAAGATCCTTGCATAGACTTTTGTATATTATTATTTATAGCTTGTTCAATCCCCGGATCTAAAGTTACTACCGTTATGGTTCCATTCTCGTCTATTAATGGATTACATATACTTCTAGCTAAAGAGAATCTTACATATTCCGTTAAGACTTCTATATCCTTTGTATTTCTTGAATTGTCAGCTAAAGATTCTAATATAGTAACCATATCCTTTATTGATACTCTTTCTTTTAATAAATTTTGAAGAACTTTTTGAATTTCGCCTATAGTCATAAGATCCGGTATAAGTTCCTCTGTAACTGCGCTATATTTTTCTTTCATAGAATCTATTATTAATTTTACTTCTTGTCTTCCTAAAAGTTCATATGAATGATTCTTTATTATTTCCGTTAAGTGAGTAACCATAACTGTAGTAGGATCTACCACAGTTAATCCTTTAAGCTCTGCCTCTTCTCTTTGATCTTTGTTAATCCATATAGCCGGTAGTCCAAAGGCTGGCTCTATACCCTTTATCCCGGGTATCTCTACTTCTCCTGTAGGATCCATACAAAGAAGCATATTAGGCATAAGCTCTCCACGTGTTATATTAGTTCCTCTGATTTTTATTATGTACTCATTAGTGTTGAGTTGTAAATTATCTCGTATTCTTATAGGCTGTACTACTACTCCCATTTCGATAGCACATTGCCTTCTTACAGAAGTTATTCTTTGAAGAAGGTCTCCTCCAGAAGATTCATCTGCTAAAGGTATAAGACCATATCCTATTTCTACTTCCATAGGCTCTACAGACACTAAATTCATAACATTTTCTGGTTCTTTGCTTTCTATTTCTGTAATCTCCATCTGCTGTGCTTCTTCTTGCATAATAACTTTCTCTTTTGCTTCTTTAAATAAAAGATAAGCAGCAATAGCATTAGCTATAGATAATATTATAAATGCTAAATGAGGAAGTCCTGGAATCATAGCCAAAAATAAAAGTACTACAGAAGCTATAGCTAAAACCTTAGGAAACCCTGTTAACTGTTTTCCAAGAACAGTTCCTAAATTTTCATCGCTTCCAGATCTTGTCACTAATATACCTGATGCTGTAGATATTAAAAGTGCAGGGATTTGTCCTACAAGCCCATCTCCTATAGTAAGTCTTATATAAGTTTGAGCAGCTGTAGCTGCATCCATTTTAAGCATAACTACACCTATTATTATACCTGCAATTATATTTATAAAAGTTATAATAAGACCTGCTACTGCATCCCCTTTTACAAACTTAGAAGCACCATCCATTGATCCATAAAAATCTGCTTCCTTTTGAAGGTTTTGTCTCTTCTCTTTTGCTCCATGTTCATCTATAAGTCCTGCATTTAAGTCTGCATCTATACTCATTTGTTTTCCAGGCATAGCATCCAAAGTAAATCTAGCAGAAACTTCTGATACTCTTGATGCACCACTGGTTATAACTATAAATTGTATTATAACTATAATAAGAAATATTATTATACCTATTACATAATTACCTCCAGTAACAAGACTTCCAAAGGTTTCTATTATTTTTCCTGCATAGGCATCCCTTAGTATAAGTCTAGTAGAAGAAATATTTAATCCTAATCTAAAAAGAGTAGTTATTAACAATAGTGTTGGAAAAGATGAAAATTGAAGAACTTCTGTAGTAAACATAGTAATTAAAATTATAACTACAGAAAAGGTTATATTAAGAGCTAAAAGTACATCTAAGAGTGGAGAAGGAAGTGGTATTATTATCATTAATACAATTCCTATAACACCAAAAGCTGCAATAATATCTATGTTATTTTTAATCTTAAATCTTTTGTTAGTACCTTCCACTAAATCACCTCATTTTGTATACCTTACTTATTTTTCTTTTTTAGAGTATAAACTACAGCTAATATCTCTGCCACAGCTTCATACATATCCTGGGGCACTTCTGAATCTATTTCCACTTTCTCATATATCAATCTTGCTAATGGCTTATTTTCTATAACAGGAACTTCACTATTTTTAGCTATATCTTTTATTTTTATAGCTACATAATCTGCTCCTTTTGCCACAACTTTAGGTGCAGTATCTCCCTTTTCATACTTTAATGCTACAGCTATATGTGTAGGGTTTGTAACTACAACTGTAGCTTTAGGAACTTCCTGCATCATTCTTTGCATAGCCATTTCTCTTTGCTTTTGTTTTATCTTAGACTTAATTTGAGGATCTCCTTCATCTTGTTTATACTCCTCTTTCACCTCTTGTTTTGTCATTTTCAAATCCTTATTATATTGATATTTCTGATATATGTAGTCTGCAACAGCTACAAAAAGCATAATCAAAGTTATTCTAAAAAATATACCTACAGAAATTGACAAAAGTCCTGTTATCATGTACAAAGGTTTCAATGTTCCTAAATTTAATATTTTTAAATAATTATCCTTTAAAAACTTATAACCTATAATACCTACAACACTTATTATGGCTAAATCTTTGAAAAGCTCCATTACAGTTCTCATAGAAAACATTCTTTTGAACCCATTAATGGGATTCAATTTCTTAAAATCTGGTTTTAATGGTTCTTTTGTAAATAAAACTCCTGTTTGTAGATAATTTGCTGCTATACCAAAACACATAACTGTTATGGCCATAGGTAGAACTATTTTACCTACCCTTAATACAGTTAGTATAGCCAATGAACTTAAATTATTATAATTTAATTGTACATTAAGATAATTATTTAAAAATCCTGCCATAGTATCTTTAAGGACATTAGCTCCATATTCCCCTAATGCTACTAATACTAAAGTGCAAGCTAGCAAAGTAAATGCAAGAGCTAATTCTTTACTTTTAGCTACTTGTCCTTTTTTTCTTGCATCCATTTTTTTACGCGGAGTTGCTTCCTCTGTCTTTTCTTCAGAGGCGAAAATAATTAACACAGGTATAATCTTATAAAAACCTCTTATGGCATCCGGTAACATACCAAAAACAGAGTTTAAAATTTTTAAAAATAAAGGTAATGCAAATACAAAAGCAGTAAGCCCAACTACTATTTTAATAGGAAGTCCTAAAATCATTATATTTAATTGTGGAACTGTTCTTGCTACTAATCCTAAGGTTAAATCCGTTATAAGTATAATAAATATAATAGGTACCGCTATTTTAATGCTTATGTAAAAATATTGTATAAAAACATTTATAACATGTTTTATACCCTCTTGATTTATAAAAAATGCCCCTAACTTTATGGCATTAAAACTCTCTACCAAAGCTCTTATGAGCATGTGATGTCCATCTATTAAAAAAAATACAATGATACTAAACCAATATAAAATTCTCTCCAAAAAGGTTATATTGCTATTAGTACTAGGATCAAACATAGTCATCATAGCAAAGCCTACCTGAAGATCCATCATATTTCCTGCATATCTTGCACAAACAAAAGCAGCATTGGTTATATATCCTAAAATAGCCCCTGCTAATATCTCATTAATTATATTAAATATTAATGCAGTTGAATTATTTATAGTATTTATCCCGTGAATATCTATAGATCCAACTAACATATAAGCCATAATTAAAGCCAATAAAACCTTTCCTATTATAGGCGTTCCCTTTGGGAAAAATATAGGAACCATAATAAAAAAGATAAAAAGCCTAAAAGAAATCAAGATTATGGCTGTAGCATAGGCTGCACTTATCAAAAAAATCCTCTCCTAGCATATTTTCTACTTTACAATCTGAGTTATTATTCCAAAAATTCTTTCTGTAAAAGCTAATAACTGATGTAACATCCAACTCCCTGTCAAAAGTCCTATTATAGCCACAGCTATAAGTTTTGGAACAAAAGTTAATGTTTGCTCCTGAATCTGTGTTGTTGCCTGAAATATACTTATTATAAGCCCTACTAATATAGATACAATCAAAATAGGAGCAGATATTAAAAGACCTGTTTGAATAGCATCTTTTATAATACCTATAACCATATTTTCACTCATTTAAGTCACTCCTAACCAAAACTCATTACTAAAGATTTCACCAAAAGATACCATCCATCTACCATTACAAATAATAATAGTTTAAAAGGCAAAGATATCATAACTGGAGGTAACATAAACATACCCATAGACATAAGTATACTAGCTACTACTAAATCTATAATCAAAAATGGAATAAATAATAAAAATCCAATTTGAAAGGCTGTTTTAAGCTCACTTATTATAAAAGCAGGTACAGCTATATACAAAGGTACATTATCCTTTGTAACTTTAAAATTGGGTTTTGCTAAATCTACAAATAATTTCAGATCCTTCTGTCTTGTTTGCTTTAACATAAAATTTCTAAGGGGCTTAGCTCCTATTTCTATGGCCTGCTCTTGAGTAATCTTATTTTGAGTATATGGTTGTATAGCTTTAGTATTTATTTCACTATACACCGGTCTCATTATAAACAATGTCAAAAAAAGTGCTAGACCAATCATTACCTGATTAGGTGGAGATTGTTGTGTTCCCATAGCATTTCTTAAGAATCCAAATACCACAATTGTTCTTACAAAGCTTGTCATCATAACTATGAAAGATGGTAATATAGTTAATACAGTTAACATTATTAATAGCTTTATATTATCAACATATTCCGTTGGATTATTGGCATTATCTACAGAAATATCTATTTTAGGTATGGGCATGGTATTTTGAGGTGCTGCATAGGCTTTCATAGAATAAAAGAACACTATACCTAAAGCTACCAAAACCATAAGCATTATTCTGTTATTTCTCTTTTTCATATTTATCTTCCTTTTTCAGCTTATTTAACTTAAGTTTATCATAAATCTTATTTAATTCCTTTTTTCCTAAGAATTCTTTTAAAGTATTATACTGGGGAATAGATTGAGCTTTTAAACTTTCCATTTTCTCAGTTTCTTCCTTAGATAATTCTATTATTTTTTCTACACTATGAGGGGTAGAGGTCATTATATACGCCTTTTCACCTATTTTCACTACACATACAAAATTTTCTTTTGATAGTGGTACTCTTTCTAATACTTTTATATATCTGCCATTTTGAAAATTTTGAAGTTTTCCCCCTCCTAGTTTTAATGATAAATACAAAAGTAAAAGTACTAAAACCAAGGCAAAAATAGCTTTGAAAATCATTACTATAAATTCTATATTCATAATTGTGCCCCTTTAAAATCCAAAATCACTTTTACTAAAAGCCTTTAATTTTTATATTTTCTATTGTACTATTAAATCATCAAAATACATACTATTAATTCTTCCTTTTTCTAACATAGGAGTAATCTTATTTATGATTTCTATTTTTATTTTATCAATATTTTTAGGATTTATATCTGTAGCTTTTTTAGATCTTAAAACACCTATAACAGCGTCTCTTAGAATAGGCTTCTTTGTTTCTAATTCTTTAGATAATTTCTTTTCTTCATAACCTATATAAATCTTTGCTTTTAAAAATCTCTTTCCATCTTCATCTGCTAAATTAACTAAGAATTCATCTAAAGAGTAAGTTTTAGATGAAACCACCACCTGTTGTGGATATACACCATTATTAACTTGTTGAGAATTTATAACCGTATTGTTTGAAGTCATTTGGTTTTGATTATTAGGTTTTTTCTTAACATTTGTCCACCACATATATCCTCCAAAAGATCCAGCTGCTACTATAGCTAAAGCAATGATTATTGCTATTACTTTTTTAAAATTTCCACCTTGTGTTTCTACATTCTTCTCGCTCATTTTTTGCTACTCTCCTTTTCTTTTGAGACTATAACTATATTTACCCTTCTGTTCTTTGCTCTGTTAGCATCAGAGTTATTTTCTGCTATTGGTCTATACTCACCATATCCTGCAGCGGTAAATCTTGTTGGATTTTGTTTTTTAGTCTCAACAAAATATCTTAAAACATTAACAGATCTAGCTGTAGATAGTTCCCAATTTGATCCATATACATCATTTTTTATAGGTACATTATCTGTATGACCTTCTATTATAACTTCATTTGGTAACGTAAGTATTAAACCATTTATCTTATCCATTATTTGTTTACTTTGAGGTTTTATATCAGCTTTAGCGGTTTCAAAGAGTACATTATCTCTAAGTTGTATTACAACACCTCTTCCATCTTCTTTTACCTTTATAGAGTCTTTAAGATTATTTTTATCTATAAATTTATTTACTTCATCATATATTTCCTTGGAATCAGATTTTCCATTTAATCCTTTTTCCCTTCCCATCTTAGTTGTTTCTCCAACTAAAGGTACATCACCATTTTTTAAACTATAATCTACAATAGTATTTCCAGATTGTCCAGTCATAGCCACCTGCATAGCAGATGCTACCTGTTGGAATTTCTTAGCATCTACACTAGAAAAAGAATACAGTAATATAAAGAAAGTCAACAATAATGTTATAGTATCAGAATAAGTTCCAAGCCATTCATCTCCTCTTATTTCGTCTCCTCCTCCAGACTTTTTTCTTCTAGCCATTTTGAGCTACTCCTTCCCCAGATACTTGTACTTTATTATAAGCTTGTCTTTCTGATGGTGAAAGATAAGTAACTAACTTTTCTTCCATTATTCTTGGGTTAACTCCTGATTGAATAGCTAAAACTCCTTCTAATATCATTTCTCTTGTAGTAGCTTCTACTTCACTTTTAAGCATCAAATTTGCTGCCATTGGATTAAATACTACATTTGCCATTAATGAACCATAAAAAGTAGTTATAAGAGCTTTTCCCATACCGGATGCTATAGCACTGGAATCTGTAAGATTTGCAAGCATTTGTATAAGTCCTATTAATGTACCTATCATACCAAAAGCTGGTGAATATGCTCCCCAAGTTTTAAGCATATCTGCTCCTGATTTATGTCTTTTTTCCATTTCGTCTATTTCAAGTTCCATAATATCTCTTATAGTTTCTGGCTCTATTCCATCTACCACCATTCTTAAGCCCTTTTTCATATAATCATCTGTTAAATTATTTATAGCATCTTCTAAAGAAAGAAGACCTTCTCTTCTAGCCTTTCTAGACAAATCCACAAAATTTTGGATAACATTTATATTAGACATTCCATTATCTTTAAAAGTTTGTACTATAACTACAAAAAGTCTTTTAAATTCATCCATAGGGTACGCAACCAACATAGCTGCCATAGAGCCTCCTATGGTTATAAACACAGATGCTAAATCCCAAAATACTTTAAGACTAGATCCTCCTGTAGCCATTCCCCATAGAACCAATCCAAAACAAAGAACAAGTCCTACAGGTGTTAATATATCGCTCTTCTTCATTTCTTAAACTCCCCCTGTATGCCCAAAGTGATTATGTCACTTTTGTACTTTTTAACTTCTTTTATTATTTCCTCTGGTGTTTCTATAACTATGTATTTCTTCCCATTTACTAAAGTAATTAAACTTTCTGGTACCTGCTCAATTTTTTCAATATGTTCTGCATTTAAAGTAAAACTTTCACGATTCATACCTGTGAGCCTAATCATTACAAACACCCCTTTTAATTTAGATACTTTTAATTTTTATGTTTAATGTAATAGTTAATAGTTTTATCTATTAACTATTACATTATTTTTTATATATTTACTTGAAATTTAATTTTTATATTTATTGAGTTAAAGGTTAATCAATTAAATCTTATCTTTTTAAATTAACTAACTCTTGAAGTATTTCATCTCCTGTAGTTATCATCTTTCCACAAGCTTGGAAAGCTCTATTAGCTACTATCATTTCTGTAAATTGTTCTGCTAAATCTACATTAGACATTTCTATCATACTCTGAACCATATCTCCATAACCTTTACTGTTATCATTTACTGGATCAGTTCCTTTTGGACTTCTAACTACTGCATCTCCTGAATTTGCAGAAGAAGCATATAAATTCTTTCCAACTTTTTCAAGGCCATTCTCATTTTTAAAAGAAGCCATAGCTATTTGACCTAAAGCTGCTGAAGTTCCATCTGATAGTGAAGCTGTAATAATTCCATCCTTATTAATTGTAAAAGATTTAACTTTAGCTTCAATATCTTTACCAGCTTTATCTTTAGTTGGTATGGTATCTGGTATTTTAAGAGGAACTAATTCATCTGAAGTTGCTTTTAAATTTTCTGCATCTGCATTAACAAAACCCATAGTGGCATTACCTTGAGCATCATATGTAATACTAACTCCAGTACCTCCAGCATTTGCACCACTTTGAGTACTTCCAGTCAAGGAATATCCCATTATTCTAAGTCCATCTCCATTCAAAAGATTTCCTTCCTTATCCAATGTAAATGATCCATCTCTTGTAAAAGATACATCCATATTGCTAGAACCTAAAATTTGACCTGTGGTAGGAATTCCTCCATCTTGTCCTTTAGGTAATGATCCTTTACCTACTATAAAAAATCCTGGTCCATCTATAGCTGCATCTAAATTTCTTCCTGTAGTCTGCATGTTTCCTGTCGTAAAATTAGTATATATACCACTGACTTGAACTCCTAAACCTACTTGTCTTGGATTCGTTCCACCTAAATTAACACTTGGACTTGTAGCATTTTGCATATTTTGACTTAACATATCTTGAAATCTAACACTTTGAGATTTAAAAGCTGTAGTGTTAGCATTAGCTATATTATTTCCTACTACATCCAATTTGCTTTGTTGTGCTTTAAGTCCACTTATACCTGAATACATTGATCTTAACATATAAAATTCCTCCAATTTTTTAAGGGATAATAACTTTGTATCTTTCATTCTACAAAGTAAAGCTTCCTAAAAAGGTCCAGCTTATATTATTACCGCACTATCTATATTTGTAAAAACATTATCCTTGCTTTCTTCTTTTGTCATAGCTGTTATTATAGTTCTATTTTTTATAGAGGTTATTAAAGCTGCATCCTTGCATAATATTAAGCACTCCCTGCTTCCCTTCTTGTAGGCTATATTTATAGCATTATTTATGTTATTCATATCTTCTTCTGATAAATTTATATTTCTAGATTTTAATCTTTCAAAAGCATGCTTTGATATTATAAAACTCTCTTCTTTATTTCTTTTATCAAAATTATTTAGTTTTTTATTTAATAGCTCTTCAAAACTTCCTGATTTATGTTGCTGTTTAATACTTTGATTTTTTAAGGATGCAGTATTATAATCTTGAATTAATTGTAACTTTCCATTAATAATTTTAAAGGACATCTTTCTCACACCCTTATTATTTTAATACATCTAAAAATTTATATAATTATTTAAAATATACGCCCTAATCATTTTCTTTAATTTGATGAAGTTTGTTCATCTACCCTTGTTACCCATTCAAATGGAACGTCTATATCTTGTTCTTTACCATCTTTTGTTACTGTTACTTTAACGGCCACTCCTAGACCATTTCTACTAACCCCTTTTACAACTCCAGCCATGTTTTCTTTTCCATCACTCATCTGTACGGATTTTCCTATTAAATTTACTGCATTTAATAAATCATTATTATACTGAGAATTTTGATTTATATCATCTGTAATGTTTATCACATCTTCCATAGGAAATTCTCCTACTTGTCCTGGAGAATATTCTATACTTAATTTTATCTCATCACCATCTTTTATTACATTTCTAACTACTCCTGCATACTGCTCTCCTTGTTCATTAAATTTTCTAAGTAAAACAGTTTTCCCTACAAAACTAGATGCTCCTGTCAATTTCATCATACTGTTTAGATTAGCCATTTGTTCTAAGGATGAAAATTGAGCTAATTGAGATACATATTCTGTTCCATCTTTTGCATTAGTGGGATCTTGATTAGAAAGTTCTGCAGCTAATATTTTGAAGAAGGCATTTTTATCGAGATCTTGTCCTTTTTTTACTATCCTAGTCCCTCTGGCAGTTTTAGTACTAGTAGCTTCATTTGATCTTTCTATTATTCCCTTTTCATCTTCTTTTTCCTTTACACTATCTGATTTGCTATCCAATTTAGTATTACCAGTAAATGGTGCATAATTTGAATTAATTACCGTTGGCATATACCACACCTCCATTCCATTATTGACATTCTAAGCTAAAATATTAACATTACTATCTATAGTGCTTATATTTTCTTCTTCCATTCCTTCATCCATAGATAACATGTCTATGTTGTTATTTGAGTTTGATGAATTATTATGATTTTGGTGTTTTTTATTCTCTTGTTTAAAGAAAGTTGTATCTTCATTGTATATATTTAATGAAAGTTCCTGTACTTTTATACCGGAATTTTGAAGCTTATCCTCTATTAATTGCATATTAGAATTTAATAAGTTATATGCTTCTTTGGTAGTAGCTCCTATATTAGCTTTCATAATGCCACCTTCCATACTTAGCTTTATAATGATTTCTCCTAGTTCTTTTGGCATTATCTTCACTGTTAGATCTTTCACATTATTTAATTCCATATACTTCATAGACTTAATTATATCAGCATTCATAGTATCTTTATTAATTACTAATTTCCCTAATGCTTCTTTTGAAGATAATTGATTTACATCTGCAGAATTTTTAAGATGAGACATAAAATTAACAGTTTTGTTTATTTTTTCTCTCGCACCCTGTTCTTTATCTTCTAAAAGACCCATTAAAAGTTTTTCTTCTTTAGAATTGTTTTCTTTTAAATTAGGGAAATCTATTTTTTCTTCTGATACTAATAATTCATCCACATTTATTTTAGACTCTATTGGAAGCTTATCATTAGATTGTTCTTTCAATATATTTTGTATTTCATTTTTAATATTTCTTAATAAGCTTACCCTTTCTCCATTAACTTCTTTTCCAATTTGTATCTGAAGTTTATTTGAAAAAGTTTCTAATAAATCTTCATTTAATGAATGTTCA
This sequence comes from Clostridium sp. Marseille-Q2269, assembly GCF_943736985.1. GTDB lineage: Bacteria > Bacillota > Clostridia > Clostridiales > Clostridiaceae > Clostridium_F. Next base: position 332,832 of record NZ_CALSFS010000002.1, read on the forward strand.
TCTGTAACATTTAACTTACTAGTTTTATCACCCAAAATATTTTTTATTTCTATTAATAATTGTTGTTTATTCTTACTATTCTCAGCTAAATTATTAAATAGAACTTTTATCTTATCTAATTTTGGGGCTATATCCTTAGATAAATTTATATTTTCTTTAGAATATAAACACTGCAGTATAGAATTAACTAAAGCTATAAATCCTTCTAGATCACCAACACTTCTAAGCTTATCTCCTAATTTTTTTAAATCTTCTAAAGATTTTATAGAATCTAGTTCTTCTTTAGAAAATCCTTCTTTTTCTAATCTTTTCTTTATATCTTGTATATTTTCTTTATCCAATTTTGATATTATACTATTATCCTTACCATGGATATTTTCATCCTTAATTACAGAATCTTTATTATTGTTATGAACATTCTTTTCTTGCTTTACATTAATATTTTTATCTTTATTAGAAGAAATATTATTTAACACATCATTAAATAAACAAGACTTTTCACTTGAATCAGTTTCTTTTTTAAAAGAAGATTTATTTTCTATTTGAGTAAATCCATTTATTCTTAGTTCCACATTTCTCACCTCCTTTCAGTATTTCTTATAAAGGCATAAAGAGCAAATTCATCGTTATTTTTTTGTTCTATCATATTTTGCTCTTTTTCAAATGCTAATTTATCCTTTTCTCTTAGAATTTCCACAGTTTTTCTTTCTACCTGTTTTATTTTTAATTCTTCTCTTCTTTCTTCTACTATTCTAAGTTTTTGTTTCAACTCATTTGCTGTTTCATTTATACAAAAGTTTAAAGAATTTAAATAACTATGCCTTATTTTTTTCTCTAATATAGAATCATTTAAATCTATATTATTATATTTATTATAATTATTTTTAAGCCTTGATAATTTGTCTTCTGTATTATTCTTTTCCATTTGAGCTTGTTTGAAATTCATTTTGCTCTGTTCTTCTTTTTTTTCTCTTATATCTAATAGCTTTTGAAGTCTAAAGGAATAGCCCTTCATCAAATTACCTACCTTCTATTAACAAATTAAATATATACTATTAATTAATATCTATTAAGTTTATTTCATTTATGAAATATTTATGCCATTGAATCTATAGGGTGTATGTATTAATTTTTAAAAATATTTTCAAGGATATTTATACTTTCCTCAAAAGAATAATTCTCACCTATACCTTGTTTCAAGAAAGATATTATTTGATCATAATAATGTATGGCCATATCTACCTTAGGATTACTGCCTTTAGCATAAGCTCCTATGTTTATAAGATCTTCTGAGTTCTTATAAGTAGCTAAAAGATCCCTAGCCATTCCGGCCGCATCTTTATGATCTTTTGAGGCAATCTCTGACATAAGCCTACTTACACTACTTAACACATCTATGGCAGGATAATGATTTTTAGCTGCCAAACCTCTAGATAGAACTATATGTCCATCTAATATACCTCTTACAGCATCTGCAATAGGTTCATTAAAGTCATCTCCATCAACTAGCACTGTGTAAAAAGCTGTTATGGACCCTCTATTGGACATACCAGACCTTTCCATAAGACGTGGTAATTTTGCAAACACTGAAGGAGTATAACCTTTAGTAGCAGGTGGCTCTCCTATGGCTAACCCTATCTCTCTTTGTGCCATAGCAAATCTAGTTACAGAATCCATCATAAGTATTACTTTTTTACCTTGATCTCTAAAATATTCTGCTATAGCCGTAGCAGTAAAAGCTCCTTTTAACCTAACCAAAGCAGGTTTATCAGAGGTAGCACAAACTATAACAGATTTTTTAAGACCCTCTTCTCCTAGATCTTTTTCTATAAAATCTCTTACTTCCCTACCTCTTTCTCCTATTAAAGCTATAACATTTATATCTGCCTTTGCATATTTTGCAATCATACCTAAAGTAGTGCTCTTACCTACCCCACTACCTGCAAATATACCTATTCTTTGTCCTTCTCCTACAGTTAAAAATCCATCTATAGCTTTCACGCCTGTTGGTATAACGTCTTTTATTCTTCTTCTTTTCATAGGATCTGGAGGATCACTATCCAAAGAATAGGGACTTCCCTCCATTAGTTGTTCTCCTTCTAGAGGATTTCCTAATCCATCTAGAACTTTTCCCAATATATTATCTGAACAAATAACACTTAGAGGTTTACCTTGAGGTATTACCTTACATCCTGGAGCTATACCTATAAGTTCCCCTAATGGCATCAGTATAACATTTTCCTCTTTAAATCCAACTACTTCACAAGGAATTTCTTGATTTCTTTCATTATATATAACACAAACTTCTCCTACAAAAGCCTTTATTCCTTCCACTTCTACTGTTAATCCTATAACTTTTCTAACATTGCCTTCCATGTAGTTAAAATTAGTCTCTTTAATTCTTTTTTCTATTTTTTTAAAATCTATATCTAACATGGACATTGAATTCACACCTTATCTTTTAAAGTAATTGTTTAATTATTATTTTTCATTTATTAATAATTCTTTAATTTTATCCAAGGCAGTATCTATAGATGCCATAACTTTTCCCTGTTCAGTTTCTATAATAACTTCTCCATCATTTAGAGATATATCTTCTATTATAAATATTTCTCCTCTATAAGGAATCTGATTTTTCCAAAGCTCTGATTTATTCTTTATTTCTTCATAATAATTAGTGTTGCTTTTTACTACAAAGGTAGCAGATTTTTTTGCTTCTTCTAAATTTTCATATATAATATCATTCATAGAAGACTTGTCCTCAACTTCATGTCTTAAAACTTCTTCCACTATAGTAAAAACCATAGTTCTAACTTCATGTTCTTTTTCTTTCAAATAATTATCATATTGAGCTTTGGTACTTAAAAATAATTCATTACACTTTTCAACCATTTCTTCATAGGCTTTTTTACCTTTTTCTATATAATCTTCATAAGCCTCTTCATAACCAGATTTTTTTCCTTCTTGGTATCCTTTATTTAAGCCTTCTTCATGACCTTTTTTAAAAGCTTCTTCTTCAACTATTTCTGCTTCAGCATAAGCCTTTGATAGAAAATCTTCAGATTTTCGTCTGGCATTTGCTAGTATATTCTTTGCCAAATTCTCATAGCTATCTATAAATTTTTTTGAATTCTCTTCTTCTATTTCTTCTTCTACAGTTACTGACTTTGTATAATTAGTTTTTATTTTTTCTTTACCTTGATTAACTACGCTGCTTTTTTTAATGACTTTATACAATGATTGCATCTTCGCCACCTCTTGATATTACTATCTCCCCAGCTTCGTCTAAACGTCTTATTATGCTTACTATACCCTGCTGAGCTTTTTCTACATCCATTATTCTTACAGGACCTAAGAATTCTATATCCTCTTTTAAAGAAGCTGCAGCTCTCTTAGATTGATTTTTAAATATACAATTGGCAACTTCTTCTGAAGACCCCTTCAAAGCTAAACCCAAATCCTTTGTTTCCACTTCTCTTAATACTCTTTGAATTGCTATATCGTCCAAAGTTATTATATCTTCGAATACAAACATAGATTCCTTTATCTTTTCTGCTAATTCCGCATCTTCCCTTTGTAGTCCTTCTGTAATATTCTTTTCTGTAGTTCTATCTACTTGATTTAATATATCTACAATAGTTTGAACTCCTCCTATTGTTGTAGCATCAGATCTAACTACTGAAGACAGTTTACTATCTAATACTTTTTCTATTTCTTTAACCACCATAGGTGAAGTAGCACTCATTGTAGCAATTCTATAAGCGACTTCTGATTGCAATTCTTCAGGCAGGGATGATAATATTTGTCCTGCCTTATCAGATTGCATATAACATAAAACTAAAGCTATAGTTTGTGGATGTTCGTTAGATATAGTATTTAAAAGCTGAGCCGGGTCTGCTTTTCTAGCTATAGCAAATGGTCTAAATTGTTGAGTAGCCTCTGTAACTTTCTCTAATATTTCCATTGCTCTTTGACTACCTAAAGCTTTACCTAAAAGATTTTTAGCGTACTCAAATCCACCTTCTAATATATAGTCCTTAGCCTTATTTATTTGTATAAATTCCTCTAATATTTCTTGTTTCAATTCTGATTTTACAGAAGTTATATTAGCAATTTCATAAGTTATTTTTTGTATTTCTGAATCTGGTAATTTTTTTATTATACCAGCAGAGGCCTCGGGACCTAAAGTAATAAATAGTATTGCCGCTTTTTGAACTCCTGTTAATTTATCATCTTTAGCCATATATTATCACCTCTCATCCTCTGCTAGCCATGATTTAATTATTTCTGCCACTTGATCAGGTTTGTTCTTAGCATATTTTCTTATTTCATTTTCAACATGAGTCTTCTCATCCTGTGCTTCTAAATCAATAGGTTTGAACTTAGGAACTTGTTTAGTCTCTTCTCCATTGTCATCTATTAAAACATCTAAACCTTCTATACCATCTTCATCGTACTCATCTTCCCTGTTCTTCTTAACAAAGTAGATTACAGCTCCTGCTATTGCAGCTATTAAAAGCAATGCACTTAGGCCTATAGATGTGTATAGCTTCATCTTTTCTTTTGCTTTCTTGCCCTTTTCCATTTCCTCTAAATCTTTTTTGGCCTTATCACTAACCTCTGTATCAAACGGAAGACCTTCTATACTTATAGCATCTCCTCTTCTTTCATCATATCCTATAGCAGATACAGCTAAGTTTCTAACCGCAGTTCTCGTTTGTTCGTCTATATTTCCGTCTAAAACTATAGATGCTGTTAATCTTTTTACAGAACCTGGAGCTTTTATACTATCTTGTTGAGTTTTTGATATTTCATAATTTTTAGTATTTTCATCTCTAGTAGAAGTTTCAGTACCATTATTGTTTTGTGTAGTTCTATTTACCATATTATTATCTACTACACTACCATTAGTATTGTTTCCACCTGCATTATTTTGATTTTTTTCTTTAACACTGTGTTCGCTAACCACTACATTTTTGGGATCATAAGTTGTGGCGTTGGTTTTAACTGCATCAAAATCTAAATCTGTATTAACATTAACTTTAACCTTGTCTTTTCCATATACAGCCTCCAACATGCTGATTAATCTATTCTGAAGATCCTTTTCATAGTTCTTCTTAAGCTGTTGTTGTTTTTCTGCGGAAGTTGTAGCTTCTTCTAAGCTTCCTGAAGCATCAAACAAATTTTTTGTAAGAAGAGTCATATTATTATCAATTACTTCAACATTCTCTTTTGGAATATTTTTTACACTTCCACTTACTAAAGCTACTATAGATTTAACTTGCTCTTTACTAACTGTTTGTCCTTTTTTTAAATTTAAAGTAACAGATGCTCTACCAGGCTGTGTTTCCTTTACAAAAGCAGTTTCCTCTGGAAGAACTAAATGAACTCTAGAATTTTCTACCTGTGGAAATCCCTTTATAGTTCGTTCCAATTCCCCTTGAAGTGCCCTTTGATAGTTTATTTTCATTTCTTCATCAGTTTCTCCAAACTTACTTTTATCTAATATTTCAAATCCTTGGCTACCATTAGTTAATGGCACCTCTGAAAGCATTTCCATTCTTAATTTATCTACATCTTCTTTAGGAACTAATATATTATTTCCTTCTACCTTTGCTTCAACTTTTTTATCCTTTAATTTTTGAAGGATGGCACCAGAATCATTAGAATCCATATTTGAAAATAAAACTCCATACTTAGTTTTACCAAAATAAAGAGATGATGCAATAATAGATGTTATAATTCCTAAAAAAATTATAGAAAAAGCTATTTTTTTAACTTTACTAAATTGTGTCCATTTTTCTTTTAATCCTCTAAAAAACTCCTTTAGCTTATTCATCGAAAGCTCCCCTTACTACAATTGCATTCTACTTAATTCTTGATAAGATTCTACTAATTTATTTCTTACTTGAACTGCTAATTCCATGGACATTTTAGCTTCTTCTGCATTTAGCATTACATTATGTATATCTGTTTCCTGGCCCTTTATAAAAGCCTGTGTGCTATTGTCTGCCTTTACTTGTTTTACATTTACTCCATCTAATTTATCTTTCAATATATCACTAAAATTAACTATTTCATTATTTTGTATTTCTTTATCTTTATTTATAAAATCTTTGTTAAAATTATCAAAAACTTTAATATTGGGTACAAACTCATTTAATCTCATAATCAACTCTCCTATTTACCAATTTCTAGCGCTTTCCCAAACATAGATTTTTCCGCATTCATAACTGTTACATTTGCTTCATAGGTACGTACTGAAGCCATCATATCTGCCATTTCGTTTAATACATTTACATTAGGCATAGATACATAGCCATCTTCATCTGCATCTGGGTGAGATGGGTCATACATTCTTCTTACAGGAGAAGGATCTTCTACTATACCTGCAGCCTTAACTCCATAAAGTTTTTTTTCAGTTTTTCCAATCCTCTTATTTAACTCATTATTAAGATTTTCCTCAAAAACAGCAATCTTTCTTTTATAAGGTCCACCATTTTCTGTTCTTGTAGTGGTAGCATTAGCAATATTAGAGGCTATGGTATCCATCCTTAATCTTTCAGCAGATAATCCACTAGCACTAATTCTCATAGTATCAAATGCTTTAATCATATTATTCCCCCTCTTTTCATCCTATATCTAAGTTTCTAGACAATTTTTTATAGGATTGTACTAGAAAATTTACTATTAAAACTTATAAATTTATTTAAACTACCTTCCATTAATAACATATCTAGTAGTAGCTAACCTGTTATTAGCTTGAGTAACTAACGCATTATACATAAGAGCATTAGCTGAATTATTTACCATCTCATTATCGATATCTACATTATTGCCATCTGTTCTCATACTACTATCATTATCTATTTCTTCCTTAGCTTGTCCAAATTCTACTCCATTATTCATATGTTTTTTTAAAGTAGTCTTTATATTTATATTATTCAAATTATCCTTTAATGTTTCTTCAAAAGTAACATAATGCCTTTTATAACCAGGAGTATTATAATTTGCTATATTATTTGAAATAACTCTGCTTCTATAAGATGATGCATCCATAGATTTTTTTAAAAGATCATTAACCAATTGACTACTAGACATATCTTCTATCCTCATGACTTACACTCCCATATTTATTTAATTAAATATAATAATATATATTTTTACATAAATTACTTATAAATTCTCTCAATTTTATTTTACATTAATAAAATGTTTTTGTACATACATTTTCTTCATGTTAAATTTGTAATTTAAATAAATTTAAGTTTATATTATAACTTTATTTTAGCATTTATGTATCATATTATATTTTGTAGCATAATAAGTATTTATTTGAATTAAATTTCATATAATAATTATTTTCCTATAAATATTATATAATAACAAAACAGGTTTTACTATCTAAATTTGTCCACTTTAAATTTAAATATTATATAAAAATTCAATAAATTAATTAACATAAGTACTTAAATTATATTAAAATAAAGCATCTTTAATTCATATCTATTAAAGATGCATTTCTTCTATTTAGCTTTTACATTTTCCAATATTCTCAATACATCCATAGGAAAATTATTAGTTTGGTGCATTATAGCAACAGAAGATTGATATAAAATATCAGATTTAACATAAATCATCATTTCTTCCGCTACATCTGCATCTACTAAATTACTATTAGCACTTTCCATTTTAAGAGATATCTCTCCTATATTATCCATAGATTCATCAAGCCTATTTTGCAATGCTCCATATTTACTTCTTACAGAAAATACAGTTTCCATAGCTTTGTTTATAGAGTCCAGACTTTGTCCAATTTTCTTTTCATCTGTAACATCTATTCCTTGTATGTCTAATCCATCTTTATTACTCTTCAAATTATAGAATGGAATGTCTATTACTTCTCCTACATTAGATCCTATAGGTATAGGCTTTACCATTACGTCTTTTTTTTCATCAAATTTTTTTCCCTGAGAAAGAAGCTTAACTCCATTAAATTCTGTATAGTCAGCTGTAGTATCTATGGCAGATATAAGTTCATTTATTTCATTTTGAATTACTTTTTTATCATGCAAATCATTTGATCCGTTAGCAGCTTGAATAGTAAGCTCTTTCACTCTAATTAGCATATTCCCTATGTTTTCTAGTCCGCCTTCTGCAGTTTGAAGCATACTAACTCCATCCTGAGCATTTCTTGAAGCCATTTGAAGACCTCTTATCTGTATCTTAGTCTTTTCACTTTGAGCCATTATATTAGGATCATCTTTTGAACATCTAACCTTAAATCCTGAAGTTATTTTATCTAAAGCTCCACTTTGCTCTGCTAAGTTCTTTGTATAATTTCTAAACACATTTAGCGATGCCAAATTATGACTTAATCTCATTCCTATTACCTCCAAAATAAAATTAAATATTAAAACATATATATTTAAAATTAAAATCTAATTTATACAAACATATATTTTTTCTATCGTACCTAATTTATATTACTTTAATATTTATATAACTTTTAATGTTTATTTCGAGAACTAACAATAAGTATATTTTTTTAATTTGTCATCTAAATATTTTTTCCAAATTTCGTATTTATAATAAAGAGTATCATCTATAAATGTAATAGCTTTATCCATATCTCCATTATCTAAAATACCTTTGAGTAAAGTTAGGTTATTCTCAAAATCCTTTATTATTTTTTCATAATTATTATCTTTTATCTCCAAAAAAACTGGATTTAAAGCTTTACCCAGATATACTACAGAATCTATAAGACCATTTAATAAACTATCCAATTCTCCATATTCTCTAAAAACTATAACTTCCTTTATATAATCTATCCCTTCTTTTAATACTTTAGATAATTCTATAGATTTTTTTATTATGTCTATATAATTATTCATACAAACTCTCCCTTAATATTATTTCTTAATATGTGTTATTAAATATATTAACCTTTTATAGAAATTCATAAACTTAATTTATGCCACAACATTATATTAATTAAAGAATCCTTTTTTACACAAAACTTATTTTAACACAATATATTAAATAAGGAAATTATAAGCCAAAGATAATTATACTGAATTTAACTTTTATAATAGATATGGCATTATGAAGTTTGTCATATTCTATCAAACCCAAAAATGCTTTTAGAAAAACGGATACAGAAAAAAAATTATCAGAATACTTAATTTATGATATTATATTAGTATCCTTATTCCTATTATCCTTTTACTAAAAGCATTTTTGTTTTTAAATTTAATCTCCATAGATTATAAAATAATGAATATGTTAAATATAACCCATTTCTTTTTTTATTCCTTTATTTATAGAATTTTTATAATCTATAAATTCATAAATATCCTGAGAAAATAAATCTGAAAATTGGTTTAATTCTTGTAAAGGTAAATCTTCTATAGATAAACCCTTATCTTCACAATATATTACTATTTCACCTATGATTTTATGAGCATCTCTAAATGCCATGCCTTTGTTTACTAAGTAGTCCGCTGCTTCTGTAGCATTTAAAAATCCTTTTTTCACAGATGTCATTAAATTTTCTTTATTGACTTTTAAAGTAGATATTATGCCTTCCATTACTTTTAAACAACTTATTACAGTATATTTAGCATCAAAGAAAGGTTCTTTATCTTCTTGCATATCTTTATTATAAGCTAATGGCAAAGACTTCATAACTGTTAATATACTCATTAAGTCACCATATACTCTTCCAGTTTTCCCACGTATAAGCTCCACCCCATCTGGATTTTTCTTTTGAGGCATTATACTACTACCTGTAGAATAAGCATCTCCTATTTGTATAAAATTAAATTCGCTGCTACTCCAAAGTATAAGCTCTTCTGATAATCTACTTAAATGCATCATTATTATAGAAAAATTGCCTATAAGTTCTATTATATAATCCCTATCACTAACCCCATCTAAAAAATTATCTATAGTTTTTTTAAAACCTAGTAGCTTTGCAGTATATTCTCTATCTATGTTATAAGTACTTCCTGCTAATGCCCCTGAACCTAAAGGACTTTCGTTTAATATATCTAGTGCATTTTTTAATCTTTTTTTATCTCTTTTAAACATTTCAAAATAAGCCAATAAATGATATCTAAAAGTTACTGCTTGAGCTCTTTGAAGATGAGTATATCCTGGCATAATATAATTATTTTCATTTCCAACTTTAATTAAAGAGTCCATAACTCCATTTAAGCATTCCATTACTTCTTTTGTAGATTTTTTAACATATAATTTCATATCTAACGCTACTTGATCATTTCTACTTCTTCCTGTATGAAGTTTCTTTGCTACACTTCCTATTTTATTTATTAAATTTATTTCTACAAAACTATGAATATCTTCATACTCTCCCTCAATCTTTAAAATACCTTCATTTATTTCTTTTAATATTTCTTCTAACCCCAGTAATATTTTTTCTTTTTCTTCTTTACTTATTATATTTTGTTTTCCAAGCATTTTCACATGAGCTACACTACCCTTTATATCTTCATAATAAAGTTTTTTATCAAAATTTAGAGAACTATTAAAGTGTTCCATAATTTTGCTTTCCTCTTGTCTAAAACGCCCTCCCCAAAGTTTCATAATTTGTTCCTCCAATTAGTCTAGAAATTTTTTAAGGCTTTTATTTTACATGGTAATCCAAACAAATTTATAAATCCTTCTGCATCTTTATGACTATAAAGCTCACTATCTCCAAAGGATGATATACCTTCATCATACAATGCATATTCTGTATCTACTGAACAAGGCTTTATATTACCTTTATACAATTTTAATTTTACTGTACCAGTTACATTTTCTTGAGTTTTATCTACAAAAGCGTCTATAGCCTCTCTTAAATCCGTAAACCACAAACCATTATATACAAGTTCTCCATATTGAGCTGAAACTATTTTTTTGTATTGATAAGTATACTTATCTAAAATTACTGACTCTAATTTTTTATGAGCTGCATATAATAACGTCCCCGCAGGCGTTTCATATATACCTCTAGACTTCATACCAACTAAACGATTTTCTACTATATCTTCTATCCCTATACCATTTTCTCCACCTATTTTGTTTAATGTATCTATTATATCTACAGCGCTTAATGCTTTTCCATTTATTTTTAAAGGTACCCCTTTTTCAAAATATATTTCTAAATAACTTGGTTCATTTTTAGCCTTTTCTGGTGGTGTGACCATAAAATACATATCTTCTTTATGTTCATTTGTTAAATCTTCTAAATCTCCTCCTTCATGACTTACATGCCATATATTCTTATCTACAGAATATATTTTATCCTTTGTTACAGGTACTTTAACTCCAACTTTTTTAGCATAATCTATAGCATCTTCTCTAGATTTTATATCCCAAATTCTCCAAGGTGCTATTATTTTTATATTAGGATCTTGAGCCTTTACTCCTACTTCAAAACGCACTTGATCATTTCCTTTTCCTGTGCAACCATGACATATGTATTTAGCATTTTCTTTATGAGCTATTTCTACTAATTTTTTAGCCATTAAAGGTCTTGCAAAGGATGTTCCTAACATATAATCCTGTTCATACAATGCTTCAGATTTAATGGCCTTATAAAGATAGTCTGTTACAAATTCCTCTTTTACATCTTCTACATATATTTTTGATGCACCAGATTGAATTGCCTTTGTCTTTACACAATCCATATCATCACCCTGGCCCACGTCTACACATACAGCTATAACATCTAAATCATAATTTTCTTTTAACCAAGGAATTATTATAGATGTATCTAATCCTCCTGAATACGCAAGTACAACTTTTTCTTTCATTAGATATTCCCCCTTAAAATTTATAAATTTATTAATAACTAGATTTAATCCAATCTATGTTATATAAAAAGTATTAGAAAAATTATCCTTCGCTCTTTTTTATAATTATACATACAATATTATAAATATGCAATAATTTTTATAAAAATTCACAATATTTTTTTCACTAACACAAATAAGCCATTTGTAATATTAATAAATAGCAAGATAATACTGTAATATAAAAATAGATTTATATTTATGCATAAAATAAACTCTGTTACATAATTGTAACAGAGTTTATTTACCAAACTATTCTTTCAAAGTTTTCCATAACTATATATGTTTCATATATTTCTCTAGCTTCTTCTTCTTTTATTTTATTGCTCATATATTTTCTATATAATATATATAATTTACTACTTAAATCTGGATTACTATTTTTTGTTTCTTTCATTTTATCATATATAAGTTCTTTTAAAGAAGGCTCTATTTTAGAAGCTATTTCTTCATTAGCTATATATATTAATTTATCTATTCTCTTTTTTAATTCTTTATCAGTACAAAGTATTTTTATTTCATTTAGACTGGATAAAATCTTTTTTACAGATTCTTTACTAATTTCTAAATATTTATCATCCATTAAAGATACCACCTTTATATTATTAATATATTAATTTATCATAAGCTTGACTTTTAATATATACATCATATAAAATTCTCGCATCTTCTTCACTTATTTTCCCATCAGAAAGGTTTCTATACAGTATATATAGCTTAGAATTTAATTCTGGATTATCAAGTCTTACTTCTTTCATTTTTTTATAAATTGTATCTTCAAAAGGTTCATCATCTTTATATTTCAGCATATTGTCTACATATTTTATAAGTAAATCTATCTTTTGTTGAAGTAATCTCTCTGAACTAAGGGTTTGAATATCTTTTAATTCTGAAAGCATTTTTGTCATTAACGCTTCCTCCACCATTATATTATTACTACTACTCTTCACCTATAACACCACCTAACCATCCATTAATATAATTATATCACTTAAAAATTTATGCTTTTTTATAATTAACAGTTTGTTTAATAATATTTAATATATTATTTACATTACGCCGAACATAATGCTATAAAATCCGTTCTTTAATTATATAAATCTATAAAAGCGCTGAAAAAACTCTTGCAACACCTTCTAATATCCTACCTCTTAAAGCTTTATTTTTAAATTCTTCTTTATACACCCTTCTACTACGCCTTAAATCATCAAAGAAAATGTTTTCTAATCTTTCTGTAGTTTCTTCATCATATATAACTGCATTTATTTCATAGTTTAATTCAAAGCTTCTTATATCCATATTAGCAGTACCCACTGTACAAATTTCCCCATCTACCATAATAGTTTTAGCATGGATAAAAGATTTTTCATCGTAAAAATAAATTTTAACTCCATATTTTATAAGTTCCTCTAAATAGGTTCTAGATGCATAATATACTACTAAATGATCATATCTCCCTGGAAATAATATTCTTACATCTATACCACTCAATGATGCTACTTTTATAGCATTCATTATACTATCATTAGGCACAAAATAAGGAGTAGTAATATATATGTGGTCCTTAGCTAAAGTTATCATCTTAAATGCCGCTTGCATTATAGATTGAAATTTAGAATCCGGTCCACTTTTTACTAACTGCATAACTTTCCCATCATGCTCATTCATTTTAGGAAAGTAAACATTAAAATTATGGCCGTAAGTAAACATTTCATCATTTACAGCTTTTATAGTAGCAAAATCATCCATAAACACTGCTTGAAGACCCATAACAAAATCACCCTTTATCATAAGATGGGTATCTCGCCAATAACCTAATTTACTTTTTCCTAAATATTCATCTCCTATATTAATACCGCCAATAAATCCAACTCTACCATCTATAACTACTATTTTTCTATGATTTCTATAGTTTATCTGAGTATTTATATGCCTTAAAAATGGTGCTAAGAAATAAGAATATTGAACCACGTCTATACCATTATCTTTAAGTTCTTTTATATAGGATCTTTTTATACCTATAGATCCCACTCTATCCATTATAAATCTTACTTCTACACCCTCTTTGGCTTTCTTTATAAGTATATCTTTTATTTCATTACCCAGTCCATCACTTTTTACTATATAGTATTCCAAATGTATGTGATGCTTAGCTTTTAAAAGTTCTTCTTTTAGATATTCAAATTTCTCATTTCCATCCCTAAATATCTTAATACTATTGTCTCGAAATAAAGGAGATTCACTATTTTTGGACAGTAACTCTATTAAAGAATAATATTCTTCATTTTTAACTTTTCCCATAGCTTCAAGTACTAATTGTTCTATTTCTATATTAGTAGTATCGTGCAATTTATGTTTTTTCCAATTTCGCCCTAAAAAAACATATAAAAATAATCCTAAAGGAGGAAAAATAAAAAATATAAGGAGCCATGCTATAGTCTTCTCTGGCTTCTTTCTCTCTATTACTATTAATATTATAGATATAATTATATTTATAATAAAAAATAAGGAGAACAAGTTTTTAAAGGACACTAAAATCTCCCCTTTAAATTGTATTTTCATAAGAATCTTCACATAATAGATATATTATACTATAATAAATTTAAAATTACTATGAGTTAAGCACGCATATATTATTATAAATATATTTTATTTATTAATAAACATTGTTTTAATGTTGAGTAATTTTTTTTATTTTTGTATAATTATTTTAAAGAATATTAATATATGTTAAAATAATTTACTTAACATATTAATTACTAAGATTTTATTAATTTAGTTTTATTTATATATAAATTTAACAAAAGCTAAATTACAATTTACAAATATTCAAAGCGAGGTAGACTATGAAACCCATAGGTATGAGAAATATCAAAACTGCCATAGCAGTTACTATTTCTATATTAATAGTACAATTTTTTAAACTAGATTCACCTTTTTATGCAGGCATTGCAGCAATTATTTCTATGCAAAATTCTGTAACAGGTTCCTACAAAGCAGGTAAAAACAGAATATTAGGTACTATGACCGGTGCACTTGTAGGTTTAATAGTTTCTAGTATTTCACAAAATAATGCTTTTTTGTCCGGAATAGGAGTCATGGTTGTAATATATATATGTAATCTACTAAAATGGGATAAATCCACAAGTATTGCATGTATCGTTTGCACAGGTATAATGGTAAATCTTACAGACAAAACTCCATTATACTATAGTATACATAGAACTTTAGATACACTTATAGGTATAATAGTATCAGTTCTAGTAAACAGACTTATTAAGCCTCCTAATTATGAAAAGCAAATAATATCCGTATGCAAAACTATAGTAAAACATTTTTCAAAAATACCTTCAGAAGCAATCTATTTTCACCATAAAGTAGATATAAAAAAGCTTAAAAACCAAATAAATAGCTTAGAAAATAATTTTAGTGCATATAAAAACGAGATATTAAAAAGTAAAAATTTAAATGAAAATTATATAGATACTTTAATAAAAATATTTAATCAAACATATACCCATTTATCTTTTGTGTCTGACATCAATAGTAAATGTGAATTAAATCATAAAAATTATGAGAAATTTAAAAATTTGTATCATCTACCTGAAGAACCTCATAAATATGATGAAAATAATTTAAATGTAGTATATAACTACCATGTATCTAAAATAATTTATAATCTAGAAAGCTTAAAAAAAGAATATAAAGAAAGCAAATTAAAAATATTAAATTAAAAATAAGAGATTCTATTTATTTCTTTAAATATATAATTACAAATTATTATTTTATCATTTAGATTATCGTTATTTATAATTATATATTAATAGAAACTAAATAAGAACCTCTTATTTAACTAACCTTTATTTTTACCTACATATTCTTTTAAAATACAATATATCTGAGTTTATATACTATATTTAAGTTTGATCTAAACTTGTTAATACTCTATCGTATAAGTTTTTTACACATACTCCATTTTGTAAGTTCTTACAATTTGTACAGCTCTTACTGTTTTCTGCTCCTATTGCTGAAACAAACCCTGCATCTATACTATCATATCCGTCACATACATTTGCTACATGCATCATTTGTAACTCATTCATTTGTAATACCTCCTATATATAGTTATAATACTCATAAAAAACAATTATTTTTATAAATATTATAAATTTGGTTTTTATTTTTAATGCTTATGTTGTAACTAATCCCACTACATATTGTTTTTATAAAAAATACTAAATAGGATTTTAATAATTTTATTTTTCCCTTTGTTTTAATTACTATACAGTTTAATTGTTTTATTATATTTATACAATAAAGTTTAATATTTATTGTATTGTGAAATCATCTATGAAAATGAAATATTCAAAGTCCTGTGTTATTAAAATTTACTTTTAATCATAAAAAAACACCTATAAATAAGATATTTTTTATATCTAACTTTATAGGTAATTTAGCCTTTAAAACTGTTTTTTATTTAATTATTCTAAAAAGTTCTAGCTTTTTATATATAACGACTGCTTTTCTTTATGATTTATTTGTTTTTGATTTTTTATATTATTCTCTAACAATCTTATTATTTCTTCTTTATATAAATCATAACCTTTTTTGTTTGGTAGTATACCATCTGTAGTCAATGCATTATAAGCTTCATTAGAATTTTTGAAGACAGATCTCATATCTACTATATTTAAGTTATAATGATTGGCTATCTTTATTACTGCATCTGGATAGTTTTTATCTAATCTTATAGAACTTTCTACTATTAAATATAAATCACTTTTAGGATTATTTTTTAATACTTCTCTTATTAACTCCTCGTATTTTTCTGCCAACTTTTCTGTAGGTTCGTATCCTATATTATATTCTCCTAAAGTTATAAATATCAAATCATATTTTTTAGTTTCTTCTTTTTTATAGCCATCCAAAGCTTCATTTATCTTACTTTTTTCTTTCCAAATTACTTTTGTATCCACTTTTAATTTATATGTATCTTCCAAATATGCCTTTATATTATTATACCATTTAGCTTCGTCTTTAATAGGCATACTATTTGCAATATCATCTCCAATGCTTAACATGGATATGTCTTTTTTATTCTTTATTTTTTCATATAAAGACATATCTTTATTTTGTTTTATATTTTCACTGTTAAGAGATCTTTTAGTTTCATTTATAACCTGAGTAAATTTATTTTCTTCTTTATTCCTATATTTTCTTTTGTCCATTATAGTTCCCGTAACCATTACAGCTATAAATATTACTATTAAAAAAAATATAGTTAAATTATATTTACGTTCTTTCATTATATTATCCTCCTAATATAGAATATTAGAATAAAATATATACCATCCTATTGCTTTTTTCTATGTTTTTTTATTGTATGAAAAATATATATTATAAATAATCCTATAATTATACCTATAGAATCTATAAATACATCTCTTACTCGTCCTTCTCTCCCTGTAGTAAATAATTGATGAAATTCATCAGTACAAGCATATAATACTGTTATAATACTTGCTTTAAGTTTAGGACTTTTGTAAAAAGTTTTTTTTAGAGCAAAATATAACAACATAAAAAGTATGAAGTATTCTGTTATATGAGCTGCTTTTCTTATTAAAAAATTCAAAAGATTATAATCCATATGATTTACCACTTCTAACTTTAATTCATTTAAAATAGTAACAACAAAGTGATTATTCTTATCAGATTCACTTCCCACTTGGCAAGAAAAAGAAAAAATAACTATCATCCATATTATAGCTGGTATAAAATATTTACCCTTTTTAATAAACATATTTTTATTCACTACAATGTCTCCTTTTATATATGGCTTTAAATTTAAATATGTTTATATTATAGCAGATGAGTATAAAAATTCACTACCTTTAATAACCAAATTATATTTTAAAATTTTCATACTACCTTTTTCTATACTTACCCTTTATAACCATTAGGGTGATTCTTATGCCATTTCCATGCTGTTTCTATAATTTTTTCCAATGAGTTATATTTGAGTTGCCAATTTAATTCTTTTATTGCTTTATCCGAAGAAGCTATAAGAATTGCAGGATCTCCAGGTCGTCTTGGAGCTATTTGAGCTTTTATATCTACTTCAGTGACCTTTCTTGCTACATCTATAACCTGTTTTACTGAAAAACCTTTGCCATTTCCTAAGTTATACGAAGAACTATTACCTCCATTTTTAAGTCTATTTAAAGCACACAGATGAGCATCTGCTAAATCTGTAACATGTATATAATCCCTAACACAAGTTCCATCTTCTGTAGGATAATCATCTCCAAAAATCATTATTTTTTCTCTTTGTCCTAATGCAACTTGAAGTATTATTGGTATTAAGTGACTTTCTGGTTTATGATCCTCTCCTATATTACCATCCATATGTGCACCAGCAGCATTAAAATATCTAAGTGCAGTATATTTTATTCCATATGCTTTATCACACCATTTTAATATTTTTTCTACTGTTAACTTTGTTTCACCATAGGGATTTGTAGGTATAGTTGCATCTTCTTCTAAAATAGGTATGTTTTCTGGTTCACCATAAGTTGCAGCAGTAGAAGAAAATACTATGTAATTAACTTTATAATCTTTCATAGCAGTTAGCAAACTAATAGTGCCACCTACATTATTATTAAAATATTTTAATGGATCTTCCATACTTTCTCCAACTAAAGAATCTGCAGCAAAATCTATAACAGCTTCAATATTATTTTCAGTAAAAATTTTATCTAATATTTTTCTATCTCTAAGATCACCTATATATACTTTATCTGATAAAATAGCATCCTTATGACCTTTTTGAAGATTATCTAATATAACAACATCTTGTCCATTTTCTAAAATCTTAGATACCATATGACTTCCTATATATCCTGCTCCACCACATACTAAAATTGACATATTAATATTCCTCCCGTATTTTTAATATGTACAGTATAATATTACTAAAAATAATTTAGTTTTTATCTGCAACAACTTCTTTTTGAGTTATACTTTGTAAATTTTGTTTTTCCCTATTAGATAAAACATCTAAACTTAAAAGGTATTCAATGAATGGATTTTTAAGGTCTTTACGTTTAAGAGCAAAATCTACAGTTGCTTGTAAATATCCAAGTTTGTTTCCTACATCATATCTTGTACCCTCAAAATCATAGGCATACATAGCTTCCTTTGAAATTAAAGTTTTCAAAGCATCTGTTAACTGAATTTCTCCACCTTTACCAGGCAGTGTATTTTGTAAAATATTAAATATTGTTGGAGTCACAATATACCTTCCTAATATGGCTACATTTGAAGGAGCTTTTTCTATAGATGGTTTTTCCACTAAATCTTTTACTTTATATACTCTATCTTCAATATTTAATCCTTTAACTATACCGTACTTAGAAACATCTTCTTTAGGTATAGTTTGCACACCTAATACAGTTGTCTTATATTCATAATAGCAATCCATGAGTTGTTTTAGACAAGGAACTTTACTATCTACTACATCATCTCCTAATAGTATTGCAAAAGGCTCTTTGCCTACAAAACTTTTAACACAACTTATAGCATCTCCTAATCCTTTGGGTTCTTTTTGTCTTATAAAATAAATATTTGCCATATTAGATATATCTTTTACCATGCTAAGCATTTCATTTTTATTCTTTCTTTCAAGGTCATTTTCTAATTCTACAGATTTATCAAAATGATCTTCTATTGATCTTTTATTTATACCTGTTATAATTAATATTTCTTCTATTCCTGAGTTTATTACCCTTTAATTATAGTTGAGAATTTACTTTTCTAATATATAGCATTCTCTTACTTACAAGACCACTACCTCATGTATTGCTTACATAAATATTTTTTTATACTATAGATTATATTTGAATAATAATTTGAATATATTATAAATAGCATCTTTAGTTAATACCTATAAGATTTTGAAATATACTAAAAAATAATATTTTAATAATTAAAATACTAATTCTATAATTTTTTACTATTTAAATCTCCCAGTATAAGTCTTATTTCTTTATTTAATTCTCCTGTTATAGCTAAAACAAAGAAATATGTAATTATACCAATAATAAATGATATAACAATACCCCATATTCTATTGTAAATGGTAGTTATAAGATATTTTATAACTACTGCCATTATTGAAGAAGCTATAATACTCCTAACAATAGAAATAACGTTGAACTTTATTAATAGTATTTTTCTAGACTTGTATATTGATAACATCAAATAAATCAAATAAGAAACTACCGTTGTCATAGCTGCGATTTCATATCCATATATGGGTATAAATATAAAATTTAATATTATATTTAACATAGAAGATATTCCGATTAATATTAAAGTTACCTTTGTATTTTTAGTTAATTCCCAAGCTTTATTAGTATATTGAGCTAGTCCAAATAATAATATTGCTAATGATGATAAACAAAATATTTTATTCCCCCCTACATATTGGGAATTACTAACTAAAGCTAAAATTTCTTTTGATAAAGAACATATCCCCCAGAAACTAGGTATCGTAACAATAAAATAATACCTTATTAATTTACTTATTAACTGTTCTGTTTTTTCTTTTCCTTCTTCATTCCAGGTCTTTACTATTATAGGAAATGCACTTAACATCATAAACGTTATTATCATATTAAAAATTCCTGTTCCTAATGAATAGCATACTGAATAAATTCCAACTTGTGAAGCTGATCCAAAAATTTTTATTATATATTTATCTGAAGTGGATAATATCCATACGGTTATAGATACACCTACTAGTGGCATTCCATATTTAAAAAGTTGGTGTAATGTACTCTTAGAAAAATACTTGAATTTTATATATGGTAGTGCATTAATATACTTAATATTAAACAAAAAAACAATTGTATTTGCTATTGAAATAGTATAAAATATGCTCTCTACTTTAAAATTTAATACTTTAGCAAACACATATATAAGTACTATTTTGCATATAACTAAAATAATGTTTCCTAAACTAAATATGCCTGATTTTCGATTAGCCCTAAGAATAGCTTTAGAAACATCATGAAATCCCTGAGAAATAAACATTATAAGGGAACTCAAATATAGATTGTTCATATGATTAGAGAGATTATGATTAAATATAAACAACAACATTAACACTGTGAATAATATATCTATAAAAATAATACTAATAAATATAGTACTATATAATTTTGATTTTTCATGAGCTCTTGAATAACTATCTGAAAATCTTATTGTTGATTCTGATAGCCACCCCACTAATATTCCTATCATCAAAGTAATTATGCCAAAAACTAAAGAATATTCACCATAACTTTCTGTTGAAAAAAAATTAGTATACATTGAAGTTAGTACTACACTACTTAATCCTACACTTATATTTCCAAACAAATAAATCATAGAGTCTTTTTTAAATTCATTTAAATTACTATTTAATTTGTTTTTCATTAAACTACTCCTTATAAATATTTAAGTTCCTAGAAAATGTTGTTCTATGGGATTCTCATGAATAGTACACAGATGAAACTGTTATATTTATAAATAGGCAACGTTATTAACTCTGAAAGTAGATTAATTATTTCTTATCATTTATCATCCTACATAGATGTAAAACAATTATTTACTTCATTCAATTATGCTAAGAAATTTTCTTCTACCTAAACTATAGTTATTAATAAGGTTGCATCTTATAATTTGCCAATGAAATGAACATTTGAAGATACTATCCACATAAGAGTTCCATCATTTAGAGATGCTAATATATCTACTAATATTCTTGAATCCTTTAATAAACTATTTAAATCATGGTATAGAGACTTAGTTCCTTTGATAGTGCTACCCAACTAATATCAATGTTTATTTTTCTCTGTCCACACTAGTCACTACGTGGCTTATAACCTTCTAAAGTAATAAGAATAACTTATTTTATTACTTAACAAAACTAATATAGTTTAGTAAAATATATAATTATTCTAACATTTATGTATCATCTTCAATATTTTTTTTAAATTCAAATTAATTAATATATAATCTATAAATGTTTTATAATTTTTATTTACTTTAAAAGCTTTTTTAAAATACATTACATCTTTCTCATCACAGTATAAGGAAAATACTGCTATTTTTCTATAATATAGCTCTAATAATTCTTTATTACCATTTATAAAATCTTTATTTTTTTCTAATATAATTTTCAAAGCTTTCAAGGCTTTTACTTTACTCTTGGTAATGCTATTTTCTTGTATATAAGCGTCTACTAGTGGTTTATTGAAAA
The DNA here is from genome assembly GCF_943736985.1 of Clostridium sp. Marseille-Q2269. Lineage (GTDB taxonomy): Bacteria > Bacillota > Clostridia > Clostridiales > Clostridiaceae > Clostridium_F. The sequence continues at coordinate 354,999 of NZ_CALSFS010000002.1, forward strand.
AATATATTTTATATTCTTTAGCTAGTCTAAGCATCAATTCCCAATCTTGAAGTCTGGGCATATTATCATCAAATTTATTTTTTATAAAACATTCCTTTTTACCAAATATGGTCGGAGTACCAATAAAATTTTCTTTAATTAATTCATGATAAATATGCTCACTGAGTACATTTTTACCTATATAAGTTGTATTTTCATTATAGATTTGATTATATCCTGAACATACTATATCACAATTTTCTTGTTGTAATATTTGAAATTGCTTTTTTATTTTATTTTTATGCCATATATCATCACTATCATGAAATGCTATTAACTCTCCTTTACTTATATCAATACCAATATTTCTTGCCTTACATGCACCTATAGAAACGTTGCTCTTTATATATTTGATTCTACTATCATTTATAGAACAAATAACATTTCTAGTATCATCAGTAGAATTATCATCCACAATTATAACCTCTGAAATCATATTTCCTTGATTTAGAACACTTTCCACAGACTTCTTTATTGCGTACCCTCTGTTAAATGTTGGTATTATTACACTTATCATAAAATCATCTCATTTCCAATAAAATAACTCTTAATTATATACTCGTTAACTATTTAAAAAACATGTTTTAGAAATTCAAGGTTCATTTTATAAGGAATTACTTGATCCCTTGTTACTAATGTAAAACAAAAACAAAATATTAGAAACATAATTATACATGCCTTACTTATAATATAATATTTTTTAAACATATATTCATAAATATATGGCAATAAATAAATAGTAAAGATCAAAAAATATAAAGACATTCTAAAAAAAAGTTGAGACTGAAACCCTAAAACTCTTAGAAATAAACCTATTATTAAAATGTTTATGTAAAAATTATTCTTTGAATCCAACCTGATTAAGTGCTCTCTAAATACTATAGAAATAATTATTAAAAGAACTAATAAAATTAAAAGAATTTCATTTCCTGCTCCACCTATACCTTCATTTACATATTTACTGTCAATATAAGTATAATAATAAGAAGAATTAATTACCGGCAGTATTTTATTTAAAATGATTTCATATGCATAATTAGAAAAGAGCGATATTATAACTCCTAGAATCAGAAATAATTTAGAATATATTTTATTTGTAATAAAATATATGGGTAATAAACAAATAGCAGTTCTATGAAAACTAGTAGCAATTATTATTAATATAATATATTTAAACATATTCTTAGAAAATATATACCTAACAGAATATATAAATATTGCTATAGCTATATATTGCCTTATTCCATTAAATGATGAATGATAATACCCCAACATAATGAATAAAATTATATTATAATCATATTTAGAAAAATAATCCTTTGAAGATTTTATAATTAAAAACAAAATGAAAAATGATGATACAAGGAATATTATTTGAGCATCATTACATATATAACTAACAAATTTATTTAATATATTATATCCATTCTCCATTCTAAATGAATCACTCGAAATTATGTCTTTAATATTAAATTGATTAATAAGATAAAAATATTCTTCATACATAGAATAATCTGTTCCAATTCCTGATCTTAGACCATTTACCAACCATAATGGAATAAAATATATTATAGACCTTAATCTTTTATTGCTTATATTTAATTTCATTATAATAATTGTATAAATTAGCAAACTAAAATAAACTATCATTATGTTATCTCCTAACTGAATATTCTACAATTTATTGATATAATAAAACTTCAAGCTAAGTTTATTACATTCTCTTGTTAAATTTATTTTAAACTAGATTATTCTTATTGTTCATACATGTACTTTTAATTAACTTAAATCCATATTCATAATATTTCTCTTTGTAGATTTGTTTCTTTATTTTTGCCAAAAATAACTTTTCAATTATTATAATTTTATATAAATTTAAATATAAATCTTTATATTTAAATTTATCTATAAACATAAGATAGCTTTCAAAAAAACATTTTGCTTTGAATTCAGAGAACTCTCCAATAACTTGACTTCCTAAATGAACAATTGAATTACTATTAATAATAATATTTTTCTTTCCTATTTTTTTTACCCTTCTACATAAATCAGTTTCCTCAAAATATAAAAAGAATTTGTTATCAAATCCTCCAATGATATTAAATGTTTTCTTTTTAATAAATAAACATGCACCGGAAACATAATCTACTTCTTGTTTCTTAATATTATCTTGAATAGAAAATACTAATGGCTTTGTTATTTTAAATAACATTTTAATTTTATATAACCCTAATATTTCAAAAATATACTGAGGTAAGCAAGGAAAATTCCCACAACTAGGCTGATTAGTTAAATCTTGATTTAACAATTTAACACCAACACATCCTATATTATATTTATTTAGGCTAATTAAGCAATCTTCTATAAACTTTCCTATTATATATGTATCTGCATTTAAAAATAATATATTTTCTGATTTACAATTTGCAACACCTATGTTATTTCCTACACCAAATCCATTATTATTTTTGGTTTCTATTATTTTTATAAATTCATATATATTTTGAAGCTTTTTTAATTCAATTAAGTCCATTTTTGTCGAATTATTGTCAACTATAATTACTTCTATTTTTTTATCACTTATTATTTCTCTTTCATTTTCAACTAATGAAGAGATCAGTTGCTTAATATATTTAGAAGAATTATAGTTGATAATAACAACAGATATAAGCTTACTCATTCTCATATCTCCTAATCAAATTCATAGCCACATCAACTCTATTGTGCCAAGTATTATTTTTAGCAACTTCTATTCGTTTAATATATTTTATATTATTCTCCTCTTTAAGTGCTTCTTCAACCATATCTATAAATGAATTGTTATCATAAAAATATACTAATTCTTCAAATTCAAAAATCTCAGGAATTCTAGAACACACTACTGGTTTTCCGAATGCAAAATATTCATATAACTTTACTGGATTTGTGTTTAATATCAAATCATTTAATTTAAATGGTATAAGACAAACATCCAAAGTTTCTATTAATTCTCCAACCTTCTTATGATTAATACTTCCTAAAATTTTTATGTTATCAAATTGTTTAAAAATATTTTTATCTATTCGTATAGGACCCGCTAATATTATTTCTATATTCCTACATTTTCTAGCTAAATTTAATATTTGTGAAACATCAAACCATTCATAGATAGTTCCTACATATCCTACTTTTTTTGAATTTTTCAAATTAGGTCTATTATTACTTTCAGTTTTTATAAAGCTATTTCTAGTTGCATTTTTTAGTGTGAACGTATTATCGTTAATCACTTTACAATACTTAAATAGTTTTTTTGATGTAGTAAATACTATATCACTATCCTTAATTAAATTTTTTTCAGTATTTACAATCACTTTTTCTACATTAGGTATTGACTTTATGTCATCTATACAATCAAAAATTTTAAGTTTAAAATTATATTCACCTAATATTTGATAAATCACTGGGTGTTGTAACATAGTCCATGATATGGTATTAGCTATGTCTATTTTGTTTTTTTTTAATATATAATTTAACTGTTTTTTTAAAATAATCTTATTTATTCTTATACTAACCTTATTAAAGAAAGGTAAAAAAAACTTAGGAGAAAGTATTACTATTTTTTCTGGCACTTCAACTGGACGATTATGTGAATTTTTTTTAAACAACCCCTTTATCTTATTTAAAACTCTAAATACATCCTCTTTATTAAGCTTAATCTTTCTAGTTCCAATAGTCTCCACATATATTATTTTATCAATGCAACTTCTTTCAGAGAAATTTTCCATCATATGTTGGTGTCTTTGTTTAATAAATCCCCAATCTATATTGGAAAAGCATATAATATTCATTACATCCACCTCTTATATTTTTATTTTATATTTTTTTATGGTTTCCACAATTATATTACTCACCCATTCCTTATTATCTAAATACCACTTAATTGTTTTCTTTATTCCAATTTCAAAACAAGTTTCTGGATACCATCCAAGATCATTTTTTATTTTTTCAGGATCTATACCGTATCTTCTATCGTGACCTTTTCTATCTTCAACAAATTTTATTAAACTTTCTGTAACTTTTTTATCTACATTCTCATTTATGTATCCTATAACTTCTTTAACTATTTCTATATTAGTTTTTTCATTATGACCACCAACATTATAAACTTCACCTATTTTACCGCTGTTTATAACTATATCAATAGCCTTACAGTGATCTTCTACATAAAGCCAATCTCTTATATTTAATCCATCTCCGTATACAGGAAGTTCTTTATGATTTAAGCAATTATTTATCAAAAGTGGTATTAATTTTTCTGGAAACTGATATGGCCCATAATTATTTGAGCATCTTGTTATATTTACAGGCATCTTATATGTATCAAAATAAGCTTTAACCATTAAATCTGCCCCTGCTTTACTTGCTGAATATGGACTATGAGGATCTAATGAAGTATTTTCTGTAAAATATCCTGTTTCTCCTAATGAACCATAAACTTCATCAGTTGAAACTTGAAGATATTTAACTCCTTTTTCCCATTTATTTTCTTTAAACCATGCATTTTTAGAACAATTTAGTAAGTTTACTGTTCCAATTATATTTGTTTTAGCAAATACTTCTGGCTCTTTTATACTTCTATCCACATGGGATTCCGCTGCAAAATGAACTACATAATTTATATCATATTTTTCAAATAATTTTGAAACTAATTCTTTATCACATATATCTCCCTGAATAAATACATATCTTTCATCATTTTCTACTGATCTTAAGTTTTCTAAGTTTCCTGCATACGTTAATTTATCTAAATTTATTATTTTTATATCATTATATTTTTTTAGCATATATAGAACAAAATTAGATCCTATAAACCCTGCTCCACCAGTAACTAAATATGTCTTCATTTTTATTCTCCTTAATCTTAGGTTTATTTGTTTATATTTTTTATAAAACTATTTAAAGCCTTTTCCCAATCTCTCATTTCATCTCCAACAGTGCATCTTAACATCATATTATCTAGTGATGAATATTCTGGTCTTTTAGCTGCTGTTTTGAATTCTTCTGAAGTACATGGATTTACTATGCATTTTTCTCCACTTAGTCTTATTATTTCTGAAGCAAAATCATACCAAGTACATTCTCCTTTTCCCGTGCAATGATAAACACCATATTCATTTGTTTCTATGAGTTTCAAGATATGATAAGCTAAATCATTAGCATTAGTTGGATTGCCTTTTTGATCATTAACTACATTTAAGCTTTCCTTTTCTTTAGCTAACTTCATCATTGTATAAACAAAATTTTTTCCTACATAACCATATAGCCAAGCAGTTCTTACTATAAAATATTTAGAGCAAAAATTCCTTACAAAATCTTCTCCCATAAGTTTTGTTTTACCATATACACTATAAGGATTAGTTTCATCATATTCCTTTAGTGGATTTACTCCTATTCCTGAAAAAACATAATCTGTAGAAACTTGTACAAGCTTTGCTTCTATTTTTTCACACACTATGGCCAAATTCCTAGCTCCAATTGAATTAACTTTAAATGATACTTCTTCATTGCTTTCACAGGCATCTACATTTGTAAATGCTGCACAGTTTATAACTACATCTGGATTGGCTTTTGTTAAAGCTTCATCCACTTGATTTTGATCAACTATATCTAAATCCTCTACATCCATAAATTGAAATTTTGAATTTATAATATTTTTAGATACTTGTCCAATTTCAGCTTTTCCAGTTTCAACAATTGATTTTATTTCATTTCCTAATTGTCCTTTTGATCCTATTACTAAAACAATCATATTAATTCCACCTTATTTTATATATTTAAACGGAATATCTATTTCTTTTAATGTTTTTTGAACTTTATCTTTATCAGATAATAATATTTCATCTATTCCCTCTAATGGCCAATGAATATTAATATCTTTATCATTCCATAAAACTCCTCCATCATATTCTGGAGAATAAAAATCTGTACATTTATAATTAAAAGTTGCAGTATCTGATAATACTAAAAATCCATGTGCAAACCCCTCTGGTATATAAAATTGCTTTTTATTCTCATCTGTCAAAATAACACCTTCCCACTTCCCAAATGTAGGTGATCCTTTTCTTAAATCCACAGCAACATCAAACACTTTCCCTTCTGTAACTCTTACTAACTTCCCTTGACTATGTTTTGTTTGGAAATGCAAACCTCTAAGTACTCCTTTTTTAGATCGTGATTCATTATCTTGTACAAACTCCATATTGAGTCCTGCCTCAAAAAAGTCATTCTTATTATATGTTTCCATAAAGTATCCTCTATTATCTCCAAATACTTTAGATTCAATTATATATACCCCATCTATTTTAGTTTCTTTAAATTTAAAATTTCCCATAATACTCACCTTTCTATCTAGTAGCAGCTACCTCTTTCTTGCTTTTTTTCATTTCCAATTCTTCTACTACATCTACCAAGTATTTACCATACCCTGTTTTCATTAATGGCTTAGCTAGTTCTATAACATTTTCTGCATTTATCCAATCTTTTCTATACGCAATTTCTTCTAAGCAAGCTATATATGTTCCTTGAGTGCTTTGAATAGCTTCTACGAAATTAGATGCTTTAAGCATCGATGTATGAGTCCCTGTATCAAGCCATGCCATTCCTCTTCCTAAAAGATTAACTTTTAATGTACCCTCTTCCATATATAATCTATTCAAATCTGTTATTTCTAATTCACCTCTAGGGGACGGTTTTAAAGATTTTGCTTTTTCTATTACTGAGTTATCATAAAAATATAATCCCGGAACAGCGTATTTTGATTTTGGATGTTCTGGTTTTTCTTCTAATGATATCACTTTATCATTTTGATCAAATTCAACTACTCCAAAAGCTTTTGGATTTTGTACATAGTAGCCAAAAACATAAGCACCCTTTTCTAATCTAGAAGCTTTACCTAAATGGTTACTGAAGCTTTGTCCATAAAATATATTATCTCCTAAAATCATAGCGACACTATCTTTACCTATGAATTTTTCACCTATAATAAAAGCCTCTGATAAGCCATTTGGCTCTTGTTGAACTTCATATTTAATATTCAACCCTAAATGTGAACCATCTTTGAATAATTCCTTAAACCCAATAATATCTCTTCCTGTAGATATTATTAATATATCTTTTATACCTGCAAGCATAAGAACAGACATTGGATAATATATCATTGGCTTATCATAAATTGGGGCCATTTGTTTTGACATTGCCTTTGTTACAGGATACAATCTTGTCCCAGATCCACCAGCTAAAATTATTCCTTTCATAGTTTATTCCTCCGAATCCATCATTTTATTATCCCAATACAACTTATTAAGTGAAAACTTTTTAATTAAATTCTTAGATATTTTTTTGTAATTTTTCCCTAACTTCATTCCAATAAATCTTGACGCAAAATTAGGTAATATATTGAAAAATATTCTATATTCCCTGGAAGCTAATGAATTTTTAGCAACATCTTTAAGTAAAGAAAATCCGCTTTTATTTTCTCCATATTTATTTAAATAATTATTGTTTGCAAAAAATACTCCCGTATCAAAATATCTATTAAACAGCTGCTTCAAAGTAAATTCATGAGAATGAATAACCACAGAATTAGAACAATACTTTATCTTATAACCATTTTTAATCAATTTATAGGCTATATACATATCCTCACTTATTATTAAATTTTTATTATCGTATCCATTTAATTTCACAAAAATATCTTTCCTTATAGCAGCAGAAGCATCTGAAAAAAAGAATGTCATTAGCCCATATCTATCAATATCCTTATTGGATACTATTCTAGACTTATTAGGATAATTTTTAGGTCTTATGTAATGCTCTATTCCTTTGGAGTTTGACACTTGCCTACTAAAGCTAGCATGACAAATTCCATTAGATATATCTTTAGTCAATTCGTATAGCCAAACATCATCTTGTATAATTATATCTTGAGTTATAAATACTATTATTTGTCCCTTTGCCTTCATTGCAAATTTTTCTCTAGTTAAGCTATGTGAAAAATCCTTTTTACTTATTTTTGAATAATTTAAACTGAAATTTTTCAGAATGATCTCTGAATTATCTTTACTTTCTGTAAGAATATAGGTTATGTCTTTTATGCATACATTCTTTTGTTTTTCTAAACTTTCATTTAAGCTTTCTATATACTTTTCTCCATTATATATAGGACAAATTATACTAACATTCATCTTATCTTATCTCCATTATAAAAATTATGATTATATAAACTTTGGTATTATCGTGCCCCTTTTTTATTAAGAACAGATATTATTGTTTGAAATATAATTTTAATATCTAACAAAAAGCTTCTATTATCTATATACTTCATATCCATTTGTACTCTTTCTTCATATGTAGTGTCGCTTCTACCATTAGCCTGCCATAATCCTGTAAGTCCTGGTTTAATCATTAAAAGCTTGACTCCATGGACACCATACTTTTCTATTTCCTTTTCCACTATAGGCCTTGGTCCCACCACGCTCATATTTCCTATAAATATATTTAATAATTGAGGTAACTCATCTAGACTAGTTGTCCTTAAAAAATTTCCTATATTAGTTATTCTAGGATCAAATTCCAACTTGAAATTTTCTTCAAATTCTTTTTTTTGATCCACAGTCAAACTTTTCAATAAATCCTCTGCATTTGATTTCATTGTTCTAAATTTATATACCTTTATCTTTTTACCTTTTAAACCTAATCTTGTGTGAGCAAAAAATATAGGTCCTTTAGAATCTATCTTAATTACTATTGAAAAAATTAAAAACAAGGGAAAAAAAACTATTAATGCACATAAGGAACTTATCAAATCAAAAATTCTTTTTAAAAAATTATAAAAAAGTTTATTTTCTATTCTTTCAATTTCTTTTTGTTGTATACTTTTAGTAATCATATCTCTTTGTAATTCCTGCATAAGTTTCCTCCTTTTGAATTTATTATAGATATTACTTTAGTAAATATTTTATTAAATATTTGTTCACAATTATATTACAATAAAAATATTGCATAGTTCCAATTCATATAAATTGATTAATGTAAAAATATGAATTAATGCCTATAGTTTTCTATAAATGCCTCATTTTTTAATAGTATATAGTATTTTTTACTTTATTAAGAGTTCATTATCATTTTTTAATACTATTATAAAACTCATTAAATATATCCTGATTTTTATATGCTTTTTAATATAAAATCATATATTATGGTATTTAATAAAAAAACTAATAATATATGATTTTTTGTTATATTTAATTTTAAATAAAAGTTTTGCTTAATATAATCTTTATATTATTTCTGTTTTTTTAAGTGATCATATTGCCACTTTTACTATTTTTACCTTATTTTTTACTTCTTTTATTCTTATTTCCATCTTCTTCGTAATAATAATTATAATATCTATATCCGTTTCCAGAATCTGTATCCACCTTATTTAATACTACCCCTAATATTTTCGCATTTACTTTTTCTAGAAGTTGCTTTGCTTTTATGGCTGATTCTATTTCTACTTGTCCAGATGCTGTTACTAAAACTCCTCCATCTGAATATTGAGATACTAATTGTGCATCTGTTACAACTCCAACAGGAGGGGTATCCAATATTATGTAATCATAGTAGTTCTTGCTCATTTCTATAAATTTTTTCATCTTTGTAGATGATAGCAATTCTGAAGGATTTGGTGGTTTTAACCCTGAGGTTAATATATGTAAATCTTCTATTCCACTTTGTTGTACAATTTTATCTATACCATTTTCCTCTATTAAAAGATTAGATAATCCTCTTGTGTTTGATATATTAAATAATCTATGTACATTAGGCTTTCTAAGATCACAATCTACTAAAATAGTTTTAGCTCCGTTTTGTGCCATAGTTATAGCTAAATTTGCTGAAGTTGTGGATTTTCCCTCTCCTGGCGTAGAACTAGTAACAAAAATCACTTTTATTTCTTTATCAAAGGATGAAAATTGAATATTAGTTCTTAAAGTTCTATATGCCTCTGATATTGGTGATTTAGGTTCCTTTATAGTTATTAAATCTAGATTTTTATTCAACTTGTAATCACTCCAATGTTAAATTATATTTTTAGAAAGCTAAAAATTCCTTTTTTCTTTTCTATTATCCTATAGCTTGTACTAACCTCTTCATTTTTAAGAATACTCTTTGAGTTATCAATTATTTCATTATAAAGATCTTCATCTATAGTTTGTAAAATCCTTGCAGCTTCCCACATATTAGGGTTTCTCCTATTTATACTATGAGCATCTGAACCTATAAAGTTACATATTCTATTTTCTATAAGTTTCTTTGATATTTTCTGAACCTGTTTTCCAAATATACCTTCTATACTTCCTGTATTTATCTGGAATAAATAACCTTCTTCTATAAATTTATTTATATTTAAAATATCTTCATATATGAATTTATATCTTTCTGGATGTGCTATTATAGGTTTTATTCCTCTTACCTTTAATTCATACAGTACATCCATATAATAATCTTTCCAAACAGTCATAGGGAACTCCACTAACATATAGCTTGTATTATTTATAGTCCCTATATATCCTTTTTCATATAATTCTATAGTTTTTTTATGTATAAGAACTTCTTGACCCCATAATATTTCTATATGAATATTATTGTTTTTAGCAACATTATTTAAATACTCCACCTGTTCTTTTACCTTAGAATATTCTTCTTCATATCTTCCTATATAATAATGAGGTGTAGCAACTATCTTTTTTGTTCCACCTTTTTCTGCTATTTTTAACATATGCAAACAATACTCTAAATCTTTAGAACCATCATCTATGTTAGGTATTATATGACTATGAATATCTATCATATAAATTCTCTCCTTATTTTATTTTAGGTATTACAGCTATTACTGGAAGTTCTAAGTATTTGTCTATATCATTTTCTGTCTTTATTGTTTTATCCATGTATTCTTGTATAAAAGCTATTCCTACAGATATTAAAAGACCTAAAAATAAGGCTATAGCTATATTAAGCAATTTTTTGGGTTTTATTGGCTTATCTGGTATTACTGGCTTATCTAATAATTCTATAGTATTGTTTGGATATATCTTCTTGCTCTGAGATATAAATTCGTTACATACTGTTGTAAGTACATTATATGCAAATTGAGCATCCTTATCTTCTATTTTTAAGTCTATAATTTGTGTATCAGCTTGAGGTGTTATACTTAATTTTTTTTGTAGCTCCTCTGGTTTTAATTTTCCTGTTTTAGCTACTACATTTTCTGATACAGTTCTGGAATTAGCGATCTGAGCATATGTTTTAACTAATTTTTGGTACATCATTACATCATTATAGTTATTTTTATTATCATTTTTCTCTTCTGCGGCTTTACCTATAACCACACTAGCTTTTACTTCATAGGTAGGTGGAATAACAAAAAAACTTAACGCTGCAGATACTATGCCAAATACTAATATTGTTATTAAAATCATTTTCTTTTTATTTTTCAGCACATTAAAAATCCCTTGTAAATCTAAGTTTACTTCTTCATTCATTTTAAGAATCTCCTCCATTGGTAAATAAAATAAATAATTAATTAGGTTTTATATCTTCAAATATATATTTATGCATTTGTTCTATAGTCTTATTTTCATTGTATAATAGATAATAAACACCATCTATAAGCTTTCCTTCGCAATAATCATCTAAAGGAAATCTTTGTTGTTCTATATTATCTCCTCCCAAAGAAAAAGCTGAAGTACCTTTTTTCATGATTTCTGTAGAAGAAAGACTAGTTTCTACATTAGGTAATAAAGCAGTAATTACTTTAGGTAATTGTGTAGGTCCCAACTTCTTAACTTTATTCATAATAGCTGTTAAAACAGTCCTTTGTCTTTCTGTTCTCTCATAATCTCCACCATTAGTGTATCTTATTCTTGCATATGCAACTGCTTGCATACCGCTTAAATTTTGAAGTCCTGAGTTTTCTACTACTTGTACGGTTTTTCCTTCAATCTTAGAAGTTTCTTGCATATAATCATTTATATACTTTATTTCATCCGCTCTTACAGGTATTTGTATTCCTCCAACGGTATCTATTATTTTTTCTAATCCATAAAAATCTACCGCTACAAAATCTCTAATATTTAATTTATAATTTTTATTTATAGTTTTTATGGCTAGCTCTGGTCCTCCATAGGCATAAGCATGATTTAATTTAGTTTTTCCATGTTCATCTATATTTACATAGGAATCCCTCATTATAGATGATATCTTTACCTTGTTATGCTTTTTATCTAAAGAAACTATCATAATGGCATCAGATCTTGAAGGTTCATCTTTTTTTCTTCTATCCAATCCAAAAAAAGCCATATTTATAACATCTTCTCCATATTTATCTGCACTTTTATCTATTTTTAGTTCTTTAGTATTCTTAGATATTGATATTTTTTTAACCTTGCTAAGTTGATTATAAGCATATAATGTTCCTATTGCCCCTATAAGCACAATTATTGTGACTACTACCAATATTAATTTGCTTTTTTTACCTTTCATATAATAGCTCCTTTCAAAACAAATCTATTAATAATAATACCATATATGAACATAAAATATAATATTATATTAAAGATAAAGTATTTTCCTACATTACTTTCTGTTTCTAATAATTATTTTATCGATTATTTGCTATTATTCTTTATACAAAATTTAATATTATGCTGAGTTCTTTTATTATTTAAATAAACTTATAGACATTTTTTTGTTAATATAATTATTTTCGACAACTATTTCTATGCATTTATACATATATATTTATCATTGTATTACAAGTTAATTTAATGCTTTTTAACATATTCCAATATTTTCTTAGATATTAAAATAGGAGCTGTCGCACTAAGAATAAATCCTACAATATATTGTGTTAACTTTAAACTGTAAAACAATATATTGTACTTAAATTCTTTAATACGACAGCCTCTCTGTTTAAATGTTTATATGTTTATTTATATTCGTTTTTCATATACTGTACTATTAATTCATCCATTTCTCTACTTAAATCTAATATTTTCTCTTCATCCCTATCCTTCTCTTCTAATGTAATACTTATTTCATATAAATCTTGCCTTAATTCACTCATTTCTTCAAATAAACTCTCCCTAGTTTTCAATCAGTCTCCACTCTCCCATATACTGTAAGTAAAATACAAATTTAATTAATATTATAAATATCGTTACTATACTGGAAACTTTTATATATAAATTATATTTTTTGTTAAATATTAGGTGAATATATAATTGGGGTGTCTCACTAACAATAAATCCTACAATATATTGCTTTAAACTTGTAAATCAATATATTATGATTAAATTCTTTAGTGCAACATTCCCTTAAATTTTTATCTTAATTTTTATTTTTCGTTTGAAATTCTTTATTACATATTAGAATCATTTAATTTACCAAGTTTCAATTCTCTAATTTTTAAATTATGTATATTATTATCAAAAGACAATAAAATTAATCTTTTAATTTTATTACTTAAAGTATTATAAAAATAATAAACTGTACCCTGCATGATATTCACAGAAAGAAACTGTGTTATTTTACAGAGTACAGTCTACTATTTTATTATATCTTTTATTTGTGGTTTTCTACAAATTTTTGTAGATTTTTAATAGTTTCATTAAGAGTTTCTATTCTAGATAAAATCTCTTCCGTAGAAGCTGCTTGTTCTTGGCTAATGGCTCCTACGCTTCCTATGGTGTTATTGATCTCATTTACACTATTGTTCATTTCAGCTAATATTTTTTCTATATTTTTTACAGCCTCTTGAGATTGGTCTGATAATTTTCTAACTTGTCCTGCAACTACCGCGAAGCCACGACCAGATTCTCCTGCCCTTGCAGCCTCTATAGCTGCATTAAGTCCTAACAAATTAGTTTGAGTAGCTATACCCTTTATAAACTCTAAAATTTCAGAAGTATCATTTTTCTTATTATTTAATTCTTCTACCATAGCAATAGCATTTTGTCCGGATTTTGCTAAGCTTTCTGCTGATTCTGACACCTGAGCAGTATTCTCGGTTACAAGCTTAATATTATCTGCTAACCTTTGAACACCCTCTATTAATTTATGATTATTTTCTACATCTATTCCAGAGCTAAAAGTACCTATAACCTCATTGTTTATACCATAAATAGGAGTCAGTGTGCTTTTTATAGCTCTTCCATATACATCTTTAGGGACATCTTCACATATATCCTTTTTATATCTAATACATTCTTCTATAGGTTTTATGCCAGTTATACTTTTACCCTCTGATAGTTCCAATTGAAGCTCTTTAGATTTGCTAAACCCAATATATTTGTCTAAATCTGTAATAGCTAAAACTATATCTTCATGAACAATTTTATTTATGTAAGGTAATACTATTTTAAAGGCTTCTAATATCTCTTCATTACTTTTAAACATTCCACTTCTATCCATTTATTACTCTCCCTTTTCCAAATTTTCCTTTGTTCAACATTGCTTCTATATTTATTAAAACAAAAGCTCTTGTTTATAGTAAACCTTTTTTACCAAATAACAAAAGCTTTTATATTATAATCTGTTTATATTTATATAGTAATTTATTTAAGATCTAGCTAAATAATAATTTATTTACAACAGAAGCTAAAGATTGTTGCTCTGTTCTTGAGCTTACTAATATAGAATAACTACATTTTTCTAAAATCTGTCCCTTAATTAAATCTATAGCTGACATAGCCATATCAGTATCCTCTATCTTTGATAAAGCAGCAGTGGTACTATACTCAGAATTATTACAATGATTATAGGAATGATACAAATTATTATAATCTCCACCTAATTGATTTCTATAGTCTGCTATTTTAGAAACAGCATTTTTTATATTATCTATGGAATCTACTGCATTAGATAAATTTGTTACAGAACTATTATCTAAACCTATATATGATAAATCTACAGATTTTAAATCAATGGTATATGTAGTATATGGGTTATCTCCTGTTTGTATATTTATCTTTTCAGCTCCACTTAATAATTTTATATCATTAAAAGAAGTGTTCTCCATTATTTCGCTTATAGATGTCTTTATACTTTGGAATTCTTTATCTAAAAGTTTTCTATCTTTATCTTCTAAAGTATCATTCGCTGCTTGTATAGAGATCTTTTCCATTCTCATAAGTTGATTTGATATATTAGAAAGGGCTCCATCTACAGTTTGAAGCATGGATATACCTTCCTCAGTATTTCTTTGTGCTCTAGAAATACTCCTAACTTGTGCTTTAAAGCTTTCTTGGATAGCAACATCTGCTCCATTGTTTACCCTCTTCCCTGAGCTTATACCTTTCATTAACTTAGCACTTTTTGTTTTATTTTCTCTTACTTTGCTAAATAAATTCAACACATTTTCATCGTTAACTATCACGCTTCCACCTCCTTGTGTAAAATCATAGTTTATACATTTTATTATCGTATGATTCCCTCTAAAATTTATATTCAATATGTAAAAGGTGAAGTATGAACTCACTTCTTTTGATGATTATAAATTTATTTTTGTTTTATAATTATTCCATTAGGAGCTATAGATTTATTATTACTTTATAAGCATTGCCATGTAAGCCATAGTATTCATATTATTATCCTTTAATATTTCATAAACATTTTCTATAAATGAATCACTATGTTCAACTACTCTACTAAAACTTTGTATAGTGCTTACTACTTTTTCCTCATTAAATTCCTCTTTGTAAAATGAAGCCAATCCTATAAGATGCATCCTAATTATTGCATATTTAACTACTAGTATTTCATAATTCTCAAATAAATCTTTTCTCTTTAAAGGAAATACATCTTTAAAAACATCATTCACCAAATAATTTTCTAGTATATATTCATATTTTTCTTCAAAATTTTTATTATAATAATCATATGCTTTTTCATAGGATTTTAATTTGTCTTTCTTTTCTCCTTCATTATTAAACTCCATGCCTTCCATGGATTCTTGTAGCATATTTATATATTTTTCATTATTTATGCCCATAGAAACTCTTTTATTAGTTAAAGCAGTAGTTATTAAAGATTGAACTTCCATATTACATGGTATTTTTAATAATTCCTCTTTATACAATCCTTTCTGGATATTTGAATTGTAGTTTGCTATTATATTAATTGAATCAATAAGCTTTGATTTACTAACTTTATTGTAAAATAAACCTAATATAGTTACCCTTTCCCACAATCTATAATCTCTGTTTTGCAAAAGAGATATGGTAAAAATTCTAAAGTCCCATAAATATCTATTTACTTTGTTTTTAAAATCCACTTTACTTGTATCTATTGTCTTTCTTAATCCACCCTTTATTTGTTTTTCTTCTTCTATAACATCAAATTCCATAGGCTCTTTATTTAATAGTGCACGTCTAGCTGCCTCTGGACAGGACATAGTAGCTGATATCTCCAAACAATCATCTATATTATTATAATTTCTTGGATATATAGTGCAGGTTACACTTAGTCCATCTTCTCCTAAATGTTTATGTATATTGCAAAGTTTATTTTCATCTAAAAAAGGACATTCTCCATTTTCTCTTAATATTATCTTTGCATAATTAGCATAATCGCCTTTGCTTCTCCATCTGGTTATATTAGTTGAAAACAAATCTTTTAACTTTTGATTTTTAGTCTCCTTATATTTTTTGTAAGTATCTTTATCTATAGATATACTCCATTTAACACAACAACTTTCACTACATTCTTTCCCTATACATTTAAAATCTTTCATATATTGGGGTAGCAATACTTTATGAAATTTATGTCCCTCCATTTATAATACCTCCATTTTTTCTTTTGTATAAAAACATTTAATACTTTATCGATATATTTCTTTAATACTTTATTTTAAAATAGGAAATAAAAAAAGCCGAAGAATATTTCTTCGACTTTTTTAAATAAATTAATTATCTTAATAATTGTAAAACACCTTGTGGTTGTTGATTAGCTTGTGCAAGCATTGCTTGTGCAGCTTGTTGAAGAATGTTATTTTTAGAGAATGTCATCATTTCATTTGCCATGTCAACGTCTCTTACTCTTGATTCAGCTGCTTGTAAGTTCTCGCTTGATGTTCCTAAATTATTTATTGTATGTTCTAATCTATTTTGGTAAGCACCAAGTTTAGATCTTTCAGTTGATACTGTGTTTATAGCATTATTTAAAACTTCTATAGCATTTGTAGCATTATCATGATTTGACACATCAAGAGCACTTTCTGATTCATTAGAGTCTGTTCCATTTGTAACTCCTTCTTTTGCAGTGAAAACAACACCTGCTGCTCCTGTTTTTCCTGTTCCTAAAGATATTTTTAAAGCTTCTGATCTCATATCTTCAATTGTCATTGTGAAAGCTTGACCTTTGTTTGCACCAATTTGTAATGTAGCTGAGAATTCTGTGCTTGGCATGTCATCTCCTATTTTTATCTCTTTTACTCCAGCTGTTGTTACAGTTACCGTACCTGAAGATGTTGGTTGAATAGAATCTTCGTGTCCTGCTTTTTGTTTTACAGTTATACCTTTAGTACCATCCGCAACAATATCATATTTAGCTTTTAAAGTAGCATTATTACCTAATTTTGTAACTAAATCTGCTAAATCCCCAGCTCCTTTTATAGTTTCACCATCTAATGTAAAGTCTTTTGTAGCATCTGCAATTGCTACTTTATATTCTCCTGCTTTTGCTGCAACTACATCAGCTGCTGTTGCTTTTTTAACTCCACCATTTAACATTTTTTGAGTATTAAATTCAGTAGTGTTTCCTACTCTGTTTATTTCAGAAGTTAATTGATTTATTTCTTTTTGTATTTGATCTCTATCTTCTGTTGTGTTTGTATCATTTGATGCTTGAGTTGCAAGTTCTCTCATTCTTTGAAGAATTGAGTGAGTTTCGTTTAATGCACCTTCTGCAGTTTGTATCATTGATATACCATCTTGAGCATTTCTTGATGCTTGATCAAGACCTCTAACTTGTGCTCTCATTTTTTCTGAGATAGCTAGTCCTGCTGCATCATCTCCAGCTCTGTTTATTCTTAAACCTGAGCTTAATTTTTCCATTGATTTTCCTGCGCTTCTTACATTACCCATCATATTTCTATGAGCGTTCATTGCATTCATGTTATGATTGATTATCATTTTAAATTCCTCCTTGAGTTTTAAATTGAAATGAGCATCCTTGCTCATTTTTTTATTTTAAGCATATAGCTTAATTGCAATTTCTTTGTTCATATTATAATACTATATTAAAACATAACTCTTAGATATGATTAAAATATAATATTTATAAATTAGTTTATACTAATCATATTTTTTATATCGGAATATAAAAACAATACTTTATATTTAAACTGAAATTTCTTATATATTTTTAAAATACCTAAAACATTGTGTTCATAAATTAATTCATATTAAATACCCTTTATATATAACCTTAAATTTCTCATATGCTTTTTAATATCTAAAATATTATATTTTTAATATAATTATAATATGATAAATTACTTTAAATTAAATACATTATATATATCGATATATCACTATAATACTTTACATTAAAATTAAAAAATTTTACATAAATGTATTAAAATTTATATGCTAAATTCCATATACTAAACTACCCAAACTCTACAAATATTTAAAACAAAGCAACTTCTCTTTTTAATTCAAGTTAAAAAGATTAATTAAATAAATTTTAAAATCTATAAATTTATTTATCTCAATAATTGAAGTATTCCTTGTGGTTGTTGATTAGCTTGTGCAAGCATTGCTTGTGCAGCTTGTTGAAGAATATTATTTTTAGAGAATGTCATCATTTCTTGTGCCATATCAACATCTCTTATTCTACTTTCAGATGCTTGTAAGTTTTCACTTGATGTTCCTAAATTGTTTATTGTATGTTCTAATCTATTTTGGTAAGCACCAAGCTTTGCTCTTTCTGAGGATACCTTATTTATAGCATTGTTTATTATATCTATTGCATTGGTTCCATTTTCATGATTTGATAAATCTAATGCGCTTTCAATCTGATTATTATCATTTCCATTTGTAACTTCTGCTTTAGTAGTAAAGGCTCCCCCTACAATGCCTGCTCCTTTTTGAGATATTCCTAAAGATTCTGCCCTCATATCTCCAATTAACATACTAAATGCTTGTCCTTTATTCGCACCTATTTGTAGATTTATTCCTTTTAATCTTGATGGATCATCCCATTCTATTTCAAAACCTGCTAAATTTTCTATGCCTACTGGAAGATTTCCTACATTACTCACTTCTTTAATGATATCTTGTGCACTTATTTCATTTGCTCCACCACTATCTTTTCCAAGAACTGATCCTGTATCCACATTGGTTAAGTCCACATCTGCTTCTGTTTTCATAGTAGCTATATCTTTTACTGCTGCTTTAAATTTAGCTATAAAATCTGCTACATCATTAAATTTAGTTACTGTTGCTTTAGTAACATCTTGTAGTGCATCACTTAATGTTTTGTCTTGATTATTAAGATCCTTTAAATAATCAAATATAGCTTTAATTCCTCCTGCAGCATCAAGTTGTTTATCTAAATACCTAACCGCTAAGTAAGCTGCAGAGTATTCGTCACTTCCAGCATTTTGAGGCCAATTTATACCATTTCCTATTTTAGCTACTACAGCAGCTACACTTCCTAGTGATTTTATACTTTGATCCAATCTTTCATCTGCACCATGCACAAATTCTGCTGTACCTTCTTTAAACCAAGTTTCCAGTTCTCCAAAGTTCATAGTCTGAGACATTATAGCATGAGTAAGCTCATGAGCTATAATTCTGTCATTATAAACTGGACCCTTTCCACCATCTTTGTTTGTATTTAGATTTAAAGGTTTCATAGCATCCATGTTTATATGTAACTCTAACAAAGCTCCCTTTCCTGTTAGTCCAGTTGGACTTGTAGGATCTTTTACATAAGATGCATTTACAAGAGCTGCTGTATTTCCTAATCCTTCATCTAATACTACTTTTATTTTAGTGCCATTGGGAACTTTTATTCCATAACTATCTTCTACAAGTTTAGACCCTCCTTGAATCCACCAACTTTTTAATGCTTTTAGCACATCTTCTTTTTCTTGTTTAGTTGATGATCCTGATCCTAAAGATCCATCTAGCACCTTTTGTGTGTTGAATTCAGTTGTATTTCCTATTCTGTTTATTTCTGAAGTCAATTGATTAATTTCTTTTTGTATTTGTTGCCTATCCTCTTTTGTATTTGTATCATTTGCCCCTTGAGTTGCAAGTTCTCTCATCCTTTGAAGTATTGAATGAGTTTCGTTTAATGCACCTTCTGCTGTCTGTATCATTGAAATACCATCTTGTGCATTTCTTGATGCTTGATCAAGCCCCCTAACTTGTGCTCTCATTTTTTCTGATATAGCAAGTCCTGCCGCATCATCCCCAGCTCTGTTTATTCGAAGTCCTGAACTTAATTTTTCCATGGATTTTCCTGCGCTTCTTACGTTGCTCATCATATTTCTGTGAGCATTCATTGCATTCATGTTGTGATTGATTATCATTTTAATTCCTCCTTGAATTTAGTAAGCATCCTTGCTTTTTTTGTGCTTTTATTACTTTTTTATACAATATTATCGTTTATCTTTATGCTTATCTTAATGATTTTTATTTATTTTTATTTTATAATAAAATATTTTTATAATAAAATAAAAAAGAACCTATAAACTACACACTTTTTTAGTGTCCAATCTATAGGTACCATACTACCCTTTATATATGATCTCTTTTTATTATTAAAACTTATATGATTTTAAATATAAAATAGTAAATTTAATGAGCCATTAATAAATATCCTAATATACCTTATATTTTCTTACTAAATATAGCACAACCACCATATATATCTTTATTATATATTCTGCTTGCATTTCTTTTAAGTGCGTATTTTTTTATTTCTTTTTTATACTCTTCTTTTTTTGTTTTCATTAAAATTCCAAAGTCTTCATTGCATTTTATGATATCTAATTCTTTTACTAGATTCTCAAATTCTTCTTTTTTATATTGAAGTTTATTTATGCTTTCTATTAAGCGTTGTCTATCATTCATTAATCTGTCTATGTCATCATAATTTTCTTTGTTTAAATTGTCTATAAGGTTTAAAGTTATTTCTTTAAACTCTTTCAAATATATATCTAAACATTCCATGTTATGTTCTCCTTACTTTACATTGTTCCTCCACCAAATTGTTGAGAAAGCCATGCCATTTGTGAATTATAGTTATTCATAACACTTTCAAGCCTTGAAAATTTCATATATAGTTGTTCTTGTTTATCTTTCATCTTTTCTTCAAGACTCTTTATTACTTTATCTTTTCTATATATTTGATCCGGAATGCTGTCCCCTCCTGCTGTTCCAGAATAACTTTTATCCTCTTGCTTATTAGCATATTTAGTAAGTATAGCATCATTTAGTACACTTCCAGGTTTCCCAATATTATCTTGTAATATATTATTTATTCTTTGAAATATTCCAGAATTATTATAAATTATTTCTTTTTGTTCCTTTAGGGTTTTCTTACTATCTTCTTCTGTAAGTTCATAGGTTTTATTAAACAATTCAAAAACATCTTCTGGTCTTTCCTTTAGGGCTTTTTTTAATTTTTCTTCTCCCCCTAAAGTAAACTTAATTTGTCCATACTCTTTTAAAGAACTACTTGTATCAAGTCCTAAATCTTTTCTATTAAATGACATAGGTGAGTTTTCAATTTTATCAAAAAATCCTCCTCTTAAATCTCTAAGCATTCTTTGTAAGTTATCATCATTTTTTAATATTCCTTCTTTAGCTTTTTCCTCCCAGGCCTTTATTTGATCTTCTGTCATGTCTTTTTTTTGTTCTTCTGTTAATGGCTTATAATCATACTGTCTTCTTTGAGAAATTTTATCTTGTATATTTCCTACCAATTTGTTATATTTTTCTCTAAATTCATTTATTCTATTAAAGGTTTTATCTATATCTCTGGTTACACTTATTTTAACTTCTGACGGTGTTTTAGATGATATTGTATAAGTAACTCCAGACATTTCTATAACATTACTTTCTGATATTGTGGATATGACAGTTCCTTCTGGATCTGTAACTTTTACTGATGCACTCTCCCCCATGTTAAATCCAGTATCCTCTACCATTCCGAAAGAATCTAAAACATTCTTATCTCCTGTAATTTTTATTTGTTGAGAACTTCCCGTTTTTGATGTTGATATGCTGAATTTTCCTGTATAGGAATCAAATCCTGCTATAACTTTTCCGTTTAAATCTTCATCTTGTTTTATTTTATCTATAACATCTTCTATACTATCATCCGTATCTACATGAATAGCTTTATTTATCTCTTTTCCTGTTTCGTTTTTATATGTTATTGTAAAATCACCATTTGAACCTAATTTTTCAGAGGATGATACACTTTTTATCCTTCCACTTAAATTTGGATCTATAGAAGTTCCATCTATAGTCACACTATTAGAGGTTAAATTATTAAATTTTATATATTCTTTCCCATCTTGCTTTATATAAGATACTGAAACTTTTCCTGCCAAATTTGAATTACTACTTATTTGATTATTTAAATACGCTGCCACATCTGATGTATTTTCAATTTCAGTTGGATTGGTTTGTGTTGATTTAGATGGTATTGTTATATTTTCACCATTTATTTTTATAGTTTTACTAGCCAAATTTAAAACATCATTAACTTCTACTTGTGTATTTAAAGTTCTTCCCTGTTTTAGAGCACTTTTAGCAACTCTTGAAATTTGTATACTATAAGTTCCTTCCTTGGCACCTTTACCAGCCACTGCTTTTACATAACCTTGGTCTTGGTCAGAAATTTTAGTATTAAAGTCAAAAAAATTACTAGATTTCAGCATAGAATTTTCTTTTAAAATATCAAAATATGAGTTTTGAACTTCTTTTGCCTCTGATATTATTTTTTGGTATATATCTTGTTTCCAAGTTAATATCTGTTTATCTTGCTCAACTCTATTTATTTTAATTTTATCTACCTCTAACATTTTCTTAATTGTACCATCTACATCAAGTCCTGACGCCATTCCTGTAATTCTTAATCTATTACTTGCACTTACTCCTAATAAATCATTACCCATAATTACACCCCTTTATTTACTTTCTTTAGATAATCTATAAGCTTGGTACCATGTATCCCTTATATCTTCTATTAATGGAATAACTTCATCCACTATATCTATATCCTTTTTTACATTAGCATCTCCAAGCCTTCTAACTATAAATTCGTAAATTGACATAAGCTGTTCTCCCCAAGTTCCTGCCTGGGTTACATCTAAAGTAGTCATTAATTCATAAAATATATCCTGAGTTTTTATTAAGTTTTCATGAACCTTTACTACATCTTTATCTAAAATAGCTTGTCTTGCTATCTTAGAAAATTTTGCAGCCCCATCCACTAGCATTAAAAGCAGTTGATCCTTTGAAGCAAAATTAACACTGTTATTTTTATAAGTATTGTATGCATTAGCTGTATACATTAAATACACCTTCCTCTTATATTGGAAAATTGAAAATTATTTTTTTGCATCTATTATAGTTCCTACTATGATTGGTTTTCCTTCCATTTCTTCTTTTGTAGCTTCTATATCCAAGTTTTCACTTTTAACATATTTTGTTGCTTTTACTTTTATATTTTTGTTCTTATTTTCTCTTTGCTTTTTTAGTTGTTCATAGAAGCTTTTATCCTTTGAATTATTATCTCTGTGTTGTTTATTTATGGTTATATTTTTTTTCGAATGAACTTTCCCCTCTTTGGTTTGTTCTTTAATTCTATCTCTTACTTGTAAATCTATTTTATTTAATTTAAATTCCATAAATACACCACCTTGTAAAATTTAAAATAATGTGATTTTCCATTTAGAAATACTATGCTTTCTCATCTATTAATACTCCGGCCATTTCACATAGTTTTGCTACCATATCAATTATTTTTCTAGGTGGTATCTCTTTTATTACTTCCTGTGTTTTGTTATCTATTAATCTTATGGTTAAGTCTCTGAATTTACCATATATTTCATATTCTAATCGTATATCTTTTTCCTCTAATAATTTGTTTAATTTATCCACAGAATCTTTAACATGTTCTGTACTCACTTTATCTAAATTATTATCGCTATCACTTAATTTTACATTTTCAGAATTTATATCCGAATCTGTGCCCATAACTATATTTTCAAGATTGTCTAATTGCGGTCTTCCTTGACCTATAACTTTTACTTCCATGTGTTACACTTCCTTTTATTTATTTTTTAAATCTTTTAAAATAGAAGGATTAAAATTAGTAGCTTTTTTATTTTCTTCCTGAATTTCATTATAAAGCTCTTTTCTTAGTATAGTTAATTTTTTAGGGGCATCTATAGCTAATTTTGCAGAACCATCATCTAATTTGACCACAGTTATTTCTATGTCGTCTCCTATTAAGATAGATTCTCCTTTTTTTCTAGTTATAACTAGCATTGAGTTTCCTCCTTAAATAGTGGATATTTTATAGAATATTTATCACTATTTATTATTATTTGTTCCCCTATATTTTCTTTTATATTTATAATAATTGGCGCTCTTAAATTTGCTGTTATTTTGTCTATATCCGAATTTAAGGTAACTGTATTTAAAACTAACACATCTTTTTCATTTTCTATTTTAAGATTTTTTCTTTGTTCTTCTTCTAAGTTGATCTCATAGTCTTCTTTTATATTAAAAGGAGAAGTCACTATAATACTTATATCTTCTCTTTCTATAGAATGAAAAACTGAAAACACTTCATTATCTTCTACAGGAAACAATATAAAGTTTCTTAATTCTTCAAATCCTGGTATACCTTTTTCAAAATGGATCACATCTTTTTTTTCATAGTTTATGCACCCATAATATTTAGTATTTAAATTCATATTTACCTCACTTTCAATAGGAAAATTCATCATTTTACACAAATATATTATTTGAATAACTTCTGTTTTATCTTAAATAATCCATAAGTGTAGGTTGTAATACTTTTGCACTCATCT
Source organism: Clostridium sp. Marseille-Q2269 (assembly GCF_943736985.1). Taxonomy (GTDB): domain Bacteria; phylum Bacillota; class Clostridia; order Clostridiales; family Clostridiaceae; genus Clostridium_F. Next base: position 380,185 of record NZ_CALSFS010000002.1, read on the forward strand.
GAAGAGATGATATATATACAGATTGCAGTACTGCGTATTCCATGTTTTTTTCCACAATATCAATGTCCTCTACACTTGATAAAATTTCTGTCATATTAAAATTAGTCTCTTCATTCATTTTTTTAGCTGAATCCATTCTATTTTGCTTAGCCCCTACTTCTGATCTTATTTTGAGTACATTATTTAAAGCTTTATCTATATTTCCTAAATCTTCATTATATAATTTACTTACTTCTTTTTCATCGTTACTATCTAAATGAGTTACTATATCTTTTAAGACTTGTATTAAATTTACGCCTCCACCTTCTAGAATTTCTGTAGCCCCTACATTATATTCCATAATTACCCCTTCGGATATTTCAGTCTTTAAATCGGCTTGTATTTGAATATATTCATTATCACCTTTTTTTATCTCAGTCTTACCATCTTTACTCAAATATATTATTTCATTATTTCCGCCATTCTGCTGTATATTTGTAGGTTTTGCTGTAACTCTTGTGCCTGAAAATATATATTTACCATCAAATGTAGTATTTAAGCTTTGAGACATACTGCCTATAATCCCATTTATCTCGTCTTTCAAAGCTTTTCTTTCTGTTGGTCCATATCCTGGATTACCTCCACCAAATAATTTATCTCTTATTGACCCTATTTGGTTTTCTACTTGCCCTAGTGCTGTATCCGTAACATCCAACCAATTTATTACATTATTTATATTTTTATTATATTGCTTATTAGCATCTATACCTGTATAGAGTTGCATACTCCTTATAACTCCTGATGGATCATCAGATGGCTTAGAAAAGTTCTTACCTGAAGTAGATTGCTTTCTAATTTTATCTAGATTTTGCAAATTATTATTCATATCTGTTAAAAATGAATTTGCCATCATTCTATTTGTTATTCTCAAAACTTAACACCTTCCCCTTTATCTTTTCAATCCATTTATTACTACATCTAACAATTGATCTACAGTACTTATTATTTTTGCATTTGCTTGATAACAATGATTAAACTGTACTAAATTAGAGAACTCTTCATCTAAAGATACACCTGATACAGAATCTCTAGATTGTTGAAATCCAGCTAATACTACTGCTTGATTTTTAACCATTCTTTGAGCCTCTCCTTCATCTACTCCAAGGCCACCTATAATATCATTAAAATAAGTATCTATGGTCATTCCTTTGGTGTTTTTCTGTATTGTGTATAAATTCTTTCCATTAAACTGAAATTCTTCATTTTCTTTAAATAAACTTTCATTTCCATTTTTTAAGAAACTTTGTCTATCTGTATTTTTATCTATTCCTTGTATACCCATAAATATATCTTTTAGTTGTGCTATTGCTAAAGCTCTATTTCCGTCTCCCTCTCCAGAAGTTGGAGATACTCCTGTAATTATTTTCATAGGATCTTCTTTTATAATTTTATTTACTGTTATATTTCCTGCTTCAATTTCCATTTCACTGGTTGTTGGATTCTTTTGATCACTATCATTATTATTGACAAAGAAATTAACTGTTCCATCTTTAGGAGCATTGGCATCTAAGCTTTGGGTATAAATAGCATTTACAGAAAGAGCTAAGCCTTTTGCAAGTCTATTTAATTGATCTTGATAAGCATCTATGTCCTGCTGTACAGACATTTGCCCTCTTAATTCTCCTGAAGGTGGTTCAAATAATTTTAAGCCCGAATCTTTGTCTAGATATATTGTCCCTCCAGTCCAACTAACATTTCCTGTAGTTTTATCTGTGGTACATTTTTTTTCTAATTCATTTTTATTATTAACAACTATAGGATTGCCATCTTTATCTGTCCAAAGAACTCTTCCTTCATCTAATCTTCTATATTGTTTCTGTGCTTCTTCCAATTCTCCATCAGTTGGTGGGTTTGAAAGTTTTCCTCCTATTTCAACTGTAATTGTCCTCTTATTACTTTCAGATTTTGTATCTGCTCCCACATAATATGTTATTTCATATTTACCTGGCTCACCTAATTTAATAGGATTTGGATTTGATGCACTTGGTTTAATATCTTTTATATAAGAAAATCTGTACACGCTTTCTGGATTCATTCTTTGTACTAGATTAGCACTACTCCCATCTACTATAGGTGGTTCACCACCATATGTAGATGTTCTATCTTGATAGTCCATTGCATGGTTTGAAGTAGTTAAATCTATTCCTTGAAAGTTTTCTTTTTCTATTTCTATACCAAACTTTTCACTTAACTTGTCTAATAATAAATCTCTTCTATCCATTAGATCATTTGGTTGCTGTCCAGCTACTTTAACCTGTGTTATTTCCTGATTTATTTGATTTATTTGATCTATCATACTGTTAATCTCAAATGTTGTTTGTTGTATTTCCATTTGAGTATTTCCTTTTAATTGTGAAAGCTCATTAAAAGTATGGTTTAATTCATTGGCTAAAGCTGATGCTTGCTCCATTACTACAGATCTGGCATTAGAAGTTTGAGCATTAATCCCTAAATCATACCATGAACTAAAAAACTTTCCAAATAGGGTTGATATCCCTACATCTGTGGGTTCTTTTAATATATTCTCTATTTGAGATAAAAATTTGTTTCTGCTTGAAAAGTGACCTTGTATTCCTAACTCTACTCTTGTTTGATAATCTAAAAAGCTATCTCTCACTCTATTTATGGCTGCAATTTGAACTCCTGTACCTACTTGTCCTGGGCCTGCAGCACTATTCATGCTTGGTTTACAATAAGGTCTTGTGGTTTGAAGTTCTACCCTTTGTCTTGAGTATCCTTCTGTGTTTGCATTAGCTATATTATGGGATGTGGTATTTATTGCTCCTTGTTGTGCAAACATACCACTTTTACCTATATTCAAAGTTCCGAATAATCCGGACATTTCTCTCATCTCCCTGTCTATTTCTTTCTATCTTTATTTTCGTAATTGCACTGTAAAAGCTTTAATATTATCTATTCATAATTATTTAGTTCAAAATACTTTAACAAAAATTAAAACTTCTACATATGTGCCATATATCTATTAATTATATGTGGTGAATATTTGTAAATCTTTATGGAAAGTTAATGTATAATAACTATCTATAGGGAATTAATATTTATTAATATTTTGTATAAAAATAGGCAAAGACTATTTAAGGCTTATAGCCTTTTGTCCTGCCTATTTTATCGTGTCCCATAGGGTCCATAGGTTTTAGGTGTCCTATCTGGATTCAGTATAGTTAATATATTAGTGGTTAATGATATAGCCTGCCTTATTAACATATCATTACTATCTTTTTGAAGTTTTATCTCATCTAATATATTTGTAGCTTCTTTATATACACCTTTTAACTCTTCATCTTTTGTATTAGTTATAATTTCCTTCATAGATTTATCTCCTATTAGATTACGTCTATTCATTTCTTTTTTAGCTAATTCTTTGCATTTTTCTTCTATATCTATAGCTATTTTGTCCATTTCAAAAGTTTTCTTATATGAAACAAATTTATGTTGATCCTCTAGAAGAAATAAAAGTTCCTTTAGCACTTTTATTTCTTCTATTAATGACTCTTTTATTTTATCTTCCATCAAAGCTTCTCCTTAATATTCTTTAATAATTTTTCTGCTACTAGTTTTGAATCAACTTTATAAGTACCCTTTTGTATTTTATGTTTTATTTCATTTATTCTATCTAATCTTTCCTTTTCATTTAAAAATTTATCATTTAAAGAATAAGTAATTAGACTTTTACCCAGTTTTGATATTTCTATTTTATCTTTTATTGCTTTTACTTCTTCTTTTCCATTTATTTTTTTGTTAGCATTGTAAGCATTTATACTATTTGTTATACCTACACCCTTTATTTTCATATATATACACTCCCAAATATATTTTTAACCTACAATCAACTGTGGTTTTATTATGCGTCTCCCTTGTTGTATTACTATTATCGAAAAGGTTGTATTAAGGTTTATACCCTTTAGATCTAATAAATTGGCTTTTTATTCATCAATGTCCCTCTATTTTTCTGCTTTAATTGTAAAATTAATCGTATTAAAATTTCAGTAATATACTCTATCTATCTTTCATTTATATTATTATCATTATATACAAATTTATTTCTAATGAAACTCCTACAAACACACAGCTTATTATATTATATTTTTTATGCCAAAGTATAGATTAATGAATAAACAAACATAAAAATTTAATATAATTTGCACTCTTATTTAAATAAAAAAGCTATGAATTTACAAATATAATATTTATAAATTCATAGCTTTTATATTCCAATTATTTTAATAATACTTTCTCTTAACTAGAATAATTTATATTTTTTTATTTTCCTAAAGATTTTATTCTTTCTTTATTACTAACTATACTAGTTATTCTTACACCAAAGTTTTCATCTACTACAACCACTTCTCCATAGGCTACTTTTTTACCATTGACTTGTATTTCTACTGGTTCCTCTGCCAATTTATCTAATTCTATTAGTGAGCCATTACCTAAATTTAATATATCTTTTACATTCATTTTTGTTCTTCCTAATACCACAGATATTTGAAGTGGTACATCTAGTATTAAGTCTATGTTATTAGGCATAGTAGTTGCAGATTCCATTGTAGATAACGGTTCAAAAGAAGCTTGCTTTACTTCTACCTTTGGTGCTTCTCTTTCTATTGGTTTTTCATATACAATTTCTTGTTTTGGAGCTGATTTTGTTGCCGCCTCTACTTTAGTGGATTTTTTTTCTTCTACAGCTGGTGCTGGAGTTGGGTTATTTTGTTCTTCTGATTCTTCGATGTCTTCTTCTCCCATCATAATTCCAACTATTTTTTTAGCTGTTTTCATAGGTAATAGTTGCATTATATTACTATCTACTAATTCTCCTATATTTAAAGAAAAAGATACTAGAACCACCGGTTCATCATCGCTTATTCCCTCAGCTAGAGGGGCTGTTAAATCTGACCAAATCTTTGATAGTGGTGGTGATATATTAACTTCTCTTGCAAACATAGTAGCCATAGATGTAGCTGCTGAACCTATCATTTGGTTCATAGCTTCTGATACAGCACTTATTTCTATTTCTGATAGTTCTTTTATTTCTCCTTCAACAATCCCATTTCCACCCATCATTAAGTTTGATATTACTGAGGCATCGTCAATTTTCATGACTAATAGGTTTTCTCCTACTATACCACTAGTATATTTAACTTCTAAGGCTATATTAGGAATTTCAAAAGAATTTTTTAATTTTTTTAAAGTTGTTACACTTACTACAGGTGTTGTTATATTTACCTGCTGATTTATTATAGTTGAAAGCGCTGTGGAGGCTGAACCCATAGATATATTTCCTACTTCTCCTAAAAGATCCTTTTCAAGATCTGTAAGATCAGGTAATTCATTATCTGTTGTTTCTTTTTTTTCTTCCTCCTCTTGGCTTCCCTCTCCATTTAGAAGAGCATTTATTTCTTCCTGTGAAAGAAACCCGTTACTCATAACTTTCCACATCCTTATCTATTTGATCTAGTATCTGTAGCCCTATATTCTTGCCTACAATTCCTGGTTTAGCATAATACGCTGGTTCTTTTTCTATTAATAAGCGGACAGGTTCCTCAGCCTTGCTATCTAAGGTTACCACATCTCCTACAGACAATCTTAAAAATTCTTCTACTGTAACTAAAGCTCTTCCTAGCTCAGCAGTTAGTTCCATATTAACTATATTTATTCTTTCTTTTATTTTAGATGAAGATTCTTCCATGGATTCTTCATCATTTTCTCTAAACCAGTATTGAACTACTAGCTTATCTAAAACTTTTTCTATGCTCAAATATGGTATACAAATATTTATAAACGTATTGCTTTTTCCCATTTCTACAGAGAAAGTTATTAAAGCTACAGGTTCTGTTGGAGCTAATGTTTGATTTAAAGCTGGATTGGTTTCTAAGCTTTCTATTTCAACATCTACTTCCATTACATCTTCCCAAGCTAATTTTAAATTTGTTATAAGTCCTGTGTTTATTTGTTTCATTATATTTTTATCTATATCTGTAAACTCTCTCATTTTGTAGTTTCCATTACCAGTACCGCCTAAAAGTACATCTATCATTTGAAATACAAATTGGGGATTTGTCTCAAATAATATAGAACCATTTAAAGGTGGCATCTTAAATATAGTTAAAATTGTTGGATTTGGCACAGAGTGAATAAATTCTTCATAAGTTATCTGCTGAACTGATTCTATCTTAACTTTCACATTACTTCTAACTTGAGCTGTTAAATAATTTGATATTATTCTTGCATAATTATCATGTATAAGCTCTAAAGTTCTTATGTGATCCTTTGAGAACTTTTGAGGCCTTTTAAAATCATAAGGTTTTACTTTTTGTTTTTCCTCTTCTTTGGGAACCTCGTCTGGTGTTATTTCTCCTGAAGATAGAGCAGATAAAAGGGCATCTATTTCACCCTGGGATAATACTTCTGCCATATATTTCCCTCATTTCCTTTTTCAGAATTATAATAGTTTATCTATATCTATTAATGTTACTATTCTATCTTGAAAATTAATTATTCCTTCTATATATTCTTTTTTTCTTTCATCTGAGGATCTTTCTATTAAATTCTCTTCCACATCTAAAACTTCGTATACATCATCTACAGATATTCCTACTAATTCATCTTCCATTTCTAATATTATTATATTATTTTGTCCCTCATCTTCCTTTGGTATATCCAATAAAAGATTTATATCCAAAAGTGATATAATATTCCCTCTTAAATTTATAAGACCCTTTATATGACTTGGAGCCTTAGGAACCTTGGTTATTTCCATAGAATCATTTATACTTTGAATTTTATCAGTTTGAACTGCAAACTGTTCATTATTTAATTTAAATATTACAACTTGCAAAGGAAATCCTCCTTTCAAAATAAATTATTAGTGCATTAAGATACTGGCCTAATGCACTTATAATTTTAAATTCCTAAAAAATTATATCTGTTTAATTTAATATACTATCCTACAACCTTTTTTATAGCTTCTAAAACTCTATCTGCTTGGAATGGTTTTACTATAAAATCTTTTGCTCCTGCCTTTATTGCATCCATAACCATAGTTTGTTGTCCCATAGCACTACACATTATTATTTTTGCAGAAGCATCAAATTCTCTTATGGCCTTTACTGCTTCTATTCCATCCATATCTGGCATAGTTATATCCATAGTTACTACATCTGGTTGCTCTTTTTTATATAGTTCTACAGCTTTTAATCCATTATTAGCTTCTCCTACCACTTCAAATCCATTTTTCTCTAATATATCTTTTATCATCATTCTCATAAATGCAGCGTCATCAACGATTAATACTTTTGCCATCTTTCTTTTCCCTCCAAATTAATACAAATTAACTTACTCCTAATGTATTTAATATTTTTTCTAATGAACCAGGCATTGGTATATAATAAAAATGCCCACTTATTTCTGAGCCGTCCTCTTTGAATACAGTTTCAATATCCAAAACATGCTCATTGTATTGTCCTGCTTCTATAAAAGTAGTGGACAATATTGCCCCTAGCATATCATAGGATATTGCTGGAACGGATGGTGTTATGGTTAAATTAGTGAATTTGGATATAGCATTCATATATGAAGCGGATATTATATTTCCTATTTCACACATTACTGAATTTCCCATCTCACTTAATTCTTCTTCTTGCATGCCAGTTAATCTATGAACTAAATCTAATGCTGTACTTTTTTCAAATACAAATAATATATTGCCTGGAGTATCCCCTAATACTCTTACTAATACCCCTACAGCTACTTTCTCATCTCCTATTTCTGACATTACCTCTTCAAAAGGAACTATATTTATATCAGGTACATTCATATCTATCTTTCTACCTAAAAGTTGTGATAATGCTGTAGCCGCATTTCCTGTACCTATATTAGATACTTCCTTAAGTGCATCTAACTGAAGAGGAGTCATACTATTGTAATCCATATATATAAGCCCTCCTATGAGATTTTATCATACTAACGCTGCCACGTCTAAGATTAATGTTACAAGTCCATCTCCTAATATAGTTGCTCCTATATATTCTTTCAGACCTTGTAATGTCTTTCCAAATGGCTTTATAACTATTTCTTTTTGACCTAAAAGACCATCTACTAAAAGTCCTACAGTTTTTTCACCAGATTTAACTATTACTATATACTTTTTATCATCCTGTGATTCTTCTAAACCTAATTTTTCATTTACTCTAACAAAAGGTATAACATTACCTCTATATATTATAACTTCCTTATTATTGGTTTTCTTTACTATATCTTTATCATAATCTATTACTCTATCTATATATCCTAAGGATATAGCCATAGTTTCACTACCTACTTTAACTAAAAGGGCTTGTATTATTTGTAATGTTAAAGGGAGTCTTATGATAAAAGAAGATCCTTTTCCTTCTTCACTTATAAGATCTACAGTACCACCTAAAGCAGTAATCTTAGTTTTAACTACATCCATACCAACTCCTCTGCCGGATATGTCTGTTACAGCTTCGTTGGTGCTAAATCCTTGGGCAAATATTAAATTTTTTATATCATTATCTGACATTCCTTCAGTATTTATACCTACTTTTTCTGCTTTAGCTTTGACTTTTTCTAAAGGTATTCCGCTACCATCATCTTCTACTTTTATAACAGCCTTTGTTCCTTCTTGATAGGCTATTAATCTTATTTTACCTACAGGATCTTTTCCTTTTTTTATTCTCTCTTCTCTTGGTTCTACACCATGATCCGCTGCATTTCTTATTAAATGAATTAGAGGTTCTCCAATTTCATCTATTACTGTTCTGTCTAGTTCTGTGTCTGCTCCTTGTACTATAAGTTCCATTTCTTTATCTAATTCCACAGAAAGGTCTCTAACCATTCTTGGGAATCTGTTAAATACTATATCTAAAGGAAGCATTCTTATTTTCATAACTAGATCTTGTAAATCTGAAGTAGTTCTTGCTACTTGTTCCAAGGTTTCATTTAAATCTGTTAATTTATGATTAGTACTTATTTGCTCCAATCTAGTTCTATGGATTACAAGTTCTGAAACCATATTCATAAATTTATCTAGTCTTTCTAAATCTACTCTTACAGATTGATGAGCCTTCTTATGATTATTTTCCCTTGGTTTTTCTGTGTTTTTATTAGCTTTTAATTTATTTCCATCTGCTTTATCATTTCTATTTACAATATCTTCTTCTCTCTTTTTTGTATTTATATTATTTATTTGTTCCTTTACTTTTTCTTCTACTTCTTTACTTTCTATTTTTTCTTCTCTTTTTGATTGCATATTTACATTATCGATCATAATATTATCTACTTCAGATATATTTGTTAAAATATCATAAATTTCCTGCTTATCTTTAGTAGTTAAATATACTAAATCTATTTCAAAATCAAAGTTTTCATTTTCTATATCTTCTGCTCCAGGTATAGATTTTATTATTTCTCCATATTCTTCTAAGTTTTTAAATATTAAAAAAGCTCTGGCAGATTTTAAAAGTGTAGCTTCACTTAGTACTATTTTTATTTCATAAGCATTAAATCCCTTATCTTCTGCTTGTTTTATTACATTTAAGTCATACTCATTAAGTGGTATAATTATATTTTTTTCAAGTTCTTTTTCTTCTACAGATTCTTTTTTTTGCTCATCTGTAGCTATATCTCCATTTGCTGCCCTTTCTAATTCTTCTATTATATGATCTATAGGCACTTTTTCATCTACTTCTTCTGATATATTATTTACCATTTGTTCTAAAGTGTCTAGGCATTTAAAAAGTACAGTAACTACATCTTGAGTTACTTTTAAATCTCCCTCTCTAAAATTAGAAAGTACATCTTCCATTTTATGAGTTAACTCTGCCATTTCATTAAAACCCATAGTAGCTGCCATTCCTTTTATTGTGTGAGCAACTCTAAATATTTCATTTAACTTATCTATATCATCAGGCTCTTGTTCTAACTGAAGTAAGGAGTCATTTAATGTTTGTAAATTGTCCATAGATTCTTCTAAGAACATTGACATATATTGTGATGTATCCATGTTATCTCCCCCTTATATTTTTCTATATATAAATGTAGATACCTTGTCAAAACCATAGTCTTTATAGTTATATATACTTTCTGTGGCTCCTACAAAAAGTAATCCTCCCTTTTTTAGTGACTCTGAAAACTTCCTATATATATCATCCTTTATATCTTGATTAAAATATATAACTACATTTCTACAAACTATGAGATCAAAATCTCTTTCATAATTGTCCAATATTAAGTCATGTTTTTTAAATGTAACCACACTTTTTACAGATGATTTTATTTTATATTTTTCTTCTGCTTTTTCAAAGTACTTTTCTAATCTTTCTCGTTTTACATTCTTAATTTCAGCCTGAGTGTATATACCTTCTTTGGCCCTTTTAAGTATAGTCATATCTAAGTCTGTAGCTATTATTTTATGCTTTTTACTAGGTGATAGTTCATCCATTATCATAGCTAAAGAATAAGGCTCTGCACCAATAGAGCAAGCTGCACTCCAGATTTTTAAAGTTCCTGATGTTTTATTTAAAAGTTCTGACTTTATTTTTTTCTCTAATTCATCGAATATTTCTGGATTTCTAAAAAATTCAGATACATTTATAGTAATAAAATCTAAGAATTTTATTCTTTGATCTTTATCTTTTTTTAAAAGACTGATATATTCTTCTACAGAATTCACTCCAACCCTTGACATTAAACTCAATATTCTTCTTTGAAGTTGATTTTGCTTATAAGCCTTTAGATTTATTCCAAAATCCTTTAATACCCACTCTTGAAAATATTCTAAATCCATAGTTACCTCCAAAATTAAATATTTTTCAGTATTGTATCTGCAACATCATAAAGTGGTACCACAAAATCCACCTTTCCTGTTTCATAAGTTGCTTTAGGCATACCATATATAGTGCAAGTAGATTCATCCTCTGATATAGTTATACCCCCTCTATCTTTTATGTAGGCTGTCCCATCTGCTCCGTCTCTTCCCATACCAGTTAAAACTACACTTATTAGGGCACTGCCATAAACCTTAGATGCTGACTTAAACAACTTATCCACAGCAGGTCTTACACCCCAAAGGGTTGGTTCTAAATTTAAATGAATTCTTTTATCTTTTCCTACTTCCATGTGGAAGCCTCCTGGAGCTACATAAACAGTGTTTTTTTCTATAGTTTGTAAATCCTCTGCTTCTACAACTTTCAATTTACTATTAGAATTCAACCTTTCTGAAAAAGCTTTTGTAAATCCTTTTGGCATATGTTGAACTACAAACACTGGAACATCTATTTTTTCCGGCAAAGCTGTTATTACAGAATATAGAGCTTTGGGTCCACCTGTGGAAGCTCCTATAACTACAGCTTCTATTTTTTTTGAAGAAGAAATATTTTTTATAGAATATCTTTTTTCTTCCTCTTTTTTAACATTATTTTTTTCGTCTACTTTTAATATATCTGAAGTATAATTATTTTTTATAATATTATTAGCTGCTCTTATTTTCTCTATTAACTCTTCTTTTACTTTATTTATATCTAATGATATAACGCCTGATGGCTTAGGGACAAAATCAAAAGCTCCCCTTTGAAGACAATCCATAGTTAAACCTGCACCTTTTTTAGATAAACTACTAAGCATAATTACTGGTATATCTTTATAAAGTTTTTTAATGTTTACTAAAGCTTCTATTCCATCCATTTTAGGCATTTCTACATCTAATGTTATTACATCTGGTTCTATTTTTTTTAGTTTTTCTAAAAGATCCTCTCCATTCTTGGCAGTATCTATTACTTCCAAATCATTCTCTTCATTTATCATATCTGATATTATTTTTCTCATTAAAGCTGAGTCATCTACAACTAAAACTCTAATTTTATTCAAATGAATCACTCCAATAACTTATCTATATTTCCTTTGTTCCTAAGCCTACAGTTTTTATATATACTTTTCCCGTAGAGGTATCAAATATCATGGTTCTTCCTTTGTTACCTCCTATATCTTCCCCCATCAAAGGTATAGATAGCTCTTTTAATTTTTCTTTTACTGCTTTACCATTTCTATTTCCTATATCCATAACCATACTTTTATCTGAAAAATTAAACATAGAAGCTCCACCACATATTTTAGCTTTTAATCCATTTTTCCTTGCTCCTAATTTTGTCATTTTCTCTATCAATATAGGTATGGCTAAATCTGCGAATTTCATAGGGTTTGTAACCTTATTAAACTGGGTACTGTCTGGTAGCATTATATGTGAAAGTCCTCCTACACATTTTCCCCCATCATATAAGGCTATGCCTATGCAGGAACCTAGTCCTACAGTTATTATCTTATCTGGATTCTTACCTACATTTAAATCTGCAATACCCACTTTTATATCTTTCATATCCATACAATTACTCCCTCAACTATATCATTGATTTTTCTTCTTCTGTTAGTATAGTTGATAAATTTAAAAATATTATTATTTGATTTTCTATTTTTATTAATCCTTTTATATATCTCCTTGATATATCTGATACAATTTCTGGTGGTTCCTCTATATTATCAGCTTTTATATCTTTAACCTCTGAAACTACATCAACTATTATGCCTAATTTATTTTCTTCTTCTTTAACTACTATTATTTTAGCTTCATTTTTAATTTCTTCTTCTTTTAAATTAAATTTTCTACTAAGAGAAACTACAGGTAATATTTTGCCCTCATAGTTTATAACTCCCTTAACAAAACTTGCAGCATCAGGCAAATTTGTAGGTTCTTCATAACCTAGTATTCTTTCTATCTCCATTATATCTGCTGCATAATATTCTTTATTTACTTTAAATATTAATACTTTAGCTTCATTTATATCCATTACTAAAATAACCTCCTATAATACAAACTTTTCTACTAGAATCTCTCCTTTTTTATCTAAATAAGCGTGTATATTTCTGCTTGGTGTCTCTAACAAATACTCTCTATCCCATATAATAAATATGGTATTTTGATATGCTACATCCACATATATATGTCCCTTTTGTAAAGTTTGTAGTTTGGTAATAACTCCAGCTTCGCTACCTACCTCTTTACATCTTATTTCATTTCTAGCTATTATGTGCCCGCCTCTTGCTACACTATCCTCTTTAGTAAAGTAAATATTATTATTACTTGTTAGTTTCGATATATATTCACCCTTACCTGTTATGTAAATATCTCCTGTACTTTGTATCTTAGAATCTTGGCAATAACTAATGTTAACATTAACAGGTAATGATATTCTTTCTTTACACATCTTTATTTTTTCATCTATAAGACTTACTATTTTTTCTAATTCTCCATAATTCTTTATATGAACAGGACCTAGTCCTATTAATTTTTTTCTTATGACTCCTACGATTTCATCTTCTTTATCATCAATTCTACACATGTTTATATTAGCCATTATGGCTATACATACCTTAGTTAATCCCTTAAATTTATTCTCTATTAATATTTTTATTATCTCTCCATCTTTTTTTCCTTCTCCAAGTAGATTAAATCTTTTTATTTCCTCCACAGCTGAAATTAATTCTGTAAGAATTCCTCTTAGTTTTTCTAATTTATTTACCACCATTACTTTTACGGTATCTTCTCCACCACCATATATATTAGAATTTATTATATTACCTTGTATATTTAAATTACTCTTAGAAATAATTTCTGCTCTTTCTACATGTTTCTTTATTTCTACAGAGTTCCCTGCTTCTACTTTCATGCCTTCTTTTACGGAGCCTTGTACCACTACATCTCCTATAAATTTTATATTTCCTGTACTTATATCTACATCACCTTTAACTTCATGAACTTGATATACATAAAATACATTAGATTTTACGCAGGGCTTTCCTTCTATAACAGCTACTATGGTATCCTGGTCTATTAAAGTACTGCCTTGACCAGGCTTTAATATAATTCTCTTTCCTGGTTTATATTTTTTTATTATGCCTTTTATATCAATTCCATCTTGTCCTTCTTTACCTTTTTTTCTTACAGCCAATACATCTCCTGGTTTAACAGATTCTATAGATCCTATACTTTTAAAATCTACATTTCCGGTTTTATCCTCTTCTAATTTTAATTCTTTACTGTCTGTGGTGAATTTTATCTCTATAATTTCGTCCTCTTCATTAATAGTTTCTTTTCCTCTAGCTATTAATAATTCTATACAATTATTTTTTGTACATTGTTGTAAGTTCTCTTCTACTATTCCATAAACTATACCCATTTTCCCCAAAGCTTCTTTAATTTCTTCTTTTGTATAATGTGGCGGATCATTTTCTTCTATCTTAAAAGAACTTAATATTAAATAATCTTTTTCCTCTATATCCTTTACTTCATACTTTATCTCTGGTCTATAAGTTACTGAAATATAAGCTTCCATATTATCTTTATTTGTTTCAATATTTAGTTCTCTATGAGCTTTAATTTCTTCAAAAATCAATTCTATTTTATTTTGTTCAAATACTGCTTCCTTAGATTTTATTCTTTCTCCATCCACTAATATTATTATATTATCTCCTGGAGCTATAACTGCTGGGTTCCCGCCATCTTTAGGGTTGGTAACTATCACTTTGTTATGAACTACTTTTACCTTCCCATTATTTTTCTTCACTTCTTCATTTTTTTCTATTTCGTTAACTTTTATATCTTCTTGTTCATTATTTTCTATATGAGAATTCATATGTTTTTCATTAATCACTTCTTCTTTTCCATCAACTAATATGGTTGTCTTCTTCATGAAAAATCCTTGCTTCTCTTCTATAATTTCATAATTTAAATTTTCTTCTTCTATTCCTAATTCCTTACAAGCTTTGTTTATACATTTATCCAATGTGGAACAACTGTAGATTGTCTTTTTCATAATAATCCCCCTTAAATTTATTATCCGCCCCCTATTTTAAGGAATATAAAGATTTAAAATACAGTTATATATCTATATTTTATATCATGTAATAATTTATTACAATTTATTTCAATTATTTACAATGACAATAATATACCTGCGTCTCAAATGTATTCTTTTATTATTTTCGTAATATTTAATAAATAATATAGACAATAATTATAAAATAATTATTATATTGTATATAAATTTAATAATTTTTATGTTAATTTTTAATATAAGCTACTATTTCTTTTTCTTTTTTATAACCATACTCTATTTTTATTTCTCCATTTTCATTCAAATTTGTTATTATTATAGGAGATATTAAACTCTTGGCTTCTCTTTCTAAAAAATCTTTATCATAGCTTAATAAAAGTTCTCCTTTTTTAACCTTTTGTTTTTCTTCTATATAAGCTTTAAATCCCTTTCCATTAAGATCTACTGTATCTATACCTATATGTAGTAAAATTTCTATACCTTCTTCATTTTCTATTACAATAGCATGATTACTAGGAAATAAAAATTTTATAGTCCCATCAATAGGAGCATACACTTTATTTTTACACGGTCTTATAGCAAATCCATCTCCTAAAAGCCTTTCTGAAAAAACTTCATCTGGAACTTGCTCTAAAGGAAGTATTTCTCCATCAATTGGGTTTATTAATTTAAGTGCTCTCTCATATTCTATTACTTGTTTAGGATTTACTCCATTTTTAATTATTTGTTCTATATTATATTTTATATTTTCAGCTTCTGTACCTAATATTATTTGTACTACACTGCCTGTTTGTACCAGTCCCGGTAAATTTATTTTTTCTAAATATGTCCTATCTAATTTTTTTTCATTATTTAAAGCTATTCTAAGTCTAGTTATGCAACAGTCCAAGTTTTTTATATTTTTTTCTCCTCCTAATGCTTGTAATATCATAGCTGCTTTCTCATTACTTTTTATTTCCTTATTTTCTTTCAATATTATACCATCTCTACCTAGAGTCTTTATATCTCTTTTATTTATCACATAATTAAATACTATGAAATATATAAAAAAATAAAATAAACCAATAGGAAATATTAAAATACCATTGTGTGAAAATTTATATCCTAAAACATAGTCTATAAAAGAAGCAGAAAAAGTGTATCCTAATCTTATATTAAAAATACTTGTTATGATTCCAGAAGTAAAAGCAGCCACAACATGAAATACAAATAACATAGGCGCTACAAATATAAAAGCAAATTCTATAGGCTCTGTAATTCCTGTAAGAAATGATACTAACGCAGCAGATAACATTATACTGCAAGTTTTTCTTCTATTTTCTTTTTTTGCTGCAAAAATCATAGCTATTGCCGCTCCTGGAAGTCCAAACATTAATATGGGAAATTCTGATGCCATAAAAACTCCTGCAGTAGGGTCTCCATGAAAATACCTTGAAAAATCCCCAAAATATTTAACTCCACTAGGGTCTACATAGTTTCCGAATTGATACAAGAAAGGTGGATAATACATATGATGCAGTCCCAGTGGAATTAAAAGTCTTTTTCCCGCCGCATAAAATGCTGGTCCTAGCGGAGACGTAGTCGCAAACCTAGCAAAAGTATCAATATTTTTTTGTATCTCTGGCCATATTACTAAATTCATCATGCCAAAAGCAAAGGATATTATTGCTGTAAAAATAAGAACAAATCTTTTCCCACCAAAAAATCCTATAGTATTAGGTAATTTTATATTTTTATATTTATTGTATATTATAGCTGCTATTATTCCTATTACTATACCACCAAAAACCCCCAGGTCTATATTAGTATTTCTTAATACTTCTTCATAGTATTTAGTATTCATAAAACTTTGTAAGGTCATATTTCTATCAGCTGCTATTCTTGAAGCTACTTCTTTAGCTGCCTTTGAGCTTCCCACATTTAATATGCCTTGTAATATTAATTGACCTACTACTGCAGCTAATGCAGCTATTCCTTCTCCATCTGAAATTCCTATAGCAACTCCTATAGCAAATATTAAGGGAAGATTGCTAAATATAGCATCCCCAGCTTTTAACATATATAAATTATTTAAAAGATCTGGATACCCTAATCTTAAAAGCAAAGCTGCTGCAGGTAGTACAGATACTGGAAGCATTAAAGACTTGCCTATCTTTTGAAGAATAGTTAAAACATTTTTCATCTTTATACACCATCCTTAAGCCAGCTTATAGTTTAAAAACCTTGCTTTTGCAAGGTTTTTAAACTATATATTTAATATATATTAATATTGCCCTATCCTTTTTAAATGCAATGCAATATATCCTATTTCGTCTTCTGGTATGTTTATCTGAAATAATTTTTCTATAAGCATGGCTACTTTTATTGCAATACCAAACTCACTTTTCATCTCTTCTTTTATACTATCTAATAGTTCATTTTTTATAGTTTTATTTTCTTTAACTCTTTCTATCATAAAGTTTAAATGAGTTAAAGTTCTTACATAAGAAAGTGAGTTTTTGTCTAAAGGTCTACCCTTTAACTTAGAGATAAGTTCCATTACTTTACTTATTTTTTTAGTATATGCTAATGATTCTGAAACTTGTTGTTTGGTAATACCGGCCCTTATATGAAGACATATAAAACCAGCTTCATCTTTAGGGAGATTAACACTTAATCTGTTATTTATCATTTGAAGAGCTTTCATAGCTATTTTATATTCTTTAGGATAAATTATACCTAACTCTTCTAAAAAAGGATTTTCTATGTTTATTCCTTTTTCTATTCTTCTTAATGCAAAATTTATATGATCTGGTAAAGAGATATGGACTCCTTCATTTAATTTTGTATTTAAATATTTTTCGGAAAAACTTATTATTTCTTCGGAAATACCAACTATTTTATTATCTATGTTATCTAAAACTTTATTATAGTTTTCTGCCATTTTTGAAGTAGTTTTTATATAAACCTTTTCTATTTTGTCCTTAGAAAGTATTTCTCCTTTTTTACAATTAAAACCTATACCTTTTCCTACTAGTATTGCATCTTCATCTCGCCAATTTGCTATTATTACATTATTATTAAGAACCTTTTTTACTGTATAGTTCTCCAAATCTTAACACTCCAAACCTTATTCTTTCCAAACTTATATTTAACATAATCTTAAACTTTCTACTCCTAATTCTATGTTGTAATTTATAATTTATTTGCTTATATACTACAAAATCTTCAAATATAATGTATTCTAATTTAGAATTATATTTTCTATTAAATATTTTATCAATATATTCATGTTTTTTTATATTATTTTACTAACAAAATATTAATATCAATTTAATTTTTAATTAGTACCATTTATTTTTTGTAATCTTTTACATCCTTCTCCATAGCATCATTGTAGCCTTTCATAATTCTTACTATTAGTTGGTTTTCTGAAGATTTAAACTGTATGTTATCTACAGACTTTATAGGTAAAACTTTTGGTGATGTTCCTGATATGAATAATCCATCTAATTTATCTATGTCTTTATAATAAACTTTTTCTTCCTTAATTTTTAAATTCAATTTTTTGCATACATCTATTATATTTTGTCTTGTTATTCCTGGTAATACTTTTTCTACTGGGGCTGTTATTACCTTACCATCTTTTATCATAAATATATTAGATTTACTTCCTTCTGTTATGTATCCATTTCTATCAACTAGTATTGCTTCATATACCTTTTCTTCTTTTATCTTTTCTCCTACAACTTTTCTAAAATCCATATTAATAACTTTTGCATTTGGATTTTCTCTTTCTCCATGATAAAGTATAGTTTTTACTCCCTCCTTATAATCTAATTCTTTTGGATAATTATGTTTTAAAAAATAGCATAAAAATTTATTAGTTTTATTAAAATTGAATATTAGTTTTATGTTGCCTATAGATACTTTATTTACTTCTATAAGCTTATTTATTTTTTCTCTTATGTCTTTTTCATCTAACCATAGACTTAATCCCTCTAACTTAGCAGAATTATAAAATCTAGTTAGATGACTTTTCAAAAATAAAGGCGCTCCATCTATTATTCTTATTACTTCATAAAGAGACTTACCTTCTTTAATCCATTTTTCTTCAAATAAATTACTTTCTTTTATTTTATTATCTTCTATAAAAAAATTATTAAAACATTCCATTAATACATCCCCCTATTTATATCTATTATAAATAGCATAATATTTATGTTATCTATTAAATTAATTGTTTAAATATTTTTATGTTAAATCCACAGGGAGTAAAAATCCATTGTAAATTAATGCTTACTTTACTTCCAATTAAGTATTTCTATATTATTATACTTTTTCTTTGCATTTATAAGATAAGGCTTACCTACCAATTTAAATAAGGGTAAATCAGCTAAAGAATCTGAAAACATATAAGACGCCTTAAAGTCTACTTTTATATTTTCTTCTTTTAAAACTTCCATAAGTCTCCTTACCTTTTCTTCTCCCTTACAATTTTGCCCGATTATTTTTCGTCTATAGGCTCCTTGTTTAAGTGTAAATACAGTTCCAATTACTTTATCTACTTCTTTTATATTATAAAGTTCTTTTAAATAAAATTCTGCAGATGCAGATATAAGATATACCTTATATCCTTCATTCTTTAATTTTTTCATTGTATTTATTGCATCTTTGTATAGTATTTTACTTAACTTTTGGTCATAAAACTCTTTTACATATTTCTGCATTTCATCCTCAGTTATGCCATCTATGAACCCTATAAATATTTCTTTAGCCTTTCCTGCCTGAAATATTTTTAAAGCATAAAAAAGTCCAGATATAACTATTTTAGGAGCATGAAATATAAGAGAGGGTTTCTTCTTAATCATAAATTTATAAAATTGTATTAGCGTTTCTTTCTTTGTAAGTGTATAATCAACATCAAATATTGCCAACTTTTCCAATATACCACCTCTTTTATAAGCTGTATTATTATATTATACTATATATTTTGTGATTTTTTATAATATATTCACTTTTTATTTATTATAATCTTATAAATTACATTATTAACTATATAAAATTTAAAATAATTTAACTTTATTTTAAATAATTACAAACATATGTATATAATCATTTGTAAAATTATTATTAGTTATATAGCTAAAATCCATTATGTTTTTAATCATATACCTAATAACAATTACCTAAATATAGTAAATATAAACTTCATGCAAATTAATCATTTGCTTATATTATATGCATTACAATAAAAACTACTAAATCTAAAAAGAGTCTCTGAAATAACAGAGACTCCCTTTATAATATTATTGTAAATTTTCGTAGTAAGCAGTTACTTCTTCAAATTCTTTTTCATCTGGGTTAACAAGTTCAACTTCATCCCCTTGACCTTCTTCTCTGAATAAGTATACTGAATTATTTTCTGGATTTTGTACTAATGCATATACGCTGTCTTTATATTCAAATTCTTCTATTACTTCACAAGTAACAGCATTTCCATTTTCATCTTGTAAGTCTACAAGAATTGTATCACCGCATTCTTCATCTTCGCATCCGCAACCACAATTATCCTCATGGCTATCTGTACAACCGCAACCGCAGTGATCTTCATGGTTATCACCACAACCACAACCGCAAGTATCTTTTTCTATTTCTTCTTCGTGGCCACAACCGCAACCACAACTATTTATTTTTTCATCTTTCATAAAATCTCCTGATAATAATTACCAGGATCTTCACCTCCTTTTTTCCTCTGTTCTAATTGTACCCTTAAACAAAGTTTTTTAAAAGAGTTTTTTTATTTTTCAACTAAATTATTTAATAATCATTATCATTATATTTATATTTTCAAAATTATTTCTATTAAACTCATAAAAATATACCAAGCAAATATATAATATCTACTTGGTACTACACTCTTTCTATTTCTTCTTCATTTCTTTATTAATTTTCTTGAAACCTTTTTCTACACTATCCATCATATTGTTTACTGCTTTTTCTACTGTTCTTTTTTTCATTTTTCTTCCCATAACTTTCATCTCCCTTCAGAGGAAGTTATAGAATTATTTTGTCCATTTTTTATTTTTATATTCTATTTATAATTTACGAATACTTGCCTATTTTTTATTAATTTTACGAACAGAATTATTGCTAAAATCAAAAGTATAAAGCTAAAAACAGTGCCTATGAATGTAATCGTCTTTATCATAGAAATATCTATACTAAATTTACTGGCAATAGATAGAAATTCTCCTTTGAAATTTTCTTTTATAGAATATACATATCTAATCCAAAGTACTGCTACAGAAGTTGATAGTGGAACTAATCCCATTGCTATATAGTAACCCACTTTCTTCCTGCTTTTTATTCCTGTAAGCCCTAAGTATATAGGAAGTATAAATAATATAGGAAACATATATCCTAAAAATTGAGGAGCCAACCCTAAAAACAATGCACTAACTAAAGCATAGTAAAATGATACTTCTCTAATCACTTTAACGTCTTTCAATATTTTATCATCTTTGACTATTTTACTTTCTCTAGCCATTTTATCTTTTCTAACTATCTTAGCCTGTTTCATTTAATCACCACACTTATTTTTGATTTTTAGCTATAATCCTTAAAGTACTTATTGCTGAAATAAATATAATTAACCATACAGTTATCATAAATATTAATCCTGAACTAGACATATTATACCTCCTTATAAGGGTTTTTACACCCTTATATAATATTATTTATATTATACAAAATCCTGTTTGTGAGCTTTCATTATAGCATTATATGTTATAACAAAACCTATAACAAGCACTGTAACCAATACTACCCTTGCACCATTAACCCAAGGAATTAAATTTGGGAATTTTTCAACAAAGGATGGCACTACTTTAAAATATCCTTCCTTTATATAGTCCATAGTAGACCCTATTAATACAACTATCATTATAATTGGAGTTACAAATTTAACTATAACAGAATAGAACCATCTTGGTACCTTTATATAAGCCCCTCTATTAGTTTCTTCTAAAGATTTTTCTGTTCCAAATAACCAACCTGCAACTATAACCTCTATGAGCCCAACAACTATTAATAAATAGCTACCAACCCAGTTATCTAACTCTGATAGATATACAAGTTCAGAAGTTTTAGTTAAAATTGGTTCTAACATTACAGGGAGACCAACTATCATGTATAAAAAGAATACCGCAATTGATGCATTTTTTCTTGACACATTCATTTCTTCTTCTAATATAGCAACAACATAATTATACATTGCTATAGCAGATGTTACACCGGCAAAGAAGAACATAAAGAACCACATTGTTCCCATGAATTGCCCTCCACCCATAGCTCTAAATATATTTGGAAGAGCTATAAAAGTAAGTCCTACTCCTGATTGCAATCCATCCATACCCATAAATGCATAAGTTATTGGTATAACTATAGTACCACCTAATATAACTTCTGCAAATTCATTTAATGATACTGTACATAATCCTGAAACAACTAAATCATCATCTTCTTTTAAATATGAAGCATAATTTTGAACTATACCCATACCTATAGATAAAGTAAAGAATATCTGACCGCAAGCTGCTAGCACTGTTTTAAAATTTAGCTCACTCCACCTTGGTGTCCATATATAACTAAGTCCTTTTAGAGATGACCATTCTGGTTTAACTGGAGAACCTAAAGTAATAGCTTTGAAAATTAATAAAAATCCAAATATATATAATAGCGGCATTAATACTTTCGCCCATGCTTCTATTCCTTTTTGTACTCCTCTTGCTAAAGCAAACCCTAAGAATGCTACTGATATAACCCAAAATACTATAACTTTTTCTGGTGATTGAATATAATTTACAAAAAATTGTCCTGTAGACACACTCTTATCCATATATCCGCCTGTAATTGAAAGTACACTGTATCCTAAAGACCAACCTATAATGTGCAGATAATAAGAATTAACTAAGGTAACAACACCTATGATAATAGCCCCACATATTGAACCTAATATTGCAGACCCCTTAGGTCCCAACTTTTCTTTTGATTGAAGATAAATCATATGTCCTACTGTTCCACGCCCAATTTTACCTCCATAACGTCCTTGCATCCATTCTATTATAATTATTGGAATACCTAATAGAAGTAATGCAGCAATGTATGGAACCATAAAAGCTCCCCCACCGTGTTTAGCTGCTTGATAAGGAAATCTCCAAAAATTTCCAAGACCTACAGCATTACCTGCCATTGCAAGAATAAGTCCTAATTTAGATCCCCAATTCTCTCTTTTAGCCATTTTATTTCCCTCCTTATTGAATTTTTAATACTATTATTTATTCACTTATGAAGTTATATTTATGAATATAATAGCAGATTATGTCGAAAGTTGCAAGAACATATTTTTTAACTTACATTTTTTTGATTTCTAAGTAATATTTCGATAATTGAATATAATGTAAACTTTTTCTTCATCAAGTATACGTATTCAATCTCTATCTTTTCATATTTTCCTTATATTCATTCCACTTAGATATTATAAAAAACATACTTTGTTAGCTTAATATGTATATTGAAAATAATAAATTATGCATTTATATACTTCATTCCCATTATATTTCACTTTTTACATTTATTAATAAAATTTATACACTCTATTAATAAATTAAATACAAAACTTTACTTTGATAACTTTACTATCATCCCTTAAATTTTCAATGTTCAATTCATCTAGTTTTATTATTAATACAAATAAAAAAATCTTTATTATCATAAAAATTATGATAATAAAGATTTTAACCACAGATACTTTAAAGCTTACTTTTTTACATAAAATTAAATAAGAGAGCCTTAAAAGACTCCCTTATTATTTAAAGCTATTATTTATTAGCCATTTTCTTGTAGTTTTCTAATCTTTCTTTAGCATCTTGTTCTGTTTTTACAAATAATGCTTCAGCATCTTCTGGGAATTGTTTAGCAAGTGATGCATATCTTACTTCTCCCATTAAGAAGTCTCTAAAGCTTGCTTTAGGTTCTTTTGAATCTAATGAGAATCCATTTTTTCCTGCTTCAGCTAATTCAGGATTAAATCTATATAATCCCCAATATCCACAATCAACAGCTTTCTTTTCTTCTAATTGGCTGCAACCCATTCCTGCTTTTAATCCATGATTTATACATGGAGCATAAGCTATTATTAATGATGGACCTGGATATGCTTCAGCTTCTGCTATTGCTTTTAATGTTTGGTTCTTGTCTGCTCCCATAGCGATTTGTGCTACGTAAACATAACCATAAGTCATAGCCATTGCACCTAAGTCTTTTTTCTTAGTCTTCTTACCTGATGCTGCGAATTTAGCTATAGCTGCAGTTGGTGTAGCTTTTGAAGATTGACCACCTGTATTTGAGTAAACTTCTGTATCAAATACAAATATATTTACGTCTTCTCCTGAAGCAAGTACATGGTCTACTCCGCCGTATCCGATGTCATAAGCCCAACCGTCTCCACCAAATATCCAGTGTGATCTCTTAACTAAGAAATCTTTATTTTCATAGATTTCATTTAGTAGTTTGTCGCTTCCTTTTTCTTTTCCTACTAATTCTATAACTTTGTCTGCTCTTTCTCTAGTACCTTCTCCTAAATCTACATTGGTTAACCAATCTTCTAAAGCAGCTCTTAATTCTCCAGATATAACTGTTCCTGTCATATCTTTTTCTGAACAATCTTCTGTTCCTATTGCACAGCTTTGAAGATCTTCTGCTGATTTATATCCTAATACAGCTTTTACGTCTTCACAAACCTTATCTCTTACTTGTTTTACTCCAAGATACATACCCATTCCAAATTCAGCATTATCTTCAAATAATGAGTTAGCCCAAGCTGGACCGTATCCTTTATGGTTTGTAGTATATGGAGTTGATGGTGCTGATGCTCCCCAAATTGATGAACAACCTGTAGCATTAGCTATCATCATTCTGTCTCCAAATAATTGAGTTATAAGTTTAGCATATGGAGTTTCTCCACAACCTGCACAGGCTCCTGAGAACTCTAATAATGGTTGTTCAAATTGGCTACCCTTAACTGAGTTTTTCTTCATTGGATTAGCTTTTGGAGATACCTTCATTGCATATTCCCAATTCTTATCTTCTTCGATTTGAGAATCAAATGGTTTCATTATTAATGCTTTTTCCTTAGCTGGACATACATCCGCACAATTTCCACATCCTGTACAATCATATGGGCTTATAGCCATTGTGAAGTTTAATCCTTTTGCTCCTACAGCTGGTTTTGATTTAAATCCTTCTGGAGCATTTTTAGTTTCTTCATCATCTAAAAGAATTGGTCTTATAACTGCATGTGGACAAACATATGAACATTGATTACATTGAATACATTTATCTACTTGCCACTCTGGAACGTTTATAGCAATTCCTCTCTTTTCATAAGCAGCTGTTCCTGATGGGAATGTACCATCTTCCATTCCTTTGAATGCACTTACAGGAAGTTTGTCTCCTTCTTGTCTATTCATTGGTTCAACAATGTTTTTGATAAATTGTGGATTTTCTTTAGCTGTACATGAATCTTCGCATTTAGCGTCTTTCCATGAAGCTGGAACTTCTATTTTAACTGTAGCATTAACACCTTTATCTATAGCAGCATTGTTCATATCAACAATCTTTTGACCTTTTTTACCGTAGTTAGTTACAACAGCGTCTTTTAGGTATTTAGCCGCGTCTTCTACTGGTATAATGTTTGCAATTTTGAAGAAAGCAGCTTGACAGATCATGTTTATTCTTCCGCCTAAACCTATTTCTTGTGCTATTTTAACAGCGTTTAATGTATAGAATTCTATATCATTTTCAGCAATGTATTTTTTCATTGAAGCTGGTAGATGAGTTTCTACTTCTTCTGGGCTCCAGATAGTATTTAATAAGAATCTTCCACCTTTTTTCAATCCTTCTAATACATTGTATTTATATACATAAGATTGATTATGGCAAGCTACAAAATCAGCTTGGTTGATTAGGTATGGTGATTGTATAGGTGATTTACCAAATCTTAAGTGAGAAATTGTTATACCACCAGATTTTTTAGAGTCATATGCAAAATATCCTTGTGCATACATATCTGTATGGTCACCTATTATTTTTATAGCACTCTTGTTAGCTCCAACAGTACCATCTGATCCTAATCCCCAGAACTTACATGCAGTAGTTCCAGCTGGAGTTGTGTTTATAGCTTCTGCATCTTCTAATGATGTATTTGTAACATCATCTACTATACCTATAGTAAATCCATCCTTTGGTTCATCTTTCTTTAAGTTTTCATATACACTTAATATGTGTGATGGATAAGTTTCTTTTGAACCTAAGCCATATCTTCCTCCAACGATTGTTGGTTGCCATTCTTTTCCATAGAACGCATTTTTAACGTCTAAGTATAATGGTTCCGCTAAAGCACCTGGTTCTTTAGTTCTATCTAAAACAGCAATATTCTTAACTGTTTTTGGTATATATTTAAAGAAGTGTTCTAATGAGAATGGTCTATATAAATGTACTGTTAATAAACCAACTTTTTCTCCCTTAGCCATTAAATAATCAACAACTTCTTCTACAGTATCACATACTGATCCCATAGCTACTATTAATCTTTCTGCATCTTCTGCACCATAGTAGTTGAATAGGTGATATTCTCTTCCTGTTAATTTTGAGATTTCTCCCATGTATTTTTCAACTAATGCAGGAAGTTCTTCATAATAGTTGTTAGATATTTCTCTTTCTTGGAAATAAATATCAGGATTTTGGGCTGTACCTCTTATAACTGGGTGATCTGGATTTAAAGCTCTTCTTCTGAAAGCTTTTACTGCATCCATATCAACTAAATTTTCTAATTCATCATATTCTAAAACTTCTACTTTTTGAATTTCATGAGATGTTCTAAATCCATCAAAGAAGTTTATGAAAGGAACTCGTCCTTCTATAGCTGTTAAATGTGCAACTGCTGATAAATCCATAACTTGTTGTACACTACTTTCAGCTAATAAAGCTAGTCCTGTTTGTCTAGCTGCCATAACATCTTGATGATCTCCAAATATATTTAGAGAATTTGCAGCTAATGCTCTAGCACTTACATGAAATACTCCTGGTAAAAGTTCTCCAGCGATTTTGTACATATTAGGGATCATAAGTAATAAACCTTGAGATGCTGTATAAGTTGTTGTTAATGCACCTGCTTGTAATGAACCGTGAACAGCACCAGCTGCACCAGCTTCAGATTGCATTTCCATAACTTTTACTGGTTGACCAAATATATTTTTCTTTCCTTGAGCTACCCATTCATCAACATGTTCTGCCATTGGTGATGAAGGTGTTATTGGATAAATAGCTGCTACATCTGTAAATGCATATGATATATATGCTGCAGCAGTATTACCATCCATAGTTTTCATTCTTCTCATAGAAAATTCCCTTCTTTCCCTTTAATTTATATAAAATTCGCGGAATAAATCCGCAAAATAATTAACAATTTGTACAATTTTGCCTTATAAAACTGTAAAATTTTACTTTTTTCTTCAAAGTTAATTATCAATATACACCAAAAATTTTTATATGTAAAATCCTTTTCAGTGTTTATGCATAAAATACCACTTTAAAGCATAAAAAACATTTTAAATCGCAAAATTTCAAAAACTCTTACAAGACACATTATAACATTAATATGTTTTTATGCCACTATATAAAAGTAAAATATATAAAATTTTATATAATGGTTATACATACTTTATACATTCTTAATTTCGCCAGCACTGGTAAGACCAAAAACCACATGATTAAGTAACAAATTTTTAAAGATCTCATTATGATGTATGAATTTTTATCTTTAAAAATTTGTTGCTTATTTTTATTATAATACTTAAAGAAATAAATTCAATGGTATATTTTTAAATATTTAACCGTTAAAGGCTAAAATAACCAAACAATATATGTATATTAACATTTAATAAATTTATAAAATTATTATTCTGTATTTAACTTAATATACATTATTTTTTGAATTTATTAAACTAATGCAATATTATCGTGATGCATCTTTAATGTTTTGTGTTTATATTGTATATTTTTTTATCAATTCTGTTATATTTTTAACACCATTATCCATTTTACTTTTGGACATATTATTTATATAAACATTTTTATTTTCATACAAATAATTTAACTTTTCTATTAAAGTTTTATCTGAAACTTCTTCTTCTTTTAGCACTAAACTATATCCACTTCTTTCGAAAGATGCTGCATTTAAAATTTGATCTCCCCTACTAGATTTTTTAGACAAAGGTATTAACAGATTTGGTTTTTTCAGTGCTAAAAGCTCATATATTACATTGGCTCCTGCTCTTGATATTACCAAATCTGCGGCTTTCATTAAATGAGGTAAATCTTCATTCACATACTCAAATTGGGTATAGCCCCTTCTATTTTCTAAATTTTCATCCAAATTAGACTTTCCGCAAATGTGTATTATATTGAATTTTGAAAGTATCTCATCCAAATTTTTTCTGACTATTTCGTTTATAACCTTTGAACCTAAACTTCCTCCGATTATTAAGAGAATTGGTCTATCTTCTTTAAATTTGCATAAATCTACAGCCTTACTTTTACTCCCTTCTAATAATTCTTTTCTTATTGGAGTACCTGTTAGTACTGCCTTATTTCCTTTTATATGCTTTACTGACTCAGGAAAAGTAACACATACCTTTGTACAATAAGGTGTAGCAAGTTTATTTGCAAGTCCAGGAGTTATATCTGATTCATGGGCTATAACTGGTATCTTATTCAAATGTGCTGCTATAACCACTGGAACAGTTACGAAGCCTCCCTTTGAAAAGATTATATCTGGTTTTTCTCTCTTAATTATTTTCTTAGCTTGAAACAATCCCTTCAATACTTTAAATGGGTCTGAGAAATTTTTCAAATCAAAATATCTTCTTAACTTCCCACTAGAAATAGGAAAATATTCAATGCCTTCTTTCTCTATAATTTGTCTTTCTATTCCTTGTATACTACCTATATATTTAATTTCATATCCCATTTTCTTTAATTCTGGAACTAATGCTAAATTTGGAGTAACGTGTCCTGCTGTTCCCCCACCTGTCATTATAATCTTTTTCAAAATTATATTCTCCTTTCTTGAATTTGTTATATATTTTATTTTTAGTCATATCTATTATATAAAAATAAAGTCCAATATTAATAATACTATAAATATTATTTTTTCAAATACTTTTTAATTATATATAAATTATATTTTTTATATTATAATATATATAATTTATTATTGATTACTATATTACTTATTCAATATACTACTTTTTTATATCAAATTGATAATATATAATAATTTTAATTAGGATAATGATAAGAAGTTAACAATATTTTAAAATAAATATGTTTTATATAAATAACAAAAGCCTCATTTAATTGTAAATTTTATTTACTTAAATAAGGCTTTTATATTTTAGTTTATGTCTGAAAATTCTATATGTATCTTCTTAGAAATATTACTATGTATAACAGTTTTCTCTGATTTAGGGCATGATTTATCCATATTTTTATTTATTTTAACAGTAAATGTAGTACCTTTTCCTACAGTACTATCAACCTTTATTTCTCCACCCATAAAATCTACAATTTTTTTTACTAAGGAAAGCCCAATACCTGTTCCTTCCGCATTTCTTGATAATGAACTATTTACTTGTGCAAATCTATTAAAAATACAATCTATTTTATCTTTAGGTATTCCTATTCCTTCATCTTTTACTATCAATTTAAAGCTATCCTTGTAGATTGCAATGCTAACATATATAGATTTATTTTCTTGAGTAAATTTTGCAGCATTAGATAATAAATTTAATAATATTTTTTCATACTTCTCCTTATCAATACAAACCTTTTCCTCTTCTTTTGTAGTATCAAATATTAAATTTATATTTTTACAACTAGCATAATTCACTATGGAATTAACTATATTTTCCGTTTCTAATACTATATCAAAATATTCATTATTCAAAGTCAAAAAACCAGCTTCTGCCTTTGATATATCTAATATATTATTTATAAGTTTTAAAAGCCTTGATGTGTTCTGATTTATTCTTTTTAAAATCTTATCGATATTTGAATTTATGTCCTTAGAATAAATATCATAGGCTAATTGTAATGAGGAATAAATTATTGTAAGAGGTGTTCTTAGTTCATGGGATATTATTGTAAAAAACTCATCTTTAAGTTTGTTTACCTCTTCTAATTCTATATTACTTTTAAATTCTTCTGTTACGTCTGACCCATGTATATGAACTCTTTTTTTATTTTTAATTTCATGATAAATATATTTTATTTTATAAAATCTCTCTTCCCCTGAATCTAGAACAAACTTTGTAGGAGAAAATGTGTGTTCTTTTATTTCGCCTTCTTTCATGTCTTTTAATACTTTTAGCTTTTCATTAAATTCTTCTTTTGTAAATACTTCTTCTACAGTATGTCCATACAGGTTACCTTTTATTTTCTTAGTGTATAATCTTTCTACTAATTGCTCATACCTTTCATTAACTAATTTATATGTTAAATTAGGATAATCTAATACAGCTAAAGGTAATTCTACACAATCCACTACATATTTTATAAACTCTGCTCTCTCTTCAACAGTTATTTGACTTTCAGTTAAGTCTGTAACATCTTTTACGCTAGATATAGTATAAGATATTTCCCCATTTTCATCTTTAATAGGATTGCTGTTATACTCTATGTATCTAACCTGATTACTATCCTTTTTTACTAATTTCAATAATATAGTATCTACTCTTCTTTTATAGTCCAGATTAACAGTCTTTATTTCATATTTAGTATTTTTAACGTCATCCAATGTGTATATATCATATTGGTTAATTACATCCTTAATATCTCGTAAATGTTTAACTTTCATTCCAGCTATTTGTTCAATAGCTTTATTGCATAATATTAATTTTGAATTCTTATCAAAAACCATTATTCCTTCTGAGATATTATTAATTACATTATTAAGATATTTTATATAAGATAATTGTTTTTTAGTTAAAGCTTCTATAATTTCACTTTTATTTCTTATTTCTTCTGAGATATTTAAAATTTCTTTTTTATCTTTCTGTATACTTTTTTTATATATACATTCCTTGGTAATATCCCTTAAATTTATTAATGCGCCCTTATGGGTTCCCTCTAAATTTATAGGTATTACATCTAAATTAAAATATATATTTTTCCCACTAATATTGGTAAGCATTAATGTAACTTCTTTTATCTCCCTTTGCTCTTTAAGTGCTATAAAAACAGGGAAGTTTTTTTCTGTAACTAATCCACCATCTTTAAACTTTATTTCATACTCATTTAGGCAATCCATCAATGTTTTTTCTTCTCCTGGCTGTAGCTTGGAACTAGATTTTCTTTTTAATTCCTTACTTAAATCTAAAGCTACATTATTTACATAGATTAAATCGTACTTATCATTTACAATATAGCACGCATAAGGAATACTATCAATTATACTTTTTATTGTACTTCTATCTTGCAAAAAAACACTTCCTATTGCTTCCATAATTCCTCCCTATTATTAAAATCATTTTTTATAGTGTACTCTCTTTTTATCATATTAGTCAATAATTAAGTTAATATCCATTTAAAGTTTATTCACAATATTTTTAATACACATATTAGTAAACATTAAGAAACATATTAGTATGAACTAACATGTTTCTTAATTAAATTTATTCCATTGTCCAAATCCACATGAAGATTTAGTTTTTTTAATTAGTGTTTAAACTAGATTATTCTGTAGTCTATCATTTTTAACTGCACACACACATTGCCATTATACTCATTTATAATTGGATAATATATTAAATCTAATTTCAAACCTGCTATAAGAGGATTACTCATAACATTCTCCACATTTTCAACTCCATATATGTTCTCTAGATCTTTTTTAAATGATTCCACTTTTCCAAAGGCCATAGCATCTATTCTTTTATTTGCGCCTTCTACTCTACATATTAATTTTAACGTATTTTTATCTTTACCTAATACCCTAATCCCCTCTACTTTTATATTTTTTTCTGCTAATACTGGAGAACTATTTCCTTTTCCAAATGGTTCTAAACATTGAAGATTATCTATTAGTTCTAAAGTTACTTCTCTTAATGGAACTTTTTTATCTATTCTAATTTTAGGAATAAAATCTTCATCTTTCAAATCACAATTTCCATTTAACTCATCTCTTAGCTTATCTATGTTTTTTTCTTCTATACTAAGTCCTGCAGCCATTGGATGTCCTCCAAATTTACATATGTATTGTTTGCATTTCATAAGTTCTTCAAAAAGATTATATCCATCTATAGATCTTCCTGATCCTTTTGGCATTTCTTTTCCTTTAGTCAAAACTATTGTTGGCCTATTATACGCATCTTTTATTCTTCCAGCCACTATACCTGCTATACTTTCGTGTATATTTTCTTTATAAACAACTAATACTTTATCTTCTTTTAATGCTGAATTTTCTATGGTATATATTATTTCATCTACCCCTTCCATAGTAAGTTCTTGTCTCTCAGCATTTAAATTTCTTAATTTCTTCGCCAATTCTTCTGCTTTTTTTACATCCTTACACAAAAATAACTCTACAGATAATGCAGCTGTGTTTAATCTTCCTGTAGCATTTATACAAGGTCCTATTACAAACCCTACATTGTAAGAAGTTATATTCTTGCCATCTAAAGAAGCTTCTTTTATAAGAGCTTTTAAACCTAAATTATTTGTATTATTTAGACTCTTTAAGCCTAATTTGGCTATTATTCTATTTTCATCTTTTAAATCTACTACATCACATATAGTTCCTATAGCAGCAAACTGTAACAAATCTTTATATTTATTAGGATTCATATTTAGTTTTTCATATAAAAGCTTTGAAAACTTAAAAGCTATTCCAGCCCCACAAAGCATTTTAAAGGGATAATAGCAATCCTTTTGTTTAGGGTTTACTATAGCATCTGCTTTAGGCACAACATACTCTCTTTCTCCATTTTCACATTCTATAAATGGTAACTCATGATGATCAGTAATTACTACAGTCATACCTAATTCCTTTGCTCGTTCTACTTGTTCTAATGCAGCTATGCCATTATCGCATGTAATTATAACTTCTACCCCTTCTTCTTTTAGCTTTTCAACTCTATCTGTACACATTCCATATCCTTCTGTTTCACGATCTGGTATATAATAAATTAAATTAGCTCCACATTCTTTTAAAGCTGTATATAATATTACAGTACTAGTGACACCATCTGCATCATAGTCTCCATAAACAGCTATTTTCTTTTTATCTATTATTGATTTCTTTATTATTTCTGTACCTTTATCCATATCCTTCATTAACAAAGGATTATAAAGATTTTCTAAAGAAGGATTTAAAAATTCTTTTATATATTCTAACTTAAATATATCTCTGTTAACTAATATAGTGCATAAAGTTTCACTTATACCTGCCTTATGTGCTATATCTTTTATATTCAATCTGCTTCTTCTTAACATCCACTTTTTTTCCAAGACACACACCTCTTCCTTGCTAATTATACCATTAACATTAATATTTTTGTATTAATTTTACTTAGTATTGATTTTACATCTTGTTGTAAATATTATATAATAATCATTATTACATTAAATTATATTTGTATAATTTAATACATATTAAATTGAATTAATGGAGGTTTTATTTATGGATAGATTAATTTTTGGTATTTCTGGTTTGCCTATTGGTGAAGGTAGCACTAAATTTAATTACAAATCTGGTATAGAATATTTAAATAGCATAGGATTAAATGCTATGGAATTGCCCTTTGTAAGATCTGTTAATGTTACTGATAAAAATAAAGAAGGTATACTTGAAGAAAAAAATAATAACAATTTTTATTTATCTGCCCATGGATCTTATTTTATAAATCTAAATGCAGATGAAATAGAAAAGCAAGAGAAATCCATAGAAAGAATAATTCAAGGGGTTCACGGATTAAAAAAAGTTGAAGGAAGAAGTTTGATATTTCATCCTGGATTTTATCTTAAAGATTCCAAAGAAGAAGCATTCCAAACTATTTTGAATAACTTAAAAAAATTGCCAGACTTAGGGGTGAATTATAGATTAGAAACCACAGGAAAAGGAACTCAATTTGGTTCCTTAGAAGAGAATGTAGCACTATGCAAAGAAGTATCAACCTGCAAATTGTGTATAGACTTTTCTCATATACATGCCAGATATAATGGTGGATTAAAAGAATATAAAGATTTTTATAATATATTAAGTTATGTTGAAAAGAATTTAGGACGATCCGCTTTAGATGATATGCATATACATATTTCTGGAATACATTACAGTGAAAAAGGTGAACGAAATCATCTTCCACTTGAAGAAAGTGATTTTAACTATATTGCTTGCCTTAAAGCTTTCAAAGACTTTGATATTAAAGGTTGTGTAATTTGTGAAAGCCCTATACTTGAAAGGGATGCTCTTCTTCTTAAAAATTCGTATTACGAACTTTAAGGAAAGTGTTCTACACACTTTCCTTATTTAATACTTATCTTCTCTATTTTACCACCGTTAGTATCACATAGATATATATCATCTACATATATATCTATTCCATTTGGCTCATTTAGTCCTTTTTTTATTATTTCTACTTTTTCATTTATGATATCCACTTTTATTATCCTATTATTATAAGTATCTGCTATATATAATATATTATTTTTATACTTTAAATCTAATGGATGCTGAAGCATAGTATTTTCAAAATTTCCAATTTTATTTCCAAAATAAAATAATCCTTTTCCTATAAGGGTATGCACTTTATGTTCTTCTAAATCTGCATATCTTATAGAACTCGTCTCTGAATCTATAAAATATAATCTATTTTTCCCATCATAACTTAAAGCAGAAGTTTGAGCTAATAAACATTTATCAAAACTTCCATCTCTTATATTTTCTCCTCCAGTACCTATATGACTTTCTATACTATTATCCTTCATATTATATTTCCAGATTTGATGATTTCCTGCCATAGCTATATATATATATTCTTCCACAATTTCTAAATCCCATGGAGAATTTAAGCTTACATTTAAAGCATCTCCCCTTGCCATAGGACTATATTCTTTTTCACCATTACCTGCTATAGTCTTAACCATCTCTTTCTCTAAATCACATTCTCTTATAGTATGATTTTCTGTATCTGCAACATAAATTTTATTTTTTATAAATCTTATTCCTTCTGGCGCTTTAAATTCTGCTTCCTTAAAATTTCCATCCTTTAATCCATATTTACTATTACCTATTATTTTGATCTCATCTAATTTTTCATCTAATATGATTATTCTATTTTTCCCTTTTTCGGAAAAAGCTATTAATCCACTTTCATTTATAGATATTTTAGAAGGGTATATATATCCTTCTCCTTCACATTTATTTTCTACAACTATATTTTTATCTGACCAATTTATCTTATCATCAAAGTATTGTATTGTATCATTTATTATTTCATCTAATAATTCTCTATTTCCTTCTCCTGATACCATGGCAAAAGCATACCCTTCTGGATCTATTAATACAAATGTGGGCCATGAATTTACTGTATAATTATCCCATATGGTTTTGTTTTTATCATTTACCACAGGATGATTTATGCCATATTTCTTCATAGCATTTAATACAGCTTTACTGTTTTTTTCATATTTAAATTTAGGTGAATGCACACCTATAACTTGCAACTTATTACCATATTTTCTTTCTAAGTATTCTAGATCTTCTATTACATGTATACAATTTATGCAACAAAATGTCCAGAAATCTAAAAGTATTACTCTATTCTTTAGTTTATCAAGATTTGTCCTTTTTGTACCTAGCCATTCTGTAGTTATCGGGAAATTAGGGGCATGAACTTTAGCATTTTTATATTTTTCATACAGATTACTCATATATTTATAAGGATATTTTAACTATATCCTTATTACCTCCTCTCAAATTTCCTCATTTCTATTAATGTAATATATTTACATTTAAATATATCTTTATATTTTTTAAACTTTATATACTAATAAAACTATATTCTTATCTATGTGTATTTATTTCATATATATAAAATTTTCTTGTATACGTTTTAATTATAATAATCTTGCGACTTTTTTATAAGCATCACAACAATAAATTTAATTTTTTTCACTAAATTTATACAATTATATATATATCAATGTTATGAATACTAAATACATAAATTTATTTTTAATATTTTATATACATATTGTTTAATATATATTATATGCTAATATATTTTTTGTATAATTTATATATGATATTATAATAAATACAAATATTTTTATTTAAAAATTAAATTAACTTGTTATGCTAATTAAATTATTATACTAAGGAGATTAAAATGAAAATAGGTTATGCTTGTATCCCTATGACCATAGATGCTAAGAATTCCAGAAGTTTTATGCTGAAAAATTTTTCTTATGAAAATTTTTATAGAGCAAGTAAATTAAATTTACAGGATCTTTATACTATATTAAATTATAATATTTCTAAAGATATTTACATGTTTAGAATAAGCTCTGATATTATTCCTTTTGGTAGTCATACTATAAATAATATAAAATGGTGGAATTTATTTAAGGAATATTTTTATAGCTGTGGCAATTTTATTAAAGAAAATAATATAAGGGTATCTATGCACCCTGGCCAATATACAGTATTAAATTCTCCTTCAGAAGATGTAATGAAAAAGAGTATCAAAGATATAGAATATCACACAAAATTTTTAGATTCTTTGGAATTAGATTATTCAAATAAAATAGTTCTTCATCTAGGAGGCGTTTATAACAATAAGTTAGATGCCATGAAAAGATTTGAAAAAAATTTCAAATATCTTTCATCTTCTGCAAAAAAAAGATTAATACTAGAAAATGATGAGAGAAATTATCATATTCAAGATATACTTTCTATTTGCAATACACTACAGATCCCTGCTGTTTTTGATAATCTGCATCATAGAGTCAAAATAGGTAAGGACTTTGACGATTTAGAAGAAATAAACCAGATACTAAATTTTGTTAAAGATACTTGGACTAAAGAAGATGGCAATATTAAGGTTCATTATTCTAATCAAGATCCTTATAAAAAACCTGGTGCTCACTCTCAATTTATATTTGCAAATAATTTTTTAACATATTTTAATATTTTGAAGAAATTTAATGCAGATACTATGTTAGAAGTTAAAGATAAGGAAATATCCGCTATTAAATGTATAAACTCCTTAAAAAAGGATCTTAATAACTCATTTATTTATAACGAATTGGAAAAATATAAGTATTCTATTATAGAAAAAAACTACCATATTTATGAGGAATGTAATAAATTAATAAATTCTAATACAGAAAATAAAATTATACAATTGTATGAACTAATAGACAAAGCCTTAATTACTGATTTTGATAAAAAAAATTATAGAAATGCTCTTCTTAATGTTTTTGAATGTATTAAAAATAAAATTAATGAAAAAGAAAAAAACAACTTCTATTCTTTATATAAAATTTTTGAACAAAATTCTAATATACAATGTGGGACAAAAACGAAAAACTTTCTTCATAGACTGTGCAAAAAATATAGTGTGGATTATATTCTAAATTCATATTATTTTATTTATTAAATTTAGTATATAATATTTCTATTATAATTATCTATTATATAAACTTTATAAAAAAACTAAAAATCATCCTATTTAAATCTATAATAATTTTTAAAATTCTTTTAACTATTATAATAATTTATTTTCCTCTATTATACTAGTTCCTTGAAAATACTATACTAACTTTTTGTGCTAGTTAAAGTAGCTCTAGGAATCATATTTTGATAAGCTAAACTTTGAGCCAATCTTACTTACAATTATATTAGTGTTTTAAAAGTTCCGTGAGCTGAATTCAACTAGCACAACAGATTATACTAATATTTTCATATTTAAAAATTTATCTCTTTAAAAAAGTTATTTCAATATAAAAAAATTAACTAGCACAAAAAGTTATTTTAATATTTGTATTATTTTATTTTTTAACACCTTTTCTAATACATTTTTTATATCTTCTTCTCTTATTAATCCTAATTCATCTATAGAATCATTTATATCTAATTTTCCGTTATACATAAGTTCATAAGTTGTAATATCTAAAGCTAATCTTATAGACATCTCATGTCTTATAGATTTCTTTAGCTTTATACTTTTTATAGCTCTACGTATATTCTCCTCTTTAAAATATTCCTTACTGCATATTAATTTTTCTAAAGTTCCATCCATTATATTAATGGTTTTATTTATTTTTTCTTTGGATGTACCTATGTAAAAATTTAGTAATTTTACACCTCTTTCATTTTTAAAATAACTTCCTACATCATAAGCTAATCCATGTTCAGTTCTTATGTTATTAAATAAAATACTGCTTGTACCTTGTGCAAATATCTCATTAAATATCTTGAGAGTTATTATTTCTTTTTTATTTAATTCATGTATATCATAGCTATATATTATTTTAGCACCTTCTATACCATTTTTATGATTAACATATATACTTTCTTTTCTATTGTTATATCCTATTTCTTCTACTTTTTTATAGGATCTTTTAAAATTTCCAAAGAATTTCTTTATGGATTTAACAGCCTCTTGTTCATCTACTGATGTTACTATAGTAATAACACAATTTTTAGGGCTATAATATGCATTATAAAAATCTTTTATATGATTTAAAGTAATATTTTCTATAGTCTTTTCATTTCCTATAATCAATTCTTTTATTCTTCTTTTTTTAAAAGAATTTTTTAACATCTGATCCTCACAAAATTGATAAGGATCCTCTCTCCATTCCTTTAATTCCTCTAATATAATAGATTTTTCTTCCTCAAAATCCTTTGCTTGAAACTTTGGATTTAATAAAATATCACTATAAAAATCTAAAGCTTTTTTTAAATCTTCCTTTAAGAAACTTCCATAATAGACCACATAAGGATAATTAGTCATTGCATTTTCAAATCCAAATATACTATCTGCTAAAATATTGATTTGTTTTTCTGTTCTATTAGATGTACCTTTAGAAACCATATGCTCAACAGCATGGGCTGTGCCAAATGGAAAATCGATTTTTTCTTCTAAGGCTCCTGCATTAAATCCTATACAAATAGAACTTATATCGCTCAAACTTTTTTCATAAATTATTGTTATTCCATTTTTTAATTTAAATTTTTTCATGGTTTACACTTTAATGAGGCTGTCGTATTAAAGAATTTAAGCACAATATATTGTTTTACAAGTTTAAAGTTATCACAATATATTGTAGAATTTGTTCTTAGTGTGATAGCTCCATGTTACCTCTCTTATATTATTTTAAGTTTATTATTAATTTTTATATAATAAATTTATATTTAAAATTATTTTTTATATATTATGGTATGATAAAATACTTTTAAATTATTATACAATAAGTTTATATATACTATAATAACAAAAATAATACTTAAGTTTATTATTAAGAATATAAAAATACCTATTAAAATTATTTCTCATTCAAATATTCTATAGTTCTATAAATTTCATTTCATCTAAATAATGTTATTTATTTGAAGATGTATACTTTAAATTATGTAATTTATGATATAATTTATTATAAAATATCAATTAATATGAAATAGAAGGGATTTTATGATTACTAATAAAAATTTTATACAATTCATAAAATATGCCTCCATAGGAGTCTTAAATGTACTTATAGATTTTTTAATATTAAATTTATTATGGTTTATTACTGGTATATATAGTGGAAATATTAATTATCTATTTAAAGTTATTTCTTTTTCAGCCTACTCTATGAGTGGATATTTTTTAAATAGAAAGTTCACATTTAAATCTAACTCTAGCTCTTATATACAATATGCTTCAGTTATTGGTATAGCTGCCATATTAAATAGCATAATATTATCTAATCTATCTTCTTATAATTTATTAAATGTATCTCAAATTATTTGGTCTAATATATCTGCGCTTATAGCTTCAATGTGTACTGGTATTTTATCTTTTTTAATAAACAAGCTTTTTGTATTTAAAAAAAATTAATATTATTTTCAAATTATTTACATAGATGATATAATAACTAAGAATATTGAAGGAGGAAAATTCATGAAAAAAGCTTTAGTATTTATAGCAGAGGGATTTGAAGAAATCGAAGCTCTTACCGTAGTAGATGTATTAAGGAGAGGCGGTATTGAATGTCATATGTGCAGTATCACCTCTGAAAAAATTATAAAAGGTGCTCATAATATTGATGTTAATGTAGATATAACTTTACAAGAACTTAAAAGCAATGAATATGATGCTTTAGTTATTCCTGGAGGTATGCCTGGTGCAATTAATTTAAGAGATAATTGTACAGTTATAGATTTGGTAACCCAGTTCAATAAAAACAAAAAATTGATAGCTGCCATATGTGCTGGACCCATAGTTTTAAGTAAAGCAAATATAATAAAAGGAAAACAAGTCACTTCTTATCCTGGATTTGAAAAACATTTAAAAGAAGGCATTTATAAAGAAGATCTAATTGTTCAAGATAGTAATATAATAACCAGCAGAGGACCAGCTATAGCAATGAATTTTGCTTTTAAAATACTAGAAAATTTTAAAAAGGATTCTGTTGAATTGATAAAGGAAGATATGCTTTCAAATCTTCTTTAATATTATTTATTTTTCTGTATAATATAAAAATCATAATATGATTTCCTATAAATAAAATGCTTGTATATTATCTTTAAAGTTTTGTTACTTTTAATAAAAAACCATATGCGGCATATTGATAGATTTATCTATTTTTTATGCCCCATATGGTTATGTTTATTTATTAATTATAAAATTTTTTATTTATTAAAACATAAAACTTCACATTTCAATTTAAAATTCATTAGTAAATAACCTAACATCTTATATTATTAAAGATCCCAAAGCTCCCAACAAGTAGTTGATATAGCCACTGCCCCTGCAGATAAAGATTCTATTACATCTTTTTTCTCTTTTATTAATCCACCTGCTATTATAGGAATATTTTTTATTTTAGGTTCCAATTGATTTATTATTTTACTAGCTATTCCTGGCATAACCTCTACTGCCGTAGGCTTATGTTCTAGTATATTTTTTATTCCTGTTTTTAAAGATAGTGAGTCTATTATAAAAATTCTTTGTATTGCATACAATCCAACTTGTGTAGCATGTTTTATATTAGAAGTTTTTGTACTTATTATACCATCCAATTCTACACATTCTTTTAAATATTCTATTCCTGATGAATCTCCTTTTAATCCATCTATCATATCCACATGAACAAAAATTTTCTTTTCTGTTTGCTTTAATTTGTGACAAATACCTTTTATGTTTATAACACTACCAAAAAGTACAAATACTATATTAGCTTTGCTTTCCAATGCCTTTTCTAAGTCTTTTTCATTTCTTACTGCTGCTATTACTGGATTTTCAATGAATACTTCTGTTAAATTCATATATAATGCTCCTTCTTATATTAATTTTAATGTTTAGTCTGTTATGTTATTTATGAAATTGCACTGTGTCCACAAAATCGTTTAATAATAGAGGCATTAAGCTATTTCCTATACCTGCTCTATTTTGAATCTTTATTTTACTTATTTCTATATTTCCCTTATCCTTTGCCTTTGTCTTTATTTTGATTTTTCCTGTACTTTTCTCGTCTATTATAACAGCTAGAATTGCCTTATCCGTATCTTTTAAACTTATGCCTGTAACTCCTGATGCCATTTTGCCCATGGGATTTACAACTTCACTTTTAAATCTTATAGCCATAGCTTTTTGTGTTATTATTAATATATTTTTTTCTTCTTCATTGTTTTTAATAAGTATACTTACTAATTTATCTTCTTTATCTTTGAATTTATAAACTTGAGCTGAATTGCCTTCTATTTTTAGTTCACTCAATAATGTTCTCTTTATAAATCCTTTTTCAGATGCAAAGTATATACTCACATCCTCTTCAAACTTAAATGTAGATATTGCATTTAGGAATTTTATTTTACACCCAATAAGTTCTGAAATATTTATTCCTTGTTTTTTTATACTTTGAATCATAAAAGCTGGTATATAATAAGCTTTGCCTTCATTATCAAATATAACTATAGTTTTAGAGGAATCTGTAAATAAACTTATATGGGCTTTGTCATCTTTCAAATCTGATATACTTACTAATCCATCTTTAGATATATTCACATAAAAACTCTTATATTCATAATCTTCACAAAAATCCACCTGTTTTATAATATCCCCAGGAAGAACATCAAATAATTTATAGCCAATTATATTTCTATCCACTGCCTCTAAACTAGGCTCCTCTATATTAAATCTTAATCCTTTTTGTGTTATTATATTTAGGAATTTTTCCTCTCTGGTTCTATCCACTAAATTAATTTTAACAAGATTTTCTTGTTTTTTAAGCTTTAGAGCCATTATTTTAGTATAATTTGTATTAAATTTATCCAATGTAGTTTTTTTAATATATCCACTATCCGTTATAAATAAAATATCCTTTTGAGCAGTAAAATCTTCTATAGAAAAAGCTTCTATTATAGTTTCAGATAAATCTATAGTCCTTATTATT
Organism: Clostridium sp. Marseille-Q2269; assembly: GCF_943736985.1. Classification (GTDB taxonomy): domain Bacteria; phylum Bacillota; class Clostridia; order Clostridiales; family Clostridiaceae; genus Clostridium_F. The sequence continues at coordinate 422,913 of NZ_CALSFS010000002.1, forward strand.
TCATCTAATTTAACTCCTTTTTCTTTCCACTTAAGCTCTGGTATATTTATAACTTTTATCTGATACATATTTCCTTCTTTAGTAGGTAAGCAAAGAGTATCTTTTGTATTGCACTGTATTAAAAATCTATTGAAGTCTCCTTCTCTATAATCTATATCTTCCACATTAGCGCTAGATCTATTATAGGATTTAAGAGATATTCTTTTTATAAATCCTTCATTGGATAGAGTCACAACCACATCTTCTTCTACTATTATTTCTTCTATATCTATTTTTGCTTTTTCGTCGTCTTCTATTATAGATGTCCTTCTCTTATCATTATAGGTTTCTTTAACCTCGGTTAATTCTTTCTTTATAACCTTTAAAAGTTCCTTTTCACTATTTAATATTTTTTTTAGTTTATTTATTAATTTTTCTAATTCCTTATATTCTTTTTCAAAAGCTACTATTTCAAGACCTGTTAATTTATATAGCATAAGCTCTAATATAGCCTCTGCTTGAATATCAGTAAAAGAGAATTTTTCCATTAGATTTTCTCTAGCATTTTTTTTAGATTTTGATTCTCTTATGGTTTTTATGATTTCATCCATTATTCCTATAGCTTTTATAAACCCTTCTACTATATGAAATCTTTTTTCTGCTATTTTTAATTCTGTGTTAGTCTTTCTTGTGACCACTTCTTTTTGATGTTCCACATAGTATTTTAACATAGATTTTAGTCCTAAAGTTTTTGGTTTTCCATCTGCTAAAGCCACCATATTAAAAGATATGTTACTTTGCAAATCTGTCTTTTTATATAGGTATTTCAAAGTCTTTTCTACTAAATCCTCTGTGGCCATTTTTTTAAATTCTATTACAGCTCTTATTCCATTTCTATCAGATTCATCCCTTATATCTGTAATATTTTCTAAGGCTTTAGAGTGTTTTTTATCCGCTGTCATCTCTGATATAAATTGAAGAAGTTTGGCTTTGTTTTTTCTAAAAGGAAATTCAGTAATTACAATAGCTAACTTGCCATTTTCTAATTTTTCTATTTTAGTTTTAGCTCTTAAAGTTACTCTTCCCTCTCCTGTTTCATAGGCAGATAGCATAGAATTTTTGCCTATTATTACTCCTCCTGTTGGAAGATCTGGTCCCTTTATGTAATTTAATAATTCCTTAGTAGTTATTTCATTATTATCTATGTAAGCTAAAGTTCCATCTATAACTTCTCCTAAATTATGAGGTGGTATATTAGTAGCTAATCCTACAGCTATTCCAAAAGCTCCATTTACAAGTATATTAGGAAATTTAGCTGGTAATACTTCTGGCTCCTTTTCTGAATTTGAATAGTTATCTACCATATTAACTACATCTTTATCTATATCTTTTATTATTTCCATAGCAATAGGAGTAAGTCTTGCTTCTGTATAACGCATAGCTGCTGCACTATCACCATCTTGACTTCCCCAGTTTCCATGTCCATCTATAAGAGGCATTCTTGTTGTGAAATTTTGTGCCAATATTACCATGGCATCATAAACAGAGGAATCTCCATGAGGATGATATTTACCTAAGATATCACCTACTATTCTGGCAGATTTATAATAAGGCTTATCAGGAAAGGCTCTTAACATATATGAACCGTAAACTATTCTTCTTTGTACGGGTTTTAATCCATCCCTAACATCCGGCAACGCTCTTTCTTTTGCTACTTCTACTGCATAAGGCAAATAATTTTCTGGCATAGCTTCTTCTAATGGAAACGCTATTATATTATTATCTTTAGGTATTACTACTTTTTTAGCCATACAAAATCCTCCCTGTACTTCTATATTTATTTACATGGCAAAGGCTAAATATATAAATTATTTAGCCCTTATATCTAAAATTCTGCATATTTATATAAATAATTTTTTCGTGGTTCTACTACGTCCCCCATAAGTAAAGATACCATTTTTTCAGCCTTTGCTGCATCTTCTATTGTTATTCTTTGAAGAGTTCTTGTTTCAGGATTTAATGTAGTTTCCCATAATTGTTCTGGATTCATTTCTCCTAGACCTTTATATCTTTGAATTAAATATCCTTTGCCAATTTTCTTTTTAGCTTTTTCTAGCTCTTCATCATTATAGCAATACATTGACCTTTCACCTTTTTTATCTTTCTTATAAACTTTATATAAAGGTGGCATAGCTATATAAAGGTGTCCATTGGCCACTAATGGTTTCATATATCTATATATATATGTCATCCATAAAGTCCTAATATGATATCCATCTACATCTGCATCACTTAATATTATTATTTTATTATATTTTAAATCATCATCCTTATAATTTTCTAATACACCTGTTCCTATAGCAGTATTAAATATTTTTAACTCTTCACTACCTAATACGTTTTCTATCTTTTGTTTTTCAGTATTCATAATCTTACCCTTAGAAGGCATTATACTTTGGAATCTTCTGTCTCTTGCTTGTTTTGCAGAACCTCCTGCTGAATCTCCTTCCACTACTATAAATTCTGTAGTATTTGAATCTCTCAGCGTGCAAACAGCTATTTTACCTGCTAATGGTGCTAATCCCTTACCTATCTTTTTCTTTTCCGCTTCGTTTATTTTTTTTATTTTCTCTCTTCTAGCCGCAGCAGCTAAAGCATTATTTATAATTAATGTAGAAGTTTCTTTATTATCCTCTATCCATTCTAAAAATTTAGTATAAGCTAAATCATTCATCATGGTATAGGCTTCATTGTTTCCAAGTTTAGTTTTTGTTTGCCCTTCAAATACAGGATTACTTATTTTAATTCTAACTATAACTGTAATTCCCTCTCTAAGATCAGATCCATCAAATTCTTTATCTTTTTCTTTTATTAAATTTAGTTTCTTAGCTCCTTCTTTAAAAGCTCTAGTCATACCTGTTTTAAAGCCTGTTTCATGTGTACCAGCCTCTGTAGTTGGGATGTTATTAACATAACTGGCTATGTTTTCTGTTGATGAATCTGTAAATTGAAAACATATTTCCCCTTCCATTTTTAAATTATTTATTTCCTTTTCTCCCTCAAATAATACTGCAGGATTATGTATTGGGGTTTTACTCTCATTTAAATAATCTATAAAATCTAAAAGTCCTCTTTCAGAATGGTACTCCTTTATTTCAGGTTCATCTTTTCTATTGTCTATTAGTTTTAATCTTATTCCTTTATTTTGAAATGCTAATTCTTGCAATCTTTCATCTATAACATCAAATTTAAAATCTACAGTTGAAAATACTTCTTTATCTGGTTTAAAAGTGACTTTTGTACCAGTTTTATCTGTAGTCCCTATAACTTTAAGTTTTGTTACAGGTGTTCCTGGCATTTTCTTATTAACCTTTTTATCTAAAGCATACTCAAATCTTTGTTTATATATGTTGCTATTTTGATAAACTTCAACTTCTGTCCATTCTGATAAAGCATTAACTACTGATGCTCCTACACCATGAAGACCTCCTGAAGTTTTATATATTGAATTATTAAACTTTCCTCCGGTATGTAGTTCTGTAAAAACCATCTCCACACCAGACTTCTTTTTAATGGGATGTATCCCTGTAGGAATACCTCTTCCATTATCTATAACTGTAACACTTTTATCTTCATTTAATATAACCTCTGCCGTATCTCCATATCCATTTGAAATTTCATCAATTGCATTATCTAGTATCTCCCAAATGCAATGATGAAGTCCCTTGGTTCCTGTGGACCCTATATACATTCCTGGTCTCACTCTTACAGGCTCTAATTTTTCCAAAGAGGTCAACTTGGTAACATCATAATCTTCTATGTTATCTACTCTTTCCTCCATTTTTATCCTCCAAATCTATGCATACTATTATATAAAATTTGATTATTTTTATATAATTATACTTTTACATTTTATTCCATGTGTTTCATTACTGTTTATTATACATTAAAAAACTTACTTATTGTAGTTTTCATAATATGTAAATAAAACATTAACTTTAATTTATCCAATCTCATACTGATTATAACAAAGAATTATTCTTAAAACAAATGTTCTTATTTTTCAGGTCTAAAAAATAATATGCTGATAAAATATCTGCATATTAAAGTAGTATATATAATTACTCTAGTTATTATATATTAAAAAACAAAAATTTTAAATATTACATCTATAATTAAATGAAATTATTTATGTGTTTCATTCATTAGAGCACAATTTATTCTTATTAAATATATTAAGGCATTTTCATTTATTTTTCCTTTTAATTTATATTCTTGGAGTAACCTTTCTGCTGTATCTAAGGCTTTATCTTCTTTTACATTATTCGGCTCTAGCTTATAATTTTTTTCTACATCCCTTACAGAATCTCCTATAGCTCTTAATATAATTTTTATATTTTCTCTATTTTTAGTGTCTTCACCATTGCTATCTATTATTATATCAGAAAGTCCATAATAATTTTCCATATGATTTTCATTTTTACTTCTAATTAAATATAAAAAATAACCTATGGCTATTATCAGTATAGCCATTAATATATATTGAGCTACTACATATTTCAAATTATTCACACTCCCTTAATAATCCTCTTATTATCTTTATATGCTGTATATTTTTTTTGGATAGATATTATTTATAAATTTGATATATTACATTTATTTGTTGTATACTTAATATGAAAAAATTTTAAAATTTCTATATAAATTTTAAAATTAAATATATTTTAGTTAAGGGAGGAATATTCTATGAATCCATTTGTAGGAGTCGGTATTGCCCTTATTGTTGGTGTGCTTTTTGGCAAAATAATGAATCAATTCAAGATACCATCAGTAGCGGGCTATATCATAGCTGGCCTGGTGCTTGGAGTGTCGGGTTTAAACTTAGAAAACAATATTATGATTGAAAAATTATCCTTTATAGGAGATTTTGCTTTAGGAATTATAGCTTTTAATATAGGTAGTGAATTAGAAATATCTGTTATAAAAAAATTGGGTAAGCCTATTTTTATAATTGCATTTTTTGAGGCTACTTTAGCCTTTGCCGCAGTTACCATGATTACACTAGTATTAGGAGAAAAAATATATACTGCTCTAATACTAGGCGCCGTAGCCTCTGCAACAGCTCCAGCGGCCACAGTAATGGTACTTAAAGAACTGAAGGCTAAAGGTCCTTTAACAACTACTTTACTTGGTGTAGTGGCTGTAGATGATGCTATATGCCTTATGATATATTCTATAGCTTCTTCTTTAGCAAAAGTTTTTATTGCAAATAAACCTATTAGTGCTTACTCTATAATAGTTCCACCCCTTTTAGAAATATTCTTTTCTCTTTTAGCGGGTTTTGTTTTAGGTTCAATTTTAATTTATATAATCAATAAATGTTCTAGAGATTCAGAAATTCAGACATTAACATTGGGCGCAATTGTAATACTTACAGGAATATGTATAAAATTTAATTTATCTTCTCTTTTAGCTTCTATGTGTTTAGGTATAACTGTTGCAAATTTATCTTCCCATAGCAATGAAATTTTTGCTACTATAGAAAATTTTGGTTCTCCTATTATAACAGCATTCTTTGTATTAGCTGGTGCTAGATTAGATATAAAAATGATACCTAAAATAGGTATACTAGGTATGTGTTATCTTATATTTAGAATGATAGGAAAAATATCAGGAGCTTCCTTAGGAGCTATAATTTCTAAAGCACCTAAAACAGTAAAAAAATACATAGGCTACGGTCTATTTTCACAAATAGGAGTAGCTGTAGGTTTAGCTATTATAGTAAGTAGAGAGTTTAAAGGAACTGGACTTGACACAAAAGTTTTAACCATACTTTTAGCAACTACAATTATTACAGAAATAATAGGACCATTATCTACAAAAACTGCTATAATAAAAGCTAAAGAAGCAAATATATAAAGGAGGCTTTTTATGTACGCTCTTTTTTTAATACTTAATGATACAAAGAAATTACATGAAATAAACGAAATATTTTATGAAGAAAATTGTGGAGCTACTAATATGAATAGTAGAGGTCTTGGTAAAATTTTATTAGAAAACAATCTAGAGGTACCTGTTTTTGCTGGTCTAAGAAAGCTTATAGAAGGGGATGTGCCTTATAGTAAAACAATAATCAGTGTAATAAATTCTGAAGAAAAGAAAAATACAATAACAAAACGAATACGAAAAACTTTAGATATAGATACTAAGCCTGGAATAGGTTTTATGTTTATAGTTCCAGTAATAGAATGCTTTGGATGTAAAACTGATTCTCATCAGTAACATAATAAAGTATATTAATGCCTTACGCCATAAAGTTTAACTTTATACAAACCCGGTATTTATTTAATACATCTTTATACTAAGGTGATATATGAAAATTTTACTTTTATATATCATCTTTTATTTTTTTACATTGTTACTTTATTGTTACAAATGACAAAATATATATATGTATAATATAATATATATAATAAAGGAACAAATTGTTGTAAAAACAATTAATATTATAAAAATTTTGTTGAAAGGGAGCGATCACATTGAGAGGAAGATCTCAATCTAGACTAGTTTTTTTACTAGCTGTTACGGTTATTTTATTTGTATTTAGTTATATTAACATAAATAGATTAAATACCTATAAAAATAAAAATGAAAATCTAAATAACAACTTAAAAATTTTGCAAGATGAAAACTCAAAATTAAGTTCACAAAAACAGCAATTGGACAAAAAGTATAAGGAAATAAAAAATAAAGTTTCTAATTTAAAAGGAGTTTAATAAAAACGAGGGGTTAGTTATGAGAAATTGTAGAAATAATATTTATGGTCAAAAAAAACATCATGATTTAAGAAACACCGTTACAATATGTTTATTACTTCTTTCAGTAATAAGCACTTTTATAACTGGTGGAAGATTTTTAAAAGTAAAAGTTCAAAATAGTATGCTAGCAAAAAAAATTAATTCTATGTCTTCTGAGAATAAGAATATAAAAGATGGAAATATCAAACTTATGTCTGATATAGATAAAGAAAATGAAGCATACAAAGAAAAGATGAAAAATGTAAAGATAGCATATTTAACATTTGATGATGGTCCATCTAGACACACTGAAGATATTTTAAAAATATTAAGAGAAAATGACGTTAAGGCTACGTTCTTTGTTAATGGACATCCTGGTTTAAAAGAAGCATATAAAGCCATTGTAAAAGATGGAAATGTCATAGCCAATCATACTTATAGCCATGACTATAAAAAAGTTTATATGTCTCCTGAAAACTTTGAAAAAGATGTAAAAAAATTAGACAAGTATATTGAAGAAGCTATTGGTCAAAAGCCAAACCATATACTTAGATATCCTGGCGGTTCTAATAACACAGTAAGCTATAATTATGGTGGTCGTGGTGTAATGAAAGAAATAATATCTCACATGAATAAATTAGGATATACGCATTTTGATTGGAATGTAGATTCTACTGATGCTTCAGCTTTCTGCCAAAAAGAAGATAAAATTATACATTCTGTTTTAACTGAAAGTAAAGGTCAGCATAAAATTGTAATATTAATGCATGATACTGATCCTAAAGTTACAACTGTACAAGCTTTACCTACAGTTATAAAAGGATTAAAAGAACAAGGATTTATATTTGATGTAATAACTAAAGATACACCACAGATAAGTTTCACAAAATAAGGAGAGTGCATAGCACTTTCCTTATTTTTAATATTTTCATTTGTAAATTTATTATACTGTTACATTTCTTATCCATTTATTTGATCTAAGTCTTCTCAATCCTATTACAAACTTACTCATCTCTTCTGCAGTAGATAGAGCTACCACCCAATATACTGGCAATTTAAAAACAAATGCACCTAATAAAGCTAATGGTACCCCTATACACCACATGGTAAAGGCTTCTATAAATAGAGGGGTTTTAGCATCCCCTCCTCCTCTTAAAATCCCTACTATTAATGTTATATTAAATACTCTAACTATCATTACTAATGCTGTTATATATAATATTTTTAAAGAATCTTGTATTACTTCTTGGGATACAGTAAATATAGATAATATAACATTGGCACTAAGGGCTATTATGATACCTAATATAAGTCCTGCCATTACCCCCAATACTGCAAATCTTTTAGCATATAATTTACCTTTTTTTTCATCAGATGCTCCTATTTCATGGCCTATCATCACTGTAGAAGCATTAGCTAACCCAAAGCTTATTACCATAAATAAATTCTGTACTGTAGTACATATTTGAACTGAAGCTATAGCTCTAGTTCCTATTCTTCCATATACTGCTGAATATACTGTCATACCTAAACCCCAGCAAACTTCATTTAAAACTACTGGTATTATGGTTCTTATACATTTTGTAAAAAACACTTTATCATCACTTATCATTTCTCTTGGCTTAACTGCTAAAACTGTTTTTTTATGATAAACATATATTATTGTAGCTGAACTTTCTATAATTCTTGCTATTAGTGTAGCTATTGCAGCTCCCTTTACGCCCATTGGTTTAAAGCCAAAATTTCCAAATATAAAAGTATAGTTTAAAGCAGTATTCACTAAAAGAGCCATCATACTTATTAACATAGGTACTGTTGCCTTTTCTATACATCTTAATCCAATGCCATAATTGAATGTTATAGCTGTAAATATATAACTTATACTAACTATTACTAAATAATCTGCTCCAAGTTTTACTACATTTGCATCCTTATTATAGAATAATATTATTTTGTGTGGCATACTTAAAGCTATAGCAGTAAAAATTATAGATATTAAGAAACTTATTATTAACCCTATACCTAATATTTTTTTTATACTCTTTTTATCTCTTTTTCCCCAAAATTGAGATATAAAAATACTGCATCCAGATGTAAAACCTGTAATAAATAAACTAAACAGTAGAAAATACTGATTTGCAATACCTACAGCAGCGATCTCTGCTTCTCCCACTTTTCCTATCATCATAGTATCTACCATGTTTAAAGAGGATGCTATGAAACTTTGTATAACTACTGGTAATGCTATTTTTAAAAGTTTGCTGTAAAATACTTTGTCCCCAAATAAATTTTTACTGTTAACCATAAACTATACACTCCCATAAATTATTATATTTTTTGTTTATATATTGCTAAATCATTTAAAACATAATAAAACCACCTTGAAGTTTTTTCAAAGTGGTTAACACTCTCCTATAAAACTATCTATTCTATATCTTTATAAATTATGTTATTTAATATATAAATTTTTTATATTATATTCTATCATATATCTAACATAAAACTATAAAATAAATAATATTATATTCTATCATAATCATATATTAAATTTTAAAACTTATGTAAATATAAGTATAATTGTTTTATAAAATTTTAAAATGTATCATGAAAAATTATACTACGAAATTTTTTGTTTTTTATAATTACATAAATTAATTCTAAATAATTTCATACTGAGCGCTTCCAAATTAAGTTTATAATAATAAATCCAATTTTCTACTATATCCATTCCTACAGCATTATCTTTAGTTACTGTACAAACTTCTCCACCTTCTTTATGAACTTTATATATTCCTTTCTGGTTATTTCCTGAAAAATATATATTATCAGCGGTACAAATTATGCCTCTTGAGCAATCTTTTTCACATATTTTTTTTCTTCCTAATCCATCTATATTTATTCTATATAAATAGGTTTGATTATTATCCATATCCTTTGCATAAAAAATATAATTATTATCTATTACAGCATTTACACAACTATCTTTATTTAGTTTTTCTTCATAGTCTCCATCCAGTGTTATTCTATATAAATTATTACCTAATTCTTCATTAATATAATATATCCATCCATGCTTAATCTTCATAAAAATTCTGCTAGAGTAATTATTTATTTTTTTCACATCTTGTCCATCTAATCTTATTCTATATATAGAGTAATTATCATCTACATTTAAATAGTAAAGAAAAGGACCTTGTATTATAACATTTTTACCTTTTATATTAAGACTTGTTTTATTAGATCCATCTTTTTTTATTCTGTATATTTTGTAATTATCTTTACTAAATGATCCTATGTATTCTGAATAAAATATATAGTTATCTGAAAAGGCTATAGAGTCCACAGTAGCATCTGTTAAACGTACTCTAGAATTTCCATCTTTTTTTATTCTATATAGATAATTTTCTTCATTTGTTCCTACATTGTTTATATAGTATATCCATTGATCATTTATCCAAATACTACTTGCAAAATCATCACAAAGCTTTATATCTATGGATCCATCAATGTTAACCTTTCTTATTGATCCATGTGGATTACAATCCATATATGTATAAATTTTTTCATTGCTAGTATAATAGATCCAGTTATCTTCTCTCACTACTCTTGTACCATTATTTTGTATTATACCCTTGTTTAAACAAAACTTTATATTGTTTAATTGTTTAAAAGCCTTTCCACTTGTAGAATATATAGAATCTTTAAACTCTAATATGTACTCATTATTAATACACTTCTCATCTGTTTTTATCCTTATATTAAGTATATTTTTTTGTACTACTTTTATATTAAAATTCACTTTTTTCCCATGTGTATCTGTTATAACTATATTGTTTGAGTGTATGGATTTATCATCTATTTCCTCATTAAATTTCAAATTCAAATCTACATATTTATCTTCCATAATTTAAAATTACACTCCCTTATATTTATTTCATAATTTAATACATATTATCATTAGTTATTTCAGTTTAAATAACTAATGTATATACTATTAATTATACACATTATTTCTATATTACTCTATTAAAAGAAGTAATTTATTATTTTTAAAAAAATAATAAAAAGCAGTGCATGCTCAATATTTATATAGAAATGATTTTGATAACTATTTTTCAACTATACAACATTCTGTCTGGAGGACAGCTATCCTATATAAAATATTAAACTATGCACTGTTTTATGCTTTATGTGTAATTATAAACTATTAACTTGTTTTAACAATATGTTACTTTTTAAACTATATTAATTTTTTTGCAAAATTTTTGCACTCTTCTAAAGTTGAGTCATCTGGTTCTCCTTGATGTATTAAGCTTTCAACCTTTATTTCTGCATCATAACTCTCCATTCTTTCTTCCCAATCTCTCATCCACTGGCCATCTCCCCAGCCATAGGATCCAAATAATCCTACCTTTTTACCTTTAACTATATTTCTTATGGAATCTACAAAAGGTTCCATCTCTCCTTCTTCTAATACCTCATCTCCCATAGATGGACAACCTAATATTAATACTTCTGCTTCCTCTACATCTTTTGTAGTAGCATCAGATACAGATAATAGTTTTACTTCTGCTTCAGATTCTAATCCACCTTTAATAGCTTCAGCCATTCTTTCTGTATTTCCTGTACCGCTCCAATAAATTATATTTACCTTTGCCATTATATCACTCCCTCGTTCATCGAAAAAGATTTTCATTTACAATTAATATTATATATCATTTTCTTTTTTTGTCAATATATATTCTAAAATAAATCCATAGAAATTAGATAAAATTTATAGGTGTATTGTATTATATACACCTATTTTATATACTACTTTATATAAGCACCGCAAATATAATCTTAATATCTTACACATTATTCTAAGATCTTGTTCATAATTTAAAATTAATATAAAAAACACTATTAAATTTTATTGAAACCCAATAATATTGGTAGTGTTTTTTTATATTAGTATAACTTTTTATTTTAATTAATTGTTAAATACCATTGTCATTATGCATTTTTTCCTAGTCTGTCTCTTTTCTTTACTATTATAGCCTTTAAACGCCACCTGCTTCTAAGGATCTACCCCTAAATGATTTTGCTTTACTCTCTTTTTCATATTGTTGAGCTTCTATAGCCTTATCTTTTTCTTTTAAGGCCACTCTTACATATATTATTCCTGTAATAGATGCTATTAAATCTGAAATTGGGTAAGCAATCCAAGCTCCCATAATATTAAATTTATTAACCAATATAAACAATAAAGGTATAAATATTATCATTTGTCTGTACACAGATAATATAAGAGCTGTTTTGGCTTTACCCATAGATTGATAATAATATATTGACACATAATATATTCCTATAGTTGGGAATATAGATATTATTATTCTAAATGCTTTCACCGTTTCACCTAAAAGACTTTTATCCTTTAAAAATATTCCTATTATAGGATTTGCAAATACCATCATTGCTGCCCATAATATTAACGTCGCTCCTGTTACAGCTACTATGGTTTTTATAACTACTTCTTTTACTCGAATCAAATCTTTTGCTCCATAATTGAAGGCTGCTATAGGTTGCATTGCCGAACTTATACCTATAACTGTTATAAATAAGAACATAGATATTTTAGTGGTTACCCCTACTATAATTAATGCCTTATCGCCTCCATAAATAGAAAGTATATTATTCAATATTACAGCCACTACAGCATCAGATATTTCTATAATAAAAGTTGCAAATCCTACTGCTAAAATTGGCTTTAATATATCTAGTTTAATTTTAAAACTAAAATTAAAATTTAATCCTACTTTTTTCTTAACCTTATTAAATGTGTATACAGTATACACTAATGCTACTATTTGTGAAACTACAGTAGCTACAGCTGCTCCTGCTATACCAAAGTTTAAATGCATAACTAGAAAGTAATCTATTATAATATTTAATATAGCTCCTACTGAAGTAGCTTTTAAAGTTATATTAGTGTATCCTAAAGAAGTCATTATATAACAAATAACTAAAGTTAAAGATTGAAATAATCCACCAATTACTACTATAGAAATGTATTCCTCTGCATAAGGATAAATGACTTGACTAGCCCCTAATAATCCTGTTATCATTTGCTTTTTAAAAAGTGACATTAGAAAGGTTAAAATCACCATTATAATTATAGTAATATTTATAGCATTTAATATTACTGATTTTAAACTTTTATAATCTTTCTTACCTAAACTTCTAGCTACAGCAGTAGATGCACCTACTGCTATCATCATCCCAAGTGAAGACATAAGTCTTTGTACTGGAAAGGCTATAGTTAATGCCCCTATAGCTTTAGGCCCTATAGCTAAGCCCACGAAAAATGTATCTACCATATTATATAATTCCATAACTAATAAAGAAATCATAGCTGGAACTGCAAATTTTAATAAAGCTTTTTCTACCTTTTCTCTTGAAAATAAATTATAGTCAATTCCCATGTTAAGCACCTCGTTCTAATAGTTTTTGTATTTTTCGGTAACATTTTTGCACTCATTTTTTTATCCACTCCCTAATTTTAAAATTATAATCTTATATAAATTAACCATATTATTTATACATATTAAAAAATATTTTATTTATTAATGTATTTATTTTTATTATTTCATCAATGAAAATACCATTTACTTACACCGTATTAAAATAATAGTTAATTGCTATGGACTGTATTTTTAAAAATTTATTATAGATATAATTAAAAATTTATTTTTCAATTATATCTATATTAATATTATATTCTTTTAAATACATATTTTCATTCACTATGCTAAGGACTATAAGGTATATTAAGGACTAGGTTTTATTACAGTTGTTGGTAATAAACAAAAAACACCTTATTTAAGGTGCTTTTGTACTTTTTGTGTATATTTTTATTAAATTTAACCTATATTTTAAAGGAAGTAATATTAAAAAAGTATTTTTGTACTTTTCAAACATAAAATTTGTACATTTTTAAGATTATAAACTTATACTCTCTGAAGTATAAACAAAAATGCTCCATATCCTTCTATTTTAGAAACTATATTATATACAGGAGATTTTTTAGCAAAGCCTAATTTTATATTAGGTACAGAACTTTTAATTAACAAATCTCTCTCGTATTCATCTATTCTCTTTGGTTTTCCCATAGCTAGCCAATTATTATATGAAGATCCCTTTCCCTCATCTATTTTATAAGTAATTATTTTATAATTATAAGGTAATCCTGCTATATTTATAGAAAATTTCTTTTCCGCTGTTTCTTTTAGCCCTCTTCTTTTATATAAATCATCTAGGGAAATTAAACACTCTAATTCCTCACTGTAAGAATAAACAAGAATTTGAATATCATCATCCTCTTTGGTAATTATATATCCATCCCCCTTGTCTATTACCTCATTGCCCAATTTAGATAAAAGATAATAAGCATAATAAGATGGTTTCTTTATTCCTTGCCGATTTATTATTCCTGATCCACCATAAAACAGTTCGTTATTTATGTATTCTCCTCCATATATTTCATCAAAAGTAGTCAAGAATATTACATTTGATTCTTTATTTAAATATTGATTTAACATATATGGAACCATATATGCAGTATCATAAATATTGTTTACTTCGTTATAATCTAAGTACCAATTTATAAATTCTATATCCTCATATTTTTTAAAAAGCTTTCTAAGATACTTTTATTTTCATCAGTAGAATTTTTTAAATAAAATCTCCATTTTTTTATTTCTTTATCTCCAAAAAAATCTGTAAAATAATCTATGAAATCCTTAAAAAGTGCAAAAAAGAATTCTGATTCATATTTACAAAAGTCTATTAGTATAGCAGGTTTTAAATCTAAATCATATATAAATTCAAATACTTGCCTTATTTCATACCAATTAAAAAATCGATCTTTTTCTGTAGAAAAAACATTCATATCCTTTGAAAATACATTTTGTATAATTGCATATTCACATTTCACATATTTTTGAAATTCTTCTATAAGCTTACTATGATTACCTTTTAATATTTCCTTAGCACTACCTAAATTAATAATATCATGCCAATTTTCATCTAGTTCTTCTGTATCCTTAGACAAATCCACATGAATTTTAATAATTTTCCCCTCATAATTAAATCTTGGATAATCCTCTAAATAATACATTAAATACTCATAGGCATCCTTTAATTTTAATTTTTCATATGATTTTAATTTTTCATATGTTTCTTCATCTACTTTATACTTTTTTCTATATTGCATTGGAGTACATTTGTAATGTTTTTTAAAATGCTTATTAAAATATCTTGTATGAGAAAAGCCTAATTCTTCTGATATTTCAGATATGGTTTTTTCTGTATCTAAAAGTAATTTTATAGCTTCCTCTACTCTAGTTAAATTTACAAAGTCATTAAAACTATAACCTACTTTATTTTTCATTTCATTAGATAAATAATGAGAACTTAGAAACTCTAATCTAGCTATATCTTGAATACTTATTTTATTATTATAATTAGAATATATATATTTTATTATTCTATCGTATCTTTCAAATTGTACCTCATTTTCTTTTAATTCTTCTTCATCATATATCAAATAGTGAAAATTATTTATGAGATGATATAAAAGATCTACTAAAATTTCCTCTACTACCTCCTCATAATTATCACCTTTTTGAGCTATTTCACAAAGTAATGTGGAAAGGTATTTTCTTAATATATCATACTTTTCATGCTTTTGAGCCTCTGGAACAGAAAAATCTGTATAAAAAAACATATTTTCTATATCATAATATTTATTGAAAAAACTAGTATCTATCTGAAATATGAGAACTTTATTGTTATTAGTTATACTTTTTATGCTGTGAGCCTCTTCTGGATTTATTATTCCTATTTCCTGCTTGTTTACTCTATGAGTTTCTGTTTCTATTGTTATTTTTATGCTGCCTTCCAAAACATATATGATCTCCATAGCATTGTGCCAATGAATTGGACTTTTCTTTATGTCTTGCATAGAAACTTTTATAGGTAAATCATTGGTATACTCTATAAACTCCCTTGGCATAAACTTCCTCCTATCAGTTATTAACTGTGTTTATTATACCATATTTCAAGTAAATTATTACTTAAATGTACGCTTACCTACAGTGTATAAAAAAAAGATATGGGCCTGTAAAAATAACTAAACTATTTTACTTTAGTTAGGCAATTTCAAAAGCTAAATTACCTATTGAGACTATATTATACTTATTATGATATATTATCCATATAATATGAAAACACTTGCCCAATTTTATATGATGAATTTTTAAAATCTCTAA
>NZ_CALSFS010000003.1:0-255325 GCF_943736985.1 Clostridium sp. Marseille-Q2269
AATATACATGCTATATGCTGGCATGGCTCAATTGGCAGAGCAGCTGACTTGTAATCAGCAGGTTGTAGGTTCGATTCCTATTGCCAGCTCCAGTCAAAGAACTATATGCTTTCAAAGGTGATTGTATATAGTTTTTATTATTTATTATACATATAAAATAAAGTAGCTAGAAATCTAGCTACTTTATTTGTTTTGTATATTTTTTTGAATTCTGATATCATCACAATAAAATTTACATAATGTAAAGCTACCAAGAAGTCTGGAAGATATTCTCTCAGAGTAATTTTTTAGAATCATCTCTATGCTGTAGTTTGATGATACTATCATTTTTTTCCTTATGAGTAGTTTTTTGTTTATGAAGTTGAATAATTCTACTTTTGAAAATTCGTTTATAGATTCTGTACCTAAATCATCTATTATAAGTAAATCACAATTTATAAGAATATCTTCTAAGTGTTTATTATTAGTAAATCTAATAGTTTTTAAATTTTGTATTAGTTCATCAGCAGTACGGTAAACCACAAAATGGCCTCTATCTAATAATTCCTTAGCAACACAATTAGATAGGAATGTTTTCCCTGTACCAGGGGTACCAATAAACATAAAGTTCTCATCTGTACTATTAAAGGTTTCTATAAAATGCCACATTTTATTTAATATTTTTTCTATATTTTTTTTTGGTGTATCAGAATGAAAATCCGTTTTTTCATTGGTGAAATATTCAAAATTAAAATTGCTAAAATTATTTGTATTAAGTATATGTTTTAAATCTGAATCTTTATAATATAATTTTATTAGTTTTTGCTTATAACAGGAACATTTTTTATTATTAACATAACCTGTATCTTTACATTTATTACAGTGATAATTAATTTCTAAAAAATTCATGTCATAATCGTTACTAACTAGAAGTTCAGATTTCTTTATTCTTAAATCTGTTATTTTATTTTTTATAATATGAATATATTGTTCTGATTTATCAGGATTTTTTAATATATTTATAGACATTTCTATAGAAAGTTTAGCTATTTCTTCTTCGATTTTTATTACTTCAGGTAATCTTTTTTCTATTTCTTTTCTTCTATTTTTTAAAGCTAAGGATTCTTCTTCTCTAATCTTTTCATATTCTTTTAGGATTTCTGATTTATAACCCTTAATCATTGTTATCCCATCCTAATAATTTTTTTTCTAATTCTTTAAAATCATAATTTCTTTGTTCGAAATCATTAAATTTATCTTTTTTAACAGGAGGACTATAGGTTTTATTATCTTTTTTGTATGTTTTTTTACTGTTATCTTTTAATGTAACATCATCTAATGTTTTTAAACCCTCTTTATGCCAACTATTTAATATTCCATCAATATATCTAAAGTCACCTTTATTTATTCTTTGAAAGCAGATATCACAGGCTTTAAAGATCACATCTAAAGGGAAGCTATATATATTGATCCATTTGTCTAGAATTTCTTCTTGAGGTTTCATTATTTCTCCATCTTTTGCTCCTAAATAATTTAGTATTTTTCTTATTTTAACCCATTTATCTTCATGTTTTTTTATATACATTTGGGCATCATCTATAGTTTGTATTTTAGCATCAAACCAGCCTAAAGCTATTTTTTCTATGTATCGCCAGTCAGTTTTTCCTTTAGAGACACAATATTGAATTAATAATAATATTATTTCAGGAGAAAAATTATAATCTTTTATCCATTCTATATATACAGTCATTTCTTTAGAGGATAAAGGTCTAGACAAAAGTTTTTCTATATCTTGAAGCATATCTTTTACAGAGTTATTATTTAATTCTTCTAGCAAATTTATGTTATCTTGAGAGATTGGACTATCTTCTAAAGTTAAAAATTCTATATTATAATTGCCCATATTATCTATAGGTTGTATTTTTATTACCCCTTCATCGTTCCAGAAGTTCCAAGCATTCATTACGTCAGTTTGTAATAAATGTAATGTACTAGCTATTATCTCAGAGCTTACACCTATTTCCCCTGACATACAATATTTTAGCCCTAGAAGATATACTTTTACGAATTCTCCTCGGGCTTTCGGCATAAATTTATCTATGAAAATGTTACTTACAGGAGTATAGTTCCAATTGCTATTCTTAAATACAAAAGTACTCAAAGGTGTATCACCTACCTTTTGATTATTATTCACATTAATTAATTATATCAAACTATAAATATTATTACAATGATAGGTGTATTCCAAGCTAATTATGGAAATAATATTTATAGTTATAAAACATAATAATTAGGGAATACTAAAGTCTATATTTTATAAAAATTAAAAAGGGTGATATTTTGAGTAAGAGTATATGGAAGAGATTTATTTTACTATTTTCTATAGGGGTTACCTTTTTCATAATGGCCTATGGTTATATTCATACTAGACCTAACGCCTATGAGGTAGTAATAAATAATAAGCCTGTAGCCTATGTAAAAAATAAACAAGATTTTAATAAAATATATAAGGAAGTAAAAAATAATACAAAAGAAAGATTTAAATTAAACATAAACAATAATATAGATTTTAAGAATATAAGAGTAAATGGAGATATATTTACAAGTAATGATTTTATAAAAAAATCTATATTAGAAAACTCAAATATAAAAGTAAAAGCTTTTAAAATAAAATTAGGAGATGAATTTATAGGAACTTTATTAACTAAAAAAGAATTGCAAGATTTAAATAAATTAATAATTAAAAAATATTCCATAAATATTATAGATGATATAAAAATAAAAGAGGAAATGTTAAAAGTTCAAGATGTAAATACTCCAGATGATCTTATAAAAAATATATCTCAGTCCCAAAATTTAAAGAATTTTATGAATAGTAAAAGGCTTTCAAGAGGCGTTTCAGGTGAAACAATGATCTTAAAAATGCCAGCCAATGGATGTATAACATCTAAATTTGGTAAAAGATGGGGTAGATTCCATAAAGGAATAGATATAGGAGCTGCTAGTGGTACCGCTATTTATTCCAGCTTAGATGGTAAAGTTATATACTCTGGATGGCAAGAAGGATATGGGAAGGTTATAAAGATAAAACATAATTCTGAACTTACTACTATATATGCACATTGTAGCAAGTTAAATGTTGAAATTGATAAATATGTTAAAAAAGGAGAAAAGATAGGGGAAGTAGGTAGTACAGGAAGAAGTACAGGTCCTCATCTACACTTTGAAGTAAGAAAAAATAATGAACCCTGTAATCCAGCAATATATGTAAAATAATAATGAAAAAATATCGCTAAGATTGACAGTGATATTTTTTTATTATATACTTTGACTATCAAAATATTTGACTATCAAAAAAGTGAGGAGAAGAATAAATGGGGTTTGAACCTTTAAAGATAGGAAATTTAATTTCTAATATACCCATAATTCAAGGTGGTATGGGTGTAGGTGTATCAGGATACAATTTAGCAGCTGCAGTAGCAAATAACGGAGCTATAGGAGTAATATCTGCGGCTCAAATAGGATATAGAGAATGGGACTTTAGAACAAATACTAAAGAAGCTAATATGAGAGCATTAAGAATGGAAATAAGAAAAGCAAGAGAATTATCTCCTGATGGAATTCTTGGTGTAAATATAATGGTGGCTATGAATAATTATGAAGAATTAGTTAATATTTGTTTAGAAGAAAAAATAGATATAATAATTTCTGGAGCTGGATTACCATTAAAATTACCAAAGTACACAAAAGATAGCCATATTAAAATAGCCCCTATAGTTTCTTCAAGAAAAGCTGCAACTATAATAATAAAACAATGGATAAAAAAATATGACAAATTACCTGATCTAATAATTGTAGAAGGACCATTAGCAGGTGGTCATCTTGGATTTAAGTATGATGACTTAAGTGGTGAAAAGGTTAATTTAGAAGATATTTTAAAGGATGTTTTAGAGGAAGTAAAAATTTATGAGAATGAATTTAGTATTGATATACCTGTAGTAGCAGCAGGAGGAATATATGATAAAGATGATATAAAAAATTTTATAGATTTGGGAGCTAGTGGTGTGCAAATGGCCACAAGATTTATAGCCACAGAAGAGTGTGATGCACACATTAATTTTAAAAAAGCTTTTGTTGATTGTAAAAAAGAAGATATAAAAATAATTAAAAGCCCTGTAGGATTGCCAGGAAGAGCTATGAAAAATAGTTTTGTAGATAAAGTATGTAATGGAAGAATAAATCCAGAGTTTTGCTTTAATTGCTTAAAAAGTTGTAACCCTAAAGAAACTCCTTATTGTATATCTAAAGCATTGATAGAATCAGTAAAAGGAAATTTAGAAGAGGGATTAATATTTACAGGAAGTAATGGATATAAAATAGATAAAATTACTACCGTAAAAGATTTAATAAGAGAGTTGACAGAAAATATATAAGAAGAGAAGTGGTGATTTTTTGAGTAAATCAATAAATGTTTTAAATTCACTTTTAGTAGATACATTTAATGATATATTAACCATTGAACAGCAAGCATTACAATCTGGTTTATTTAAAGATATATCTGTTACAGAGATACACACCATTGAGGCAATCGGTATGTATGAATCTAAAAGTATGTCACAGGTAGCTATGGATTTAGGAATAACTGTAGGAACTTTAACTACTGCAGCAAATAATCTTGCTAAAAAAGAGTATGTAACAAGAAAAAGATGTGAAGAAGATAGAAGAATTGTTCAAATTAAATTAACTAAAAAAGGTAAACTGGCATATAGAATTCATGATAAATTTCATAGTGATATGATTAGGGCTACCATAGAAGGATTAACAAAAGAAGAGGAAACAGTACTTATAAAATCCTTGGATAAACTAAATAATTTTTTCAAGGAAAAATATGCTTTGAAAAAATATATTAATAAGGGAGAAAAATAATGAGTAATATTAGCATTATTGGAACTGGAAGTTATGTACCTAATAATATTATTACTAATGATTTTTTATCAACTATAGTAGATACCAGTGATGAATGGATAAAAAGTAGAACGGGTATATCCGAGAGAAGAATCTCTAAAGGAGAAACTACTATTTATATGGCCACAGAATCTGCAAAGGAATCTATAAAAAATGCCAATATAAATGTTGAAGATTTAGATTTAATAATAGTTGCTACATTAACTCCAGATAATTTTATGCCATCTACGGCTTGCAGTGTTCAAAAAGAGATAGGAGCTATAAATGCCTTATGCTTTGATATATCAGCAGCTTGTTCAGGCTTTATATATGGTCTTGAAATTGCTTGCTCTATGTTAAAAAGTAGTTCTAGAAGTAAAGCTTTAGTAATAGGGGCCGAAAATTTATCTAAAATAGTTGACTGGGAAGATAGAAATACTTGTGTACTATTTGGAGATGGAGCAGGTGCCGCTGTATTAAGTAAAACTAAAGAAGAAGGAATATTAGACTTTCATTCTGGATCAAATGGATTAAAAGGCGAACATCTTACTTGTGGAGCTTTAGAAGTAAATAATATTCTTAGTAAAGATAATGAATTTATAAATAATAAATTTATAAAGATGAATGGTAAGGAAATATTTAGATTTGCAGTAGGGGCAATGAGTGAAACTATTTGTAATATACAAGAAAAGACTAAATGGGATTTAAGTGAAATTAAGTATATTATATCCCATCAAGCTAATTCTAGAATAATAGAGTATACTGCTAAAAAACTTAATACAAGTAGAGATAAGTTTTATATGAATTTAGATAAATATGGCAACACATCTGCAGCTAGTATACCTATAGCTTTAGATGAGGCTAATAAAAAAGGCTTACTAAATAAGGAAGATAAAATTATTTTAGTAGGATTTGGTGGTGGCTTAACATTTGGTGGAGTGGCCATTTCATGGAGTGTCTAATTTAAAAATAAAATAAATATAAATTTAGGAGGAACAATAATTATGGTATTTGAAAAAGTTAAAGAAATTATAGTAGAACAATTAGATTTAGATGAGGGTGAAGTTAAATTAGAAACATCATTTGAAGATTTAGGAGTAGATTCTCTTGATTTATTTCAGATAATAATAGAAATAGAAGAAGCCTTCGATATACAAGTAGAAGAAGCAGAAAAAATAAGAACTGTAGAAGAAGCAGTAAAATATGTTGAAAGTAAAATAGAAAAATAAAAAAGAATAAAAAAGAGGACCATCTATGATGGTCCATAAAATTAAAAAGCCATTTAGATATATAACATAAATATTTAGTAATAAACTACAGATTTAAAATTTCTAGGGAGGATTTAAAACTATGAAAGAATCCATATTTTCTCGTATGGTTGGAATAAAATATCCTATTATTCAAGGTGGAATGGCGTGGATTGCTGATAGCTCATTAGCCGCAGCAGTTTCTAATGCAGGAGGCCTTGGAATAATAACAGGAAATGCACCAGTTGAATGGGTTAGACAGGAAATAAGAAAGGCAAAAGAATTAACAGATAAGCCTTTTGGTGTAAATATAATGCTTTTAGCAGAGACAGCTGATGAAATAGCTCAAATGGTTTGTGACGAAGGAGTAAAAGTGGTTACTACAGGAGCTGGTAATCCAGGTAAGTATATAAAGAAATGGAAAGAACATGGCATAACAGTTATACCTGTAGTTCCATCTATAGCTTTGGCTAAGAGAATGGAAAAGGCTGGAGTAGATGCTATAATAGCAGAAGGTTGCGAATCTGGTGGACATGTAGGTGAACTAACAACAATGGCTTTAATACCACAGATAGTAGATGCTGTAAATATACCTGTTATAGCAGCAGGAGGAATCGGAGACGGAAGAGGTATAGCAGCTAGTTTTATGTTAGGAGCAGATGCTGTTCAAGTAGGTACTAGATTTTTAGTAGCAAAAGAATGTACTGTGCATCAAAATTATAAAGATAAGGTTATAAAAGCTAAAGAAATAGATACACAAGTTACAGGTAGGGCAACAGGTCATCCAGTTAGAATTATAAGAAATAAGTTATCAAGAAAATTTCAAATACTAGAAAAAGAAGGTGCACCAGTAGAAAAGCTTGAAGAACTAGGCAGGGGAGCATTAAGCAAGGCTGCAAAAGATGGAGATGTTGATAATGGCTCTGTTATGGCAGGTCAAATTGCAGGACTTATAAATAAAGAACAAACTTGTGATGAAATTATAAATGAAATGTTTAATGAAGCCTATAAACTTTTAGGTTACAAATAATATTTATTTTGGAGGATATTATGTCAAAAATAGCTTTCATATTCTCAGGTCAAGGAGCTCAATATGTAGGTATGGGTAAAGAGCTATACGAAACTATTCCTGAATGTAGAGAAATATTTAATATAGCAGAACAAGTATTACAAATACCATTAACTAAAATATGTTTTGAAGGTCCAAAGGAAGAAATAGATAAGACAGAGAATACTCAACCCGCAATATTAACTCTTAGCATGGCTGCAATGGTAGCTTTAGAAAAGCATGGTATAAAACCACATATTACAGCAGGTTTAAGTTTAGGCGAGTATTCAGCTTTGGTTTGCAGTAAGGTTATAGATTTTGAAAAGGCAGTTTATTTGGTAAGAAAAAGAGGACAATATATGGAAAATGCTGTACCTAATGGTGTTGGTACTATGGCAGCTATAATAGGACTTAAAAGAGAAGTTGTTAAGGAAATTTGTGAAAGTGTAAAAGATATAGGAATAGTTCAAATAGCAAATATTAATTGCCCAGGACAGATTGTTATTTCCGGGGAAATAACAGCAGTAGAAAAGGCTTGTGACATAGCAAAAGAAAAAAGAGCACTAAAGTGTGTAAAACTTAGTGTTAGTGGGCCATTTCATAGCATTATGTTAAAGGAAGCTGGAGAAAAATTGTATGAAGAGTTACAGAAGGTAGAACTTAAATCTATAGAAGTTCCATTTATAACAAATGTTACAGGAGATTTTGTAACAGATACAAATAAAATAAAAGATTTACTTAAAAAGCAGGTTATGAGTACTGTACTTTGGGAAGATTCTATAAAAACAATGATAGATTTTGGAGTAGATACTTTTATAGAAATAGGTCCTTCAAAAGTTTTATCAGGTTTTGTTAAGAAAATAAATAGAAAAGTAAATATATTAAATGTAGAAGATATGGATTCACTTAATAAAACAATAGAAACATTAAAAACAATAAATAGTTAGGAGAGTTAGGTAATAATATGAAATGTTTACAGGGTAAAACTGCAATAGTAACAGGAGCTAGTAGAGGTATAGGAAGAGCAATAGCTAAAAAATTAGCATCTATGGGTGCTAATTTAGTACTAAATTATAGAAAAAGTGCTGATGAAATAGATACTCTAATAGAAGAAATTAAAGAATATGAAGTACAAACTTTAGTTGTCCAAGGGGATGTAAGTTCTTTTGAAGATTGTAAAAAAATAGCTGATGAAGCAAAAGAGAAATTTGGTAGTATAGATGTACTTATAAACAATGCAGGAATAACAAAAGATGCTTTAATATTAAGAATGACGGAAGAAGATTTTGATAAAGTAATTAGTGTTAATTTAAAAGGTGTATACAATTGTAGCAAACATATAGCCCCTATTATGCTTAAACAAAGATCTGGAAAAATAATAAATATTTCATCTGTAGTTGGAGTTGCTGGAAATGCAGGACAATGTAATTATGCAGCAGCTAAAGCGGGTGTAATAGGTATAACCAAAACATTAGCTAAAGAACTTGGCAGTAGAGGAATAACTGTAAATGCAGTGGCCCCAGGCTATATAAAAACAGATATGACAGATGCATTATCAGAAAAAGTAAAAAAATCTATAGAAGATGTACTTCCACTTAAAACATTAGGAACGCCAGAAGATGTGGCAGAAGCAGTAGGATTTTTAGCTTCAGATAAAGCTTCATATATAACAGGGCAAGTATTACATGTAGATGGTGGAATGATTATTTAGTAAAAAGAGGTGAATAATATGAATAAAAGAGTAGTTATAACTGGAATGGGTGCTATTACACCTATAGGAAATAGCCTTGAAGAATTTTGGAATAGCATAAAAGAAGAAAAAGTAGGAATAGATAATATAACATCTTTTAATACAGAGGATTATAAAGTTAAGTTAGCAGCAGAGGTTAAAGATTTTGCTCCAGAAAAATATATGGATAAAAAGGAAGCAAGAAGATTAGATAGATTCTGTCAATTTGCTATAGCAGCAGCACAGCAAGCTGTTGATAGTAGTAAGTTAGATCTAGATAAAATAAACAAAGAAAGATTCGGTGTCATAGTAGGATCTGGTATTGGTGGATTATCTACTATAGAAAAAGAAGAACAAAAATTATTAGAAAAAGGGCCTAATAGAGTAAGTCCATTATTTATACCAACAATAATAAGTAATATGGCAGCTGGAAATATAGCTATTAGATTTGGTGCTAAGGCTATATGTAATACAGTAGTTACAGCTTGTGCCACAGGAACTAACTGTGTAGGAGAAGCTTTTAGAGTTATAAAACATGGAGAAGCTGATATAATGATTGCTGGGGGTACAGAAGCATCAATTACTCCTATAGCTATAGCTGGATTTACAACTCTTACAGCTTTGAGCAAAAGTACAGATCCTAACAGAGCATCTATACCTTTTGATAAAGAAAGAGATGGATTTGTTATGGGTGAGGGTTCAGGAATATTAATATTAGAATCATTAGACCATGCACTAGATAGAGGAGCTAAAATTTATGGAGAAGTTGTTGGATATGGAGCTACTTGCGATGCTTATCATATGACATCTCCAGCACCAGGTGGAGAAGGCGCTGCAAGGGCAATGGAACTTGCTATAAAAGAAGCAGGTATAAATAAAGAGGAAGTATCTTATATAAATGCTCATGGAACTAGTACTCAATATAATGATAAATTTGAAACAGAAGCTATTAAAAGAGTATTTGAAGATTATTCATGCAATATACCCGTAAGTTCTACAAAATCTATGATAGGACATTTATTAGGGGCAGCTGGAGCGGTTGAAGCTATAATATGTGCAAAATCTTTGGAAGAAGGATATATACCAGCTACAGTAGGATACAAGTTTAAAGATGAAGAATGCGATTTAGACTACGTAACCTCTGGTGGAAGAAATAAAACAATAAACTATGCTATGTCTAATTCTTTAGGTTTTGGAGGACATAATGCAGTAATATTATTAAAAAAATGGGGTGAATAGAAATGGACTTTAAAGGGATTGAAAGTTTAATAAAAGCTATGAGTGATTCTAATCTATATTCTATGGATATAGAATATAATGGTATATTTATAAGAATGCAAAAGGAAAGTAAAAAAATTTATAAACAAGAAATTTCGCCTGAAGAATGTGAAAAAGAAGATAAAGTTGTTATAATAGAAGAAAAAAAATTAGATTTACCCAAAGATGAGAAAAAGATAGAAGTATTTACTGAAGAGAATATTATAGAAATAGTATCCCCTATAGTAGGAACTTTTTATGGATCACCAGGAGCAGGAAAAGAATCTTATGTAAAAGTAGGAGATAAGGTTAAAAAGGGAGATATAGTTTGTATAGTTGAAGCTATGAAAGTTATGAATGAAATAGAATCTGAAGTAGATGGAGAAGTAGTAGCTGTATTACCACAGGATGGAGATATGGTTCAATACGGAGAAGCTTTATTTAAGATAAAGCCACTATAATAATAAAGGAGAAGTTTTCATGGAAAAATTCTTAGACATAAATGAAATAAAAAAGATTATTCCACATAGATACCCATTTTTATTAGTAGATAAAATAACTGAATTAGAAGAAGGAAAAAGTGCAGTTGGATATAAAAATGTTACAGCTAATGAATATTTTTTCAATGGACATTTTCCTGAAGAACCAGTAATGCCTGGAGTTTTAATTATAGAGGCCCTAGCACAGGTTGGAGCTGTGGCTATTTTAAGCAAAGAAGAATTTAAAGGTAAAATAGCTTATTTTGGAGGAATAAATAAGGCTAAGTTTAGAAAAAAAGTAATACCTGGAGATGTTTTGAAACTTAGTATAGAGCTTACTAAAATAAAAGGTGTTGCAGGAGTAGGTAAAGCTGTAGCAACTGTAGATGGTAAGGTGGCAGCAGAAGCAGAATTATTATTTGTAATAGGAAACTAAATTTATGAAAATAGAGAGGGAGAAGATAGCAGTGTTTAAAAAAATACTTGTGGCTAATAGAGGTGAGATTGCTGTTAGAACAATTAGAGCCTGTAGAGAAATGGGAATAGAGACCGTAGCTATATATTCAGAAGCGGATAAAGATGCACTTCATGTTCAATTAGCAGATGAGGCAGTTTGCATAGGACCTCCATCTTCAAAGGATAGTTATTTAAATATGTATAATATAATAAGTGCTACTGTATTAACAGGATCACAGGCTATCCATCCTGGTTTTGGGTTCCTATCTGAGAATAGTAAATTTGCCAATATGTGTAAAGAGTGTAATATAGTTTTTATAGGACCAGATAGTGATACTATAGATAAAATGGGGAATAAATCCAACGCTAGAGAGATAATGATAAAGGCAGGAGTACCTGTTGTACCAGGTTCCGATGGAGTAATACATAATGAAGAGGAAGCCTTAGATATAGCAGAAAAAATAGGATATCCTGTAGTAGTTAAAGCTTCAGCCGGCGGTGGTGGTCGTGGAATAAGAATAGTTCATTCAAAAGACAATATGGTAAAAGCATTTAATACTGCTAAGTCTGAAGCAAAAGGTGCCTTTGGTGATGATAGTATGTATGTGGAAAAATTCATAACAAATCCAAGACATATAGAATTTCAGATATTAGGAGATAACTATGGCAATATAGTTCATTTAGGTGAAAGAGATTGCTCACTTCAAAGAAGAAATCAAAAGGTTTTAGAAGAGGCTCCATCTCCAAGAATGACTGAAGAATTAAGAAAGGAAATGGGGGAAGTTGCAGTAAGAGCAGCAAAGGCTGTAGGATATAAGAATGCAGGAACTATAGAATTTTTATTAGATGAAGATGGTAGTTTTTATTTTATGGAAATGAATACAAGAATACAAGTGGAACATCCAATAACAGAAATGGTAACAGGAATAGATATTTTAAAAGAACAAATAAAGATAGCTTATGGAAAAAAATTAAAGGTAAAACAGAAAGATATAAAAATAAAGGGTCATGCTATAGAATGTAGAATAAATGCAGAAGATTATAAAAATGGATTCAGACCTTGCCCAGGAAAGATAGAGAATTTATACACCCCAGGAGGTTTAGGTGTAAGATTAGATAGTTCAGTATATTCAGGATATACAATACCTCCATACTATGACTCTATGATAGGTAAGCTTATAGCTTATGGAAGAGATAGAGAAGAAACTATACAAATTATGAAAAGAGCATTAGGAGAATTTATTATAGAAGGTGTAAATACTAATATAGATTTTCAATTTCTTATATTAGAGGATGAAAACTTTATAAATGGAGAATACACTACAAAATATATAGAAAAAATGCTAACTGATAATTAGTATAGTCAGGGGGACGTATATGTTAAAAAATTTATTTAGAAAAACTCAATATATAACGGTAAAACCAAAGAATACACAAGAACATAAAAGAGAAAATACTCCTACTATTCCAGATGGAATGTGGGTTAAATGTAATAAATGTGGAGAAATACTATATCAAAATGATTTAGACAAGAATTATATGGTTTGTAATTTATGTGGAAATCATTTTAGAATAGGTGCTAAAGAGAGAATAAAATATTTATTTGATCAAGATACTTTTAAAGAATGGGATTTACAAATTAAAACAGAGAATCCTTTAGAATTTGAAGGCTATGATAGTAAAATACAAAATATGAAAGAAAAAACAGATTTAAATGAAGCTGTAACTACAGGAAAAGGTAAAATAGCTGGTATGGAAGCTGTAGTATGTATAATGGATGGTAGGTTCATGATGGGAAGCATGGGTTCTGTTGTAGGAGAAAAGATAACTAGAGCCATAGAAAGAGCTATAGAATTAAGATTACCAGTTATAATATTTACTGTATCTGGTGGAGCCAGAATGCAAGAAGGCATATTTTCTTTAATGCAGATGGCTAAAATTAGTTCTGCATTAGCAAAATTAGATGAAGAAGGATTATTATATATATGTGTGTTGACAGATCCAACAACAGGAGGGGTTACAGCTAGTTTTGCTATGCTTGGTGATATAATACTTGCTGAGCCTGATGCTTTGATAGGATTTGCAGGTAAGAGAGTAATAGAACAAACCATAAATGAAAAGTTGCCGGATGATTTTCAAAAATCAGAATTCTTATTAGAACATGGTTTTATTGATAAAATAGTTCCAAGATCTGATTTAAGAAAGGTTTTATCCAAACTTATTAATATGCATCAGAGTTCTTTTTAAGATTATATATCAATATTAGCTTTTAATTTAGATTGGAGATATAAATATGGAAGATAAAAACTTGATTCATAATGTAAAAAAATATGCTTCTAAAAATCCTTGGCAAAGGGTAACATTGGCTAGATTAAAAGAAAGACCTACAGCTTTAGATTATATAAATATAATATTTGATGATTTTATAGAATTACACGGAGATAGATCCTTTAGAGATGATGAATCTATAGTATGTGGTATAGGATTATTAAATAATAGAAGTGTAACAATAGTTGCGCAACAAAAGGGTAAAAATACAAAAGATAATATAAAAAGAAATTTTGGTATGCCTAAGCCTGAAGGGTATAGAAAAGCTTTAAGAATAATGAAACAAGCAGAAAAATTTAAAAGGCCAATTGTGTGTTTTATAGATACACCTGGAGCATTTTGTGGTATAGATGCAGAAGAGAGAGGACAAGGAGAAGCAATAGCAAGAAATCTATTAGAAATGGCTAGACTAAAGACTATAACTTTATCCATATTCATAGGAGAAGGCGGAAGTGGTGGAGCATTGGCTTTAGGTGTGGCAGATAGGGTTATTATGTTAGAAAACTCCATATATTCTATACTATCACCAGAAGGTTTTGCTAGTATATTATGGAAAGATGCATCTAAAGCAAAAGAAGCAGCAGAAGTTATGAAAATTACAGCAGAGGATTTAAAAGAATTTAGTATAATAGATAAAATTATAAAGGAACCAGCAGGGGGAGCACATAAAAACTTAAATAAAATGGCAGAAACTATAAGAAAAAATATTATAGATGAAATAAATGTATTAAAAGAAGATTCTATGAATAAGATTTTAGAAAAAAGATATAACAAATTTAGAAATATGGGAGTATTTAGTGAATAATCACTAAATACTTTTTTTAAAATATTAAGTTAATTGAATCTTCAATATATTAATGATAAAATCAGAGTTAACTCTAAATTATTAAATTAGAAAGAAGGTAGGCATACTAATGAATATAAAGGCATTATTTACTTATGATTATGGTAGAGAAAATATGAAAAAAATAGAGGATTTAGGTTATGATATAACTATAATAAATGAAAAGAAAATGCAATATGAAAATCACTTAGAAGATACAGAAGTTTTAGTTTGTTACAATCCTTTTAGTACTTTAGATATATCTCTTATGAAAAATTTAAAATGGATACAGCTTTCCAGTACAGGTGTAGATCAAGTGCCTAAAGAAGTTGTTTTAAATAATAATATTATAGTCACTAATAACAGTGGGGGATATTCTATACCAATAGCAGAATGGATTGTGCTAAAGACATTAGAACTTTTAAAAAACAGTAAGAAATTTTATGAAAAACAACAGAAGAATGTTTGGAAAGTAGATAACAGTTTATTAGAATTATATGGTAAAACTGTAGGTTTTATAGGCACTGGAAATATTGCCAAGGAAGCAGCTAAGAGATTTTCAGCATTTGAGGTTAATATATTAGGGGTTAATACCAAGGGAAGAGATGTGGAGTATTTTAACAAATGTTATCCTAAAGATAGTATGAAAGAAATGGTTTCGGAGTGTGATGTTTTAGTTGTAAGCATACCTTATACAAAGGAAACAGAAAATTTAGTAGATAAAAATATATTAAATAGTATGAAAGAGGGAGCATTATTTATAAATATATCAAGAGGAACTATTGTGGATGAAAAGAAACTTATAGAAATTTTAAAATCAGGAAAAATAAATGGAGCAGCATTAGATGTATTTGAAAAAGAGCCTTTAGATAAAGAAAATCCTATATGGTTATTAGATAATGTTATAATAACTCCCCATAATTCTTGGATTTCAGAAAAAAGACATATTAGAAGATTTGATGTAATATATAAAAATTTAAAAAATTATAAAGAACAACTACAATTGAATAATGTTGTTAATATGAATAGGGGTTATTAAAATTTAAAGGTATAAACTAAGGTGATTTTATGAATAAAAGAAAACTTTCAATATTTTATGAAGTAGCAGAAAAACTTAATATGACAGAGGTAGCAGAAAAATTATATATCAGTCAACCAGCAGTTAGTCAAACTATATTAGAGTTAGAAAATGAACTAGGAGTAAAATTATTTGATAGAATAAACAGAAGATTATATTTAACAAATGAGGGAGAAATTTTTTTAAATTATGTAAGAAGAATTTTAAATATGTATGATGATGCTATAAGAAGTCTTAAGGATATGGACAGTCTAAAAACAGGAAAGCTTAAAATAGGAGCTAGTACTACTATAGGTATATATATTTTGCCAGATATAATAGGTAAGTTTACAAAGGAATATAAGGGTATAGATACATGTATAGCTATAGAAAATACTAAACTGATAAGTGATATGATATTAGATAATAGTATTGATTTTGCTTTTGTAGAGGGTCCTGTGTATAATGAAGAAATTATAAAAGAAGACTTTTGTAATGATGAGTTAGTTTTTATAACTAGTCCAGAGCATCCTTGGAGTAATAAAAGTAACATAAGTATAAATGAAATAAATAAAGAAAAAATAATAATGAGGGAAAAGGGAAGTGGTACAAGAGAAGTCTTTGAAAGTTATATGACAGCCAATAATGTAAATTATAATATAGCTTTTGAATTAGGGAATACGGAAGCTATTAAGAAAGCTGTAGAAGCTGGATTAGGTATATCATGTATATCTAAAAGATGTATTAAAAATGAAATAAGTAATGGCATATTATCGTGGACAAAGCTAAAAGAATTTGAAATAAAAAGAAAACTTATTCTTATATATCATAAAGATAAGTTTTTATCCATTTTATTAAAAACTTTTATAAAGTTTGCCTTTAAAAATATATAAAAAAAGAGCTTCATGCTCTTTTTTATATATTTTTAAGGTAAAAGTTTATTCATATCTAGAAGCCCAGCTCCTTGAACCCATTTAGAAAAAGGTAAGAGAGTACAAGATACTTTCATTAAAGATAATATATCTTCAAATTTAAGTTCACTATTGTTTTCAAATAATAAGCTACAAACCCCACTTATATATGCAGCAGCACAAGAAGTTCCAGTAAAATTAGTATAGGCTTCTTCCAGAGGCTTAGGGTATATTTTTCTACCCATTTTTTCAGAGATGTAATTGATATTAGAATTTAATGAACATATATTCACAGATGCTGCAGCTAAATCAGGTTTTTCTATATTTGAAAAAGGACCAGAAGAGGAGTAGATGTATGGTTTTTTTTCAAAGGATGTAGTATCTATTCCTCCTACAGTTATACAAGATTTTAAAGTTGCAATTCCTTTTATAGAACCTTCATTATTTCCGTTGTGACCTGCAGGTACAACAATTACTATGTTATTATTTAAAGCTATTTTAAAAATTTTAGAAAATAGGTCTAATATTTTATGATTAATATAAGGAATCTCAAATGGAAGACAAATAATTTTAACATTAAATTCTTCTTTCATATTAATTAAATTTTCAATTCCAAATAGTATGTCAGATATAAAACCTTTTCCTAGTTTATCAAAAGCTTTAACTACGCATAAATGACTTTTAGGGGAAATACCTTTATAAAGGCCATCTGATAAAGAGCCATTACCAGATATAATACCAGATATAAATGTGCCATGGCCATTATCATCATAAGGATAGGTATATTCATTTATTAAGTCTAAAAATTTCTTTATTCTATTGGTAGGATTAATTAAATCAGTATGAGGATATACACCTGTATCTATAATTCCTATTCCAATGTTTTGTCCTGTAAGAGAATATCTTTGTGATATAGTTACATTATTAGATGCAGATACACTGTTTGCACATATATAAGCATAGGGATCTAAACATATATATAATACTTGAGGATACTCCAAAAGTCGTTCAATAGCCTTAGGAGATACCTGAGCAGAAATACAATTACATGAAATTATAGATCTTATTACTTTGCCTTTGTGTAATTTAACTTTTTTTTCAATATCTTTTTGAAGGTTTGTACAAATAATAAGAACTCTATAATTTTTATAATATTTATTTTTAATAGCTATTTTTAAAATTTCTTCTATCTTACTTTTAAAAGAAAACATAAAAACTCCTAATTAAAATGATCACATATATATTATAGTAGTGACACTATGATATTGTTACTATATTTAAATTATATTTCTGTAAAAATTATTTACTACTTTTATGTATATAAAAATAATCTAAGCAAAAATCAAAGAAGGCTTTAGCAGTAGGAGTGAGAGTTCTTTTAGAACATATTGCTAAGTAGAGGCTTCTTTTCAAAGTTAGATCTGTTATTTTGCTTTTTTTGATAGAGTTTAATCCTAGATACCCATTATAAACCTTTTCAGAAATTACAGATACTCCAACACCTGTTTTTACAAATTGAAAAATTGTATCTAGATTATTTACTTCACAACAGATTTCTAGGTTAGATGGATCAATACCAGATTTTTTCAAACCGATTTCAAAAGTTTTTCGTGTTGCTGAAGATTTTTTCCTAAGTACAAATTTATATTTTAGTATATCTTCTGTAGTTATTTCATCAGGAATATTTAGGCTAGGATTAGATATTAAAACTAAATTATCTTCTACTAGTTTATATGTTTTTATTTTATCATCACCTATTAGATCTCCAATAATACCAATTTCTGAGTTAAAGTTTAATAAATTTTCTATTACTTCTCCAGAACTTTGTTCCAGTATATTAAAAGATACTTCTGGAAATTTATTTTCAAAACCTTTAACTAGACTTGGTATTATTGTATTACAAGGAGTACTACTAGCTGTTAAAGTTAATTTGCCACACACATTATTATTAAAATTAGATAAGCAACATACTGCTTTATCACGAGCATTTAGAATTTCTAATGCATATTTTAAGAAGGAATTACCAGCAGGAGTTAATAAAACTTCTTTAGAAGTTCTATCGAAAAGTTGTACACTAAGCTCTTTTTCTAAAGTAGCTATATGAGAACTTATAGCAGGCTGTGATAAAAATACAGAATTAGCTGCCTTAGAGAAACTTTTATATTTAGCTACACTTATAAAAGCTTCTATTTGTTTAAAATCCATTTAGTTACCTCCCAAATTGATATAACGTTATATTTATTATAACAATTTGTAATATTAAAGTAAAAGCAAATAAAACATTCCTATAGATTATTTATTTTATTTAATATTAGTAAGCTATACTAAAGGTATTATTTATATAAGTTATAACAATGATAAAGATTTCTTATAGTGTACAATATTTTAACCTTTACATTTAAATATAATTATACCAGCTAGCATCACTATAACTCCTATAATTTTATGAGGAGTAAATTTTACAATTTCTGAATTAAAAAAACCAAAAGCATCTATTATGCCTGCAGAGGTAAGTTGAGATACTAATATTATACCTATAGCACAAGTAGGACCTAAAGATCCAATTCCTTTCATTACAGTATAAATTATAATGACA
Source organism: Clostridium sp. Marseille-Q2269 (assembly GCF_943736985.1). GTDB lineage: Bacteria > Bacillota > Clostridia > Clostridiales > Clostridiaceae > Clostridium_F. The sequence goes on from NZ_CALSFS010000003.1 coordinate 18,855, forward strand.
CCCAAGGCTCCACCTAATAAATATAATTTATTTGCATTTTTTATATTTTTAAAATTACCATCTCCCAATAACATCCAGATTATAATAGTTATTATAAATCCAGTTCCTTGAACAAAGGTATTTGTTTCCCACATACCTATTTTATCTCCTAGACGAGTATTAAAAACTCCTTGCAAAGTCATAGCTAGACCAGATATTATTGAGTATATTATTCCCATCATATATAAAACCTCCTTTGCTTTAGTAGGTTTTCCTATAAGGGAAGGTATTATTATATAAAAAAATTGGATAATAAGTTACATTTTACTTATTATCCATTTAAAGCTTTTAATATCCATTATTTTGTCTGTCGTGATTTGTATTATTTTTTTCCACATAAGCTTCTTCTATATCTTTTTGGGAGAAGCCTAAATTGATTCCTAAATATAGAAAATCTTCGAATAAAGTAATATAGTGATCCTTAGAGGAACAGATCATAAAATCATTTATATCTATATAAAGATTTAAAAATTGCTCAGTTAAATTATAATCTAGATTTTTCCTCTGTAGAGTTAAATCATCAAAGTTTTGCTCTAAACCTAAAGTTAAAATAAAATGAAGACAATCTACATATTCCTCAAGTATAGTAGATCTATTTGAAGGTAATTTGACACTCCAATATTTAAAACATTTAGTTTCATTAGCTAATTCAGCTAGTTCTACCTGTAAAGCTAGTATCTTTTCACTTAAAAGGGACTTACCTTCTAGAGAATGATTTTTTGTTATATGTTCATCTAGATTTTTTTGAAGTTCAAATAACTTTTTTAAATTCATATAAAAAGGCCGCCTTTCCCTAATTTTTTAAAAGTATTAAAAAACATAAAAAAGTCATATATATATTCTATCTAAAATCATTGAAATTTAAAAGAAGGTGGAATCGGTTACATAATTTTTTTTTTTGTAAAATTACTAAATATTTTTAATTTTATAGATTAATTATGTTGTAATAAATAATAATGAATATTTATAGTATAGGGCATGATTATAATTTTATTTAATAAATCAACATATAATAAGAAAAAAATGATATTATTCATATAATAGTGCTACATTATATTTTGGGAGGATTTTATGATAATAGATACTCATATACATGAAAGTAAATATTCATTAGATAGTGAAATATCTTTAGAACAGATAGTAAAGAGAGCAAAACAAATAGGGTTAGATGGAGTCTGTATTACAGACCATGAAAGTAATGAGATTATGGAGGAAGCACATGCTTATTCAAAATCTACTGGATTTTTGATACTTGTTGGTGCTGAAATACTTACATATGAAGGAGATATATTAGCATTTGGACTAAAAGATTTACCTAAAGAAAAAATGCATGCTAAAGATTTATTTAAAATAGTGTATGATAATGATGGAGTAGCTATTAGTGCACATCCTTATAGAAATAATAATAGAGGGATGGGTAATTATATAAGAGAAGCAAAGGCATTAGGCTTGTGTGGAGTTGAAGCTTTTAATGGTAGTACAGAGCCTCATCAAAATTTATTAGCATATTCTCTAGCTACTGAGCTAAATCTTCCATGTATAGGTTCTAGTGATGCTCATGTTATAGAAAATGTGGGTAAGTATGCTACTGTATTTCCAAACGGAATAAGAAATGAAAGAGATCTAATACAGGCAATAAAAGATAATAATGTTTGCCCTGCTATGTATGATAATGGAAAATATAAGTATATAGATATATACAATAAGGTAATTAACAATTTAGACAGTAAAATTTATAAAATAATGTAATATATTATAAAATTAATTCTATAATATAAATAAAAAGCTATCTTTACAATAAATAGATTTGAAGTAGAATATATATAAAATAAATCTATTTATTTAGAGATAGCTTGTTTTTATATTATATATAGACATAAAAGGTGAAGTATTATCTGTTTTATATTAATTTTATATGTTAAAATAACTTTTCTATATTTGAAAAAGCATTTGACCAGGATTTCATCTTTATAGATTTTTCTAGTTTAGAGTCCATTATTAGATTATTTTTAATTTGTTCTTCTATAGCTAAAGCAATACTACATTCAAAGTTAGGTATTGATTCTGGAGATATGGTGTCTATAGTATTTAGCTTTGGAATAGGAACATATTTTATAATACCACTATTATTGATTGTTTCTCCCATCCATTCTTTTATACCAGGAAGATCTGTGCAAACTATTTTAAGTCCACAGGCCATTGCTTCTATTAATACTAAGGGCAATCCTTCGTATAGAGAAGGCAGCACTAATATGTCACATTGTCTAAATAAATCAGATAAATTTTTTTGACAAAGAGAGCCTAAAACATTAATAGAAAAATTTGAGGAATTATTTTTACATAAATTCATTATGTTTATGGTTTCATCTCCAGCTCCAGAACCGGCCAAATAAAGTTCTATATTCTTTACATATTTTTTAATTAGTTTAATTGAATTAATTAAAAAAGGAACCCCTTTAGAATAGCTCAATTTACCGGCATAAACTATTTTAATTGCATGGGAATTATTTTTAGTTTTATCCATATAAAAAGTATCTGGGTTAAAACCAGTACCAGCAATATGTATTTTATCTTTATTTATTTTATATGATTGTATAACTTGTTGTTTTTCATCGCTATGAGATACTATTATAGTATCTAAATGTTTACAATTACTTATTACATAATTTAATATTTCTTTTGAAACAAATTTAGTGCTATGTTTAAAGAATTGTAGTTGTCTTAAATCTGTTCCATGACAAAAAGTTATAATTTTTTTATAGGGATATAACTCTTTAACTAAAGCCGTTAAAATCCATAGATGATGGCATATTATTATGTCTGGATTAAAATTTTCAATAGCAGTTCTTATAGCCAAAGAGAAATGAGCTTTCCAATTTTCTAGCATGTCTATAGACAGATCTTTATATGGGGTACTATCATAAGGCATAACATCACTCATTCCAACAATAGGAAAAGGTAATTTTGAGGTTTCAAATATTATAGGAAAAAATGAAATAGGATTTTTTGAAGAAAAACTTACTTCTTTATGTTTTGAAGATATACCAGCTATTACAGCCTGGGTATAACCTTTTTTATCAGCTTCTTTAATAAGAGCTTGAAGATACATACCACTGCCGGTTTTATCAGGCCTTTGAGCCAATATATTTAGTATTTTTTTCATTGAAACCCTCCTAGAATTATTATTAATTTAAATATGTCAAAATACATGTATATTCTACAACATATTACCATTAATATTTAATAAAATAAAGAGTATAAAGATTAACACTTTATACTCTAAAAAAATTATTTTACTTCTGGTACAGAAGGTGGATTATTTTTCCTTTTTTTAATCTGCCCTTTGTTATTTTCATCTTGAGAGGGTCTTTTCATTCCTTTTTTAGCCATTTTGAACCTCCTTTAGTTAATATAATAATATCTTTAATCAAAAGAGGTTTTTTAATACAAAATAAAATAAATTTTATATTTTTTCTGTAGAATTAAATCTTTTACTAGCAACGTACATAGCTAGTATATTCATAACAATACCTATATATATGGAGGTTATTCCATTAAATCCAATAACTATCCATAAAATACTAGATAAAGGACCTGCTAATACACAATAAAAACCTGCCTTAATGTTAATTTTATCTTTAAAAAATAATGCACATACCGTTGGTATAAAAATAGGTGTAGCTCTAAATATCATAGATAAGAAACCCCAATCTAATATCATAGAGTTGGTATTATTTATAACTATTATTAGAGTAAAAATACCTATTATTAGAATACATATTCTTAAATATAAAATTTCTTTTTTGTCTTCTAGTTTTTTCTTTGATATAGTTGGTATAATATCTTTTACCATCATAGTGGCTATGCCTAAGGCTAATCCTGCTCCAGTAGCTATTGAAGATATAAGAACAGTGGCTATAGATATACCTGCCAAAATAGGGTGAAGATAATTAATTAAAAATAAAGGAAAAGCTTCATTAGGATTTATATTTGGAAAGTGAATTTTCATGTACATCCCTATAAATGTACACACAATACCAACTGGAAATATTAAAAAAGCTACCCACAAAGAGCTTATCTTAGAAGTCCTAGAATTTTTTCCTGCCATAATAGATTGAAAGTAAGTTTGGGTAGACAATATGCCCAGTATTGTAGAAAATCCTAAGGCTAAATCTTCAAAAACACCGTCACTAAATATATTAAACCAAGGATTTTTAGGAAAGTGGTTAAAAACTTCTGTAGTTCCATTTAATAAAAATATTAATATAATTCCGCATATTATACTTGTACCATATAAAAGTATGGTTTTAACAGCTCCTACCATAGTACTTCCCCAAAAACCTCCAAAAATTATATAAAACACTAATAAAAAGATTACTATTATAGAAGTTATTTTTACATCTATATTAAATATAGACGTAAAAAGAGGAGTACAGGCTAATACCTGGCCATTTATATGGATGAACATTCCTAAGGAAAGCAATAAACTAGATCCAGTTCTTGCCTTTATTCCATAAGTATTTCCTATAATACCAGGTAATGTAGTTATATTATCCTTACCCACTTGGTTAGAATATATAAGTCCTAACAAAATACTAGCAATACATAAGCCTAGTATGAACCATATAGCAGAAATACCATGTTTGTATGCCATCTGTGCAGTACCTACAGTGGAAGCACCACCTATTATAGATCCCATAAGCATACTAGTTACTCCTAATATACCTAATTTATTGTTTGCATTTATGAAATCCTTTGCTGTTTTTACTTTTAACTTCCCAATATATCCAGCAACTCCAGTTAAAATTAATGTTGCAATTATGCTTATTATAAGCAAGATCTCATCCCCTTTAAAATGTCTATTAATATTATTATACCAATAAAACACAATTGTGGTTTTATTTCAGATATGATAATTTAATTCATTATTTAAGTATTGATATATATTTATAATTAAAACTTATTTAAAGAGTACATTTTAGAAACACATATGGCTATAAATTTAAAATGAAAAGGAGAAATACTCTATTTAAATATTTCTCATTTTCATTGTCGTTATTTATTAAAACTTTAATCTAAAAGCTTTATTTAATATTAAATATTTCTATGCTCCTATACAATATACCTGTTAAATAGGAGATAAGTATACCATAATTAGTTATAGGTATATTCTTTTCTTTACATAGCTTAAGTTTAGAATCCATAGTTCTTTTATTTACCATACAAGCACCACAATGAATTACTAAATCATACTTATCCACATTCTGTGGAAAATCTCCCCCCATTTTAAATTCATAATGTAATTTTTTATCCACATGTGAATTAATCATGTTGGGTATTTTAATTCTACCTATGTCTTCATGAGAATAATTATGTGTACAACTTTCTGATATAAGTATTTTAGAATTCTCATCTAAAGTTTCTATAGCTTTAGTTCCTTCCACAAAAGTTTTTAAGTCACTTTTATAATTAGCAAATAAAATTGAAAAACTTGTGAGCTTTATATTAGCAGGAACAATTTTAGATACTTTTTTAAAGGCTTGAGAATCTGTTACAACTAAATCTATGTTTTTTATATCATTTAATGCAGATTCTAATTCCGTATCTCTTACCACATAACTTTTTATACCATGGTCTAAACAATCTCGTATTAATTGAACTTGTGGTAATATTAATCTACCCTTTGGTGCCTCAGAATCTATAGGAACTACCATAACTACTTTACTGTTATAAGGAAGTAATTTCCCTATAATAGTATCATCTTCTTTAACTTCATTTAATTTTTGTATTAAAATATCTTTTAAATTAAGTATGCTATTAACGTCATTTGATGAAACAAATACACAGTCTTTTATTAATTTTTCTATTTCATATAGTTTATTTTTATCCACAGTGTCTATTTTAGTTACAACTGTTATATAAGAGATATTTTGTTTCTTAAATTTATCTGTAGTGTTTTTATAAAGTTCTATATCAATATCCTCAGCTGACATAACATATATAGCAAAATCTGTTTTTAAGAAAGTATTTAAGGTTTTCTCAACCCTTGCTTTCCCCAGTTCTGAGTTATCTTCTAATCCAGCAGTATCTATAAATAAAACTGGACCTAAAGGTATAAGTTCCATAGCTTTACTTACAGGGTCAGTTGTAGTTCCCTCTATAGGAGATACAATAGATATATCTTGACCTATTACTGCATTCATTAAAGAAGATTTCCCAGAATTAGTTTTACCAACAAGAGTTATATGAATTCTATTAGCATTAGGTGTAGTATTCATAAATCCTCCTAAAAAAACAGGTCTCTTTCCCCATTTTTTATTTTTTGTATATTTTCAATAACTGTATTTTTAATATCTTCTCTTTGAATTTTATTTATTTCTTCTTTTATTAATTTTTCTCCTTTTTCTTTTAATTCATCATCACCATAGTCTAGTAAAAATTCCATTAAAGTCATTATGGCGTTAGGTTGACATACATATTGAATATTTCCAGACTTAGCAAGGCTCATAAATCTATCACCAGTTCTGCCTTTTCTATAACAACCTGTGCAATAACTTGGAATATGGCCATCATCAATTAATTCTTTTAACACCTGTAAGTGACTTCTATGGTCTTCAATTATAAATTGGTTAGTATTTTTACCTTCTTCTCCTGCTTTATACCCACCAACTCCGGCACAAGAACCAGCGCTTACTTGAGAAACACCATATTCAATAACTTCTTTTCTCATTTCTGCACTTTCTCTAGTGGATAATATTATACCAGTAAATGGCACAGCTATTCTTAATATAGTTACTATTTGTTTAAATGATTCATCATCAACTAAATAAGGAAATTTTTCAATATCCATTCCTTCAGCTTTTTTCAATCTAGGTACAGATATAGTATGGAATCCTACACCAAATTGTTTTTCTAACTCTTCATTGTGAATCATTAGGGATAAGACTTCAAATTTATAATTATATAATCCAAAAAGAACTCCAGCACCTACATCATTTATACCGCCTTCCATAGCTCTATGAAATGAAGTTAAATGATATTCGTAATCTCCTTTTGTACACTTAGGATGCATTTTTTCATAAGTAGGTTTATGATAAGTTTCTTGGAATAATATATAAGTTCCTATTTTAGCATCTTTTAACTTTTTATAATTTTCAACAGTGGTAGCTGCAATATTAACATTGATTCTTCTAATATTTCCATTTTCATTTTGGGTATCATATATAGTTTTTATGCTTTCTAATACGTAATCTATAGGGCAGTTTACAGGATCTTCCCCAGCTTCTAGAGCTAATCTTTTATGACCCATTTTTTCAAGAATTCTAACTTCAGTTTTAATCTCTTCTTGAGTTAGTTTTCTTCTATTAAATCCATTACAACTTTTGTAACCGCAGTATACGCAATTATTAACACAATAGTCACTAATATATAAAGGTGCAAATAAAACAATTCTATTACCATATATAGATTTCTTTATATCTCCAGCTATTTTAAACATTCTAGATAATAATTTTTCATCTTTTATTTGGAGAAGTACAGCTATGTCTTTATGAGTTAACTTCTCCTTACTACAGGCTTTATCTAAAACCTTTTCCACATCTTCATTTGTAGCATTTTCAGCTTCTTTTAGTAAATTTTCTATATAATCATGATTTATAAACATTTATATTCGCCTCCATAAAATATTGTCTCCTCTAGTTAAATCTAGAGAAAAACCAGCATTATTAATTCTATTTTCTATACATTTTCTACATTCCGCAGCTTCATCACCGGTACAAATTTTATTGTCATATAACATATATTTATTTCTAACATTGCTAGGGGATAAATTTGGCATAACTACATTGGCACCGGCCTTTAATCCTTCCTCACGCCCAAGGGGACTTATTGTTCCTAGAGCTGTAGTTGCTGGTAATAAAGCTTCAGGTAAAATTAATCTTATAATAGATAATAATGTAGTTGTATTTTCTAAAGTTCCAGCAGCTTCATTTTTAAGAACAGTATCTTTATGAGGAATAAAGGGGCCTATACCAACCATATGAGGTTTTAAATCTTTTAGAAACACCAAATCTTTTACATAATCTTCATTAGTTTGGCCTGGAAGTCCTACCATAAATCCAGCACCAACTTGATAACCTATTTCTTTTAAATTAATTAAGCATTGTTGTCTATTTTCAAAGTTCATATCGGGGTGAAGCTTCTGGTATAAATTTTTACAAGCAGTTTCATGTCTTAAAAGATATCTATCAGCTCCTGCATCATAAAATTTTTTGTAGGTATGGTAACTTTTTTCACCAATAGATAATGTTACAGCACAATCCGGAAATAAACTTTTTATGGATTTTATAATGTCAACAATTTTATCATCTGTATAGTAGGGATCTTCGCCACCTTGAAGTACAAAAGTTCTATAGTCTAAATAATATCCTTTTTGACAGCAACTAAGTATATCTTCTTTAGATAATCTATATCTTTCAGCATTATTATTTTTATATGATATACCACAATACAGACAATTATTTTTACAGTAGTTTGTAAATTCTATTAGTCCTCTTAAGTACACTTTATTGCCATAGTACTTTAATGTAGTTTCATGGGCTTTGGATGTGAGATATTTCTTGCTGTCTTTATCAATATTGTTGAGTAAATAAATAAGTTTTTCAGGTGAAGCGCTATTTTTTTTATATAATTCATCAATAATGTTTTTTAACTTATTTTCCATATTTATATCTCTTTCTTTGATATAGATGTTTTTACATATACATTTTCTATGTTTCCTAATTTACCTGTAAGACTATTAATTTGATCTAGAGTACCAGTTACAGTAATAGATATTACAGATACACCTTCTTCTTCAAAGGGGATACCCATTCTTCCTCTTATAATACCTTTAAAATTAGATATTATTTCGTTAAATTTTTGTTGGCAACTTTTGGGCTCTTCTAATATAGCGCTAATAACAGCAATTTTTTTCATAAGATACCTCCTTTTATACATGGTAATTTATAATTATTAAAAAGACAGCCATTAATAAATATAAATATTAGTTATAAGATTTTACTTGGAGTTAATTTATTACAAAATAAAAAACTTTCCCAAAGGGAAAGTTAAACATCCAAATAAAAGGTATATCATACCTATATTTAATATATAACGTTCCTTTCAATTTAGATCAATCTGTATTGTTAGGAAATGTATATGTTATAGAACAAATAATTAAAGATACTTCTCTAATTATTTGAACTAAAATTGACTTAATTCTACTTTATTTGACTTAATTCTACTTCAGGAAAGAAGGTTTGTCAATGAATTTATAAATAGGTAATTTATAATATTATTATATCTTTACAACCATTTTTTAATGCTATATTTTTTAGATTTTCCATATATTCATTTGTGGGAGTTTTTGATTTAATTTTTTCTTTTCTTACTCCCATAGGTCTATATTTTATAAGCTTATATCTTATATTAGGATTTAAGAAAGATATAAGTTTACTTATTTCAAATACATTTTTTTCATTATCTAGAATATCTGGAACTATAACAGTTCTTATTTCATATAATTTGTTTATACTAGCTAAATATTTAGCATTTTTAAGAACCATATGGTTATTTCTTTTAGTAAGCATTTTGTGTTCTTCATTATCAAAGGATTTTATATCTAGCATGGCCATATCCATTAGTTGCGTAAGTTTAGGATTTTTAGAAAAATCTAAAGAGCCATTAGTATCAACAAAAATAGTTAGATCTAAAAGTTTAATTTTTTCAAATAGATCTATTAAAAAATCTTTTTGAAGGGTACATTCTCCACCAGATACAGTTATACCAGATATAAAAGGTTTATTTTTTAATATTTCTTTTATAATTTCTCCTACGCTCATATGTTTATTTCTTGGTCCACAGTGATTTTTGCATTTTTCTAAGCATAAACCACAATTTTTGCATTTACTTTCGTGCCATTTTATAGAATTACCTAAAAATTCTACAGCATTATGAGGACAAACAAAAGCACAAGTGCCGCACCCTTTACAAGTATTGATAGTTTCAGGGTTATGGCAATACTTGCAATCAAAATTACACCCTTGAAAAAATATAGAGGTCCTGTTTCCAGGACCATCTACAGAGCTAAAAGGAATTATTTTATTGACTAATCCTTTAAGCATCATCTCTTACCTTTCTTTGTAGAATTCTAGAATTTTTAACTGCCCCTAATCCTAAAGCTACTGTGTCTTGAAGAACTTGCTTGCCTTCATCCAATTTTTTTATATCAGATAATTTAACAAGATAACCTGTTATTCTAATTACATCACTATCAGATGAGTAAAGAGAAAAATATCTCATTCCTGAATTAAAAGCTCCATTTATTATATCTAATATAGATTCAGGATTTTTCTTTGAGGTAGATTCAAATGGGAATATATCACCTATACCAGATGGAAAATATTTATGAAATTTAGCACTTTGAAGTAGGTGAGTAGGTAAATCCGGTTCTTCACCAATAGGAATTCTACAACCAGGACTTGTTCCGTTATCTGTTTCTATACCTACTTGAGCATGTAGTAAAAAGTGACCATCTGTAATAGAACAATATTTGTTTATTTTACTATTCACTATATTGTACATTTCTTCTATTATTTTCATTCCTAATTCATTAGCCATTTCATTATGACCAAATTTATCTTTCAATTCATTAGCTTTTAATAAATGATTAACGCATTCAGCTAATCCAAACATACCAAACATAGCTGTAAATCTATCTTTATATATTAAGTTTTCACGTACTAAAAAGCTACTTTCAAAGAAATTACTTTCTTCTACTATAAAATTTATTCTTTTATCTATATATCTATTCATTTTTTCCATAACATCCGGTAATATATTATTCAAGAAATCTTCTACAGAGTTAGCTTTTTTAGCAGCATTATAAAGATTAAGTCTTACAAGAGTAAAGCTACCACCCCCTATATAGAGGCCATTATAGCAACTAGCTATACAATAGTCATGAAAAGGAAAATCCTTTGAAAATATTTCATGATTTGCAAAACTAGGTTTAGCCGTAACTAAAGCTGTCTTTATAGAATCTATAGCAAATTCTTTTGAAGTTTCTTTTCCATATTTTAAGGTTATATTTGGTATAGCAGTTTGTAACTCTCTTTGCGCTTTTAATATAAGCTTTCCCGCTTTAGTTTCCTTAGGGCCTATATTACTATGACAGAAGGAATCTGTTATAGTTCTATCTATATGAAGTAAAAATAATTTAATTGCTTTGTAAGCTTCTTTTTCATCTTGTACAAAAGGATCTAAAAGAGTATCAATATTTCCTATATACACAGGCATAGAAGTTATAGAAGGAACGTGTTTATATAAAACAAGTAAATTATTTGTAGCTTCCCAAATATCCTTTGGAGGATCTAACTTAAGAAATTCACTACCCTGTTTCATAAATTTCTCGTAATCAGGACAAATATATCTAGGTCTATAAGGTGCATTACCTTCATTTAAATCACATATAGTTCCATCATCCCTTAATTCTTGAATATCTGAAGGAAGATTTAACACGTTTAGTGAATTTTCAGATTCACGAGCAAGAGATAAAACCTTTTGTTCATAGGTTAAAGTCTTATTTTTTATTATATCTAAAATGTTACTCAAAACTTCCATCTCCTAACAAAAATTTTAATATATTAATTTAATTTTATATTCAATAATCAAATTATGCAAATGTTTACTTTTTACAAATTATATAAAATTTTAAAAAGTATGATTATAGTTAATTTAAAATGTATTTTCATTATTAATTATATATTTTAGTTTTTTTTATAAGTATAGTTAGTATTTTTTTGATAGATTTTATAGGTGGTGATTTGGATATCAGTATAATAAAGAATTATATCTTTATTACTATATCATTATAAATATTGAATTAATCATCATTAATGTATTCAATTTGATATATTTATAAAAAAGTACTTGGAATAGTAATAGCTATATTCTACAATATTGCTATAAGTAAAACAATATTGACTAAGATAGGAGATGAATCACCTAAAGCTAGGCCAAGAAAAAAACTAGAGGATATAGTACACTATGAAATATGGTAAGAACTTATTTTAAAAATAGAAAATATCATTAATCTTCAAATGTAGCAATAATATATTTTTATCACATGTTTAGTAGATTTTTGGAGTTTTTATCAAGATAGACATATTCATATTGGATTTACAATATAAAAAATACGGGCTATTAAAAACCCGTATTTTTTCACCCCATTTTCACCCCATTTGTTTAATGACTTTCTCAGCTATTTTTTCTATAGCAATGCATTCATTCATACTGCTTTTCCTTAATAATTTATAAGCTTCATCCTCTGTAATGTTATATTTTTTCATTAATATACCTTTTGCTTTATCCACTTTTTTTCTGCCATCTAAAGTATTTTCAAGTTTTTCTATTTTTTTCTCTAAAAAATTAATTTTATTAATGTTAGCAATAGAAAATTCTACTATACTATACAATTGTTCAGGACTTATAGGTTTAGTTATGTAAGTAAAAATATTCATATTTTTTAGGTTTTCGTAAAATTCTCTAGAAGGACTGCTTGTAACAAAAATAACATTTGAAAGCTTATTATCTTCTATTATTCTTGCAGTTTCATAAGGATTAATTCCTAATAAGTTAGTATCTATTATCACCAAATCAGGGAAAATACTTCTACAGATTCTTATTGTACCTGCTCCATCAGAAGATTGATAGATTTTATATCCTTTTCTAGCAAGAATAGCATGTATTACTTTTCTAGATTGTTCATTACTATCTGAAATTAATATTTTAATATTATTCATAAGCCACTCCAAATTACATTTTCATTACTTTAAAGTAATTTTTAGTATAAATTTTTTAAAGAAGAGCCGCTCTGTCCTCTTCACTTGTTCTAATTCTAATAACTTTTTCTACATCATATACAAATATTTTTCCGTCACCAATATCTCCAGTGCTAAGGACTCTCTTTGCTGTGTTAATTACCAAATCAACGGGAACACTACAGACTACAATTTCTATCTTTATTTTTGGCAATAGGGTAATTTCATAGGAAATTCCTCTATAAAACTCAGTAGCTCCCTTTTGAGTTCCACATCCTAACACTTGTGTTACTGTCATGCCCGTAATTCCTATTTTGTTTAAAGCTTCTTTTAATTCTTCAAATTTGCTTTCCCTTGTTATTATATCTATTTTGGTCATTTTATCCATAATAAACCTTCCTCCTTAGATATCCATATATGCCACTATACCATGTTCACAGGTATCTAGTCCTGATTCTTCTTCATCCTGTCCAACCCTAAGTCCAATAGTTCTTTTTATTATAGCAAAGGTTATATATGAAAGAAACATAGCTGCAAGTATACAGATTGAAACCCCTACTAGTTGAATACTTAAAAGAGAAAATCCTCCGTTATAAAATAATCCTCCATCTGTAGCAAACAGGCCAACAGCAACACTTCCTAAAGCTCCACATGCGCCATGCATTGAAATAGCTCCTACAGGATCATCTATTTTTAATTTCTTTTCAACAAATTCAATAGATAAAACCATTATGATTCCTGCTACAAATCCAATTATTAAGGCTCCAAAATAAGAAATCAGTGATGCTCCAGCTGTTACACCTACTAATCCAGCTAAAGTACCATTTAAGGTTAATCCAGGATCAGGCTTTTTATATCTTATGTAAGTAAAAATCAAGCTAGACATGGATGCCATTGCTCCACCTAGTAAGGTTGTTACTGCAGCATGGGCTGTAAGTGGTGACGTTATATCCAATGTACTTCCAGGGTTAAATCCAAACCATCCAAACCAAAGAATTAATGTGCCTAAAGCTCCAAGTGGAATATTGTGTCCTGGAAAAACTTTTATCTTACCATTTTTATATTTTCCTTTTCTTGCCCCAACAAGCTTAGCACCTACTAATGCTGCAACTCCTCCAACTGTGTGAACTGCAGTACCTCCAGCAAAATCTTTAAATCCTAACTTACTTAAAAATCCGCCGCCCCAAATCCAGTGACCAATAAGTGGATATATTATTATTGTTGAAACCATACAGAAAACTATATATGAAGAGAATTTTGTTCTTTCTGCCATAGCTCCTGAAACAATTGTTGCACAAGTAGCAGCAAAAATTGCTTGGAAGAAGAAAAATACTTCAAATGAAATTCCATTAATTTCTTTAGGAGCATTTAATAGCATAAATCCATTTACCCCTAATATACTGGATAAATCTTTTCCGTACATAATCCCATAACCAACAAAGAAAAATCCTATTACTCCAATGGAGACCGTGACAAAATTTTTCATTATTATATTTACAGCGTTTTTGGATTGAGTAAAGCCTACTTCAACCAGAGCAAATCCTGCATGCATTAAAAATACAAGAATTGCAGCAATTAGAACCCACATTGAATTTATTACAAAATTTATCCCCATTTTAAAGCCCCCCTTATTTTCTTAATTAAAATTTTCTTAAATATCTTTCGATTTCCCACTCAGAAACATGCTTTTGATATTCATTCCATTCAAATAATGCAGCGTCGGTAAACTTTTTATATACATGTTCTCCAAGAGCTTCTTTTATTACTTCGTCTTTAGATAATTCATCAACTGCTTCATATATATTTGCAGGTAAGCTCTTTATGCTCATTTCTTTTATTTCCATCTCATCTAATTTATATACATTACTTGTAACTGGTTTTGGAGGATTAATTTTATTTTTTATACCATCTAATCCTGCTTTTAAAACTGCAGCCAAAGCTAAATATGGATTTGCTGATGGATCAGGATTTCTAAGTTCTACTCTTGTAGATCTTCCTCTTTTAGCTGGTATTCTGATTAATGGACTTCTATTGCTTGCAGACCAAGCTATAAGAACTGGAGCTTCATATCCTGGAACTAATCTTTTATATGAGTTTACTGTAGGATTTGTCAAAGCTACAAATCCTTTAGCATGATTAACAACTCCTCCTAAAAAGTAAAGTGCTTCTTGTGAAAGTTCCATATAATTATTTTTGTCATAAAAAGCATTTTCTCCATCTACGTTTGATAATGACATATTAATATGCATACCTGAACCATTGATTCCAAACTTAGGTTTTGGCATAAAAGTAGCATGTAGTCCATGTCTTTGAGCAATAATTCTTACAACCATTTTAAAAGTCATAATATTATCAGCTGTTGATAATGCATCTGCATATTCGAAGTCAATTTCATGCTGGCCTGGTGCTACTTCATGATGGGATGCTTCTATTTTGAAACCCATTTGTTTTAATACTGTAGTCATATCTTTTCTTGCATTTCCACCTAAATCTATTGGTGCAAGGTCAAAATATCCTGCATCATCATGAGTTTCTAAACAAGGCATTCCCTTTTCATCTGTTTGAAATAAAAAGAATTCGCATTCAGGACCTACATTCATTGTATAGCCCATACTTTTTGCTTCCTCTAATACTTTCTTTAAAGTATTTCTAGGGCAACCTTCAAATGGAGTTCCATCTGATTTATATACGTCACATATTAATCTTGCTTCTTTGGAATAATTAGTCCATGGCAAAACCATAAAGGTTGATAAATCAGGTCTTAAATACATATCTGATTCTTCAATTCTTACGAAGCCATCAATAGATGAACCATCAAACATGATTTCATTATTTAGAGCTTTTTCTAGTTGTTCAATAGTAATAGATACATTTTTCATAACTCCCATTATGTCTGTAAATTGCAAATGAATGAATTCAACTTCCTCATCCTTAGCTTTTTTTAAAAGTTCTTCTTTACCGTAATTGTTACTCATAAATTCTCTCCTTTTAACTACTATATTTTAATATTAAGTAAAATAAAAGGCGTCAACAAAATAGAAGAATTTGCTTCTAAATTTGTAGACGCCATTGCCTATTCAAAATATGAAATTTTAATATGTTAAAAATTATACTTGACTGAATTAATTTTTGCAAGTATTTTATTAAGGATAAATATTAATAAATTGTGAACAAAAATTGTTTGCCTTCAGCTCTTTTTATACTTTTATTTATTGCCAAAATAAAGATCAGATAGAATTAAACTTTCTATGTATATCTATTCTTTGAGTAATAAAATGATTCAACAAGTAGTCCATCTATGGTGCATTAGAAAAATGAAATGATGTTATCAGTTAATATTCCTATTGAAAAATCATACAATGCTGGTGTTTGTAAGGATTTTACCTTTTCATATTCCTTTAAATAGCTTAATTATATCATTACAAAAAAGTCTACGTTATTTATGGTAAGGTTCACCTGAGAGTATTCTGAAGGATCTATAAATTTGTTCTAGAAGCATTACTCTAAAAAGTTGATGGGGAAAGGTCATCTTTGAAAAGGATAGTTTATAATCAGCTCTGGATAAAACTTGCTGAGACAGTCCTAAGGAGCCTCCTATAACAAAGCTAATAGTACTATTGCCTGTTAATCCGCAATTACCTATAAGTTGTGAGAGATCTTCTGAAGTTATAGATTTGCCCTTTAGGTCTAAAGCTATAACAAAGCTAGTATCTTTTATGTGTTTTAATATTAAATTGCCTTCTTTTTCTTTTATTATATTCTCTTCTTTAGAAGAGGCATTATCTGGAGTTTTCTCATCTGGAACTTCTATTATATTAAGTTTACAGTATTTACTTAGTCTTTTAGAATATTCGTCAATGGCAGCTTTTAAAAATTTTTCTTTTATTTTTCCTACTGAGATTATAGATATATTCATTTTTCCCTCCTAAGGTGTTAAGTGTATGAAATATACAGTTGATTTTTATAGCTGATATAACATTAATTTAGAGTTATTGAAGATATTTTTAATATATTAGTGGAATTTAAAAAACTCCAAAAGGCTTATCATTAAAAAATTTTATTTAATGATAAACCTTGTAATTTTATATCCATTTTTATTAAATATATATTTAGTATATAGATCTTCTAGAAGATTTTATTAAAAATTTGTTATTTTAAGCATTTTTCCCGCAACAATTTTTGTATTTTTTACCACTTCCGCAAGGGCAAGATTCATTTCTTCCAACTTTATTAGTTTTAACGATAGTTTTTGAAGAAAACCATTCTTTATGTATTTCTTTTCTTTTTTCTTTTGAAAGTATAGCTTCCCATTGAGGAAGATTATATAGATAATCTGCTTTAGCTTCTAACATATTAAAGTATAGTTTTTCAAAATCTATTTTAAGAGAAATGCTAGAACTTTCCTCTATCTTGTCCAAATCTAAAGCATCTGTTAAGCTGTCATTTATTCCATCTAAAAATCCCATAAAGAATATCACTGGAGTATCGAATTTTTCGGCTAAATCTTTTACTATGCCAGTTATAGTGTCATCATGTTCGCCTAATATTTGTGTATAAACATGTTTCTCTATTGAACCATATTCTTTCCAAAATGCAGCTTCTCCTTTAGTTTTAACATAATCTACAACCATATCTGTCCATTGTTTATATAAACTCATTGTACATTCTCCTTTTATTTATTCTTATTATTTAATTTTATCATATCATCTCTACCTATAGGCTCAGTAAATTTGAAATTTTTACTTATAGAAGAGATATCGTTGTTTTCAATGGATAATTTAACCTTTTTTATTGAAGGTATCTCTGTCAAAGACCAAATGATACTTCTTAAGTAAGCTTCTTCCTTGTCTTTAGGCATAGAATAATAAGCTTCCTTACTTAAATTAACATAAGCTATATTGTTTTTGATAGAAAAACTTAATAGTCTTGTTTCTTTAGGAAATATTGGCTTTAATGCATTGTTTACTGTAGGACCTTTTATTAGTTCGCTCATTATAAATTGTCCGATTAACTCATCTTTTTTAATAATTCTTTCTTCCTTGGTTATCTCTGGGTTATCTTTACTATTAGTAGAATCAAAGTATAAGTCTAAATCTACTAAATTGTCTTTTTCGTTGTGTAGTGTTATGTTTTTTATTTTATCTTTATTGTTTATGCTTATGCTATCTTTTTTCTCACAAGATATAAAAAGGATAGAAGAGACTATTAAAGATGAGCAAAAAGCTAATTTAATAGATTTTTTCAAATTTAATCACCTTACCCTAAAATTCTATATAATTACTTGGAGTATCCCTCTTAGCAACGGATAAAGAAAGTTCTTTACCTACTCGAATATCTGAAGAGTTCAATGCATTTAAAACCGTTTGATAAGCAAGCTCAGGAAAATTGTTAGTTTTGCTAAGATGCCCTAATATTATCTTTTTATATTTATTATTAGTAATATTTATTATAGCTTTACCACAATCTTCGTTAGATAAATGTCCTATATTACTTAAAATTCGTCTTTTTAAAGTATAAGGATATGGCCCAAATTTAAGCATTTCAGTGTCATGATTGCTTTCAAGTAAAATCACATCACAATCGTCTAAGATGTTTTGAATATCCTTTGAAAATATACCTAAATCTGTAGCTATACTTGCCTTCTTATTTTTAGAACATATAGTGTACCCAGAAGGACAGGCAGCATCATGAGATATAGGAAAAGGGCTTATTTCCATATCATCTAAAACTATTGCCCTTTTATCTAAGATATTTATATTATGTTCTTTTATTTTACCAATATTTTTTCCCATAGCATGCCAAGTTTTATCATTAGCATATATAGGTATATCGTATTTCCGTGATAGAACACCTACACCCTTTATGTGATCTATATGCTCATGAGTAACAAATATTCCATCTATAGACGATGGAGATTCCTTTATACGATCTAAAGCTGATTCTATGTGTTTACCAGAAAGTCCAGCATCTATTAATATTTTTGATTTTTCAGAGGATATAAATATGGAGTTACCGCTACTACCACTATAAAGAGAACAAAAAATCATATTAAAATTAGTCCTAATTTAACTATAGTCTAACTATAGTTGCACCTAAAGATGTAAATTTATTTTCAATATTTGGATATCCTCTATCTATATGCTCCACACCAAGGATTTCTGTATCACCTTCAGCTAATAATCCAGCGATTACCATGGCAGCTCCGGCTCTTAAGTCTGTGGCTTTTACTACGGCGCCTGTAAGCTTAGGTATTCCATCTATAATAGCTGTTCTACCTTCTACTTTAATACTTGCTCCCATTTTCTTTAATTCATCTACATGTTTAAATCTACTTTCCCAAATGCTTTCATTTACAATACTTCTTCCTTTAGCAATAGTAAGAAGTGTGCTCATTGGCTGTTGTACATCTGTTGGGAATCCTGGATAAGGCTGAGTTTTAATATTTGCTCCTTTGAACTTACCGTTAGATTTAACTGTAACAGAGTCACCGTCTTCTACAACATCTATTCCCATTTCTATAAGCTTTGCTGTTATAGATTCTAAGTGTTTAGGTATTACATTATTTATTGTAACTTCTCCACCACATGCAGCTGTTGCTATCATGTATGTTCCTGCTTCAATTTGATCAGGTATTACACTGTAAGTACAACCTTTTAATTCTTTAACCCCGGTAACTCTTATAATATCTGTACCAGCCCCTTTAATGTTAGCTCCCATACTATTTAAAAAGTTAGCTACATCTACTACGTGGGGTTCTTTTGCTACATTTTCTAGAACAGTATTACCTTCAGCAAGTGTAGCAGCTAGCATTACATTTATAGTAGCTCCTACGCTTACAACATCAAAAAATATATTAGTACCTATTAATTTATCTGCCTCTACGATTACAGCACCATGTTCTATTTCAACATGAGCCCCTAAAGCTTCAAAACCTTTAATATGTTGGTCGATAGGTCTAACTCCTATAGGACATCCGCCAGGTAATTCTACTCTAGCACGTCTAAACCTTCCTAACAAAGCTCCGATAAGATAATAAGAAGCTCTCATTTTTCTTACATCTTCTGTATTGGCATTTGTGCTTGTTATATTAGTGCTATCTATTTCTAATACAGAATTACTTTGCCTTTTTATTTTGCAACCTAATCCGTTTAAAATTCTTTCAATACAATGTACGTCTTCTATATTTGGAGTATTTTCTATGGTGCAAACTCCTTTGCTAGCCATAATAGTAGCTGGTAATATAGCTACTGCTGCATTTTTTGCTCCACTTATTTCAACTTTTCCAAAGAGGGGGTTACCTCCTGTTATTTTTAATTTACTCATCCCCACATCCATCCTTACTCTACAATTTATATATTTAAACTAATCGATAATTTCAAACTTATGTAATAAACTTATGTAACAAAATATATTATATCATAACTATTTATTATTTTAACACCAAATTTTAAAATGTTAATGGTTATTTTAAGAAAAATATCTTTAAAAAATGGAAAAAAATTGAAAGGAGTATAATTTTTAATAATATATATATAATAATGTAATTTTTATTAAATTATAACCTTAATTTTAAAATATATTCTGTATATAAAATAATTAACATTGTTTCATAAATTATAATTATATCATATATATGAATTCCCAGAGTACTAGTATAATTCCTTAATATTTTAAAATATAATAGATTATGTTATAATACTATAAAATACATATACGGGGGATTAAAATTAATCATGAAGTATTATTTAGTAGCGTTGTTTGATAAACAGGATTATTATAAGATAGAAAAAATACAAAGGGATATATCTAAAAAGTATAAAATATATAGAAATTTACCTATGTTACATATAACTCTTGAAGTAGTAGATGATCCTAATGTTAATAAATTAGAAGAAATAGTAGAAAAAATAATAAAGCCTTATAAAAAATTTAAGGTAGAAATAAATGGAGCTATCTGTTTTGATCCACCTTATAAGTCCGTTAATTTAAAAATAGAAAATAAAGGATATATAATGAGATTAGCTAGAATAATAAATGATACTTTAAAGTTACATGGATTTAAAGTGAGAGATAATATAGAAAATTGGGATTTACATGTGTCATTGGCTAATACTAATTTTGCATCTAGAGAGTGGTCGGCTAAAGAATATGTATCTGCTTGTAGCAATTTAAAAGGAATAGGCATGCATGAGATGGCCAAAATTGATAGGATAGAAATCTGGAAGCCTATAAATAATAAAAAAGAAATGGTGATAAAATCTTTTTCATTAAGAGAATTTTAATATTTAAATAAAAGCACATCTAATCTTAGATGTGCTTTTATTTTATATATCTAAAAGATTTTTTTTGTAATCAGAATAAAGTTTTCTAAGCAATTTCATTTTATTATCTATTTCTAATTGTAAATTAGAAATAGTTTCATAATCTTCATTTTCCTTAGCTGCTCTTATTTGACCAAACAAAGATTTTTCAGAATAAGTATCTTTCATTAGACATTGTCTAAGGTCATTAATTTTTGACCAATTATGAATATCTAGATCAGAAGCCTTATTTACTTCATGTAATTGAGTGAAACTTCTTATTTCTTCTATATAATTTGGAATTATTCTGTTTGTTATTTCAACTAGCCATCTTTCAATAACTGCTAATTTATAGCTGTTAATGATTTTAGAATTAAATACATCACCAGCTTTTAATATGCCTAACTTATTTGTATATTTATCTAAAGAACAGATATTTTCATATACAGTAGCAGGGGCAGTACCAAAGATTTTGCTTCTTTCTTCTTCTGTATAGTCTTCAAATACATCTTCTTCACTTCTATATTTTCTTCCTTTTTCAAGATAACTAAAATCTTCATCAGTAGATTTTGAAAGTTCTTTTAAAAGGTAATCTTCATCTTTACTATTTTCTGTAGCATATTTTATTCCATCAATCATAGCCATGCATAAAGAAGCTACTGTTAAATAAGTATTACAACGAGGATTTGGTGATCTTAATTCAAATCTTGTTGCTAAAGGATTTTCAGTATCTCTTATAACGCCTAATAAAACTGTTCTATTTCTTGATGGTACCTCTACAGTATGACCTAAAGAAGTTACAATACATACAGGAGCTTCAAATCCTGGTTTTAATCTTCTTAATGAATCATTAGTTGATGAAACAAAAGGATTTATAACTTCGTAATTTTTAAGGATACCCATTATAGATGCATAACCAAAAGAGCTTAAATAGTGATTTTTATTTGTAGAGAAAAGGTTCACTATCTTTCCATTTTTTAATTTAAGTGCAACACCTAGATGAACATGTTTTCCACTTCCTGCAATTTCATCTATAGGTTTTGCTAAAAATGTAACATCTAACTTATTGTTTCTAAATGTTTCTTTTATAATACCTTTTACTAATAATTCATTATCTGCTGCTTGAAGTGCTGTTGAGTATTTCCAGTCAACTTCTAGTTGCTCCATTATGTGAGTATATCCACCTGAACTAGCTAATTTAGCCTTTACTCCACCAACTTCTTTATGTCCCATTTCAGGTTCCAATCCATGAGATTCCATAATTAATAAAGATTCTTCTAAAGCAGTTCTAACACTTCCTTTAGTTCTATTCCAATATTGCTCATGAAGAACTTGAGATGTAGATAGTTCATCTACTTCTGCATTATCATTTGGTGTTTTTACCCAAAACTCTAACTCTGTAGCACAAGTTACGTTCACATCGTCTATATCTTCATATTTTATACCAAAAGAAGATATAGATTCAGGATGGCCTTTTATTAGACCTAATAAAGTTGATTTAAAATATTTTATTGATTCTTTCAATATATGTCTGGAATCGACAGGTTTATTTTCATGGTAAAGGAAACAAGGGATTCTAAGAGTGCCGATTGGCTTTTCAGTGGTAGAGTCTAGAAATTCGTAGTTATAGTCTACAAACCAGTTAACATCCATATCTACAATCATGTCAACTTTAGCATTATTAAGAGTTGCTATGCCTGGAAGGACAACAGAAGATCCGTCAGTTTGAACAGAGCCTTGCATAAATTTGGTCATGTCCTCTAAAAACAATTTTATCGGTATTTTTTCGTCAGTATCATTACCTGACAGGTCGATGCAAACTAAAGATACGAATTTTATCTCCGGATGGGAAATCAAAAACTTTTTCAGTTGCTCTTCAGAATGCATTTCTTTAGGAATAACATAAACTAAATCATCTAACATAACTTACCTCCCAAATTTTTTAATACAATTAATTTAACATCGTATAATTTTTTGTATATAATATATGAAATATATATTATAATTAATATTTTTATATGTCAATAGAAATTTTATGCATACATTTATATAATATATATTGTCGATAATATATATTATATTAAAAAATGATATTTATATAATGAGGTGATAAAGTTGAGTATAAATGATAATCCTATAGGTTTTTTTGATTCTGGAGTGGGTGGAATAAGTGTATTAAGAGAAGCTTTTAAATTATTACCAAAAGAGGATTTTGTGTATTATGGAGATTCAAAAAATGCACCCTATGGAGTTAAGACGGTAGAAGACGTTAAGAAATTAACCTTTAATGCCATAGATTTTTTAATGAAAAAAGGAATAAAAGCCTTAGTTGTAGCTTGCAATACAGCTACTAGTGTAACTATAAATGATTTAAGAGAAGCTTACAATATTCCCGTTATAGGCATTGAACCTGCATTGAAACCTGCAGTAGAACTAAAAAAAGATGGAAAAATAATAATAATGGCAACTCCAATGACTTTAGCTGAAAAGAAATTTGCTAATTTAATGGATTTGTATAGGGAAACAGAGGATATAGAGCCATTACCTTGTCCTGGGTTAGTAGAGTTTATAGAACAAGGAATAGTTTCTGGAGAGGGAGTTTATAATTATTTAAAAGATAAATTTTCAGAATATGATAATGACAAAATAGCATCTATTGTTTTAGGATGTACTCATTATCCTTTTATAAAAGAAACCTTACAAGAAGTTACAGAAAATAAAGCTTTTATAATAGATGGAAGTTTTGGAACATCTAGGGAACTAAAAAGACAATTAGAAAATAGTAATATGTTAAGAGAAGAAAGAAGAACAGGAAAAGTTATTATGCTTAATTCAAGAGATGATAAGGATATAATAGATCTAAGTTATAAGCTTTTTAATATGAAATAGGACATTTAAGAATAATTTATTTTCATAATTATAATTTTTAATATACATATAAAACAGAGTATAATAAAGATGTTAAAATATGATATAATTTATGCTAATATGAAATATATGGAACACAATTATTGTTTTGAAAGGGGAAATAGAAATGAATCCTATAGTATCTATAGAAATGAGCAATGGAAAAGAAATTAAAATAGAATTATACCCAGAAATAGCACCAAATACAGTTAAGAATTTTATATCATTGGTGAATAAAGGTTTTTATAATGGGATTATATTCCATAGAGTAATTCCAGGATTTATGATTCAGGGAGGTTGTCCTAATGGGAATGGAATGGGAGGTCCAGGATATTCAATAAAGGGTGAGTTTAAATCTAATGGATTTAACAACGAACTAAAACATACAGAAGGTGTTATATCAATGGCTAGGACAATGGAACCTAACTCTGCAGGAAGCCAATTTTTTCTAATGGTTGCAGATGCACCACATTTAGATAATCAATATGCAGCCTTTGGAAAAGTTATAGAAGGATTAGATGTTGCAAAGGAAATTGTAAGTGTAGATAGAGATTTTAGAGATAAACCTGTTGAAGATCAAGTTATGAAGAATGTAATAGTAGATACTTTTGGAGAAGAGTTCCATGAGCCAGAAAAATTAAGCTAAAAGGAGGCTGCTTATTATGATTAATAATAAATTGATGCTTGTTTATGGGTTAAAAGAAGAAGAATTAAATTTATTAAAAGATATGTGTACTGCAAATAACTTACCTAGTTATAAATTTGTAAACAAGAATATGTATAAAATGAAACTAGGAGATATAATAAAAGGCATGGATTTAGAAGTAGAAGAAAGTGATATGCCAGAAGAAAAAGTAATTATATTTAACAACTTTTCTGATAATGAATTAGAACTATCTATAAAAAAATTAAAGGAAATTTTAAAACCAGCTCCTATAATGGCAGTAGTGACAGAAACTTCTATAAATTGGGAATTTAAATATTTAGTAGAACATTTAATAGAGGAAAGAGAATGGTATAAAAAACAAAATAGATAAAGGTGATGAAAAGGTGAGCAGAGTATCTGATAGAATAAAAGAAGCTAGGTTAAAAAAAGGGTTGACTCAAAAGCAATTGGCTAAGAAATTAGGAGTAGCTGAAAATTTTATAAATGAGGTAGAAGCAGGAAGAAAGATAATAAATGAAGGATTAATGAATAGAATATCCAAAGTATTAGGAAAAGGTATAAATGATATAGGAATTTCTTTTGAAGAGGAAGTATCTTTAGAGCCAAAAGTAGAAACACCTGTAAATAAGAATAATAAAATAAAAGATGTTTGGGATAATGCTTTTAGTTCCATAATAAAAGATGTTCCAGTTTATAATTATAATTTAGATAAAATTATAGATAAAAGACAACTTCCTATTGTGGGAAATAAAGTTGAGGGAATACATCAAGATAAAGTTTTATTTTTAAAAATAGAGGAAGATGATATGTCTGGCTTTAGAATAAATAAGGGTGATATAGCCTTTGGATATATGTATCATGAAATGGAAAATAATCATATATTTCTTATAGAACATAATAATAAAAGAGCTGTAAGACAACTAAAAAGATTAGATGGAGATAAAATATTATTAATAAATAATGGAATATCTGTGAGAACTGAAGCTGTTAGATTAAAAGACATAAAAATAATAGCTAG
The DNA here is from genome assembly GCF_943736985.1 of Clostridium sp. Marseille-Q2269. Classification (GTDB taxonomy): domain Bacteria; phylum Bacillota; class Clostridia; order Clostridiales; family Clostridiaceae; genus Clostridium_F. The sequence continues at coordinate 44,646 of NZ_CALSFS010000003.1, forward strand.
ATTATTGAAAGTGGAGGTAACTCTTTAAAATAAATATATTAGTTATTATTAAAAGTAAACTTATAGGTTAAATATAAATAAAGCACTATCAAAGTTTGTTTGGATTTAATATATTGATAGTGCTTATTTTTGATTATAATAAGTAAAATTTGTGTGTTTTAGGGATAAATTTTAAATATAAAACTTTGTAAATAATTTGCATACATTATATAATTTATATATTAAAAGAAATTAGATAATTATTATTGTTAAATAGAACATATAAGGTGCAAGGAGGAATTTTTATGAAGGGCACAGTAGTAGCAACCTGGGTGAAGACCTGTAAGAAGCTCTACGGAGAAGATGCGGTTGGACAAGCGATGAATGCTGTAGGTTGGGAAGGCAAAATATTTTCCCCAATGGATAATGTTGAAGATACAAAAGTTAAGGATATGATAAATAAAATAGCAATTAATGTTAATAAAGATGTAAAAACTTTATGGAGACAAATAGGAGAGGATAACTTAAAGACTTTTAATAATGATTACCCAGCATTTTTTCAACATGAAAATTTATATTCATTTTTGAAATCTATGTTTGATGTACATGTAGTTATGACTAAAAAATTCCCAGGAGCTAAGCCACCTCTTTTAACTATAGAACCTATCTCAGAGAGAGAAGCTATATTTAGTTATAATTCCAAAAGGGGAATGTTTGATTATTTTTTAGGACTTTTAAAGGGAAGTGCAGAACACTTTAAAGAGAATATTAAAGTGGATGAAATAGAAAGAAAAGATGATTTTCTAAAGTTGAAGCTTAAATTTGAAAAGGATATATATTATAATAAAACCTTTAGATTTAATAAGATATTGTCTTTAGGATTTATAAAAAATATAGGTGGAAAAGTTGCTTTATTTACATTTATAATAAGTATTTTATCATCTTTTGCATTTTTGGGATTTAATAATTTAATTAAATCTTTAGGGTTATCTTTTATATCTTCTATTGCAGCATACATATCAACAGAAATATTACTGGTACCTAAATATTTGATATTTGATGAAATAAAGAAAATAAATAAAAATAGTTACGTAGAAGATGGAGATATCAAAACTGGTGACTTTTTAGAAGAACTATATGGAGAATTAAAGCAACATAAAAATATAATTAAAGCGGATTTTGTAGAATTTAAAGGTGTTACAGATGAGATGAACACTTTTGTGGATAATATAAATGTTATATCAGAAGCTATGAGTCATACATCTACAGAAATATCAGGAGTAGTTGAACAAGTAGCTAGTTGTGCTGTACATCAAGCTGAGAACACTGAGCACGTGGTAACAGTTTTAAATAGTAACATAGAAAATTTAAAAAATATAGTTAGTAGTGAAAATAGTAATAAATTAGAACTAGAAAAGGCTTTAGAAAAAGTAAATGATAGTTATAATAATGTTAATGATACTAGTAAAAATATTTTAGATTCTCTTGAAAAATTCCAACAGGTTAAGGATAAAGGATTAGAACTGGAAACTAAGGCTAAGGATATAACTAATATAGTATCTATTGTATCAGGTATATCAGAACAAACTAATTTATTAGCACTAAATGCATCTATTGAAGCTGCAAGAGCAGGGGAGCAAGGTAAAGGATTTGCTGTAGTAGCAGAAGAGGTTAGAAAACTAGCAGAACAATCTAAAGAGGCCGTTAAAGAAATTAATAATAATCTTATAGAATTTGCAGGGGATATAAAAAATTTAGTTATTAGAATAGAATCTCAATATGGTATATTAGAGAAAGAAACAGATAGACTAGAGGATGTTAGAGATATTAGTTATGGTGCAACAACATCTATAGGTACTGTAGCTTCTGCAATGATTAAGACCATAAAGGAACTTAATAAAGAAGCAGATTCTATATCAAGTATATATGATAATATAGAATCTTTAGCAGCTATAGCAGAGGAAAATTCTGCTTCATCAGAAGAAGTTAGTGCCAATGTTTCAAGTTATACTAATGAGATTAAAAAATTGGTTAGCAATATTCATGAGTTTAAACAAATAACAGAAATGTTTAAATCAGATTTAAGTAGATATAAAATATAGTAAAAAGAGTTTTACATAAAACTTTTACTTTAAAATATTTATTATAAAAGATATGAGATTAAAACAGTATTGTTATTTCATATCTTTTATAATAATTTACTTTTAACCTAATCTGTTGTGCTAGTTGAAGTATCTTTAGCGTTGGTTTAATGTGCAAAATATGATTTTGTAGGCTCAATTTAACTAGCATAACAAGTTAATATAAAAATATTATAAGAAAGATTGCAAGTGAATCTTTATAAATTATATTCCTGTTAGATCGAAATCAGGTATAAATTCCTTAGATGAAGATGATTTTTCTTGTATGAAAGCATTTTTTATACCTAGTTCTAAACAATAATTAATTATGGCATCATAATGGTTAGGATTTATATTTTTGTTTATTTCCTTAAATTCACATATATTTTTCATAGGGGTATATTGATTCATTATACTTATATAAACTTTATGTTTGAACTGTTTAAATATAAAATCTATTATTTTTTTGGTATCAAATAGGAGTCCAGGTAGCATAAGATGCCTTATTATAACTCCCTTTTCAATAATTCCATTATTATTAAACTTTGGCTCTCCAACTTGATTAAACATTTGTTTTATAGATTCACAGGCAGTATTAAAATAATTATTACAATTAGAATATTTTCGTGCATATTTATCATCAAAATATTTTAAATCTGGTAAAAATACATCAATATAACCATTCAAAGATTTTATAGTTTCAACATTTTCGTATCCATTAGAATTATATAATATAGGAATAGTTAATCCATTACCTCTAGAAATTTTTATAGCCTCTATAATTTGAGGAACATAGTGGGTAGGAGTAACTAAGTTTATATTATGAGCTTTTTTATTTTGAAGATTTATAAAAATATTAGATAAATCATATATAGATATTTCTTTACCTTTCCCTAAATGACTTATCTCGTAGTTTTGGCAGAAAACACATTTTAAATTACAGTTTGAAAAAAATACGGTTCCTGAACCATTAACTCCTGATATACAAGGTTCCTCCCAATGATGGAGGGATGCTCTTGCAACTTTTATTTCAGAATTAGCATTGCAAAAGCCTAAATTACCTTGTATTCTATTTATGCCGCAATTTCTAGGACATACTGTACAATTTTCCAATGTATTCATTTTTACACCTCGTATTTCTCTTTGGCATTATATTATTTTTCTTTAATATAAAATATAATACATTGGATCATAAAAATAAAGCTTACAACAGCAAAACTAGGATATAATACACTTATTAGATTAACAAAGCCTAGCTGAGATATAGGTATAGCTAAAAGAATAACTATAAAAATTGATTTATTATAAGGTATTCCTAAAGACTGTTCCATGGTTTTACCTACGCTAAAAATATTAGACACTTCAGTAGAAAACATTTCAAGCCAAATTATACATAAAAGCATTATTTGTATTATAACCCCAAACCTATTAGCTATATATAAAAGAGGTATTTCATATTTAAAAATATAAGGGATATTAAGTAAAAGTAATAGATTTATTATAAAAGATAAAACTGTAAGCCCTAAAGAACCAATAACTAAGCCAGATTTTAATATTGTTTTATCTTTTATTTCTGTGCTAAGAGGTACTAATACACCACTGCAACATAATATATTAAATCCACTGTAGATTAGTGTAGATACTAACCAATGTTTCCTATAATGAGGTACTGATTTTATTTGAGCTATACTAACATTTTTTGAAAAAGCTAAATATAATATAAATACAGTTATAATAACTATCATTAAAGAAGGAACAATAAAAGAATTTATTTCAATAAGACCTTTTGTATTTCTTAGCAATACAAAAAGAGAAGATACAATCATCATACAGATACCCACCCATTTAGAAATACCAAAATATTGATTTAATAAAGAGCCACTTCCAGCTAAAATTATTGCAGAACTACTTATAAGAAATAATCCAGTAAATAAATCAATAGCTTTACCTAAAAAACCAGGACTTACTAAAGAAATCAAACTATTATAGGAAGTTAAATTATGTTTAATACTAATATCAATTATTATAGATCCCATAATAATGTATATAAAGAAACATATAGTTAGACCTATAAAGCTTTTATATCCGTATGTAGTAAAAAATTGTGTCATCTCTTGTCCGGATGCAAGACCCGCTCCAACAATGGTCCCAATAAAAACCGCACCCATTTGAAAAATTAAAGAAAATTTATTTTTAACCATACATCCTCCTAATTTAATTAATATAATCTCCTTATATAAATATATATAAAAAAATAAAAATAATGATTTTTAATTAAATTTTCTTTTTAGGGAGAAAATAAAAATAAATGGTGAATTAAATAAGGGAGGGAAGAAAATATTGTACTACAGAAATTTTACAAAAAAAATAATAATGTTTTTAATTTTTACTATTACTATTTCATTATTAGGATGTAAAAAAGATAAAGAAGATGATAAAGTAGTTAATGATTTTGACATAAAGATAGCAACAAATTTATTGGATTCCTATATGAATTGTCTGATTGAAGAAAATATGGAGGGAGCTCAAAAATTATATTCTAAAAAATTAAAGAAAGATGCAATAAAAAAAGAAAATAGTGACGTTAAAATAAAAGGATATACTACTGATGAGGTAAATGAAGTTGGTAAGTCAGCACTGTTTATAACCAAAGTAGTAAGTGTAAATGTTAAGAAACCATATACTTGTGTGGAAGAGTATAAGATAAAAGTTTCAAAAGAAGAAAATGAATATAAAATAGATGAAATAAATATAAACATGGATAAAGAAGCATTTACCAAGAGAAATAAGATAAGATATAGAAATAAAAATAATGTTAAAACTCAATTAGTAATAAATCCTTCAACTATTCCAGATTATATATATTCAAAAGATGATAAAGCTAATATAGAAAAATTAGTGGTGCCAAAAAAACATATAGGACCTATGACATTCTCGTATAGTGAAAATTTTATAACAATAACAACCTATGATAAGGACTCTTATATTGGAATAATAACAATAGACGAAGCAAAAGCTGTTCAGGGAGGCCAAGAAGATGGCAATGAACAAGGCGGTGGAGATAGTGGTGGCGGATCTTCTGAAGGTGGCGGTGGAGAACAAGGTGCAGATATGGTAGAAGATGCTGTGGAAAAACCAATAGGGAAAGAAATATCTTCATTGGATTTATTAAAAGAAAGTAAAGTAGATTTCATGGTATTTTCTCCTGATGAAAAATTTATAGCAGTTCAATATGAAACCAGTGATAAAACTAAGAATATAAGAATGTATAGAGCGGATAGCTCTGAAATAATACCTTTTAAGATGGAAGATAAATTTCCTTTGAACAAAGTAAATGTAACAGTATCTTCTTTTGATACGGATTCTATAATATTTAATGTAGCTGGTAAAGACAATAATAATAAAAATTTATCTGAATTTATAGGTAAATGGAAATTAGACTTAAAAGATTTTAATGTAAAAAAAATGTAGTTATTTTGAAAAAAAAGTATCTGTGGCATATAATATTCACAGATACTTTTTTTGGAGGAATTTATTATGGAGACAAAATGGTATGATAAGCAATATCACAGTTTAAACTATTTTTTAAGAAATAAATTTGCCTGTAAAGTCTTTAAAATATCATTAGATGCTGGATTTTCTTGTCCTAACAGGGATGGTAAAATAAGTACAGGAGGATGTATATATTGTAGTGAGAGAGGATCAGGAGACTTTGCAGGAGATAGACATTTTAAAATACATAAGCAATTTGAAGATGTAAAAAAAATAATGAAAGAAAAATGGAATAGTGATAAATATATTGCCTATTTTCAAGCTTATACTAATACGTATGCACCTATAAATATTTTAAGACAAAAATATGAAGAGGCCATAAGAGAAGAAGGTGTAGTAGCTTTAGCTATAGCCACAAGACCAGACTGCTTAGATGAAGATGTTTTAAATCTTATAGAAGAATTAAGTAAGAAAAAATATATATGGGTAGAATTAGGACTTCAAACTATAAATGATGAAACAGCTAAAATTATAAACAGAGGTTATAATTTGAATATCTTTGAAAGGGCAGTAAAAGATTTAAGAGATAGAAATATAGATGTGGTTGTACATACTATATTTGGACTACCTGGAGAAACTAAAGAAGATATGATAGAAACTGTTAAATATATATCTAAAACAGATATACAAGGAGTTAAGTTTCATTTATTACATCTTTTGAAAGATACTCCTTTAGTTAGTTTATATAACAGCGGTAAGCTACAATTTTTGAGTATGGATGAATATGTAGAATTAATATGCAAATCTATAACTTTACTACCACCTAGTATGGTTGTGCATAGGCTTACAGGAGATGCACCTAGAAGTCTTTTAATAGGGCCTATATGGAGCCTTAAAAAATGGGAAATTTTAAATGCTATAGATAAAAAAATGAAAGATGATAATTTATATCAAGGGTTAAATTTTAATAATAAATAAAACTTATGTAAATTTATAGAACCAATATTATATCATGGGGGGATTTTATGAAGATTGATATAGTAATTTCAGCAGATCATATTGATGAGAAGAAATTACTTAATAAAACTGTAGCAGTTATAGATATACTAAGGGCTACATCTGTAATTGTTACTGCAATAAATAATGGCTGTAACAAAGTAGTGCCTGTTTTAACTGTAGAAGAGGCTAGAGATATAGCTAAAAATAGTAAAGAAGATATTATTTTAGGAGGAGAAAGAAATGCTGTAAAAATAGATGGATTTAATTTTTCTAACTCTCCCTTAGAATATACAAAAGAAAAGGTAGACAAAAAAATTGTTATACTAAGTACTACTAATGGAACAAGGGCTATTAATAATAGTTTTAATGCAAAGAATATACTAATTTCTGCATTAATAAATTCTAAAGCTACAGCGGATGTAATAGATAAATTAAATGAGGATTTGATTATAGTGAATTCTGGAACATATGGACAGTTTTCTATGGATGATTTTATATGTGGTGGTTATTTAATAGATTGTTTATATAATATAAGGAAAGATTTAGAATTATCCGATATAGCAAAGACAGCCCATTATATTTACATAAATAATAAAGATATAAATAGCTTTGTGGGAAAAGCAAATCATTTTCATAGATTAAAATCTTTAAATTTAGAAAAGGATCTAGAATATTGTTTTCAAAAGGATATAATAAATGTTGTTCCACAATATAAAAATGGAGCTATTATAAAATCAAATATTTAAGTATGATTAGATTAATCCTAGATTTCATACAAACATAGTGAAATCTAGGATTAATCTTATAAATTTATATGGATAGAATCTTTTTTTATCCATCCTCTTGTATTTGTCATACCTTTAGAGAAACATGATACTTCATACCAAGTATCATTAGAACTTTCTGCACAGCAATGTATAGTTACAGTATCTTCGTTATATAATTTATAAATATAAGGAGAGCTGTTGTTAGGGTATAAATAAATATAAGAATTTTTGACTATGGTTCCATTTTCTACACTAGAATTTATGAACTTTATATAAATATTTTTAAAGTCAGATTTATCCTTATTTTTAAGTTTGTCTATTTGTCTTTTTAATAAAACTATTTGTTTTTGTTGAAGATTAATTTTATTAGAAAAAGTGTAGATAAAGTACGAGGAAGCACCTAATACTAGTATAAATAATAAAAAAACTATCAATGGATTATCCTCCTATTAATTTTTATACTATAGTATATTCAATATGGTATAAAAATTGTTAGGAATATATTAATTAATATAGAACTCTCATTAAGGTTGGAATTAAAAAACGAGTTATTATATTAATAGTGTAGCTATAGCTTCAATTCATTATAATCATATATATAGTAATCTGCTAGTTGTTTTATTTTTTGTTCTTGATCTTTAGATGAATGATCATATACTCCCACAGTCTTCATTTTAGCAGCTTTGGCGCTTTTAATAGCGGGAAGTATATCCTCAAAAACAGCACATTTTTCAGGACTAAGGTTCAATTTTTTTGCACATAAAAGGTAAATGTCAGGAAAAGTTTTATTTCTATTTACTTCATTAATGGTAGTTATAGAATCAAATAAATGGAGTATTTTATTATTTTTTAATACTAATCTAGTTAGTTTAGGAGTATTACTTGTAGCAATAGATAATTTTATACTTTTACTTTTGAGATTTATAAGAAAATCTCGTACATTTTTTTTTAATTTGATATTGTGGGAGTATTCATTTACGGCCATATTATTCCATTCATCTAAAATTTCTTTCACAGACTCTTTTAGGTTGAAATTTTTCTTGAAATAATTAGCACCTTCTTCAAATGTAAGAGTTTCTATTTCACTTTTTAAGCTTGAAGGAACTTTTAAGTTTCTTTTATTTAAAAAATCATAATCAATTTTGTCCCATATTGTCATAGAGTCTATTAATGTTCCATCTAGATCAAAAATTGCTCCGGCTATATTTTTCAAAAAATCACCCCATTATAATATTAATAATAAAATTATAACAGGGTGGTTATATAAAATAAAATTTGTATTTATATTTTAAAATTTTCTTTCAAATATTTTTATTTTCTCAGGATTTTTAAAATCTTCTATATAATCTATATTTAGTTTCTTTAATATATTATCCATGCAAGAACTATCTATAGATACTTTTATGGAAGACTTATTGGCAAAATCATCTACTTTTTCTTTACCAATTTCCTTAGGGATTATTGCTTTAGGACCACCAACACAGCCACCTATACAACCCATTCCTTCAATAAAATTTGCATCTACTTTACCTTCCTGTGCACTAGAAAGCAATTTTTTACATTCTATAACACCATTGCCTTGAATAGCCTTTAAAAACTTAGCTTTTTCAGGGAAGAGTCTTTTTATTACGTCTTCAACTGCTATTGAAACGCCACCAGTTCTTGCATATAATCTTCCACCTCGTGAAGCATATTCAGATGAGAAATCTTCAGGCATATCCCATACATTTATTTTTAAAGAATCAAATATATCCTTAAGTTCTGAAAATGTAAGTACAAAATCGATATCTCCTTGTAAATCTTTTTCTTTAGCTTCAGCTTTTTTAGCTATACAGGGACCAACAAATACAACTTTACAATCAGGATTAAGAGTTTTTAATACTCTTCCAGCTGCAATCATAGGAGAAATTGAAGGAGATACATACTTTACAAGATCGCCATAAACTCTTTTTACCATAGCTACCCACATAGGACAACAACAAGAGGTTATCATTAAATCTTCTTTATTTTTAACAAGATGATCAAACTCTATGGCCTCTTTTAATGTCAACATATCAGCAAAGAATGCTACTTCTATCATGTCAGAAAAGCCTAATTTCTTAAATGCACTTCTTAATTGATTTATTGAAACATTTTCACCAAATTGACCAATTATAGCAGGAGCAACTGCAGCTACTACAGGTTTGTTACTTTTTAAAACATTCACTAAAGGTATAAACTCTACTTTGTCTAATATGCTTCCAGTAGGGCAGGCTTCTACGCAAAAACCACAATCTGTGCATTTTTCAGTATCTATGTAGGTACAATTAGTTTTTTTATTTATTAGTATAGCATCAAAGGGGCAAGCGTCCTGACAGAGGGTTTTGCCCCCTTCTTCATTGCAATCCATGGAGCAATTTTTAATTTTATTTACTATTTTATGCTGTGAAGAATAAGATTTTATTGCACTATTCAAACTTTCTATAAAGTTATCAGAACCAGAGTCTACTTCTACCCCACATAGAGAAGAAATTATATTACATAAATTTTCTTTATTATAATTATATTTTAAAAGAATATGCTCTATATCTGATTCTAATGTTTCATTAACATAGGAATTTATTATGGATTTAAATAATTCACTATGCTCTTTTTTCATATAATCACACTCCTAAAAATAAGATATACTTTTATTTCTTTATGATATCCTTATTTATAAAAAATATAAAAAAAAGAACTACTTTTAAAGTAGTTCTTGGTCGGGGTGACAGGGCTCGAACCTGCGACCTCATGGTCCCAAACCACGCGCGCTCCCATCTGCGCCACACCCCGAAAAATTTCCAACATATAAATTATATAGTATAAATTAAAATAAATCAAGTAAGCACAGATAAAATATATTATAGATTAATATCTATTTTCCTCCATACCTTTAGTTGGTACAGTTGAAATTAAAAATCCTATTAAAATAGAAACTAAGGCAGGAGCTATTATATTTAAATATATTACAAAACGTGTTTTATAAACTATTAATGCTGTTATTCCAGTTATTGCTACGGTAAAAACAAAAGTGTATATTATAAATTTAGCAAAAGAGCTGAAAATTTTTTCATATATTTTATGACGAGTAGGTCCACTTATAATACTTCTAAATAAGAAATAAGCAATTAGTATTAATATTAAATTTACGATAGAAGATATTAAAAAATTCTTCATAAAAAACACCTCCCATGGATTTTAAAAATAGTATTTCCAAAAGAGAGGTGTTTTAAGCATATGTTTATAAATTAATATACATTTCTCCTACTTTGTATATATCTCCGGCGCCAACAGTTAATACTAAATCCCCAGGTTTAGCATTTTCTATAATATAATTTTTTATATCTTCAAAATCATGAAAATTAGTGCATTTTAAACCTCTATCTCTTAATTTATCTCCTAGCATGTTAGAATTTATGACTCCAGTATCTTTTTCTCTGGCAGCATAAATATCAGCTAAGATAACTTCATCCGCATTATCAAAGCATTTAGTAAAATCATCAAATAAATTTAATGTTCTAGAATAAGTATGAGGTTGGAAAATACAGAATATTTTATTATGAGGATATTTTTTTGCTGCATTTAATGTAGCAGCTATTTCTGTAGGATGATGAGCATAATCATCTATTACAGTGATATTATTTTTACATCCTTTTAATTCAAATCTTCTATGAGTTCCAAAGAAGCTTTCAATGCCTTCCATTATATCTTTATTGTTAATATTAGAAACTAATCCAATGCATATACTAGCTAAAGAATTTAAAATATTGTGTTCTCCAGGAACATTTAATTTTATTGAAAATAATTTTACATTATTTTTAACTACATCGAAGCTTCCACAAGCTTTATCATCGTATTCTATATTATGGGCTTGTATATCTCCTGAATTTATACCATAAGTTATAACATTACAATTAGCATTATTTATAATATCTTGTATATTTTTATCCTCATTATAAGCTACTAAGTACCCATTTTTAGGAATTAATTTAACAAATTGTGAAAAAGCATTTTTTATATCATCTATATCTTTATAATAGTCTAGATGATCTGCATCTATATTTAAAATAACTCCAATGTAAGGAAAAAACTTAAGAAATGAAGATTTATATTCACAAGCTTCTGTTATAAAAAACTCACTTTTCCCTACTCTGACATTACCATTTATTATATCTAAATTTCCACCAACCAAAATAGTTGGATCAACATCTGCTTTTAATGCTATATGAGATAATATAGAAGTTGTAGTTGTTTTACCATGAGTTCCAGATATAGCAACATTATATTTATGACCTTTCATTAAATCTCCTAAAAAGTCTGCTCTGTCTATTAATTTGATATTTTTCTCTTTAGCTGCTATTATTTCTGGATTATCAAAACTAATAGCAGCAGTATATACTACTAAATCAGAATCCTTAATATTTTCTTTATTATGACCAATATATATATTAGCCCCTAGTTTTTTTAATTTTTCTGTCATAGGAGAGGAATTCATATCTGAACCGGATACAGTAAAATTATGATATAGAAGTATTTCTGCTAATCCGCTCATGCTTATTCCGCCTATACCTATAAAGTGTATATGTTTATCTTTATCTTTTATAAAATCAAATGACACCATAATCAACTCCTCAAATATTAGTTATATTAGATAATTATATACAAAAACAAAACAAAAAAACACATCAAAGTAGAATGTTTTGTTTTAAATTTTAATTTAAGCTGTTGATATTGTTACATATTTATCTTAAAATGAGAATAATAAGATTAATAAATTAAAAATAATTCGTGAAATAACATTTTAGATAGGTGATAATATGGATAAATTTACAAGAAATCAACGAATAGCTATTATTATGAAAATATTAATAGAAAATCCAAATAAAATTATAAATTTAAATAATTTTACTGAAATTTTCAATGCGGCAAAATCTACCATAAGTGAAGATTTATTTGTAGTAAAAGATATATTAAATAAAATGAGTATGGGAAAAGTGGAAACCATATCAGGGGCAGCTGGAGGAGTAAAATTTATAAATGGTATATCAGAAGATAAAAGTAAACAATTTGCTGAAAATCTATGTATAAATCTAAGCAAAAAGGATAGAATAATACCAGGAAACTTTTTATATGTTACAGATATAATGTGCAATCCTCAAATAATAAAACAAGCAGCTAATATACTCTCATCCTTTTTTTCAGGTGAACATGTAGATCATGTTGTTACTGTTGAAACGAAAGGGATACCATTAGCCTATGAAGTTGCTAATTTACTAGGGGTTAAACTAATAGTTGTACGCCGTGAAAATAAGCTTACAGAAGGATCAACTTTAAGTATAAATTATGTTTCAGGTTCTAGTGGAAGAGTACAAAATATGTACGTGTCAAAAAATGCAATTAAAAAGAATAGTAAATGCATTTTTATTGATGACTTTATGAAAGCTGGAGGAACAGCTCTTGGAATAATTAATTTACTTAAAGAGTTTGAAAGTGAATTATTGGGAATTGGAGTATTGATAGATAATGCAGATATAACAAAAAAATTAGTGAATGATTATTTTTCTATAATAGATTTTAATGGGTTTGATGATAATGGGAATATAGTAGTTAGGCCATCTGATTTATTCAGATAATATAATTTTCAAAAAATTTAATATTTTTTTGAAAATTCAGAAGGAAAAACATAAAATATAGAGAATATGTATGTATATACATAGCATCTTGGAGGTGGAATTATGCAAATTACAGATGTACGTGTTAGAAAAATTGCAGCAGAAGGAAAAATGAAAGCTATAGTTTCAGTAACCTTTGATAATGAATTCGTAGTTCATGATATAAAGGTTATAGAAGGACAAAATGGACTTTTTATTGCTATGCCTAGTAGAAAAACACCAGATGGTGAATACAAGGATATAGCACATCCAATTAATACTGAAACTAGAGAAAAAATTCAAAAGTCTATAATCGAAGAATACGAAAGAGCCAAAATGGAAGAAGAATCTTCTGAAAAAGTTCAAGAATAAAATATTTAAAAAGGAGCCTTTGGGCTTCTTTTTTATTTTTTAATTATTCTAAAAATATGGCAATAGGTTGAAAATAATTTTTATATAAAATATAATATTAGAAGGTGTTTTATTAAATAAAATAAAAGTATATCATAATTAAACCATAAAGAGGTGCTATAATGTATAATTGTGCTATAATATTGGCTGCAGGAAAAGGAAAAAGAATGAAATCTTCCATGCCAAAGGTCGTACATAAAGTTTGTGGAAAAGAAATGGTTAATCATGTAATTGACAATGTAAGAAAAGCTAACATAAAAGATGTAAATATAGTAATAGGAAAAGGCTCAGAGACAGTTAAAGAACATACGGGAAATAGAGATGTAACTTATTCTATGCAAGAAGAACAGTTAGGAACTGGCCATGCTGTTATTTGTGCAGAAGAATTTTTAAAAAATAAAAAAGGCACAGTGGCTATATTTACAGGAGATGCTCCTTTAATTACTAACGAAACAATAGAAGAACTATTTGAATTTCATAATAATAATAAATTAGGGGCTACTATTATTTCTTCTACAGTACAAAACCCAACAGGGTATGGACGAATCATAAGAGAAGAATCTGGAGAAGTAAATAAGATAGTTGAACATAAAGATTGCAACGAAGAAGAACTTAAAGTTAATGAAATAAATAGTGCAATGTATTGTTTTGATATAGAACTTTTATTAAAAAGTTTAAAATGTATTAATAACAACAATTCTCAAGGAGAATATTATTTAACAGATGTTATAGAAATAATGAAGAAATCTGGTAATAAAGTAGGTGCAATGGTGGTACCTTATGAAGAGATAATGGGTGTAAATTCAAGAGTTCAACTTTCAGAAGCAGAAATAGTTATGAGAAGAATAATAAATCATAATCATATGGTAAATGGAGTAACATTTATAGATTCTGAAAGTACTTATATAGATGCTGATGTAGAAATAGGAAATGATACTATAATATATCCAGGATGCGTTATACAGGGAAATACAATAATAAAAGAAGAATGTACATTATATTCTAATTCAAGAATATTTAATAGTGTAATAGAATCAAATGTGACAGTTGAAAATTCTGTTATACTAGAAAGTCATGTAGGAGAGAACACTACTGTAGGACCTTTTGCTTATGTAAGACCAGAAACCAAAATAGGTAAATCTGCAAGAATAGGAGATTTTGTAGAAATAAAAAGATCAACTATTGGAGATAACACAAAGGTATCTCATCTTACTTATATAGGAGATGCAGAGATAGGAAGCAAATGCAACTTTGGATGTGGAACTGTAGTGGTAAATTATGATGGACAAAAGAAACAAAAGACTATAGTTGGTGACAATGTCTTTATAGGTTGCAATACAAATTTGATTTCTCCAGTTAAAGTTAACGACAATACATATATTGCGGCAGGATCTACAATTACAAAAGAGGTACCAGAAGGTTCTTTGGCAATTGCTAGGTCAAAGCAGATCAATAAAGAAGGCTGGGTAGATAAAAAAGGATTATTAAAGAAATAAAAATTTAAGGAGGACTATATTAATGATAACCCATGGGAAAGGTATTAAAATTTTTTCAGGTAATTCTCATCCCAAATTAGCACAAGATATAGCTAATATTTTAGGAACTACTGTAGGTGATTCACAAGTAGGAACCTTTAGCGATGGAGAAATATCTGTTAATATTAACGAAACAGTTAGAGGAACAGACCTATTTATTGTACAATCAACTAATGAACCAGTTAACGATAATTTAATGGAACTTCTAATAATGATTGATGCATTTAAGAGAGCCTCTGCAGGAAGAATAACAGCAGTTGTTCCTTATTATGGATACGCAAGACAAGACAGAAAAGCTAAGGCCAGAGATCCAATCACAGCTAAATTAGTTGCAGATCTTTTAACAGCAGCAGGAGCAGATAGAGTTTTAACAATGGATTTACATGCATCTCAAATTCAAGGATATTTTAATATCCCATTAGATCATTTATTGGGATCACCAATACTTGCAAAATATTTTGTACAAAAAGGATTTGCAGATAGAGATGATATAGTTGTAGTATCTCCAGACTTAGGAAGTGTAACTAGAGCAAGAAAATTTGCAGATAAGCTACATTGTCCAATAGCTATTATAGACAAGAGAAGACCTAAAGCAAATGTATCAGAAGTAATGAATATAATAGGAGATATAAAAGATAAAACTGTTATATTAGTTGATGATATGATAGATACAGCAGGAACTATAACTAATGGAGCTAACGCTTTAATAAAAATGGGAGCTAAAGAAGTTTATGCTTGTTGCACTCATTCTGTTTTATCTGGACCAGCTATAGAGAGAATAGAAAAATCAGTAATAAAAGAATTAGTTATGTTAAACACAATAGATTTATCAGAAGAAAAAACTTTAGATAAATTTAAAGTTCTATCAGTTGCACCTGTATTCGCAGAAGCAATTAAGAGAATATATGAAGATACATCAGTAAGTAAAATATTTGAGGATTAATCAATACATATAAATAAAAGTGCTCATGGAATTTATTTTCTATGGGTACTTTATTTTTATACAGTTAGTTAACTATTTGTAAATTTTGAAGAATTATTTATTTTTATTTAAAATAATATGATAAATTAAATATGTGTTATATAGAGATAATAATAATATAAAATATACAATATGCAAAGTTAAAAGGAGGATATACCAATGGAAGGAAAAATAGGGAAAGTTCTTATTGTAGATGATGATGAAAATATAGCAGAAGTAATAAAGATGTACTTAGAGAATTCAGGATATGATACGAAAGTTTGTTATGATGGAAAAGAAGCTCAAGAAGGATTTTTAGTATATAAACCAGATTTAGTTTTATTAGATATAATGCTTCCACATATAGATGGAGTAGATGTACTTAAATGGATAAGAAGAGATAGTACAACACCTATAATAATGTTAACAGCAAAAGGTGATACTTTTGATAAAGTGTTAGCTTTAGAGTTAGGTGCAGATGATTATATAGTAAAACCTTTTGAACCAAAGGAGTTATTAGCAAGAGTTAAGGCTGTATTAAGACGATATAATGTAGACAGTGAAGATAAAGAAACTTTAACTTTTGATCAGCTAACAGTAGATGTTAATTCTTATACAGTTGTTTATAAAGATAAGGAAATAAAAATGCCACCAAAGGAATTTGAACTTTTATATTATTTAGCAAGAAATAAAAATAGAGTATTTACTAGGGAACAATTATTATGTGAAGTATGGGGATATGATTATCCTGGAGATTCAAGAACAGTAGATGTTCATATAAAGAGATTAAGAGAAAAATTAGAAGGTGGACCTAATTGGGAAATAGAAACTGTTTGGGGTGTAGGTTATAAATTTGAGGTGAAATAGATGAAAAAAGGCTTATTCCCTAAACTTGTAGCTACATTTACCATAATAATATCTGTAAGTTTTATAATTATAGCTGCATTCCTGTCTTATTGGTTTGAAAGTTATTATTTTGATCAACGAAAAAATCAACTTATAACTGAATCGCAGTTTATAGGTAGTGCAGCAGTTAGATATGTAGAAGGAAATATACCACCTGAAAAAATTAATGAGGTAATAAGTTACATCAGTAACTATTTATCTGCAAATATATGGATTACAGATAAATATGGGTATGTTTATGCTGTATCTAATTCTAAACATAAAAATTTAATAGGAGTACAGGTATTAACTGATGAATTACAAGAATTAAGACAAGGAAATAATTTAGAAAATAAAGGACAGTATAAATCAGCTTTTTCTACTCCTGTACACACTTTTGAAGTACCTATTTTTAATAAAGGAATATTTAGTGGAGCTATAATAATGCATACGTCTATAGACGAAATAAAAGATCCATTAAAGAAGGTTTATAATATAATTTGGATTTCAGCCATTTTTGCTATAATAATATCCTGTGTAATAATATACTATTTTTCTCAAAAGATAATTATAAAGCCACTTGCAAAAATTAATTATGTAGCTGATAAGATATCTAAAGGAGAAGTAGGAAAGAGAGTAGATATAGATTCGGATGATGAAATCGGGGAATTGGCATCTTCTTTCAACTCTATGGCAGATTCAATAGAACAAGTAGAGAATAACAGAAGATTATTTATTTCAAATGTTTCTCATGAAATAAGATCTCCCATCACATCAATAAAGGGTTTTATAGGCGGTATTTTAGATGGTATAGTTCCACAGGAGAAGCAAAATTACTATTTAAAATTAACCTACGATGAAACTCAGAGACTTACAAGACTTATAAATGATTTGTTAGATTTGTCTTCCATTGAAGAAGGACATTTAAAATTAAATTTAGAGCAAATAGATATAAATGAAATTATAAGAACAAGTGTAATAAAATTTGAAACGAAAATAAGAGATAAGAAATTAAAAGTAGATGTAAACTTAGAAGATGATAAAGTATATGTTATTGCTGATAAAGATAGATTAATGCAGGTTATAATAAATGTATTAGATAATGCTGTTAAGTATGCTAATGAAGGTGGAAATATAAAATTAAATACAAAGATAAAAGGAAACAAAGTTATAGTTTCTATATTTAATGATGGACCTGTTATATCTGATGAAGATATGAAACATATATGGGACAGATTTTATAAGGCAGATAAAGCTAGATCGTCTAAGGTTAGTACTGGACTAGGATTATCTATTGTAAGAAGTATTTTAACACAACACGGGGAAGACATTTGGGTTAACAATAGTCCAGAAGGAGGGGTAATATTCAATTTTACCATAAAAAGAGCATAATTGTTAAATTTAAACTAAGGAGTGGAGGTTAAATATGGATAAGAATAATTTAAATAATGTTGAACAAAATGGCTTTAATGCTGAACCATATGGTGAAATAAATTTTAAGAAAAATAGAAAAAGAAGAAGAATGAAAAATATGATGCTTATTATTGGTATAGTTGTGGTATCATCTTTATGTGGAGGATTAACAGCATCTTATATCATGGATAAGAAGTTAGAACAAAGTCCATATAATCCTACTAATGAATCTTTATTCCATCAAAAAAATGAGAAAAATCAAAGTCAAGCTGAACAATTGCCTAAAAACTCTATAACAAAAGTTTCAGAAAGCGTTGGACCAGCAGTTGTAGGCATTAGTAATAAAACAGAAGGTTATTTTGGAGTAGAAGATGAGGGGTCAGGATCAGGTATAATCTTTGATCCTAACGGATATATCGTAACTAATAATCACGTAATAGATGGAGCGCAAAAAATAACAGTAAAATTGTCTACTGGAAAAGTATTGGATGCTAATTTAGTTGGAAAAGATACTAGAACAGACTTAGCTGTCATAAAAGTAAATGCTAAAAATTTACCTGTGGCTAAATTTGGGGATTCATCAAAAGTTAAAGTTGGAGATGTAGCTATAGCTATTGGTAACCCATTAGGAGAAGAATTTGCAGGAACCGTTACGGCAGGTATAGTTAGTGCTATAAATAGAAAAATTCAATATGGAGGCGCTTTATATAAGTTAATACAAACTGATGCAGCTATAAATCCAGGAAATAGTGGCGGTGCTTTGTGTAATGATGCAGGGGAAATTATAGGGATTAACAGCTTAAAAGAAAAAGCAGAAGGAATAGGTTTTGCTATTTCTATAAATGAGGCTAAAGATATAATAAAATCCTTAATGAGCTATGGCAAAGTATCAAGACCTTATTTAGGTATAGGAGGTAAAACTATATCTTCTGAGGAAAATGGAATATCTGGAGTATATGTGACAGAGGTAGTTAAAGGATCAGGAGCAGCTGTATCAGGGATTAGGCCTACGGATATAATAGTAGAATTAGATGGTAAGAAAGTTACTAAATTTGAAGATATATCAGAGACATTGGATAAACATAAAGTAGGAGATGCCGTAAAAGTTAAAGTATTAAGAAATACAAAAAGTAAAGAATTTAATATCATATTATCCGAAATGAAAGAAGATAATAGATAAAATGCAATATATAAATAAATAATAAAGAGACTAAACAGGTCTCTTTATTATTTATTTATAGTATAATATTCTTTGATAATATTAATATTAGGAGTGAAGATATGTATTTAGTAGTTGGCTTAGGAAATATAGGAGAAGAGTATAAGAATACTAGACATAATATAGGTTTCGATGTAGTTGACATTATAGCTAAGAAGTATAATATTGAAATAAATAGGCAAAAATTTAAAGGAAGTTATGGAGAAGGAAGAATAGAAAATGAAAAGGTGCTTTTATTAAAGCCTAGTACATATATGAACTTAAGTGGTGAGAGCGTTATAGAAGCATCTAGTTTTTATAAAATAGATAAGGAAAACATAATAGTAATATATGATGATATGAGTATAGACATAGGAAAGTTAAGAATTAGAGGTAAAGGAAGTGCAGGCGGTCATAATGGTATAAAAAATATTATACAACATTTAAATTCAGATATTTTTCCAAGAGTTAGAGTAGGTATTGGACAGCCAGATGGAAATGTAGTAAACTATGTTTTGGGAAAATTTTCAAAAGATGAAAGGGAAATTATAGAAAAAATATTGGATGTGGCTGCTAGTGCTTGTATAAGTATAATAAAAGATGGAGTGACAGAGGCTATGAACAATTATAATGGTGTTAAAATAGAATTATAAAATAATAATTAATAATTAATAATTATAGGGTGGTTGTTAATATGAGACTAGAAGGTTTAGTATCACCTCTGAGTTCAAGTGAAGATTTTAAAAGTTTGTTGAAAAATATAAATTTAGATAAATTTCCTATAGGAGCATATGGATTAGCTGATTCTGGTAAAAATTACTTTGTTAGCAGCATATTTGAAAATGTTAAAGAATCTTTAGTAATTTTTACTCATAGTGATGTGGAAGCAAGGAAAATATATGAGGATTTGAGTTTGTATACAACAGAAGTATATTATTTACCTACTAAAGAAGTTGTATTTTATAATATCTATGCCATATCAGGAGATCTAAGATGGGAAAGACTTAAAGTTATAAATGAAATATTAAGTCCTAAAAAGAAAATAATAGTTACTTGTATAGAATCTTTAGGTGCTACATATATACCTAAAGAGTTATATTTTAAGTATACATTTAAAGTATCTGTTGGAGATATACTAGAAACTAAATCTCTAGAAGAAAAACTAGTTAAAAGTGGATATGAAAGAGTAGATATAGTAGAAAATAAAGGAGAGTTTTCTGTAAGAGGAGGTATTATAGATATATATCCTCCTATTTCATCAGAACCTTATAGATTAGAGCTTTTTGGAGATGAAGTGGATTCTATAAGAAATTTTAATGTAAACTCTCAAAGAAGTATTGA
The DNA here is from genome assembly GCF_943736985.1 of Clostridium sp. Marseille-Q2269. Lineage (GTDB taxonomy): Bacteria > Bacillota > Clostridia > Clostridiales > Clostridiaceae > Clostridium_F. The sequence goes on from NZ_CALSFS010000003.1 coordinate 65,416, forward strand.
AAAGGTCCATAGTTTATATATATTTCCAGCTAAAGAAATTATACTTGAAGAAGAAAATGTAACACTAGGATTAAAAAATATAAAATCTGATTTAAATAAATTAGTGAGTAATCTAAGTAAAAAGGAAGATAAAGAAAAGATAGAAACCATAATAAATAGCAATTTAGAGCAATTAAATGAAAGTTGGTCTTTTGAGAATATAGATACTTTCTTACCTTACTTTTATAATAAAACAAACAGTTTATTAGATTATATAGAAGGTTCTTTAATAATTATAGATGATGCTAAGCGATGTCTAGGTAAGCTAGATAGTACTTATTTAGAGTTTAATGAAGATTATGATAGATTTTTAGAAAAAGGATACATTTTGCCTAGACAAGCGGAGATTATTCATGATAAAGAAAAGATAATAGAGCAATTAGAATATAGAAAAATAATTAATATAGAAAGTATTAAAAAGAGTTTAAGTAAATTTAAACCTAAATCTATTTTTACATTTAATCAAACAACACTACAAGGATATAATGGTAAAATTGAGTTTTTAATAGAGGATATAAAAGAAAAGAAAAAAGAAAACTATAAAATATTGATTTTATCAGGAACTAGAAGTAGGGGAGAACGATTAGTAAACTATCTTAGAGAGATGGGAGTAGAAAGTTCTTACAAAGATATAGTAAGAGAAATAAAACCAGGAGAAGTGATTATAACCTTTGGGAATCAAACTAATGGTTTTCAATATTATGATATAAAGTTAAGTATCATATCTGATAAAGATATATTTGGGCAATTTAAAAAGAAAACTAGAAAGAAACAGAATAAAAAAGGCACAGGAAAAATTAAAAGCTTTACTGAGCTTAAGCCAGGAGATTTCGTAGTTCATGCTAACCATGGTATAGGCGTATTTAAAGGTATAAAGCAACTAGAGCTACAGGGAAACAAAAAGGATTACTTAGAATTAACATATCATGCAGATGACAAACTTTATGTACCAGTAGAACAATTAGATATGGTACAAAGATATATAGGTAGCGAAGGCAAAAAACCTAAAGTAAATAAATTGGGAAGTTCAGAATGGACTAAGACTAAAAACAAGGTTAAAAAATCTATAGAAGAAATCGCAGAAGATTTAGTTAAATTGTACGCTATAAGGTCTACATTAAAGGGCTATAAATATTCTACAGATACAGTATGGCAAAGACAATTTGAAGAGGAATTTCCTTATGAGGAAACCCCAGATCAAGTATCAGCTATAGAGGAAATAAAAAAGAATATGGAATCACAAAGGCCAATGGATAGGCTTTTATGTGGTGATGTAGGCTATGGTAAAACTGAAGTTGCTATAAGAGCGGCTTTTAAGGCTGTTATGGATGGAAAGCAGGTAGCATTTTTAGTTCCTACCACTATATTAGCTCAACAGCACTATAATAACTTTAAACAAAGATTCTCGGATTTTCCTGTGACAGTAGATGTTATAAGTAGATTTAGAACTCTGTCTCAACAAAAAGCTACTATAAAATCCATTAAAGAAGGAAATGTGGATATATTAATAGGAACTCATAGAATTCTTCAAAAAGATATAAAGTTTAAAGATTTAGGATTACTCATAATAGACGAAGAACAAAGATTTGGAGTAAAACATAAAGAGAAGATGAAGAATCTAAAGAAGAATGTAGATGTTTTAACTCTAAGTGCTACTCCTATACCTAGGACTTTACATATGTCATTGGTAGGAGTTAGGGATATAAGTGTTATAGAAACACCTCCAGAGGAGAGGTATCCTGTTCAAACCTATGTAGTAGAGTACAATGATCAATTGATAAGAGATTCTATATTAAGGGAACTTAGTAGAGGTGGACAAATATATTTTGTATATAATAGGGTTGAAAGTATTCATGAAATGGCATCATATATATCAAAATTAGTTCCTGAAGGAAGGGTTCAAATAGCTCATGGACAAATGAAAGAAAAGGAGTTAGAGAATGTAGTATTAGATTTTACAGAGAATAAGTTTGATATATTAGTTGCTACAACAATAATAGAAACAGGTATGGATATAAAAAATGTTAATACTATGATTATATATGATGCAGATAAAATGGGGCTATCTCAGTTATATCAATTGAGAGGAAGAGTAGGTAGAACAAATAGAATGGCATATTGCTATTTGACTTATAAAAGAGATAAGATACTCACAGAAGTGGCAGAAAAGAGATTAAAAGCTATAAAAGATTTTACAGAATTAGGATCAGGTTTTAAGATAGCATTAAAGGATTTAGAAATAAGAGGAGCGGGAAATATGATGGGCTCTGCTCAGCATGGGCATATGGCCTCTATAGGATATGATCTTTATTGTAGAATGCTTGAGGATACTATAAAGTTAGTTAGAGGAGATATAGATAAAGAGCCAGTAGAAACTTCAGTAGAGTTAAAAATAGATGCATATATACCAAATGCTTATATAAAAGATGAGACACAAAAAATAGAAGTGTACAAGAAGATAGCATCTATAGATTCTAAAGAAGAGTTTATGGATATAAAAGAAGAATTAGAAGATAGATTTTCAGATATACCAATATCTGTTTATAATCTAATGAATATATCTTATATAAGAAGTTTAGGTAAAAAGCTGTATATAGAAGAGATAAAAGAAACTTCAAATGAGATCGTTTTTCAATTTGAGGATAAAAGTAGTTTAAAAGAAAAACTTGTAAAAGTCATAATGGATAAATATTCTAAACAAATAGCCTTTAAATTAAAAGAGAATCCTGCTATAGGTTATAGTTTAAAGAATATAAAGAAGGAACAAGTTCTTCCAGTTATAAAGGAATTCTTAGAATATATAGTGGAGAACAATGAATAAATGAAGATTTTGTAGTATTACTATTTATGTGGTAAAATTACTTTAATTATGTAAAATAAAATGTTAAGAGTGGAGGAATATATGTTGAAAAGTGCAAAAAAATTATTAAGTTTATTATTTTTGGGGATATTTGTTTTAACATTTGCAGCTTGTGATATGGTAGAAAAGACTCCAGAAGCAAAAGCAAAAGCTGCTATAGCAAAAGTAAATGGGGAAAAGATTGAAAGAAAAGATTTAGATGAAAATCCTAGATACAAACAAGTAATAAATCAAATGAAGATGCAGTATGGTGAGGAGTTTGCAAAAAATGAACAAGGTAAACAAGTGTTGGAACAGCAAAAAAAACAAATATTAGATGAACTTATAACAGAAAAAGTATTAGTTCAAAAAGGTAAAGAATTAAAAGTTGTTCCAAATGATGAGGCATTAAATAAAGAAACTGATAAAAAATTTAATGAAATAAAATCAGTATATAATAATGATGAAAAGAAATTTGAGGAAACTTTAAAAACTACAGGCTTTACTAAAGATAGTTTAAAAGAGTATTTAAAAAATCAAGTAGTAATAGAAAAAGTTATAAATGAAGCTACAAAAGATATAAAAATCACTGATAAAGATGGAAAAGAATATTATGAAAAAAATAAAACAAATTATACTGAAAAACCAAATACAATGAATATATCTCACATATTAGTTAAGACAGAGGCCGATGCTAAAAATGTTAAAAAGAAGCTAGATGCAAAAGAAGATTTTGCAAATGTAGCAAAGCAATTATCTCAAGATCCTGGTTCAAAGGATAAAGGTGGACTTTTAGGAGATATAAGCTATAATGATCCTCAACTTGATCCTACATTTATGAGTGCAGCTAAAGCACTTAAACAAGGAGAGGTTTCTAATCCTGTTCATACTCAATTTGGATATCATATTATAAAAATTAATAAAAAGGTAGAGTATCCAGTTAAGAAATTTGATGCTGTTAAAGAAGATATTAAAAAAGAATTAAAAATGAAAAAACAGCAAGAAACTTATACTAAAAAGATTGAGGAATGGAAGAAAGCTTCAAAAATAAAAACTTATGAAAAGAATTTATTATAATATATATAAAATCATGTGTATAAATTGCACATGGTTTTTTTATTTTACAATAAAATGGGAAAAATATCAGCTTATTTTACAGTAAAATGAAAAAATATAAAATGTAAATAACAATTATGCATAAAATTTCATAATTAGAAAGATAATATTACTACATAATTCTAATATATTTAAATTTTAGTTAGAGGAGGAATAAAATAATGAAGGCAACAGGAATTGTAAGACGAATAGACGATCTAGGCAGAGTTGTTATACCAAAAGAAATAAGAAGAACTTTGAGAATCAGAGAGGGAGATCCTCTTGAAATATTTACTGATAGGGAAGGTGGAGTAATATTAAAAAAATATTCACCAATAGGCGATCTAAGTGAGTTTTCAAAAGGATATACAGATTCAATTCAACAAACTATAGGAAATATAGTTATGATTTGTGACAAGGATAGTATAATATCAATTAGTGGATCACCTAAAAAGGAATACTTAGAGAAAAAAATAAGTTATGATTTAGAAAAAATAATAGAAGAAAGAAAAGCTGTTTATTTTGAAGATGATAGTAAAGTAGTTCCTATATATGATGATGAAGATGTAGAAGAAAAATATTCAGCACAGGTTATATCTCCTATAATAGCTGAAGGAGATACTGTTGGGGCTGTAATAATAGCATCAAAAGAAGGTGGAAAGAAATTCGATGAACTAGAAATGAAACTTGCAGAAACTGCTTCATCATTTTTAGGTAAACAAATGGAAGAGTAATTTAATATACTTAGTATGAACCTGTGCTTAGTCACAGGTTTTATTAATAAACTATAAAATTATAAAAATAAAAGTAATAATAGCTCAGTTTTTTAAATACTAATAGGATAGTAGTATTGCGGAGGTATTATTATGAAAAAACAATCTTTAATAAAAGGAACTTTTATATTAGGAATTGCAGGAATAATTGCTAAATTCCTAGGATTATTTTTTAGATGGCCATTACAAATGCTTATAGGAGACGAAGGTATTGGATATTATCAGATGTCTTATCCATTATATATGTTTTTTATAGCAGCTGCATCTGGAATACCTGTGGCAGTTTCTAAGTTAGTATCAGAAAGAAATGCGGTAAGAAATGAAGAGGGCATAATATCAGTTTTAAAAGAGGCTATGATATTTATGTTTATAATGGGAATAGGATTTACAGCCATACTTTTATTATTTTCAAAAAATATAATAAGATTTTTAAAATGGGATACAAGATCTTACTATTCTTTAATAGGTATATCTTTAGCGCCTTTTTTTATATCTATAATGAGTGTATTTAGAGGGTTTTTTCAAGGTATGCAAAATATGAATTATACAGCTATATCACAACTCATAGAACAATTAGGAAGAGTAATATTTGGAGTTGGACTTGCTTATATACTATTGCCAAAGGGAATAGAATATTCTGCAGGAGGAGCAGCTATAGGAGCGGCTATGGGAGGCCTTTTAGGAGGGATATATCTTTTTTTAAAATATTTGAGGGTAAAGAAAGAATTTAAAGTAAAAAAGGTAAAAAGAAATTTTAAAATAATGAACACTATACTTTATATGGCCATTCCTATATCTATAGGCTCTGCAGTAGGAACTATTATGAGTTTAATAGATTCAGCATTAGTCCCACAAAAATTATTAGAAGCAGGATTTACATACAAGCAGTCAACCATACTGTATGGGCAACTAACAGGCAAAGCATTTACATTAGTTAATGTACCATTAACATTGTCTGTATCTTTATGCGCAGCTTTGGTGCCCATAATAGCAGAAGATTATATACTGGACAGAAAAATGGAAGTTTTAAAAAAGGTAGAGTTAGCTATTAAAATTTCTATGGTTATAGCTATTCCTTCTTGTTTAGGACTCAATTTTATGGCTAAACCTATATTAAATTTAATATTCCCAGGGCAGGAATCTGGATATGAAATATTAAAATATTTATCTATAAGCATACCATTTATAGTTTTAAGTCAAACTAGCACAGCTATACTACAGGGAATAGGAAGATATGTAAGACCTATAATTAACTTATCAATAGGATGTGCATTTAAAATAGCAATTACATTGATTTTGGTTCCTATGAACAATATAAACATATATGGGGCGGTTATAGGAACTATAATTGGATATATAGTACCAGCATTGTTAAATATGAGAGCTTTAAAGAAGAGTCTAAATATAAGTATCAATTATTATGAAATTATGATAAAACCTCTTATAGCATCTACAATAATGATAATAGCAGTTGTATTTATTTATTTCTATGCCTATAATTATACCATAAGTAGTAAAATAGCTTGTTTGATAGCTGTATTTTTAGGAATGATAATTTATTTTATTGTAATAGGATTAATTGGCATATTAGATTATACGTATATAAAAAGAAAAATCATAAAAAGGTAAGGGTGAAATATTACATGATAAACATTATAGGACTAGGCCCAGGGTCAAAAGAATCAATTACTTTAGGAACTATAGAAACATTAAAGATTGTTGATAAAGTTTTTTTTAGGACAGAAAAACATCCTACAGTAGAGTATATAAATAAGCTAGGAATTAATTATGAAACTTTCGACGGAGAATATGAAATAGCAGAAAATTTTGATGATGTATATAACGCTATAGCAAAATCAATAGTAGAAGCTAGCAAAAACTATTCTGATATAATATATGCAGTACCAGGACATCCGTTAGTTGCAGAAAAATCTGTAAATATACTTATAAATCTTTGTAAAAAAAACAGTATAGAATATAAAATATTGCCAGCAGTAAGTTTTGTGGACGCTTTAATGGAAAGTTTACTTTTAGATCCAGTAGAAGGTTTAAAAATAATAGATGCATTTGATATAAAAAATCAAGTTATGGATAAGAGAATAGGAACTATAATTACACAAGTATATGATAAATTTATAGCTTCAGAAGTTAAATTAAATCTTATGGAGTATTATAAAGATGATACAGAGATATTTTTCGTAAGAGCAGCTGGAATAGAAGGACTTGAACAAATAAGAAAGATACCTTTGTATGAATTAGATAGGCAACAGGATATAGACCATTTAACATCAGTATATATACCTAAGATTTCAAACAACAACTATGATTTTGTAGATTTATTAGATATAATGGATAAGTTAAGAGGAGAAGAAGGATGCCCCTGGGATAGAGAACAAACCCATATTTCATTAAAAAAATATTTAATAGAAGAGAGTTATGAAGTTATAGAAGCTATTAATAATAAAGATGTAGATATGTTAATAGAAGAATTAGGTGATGTACTTTTACAAGTGGTTTTCCATTCCCAAATAGGCAAGGAAGATGGATTTTTTGAAATAAAAGATGTAATACAATCTATATGTGATAAAATGATAAATAGACATCCTCATGTTTTTAGTGATTTAGAGATAAATGATGCAAATGAAGTTTTGGAAAATTGGGATAAAATAAAAAGTAAGGAACAGGGAAATGAAACTTACACAGATAGTATAAGGCACATTGCAAAAACTTTACCAGCTTTAATGAGAGCAGATAAAGTTCAAAAAAAAGCAGCAAAAGTTGGATTCGATTGGGATAAAATAGAAGATGCAATGAAAAAAATAATAGAGGAATATAAAGAGATAGAGGATGTATATAAAAGCAAGAATAAGGCAAAAATATTAGAAGAAATAGGTGATTTATTATTTTCAGTGGTAAATGTAGCAAGATTTCTTGACATTGACCCCGAAAATGCATTAAATTATAGTATAGATAAGTTTATAAATCGCTTTCAATACATAGAAGATACAGCAAGTTCTAAAGATATAAAATTAGAAAATATGTCTTTAGAAGAAATGGATAATTTATGGAAAGAAGCGAAAAATAAATAAATTCACTTATTTAAAGAAGGATTTTTATAATAAGTGAAGAATATGCTAGTATGCGAGAAATGTATAAACTTTAAGTAGGAAGCTACTTACTTAATTTTAAGGAGGTAACAAAAGTGAATAAATCAGAATTAATCACAAGCATGGCAGAAAAATCAAAATTAACTAAAAAGGACGTAGAAACAGCGTTAAAAGCATTTATAGAAAGTGTTGAGGACGCATTAGAGAGTGGAGAAAAAGTTCAATTAGTTGGCTTTGGTACTTTTGAAACTAGAGAAAGAGCTGAAAGAGTAGGTAGAAACCCAAGAACTAAAGAAGAAATAACTATACCTGCATCAATAGCACCTGTATTTAAAGCAGGAAAAGAACTAAAAGAAAAAGTAAACAAAAAATAAAATAAATAATAATTATAAAAAACCTAGGTTTTAATCTGGGTTTTTTGTTTATTTATATAAAATTAAGGGGGAAAAGATTTGCGCTTAGATAAATTCCTTAAAGTTTCAAGAATAATAAAAAGAAGAACTGTGGCTAAAGAAGCTTGTGAAAATGAAAGAGTTCTTGTTAATTCTAAGATAGCCAAACCTGGTACTGAAATTAAGGAAGGAGATATCTTAGAAATACAATATGCTAATAAAACTATGACCTATGAGATAATATCTGTTTTGGAGCATGTAAAAAAAGAAGATGCTGAAAATATGTATAAAATTATATAATTTTTTAAATAAAGGGTTCTAAAAATGGAATTTTTAGAACCTTTTATTTTGTAGTAATATACAATAATGAATGAGCATATATTATTTATAAGTAGAGGGGGATATATATGGAAAAGAAAGAAATTAAAAATGATGATAGAATAAGTAATTTAAATTTAGAGAGTAGAAAAAAATTAGTATTAAGTGGAGTTAATGAAGTTATAAGTTTTAACGAAGAAGAAATTACTTTAAAAACAACTTTAGGGGATTTAGATATAAAAGGATCAAATTTAAAAATGAATAAATTAGATGTACAAAATGGAGATGTAATAATAATAGGTAGTATAAACTCCTGTGTTTATCTTAATAATGAATCTAAGGCTAATAGGAGTAGTATATTTTCAAAACTATTTAAGTAGGAGATTTGTATAGTATGGTTATATCTATAAGTAAACAATTTGGATTATTAATTTTTAGTTTTTTATCTGGATTAATAACAGGTGTTTTTTTTGATATGTATAAAAGTATAAGAATGGATAAAAACTTAAGCCCTATTATAAAGATTGTTGAAGATATATTATTTTGGTGTTTAGCTGCTATAGTAATATTCATATTTTTGTTATATAATAATTGTGCATTTATAGGGCTATATGTATACCTATGGATTGCTATAGGATTATACATATATATTTTTTTTATAAGTAAATATTTAAATCCTATATTTACTTTAGTAGTTGTAAATATAAATAAATTTTTCAGGATAACATTTAATATAATAGTTTATCCATTAAAATTATTGATATATAAAATAAAATCTAATAAAATACATTAAATTTTAATATAATTTGCAAAAATAACTTGAAGAAAATTTTAAATATAATAAAATATAACTATGAGGTTTATATTTTATAAAGGGAAGTTATGCTATGAAAAAATTTAATGTAAAAAAGTTAATATTTTTCTTATCTATAGTTTACATTTTAATCATTTTTGTAAATCAGCAAACAACTATGCATAAAATTAGAGACCAAATAAATGACAAAAAAATAGAATTAAAAGAAGTAAAAGAAAAAAATCAGAGATTACAGGATGAAGTCAAGTTATCTAAATCAAAAGATTACATAGAAAAATTAGCTAGAGAAAGATTGAGGCTCATAAAGAAAGGAGAGACTCCTGTAATAAACGACACAAAATAATAAAATAGTTTCAAATTTAAATTATATATACATTATTTATTAAGGAGGAGTCTTATTAATATGACTTTGAATGCAGGTAGTATACTTGAAGGTACAGTAGTTAACATTACAAATTTTGGTGCTTTTGTTGAAATTGAAGGGAAAACAGGTTTAGTACACATATCTGAAGTATCAGATAGTTATGTGAAAGACATTAGAGAATATCTGAAGGAACAAGATAAAGTAAAAGTTAAAGTCATTTCCATAGATGATAAAGGAAAAATAAGCTTATCTATTAAGCAAGCTATGCAACAACAAAAAAAATCTTGCAAACCAGCAGATATTGATTGGTCAAGAGAAAAGTCTAAAAAGAATGAAGTAAACTTTGAAGATAGATTATCTAAATTCTTAAAAGACAGCGAAGAGAGATTCCAAGATTTGAAAAAACATCAAGATTCAAGAGGTAGAGGAAGTAAAAAAAGCTATTAGAAGTTGTTAGAATAAAAGGCCCTAAGGGCCTTTTTATTTATTTTTTATCAAAATATATAAAAAGATAAAATAAAGTGTTGACATAGTATAGTTTGTGAGATATAATTATTTATGTTCTCAGGAATGAGGGCAAAACACATAATGTGCTGGAGTGGCGGAACTGGCAGACGCACAGGACTTAAAATCCTGCGGGCCTAAAAGCCCGTACCGGTTCGATTCCGGTCTTCAGCACCAATGTCGCGGGGTGGAGCAGTTGGTAGCTCGTCGGGCTCATAACCCGAAGGTCACAGGTTCAAGTCCTGTCTCCGCAACCATTATGGCGGGATAGCTCAGCTGGCTAGAGCATTCGGTTCATACCCGAAGTGTCGTAGGTTCAAGTCCTATTTCCGCTACCATTTTCTTTAAAATCATATAACACATAATGTGCTGGAGTGGCGGAACTGGCAGACGCACAGGACTTAAAATCCTGCGGGCCTAAAAGCCCGTACCGGTTCGATTCCGGTCTTCAGCACCAATATCGCGGGGTGGAGCAGTTGGTAGCTCGTCGGGCTCATAACCCGAAGGTCGTAGGTTCAAGTCCTGTCCCCGCAACCAATTATTTTTTGAGGAGATAAGTTGGTTGATATGTTCTAGGTTTGTATCTTAAGTAGTATAGTACTAAGGTATATTTTATTAAAATATAATATATAATGTAGTGATGAAACCAGCGTAGATGTAGGATTAAAGATTTTACATTTATTGAGTCCTGGATTTCAGCATCAATGTCGCGGGGTGGAGCAGTTGGCAGCTCGTCGGGCTCATAACCCGAAGGTCGTAGGTTCAAGTCCTGCCCCCGCAACCAATTGTTTTTTGGCGGAATAGCTCAGCTGGCTAGAGCATTCGGTTCATACCCGAAGTGTCGTAGGTTCAAGTCCTATTTCCGCTACCACATAAAAAGAGAGATTCTTTAGATAGAATCTCTCTTTTTTTATAATATATTATATTTCCTATAAAAAATACACTAAACCTATTAATAAGTGCATATTAATACTATAAGCATAAAAATATGAAGTTTTTCTATATATATTTTTCATAACATATTAAATTATTTTGTTTACTGTATTATTTCTCCTATAAATGTCTAAAAAAAATAATTATAAAAAATATTAGAAAGAAATGTCCTAAAAAAAAATAGTTAGAGTTTCAGTTTGTGACAATTATTTCCAGATAGCCTTGATATAATTGAGAAGTAACTTAATGGAGGTGATTAATTACATGCAATATGGTGCAGAACTTTTACCATACCAAAGACTAAAAAAGATAGAAAAACAAAAAGATAAAAGATCTATTAATTTTAGTTCGCTTTTAAATATGTTTATTTTTTTTATGAGTTCATTTTTAGTAAGTAGAGTAATTTTTATTAATAACATGGCTCCTTTTGGAGTAGCTTTCTTATTATCTATATCTAGACATAAGGAATATAATAAATATTTATTTGTAGCAACCGTAGGATCTGCCATAGGATACATATCTCTAATTAATAATATAGGGTATATATCTGTAAATATATTAGAGATAATAACAATAACAATGCTATCCTATGTATTCAAAAATGTAGAAGATAAAAAAAACACTATGATTATATATATGATTATATATTTGGAGATATTCTTATATAAATTTTTTATTACTAAAATTTCAGTGACTATGGCTATGCTGGGGGCTACTTTTGAAATAGGTTGTATTTTCCCAATACATTATATTATTAATTATTCAATCCTATGTTTTAAAAATATAAATACCAGTCATTTGTATTCCAATGAAGAAATAATAAGTATGGCTATTACATTATCTCTTGTAGTATCAGGAACATGGGGAGTTAATATAGCAGGAATAAATATAACCAATTTAATATCTATTACTATGATTTTGATTATAGGATATATAAAGGGAAGTACTAGTGCATCAGCTATTGGAGTAGCTATGGGAACTATAGTTGGGCTAGGTTCAAATAATATGCTTATTTATATTTCCATATATGGATTGTGTGGTCTTATAGCTGGAGTTTTTAAAGAAACAGGAAAAATAATGACAGGTATATCCTATTTATTCAGTTTTTTGATATTAAAATTTTATTCTAATATTAACTATGATTTTAAGATAATAGAAGTGTTAATAGCTTTATCTGTGTTTTATATAATACCTAATAAATTATATATGAAAATGGAATATGAACTAGACTATCAAAAGAAACAAGAAAATTTGCAAGAAAATTATATGGACAAGATCAAGGGTATACTTACTGAGAAATTGGGTAATTTTTCTGATGTGTTATATAATATGGGAAATGTATTAGAAAAATTAGTGGACAATGAAAAATTAGCTATGAAAAATAAAAGTGGTGCTTTAATAGAAAACTTAGCAGATAGAGTTTGCAGTAATTGCAATATGAATCATATATGTTGGAAAAGGGAAAGATACTATACTTATAATGCATTAGGAGAATTAATACAAAATTATCAAGAAAACAGAAAAGAACTTCCTTATGAAATTGAAAGAAAGTGTGTAAAAAGAACCCAGCTTATAAACAATACAGAAGACATAGTAAATAATTATATAATAAATGAAATGTGGAAAAAGAGACTTAGTGAATGTAGAGAAGTATTAGCAAATCAGATAAATACAATGGCCTATTCTGTTGAAGAAATCACTAAAGAATTTGGACAAAGTATTAAATTTAGTAATTTAACAGAAAAAGACGTTAGAAGAATGTTAAATAAGAATAATATAAGATATAAAGATGTGTTTTGTTACAACAATGAAAATGGAAGACTTATAATAAATCTAAAAGTAGATGCTTGTACAGGAAAACAAAAATGTGTAAAAGAAATATTGCCTTTAATAAATAGAGTTACAGGAAAATTAATGTGTGTAGCCAATGAAAGCTGTAATTTAGATGAAAAAGAAAATAACTGTAATATAATATTTGAGGAAACGCCTAAATACCATGTCGCATCATATGTTAATAAGTTAGCTAAAGATGGAGAACAATGTAATGGAGATAGCTATTCTTTCGGAAAGTTAAAAAGCGGTAGTTACATGACTATAATAAGTGATGGTATGGGATCAGGTCCTCAAGCAGTTCAAGAAAGTAGTGCAGTAGTTGAGCTTATTGAAAGGTTTGCACAATCAGGATTTAGTAAACTTATAGCTATAAATACAATAAACTCTATAATGAGTATAAAATTTTCCCAAGATGAAAAATTTTCCACTGTAGATTTGTCAAATATAGATTTATATGAGGGAAAGATAGATTTCATGAAAGTAGGGGCTGTGGCTAGTTTCATAAAACGAGGGACAGAAGTATACACTATTAAATCTAAAACATTACCAATAGGAGTTTTAGATAAAGTAGATATTGATATTGACACAAAGGATTTAAAAAATGGAGATATAATAGTCATGGTAAGTGATGGAGTTTTAGATTATGAAAGTAGTTCTGCAGGTAAAGTAGAATGGGTAGTAGAATTTTTAAAAAACACACAATTAAATAATCCTAAAGAGATATCTGAAGCATTAATAGAAAATGCTAAAAAATTAAGCAAAGGCAAGGTAAAAGATGATATGACTGCAATAGTGCAAAAAGTTTATAGTTTATATTAAAATATAGAAAGAGAATATGAAGTTAAGTAGTAAATACTTAATTTGTTTAAATATTCTCTTTTTTTTTGCGTAAAACCATATTAAAAGTATAATGATTAAAGTATTTTTATGGTATAATGTTTTAATATAAAGGTATAAGGTGTGTTTTTTTATGAAAGATATTATTCTAAATACTATAAAGAAATATAATATGATTGAAGTTAATGACAAAATAATAGTAGGAGTATCTGGGGGACCAGATTCTATATGTCTTTTACATATACTATGTTTGTTAAAAGATGAATTAAAAATAAAAGATATATATGTAGCTCATATAAATCATGGCGTTAGAGGAATAGAATCAGATGCTGATGAAAAATATGTAGAGAATTTTTGCTATACAAATAATATAAGATTTTTTTCTAAGACAATAGATATGAATAAAATAGCTAAAGAAAAAGGAATATCTAGCGAAAGTGCAGGAAGAGAAGCAAGATATGATTTTTTTAATTATCTAAAAAAAGAATTGGGTGCTCAAAAAATAGCCACAGCTCATAATGCAAATGATCAAGCAGAAACTGTACTTATGAGATTAATGAGAGGTACAGGACTACAAGGGTTGGTAGGGATAAATCCCATAAGAGATGGTATATATATAAGACCATTAATAAATGTATTAAGAAGAGATATAGAGGATTACTGTAAAAAAAACAAGCTTAATCCTAGGATAGATAAAACAAACTTACAAAGTATATATACAAGAAATAAAATAAGATTAGAATTGATACCTTATATAAAAGATAATTTCAATGAAGATATAGTAAGTACTTTATGCAGGTTTTCTAATATAGTTTGTAAAGATAATAGCTATTTAGAAGATATAGCAAAAGATAAATTTAAAATATATTGCACTAAAAAAGAACAGAAGATAATAATAGATAAGAGAATATTTTTAGAGCATGAAAGTATTTCTACCAGAATATTAAGAGAGGCTGTTTTTTATATAAATAGTAACTTATATAATATTGAAATGAAACATATATATGATATTTTACAATTGAGTTCAAATACAACAGGTAAATTTGTAAATTTACCTAACAATATAAAAGCTGAAAATATTTATGGAGATGTACATTTATATAAAGAAAAGGAATATAAAAATCAAACAAATAATATTCAGTATAGGCTCATAATAGGTGATAATAAAGTAGAAGATTTAAATATTAATTTAAAGATATGTTCTGTAAAAGATTATAATGGCAATAATAATAAATATGTACAGTGCTTTGACTATGATAAAATAAGTACTGATGAAATTTATTTAAGAAATAGAAAAAATGGAGATAAATTTACTCCCTTAGGAATGAAAGGGAGTAAGAAACTAAAGGATTTCTTTATAGACATAAAAATACCAAGAGAAGAAAGAGATAGAGCAAAACTTATATGTTTCGGAAAAGAAATAGCGTGGATTATAGGTTGTAGAATAAGCAATAATTTTAAAGTAGATGAAAATACAAAAAATATATTAGAAATAATTGTTGAAAGAGGGTAAATACATGGATTTGATAAGTAACGATATACAAAAAGTACTTATATCTGAAGAACAAATACAAAGCAAAATAAGTGAGTTAGGAAAACAAATTAGTGAAGATTACTGTAATAAGGATCTAATGTTAGTGGGTATATTAAAAGGATCAGTTCCTTTTATGGCAGATTTACTAAAAAGAATAACTATACCGTGTACTATGGATTTTATGGCAGTATCTAGTTATGGCAATTCTACTACATCCTCAGGAGTAGTTAGAATATTAAAAGATTTAGACTTTGAAATAGAAGGAAAAGATGTTCTTATAGTAGAAGATATAATAGATTCTGGTATAACATTAAAATATTTATTAGAAAATTTACGTGCTAGAAAGCCTGCTAGTATCAATATAGCTTGCTTACTTAATAAACAAGAAAGAAGAAAGGTAGAAATTGATGTTCATTATTTAGGATATGATGTCCCAGACTATTTTCTTGTAGGATATGGTTTAGATTTTGCAGAAAAGTATAGAAACCTACCTTACGTTGGAATACTAAAAGAGGAAATTTATAAATAATTAATATTCAATTTATTGTAAACAAATTTTTGTTATGATACAATTTTACAGTATAAAACTAGAAAGTGAGGGTGGCCAAATATGAAAAAATTTTCAAGCGCAACGGCCTGGGTTGTTGTTCTTATACTAGTTATATTTTCAGCTTTAATGCTTGCTAGAAGTGGAACTAATTCTACAGCTATTAATTTTAGTGAATTCCAAAAAAGTTGGATACAAAACGATGTTAAAAGTTTCCAAGTTAAAGATGACAAAATGACAGTAATAGGAACATTAAAAGATGGTACACAATATGAAACAGTAGTTCCTTCAGAAAGATTGTTTCAGTTTATAAATGAGCATCCTAAAAATGGAGAAGTAAAAGAAGTTTATGTTAAACCAACATCAGTACCTATATGGGTACAATATTTACCTATGATACTAATAGTTTTAATGCTTTTAGGATTTTGGTTTATGTTTATGCAGCAAGCACAAGGTGGCGGCGGAAACAGAAATGTTATGAATTTTGGAAAAAGTAAAGCCAAGATGGCCACACCGGATAAGAAAAAAGTAACTTTTGATGATGTTGCAGGAGCTGAAGAAGAAAAAGAAGAGCTAGCAGAAATAGTAGACTTTCTTAAATCCCCTAAAAGATATATAGATATGGGAGCTAGGATACCTAAAGGAGTGTTATTAGTAGGACCTCCAGGAACAGGTAAAACTCTTTTAGCTAAAGCTATTGCGGGAGAAGCAGGAGTACCCTTTTTTAGTATATCCGGTTCTGATTTTGTTGAAATGTTTGTAGGTGTTGGTGCATCTAGAGTTAGAGATTTATTTGAGCAAGCTAAGAAAAACTCACCTTGTATAATTTTTATAGATGAAATCGACGCAGTAGGAAGACAAAGAGGCGCAGGTTTAGGTGGAGGGCATGATGAAAGAGAACAGACATTAAATCAATTACTAGTTGAAATGGATGGATTCGGTGAAAACGAAGGAATAATAATGATCGCTGCCACAAATAGACCAGATATATTAGACCCAGCGTTATTAAGACCAGGAAGATTCGATAGACAAATAGTTGTTGGAGCACCAGATGTAAAAGGAAGAGAAGCTATATTACAAGTTCACTCAAAAAATAAGCATTTGGCAGATGAGATAAAATTAGATGTTCTTGCTAAAAGAACACCAGGATTTACAGGAGCAGATTTAGAAAATCTAATGAATGAATCTGCACTTTTAGCAGTAAGAAAGAAAAAAACTTTAATAGATATGGAAGATTTGGAAGAGGCAGTTACAAGAGTAATAGCTGGGCCAGAAAAGAAGAGCAGAGTAATTGATGAAGAAGATAGAAAATTAACTGCTTATCATGAAGCAGGTCATGCTGTTGTTATGAAACTTCTTCCACATGCAGATCCAGTCCACCAAATAAGTATAGTCCCAAGAGGCATGGCAGGTGGGTACACTATGCATTTGCCAGAAAAAGATAGTTCTTATATGTCTAAATCCAAATTAGAAGATGAAATTGTAGGTTTATTAGGCGGAAGAGTAGCAGAAAAATTAATCATAGGAGATATTAGTACAGGAGCTAAAAATGATATAGATAGAGCCACAACAATAGCTAGAAAAATGGTTATGGATTATGGTATGAGCAGTACTTTAGGGCCAATAGCTTTTGGATCAGGACATGATGAAGTTTTCTTAGGAAGAGACCTTGGAAAAGGAAGAAACTTCAGTGAAGATGTAGCACATAAAATAGACCAAGAAATTAAAAAATTAATAGATACTGGTTATAATCAAGCAGAAAAACTTTTAAGTGAAAATATATCTAAATTACATGCTGTAGCTCAAGAATTGTTACAAAAAGAAAAATTAGAGGCAGATGAATTTGAAGAAATATTTAAAAATAGTTAGAATAAAAGAGTAGATGTTTTATCATCTGCTCTTTTTTACGTATTAAAATAAATATAAGATGATATAATTAATAATAAAAATAATTTATATGAAATGGGTGATGTAGTTAGATTCAAAATCTTATAAAGAACGCACAAATATTTATTCAACCAAAAAAATTAATAGTATACGTAACATAATCAAGGGGGAATGTATAAATGTTTAAATCAGATATAGATATAGCACAAGAATCTAAAATGGAAAACATAAAGAAAATAGCTCAAAAGATAGGATTAAAAGAAGATGATATAGATATATATGGTAAATATAAATGTAAAATCTCATTAGATGTTCTACAAAGTAATAAGGATAAGAAAGATGGTAAGTTAATTTTAGTTACAGCTATAAATCCCACACCTGCAGGAGAAGGAAAATCTACAGTTACAGTTGGTTTAGGGCAGGCTTTATGGAAGAAAAATAAAAAAGCAGTTATAGCATTAAGAGAACCTTCATTAGGTCCTGTATTTGGTATAAAAGGAGGCGCCGCTGGAGGTGGATATTCTCAGGTTGTGCCAATGGAAGATATAAACCTACATTTTACTGGAGATATGCATGCCATAACTTCAGCAAATAATTTATTAGCAGCAACTATAGATAATCATATTCATCAAGGTAATATTTTAAAAATTGATCAAAGAAGAATTTTATTTAAGAGAGTTATGGATATGAACGATAGAGCTTTAAGAAATGTAGTTGTAGGTTTAGGTGGAAAAGTAAATGGATTTCCAAGAGAAGATGGATTTATGATAACTGTAGCTTCAGAGATTATGGCTATATTGTGTTTGGCAGAGGATCTTATAGATCTTAAGAATAAAATGGGAGAAATACTAGTTGCATATAGCACAGAAGGCAATCCCATATATTGTAAAGATTTAGAGGTTCAAGGAGCTATGGCATTATTAATGAAAGATGCTATAAAACCAAATTTAGTTCAAACTTTAGAAAATACTCCAGCTATTATACATGGAGGACCATTTGCTAATATAGCTCATGGTTGTAATAGTATATTAGCAACTAAAATGGCATTAAAATTAGGAGATTATGTAATGACAGAAGCAGGATTTGGAGCAGATTTAGGAGCAGAAAAATTCTTTGATATTAAATGTAGAAAAGCTAACTTAAATCCAAGTTGTGTAGTTATAGTAGCAACAGTAAGGGCATTAAAATATAATGGTGGGGTTACTAAAGAAAATTTAAAAGAACCAAATGTAGATGCTTTATCTAAAGGAATAGAAAATTTAGGAAAACACATAGAAAATGTTAATAAATTTGGTGTACCTGCAGTAGTTGCTATAAATAAATTTGTATCAGACACAGAAGAAGAAATAGAATTAGTAAAAAAATATTGTGAAAAATTGGGTGCAGAAGTTTCTATAGCAGAAGTATGGGAAAAAGGTGGAGATGGTGGATTAGAATTAGCTGATAAAGTATTAAATACTATAGAAAATGAAAAATCTAAATTTAATCCTATATATGAAGAAAATAGTAGTATAAAAGAAAAAATAAATACAATTGCCAAAGAAATTTATGGAGCAGCAGGGGTGAATTACTCTAAGGACGCAGAAAAACAAATATTAGAAATAGAGAAATTGGGACTAGATAAAAAGCCAATATGTATGGCAAAAACTCAATACTCACTATCTGATGATGCTAAATTATTAGGGAGGCCATCTGGATTTAGAATAAATGTTAAAGAAGTTAGAGTATCCAATGGGGCTGGATTTATAGTGGTGTTAACAGGAAATGTTATGACCATGCCAGGCTTGCCTAAGAGGCCAGCAGCTAATAATATGGATGTATTATCACATGGTAATATAGTTGGATTATTCTAACATTAATATAACATGCAGTATTAACTTGACAAAATAATTGGAACTGATAAAATAAAATTGTTAAATTGACATTAAATTAGGTATGAAGGGCAGCAGAAAAGCTGCTCTTTCATTGTATTTAAGACCCTATTTTGCTTATTATTAAGGTGGTGCTTTAAATGATTTTAGTTTTAGATGTAGGAAATACTAATATAGTTTTAGGAATATATAAAAATAAAAAGTTAATAGCAAACTGGAGATTAGCTACAGATAATAAAAGAACAGCAGATGAATATGGAATACAAGCTATAGAATTATTTATACATAATAAGTTAAGTCTTGAGGATATAGAAGGGGTAATTATATCTTCTGTGGTACCAAATATAATGTATTCTTTAGAACATATGATAGCTAAATATTTCAAAATAAAACCTATAATAGTAGGGCCTGGTGTAAAAACAGGAATCAATATAAAATATGACAATCCAAAAGAAGTAGGAGCAGATAGAATTGTTAATGCAGTAGCAGCCCATGAAATTTATAAAAAGCCATTAATAATTATTGACTTTGGGACAGCAACTACATTTTGTGCTCTAACAAAGGAAGCGAATTATCTAGGAGGAACTATATGTCCAGGTATAAAGATTTCTTCTGATGCTTTGTTTGATAGAGCAGCTAAATTGCCAAGGGTAGAGCTAGTAAAAACTCCAGGCGTTATATGTAAAAATACTGTAGCTAGTATGCAAGCAGGAATAATTTATGGTTATGCTGGGCAAGTTGATTATATAGTTTCAAAGATGAAAAAAGAAATGATGAATTTAGGAGAGGATGAGCCTTTTGTAGTTGCTACAGGAGGACTTGCTAAATTAATCAATGAGGAGTCAAAAAGTATTGATGAAATAAATGCTATTTTAACATTAGAAGGATTAAGAATAATATATGAAAAAAATAAATAAGGTGATTATATGAACATAGGAGAGATTATATTTCATAATAATGTATTTTTAGCACCTATGGCAGGCTTTACAGATATAGCTTTTAGAGAAATAGCCAAAGAATTAGGATGTGGGTTGGTTTATACCGAGATGGTAAGTGCTAAAGCACTATATTATGGAAGTAACAATACAAAAGAATTATGTTTAATATCTGATAGGGAAAAACCAGTGGCCCTTCAACTATTTGGTCATGAGCCAGATATAATGGCCAATGCAGTAGAGGTTTTTAATGACAATAATGATATTTGTATATTAGACGTAAATATGGGTTGCCCAGCACCTAAGATAGTTAAAAATGGTGATGGTTCTGCTCTTATGAAAGATGCAAAGTTAGCATCAGAAATAATAAAAGCAATGAAAAAAGTATCTAAAAAACCCATAACAGTTAAGTTTAGAAAAGGTTTTGATAAAAATAATATTAATGCAGTAGAGTTTGCAAAGATAATGGAACAATCAGGAGTAGATGCTATAACTATTCATGGAAGAACAAGAGAACAAATGTATGAAGGAACAGCTGATTGGAAGATAATATCACAAGTAAAGAAAGCTGTAAATATACCTGTAATAGGAAATGGAGATGTATTTTCACCAGAAGATGGTATGAAAATCATTGAGATAACAGGTTGTGATGCAATAATGGTGGGTAGAGGTGCTCAAGGCAACCCATGGATATTCAAACAAATAAATGAAAAAATTAAAGGAAAGCATGTATATTATCCTACGGATGAAGAAAGAATAGACATATGCATTGATCATTATAAAAGAGCATTAAAATATTTTGAGCATCATAAGGCTGTAAGAGAGATGAGAAAACATATTGCAGTATATATTAAGGGTCTTAGAAACTGCACTGATATAAAAGATAAAGTTAATATGGAAAAGGATCCTAATAAAGTCTTAGAGCAATTAATTAAATATAGGGAAATATTAAGGGAATTTTAAATAAATATTTACATAGTAATATATTGTAATTAATTTTTATGGTGAGACAATGATACCTATAATAGCTATAAACTGTAATATGAAAAAGTACTATAATGAAAATAATATTATATTTAAAATAAAAGATATGTGTTTAACACATTTTAGTAGACGTTGTTTTATAGAGGAATTAAATTTATTAATATCCAAAGTAAACATATCTCCAAATTTTAATGAACAGGCTTATTATAACAATATAAAGAGAAGTATAAAATATTCAAGACATAAGGACTTTATATTAGCACCTAGTACTTTTAGATTTTTAGATTATTATGTATTAAATACCTTTCAAAAAGAATTATTTGCTTTATCTGTATGTGAAAGTATAAAAGCCATATTAAGATTAAGAGGAAAGTCTATAAGAAATAGTTGTATATCAATATTTGATGCAAAAGAGGAAAATATTTTTAATATTATAAGTTGTATCTCTAAAGAAGCAAAATATATAATACTAGTTTCCGAAGACTTAACTAAGCTAGCTAGACTAAATGATTATATAATAGCTAATTATGGAATAACGCCTATTATAACTAGTAATATAAAAACTTCTTTTAATAAGGCTGATTTTATAGTTACAACTAAAGATATAGATATTACAAAAAATATACCAGTATGGTATATTAATAATAGCAAAATTTACAGAAATAAAGGTATTTGTAATATAAATAATGTAACCTATAAAGTTCCATGGGAAACTGATTTAGAGTTTAATCCAGAGCTATTAGGTGCAATACTTTGTCAAATGGATAAAAACAATGTAGAAGAGGCAATAAAGTATAATGGTATTGTATTGGATAAAATAAGGTTCAATGAAGACCTAGTAAAAATAATTAGATAAAATTAAGGAATACCGAGATATTGACAGGATAAATTACCTGTTTTATAATTACTTAAATGTTTCTTTTATGTTATAATGTTAAGAATATATCATAATATATAAATAGTAACAAAATAAAGGGGAGAATAGCATGAGCGAAGCAAAAAAATATGTTATGACTTATGAAGGGGTAAAAAAGCTAGAAGAAGAATTAGAATATTTAAAAACGGTAAAAAGAAAAGAAATAACAGAAAAAATAAAAGTAGCTCTTTCATTTGGAGATTTAAGCGAAAATTCAGAATATGATGAAGCTAAAAATGAACAAGCTTTTGTAGAAGGAAGAATAATACAATTAGAAAATATGCTAAAAAATGCTAGTATAATTGATGAAAATGAAGTGCCTAAAGATATAGTAAGTGTAGGCTCTATAGTAAAAGTTAAAGATTATGAATTTGATGAAGAAGTTGAATATATAATTGTAGGCTCTGCTGAAGCTGACCCTATGAATAATAAGATATCTAATGAATCACCAGTGGGAAATGGATTAATAGGAAAAAGAGTTGGAGATATAGTACAAGTAGCAGTTCCAGATGGTGTTAGTAAATATGAAATATTAGAGGTTAATAGAGCATAGTATTGGAGGGAATTTATAGTGTCAAAAGAAGATAATGTGATTAACAGTTTTGAAGAACAAGCAAATGAATTGATGAAGGAAAGATTTCAAAAACTAAAACAACTTCAAGCTGATGGAAAAGATCCATTTGATGTTTATAAAGTTGAAAGAACTCATACTTCAAAACAAGTAAAAGAAAACTTTGAAGAATTAGAAGGAAAAAGTGTCACTGTAGCAGGAAGACTTATGTCTAAAAGAGTGCATGGTAAAGCTGGATTCTCCGATATACATGATAGATATGGAAAAATTCAATTATACATAAAGATAAATGATGTGGGAGAAGAAAAACTTAAAGAATACAAGACATTTGATATAGGAGATATAATAACAGTAACAGGAACAGTTTTTAAAACAAAAACAGGAGAAACATCAATACACATAACAGATTTTCAATTGGTTTGTAAATCATTAAGACCACTACCAGAAAAATGGCACGGATTAAAAGATCCAGATTTAAGATATAGACAAAGATATGTGGATTTAATAATAAATCAAGATGTTAGAGATACTTTTATGAAGAGAACAGCCATAATAAAGGCTATGAGAGAATACTTAGATAATAGAGGATTTTTAGAAGTAGAAACACCAATATTATCACCAATAGCAGGTGGAGCTGCAGCAAAACCATTTGTTACTCACCATAATGCTTTAGATATAGACATGTATCTTAGAATAGCTACTGAATTATATTTAAAAAGATTAATAGTAGGTGGTTTTGAGAAAGTATATGAAATTGGTAGAAACTTTAGAAATGAAGGAATGGATATAAGACACAATCCAGAGTTTACATGTATAGAATTATATGAAGCTTATGCAGATTATAATGATATGATGGAAATAACAGAAAATATGATAGCATATATATGTGAAAAAGTTTTAGGTACAACTAAAGTTCAATATGAAGAGGCAGAAATAGATTTTACACCACCATGGAGAAGATTAACTATGGTAGATGCTGTAAAGGAATATGCAGGAGTAGATTTTAACAGTATAAAAGATGATGAACAAGCAAGAATAATTGCAAAAGAAAAACATGTAGAGTTTAAAAAAGAATTAAAGGATTGTACAAAAGGTGATGTACTTATAGGATTATTTGAAGAATTCTGCGAAGATAAGTTAATGCAGCCTACTTTTATTTGTGATTATCCAGTAGAAAATTCACCTCTTACAAAGAAGAAAAGAGGAAATGAAGCATTTACTGAAAGATTTGAAGGATTTGTATTTGGAAGAGAAGTATGTAATGCATATTCTGAATTAAATGATTCTATAGTTCAAAAAGAAAGATTCATGCAACAATTAAAGGAAAGAGAATTAGGTGATGATGAAGCTTATATGATGGATGATGATTTTATAACTTCATTAGAAGTAGGTATGCCACCAACAGGAGGACTAGGAATAGGTATTGATAGATTAATAATGTTCTTAACAAATACACATTCTATAAGAGATGTTATACTATTCCCAACAATGAAACCACAACCTAATAATCAATAAGTTTATAAATATATATAAATGAATAGTAAATTATTATAAATAACAGTAAAAATAAATTAAAAGTAAATAATATACGATGATAAAGAAGAGTAATAATAAATATTACAAAGAGAGTCTGTGGCAGGTGAAAACAGTCAATGTTTATTATGAAGGGAGCTTTTGAGTATTTAACTAGAAAGTAGGGCTATAGCCAAAAAGGGTGGAACCGCGATTAAGTCGTCCCTTTGCTGCTATAGCCTTTTTTATATTAAAAATTTTATAGAATATTGAGGAGGTATTTTTTATGGCTTTTGAAAAAACAATGGATAAAATAGTTGCGTTAAGTAAAAATAGAGGATTTGTATTTCCTGGATCTGATATATATGGAGGACTGGCAAATTCATGGGACTATGGTCCATTAGGAGTAGAATTAAAAAATAATGTAAAGAAAGCTTGGTGGAAAAAATTTGTTCAAGAAAGTCCATATAATGTTGGGATAGATGCAGCAATTCTAATGAATAATCAAGTTTGGGTAGCTTCTGGACATGTAGGTGGATTTTCAGATCCGCTAATGGATTGTAAAGAATGTAAAGCAAGATTTAGAGCAGATAAATTAGTAGAGGAACATTTAACAGAACAAGGTGTTGAAAAAGCTAGTGCAGATGGTTGGTCAAACGAAAAATTAAAGCAATATATAGATGATAATGGTATAGAATGTCCAAAATGTAAAGCTAAAAACTTTACAGATATAAGAAAATTCAATTTAATGTTCAAGACATTCCAAGGAGTAACAGAAGATGCTAAGTCAGAAATATATTTGAGACCAGAAACAGCTCAAGGCATATTCGTTAATTTTAAAAATGTTCAAAGAACATCTAGAAAAAAAGTACCATTTGGTATTGCACAAATAGGAAAATCTTTTAGAAATGAAATAACGCCAGGAAACTTTACTTTTAGAACTAGAGAATTTGAACAAATGGAGTTAGAATTTTTCTGTAAACCAGGAACAGATTTAGAATGGTTTAATTATTGGAAAGATAGCTGCTGGAACTTCTTAATAAATTTAGGCATAAACAAAGAAAATATAAGATTTAGAGATCACAGTCAAGAAGAACTATCACATTATAGTAATGCTACATCAGATATAGAATTTTTATTTCCATTTGGCTGGGGTGAACTATGGGGTGTTGCTGATAGAACAGACTTTGATTTAAAAAAACATATGGAACATTCAGGAGAAGATTTAAATTATTTAGATCCAACAACTAAGGAAAGATATGTACCATATTGTATAGAACCTTCTTTAGGAGCAGATAGGGTTGTTTTAGCATTTTTAGTAGATGCTTATGATGAGGAAGAATTAGAAGGAGGAGACGTAAGAAATGTATTACATTTACATCCTGCTTTAGCTCCATTTAAAGCTGCAGTATTACCACTTAGTAAAAAGCTTTCAGATAAATCACAAGAAGTTTATAGCATGTTAAGTAAAAAGTTTAATATAGATTATGATGAAGCAGGCAGCATAGGAAAAAGATACAGAAGAGAAGATGAGATAGGAACACCTTATTGTATAACAGTAGACTTTGATACTTTAGAGGATAATACAGTTACTATAAGAGATAGAGATACTATGGATCAAATAAGAGTTAGTATAAGTGATTTAGAAAAGTTCCTAGAAGATAAATTAGAATTTTAAAATAAAAGTATCTTAAAAAAAATTTTGTAATTAAAAATAATGTATAAATGTAGTTTTAAAATAGAAAGGTATGAACTATCCATTGTTTAGTTTGTACCTTTTATGTTTTGTCAATTTTTAAGTTATATATTGAAAATATGCAAAATAGCTATCATAGTAGTAAGCATAGAAATTTAGGAAAAGGCCCTATCTTTATGATATGGCTATAATTGCTTCACTTATAAAAAATAAAATAAAAGTTTTGGAATAAGCTATTTAATAAAAAATATATATGTAAAATACTACAACAAAAAGAAAAAAATCAGGTGAATCCGAATCACCTGATAGAATGAAATAGGGTTTAATCATGGGGATATGTTATATGTTTAAATAAAACTTGGGGAATTATATTAGATTCTTACGGCACGTACAATATTATATCAGGTGTAATGATGTTTTTCAACATATTATGATAAAAAATATTAAAAAATTTATATGAAAAAATTTATTGTCGAATAGTAAGGGTATACTTATTAGTATCTTATCTGATAAGATAGCATACTTAATAAGAAACTAAATATTCCTATAAGAAAAGATATAAGCTTAGATTTTAGATTTTTTTTAGTTGTAATAACTATATAGAAAGAAATTAGTATTCCAATGGGAACTATAAAGAAATTATTTATGGTTATGTATATATGACATAAAAACCATAGAAAGAAAAACTTCAATTTATAAAATTTTTCTTTATCCTCTACCTCTGATATTGAAATATACACTAAAGGCATTGTTAATACCGATATTAATAGAGGCATAATACCTCCCAATAAAATTGTTCTCATTAGATATAATATGTTTTCTATTTACAATAATTCCAATATAAAAGTAATTAAAGTATTTTATAAATAATTTAAAGTGATATAATATTAGATGGATTAATACTTTGTTTGGAGGTTTATAAATGAAACACAATTTTTCAGAGTTTAAAGATTTCATCAAATATAAAAAAGTAGCAGTAGTAGGTATAGGGGTAAGTAATAGACCTTTAATAAAATTTTTAGTTAAGCTAGGAGCAAAAGTAACAGCTTTTGATAAAAAAAATAAAGAAAAGCTAGGAAGTATAGCTAATGAATTAGAAAATATAGGTGTTAGTTTAGTATTAGGTGAAGATTATTTGAACAAATTAGATGGATATGATGTGATTTTTAAAACTCCATCTATGAGAATAGATAGACCAGAATTTATTAGGGCAAAAGAAGCAGGAACTTATATTACATCAGAAATGGAAGAATTCATTAAGTATTGTCCAGCTAAAGTTTTTGGTGTAACAGGAAGCGATGGCAAGACAACTACTACAACATTAGCTTATGAAATGCTAAAGAAAGAAGGCTATAAAACTTGGGTAGGAGGAAATATAGGAACACCTTTATTTTCTAATATTGAAGAAATGAAGGCAGAGCATATGGTGGTATTAGAGTTATCAAGTTTTCAACTTATGACAATGGATGTATCACCAGAAATTTCTTTAATAACTAACTTAAGTCCTAATCATTTAGATGTGCATAAAGATTTTCAAGAGTATATAGATGCTAAAAAGAGCATATTTAAATATCAAGATAATAATCACTTGTTAGTATTAAATAAAGATGATAAGTTGACTAATGATATGGAAAAAGAAGCTTTAGGGGCTATTATGAAATTTAGTCTTGTAGAAAAATTAGATAATGGAGCTTGCTTAACAGACAATAAACTCACTATTCTAGGCAAAGAAGTTTGTAATGCTAAGGACGTAAAACTTAAAGGTAAGCACAATATAGCTAATTTATTAGCTGCTTTTTGCATGGTAAATAAATATGTTTCAATAAATAGTATGAAATATGTAGCCACAAATTTCTTAGGGGTAGAGCATAGATGTGAATTTATAAGAGAATTTAATGGAGTTAAATATTACAATGATTCAATAGCATCAAGTCCTAGTAGAACTTTAGCAGGATTGAATTCTTTTGACAAACCTGTAATATTAATAGCTGGTGGATATGATAAAAAGATACCTTTTGAGCCTTTAGCAGAAGGTGGATACAATAAAATTAAAACTTTAATATTAATGGGAGACACTAAAGATAAAGTAAAAGCAGCTTTTGAAAAAGTAATTTTAGATAAAAAGTGTAAGCTAGATATAATTACAGTAAATAGTATGGAAGAAGCAGTAAAAGTAGCAGATAATATATCAGAAGAAGGAGATATAATAACATTATCACCGGCCTGTGCTAGTTTTGATATGTATCTTAACTTTGAAATAAGAGGAAATAAATTTAAAAATATAGTAAATAGTTTATAATTTTATAAATAAAGACCACCTAATAACTCTTAGACTTTAAGATTAATAGGTGGCTTTTATTTGTGGTTATTCCTTCATATAAAAGGTATATTAGGTATTAACATATCCAGGTGTATCAATACGCGAAAAGAGCCAAAAATAATAAAAAAATGTAGAATAATAAATATAATCTATATAAATTACATTTCAATAAGGAGAGATAGGAAAAAAATATGATACAATAAATCTCGTCCTTAAGACAAGGACAGGAAAGTGAAAGAAGCTTCCAAAACAAATTTGAAAAAAGTTCTTGACAAAGAACAACAGATTTGTTAAGATATAAAAGTCGCTGAGGCGATGTGGTCTTTGAAAATTAAACAGAGAATAAACAAGAAACATTCTTGTAACAGCCAGTAAGATAAGGTAATAAACCTTGTCAATGAATTTGAGAAGAGATTAAACTTTAAAATTGAGAGTTTGATCCTGGCTCAGGACGAACGCTGGCGGCGTGCTTAACACATGCAAGTCGAGCGATGAAGCTCCCTTCGGGGAGTGGATTAGCGGCGGACGGGTGAGTAACACGTGGGTAACCTGCCTCAAAGTGGGGGATAGCCTTCCGAAAGGAAGATTAATACCGCATAACATAGGAGAATCGCATGATTTTCTTATCAAAGATTTATTGCTTTGAGATGGACCCGCGGCGCATTAGCTAGTTGGTAAGGTAATGGCTTACCAAGGCGACGATGCGTAGCCGACCTGAGAGGGTGATCGGCCACATTGGAACTGAGACACGGTCCAGACTCCTACGGGAGGCAGCAGTGGGGAATATTGCGCAATGGGGGAAACCCTGACGCAGCAACGCCGCGTGGGTGATGAAGGTCTTCGGATTGTAAAGCCCTGTTTTCTAGGACGATAATGACGGTACTAGAGGAGGAAGCCACGGCTAACTACGTGCCAGCAGCCGCGGTAATACGTAGGTGGCGAGCGTTGTCCGGATTTACTGGGCGTAAAGGGTGCGTAGGCGGATGTTTAAGTGGGATGTGAAATCCCCGGGCTTAACCTGGGGGCTGCATTCCAAACTGGATATCTAGAGTGCAGGAGAGGAAAGCGGAATTCCTAGTGTAGCGGTGAAATGCGTAGAGATTAGGAAGAACACCAGTGGCGAAGGCGGCTTTCTGGACTGTAACTGACGCTGAGGCACGAAAGCGTGGGTAGCAAACAGGATTAGATACCCTGGTAGTCCACGCCGTAAACGATGGATACTAGGTGTAGGGGGTATCAACTCCCCCTGTGCCGCAGTTAACACAATAAGTATCCCGCCTGGGGAGTACGGTCGCAAGATTAAAACTCAAAGGAATTGACGGGGGCCCGCACAAGCAGCGGAGCATGTGGTTTAATTCGAAGCAACGCGAAGAACCTTACCTGGACTTGACATCCCTTGCATAGCCTAGAGATAGGTGAAGCCCTTCGGGGCAAGGAGACAGGTGGTGCATGGTTGTCGTCAGCTCGTGTCGTGAGATGTTAGGTTAAGTCCTGCAACGAGCGCAACCCTTGTTATTAGTTGCTACCATTAAGTTGAGCACTCTAATGAGACTGCCTGGGTAACCAGGAGGAAGGTGGGGATGACGTCAAATCATCATGCCCCTTATGTCCAGGGCTACACACGTGCTACAATGGTAGGTACAGAGAGACGCAAGACCGTGAGGTGGAGCCAAACTCAAAAACCTATCTCAGTTCGGATTGTAGGCTGCAACTCGCCTACATGAAGCTGGAGTTGCTAGTAATCGCGAATCAGAATGTCGCGGTGAATACGTTCCCGGGCCTTGTACACACCGCCCGTCACACCATGAGAGCTGGTAACACCCGAAGTCCGTGAGGTAACCGTAAGGAACCAGCGGCCGAAGGTGGGATTAGTGATTGGGGTGAAGTCGTAACAAGGTAGCCGTAGGAGAACCTGCGGCTGGATCACCTCCTTTCTAAGGAGAATAGAAAGAAGAAAATTCTTTCTAAAAGGCTGAATTCTCTGTTTAATTTTGAGAGACCATTCTCTCAAAATTGAAACTTCTCAATAGAATTGAGAAGTAGCTGATCATCACAAAATCGTAGGTTTTGGATGTCTAGCTATGTTCTTTGAAAATTGCACAGTGAATAAAGTAAAGCTAAAGGTATAAAAATCCTTTGTAAGAATACAATTTTAAGGTCAAGCTACAAAGGGCGCATGGTGAATGCCTTGGCACTAGGAGCCGAAGAAGGACGCGATAAGCTGCGATAAGCCTTGGGTAGCCGCAAATAGGCTGAGATCCAAGGATTTCCGAATGAGGAAACTCACATGGGTAACCCCATGTATTATGCACTGAATACATAGGTGTATAAGGGTAAACCCGGGGAACTGAAACATCTAAGTACCCGGAGGAAGAGAAAGAAAAATCGATTTCCTAAGTAGCGGCGAGCGAACGGGAAAGAGCCCAAACCAGAAACTTGTTTCTGGGGTTGCGGATAGATCATAAAAGAAGAGGTATCTTAATCGAAAAGGGCTGGAACGCCCTACCACAGAAGGTAATAGTCCTGTAGATGAAAAGAGAAGACTTTAAGATCTAATCCAGAGTACCACGAGACACGTGAAACCTTGTGGGAAGCAGGGAGGACCACCTCCCAAGGCTAAATACTACCTAGTGACCGATAGTGAAGCAGTACCGTGAGGGAAAGGTGAAAAGAACCCCGGAAGGGGAGTGAAATAGAACCTGAAACCGTGTGCCTACAACCGATCGGAGCACGTTAAAGTGTGACGATGTGCTTTTTGTAGAACGAGCCAGCGAGTTACATTATGTAGCAAGGTTAAGTACTTAAGGTATGGAGCCGAAGGGAAACCGAGTCTGAAAAGGGCGAAAAGTTGCATGGTGTAGACCCGAAACCGGGTGACCTATCCATGGCCAGGTTGAAGCGAGAGTAAAATCTCGTGGAGGACCGAACCACGTTGGTGTTGAAAAACCATGGGATGAGCTGTGGATAGCGGAGAAATTCCAATCGAACTCGGAGATAGCTGGTTCTCCCCGAAATAGCTTTAGGGCTAGCGTCGTGTAATTAAGTAATGGAGGTAGAGCACTGAATGGGCTAGGGGCTATAGTAGTTACCGAACCCTATCAAACTCCGAATGCCATGTACTTGTATCACGGCAGTCAGACTGCGAATGATAAGATCCGTAGTCAAAAGGGAAACAGCCCAGACCATCAGCTAAGGTCCCAAAGTGTAAGTTAAGTGGAAAAGGATGTGGGATTTCTAAGACAACTAGGATGTTGGCTTAGAAGCAGCCACTCATTTAAAGAGTGCGTAATAGCTCACTAGTCAAGAGATCCTGCGCCGAAAATGTCCGGGGCTCAAACTTACCACCGAAGCTATGGATGTATACTACGTATATATGGTAGGGGAGCTTTCTGTATGGGTTGAAGTCGTACCGTAAGGAGCGGTGGACTGTACAGAAGTGAGAATGCTGGCATAAGTAGCGAGAAATAAGTGAGAATCTTATTGGCCGAAAACCTAAGGTTTCCTGAGGAAGGTTCGTCCGCTCAGGGTTAGTCGGGACCTAAGCCGAGGCCGAAAGGCGTAGGTGATGGACAATCGGTTGATATTCCGATACCGCCTATTTACGTTTGAGAAATGGGGTGACGCAGAAGGATAAGATGTGCGCACTATTGGATGTGCGTCTAAGCACTTAGGCATGCTTGATAGGCAAATCCGTCAAGCTAAGCTGAGGTGTAATGGGGAGCCATTATGGCGAAGTATCTGATTCCACACTGCCAAGAAAAGCCTCTATCGAGTGAATAGGTGCCCGTACCGCAAACCGACACAGGTAGGTGAGGAGAGAATCCTAAGGCCATCGGAAGAATTGCTGTTAAGGAACTCGGCAAATTGACCCCGTAACTTCGGGAGAAGGGGTGCCTACGAAAGTAGGCCGCAGAGAATAGGCCCAAGCAACTGTTTAGCAAAAACACAGGTCTCTGCTAAAGCGAAAGCTGATGTATAGGGGCTGACGCCTGCCCGGTGCTGGAAGGTTAAGGGGAACACTTAGCGTAAGCGAAGGTGTGAACTTAAGCCCCAGTAAACGGCGGCCGTAACTATAACGGTCCTAAGGTAGCGAAATTCCTTGTCGGGTAAGTTCCGACCCGCACGAATGGCGTAATGATTTGGGCACTGTCTCAACAGCAAATCCGGCGAAATTGTAGTGCAAGTGAAGATGCTTGCTACCCGCGATTGGACGGAAAGACCCCGTAGAGCTTTACTGTAGCTTAGCATTGAATCTCGGTATTGTCTGTACAGGATAGGTGGGAGACTTGGAAACTTGGGCGTCAGCCTGAGTGGAGTCAACCTTGGGATACCACCCTGACAGTACTGGGGTTCTAACCGGCGGCCATGAATCTGGTCACGGGACATTGTTAGGTGGGCAGTTTGACTGGGGCGGTCGCCTCCTAAAAAGTAACGGAGGCGCCCAAAAGTTCCCTCAGCGCGGTCGGAAATCGCGCGAAGAGTGCAAAGGCAGAAGGGAGCTTGACTGCGACACATACAGGTGGAGCAGGGACGAAAGTCGGGCTTAGTGATCCGGTGGTACCTCGTGGGAGGGCCATCGCTCAACGGATAAAAGCTACCTCGGGGATAACAGGCTGATCTCCCCCAAGAGTCCACATCGACGGGGAGGTTTGGCACCTCGATGTCGGCTCGTCGCATCCTGGGGCTGAAGTAGGTCCCAAGGGTTGGGCTGTTCGCCCATTAAAGCGGCACGCGAGCTGGGTTCAGAACGTCGTGAGACAGTTCGGTCCCTATCCGTCGCGGGCGTAGGAAATTTGAGAGGAGCTGTCCTTAGTACGAGAGGACCGGGATGGACCAACCTCTGGTGCACCAGTTGTCACGCCAGTGGCACAGCTGGGTAGCTATGTTGGGACTGGATAAACGCTGAAAGCATCTAAGCGTGAAGCCAACCTCAAGATTAGATTTCCCATAGCGTAAGCTAGTAAGACTCCTGGAAGAACACCAGGTTGATAGGTCAGAGATGTAAGCATGGCAACATGTTAAGTTGACTGATACTAATAAGTCGAGGGCTTGACCAAAAATAAAATTCACTGTGTAATTTTGAGAGAAACAATAAAATTTGTTAAATCTCTATTGACAAATTGCGAATAAGCGATTATAATGTTAAATATCTGGTGATTATGGCTTGAAGGTAACACCCGTTCCCATGCCGAACACGAAGGTTAAGCTTCAAAGCGCCAATGGTACTGCAGGGGAGGCCCTGTGGAAGAGTAGGTCGTTGCCAGATATAAACATGGATCTTTAGCTCAGTTGGTTAGAGCAACCGGCTCATAACCGGTAGGTCCGGGGTTCGAGTCCCTGAAGGTCCACCATTTGGGGGTATAGCTCAGTTGGGAGAGCACCTGCCTTGCAAGCAGGGGGTCAGGAGTTCGAATCTCCTTATCTCCACCATTTAAACAGTCCTTAAAGGCCTGTTTTTTTATTACTAATAAATTAGAAAAAAGATATTGACTTTTGAATACATAAATGATATTCTTATAAAGTCGCAAATTTGGTCTTTGAAAATTAAACAGAGAATAAACAAGAAACATTCTTGTAACAGCCAGTAAGATAAGGTAATAAACCTTGTCAATGAATTTGAGAAGAGATTAAACTTTAAAATTGAGAGTTTGATCCTGGCTCAGGACGAACGCTGGCGGCGTGCTTAACACATGCAAGTCGAGCGATGAAGCTCCCTTCGGGGAGTGGATTAGCGGCGGACGGGTGAGTAACACGTGGGTAACCTGCCTCAAAGTGGGGGATAGCCTTCCGAAAGGAAGATTAATACCGCATAACATAGGAGAATCGCATGATTTTCTTATCAAAGATTTATTGCTTTGAGATGGACCCGCGGCGCATTAGCTAGTTGGTAAGGTAATGGCTTACCAAGGCGACGATGCGTAGCCGACCTGAGAGGGTGATCGGCCACATTGGAACTGAGACACGGTCCAGACTCCTACGGGAGGCAGCAGTGGGGAATATTGCGCAATGGGGGAAACCCTGACGCAGCAACGCCGCGTGGGTGATGAAGGTCTTCGGATTGTAAAGCCCTGTTTTCTAGGACGATAATGACGGTACTAGAGGAGGAAGCCACGGCTAACTACGTGCCAGCAGCCGCGGTAATACGTAGGTGGCGAGCGTTGTCCGGATTTACTGGGCGTAAAGGGTGCGTAGGCGGATGTTTAAGTGGGATGTGAAATCCCCGGGCTTAACCTGGGGGCTGCATTCCAAACTGGATATCTAGAGTGCAGGAGAGGAAAGCGGAATTCCTAGTGTAGCGGTGAAATGCGTAGAGATTAGGAAGAACACCAGTGGCGAAGGCGGCTTTCTGGACTGTAACTGACGCTGAGGCACGAAAGCGTGGGTAGCAAACAGGATTAGATACCCTGGTAGTCCACGCCGTAAACGATGGATACTAGGTGTAGGGGGTATCAACTCCCCCTGTGCCGCAGTTAACACAATAAGTATCCCGCCTGGGGAGTACGGTCGCAAGATTAAAACTCAAAGGAATTGACGGGGGCCCGCACAAGCAGCGGAGCATGTGGTTTAATTCGAAGCAACGCGAAGAACCTTACCTGGACTTGACATCCCTTGCATAGCCTAGAGATAGGTGAAGCCCTTCGGGGCAAGGAGACAGGTGGTGCATGGTTGTCGTCAGCTCGTGTCGTGAGATGTTAGGTTAAGTCCTGCAACGAGCGCAACCCTTGTTATTAGTTGCTACCATTAAGTTGAGCACTCTAATGAGACTGCCTGGGTAACCAGGAGGAAGGTGGGGATGACGTCAAATCATCATGCCCCTTATGTCCAGGGCTACACACGTGCTACAATGGTAGGTACAGAGAGACGCAAGACCGTGAGGCGGAGCCAAACTCAAAAACCTATCTCAGTTCGGATTGTAGGCTGCAACTCGCCTACATGAAGCTGGAGTTGCTAGTAATCGCGAATCAGAATGTCGCGGTGAATACGTTCCCGGGCCTTGTACACACCGCCCGTCACACCATGAGAGCTGGTAACACCCGAAGTCCGTGAGGTAACCGTAAGGAACCAGCGGCCGAAGGTGGGATTAGTGATTGGGGTGAAGTCGTAACAAGGTAGCCGTAGGAGAACCTGCGGCTGGATCACCTCCTTTCTAAGGAGAATAGAAAGAAGAAAATTCTTTCTAAAAGGCTGAATTCTCTGTTTAATTTTGAGAGACCATAAACATAAAGGTTTTTCAATATGGGTCTATAGCTCAGCTGGTTAGAGCGCACGCCTGATAAGCGTGAGGTCGATGGTTCGAGTCCATTTAGACCCACCATGTTCTTTGAAAATTGCACAGTGAATAAAGTAAAGCTAAAGGTATAAAAATCCTTTGTAATTAAAATGAAACTCACTCAGTAATGCTGAGGAGTACAGAATTCTAATAAATCTAAGATTTAAAGAATTCTTAATAGGTCAAGCTACAAAGGGCGCATGGTGAATGCCTTGGCACTAGGAGCCGAAGAAGGACGCGATAAGCTGCGATAAGCCTTGGGTAGCCGCAAATAGGCTGAGATCCAAGGATTTCCGAATGAGGAAACTCACATGGGTAACCCCATGTATTATGCACTGAATACATAGGTGTATAAGGGTAAACCCGGGGAACTGAAACATCTAAGTACCCGGAGGAAGAGAAAGAAAAATCGATTTCCTAAGTAGCGGCGAGCGAACGGGAAAGAGCCCAAACCAGAAACTTGTTTCTGGGGTTGTGGATAGATCATAAAAGAAGAGGTATCTTAATCGAAAAGGGCTGGAACGCCCTACCACAGAAGGTAATAGTCCTGTAGATGAAAAGAGAAGACTTTAAGATCTAATCCAGAGTACCACGAGACACGTGAAACCTTGTGGGAAGCAGGGAAGACCACCTCCCAAGGCTAAATACTACCTAGTGACCGATAGTGAAGCAGTACCGTGAGGGAAAGGTGAAAAGAACCCCGGAAGGGGAGTGAAATAGAACCTGAAACCGTGTGCCTACAACCGATCGGAGCACGTTAAAGTGTGACGATGTGCTTTTTGTAGAACGAGCCAGCGAGTTACATTATGTAGCAAGGTTAAGTACTTAAGGTATGGAGCCGAAGGGAAACCGAGTCTGAAAAGGGCGAAAAGTTGCATGGTGTAGACCCGAAACCGGGTGACCTATCCATGGCCAGGTTGAAGCGAGAGTAAAATCTCGTGGAGGACCGAACCACGTTGGTGTTGAAAAACCATGGGATGAGCTGTGGATAGCGGAGAAATTCCAATCGAACTCGGAGATAGCTGGTTCTCCCCGAAATAGCTTTAGGGCTAGCGTCGTGTAATTAAGTAATGGAGGTAGAGCACTGAATGGGCTAGGGGCTATAGTAGTTACCGAACCCTATCAAACTCCGAATGCCATGTACTTGTATCACGGCAGTCAGACTGCGAATGATAAGATCCGTAGTCAAAAGGGAAACAGCCCAGACCATCAGCTAAGGTCCCAAAGTGTAAGTTAAGTGGAAAAGGATGTGGGATTTCTAAGACAACTAGGATGTTGGCTTAGAAGCAGCCACTCATTTAAAGAGTGCGTAATAGCTCACTAGTCAAGAGATCCTGCGCCGAAAATGTCCGGGGCTCAAACTTACCACCGAAGCTATGGATGTATACTACGTATATATGGTAGGGGAGCTTTCTGTATGGGTTGAAGTCGTACCGTAAGGAGCGGTGGACTGTACAGAAGTGAGAATGCTGGCATAAGTAGCGAGAAATAAGTGAGAATCTTATTGGCCGAAAACCTAAGGTTTCCTGAGGAAGGTTCGTCCGCTCAGGGTTAGTCGGGACCTAAGCCGAGGCCGAAAGGCGTAGGTGATGGACAATCGGTTGATATTCCGATACCGCCTATTTACGTTTGAGAAATGGGGTGACGCAGAAGGATAAGATGTGCGCACTATTGGATGTGCGTCTAAGCACTTAGGCATGCTTGATAGGCAAATCCGTCAAGCTAAGCTGAGGTGTAATGGGGAGCCATTATGGCGAAGTATCTGATTCCACACTGCCAAGAAAAGCCTCTATCGAGTGAATAGGTGCCCGTACCGCAAACCGACACAGGTAGGTGAGGAGAGAATCCTAAGGCCATCGGAAGAATTGCTGTTAAGGAACTCGGCAAATTGACCCCGTAACTTCGGGAGAAGGGGTGCCTACGAAAGTAGGCCGCAGAGAATAGGCCCAAGCAACTGTTTAGCAAAAACACAGGTCTCTGCTAAAGCGAAAGCTGATGTATAGGGGCTGACGCCTGCCCGGTGCTGGAAGGTTAAGGGGAACACTTAGCGTAAGCGAAGGTGTGAACTTAAGCCCCAGTAAACGGCGGCCGTAACTATAACGGTCCTAAGGTAGCGAAATTCCTTGTCGGGTAAGTTCCGACCCGCACGAATGGCGTAATGATTTGGGCACTGTCTCAACAGCAAATCCGGCGAAATTGTAGTGCAAGTGAAGATGCTTGCTACCCGCGATTGGACGGAAAGACCCCGTAGAGCTTTACTGTAGCTTAGCATTGAATCTCGGTATTGTCTGTACAGGATAGGTGGGAGACTTGGAAACTTGGGCGTCAGCCTGAGTGGAGTCAACCTTGGGATACCACCCTGACAGTACTGGGGTTCTAACCGGCGGCCATGAATCTGGTCACGGGACATTGTTAGGTGGGCAGTTTGACTGGGGCGGTCGCCTCCTAAAAAGTAACGGAGGCGCCCAAAAGTTCCCTCAGCGCGGTCGGAAATCGCGCGAAGAGTGCAAAGGCAGAAGGGAGCTTGACTGCGACACATACAGGTGGAGCAGGGACGAAAGTCGGGCTTAGTGATCCGGTGGTACCTCGTGGGAGGGCCATCGCTCAACGGATAAAAGCTACCTCGGGGATAACAGGCTGATCTCCCCCAAGAGTCCACATCGACGGGGAGGTTTGGCACCTCGATGTCGGCTCGTCGCATCCTGGGGCTGAAGTAGGTCCCAAGGGTTGGGCTGTTCGCCCATTAAAGCGGCACGCGAGCTGGGTTCAGAACGTCGTGAGACAGTTCGGTCCCTATCCGTCGCGGGCGTAGGAAATTTGAGAGGAGCTGTCCTTAGTACGAGAGGACCGGGATGGACCAACCTCTGGTGCACCAGTTGTCACGCCAGTGGCACAGCTGGGTAGCTATGT
This sequence comes from Clostridium sp. Marseille-Q2269, assembly GCF_943736985.1. GTDB lineage: Bacteria > Bacillota > Clostridia > Clostridiales > Clostridiaceae > Clostridium_F. The sequence goes on from NZ_CALSFS010000003.1 coordinate 104,217, forward strand.
TGGGACTGGATAAACGCTGAAAGCATCTAAGCGTGAAGCCAACCTCAAGATTAGATTTCCCATAGCGTAAGCTAGTAAGACTCCTGGAAGAACACCAGGTTGATAGGTCAGAGATGTAAGCATGGCAACATGTTAAGTTGACTGATACTAATAAGTCGAGGGCTTGACCAAAAATAAAATTCACTGTGTAATTTTGAGAGAAACAATAAAATTTGTTAAATCTCTATTGACAAATTGCGAATAAGCGATTATAATGTTAAATATCTGGTGATTATGGCTTGAAGGTAACACCCGTTCCCATGCCGAACACGAAGGTTAAGCTTCAAAGCGCCAATGGTACTGCAGGGGAGGCCCTGTGGAAGAGTAGGGCGTTGCCAGATATAAATATTCCGCGGTAGCTCAATGGTGGAGCACTCGGCTGTTAACCGATAGGTTGAAGGTTCGAATCCTTTCCGCGGAGCCAATTAATTTTATATTTTTGATTAAAATATTCCGCGATAGCTCAACGGTGGAGCACTCGGCTGTTAACCGATAGGTTGAAGGTTCGAATCCTTTTCGCGGAGCCATTTTATTTTTTGCATAATTTTATATAAAAGTTGTAATAAAAGTTATTAGATATGTAATATATATTTAATAGCTTTTTTATTTTTGTATCGTTTTATTGTATAGTTTGATTATTAAGAAAATTAGCAATTTTTGAAAGGATTTTATATTACCAAATAGAATATATATTTAAGCCATAAAATAGATAGGGGGAATTAATATGAATTATAGCACCACCAATCTAAGGAATATAGGCATAATTGGACATAGCGGATCAGGAAAAACTTCCTTAATAGAAGCTATTTTGTATTTTACTAATAAGGTTGATAGATTAGGTAGTATAGAAGAAGGAAATACTGTATCTGATTATGATGTAGAGGAGAAAAAAAGAAAAATATCTATATCTACTACAATACAACCTTGTGAATGGAAAGATAAAAAAGTTAATTTCATTGATGTACCTGGTTACTTTGATTTTGTAGGGGAAAAGATCCAAGGTTTAAAGGCTGCTGACATAGCACTTATAGTATTGTCAGCAACAGGTAGCATTCATGTTGGCACAGAAAAAGTTTGGAACTATACAACCAAAGAGAATATACCAAAAGTATTTTATATAAATAAATTGGATAAAGAAAATATGGATTTTGAAAATACTCTAAATAAACTCAAAGAAAGATATGGTGTTTCTGTAGTGCCTGTTCAGTATCCTATAGGAAAAGAACAGAATTTTAAAGGTGTAATTGATGTTATTTCTAATAAAGCAGAAATATTTGATGAAAAGACTCATAAAGCTCAGATAACAGAAGTACCAGATGAATTATTAGATAAAGTAGATCAATGTAGAAACATGATTGTAGAAGCTGTAGCAGAAACAGATGAAGTATTATTAGAAAAATATTTTAGTGAAGGAACACTAAGCGAAAAAGAAATATACCAAGGTTTAGTAAAAGGTACTGCAGCAGGAGAAATAGTTCCAGTAATGTGTGGTTCAGCTACAAAAGTTTTAGGTATGGAGACTTTTTTAGATGCTGTGGCTAAATGGTTTCCATCTCCTGTAGAGGCAAGAAAAATAGAAGCAATTGATAGTGAGAATAAAAACCATATAGAAATAAATTGTGATAATAAGAAGCCATTTTCAGCTATAGTTTTTAAGACTATTATAGATCCTTTTATAGGTAGATTGTCTTTATTTAAAGTAATGAGTGGAGTTATAAATGAAGAAAACTCCATTTATAATTCAACAAAAGATAAAAAAGAAAAGGTAGGGAAACTATATTATCTTTATGGGAAACAACAAATTCATACAGGTAAAATAATTTCAGGAGATATAGGTGCGGCAAGTAAATTGCAATATACTTCCACTGGAGATACCATATGTGATTTAAGTAGAAAGATAGTATTAGAAAAAATACATTTCCCTAAATCTAATATGACAATGTCAGCATTGCCAAAATCAAAAAATGATGAAGATAAAATGTTTTATGCATTAGATAAATTAATAGAAGAAGACCCTACCATAAGTATAACTAAAGATGTAGAAAATGCAGAAACATTAATATCAGGTATGGGGGATATACATTTAGAAATAATATCAAATAAAATAAAAAATAAATTTGGCACAGAGATTTCATTGAATTTACCCAAAATTCCATATAGAGAAACTATAAGAACCACATCCAAGGTTCAGGGAAAACATAAAAAGCAATCTGGAGGACATGGACAATATGGAGATGTATTTATAAAGTTTGAACCAAATAAAGATGGAGAATTCGAATTTATAAATAATATAGTTGGAGGAGTAGTTCCAAAACAATATATACCTGCAGTAGAAGAAGGAATTTTAGAATGCATGAAAAAAGGTGTACTTGCAGACTACCCTGTAATAGGGATTAAAGCTACAATATATGATGGTTCATATCATTCAGTAGATTCATCTGAGATGGCATTTAAAATTGCTGCATCTATTGCATTTAAGAAAGGAATAAAAGAAGCAAAGCCAACTTTATTAGAGCCTATAATGCATTTAGAAGTAATATCATCAGAAGAATATATGGGAGATGTCATAGGAGATATAAATAGGAAAAGGGGAAAGATATTAGGAATGGAGCAAGAAGCTAATAATCTGGAAAAGATTATAGCCGAAGTACCACAGGCAGAAATGATGACTTATGCAACAGACTTAAGGAGTATAACTCAAGGTATGGGTGAATTTTCTCTAAACTTTGAAAGATATGATGAGATTATAGATTCTGTTGAGATTGAAAAAGTATTGTCTAGTAAGAATAAAGTATAATATAAAAAAATCACCTAATTTTAGGTGATTTTTTTATATTATATTTTTTAAGATTTTACTAGGGACAATAAAATCTTCACTATTTTACTTATTATACATAAAACATAAATATTAGTAATAAAATGTGTATTATGTGAAATAATATTATAGAAAAACATATGTTATATTAAGCAAAAAGGGGAGATTTAATGTCAAGTTATCATTTAAATATTAAGGGGCCCATGGGATTAAGTGATTATAGTAGTATAAATGATTATATAAATATACTGGATTCTAAGGATGAGGTAATAATAGAAATGAATTGTGAAAAAAGCCAGAATGTAGAGATAATATGTAATATGTTAGAGAGAAGCAATTTTGAAATAAATAAGAAAGATGGATTGGAACAAAATTATTATATTGAGGCTCATAAAAAATAAATATAAGATAACTGTTACCGGTAATCATAATGCTACAAAATCGAGTCTTTTTCTGAAATATTATCCATATCAAACATATTTTCAGTAAGATTTTCTATCTTAAGTTTTTCATTAAGGCTTTTGTCGTTTTAAAATCAATTAAAAGCAGATTTCCCTTTATATTTGTTCTGAGAATAGAAAATATTATTCACTAGGATAATACCAATCTTTCTATAATTTTAGTTAGTAAAAAAATTATATTTCAAGAAATGGTATTATCCTTTAACTATTTTTCAAAATCCAATTTGTATAGAATAGTTGTAATTCCTTTGTACAAAACTTAGGCAGTTAAATTATAAAAAAGGATTTAATGAAGTATTCTTTTAAATTTACAAAATTAAGAGTAATATAGAGAAAACTAATAATATTTTCATATAATTTTATTAATTAAATCTATATGTATATTGAATAAACAAAATTTATTAATTATTATATTATTAAGGTCAAAGAAAGGCAAAGTCAAAGACGAGAGAAAAGGAATGATATTTATGGCTAGATTATCAGATGTGATAGAAGAATTTATAAAAGAACTGTTTCAAGAAAATGATGAATCAGAATTACAAATAAGAAGAAATGAATTAGCTAATTATTTTAGTTGTGCACCATCTCAAATTAACTATGTTTTAACTACTAGATTTACAAAAGACAAAGGGTACTATATAGAAAGCAAAAGAGGCGGTGGTGGATGTATTATAATTAGACGTATAGAGTTTTCTGATAATAGGGATGTGAAACAGATCATAATAGATAAAATAGGAAATAGTATTACATACGATAATGCAATAAATATTATAGATGGTTTAGTAGAGAGCAGGGTTATAACTCAAAGAGAAGCAATTATAATGAAAGTTACAATAAATGATAGAGTGTTTGGCAATATAGAAACAAATAAAAATATGTTGAGAGCTAATATACTAAAAAATATAATTATGGTTATAATTTAATATAAAAGTCGGGGGTGATTCTATGTTATGTGAGAAATGTAATAAGAATAATGCAACAGTTCATATAACAAAAGTTATAAATGGACATAAAGAAGAAGTTAATTTATGTGAAAGTTGTGCAAAGCAAGAACAGGGAATTGGAATAACAGATAATTTAAATATTATGTCATCTTTCTCAGTTCAAAATATATTAGCTAATATATTAGATTACATGAATAAACCTCAAGAGAAAAATAGGGAGTGTGAAATTACATGCCCTCATTGTGGAACAACCTACAATGAATTTAAAATGAAAGGTTTATTAGGATGCAGTGAATGTTACAAAGTTTTTAATGATAGTATAATCCCAATAATTAAAAGAATTCATGGCAGTGTAGGTCATACAGGAAAAATTCCTGAAAAATCTGGAAAGTATATAATAAAGCAAAAGAAACTAGAAAAGTTGAAAGAAAAATTGCAAATATGTATTAAAGAAGAAGAATATGAAAAAGCTGCGGAAATAAGAGATGAAATAAAGTTATTAGAAAATGAAACAGAAAAGGAGGCATAGACATATGAGTGAAGATAAAAAAGCTCCTTTATTAAATGATAACATGGTATTAAGCAGTAGAATCAGATTAGCAAGAAATGTAGACAAGGTACCTTTCCCCAATAAAATAGATAATAAAAATGGTAGAGACATTATATATAAAATAGAGAATGAATTTTATAAAGAAGTAGAAAAGGATAAATTTAAAACCATATATTTATGGAATTTACAAAAAAAAGAAGTGGATTCATTGTTAGAGAAGCATATTATTAGCTTTAACCTAATTAATAATATAAATAAAGCTGCTGTAATAATAGATGATTCTGAAAAAGATAGCATTATGATAAATGAAGAAGATCATATTAGAATACAAAGCATAACAACGGGTTTTAATTTAGAAAAGGCATTTGAAAAAGCAAATAATATTGATAACATCATTGAAAAAAATATAAATTTAGCCTTTGATAAAGACCTAGGATATTTAACATCATGTCCTACCAATATAGGTACAGGATTAAGAGCTTCTGTTATGATACATTTACCGGCTCTTTCTATGAATAATAGGATATCAGCACTATTAAATGCTATAAGTCAACTAGGAATGACAGTAAGAGGTATATATGGAGAGGGTTCTAAAGCATTAGGGAATATATATCAAATATCTAATCAGATTACTTTAGGATTGGATGAAACTGAGATAATAAATAATCTAAAAGCTGTAATAAAACAAATAATAAATGAAGAAAATATGGCTAGAGAAAAATTTATACAAAATTACGAATATGAAATAAAGGATAAAATATATAGATCATTAGCTTTGTTACAATCAGCAGTTCTGTTGGATAACTTAGAATGTTTAAATTATATATCTAATATAAAACTAGGAATAGAAATGTCAATAATAAAAGACATAGATGAGAATATAATTAATCAATTAATAGTAGATACTCAACCAGCTAATTTAACTAGAATTTATAATAAAGAAATGAATGATAAAGAAGGCAAGTATTATAGGGCTACTTTGGTTAAAGAAAGATTAAATAAATAAAATTTTAAGGAGGGTGATTAGTATGATGTTTGGAAGATTTACGGAAAGAGCTCAGAAAGTTCTTATGAACGCTCAAGAAGAAGCAGAAAAATTCAAACATGGATATGTAGGTACAGAACATATTCTCTTAGGAATTTTAATAGAAGATGGAATGGCAAAACAATTATTAAATAATTCTAATATAACAGAAGAAAAAGTTAGGCAGTTAATAGAGAGATATGAAGGAAAAGGAGAGATGGATCTTTATAAAAGTGAAATTCCACTTACTCCAAGAACAAAAAGATTGCTTGAAATAAGTTTACTAGAAGCAAGGAATTTAAATCATAATTATATAACTCCTGAGCATATATTATTAGGGTTAATAAGAGAAGCAGAAGGAGTAGCTTTTACTATTCTTTCTAACTTGGGATTAGATGTGCAAAGATTAAGACAGGAACTCATAAAAAATTTATCAGGGGAAGAAATATCTAGAGATAAGGATAGTAAAAAAAGATCTAAAAGTTCAACTCCTACATTAGATAAATATGGAACAGACTTGACTCGAATGGCAGAAGAAGGAGATATTGATCCAGTAATAGGAAGAGAAAAAGAAACCCAAAGGGTTTTAGAAATATTATGTAGAAGAACTAAAAATAATCCTTGTTTAATAGGAGAACCGGGAGTTGGTAAAACAGCCATAGCTGAAGGTTTAGCTCAAAACATAGTCAATGGTAATATACCAGAAATATTAAAAGATAAAAGAGTAGTTACATTAGATTTGACATCTATGATAGCAGGAGCTAAATATAGAGGTGAGTTTGAGGAAAGACTAAAGAAAATAATGGAGGAAGTAAAAAATTCTAAAGATACAATACTATTTATAGATGAAATTCATACAATAGTTGGAGCAGGAGCGGCAGAGGGAGCTATAGATGCTGCAAATATATTAAAACCTGCATTGGCTAGAGGTGAAATTCAATGTATAGGAGCAACTACATTGGATGAATACAGAAAATATATAGAAAAGGACTCTGCTCTAGAAAGAAGATTTCAACCTATAACTGTAGGGGAACCTACAAAAGAAGAAACTATAGAAATTTTAAAAGGATTAAGAGATAAATATGAAGCACATCATAGAGTTAAATTTACAGATGATGCTATATATGCAGCAGTTAATCTATCAGATAGATATATAAGAGATAGATTTTTACCAGATAAAGCAATAGATTTAATAGATGAAGCAGGATCAAAAGTTAGAATAGAAAACTTGATTGCACCGCCAGACTTAAAAAATATAGAAGAAGAATTAGATAAAGTTATTAAAGAAAAAGAAGATGCCATAAGAGTGCAAGATTTTGAGAAAGCAGCAAATTTAAGAGATAAAGAAAAAGAATTAAAAGAAAAATTGAATAATTTAAAAACAGATTGGAATGCTGAAAAAGAAGGATCCAATTTAATTGTATCTGAACAACAAATAGCATCAGTAGTTTCAAAGTGGACCAATATACCAGTAAATAAGCTTACAGAAAAAGAATCTGAGAGACTTTTAAAATTAGAGGATATTTTGCATAATAGAGTTATTGGTCAAGAAGAGGCTATTAAATCAGTATCTAGATCTGTAAGAAGAGCAAGAGTGGGATTAAAAGATCCAAAGAGACCAATAGGATCTTTTATATTCTTAGGGCCAACAGGTGTAGGTAAAACTGAATTAACAAAAGCTTTGGCAGAAGCTATGTTTGGCAATGAAAATAATATGATTAGAGTTGATATGTCAGAATATATGGAGAAACATTCAGTGTCTAGATTAATAGGATCACCTCCAGGATATGTAGGACATGATGAAGGAGGTCAATTAACAGATAAGGTAAGAACAAATCCATATTCAGTTGTATTATTTGATGAAATAGAAAAAGCTCATCCAGAAGTATTTAATATATTGCTTCAAATACTGGAAGATGGAAGACTTACAGATGGAAAAGGAAAAACAGTAGACTTTAGAAATACTATAATTATAATGACATCTAATGTGGGAGCATCTACTATAAGTAGGCAAAAAACATTAGGATTTAATACATCTGTAGAAAAAGAAAGAGAATCAGAGTACGAAAAAATGAAAGATAATATTATGAATGAACTAAAACGTTCATTTAGACCAGAATTCTTAAATAGGATAGATGATATAATAGTGTTCCATCAATTAAGAGAGGAGCATATTAAAGAAATAGTTAAGCTTATGCTAAAAACTGTTTCAGATAGAGTGAAAGATCAAGGTATAAAATTAGAATTCACAGAGAATGCTGAAAAAGTATTAGCAAAAGAAGGATATGATACCAACTATGGAGCAAGACCTTTAAGAAGAGCTATAACTAAAACTGTAGAAGATAAGCTGTCAGAGGAAATATTAAAAGGAAATATTACAAAAGGTGATTCAGTAAAAGTTAATGCAATTGAAGATAAATTAAGTTTTTCTAAGATTTAAATTATAAATTTAAGTTTAAACCAATAATTAAATTTATTTAATTATTGGTTTTTTACGATTTATATGATACAAATTGATGTTATAATAATACTGTTGTAATTAAGATTTGGAGTTGATTAAATGGCTAAAAATAAAATTGTTTATACATGTCAACAATGCGGGTATGAGTCTATAAAATGGTTAGGGAAATGCCCGGGATGTAATTCTTGGAACAGCATGGTAGAAGAAGAAAAGGAATCAATTAGTAAAGCTATAAAGAATATAAATATTAAATCAGAGCCTAAAGTAATATCAACAATAAAATCAAGTGAATATGAAAGATTAGATACTGGAATAAATGAACTAAATAGAGTTTTGGGCGGTGGAATAGTTAAGGGATCTCTAACTCTTATATCTGGATCTCCTGGAATAGGAAAATCTACAATACTTTTGCAAGCTGCTAATAATATTTCTGCTAAGTATGGTAAAGTATTATATGTATCAGGAGAAGAGTCAGAAGAGCAGATAAAAATGAGGGCAGATAGACTTGATGTAATATCAAAAGATATATACATACTTTCAGAAACAAATGTAGATATAATAAAAGAACATATTACTACAATACAGCCTAAATTTGTTATAATAGATTCTATACAAACTTTGTTTAAAAGTGAACTATCTTCAGCACCTGGTACTGTGTCTCAAGTTAGGCAGTGCTCTAACGATATTATGCTTATAAGTAAAAGCAATAGTATACCTTTTTTTATAGTGGCACATGTTACAAAACAAGGAGAATTAGCAGGGCCTAGAGTTTTAGAACATATGGTAGATACGGTACTATCTTTTGAAGGAGAGAGAACTCAAGAATTTAGGATACTTAGAACAGTAAAAAATCGTTTTGGAACTACTAGCGAAATAGGAGTTTTTGAAATGGCTGGAGAAGGTCTTCTAGAAATAAGTAATCCTTCTGCCGTATTTTTAGAAGAAACAGAATTTCAAACACAAGGTTCTATAATTATAGGTATAATGGAAGGTACTAGACCAATACTTATAGAAATACAAGCATTAGTAAGTGAAACAAAGGCTTATATGCCAAGAAGAACAGCAGTAGGTATAGACACATCTAGATTAAATTTAATTTTAGCTGTATTAGAAAAAAAACTTAATATACCTTTCTATAATTGCGATGTATATGTTAATGTAGTAGGAGGACTAGAGTTAACAGGTACTTTTGCAGATTTAGGATTAGCCTTAGCATTATTATCTAGTGCTAAATCAAAAGATATAAAATTACCTAAAGTTTTAGTGGTTGGAGAAATAGGTCTTACTGGGGAAGTACGTCCTGTAAGTTTTTGTGATAGAATAGTAAATGAAGGTATAAAAATGGGATTTACAAATATAATTATACCTAGTAGAAACAAAGATAAAATTTCTGTTAAAAATAATGTTAATTTAATTGGTATATCTTCTTTAAAAGAAGGTATTAGTAAAGTATTTTAATTGTGTAGGGTGAGAGAAGTGAGAATAGAAAAAGATAAGGAATTAATGAATATACTTAAAATAATGGCTCCAGGTACACCTCTTAGAGAAGGATTAGAAAATATATTAAGGGCTAAAACAGGTGGGTTGTTAGTTTTAGGTGATAGTGATCAAATATTAAAATTGGTTGATGGTGGATTTAAGATTAATTCAGAATATAGTCCATCTTATGTTTATGAATTAGCTAAAATGGACGGCTCAATTGTATTAAGCAGTGACTTAAAAAAGATATTATGTGCCAATGCTCAATTAATACCAGATTCATCTATACCTACTTTTGAAACAGGAACAAGACATAGGACTGCAGATAGAGTAGCTAAACAAACAGGGGCTATAGTAATAGCTATTTCTCAAAGAAGAAATATAATAACTGTTTACAAAGGTGGAATAAAGTATGTGTTAAGAGACAGTAGCATAATATTGGCAAGAGCTAATCAAGCGTTACAAACCTTAGAAAAATATGTAGCTGTTTTAGATAGAGTAGTAAACAATTTAAATATATTAGAGTTTAAAGATATAGCAACTTTATTTGATGTGCTAACTTCAATTCAAAGATCTGAAATGGTTATGAGAATAGTTAGTGAAATAGAGAGATATATATGTGAATTAGGAAATGAAGGAAGACTAATTGATATGCAATTAAGTGAATTAATAAAAAGTGTAGAAGAAGATGGTATACTTCTTATAAGAGATTATTGCAGCGGTAATATGGAATATGAAGAAATATATAAACAAATTCAAGGTCTTTCATCAGAGGAAATCTTAAATTTAGATGGACTATCAAAGATTATAGGATATGCAGGAGTACCTTTAGTAGATACTCTTATTTCACCACGAGGATATAGGATGATTAATAAAATACCAAGAATACCAAGTAACGTAATAGAAAATTTAGTAGCTAATTTTAACCAATTAAAATGCGTAATGGAAGCATCCTATGAACAATTAGACAATGTAGAAGGAATAGGAGAAGCTAGGGCTAAGGCCATAAAAAATGGATTAAGAAGACTTAGAGAACAGATAATGTTAGATAAAGTATAGCACAAAGTATTAAAATACTTTGTGCTATACTTTATCTCATACTATATTTACCTAATGTATTTATCTTATTATATTCTTTTAATAAGATATCATATAAGTTCAGATCTAGTAAGTTGCACAAAGAAGTCAAATAAAATAGATTATTTCCAATTTCTCTTTCAATTACATCTCTACAGTTATCGCAAAGATCTCCATTAACGTGAGATTTTAAACAATTTTTAAGAGAATCTATATCTATACTGTCTGAAGGCAATCTTTGCTTTTCTGAGTTAACTGAGATACAGCCACAATTGGTTATCGATTTAGCTATAGCTCTATTTACTCTAGCATTAGATTCGCTGTATTTAGTCAAAATATCTAATATACTCTTATGTCTTAAAAGAGAATCATTAACAGAATTTTGAAAATCATCAAAAATTATATCTTTCATAGGGCTCAACTCCTCATAAAGATTTCAATTTCATATGTGTACTATAAACTATTATAGTTTTCTAACATTAACCTTGTCAACAAGTGTATAAGTTAAATTATATTTATATCATAAAGGAAAAATCATATTTTTTATAGGGGGATATTTGTGTTAAATAATACCTATGCATAACTAAAGGAGGAAATGGAAAAAATATGAAGAATATATTATAATATAAAATATTAAGAATTTAATGTTAAAACTAAAAATTTAAAAGAAAATAAATATTAAACAAATTGTGTATTTTCATAAGAAATTATTAATTATTTTCATGATTGTTGAAAATTAATAATTATTAATATATATTAAATATAAAAAGGATTGAAAATCTTGATAATTGTTAACAATTGTTAAGAGGAGGTGAAATGGTTGTTAAATAAAATATTAAGATGGCTTTTTACAATAATAGGATTAGCGTTAGGATACATAATTGGTAAAGTTATTATATCAACTAATTATTTTTCTAAATTATCCTATTTTAATGGAAGTCAAGTTAAGTCAGCTTTCTTTTTAATTTTATGTTCTATAGTTTTTGGAATAATAGTATTTCTTATATCACCATGGATAAATTCTATAATAGTAAAAATAATGGATTATATAGTAAGAAGTTTGCAAAAATTATCTACCAACGAAATTGTATTTGGAACTGTTGGAGCTATATTAGGTTTGGTTATATCAGCCCTATTTGTTAACCTATTAGCCAAAATACCTATTGTAGGAGTAATATTAGCCGTAGTTGTAGCTATTATTATGGCAGCATTAGGGGCCAATATTGCACTTAAGAGAAAAGAAGAGTTAATGTCGTTTTTTTCCAATATAAAGAAAAGTTCAATACCTAAGGAGAAAAAAGGAAAGGCTAATAAAAATGGTGCAACCCCTAAAGTATTAGATACATCTGTTATAATAGATGGAAGAATATTTGATATATGCCAGACAGAATTTATAGAAGGAACTTTAGTAATACCTACTTTTGTATTAGCAGAACTTAGACATATAGCAGATTCTTCAGACAGCTTGAAGAGAAATAGAGGAAGAAGAGGATTAGATATATTAAATAAAATACAAAAAGAGCTAAATATAGATGTACAAATATATGAAAAAGATTTTCCAGAAATAGCAGAAGTAGATAGTAAGTTGTTAAAGTTAGCTCAAGTTTTAAATGGTAAGGTAATAACAAATGACTATAATTTAAATAAAGTAGCTGAATTTCAAGGAGTACCTGTATTAAATATAAATGAATTAGCAAATGCAGTGAAACCAGTTGTATTGCCAGGTGAAGAAATGAATATACAAATTGTTAAAGATGGTAAAGAATCCAATCAAGGAATAGCTTATTTTGATGATGGAACAATGATTGTAGTAGAAGGTGCTAAAAAGCGTATAGGTCAAAACTTAGATGTTGTGGTGACTTCTGTTTTACAAACAGCAGCAGGAAGAATGATTTTTGCTAAGAAGAAAGAGGTTTCTTAGGATGGGTAAAAACTCTGTAATTATAGTTGCTGCAGGAAAAGGAAAAAGAATGAATAGTAATATAAGCAAGCAATTTTTACAAATAAAAAATAAACCTATTCTTTACTATACATTAAATAAGTTTTCTACCAATAAATCTATAGATGAAATAATATTAGTTACTTTACAAGATAAGATAGAGGTTTGTAGAAAGATTATAGATAAATATAATATTAATAAAGTATCTAAAATAGTTTCAGGAGGTAAAGAAAGGCAAGATTCTGTTTATAATGGATTAAAAGCTGTATCAAAAGATTGTGATGTAGTATTAATTCATGATGCAGCAAGACCTTTTATTACTGATGATATTATAGAAAATGGTATAAAATGCGTAAAGAAGTATGGAGCGGCTGCTTGTGGTGTAATACCAAAGGATACCATAAAGATAAAAGACCAGAAAGGATTTTCTATAAATACTCCTAGTAGAGAGGATTTATTTATAGTTCAAACTCCTCAGTGTTTTAGTTATGATGTAATATTGGATTGTCATGAAAAGTTAAAACTTAGTAATAAGAAAGTAACAGATGATACTATGGTTTTAGAATATTATGGTAAATCAGTATATTTATACGAAGGAAGCTATAGCAATATAAAGATAACAACTCCTGAAGATCTAATATTAGGAGAACAAATATTAGAAAAGCTAACTTAGCGATAAAACTCATCCTTATAAGGGTGAGTTTTATTGCTATATTTCAATTTTTTATAATTTATCATGATATGTCTAATAAATGGTCTATGAAAAAACAGTATAAATCTAATAAAATAATTAGTAAATAGCTTAGAACACTATTCTATAGCAGGAAATTTACAAAAAAAAGCTAATATATAAAATATAGATAATAGCTATGGTAAGTAAGTAAGTAATTAATTTGGATTTTGGAAATGATTTTTTCTACATAATGGTTGGAAAGTAATAAAGTTAATTTAAGTTTGAAAGGAGAGGAACAGTGCTAATATATATGTAAACATTTTCAAAAGACTGGATGAAATTGACCATTTAGGTATTATGGTTCAAGTACAAATATTAAAGTAATATTTTTATTTAGCATTGAACTAAAAAATAGATAATAATCTTTTTAGTCATAGGTTAATACGTTGAATAAAAATATTATATGGTTTATTATAAAAATATAATATGGGATGGGAGATCGATGATCATGGAACTAAATTTAGATAGAATAAAAAAAGCTAAAGAAAATATAAAACCAGTGGCCAGAAAAACACCTTTATTTTATTCAAGTACATTTTCTAAAGAAACAGGATATGAAGTATATTTAAAATGTGAAAATAAGCAAAAAACTGGAGCTTTTAAATTAAGAGGTGCATACAATAAGATAGTTTCATTAAGTGAGGAAGAGAGAAAAAGAGGAGTTATTGCATCTTCAGCAGGAAATCATGCTCAAGGGGTAGCTTATGCAGCTACGGCCTTTGGAATAAAATCTACTATAGCTATGCCTAAGACAGCTCCTCAAGCTAAGGTTATGGCAACAAGGGGATATGGAGCAGAAGTTGTTCAATATGGAGATGTTTATGATGAATGTTATGAAAAAGCAGTGGAAATACAAAAAGAAACAGGAGCCACTTTTGTACATCCTTTTAATGATGTAGATGTTATGGCAGGTCAAGGGACAATAGCTTTAGAAATATTAGAAGAAATAGAAGATATAGATGCAATAATAGTTCCAATAGGCGGTGGTGGATTGATATCAGGAATAGCCGTAGGAGCTAAAGCTATAAAGCCAGATATAAAGATAATAGGAGTTCAATCAGCTATTATAGCTTCTACAAAGGCATCACTAGAAAAAGGTGAAATTGTGACATTACCAGGAGCTAAATCTTTAGCAGATGGAATATCAGTAAAAACCCCAGGAGATATAGCTTTTAAATATATTAAGCAATATGTAGATGAAGTGGTTACAGTTACAGAAGATGAGATAGCTTATGGAATCTTTGAACTAATTGAAAAAACAAAAGTTATAGCAGAGGGAGCAGGAGCATCAACTGTTGCAGCTTTACTAGCTAATAAAATTAATATTAAAGGTAAAAAAGTTGTAGCTTTAATAAGTGGTGGTAATATAGATATAGCCATGATATCTAAAATAATAGATAGAGAGCTTATAATTCTTAAAAGAAGAATAAGATTTAAGGTAGAGTTACAAGATAAAATAGGAGAGTTTGAAGATGCTATAGCCGATATTGTTTCTACAGGAAGTAATATAGTTAAAGCTAGACAAGATACTAATTGGAGTGAAAAAGGTCTTGAATATGCAAATGTAATATTTGAAGTAGAAGTCCAAAGTAAAGAACATGGAGATAAATTATTGAAACAACTAAGAGAAAAAGGGTATAATATACAAACGGATATATGTATGTAATAAATTTAGCAAAGCAGGAGGTAAATGAATGAAGGTTTACAATACTTTAACGAACAAGAAAGAAGAGCTTGTTACTTTAGTGCCAGGAGAAGTTAAAATGTATGTTTGTGGTCCCACAGTATATAATTTTTTCCATATAGGTAATGCCAGAACATTTGTTGTTTTTGATAGTATAAGGAGATACTTAGAGTACAGAGGATATAAGGTGAAATTTATTCAAAATTTTACTGATATAGATGATAAAATGATTAAAAAAGCCAATGAAGAAGGAACAACAGTTAAAGAATTAGGAGACAGATTTATAAAGGAATACTACAAAGACGCAGATGATTTAAATATTGAAAGAGCAACTAAAAATCCAAGAGCAACTGAATTTATGCAGGAGATCATAAAATTTGTAAGTGATCTAATAGACAAAGGATATGCTTACGAGATTGATGGTGATGTTTATTTTAGTACTAAGAGATTTAATAGTTATGGAAAATTATCAGGGCAAAATTTAGAAGAATTACAGTTAGGTTCAAGAATAAATATAGATGAAAGAAAAAAAGATCCTATGGATTTTGCTATATGGAAAAGTGAAAAGCCAGGAGAACCTGCATGGGAAAGCCCTTGGGGAATGGGAAGACCAGGTTGGCATATAGAATGTTCATGTATGGCTTATAACTTGTTGGGAGAAACAATAGATATACATGCAGGGGGATCAGATCTAGCATTTCCACATCATGAAAATGAAATAGCTCAAAGTGAAGCAAGAACAGGGAAACAATTTGCAAAGTATTGGTTACATTCAGCTTTTGTTAATGTTAATAATCAAAAAATGTCTAAGTCATTAAATAATTTCTTTACAGCAAGAGAAATATTAGAGAAATATGATTCAGATGTCTTAAGAATGTTTATGCTATCAGGGCATTATAGAACTCAAATAAACTTTAGCATGGAATTGTTAGATTCAACTAAAGCGGCCCTAGATAGATTATATAATTCTATAAATAATTTAGAAAATTTACTGGACGAAGTAACAAGCATAGAAGTAACAGACAAAGAATTAGAATATAAAAATGAGTTACAAAAATATAAAGAAAAATATATAGAAAAAATGGATGATGATTTTAATACAGCAGATGCCATATCTGTAATATTTGATTTAGTAAGAGATGTAAATACAAATATAACTGTAGAATCATCAAAAGAATTAGTGCAACATGCCTTAGATTTAATAAGAGAATTAGGAGAACCTTTGGGAATATTACAAAAATCAACTAAATCTAGTCTAGAAGAAGAAGTTGAAAAACTTATAGAACAAAGACAAAAAGCTAGAAAAGAAAAAGATTGGGCTCTGGCTGATAAAATCAGAGATGATTTAAAGGATAGAGGCATCGTTTTAGAAGATACACCACAAGGCGTAAGATGGAAAAAAATATAATAAGTGAGTACTAGTGGATTAATAAAAATAAAATGAGTGGAGAGTAGTATGGATTTTAGTTTATTTCAAAATAAGTTTAGTATTAAAGATGCAAAAACATTAAATCCTCTAGTACTGGCATTCATTGGAGATGCAGTATATGAGGTTTTTATAAGAACATTTCTTGTAGATAAAAATAGAGAATTAAATGTCCATAAACTACATGTAAATGCTATAAAATATGTGAAGGCACATGGGCAGAGTGATTATATAAAGGATATAATGCCAGATTTGAATGAGGATGAGGTTTATATATTTAAAAGAGGAAGAAATGCTAAGTCAGGAACAGTTCCTAAAAATGCTGACGTGCAAGAGTATAGATTTGCAACAGGCTTTGAATCACTTATAGGATTTTTATATATAACAGATCAACAAGAAAGATTAAATTATTTATTAAATAAGATAGTTACTTTAAAAGGAAAAGAAGGAGCAATTGATGATGAAAGTTAAATTACTAGAATACACCCCAAATTCCGAAAAACTAATAGCTTCTGCAGCAAAATTATGTTATAGTTCCTCTGGAATTGAGGATTTACAAAACAATTTAGATAAAGAAAAAGTAGATAGATTTTTAAATATGTTGATGTCTTATGGACATGAATCTCCAATAGAACACGTATCTTTTTCCTTTGGTATAGAGGGAGTATCAAGAAGCTTAACACATCAATTGGTTAGACACAGAATAGGATCTTATTCGCAGCAAAGTCAAAGGTATGTGAGATTAGATCAATTCGAATATGTTATTCCACCTTCTATAGAAAATAATGAAGATGCTAAAAAAACATATATAGAAACTATGGAGAACTGCCAACAATCATATGACCATATTGTTAATATATTAAAAGAAAAATATATAAATCAAGGTTTAAAAGCAATAGATGCTGAAAAAAAATCTATAGAAGATGCAAGATATGTATTTCCAAATGCATGTACTAGTAAAATTATAGTTACAATGAATGCTAGAAGTTTAATGAATTTCTTTAG
Source organism: Clostridium sp. Marseille-Q2269 (assembly GCF_943736985.1). GTDB lineage: Bacteria > Bacillota > Clostridia > Clostridiales > Clostridiaceae > Clostridium_F. The sequence goes on from NZ_CALSFS010000003.1 coordinate 121,854, forward strand.
ACATAGATGTTGTAATAGAGCACAATGGGAGATAAGAGAACTAGCTGAAACTATGCTTTTTGAAGTTAAAGATGTCGCACCAACATTATTTAAGTATTGTGGACCAGGTTGTGTAAATGGACCTTGTCCTGAAGGAAGAATGTCCTGTGGAAAAATAAATGAAGTTAGAGAAAAATATGATGTAAAATTACACAAGGAGAGTAAGTAATAATGAAAAATAGAGCTGGTCAACAGGAAGAAATAAGAGAAGACATAATAGAAGGAAGAAATGCCGTAATAGAGGCATTAAAATCAAGTAAAACCATAGAAAAGGTAATGGTAGCAAAGGGAGACTTAGAAGGATCCATAAAGATAGTATTATCTTTAGCCAAGGAAAAAGGGATAGTTATAAGTGAAGTTGACAGGAAAAAGCTTGATTCTATATCTCAAACAAAAGCTCATCAAGGAGTTATAGCTTTTACAACTCCATACAAATATTATGCAGTGGAAGATATTATACAATATGCAAAAGAAAAAGAAGAGGATCCCTTTATAATAATATTAGATGAAATAGAGGACCCACATAATTTTGGATCTATACTAAGAACAGCAGAAGTATGTGGAGCACATGGTGTTATAATACCTAAAAGAAGGAACGTTGGAGTTACGCCTACTGTATATAAAACATCTGCTGGAGCTGCAGAGCATATGAGGATAAGCAAGGTTACCAATATAAATAATATTATAGATAAACTTAAAGAAAATGGGATATGGATATATGGGGCAGATATGTGTGGGAATGATTATTGCTTTGATGTAAACTTATCTGGAGCAATAGCACTGGTTATAGGAAGTGAAGGAAAGGGTATATCTAAATTAACTAAGAGCAAGTGTGATGTTTTAGTTAAAATACCTATGCTAGGAAATATAACATCCCTTAATGCATCTGTTGCTGGTGGAATATTAATGTATGAAATATTAAAACAAAGGATGAAGAGTAAATAATTATGAAATATATATTTGTAGATGCTTATAATGTGATAAATAGTTGGAAAGAATTAAAAAAATTGAAAGACTATAACTTACAAATGTCAAGAGAGCAGCTATTAGATATATTAAATAATTATGCTTCATATAATCAATATCTTATTTATGCAGTTTTTGATGCCCATCAAACAGAAGGTGCAGAAAATATAGAAAAGATAAGTAAAAATTTGATAGTAGTGTTTACAAAAGAAGGTGAAACTGCAGATAGTTTTATTGAAAGATCTATAAACGATTTAGGCAGAAAGATAGAGGTAGCTGTGGTAACATCAGATTCTTTAGAGCAACAATTAATATTTCAAAGAGGGGCTACTAGAATATCATCATTAGAGTTTTATTCAGAGGTAAAAGAAACAGAAAAAAATATAAAAGAAAGAATAAAGAAAGATTTTTCTAGCAAAGGTAATAGGCTAGGAGAGATATTACATGAAGATTTATTAGAAAAATTGGAAAAAATAAGAAGAAGCACGTAAATTACCTTGACGTTGTTATTAACACTAATGTATAATCGAATATGTGGTTATATTTATTTTGGGGGGGGGATACCTTGGATAGAAAGGTTCAACTTAATAGTAAGACTTCCTCCTTTGAAGGATGTGTAGATGAGGAAATAGTTATGGAAGCTAAAGCAGGAAATTCTAGGGCTCAAGAATATATAATTGGGAAATATGAGAATTTCGTTAAGGCTAAGGCTAAATCTTATTTTTTAATAGGAGCAGACAAAGAAGATATATATCAAGAGGGTATGATAGGTTTGTATAAAGCTATTAGAGACTTTAAACCCGACAAACTATCTTCATTTAAGGCCTTTGCTGAACTTTGCGTTACTAGACAGATTATAACGGCTATAAAGACAGCAACTAGACAAAAACACATTCCGCTTAACACGTATGTTTCTTTGAATAAGCCAATATATGATGAAGATTCAGATAGAACTTTATTGGATATTTTATCAGAAGCTAAAGTGGCTAATCCAGAGGAATTAATTATAAGTAGAGAGGAATTAAAGCATATACAAATTGAGATAGGCGAAGTATTATCAGATCTTGAAATGGAAGTTTTAATGTCTTACTTGGATGGAAAATCTTATCAAGAAATTGCCTGCGATTTAGATAGGCATGCTAAGTCTATAGATAATGCTCTTCAAAGGGTAAAAAGAAAATTGGAAAAATGCTTGAATAATAAATAATTTTACATATTGACAATAAAAACCGATTTTACTATAATTAATAATTGGTATATGATTATTTTCAGCGAGAGTAGTTCAGTGGTAGAACACTAGCTTCCCAAGCTAGTTGCCGCGGGTTCGATCCCCGTTTCTCGCTCCAGATTTAATGTTAAAGTTGCCCATGTAGCTCAGTCGGCAGAGCGTCACCTTGGTAAGGTGGAGGTCACCGGTTCAATCCCGGTCATGGGCTCCAGAAATTACAAGGAACACAACACACCAGGATGAGTTTACTTGTAGAAATAAATAATATAATAATTATACAAACACAAAAAAGGAGGAAATAAAAAATGGCAAAAGCAAAATTTGAAAGAAGCAAACCTCATGTAAACATAGGAACAATAGGTCACGTAGACCACGGTAAGACAACATTAACAGCAGCTATAACAACAGTATTAGCACAAAAAGGAGGAGCTTCAGCAACAAAGTATGACGAAATAGATAAAGCTCCAGAAGAAAAAGAAAGAGGAATCACAATCAATACATCACACGTAGAGTATGAAACAGCAAACAGACACTACGCACACGTAGATTGTCCAGGACATGCGGATTATGTAAAGAACATGATCACAGGAGCAGCACAAATGGATGGAGCGATCTTAGTTGTATCAGCAGCAGATGGTCCAATGCCACAAACAAGAGAACACATACTACTAGCATCAAGAGTTGGAGTACAATATATAGTAGTATTCTTAAATAAAGCAGACCAAGTAGATGATCCAGAATTAATTGAATTAGTTGAAATGGAAGTAAGAGAATTATTAAATGAATATGGATTCCCAGGAGATGATACTCCAATCGTAGTAGGATCAGCATTAGAAGTATTAGAAAACCAAGACAATGCAGAAAAGACAAAATGCATAGATGAATTAATGGAAGCAATAGACAGCTATATTCCAACACCAGAAAGAGCAACAGATCAACCATTCTTAATGCCAGTAGAAGACGTATTGACAATCACAGGAAGAGGAACAGTTGCAACAGGAAGAGTTGAAACAGGAGTTCTACATACTGGAGATGAAGTAGAATTAGTAGGAATGAAAGAAGAAATATCAAAAACAGTATGTACAGGAATAGAAATGTTCAGAAAAATACTTGATGAAGCAATGGCAGGAGACAACATTGGAGCATTATTAAGAGGTATTCAAAGAGACGAAATCCAAAGAGGTCAAGTATTAGCAAAACCAGGTTCAGTAACACCACACAAAAAATTCGTAGGTCAAGTATACGTATTAAAGAAAGAAGAAGGCGGAAGACATACACCATTCTTCAACGGATATAGACCACAATTTTATTTCAGAACAACAGACGTTACAGGATCAATCAACTTACCAGAAGGCGTAGAAATGGTAATGCCAGGAGATCATATAGATATGGCAGTAGAATTAATCACACCAGTAGCAATGCACGAAAACTTAAGATTCGCTATAAGAGAAGGTGGAAGAACAGTAGGTTCAGGAGTTGTTACAACTATATCTGAATAATTCTAAATTATAGGGACTGGGTTTCTAGACCTAGTCCTTTTAAGAATTATAAAAATATATATTATATTAGGTATATGATTAATGATGCTGGCATCAAAATTATTGACATATGCCCTTAGTTATGATAAAGTGAGTAAGTGATGCAAAAAATAAAAAATAGAAGTAGAACCTACACAAATAGGTTATGTACTAGGAGGTGTAGATCATGAGAGTAAAAGTAACACTAGCTTGTACAGAGTGCAAACAAAGAAATTATAATACAATGAAAAACAAGAAAAATGATCCAGATAGATTAGAAATGAACAAATACTGCCCACATTGCCATAAACATACAGCTCATAAGGAAACAAAATAATCTGTTTTGGATTTGATATCCTTTATAATGTTGTAAGGATGTGAGTTAAATGGCCACAGGTAAAACTACAAATAATATCGCTTCAGCCAAAAAAAAGAGTTCAGTAGGTTTCTTTAAAGATTTAAAGCTTGAATTCAAAAGAATAACATGGGCTCCTAAAAAGGATGTAAAAAAAGCAACTGAAACAGTATTAGTATTTTGCTTGATTTATATGATTGTTGTTGGAGTGTTTGACTATGGATTTAACAACCTATTTAAACTAATATTTAGGCTGTAAAAGTGAATAAAAGGAGGGAAATAGGGATATCCTAATCCCTGAAATTATGTCAGAAGAAAAAGCGAAATGGTATGTGGTTCATACATATTCAGGATATGAAAATAAGGTTAAAGTTAATCTTCAAAAAACTGTGGATAACAGAAATTTGCATGATTGGATTCTTGATATACAAGTTCCTATGGAAGAGCAGGTTGAAGTTAAAGATGGTAAAAAGAAAATAACTTTAAAGAAAACTTTCCCGGGATATGTATTAGTTAAGATGTTAATGACAGATGATTCATGGTACATAGTTAGAAATACTAGAGGGGTAACAGGATTTGTAGGTCCAGGATCTAAACCAGTACCTCTTACAGAAAACGAAGTATTGTCCATGGGAATAAAAGAAAAACAACCAGAAGTAGATATTGAGGTTGGAGAAAATGTAAAGGTAGTATCAGGACCTTTAGAGGGATTCCCAGCGGCTATACAAGAAATCAATGTAGAAAAAGGCAAAATAAAAGCTTTAGTTAACATGTTTGGCAGGGAAACCCCTGTTGAACTTGATTTTAATCAGATAGAAAAACTTGATTAGCTATTAAGACAATTGTTTTAATGAGTGGGAGGATTTTAATCCGTATAACCACATATAGGAGGTGTAAAACATGGCTAAAAAAGTAGTAGGAATGATAAAACTTCAACTTCCAGCAGGAAAGGCAAGCCCAGCGCCACCAGTAGGTCCAGCTTTAGGACAACACGGTGTTAACATTATGGGATTCTGTAAAGAATTTAATGCTAAAACTGCTAAACAAGCAGGATTAATAATTCCTGTAGTTATTACTGTATATCAGGATAGATCTTTTAGTTTCATACTAAAGACTCCACCAGCAGCTGTATTATTAAAGAAAGCAGCTGGAATAGAAAGTGGATCTGGTGTTCCTAACAAAACTAAAGTAGCAAAGGTTACAAAAGACCAAGTTAGAGAAATAGCAGAAACAAAAATGCCTGATTTAAATGCAGGATCTATAGAAACAGCTATGAGCATGATAGCTGGAACAGCTAGAAGTATGGGCATAACTGTAGAAGAATAATAACTACTAAAATAGTGGGAGGTATATACCGTTAATACCACAAAGGAGGAATTAGAATGGGAAAAAAATACACTGAAAGTGTAAAATTAGTTGATAAAAACATATTATATACAGTTAAAGAAGCTATAGAGCTTGTTACAAAAACATCAAAAGCTAAATTTGATGAAACTGTAGAATTAGCTGTTAGACTTGGAGTAGATCCAAGACATGCAGACCAACAAGTAAGAGGTGCTGTTGTACTTCCTCATGGAACTGGTAAAAAAGTTAGAGTTTTAGTTTTTGCTAAAGGTGACAAAGTTACTGAAGCAGAAGAAGCTGGTGCTGACTTTGTTGGAGCAGAAGAATTAGTACAAAAGATACAAAAAGAAAACTGGTTTGATTTTGACGTAGTTGTTGCTACACCAGATATGATGGGAGTAGTAGGAAGACTAGGAAGAGTATTAGGACCTAAGGGATTAATGCCAAATCCAAAATCAGGCACAGTAACTTTTGATGTTGCTAAAGCTATAGCAGACATCAAAGCTGGTAAAGTTGAATATAGAGTAGATAAAACTGCTATAATTCACGTTCCAATAGGAAAATCTTCTTTTGGAGAAGAAAAATTATCAGATAACTTCCATGTACTAATGGAAGCTGTTGTAAAGGCTAAGCCATCAGCAGCAAAAGGACAATATATAAAATCAGTTGCTATCTCAAGTACTATGGGACCAGGAATAAAAATTAATCCAGGTAAAGTATTAGAATAGTATTGACAAAGCAATAATTTGTTGATATACTAATGGAAGTTGTAAAAATGAATATATCTCCGTAGACAGTGGGTGTTTAACATAATTAGTATAATCTAAGCCTACCTAGGAGTCTGATATAAAGTATATTAGGTCTCTCTGTCTAACGGAGAGACCTTTATTATTATAAATCACGGTAAACTGTGAGGAGGTGGACACACAGTGGGACAAAATAGACAAATAAAAGAAGTTAAAGTTAAAGAAATACAAGAAAAAATGGAGAAAGCTCAAGCTATAGTATTTGTTAAATATCAAGGTTTAACTGTTGAAGAAGATACTATGCTAAGAAAAGAGTTAAGAGAAGCAGGTGTTGAATATAAAGTTTACAAAAATACTTTATCAACTATAGCTGCTAAAAATTTAGGCTATGAAGGTTGCGTAGATTTATTAGAAGGACCTGTTTCAGTAGCTTTTGGTTACGATGACGTAACAGCTCCAGCTAGAGTTCTTAATGATTTCGCTAAGAAGAATAAGAACTTAGAATTAAAAGGCGGAATAATAGATGGAGAATTATATGATGTAGATAAAATTAAAAAAATCGCATCAATACCATCAAAAGATATTCTTATTGCAAAATTACTTGGAAGCTTCAAAGCTCCAGTATCAAACTTTGCATATTTAATTAAAGCTATTCAAGATAAGAAAGAATCAGAAGAAGCTTAAAATAAACTAAAAGAAAATTAGAAAGAAAATTTGGAGGTGCCTAAACAATGAAAAAAGAAGAAATCATTCAAGCTATAAAAGATATGACTGTTTTAGAATTAAACGAATTAGTAGAAGCATGTGAAGAAGAATTCGGAGTAAGCGCAGCTGCACCAGTAGCTGTAGCTGGAGCTGCTGCTGCAGGAGCAGGAGTTGCTGAAGAAAAAACTGAATTTGATGTAATATTAGCTGACGCAGGTTCAGAAAAAATCAAAGTTATCAAAGCAGTAAGAGAAGTAACTGGATTAGGATTAAAAGAAGCTAAAGCTTTAGTTGATGGAGCTCCTAAAACATTAAAAGAAGCTGCATCTAAAGAAGATGGAGAAGCTATAAAAGCTAAACTAGAAGAAGTTGGAGCTAAAGTAGAATTAAAATAGTTTTACTCTACATAGAGGGGTACTAAAGTAAGTACCCCTTTTTTAGTATATTTATAAGTATTGACAAAGTGCAAGTAATATGATAGTATAATGAATTGCATTGATTATGTATAAATACAGAAAAATATGAATTAATTGTATTTATATGGTTATACTAATTTGATAATAATGTGTGAAATCCAAAAACACAATATTAAATTAAATTTTAAAAGAGTGTTTTTGGTTATTTTAGTTTATACAAGGGGTGAAATTATATGGTACATCCTGTCCAAGTTGGCAAAAGGACTCGTATGAGCTTTTCTAGGCTTAAAGAGGTTGGACATATGCCTAATCTTATTGAAGTTCAGTTAGACTCATATGATTGGTTTTTAAAAGAAGGGTTACAAGAAGTTTTTGAAGACATTAACCCGATTCAAGATTATACAGGTAATCTAAATTTAGAATTTGTAGGATACAAACTAGATTTAGACAGTATTAAATACTCTGTTGAAGAGTGTAAAGAAAGAGACTCTACTTATGCAGCACCATTAAAAGTTAAAGTTAGACTTTTAAATAAGGAAACTGGTGAAATAAAAGAACAAGAAGTCTTTATGGGAGATTTCCCTTTAATGACAGAACAAGGTACTTTTATAATAAACGGTGCAGAGAGAGTTATAGTAAGCCAATTAGTTAGATCACCAGGTGTTTACTATGATATGACCGTAGATAAAACAGGAAACAAATTGTTTTCAGCTACAGTTATACCTAACAGAGGTGCGTGGCTAGAATATGAGACAGATTCAAACAACATAATATATGTAAGAATTGACAAAACAAGAAAATTACCAATTACTATACTAGCAAGGGCATTAGGTTATGGAACAGATGCTGAAATAATAGAATTTTTCGGAGAAGATGAAAGATTAAAAGCTACAATAGAAAAAGATAACACTAAAACTAGAGAAGAAGCTTTACTAGAGATATATAAAAGGTTAAGACCAGGTGAACCACCTACTGTAGATAGTGCAGAATCTTTAATTGAATCTTTATTCTTTGATGCTAAAAGATATGATTTATCAAGAGTTGGAAGATATAAATTTAATAAGAAATTAGCAATCCATCTAAGAATAACAAATCAAATTGCAGATCAAGATATAGTTAATTTACAAACAGGAGAAATTTTAGTACAAAAAGGTGAAAAGATAGATAAAGATAAAGCTATTGAAATACAGAACTGTGGTATTAACGAAGTATATATTAAAATAGATGATAAGTCATTTAAAGTAATTGGTAATCACTTTGTAGACATACATAGTTTGATTTCATTCGATATAAGTGATTTAAATATTAAAGAATATGTATTCTATCCTGTTTTGAAAGAAATACTAGACAATTATGATGATGAAGAAAGCATAAAAGAGGAAATAAGAAAGAATATATATAGATTAATACCTAAACATATTATAAGAGAAGATATATATGCTACTATAAATTATGAATTAGGATTAAGTTATGCTATTGGTTATAAAGATGATATAGATCATTTAGGAAACAGAAGATTGAGATCAGTAGGAGAATTACTACAAAATCAATTTAGAATTGGTTTATCCAGAATGGAGAGAGTTGTTAAAGAAAGAATGACAATTCAAGATCAAGAAGTAATAACTCCACAAGCCTTAATAAATATCAGACCTGTAGCAGCGTCCATTAAAGAATTTTTTGGTAGTTCACAATTATCACAATTTATGGATCAAACAAACCCATTATCAGAGTTAACACATAAAAGAAGGTTATCAGCTTTAGGACCAGGAGGACTTTCAAGAGAAAGAGCTGGTTTTGAAGTAAGAGACGTTCACCATTCACATTATGGAAGAATGTGTCCTATAGAAACTCCAGAAGGGCCAAACATAGGTCTTATAAACTCTTTAGCTACATTTGCTAAGGTGAATGAATATGGATTTATAGAGACCCCATATAGAAGAATAGACCCTAAAAATAAAAGGGCTACAAATGATATAGTATATATGACAGCAGATGAAGAAGATTTGTATGTAATAGCTAGATCAGATGAGCCAATTGATGATGATGGATATTTTTTAGATGATAAAGTTACAGTTAGAGCTAAAGAGGAAGTATTAGTAGTTCCAGTTAGCGAAGTTGAATATATGGATATATCACCAAGACAGTTGGTTTCTGTTGCAACTGCAATGATACCATTCCTTGAAAATGATGACGCCAGCCGTGCTCTTATGGGATCAAACATGCAACGTCAAGCAGTACCACTATTAAAGCCACAAGCTCCAATAGTGGGAACAGGTATAGAGTATAAAGCTGCTACTGATTCAGGGGTTCTTCCAAAAGCTAAAAATGCAGGAACAGTAGTATATGTTTCAGCAGATGAAATAAGAGTAAGAAGAGATAGCGATGGAGGAATAGATAAATACAAATTATTAAAATTCAAAAGATCTAACCAAGGAACATGCATAAATCAAAGACCAATTGTTTCTAAAGATGAGGTAGTAGCTAAAGGAACTTTATTAGCAGACGGACCTTCTACAGATCTTGGAGAAATAGCACTTGGTAAAAATATTCTTATGGGCTTTATAACCTGGGAAGGATATAATTACGAGGATGCTATGCTAATCTCAGAACAATTAGTTAGAGAAGATGTATTTACATCTATACACATAGAAGAATATGAGGCAGAAGCTAGAGATACAAAACTAGGACCAGAAGAGATAACAAGAGATATACCTAATGTAGGTGAAGAAGCTCTTAAGGATATAGATGAAAGAGGCATTATAAGAATTGGTGCTGAAGTTAGATCTGGAGATATATTAGTAGGTAAAGTTACTCCAAAGGGAGAAACTGAATTGACTGCTGAAGAAAGACTACTTCGTGCTATATTCGGAGAAAAAGCAAGAGAAGTTAGAGACACATCACTCAGAGTTCCTCACGGAGAAGCGGGAATCATAGTTGATGTTAAAATATTTACAAGAGAAAATGGTGATGAATTACCACCAGGCGTTAATAAATTAGTTCGATGTTATATAGCCCAAAAGAGAAAAATATCTGTGGGAGATAAGATGGCAGGAAGACATGGTAACAAAGGGGTTATCTCTAGAGTATTACCAGAGGAAGATATGCCATTCTTACCAGATGGAAGACCACTTCAGATATGTTTAAATCCTCTAGGGGTACCATCACGTATGAATATAGGTCAGGTATTAGAGGTTCATTTAGGATTAGCTGCTAGCAAATTAGGTTGGCATATAGCTACACCAGTTTTTGATGGAGCAATAGAATCTGATATAGTAGAATGTTTGAAAAAGGCCGGTTATTCTCAAGATGGAAAAACTCTTCTATATGATGGAAGAACAGGAGAACCGTTTGATAGTAGGGTAACAGTTGGATATATGTACATTCTAAAACTAGCTCATTTAGTTGACGATAAAATACATGCTAGATCTACAGGGCCATACTCACTAGTAACTCAACAACCTCTAGGAGGTAAAGCTCAATTTGGAGGACAAAGATTTGGTGAGATGGAAGTATGGGCTTTAGAAGCTTATGGAGCAGCTCATACTCTTCAAGAAATATTAACAGTAAAATCAGATGATGTAGTTGGAAGAGTTAAGACTTATGAAGCTATAGTAAAAGGAGAAAATATTCCAGAACCTGGAGTTCCTGAATCTTTCAAAGTTTTAATAAAAGAACTACAAGCATTATGTTTAGATGTTAAAGTATTGAATGATGATAATCAAGAAATAAAATTGAAGGAATCTGTAGATGAAGATACAGACGAATTAGAAGTGAACATAGAAGGTAATGAAAATCAATCAGAAGGCAAAGAAGAAAAAGAAGGCAAAGAAGAAAAAGAAGAAAATTACGAAGAAGATAATAATGACTGTGATGACTTGAAAAAAGATGACGTAGAGCCAAATTTAGAAGAGTTATCATTAGATGACTTAGATTTAGATGATTTTGGTGATGAACATTAATTTGAAGGGAGGATATACCCTTGTTTGAGTTAAATAATTTTGATGCTTTACAAATAGGTTTAGCTTCACCAGAAAAGATAAGAGAATGGTCAAGAGGTGAAGTGAAAAAGCCAGAGACTATAAATTATAGAACATTAAAGCCAGAAAGAGACGGTTTGTTCTGTGAAAGAATTTTTGGTCCTATGAAGGACTGGGAATGTCATTGTGGTAAGTATAAAAGAATAAGATATAAGGGCATAGTTTGTGATAGGTGCGGAGTAGAGGTTACTAAGGCTAAAGTAAGACGTGAGAGAATGGGGCATATAGAACTTGCTGCCCCTGTATCTCATATATGGTATTTCAAAGGAATTCCATCAAGAATGGGATTAATACTAGATATGTCGCCAAGAGCTTTAGAAAAAGTTTTATATTTTGCTTCATATGTAGTACTAGATCCAAAGGAAACACCTCTTTTGAAGAAGCAGCTATTAAATGAAAAAGAATATAGAGAATCCATAGATAAATATGGAGATGATAGCTTTGTTGCTGCAATGGGTGCAGAAGCTGTAAAGAATCTTTTAGAAGAGATAGACTTAGAACAAACGTCTATTGAACTTAAAGAAGACTTAAAAACAAGTACAGGACAAAAGAAAATTAGAATAATAAGAAGATTAGAGGTAGTAGAATCTTTTAGAAAATCAGGAAATAGACCAGATTGGATGGTTATAGATGTTATACCAGTAATTCCACCTGATTTAAGACCAATGGTTCAACTAGATGGTGGAAGATTTGCTACATCTGATTTAAATGATTTATATAGAAGAGTTATAAACAGAAATAACAGATTGAAGAAGTTATTGGACTTAGGTGCTCCAGACATAATTGTAAGAAATGAAAAGAGAATGCTTCAAGAAGCAGTAGATGCATTAATAGACAATGGTAGAAGAGGAAGACCAGTAACAGGTCCAGGAAATAGACCTCTTAAATCATTATCAGATATGTTAAAAGGTAAGCAAGGTAGATTTAGACAAAACCTACTAGGAAAACGTGTTGACTATTCAGGACGTTCAGTTATAGTAGTAGGTCCAGAATTAAAAATGTACCAATGTGGTTTGCCAAAAGAAATGGCTCTTGAATTATTCAAACCATTTGTTATGAAGAAACTTGTTCAAAATGGGTTAGCACATAATATAAAGAGTGCTAAGAGAATGGTAGAAAGAGTTCAACCACAAGTATGGGATGTATTAGAAGAAGTTATTTCTGATCATCCAGTGTTATTAAACCGTGCCCCTACTCTTCATAGATTGGGAATTCAAGCTTTCCAACCTGTATTAGTAGAAGGAAGAGCAATAAAACTTCACCCACTTGTATGTACAGCTTATAATGCAGACTTTGACGGAGACCAAATGGCTGTTCACGTACCTTTATCAGTTGAGGCTCAAGCAGAAGCTAGATTCTTAATGCTAGCAGCACATAATATATTAAAACCATCTGATGGTAAACCAGTATCTGTGCCTACACAGGATATGGTTTTAGGTTCTTATTACTTAACAATGGATAAAGACGGAGTAAAAGGTGAAGGAAAAGTATTTTCTTGTCCAGAAGAAGTGCTTATGGCATATCAATGCAAAGCTGTTGATATACACGCTAAAATAAGAGTAAGATTAAAGAAAGTTATAGATGGAGAAATTATAGAAGGATTGATACAAACAACACCAGGAAAAATTATATTCAATGAATCTATACCACAAGATTTAGGATATATTGATAGAACAATTCCTGAAAATAAATTAAAACTAGAAGTAGATTTTCTTGTATCTAAAAAAACACTAGGCGGAATAATTAACAGATGTTATATGAAACATGGTGCAACAAAGACATCTATAATGCTAGATAAGATAAAAGCAAAAGGATATCATTATTCTACTATAGGAGCTATTACTATTTCTACTTCAGATATGGTGGTTCCAGCAGCTAAAAGAGAATTACTGGAAAATACAGAAAAGCAAGTAGAAAAAATACAAAAAATGTATCGTAGAGGATTTATATCTGAAGATGAGAGATATGAAAAAGTTATAGATCTTTGGACTAAAACAACAGAAGATGTAGCTAATGCTCTTATGGAAAGTTTGGATAGTTTTAATCCTATATACATGATGGCAGATTCAGGAGCCAGAGGTTCAAAAAGCCAGATAAAACAATTAGCTGGTATGAGAGGTCTTATGGCCAATCCATCAGGTAAAATAATAGAGTTACCAATAAAAGCTTCATTTAGAGAAGGCTTAGATGTGTTAGAATACTTTATATCAACACATGGTGCAAGAAAAGGTAACGCCGATACAGCATTAAAAACAGCGGATTCAGGATACCTAACTAGAAGACTTGTTGACGTTTCACAAGATGTTATAGTAAGAGAAGAAGATTGTGGAACAGAAGAAGGATATGAAGTATCTGAAATAAAAGAAGGAAATGAAGTTATAGAACCTTTAGTTGAAAGATTATCAGGAAGATACCCTTCAGAAGATATTATTCATCCTGAGACAGGAGAAATAATAGTAAAAAGAAACACATATATGAATGAGGATATAGCTAAGAAAGTGTCAGATGCTGGAATCAAAAAAGTTAAGATAAGATCTGTATTTACTTGTAGATCAAAACATGGTGTTTGCGCTAAATGTTATGGTATGAACATGGCTACATCACAAAAAATTCATATAGGTGAAGCTGTTGGTATTGTTGCTGCTCAAAGTATAGGTGAACCAGGAACTCAGCTTACAATGAGAACATTCCATACAGGGGGAGTTGCTGGAGCAGATATAACTCAAGGTCTTCCAAGGGTTGAAGAGCTTTTTGAAGCTAGAAAGCCTAAAGGATTGGCTATTGTAAGTGAAGTTTCAGGAACAGTAAAAATGGAAGAAACTAAGAAAAAGAGAACAATAATAATTGTAACTAATGACGGTGAAGAAGTTTCATATGATATTCCATTTGGTTCAAGAATAAAAGTTAAAAATGGAGATATTATATCAGCAGGAGATGAAATAACAGAAGGTTCAATAAATCCACACGATATTTTAAGAATAAAAGGTGTTGACGGAGTTAAGAATTATCTTCTATCAGAAGTTCAAAAAGTTTATAGATTACAAGGTGTTGATATAAATGATAAGCATCTTGAAGTGGTTGTTAGACAAATGACAAGAAAAATAAAAATTGAGGATTCAGGAGACACTGAATTATTACCAGGAACTATGATAGATATTTTTGACTTTGAAGATGCCAATAAAAAAATATTAGAAAAAGGTAAAGAACCAGCAGTAGGTAGAATAGCCTTATTGGGAATAACAAAGGCTGCCTTAGCTACAGATTCTTTCTTATCAGCTGCATCATTCCAAGAAACAACAAGAGTTCTTACAGATGCTGCTATTAAAGGGAAAATTGATCCGTTATTGGGATTAAAGGAAAATGTAATTATCGGTAAATTAATACCTGCAGGTACAGGTATGACAAGATATAGATCTATTCAAATAAATACCGATGATGAAAATATGGAAGAAGATTTAGCAGATTCAGTAGAAGTATAGACTATATAAATTTATTGACATTGTAGTTTCAAAATGATAAAATACACCTGTTATATGTTTTAATGAAGGAAGCAAAGTTATTACTTTGTTTCCTTATTAATGGAATTTAGGAGGAAGTCAACGATGATTGACAGACTTAAAGGCAATAAAGTTGTAGGGGTTAAACAAACAGTTAAAGCTTTAAAGAACAGTACTGTTAAAACTTTATATGTATCTAATGATGCTGACGAAAGTTTAATAAAACCACTTATAGAATTAGCTGAAGAAAATTCCATAGATATAATAAAGGTTGATACAATGAAGGAATTAGGAAAACTTTGTGGTATTGATGTAAGTGCTGCTACAGCAGCATTACTAAAATAATCATTAGCTAATAAGTAGCCAATTTGGCGTATTTATAGAATAATTTATTTATCTAATTATGAAGGAGGTGCAAGTATGCCAACAATTAGCCAATTAGTAAGAAAAGGCAGAAAGACATTAGCATCAGCATCAGACTCACCAGCATTAAAAGAATGCCCACAAAAAAGAGGAGTTTGTACAGTAGTAAAAACAACAACTCCTAAAAAACCTAACTCAGCCTTAAGAAAAGTTGCAAGGGTTAGACTTACAAATGGATATGAAGTTACAGCTTACATACCAGGAGTAGGACATAACTTACAAGAGCACAGTGTTGTTCTTATAAGAGGCGGAAGAGTTAAGGACTTACCAGGTGTAAGATACCATATCGTAAGAGGGGCATTAGATGCAGCTGGAGTAGCTAATAGAATGCAATCCAGATCAAAGTATGGTGCTAAAAAGCCAAAACAAAAATAGTACACTGTATTTGATGTAATTTTTTAGAATGATAGTGCTATGTCTTCAGCGTTTATATAGATTATAGTTTATATTAATTTGCAGAAGTTCAGAGCGCTTTGCGGCTAGATTATGTCGAGTACCTATGAACTTAAACTTAATGTTAAGGAGGGAAGAAAAGTGCCAAGAAAAGGACATATAGCAAAGAGAGATGTATTACCAGATCCATTATATAACAGTAAGGTTGTTACAAAATTAATAAACAGCATAATGTTAGATGGTAAAAGAGGAGTAGCTCAAAAAATATGCTACGATGCTTTCGGAATAATAGCAGAAAAATCAGGTAAAGAAGCAATGGAAGTTTTTGAAACTGCCATGAACAACATAATGCCTTTACTTGAAGTAAAAGCTAGAAGAATAGGTGGAGCTACATATCAAGTTCCAATAGAAGTTAGACCAGAAAGAAGACAGACTTTAGGAATTAGATGGATGCTACTTGCCGCTAGAAAAAGAGGCGAAAGAAGCATGAGAGAAAGACTAGCAGGAGAATTGCTAGATGCATCTAATAACACTGGAGCAGCAGTTAAGAAAAGAGAAGATACACATAAGATGGCAGAAGCAAACAAAGCTTTCGCACATTACAGATACTAATACAAAACTGTTTTGGCTGTGCCAAAACAGTTTTGTCAAATTTGAATTCGAAAACGATGGGAGGAAAAGTAATTGGCGAACAAAGAATATCCTTTGGCAAAATTCCGTAACATTGGGATTATGGCCCATATAGATGCGGGAAAAACTACAGCAACAGAACGTATATTATTCTATACAGGAAAAACTCATAAAATAGGTGAAACCCATGAAGGTGCAGCAACAATGGACTGGATGGCACAAGAGCAAGAAAGAGGTATAACAATTACATCTGCAGCAACAACTTGTTTTTGGAAAGATCATCAAATAAACATAATAGATACACCAGGACACGTAGATTTTACTGTTGAAGTTGAAAGATCTCTAAGAGTACTAGATGGTGCTGTAACAATATTAGATGCTAAAAGTGGTGTTGAACCACAAACTGAAACAGTATGGAGACAGGCAGATAATTATAAAGTACCAAGAATGGTATTTATAAATAAAATGGATAAATTAGGTGCAGACTTCTTAATGTCTGTAGGAACATTAAGAGAAAGATTACATGCAAATGCAATTCCACTTCAATTACCAATAGGTGCAGAAGATTCATTTGCTGGAATCATAGATCTTGTTAAAAATGATGCTGTTATCTACAAAGATGACTTAGGAACAGTAATGGATGAAACAGAAATTCCAGAAGATATGAAAGAAATGGCTGAAGAATATAGAACAATGTTATTAGAAGCTGTGTCTGAAGTAGACGAAGACATAATGATGAAATACCTAGAAGGTGAAGAAATTTCTGTAGAAGAAATAAAAGCAGCTTTAAGAAAAGGTGTTTTAGCAAATAAAATAGTACCAGTTCTTTGCGGATCAGCTTATAAAAATAAAGGTGTTCAATTATTGTTAGATGCTGTAGTTGAATTTATGCCTTCACCATTAGATATAGAAGACGTTAAAGGAACAGAACCTACAACAGGTGAAGAACTTACAAGACCTGCAGATGCAAAAGCTCCATTAGCAGCGTTAGCATTTAAAATAGCTACAGATCCATTTATAGGTAAACTAGCATTTACTAGAATTTACTCTGGAGTAATGAAGAGTGGTACATATGTATTTAACTCTAATAAAGGTAAGAGAGAAAGAGTTGGAAGACTAGTTAAAATGCATGCTAATCATAGAGAAGATGTTGAAGAGTTAAAGGCTGGAGAATTAGGTGCTATAGTTGGTCTTAAAGATACAACTACAGGAGATACACTTTGTGATGATGCAGATCCAATCATACTTGAAAACATGGAATTCCCAGAACCAGTTATAGACGTATCAATAGAACCTAAAACAAAAGCTGGTCAAGAAAAAATGGGTATAGCTCTAGCAAAACTTGCAGAAGAAGATCCGACATTTAGAACATATACAAATCAAGAAACAGGTCAAACAATTATAGCAGGTATGGGAGAACTTCATCTTGAAATAATCGTTGACAGACTTGTAAGAGAATTTAAAGTTGAATGTAATGTAGGTCAACCACAAGTTGCTTACAAAGAAACTATCAGAAAGCATGTAAAAGCTGAAGGTAAGTTTGTAAGACAATCAGGTGGACGTGGACAATACGGACATTGTTGGATAGAAATGATGCCAACTGAAGGAGAATATGAATTCGAAAACGCTGTAGTTGGGGGAGCAATACCAAAAGAATATATCCCAGCTATTGACAATGGTATTCGAGAAGCTTGTCAAAGCGGTATAATCGCAGGATATCCTGTTATTAACTTTAAAGTTAAATTATTTGATGGATCATACCATGATGTGGATTCATCAGAAATGGCCTTCAAAATTGCAGGTTCTATGGCATTCAAAAACGCTATGGCAAAAGCAGACGCTGTATTATTAGAACCTTCAATGAAAGTTGAAGTAGTTGTACCAGAAGAATATATGGGCGATGTAATAGGTGACATCAACTCAAGAAGAGGTAGAATAGAAGGAATGACTCCAAGAGCAGGTGCAGAAGTAATAAGAGCATTTGTACCACTTTCAGAAATGTTTGGATATGCTACTACATTAAGATCTAAAACTCAAGGTAGAGGAAATTATGTAATGCAATTTGATCATTATGAAGAAGTTCCAAAGAGCATTCAGGATAAAGTAGTTGGAGATAGAAAATAATAATTATACAAACACAAAAAAGGAGGAAATAAAAAATGGCAAAAGCAAAATTTGAAAGAAGCAAACCTCATGTAAACATAGGAACAATAGGTCACGTAGACCACGGTAAGACAACATTAACAGCAGCTATAACAACAGTATTAGCACAAAAAGGAGGAGCTTCAGCAACAAAGTATGACGAAATAGATAAAGCTCCAGAAGAAAAAGAAAGAGGAATCACAATCAATACATCACACGTAGAGTATGAAACAGCAAACAGACACTACGCACACGTAGATTGTCCAGGACATGCGGATTATGTAAAGAACATGATCACAGGAGCAGCACAAATGGATGGAGCGATCTTAGTTGTATCAGCAGCAGATGGTCCAATGCCACAAACAAGAGAACACATACTACTAGCATCAAGAGTTGGAGTACAATATATAGTAGTATTCTTAAATAAAGCAGACCAAGTAGATGATCCAGAATTAATTGAATTAGTTGAAATGGAAGTAAGAGAATTATTAAATGAATATGGATTCCCAGGAGATGATACTCCAATCGTAGTAGGATCAGCATTAGAAGTATTAGAAAACCAAGACAATGCAGAAAAGACAAAATGCATAGATGAATTAATGGAAGCAATAGACAGCTATATTCCAACACCAGAAAGAGCAACAGATCAACCATTCTTAATGCCAGTAGAAGACGTATTTACAATCACAGGAAGAGGAACAGTTGCAACAGGAAGAGTTGAAACAGGAGTTCTACATACTGGAGATGAAGTAGAATTAGTAGGAATGAAAGAAGAAATATCAAAAACAGTATGTACAGGAATAGAAATGTTCAGAAAAATACTTGATGAAGCAATGGCAGGAGACAACATTGGAGCATTATTAAGAGGTATTCAAAGAGACGAAATCCAAAGAGGTCAAGTATTAGCAAAACCAGGTTCAGTAACACCACACAAAAAATTCGTAGGTCAAGTATACGTATTAAAGAAAGAAGAAGGCGGAAGACATACACCATTCTTCAACGGATATAGACCACAATTTTATTTCAGAACAACAGACGTTACAGGATCAATCAACTTACCAGAAGGCGTAGAAATGGTAATGCCAGGAGATCATATAGATATGGCAGTAGAATTAATCACACCAGTAGCAATGCACGAAAACTTAAGATTCGCTATAAGAGAAGGTGGAAGAACAGTAGGTTCAGGAGTTGTTACAACTATATCTGAATAATTCTAAATTAGCTGGCTAATATTTTTAAACATACAGTGTATACAGTGTATAAAAGGAAAGAGGACGCTCTTTCCTTTTACTATTTATAAAAATAAATTATATATAATATGTAGTAATATATTTCAAAAGTTTAAAATTAAAAATACTTGTCAAAATAAAAAAAATAGTGTATACTGTAGAGGTTGTAATGTAATAACAGCGATAATTCAAGAGGTTGCCGCACTTACGGGAAATTCTTGATTAAGCAAGCTAAGGTTTAGAACCTGGCGACGGTTATTCTGTTAATCATAATTCCGATGCTGTGTTCATAAAAAAATATGGAACACCTGGAACAGTTTACAGAATATTTCCGCTGTTGTGCGTAATAAGTGAAACGTACCAGAAAAGGAGGGAACACTAAATGGCAAAACAAAAAATAAGAATAAGATTAAAAGCATTTGATCATAGTTTGTTAGATCAATCAGCTTTAAAAATCGTAGAAACTGCTAAGACAACAGGAGCTAAGGTTGCAGGTCCAGTACCTCTACCAACAGAAAAAGATGTTGTTACTATCTTAAGAGCTCCACATAAATACAAAGACTCTAGAGAACAGTTCGAAATAAGAACTCATAAAAGACTAATCGACATAATTAGTCCATCACCAAAAACTGTTGATGCATTAATGAGATTAGACTTACCAGCTGGAGTAGATATAGAAATAAAACTATAATTTAGGTAATAGAGAAATCTATTACTAACTATTATGATTGCATTAATAGATGTGATCCGCTAATATGTTGAGGAGGTGCAAAGAAATGAAAAAAGCTATATTAGGTAAAAAACTTGGTATGACTCAAATATTCAATGAAAATGGTAAGGTTATACCAGTTACTGTAATAGAAGCAGGTCCATGTACAGTTATCCAAAAGAAAACTGTAGAAAAGGACGGCTACGAAGCAATACAAGTTGCTTTTGGTGATATAAGAGAAAAATTAAGAAGCAAACCAGTAAAAGGACACTTTGCAAAAGCAGGTGTTTCACTTAAAAGACATATAAAAGAATTTAAACTAGAAGATTCAAACAGCTTTGAAATAGGTCAAGAAATAAAAGCAGACGTTTTTCAAGCAGGAGAAAGAGTTGACATATCAGGAGTTTCTAAAGGTAAGGGATTCCAAGGAACAATAAGAAGATGGAATGCTCACAGAGGACCAATGAGTCACGGTTCAAAATTCCATAGAGCAGTTGGTTCAATGGGTGCGTCTTCAGATCCATCAAGAACATTTAAAAATAAGAGAATGCCAGGACATATGGGTAATGTTAAAACAACAGTTTTAAATCTTGAAGTTGTTAGAATAATACCTGAAAAAAATCTAATATTAATAAAAGGCGGAGTACCAGGACCAAATAAAGGTTTAGTACAAATAAGAAATACAGTTAAGGCTTAATTTAAGTAGAAAGGAGGATGCAGAATGCCTAAAGTAGATTTATTTAACCAAAACGGAGAAAAAGTTGGAGATTTACAATTAGCAGATAGCGTATTTGGTGTAGAGGTAAATACATATGCTATGCATCAAGTAGTAAAAGCATTGCTAGCAAATAAAAGACAAGGAACTCAATCAGCTAAAACAAGAGCTGAGGTTTCAGGAGGCGGAATAAAGCCTTGGAGACAAAAGGGAACAGGTAGAGCAAGACAAGGTTCTATAAGAGCACCACAATGGATACATGGTGGAGTTGTTTTTGCACCAAAGCCAAGAAACTACAGAATGTCAATCCCTAAATCAATGAAGAAGGTTGCTATAAAATCAGCATTAACTTCAAAAGTTAACGAAAATTTAATGGTAGTTGTTGATAATATAAAATTAGAAACACCAAAAACTAAAGAAGTAGTTAAAATGCTTAATGGGTTTGATGCAAAGAAAACTTTAATTATTACAAACAATGCTGAAGAAAATGTTTATAAATCAGCAAGAAACATTGAAGGAGTACAGATTATTCCAGTAAACAACATTAACGTATATGATGTATTAAAATATGATAAAGTTGTTATAACTAAGGATGCTGTATCCAAAATTGAGGAGGTGTATGCATAATGAAGCTAACTAACTACGATATAATAAGAAGACCTCTTATTACTGAAAAAACAATGGCTTCAATGTCTGATAAAAAGTACACCTTTGTAGTGGATATACATGCCAACAAATCTCAAATTAAAAATGCTATTGAAACAATATTCGATGTTAAAGTTGAAGATGTTAAAACAGCTAGAATTATGGGAAAAACTAAAAGAGTTGGTGTCCATATAGGAAAAAGACCAGATTATAAAAAAGCTATTGTTAAGTTAACAGAAGATAGTAAAACAATTGAATTCTTCGAAGGACTATAAACAATAAAGCCGTTATTGGTGAGAGCCAGATAAGCTGAAGAAGGAGGGAAACAAATGGCTGTTAAAGGTTTTAGACCTACCACTCCTACAAGAAGAGAAATGACTATGTGTACTTTTGAAGAAATAACAACAAGCACACCAGAAAAGTCACTTCTTGTTTCATTAAAGAAAAGTGGTGGAAGAAACGCAAATGGTAAAATAACAGTTCGTCATATTGGTGGCGGAGCTAAAAGAAAATATAGAATAATAGATTTTAAGAGAAATAAGGACAATATTCCAGCTAAAGTTGTTAGTGTAGAATATGATCCAAATAGAACAGCATTTATAGCGCTTGTAGTATACTCTGATGGTGAAAAGAAATATATCATAGCGCCAGTTGGATTAAAAGTAGGAGATACAGTAGTATCTGGATCAGAATCAGATATAAAAGTAGGTAACTGTTTACCTATAAAAAATATTCCAGTAGGTACTGTTATCCACAACATAGAGTTAGCACCTGGAAAAGGAGCTCAACTTGTTAGATCAGCAGGTAACTCAGCACAACTTATGGCTAAAGAAGGAGACTATTCTCAAGTAAGATTACCTAGTGGAGAAGTTAGATACATAAGAGTTGAATGTAGAGCAACTATAGGTGTTGTGTCTAACCAAACAAACGAAATTGTTAACATAGGTAAAGCGGGAAGAAAAAGACATATGGGAACAAGACCTACAGTAAGAGGTTCTGTAATGAACCCTAATGACCATCCACACGGTGGTGGTGAAGGTAGATCTCCTATCGGACATCCAAGTCCACGTACTCCATGGGGTAAACCAGCTCTTGGATACAAAACAAGAAAGAATAAGAAATACTCTGATAGATTTATTGTTAAGAGAAGAAATGATAAATAGATTGAAGAGAATATGATATTCTCTTCAATCTTGTAATCATATGATTGCGCGAAGGGAGGCAAATATAGTGAGTAGATCAGTTAAAAAAGGACCATACATTCAAGAGGTACTTTTAAAGAGAATAAACGAAATGAACAAAAATGGAGAAAAGAAAGTTTTAAAGACTTGGTCAAGAACTTCAACAATATTTCCACAAATGATCGGTCATACTATTGCTGTTCATGATGGAAGAAAACATGTTCCTGTTTATGTAAGTGAAGACATGGTAGGACACAAATTAGGAGAATTTGTTCTTACTAGAACTTACAGAGGACATGATGACAAGTCAGAAAAATCATCTCGTTTAAGATAAGCCGAAAGGAGGTAAAGATCAATGGAAGCTAAGGCTATAGTTAGATATGTGAGAATGTCTCCAAGCAAGATTGGGGTTGTTCTTGACTTAGTAAGAGGAAAAGATGTTAATGAAGCATTTGCTATATTAAAGTATACTCCAAAGGATGCAGCTGAAGTAATTTACAAAGCTTTAAAATCAGCTGTTGCAAATGCAGAAAATAATTTAAGCTTAGATGCTAATAATTTATATATATCAGAAACACATGTAGGTCCAGGACCAACATTAAAAAGATATCAACCACATGCTCAAGGTAGAGCATTTAGAATAAGAAAGAGAACAAGTCATTTAACTTTAGTTGTTAAAGAGAGAATTTAAGAAGAGGAGGGAATTCGATGGGTCAAAAAGTACATCCACACGGCCTAAGAGTCGGCGTAATTAAAGAATGGGATGCTAAATGGTATGCTGATAAGAAAAATTTTGCTGATAACCTAATAGAAGACCACAAGATAAGAAATTTTGTTAAGAAACATTCTTATGCAGCTGGGGTATCTAGGATAGAAATCGAAAGAGCAGCAAAAAGAATAAAATTAAATATATATACTGCTAAACCAGGTATGATTATAGGAAAAGGTGGTCAAGGAATTGAATCACTAAAGAATAAACTACAACAAATAGTTTCAAGCAAAAATATTTTAATTAATATTGTAGAAGTAAAAAGACCTGAAGCAGATGCTCAATTAGTAGCTGAAAATATAGCTCAACAATTAGAAAAAAGAATAGCTTTCAGAAGAGCTATGAAACAATCTATACAAAGATCAATGAGAACAGGTATTAAAGGTATAAAAACATCTTGTTCAGGAAGACTTGGTGGAGCAGAAATTGCTAGAACAGAGCAATATCATGAAGGAACAATTCCACTACAAACTTTAAGAGCAGATATCGATTATGGATTTGCTGAAGCTGATACTACTTATGGTAAAATTGGAGTTAAAGTTTGGATATATAAAGGAGAAGTTCTTCCAGCTAGAAAGAATATCAATGAAAAGGAAGAAGCTAACGCATAGGGAAGGAGGAATAACATATGTTAATGCCTAAAAGAGTTAAGCGTCGTAAAGTACAACGTGGCAGAATGAAGGGTAAAGCTACAAGAGGTAACTTCATAGCATACGGTGATTTCGGAATACAAGCAACTGAATGTGGTTGGATTACAAGCAACCAAATTGAAGCTGCTAGAATAGCTATCAATAGATACGTTAAAAGAGGAGGAAAGGTTTGGATAAAAATCTTCCCAGATAAGCCTGTAACAGAAAAACCAGCAGAAACACGTATGGGTTCTGGTAAAGGTTCACCAGAATACTGGGTAGCTGTTGTAAAACCAGGTAGAGTTTTATTTGAAATCTCCGGTGTAAGTGAGGCCGTTGCAAGAGAAGCTATGAGACTTGCTTCACACAAACTACCAGTTAAAACTAAGTTTGTAACAAGAAGAGATTTTGAAGAAATGGGTGGTGAAGTAAATGAAGGCTAGAGAATTACAAGAATTAAGAAAAAGCAGCCCACAAGAGTTACAATCAAAGTTGAATGATCTAAAAGCGGAATTATTTAATTTAAGATTTCAATTAGCTACAGGTCAGTTAGAAAATCCAATGAGAATTAGAGAAGTAAAGAAATCAATAGCTCAAATTAAAACTATCTTAAGAGAAGAAGAAATAAGAGCATATCAACAGTAAAACTGAAGGGAGGTAAATCCTGTGGAAAGATCAAATAGAAAGACAAGAATCGGTAGAGTAGTTTCAAATAAAATGGATAAGACAATAGTTGTTGCAGTAGAAACAAAAGTTCGCCATCCATTATATGGAAAAACAATGAATAGAACTACTAAATTTAAGGCTCATGATGAAAACAATGAAGCTAATATAAATGATAGAGTATCAATAATGGAAACAAGACCATTATCAAAACAAAAAAGATGGAGACTTGTTGAAATAGTAGAAAAAGCTAAATAGTTTGTAGCAAGAAGCCGAAAGGAGGGTATTTTACATGATTCAGCAACAAACAAAATTAAAGGTAGCAGATAATTCCGGAGCAAAGGAAATTATGTGTATAAGAGTTTTAGGTGGTTCCCACAGAAAATGGGGAAATATCGGAGATGTAATAGTTGCTAGTGTTAAAAGTGCAACACCAGGCGGTGTTGTTAAAAAAGGTGAAGTTGTAAAGGCTGTTATCGTAAGATCAGTTAAAGGATTGAGAAGAGCAGATGGTTCTTACATAAAATTTGATGAAAATGCAGCAGTTATAATAAAAGATGATAAAAACCCAAAAGGAACTCGTATTTTTGGACCAGTTGCAAGGGAGCTAAGAGATAAAGAGTTCAATAAAATACTATCATTAGCACCTGAAGTTTTATAATAATACAAGGAGGTGGCTAAATAATGAGCAAAATACATGTAAGAAAAAAAGATACAGTTGTTGTTATATCTGGTAAAGATAAAGGCAAAATTGGAGAAGTTTTATCTGTAATACCAAAAAAAGGTAAAGTAGTAGTTAAAGATGTAAATGTAGTAACTAAACATCAAAAACCAAATAGAGAAAATATGCAGGGTGGAATAATACATAAAGAAGCCCCAATATTTAGCTCAAAAGTAATGCTATATTGCGATAAATGCAAAACAGCTACTAGAATCAGTAACAAGATTTTAGAAGATGGAACAAAGGTAAGAATATGCAAAAAGTGCGGAGAAACATTTTAATTCTTGAAAGGAGGTATAAAGGATGATGCCAAGATTACAAGAAAAGTATGAAAAAGAAGTAGTTTCAGCTTTAATGGATAAGTTCGGATATAAAAATATAATGGAAGTACCAAAACTTGAAAAAATAGTTATCAACATGGGTGTTGGTGAAGCTAAAGAGAACCAAAAATCTCTTGAAGCAGCAGTAGAAGATTTAGCTAAAATAACTGGTCAAAAGCCAATATTAACTAAGGCCAAAAAATCAGTAGCTAATTTTAAAATAAGAGAAAACATGCCACTAGGATGCAAGGTTACATTAAGAAAGCAAAACATGTATGAATTTGCAGATAAGTTAATAAATGTAGCTCTACCTAGAGTTAGAGATTTCAGCGGAGTTTCAAGCAAATCATTTGATGGAAGAGGAAACTATGCAATAGGAATAAAAGAACAATTAATATTTCCAGAAATAGAATATGATAAGATTGATAAAATTAGAGGTATGGATATAATTTTTGTAACAACTGCAAAGACTGACGAGGAAGCAACAGAACTATTAAGATTCCTTGGAATGCCATTTGTTCGTTAATTAAGGAGGGAAATCTATGGCACGTAAAGCTTTAATAGAAAAATGGAATAAAACACCTAAATATTCAAGTAGAGCTTATACAAGATGCAGAATTTGTGGAAGACCACATGCGGTATTAAAAAAATACGGTATCTGTCGTATATGTTTTAGAGAGCTTGCTTACAAAGGTGAGATACCTGGATGCAAAAAAGCCAGCTGGTAATATTTGAAAAGCGAAAGGAGGCAAAATAAATGGTAATGTCTGATCCAATAGCAGATTTATTAACACGTATAAGAAATGCAAATATAGTTAGACATGAAGTAGTAGAAGTTCCTTCATCTAACATAAAAAAAGCCATAGCAAATATATTGCTTACAGAAGGTTATATAAGAGATTTAGAAGAATATAGAGATGGTTCTGTAGATATGTTAAGAATCACAATGAAATACGGACAAAATAAAGAAAGAATAATAACTGGTCTTAAGAGAATATCAAAACCAGGTTTGAGAGTTTATTGTAGAAAAGATGAAACTCCTAAAGTTTTAAACGGTCTAGGAGTAGCTATAGTTTCTACTTCTAAAGGAATTGTTACAGATAGAGAAGCAAGAAAATTAAGCGTTGGCGGAGAAGTACTTTGCTACATATGGTAATTGGAGAATAGGAGGTGCAATAAATGTCAAGAGTAGGAAAACTTCCAGTAGCTATCCCTAATGGAGTAACTGTTACAGTAACACCAGATAACGTTGTTACTGTAAAAGGACCAAAGGGTGAGTTAGTAAAAGCTATGAATAAAAAAGTAAACATAGCAGTAGAAGATAATTCAGTAGTTGTAACTAGAGATAATGACCATAAGGATGTAAGAGCTCTTCATGGTTTAACAAGAGCTTTAATAAACAATATGGTAACAGGAGTTAACGAAGGTTACATTAAAGCATTAGAATTAGTAGGTGTTGGTTATAGAGCACAATTACAAGGAAAGAAATTAGTGCTTAACCTTGGATTCTCACATCCAGTTGAAATAGAAGCAGTTCCAGGCGTTGATTTTGAAGTTGAAGGTGGAACTAAAGTAAAAGTAAAAGGTATAGATAAAGAATTAGTAGGTGCTGTAGCCGCAGATATAAGAAAATGGAGAAAACCTGAACCTTACAAAGGAAAAGGAATTAAATACGAAAATGAAGTTATAAGACGTAAGGAAGGTAAGACTGGTAAGAAATAACAGAAAGGAGTGAAATCTATGTTTAAGAAGAATGATAGATCTAAATCAAGATCAAGACGTCATATGAGAGTTCGTAAAAAGATTTTTGGAACAGCTGAACGTCCAAGACTATCAGTATATAGAAGTGAAAAACATATATATGCTCAATTAATAGATGATGTAGATGGAAAAACATTGGTTGCTGCATCAAGTTCAGAAAAAGGATTCGATGCTTTAGGAAGCAACAAAGAAGGCGCTAAATTAGTTGGAAAAATGGTAGCTGAAAAAGCGTTAGAAAAAGGAATCAAATCTGTTGTATTTGACAGAGGCGGATTTATATATCACGGAAGAGTTAAAGAACTTGCTGAAGGTGCAAGAGAAGCGGGTCTTGATTTTTAAAAAAAGGAGGGAAATAAATGAGAATTGATCCTAGCACTTTAAATTTAAAAGAAAAAGTTGTTCATATAAACAGAGTTGCTAAGGTTGTTAAAGGTGGTAGAAACTTTAGATTTAGCGTACTAGTTGTTGTTGGAGACGAAGCAGGACACGTTGGTGTTGGTACAGGAAAATCTATAGAAATACCTGAAGCAATAAGAAAAGCAATAGAAGATGCTAAAAAGAACATAGTTGAAGTTAAAACAGTAGGAACTACAGTACCACACGATATAATCGGAAGATTCGGTAAGGGAGAAGTTCTTATAATGACAGCTAATGAAGGTACAGGAGTTATAGCAGGTGGTCCTGTTAGAGCCGTACTAGAACTTGCTGGATTAAAAGACGTTAGAGCTAAATCAAAAGGTTCTAACAATCCAAGAAATATGGTTAATGCTACAATAGACGGATTAGCAAGATTAAGAACAGTTGAAGACATAGCTAAACTTAGAGGTAAGACTGTAGAAGAGATTTTAGGTTAGGAGGTAACTGGCCGTGGGTAAAGTTAAAATAACATTAGTTAAGAGCTTAATAGGTAGAAAGAAAGATCAAATAGCTACTGTTAATGCTCTAGGACTAAAGAAAATTGGAAGCATAGTTGAGCATGAGGAAACTCCTCAAATAAGTGGAATGATAAAAAAGGTAAGTTACTTATTAAAAGTAGAAGAAGCATAGTAAGAGGAGGTGTAATTATATGAAACTTCACGAATTAAAAGCAGCTGAAGGTGCAAGTAAAGCATCAAAAAGAGTAGGTAGAGGAACAGGTTCTGGACTAGGCAAAACAAGTGCAAGAGGTCAAAACGGACAAAATTCTAGAAGTGGTGGTGGAGTAAGACCAGGCTTCGAAGGTGGTCAAATGCCTTTATATAGAAGACTTCCTAAAAGAGGTTTCAAAAATATATTTGCTAAAGAATATGCAGCAATAAATCTTGATAGATTAAATTGCTTTGAAGATGGAACAGTTGTAACACCAGAACTTTTAGTTGAAAAAAGAGTAGTAAAAAAAGTTAAAGACGGAGTTAAGATTTTAGGAAATGGAAACATAGAAAAAAAATTAACTGTTAAAGCAGCAAAATTCTCTAAATCAGCTATTGAAAAGATAGAAGCAGCAGGAGGAAAAGTTGAGGTGATATAAATGCTATCAACCCTACGTAATGCTTGGAAAGTTGCCGATTTAAGAAAAAGATTGATTTTTACTTTATTTATGATAGCAATTTTCAGGATGGGAAACTACATCCCAGTTCCTGGGATTGATACTTCTAAATTAGCTAACCTGACACAAAATGGATCATTATTTGGATTCTATGATTTAATATCAGGGGGAGCTTTTAGTAGATTTAGTATATTTGCTATGGGCGTTGTGCCGTATATTAACTCCTCAATAATAATGCAATTACTTACAATTGCAATACCTTCTTTAGAAAGTCTTTCAAAAGAAGGGGAAGAAGGAAGAAAAAAAATTCAGCAATATACTAGATATGGTGCAGTTATACTTGGTGTTATTCAAGCATTCAGTACATATGCTATAATTGGTCGTGCTGGAGCACTTAGAGATGGATCAAAGTTAGATTTATTCATAATTATAATAACATTAACTACTGCATCAACCTTTTTAATGTGGTTCGGTGATAAAATAACAGAAAAAGGTATAGGTAATGGAATATCACTAATAATATTTGTTAACATAGTGTCTAGATTTCCATCAACTATATATAGTATAGCTGGACTTCAAAAGGCTGAAACAGTAAACTTTGTGGAAGTTATAATGTTTATAGTAATAGCTTTAGCATTATTCTTATTAGTTGTAATAATGAATTTAGGAGAAAGAAGAATACCTGTACAATATGCTGGAAAAGCAGTAGGAAATAAGATTTATAAAGGGCAATCTACACACATACCAATAAATGTTAATTCTTCTGCCGTTATAGGTATTATATTTGCTATATCAGTAATGCAATTTCCACTTACTATTGGTCAATTTTGGCCAGAATCAGCTTTTTATAAATTTATTACTTTAAATAAATTTAGTCCTTTTAGAGATAAAAGTATTGCTTATATTATATTGTATTTTGTACTAACAGTGTTTTTTACTTGGTTTTATACAGTGGTAACTTTTAAACCAGATGAAATGGCAGAAAATATGCATAAGTCATCTGGATTTATACCAGGAATAAGACCAGGAGAGCCTACAGCAGAATATATAGAAAGAGTAATAACAAAAAGCTCTATAATTGGTGGAACTTTTGCAGCTATTATAGCAATATTCCCAATAATTATGGCAACATATAGTAAGTTCCAAGGTATATCCTTTGGAGGAACAAGTATGCTTATCATGGTTGGATTTGCATTAGATACTATAAGACAAATGGAATCTCAATTAGTTATGCGTCACTATCAAGGTTTCTTAAAATAAAAATGTTTTGGAGATGATTATGGATGCGTGTAATTTTGTTAGGTCCTCCAGGAGCAGGTAAAGGAACTCAAGCAAAATTAATAAGTGAAAAATTCTCTATTCCGCATATATCAACAGGCGATATATTTAGAGCAAATATAAAGGAGAAAACTCCTTTAGGAATAGAAGCAAAGAAATATATAGATAATGGTCAATTAGTGCCAGACAAGGTAACTATAGGGATAGTTAAAGATAGACTAACAAAAGATGATTGTGATAATGGTTTCCTTTTAGATGGTTTTCCAAGAACAGTTGCTCAAGCAGAAGCTTTAGATGAATTTTTAAAGGGAATAAATAAAGATTTAGATGTGGCATTATTAATTAAGATGCCTGAAGAATTTATCTTGGAAAGAATGACTGGTAGAAGAGTTTGTACATCTTGTGGTGCAAGTTATCATATAAGATTTAATCCTCCTAAAGTAGAAGGAAAATGTGATATATGTGATAATGAGTTAATTCAAAGGAAAGATGATACAGAAGCAACAGTAAAAGAAAGATTAGAAGTTTACAGCAAACAAACTTATCCGCTTATAAATTATTATAAAGACAATGGTATAATCTCAGAGATTAATGGGACTGAATCAATTGATAAGGTATTTGGAAATATTTCAAATATCTTGGGGAGAGATAAATAATGATAACAATAAAAACCGATTCTGAAATAGAATATATGGTAAAAGCAGGTAGAGTTGTTGCTGAGGCCTTGGAAACTTTAGAAAAACATATAAAACCAGGTGTAAGTACTGGATATTTAGATAAGATTGCAGAAGATATTATATTAAGCAAAAATGCTAAGCCATCTTTTAAAGGATATTATGGTTTTCCAGCATCTATATGTGCATCTGTAAATAATGAAGTAGTTCATGGAATACCAAGTAAAGATATAATCTTAAATGAAGGAGACATAATAAGTATAGATTGTGGGGCTGTTTTAAATGGATATCAGGGTGATGCAGCTAGAACATTTCCAGTAGGAAATGTATCAGAAGAAGCTGCTAAACTAATAGAAG
The DNA here is from genome assembly GCF_943736985.1 of Clostridium sp. Marseille-Q2269. Classification (GTDB taxonomy): domain Bacteria; phylum Bacillota; class Clostridia; order Clostridiales; family Clostridiaceae; genus Clostridium_F. Next base: position 153,468 of record NZ_CALSFS010000003.1, read on the forward strand.
TCACAAAAAATAGTTTTTTTAAAGGTATAGAAAAAGCTAAAGTTGGCAATAGATTAACTGATATATCTGCAGCTATCCAACAATATGTTGAAAGTTATGGATTCTCTGTTGTAAGAGATTATGTGGGGCATGGTATAGGAAAAGATATGCACGAAGATCCGGAAGTACCTAACTTTGGTAGACCAGGAAGGGGACCTAAATTATCAAAAGGAATGTGTTTAGCTATTGAACCTATGGTTAATATAGGGGACTTCAACGTAAAAGTTCAACCTAATAAGTGGACTGTAGTTACTGTAGATGGTAGTTTATCTGCTCATTATGAAAATACTGTGGCTATACTAGATGATGGACCTAAAATAACCACTTTGATTTAATAGAGGTGAATATATTGGCTAAAGAGTGCCAGATTGGTAGATTAGTTTTATCAAAAGCGGGTAGGGATAAAGATAATAGTTTCATTATAATAGATGTACTAGATGAAAATTATGTATACATTTGTGATGGAGATATTCATTCTTTAGATAAGCCCAAGAAGAAAAAAATTAAACATTTGATATTTACCAATATTATTTGTGAAGATATAGTAAATCTAAAGGCAACAGGTGACAACATCAAAAATTCTGTAATAAAAAAAATTATACAGTCTCATCAAGTTAATAAGGAGGTTTGAATACCTTATGTCAAAAGATGATGTAATAGAAATGCAAGGTACTGTTTTAGAATCTCTACCTAATGCTATGTTTGAAGTAGAATTAGAAAGCGGTCATAAAATAATTGCACATATATCAGGAAAATTAAGAATGAATTTCATAAAAATTTTACCAGGTGATAAAGTAACTGTAGAACTTTCTCCATACGATTTAACAAGAGGAAGAATAACCTGGAGAGCCAAATAATAAGGAGGGGTTATTGATGAAAGTAAGACCATCAGTTAAACCTATATGCGAAAAATGCAAGGTTATAAAAAGAAAAGGTAGAGTAATGGTTATTTGTGAAAATCCTAAGCATAAGCAAAAACAAGGCTAATAAATGGTTTTGGGAGCGGCTGACTATGGTATAACAATATATCATTGGCCTAAAACTTTAATATAAATATAAATTAAATAAGTAGGTATTCAGGAGGTGTAAACTTTAATGGCAAGAATTTCAGGTATAGACCTACCAAAAGAAAAAAGAGTAGAGATCGGTCTAACATATATATACGGAATTGGCTTACCAACTTCTCAAGAAATATTAAAAGCTACTGGAGTAAATCCAGATACAAGAGTTAAAGACTTATCAGAAGAAGAAGTTAATGCAATCAGAGATTACGTTAATAAAAGCGTAAAAGTTGAAGGTGACTTAAGAAGAGAAATCAAACTTAACATAAAGAGATTAGTTGAAATTGGATCTTACAGAGGAATAAGACATAGAAGAAATCTTCCAGTTAGAGGTCAAAAGACTAAAACTAACGCTAGAACAAGAAAAGGTCCAAAGAGAGCTATAGGTGGAAAGAAGAAAAAATAAAGTAAGGAGGGAAAAACATGGCAGCAGGAATTAAAGGTAAAAGAAGCAGAAGAAAAAAAGAGAGAAAAAATGTTGAACACGGTTGTGCACATATAAAATCAACTTTCAACAATTCAATAGTTACAATTACTGACAGCGTTGGTAATACTTTATCTTGGGCAAGTGCAGGTGGATTAGGTTTTAGAGGTTCAAGAAAAAGCACACCATTCGCAGCTCAAATGGCTGCAGAAACAGCAGCTAAAGCAGCTATGGAACATGGTTTAAAAAGCATAGAAGTTTATGTAAAAGGACCGGGCTCAGGAAGAGAAGCTGCTATAAGATCTTTACAAGCAGCAGGTCTAGAAGTTACTTTAATAAAAGATGTAACTCCAATACCACATAATGGTTGTAGACCACCAAAGAGAAGAAGAGTATAGTAATATAATATAGTAATAGGAGGTGTAACTTTAATGGCTAGATATACTGGAGCAACTTGCAGACTTTGCAGAAGAGAAGGATTAAAACTATTTCTTAAAGGAGATAGATGTTTTACAGATAAATGCGCATTCGCTAGAAGAGGATATGCGCCGGGACAACACGGTCAAAGTAGAAAAAAAGTATCTAACTATGGATTACAATTAAGAGAAAAACAAAAAGCTAAAAGAATTTATGGTATCTTAGAACGTCAATTTAGAGGATATTATGAAATAGCTGATACTAAAAAAGGAATAACAGGTGAAAATTTGTTAAGACTTTTAGAAATGAGATTAGATAACGTAGTATATAGACTAGGATATGGTAACTCAAGAACAGAAGCTAGACAATTAGTTACTCATGGACATTTCTTAGTTAACGGTAAAAAGGTAGATATACCATCATACCAAGTTTCTGTTAATGATGTTATAACTGTATGCGATAAGAGCAAAGCTACAGAAAAATTCAAAACTTTTGCAGAAAATCCAAAAACATTGCCTGTATGGTTATCAGGAAATGTAGAAGGATTTGAAGGAAAAGTAGAAAGACAACCAGCTAGAGAAGATATAGATGTACCTGTTAACGAAACATTAATAGTTGAGTTATACAGTAAATAATAAATAATTTTATTTAGATCAGTTGCCCTCAAAAAGTATAAATATTATTAAATGAGGAGGGTTAAAAATGTTAGAAATAGAAAAGCCAAAAATAGAATGTGTTGAAAATACTGAAGATGGTTCTTATGCTAAATTTGTAATTGAACCATTAGAAAGAGGTTATGGAATAACTCTTGGTAATGCTTTGAGAAGAATACTTTTATCATCATTACCTGGAGTTGCCGCAGACCATATAAAAATTGATAATGTTCTTCATGAATTTTCAACAGTACAAGGTGCGAAAGAAGATGTTACAGAATTAATTCTTAACATTAAATGTTTAGCACTTACTATGAATGGAGAAGGTCCAAAGACTATATATATAGATGAAGTTGGACCTAAAGAAGTTACTGCAGCTGATATCAAAACAGACGGAGATGTTGAAGTAATAAACAAAGATTTACATATAGCGACCCTTGACGAAAATGGTAAGATGTATATGGAAATCAACGTTAATCGGGGTAGGGGCTATGTAACTCAAAATAAGAACAAAACTAAGGATATGCCAATAGGGAGTATAGCTGTAGATTCAATTTATACACCTGTTAAGAGGATTAACTTTTCAGTTGAAAATACTAGAGTTGGTCAAATAACAGACTATGATAAATTGACCATAGAAGTTTGGACAAATGGTACTATAAGACCAGAAGAAGCTGTAAGTCTATCAGCCAAAATTCTTATAGAGCACTTTAAGTTATTTATGACTTTAACTGACCATGCAGATGATATGGAAATCATGGTTGAAAAAGAGGAAGATAAGAAAGAAAAAGTTCTAGAAATGACAATTGAAGAATTGGATCTTTCAGTAAGAAGTTATAACTGCTTAAAGAGAGCTGGAATAAACACAGTTCAAGAACTATGTGAGAGAAGCATGGATGACATGATGAAGGTTAGAAATCTAGGTAAGAAATCCTTAGAAGAAGTGGAACAAAAGCTAGAAGCTTTGGGATTAGGTCTAAGAAAAAGTGAAGATTAGTAAAGTTAATATAGGCAGTTTAAGGTAAGGAGGTATAGTAGAGATGGCAGGATATCGTAAATTAGGTCGTCCAACTGATCAACGTAAAGCAATGCTAAGAAATCTTGTGACTAGTTTTTTAAAGCATGGTAAAATAGAAACTACAGAAACTAGAGCAAAAGAAACTAGAAGTATCGCTGAAAAAATGATAACTCTTGCAAAGAGAGGAGATCTTCATGCGAGAAGACAAGTACTTTCTTTTGTAACAGAAGAAGCAGTAGTAAAAAGACTATTTGACGAAGTAGGTCCTAAATACGCTGAAAGAAATGGTGGATACACAAGAATATATAAAGTTGGCCCAAGAAGAGGCGACGGAGCTGAAGTAGTTATACTGGAATTAGTATAATTGTTTGGGGATTAAGTATAAAATTAACTTAGTCCCCATTTTGCTATAATACAAACTTTAATTTATAGCTTCATATTTGAGGTGTTTAGTATGAATAAAATGATTAGATGTAATAATGTTACATATAGGTATGAATCCAATAAAGAAGATGAAAATACTAATAAAATTGCATTAGATAATGTTAATTTAACTATAAAAAAAGGTGATTTTGTAGTTATTTTAGGTAGAAATGGATCAGGTAAATCAACTGTAGCTAAACATATGAACGCTCTTTTAATACCTTCAGATGGAGAGGTATATGTTGACAATTTAGATACTAAAGATTTGAATAATACATGGGACATAAGAAATAGAGCAGGGATGGTTTTTCAAAATCCGGATAATCAAATTGTAGCTACTATAGTAGAAGAAGATGTAGCTTTTGGACCAGAAAATTTAGGAGTTCCTCAAAAGGAAATAAGAACTAGGGTAGATGAATCACTTAAAAGAGTAAATATGTATGAATATAGACGCCATGCACCACATTTACTATCTGGAGGACAAAAACAAAGAGTAGCTATTGCTGGAGTATTAGCTATGAGACCAGAATGTATTATATTTGATGAACCTACAGCTATGTTAGATCCTTCAGGAAGATTAGAAGTAATAAATACAATAAAAGAAATAAATAAGACATATGGTATAACAATAGTTCTTATAACTCATTTTATGGAGGAAGCAGTAGAAGCAGATAAGGTCATAGTAATGGATTCTGCTAAAATAATAAAAGAAGGAACACCTAGAGAAATATTTAAAGAAGTAGAAATGATGAAAAAAATAGGGCTAGATGTACCTCAAATGACAGAAATAGCTTATTATTTGAGACAACACAATGTGAAAATACCATCAGATATATTAACTATAGATGAAATGGTGGATGAATTATGTCAATTAAAATAGAGAATTTAACATATGTATATATGGAAGGAACACCTTTTGAAAAAAAGGCAATAGATAATGTAAATATAAACATAGAAGATGGAGAATTTGTTGCTTTGATTGGGCATACTGGTTCAGGTAAGTCCACATTAATTCAGCATATAAATGGTTTGTTGAAACCTAAATCTGGAAATATAATAATTGATGATATAAATATAGCTAATAAGGGAGTTAAATTAAGTTCTATAAGAAAAAAAGTTGGACTTGTATTTCAATATCCTGAATATCAGCTGTTTGAAGAAACTATAGAAAAAGATATCGCTTTTGGACCTATTAATTTAGGGTTAAGTCAAGAAGAAACTTTAAATAGAGTAAAAAGAGCAATGAATATAGTAGGATTAGACTACGAAGTTTATAAAGATAAATCTCCATTTGAATTAAGTGGAGGACAAAAGAGAAGAGTAGCCATAGCAGGGGTAGTAGCTATGGAACCTAGAGTATTGATATTAGATGAACCTACAGCAGGGTTAGATCCTAAAGCTAGAGATGACATATATAGTAAGGTTCAAGCATTAAGAAAAGAATATAATATGACCATAGTTCTTGTTTCACATAGTATGGAGGATGTTGCTAAATTTGCAGATAAAATATTGGTTATGGATAAAGGAAAATGCGTATTGCAAGGGAAGCCTTATGAAGTATTTAAACACATAGATGACCTTGAAAGTATAGGATTAGCAGCACCAGAAGTTACCTATTTAGTACAAAAGTTAAAGAAAAAAGGTTTTAATCTGCCTGATGATATTTATACTATAGAAGGTGCTAAGAAAGAATTATTAAAATCACTTAAAAATGAGGGAATTATTAAATGATAAAGGATATAACAATAGGACAATACATACCAGGAGAGTCTTTTGTGCACAAGTTAGATCCAAGAGTTAAAATAATTATATCACTTATATATATAATTGACCTTTTCTTAGTGAATAATTTTAAAGGTTATATATTTGTAGTGTTATTTACTTTAACTGCCATACTAATTTCACACATAAAATTTAAATATATATATAAGGGACTGAAACCTATACTTATATTAGTTATAATAACAGCTGTTCTAAATTTATTTTTAACACCAGGAAGTACATTAATATTTAAATGGAAGTTTATTACCATATATAAAGAGGGCTTAAAATTAGCTATTTTTATGGTGTTAAGATTAGTATTTTTAATAATAGGAACATCATTACTTACATTAACAACATCTCCTATAGAGCTTACAGATGGAATAGAAAAATTATTAAACCCGTTAAGAAAGATAGGAGTGCCAGCTCATGAACTGGCTATGATGATGACTATAGCATTAAGATTTATACCAACCCTTATGGATGAAACGGATAAAATTATGAAAGCACAGATGGCTAGAGGAGCAGATTTTGAATCAGGAAATATAATACAAAGAGCTAAGAACTTAATCCCTTTACTAGTGCCACTTTTTATAAGTTCATTTAGAAGGGCAGATGAATTAGCTATGGCCATGGAAGCAAGATGCTATAGAGGAGGACAAGGAAGAACAAGAATGAAAGAACTTTCTTTCTCTTCAAGAGACTTTATAGCAACAACATTTACAGTTATTTTAGTTATACTATCCATTTGGAGTAGGATGTGGATTTAGTGAAGAATATAAAATTAAAAATTGAGTATGATGGAACAAATTACTGTGGATGGCAAAAACAAAAAAATGATAAATTTGTTACATTACAAGGCACTTTAGAAAAAGCTATAAGTAATGTAACTAAAGAAAAAGTAGAAGTCATAGGATCTAGTAGAACAGATTCAGGGGTTCATGCTAAAGGGTACATATGTAATTTTTTTACAAATACTAAAATACCATCTGAAAATTTATATAAGGTGATTAATAATAATTTACCACCAGATATAGTGGCTTTAAGTTCAGAAGAAGTAAATATGGAATTTAATTCTAGATATTGTAGTAAAGGTAAAACATATGAATATACAATTTTAAACAGTGCTCAGCCTGTAGCTATAGGTAGAAATTACGTATTTCATTTCAGAGATAAACTTAATATAGATAATATGAAAATAGCATCAAAATATATTTTAGGGACACATGATTTTTCTGCCTTTAGAACCCAAGGAAGTAGCGTAAAGACATCAGTAAGAACTATAAGTAATTTTGAAATAGATAAAAAAGATGACTTTATAAAGTTTACAATCACAGGAGATGGTTTTCTTTACAATATGGTAAGAATAATAGTAGGTACATTAATAATGGTTGGATTAGGTAAAAGGGAACCTGAATATATAAGGTATGTTATAGAAGCAAAAGATAGGAGAAAAGCAGGGCACTGCGCACCTTCATCTGGGTTGTGTTTGAAGGAAGTATTTTATTAATGCTATTGACACACCGGGCAGATTGTATTATAATAACTTTGTTTGTATAGTATAATAGATTCACTAGCCCCGGATCTTTATATAGAAGAACGTTTTATGAAAATAGTTAGGGAGGGAAAATGATGAAATCATATATAGCTAAACCACATGAAGTTGAAAGAAAATGGTATATAGTTGACGCTGCTGATAAGCCATTAGGAAGAGTAGCTAGTCAAGTTGCATCAATATTAAGAGGTAAACATAAACCTACATATACACCACATGTTGATACAGGTGATAACGTAATAGTTATAAATGCTGACAAAGTGGTTTTAACAGGTAAAAAATTAGATCAAAAATTATTAAGACATCATTCATTATATCCAGGTGGATTAAAGGAAATACCATACAGAGAAGCATTAGCTAAGAAACCTGAATTTGTATTCCAAGAAGCAGTTAGAAGAATGCTTCCAAGCGGAATTTTAGGAAGAAAGATGTTAACTAAATTAAAGGTTTATAAAGGAGCAGAACACAATCACGAAGCTCAAAAACCAGAAGTATTAGAATTAAGATACTAATTGTAGGCTGAAGGGAGGATAAAAAAATGGCTAAAGTACAGTATTTTGGAACTGGAAGAAGAAAAAAATCAGTAGCAAGGGTAAGACTTGTAGCTGGAGATGGAAAAGTAATAGTAAACAATAGAGATATAGAAAACTATTTCCCAATTGAAACATTAAGAGTGATAGTTAACCAACCATTAGTGTTAACAGAAACAAAAGATAAGTATGATGTATTAGTAAATGTTCACGGCGGTGGATTTACAGGTCAAGCAGGAGCAGTAAGACATGGTATAGCTAGAGCTCTTGTAAAGGCTGATGAAAACATGAAACCATCATTAAAGAGAGCTGGTTTCTTAACAAGAGATTCAAGAATGACAGAAAGAAAGAAATACGGATTAAAGAAAGCAAGAAGATCTCCACAATTCTCAAAAAGATAATATGGAATCAAAAGGAAAGACTATATTTGTCTTTCCTTTTTTATTGCTAAAAATTCTATTAAACATAATAAGATTCTGATTATACAATTTTTACAAGAATAACAAAGGTTCAAGTATATATAATATATACCTTTATTTTAATAATATTGAGACAAATGTGAAAATTTTAAAAAATATAACTTTAAATATGAAAAAGTTTTCTATGTTAATTCTATGTTAAAACTATTTTAAATTATCTTAATATCTACTATAATAATAAAGTATGGGATGACAATAATAATACAGTATTGCATGACAGTACTTAAATTAGGAGGACAAATATGAATATATTTGCTATGTTAACAGGTCTTATTGGTGGGTTAGGTTTATTCATCTATGGCATGAACTTAATGGGAGATGGATTGCAAAATGTAGCAGGAGAGAAAGTAAAGGTTTTTTTTGAAAAAGTAACTTCTAACCCTGTAAAAGGGGTATTAACAGGAGTAATAGTAACAGGAGTAATTCAAAGTAGTAGTGCCACTACGGTTATGGTTGTTGGATTTGTAAATGCAGGTTTAATGACTCTAACACAAGCAGCGGGAGTAATAATGGGAGCTAATATAGGTACTACTGTTACAGGTCAATTGGTTGCTTTTAATGTTACTGCAGCAGCTCCATTATTTGTAGGAGTAGGAACTGCAATAGTTTTATTTGCTAAGAAGAAAAGAACCAAAGAGATAGGCAATATAATATTAGGTTTTGGTATATTGTTTATGGGAATGGATATAATGAAAAACGCTATGTATCCATTAGGTAAAAGTGAAGCATTTAAAAGTTTAGCTTTATCACTATCACATAATGTATTTTTAGGAATAGTTGTAGGTATGGGAATGACAGCTATAGTACAAAGTTCCTCTGCTACTATAGGTATATTGATAGCTTTGTCAAGTAATGGAGTACTTCCACTATCAGCAGCGTTACCAATATTATTTGGGGATAACATAGGTACTTGTGTAACAGCATTATTAGCTAGTATTGGTGCGTCCAAAAATGCAAGAAAAGCAGCTTTATTTCACTTAACCTTTAATGTTATAGGAACAGTACTATTTGCATTTATCTTAGTTCCATTGACTCCATTTGTTAAAATAATTACTAATTTAACACCGGGACAAGTACCAAGACAAATTGCTAATGCACATACAGCGTTTAACTTAATTAATACATTTATACAGATATGGTTTATAAAATATATTGTTGCATTTGTTAATAAGATGATACCAGGTAGTGATCCATATGAAAAAATGGCTCCTAAATACATAGATGAAAGATTATTAGAAAACCCTACAATAGCTGTTAATCAAACTATAAAAGAAGTTGTAAGAATGGCTAACAAGGCTAGAGAAAATTTGCAATTATCTATAGATGCATTTGCAAATAATGATTTAGAATTAGTAAGTAAAGTGTATGATAACGAAAAGCTTATTAATATACTAAACAAAAGCATAACTACATATTTGGTAAAGTTAAATAACTTAAAATTATCTGACAAACAATTAAATTTAGTAGGTTCTATGTTCCACGTGGTTAATGATATAGAAAGAATAGGAGACCATGCGGAAAATATAATAGATTTAACTAGCGAAAAAATAGAAAAAAGAATTAAATTTTCAGATGACGCTATATATGATATAAAGCACTTATTTAATTATACATTGGATTCTTTAACAAGAACTATTGAAGGTTTTGAAAATAATGACGTAGAAAGATCTCAGAGTGTTATGTATATTGAAGAGAAAATCGATAGTTTAGAAGTTGAATTAAGAGAAACTAATATAAAGAGATTGAATAAAGGAACTTGTAATGCCAATGCTAGTGCTATATTTTTAGATATTATAAATAACTTTGAAAGAGTTGGAGATCACTGTACTAACATAGCACAAACTGTTATAAATAGATAATATATTAATTATTTAATTGAAAACATTATATTAAGAATAATAATTTAAATTTGATATTATAAAAACTCTGCTTAGTTATGCAGAGTTTTTTATTTATATAAAATTATTAAGAAATTAAGTTAAGGATATATCTTCATAGTTTATCTCTATAACTTATTTAATTTTTATAAGGTTCCAATAAGAACTATATGAAATTATATTATAAATCCTAATTATATAGCATAGTATTAAATGAAGCATTATTATATAAGGAGGAAGCTTTGAAGACTTATAATAAGAAATTGATATTAGTAACTATTATAATACTTGTGAGCTTTAGTTTTATAATGAGTATTAATGTATTTAATAATTCAAATAAGATTGAGGATAAAAAAATTATTCTTATAGACCCAGGACATGGAGGAATGGATGGAGGAGCTGTAGCTAAAGATGGCACTTTAGAAAAAGAGATAAATTTAAATATAAGTAAAATACTAAGAGATGAGCTTCAAAAAAAAGGATATAAGGTTTTAATGACACGAGAAGATGATAGAGGCCTGTATTCAGAGGATAAAGGAAAGAAAATTAGGCAAAAGAAAATAGAGGATCTAAATAAAAGATGTGAAATAAAGAAAACTAGCAAGTGCGATATGTTTATGAGTATACATTTAAATATGTTTGATCAGACACAATATTATGGAGCTCAAGTATGGTACTCAAATAATGAGGATAGCAAAAAGTTAGCCAATATATTACAGAATAATTTAATAGAAGAATTAGATAAAAATAATGAAAGAAAAGAAAAACCAGCAAAAAATAGTTATAAAATATTGAGGAATAATGACGATATGCCTTCAGTAATTATAGAATGTGGTTTTTTATCTAATCCTAGAGAATTAGATAAATTAAAGGATATAGAGTATCAAAAGAAAATATCAAAAGCTATAATAAAATCAGTGGATGATTATTTTAATGATGAAAAATAAAAAAAGAGTTCATATATTTCCAAGGAAATATATGAACTCTTTTTAAGGGCTACTGTAAATTGATGTAGAAAAAAACATATAATTAAACTATAATATTCATAAGTATATGTTTTAAAATATTGTATTTTGGAGGATGAAATGAGGGAAATATCAGTGAATACCATAAAAGAGATAGTAAAAAATTTATGCATAGAAGCTAATTATTATTTACCTAAGGACATTCATAATAAAATATCACAATGTAGGAAAGAAGAAACTTGGGATATAGCTGATAAGGTATTAGAATCTATAGAAAAAAATATATACATAGCTGGTGATGAAAAGATACCTTTATGTCAGGATACTGGTATGGCGTGTGTATTTATTGAAATGGGTCAAAATGTTCACATAACTGAAGGACTATTACAAGAGGCTATTAATGAAGGGGTAGCACAAGGGTATAAAGAAGGATATTTAAGAAAATCTGTAGTTAGTGATCCCATAGAAAGAATAAATACAAGAAATAATACTCCGGCAATAATATACTATAATATAGTTCAAGGAGATAAAATAAAGGTAACTGTGGCCCCAAAAGGATTTGGATCAGAAAATATGAGTAAAATAGCTATGTTGAAACCAGCAGATGGATTAGAAGGAGTAAAAAAATTTATTTTAGACGTGGTTAAAGAAGCGGGACCTAATCCATGTCCACCCATAGTTGTAGGAGTAGGAATAGGAGGAACTTTTGATAAATGTGCATATTTGTCTAAAAAGGCACTTTTAAGACCTGTAGATTTGAGAAATGAAAATGAATTTTATAGAGATCTGGAAAATGAGTTGCTACAAAGCATTAACGATTTAGGCATAGGACCCCAAGGATTTGGAGGAAAGACAACCGCATTAGCAGTTAATATAGAAACTTTTCCAACTCATATAGCAGGATTACCTGTAGCAGTAAATATAAGTTGCCATGTTACTAGGCACAAAGAGCAAATAATATAAAGCTTATAGGCATGATAAATTATAGGCTACATTATTTTTCAAGTAAATAGATATAATTTTTTTATTATAATTAAAGGATATATAAAGAAGGTGGATTTAATGAAAATAAATACTCCATTAACTGAGGATAAAATTAAAAACTTAAAATCTGGAGACATGATTTTAATTACAGGTACAATATATACAGCTAGAGATGCTGCACATAAAAGATTACTTAATGCTTTAGAAAAAGGGGATACGTTACCTTTTGATGTGAAAGATTCCATAATATATTATGTAGGACCTACCCCTGCTAAGCCAAGTGATGAAATAGGAGCAGCAGGTCCAACTACAAGTTATAGGATGGATACATATGCTCCAAAACTATTGGATTTAGGATTGAAAGGAATGATAGGTAAAGGTAAAAGATCTAAAGAAGTTATAGAATCAATAGTAAAAAACAAGGCAGTATATTTTGGAGCTATAGGTGGAGCGGCAGCGTTGATATCTAAAAGTATAAAAAAATCAGAAGTAATAGCTTATGAAGATTTAGATTCAGAAGCTATTAGAAAATTAGAAGTAGAGGATTTCCCAGTTACTGTTATAATAGATTCTAAAGGCAATAATCTATATGAAACTGGTGTAGAAAATTATTTGAAAAGTTTATAATAATAGAGAAAGTTAAGAGTTAATAATAATAGATATCTACCTTTCAGTTATATGATAGAGGAGAGTATAATGAGAAAAGATAATAAATTTGGAAAGATTTTTTTGAGTAAATTTTCAGTAAAAACTAAAGTAATTATATTTATAGTATTATCTGTAGTGGCTATATTTAGTGTTTATTGTAGTAACTTAAAACAATCTAAAAACAATGTCAAAGTAAATATTAATAGGGAAAATTCTGTAAATTTAGAAGCTGAAGATAAAAATCATAAAAAGATAGAGGAAAAATGCGACAAAGGGAAAAAATTATTTTTTGACAAAAAGTACAAAGAAGCTATAAAAATTGAAGATGAAGTTATAAAAGAAGATAAAAACTTTTATAAAGCATATAACATAAAAGGTATAACTTTGTGTTATAGCGGGGACTTTGAACAGGGAATGAAAAACATAGACAAGTCACTAAATATAAATCCTAATTATGGATATGCTAGGTTCAATAAAGCATTAGCTTATGAATTATACGAAAAATTTGATGAATCTTTGAAATGGTACGATAAAGCGTTGGAAATAGAGCAGTATGAGTGGAGCTATTATGGTAAAGCAAGTATTTATGGAAGAAAAGGAGATGTAAAAAATACAGTTGAGAATTTGAAAAAGGCTATACGCATTTCCCCAGGAGTAAAAGAGGAAGCTAAGCATGAAGATGATTTTGATCCAGTAAAAGATTCAAAAGAATTTAAGGATTTGATAAAATAGTAAGATCCTCAAAATTCATAAATAATATTATTATGGTTTTTATTTGTAAATTTTAAATGATAAATGAATTTATATTCATATATTATAAAAAATTATTATTTAATATAAAATAATAAAAGTTTAATAAAATAGATTTAATTTTAACATGTGAAAATTAAATCTATTTTATTTTCTCAATATATTAGTTTATTAAGGATATTTTTATAGCTACACTTTTAAAATTAAATCTATTTATAAATAATTTAATTTTTATAATTGTTGAATTATTTATAAATTTCCGGAGTTATATTATATTTTTTACATTTTAACGAAACAGTTCTGTGAGTTATCCCCAAGGCTTTACCTGCTTTATTAAAACTTTTATATTTTTTCATTGCTAAAGTAATTATTTCTTTTTCATACTCTTCTAGTGTTTTTAGTTTATCTTGGCTTATATTAAGATTATAGCTATCATCAAGAGCGTTGTTAGATATATAAAATGGTAAATCCTTAAATGTTATTATGGATTTATCACACATATTCATAGCTCTTTCAACAATATTTTCTAGTTCACGTATATTTCCAGGCCAGTCATATTCCTGTAGTTTTAAAAGAGCTTCTTTATTTATACCTAATATATTTTTGTTAAGTTTAGGATTAATCTTGTTTATAAAATGTTCTACTAAAAGATTTATATCTTGCTTTCTATGGCGAAGAGGTGGTAACGAGATATTTAAAACGTTTAGTCTGTAATATAGATCTTCTCTAAATGTGTTATCCTTAATCATATTTTCTAAATTTCTATTAGTGGCAGCAATTATTCTAACATCCACCTTTTGAGTTTTAATACCGCCTACACTTTCAAATTCTTTTTCTTGAAGAACTCTTAATAGTTTTACTTGCATAGAAATGGGCAAATCTCCTATTTCATCTAAAAAGATCGTTCCACCATCTGCAATGTTAAATTTCCCAGGTTTCTTTTTTATGGCTCCTGTAAAAGCTCCTTTTTCAAAACCAAAAAGCTCACTTTCTAAAAGATTCTCTGGTATGGCTGCGCAGTTTACTCTAACAAAAGACTTATTCTTTCTAGGACTATTATCATGTATAGCATTAGCTATTATCTCTTTACCGGTACCACTTTCTCCCCTAATAAGAACAGTAGATGTTGACTTAGAAGCTTTTTCTGCTATAGATAAGCAATCTTTTAAAGAGCTATTCCATCCTATTATAGATTTAAAAGAAGAACTTAAAGGAAGATGTCTAGTCAATTCGTTTTTATAATACATAAGCTTTTCTTCAGACTCTGTTAGTCTTAATGTAAGATCCTTTAATTCATCTACAGTTTTAGATATAGAAATAACCCCTTTAAATTCATTATCAATAAAAATAGGTTCTATAGTAGAGATAATATTTATATTATCTTTATTGTATATTATATTTTCCTTTGACTGCTTAGTTGTGAATACTTCCATTAATAAATTATTTGGGGAGGCTTCCTTTATGTCTTTACCGATAATATCTTTATAATCTATAGAAAAATGTTTTTGGTATGAAGGATTAACATATACTATTTTCGCATCTTCGTCTATGAAACAAATTAAATCATGGGAAGATTCTAATATTTTTTTGAATTTTTCATTTAGTTCTTTTATACCGATTAGTTCAGAAACGTCTTGAAATACACTTATGCCACCTAGAAGTTTATTATTAAAATATATAGGAGATCTGTTAGTTATTAATATTCTATTACCCATATACTGGGTTTTACCTTTATGATAGCATTGATTTTTAACTACATCAGGTAATTCAGAGCTTGGTATTATATCTTTAATATTTTTGCCTAGTATATCTTCTAAGGAAGAACCAATAATTTTTAAAGAATAATTATTGGCCATAGTAATTTTATTATTCTTATCTATTACTAATATCCCCACAGGTATATTAGTAAATATCTGATCATAGGCTATAGTATTCTCCTCTATGATATAATCTAATTTGGAAGCAGGATTTTCCTTAGATATATCATAATTAATAAAATTGCATAATTCTAAAACTGCGTTTTGAGCTTTAGAAGAATTGCTATTACAAGATATTTCTATTATTTCATGTTGTTTTATTTTTAAAGAAATTAAAGCTAACATACTTATAGCTAAGGGTTCTTTGGAGTCCATTCTTTTTATATAGAGATCTAGACCATATTTATTTTTTATTTCTGTAGCCTTATGAACTATCATAGCAGCGATTCTTGTATGTATACCATTAGTTATAGGAACTACTATATTATTTTTATACATAAAAACATCTCCTTGATAAAAAATATCAAAAAATACTATAATATGATAAAAAATATCAATTCTTTACTACTATAATTATACACCATAGAGTATAATAAATATATACCACTTTAAGTTGATAAAAAGTATCAGCTTTTTTATTAATATCTAAAAAATATAAAAAAGAGCATACTATAATTATTAGTATATTAAAAATAATTATGAAGAATATGCAAAAAAAATATATTTTTATGGCATGATTTTTGCTAATTAATTATTATAAGGTTATATTTTAAATAAGAAAATTATATGTATCGGTTATTATTAAGGAGGAAAAATGATGAAAAAAGGGATAGCTGCTTCAAAGGGATATGCTATAGGAAAAGTTTTTATTAAGGAAGATGTAAATATAGAGGTTGTAGAAAAAAATATAGATAATGTAGAGGAAGAAAAAGCAAGATTTAAAACTTCCTTAAGCACTACTAGAGAACAGCTTAAAAAAATAAAAGAAAAAGCTCAAAAAGAAGTAGGAGAAGAAAAAGCAGCGGTATTTGATAGCCATATTATGCTATTAGATGATCCAGAATTTGCTGGAGCTGTAGAAATGAATATAGAATCTAATAAAGTTAATTCAGAAAAAGCACTTGATGAAGTAATTGACATGTATAGTGCTATATTTGCTTCAATGGAAGATGAATATATGAAAGAAAGAGGAGCAGATATAAAAGACGTAGGTAAAAGAATAATGTTAAATCTTATGGGTAAATCAACAGGTAGTATGGATGATTTAGATAAAGACACCATAATAGTAGCCCAAGATTTAACTCCATCTGATACTGCTCAATTAGATAAAGAAAAAGTAATAGCTTTTTTAACT
Organism: Clostridium sp. Marseille-Q2269; assembly: GCF_943736985.1. GTDB lineage: Bacteria > Bacillota > Clostridia > Clostridiales > Clostridiaceae > Clostridium_F. Next base: position 170,163 of record NZ_CALSFS010000003.1, read on the forward strand.
AATATAGGTGGAAGAACTTCTCACAGTGCTATAATGGCTAGAACCTTAGAAATACCAGCTATAGTTGGTATGAAAGATATAACTGAATATGTTAAAAATGGCGATGTGGTAATAGTTGATGGATCAGAAGGAACAGTAATAATAAACCCAGATGAAGAAACTATAGAAAAATATGAAGAAAGAAAGAAAGCTTTCTTAAAAGAAAAGGAAGAATTAAAGAAACTTATAAATGTTGCAACAATTACTAAAGCAGGAAAAACAGTAGAAGTTTGTGGAAATATAGGAAAACCTCAAGATGTTCATCAAGTGTTAGAAAATGGTGGAGAAGGGGTAGGCCTTTTCAGAACAGAATTTTTATATATGGATAGAGACAATATGCCATCAGAAGATGAACAATTTGAGTCTTATAAATATGCAGTAGAAAAAATGGATGGCAGACCTGTAGTTATAAGAACTTTAGATATAGGTGGAGATAAAAAACTACCATATTTACAAATGCCTGAAGAAATGAATCCTTTCTTAGGATATAGAGCTATAAGATTATGTCTTGATAGAACAGAATTATTTAAAGTTCAATTAAGAGCATTACTTAGAGCATCTGCTTTTGGAAATTTAAAAATAATGTTTCCAATGATATCATCTTTATCAGAATTTAAGGCCGCTAAAGAATTATTAAAAGAATGTATGGATGAACTTAAAGTAGAAGGAAAAGAATTTAATGAAAATTTAGAAACAGGTATAATGGTAGAAATACCAGCAGCTGCTGTATGTGCCGATGAACTTGCTAAATATGTAGATTTCTTTAGTATAGGGACTAATGATTTAATACAATATACATTAGCAGCAGATAGAATGAATGAAAAAATATCATATCTTTATAATCCAATGCATCCTGCAGTATTAAGATTAATAAAAATGACTATAGATGCAGCACACAAAGAAGGAAAATGGTGTGGAATGTGCGGAGAAATGGCGGGAGATGAAACTGCTATAGCAACTCTTGTAGAATATGGATTAGATGAGTATTCTATGAGTGCATCTTCTATATTAACAGCAAAAAAATTAATAATGAATTCTTAATAAAAAGCTTCATGTTAACATTAAGTTAACATGAAGTTTTTTTACACAATTGATATTTTTAGATATAATTATGTATATATATATTTTTTTCTTGGGAGGGAATAATATGGTAAAAAATAAGAAAATAGGTTTAATATTATTTGTGTTAATTATATTTAGTTTATCAGTGGGATGTTCTAAGACCAATAAACCTTCAGTTGAAAATAATAAACAGGAAGAAAAGAAGGTAGAATCTAATAATAGTCAAAAGGAAGATAAAGAAAAAAAAGTAGACATAGAAAACAAAAAAGAAGATAATAAACCTAAAAAAGAACAGTTTAAAAAATATAATTTTGCTAACATAGAAAAGAAAGAAATAGTAGATAAAAAATTACAAGAAAAAATAAATGGTAAATGGAAAGAAAGTGAACAAAAAAAATACTCAGTTGTTGTAGAAGGAAAAGGGGATTCAGGAGAAGAAGAAGGAATAGGTGAAATTTATTTGAAAGAGAACAATACTAATAAAATATGGGAATTAAAAGCTAATGAAATAAAAGATCAAAAAAGTCCTAAGTTTTCAGAATGGATAGATAATAAAAATTTATTAGTTGTTATAGGTCATGGATATGGCACAGTGTCTAAAGGTGGAAATTTATATTGCATAAATGTAGAAAATAATACTATTATTCCAGTATATGAAGCAAAGGATGATAAGCATGAAGTTATGTCCTTTGAAAAGGTGAAAGATAATTCAGATAGAACAAGTTTAATATTGAAATTAAATGTATATGAAGACGATAATTTTATTAAATCACATACAGAAAAAATGACAATATCAAATGATGAGGTAAAAGAATTTACTAAATAAGAACTATACTAAGTGAGGAATGTCAAATGAATAAGGAAGCTAAATCTAGAAAAATATATACTCAGGCTTTAAATAGTTTCAATGATGGGAAAATAGATAAAGCTCTAGATTTGTGTGAAAAAAGTATATCAATGGACTTAAAAAATGGTTCAGCTATAAATTTAAAGGGATTATTATATTATTTAAAAGGCGATTTAATAAGCTGCAAAAATTTATGGAAAATAAATTGTAACACAAATAAGAATACAGTATCACAAAAATATTTACAAGATATCCAGTACGATGAGCAATTTTTAAAAAAATATGCCAATTCTATATCGTTAATTAAAAACAATGATATAGAAGGTGCCATAGATTTATTAAAACAGTGCGAAAAAACAGATTTTAATAGTATAAATGTTTGTAATAACTTAGCTATGTGTTATATAAAATTGGGCAAATATAATAATGCTCTACAATATTATGAAAAGGTATTAGCTAGAGATAAAAATAATAAGTTATGTTTAAAAATAAAAAAACAACTATGTAAAAATGGATTAATAAAAAATAACATAGGTAAAAAAATATTAGTAGCAGTGTTGATTATCGCTATTATATCCTCTGTTTCTGTATATTTATTTATTAGGAGCAATAATATAAAAGAGGTTCATAAAATAAACAATAATAAAATATCATCTAAAAATCACACAAATAAGACAAGCACACCTAAGAAAGAACCAGTAAAAAAACCAAATATAAAAAAGGAAGAAAAAATGAATGTACAAGAATTAAATAATTTTATAGATAAGAAAAATTTTGTAGAATTATATAACATATATTCAAACTATAAAGATAAAAATTTAGATGTTAACAGTAAAAGTGTGCTGATAAAGGCAGAGAAATTTTTGAAAGAAGAAGGAATAGAGTATTTTTATAATACAGCTATGGAAAATGCCAATAATAAAAAGTACAAGGAAAGTAATGAATTTCTTTTAAAAGCATATAGTTTTGGTAATATTAATTATTTGTATCCACATATAATATATTTATTAGCTACAAATTATGAAGGGCTAAATAATATAAGTGAATGTTTAAAATATTATGAAATATATGCTAATAAGTTTACTAATAGCGATTATGGAGATTTAGCGTTATATAAGTTAGCTATATTAAATGAAAAGATAGATGATAATAAATCTAGAAATTATGCTGAAAAATTATCAGAAACATATCCTGAATCTATGTACAATAACTCTAATATAAATAGAATTTTAAACAAACAATAATATTTAGAATATTTTATTTAGAATGTAAAACAATAATATTAGTAGTTTAATATTATTGTTATTTTACAGGAGAGAGCAAAAAATGATTATAATTATAAAAAATGGATATGTATATTCCCCAAAATTTTTAGGAAAAAAGGATGTTTTAATAACTTCCAATAAGATAGAAGGAATATATAATGATTTAAAGATACCAAAGGATTTTGGTGATATAAAAGTTATAGATGCTAAAGAAAATATAGTTGTACCAGGATTTATAGATTCTCATGTACATTTAATCGGTGGAGGGGGAGAAGGTGGATTTAGTACTAGAACACCTGAAATACAATTATCAAATATAATAAGTTCTGGTATAACTACTGTGGTAGGTTGTATGGGAACAGATGGTATATGTAGAAGTATGGAATCTCTGCTAGCTAAAGCTAATGGTTTAGAGGAAGAAGGAATAACCACATATATATATACAGGATCATATAGCATACCTGTTAATAACATTACAGGTTGTTCAAAGTCAGATATTATGCTAATAGATAAAGTAATAGGCATAGGAGAAATAGCTTTGTCAGATCATAGATCTTCTCAGCCTAGTTATGAGGACTTTATAAAAATTTGTGCAGAAGGAAGAGTTGGAGGTCTGTTAGCTAATAAAGCCGGAATTATTCATGTTCATATTGGTAGTGGTAAAAGAGGAATAGATTATATACTTAAAGCAATAGAAGATACAGAAATACCACCATCTCAAATTATACCTACTCATATGGGAAGAAATGAATATTTGTTTAATCAAGGAATTGAATATATAAAAAAAGGTGGAGTTATTGATTTAACTACAAGTTCTGATCCTAATTTTTTAGAAGAAGGAGAAATAAAAGCTAGTACAGGACTTAAAAGGATATTAGATAGTGGATTAGATATAGAAAAAATTCATTTTTCTTCTGATGGACAGGGAAGTTTACCTATATTTAATGAAAAAAGACAGTATATAGGATTAGGTATAGGATCAGTTAATTCGTTGTATAGGGAATTTAAGGATTGTGTTATAAAAGAAAAAATAGAAATTGAAGATGCTTTGAAAGTGGTTACATCAAATATAGCTGATTATTTAAAATTAAAAAACAAAGGGTATATAGAAAAAGATAGAGATGCAGATATAGTGATATTAGACAAACAAAATTTAGATGTATTAGATGTATTTTGTAAAGGAAAACAATTACTTAAAGAAGGTAAAATATTGAAAAAAGGCACATTTGAAGGATAAATAATAAATTATTATAATAAGTTTTTAAAACTGTTGACTAATATAGTTTCATATATTAGAATATAAATAAACACATACCCTGCAAGGGTATATCGGAGGGTGATTAATTATGGCTAAAGAAATAAATGAAAGCGCATTCGGTGCAGAAGTATTAAATTCTGATGTTCCTGTAGTAGTAGATTTTTGGGCAACATGGTGCGGACCTTGTAAAATGCTTGCTCCTGTAGTAGAAGAAATATCTGAAGAATTACTTGGCAAAGCAAAATTTGTTAAAGTTAATGTAGATGATAATCCTGTTATATCAACACAATATAAAATAGCTAGTATACCAACACTTATGGTATTTAAAGCAGGTGAAGCTGTTGAAACATTAGTTGGATTTAGACCAAAAGAATCTATAAAATCAACACTAGAAAAATACATTTAATATAAAAAATTGAGAATAACTTAATGTTATTCTCAATTTTAGATTTTTTAGGAGGAAAGTTTATGGGGAAAAGATATGATATAGCTATAATAGGAAGTGGCCCAGCAGGACTAGAAGCAGCTATAAATGCCAAGATAAGAAATAAAGATATAATAATATTTGGGAATAGGGATCTAAGTTCAAAATTGGTAAAGGCTCCCAAAATAAATAATTACCTTGGATTTCATGATATTTCTGGTAGCCAATTGAAAGATAAATTCATAGATCATATAAATAATATGGGAATAGAAATAACTTATGAAAGAATAAATAACGTTTATGCCATGGGAGAGTATTTTGCTTTAATGGTTAATGAAAAAATGTATGAGTCTAAAACAGTTATATTAGCTACTGGAGTTGAATATGGTAAAGCATTAAAAGGTGAAGAAGAGCTTTTAGGTAAAGGGGTAGGATACTGTGCTACTTGTGATGCACCACTTTATAAAAATAAAACAGTGGCTATAATAGGTTACAATAAGGAAGCGGAAGAAGAAGCTAATTTTGTAAGTGAATTAGTTTCAAAACTTTATTACATACCTATGTATAGAGGAGATTATTCCTTAAACCATAAAATTCAAGTTGTTAATGATAAACCTGTAGAAATATTAGGAGATGAGCATGTAGAAAAATTATTGCTTAAAAATTCACAATTAGAAGCAGATGGTATTTTTGTTTTAAAAGATAGTGTATCTCCTTCACAACTAGTTCCAGGATTAGAAATGGAAGATGAGCATATAAAGGTTGATAGAAAAATGCAAACTAATATATCAGGATGTTTTGCTGCAGGAGATTGTACTGGAAAACCATATCAATATATAAAATCTTCAGGAGAAGGTCAAGTTGCAGCATTGAATGCAGTTTCTTATTTAGACAATATTAAGTTACAAACCCCAAATAGTAAATAAATTTATAAATAGTATAATAATAGGATTTAGTACATAATTGAAATTTCATGTATATACTAAATCCTATTATTTTATGAAATATATTTAATTTGTTTTAAAAAACACATGATTGCCTATTGTCTTTCTATCATTTTTAGATACATTAATCATCCAGTTACATGTAGATATTTTAGGGTTATAAAAATAAAGAGAGCTATTTGTAGGATCTTTTCCTTTTAAAGCTTCTTCCACTGCTCGAAAACTTGATTCATCTGGTATTCTAGATATTGATCCATTTTTATTTAAACAAGAAAAAGCGTTTTTTTGCTTAATTACGCTATCTATACTTTTAGGAAAGCCAGGTGATACAGTTCTATTTAAAATCACAGAAGCTACGGCTACTTTACCTTCAAAAGGTTCTGATTCACTTTCAGCTTGAACCACTTGAGCCATTAAATATATGTCGTCTTTTGTAAGATATATATTTTTATTTATATGTTTTATAACTTGAACATCTTCAGAATTATTAATATTTGGATCATCCATATAAGAAAAAGCTGATATGGACTTATTCCAAGATGAACTAAAAATAATTATAGTTAAAACTATAATTACATTAAATAAAAAATACTTTTTCATTTGCTCACTCCTTTTGCCTACGAGGTTAGCTGACGGGTTCGGAAAAGGTATAACCTACGTAATTTAATTTTACGATTCACCCCAAAGTATGGTTTCCCCGTGTTTTTGTAAACTTAGGCTAATACTAGTGTAACCATAAAAATTATTTTAATACTTAAAAATATAAAAAAATTATAAATTTGTTTCAAGTGTGATATAAAAACAATTAAATAGTGTATAATTGAGATATATACTTATTCTAAGGGGTGACTTTTAATTGGAATTTTTGGATATGATAGTTAATTCTATAAAAAATATTAGTATATATTCTATATTAGATATATTAGTAGTATCTTATATTTTTTATAAAAGTTATATGTTAATAAAGGAAACTAGAGCAGAACAATTATTAAAAGGTATAATACTTATAATAATATTAATACCAATAAGTGGTTTTTTAAATTTAACTATGTTAAGTTGGATATTAACCAAAACACTTACTATAGGGGTTCTATCCTTCGTTATAATTTTCCAACCAGAAATACGAAGGGCTCTTGAGCATATAGGAAGAAGTGCATTTACAGAGAAACACTTATTGCAAGATGAAGAGGTAATGAGTAAAGTTATAGATAACATTGTAGTATCAGTGGATAATCTTTCAAAAAGTAAAACTGGTGCTTTAATAGTTATTGAACAATTTACTGGATTAGGAGAAATAATAAATACAGGAACTAAATTAGATGCTATGGTATCATCAGCGCTATTAGAAAATATATTTGTTGTAAATACCCCATTACATGATGGGGCTACAATTATAAGAAATGATAGAATAGTATCTGCAGGATGTTTTTTGCCCTTAACACAAAATACAGATATAAATAAAAAATTAGGAACAAGACACAGAGCTGCCATAGGTATATCAGAAAATTCGGATGCTATAACTATAGTTGTATCTGAAGAAACTGGTATGATTTCTTTGGCTGTTAATGGTCAATTAACAAGAGGATATGATAAAGAGAAATTAAAGGATATTATGATAAAAATAATAAAAAAAGGATTTAGTGAAGATAGTACTTTTAGGGGGCAGGTGGTAGAATGGGCAAAAAAAGTAAAACAGAAAATATAATAGTGAAAATTTGTTGTATAATAGCTTCCTTATCTTTATGGTTATATATTTTTAATATAGAGAATCCAATAAAAGAGCAAAAGATAACTGTACCAGTAAATATAGTTAATAAAGGAAGTATGAATGATCTTGATTTAGCTCTAGTGCCAAAAGAAATCAACACTGTAACATTAATAATTAAAGGAAATGTAAAAGATATTTATTCTGTAAAACCAGATGATTTTAAATTAGAAGCAGATTTAAGCTCTTTTGGGCTAAAAAAAGGCGAAAATAAAATACCTGTTAAAATAAAGAAAAAGCCCAATAATATTAATATAATCAATGAAGAAAATTTATGGACTAAAATTGTTTTAGATAAAGTACAATCTAGAACAGTACCAATTAATATAAAAGTCACAGGTACTCCCAAAGAAGGCTATGCAGCTTTAAATCCAATTTTAGCAAAGGAAACAGCTACAATTTATGGAACAGAAACCTATATTAAGAATGTAAAAGAAGTAGTAGGAACATGTAACATAGAAGGCAAGTCTTCAGAGATAAAAACCAATATATCTCTCCAAGCTAGAAGCTATGATGGGAATATAATCAATGAGGTTTTAGTACAACCTGATAAAGTGTATATTGAAATACATTTAAAAAGAATTAAAAAGGTACCAATAAACATGAGACTTAGTGAGGACATATCAAATAATAAAAATATAGAATCTATAACACCATTACAAAATGAAGTTGAAATTTCTGGTGAGGAACAGATAGTACAAAATATAAAGAGTATAGATACAGAAACTATCAATGTAAGTTCTATAAAGGTAGGACAGGAAGATATAGAGAGTAAATTAATATTACCCAAAGGAGTAATATTGGTAAATAGCAATGACAGTATAAAGGTTAAAATTAAGTTTAAAGTGGTAGAAGGAAAAAAAGAAGAACCCCAAAATAAAGAAAAAGAACAAAATAAAGAAGAAAAACCTATTGAGAAAAAAATAACAAAAAATATTAATATGTTAAATTTACCTAATGATAAAGAAGCTGTATTGGCTCAATCTAATATAACTATAAATATAAAAGGTAACAAGGATATCATAGATAAAATTAATGAAAATAATATAAATTGTTCTGTAGATTTAAAAAATGTTAAAGTAGGAGAAAATACAGTAAAAGTTATGGTAGATATGGGAGACAATAAAGTAGATTACAGTGCTAATATAGATAGCGTGAAAGTAACAGTAAAACAAAAGCAGGAGGAATAGCATGTCATTAAGAATTAATAATTTAGCTTTAGAAATAGATGAAGATTTAGACTTATTAAAAAATAAGGCTTGTAAAAAATTGAATATATCTCCAAAGCATATAAAGGATCTTAGAATATTAAGAGAATCTATAGATGCTAGAAGAAATTCTATAAAATTTAACTACTCCGTTGAGGTATTTTGTGAAAATGAGAAAAGACTAGTTAAAAATATAAGAGACAAAAATATAATTGTTCAAGATGATGAATATGAAGAAAAAATACAATTGGGAACTAAAGATATGAAAGAAAGACCTATAATAGTAGGTATGGGGCCAGCAGGTATGTTTGCTGGTCTTATGCTGGCTAAAAATGGATATAAACCTATAATTATAGAAAGAGGAGAATCAGTAGAACAAAGGAGTAAAACCGTAGAAAAATTTTGGGACTCAGGGGTTTTAAACACAGAGTCCAATGTACAATTTGGTGAAGGTGGTGCAGGTACTTTTTCAGATGGAAAGTTGACAACTAGAATAAAGGATAAAAGATGTTCTTTTATTTTAGAAGAGATGATTAAAGCTGGAGCACCAAATGAAATAATATATTCTGGAAAACCTCATATTGGGACAGATATATTAAAAAATGTGGTTAAGAATATAAGGAATACTATAATTTCTCTTGGAGGAGAAATCAGATTCAATAGCAAATTAGAAGATATAAAAATTAAAAATGGAAATGTAAGTGCTATAATAGTAAATAAAGAAGAAATTCCATGTACCAATCTAATATTAGCCATAGGCCATAGTTCCAGAGATACCTACCAGATGCTTTATAGAAATAATATTTTTATGGAAAGCAAACCTTTTGCAATAGGAGTTAGAGTAGAGCATTTAAAGGAAATGATAGATGAAAATCAATATGGAAAATATGCAGGACATCCTAGACTTAAGGCTGCAGATTATAGATTGACCTATAGAACTAAAAATAGCAATAGATCAGTGTATAGTTTTTGTATGTGTCCCGGTGGAGAGGTAGTAGCTGCCGCTTCTGAAGAAGGACTATTAGTTACAAATGGTATGAGCTATTATTCAAGAGATGAGAAAAATTCAAATTCAGCTATAGTAGTGTCTATAAAACCTGAAGATTTTCAAGGGAATACGCCTTTAAAGGGAATGGAATTCCAAAGATACTACGAAAGATTAGCTTATAAATTAGGGGGAGAAAATTATAATGCTCCGGTCCAATTAGTAGAGGATTTTTTGAAAGATAAGGTTTCTTTATCACTAGGAGAAGTGCAACCATCTTATAAACCGGGATATGAGTTTAAAAATTTATCACAATGTTTACCAGATTATGTAGTAGATTCTTTAAAAGAAGGTTTTATAAGTTTTGATAATAAAATAAAAGGATTTGCTAGTAATGGTGCTGTTTTAACGGGAATAGAAACTAGAACTTCAGCTCCTGTAACGGTGAGTAGAAATGAAAATTTAGAAAGCATATCATTAAAAGGTTTATACCCAGCAGGAGAAGGGGCTGGATACGCAGGAGGCATAATTTCAGCAGCAGTTGATGGAGTAAAAGTTGCAGAAAATATAATAAAAATATATAGGCCAATAGAATAAAATTTTTGAAAAAACGTTGCGTTGTATCTTAATTTTGTTAAAATATAAAGTAAAGAATAATATAAATATGGGAGATTTAAAATGAGGTATAATGATCTTATATTAGTAATTAATCCAGGATCTACGTCTACCAAAATTGCTTTATTTAATAAAGAAGATCCTATAATTATAGACAACTTATTTCATTCACTAGATGAGATAAATAAATATGATACAATATATGAACAAAAGAATATGAGAGAGAAACTAATAATGAAATGGCTAAAAGAAAAGGGCGTAGATTTAAATAGACTAACCTCTATAGTTGGTAGAGGTGGTCTGCTACGCCCTATGCCAGGTGGTACTTATAAAGTAACACAAAAAATGTTAGAGGATTTAAAAATAGGTTATCAAGGTCAGCATGCTTCTAATCTTGGACCAGTTATAGCCTATGATATCTCAGAAAAATTAAATATACCTTCTTTTACAGTGGATCCAGTTGCAGTAGATGAAATATTAGATGAAGCAAGAATATCAGGTATACCTGAAATAAAAAGAAGATCTTTAGTTCATGCTTTAAATATAAAAGCTGTAACAAGAAAAGTATGTAAAAAACTCAATAAAAAATTTTATGACAGTTCATTTGTAGTAGCTCACTTAGGTGGGGGTATATCAGTATGTCCAATTAAAAATGGCAACATATTGGATGTGAATAATGCTAATGAAGAAGGTCCATTTTCTCCTGAAAGGACAGGCAGTCTACCTGTAGGAGATTTGATAAAAATAGCTTATAGTAATAGATATAGTTATAAGGAAATGAAGAAAAAAATTATAGGCAAAGGTGGACTAATAGCATACTTAGATACAAATGATGGAAGAGTGGTAGATAGAATGATTGAGGAAGGTAATGAAAAAGCTAAGATTATTTTTGAAAGTATGGCGTATCAAATCTCGAAAGAAATAGGTGCTATGGCAACAGTATTAAAAGGTGATATAGATGCTATAATTCTTACAGGAGGGTTAGCTTATAATAAAAGATTAACTACCTGGATAAAAGAAAGAGTTCAATTCATATCTCCAATTGAATTAGTGGCTGGAGAAGAAGAAATGTTAGCTTTAGCTCAAGGTGCATTAAGAATTTTAAACAAAGAAGAGAGTGCTAAAATTTACGAGGAAGAGGTGTGTTTCAATGATTAAAAGTTTTGATGAAATATTACAAAGGGCAAAGGAACAAGAAAAAAGAACTATATCTGTAGCAGTTGCTCAAGATAAACACGTATTAGAAGCTGTAAAGGATGCCAAAGATCAAGGTCTTGTTAATGGAATACTTGTAGGAAACTTATCTAAGATACAGGAAATAGCAAAAGAAATTGGAATGAATTTAATGGATTATAAGGTAATACATGTAAACGATGACAAAAAAGCTGCATTAAAAGCTGTTGAAGTAGTTTCAACAGGTGAAGCAGATATGGTTATGAAGGGACTAATAGATACAGCAAGTTTCTTAAGAGCTGTGTTAAATAAAGAAATAGGATTAAGAACAGGGACTTTAATGTCTCATATTGGAGTTTTTGAAGTTAAGAAGCTAGAGAAAATAGTAATGATTACAGATTCAGCTTTTAATATGTATCCTGAATTACAAGAAAAAGTTCAGATTGTTAAAAATGCAGTTACAGTTGCTCATGCAATAGGTATTGAAAATCCAAAAGTTGCACCTATTTGTGCAGTTGAGGTAGTTAATCCTAAAATGCCTGCTACATTAGATGCTGCAGCACTTTCTAAAATGAGTGATAGAGGACAAATAAAAGGATGCATAATTGATGGACCATTAGCGTTAGATAATGCTATATCAGAAGAAGCTGCGGCACATAAAGGAATAAAGAGCCCAGTGGCAGGTAATGCTAACATTTTCTTAATGCCTAACATAGAAGCAGGAAATGTAATGTACAAGTCATTAACATATGCAGCAGATTGCAAAAATGGTGGATTATTAGTAGGAACATCAGCACCAGTTGTATTAACTTCAAGAAGTGATAGCCATGAATCAAAATTAAATGCCATTGCCTTAGCAGCATTAGTTGCTAGTCAACTAAAGAAATAAATATATTTTAAATTAGGGAGGACGTCAATATGGGTTACAAATTATTAATAATAAATCCTGGATCAACATCAACAAAAATAGGGGTGTATGATGATGAAAACCAAATATTAGAAGAAACATTAAGACACCCTTCAAAAGAAATTGAGAGTTATAAAACTATATTTGATCAATTTGAATTTAGAAAAGAAGTTATATTAAATGTTCTGAAAGAAAAGAATTTTGATGTAAATGAATTAGATGCTATTGTAGGTAGAGGTGGGCTTTTAAAGCCAATTGAAGGGGGAACCTATGGAGTAAATGATGCTATGATTGAAGATTTAAAAATAGGAGTTCAAGGTCAGCATGCATCTAATCTTGGTGGAATAATAGCAAATGAAATAGCAAGAGGTCTTAACGTACCTTCATTTATAGTGGACCCTGTAGTTGTTGACGAAATGAATGATATAGCAAGAATATCAGGTATGCCTGAAATAAAAAGGAAAAGTATATTTCATGCATTAAATCAAAAAGCAGTTGCTAAAAGATATGCAAAAGAAAATAATAAAAATTATGAACATCTTAACTTAATAGTAGTTCATATGGGTGGAGGAGTTTCTGTAGGAACTCATGAAAAAGGAAAGGTAGTAGATGTAAACAATGCTTTAGATGGTGAAGGGGCATTCTCACCAGAAAGATCAGGAGGAGTTCCAATAGGAGACCTAGTTAAATTATGCTACAGCGGTAAGTACACTTATGAAGAAATGAAAAAGAAAATAAGTGGAAAAGGAGGAGTAGTAGCATATTTAAATACAAATGATTTTAGAGAAGTAGAGGAAAATGCTGAAAAAGGTAATAAAGATGCTAAATTAATTGTAGATGCGTTTATATTCCAAGTTGCCAAAGATATAGGGCAAAATGCGGCAGTTTTATGTGGAAAAGTGGATGCTATATTATTAACAGGTGGAATAGCATATAGTAAAGCTATATGTGAAGGTATAAAGGAAAGAGTATCATTTATAGCACCAATAGTTAGATTCCCAGGTGAGGATGAATTATTAGCATTAACTCAAGGAGCTCTAAGAGTATTAAAAGGAGAAGAAGAAGCCAAGGAATACAAATAATATCAATGGTTATTAAATATAGATATAAATAGGACAAATAGAAAAATAAAGCAAATTTTTTATGATAAAATTATAACAATTAAAAAAACGACAAAATACTTTACAACTGCAAGTATTTTTATGATATAATGAAATTGCAAATTCATCTATAATTTGTTCATAGATGAAAATTAAAGGAGTTATTTCATAGAGCATGAAAAAAAAATTTTCCATATTATGAAAAGGGTTTCAATCTGTGGAAGTACTTTCTTTTGGAGTGATGATAATGAGTAGAATAAATGTTTTCACAGGACATTTTGGTAGTGGGAAAACAGAAATTGCTGTAAATTATGCTATGAAGTTAGCAAAGGAAGGTAAAAAAGTAGCTTTAGTAGATATTGATATTGTAAATCCATATTTCTGCTCAAGAAGTTTAAAGGAAGAGTTCGACAAGTTAGGTATAAGATTAATAGCTTCCGATCCTAAACTTATGAATGCAGAGTTAATGGTGGTGCCCGGAGAAGTTATGTCCGTGTTCAATGACAAAAGCTATGAGGTAGTTATGGATATAGGTGGTGATGATCAAGGAGCAACAGTACTTGGTCAATACAACAAATATTTTAATGAAGAAGACTATGACATGTATTTTGTTATTAACAACAATAGGCCCCTTACATCTAATGAAAAAGAAACAGAGGATTATATAAATGCAATAGAAATTTCATCAAGATTGAAGGTTAAGTATCTTATATCTAATACAAATCTTTCATATGAAACTTCAGTGAATCATATATTAAAAGGAGATGACATAGTTTTAGAGCTTTCTAAAAAAACAGGTCTTCCTTATAAATATATTGTGTGTAGAAAAGAATTTGTAGATGATATAAAGGGAAAAGTTCATGCAGAAATATTGACGATAGATATATACATGAAACCACCTTGGAGGTAATTTTACACTCAAAATTGTCGAAATATTGTAATTTGTCAATAAATAAAAATTTATCAATAAATTTAAACAGAATATAGACTTACAAGGCATTGTTATTATTAAAACTTAAGGAGGGGTTGTAATGCCAAAAGTAATATTTAGGGAAGAAAGATGTAAGGGCTGTGGTCACTGCATTCAAGTGTGCCCTAAAAAAATAATTAGCTTTTCAGACAAGCTAAATGTAAAAGGATATAATCCAGCTACAATAGTTGATGAGAAGAAAGATGATTGTATAGCTTGTGCTTCATGTGCAAGAATATGCCCAGATTGTGTAATAACAGTAGAAAAGTAAAAAGGAGGGGTTATGATGGGTGAAAAAGTTTTAATGAAAGGTAACGAGGCTATAGGAGAAGCTGCTATTCAAGCAGGATGTGAATGTTTCTTTGGATATCCAATTACTCCACAAACAGAAGTAGCAGCCTATATGTCAAAGAAAATGCCTAAAATAGGAAAGACATTCGTTCAAGCTGAAAGTGAAATATCAGCTGTAAATATGGTATATGGTGCAGCAGGAACAGGAATAAGATGTATGACTTCTTCAAGCTCACCAGGAATAAGTTTAAAATCAGAAGGACTTTCATATATAGCGGCAGCAGAGTTGCCATGTGTCATAATAAACATTGTTAGGGGAGGTCCAGGTCTAGGAAGTATCCAACCTGCACAGTCAGACTATTTCCAAGCAACAAAAGCAAGTGGACATGGTGATTTCAACATGCCAGTATTTGCACCAGCTTCTATACAAGAAATGGTTGATTTAATTCAAAATGCGTTCGATCTAGCTGACATATACAGAACACCATGTATGATTATGGGTGATGGAATGCTTGGACAAATGATGGAACCTGTTGAATTTAAAGAAAGATCATCTAAAAAACTTCCACCAAAAGATTGGGCTGCTAATGGCTTACATGGGAGAGAGAAACATAATATAATAAACTCCTTATATTTACAACCAGAAATATTAGAAAAGCATAATATGCATTTACAAGATAAATATGCTCAAATCAAAGAAAATGAAGTTAAATATGAGTTATATAATTGTGACCAAGAATGTGATTTAATATTAGTTGCATATGGCACAACTTCAAGAATATGTAAAAATGTTGTTGAAATTGCAAGAGAACAAGGTTTAACACTAGGCTTAATAAGACCTATAACAATATGGCCTTTCCCATTTGAAGCCTTCGAGAAAACTGTAGATCTTACTAAACATGGATATTTATCTGTAGAAATGAGTTGTGGTCAAATGGTTTATGATGTTAAGTTAGCATCTAACGGAAGAAAACCAGTAGATTTCTATGGAAGATCTGGTGGAATGGTTCCAGATCCATCAGATATCCTAGAAAAAGTTAAATCTATAGTAGGAGGTGTTAAATAATGGCTATAGTATATCAACCACCTAAAGCACTATTGGACGTTCCTACACATTATTGTCCAGGATGTACTCATGGTGTAATTCATAAATTAGTTGGAGAAGTAATTGACGAACTTGGAGTATTAGATAAAACAATCGGTGTTGCTCCAGTTGGATGTTCAGTTTTAGCATATAATTATTTTACTTGTGATATGTTTGAAGCTGCTCATGGTAGAGCTCCAGCAGTTGCTACAGGTATAAAAAGAGCAAACCCAGATGCAGTGGTATTTACTTATCAAGGTGATGGAGACTTAGCTGCTATAGGTACAGCAGAAATAGTTCACATTGCAACTAGAGGGGAAAATGTTACAACAATATTTGTAAATAACTGTATATATGGAATGACAGGTGGACAAATGGCACCTACTACATTACCAAATCAAGTAACAGAAACAACACCTTATGGAAGAGACACAAGCTATGCAGGATTCCCAATAAGAGTATCAGAAATGATAGCTACTTTAACAGGAGCTTGCTATGTAGAAAGAGTATCTGTAGATACAGTTCCAAACATATTAAAAGCTAAAAAAGCTATAAAGAAAGCTTTCCAAAATCAAATAGATAAAAAAGGATTCTCTTTAGTTGAAGTATTATCAATATGCCCAACTAACTGGGGGTTATCTCCTCAAGAATCTATGACTTGGTTAAGAGAAAACATGATTCCATACTATCCTCTTGGTGTTAAGAAGGATACAACTGAGGAGGTGAAATAATATGGCAGCACAACAAATTATATTTGCAGGCTTTGGTGGCCAAGGTATATTATCAATGGGTAAATTTTTAGCTTATGCAGGAATGGACTCAAACATGGAAGTTTCATGGTTGCCATCTTATGGTCCAGAAATGAGAGGAGGTACAGCTAACTGTTCTGTAGTTCTATCTGATACACCAGTTGGATCACCAATAGTAACTAAACCAGATACAATAGTTGTAATGAATAGACCTTCTCTAGATAAATTTGAAGACAAAGTAGCATCAGGTGGATTAATTATATTAGATTCTGACTTAGTTGACAGAATGCCAAAGAGAGATGACGTGAAAGTTATAGCTATACCAGCTCAATCTGAAGGAGACAAAATAGGTAGCAAAAAAATAGCTAACATGGTTCTTTTAGGAGCTCTTGTAAAAGAAACAGGAATAGTTACTATGGACGAAATAACAGCATCATTAAAAGATCATGGTAAAGAAGCGTTCTTTGAATCAAATAAAGCAGCTCTTAAAGCTGGAGAAAAATACGTAAAATAATAGATAAAATATTGCCAGTGAAGATGCTTTCTTCACTGGCTTTTTATATTTTCACTTATGTTTCCTATTGTTAGAAGTAGTAAACTATAATATAATATCTATGTGTATTTAAAAAATAGGAGTGATGAATTACATGGGACGAATATTCGGAACGGATGGAGTCAGAGGAATAGCCAATAAAGAACTAACAACTGACTTAGCATATAAATTAGGAAAAGCAGGAGCTTTTATATTAACTGAAGGGGCACATAGGCCCCAAATACTTGTAGGTATGGATACAAGAATATCAGGGGATATGCTAGAGAGTGCTTTAGTTGCAGGTATATTATCTGTAGGAGCAGAAGCCATTTGTGTAGGTGTAATACCCACACCAGCTATTGCATATTTAACAAGAAAATATAATGCAGATGCAGGAGTTGTTATTTCCGCATCACATAATCCAGTAGAATACAACGGTATAAAATTTTTTAATAAAAATGGATATAAATTATCAGATCAATTAGAGGATAATATACAAGCTTTGATAGAAAGTAATTTCAAAGATGTTCCAATTTTAGTTGGAGAAAATATAGGAAGAAAAATTGAAGAAGAGGGAGAAGCTATAAGAGATTACATAGATTTTGCTAAATCAACTATAAAAGGAGATTTAAAAGGATTAAAAGTAGCCTTAGATTGTGCTAACGGAGCATCATATATAACATCTGTAGAAGCTTTTAAAGAACTAGGAGCAGAAGTTCATGTTATAAACAATAAACCTGATGGCATAAATATAAACAAAAAATGTGGATCAACACATCCAGAAGATCTTATGGAATATGTAGTTAAAAATAATTGCCACTTAGGATTAGCTTTTGATGGAGACGCAGATAGATGTCTAGCAATAGATGAAAAAGGTAATCTAGTAAATGGAGACTTCATATTAGCTATATGTGGTAAGGAACTAAAAAAACAAGGCAAGTTAAACAAAAACACTGTAGTAGTTACTGTAATGAGTAATTTAGGGTTAGATATAGCAATGAAAAGGGAAAAAATAAATACTGTAAAAACTAAAGTGGGAGACAGATATGTTTTAGAAGAAATGCTTAAAAATGATTATGTAATAGGGGGAGAGCAATCAGGACATATTATATTCTCAGATTTTAATACTACAGGGGATGGTCTTGTAACTGCTCTACAAGTAGCTCATATTGTAAAAGAAAGCGGAAAAACTTTCTCAGAATTATGTTCTATAATGAAAGAATTACCACAGGTTTTAGTTAATGCTGTAGTTCCAAATGATAAAAAAGATATTTATTTAAAAGATGAAGAAATAAAATCTAAAATAGATAAAATAACAAAAGATTTAGATGGATGCGGAAGAGTACTTATAAGACCTTCAGGTACAGAACCTTTAGTAAGAGTAATGCTTGAAGGAGAAAATCAAGAAGAAATAGATAAATTAGCACATAATTTAGCTAAACTAATAGAAGATAAAGTAAAATAATAAAATATAAAAATAGTTTATAATTAACTTTGATTATAAACTATTTTTATATTTTTTATTATGTTTTAAAATTTATTATAATAGAAAAAATTAAGAATAATTAGTATAATATATTAAATGAAAAAAATATATATTTAGGAGATATAAATTATGATAAATACAATAATTTTTGATATGGATGGGGTAATGATAGATACAGAACCATTATCCTTTGAAAGCAGTAAAATCTTATTAAAAATGTATAATAAAGATTATACTGAAGAGTTTCATAAAGCTTGTATGGGTCGTAGCATGGCTGAAGTAATAAAAAGAACTATAAATGAATACCAGTTAAAGGAAAATGAAGAAGATTTATTAGAAAAAAGAAATGAAATATATATGAACATTGCTTTAGAAAAAGCAGAACCTATAAATGGTTTATTTGAATTATTGGAGTATATAAAGAATTCAAATATAAAATGTGCAGTAGCAACAGGTAGTAACAGAAAAATAGCAGAACTTCTACTAAAAAAATTAGGAATACTAGATTATTTTCAATTTATTTTACCAGGAGATGAAATGGAAAAATCAAAGCCAGATCCTTGGCCTTATTTGGAGGTTATGAGAAGATTAAATTCTTTGAGCAAAGAGACAATTATTATGGAGGATTCTATAAATGGGATAAAATCAGCCATAGCTGCAGGATGTAATGTTATTGCAATAAATAGTATATGGGAAGATAAGAACACAAAAGAAATAATATCATTTGAAAAAGACTTAAAAGGAGTTAAAGATATAATAAGAAGTTTAATAAAATAATAAACATTAATGAAATATAGACAGATATAATATTCATAAAAAATTAAGTTAACAAACGAAAATTAAAATGCTATAATGTATTAGGAAGAAAGTTAAAAGGTTATAAAAGCGCCAGAACTTAAGTAATAAACTTATGTAATATATGAATTAATTGATGGGTATAAAATTCAAAATTTAGAGTAAATAGAAAACTTAGATTCATATCTAAGTAGTTTTATTGACTAAATTGAGTATTGAATACAACATATAGTTTAGTTCAATATAAATAAGTTTGACAATCTAAATTTAAAATTTGGAGTATATATGGGGAAATTTACATTAGCATCTGAGTAAGTTCCACTAAGCCAAATTAAAAATTTGGAGTGTATATAGGAAACTCAGATTAGTATCTGAGTAAGTTCCACTAATACCAAATTAAAAATTTGGAGTGTCACTTAAGTTGACGAGGATATAGGAGTATCGAAATTTCGGCGGATATCCTATGGGATCTCACAGCCCTAGAAGCTATAATAAAAGTTAGAAGTAATTCTAATTACAAAAAAGCTTTAGTGAGGACTTTCTTCTTAAATTATTTATATAGTCTAAGGAGGATTTTTTTATGTGCGGAATCGTAGGATACGTAGGATTTAGAAAGGCAACGGATGTAATTGTAGAGGGATTGTCAAAATTGGAGTATAGAGGATATGACTCTGCTGGAATTGCTGTTAATGACGGAAAAGAAATAGAATGTCAAAAATACAAAGGTAGATTAAAAGTATTAAGTGATCATTTAGAAACTAAGCCTATGGATGGAACTATAGGAATAGGACACACAAGATGGGCTACTCATGGAGTGCCATCTGATGTAAATTCACATCCACATTTAAATATGGACGAGACAATCGCTGTAGTTCATAATGGTATAATTGAAAATTATATGGAAATAAAAGAATGGTTAATTTCTAAAGGTGTAGAATTTAAATCAGATACAGATACTGAAGTAATAGCTCATTTAGTTGATCATTATTATAAAGGAGATATATTACAAGCAGTATTTAAAGCTATAAAAAAATTTAGAGGAGCTTACGCACTAGGAGTAGTTTGTAAGGATGAACCAGAAAAATTAGTAGCTGTAAGAAAAGACAGCCCATTAATAGTAGGAATTGGAGAAAATGAGAATTTTATTGCTTCTGACGTACCAGCTATTTTAAAATATACTAGAGATGTATATTTCTTAGATAATGGAGAAGTAGTTACTTTAGAAAAAAACAAAATAACAATTTATAATGAAAAAGAAGAACAAGTATCAAAAGAACCTTGTCATGTAATGTGGGATGTAGAAGCAGCATCTAAAGGTGGATATGATCACTTCATGATAAAAGAAATAAATGAACAACCAACAGGTATAAAAGAAACTTTAGTTAGAAGATTAGATGAAAATGGTAAGATTAAATTAGATGATATAAAATTAACAAAAGAAGATTTAGATGATATAAATAAAGTTTATATCGTTGCTTGTGGAACTGCATATAATGCTGGAATAACAGGAAGGTATGCTATTGAAAGATTTGCAAAAATAGCTGTAGAAACAGATGTGGCTTCAGAATTTAGATATAGAAATCCATTTATAGACCATAAAACATTAATTATTGTTGTAAGTCAATCAGGGGAAACAGCAGATACTTTAGCAGTTGTAAGAGAAGGAAAAGAAAAAGGAGCTAGAGTTTTAGCTATTACTAATGTTGTAGGTTCTTCTATAGCGAGAGAATCAGATGATGTATTCTATACTTGGGCAGGTCCTGAAGTAGCAGTTGCATCAACTAAAGCATATACAACTCAACTTGTAGCATTGTATATGATAGCACTAGATATGGGACTTAAGAGAGGAACAATCACTGAAGAGTATTATAATAATATAATCAATGAATTAAAACTTATACCTGAAAAAGTACAAAAAATACTTGATCAACATGATGAAATAAAAGAAATAGCAAATGAGATAAAAGATAAAGAACATGCATTTTATATAGGAAGAGGTTTAGACTATAACCTTTCATTAGAAGGTTCTTTAAAAATAAAAGAAATATCTTATATGCATGCAGAAGCTTTTGCTGCAGGTGAATTAAAACATGGTACTATAGCTCTTATTGAAGAAGAAACACCAGTTGTAGCTACAATGACTCAAACAGAATTATTTGAGAAAAGTGTTTCTAATATAAAAGAAGTTAAATCAAGAGGAGCACATGTTATTGCTATAACTCAAGAAGGAAACAAAGAAGTAGAACAAGTAGCAGATAGAGTAATTTATATACCAAGAACAGAGGATATATTACAAACAATCATTGCTGTAGTTCCTCATCAATTATTAGCATATTATGTGGCAGTATTAAAAGGCCGTGATGTGGATAAGCCAAGAAATTTAGCTAAATCTGTTACAGTTGAATAAAAAGAGGAAAAACTTGTTCAAATATAAAATATTTTTTTTAAATGGGCTACGGCACTAATTTTTTAGTGCCACAGCCCATTACTCATATAAGTATATTAAATTATTGAGGGTTATACATACCTTTACTTTCCATATATTTAAATATAGATTCACCGTGTTCTTGTTCTTCTTTTTGAATATGATTTAGAACATTTCTAATATTAGCATCTCTAAATTCAAATATAGCTGTGTCATAAGTTGATGAAACATATTTTTCTGTGGCTAAAAGGTCAGTACATAAATCAGCATCATTTTTATTGTATAAACCAGTTCCTTCATTAGATTTCATTTGTGAATTTTGTTGTTGGTTATTTGATTGTTGACCACCTTGTTGTTGATTAACATTTGGAACTTGACCATTTAAAATTTGAGTTACGCTATCTAAATGTTGTTGTTCTTGTTGTGCATTATTTAGAAATAATTGTTTCAACTCAGGGTCTTTTGATTGATTTGCATAATTTGTATATTTCTTAATACATAATTCCTCGTGGCTTTTTTGATCTTCTAAAAGATATTTTTCTTTTTGAGTTAAATTTGTCATAATAAGCACCTCCTATATTTATCATTTATTTATAGGGAGCAAATTATTCATATTTTAAGAAAATAATTTTATTATCCTAGTGTATTTAACAATTCAGAACTAAAGATATATTAGTTTTTAAATAAAGATTTATATCCATATAAAAGTATAAAAAATAAATGTTGACAAAGCACAATTATGTTAAAAATCAAAATAGGTGAGTAGAAGTATTACTTTTACTCACCTATGTTATATGAACTATTTAATTAACCTTCATGATTTGGCTGAACAGTATTATTTGCTTCAACTTGTTTTGAATTCTTTTTATTAAGTTTCTTTTGTATAGCATCCACAATCATTGCTACAGCTTGGTCTCCAGAAACGTTGCAAGCAGTACCAAAACTATCTTGAGCAATATATAAAGCAATCATTAATCCAAGTAAAGCTTCATTAAAGCCTAATATAGATTTAAGTATGCCAAGAGCTGCCATTACTGCACCACCAGGAACACCAGGGGCTGCTACCATAGTTATACCCAACATAGCGATAAAACCAGCCATTTGAGGTATACTTATAGGCATCCCATTTAACATCATAACAGCTAAAGCACATATAGTTAAAGTAATAGTACTTCCTGATAAATGTACAGTTGCACATAGAGGAATAACAAAATCTCTGATACCTTTAGTAACTCCTATTTGTTCTGAACATTGAACATTAACAGGAATAGTTGCAGCAGAAGATTGAGTTCCTAAAGCGGTAAGATAGCCCTTAAGTTGTATTTTTAATGATTTAAAAGGATTTTTACCAGCAATAGATCCTCCTACAGAGAATTGCAAAATTAGCATAATCCAATGTAAAGCAAGTATAATTATAAATACTTTCCAGAATACCTTTAAAACAGTTGACACTTCACCAGTGTAAGCTAAATTTGCGAATATACCTAGTATGTGAAGTGGAAGTAGTGGTATAACAACATTTTCAATAGTTTTTGTGATTATTTCTTGAAATCCTATAGCTACATCCTTTAAAGTTTTATTTTGTATTTTTGCAATACCAAGTCCTAATATGAATGCAAATATAAGAGCAGTCATAACATCCATCATAGGTGGAATCTTAACTTCAAAGAAAGGATCTAAGGCTTTTCTTGCTTTTTCTAAGTGGGTACTACTAGTTATAATAGATGGTAACAATGTTCTACCAACGAATAAAGCAGAAAAACCAGATACTAATGTAAATAAATAAGCTAGACCAACAGTAATGCCTAACAATTTTCCAGCTCCGTGTCCAAGTTCAGCTATACCCGCAACAATAAATCCTAGGATTATTAAAGGTATAAGAAATCCTAAGAATTCTCCAAATATAGAACTAAAAGTTCTAAATATGCGTATAACAGGAACTGGTGTAAAACTACCTATTAGAATACCTAAAATAATAGCGATGATGATTTTGGGTATTAACCCTAATTTTTTCATGGATATTATCCCCCTTTTTACACATTGAAGTGATTAATATTAAATTATAAGATTTTTAAATAATATAACTAATATAATATTAAAATTAATATAATTATTAAATAGTATGGTTTATATAATAATATGTAATTAATTTTTAAAATATATATGATGTTAATAAATATTAAAAATGTATTTTTTTAATAAAAATAATGTTTTAAAACAATATGTATATAAATATCAAATAATGTTATTACTGTTCCATTTTTAGGAAAAGTATACCATATATAAAGGCATATTTCAATTGAAACAAGTGAAATATTTTTAATATTTTAAACATTTATATTATTATATGTAAATTAATGAATAGTTAAGGTTGAAATAGATAATAAAATGGAATATATATCTACAAAATAAGTTGCAATTAAAAAAATGTTATAATTTATTTTACATAAAAACTGAATAATTTTAAGACTTTATTTATAATAAAGATTAGATAAATTTTAAAATATAAAAGTAAATATAAAGTTAAAAAAGATATTGAAAGTCATTTTCAATTCGTGCTATAATATAAATAGTTTTTATGAAAACTATTATCGTGGCTAAGAATACAATCTTAGGAGGAAAAAATGGCTAAGATAAGAGATCCTAGATTTAAGCCATCTAGAAGATTAGGAGTAAACATTTATGGACATCCTAAGGCTATGAAAAGAGCTACAAGAGAAAATAGTAGGGAAGGTAAAAAATTATCAAACTACGGTAAGCAACTTTTAGAAAAGCAAAAAATAAGATTCTACTATGGAGTTCTAGAAAAGCAATTTTTAAGATATGTTAAAAAAGCTATGAAGGCTAAAGAAAGAACTGGTGACGTATTGTTAAGAATCTTAGAATGTAGGTTAGATAATATGGTATATAGAATAGGTTTTGCTAGTTCTATAAGACAAGCTAGACAAATGGTAAACCATGGTCACATATTGGTCAATGATTTGAAAATTAACATACCATCCTATGAAACAAAAATAGGAGATATGATAACTTTAAGAGAAAAATATAGAAAAAATGAAGAATTTGAAGATAATTTCTTAGCTTTAAAAAAATTCACATTACCATATATAGAAAAGGACTATGATAAATTTTCAGGTGTATTAATAAAAACACCTGAAAGAGATGAAATACCAATAGATGTTAATGAAACTTTAGTAGTAGAATTATATTCCAAGTAAAAAAGAGATTAACACACAACTTAATACTAACTTTATACACAATTAAAAAGTAACACAACTTAAGATTAACTTTATACACAATTAAGAAATAATGCACAACTTAAATAAAACTTTATACAAAATACAAGTATCTTACGGTCATAATTATAAATTGGCTTTAGATAAGAGGTATGCTATATGGACAATAAATATAATAATATTTTCTATTGGGAAACTTTATTGGTAAAAAGAAAAAATATATGGAATTGGAATTTTAATGATATCCCTATAGGGCAAGATTCTATTTTTATAAATACTACTCATAGTAGACTATGGGAAAAATATTTTTGATAATAATTGGGCAGTATATCCCAATGTACAATCCCTCCTGGGATTTATAAAGTATATATTTATACCTACAGTTTTCTTTTTCAATGCAAATAGTAAAACTAAAGACATAATTACTCCTATAGCTTATAAAGAAGAATTACTAGAAGAAATAAATATATTATGTAAAGACAAAGATTCTACAGAGAAAATAGAATATTTTATTAATAAGATATATGATTTATGTGAATTAGATCAGCATCAGTTGATATATGAATTAAAAAAATACTGTTATGAATTTAATACACAATGGCAAGATAGTGCTAGAATATTCAATATTGATATATATTCTAGTGGTAAAGAAATAATAGACAAAATTTCTAAAGAAGAAAACTTTTTAGAAGTTATAGAAGAAGATATAGGTATGTCTATAAATGCCTTAAAAGAAATCACTAAAGATTTACACCACAATTTATTTATGAAAAACAACTTCATAAAGATTTTAAATAGCAATATAGGCTGTATAATTTAACAATAAAACTGTAGAAAATAAAGGATTGTTTTTTTAAAATCCTTTATTTTTTATTTAATAAAATTGTTTAATAATTTTATTTAAAGAATCTACAGTGTATGTAACATCTTCTTTAGTATTAAAATGTCCCAAACTAAATCTAACAGTTCCCTTTGGGAATGTATTTAAGGTTTTATGAGCAGAAGGGGCACAGTGTAGACCACATCTAGTAATTATATTGTATTGTTGACACAAATCCAGAGAAACTTGAGCATTGTCCATTCCATTAAAGTCTAAAGATATTACAGCAGTTCTATTATTTATGTTGTCTAAACCAATTAATTTTACATTATTTAAATTTGCAATATCTTGTAAAAAAAGTTTTGTTAAAAATAACTCCTTTTCTCTAATATAAGATAGGCCTATCTTTTCTATATATTTTAAGGCCGCATTTAGTCCGTATATTCCAGGGATATTAATAGTACCGCTCTCATATTTATCTGGCATATAATTTGGTTGAATCTCATATTCTGAAAGGCTCCCTGTACCTCCTTCGATAAATGGATCAATACTGGATATTAAAGAATCTTTTATTAAAAAGCCACCTACACCTTGCGGACCTAGAAGTCCTTTATGTCCAGTAAAGACTATATCATCTGCACATATTTGCTCAAAATTAATATCTAAAAATCCTGCTGTCTGAGCGGAATCTATTAAAAAAAACAGATTATTTTTTTTGCCTAAACAACCTATTTCTTCTAAGGGCAATATAGTTCCACATACATTAGAAGCATTAGTCATAATAATAGCTTTTGTATTAGATTTTATTTGTTTTTTTATATTGCTAATATTGAGTTGACCTAATATATTGCAAGAAACTTTAGAAATTTCTATTTCATTTTTTATGAGAGAAGTTAATGGACGCATAACTGCATTGTGTTCCATAAAAGAAACTATAACATGATCTCCTTTATGTAATAATCCTTTAATTAATAAATTTAAACTTTCAGTTATATTTTTTAGTAAAAAGGGTCCTGGTGCAGCCCATGCGCCTATAGCTATTGCATTAATAGCAGGCTTGATTGTGGGAATTTTAGCTCAAAGAACAAGACTATGTATGGTAGGTGGAATAAGAGATCTAATAATGTTTAAAGATAGTTATTTAATATCAGGATTTATATCTATATTTGTATTTGATCTTATAGGAAATTTAATCATAGGAGAATTTAAATTGGGATTTGCAGGACAACCAGTTGCTCATACAGATGCATTATGGAATTTTTTAGGTATGGTACTTGTTGGTTGGGGATCAGTTCTTTTAGGAGGATGTCCTATGAGACAGCTTATACTTTCAGCAGAAGGAAATATTGATTCAGTCATAACAGTTTTAGGTATGGTATTAGGAGCTGCATTTTGTCATAATTTTAGTTTAGCAGCTAGTGCAAAAGGAGCTACACCCAATGGTAAAGTAGCTGTAATAATAGGATTCATACTAGTGTGTGCTATTTCATATATAAATATAGAAAAAAGCACAAAAGTAAGAGTAAAAGGAGATGTTAGTGTTGGTTCAAATTGATGCCAGAGGAATGTCTTGTCCACAACCAGTACTTATGGCAAAAAAAGCTTTAGAAAACAATAAGAATGGTATAGGTGTGATGGTAGATAATATGACTGCTAGAGGAAATGTAGAGAGATTTATGAAGAAATCCGGTTATGAAGTTACTATAGAAAAAAAAGAAGATGATTTTATTTTATCTGTAAGGAACAAATAATGGAATATATAGGAATTTTTTTCGCGCATTCAGGTGCCATAAAATACAGTAGATTTCTAAATAAATTAAGTATAAGTAATCAAACTATGCCAGTACCTAGAAAGATAAGTTCTAACTGTGGAATAGGGGTAAAATTTAATTATGAAGATAATTTAAACAATTTAATAGTAGATGATATAGAAAAATTATTTTCCATAAAAGATGGAAAATATCAGTGTATATATTCTTATGAATAATTAATAGATTTTATATATAAATAAAATTTTAATGAGTTATTTATATAAAATTATAAACACCTTATTATGAAATAATAAAAAGCTATGAATTAGTAAATATTATATTTAACATTCATAGCTTTTATATATGGATTTTAATAAATATATATTTCATAATTTAAAATAAATTTTTAATTTTAAACTATATTACCCAATATTACTTTATATGGTATATAATTGTATTAAAAATACTAAAAGGAGTTAGTGCTTTGAATAAAAATCTTTTTAAAGCTATGCCAAATGGAATAAAAAATTTAGTAAATAGATTTTTAGAGGATGAGGTATTAGCATTATCATCTCAATTGGCTTATGCATTGATTATATCAATATTTCCTTTTTTGATATTTGTAATAACACTAATAGGGTATTTACCTATACATGGTGAAGACTTATTATTGGGATTAGAACAAATAATTCCTGATAATGCGTATTTATTGTTAAAAAATACTATAGAAGAAATTATATATACTCAAAATGGCAATTTACTTTCTTTCAGTATAATTTTTACTATTTGGACTGCTTCTTCAGGTTTTAGAGCTGTAGTAAGAGGGTTAAATAAAGCCTATGATATAAAGGAAAAAAGATCCTT
This sequence comes from Clostridium sp. Marseille-Q2269, assembly GCF_943736985.1. Lineage (GTDB taxonomy): Bacteria > Bacillota > Clostridia > Clostridiales > Clostridiaceae > Clostridium_F. Next base: position 198,758 of record NZ_CALSFS010000003.1, read on the forward strand.
TGTAAGGGTGCAAACTATGACTATCTTATGCACTCTAGCCATGGCACTAGTACTTATTATGAGTATTTTTTTATTAGTTTTTGGAAAAACCATAGGAAGAACCTTGGTTTATAAATTAGGTTTTTCATGGGAATTTAATAGAATATGGAACATAATAAGATATATGATAATGATAGGATTGAGTATATTTATTTTAGCTGCGTTATATTACTATATTCCTAGTAGAAGATTAAGATGGAGAGATGTATTACCAGGAGCTGTGTTTGCTACAATAGCTTGGATAATTGCATCTATGGGATTTTCATTTTACGTAGATAATTTTAATAATTATTCTAGAGTATATGGTAGTATAGGAGCAGTTATTGTGTTTCTATTATGGTTATATTTAACATCTATAATATTTATAACAGGAGGAGAAATAAACGCTCTATTAGTATCTTACAGAGAAAAAGTTTAAAAAATAGAAATTATTTATAAAAATATATTGATTTAATGTATTTTTTAATATATAATTATTAATAAATTAAATATGGATTCTTATCCAGAGAGGCTGAGGGACTGGCCCTATGAAGCCCGGCAACCACTAATGTAATTATTTTTACTTTAAACGGTGCTAATTCCAGCAGGTTAAACCTGGTAGATAAGATATAGAGGAAATCCACTTCTTGTATTATCTGCAAGAAGTTTTTTTATTGGTAAAAATAAAAAACTTCAAAGGATAGGAACAAATTAACATATATTTGTTATACAAAATGGGAGGGATAACAGTGAAAGAAGACAAAATTAAAAAAGGAAGTGCAATAGCACTATTACCGTTATTAATATTTTTAGCGGTTTATGTTTCTATGGGAATTATATCAAATGATTTTTATGCTATACCAATGAGTGTACCATTTTTAATAGCAGCTATAAGTGCATTAGTTATGAATAGAAAAGAAACTTTATCAAAAAAAATAGATGTGTTTTGTGAAGGTGCAGGTAATTCTAATATAATTTTAATGTGTTTAATATTTATATTGGCAGGAGCTTTTGCACAGGTAGCTAAAGATATGGGGGCTGTAGATTCAACAGTTAATTTAGGGCTTAGTATACTTCCAAGTAATATACTAGTAGCAGGAGTTTTTATTATAGCTTGCTTCATATCATTATCAATAGGAACTTCAATGGGTACAATAGTTGCTCTAGCACCTATGGCCGTGGGAATATCGCAAAAGACAGGAATAATTATAGGATTAACATTAGGTGCTGTAATAAGTGGAGCTATGTTTGGAGATAACTTATCTATGATTTCTGATACTACTATAGCAGCAGCTAGAACTCAAGGTTGTGATTTGAGAGATAAATTTAAAACAAATTTCTTTATTGTATTACCAGCAGCTATAATAACAGCAATTGTATTTAGTATAATAACAGCTAACGGAAGTACTGGATTACATGGAAATTATTCTTATTCATTTATGAAAGTTTTACCTTATATATCTGTCTTAGTGGCAGCATTGCTTGGTGGTAATGTAATAATCATATTATTTGGAGGAACTGTTTTTTCAGCAGCAATAGGATTATATTTTGGTACATTTAATATAGTAGGATTATTCCAATCTATAGGAAAAGGTATTGGAGGAATGACAGAGTTAGTTATAATATCTTTAATAATAGGTGGAATGGTAGAAGTAATAAAATATAATGGAGGAATAGATTTCCTATTAAACTTAATAAAGAGTAAGATAAAGAGTAAAAAAGGAGCAGAATTAGGAATTGCTTTGTTAGTTAGTGTAGTTGATATATGTACAGCTAATAATACTATAGCTATAGTAATGGCTGGACCAATAGCTAAAGATATAGCAGACAAATATGATGTAGATCCAAGAAAAAGTGCTAGTTTATTAGATACATTCTCTTGTTTCTGCCAAGGAATAATTCCCTATGGCGCTCAATTACTAGCGGCAGCAGGTATTGCTAAAATATCACCTTTTGGCATAATGAAATATCTTTATTATACATACTTAATGGGAATATGTGCATTGATAGCTATAGTGGTAGGATTACCAAAGTTTAAAAATAAAAAGAATACTTCAGAAATAATTGAGGAAAATGTAATTTAATTATTAAAATTAAATAGTAAAATAATAGCATAAAGGAATCTTTATAACAATAAAGTAAATTTATGCTATTATTTTTGAGTCCAGTTTATAATAATAAATATAAATAATAAAAATAGTACCAATAATAGGTTTTAATATGGATAGTATGATATTTAAATATAATTTTCATATGAATTTCGACAATAAAGATCATTAAAAAGCTGTAAAATTCCTATAAATGGTTATTGATATTGCGAATAAGAAAAAAATATATCGTAAATAAAAATTAAAATATTATATTGTCAATATAAATAATAAGAAAATTTTAAATACATTTCATTAAATGACATAATTTTGTGTACAACATATGGTAGCATATTAATAAAGTTATTTTGTTATCAGGGGGATAGTGATATGGAAGTGGTATTAGAAAATCTTATTAGAGGTCAGAACTTAGAAGATAAAGAGTATATGTATTACTATAAACTTATAAAAAGTGATTTGTATATTTCTTGGCAAAACGAAGACATAAAGGTTCAATCATATGGAATAGAAATAATAAGAAAGGACTTTCAAAAAGAACAGCTTATAAATTTAGAAAGTGATAATATAAGACATATAAGCCCTCATAGATATAAAGTACATAATTTACTAAAAATGTTGTATGATCAAACAGTGTCACCTATTCATCTTATAGATATAATTGGAGAATATGCAGACAAATATGTATCTGATTATGAGAATGTGCTAAGGAATGCATCTTCTATGTGTAAATAAAATAAATTCATATAATTTATAGGGATAAATAGTAATAGATTTTAACTATTTATCCTTTATTTTTTTATATAAAAAGTAATTATTAATTTTTATATTTTTAATTATAAATAGTTTATAATATAAATTAAGGAAGTGATGATAAGGTGATTTATGGTATTGGAGTAGATATTACTGAAATTAAGAGAATAGAAAAAGCAATAAGTAGAAATACAAATTTTATAAATAAATTATTTACAGACAGTGAGATAGATATATTAGAAAAAAGAAATTTCAGACCAGAGTTTGTAGCGGGAAGATTTGCAGCAAAGGAAGCTATATCTAAGGCTTTTGGCACAGGAATCAGAAACTTTAGTTTTAAAGATATGGAGATAATAAACGATTCATTAGGGAAACCAGAGGTTATTTTAAAAACAAAGGCTCAAGATGTTGTGACTAACATAGGAAAATCTTATAAAATTCATTTGAGTATATCACATGAAAGGGAATATGCTGTAGCTTATGCTTTATTGGAGGTGTTTATATGAGAATAACTTCATCAGAAAATTTTAGAAAAATAGATACCTATTCTATAGAAAAAATAGGTATACCAAGTATTGTGTTAATGGAAAATGCAGCATTAAAAGTTATATCTAATATAGACCTAGAATTAAATAATAGGTTCGTAGTAGTTTGTGGAAAGGGAAACAATGGAGGAGATGGATTAGCAATAGCAAGACATCTACAGTGTTTAAACAAAGAAGTAGAAGTATTTATAATTGAAAAGAGTAAAAATAGCACTGAGGAATTTAAGATAAATTATAATATATTAAAAAATACCAATACAAATATTAATACTATAAGAGATTATGAAGATTTAGATTATTTAAGAGAAAGAATAATTAATAGTGATATGACTATAGATGGAATTTTTGGTATAGGTCTCAGTAGAAAAATAGAAGGAATATATAAAGATACTATATCTTTAATAAATGAAAATAGCAGGATTACATTAGCCATAGATATACCTTCAGGATTAAATGCAAATACAGGTGAAATAGAGGGAGTATCTATAGAAGCAGACATGACAGTTTCTTTTGAAATGTATAAAGAAGGCTTTTTAGCTTATGATAGAGATAAATATTTAGGAAATATTATTATTGAAAATATAGGAGTTCCTAAGGAAATTTTAGAATTATTTTCTTATAATCATTATATTATAGATAAATATATGTTTAATAATAACTTTAAAGAGAGAAATAAATATGACCATAAAGGTGATTTTGGAAGAGTATTAGTTGTAGCGGGAAACAGAGGATTCTCTGGGGCTGCTTATATATGTACAGAAGCAGCAGTTAAAAGTGGAGCAGGACTTGTAACTTTAGCTACATCAAGGGATATTCAGGATGTGTTAAGTTGTAAATTAGAAGAATCAATGACTATGGCTTATGATGATTATGACCATATTAAAACTATTATGGATAAAAGTAATTGCATAGCAATAGGTCCAGGTATGGGTAAAAATTATAGTACAGAGGAACTGTTAAGAAAAATAGTAAGGGATTATAATGGGCATATAGTTATAGACGCTGATGGTATAAATGTTTTACAGGATAATTTAGATATAATAAAACATACAAAAGGTAAAGTGATTTTAACACCACATTTAGGTGAATTTTCAAGAATAACAGGATATGATATAGATTATATTAATAAGAATAGATTAAAAGTAGCCAAAGAATTTGCAAAAGGAAACAGGGTTATATTACTTCTAAAAGGATATAATACAATAATTACAGATGGAGAAGAATTATTTGTAAATTCTACAGGTAATAGCGCTATGGCATCAGGGGGAATGGGTGATTGCTTAACAGGAATAATAGCATCATTTATAGCCCAGGGATATGATCCATTAAAGGCTACTTGGCTTTCCGCATATATACATGGATATTGTGGTGAAAAATTATCTTCAAAAATGTTCTGCGTAAATGCAACTCATATATTAGACTATATACCTTTTGCTATAAAAGAATTACAACATATATAAATGAAATTAATTTGTTGTTTGCTATAAATTTATGCTTATTAAAGTTTAAATGTATAATTTTATTTTAAAATATGAATTATTTAGTAAGATTTATTTTAAGTAAGGTAATGGTATTTTGTAAGGACTTAGTAATATATAAATAAAGATAAGAATAATATTATTAATGAAATAAAAAAGTGGATATATTAGGAGGCCTTACATGAAAAAATTATTTGTATTATGTTCAGCTATTGCAATAATTTTAGCTGCATTTTTATTTATACATTTTAACAAAAATAGCGAATATGGAGATAGCATAGAATATTTGAAGAATTTAGAAAGTTATAGTTGTGATGTAGATATAAATATAAAAAATAAAAAGCAAACAATACAGTATAAAGGAAAGCAATTTTATAATAAGAAATTAGGATATAGATTTGAATTAAATAAGGAGAGAATCTTATTATATACAAATAATAAGATATTTGTTAAGGACCTGGCTAATGGAGTGAAATATAACAAAGACAAAGAATTTGATAAATTCTATAGGTTAACATTTATTGGAGAATATATCTGTCTTTTATATACTAATGATGAGATAAAAGTTGATCTAAGAGGAGAAGAAGATTCTAAGTGCGAAGTTATAACATTAACAATACCAGGAAATAACAGAAATTCTGTAAAAGCAGAACTGTTCGTAGAAGATAAAAAAAATATTCCTAAAAAGTTAATAATATATGATAGCAAAAATAATGAAAGTGCAGTTATAAATTATACAAATTTTATACCAAATAACAATTTAGATAAAAAATTATTTAATCCAGATAGTCTATAAAATTTACTTTAGAAAGCAGGGAAAAATTTGTTTAGAAATTTAAGAGCAATGTGGGCAGAAGTAGACTTGGATAATTTACAACATAACTTAAAACAGATAAAAAAGATATGTAAAGATAAAGAAATAATAGGTGTTATTAAAGCAAATGCATATGGTCATGGAGCTATGGAAATAGCTCCCACTCTCCTGAAGAATGGAGTGAGTAGATTGGCGGTTGCAGTTTTAAGTGAAGCTATGGAACTTAGAATGAGTGGCATAAAAGAGCCAGTAATGATATTAGGCTATACACCACCATATTTGGGAGATGTGCTTGTAGATAATGATATAGAGCAAGCTATATACTCTTATGAAGATGCTTTGGAATTATCCAAGATAGCAGTACTAAAAAGGAAAACATTAAAAATACATATAGTAGTAGATACAGGTATGGGCAGAATTGGATTTTTACCTACAAAAGAAAGCATTGAAGATGTATATAAAATAAGTGAATTGCCAAACATTAAAATAGAAGGTATATTCTCTCATTTTTCATCTGCAGATGAATTAGATAAGAGTTATACTTCATATCAAATGGATAATTATATAGAATTTATACATAAAGTAGAAGCAAAAAACATATTTATACCAATAAAGCATATTGCTAATAGTGCAGCTATAATAGATTTAAAACACACTCATTTAGATGCAGTAAGAGCAGGAATCATAATGTATGGATATTATCCCTCTAATTATGTGTTAAAAGATAGTGTAAAGTTAAAGCCCGTAATGTCATTGAAAACTAGTATAGTACACATAAAAAAAATACCAGCAGGAGAATATATAAGTTATGGTAGGACTTTTAAAACAGAAAGAGAAAGCGTAATAGCTACTTTACCTATGGGGTATGCAGATGGATATAATAGATTATTAAGTAATAAGGGAAAAGTAATAGTAAAAGGAAACTTCGCTCCTGTAGTAGGGAGAGTTTGTATGGATCAATGTATGATAGATGTAACTGATATAGAAGATTTAAAAGTTGGAGATATAGTTACTATTATAGGACAAGAAAATGGAATAAGTTATACAGCAGATGATATAGCATCGCAAATAGACACTATAAATTATGAAGTTATATGTAATATAAATAAAAGGGTGCCTAGGGTATATAAAAAGGACGGAAAGGTTATAAATGTAGTGAATTATCTATAAAATTTATAAAAGAGCATATTCTTATTAATTTTATCTAATATACCCAATATAATGTATAATTGTAATAAAATAAACTTTGACATTGAAATTCCTAAAACTTTATAATTAAAAGATAGATATTACATAACCTTAGTAGGAGGTATTATTTTTTATGACGGATAAAAAGAAGGTAGTTATAAATCTTCCAGATGCACTTTATAATGAAATAAATGAAATAATAAAAAAAGATTCTCAAAAAAGAAGTGAATTTTTTAGGGAAGCTATAATACTATATATTGAGGAGAGAAAAAAGCAAATAAAAATGGATGAAATGAAAAAAGGTTATATGGAAATGGCAAATATAAATAGAGAATATGCAGAACAGGGATTTGAGCAAGATATAAAAGATTTAAAAAAGTATGAAGCTATGCTTTCGGAGAGTGATTTCCAAAATGACACAACAGATGGTAAAAAGAGGAGATATATTTTATGCTGATCTAAGTCCTGTAGTAGGTTCAGAGCAAGGTGGAATAAGACCGGTTATAGTTATACAAAATAATGTAGGAAACAAATATAGTCCAACAGTAATAATCGCAGCAATAACTTCACAAATAAATAAAGCTAAATTACCAACACATGTAGAAATATCATCAGAAGATTATGGATTAAATAAAGATTCAGTAGTATTGCTAGAACAAATAAGGACTTTAGATAAGCGAAGATTAAAAGAAAAAATAGGTCATATGACAGATGAAGATATGAAAAAAGTTGATGCTGCTATTTTAGTCAGTGTAGCTTTGAATTAAATAGGATAAGGGTTTTTGCCCTTATCTTTTTTTTATTGTTATAATTTACTTTGATAATAGAATGATATAATTGTAATTAAAGGAAAATATTTTAAATTTAAATATGAATATAATAATATGAAAATTAGCAAATATATTAATATATATGACTCTAATATAATTATAATATATAGCTTTTTTATGTATATATTATAATTATATATACTAGAATTAATAATTATGTTGTAATTAGATATATTATAATTATGTATATTGGAATTAATTTTTATGGTTCAATTATATATTAAAATTAAATTTTATGTTACAATTATATAGTAAATAAGGGTGATTAAAAAATACTTGGAGGTAAAAATATGAAGAATAACATAGAACAGCTAAAAGATATGGCTAAAGTTATTAGAAAAGACATAGTTTCAATGTTAACTGAATCTGCTTCTGGACATCCAGGCGGTTCCCTATCAGCAGTAGAGATATTGACTGCTTTATATTTTAATGAAATGAATATAGATCCTAGTAATGCTAGGGATTTAAATAGGGACAGATTTGTTCTTTCTAAAGGACATGCTGCTCCAGTACTATACAGTGTTTTGGCTAGAAGAGGATATTTTAATCCAGAAGAGCTAAAAACTTTAAGAAAAATTGGATCAATATTACAAGGACATCCAAATATGAATGATGTTCCAGGTGTAGATATGTCAACAGGATCATTAGGACAAGGAATATCAACAGCAGTTGGTATGGCTTTGGCTGGTAAAATTGATGAAAAAGATTACAGAGTATATACTTTATTAGGGGATGGAGAATTAGAAGAAGGACAAGTTTGGGAAGCAACTATGGCAGCAGCTCATTACAAATTAGATAATATGACTGCTTTTGTAGATTATAATGGATTACAAATAGATGGACCTTGTAGTGAAGTTATGTCAGCAGAACCTATAGCAGATAAATTTAGAACTTTTAATTGGAGTGTTATAGAAATAGATGGACATGATTTTGATGCTATATTAAATGCTATTGAAAGTGCTAAAAATACTAAAGGAAAACCAACTATGATAGTATGCAAAACTATAAAAGGTAAGGGTGTTTCCTTTATGGAAAATGAAGCTGGATGGCATGGTAAAGCACCAAGTGCTGAAGAATGTAAAAAAGCTTTATGTGAAATAGGAGGTGACAAATAATGGGGGTTAAAATAGCAACAAGAGAGGCATACGGAAAGACATTAGCTAAATTGGCAGAAGAAAATTCAAATGTAGTAGTCTTAGATGCAGATCTTTCAAAATCTACTAAAACTGCAGATTTTAAAAAGGTTTGTCCAGAAAGATTTATAAATGTAGGAATAGCTGAAGCTAATTTGATGGGAATAGCTGCAGGATTGTCAACTTGTGGTAAGATTCCTTTTGCTAGTACTTTTGCAATGTTTGCTACAGGAAGAGCTTTTGAGCAAATAAGAAATTCAATATGTTATCCAAACTTAAATGTTAAAGTATGCGCAACACATGCAGGGGTTACAGTAGGAGAAGATGGTGCATCTCATCAATCTATTGAAGATATATCTTTAATGAGAAGCATACCAAATATGACAGTTATTTGTCCAAGTGATGCAGCAGAAACAGAAGCTGCAATAAGAGCTATAGCAGAATATAATGGACCATGTTATGTAAGATTAGGAAGATCTGGGGTTCCAGTTATAAATGATAACCAAGAATATAAATTTGAAATAGGAAAAGGAATAAAATTAAGAGAAGGAAAAGAAGCCACTATAATAGCTACAGGAATAATGGTAGATGCAGCTTTAGAAGCTTATAATATGTTAGCAGAAGAAGGTATAAAAGTAAATGTTATAAACATACATACTATAAAACCTATAGATAAGGAAATTATTATAGATGCTGCTAGAAAAACTGGTGTAGTGATTACAGCGGAAGAACATAGCATAATAGGTGGATTAGGATCAACTGTATGCGAAGTTTTAAGTGAAAATCATCCAGTACCAGTTTTAAGGGTTGGAATAAAGGATGTATTTGGTCAAAGTGGTAAGCCAGCAGAGCTATTAAAAAAATATTGTTTAACAGCAGATGATATAGTAAAAGCCGTAAAAAAAGGATTAAAATTAAAATAGTAACTTATTTATTTAAAAGGGCTGATATCTTATCAGCTCTTTTGTATTTTAAAATTCAAATAAAATACATAATATGAAATATTATGTTAAACAATATATAACTTTGGATTGTTTTTTTATTTATTTCATATAAGTATTATAGCAAATAATGGAGTAGCAATATTGTTGCCAATGATGGCCTTTTATGTTATATTTTTATAGGGTACATGAATAACAATTTATACATAAATTAAGTGTATAACGCCTTTTATACAAGGTGTAATTTTGTGTGGAATTATATGTAAAATAAAATTGGGAGGTGCTTTTGTGAAGAATAATAAATTTAAAGATTATTTATTTATAACTATTGGGGTTTTCTTAGTAGCTATATCAGTAGTTTTTTTCTTTAAGCCTAACAACATAGCAGCAGGTGGAACTACAGGAATTTCTATAATTATAAACAGTTTTTTCCCTTCATTGTCTGTAGGATTACTTATGTTAATAATGGAAGTTTTCTTGTATATAATAGCATTTATAGTTATAGGAAATAAATTTGGTGCAAAAACAATTTATGCTGGTTGTGTGTTAGCAACTATTATATGGATATTGGAAAAAATAGATATCATGGGTGGAAAAGCTGTTACAAATGATTTGCTTTTATCATCATTATTTGGAATATTTATATCAGCTATTGGAATGGGAATAGTTTTTAATCAAAATGCTTCTACTGGAGGCACAGATATATTAGCTAAAATTATAAATAAGTTTTTTCATATAGAAATAGGCAAGGCTTTACTTATAGTAGATTTTATAGTAACTATTTTTGCAGCAGCATCTTTTGGAGTAGAAAAAGGTATGTATGCTCTTTTATGTGTAGTTATAAATGGATTTACCATAGATGCGGTAATAGAAGGCCTTAATATGTCAAAACAAATAATGATAATAAGTAAAAAGAACAAAGAAATAAGTGAGTTTATAATTCATGAACTTTATAGAGGATGTACAGTATTCCATGGCAAGGGTGTATATAGTAATGAAGAAACCTATGTACTTTATACTGTATTAAGTAGAAAAGAATTTATAAAATTGAAACAACATATAAAAGAAATAGACAGAAGAGCATTTATAACTGTAAGTGATGCTCATGAAGTTCTGGGTGAAGGTTTTAAAGACATAATTGAAGAAGGTTAATATAATGTGAAAAGATGTTTGCACTTTGTGCAAGCATCTTTTTAAATTTTACAATAATTTCGTTTTTTATTTTTACTTTTATTGTGATATAATGTTGATAGTTAGAACTATATAAATTAAAATGAAGCAAAAACTCAGAATAAGGAGAGGTATTCATGATCGAATTTAGAAATATAAGCAAGATATACAACGGAAATAAGTATGCACTATCAGATATAAATTTAGACATCGAAAAGGGAGAATTTGTGTTCTTAGTTGGACCTAGTGGTGCTGGTAAATCAACTTTTATAAAACTTCTATTAAAAGAAGTAAAACCTACTTCAGGTAAATTGCTTGTAGATGGTACAGAAATAACATCACTTACAAGAAAACAAGTACCATATTACAGAAGAAAAATTGGAGTAGTTTTTCAAGACTTTAGATTAATACCATCATTGAATGTGTACGAAAATGTAGCATTTGCTATGAGAGCTATTGAAGCTAATCATAGAGATATTAGGAAAAAAGTTCCTATGGTTTTATCATTGGTAGGCCTTTCAAACAAATATAAAGCTTTCCCAAATGAACTTTCAGGTGGAGAGCAACAAAGAATATCATTGGCTAGAGCTATAGTAAACAACCCATCAATATTAATAGCTGACGAACCTACAGGAAACTTAGATCCAGAGACATCTCTTGGTATAATGGATATATTAAATGATATAAATCATGCTGGGACAACTATAGTTATGGCAACTCATGCAAAAGATATAGTTGATAAAATGAGAAAGAGAGTTATAGCTATAGAAAAAGGAACAGTAGTTAGAGATGCAGAAAGAGGTGTATACGGATATGAAGATTAGTACATTAAAACATTTTGTTGTAGATTCTATAAAAGGATTAAGAAGACATAAGACATTAAGTACAGCTTCTATAGCCACTGTAGCAGCTACCCTGTTTATATTAGGAGTGTTTGTCCTTTCTATAATGAATGTTAAACAAGCAGTAACAGAAGTTGAATCAAAAGTAGAAGCAAAAATAGTACTAAAAGATGACATAAAAGCAGACCAAGAAAAAGCAATAAAAGACAAGATAAATTCTATATCCGGTGTAGAAAAGATAACATATGAAAGTAAAAAAGATGCATTAAACAAATTTAGAGATCAATTAGGAGAGGGCAATAAGTCTTTAGCAGAAGGTTTAGAAAAAGAAAATCCACTACCAAATTCAATTATAGTAAGAGTTAAAAAGCCTGAATTAGTTCCTAAAGTAGTAGCAAATATAAAAAATATGCAGGGGATAGATCAAATAAAAGATGGTAAAGAAATAGTTGATAAAATAACTAGAATAACAAATACATTAAAATGGATGGGAATAGTGCTATTCTTCATACTAATAGGAGTGTCTTTATTCTTAATAGGAAATACTATAAAAATCACAGTATATTCAAGAAAAAGAGAAATAGGAATAATGAAATATATAGGAGCTACTGATTGGTTTATTAGATGGCCTTTCGTATTTGAAGGGATTATTATAGGTATATTAGGAGCCATTATTGCTATATTGATATTATATTATGGATATAAAGCAATATACACTAAAGCAGCAGCTGGGTTAATATTTATAAACTTATTAAATCCAAGCTTTGTTTTATCAAATGTATTATGGATATTTGTTTTAGGTGGCATAATAATAGGGTCTATAGGAAGTATATTATCTATAAGAAAATTCTTGTCAGTATAATTAATATATTAGTAAAGATTAAAATTAACACAGCATGCACAATATAAGAAATATATTAAATATTTTCTTATAAATAGTGCATGCTAGTTTTATAAATAAAAAAATTAATTTAAATTTAATTTTTTATTTTCTCCTATAATGTATTATTTAATATATAATACTTATATATTACTAATATATATTAAGGCTAAACAAAGAGGTGGATAATTTGAAAAAAAATAAAAAATGGATCATATGGACAGTAGTTATAGTATTAGTAACAAACATTTTTACTTTTTTAGGTACGAATTGGGTTTCATTATATCTAACTAATGGTAAAGTTATAATTGGAGCAGACCAATACAAAGAAATATTAAAATATCAAAAAATGTTTCTCATAAGAAACCAAATATATAAATATTATGATGGTAAAATAGATGAAAGTAAGATGGTAGAAGGAGCAGTAAAGGGAATGACAGAATCTTTAAATGATCCTTATACTGTATTTATGAATGCTAAAGAATACAAAGAGTTTAATTCTCAAACTGAAGGTAATTATAGCGGTGTAGGAATACAAATACAAACTAAAGATAATAAAATAATTGTAGGCTCCACTTTTGAAGGATCACCAGCTAGGGAAGAAGGCGTATTACCAAAAGACGAAATTCAAAAAGTTGATGGTACACCAGTATCAGGAAAAGATGTAGACAAAGCTATTTCAATAATGAAAGGCCAAGAAGGAACAGATGTTAAATTACAATTATATAGAAAAGAAAAAGGAGCCTTTGAGGTAACATTAAAAAGAAAGAAAATAAACATACCTACTATAAAATCAGAAATTATAGATAATAATATAGGATATATACAAGCAACTATGTTTGACGAAAATACTTCAAAGAACTTTAAGACTGCTTTAAATAATCTAAAAGACAAAGGTATGAAATCTTTAATATTAGATTTAAGAGGAAATCCGGGAGGATTATTAGATGAATGTATTAACATGGCTTCTAATTTTATAGAAAAGGGAAATGTTGTTGTATCAACTATAGATAAATATAAAAATAAAAAAGAATATAAATCCAAAGGTGGAGATTTTATAGGATTTCCAGTAACTATACTAGTAGATGAGGGATCTGCCAGTGCTTCTGAAGTGTTCTTAGGAGCTATGAAAGATTATAATGTAGCTACATCTATAGGAACAAAAACTTTTGGAAAAGGTGTTGTTCAAACTATATTAGAAACAGGGGATAATACAGCTCTTAAAGTTACAATTTCAAAATATTATTCACCTAAAGGTATAAACATAAATCATAAAGGAATAACTCCAGATATGATAATAGAGTATCCAAAGGAATTAAGAAAGAAAGAATATAATAGAAAATTAGATCCTCAATTTAATAAAGCTTTAAACATTGCAAAATCAAAAATAAAATAACATTGTATTTAATTTTTATATTCTTAATATATGGTTTAGTTGGATTTTCTAACTAAACCATAATTATGGAGAGGGGAATTGTTAGTAATGGACATATTACTATATACATTAAAAGCAGTAGCATATACTTTGGTACAGCCTTATTCACTGATAGTGTTGTTTTTATTATCATGTGTTTTATATAGAAAAAATAGAAAAACCATTATAATGCAAAAAATGATAATAGGGCAGAAAGTAACTACAGCATTTGAATTAACAATATCTGAGGTAGTATTAGGAATATTTGCAGGAACTGTAGCTAGTTTAATTATGTCCTATTTAGGAATAGTTTTTAGTGAAAACTCTGCTATTTATTTAATATTTTTTATATCTATGTGTCTTATGGTGTTTAATCCTAGATTCATATGTTTCTCTTATTCTGGAGCTGCATTAGGTATTTTAAGTTTAATATTTATAAATATGGCCAAATTATTAAATATGCCACAATTAAATTTCCTTAATATAGATATACCTGCCTTAATGTCAATGGTTGCTATATTACATTTAGTTGAAGGTTTATTAGTTATCATAGATGGAGATAGAGGCTATGTTCCTGTTTTTACAAATAGAGATGATAAGATAGTTGGAGGATTTGTATTACAGAGATATTGGATAGTACCAATAGCTTTAATGTTTATGCTTAATAGCAAATCCATTTCAAATATTACTCAAAGTGGATCACCACTTCCTAATTGGTGGCCTTTATTAAATACAGGAATCTCATCACAGGTGCTTAAGGCAGCAGTTATATCATTAACAGCATTTTATGGAATAATTGGTTATAATGGAGTTACTTTTACAAAGACCAAGAAAGAAAAAAAAATAATGTCAGGATTGTATATAATAATATATAGTTTATTGCTTTTTATGCTTTCTAGATTAGCGGTTATGAATATGCTGCTTAAGGTTATTGTATTAATTTTTGCTCCAGTAGGCCATGAAGCTATGATGTATTTACAAAAGCATTTTGAATTAAAGGGCAAACCTAGATATATAAGTACAGAAGAAGGAATTATGGTGCTAGATGTAGCCAAGGATTCTGTAGCAAATAAAATGGGTATAAAAAGTGGGGACTTATTATTGCAGGTAAATGATAAAGAAATAAATAGTGAAGAAGATATAGTAAAATCCATAGGACAAATGTATGGACATATATCTTTAAAGATAAAAAGCGATGTAGGGAGATTAAAAACTTTAAATTATAATATGTTAACTTCTTATGAAAAATTAGGTATTGTATGTGTGCCTAAAAATGTACCTAAAGATACATCTATAATAAAAGTTAAAAGCGAGAAATTTCAAGACATATTAGAAAAAATTAAAAATAAAGATAAGGATGAATAATATGAGCCAGTTTGAGGTAGTTTCAAAATTTAATCCTAGAGGAGATCAACCTAAAGCTATAAAGTCTATTGCTGAAGGTATAAAAAATGGAGAAAAATTTCAGACTCTAATAGGCGTAACAGGATCAGGTAAAACTTTTACTATGGCAAATATTATAGAAAAGGTTCAAAGACCTACTTTGGTTCTAGCCCATAATAAAACATTAGCAGCTCAGCTATGCTCAGAATTTAGAGATTTTTTTCCTAATAGTTCAGTGGAATATTTTGTATCTTATTATGATTATTATCAACCAGAAGCATATGTAGCTCAAAGTGATACATACATAGAGAAGGATGCATCTATAAATGATGAAATAGATAAATTGAGACATTCAGCTACAGCAGCTTTATTTGAGAGAAGAGATGTAATAATTGTAGCTTCAGTATCCTGCATATATGGACTTGGTAATCCAGAAGAGTATAAAAAGTTAACTATATCTTTAAGAGAAGGAATGGAAAAAGATAGAGATGAAATTATTAAAAAGTTAGTAGAGATACAATATGAAAGAAATGATATTGATTTTTCTAGAGGTACCTTTAGAGTTAAGGGTGATGTTTTAGATATTTTCCCAGCTGCATCTAGCAATAAGGCAATAAGGGTTGAATTTTTCGGGGATGAAATAGATAGAATAAAAGAATTTGATTCATTAACAGGAGAAACTATAACTAAATTGAAACATGTATCAATATTTCCTGCTTCCCACTTTGCAACTTCAAAGGATAGACTAGAAATTGCCATAAAGAGTATAGAAGAAGAACTAGAAGAAAGAGTGAAAGAACTAGTATCACAGGATAAAATATTAGAAGCTCAAAGATTGAAACAAAGAACTAATTTTGATATAGAAATGATGAGAGAAGTGGGATATTGTACAGGCATAGAAAATTATTCGAGAGTATTAGATGGAAGAGCTAAAGGAACGTCACCTCAGACATTATTAGATTATTTCCCTGATGATTTTCTTCTTTTTATAGATGAAAGCCATGTAACTCTTCCACAAGTAAAAGCTATGCAAGCAGGGGATAAATCAAGAAAAGATTCCTTAGTGGAGTATGGATTTAGACTTCCATGTGCTTATGATAATAGACCTCTTACCTTTAATGAATTTCAAGATAAATTAAATCAAGTGGTTTTTGTAAGTGCTACACCAGCAAAATATGAATTAGAATATTCTACTAATACAGCAGAACAAGTTATAAGACCTACAGGACTTCTAGATCCTGAAATAATTGTTAAACCAGTTAAGGGTCAAATAGACGATTTATATGCTAATATAAAAGAAACTTGTAAAAGAGGATTTAGAATATTAGTAACTACACTAACAAAAAAAATGGCAGAAGATTTGACTGACTATTTAAAAGAACTAGGAGTAAAAACTAGATATTTACATTCAGATATAGACACTATAGAAAGAATGAAAATAATACATGATCTTAGAAAAGGAGATTTTGATGTTTTAGTAGGGATAAATTTATTAAGAGAAGGACTAGATATACCAGAAGTAGCTTTGGTAGCAATATTAGATGCAGATAAAGAGGGCTTTTTAAGATCAGAGACATCTCTTATACAGACTGTTGGAAGAGCAGCAAGAAACTCTGAAAGTAAAGTAATTATGTATGGAGATGTTATAACAAAATCTATGGATAGGACTATAAAGGAAACTAATAGAAGAAGAAAAATACAAATGGAATATAATAAAGAGCATGGCATTGTACCTAAGACTATAATAAAAGATATAAGAGAAGTGATTCAAATAAGTGATATAGCAGAGGAAAAACATGAATATAGCAATTTAGATGAGGCATTGAAGTCTTATAATAATGACATAGATAAATTAATAAAACAATACGAAAAAGAAATGAAAGAGGCAGCAAAAAATTTAGAATTTGAGAAAGCAACTTATTTAAGAGATACAATATACAAATTGAAAAAAGATAAAGAATCGGAACTTTAAGGAGTGTAATAACAAATAATGAAGGATAAAATTATTATTAAAGGGGCTAAGGTTAATAATTTAAAAAATATAGATCTTCAGCTACCAAGAGATAAATATATAGTATTTACAGGGCTATCTGGTTCTGGCAAATCTTCATTAGCTTTTGACACTTTATATGCAGAGGGTCAGAGAAGATATGTAGAATCCTTATCTGCCTATGCAAGACAATTTTTAGGACAAATGGATAAGCCAGAAGTAGATTATATAGAAGGGTTATCACCAGCTATATCTATAGACCAAAAAACAACTAATAGAAATCCACGTTCCACTGTTGGAACAGTAACAGAAATATATGATTATTTAAGATTGCTATATGCGAAAGTTGGGAAGCCTCATTGCCCTAAATGTGGAAAAGAAATAACTCAACAAACAGTTGATCAAATGGTAGATAAAATAATGGTCATGAATGAGAGAACTAAAATACAAGTGTTATCCCCTATAGTAAGTGGAAGAAAAGGGGAACATATTAAGACAATAGAAAACATAATAAAATCAGGTTATGTAAGAGC
Organism: Clostridium sp. Marseille-Q2269; assembly: GCF_943736985.1. Taxonomy (GTDB): domain Bacteria; phylum Bacillota; class Clostridia; order Clostridiales; family Clostridiaceae; genus Clostridium_F. Next base: position 216,775 of record NZ_CALSFS010000003.1, read on the forward strand.
TAGAATAGATGGAAATATAGTAGATTTAGAAGATGAGGAAATAAAACTAGAAAAAAATAAAAAACATACAATAGAAGCTGTAGTAGACAGATTGGTAGTTAAAGAGGGTATAGAGAGCAGACTTTCAGATTCAATGGAAACAGCATTAAAATTATCAGATGGATTGGTAATAATAAATGTTGTAGGAGAAGAGGATATACTTTTTAGTGAAAAATTTGCCTGTGTGGACTGTAATATAAGTATAGGAGAAATAGCTCCTAGAATGTTTTCTTTTAATTCTCCTTTTGGAAAATGCGATAAGTGCGATGGTTTAGGGACATTAATGGAAATAGATGAGGATTTAGTTTTACCAGATAAAAGTAAGAGTATAGTTGGGGGAGCAATAGTTCCATTAGGAAGTGGAAGTTTAAAAGAAGATTCATGGACTTTTAGTATATTAAAAGCTTTATCAATAAAATATGAATTTGATTTAAATACACCTATAGAAAAGTTAGATCCTAAAATAGTAAATATTATTTTATATGGATTAAACGGAGATAGGATAAAGGTAAATTATAAAAAAGAAAATAGAGTTATGGAGTTAAACCATGCTTATGAAGGGGTTATAAACAATCTTAGACGAAGATATATGGAAACTAATTCTGACTACATAAAAAGAGATATTGAAAGATATATGAGTGACAACCCTTGTCCAAAGTGTAAAGGGGCAAGGCTTCATGATGAGGCTTTATCTGTTACTGTAGCAGATAAAAATATATTTGAGTTTTGCAATATGTCTATAAAAAAAGAGTTAGATTTTATAAATTCTTTAGAACTATCTAAAAAAGATAATATGATAAGCGATCAGATATTAAAAGAAATATGTAGTAGATTAAAATTCTTAATAGATGTAGGTTTGGATTATCTTACATTATCAAGAAATGCATCTACATTATCTGGTGGAGAATCTCAAAGAATAAGACTAGCTACTCAAATAGGTTCTAGCTTAGTAGGAGTTTTATATATATTAGATGAGCCTAGTATAGGGCTACATCAAAGAGATAATGATAGACTTATAAATACATTAAAAAATCTAAGAGATATAGGAAATACTTTGGTAGTAGTAGAACATGATGAAGATACCATAAGAGAAGCAGACTATATTGTAGACATAGGACCAGGTGCTGGCGAGCATGGAGGAGAAGTAGTTGCAGTAGGAAACTTAGAAGATATAATGAATAGTGAGAATTCTATAACCGGTCAATACCTAAAGGGAGTTAGGAAAATATCAGTACCTAAAGAAAGAAGAAAGGGTGAAGGTAATTATATATCAATAAAAGGTGCTAGAGAAAATAATTTAAAAAATGTAAATGCTAAGTTTCCTATAGGGGTATTTACTTGTGTAACAGGGGTTTCAGGATCAGGTAAAAGTACTTTGGTTAATGAAATATTATATAAAGGTATCCATAAAAAATTAAATAATTCAAAGGATAATCCAGGGAAGCATAAAGAAATTATTGGTATAGAAAATATAGATAAAGTCATAAATATAGATCAGAGTCCTATAGGAAGAACTCCAAGATCTAACCCAGCTACCTATACAGGAGTATTTGATATTATAAGAGAAGTTTTTGCAAATACTAAAGAAGCTAAAATGAGAGGATATAAACCAGGAAGGTTTAGCTTTAATGTTAAAGGTGGAAGATGTGAAGCCTGTAGTGGGGATGGAATTATAAAAATTGAAATGCAATTTTTATCAGATGTATATGTTCCTTGCGAAGTTTGTAAGAGTAAAAGATATAACAGGGAAACATTAGAGGTAAAATATAAGGGTAAAAATATATCTGATGTGTTAAATATGACTGTAGAAGAGGCTTTAAGCTTTTTTGAAAATATTCCACGTATAAAAAGTAAGCTTCAAACTCTTATGGATGTAGGATTAAGCTACATAAGGTTAGGCCAATCTTCTACCCAACTTTCAGGAGGAGAAGCTCAAAGAATAAAATTGGCTTATGAATTATCAAAGAGAAGTACGGGTAAGACTCTTTATATATTAGATGAACCTACCACAGGACTTCATATGGAAGATGTGAATAAGTTAATAAGTATATTACAAAGATTAACGAATTCAGGTAATACTGTAGTGGTTATAGAACATAATTTAGATGTTATAAAAAATGCAGATTATTTGATAGATTTAGGGCCAGAAGGTGGAGAAAAAGGGGGAACTATAATAGTAGAAGGAACTCCCGAAAAAATTTCAAGAGCTAGTAACTCATATACAGGACAATATTTGAAAAAGATGTTATAATTTATTTGGGACTAGCATATAAACATATAGGTGCTAGTCCTTTAAATACAAATATTTTAGCATAATATACCAATAGGGAAGGTAAAGAAGGTGAGAATATGGATTTAAGTAAATTAAGTCTAATTTTTAAAATAGTTATAATAGGTATAGTATATATTATAATATTTTGGGCTTTAAAAATAATGTATAAAGATATGAAAGGTGGAAATAGAAAAAGAAGACCTACTGGTAGAAGAACCTTTGGATTAGAAATCATACATGCTATAAATAAATCTGAATTGAGAAAAGGGGCAGTTATACCCATTAGAGGAGATATAACAATAGGAAGAAAACCAGATAATGTATTAATATTGGATGACCCTTACGTTTCAGGACATCATGCCAAAATTTATAGTAAAAATACTCAGCATATAATAGAAGATTTAAATAGTACAAACGGAACATTATTAAATGATAAAAATATTACAGGAAAGAATCAATTATCGCCTGGGGATTTAATAAAAATCGGTGGTACAGTTTTCAAGGTGATAGGATAACATAAAATCCATGAAATGTGGGATGGTGATAAAATGAGTTCAGTAAAGGGTGAAAAGAGACTTTTAAGATATACTTATTTTTTATGTATAGTATGTTTCTTAAATTTAGCTATATTAAAGCAACCCTTTGACAAGGGTGCTATGGTAATAGCAGCAGTTACTTGCTTATTAATAGGATATTCCTATTTTATAATAAGAAAATTTTTCTCCGATGGAGATAAATATATGTTTATTTTTTCTAGTATACTATCCGTTATAGGTATAGTTATGCTGTATAGAATAGATGTAGGAACTTCAATAAAGCAGATAATATGGTTTGCTATTGGAGTTACAGTTTTTATATTGATGGTGGTTTTGCTACCAGACTTAAAAAGATTTTCTAAATATAAGTATTTATTTTTAATAATAACTATTGTTTTCATGGCTCTTGGAACTCTACTTGGAAAAGAAATCTATGGAGCTAAAAACTGGGTAAGCTTTGGAGGTATTGCTTTTCAACCTTCAGAATTTGGTAAAATATTTTTAGTAGCTTATTTGGCAGCTTCATTAAAAGATTATAACGGGAAATTTATAAAGCTAATAGAGCCGGGTGTAGTTGTTATGGTTTGTTTAGGATTTATGGTATTGCAAAGAGATTTGGGTTCTGCTTTAATATTTTTCGGTATGTCTATAACTATGTTATACATAGCTACTTCAAAATTAAAATATGTAATAACTTGTTTAGGTTTATTTGGTGCAGGATCAGTTATATCTTATAGATTATTTGATCATGTTCAGACAAGGGTTCTTATATGGAAAAATCCATGGCCATATGCTAGTGGTAAAAGTTATCAAATAGTTCAATCTATGCTTTCTATAGCATCTGGAGGATTAAGTGGAACTGGATTAGGTCTTGGACATCCAGAATATGTACCAGTAAATACTACAGATTTTATATATGCAGTTATATGTGAAGAGTTAGGTATATTAATGGGGTTCGCTATAATAATATTTTATTTTCTTTTGTTTTACAGAGGTATGAGAGCAGCAATTCATGCAGAAAATAATTTTTCTAGACTTTTAGCAGTAGGATATAGTGCTATGATAGCTTCTCAAGTATTAGTAATAGTAGGTGGAGTTATGAATATGATTCCTCTTACAGGTATAACATTACCTCTTGTAAGTCGTGGAGGGAGTTCTATGATGAGTATTTATATTTGTTTAGGTATATTACAAAAGATATCAGAAGAGGGTAGATAAAATTATGAAGGATATTTCAAATAATATAAAAAAAGTTTTATTAGTTTTTTTAATATGCTTTATGGGACTTATAACCTATGTGACTTATTTTGAAATAGTAGTAGGACCTAAAATAGTAGACAGTACTTACAATAGAAGGTTATGGGTAAAAAGAAATGAAGTATTAAGAGGAACTATATTTGATAGAAATATGAAGCCACTTACTAAAAGTGAAAGAATAAATAGTGAACTTCAAAAAAGAGAATATACAGGTAGTTCTATGTTTGCTCATGTTTTAGGATATGTAAATCCTAAATATGGATTAACAGGATTAGAAAAAAAGTATGATAAAGAATTGATGTCAACGGATATAAAAGATGATTTAGCAACGTTCTTTAAAAATAAAGGTAAATTAGAGCAAAAGGTAGGACATAATTTAAAAACTACATTAGATTATAAGGTTCAACAAGCTGCATATGATGCCTTAGGAGATAATAAAGGATCAGTAGTTGTATTGAATCCAAAAACAGGAGAGGTTTTAGGAATGGTATCAAAACCTTCTTATGATCCTAATAAATTAGACCAAATATGGAAAGATGTAAATAAGGATAAAAATATTCCTTTAATAAATAGAGCTACCGCAGGATTGTATCCGCCAGGATCTACTTTTAAAATAGTAACTGCTTTAAGTGCCTTAGAGAATATGTCAGGTGTAATGAACAGAACATTTGAAGATAATGGTAAGTTAGAACTAGGAGGTCAGTATTCTTTAAGTAACTATGGAGGAGCGGCAAATGGAAGTATCGATTTTAGAGGTGCTTTTGTTCATTCAAGTAACGTGGTATTTGGTACTTTAGGTTTAGAATTAGGAAATTCCACATTAAAAAGTACCGCAGAAAAATTTTATTTTAATAAAGAAATTCCTACAGACGGTATAGCTATAGAAAATAGTAAGTTCCCAACTTTAAAAAGTTATGAAAAAGGTAGTATAGCACAAAGTGGAATAGGTCAAAGTTCAGTATTGGTAACTCCTATGGAGATGGCTTTAGTTGGAGCTACAGTTGCCAATGATGGAGTTATGATGAAACCTTATCTAGTAAAAGAAGTGTTAAATAGTAAAGGGGAATTAATAAGAACTATCCCACCAGAACCTAATGGAGAGATAGTAAAGAAAAGCAATGCTAGAATAGTTAAGGATTTTATGAAAGGTGTTGTAGATGAAGGTAGTGGTAGAAATGCTAGTATAGAAGGCATTCAAGTTGCAGGAAAGACTGGAACAGCAGATCATAATGAATCCAGTCAAGGCAAAGCAGCTCATTCTTGGTTTGTAGGTTTTGCACCTTATGATGATCCTCAAGTGGCTGTAGCTGTAATTGTGGAAAATGGAGGGCAAGGCGGTATAGCTGCTGCCAGCATAGCTTCACAAGTAATGAGTACAGCTTTGAGTAAATAATAAAATAGGAGTGAAGGATAAAGTCATATGAAAATTGCAGATATAACTAGTGAAAATAATGGTCAAATGGTAGAATTTAATGCCTTAGTTAATGACAAGAGGACAAATTATAAAAAAGATGGCAGTCCATATTTATTGATTATATTACAAGACAATACAGGAACAATAGCTTTTCCTGTATGGGATAAATATGATCACTTGAATAAATTATTGGAAATAAACTCTATTATAACTGTAAAGGGAGTAGCTGCTACATTTAATGGTAATATGCAGGTTAGAAATCCTGTTATAAATGCTTTCAGTGGTAATATAAATTATTCTGATTTCGTACCAGAATATGATATACCTAGTAATTTAATAGATTATTTTAATGAAACTATAAGTGCATTAGAAGATAAATATAAAAGGATAGCTATAGCAGCTACTGGAGCAATGGGATACAATGAAGAAAGATGGAATGAATTTATAAGATGTGTAGCTGCAGAAAAATTTCATGGAAATAAAAGAGGTGGATTATTTCTTCATACAGTAGGTGTTATGAAAACTATAGAGAACATAATATCTGACTATATAACAAATCCATTTTATATGAGTGCAAAGGATGCTATAAATAAAGATAGATTAATGCTAAAGGCCATTGTACATGACATAATGAAGATTAGAGAATATGATTATGAGGGAATAATAAGAAGAAAATCTATAAAAATGGATCATCTAGTTATGGGAGCTTCTTATATAACTGAGATAAATAGTGAGGTTGGAAAAGTCTTAGATGAAGAAGAGTTAGATGATGTTTGTTATTCTATATTATCCCATCATGGAGAATTTGGTAATTTTCAACCTAAAACCATAGAAGATGTATTATTAAATGCAGCAGATATAATTGACAGTCAAATAGTTAATGCTATAGAAAATAAAATATGATTTAATAAAATGAGCCTTGTGTAATTCACAAGGTTTATTTAATTAAAGAAATTTTTTAAAATCCATTAAATTCCCTCGAAAATTGCAAATAAAGGGCAAAAAATTGCAATTTAATGATATAATATAAGAAATAAATAAAAATACTTAAATAGAGGAGAATTTTATGAAGGGTAAAACACATGCGGGAGTAGGGATAGCGGTGTTTTTATCTATATATAGTAGATTGCCAGAAAAATTTAGTTATTTAGGATTACTTGTAGTTTTTGTATCCTCTTTACTTCCGGATATAGATCATCCTAAGAGTATATTTAATAAATACATACTACCTTTTAAAAATAAAGCTTCAAAAATAGCCTTTTATAGTTGTGGTGGTATTCTAGTATTTTGGTATGATTATCTTTATACAAGAGAACCAGCCATGAAAGCTCTAGCTATAATGTTGATAGTAATAGCCATATCTTCTCATAGAAATGGGCTTACCCATAGTTTATTTGGTATGATTATATTTGCTTTTATAGCAGGTTATTTAGGAAATATGTATAATATACATTATGTAGTATATTATCTTTTCATTGGCTATGGAAGCCACATATTATGTGATATGGCTACTAATAGAGGAGTGCCTCTTTTATACCCATTTAGCAAAAGGAAGTTTAAACTTCCTTTAACCTATAAAAGTAATTCTAAAATAGGAACACTGATAGAGGCTATATTAACTACTTCGGTTTTGATATTTACCATATATAAGTTACCAATAATTTTCCCCAAGTAATAGGAGTGATTAAGTGTTTGATTTAGAATATCAATTAAAAAATTTGCCAGATAAACCTGGAGTATATTTAATGAAAAACAATTTAGGGGAAATTATTTATGTAGGAAAGGCAAAGATCCTAAAGAATAGAGTAAGACAATATTTTCAGAAGTCCCAAAAGCATTCTGAAAAGGTAAAAGCTATGGTAAAAAACATAGAAGAATTTGAGTATATAATTACAGATTCAGAAATGGAAGCTTTAATATTAGAATGTAATTTAATAAAAAAATATAAACCAAAATATAATATACTTTTAAAAGATGATAAGCATTATCCATTTATAAAGATTACATTGTCTGAGGATTTTCCTAGAGTAATTTCTACAAGGAAAGTTATAAAGGATGGAAATAAATATTTTGGCCCTTATGTAGATGGAAATTCTGTTAGAGACATTATAGAATTAATAAAAAAGACTTTTCCAATAAGAACCTGTAAGAGAAATATAATAGAAGATGGTAAGCCTATAAGACCTTGTTTAAATTATCAAATAGGGTTATGCAGGGCTCCATGCGCTAATTATATAAATAAAAATGAGTATAGACATATTATAGATGATGTTATAAAACTGTTATCAGGAAAACACTTAGATATAATAGAAAATTTTAAAATAAGTATGGAAGAGGCAGCAGAAAATCTAGAGTTTGAAAAAGCCGCTATGCTAAGAGATAAGATTAACATCATTGAAAGAATAGGAGAAAAACAAAAGATAATATTAAATAATTTTGAAAATGAAGATTATATATCATTATATAGCGATGAAAAGGATACATGTTTTCAAGTATTCTTTTTAAGGAACGGAAAAATAGTAGGTAGAGAACATTTCATTATAGAAGATACTTTTGATATTAATTCATCTGCATTAATATCTAATTTTTTAAAAGAATTTTATGGTGGTACTGCGTACATACCTAAAACTGTATATGTTCCTAGTATAGAGGATAAAGAATTATTGGAGAGTTGGCTTACCCTAAAAAAAGAAAGTAAATCTATAATTAAAATCCCTATAAAAGGAGAAAAGAAAAATATTTTAGACTTAGTAGAAAAGAATGCTAAAACTACATTAGAGAATTTTAAGTTAAAATATTTACAAGAAAAAGCTTTATATGAGGATGTTTTAAAGGATTTAAAAGATATATTAGGACTAAAAGAGGAACCAATAAGGATTGAAGCGTTTGATATATCTAACATACAGGGGTTTGATTCTGTAGGAAGCATGGTTGTTTTCGAAAGAGGAAGGCCTAAACCTAGCGACTATAGAAGATTTAAGATAAATACAGTAGACGGCGCTGATGATTATAAAAGTATGAAAGAAATATTAACTAGAAGATTTCAGCACGGATTAAATGAAATACAATCCATACAGGATAGAAAAATAAATTTTAGTTCAGGAAAATTTTCTGTTTTCCCAGACCTAATATTAATGGATGGAGGTAAGGGGCAAGTAAATATTGCACTGGAGGTTCTAAATAGCTTTCATATAAACTTACCTGTTTGTGGTATGGTTAAGGATAATAAACATAGAACTAGAGGTTTAATTTATAAAGGAGAGGAAATAATTATAAATAAATATGGAAGTGTTATGAAGTTTATCACTAGAGTTCAAGATGAAGTTCATAGATTTGCAATAAATTATCATAGAAGTTTAAGAGGAAAAAATAGTTTTCATTCTATATTAGAGGATATACCTAATGTAGGAGAAAAAAGAAGAAAAGATTTGCTTTTAAACTTTGGAAGTATAGAAAACATAAAAAAAGCAACATATGAAGAACTTTTAGATATACCATCTATGGATAAAAAATCTGCAGAAAGTGTATTGAATTTTTTTAAATAAAAATATAGGGTTGTTAAAATCATAAAATCACTGAGAGAAGGGTTAAAATGAAATATTTAGTAGATACACATACACATACAATAGTAAGTGGTCATGCATATACTACATTTTTAGAAAATGTAGAAGAGGCTTCTAACATAGGATTAAAGGTTTTAGGAACCACAGATCATGGACCACACATGCCAGGAGGACCTAATTTATTCTATTTTAATAATTTTAAAGTTATGCCTAGAAAATTAAAAGGTGTAACTTTATTGCATGGCTGTGAAGCTAATATTATAGATTTTAAAGGTATGTTAGATATTCCTGATTTTACACAAAAAAAATTAGATGTAATAATAGCTAGTTTACATGATGTTTGTATAAGGCCTGGTAGTAGGGAAGAAAATACACAGGCATTACTTAATGTTATGGAAAATCCTTATGTAGATATATTAGGTCATATAGGAAATCCATCTTTCCCAATAAATGAAGAAGTAGTTGTAAAGAAGGCTAAAGAAAAGAATGTGTTAATAGAAATAAACAATGGATCTTTTGTATCAAGAAAAGGTAGCGAAGCAACATGTAAAAAAGTAGCAAATTTGTGTAAGCAGCATAAAGTAAATATTATAGTAGGTAGTGATTCGCATATCTGTTTTCAAATAGGAAGATTTCCAAAGGCCCATAATATGCTTGAAGAAATAGGTATGCCGGAAGAGCTTATCATAAACAATGATGAAAACAAAATATTGAGGCATTTAAAGAATAAGGGTAAGTTAAAGGATTTAAACCTTGATTAAGCCTTAATCATACATTATACTAATAAGGGTATTTAAATTTAGTAATAAAAAATCAAGGAGAATGTATTATGAACCAATATAAAAATTTTAATTCACAGTTTAAAGATATAGTTGGAGATAATAATATTTTAATAGATGAACCTATGAAAAATCATACTTCATTTAAAGTTGGTGGTCCTGCAGATATATTAATCACCCCTACAACTTTAGATGCAGTGAAGGAAAGTATTATTTTATGTAAAGATAATAATATACCTTATTATATAATAGGCAATGGTTCAAATTTGTTAGTAAGAGATGGTGGAATAAGAGGCGTAGTTATTAAGTTTTCAAAGTTAGATTATATAAAAGTAGAAGGAGATAAGGTTATAGCTCAAAGTGGAGCTCCTTTAACTAATGTTTGTAATGAAGCTTTAAAAAGTAAATTAGCTGGACTTGAATTTGCTTGTGGTATACCAGGTAGTATAGGTGGAGCAGTTACAATGAATGCTGGAGCCTATAATGGAGAAATATCTCAAGTTATAGAAAGTGCCAAGGTTATAGATAAAGCTGGAAAAGTATTTTTGTTAGATAAAGAACAACTAGATTTAGGATACAGAATGAGTGCTATTCAAAAATATCACTATATTGTTTTAGAAGTAACTTTAGGATTACATAATGGTGAATATGATACTATAAAAAATAGAATAATGGATCTAAACAGAAGAAGAACAGAAAAACAACCTTTAGAGTATCCATCAGCAGGAAGTACTTTCAAAAGACCAGAAGGACATTTTGCAGCAAAACTTATAGAAGATACTGGACTAAAAGGTTCATCTGTAGGTGGGGCTCAGGTTTCAGAAAAACATTCAGGATTTATAATAAATAAAGGAAATGCTACTGCAGTCGATATACTAAATCTTATAGAATTTGTACAAAATAAAGTTAAAGAAAAGTTTCAAGTGGAGCTTCATACAGAAGTTAGAATAATTGGAGAAGAAAATAATTAAAATATAGTTGATAAGGGAAGTCTTGACAAATGACTTCCCTAGTTTATTGTTAAATAGGGATATGGTATAATTAAATAAAATGTAAAAATAATATTCCTTAAATTTAAAGGGAGGTAAAAGATGAGGTTTGTTGTAGTTACAGGGCTATCAGGAGCAGGAAAAACTCAAGCTATAAGAAGTTTAGAAGACTTAGGATTTTTTTGTGTGGACAATTTACCACCAACTCTAATACCTAAGTTTGCGGAAGCTTGCTATCAAACAGAAGGTAAAATCAAAAAAATAGCTTTAGTTATAGATATAAGAGGCGGAGAATTTTTTGATGATTTATTTGAAAGTTTAAAATATTTAAAAGAACAAGGATACAAATACGAGATTTTATTTTTAGATGCTTCCGATGAGGTCCTTATAAAAAGATTTAAGGAATCTAGAAGAAAGCATCCTTTATCACCAGATGGAAGAATTTTAAACGGAATATCTATGGAAAGAAATAGATTGAGAGAAGTAAAAGATAGAGCAGATAATATAATAAATACTTCAGAACTAGCAACTAGGGAGTTAAGAGAAGCCATAAATGAAATATATGGAGAAGAAAACCAAATAGAGAATCAACTGATTATAACTGTATTATCTTTTGGATTTAAATATGGTATTCCTTTAGATTCTGATTTGGTATTTGATGTTAGATTTTTACCGAATCCTTACTATATAAGCGAACTTAAACAATATTCTGGTAAAGATAAAAAAGTAAGTGATTATGTAATGAGCTTTGATGTAACAAATAAATTTGTGAATAGATTAGAAGATATGTTAGACTTTTTAATACCAAATTATTTTAAAGAAGGTAAGAGACAGTTAATAATTTCTATAGGTTGTACTGGGGGTAGACATCGTTCAGTAGCTATTGCTAATGCTATATATGAAGGATTAAACAAAAAAGGACATAGAGTAAACATAGATCATAGAGATATAAATGAAGATATTCATAAGGGCGGTAAAAAAATATGAAGCTTATAGACTGGCTAAGACCCGGAATAAAAGTTAAGCGATGGGTCTTGCTAGCTATTATGGGAATACTTCTAATAGTTTTTGGTATGTTAGAGTTTGTTAGAAATAGATTTTATAGCAATTATTATATAGCTTTCTATGTATTTTTAATAGCCTCTGGTGTATTTGTACTATATATATCTGTAACTCAAGGAATGAAATCAATAATAGCCCTAGTAAATAAGGGATATTTAAATATATCTTTAGACTCTAAGAAATTAGAAAATTTAATATATGAGAAAAGATTATTGGTTAAGGGACCTAAAATAGTTGCCATAGGGGGAGGAACAGGGCTATCTACTATGTTAAGAGGGCTTAAATATTATACTTCTAATATAACAGCTATTGTTACAGTAGCAGATGATGGTGGAGGATCAGGAGAATTAAGAGAAGATCTTGGAATGCTGCCACCAGGAGATATAAGAAATTGTATATTATCTCTATCAGATACGGAGCCCTTAATGGAGGATCTCCTTCAGTATAGATTTACAGATGGCAGGCTTAAAAATCAGAGCTTTGGAAATTTATTTTTAGCAGCTATGGATGGAATATCTAACAATTTTGAAGAAGCCATTCAAAAAGTTAGTTCTGTTTTAGCTGTTACTGGGAAAGTTGTACCAGTAACTCTAGAAAATATAGTATTAAAAGCTAAATTAGAAAACAATATGATAGTAGAAGGAGAGTCAAATATACCAGAGAAAAGCTTAGAGTATAATAGTAAAATACAAAAGGTATTTATAGAACCAGAGAATGCTAAGGCCTTACCTGAAGCTGTTACAGCTATAAGAGAAGCAGATGCTATTATATTAGGTCCTGGTAGTCTTTATACTAGTGTTATTCCTAATCTATTAATAAAGGATATAACAGATGCATTAAAGAAAACAAAAGCTCCTAAAATATATATATCAAATATAATGACTCAACCGGGAGAAACAGATAATTTTACTGTTTCCGATCATATAAAAACTATAAATAAACATTGTCATGGTAAGATAGTAGATTATGCTATAGTTAACGTAGGTCAAATAGATAAGTCATTAGAAGAAAAATATAGAAAAAGAAAATCTAAGCTAGTAAAAATCGATGAAGAAAAGATAAGAGAATTAAATGTAGATGTAATAGGAGGCAATTTCTTGAAAGTTAAAAATGAATTAATAAGACATAATTCTGAAAAGCTTGCTTCTATCTTAATAGAGACTATAATGGAAAAGAAATTGTTATATGATAAGAAGAAAATAATAGAGTATTTCTATTTGTCAGAAAGATTAAAGGAAAATAAAAATAAGCAGAGGTAGAGAACTATGTCTTTTTCATTAAAAGTAAAAAATGAAGTATGTAAATATGTAGAGATAAATAAACAAGAAGCCATAGCAGAATTGTCAGCAATAATGAAGGTAAGTGGTACATTATTATTTACTAACAAACAATTTAATTTTAAAATAACTACAGAAAATGCAGCTATAGCTAGGCTAGTTTTTAAAATTTTAAAAGAGCATTTTGGTATTCATACAGAAATAATGATAAAGAAAAATAATTCTTTAAAAAAGAATAACATATATATTATATTAATATCAGAAGAAGAAGGAGTAAAATCCTTATTAAAAGAAGTTGGTATAATAAAAGAGACAATAAATGTATTTAGTTTAGATTATAATATACCAAAGAGTATGGTAGAACGTGATGAATGCAGAAGAGCTTATATAAGAGGTGCTTTTTTAGGTGGAGGAAGTATAAGTAATCCCGAAAAAACCTATCATTTAGAATTTGTAACTCATAATGAGGACTATGCTAAGGATTTAAGTAATTTGATAAATTCATATAATTTAAATTCTAAAGTAATAAAAAGAAAAAATAGTTATATAATCTACTTAAAAGAAGGAGAACAGATAGTAGACTTGTTAAATATAATAGGAGCTCATGCTTCATTATTAGAATTAGAAAATGTTAGAATAATGAAAGAAATGAGGAATAATGTTAATAGATTAGTAAACTGTGAAACTGCCAATTTAAGTAAAACAGTTAATGCTGCTGTAAGACAAGTAGAAAGTATAAAATTTATAGAGAAGGAAATAGGTTTAGGAAGGTTACCTAAAAATTTAAGAGATGTAGCTGAACTAAGAATTAAGTATCCTGATGAATCTTTAAGAGAACTAGGAAAGATGCTAAATCCTCCGGTAGGAAAATCAGGGGTTAATCATAGGTTAAGAAGAATAGAAAAGATTGCAGATGAACTGAAACAAGGAATTTAAAATATAAAAATAATTATAGTAGTTTCTAAAAGAGGAAGTCTTGAAGTTTATTTTGGGATGCCCTCTTTATTTGAGTTATATAAAGTTTAAGATTATAATAAAATAACAAAGATGAAAAATGCGGTTTTAAAGTTACAGTATCTAGTATCTTAGAGAGGAGGTTAACTATGGGTGAGAATAAATTAAAAGAAAAAAAGGCAGAATGGGTAAGCTTACATCAACATACAGGTTATTCATTGCTAGATTCTTCAGCAAAAATATCAGATCTTATAAAAAAAGCAAAAGAGTTTGGAATGAAAAGTATTGCTATTACAGATCATGGGGTTATGTATGGTTGTGTAGAGTTTTATAAAGAAGCAATAAAGCAAGGAATAAAACCTATAATAGGTTGTGAAATATATGTGGCTTCAAAGTCTATGTACATAAAACAACAAGATAAAGAAAATGAAACACATCATTTGGTGCTGCTTGTAAAGAATAAAAAAGGGTATGAAAACTTAATGGAAATAGTATCAAAAGCATCAGTAGATGGCTTTTATTATAAACCAAGAGTAGATCATGAATTTTTAAGAAGTCATAGTGAGGGACTAATAGCATCAAGTGCTTGTTTAGGCGGAGAAATTCAAGCTAACATATTAAAAGGAAATATGGAAAAAGCCAAAGAAATAGCGTTATTGTATAAAGATATTTTTAAAGAAGGGTTTTATTTAGAACTTCAATATCACGGAATGGAAGAGCAACTAAAGGTTAATGAAGAATTGATTAAAATGTCTAAGGAATTAGATATACCGTTGGTGGCTACAAATGATGCACATTATATAAACAAAGAAGATTATAAATCTCATGATATATTGCTATGCATACAAACAGGTAAAACTGTAGATGAAGAGAATAGAATGAAGTATCCATCAGATGAATTTTACTTAAAATCACCGGAGGAAATGTATGAAATTTTTTCTTATGTTCCAGAGGCTTTAGAGAATACGGTTAAAATATCAGATGAGTGTAACTTTGATTATAATTTTCATGAATCAAAATTACCTAAATTCCCTTTAAGAGAAGAAGTAGATCCTTATGAGTATCTAAGAGAATTATGTTTTAAGGGGCTATTCCTAAGATATAAAGCACTAGAGGATTTTACAAACAAACCTTTTAATATAGATGAAGTTTTATCTTATAAGTATGAAAATAAAGAGGCTTCTGAGTTAATAGAAAGATTAAATTATGAGTTATCTATAATAAAACAAATGGGATATGTGGATTATTTTTTAATAGTATGGGATTTTATAAGATTTGCTAATGAAAAAGGAATAATGACAGGTCCAGGAAGAGGTTCTGCAGCAGGGTCATTGGTGGCATATACACTTGGAATAACAAAGATTGATCCTATAAAATACAATCTAATATTTGAAAGATTTTTAAACCCAGATCGTATATCTATGCCTGATATAGATAGTGATTTTTGCTATGAAAGAAGAGGAGAAGTTATAGATTATGTGGTAGAAAAATATGGTGAACAAAATGTATCACAAATAATAACTTTTGGAACTATGGCTGCAAGAGCATGTATAAGAGATGTAGGAAGAGCTATGAACTATCCATATGCAGAAGTGGATAAAATAGCAAAAATGATACCTACTATTTTAAATATAACTATAAACAAGGCCTTAGAATTAAATCCAGAATTAAAAGAAACCTATGATAATGAGCAAAGGGTTAAAGACTTAATAGATGTAGCAATAGCTTTAGAAGGACTTCCAAGGCATACATCAACTCATGCTGCGGGAGTAGTTATTGCATCAAAACCTTTAGTAAATTATGTGCCTCTTCAAAAAAATGAAGAAAGTATAGTAACAC
The DNA here is from genome assembly GCF_943736985.1 of Clostridium sp. Marseille-Q2269. Classification (GTDB taxonomy): domain Bacteria; phylum Bacillota; class Clostridia; order Clostridiales; family Clostridiaceae; genus Clostridium_F. The sequence continues at coordinate 232,756 of NZ_CALSFS010000003.1, forward strand.
AATTTACAATGGGTACTTTAGAAGAATTAGGTCTTTTAAAGATGGACTTTTTAGGACTTAGAACTCTTACAGTTATGAGAGATGCAGTAAGAATTATAAAAGAAAATAAAGGAATAGATATTGATTTAGATAGTATAGATTTTGAAGATAAAGAAGTCTATAAAATGATAGGAGAAGGAAAGACTGTTGGTGTATTTCAATTAGAATCTGCGGGAATGACTTCCTTTATGAAAGATCTAAAGCCAGATTCCCTGGAGGATATAATAGCAGGAATAAGCTTATATAGACCAGGCCCAATGGCAGAGATACCACGATATATAGCTAACAAAAATAACCCTTTAAATATAAAATATGCAACAGAAAAGTTAGAACCCATATTATCCGTTACATATAATTGTATAGTTTATCAAGAACAAGTTATGCAGATAGTTAGAGATCTGGCAGGATATTCCATGGGACGTAGTGATTTAGTAAGGCGTGCCATGTCTAAGAAAAAGCATGATGTAATGGAGAAAGAAAGAAAGAATTTTATATATGGAAATGAAGAAGAAGGGGTAAAGGGATGTATAAATAATGGCATAGATGAAAAGGTAGCTAATGATTTATATGATTCTATGATGGACTTTGCTTCTTACGCATTTAATAAATCTCATGCAGCAGCTTATGCGGTAGTAGGATTTCAAACTGCTTATCTAATTAGATATTTTCCTACAGAGTTTATTGCAGCTATGTTAAATAGTGTAAAAGGGGATAGTGATAAAGTATCTTTTTATGTTAATTTTGCAGAAACATTAGGAACACAAATAGTTGCTCCTAATATTAATGAAAGTCATAGCAATTTTACAGTAAAAGATAATAGAATAATATTTGGATTAACTGCAGTAAAAAATGTGGGAGAAAAAGGTATAGATAATATAGTTCTATCTAGAGAACAAAAAGGAAAATTCATAGATTTAAGTGATTTTTTTAATAAAGTAGATACTTCTATAATAAACAAAAGGTTAGTAGAAAGTCTAATAAAAGCAGGAGCATTTGATTGTTTAAAGGTATATCGTTCTAAAATGTTAGCTGTTTTTGAAAAAATAATGGATGGTATACAAAAGCAGAAAAGAAATAATATACAAGGACAAGTTAATTTATTTATGGATATTATGGATGAAAAAGAAAGCAGTATGGATATAAAATATCCAGATATAAATGAATTTGACAAAAAATATATGCTACAAATGGAAAAAGAAATGACAGGTTTGTATTTTTCTGGTCATCCATTAGAAGAGTATGAAGAAACATTAAAGCTTCAAACAACTAATTTTATATCAGATATTATTTCTAATGAATCCCTAGAGGGAAATGTAGTAGATACTATAAATAGTGTAAAAGATGGAGATAAAGTAATAGTGGGTGGTATGATAACTCATGTAAGTAAAAAGTTAACCAGAAACAATGATATGATGGCATTTATAGTATTGGAAGATTTGCATTCTAGTATAGAGGTTATAGTTTTTCCTAAAACCTTTAATACAGCAAGAAGTATTATAAATGAAGATGAAGTAGTTTTATTAAAAGGCAGGGTAAGTTTAAGAGAGGATGAACAACCCAAATTGATTTGTGAAGTTATGGAACCTCTTGTAAAAATTAATTCTGAAAAATTATATGTGTTAGTAGAAGAGCAAAAAGATATAAAAGTAAAACTACAGGAAGCAAAAGGTATATTTTTACAACATAAAGGCAATATGCCAGTATATTTTTGCACAAATAAAGAAAGAAAAAAATTTCGTATTGATAGAGATCTTTGGATAAATGGAAATAGTGAGCTTATGGATGATTTAAGGAGCATATTTGGAGAAAATAATATAAAAATACTTTAATAAAAGTATTATGTATAATTTTTAAAATAAAATGAAAAATATTAGAAGGGAGGTTTCTTCTAATATTTTTTATTATTTTTAATATGTAATTATTTCTTAAATATATATTAAAAAAATATAAGATATGTTATAATAAAAAACATACGAAACAGTCAAACAATAGATTTATAATATAAGTGGGACTACAAATGTCCCAGTGGTCACGGGAGGTATTTAGCATATGAAAACTATAGCTGTGTTAACAAGTGGTGGAGATGCACCAGGAATGAATGCTGCCATTAGAGCAGTAGTTAGAACAGGTTTGGAAAAAGGCCTAAGAGTAATGGGAATTCAAAGAGGGTATAATGGACTTATAAATGGAGAAATATTTGATATGGATACCCATAGTGTATCTGATATAATACAAAGAGGAGGTACCATATTAAGAACTGCTCGTTGCGAAGAATTTAAAACAGAACAAGGAAGAGAAAAAGCTGCTAAGATATTAAAAGCTTTTGGTATTGATGGCCTAGTTGTAATTGGTGGAGATGGTTCTTTCCACGGAGCACAATTATTATCAAAATTAGGAATAAAGACTATTGGATTACCAGGAACTATAGACAATGATTTGGCTTATACAGATTATACAATAGGTTTTGATACATCTATAAATACAGTTTTAGATGCCATAAATAAACTTAGAGACACATCTACTTCTCATGAGAGAGTAAGTGTGGTAGAAGTTATGGGTAGAAATTGTGGAGATATAGCATTATATACAGGAGTAGCTGGTGGAGCAGAAAGTATAATAATACCAGAAAAAGAGTATAATGCAGATAAATTATGCAAACAAATATTAGAAGGAAAGCTAAGAGGAAAAATGCATAATTTAGTTTTATTAGCAGAAGGTGTTGGCGGAGCTAATGAGCTAGCAAAATATATAGAAGAAGTTACAGGAATAGAAACAAGATCAACAATATTAGGACATATACAAAGAGGTGGAAGTCCAACTTGTATGGATAGAATACTAGCTTCAAGAATGGCTTATAAGTCAGTAGAATTATTAATAAGTGGTAAATCTTCAAGAGTGGTTGGAATAAAAGATGGAAAAATAATTGATATGGATATAGATGAAGCTTTAGCTGTAGAAAGAACCTTCGATAACGAATTATATCAAATAGCAACTACTTTATCTAATTAATATAAAAGCTTAGATTTTGAGGAGGAGTTTTATATGCAAAAGACTAAAATGATATTTACTATAGGACCTGCAAGTTCAACAGAAGAAGTGGTATCAAAATTAATAGAAGCGGGTATGAGTGTGTCAAGACATAATTTCTCTCATGGAACACATCCAGAACATAGAGAAAGAATGATAATGATTAAAAAATTAAGAGAAAAATACAATAAACATATAGCTATTATGCTAGATACTAAAGGCCCAGAAATAAGAACAGGTGATTTTTCAATAGATAAGGTAGAACTAAAAGAAGGATCACAATTTACAGTATACTGTGGAGAAGATGTATTAGGTGATGAAACAAAATGTTCTATTACTTATGGAGATTTATATAAGGATGTAGTTAAAGGAAGCAAAATATTAATAGATGACGGCTTAGTAGAACTAGAAGTTCAATCAGTAGAAGGCAACAAAATTCACACAATAGTTAAAAATTCAGGAACAGTTTCAAATCATAAAGGAGTTAATGTTCCAGGTACTTCAATATCACTTCCAGCAGTTACTGAAAAAGATATCGAAGATTTAAAATTTGGATGTGAAGTAAAAGTAGATTTAATAAGTGCGTCTTTCATAAGAAAAGCCTCTGATGTATTAGCTATAAGAAAAATATTAGAAGAAAATGGCGGAAATGAAATACAAATAATATCTAAGGTAGAAAGTCAAGAAGGCGTTGACAATATAGATGAAATAATAAAATTCTCTGATGGAATAATGGTAGCTAGAGGAGATATGGGAGTGGAGATTCCTATAGAAAAAGTTCCAATTATTCAAAAAAGAATAATTGAAAAATGTAATAAAGCAGGAAAGCCTGTAATTACAGCAACTCAAATGTTAGATTCTATGATAAGAAATCCTAGACCAACAAGAGCTGAAGCATCAGATATAGCCAATGCAATATTTGATGGAACAGATGCTATAATGTTAAGTGGAGAATCAGCTAATGGTAAATACCCAGTAGAAGCTGCACAAACTATGTCTAGAATAGCTAAAACTGCAGAAGCAAAATTAAATTATGATGCTATATTAAATAAAATGAGAGAAAGCCATGTGCTAAATGTTCCTAATGCTATAAGCTTAGCAACATGTACTACAGCATCAGAATTAAATGCTACAGCTATAATTACAGCAACTCAAAGCGGACATACTGCAAAAATGGTATCAAAATATAGACCACAATGTCCTATTATAGCAGTAACACCAAACGAAGTGGTTGCTAGAAAATTAGCATTAAACTGGGGAGTAGTGCCATTATTAACAGAAACATTTACTTCAACAGATGAGTTAATAGAAAAATCTGTTAATAAGTCTTTAGAAGAAGGATACATTAAAAATGGTGATTTAGTTGTTATAGCAGGAGGAATTCCAGTATCTTATTCAGGAACAACTAATATGTTAAAAGTTCACATAGTAGGTGACATACTAGTACAAGGAAGAGGATCAGGAACTAGACCAACTTATGGAAACATAAAGATAGTAAAAGATCCTAAAGAAGCAGAAAAAATAGTTGAAAGAGACGATGTATTAGTAGTAAAAAATTTAGATAGAAGATATATGACTGTTTTAGATAGAGTATCAGGAATAGTTGCAGAAGAAGGTGGAATAACATCACACTTGGCTATAGAATGCATAGCAAGAGATATTCCGTTCATATGCAATGCAGGTGGCGCTATGGATATACTAAAAACAGGAACATATGTAACTTTAGATACAGTAAGAGGAATAGTATACAACGGAAAAGCTAACATAATTTAAGGATGATACAGTGTTAAGAGCCCATGTGGGCTCTTAATTTTTGCATAAGAACATAAATAAAATATGTGAATATTTATAATGTTGACACCAAAGCATAAGTTACTCTATAATTTTATTTACTAGGGTTAAGGAGGAATAATAATGAATTATAAGGAGTTAGGAAGTACTGGTTTAAAAGTTTCTATGGTGGCCTTTGGAGGTATAGCTATCCAGAAAATAACTTGTGAAGAATCAGCTGATATTATACATAAAGCAGAGGAGCTTGGCATGAATTTTATAGATACTGCTAGGCTTTATACAGTTTCAGAAGAATATGTAGGCTATGCATTAGAGGGCAGAAGAGACAAATGGATTATAGCTACAAAATCTATGGCTAGAGATAAAAACTCCATGATGGAAGAAGCAAATAGAAGCTTTAAAAATTTAAGAACAGATTATATAGATTTATATCAATTTCATAATGTAAAAACAGTAGAAGATTATGAAAAAATATTAAGTGAGGATGGAGCATACAAGGCATTAGAAGAACTTAAATCTAAAGGGAAGATAGGACATATAGGAATTACTTCTCACAGTTTAGATGTACTTAAAGTGGCAATAGAAAGCGGGAAATTTGAGACTATTATGTATCCTTACAATATAGTAGAAAGACAAGGAAAAGAATTATTCCAAAGAGCTAAGGAGTTAAACATAGGGGTAATAGATATGAAGCCTATGGCAGGAGGAGCTCTTAATAATGGAACTTTAGCTTTAAAATATGTATTAAGTAATAAAAATATAACTACAGCTATACCTGGAATGGCTAATTTAGAGGAAGTAGTAGAAAATTCAGCCTGTGGTAATAAAGATATAGTTCTAACAGAACAAGAAAAAATAGAATGTGATAAAATACTTAAAGAATTGGGTACAGAATTTTGTAGAAGATGTGGATATTGTGCTCCTTGTACAAAAAATATAGATATTCCAGGAATATTTGTGTTAGAAGCCTATAAGATTAGATATGGATTACCAGAATGGGCAGATGATAGATACTTTAGTTTAGATTCTAGAGCTAAAGATTGTATAGAATGTGGAGCCTGTGAGAAGAGATGTCCATATGATTTACCTATAATAAAAATGTTAAAAAGAGTAAGAACAGAGTTTGAAGAATAGATTCATTATAAAATAAAAATAAATTTTAAAAAACTTTACTATTTTTATTGAAATTATTATATAATATGTTGTATAATAATATGATATGTGTCAAAAATAAGAAAATAGGAAATAATAGGCAACTGATCTTCTTTAGCACCTTTAAGGTGCTCTTTCTTTTTTGTAAGAAAAATTAATCTTATAAATTAATATTAATTTATAAGATTAATTTAAAAAATATATAAAGTATTATTATATATTATGAATACAAAAATCCTATTAACAAAGACTAATTATATATTTTTGTTAGGAGGTAGTCAATATGAATACATTAACTTGTAGTGCAGAAAATTGTATAAATAATTTACATGGACAGTGTACAGCAAATTCCATAGAAGTAGAAAATAATGATTCACATAGTCAGTGCAAAACTTTTGCAGCAAAGGGAGCCATAAATACTATGAGCAAATTTCACAACACAAATTTAGTAGAGGGTTTTAAACAGATGGTTACGGGAGAGAATAATATGGTTCCAGAAGTTAATTGTGAAGTTTATAATTGTACTCATAACAATAATAGAATATGTACTGCAGATGCCATAGAAATAAATGGTGATGATGTAAGAACTAGAAATAGTAGTGAAACTATCTGCTCAACTTATGAGAAGGATAAATAAATTATAGTATTAAAAGTAAATTAACTGTTTTAGTTATAAAATTATGCCCATAAAAATTTATTTGTAAAAATCTTAAAACAAATTTATAAAATTATTATAAATTTGTTTTAAATATTGTTATAATTTATATATTAGAAAAGCTTAAGGATAGATAGTTTGATTATCACTATTTATCCTATATTTTTGTTATGATATATAAAATTACATAAATGGAGAGAGATTATGAAAAAAAATATACCTGTAGAAAAAAATAAAGAATACAATTTGGATATAATAAGGACTGGATTTGAAGGTGAAGGAGTAAGCAAAATAGAAGACTTTACTGTATTTATACCAGGAGCACTGGAAGGAGAAAATGCATTAACAAGAATAGTTAAAGTAAATAAAAACTTTGCCTTTGGAAAGATTGTAAAGTTAAATAAAGAATCAGAAAATAGAGTTGATCCAGTATGTCCAATATATAAGCAATGTGGAGGATGTCACGTTCAACATTATAGTTATAAATCTCAATTAGATTTTAAAAAGCAAAGAGTGATAGATTGTCTACAAAGAATTGGTAAGTTGAATATAGATAACATAGAAATAGAAGACACTATTGGTATGGATAAACCATATAGATATAGAAATAAAATTCAAATGCCTGTAAGATTAGAAAAGGGTGAAATAAAAATAGGATTTTATAAACCAAGAACTCATGAGGTAGTGGATGTAAAGGAATGTTTAATACAGGATGATGATTCAGATAAAATTATAAAAATAATAAGAGAATGGATGAAAAAATATAGTATATCTGCGTATAATGAAGAAACAGGTAAGGGCTTAATAAGACATATAATGATTAGAAAAGCTTTTAAAAATAAGGAGCTTATGTTAGTTATTGTAACTAATAAAGGAAGAGAAATACCTTATATAGAAGCACTAATAAATGAAATAGTAAAAGAAATTCCAAATATAAAAAGCATAATACAAAATATAAATTCTAAAAAAACCAATGTAGTATTAGGGGGAAAATGTATTACTTTATGGGGAAAAGATACTATTACTGATTATATAGATAAATTTAAATTTAATATATCACCATTATCTTTTTTTCAGGTAAACCCAATACAAACAGAAGTACTATATAAAAAAGCTTTAGAGTTTGCCAATCTAAAAGGAGAAGAAATAGTATTTGATGCTTATTGTGGAACAGGAACTATATCTTTATTTTTATCACAGATGGCTAAAAAAGTTTATGGAGTAGAAATAATAAAAGAATCTATAGACAATGCAAAGGATAATGCAAAAGAAAATAATCTAGATAATGTAGAGTTTTTGGTAGGAAAATCAGAGGAAGTTATTCCTAATTTAATAAATCAAGGAATAAAAGCAGATGTGGTAGTAGTAGACCCACCAAGAAAAGGATGTGAAAAAAGCTTACTTGAAGCAATAGCAAGCAGTAACCCTAAGAGAATAGTATATGTATCCTGTGATCCAGGAACCTTGGCAAGAGATTTAGGCATATTAAAGGAATTAGGGTATAATACAGAGAAAGTACAGCCTGTAGATATGTTCCCGCAAACAAGTCATGTGGAGAATGTAGTTAGATTAAGTAGCAAAACAATATAGTTATCTAAAGAATCAATGTGAATTTTAAAAAATTATATATTTCTAAGAAAAGTTGAGTTCAAGTTGGAGCTTTGTGACAATAGTAATGGGTTGAAATAAGGATTTGGTTAGGAGTTTTAAAATTTTTTAAGAGGGATAATGAAATATGGATATTAAGGTAAAGTATTCTACTATAATAGTTAAGGATATGAAAGAGTCCATCAAATTTTATACTGAAGTTATGGGATTTAAAATACATAGCAAATACAATCCTCAGCCAGGAATAAATATAACATTAATGAAGGGTGAGGGTGATTCTATGATAGAGCTTATAAAAGATACAATACATCAAGTTGGATTCTATTCTGTGGGAATGGATGTTAAAGATTTAAATTCTACCATAGAAGAGTTCAAAACCAAAAACATTAAAATCATAATGGAACCAGTACCAACAATGGTTGGGAGTTTAGCTTTTATAGAAGACCCAAATGGGGTAAGGATAGCTCTAATTGAACACAAGCAATCTATCTTATAGATAGTTGTATTATTAAGGATAAAATCTAAAATGAAGATATTTCACACTATATGAATTGTTTCAATAGTAGCTCATATATAGTGTGGATATACAACAGAATAAAATTAAATATTAAGGGATACTCTAAAAAAGAGTAGCCCTTTTTAGGGTTGGTTTTTAAGAAATGAGTGTGTATTTTTTGTCGAAAATCAGAAAAATATAACACAAACAAAGTTATTATATTGTCAAACATCTCTTTTTTTTACATAAGTTCAACTTTTGTTTTAATTTAAAACAAAAATTGAACTTAAATGAAATTGAAATCGATAAACTTTTAAAATAGAATAAATATTAAGGAGGAGATGAAAAATAGAATCCAATGACAACATTATAACTAATCTTAATAAGAAAGCGGGATTATTATAAATGGATAAAGAAATTGTATCAATTCTTCAGATTTTATTAAATAGTACATTGATTACCACAAAAGGACTGCAAGAAGAAACTAATTCTTCAAAAAGACAAATTACTTACAGATTAAATAAAATCAACGATATGCTTAAAATAAAAAAAGCATCACCCATATTTTTAGGAAGTAGTAAAGATATTATTGTTCAAAAAGATACAAAGGATGCAATTAAAGAAATCCTGGGAAAGAACTATAGTAAAAATACGTACTACTTTAGCAGAACAGAACGACTCTTATATATGTATTTAATGCTTTTTATTAACATGGATGATATTTCAATTAATCATTTTATAGATTCTCTAAAGGTAAGTAGATCAACTGTTAATCTTGATTTTAAAGATTTGATACCTAATCTTGAGAAAAAAGGCATTAAAATTAAGAATAATCGTACAAATGGATTTTATTTAGTTGGATCTGAGATGGAAATTAGAAGAGTACTCATTAAAAATATTATAGAGACACTCTCTAATGAAAAAAGTTCAAGAGTATTTGATATTTTTATTGAAGAGTATAAATTGGACAGCTTTAAAAAAGCTGAAAAAATTATATCAAAACTTGTAAAAAAACATGAGATTACATTTGTTGAAGACAGATTAATAGAATTTATTTATATATTCATTTTTTTAAAAGCTAGAATGATTTCAAAGAAAATAATTACTTCAGGAAATATAGACATCCCAAATATTGAAGTCATGAACTCCATGAAAGAATATAAATTTGCTGAAGAATTACTAGAAGTATATGATAGCAAAGATAAGATAAAATCTCATGATGTAACGTATATTAGTGCTTGGATCTTAGGTATATCAGTAGGAAATTATGAAGAAGATACAAAAGATCGAGTTGTAATTTCAGAAATTGTAAACAAAATTATGACAAAGTTTGTATATTTCAGTGGAGTTTATTATATAAGTCAAGAAAAAATATTTAAACAACTATATTCTCATTTTAGACCAGCTTATTACAGACTTTTATTTAAATTACCTGTTTATAATCCACTTTGTAAAAAAGTAAAAGAAGAATACAGATTAGTATATAGAATTGTAAGCAATGCAATGAAAGAATTCTGCGGTATATTTGAGGAAGAAATTCAAGAAGAGGAATTAGCATACTTAACAATGCATTTTGCAGCTATTTTCTCAAATAGAAAAGGATTTGATATTCTTAAAAAAAGAACAGCGCTAATAGTTTGTTCAAATGGTGTGGGTAGTTCAGCTATTTTATACGCAGAGCTTACAAATTTATTTCCAGAACTGTATTTTTTACCACCATTAGAATCTTCTAAGCTAAAAAATTTCGTTGGATCTGTAGATATTGTGTTTACTACTAATTATACAGCAGAAAACTTAGAAATAGATGTACCGATAATTAAAGTTAGTCCTGTTATGACTAAAAAAGAAAAGTATAAGATTACACGTGAAGTGTACATCCAATTGGGTGATATTTTTTTAAGGCAACCCAAGATAGATGAGGTTATGGCTATAATAAAAAAATATGCAAAAATAACTTCGGAAGGTATGCTTTCAAATGAATTATTATCCTATTTTACACAAATAGAGAGTTTTACGGATAAAGGGGAGGAAGGACTTATGCTAAGTGATCTTACAAATGAAACACTAGTAAAACTAAATGTAGCAGCTAAAAATGCTGAGGATGCCATAAGGCAGTCTGCATCAGCTTTGGTTGAAAATGGTAAAGTTACAGAAGAGTATGTAGATGCCATGGTTAACACAGCAAAAAAATCTGGTGCCTATATTGTAATTACAAAACATGTGGCACTACCACACGCAAGACCAGAGGCAGGAACAAAGGAAATTGCAATTGGAATCGCAACCTTAGAAAATCCTATTGAGTTTGGTAATAAAGATAATGACCCAGTAAAATATGTTTTCTGTTTAAGTGCAGTAGACAATGACAGTCATTTGCGCGCTATGTCTGAACTTGTTGAATTATTGGAAATGGATGAGTTCTTTAGAACTTTAGATAACGCAAAGGATGGTAAGGAAGTTATTGATTTTATAAAATCACATGAATTATAAAAGGAGGATTTAGTTATGTATAAAATTTTAGTTGCATGTAGAGCAGGGGTTGGATCAAGTTTGATGTTGAAAATCAAAACTCAACAAGTTATTAAGGAAAATAATTTTCCAATCGAAGTTGAGCATGGTTCATTAGATGCATTAAATGGATTTAATGGAGATGCTATAGAAACATTAATTGATGTTGCTGAAGAATTGAAAAACAAAAATTACAAAATTGATATTATTGGTATTCATAATATTGTTGATCGTAATGAAATTAAAACAGCATTAGAACAATTTCTTGCTTCAAAAGAGAAATAAATCCTGATGAATAAATCTTAAGAGTACTATAATAAATTTAAGGAGAAATATGTATGAATTTTATTATAAGTTTATTGAGTACACCTGCTGTTTTGCTTGGTGTAGTTGCGTTAATAGGTTTAATTCTTCAAAAGAAATCAGCTACTGAAGTATTTACTGGTGCTTCAAAAACCCTTATAGGTTTCTTAGTATTTGGAATTGGTGCTTCTGCCATGACTGGAGCATTACAAAACTTTAATAAACTATTCCAGTATGGTTTCGGTATTACAGGTGTTATTGCTTCACCTGAAGCTGCTACAGCACTTGCACAAAACACATATGGTTTCGCAGTTTCATTAACGTTGATTCTTGGATTCATACTGAACTTAGTCTTTGCACGTATTACAAGATTCAAGAACATCTTTTTTACAACAGGTCATAGTTTGTTCTTTTCTTGTGTATTAGTATTGATTATGCAAGCACATGGATTCAATAATACAGTTACAATTTTAGTTGGTGGTACTATCTTAGGTTTTATGTCCGCTGCATTACCTCAATTCTGTCAGCCATTTATGCGTGATATAACAGGTGGAGATGAACAAGCAATTGGACATTTTAATATGATTGGTTATGGACTATCAGGTTATATTGGTCGTTTATTCTCAAAATATAAAGATGAAACAACAGAATCTATTAAATTCCCTAAATGGTTATCAATATTCAGAGATTTCTTAATGGGTCTGTCAATAGTTATGATAATCTTATTCTATGTTGCAACATTAAAAGCTGGTCAAGAATTTACTCAGAAAATTGCTGGTTCACAGCACTGGTTGGTGTTCCCTCTTGTACAAGCATTCACATTTGTAGCAGGTATGTCAATATTGATGACAGGTGTTCGTATGTTCTTGGCTGAAATCACAGCTGCATTCGTTGTTATTTCAGAAAAATATATTCCAGGATCACGTCCTGCATTAGATGTTCCAACAGTATTCCCATATGCACCAAATGCAGTCATTCTTGGATTTATCTCAGCATATACTGCTGGACTATTATCAATCGTTGTTATGGTATCATTCCCTAGCGTGTTCCCTGTAGTTATTATTCCAGCTGCTCATATTTGTTTCTTCTCAGGGGGTACAGCTGCTGTATTCGGTAACTCATCAGGGGGATGGAGAGGGGCTATCCTTGGATCTTTTGTTGTAGGCTTATTACTTGCATTCTTGCCAACGATCCTATACCCAGTTTATGGAACACTTGGGGTTAAAGGTGCAACATTCCCTAATATTGATTATAACGTAGTGGGAACTATATTGCATAAGATTTTACAATTGATAAAACCTATCTAAGCTATATTAATCTTATGGTGCTGTGGTATTAAGAATAAATTTTACAATATATAGTTTTAATTTTGAACTTACAAAACTTATATATTTTTATTAAATTTTTAATAGCACAGCCTCTATTTAAAGGAGGACAAATTATGATTGAAAAGATATTACCTAAATTTTTGGGTATTCTATCCAGTGAAATATCAACATTTATTACTTCGATTGATGAAGAGGCTATTAATGAAGCACGTGATTTAATTCTTAAAGCAGAAAAAAGTCACGGCCGTGTACATGTGACTGGTATTGGAAAACCTAGTTATGTTGCTGGATATATAGCATCTCTATTATCCTCAACTGGTACTCCTACTTATGAACTTCACGGAACTGAAGCTGTCCATGGATCATCTGGGCAAGTTGTACCTGGTGACGTAGTTATAGCTATTTCTAATAGTGGAGAAACAGAAGAATTAAAAGCTACAGTTGAAACACTAAAGAGGAATGGTGCTAAAATTATTTCTGTTACTGGTAATAAAGAATCTTGGCTTGCAAAGAAAGGTGATGTTGCTTTATTAGCAGGAATTAATTTAGAAGGAGATAAATTAAATAAACCTCCTCGTGCATCAATTGTAGCTGAAATTATTGTTTTACAAAGTTTAAGTATACTACTTCAAGATGAAAAAGATCTAACTCCTGAAAAATATGTTAAATGGCATCCAGGTGGATCTTTAGGAAAATCAATCAAAGGAGTTTAGTAAAAGGAGGTCTATATAATGGAAATTAAAGGTATCATTGCTGCAATGGTTACACCTTTTGATGAAAATCATAAGATAAATGAGACAGCAACAAAACAATTAATTAATAAACTTATAAATTCTGGTGTAAGCGGAATATTCATACTTGGAACAAATGGTGAATTCCACGTATTAGACCAGGAAGAAAAGATTAATTTTGCTAAACTTGTTATTGATGAAGTAGCAAAAAGAGTTCCAGTCTATGTGGGTACTGGTGGAAATAGTACAAGAGAAGTTATTTCTCTTTCTAAAAAAATGGAGGAGCTTGGTGCAGACGCATTATCTGTAATAACTCCTTATTTTGTACCACCTACTCAAAATGAGCTTATAGGTCATTATAAAGCAGTAGCGAAATCTATTAAAACACCAATAGTTTTATATAATATTCCTAAAAATACTGGTATAAACATTGATGCAGATACAGTTAAAGAACTTGCAAAGGTTAAAAATATCATTGGTATTAAAGATAGTAGTGGAAAACTTGAAAATATTGAGAGTTATATAGAAGCTTCAAAAGGACAGGATTTTTCAGTGTTATCAGGTTCTGATTCCTTAATCCTAAAAGCTTTAAAGGTAGGGGCTACAGGGGCAATAGCAGCTACAGCTAATCTTATCGCTGATTTAGATGTGTCAATATATGAAAATTATATCAAAGGAGATATTGCATCTGCTGAGAAAGCTCAAGAAAATATTGAAAATTTAAGAGCGGTATTAAAACTTGGAACTGTTCCATCAGTATTAAAAAAATCTGTTGAATTAGCGGGTATTCCTGTTGGTTCCGCTAGACCTCCAGTTAGTGAGGCAAGCGAAGAAGCTATAGATAAAATTAAAGAAATGCTTAAATACTATAATATTTAATATTGGAGATAAATTATGCTTAAACCAGATGTTGAAAAAAGAATAATAGATACTGGGGCTATGGCAATTGTTAGAACGGAAAATATTGAAAGAGGAATAGAAATTGCTAAGGGATGCTTAGAAGGTGGAGTAGACGTACTAGAAATAAGCTATACTCTTCCAAATGCTGGAGAAGTAATAAAGGCTCTCAATGATGAATTTAAAGAAAAGTTATTAGTGGGGGCAGGTACTGTATTAGATGGTGAAACGGCAAGATTGGCTATTCTTGCTGGTGCAAAATTTATTATAGCGCCAAACTTAAGTAAAGAAGTTGCTGTAGTGTGCAATAGATATAGAATTCCATATGCACCTGGATGTACTACTTTTACTGAAATGGTTCAAGCTTTAGAGTTAGGAGCATCTTTTGTTAAGGCATTTCCTATATCTAATTTTTATGGACCATCTTTAGTATCAGTTATAAAGACACCGCTCCCTTATATGCCTATATTGGCTTCTGGGGGAGTAACTTTAGATAATCTAGGAGAATGGATTAAAAATGGTGTTGATTCAGTTGGAATAGGCGGACTTTTAACTAAAGGATCAAAAGATAATATTGCAGAAAATGCAAAAAAAATTCGTGAAATCATTAAAAATACAAGATAAATTTAAAGTTAGGAGCCGCTTAAATTTTAAGTGGCTCTTAAAAATATAGGAGGGAATATCAATTTGAATACAAAAATGTTAAAAGAAATTGCAACTAATATAAGAATAGATATTATAGAAATGCTAGCAGTAGCGAAATCAGGACATCCAGGTGGATCATTATCAATAGCAGATATTCTAACAGTATTGTACTTTGAAGAAATGAACATAAAGGTAGAAGAACCTAAGTGGGAAGATAGAGATAGACTTGTATTATCAAAAGGACATGCAGCACCAGCTCTTTACGCAGCTTTAGCAGAAAGAGGGTATTTTCCAAAAGAAGAACTTAAATCATTAAGAAAATTTAAATCAATACTTCAAGGACATCCAGACATGAAAAAAACTCCAGGAGTAGATATGTCTACAGGTTCATTAGGACAAGGATTATCAGCAGCTAATGGAATAGCTTTAGCAGGAAAATTAGATAATAAATCTTATAGAGTATATACAATAATAGGAGATGGAGAGCTTCAAGAAGGACAAATATGGGAAGCAGCTATGAGCACAGCTCATTATAAATTGGACAACGTAGTAGCATTTGTAGATTTGAATGGGTTACAAATAGATGGATCAAACGAAGAAGTTATGAGGGTAAGTCCAGTAGATAAGAAGTTTGAAGCTTTTGGATGGAATGTACTAGTTATAAACGGACATAATTTAGAAGAAATAAAAGATGCTTTAACTAAAGCTAAAGAAGTTAAAGGAAGACCAACCGCAATAATAGCTAACACAGTAAAAGGAAAAGGAGTTTCTTTTATGGAAAATCAAGCCTCCTGGCATGGAACGGCACCAAATGAAGAGGAAAAAGTTAAAGCTCTAAGTGAATTAAAAGGAGGAGAAGAATAATGAATATAGCAACAAGAGAAGCTTATGGAGAAGCATTAAAAGAATTAGCATCAAATGAAAAGGTAGTAGTATTAGATGCAGACCTAGCAAAAGCAACTAAGAGTATAGAATTTAAAAAAGTAGCACCAGAAAGATTCTTTGATATGGGAATAGCAGAAGGAGATATGATGGGAACAGCAGCAGGATTAGCCACATGTGGAAAGATACCATTTGCAACAACTTTTGCAATGTTTGCAGCTGGAAGAGCTTTTGAACAAATAAGAAATTCAGTAGCTTATCCAAAGTTAAATGTAAAAATAGCGGTAACTCACGCAGGGGTAACAGTAGGAGAGGATGGAGGAAGCCATCAAGCTATAGAAGATATATCTTTAATGAGAGGTATACCAAATATGGTGGTTATAAATCCATCAGATGCAGTAGAAGCAAAAAAGGTAGTATTTGCAGCGGCTGAATATTATGGACCAGTGTATATAAGATTGGGAAGAGCAGCAACACCTGTAATTCATGATGAAAGCTATGAATTCAAAATAGGAAAAGGTGAAGTCTTAAGAAAAGGAAAAGATGTAGTTATAGTTGCAACAGGAATAATGGTAGCTAAAGCTTTAGAAGCAGCAGAAACTTTAAGCAAAGAAAACATAGAAGCAACAGTAGTAAATATACCAACTATAAAACCATTAGATAATGAACTTATAGTAAGTTTAGCTAAAAATATAGGTAAAATAGTTACAGCTGAAGAACACAGCATAATAGGGGGGCTAGGTTCAGCAGTAGCAGAACTACTAGCAGAGGAATGTTCAGCTAAACTTAAGAGAATAGGACTTAAGGATGTATTTGGACAATCAGGAACTCCAGATGCTTTATTACAACATTATGGATTAACTGCAAAAGATATAGTTGAAACAGCTAAAGCACTTTAGAAGTAATTACTAAAGGGGGAATAGCTATGAGTACAAATTTATGTAATATAGAAAATGATATAAAACTTAAATTAAAAAAGCTTAAAAATGGCACAGATATAAGGGGGATAGCAATAGAAACTAAAGAGCACAAAGAATCTTTAACTCCTGAAATTATATCATTAATTGGACGTGGTTTTTCAAAATGGTTAAAAAATATAACTACTAGTAGAACTAATCTAAAAGTAGCTATAGGTATGGATTCAAGATTATCAGGACCTAACCTAAAAGATTCCTTAATAGAAGCTTTAACTACAGATGGAATAAATATATATGATTGTGGAATTTCAACAACTCCATCCATGTTTATGACTACAGTTTTAGAAGATTACAAATGTGATGGAGCCATAATGATTACAGCAAGCCATCTTCCTTACTATTACAATGGACTTAAATTTTTTACTCCTGTTGGAGGATGTGAAAAAGAAGATATTGATGAAATATTAAACTTAGCCAATACACAGGAAAAAAGTTCATTAGAATTTGAAAAAGGAGAAGTTAAAAAAGTTAATTTAATTGAAGATTATTCTAAGATATTAGTTTATAAAGTAAGAAATTCTGTAAACACTGAAAAGCCATTAGAAGGAAGTAAAATAATAGTAGATGCAGGAAATGGAGCAGGTGGCTTTTTTGCATATAAAGTATTAAAGGAACTTGGGGCAGACACTGAAGGCAGTCAATATCTAGAACCTGATGGAACATTTCCTAATCATATACCTAATCCAGAAAATAAAGAAGCTATGGAGTCTATAAAAAATGCAGTACTAAATTCAAAAGCAGATTTAGGAATAATCTTTGACACTGATGTGGATAGAGCTGCAATAGTTTCTAAAACAGGGGAACAAATAAACAAAAATTCTCTTATAGCTCTAATGTCTTCCATAGTTCTAAAGGAAAATCAGGGAGCAACTATAGTTACAGACTCTATAACATCTACAGGTTTAGGAGAATTTATAACTAATTTAGGAGGCGTTCACCATAGATTTAAAAGAGGATATAAAAATGTCATAAATGAAGCTAAAAAATTAAATGAAGAAGGTATTTCGTCTCCTCTTGCAATAGAAACCTCGGGACACGCAGCTTTAAGGGAAAACTACTTTTTAGATGATGGAGCTTATCTTATAGTGAAAATACTTATAGAAATGTCAAAACTAAAAAAAGATCATAAGGATATAGCCTACTTGATAAAGAACTTAAATCATCCCCTAGAAAGTGAAGAAAAAAGGATTAAAATCAAGTGTGACGATTTTAATACTTATGGAGGGTCTGTCATAGAAGACTTAAGAGGATATGTTTCTAATATTAAAGGATGGAGTATAGAGCCTAAAAATTATGAGGGTATAAAAATAAATTGTGATAAAGAAAAAGGCTGGTTCTTACTTAGGGTATCTCTTCATGAGCCTTTACTTGTTTTAAATATTGAAAGTCATGTTAAAGATGGAGTGAAAAATATTTTTTCACATATTGAGATCTTCATAAATAATTACAATAAGTTAGTACTATAAATCTTAAAAGGTTGGAGGCACTGAAAGTGCTTCCAGTCTTTATTTTATAATTTAAATATATTATTTGTTGGATGAAAAGACATAATGTCCCATTGTGAAAAGAACGCAAAACCCTTAGAAGGATTCTTTGGAAATAGTTATAGATAAAAAATCTGTTATTAATATTTGTAATTTCTCTCAGCGGCTTCTGCAATTGCTTTGGTCTCATGAATAGTACCACGTTCGTGTTCAGGTGGAGCATAGATAGCATATAATTTAAGAGGGGTATTACCTGTGTTAGTTACATTGTGCCATTTCCCCGCAGGAACCATGATGGCAAAATCATCATAAGCTTGTTTTTCATAAGAAAGATTATTTTCACTATCACCCATTTGAACAAGACCTTCGCCTTCTTCAATACGTAAGAATTGATCAACTGTAGGATGAACTTCTAAACCTATGTCATCTCCAACACCGATGCTCATCAAAGTAACTTGCAAATGTTCTCCAGTCCATAAAGCAGTTCTATAATTATTATTCTGGGTAGTAGCTTCTTCAATATTAACTACAAATGGTTCTGGACCATAATCTTTTAATTGTATGAAATTATCATCCATCATTGAGCGTGGGAAATCCACAACTGAATCATATTCTATTGTATCATCAAAAGGAATATATTCATCTGAGAAGTTTGAGTTGTACATTGATGGGTTAACAAAATAAGGATAAGGATATCTATTGTTATACATTGGTACATTGATAAAATAAGGGTATGGATATGTTCCATAAGCATTATACATATTATTCATTCCTTTCATAAGCTTATACCATTACCATATGCTATATAATTAAGAAATGTGTTTTCATTTAAGGTGATAATATAATAATCAAATTAAATGATAGAAAATCATAAATGCTACCAGGGATGTTGAAAATACATAGGAATAAATATATGCTATTTTGGAAGGGGATATTCTATTAGATGTAGAAATTATAGAAAATAGACGGTTTTACATAACTCAATAAAGTAAAAATATAATTTTTAGGGGGAACAAATATGAATTTTTGTTGGGCAACACTAAATGTAGCAAATCTAGAAAACTCTTTGAAATTTTATCATAATATATTAGGTTTACCAATTAGTAGCAGACATGGTGGTAATGGAATAGAGCTTGCTATGTTAGGAGAAGAGCATAAGCCTAAGATTGAATTGTTATGTAGTTCCAAGGTAATTGATATACAGTCAGGATTTGGTATTTCCATAGGCATTGAAGTGGATTCGTTAGAAGAAACTATAGAATATTTAAACAGTAAAGGAATTTCTATTATTAGAGGACCTATATCTCCTAATGTGTACACTAGTTTTATTTTTGTTAGTGATCCAGATGGTTATGAAGTTCAATTGGTGGAAAATAAGCAAGTATAATAAAATCAAATTATAGCCTCTCTTGATAAGAAAAGTCAAGAGAGGCTATTATGTGTTTTTACGTTAGGATAATTCAAAATAATTGTAAATATATAAATGTTAATGCTTATTTTTACAGCTATTTTTTATGTTTACATAAAGATTTTAAATTATATGATTATTATCTAATAAAACTTGTATAGATTTTATCCTTTTTAACAGGTGGTTGTATTTTTTCTTTCCCAGCTTCAACAAGTTTCATAAGCCATGCCATGTTTTCACCTAAAATTGTAAGTGCTTGAACTCCTTCAGCATCCTGAGTAGCTTCACCTGGAGCTGTGCCATGTATAACATTCCAATAGTTAGTTGTTGGAATCATCATTTCAGAAAATTGTAAATAATGGTTTAATCCATTAAAAGTAGCTACTCCACCAGAACGACGTACTGCTACAACAGCGGCTCCTACTTTATGGCGTAAGAAGTTACCATTTGAGCTATTAACATAAAATAGTCTGTCTAAGAAAGATTTCATCGTACCATTTATTCCAGAAAAATGGACAGGAGCACCAATTAAAAGGCCATCTGCTTCTTTAATTTTTTGAAGTATATTATTTACTTCATCTTTTATTATACATTGTTCGTTCTGATTTTCAGAACATTTACCACAGGCCAAACATCCACGTATGACTTTGTTGCCTATGTGAATTATTTCTACCTCAATATTTTGTTTGCGTAGTTCATTGGAAACTATTTCAAGACTGTGATAAGTGTTGCCTTTTCCATTTGGGCTGCCGTTAATTGCGATTACTTTCATAATTTATCATCCTTTCGATTTAATGTTTATAACTTATTAGCATTGTACAAGTTAATAGATAAAGGTTCAACTAAAAGTGTTTCTATAGACTTATCAAATGTGATAAAATGATTTGTTTTCATGTGTTTATCTAAAGCATCTTTAGATTCCCATTCTTCTACAAAAGTGTATCTACAACAGTTCTTTGTGTCAGCTAGTAAAGTATAAGAAATATTACCTTCTTCCTTACGAGTTTCATCTATACAGTTTTTTGAAATTGAAAGGAATTTTGATGAATTTCCTTGTTTCAAAACAACGTGTGCTATTACTAAAATCATTATTATTTCCTCCTAATATTATAATATTAATAAGCAATTAGATTTTTCTATGCAATAACATACATTACATAATATATATTCACTAAAATTACTGTTTTAGAAATTTCTTGATTATCCTTTTTGCTTATACTATAATTGTATCTATAATTTTCGATATATCAAGTACGCACTAAAAAGTGCAATACTATCTAAAAAGTATGATACTATCTAAAAAGTATGATACTATCTAAAAAGATACTGAGGTGTTAATTATGAATAAAAGAGAAGGTTGTTGTCCAGTTAGTGTAACAGTAAATTTGATCGGTGGGAAATGGAAAGCGGTTATACTGTGGCATTTGATGGAACAATCTGTTTTAAGATTTAACGAATTAAGTAAGTATGTAAAGCAAGCAACCCCTAAAATGCTTACACAACAGCTGAGAGAATTAGAAAGAGATGGTCTTATTAATCGTAAAGTTTATCCAGTTGTACCACCTAAAGTGGAATACAGTCTCACAGATTTTGGTAAAAGTATGGCTCCTATTTTAAAATCTTTGAGTGCTTGGGGAGAAGAATACATGAAAGAACTTCCTTTGACAGATATTTAATATTATATACACTTATTGTTTATAGTACCATATTAGTATTAGGTGCTTTGTTAATAGTTGTATTTAAAAATTTAAAAATAATTAAAAATAACTAGGTATGGATATACTCATACCTAGTTATCATTGAACATACTAAGTTTTAAATTTTATAAATATTAATATAAAATTTAAAAGGACGGTTAGTTCCTATTAAATACTAGTTAGTTATCAATTGTTATACCAGCACTTATAAATCCTGTAACTACAGAAGCTAAATCTATACCAAGTGTATCTGAGAAAGCAACTAACAATAACTTCTGCTGAGCTAATACTGGAATATTTTGAGCACTAAGGCCAGTTGCAACGTCTCCGATGCTAATTACTGGACCTAAATTTGGAGTTAATGCTAAAGGAGTCCCTACAGGATTAAAGGTGTTACTAGCTGCATCTGCTAAATATAGTTGTAAGTTTACTTCTACTGCACTCAATAGAGTTACTGCAGCAACTGTACTAAAGAATCCAGCCAAAGATGTTATAGTACCGGCACGAGGTACAACAAATGCATAGTCTCCAAGACCAACACCTAAATTTATAGGACCTGCAGAAACACCAACGCCAGCAAGAGATGCTCCGAATCCAATTAGACCGCCCGTATTTGCTAAACCTCCTAAAACAGTTACTAATCCAACAGGGGTTCCAGATGCATAAGGTATTATAGCAACTGACCCACCGGTTGCACCAGTAGCACCAGTAGGGCCGATAAGACCGGTAACACCAGCAGGACCGGTAGCACCAGTAGAACCTGTTACACCAATAGGGCCAGTAGGTCCGGTAGCACCTCTAGGACCATTGTCACCAGCAGGTCCAGTAGGACCGATAGGACCAGTAGGGCCAGCAGCACCAGTAGTACCTTCAGGGCCAGTAGGACCAATTAAACCTTGAGGTCCAGTAGGACCGATAGGACCAGTAGGGCCAGCGACACCAGTA
>NZ_CALSFS010000003.1:255333-257810 GCF_943736985.1 Clostridium sp. Marseille-Q2269
GCAGGTCCAGTAGGACCGATAGGACCAGTAGGGCCAGCAGCACCAGTAGTACCTTCAGGGCCAGTAGGACCAATTAAACCTTGAGGTCCAGTAGGACCGATAGGACCAGTAGCACCAGCGGCACCAGTAGTACCTTCAGGGCCAGTAGGACCAATTAAACCTTGAGGTCCAGTAGTACCGATAGGACCAGTAGCACCAGCGGCACCAGTAGTACCTTCAGGACCAGTAGGACCAATTAAACCTTGAGGTCCAGTAGGTCCAGTAACACCAGCAGGGCCAGTAGTACCAGTAGGACCCGGAGGGCAAGTACATCTACCACAGCCACAACTTGGCATGCATATCATTTTACATCTATTACTCAAGTAAATCACCTTCCATTTTAAAGTATAGTTACATTTTAGCTAATAAAGTTTAATATATTAGCATCATTATATAATATGATGAATTAGCAATTTAAGTGCAATATCTAAATTTCATCATACAATTATAAGGAAAATTATCTTTTACATAAAGGAAAGTATTAAACTTTTATAGAGCAGTATTATTATAATGTATGATATGTATTTACTTTTGACACAATAAAGTAGTATAAAATTATTTTTAAATCATAATAGCCATAGATAGGAATTTGTGAAATGTATTCTTGTTTAAATATGAGTATAAAAAAATGGGTCATCTCAAACTTTTATTTTGAGATGACCCATTATCATTGCTATGATAAATATAATAGTTTCATTATGGTATTTGTAAATATAAATTAAAAATTTAATTTATATCTAGTTTATAGTTATTCCGCCACTTATATATCCAGTAACAGTGGAAGCTAAACTTATACCAGTTGGAACAGAAGAAGCAACTAATAATAGCTTCTCTTGTGCAGCCACAGAGATATTCTGGGTACTAATACCAGTTGCAGTAGTACCAATATTAATTACTGCTAAGGCTGGATTCAATTGCAAAGCAGTTCCAACTGGAGTAAATGTGTTACTATCAGAGGGTGCTCTATATACTTGTAATTTAATTCTTATAGATCCTCCTAAATTTAATGCAATAGTGGCACTAAAAAATCCAGCTAATGATGTTATGGTACCACTGCGAGGAGTAACAAATGCAAAATCTGAAATAGAAGCATTTAAAGTTATAGTTCCTGCAGAAACACCAACCCCAGCAAATGAACTTCCAAATCCGATCAAAGCACCGGTATTGGCCAATCCTCCCAAGACAGTTACTAATGCAACAGCACCTCCAGATGCATATGGGATTATAGCAACTGATCCTTGAGCACCTGTGGCTCCTTTAGGTCCAGTAATACCTCTAATACCTTGAGCCCCGGTAGCGCCTCTAGGCCCAGTAATACCTCTAATACCCTGAGCTCCAGTAGTGCCTCTAATACCTTGAGAACCAGTAGCACCTCTAGGCCCGGTAATGCCTCTAATACCTTGAGAACCAGTAGCACCTCTAGGTCCCGTAATACCTTGAGGTCCAGTAACCCCCATAGCTCCAGTAATACCTTGAGGTCCAGTAACCCCCATAGCTCCAGTAATACCCTGAGGTCCAGTATCTCCAGTAGGACCGGTAACTCCAGTAACGCCTTGAGGGCCAGAATCCCCAGTAGGACCGGTAACTCCAGTAATACCCTGAGGGCCAGTAACACCAGTAGCACCAGTAACTCCTTGAGGGCCAGTATTGCCAGTAGGACCAGTAACTCCAGTAATCCCTTGAGGGCCAGTATTTCCAGTAGCTCCAGTAACTCCAGTGACACCTTGAGGGCCAGTATTTCCAGTAGATCCAGTAACTCCAGTGACACCTTGAGGGCCAGAATCCCCAGTAGGTCCAGTGACTCCAGTAATACCCTGAGGGCCAGTATTTCCAGTAGCTCCAGTAACTCCAGTGACACCTTGAGGGCCAGTATTTCCAGTAGGACCAGTAACTCCAGTAATACCCTGAGGACCTGTATCCCCAGTAGATCCAGTAACTCCAGTGACACCTTGAGGACCAGTATTTCCAGTAGGACCGGTAACTCCAGTAACGCCTCGAAGACCAGTATTGCCAGTAGGACCAGTAACTCCAGTAATACCTTGAGGGCCACAATCCCCAGTAGGTCCAGTGACTCCAGTAATACCTTGAGGGCCTGTATTGCCAGTAGATCCAGTGACACCTTGAGGGCCAGTATTTCCAGTAGGACCAGTAACTCCAGTAATACCCTGAGGACCTGTATCCCCAGTAGATCCAGTAACTCCAGTGACACCTTGAGGGCCAGTATTTCCAGTAGGACCGGTAACTCCAGTAATACCCTGAGGGCCAGTAACACTAGTAGCACCAGTAACTCCTTGAGGGCCAGTATTGCCAGTAGGACCAGTTACTCCAGTAATTCCTTGAGGGCCAGTATTTCCAGTAGCTCCAGTAACTCCAGTGACACCTTGAGGGCCAGTATTTCCAGTAGATCCAGTAACTCCAGTGACACCTTGAGGGCCAGA
>NZ_CALSFS010000004.1 GCF_943736985.1 Clostridium sp. Marseille-Q2269
GGGCCAGTATTTCCAGTAGGACCAGTAACTCCAGTAATACCCTGAGGACCTGTATCCCCAGTAGATCCAGTAACTCCAGTGACACCTTGAGGACCAGTATTTCCAGTAGGACCGGTAACTCCAGTAATACCCTGAGGGCCAGTAACACCAGTAGCACCAGTAACTCCTTGAGGGCCTGTATTGCCAGTAGGACCAGTTACTCCAGTAATCCCTTGAGCACCAGTAGCCCCTCTAGGCCCCGTAATACCTCTAATGCCTTGAGCACCGGTAGTTCCTCTAGGTCCGGTAATACCTCTAATACCCTGAGCACCAGTAGCACCTCTAGGTCCGGTAATACCTCTAATACCCTGAACCCCAGCAGCGCCTCTAGGTCCAGTAATACCTTGAGGTCCAGTAACCCCCGTAGCTCCAGTAATACCCTGAGGGCCAGAATCACCAGTAGGACCGGTAACTCCAGTAATCCCTTGAGGGCCTGTATTGCCAGTAGATCCAGTAACTCCAGTGATACCTTGAGGGCCAGTATTGCCAGTAGGACCAGTGACTCCAGTAATACCCTGAGGGCCTGTATTGCCAGTAGATCCAGTAACTCCAGTGACACCTTGAGGACCAATATTCCCAGTAATACCTCGTGGTCCAGTAGTTCCTGTTGAACCTGTAATTCCTCTAGGACCTGTTGGTCCAGGTGGACAGGTGCATTTACTACAACTTGGCACAAACATAATTTTATGTTTATAATCCAAATAAATCACCTTCTATTTAAAGTAGTACATTGATAACCTACTTGATAAAAATTAATATAAGATTATCAATATATGATATGAATAATTTTTTATATTTAGTATAATATTGCAATTTCTTTGCTTTATAAGGTATAAATAATTGAACAAATTTATTATGGATTCATAACAATAAGATAGAAGAATTGATGCATTTCATAGGAATTAAGATGCAAATTACTTTGAAAATAAATTTAGCATTACATTATGATATTTTATTGCATATAATAAAAAAAATAATAACATTTATCCTATATAAATCAAATAAAATAAAAATTATAGGATAAACGTTATAATGATTTTAAATAATTATAAATTTTAATAACATCGCTTATAATTAAAGAATTAATTTAAGCTAAGGTTGTATTCATAATGTTAATCAAACCCAATACTTTTGAAGAATTTTTTATTATTCAGTAAAGTTTGATTGTTAGGGGAATATGAGAGAGCTATTTCATTATGTTCATAAGATAGCTTTTTGTTTCCCTGTTTATAGTAGCAAACACAAAGTTGAACGTGAGGAAGCCATGTCCAACAGTCATCCCTAAAGAATCCCCAACTATTTTTGGGACGTTCTAATTTAGTAGCTAATTCATACCAAAATATTGCATTAGGTATTTTATTTTCATTCAAGAAATAACGACCTAATCTACAACAAAATTCAGCCCTTGGGGTATCATAATTAAATGAATAATAACAGTATTTTCTAGCGTTAAAAGGATCTTTTATATAATTATAGTAATCTGCTAGCTTACCGCAGGCAGTTATCTTATCTTCATACCATCCAGAATTCATTTGCAATAATTTTTTATATTGTTCTATAGCTTTTTCATATAATCTATGATCATATAATTCATTTCCATAATAAAATACATCTCTTGGAGAAAATTCATAGTTATCTTCTATCATTTTCTTATATATATTTAAATTTCTATCGGAATCACGAGGTTTTACTTTATCATGAACTATAGCTATATCACTATCAAATATATTACCATATACTTGTAAATAGTTATGAACTCTACCATACCACTTGAAATTCTTTTCTCGTTTGACAAGTCTGTTTCTTCTATAGCTTAAAGCCGGTATACCATCTTTATCCAAATTCATATTATAGAACATAGTAACAGAATCAATGGATCTATCAAGATTAGATGTTAATTTTTTGAATTTTTCTTGATCTTCTTTTAAGATTATATCATCTGCATCTAAATAGAATATATATTCTTTAGTAGCTTTGCTGAATGAATAATTTCTTGCTGCTGCGAAATCTTGTATCCATTCAAAATAATAAATTTTGTCCGTAAATTTTTGAGCAATTTCTTTTGTTTTATCAGTAGAGCCTGTATCTACGATTATAATCTCATCTACTAGATCTTTTGCACAATTTAGACACCTTTCCAACGTAAGTTCTTCATTTTTTACAATCATACATAAACTTATAGTTATAGGTTTTCCCAAAATATCATCTCCAAATATAATTATTTATTTTAGTATTCATTCATAACATAACTGTCTAATTTTATGATATGAAATGTTTAAATATTACGTTCTATAAAATTTTAAAGGAAAAAATCTAGGAATATAAAAAATAAATTTAGAATTTTTAAGTATATATTTTATTATAAAGACAAGGCTATCTCAAAATAATGAGATAGCCTTATTAATATCATAGGTGTATTGATTTATTATAAAAAAATATATTTATCCTATTTTTATAAGTTGTACAGATGCTGTAACAGATCCAGATACACTAGCAGGTATAGTAAGTGGACTATTTATATTAAAAAGTTGTAAGATATCACCTGCAACAGCATTAAATATGGAATGTCCCATAATTTGATCATCTGTTATATTACCGAAAGAGGAAAATGGAATTATACCAGATATACTTAATCGAGGCTGAATTATAACTCCTTGAGGAGTTGATACAGCTTTAGTTACTGTAAATATTAGTTCGTATTTACCTGTTTCATTAATTGTAATAGATGAACTACCAGCTGTGTGTGAAAAAGCAATAACAGGATCAATAAATCCAGCATTATTAAAAGATATTGCTTGGTTAGTGTCAATATCTTCATCTTCTGCAATTGTCCTAGTAACAAATGCAGAAGGTAATAATTGAGGACCAGTAGGTCCGGTTACACCAATAGGACCAGTAGGGCCAGTAGGTCCGGTTATACCAATAGGACCAGTAGGGCCAGTAGGTCCGGTTATACCAATAGGACCAGTAGCACCAGTAGGACCGGTTACACCAATAGGACCAGTAGGTCCGGTTATACCAATAGGACCAGTAGCACCAGTAGGACCGGTTACACCAATAGGACCAGTAGGTCCGGTTATACCAATAGGACCAGTAGCACCAGTAGGACCCGTTACACCAATAGGACCAGTAGGTCCGGTTATACCAATAGGACCAGTAGCACCAGTAGGACCGGTTACACCAATAGGACCAGTAGCACCAGTAGAGCCGGTTACACCAATAGGGCCAGTAGCACCAGTAGGACCGGTTACACCAATAGGACCAGTAGCACCAGTAGGACCGGTTACACCAATAGGGCCAGTAACACCAGTAGGACCGGTTACACCAATAGGGCCAGTTACACCAGTTGGACCAGGAGGGCAAGTACATCTACCACAGCTGCAACTTGGCATGCATATCATACATCTATTACTCAAGCAAATCACCTTCCATTTAAATAATATAGTTATATTTTTAATAATAAAGTCAGTTATATTGACATTATTATTATTATTATATGATGATTTTCTTTGTTTGACATAATTGTAAATGATCCTAGTATTAACATTTATATATAATGTATAGAATTAGTATCAAAGCTTATTAAAATATAAATATATTATAGATTATAAGATTTAGTTACATTAAACAGATGTAAATCATATAATGTATTGACAACAAATAAGCTGAATTAATAGTCTTAAATTTTTGAAAGGATGTTGAGATTTATGCTATGCTGTAATGATAGAAAAAAACTACAAGAAAAATTAGAAGATTTATACTGTAATGGCTGTGGCATGTGCATGTGTCAAGCTGCTACTACTTTATGTGATTGCTGTGTAGATCCTATGCAAGATTTATTAACTCAATTAAGAACTGTTTTACCAGCTACTGCAACAATTCAATTAACTTTGGATACTGGAGCTACTCAATCTTTTTTAGTAAGTCAAATAGTATCAATAGATGATAGTGTAATTAGTTTAAATATAAATGGTATTAATCAATTTATTTCAATTTGTAATATTTCAAGAGTTAGATGGACTGGTGCAGGGACAATAGCTTTAATTAATTTACTTCCACCAGTATGCACTTGTGACGAATGTGATTGTTATGAAAGACCACTAAGAGAAAGATTAAATAGATTAATAGGTAGTAATGTACAAGTACAGTTTGAAGGACAATTAGATCCTAATGCTACTCAACCTATAACAATAAGAAAAGTTGGTCTTGGAATAGTTATAGGACAAAATATAACTGATGGTCTTGTAGATGCATTTTCAGTTTGTAAGATTACAAAATTTATTCAAGGTTAAATATAAAGTTAAAAAATTTTTTGATAAAGTATATATTCCATTCAAATAAAATTGTAAAACTTAGATAATAAAGCCTTCTTATATTTTATTAAATATAAGGTGTTAGATTGTTCAAGAACCCCATGTATTTGCATGGGGTTCTTTATATAAATATTTAATTTATAATGTTAATTAATTATAATTTATATTAAGACTATGATTTAATAATTATTTATAAGGTTTACCTAAAAGTCTTTCTAGAAAACTCTTATTTTTAGAGCATTCTAGTTCTTGCTTTATAAGTGAGTTTTCTGATTTTAATTCCTCTAGACTTGTTTCCAATTTTTGCGAATAATTTGTTATATACTCAAAACTTTTTTCTTTTTCTTCAAGTTGTTTTTTTATGTTGGAGGCTTCTATATCATATTGTGTTTTCAAGTCTTCTAAGATATTATGCTTAGATTTTTCTAATTTTTCTTTCAATTTATTACTTTCTATTTTTAATTCTTTAACGATTTTCTCTAAATCTTTATTTTTATCAAGCAAATTTTCAAATTCTATTTCCTTATCTTTAAGTTGTTTTTTTATACTTTCAACTTCAATAAAATATTTATTTTCAAGACTTTTTATAGTTTCAATATTTTGATTTTGAAATTTCTCCATCATACTATTTAGATTTTTATTTTTCTCTAATTCTTCATTTAATTTTTCTTTAAAATCCTTAGTCTGAATACTTAGTTTATTATTAGTTTCTAATGTGGATTTATATCTACTTTCAATATTGGATTTTT
Source organism: Clostridium sp. Marseille-Q2269 (assembly GCF_943736985.1). Lineage (GTDB taxonomy): Bacteria > Bacillota > Clostridia > Clostridiales > Clostridiaceae > Clostridium_F. The sequence continues at coordinate 5,102 of NZ_CALSFS010000004.1, forward strand.
GTATAGAAATTTTATTTAGATTTTCAACAAGATTGTTAATACGAGTATTTTCTTCTTTTAATTTTTCTGTTAGCAATATAGTTTTATTTTTTAAATTATAGTTTATAGCATTTCTCTCCGATATTTCTTGGAGTAATTTTCTTATAGTGCTTTCTGCATCACATTTATCATTATTTTTATTATTATATGTTTTAGTGACTTTAGGTAAAAATACATTGATGGTATCAGATATAGAAGCAAATATATTTTTACTTTCTATAGATTTATCCCAAGGACTTTGTTCATAAACATATTTATACATATCTATATTATCAAAGGATTCAGTATAAATGTTAGATGGGGAAGACCATTTAGTATTGTTAAAGGAAGAATACATTAATTTATCATCTTCTAACCATACACAGTACAATATATTATTGAATATAATAAATGTAGATTTATATATAGGAGTATTTGTTTGATAAATAGGGAAATTTACAATATTATTGCTATTATCTATTTTTACATGTTCTAATGTATATATTTTATCTTCTTCAGACACATTTAAAATATTAAATTCTGTATCTTTTTTTATAGTAGAAAAATTAATATTGCCACCATCTAATCTATATAACTTTTTATAGTCACACCACTTATTATTTAAATATTTACAAGAGTTAATCACGTTAGATCCCTTTTCTTTTGTTATGTAAAACATGGTAATATTATTATCTATTACTTCTAAATGGTAATGAGTTTCTACACTATTTATAGTATTTATAGGACCTATTATATTGGTATCAAATTTATTTCCATTCCATACATAATGTAATATGTTACCCATAGAATCTGATCTGTTTTCATAGAACATAAAAAATATATGAAGTTTATTTTCCTTAGAAAATAATGTTACTTCATCTATACGGTTATTATGGGATTTTAATTTATAGAGAGTTTGAACAGACCATTTTTTGTTGAATTTGCAGTATTTAATAAGGCCTTCAAAGGTTATACATACTATTTCTATTATTCCTAGACTAGTTATATTTATATTAAATTTTGAAACGCCTTCTAGAATTTTTGTTTCTTCCTGAAATTTATTACACATTAATTCGTTATTTTTGTTAATATAAAATTCATACATATTACCATATATATTTTTGAAAATGTATGAGTTGTTAAAATTCATAATATTCACCTACCTTTATAAAATTATATTAATAACAAGTTTCTTATATTCTTTTAATAGTAAAATATTACTAAAAATCTATTTAATTTATGCAAAAATTATATTAGTAAAATATATTTTAACTAATCACACTTATTTTTTTATATGCATACTATATATTGAGATAAAACAATGTTTCTTCTATATGAAAAAGGAGGATATTTTATATGGCTATTAATTCAAAAGATTTTATTCCACGTCCAGGTTTTGTAAATAAACAAGGATGTTTACCAGATCCAGTGGAGATATGTTGTATTCAAGTACCTAAAGTTTTTGATCAATGTTTAAAAAAGGAATGCTTAAAACCAACAGATGATTGTGAACAATTATGTATGCAAATACCAAATATTACAGATCCATCACAGGTTAGATGTGTAGGATGCTGTGATGATTTTACAGTAGTTGTTAATTCTGTTACTAAATGTCCTGTTGCAAATGGTAGAACTGGCTATAAGAAAGTAACTATTAATTATACAGTTACTTTTAATGTGGATGTAGATGTAGAAATAAATGGCGTAATACAAACACAAACATTAACTTATTCAGTAAATAGAACTATAACTGCTGGCAACTTATATTGTCCAGACACTATAGCTAAAACTGTAATAGGTAGAGAATGTACATCAGCAGAAGAAATCGACCAACAGTTTATAAAACTAGAAATCGTAGGAGATTGTTTAAGCACAGACATTTCTAAGGTAGATTGTGGTGGTTGTGGTTGCAGTTGTACTTGCCCAGATGATCCTACAGATCAAAAAGTATTCTTATGTGTTACACTAGGATTATTTATAATAATCAAATGCGAAATAGTGGTTCAATTAATGGTTCCAGCTTATGGCTATTGCCCAGTACCAGATGAATGTGATTGCTCAGAGGATCCATGCAAAGACTTTATGGAAAGAGAACTTCCAACTTTATATCCACCACAAATAATGGATAATTTATTTGATGATTGTGATGATAACGATCATTGTTATGATAATAAATCCAGTAAAGAAGATGTAGATGAAGGTACTCTAATAGCTAGTAACTAATTTGTAATTTAAGAATAATATGAAAATTATTTTTAAAAGTTTATCGTATTAATTTATAAATTAAATATGATAGTTGTAAGAAAAGGAATATTGAATATGTATGCTTTTTATAGAAAGGTATATTATGACTTCGATCCCTATATAGGGATTCGGAGTCTTTCCATTTATGTTTTTTTCATGAGATTACTTTGATCAAATAGATTTTCTTTGTTGTTTTATGGTTAATTGAAATTAGAAAAGCAACTATAGATAAGAAGAGTGTTGTATGTGATTATAAGATGTACTTAGGTGATATTGATAAAAAAAGAGTTGTATATGAATATAAAATAAAAGGGTCTGTGGCACTAAGAATAAATGCTACAATGATATTGTGTTAACTTTAAACTGTAAAACAATATATTGTGCTTAAATTCTTTAATGGGACAGCCCCTTTTATTTTATATATTTAGATTGCTACTTTTTTAACTCTTTTAAGTTGATCTTTATTATATTTTAATATTCTTAAAATTGTGTATAACATAAATATAGTTGAGTACGTAGAAATATTAATCCAATTCATAGACTTTATTCCTATAATCATTATATGAAGATATGTTAAAAAGTAAAATATATAAGACTTTTTCTGAAGTTTTTTCCAACTATAAGCACTCATTTTACGTCTTATCTTTTTGAAGGAAGTTATAAATAAAGGAATCATTAATATAAGACCTATTAAGCCAGTAATAACTATTCCTAAATAAGCCATAGATCCAGAGGGATTGGACATGACTTTTTTAAATGAAAATAAAAAGAATTTAATAGTATATATTATTCCATGAGGTAATAACAGAATTGAAGCTATTATAGCTAGTTCTGCTCTCATTTTCAGCAGCTTCTTTGTGAAAGAGTAGTTTGTGCTTAATGCCCCAGCATACATTACTAAAATAAAAAATGATACTGAAATGATTCCCTTTATTGATGTCTTCTCAAGATAATAAATAAACCCACTTAGTTTTGTTCCATGAACCATTTTAAAAGTTTCATAGATAATGGTTATAATTGATATTAAGCCTGCTAGACTATAGAAAATTTTGCTGTACTTTGTTATGTTTTTGGAAAAAATTATAGAAAAGATTATCACTGATATAAAAGAATAAATTAATAACATATGGACACTCCTTTATGAAAAATATTTTAAGTAAAACTGATATTGGTTATAATATAAATTTTTATATATAAACCAAAAATAAATTGAAATTAATAATTAAATAGAAATGATATTCATTATCGATTAAAATTGTAATATAAATTTTTATAAAAGTCAATAGACATTTATTTGATCAAATGGGAAATGAATTTATAAAAATAGTAGCATTATGAAGGAATAAATATATAGATTTTAATTATAGTGACTATATGGGTTTTATTATTATTATTTTAAAACCTATATTGTAACAAGTTTCAGTTTTATTCATAAAATATAATTGATAACTGTTTAATCAGGAACAAGAATATGAGGAGGTTCCTAATGTATTATAATAATCCATTTTTTTATGTTGCTCCATATTATATGGATGACCCTAATTATCACCAATTTAATTATCCATTTATACAGGATCAAATGATGAGAGGTTTTGATGATTTAGAAGATTACGATGATTATGAAGAATACGATGAAGTTGAAGATGATGACTTTTTTTATGAAGATGATGATCTTCAAGATACCAGATCTTTTGATAGACAGATAAACATAAATCCCCCTGGCGGTGGATGGAGTAGATGGGAAGATCTTGGAGGAAATATAACTTCTGCGCCAGCAGCAGCTTCATGGGGAAGAAATAGGATAGACACCTTTGCTAGAGGAACAGATAATGCCCTTTGGCATAAATGGTGGAACGGGTCTCGCTGGAGTGACTGGGAAAGTCTTGGTGGAAGAATAACTTCTGCACCAGCAGCAGTATCTTGGGGTCCTAATAGGATTGATGTGTTTGCTAGAGGAACAGATAATGCTATGTGGCATATATTCTGGAATGGTTCTCGTTGGAGCGATTGGGAAAGTCTTGGTGGAAATATAAGTTCTGCACCAGCAGCAGCTTCATGGGGAAGAAATAGAATAGACACTTTTGCTAGAGGAACAGATAATGGTCTTTGGCATAAATGGTGGAATGGTTCTCGTTGGAGTGATTGGGAAAGATTAGGTGGAAGATTAACATCTTCACCAGCAGCAGTATCCTGGGGTCCTAATAGAATTGATGTATTTGCACGAGGAATGCAAAATCGTTTATATCATCTATGGTGGAACGGATCTCGTTGGAGTAACTGGGAAGATCTAGGTGGAAGACTAACTTCTGGTCCAGCAGTGTCCTCTAGAGGCCCTAATAGATTAGAAGTATTTGCTAGAGGAGCAAATAATCAATTAATGACCAGAGCTTGGGAAAGATCCCGTTGGAGTAACTGGAGAAATCTAGCAGGAAATATAACCTCTGATCCAGCTGCAGTATCCTGGGGACCAAACAGGACAGACGTATTTGCCAGAGGAAGGAATAATGCAATGTGGCACATATTTAGAAATTAATAGCTATTTAGGACTATTTCTTTAATAGGATAGTAAGATAATAATAAAATTTATAGCACAATAAAAAATAAAAGAATTTTAAACTATATATTAGTTTAGATTCTTTTATTTTTTTTATTAATTTTTAAATATAAAAATCTTTATATTTTCTTTAGTTTATATTTTTTTAAGCTTTATTTTTATTATATATACTAAATATGTAGGAATAATTTCCAGATTTACATTAATTTAAATGGAGGGGAAAATATGGAAGTTTTAGAGGCGAAAAATATTAATAAAAAAATTGGAAGAAGGGAGATAATTAAAGACATAAGTTTTTCCATAAAAGCTGGAGAAATTTTTGGGTTTTTAGGCCCTAATGGTGCAGGAAAAACAACTACCATAAGAATGTTAGTAGGACTTATATCTCCAACTAAAGGATGCATCAAGATTATGGGACACGACATACAAAAAGATAAAATAGAAGCTTTAAGAAATGTAGGGTGTATAGTAGAGAATCCAGATATGTATAATGATTTAACTGGTATTCAGAATCTTAAATTTTATGCAGATTTATATGGGGACATAAGTAAAGAAAGAATTGATGAGGTTGTAGAGCTTGTGGGATTAAAGAATAGAATTAATGACAAAGTAAAAAAATATTCTTTGGGAATGAAACAAAGATTAGGGTTAGGACAGGCTATATTATCAAATCCAAAGCTATTAATATTAGACGAGCCTACAAATGGATTAGATCCAATAGGTATGCATGAATTTAGAGACATAGTAAAAGACATAGCAAAGAAAAATAATAGTGCAGTTTTTATATCATCACATATTCTATCTGAGATTGAACAAATTTGTGATAGTTTTGCAATTATAAAAGATGGAGTGGTAAAGACAATACAATCATTTTCAAATAAATCTTCTGATGGGGAAAGATTTAAAATATGTACAACTGAAATAAATAAAATAGAAAGTGTATTTTCTAAATTAGACTATATAAAAAGTATTAATACGGGAAAAGATTTTATTATTGTTGAATCAGATAAAAAATATTTTTCTCAAATAATAAAAGAAATAGGTAAAAATGATATAAATATTAATTATATATATAAAGTTAAAGATAATCTTGAAAATAAATTTATAAAAATACTTCAGGAAGGTGCTTAAGTATATGAGATTAATAAAAAATGAAATAAAAAAAACTATATTATCAAAAAAATATATAATTTCTATGGGTATATTTCTTATTTTATACATGGTAATAGGATTCTTAATGTGTAAAGATACATTGGGTTCAAAACCAGAAAATTTATTGAATATGAATGAAGAAAATCTTCAGTATTGGCTAAAGGAAAAATCAAATAAAGGTATTTCTAAAGAGAGAAAATTTGAAATAGAAAAAAATATAAAATATATGGAAAGAAGAAATAAAGATTTAAAATTTGAAATTGCGAATAAAAATATGAATTGGAATGAAAGACTTAAAAAACAGAACAATGATTTAAGGGAAAGATTAAAAGAAGTTAAATTAAAAGGAAATACTACGGAAATAAGTGAATATAAAGATCAAATAGCAACAAATGAATACTATTTAAATAATAATATTAGACCTACTCCAAATTATGAAATAACTGCATTTAGTCTATTGCCTAAAATAAATATGTTCGTAGGACTATTGATCATTTCAGTAATCATAGGAATAATTGTTTCGGATTCTGTATCAGGAGAGTTTAATCCAGCTACCATAAAATTTCTTTTAACTAAACCAGTGTCAAGGAGCAGAATATTATTTTCAAAGTTTATGGCTTCAATTTTAATCTGTGCTTTTTCATTTAAAATATAACAATGAACTTACTTCCTTAGCAACAGCATTAAATGATATGGGAGATAAAATAAGAGAAAATAAAAAGAATGAAGAAGAATTTCTATTAAATATATCTCATGATTTAAGAACTCCATTAACATCTATATTAGGTTTTTTAAGCCTTTTAAAGGAAAAGAAGTATGATACAGAAAAAGAACGTGATAGATATATAAATACTATTGAAGAACAAAGCATATATCTAAAAACTCTTATAGAGGAATTTTTTCAGTTTTCTAAATTAAAATGGAAACATACTAAATTGCGAAGAGAGAATATAAAATTGCAAGAAATATTACGGCAAATAGTTGATGGGTTTTATCCTCAATTAAAAGAAAATAGTATTACTATAGATATGAATTTCCCTGAAAAACCTGTATATAAAGATGTAGATATTGATAAATTTATGAGAGTACTAGAAAATGTAATATCCAATGCTATAAAATACAGTTCTGGAGGAACAGATATTATCATAAATTTATATGAAAATAAAGATAAAATAATAATGGAATTTTGGAATACACCTAAAGATGTTATAAAAGAAGATGAATTAAAGTTTTTATTTAAAAGATTTTATAAAAAAGACTTATCAAGAGGAAGTAAAGGAGCAGGACTTGGACTTGCTATAGCTTTAGAGTCTGTAAAGCTTCATGGGGGACAGTTGTATGCAGTTATAAAAAATGAAAGATTAGGAATGATAATAGAAATATAATATAATATTATAGAGTAGGGTTTTCAAACAGGAGAACCCTTTTTTTATTGTAAAAGTTAATAAATTGTTAATTATACTAGATATTATAAGAAGAATTTAATATATCTAATTTTTTGTAGAAATACGGCGAATTATGAAAAAGAATTTATAATGATAAAGGGGTATAATAATAATCTGACACAAGGAGGGAACTAAATGTTAAAACCAGAAATTTTAAACCTATTAAAATGTAAACAGGGCAGATTTACTAAAGAAGGATTAATAAAAGATTTTATAGCAGGTATTATAGTGGCTATAATAGCATTACCCTTATCAGTGGCTTTAGGTATAGCCTCGGGTGTATCCCCAGAAAAAGGTCTCATTACAGCTATAATAGCAGGATTTTTAATTTCATTTTTAGGTGGAAGTAGAGTTCAAATAGGAGGACCTACAGGAGCCTTTGTTGTTATAATATATGGTATCATAGAGAAATACGGTATAGATGGACTTGTAATAGCCACATTGATGGCAGGAATAATACTTATCATATTTGGACTATTAAAATTCGGTTCTTTAATTAAATACATATCTTATCCAATAACAGTTGGATTTACAGCAGGAATAGCTGTTACTCTATTCTCTACCCAAGTTAAAGATTTCTTAGGGCTAGCAATAAATAAAGTACCATCAGAATTTTTACCTAAATGGTCAATGTATTTATCGCATATAGGAACGTTAAATTATAAAACTTTAGGATTAGGCATTTTTTCTTTATTAGTTTTAATAATATGGCCTAGATTTAGTAAGAAAGTTCCAGGAGCTTTAATAGCACTAATATTGTCTACTCTTATAGCATTTTTTTTAAAATTAGATGTAGCAACCATAGGTACTCAATTTGGAGAAATATCATCACAAATATCATTACCTAAATTGCCAGGGATAGACATTATAACATTAGAAAAATTAATTAAACCAGCTTTTACTATAGCTATCTTAGCAGCTATAGAATCTTTGTTGTCTGCAGTTGTTGCAGATGGTATGATAGGTGAAAAGCACAATTCAAATATGGAGTTAATAGCTCAAGGGGTAGGGAATATTGCATCAGCTTTGTTTGGTGGAATACCAGCTACAGGAGCTATTGCAAGAACAGCAGCTAATGTAAAAAATGGAGGAAGAACTCCTATAGCAGGAATAGTGCATGCAGTAACATTATTATTAATAATGAAGATATTTATGCCTTTTGCAAAGTATATTCCACTTACTACTTTAGCAGCCATATTAATAGTAGTATCGTATAACATGAGTGGGTGGAGAATTTTTAAAGCCATGCTAAAAGCTCCTAAAAGTGATGTGATAATATTATTAGCTACATTTTTTCTAACAGTTATATTTGATTTGGTTATAGCTATAGAAGTAGGTATATTTATATCCATGTGTTTATTTATTAGAAAAATGGCTTTAGCTATAGAAGTTAATGAATTAGATGAGAATTATTGTTCAAATAAATTAAGATTAGAAAGTGTACATACAAGTAAAATTGGTAATGAAATATTGATATATGACATAAATGGCCCATTATTTTTTGCAGGTATAGATAATTTTATGTCTTCAATAGAAAGTTTAGATACAGAATCAAAAGTAGTAATATTAAGAATGAAAAATATGCCTGTATTAGATGTTACGGCCTATAGTGAATTAAAGAAAATAGAAAAATTATGCATAGAAGAGGAAATAAAACTGATTATGTCTGAAGTTCAATCTCAACCTATGAAAGTTATGAAAAGTATGGGCATGGTGTCAAGATTAGGTGAAAATACATTTATAAAATCCTTAGAGGAAGCTATACAAACAGCTAATAATTGTTGTATGGGATAAATTTTATATAAATACAAATAAAAAGCTTAAGCAAATTAAAAAAGAATCTATAGTATAGGTATTTGAAAAAAATCTATATTATGGATTCTATTTTTATTTATAATAAATAATATGGTAATTTTTAAACTTTTTATAAGTATACATCGTATTAAGTATGAAGGGGGGGATAACTTTGGCACTAAGTGATGAGGAACTAGTCAATGATATTCTTAAGGGAAATCAATCAGCAATGGAAGTTCTTGTAAATAGAAATTATAAATTCATATATGCTTTTATATATAGAAATATAGGAGAGTATAATACTGCATTGGATCTAACTCAAGAAAGTTACATAAAAATCATGAAAAACTTGAAAAGTTTCAAAAAACATAAGGGGAATTTTCAATGTTGGATTTTAAAGATAGCTTTAAATGTATGCAAGGATTATTGGAAAAGTGCTTATGTTAAATATAATGCTGGTGATGATGGTTCCTTAGAAAAAGTTTATGACGAGGAAAATGTTATAAATTATTTGGAAAAAGTTGAACAAAGACAAGAAATAAAAAATAGCATCATGCTATTACCAGAAGAACAAAGGGAAGTAATTATATTAAGATACTATAATGATCTAAAAATACGAGATATAGCTAATATATCAGGAACAAAGGAATCCACTGGGAAGTCAAGACTGAGGCTGGCTATAGAAAAGCTTAAGATATTATTGCAAGGGAGGGATAATAGTGAAAAAACCAGAGAAGTATTTAATGATGCAGAATTTTTAGATATTTCACAGGAAGAAATGAAACAATTCATAGATACCTTTAGTGATTATAGTATTCAGTATCCTGCTGAAAGTGAAATAGATCAGTGTGTAGAAAATTTAAGAGTTTATGTTCCTAAAAACAAAAATCTAGCACAAGGATTTGAAAAATTCTTAAGAAGAGGGCAAATAGAAATAAGTTATATAAACAAGTTATATTGGATTATAAGTATTGTAATATTCTTAATAACTTTCAAATTGGCAATTAGCATGAACATCGATCCTTATAAAGTCATTATCCTAATAGGTCCTATTCCATTATTACTGGGCTTGGTAGAAATTTTTAAGGGAAAAGAAAACAATATGTTAGAACTAGAATTAAGTTTTAAAATTTCTGGCAAAGAAATGGTGATTAGTAGAATTATAGTAATAGGAATTTTTAATATTATTTTAAATACAGCTATAAGTTTAGTATTATTTAAAACTGGGTTAGATATTCAAATATTAAAAATTAATATTTTATGGATAGTTCCTTTTATATGGATAAATTTAATGGCTTTTATAATAGCAAAAAAAGTTAGAGGATATTATGTTTCATTAGGAGCTATAAGCTTATGGGTTTTATTATTATATGAATTATTTCAAAATAGAAATTTTATGGAGAAGATTATATATATAAATATTGGGGTTTATATTGCTTTAGCTATATCAGGAATATATTTGTTTTACAGAGTTCTTAAAAAATATATGAAAACAGAAATAAAAGATTTTATATATGAAGAATAGGAGATGACAGTGTGAAACTTAAAATAAATAATTTAACTAAAAAATATTCAGATAAGATAGCTGTAAAAGATTTTTCTATAGAGATGACTGAAGGGGTCTATGGATTATTAGGGCCTAATGGAGCAGGAAAAACTACATTAATGAGGATAATTTCTGATGTACTTAATCCCACTAGTGGACAAATTTTAGTAAACAACGTGGATAAAAATGATTTAGGGGAAAATTATAGAGATTTATTAGGATATTTACCACAGGATATGGGATATTATAATAATTTTACAGCAGAAAGATTTTTAAAGTATGTGGGAGCCCTAAAGGGCTTAAGTAAAAACACAGTTAAAGAAAGAATAGAAAAACTTTTAGAAGTTGTGAGTCTTGCAGATTGTAGAAAGAAAAAAGTAGGCAAATTTTCTGGAGGAATGAAACAAAGATTAGGAATAGCCCAGGCACTTTTAAATGATCCTAAGATTTTAATATTAGATGAACCAACAGCAGGATTAGATCCTAAAGAGAGAATCAGGTTTAGAAATTTAATTTCAGATATATCCAAAGATAGGATTATTATTTTGTCTACTCACATTGTTGGAGATATAGAATATATTGCGAAAAAAGTTATTTTAATAAGAGAAGGACAGCTTATTAAATGCTCTACAGGAGAAGAACTCCTTAAAGAAATGAAAGGCAAAGTTTGGAAAGTAAAAATGGATGAGAAAGATATATCAGAATATGAAAAGACATATCAAGTAGTAAATATTATGAGAAAGATAGGGAAAGTAGAACTTAGAATAATAAGTTCTAATAAACCAGAAGGAGATTCTATAGATATTGAACCCAATTTTGAAGATATGTACATGCATTATTTTAATGAAAAAATAGAGTAGTATTTTGACAAGATTTCATAATAAAATTTCACAATGAAATATAGCTTAGAATATTAAAAAGTTAGGAAAATATACAGGAGAATATAACAGGGGGGTTGAAACATGGAATTATTAAAGCACGAATTATATAAAATATTTTCTAAAAAGTACTTGCTCTTAATATTAGGAGGAATACTGTTATTGGTTCATGGCTCTAATGGTATTATTGAATTTAAAGAGGTTAAAAATTATTATGAATCAACAAATGTATTATATAATTATACAAAACCTTTTGAAGGAAAAATAACTAAGGGGAAAGAAGAAAAATTATCTAATATTGTTAAAAGTACTAAAGATAAAGATGATAGTAGGAAAAGAATATATGAACGAATATGGAATAATTATTCTCAGCAAAATAGACCAAAATTTGTAGCTATAGCTGATGTTTTAAGAAAAGCAGATCCACTGTTTTATAATAAAAAACTAGATAGTAGACCTCAAGATTTTAAAGGATATACACTAAAGGAATTAGATAAAAATTTAATGGATCTTAAAAAATTTGGAAAGGAAAATTCTTATGAATATAAAAATAAAACTATAGCTAATGATATGTATAAAAAACTTTCAGAACCTAAGTTTTTTTATACAGAAGGGTGGCAATATATATCTAGTTTTGTAAATGAGACAAATTTTATTATTATAGTTATAATGCTTTTGTTAGGGGTCTCTCCTATGTTTTCAGATGAATATAAAACTAAAGTAGATACAATAATTTTATCTACTAAAAAAGGTAGAAGTCAGTGTGTTAGGGCAAAGATATTAGCTTCTATTATATATGCTGTATTTATAACTTTTATATGTAATCTTATAAGTACTGTTTTAGTAAATATAGCATATGGATGGCAAGGATTTAGTGCACCTATGCAATGTTTATGGGATTTTATATGTTCTCCATATAATCTTACTATAGGCGAATTTAATCTTACATTATTTTTTACAACAGTAATAGGAGCTATAATATTTGCACTATTGATATTGCTGATATCTAATATTACAAGATCATCTATGATGACTTTCTTTATTTCTGGATTTATATTGATGTTTCCAATGTTAGTACAAAGATTTGGTGCAAATGCAAACTTTTGGTGGGAAAAGCCTTTGATAAGCTTAAGTATTGCACAGATTCTTAGTGGTGTAAAAATATATGATGTATTTTCTACTATTAATATATTTGGACATCCTGTGATTTACCCTTATTTTATATTAACCTACTCCGCTCTGTTAGCAATTTTATTAATATATATTTTACACAATAGATTAAAATATGAACAGATAAAATAATAATATAATCTTTATATAGTTTCAACTATTTATAATGAATTTATATTTTAAATAAAATTTTATAGATAGTTGAAAATCTATATTGTTATAAGATTTATGAATAGTTATAGAAAATAACAATTTATTAAGAGATAATTGTATTATATATTTATAATATGTAATAGAGAAATATATAAAAGAGAAGGATTGTTATATATGGCATATGTTTATATTTTAGAGTGTAAGGATGGAACTTTATATACAGGATGGACAACAGATATTGAAAGAAGAATAAGTGAGCACAATAAAGGAACAGGTGCAAAATATACTAGAGCTAGAAGACCAGTGGTTTTAAAATATTTTGAGAAATTTAATACTAATAGAGAAGCCATGAAAAGAGAATATGAAATCAAAACATTTTCTAGAAAAGATAAAATAAAATTAATTGATTATAATTCGATGGGATTGTAAATAATATCAATATTATATAACTTTATGAGCATATTAAAATTATAAAAAATATGGAAAATTAAAGCTAGTTAAGCTATTGACAATGTTTATAATATAACTTATCATAATAATTAAATATTTAAAAATTATATAAATTTATAGCAAAGAAGAGGAATAGTAGATTCCTATGCTTTTTACAGAGAAGGATGTAAGATGAGAATTCCTAAAAGCTAAGTTTTGAACCAGCCTCAGAGTTCTGTACTGAAATTTAAGTAGGATACAGCGGAAAAATTCCGTTATCAATAAAAGTGAGCATATTTTATATGTTAACAAGGGTGGTACCACCGGCATAACTTCGGTCCCTGTCTAGGGATTAGGAGTTTTTTTATTTATAAAAATAAATTCTAGGGAGGAATTTAATATGGCAAAAAATAAAAAGTTTGTTGAAGATATTACACCTATGGATGAAGACTTTGCACAATGGTATACAGATATAGTAAAAAAGGCTGAACTTGCAGATTATTCAAGTGTAAGAGGTTGTATGATAATACGTCCTTATGCCTATGGTATGTGGGAAATGATTCAAAAGGATTTAGATTCAAGGTTTAAAGCTACAGGACATGAAAATGTATATATGCCTTTATTTATACCAGAAAGCTTACTAAATAAAGAAAAGGATCATATAGAAGGGTTTGCACCAGAAGTTGCATGGGTAACTCATGGTGGAGAAGAAGAACTTACAGAAAGATTATGTGTTAGACCTACATCAGAAACATTATTCTGTGAACACTATGCTAAAATAGTTCAATCTTATAAAGATTTACCAAAACTTTATAATCAATGGTGTTCAGTAGTAAGATGGGAAAAAACTACAAGACCATTTTTAAGAACTGCAGAATTCTTATGGCAAGAAGGTCATACAATTCATGCTACAGCAGAAGAAGCTAGAAAAGAAACAGAACAAATGCTTAATGTGTATGCAGAACATGTTGAAAATGTATTGGCTATACCTGTAATAAAGGGACAAAAGACAGAAAAAGAAAAATTTGCAGGAGCAGAAGCCACATATACAATAGAAAGTTTAATGCATGATGGTAAAGCATTGCAAACAGGTACATCACATTATCTTGGAGATCATTTTGCAAAAGCTTTTGGAATACAATATTCAGATAAAGAAGGAAAACTTCAAAATGTTCATCAAACTTCATGGGGAGTTACAACTCGTATGCTAGGGGCTATAATAATGGTTCACGGAGATGATAGTGGATTAGTAGTTCCACCAAGAATAGCCCCAATACAAGTAGTTATAGTTCCAGTAGCTCAACATAAAGAAGGAGTACTTGATAAGGCATATGAACTAAAAGAAAGAGTTTCAAAAGTAGCTAGAGTTAAACTTGATGATACAGATAAAATGCCAGGTTGGAAGTTTAACGAATATGAAATGAAAGGTGTTCCAATAAGATTAGAAGTTGGTCCTAAAGATATAGAAAAAAATCAAGTAGTATTAGCAAGAAGAGATACAGGAGAAAAAATAGTAGTTTCTATGGATGAATTAGAGACAGTTATACCAGAACTTTTAGATAATATACACGAAACTATGTACAACAAAGCTAAAAAGAGAATGGAAGAAAAAACTAGTGTAGCTAAAGATATGGACGAATTTAAAAAAGTTGTTGAAGATAAAGATGGTTTTGTAAAAGCTATGTGGTGCGGAGATATAGAATGTGAAGAAAAAATAAAAGAAGAAACAGGAGCTAGTTCTAGATGCATACCATTTAATGAAGAACATGTATCAGATACTTGCGTATGCTGTGGTAAAAAAGCTAAAAACCTAGTTTACTGGGGAAGAGCATACTAATATAATTTTCATAAAAAATTATATTTAATTTAGTATATTAAAATTAGAAAAAGGCATAGAAAAATCTATAATTATTTTTCTATGTCTTTTCTCAATGTTTATTTATGGTAACCTTTAACTTAGTATTTGTAAATTATGGTGTAATTTTTTTTGTAAAGAGGTATAATGTATGTGTAATAGGAAAAATAAATTATTTATTGAGGGGGTATTCTTTTGGACATAAACAGCGTAATAGAGAATCTAAAAGAAGATCTTATAGATTCTACCGCAGAATTAGTTAAAATTAAAAGTATAGCAGGGGAAGCAAAAGAAGGTAAACCTTATGGGGAAGGCGTAGCTAGTGCTTTAGAAAAAGCATTAGAAATAAGTAAAAAGTTAGGTTTTAAAACTGTAAATGTAGATGGTTATGTTGGCTATGCAGAATATGGTGAAGGTGACGAATATGTGGGTGTTTTAGGACATCTAGATATAGTTCCAGAGGGAGACGGATGGAAATATCCACCTTATGGGGCAGAAATACATGATGGAAAGATGCATGGTAGAGGAACTACAGATGATAAAGGACCTATAATTGCAGCATTATATGGATTAAAGGCTATAAAAGAAGCTAAACTTCCTTTGTCTAAAAAAGTTAGAATTTTATTTGGAACAAACGAAGAAATGGGATCTACTGAAATAGAGCATTATTTAGCAAAAGAGAAACCACCAGTACTTGGATTTACTCCTGATGCTGAGTACCCAATAATTTATGCTGAAAAAGGAATTACAATATTTGATGTAGTAAAAGATTTAAAGGTAAAAAGCAATAAAGATATTAAATTAAAATATATTAAAGGTGGAGAAGCTTCTAATATGGTACCAGATTATTGTGAAGCTGGCATAGAATGCACAGATACTGATATGGTTATAAGAGCTGTAGAGTATTGTGCCACTAAAAATAAAATAGATTTAAGTGCAGAAGAAAAAGAAGGATTAGTTGTAATTAAATCTATGGGTATGTCTGCTCATGGTAGTACACCAGAGCTTGGGAAAAATGCTATAATGCAAATGTTTAAAATTTTAGCAGACCTTCCATTAGGACATTGTGATGAATTACAATTTATAAGATTTTT
Source organism: Clostridium sp. Marseille-Q2269 (assembly GCF_943736985.1). Lineage (GTDB taxonomy): Bacteria > Bacillota > Clostridia > Clostridiales > Clostridiaceae > Clostridium_F. Next base: position 21,434 of record NZ_CALSFS010000004.1, read on the forward strand.
CAATAATAATGTAGGAAATGAAACTGATGGTAAATCTTTTGGAGTAGATCTAGAAGATAAACCTTCAGGTAAATTAAGCTTTAATGTTGGAACTATTTCTATGGATGAAAATGAAATAAGAATGTCATTAAACTTAAGATATCCAGTTACACATAAAGTAGAGGATCTTATGGAAAGATTCAATAAAAAAATAGAAGGAACAGAAATAAGAATAGAAAATTTGGAAGATCAAAAACCTTTATATTTTGATGCTGAACATAAATTGATAAAATCATTACAAAAGGTATATAAAGAACAAACAGGAAAAGAACCAAAACTATTGGCTATAGGGGGAGGAACTTATGCAAAGGAAATGCCTAATATAGTTGCTTTTGGACCAATTTTCCCAGGAGAACCAGATGTAATTCATAAAAAAGATGAATATATAGGATTAGAAAATTTAGTTTTAAATGCTAAAATATACGGACATGCTATATATGAATTAGCTAAATAGTATATTTATAAGATTTATAGTTATTTGGAAAAAAGATATGAGATAAATGTATAATATTTGCTCATATCTTTTATTTCTCTATAATAATTTACATTACTGTATAGTTTTCTTGGAATAAAAATTGTATTTATAATATAGAAGAATATATATATAAAGTGATATTAAAGGTACATATAGATATGATATCCATAAGTTAATGTTAAATTTATTATTAAATATTTTATTTAACAAATATTTAATAATAAATTTAACATTAGTCCAAATAACAATATAGTAATAACAAAAAAAATGTAATACTATTTATAGGAGAGAATAATTATATTTATTTTTTTATAATTATGATAAAATATACTATACTGCATGTTTAGGGTGTAAATTTATTTAATATAAAACGGAGGAAAAATTATGTCTAAGAATAGTAAATTTGACAAAAATAAAATAAAGTATGTTGCTTATTATGCTGTAGCAGTGGCTTTAATAGTGTTTATGCTTAATGATTACATTACAAATATAAAATCCGATCATATAAAATATAGCGAATTTATGAAATATTTAAATCAAAATAAAATAGAAGAAGTTCAATTAACAAGAGATAAAATAATAATTCATCCTAAGATAAAAGAAGGAGAAAAGAATAAAATCATGTACACAGAGGCAGTTTATGACCCTGATTTAGTAAAAAAATTAGCATCTGCTAATGTGAAATATGGTGGCGTTCCTCAGGAAAGTTCAGCTATAAAAAGTTTTATTTTCAACTGGATTATACCTATGATGATATTTATGTTCTTTGGAAAATTGATATTTGGAAAATTGAATAAAAAGATGGGTAGTGGTGTTATGTCTTTTGGGAAGAACACTGCTAAAATATATGGGGAAAATGAAACAGGAGTTAATTTTCAAGATGTAGCAGGACAAGATGAAGCTAAAGAATCTTTAGTGGAAATTGTAGACTTTCTACATAAACCGGAAAGATACACAGACATAGGTGCCAGGCTGCCTAAAGGAGCACTACTTGTAGGTCCTCCAGGAACAGGTAAAACTTTATTAGCTAAGGCAGTAGCGGGAGAAGCTAAAGTACCTTTCTTTTCACTGTCAGGTTCAAGTTTTGTAGAAATGTTTGTAGGTATGGGGGCTGCCAGAGTAAGAGATTTATTTGAGCAAGCTCAAGACAAAGCCCCGTGCATAATATTTATAGATGAGATAGATGCTATAGGTAAGAGCAGAGATAATGCTATGAGTAGTAATGATGAAAGAGAACAAACTTTAAATCAGCTTTTGGCTGAAATGGATGGATTTGATTCATCTAAAGGTGTTGTTATACTGGCTGCTACTAATAGACCAGAAATATTAGATAAAGCTCTTTTAAGACCAGGTAGATTTGATAGAAGAGTAATAGTAGATAGACCAGATTTAAAGGGAAGAGAAGATATATTAAAGGTTCACTCAGATGGAGTAAAAATATCAAAAGAAGTAGATATGTTATCTATTGCAAAAAGTACTCCAGGAGCAGTAGGTTCTGATTTAGCTAATATAATAAATGAAGCAGCATTAAGAGCTGTTAAAAATGGTAGACAAGAAGTTATACAAGAGGATTTAGAAGAAGCTGTTGAAGTTATTATTGCAGGTAAAGAGAAAAAAGATAGAATACTATCTCCACAAGAAAAAAGGCAAGTTGCTTTTCATGAGGTTGGGCATGCTCTTATAGCAGCATTACTTCCTAATACAGATCCAGTGCACAAAATAACTATTGTTCCAAGAACTATGGGAGCATTGGGTTATACTATGCAACTTCCAACAGAAGATAAATATTTAATAAATAAAGAAGAAATGATGGACCAAATAACAGTAATGTTAGGAGGACGTTCTGCGGAAGAAGTTAAATTTAATTCTGTATCTACAGGAGCTGCAAATGATATAGAAAGAGCTACTCAAACTGCTAGAAGTATGGTTTCCGTATATGGTATGACTGAAAGATTTGACATGATGGCTTTAGAATCCGTTCAAAATAAATATCTAGATGGAAGACCAGTTCAAAATTGTAGCGCAGAAACAGCAGCTATAATAGATGAAGAAGCATTAAATATAATAAAAAATTGTCATGAAAAAGCAAAGGGCGTTTTAAAAGAAAATGAAGAATTATTAAATAAAATAACAGAAAGATTGCTAGAGAAGGAAACTCTTATGGGGGATGAATTCATGGCAATGGTTAAAGGAGAAAATAATTCTATATCAAAGCAAGTAGATGTGGATGAAGAGAAAAAAGTATTAGAAGAGAAAAGTAATGAAGGTAAATTAGAAGATAAAATATCAGATGAAAAGAATATAGATGATTCTGTAGTGGAGAATAAAAGCGTAGATATAGATGATAAACAACCTACAGAAGAATAGAACGAAATGGAGAGATGTTTATGGATAATAAGGAAATTAACAATTCCATAGATAAATGTATAGACCTAAGTATGGAGAAAGAATATCTAGATTTTATAATAGATAAAATTAGAAAAGAAACTAGCATATATTTAGATAAAAGAAAAGATACAGTACAAGATATAGTAGAATATAGAAAAGAATTTTTAGAAGAAGATAAAAATGATGAAGATAAGGTAGTAGAGTATTTTGATCATGATAGATATTTAAAAGAGAAACTTTATGGATTTATAGACAAAAAGCTAAAAGAATTAACAGTTTTAGAACAAAATCCTTATTTTGGGAGAGTTAATTTTATAGATGAAGGTGATGAGGATTCCATATATATAGGTAGATATGGCTTTTTAGAAACTGGCAGTTATAAGCCTTTTATTGTGGATTGGAGAGCTCCTATATCTCAAATATTTTATCAAGGCAAGCTAGGCAATATACCTTACGAATCACCAGAAGGTGAAATAGAGGTAGATGTTAAATCCAAAAGACAATATGTTATTCGTAAGGGAATATTAAAGGGTATGTTTGATTCTGTTTTAGATGTAAAAGATGAAGTTCTTCAAATGGTCCTAACTGAAAATACTAAGGAAAAATTAAAAGATATAGTTATGACTATACAAGAAGAGCAAGATAATTTAATTAGACAACCTAAAGATAAATCTATAATTGTAAATGGAGTGGCAGGTAGTGGAAAAACTACCATCGCTCTTCATAGAGTAGCGTACTTACTATATAATTATAGAAAGCAGATACAAGATAAAGTACTAATACTAGGACCCAATAATATTTTTGTAGATTATATATCAGAGGTATTACCAAGCCTAGGTGAAAATGGTGTTAAACAAACTACATTTAAGGATTTTATAGAAGATCTAATTCCTATAGATAAGTTCATAGGATATGATGATTATATAAAAAGACTTATAGGAAAAGATAATAAGTTTATAGAAGATATAAAACATAAACAATCTATGGACTATATGAAAGATTTAAATAATTTTATGGATAGCTTAGAACAAAATACATTTACTACAAAAGATGTAATATTAGTTGATGAAGTTGCTATCAGTAAAAAAGAAATAGATGAAATGCTGTATTCTTATTATAAATATATGCCGTTGTTTAAAAGGAGTAAAAAGGTAAAAAGAATAGTTTTTTCTAAGATAAGAGATGCAAGAAATAAAAAAGTTTATGAGATTAAAAAGCAGTATGAAGAAAAGATAAGTAAATTATCAAAAGAAGAGCTAGAACTTAGTAAAAATAATATAGAATTTGAAAGAAAAAATACTATAAGAAGTTTAGTAAAAAAATCTATAGAACTAAAAAAATCATTAGTATGGTTAAATAATCCACAGGTTTTAGATGTATATAATGAATTTAATAAAAATAAGGAACTTACTATAGATGATGTTATTGCTATATTATATTTAAAAATAAAATTAGAGGGTTTAAGATACAAAAATGAAATAAAACACATAGTAATAGATGAAGCACAGGATTATTCATTCTTACAATTTGTAGTATTAAAAGAGCTTACTGATTGTCAATCTTTCACTATAGTAGGAGATGTTAATCAAAGAACATTACCTTGTAATAATCAGATTCCTATGTTATGCTTAGATTCTGTCTTTGATAGAGTTGATGTAGAATATTTTAATTTAGATAAAAGTTATAGATCAACAAAAGAGATTATGGAATATGCTAATAAATATTTGTCAACTAATAAAATTGTTCCTTTAGTAAGAGAAGGGGAGCCTGTAAAAGAAGTAACAGTAAATAATACACAGGAATTAGTAGATAAAATTAATTACTATTTAGATTATTTAGATAATAAAGAATATGAAAATATTGCAATTATAACAGCAACACTAGAAAAAGGTAAAGTTATAGGAGCAGAATTGAAGAAAGAAAGATATATAAATCTAATACACAGAGAAGATATAATTTATTCTGGAGGAAAGATTATAATTCCTTCTTACTTATCAAAAGGATTAGAATTTGATGCCACCATTCTAGTATTAGATGATAACAATGAAATAGAGCATTTAAAATATATAATGGCTACAAGAGCATTGCATGAAATGATAGTTGTACACAATGAAGATGAAAAGTTATAAACAATGTGGATAAGTTTTCATTAACAATGTGGACTATTTATATAAATAAAAACTCTATTGAAAAATGTTTTATACTATGAGTTGTAATTAATAAGGCTTTAAATAAAATTAAAATAAAGAACTCCTAATTTATAAGAGTATATAAATTAGGAGTTCTTTATTTTTTAATGAAATTTTCCGAATTATATCTAAATTAAAAAGTCTCTTTTAATAAAAGCGTATATAAAAATTACATTAAATTATAACCTGTAATTAATTATTTGTTAAACAAATTTAATAAGTTTAATAAATTGCTAAGTTAGTTTGTTTTAAAATTTAAAAAATCTTCAATTATAGATTCTTTAATTTGCGGAATTTTAGAAAAGTCCATATTAGTAGCATAATATTTTTCTAAATCATCATGAATATTTTTTTCAGAATTAAGTATATCTGTAGCCTTATTTATAAGTTTATAAAATAATTCCTTAGTTTCATTTATTTTTGATCTGTTGTTATTTAGGATAGATAAATCTAATAAATTATCCATATATATTTGCTCACCATCTAAAAATTCCTTGTTAATTTCGTTAGAGGTCATAATTGCAGAATCAAGTTCTGGAATTGCAATATGTTCTATCATATTTGGAACTAGAGGGTTATGATAGTACTCAACAAATAAACCTCTATTTATAGCTTCATTACCTAAGGCAGTTAATATTTCTGTTTTACCAGTACCAGGGGCTCCGTTTAAAACGTACATGTTTTTTGTACTGCTATAAATACTATCTGTGTGGCTTACAATTCCTTCAGGAGTAATGGCACTTATAAATAGATGTCTTTTTCCACCTTTACCAGGCATAAAAGTATTTTGTTTAAATAAATTATTCTTCAATTCTGACTCTAGTTTATATAGATTATCATAGTTTTTAGCATTGCAGTTTAATACTCTCCAATCTTCATGGATAGATCTAGCTGCATTTAAGTATCTGTAGGCTCTTTTAAATGTTTCACTTATTTCATTGCTTACTTTTATTATCTCATTCTTATGATTTTTTAATTCATTTTCATCTAGTAAATCACCTAGATTTATTATTTTATCTATTGCGCCAGGTACCTTGGGATCTAGCATATGAGGGGCTGTTCCATCTACCATAGCCACTTTCAATTCTTTTATTTTTATAGAATCCAAAGAGTTACTATCTGAAGAACAATGAAAAAATTCTAAAGTATAATTATTATTTATAAAAAAATCTGCAATACTTTTCATTAATGAAGATTTACCAGTGCCTGGACCACCTTTTAAGTATATAATTCTATTAGCTGTATTAACATCTATTATATTATTAAAGAGAGAGTAGAAGCCTTCAGAGGTATTACCACCAGCAAAGAAGTGTTTTGATGGGTTTATCAAAAAAATCAACTCCTTAATTAAAATCACTATATATAATATGCACAAAACATAATTTTGTATACTAATTAGGATTTAACTATTGAGTTATGATTTCAATTAAAATATACATACTGAATTAGTAAAAATCTCTATCTACAGTTATAACTGAATTATACTGTGGGTGCATTTTTTTTATAGAATCATCTATATCTTTTTTTAGTTTATCTTCTAATTCTGAAGTAAGTTTAAAAGAATGATCTATTACTATGTCAAATATTAAATTCTTATATTCATCTTCTCCTACTATTCTAAAATCGTGCATTGATTTTATTATAGGAAACCTTTCTAAAGCTTTTGAGACCTCTCTACGAGTAAAAGATACTTCTTTATTATCTACATTAACAGGATCCATGTGAATTACTAAGAGAAGATCTAATTTTTCAGATATTTCTTTCTCAGCTTTATCTATAACTTCATGAATCTTAACAATAGATTCGTTTGAAGGAACTTCAGCATGAATTGACGCCATATATCGTCTTGGACCGTAATTGTGTATTATTAAATCATGTACACCCATTATTAAATCATTTCTCATAATGTTATCTACAATTTCATTTACAAGTTTTGAATCTGGAGCTTCTCCAAGTATTGGACTTAATGTTTCTTTTATTAAACTTATACCAGAATATAATATAAAAAGTGAAATTACAATTCCGAAATATCCATCTAAGGGTATTGATATCCATTTACTTGTAATTAAAGATAATGCTACAAAAAATGAAGCAATAACATCACTTAGTGCATCAAAAGAGGTAGCTTTTAAAGCATTTGAATCTATTTTTTTACCTATAGATTTATTAAAAATACTTAACCATAGCTTTACAAGAATAGATAGGACAAGAATAACAAATGGTATAAGTTGAAATTTAACGAAAGTTGGATGAATTATCTTATTGAAAGAAGATTTAATAAATTCTACACCAACTAATAAAACCATAAAAGATACTATAAATCCAGACAAATATTCTATTCTGCCATGACCAAAAGGATGCTCTTTATCTGCTGGCTTTGAAGCAAGTTTGAAACCTAAAAATGTAATTATAGAAGAAGCTGCATCAGATAAATTATTGAATGCATCAGCTATAACAGCTATACTATTTGAAATTAATCCTATAGATAATTTTGTTACAAATAATATGATATTACATAGTATACCTACAATACTTGCTAAATACCCATAAGCATCTCTTACTTTTTTGTTATTAACATTATTATGATTTTTAATAAATTTTGTTATTAGAAATCTAGTAAACATAGAAAACACCTGCCAAGTTTAGAATAATAAATTCTAATAGAATTCATTATGTATTATAACATATAAACTTTTCCTTATTTTATATTTTGGGGATTTTTAAAAAGATTATTTATTTTAAAAAGTTATATATATATTATTTGAATGAGTATATATAAAATAATCAAATTAAATTTTGTTTTCAAATTGATTATTATAGATACTTTTTATAAGATAATTCTCACTAATTATATATAACAATAATATTATGAATATGTAGGATAAATATTCATAGGAAAGGAATAAAAAAAGTGGATGAATTTAATGAAGCATATAATTTAGCTGTAGGTTATGAGGAAAAAAAGCAAATATTTAATTCTTTAATAGAGTATAGAAAAGCTTTGTTTTATTGCGAAAATGAAATTCTAGAGAATTCTATAGAAGATAAAATTTATAAACTAGAGTATAGAAATAATGATGTAGAAACTATAGAAAAAATTAAGCAATACAACATGGAAATAGAAAAATTTGTTGTTGATCAATTCATGCATCCTGATTTAGATTTAAAATTCGAAGATTATGTAACTACAAAAAAGCCAAAGGTAAAAGAAAATCTAAAAGTTTTATTTGGAACTATGGAAATTGCAAATCAAATGAGCACGTATTCAAAAGCCCTTAGGAAACAAGGAGTAGAATCATTTACTTTAAATTATTATCCTAATTGGATTAATTACAATAGTTCCGACTTTAAGTTGTATGGTGACAATAATACAACAATTAAACATCTAGCCAAATTAATTTCTCAATTTGATGTATTTCATTTTTTCTTTGGATCAACTCTTTGGGCAAACTTAATAGATATAAAGATATTAAAGAAAATAAATAAAAAGGCTTTCATGAACTATTGGGGTTCAGAAATAAGGCAATATTCTAAAGCTGTAAAGATAAATAAATATATTAAAGTAAAAACAAAAAATGAAAAACATATTATGGAGAAAATAGATTTATGTGCAAAATATATAGATAATTGCATTGTTGCTGATAAGGAGTTATATAGGTATATTGACGGATGTTATAAAAACGTATATTTTATACCTCAGGCTATAGATATTAGTGAATATAAGCCAATAGTGAATGATTATGAAAATAAGCAGTTTTTTATTGTTCATGCTCCAACAAATGCAGAATGTAAAGGAACAAAATATATAATTGAAGCAATAGATAACTTAAAGAAAAAATATAGTTTTGATTTTCAATTGGTAGAAAAAGTTCCTCATATAGAAGCAAAAAAGATTTATAGAGAAGCAGACTTAATAGTTGATCAGATACTGGGAGGAAGTTATGGATTGTTTTCTATAGAATGTATGTGTATGGGGAAACCGGTAGTTTGTTATATAAGCGATTATATGAAAAATAATTATCCAGAAGATATTCCAATAATATCTGCTAATCCAAGTAACATAGAACAAAAATTGGAGTATATATTAAATAACAAGCATATTTTATATGATATATCTAAAAAAGGAATAGAGTATACCAAGAAATATCATGACATGAATAAAATAGCTAAACAGTTAATTCATATATATAAATAATCTTATGGGGGAATTTTGGTGATTAAAAATAAAAAGATTTTATTAACAGGCGGGGCAGGATTTATAGGAACAAAGCTATGTGAAGAGTTATATAAAAATAATAAAATATGGTTATACGATAATCTTAATAGAAATTCTATAAAAAATACTAATTTGTTGGACTATTCTAATATAAAACTTATACAAGGAGATGTATTAGACTTTGATAATTTAAAAAAAACTATAGATAAAATAAAACCTAACATAGTTGTTCATTTAGCAGCTATTGCAGGAATAGATACAGTTATAAAAAATCCTGTTAATACTATGAAAGTTAATATGATAGGTACATTCAATATTCTAGAAGTTTTAAAAGATTGTGAGGGATTTCTAGAAAGATTTGTAGATTTTTCAACATCAGAAGTTTTTGGATCTTATGCATATAAGGTGGAAGAAACTTCTAATACAAATTTGGCACCTGTAGGAGAAGCAAGGTGGACATATTCCATAAGTAAATTAGCAGGAGAACATTTAACCTATAGTTATTACAAAGAGTATAAATTACCTACTGTTTCAGTTAGACCATTTAATATATATGGTCCAGGACAAGTAGGTGAAGGGGCTATACATGAGTTTGTAACAAGAGCTATAAAAAATGAAGATATTAATATCCATGGAGACGGTGATCAAATTAGATCTTGGTGCTATATAGAAGATTTTATAAATGGAATTATGCTTTGTATTGAAAATGAGGATGCAATAGGAAATTCTTTTAATATTGGTAATCCAAGAGGGACAATTACCATAAGTATGTTAGCTAAACTCATAAAAAATATTTCAAAATCAAATTCTAAAATTAAATATATTCCTAAAAATTATGTTGATGTTGAACTAAGGATGCCCAGTATAGATAAGGCTAAAAATATTTTGGGATTTATACCTAAATATGATTTAGAAAAAGGGTTGGAAGAAACAATAAAATGGTATACGAGGAATTTAGATAATGATTAGACTATCAGTACCTTTTATTGATGATAATGAGATGAATGAAATAAAAAACGTTTTAAATTCAGGATATCTGGTACAAGGGAATAAAGTAGAAGAATTTGAAAACTTGATAAAGGAGTATCTACATGTTAAGCATGCTATAGCTGTAAGCAATGGAACAGCAGCCTTACATTTATCTTTGATTGCACTAGATATTAAACCTAGTGATGAAATTATAGTACCAGATTTTACATTCCCAGCCACATCAAATGTGGTGGAGAATATTGGAGCTAAAAGTATTTTTGTAGATATAAATTTGGATGATTTTTGTATTGATACAGATGAGATTGAAAATAAAATTAATAATAATACAAAAGTAATAATTCCAGTACACGAATTCGGACAAGTGTCAAATATGGATAAAATAATGGATTTAGCATCCAAGTATAGTTTAAGGGTAGTAGAAGATGCAGCGTGTGCTTTAGGTGCTGAGTACAAAAATAAAAAAATAGGTACTATAGGAGATTTAGGATGTTTTAGTTTTCATCCTAGAAAATCAATAACAACTGGAGAAGGTGGTATAGTTGTAACTAACAATGATGAATTTGCAAGAAAAATACGAGCTATAAGAAATCATGGTATGGACTATTATCATGGAACACCTAAATTTATATTTTCTGGACTTAACTATAGGATGACCAATATACAAGGTGCTATGGGAGTTGCCCAATTTAGAAAATTAGATAAAATAAACAAAGTTAGAAAAATTATAGCTAATAAATATAACGAAAGATTATACAATATAAAAGAAATAATTTTACCAAGAGAAAAAGAATATAGTAAACATATTTGGCAAACTTATCATATACTTTTAAATAAATCTATAAATAGAGATTCTATCATAGAAAATTTAAAAGAAAAAGGTATAGAAACAAATATAGGAGCTTATGCAGTTCATGAACAAGATTATTATAAGAAAAAATATAGTTATGATGATAAAGAATTTAAAAAATCAAGTTTTGCGTGGAAACAAGGATTAGCATTACCTCTTTATGTAGGAATAAAGGATAATGAAATCGATTATATAGTAAGTCAACTAAAGGATTATATTTATAATTAATAAGAATTTAATGGAGAAATAATTGCAAGTATTGAGTTAATTAAATTAATATAGGTTGAATATATTAATAACGTGGTGGAGATAGAAATATGGATAATAAAAAAATCAAGGAGTATTTAAAGGGCTATTTAGATGAAGAACGTTTAGAGATGAAAAAAAAATTTAATAGAATACTTCCAACCAATGAGCTTTTATATGATAGATGGGAAAAAGCATCTTTAATAAAAGCAGGAGAAGGATCTAGTATATATGATACCAGTGTAATAATGGGGGATGTTAAAATAGGAAATAATGTTTGGATTGGTCCTTTTACAATGATTGAAGGCATAAATGGCAAAATTACTATTGGAGATAACTGCGATATTTCAACAGGAGTACAAATATATACTCATGATTCATCTTTAAGGGTTGTAAGTGGAGGAAAGGAAGATTTAGTAAAAGGAGACGTAACAATTTTAGAAAATACTTATATAGGAAGTATGAGTATAATAAAACATGGAGTAAAAATTGGAAAAAGATGTATAATAGGAGCTAATAGTTTTGTAAATAAGGATATTGAAGATTATAGCGTAGCTTTTGGAACTCCAGCTAAAGTAGTTGGTAAGGTTATTTTAAAAGATGATTATGTAAGTATAAAGTATTATAAATAAAAATTATATAGAAAGTTTAGTTTGCTATGTCAAAATATTTACGTACATTTATTTAAAATATGATTCTGTAAGCTCAATTTTAATAGCTTAACCTAGTGTAAAGTAAATTGACCAAATTCCAATATTTGGTCTTAACTTTGTGTAAAGAAGATTGATGTAACTTCATTGTAGATTTTCCAAAGTGTAGAATAATCTGTGTAAACTCCATAAGAATGATAGAATGATTCTTATAAAAATAGAGGATACACAGATTATTTTATTTAATATAAATAATCAATTAAAACAACAAAACCTGTAAGTGGAAAAAATGTTTGGGGAAAACCAAATTGATATTTGAGGAATTGGATATGAGATAATTGGCATATATAGAAAATAAATTTTATCATCTTTATTGTAAAGGACAGCTAACTGATATTAAGGTGACAGAGTAATCATAAGAAAATAGTAGAATTATTTATATATAGTGGAAAATAAAGGGGATAATCTGTTTATTAATAATATAATACATATATAATATTTATGAGTTTATTTGGTATAATTAATATAAAATATAAGTAGGTGGTGTTTTTGTGAACAATTATTTAAAAATATCTCAGAATCTTTTGAATTTTATATATGATAGCCCTTCACCTTTTCATGTTGTAAACAATATGAAATCTATTCTTGATTCCAATCATTATGAGGAGCTCAAAGACAGTGAAAAATGGAATCTTGTAAAAGGTGGAAAGTATTATACTATAAAAAATCAATCTGCTATTATAGCTTTTTGTATTGGAAATAAACAAATAGAAGATTGTGGTATTAGAATAGTAGGGGCTCATACTGATTCACCAACATTTAAAATAAAACCAAATCCACAAATATTTTCTAAAGGAAATTATATAAAACTAAATACAGAAGTATATGGAGGTCCTATATTAAATACTTGGATGGACAGGCCTTTATCTTTAGCAGGAAGAGTTACAGTAAGGAGTAAAAACCCATTTAAGCCTGAAATGAAGCTTGTTAATGTAAAAAGACCAATACTTATAATACCTAATTTAGCTATTCATATGAATAGAAGTGTTAATAAAGGCTATGAATTAAATAAACAAAAAGATATGTTACCTATTTTAGGGTTGATAAATGAAAAATTAGAGGAAGAAGATTATTTATTAAGGATATTATGTAAGGAGTTAAATGTAGAAAAATCTGATATATTAGATTTTGAATTATTATTATATGAATTTGAAAAAGGATGTATTATGGGGATAGATGATGAATTTATATCTTCTTCCAAATTAGATGATTTGTCTATGGTTCATGCAGGATTAAATGCCTTGATAGAAAGTGATATAGAAGATTCAAGCCAAATGTTAGTTTGTTTTGATAACGAAGAAGTAGGTAGTTCTACAAAACAAGGAGCAGATTCTCCATTACTTTCAAGTATTATAGAAAGAATTGTTATAGGATTAGGAAAAGATAGAGAAGATTATTTTAGAACTCTTTCTAAATCTTTTATGATATCTTGTGATTCTGCTCATGCAGTTCATCCAAATACAGAAGAAAAGGCTGATCCAACGAATAAACCTATAATAAATAAAGGACCAGTTATAAAAATTAATGCAAATCAAAGCTATACTTCTGATGCATATTCTACATCTGTATATGAAGAAATTTGTGATTTAGCTGAGGTTCCAGTACAAAAATTCGTTAATAGATCTGATGAAAGAGGCGGATCTACTATTGGACCAATATCTTCAACTCATGTAAATATTGATTCTGTAGATGTAGGTACTGCACTTTTAGCCATGCATTCTGTTAGAGAACTTGGGGGAGTAAAAGATCAGTTTTACATGATAGAATCATTGAAGAAATTTTATACTTTAAAATAAAAATAATAAATAGCTATTGATTTGTTTTATTATTCATGTTAAACTAATAAAAATTCAATTAAATAAAAGCTACTTATGGAGAGGCGCTGTAATTATTAGTATTTATTCTTAGTCGGCGGACTGTGAGGAATAAAGAAAGGGATTATGGCCGAAGGAAGAAGTTTTGCAAAAATTTTTCCTGGCTTTGCATAGAATATATGTAAGGCTGTCACTTGAAAAAAGTGGAGAGCTGCATAGGTACACAGACGTTGCATATTATTTATGTTTATTTAAATAATGCAGCAAAGGTGTTCCTTTGTTGCATTATTTTTTTATAAAAAATATGTACGCTGTAATACTTATTAGATTTTGGAGCAGTTGATTTAAAGTGGCTTATTTATAATTAGGGGGCATTTATATGGCAATAATCGTTCAAAAATATGGAGGTACATCCGTAGCAACAGTAGAAAAAATACAAAATATAGCTAAATCTGTTGTAAAAAGAAAAAAAGAAGGAAATGATCTGGTAGTTGTAGTTTCTGCTATGGGGCATACTACAGACAATCTTATAAAATTGGCTAAGGATATAAGTAGTACACCAGATAAAAGAGAATTAGATGCATTGATTTCTACAGGAGAAATGGTATCAGCATCTCTTTTATCTATGGCAATCAAGGAACTAGGAGAAGATTCTATAAGTTACACAGCCTATCAAATAAATATAAGTACAAATGGACAATATGGAAAATCCTTAATAAATGATATTGATGAAAAAAGAATAGATAAAAGTTTAAAAGAAGGAAAAGTTGTTGTTGTTGCAGGATTTCAAGGAATAAATTGTGATGGTAATATAACAACTTTAGGTAGAGGCGGTTCAGATACTTCAGCAGTGGCAATAGCAGCAAAATTAAATAATGCTGTGTGTGAAATATATACAGATGTAGATGGTATATACAGTGTAGATCCTAGAGTGTACAATAAAGCTAAAAAATTAGATTACATAGATTATGAAGAAATGTTAGAACTGTCTAGCTTGGGAGCTCAAGTTATGCATTCAAGATCTATAGAATTAGCAGAAAAATATCACATACCTATTTATGTAGGTTTAAGTAATGGTAATACTAAGGGAACAGTTATTAAGGGGATGAATAATATGAATATGGAAATAAAATCAGTAACAGGATTAGCAACTAGTGATGATGATGTTGCAATAACAATTGAAGATATAAAAGAAAGTATAAATGTGGTAGCAGACATATTTGGTAAATTGGCAGAAAAACAAATTAATATAGATATAATAAGTCAAACAGCACCTATAAATAGCAAAATAAGTTTATCCTTTACTATACCAAAGGAAGATTTAAAGGATTGTATGAATATAATAAAAGCTTATGCACCACAGGATAAAATAAGAATAGATGAAAACTTAACTAAATTTTCTATAGTGGGAATAGGTATGAAAAATACATCAGGGGTTGCAGCTAGGATGTTAAAATTATTTAGTGATAATAACATAAAAGTAAAAATGATAACAACTTCAGAAATAAGAATTACCTGTGCAATAAATGTAGAAGATAAAATAGATGCTATAAATTTAGTGGCAAAAGAATTCAATCTATAAATAGGATGTGGAAATATGAAACTTTTTGGAAGCATGAATATAAAAAACAATAATTTATATATAGGTAAAATTAATACTTTAGATTTAGCTAATAAATTCAAAACACCTTTATATGTAATGGATGAAACTCTTATAAGAGATAATTGTAGAAGATATATAAATTCTTTTAGTAAAGAAAAAAATAAAGTAGCCTATGCAGGAAAAGCCTTTCTAACTAAGGCGATGTGCACTTTAATAAAAGAAGAAGGACTTTTTTTAGATGTAGTATCAGGAGGAGAAATATTTACTGCTTATAAAAGTGGATTTCCAATGGGAAAAATATATTTTCATGGTAACAATAAAGCTATAGAAGAAATAGAAATGGCTATAGATTTAGGCGTTGGAATATTTGTAGCAGACAATTTTCAAGAATTAGATATTATAAATACTATTTGTAAAAATAAAAATATAAAGCAAAAAGTAATCTTAAGAGTTATTCCAGGTATTGAGGCTCATACTCATGAATATATTAAAACTGGTCAAATAGATTCTAAATTTGGATTTACATTAATAGATGACGGTGCTATTAAAGCTGTAAAAAAATCTTCTGAATTAGAGAATATACAATTTTTAGGGCTTCATTGTCATATAGGCTCTCAGATATTTGAAACAAAGCCCTATGAAGAAGAAATAGAAATAATGTTTAATTTAATAAAAAGAATTAATGAAGAATTAAATATATATGTAGAAGAGTTAGATTTAGGCGGGGGTTTTGGAATATATTACACAGATGGAGATAATCCCCAAAAAATAGAAGAATTTTGTAAGCTTATACTAGATAAAGCACAGAACTATTCAAAGAAAATAGGTATTAGACAACCTACATTAACAATAGAGCCAGGTAGATCTGTAGTGGGCAATGCTGGGATTACACTATATTCAGTAGGTTCAATTAAAGAAATACCTAATGTGTCTAAATATGTGGCTGTAAATGGTGGCATGACAGATAATATAAGGCCTGCACTATATAAATCACAATATGAATGTACAGTGTGTAATAAGGTTTTAGATAATTTATCAGAAGAAGTGAAGATAGTAGGAAAATGTTGCGAATCTGGAGATGTACTTATAGACAATGTAAGATTGCCAAAATTAGAATCTGATGATTTGCTGGCTGTATTAAATACAGGGGCTTATGGTTATTCTATGGCAAGTAACTATAATAAAGCTTTATTGCCATCTGTAGTGTTTGTTAATGATGATAAAGTAAGATTAGTATGTAAAAGACAAACTTATGAAAATTTAATACAAAATGAAGTATAAAATATTTGTCAAAATAAATATAATTTTTTGTAAGATTAAAAAGAAAAATATTATTGAGTTGATACAATTCAACTTAATAATATTTTTTTTATTTAATAATAATATTTGTAATTTTAAATATTATTAGATAAAGACAGGTGATTAGTTACCAACTATAACCTGATTTTTAATTGTAATATTTTTATTCTGATTGGAAATACTAAATTAGGCATACTCTTTACAAGGAAAGGATGAATTCCCATGACAGTATTTATACCTATTTTTGTTTGTATAATTTTAATGATTTTAATATATATAATTTATAAAAATAACAATAGTAAAGGAAATTTAATAGATGATATAAACAATATATTTTTTAGCGAAGATAAACAAGATTTAGAACAATTTGTAGAAGATATATCAGAATTTCATGGTATAGTATCTAACAGAAAATGTAGAAAATTAGTGTTGGAGAGTTTAGATAAAAGTTATGAGAGAATAATGGAAAATTATAAATACATAGTATCACTGGATGAAGATATAAATATGACTGTACCTGCAGGAGAATGGTTGCTAGATAATATATATCTTATAGAAAAACAATATAAAGATATAAAAAAGAATATGCCATTTTCATATTATGTAAAATTACCTGTTATAAATAAAGGCATAATGAAATGTTATCCCAGAGTATATCATTTAGCTTTAGCTATAATACATAATTTTTACGGAAATATGGATAAAGAATTTATAATAACCTTTATAAATAAATATGAAAAAAACAATGTTTTAACTAGTTCAGAAATATGGGCATTACCTATAATGCTAAGAATATCTTTAATACAAAAGATATCTATAATATCAGAAGAGATAGCGTATATACAAAGAGAAAGAAAAAGAGGAGAAAAATTAGCAGATAAAATAATTAGAGACTACAATAATAAAAACCTAGATAGAACTATTAATGAATTAAAAAATAATGGCATAAGAATTAGTCCTTATTTCATGGAAACATTTATAAATATACTAAATGACAATGGAATAAAAGAGAAAAATTTAGATTTATTTATACAAGAGCAATTGGATATAAAAGAAAAAAATATAGATAATATAATAAGTTCAGGATATAGAAAGCAATCTAAACAGCAGATAGTTATGGGGGATTGTATAAATGGATTAAGAAATGTAGAATCTATTAATTGGAAAAATGTATTTGAGAATGTTAGTATAATCGAAAAGATATTAAAAGAAGATCCTTTAAAAGTTTATAATGATATGGACTTTCCATCTAAAAATTTTTATAGAAATAAAATAGAGAGATTATCAAGAAAATTAAGGCTTCCTGAAAGTTATATAGCAAAAAAGAGCATAGAATGTGCAGAACAGTTTGAAGCTAAAAATAAAGAAGAATTTTATAAAAAACATGTTGGATATTATATAGTTGAAGAAAAAGGGGCTAGAATACTTAGAAAATCTTTAAGTATAAAAAACAAAGGAAAAGATAAAATAAAAGATTTTCTAATTAGAAATAAAGTTAGATCTTATATAAGCAGCATAGTAATTTTTACACTAATATTTGAATTTTTTATTATAAAATCTATAGGATATAACAACATATATATTATGTTGTTACAATTTGTAATACTTTTAATACCAAGTAGTGAAATAATAATATCAATTCTAAATTGGAGTTTGAATAATTTAACTAAACCTAATTTTATACCCAAGTTGCAGCTTAGGGATGGAATAGATGATAAAGCTTCAACAGTTGTTGTAATACCTACATTAATAGGAAGTATAAAAAGAGCAAAAGAATTGATAAAAGATATGGAAGTACATTATTTAGCTAATAAAGAAAATAATCTTTATTTTGCTATACTAGGAGATTTTAAAGACAGTAAAAATGAAAAAGAAGAAAATGATGAAGAAATAGTAAGAGAAATGTTAAAAGAAGTAGAGAGATTAAATAATAAATATTGCAAAGGCAAGGAAGAAATTTTTTTCTTTTTAAATAGATGTAGAAAATATAATAATAAAGAGAAAAAATGGATGGGATGGGAAAGAAAAAGAGGAAAATTAGAGGAATTTAACAAGCTCGTACGTGGAGAAGAAGATACTAGCTATAATGTTATAAGTGGAAATATAAAAACTTTGAGAAATGTTAAATACGTAATAACATTGGATGCAGATACAAAGCTTCCAAGAGATGTGGCTAAAAGATTAATAGGTGCCATGGAACATCCACTTAACAAACCCATAATAGATAAAGTAAAAAAAGTAGTTTGTCATGGGTATGGACTTATGCAGCCTAGAATTAGTATAGGAGTAGAAGATGCTAGTAGGACCATGTTTTCAAAGATTTTTTCTGGAGAAGTAGGTTTAGATACCTATACTACAGCTGTATCAGATATTTATCAAGATTTGTTTAAAGAAGGTATATTCACAGGAAAAGGAATATATCATGTAGATACTTTTAATATGATGCTTGATGGAGAAATAAAAGAAAATTCTGTTCTGAGTCATGATTTATTAGAAGGGTCTTATGTTAGAACTGCTTTAGTTACTGATATACAATTAGTTGATGGATACCCTGCTTACTATAATTCAAGTTGTAAAAGAATACACAGATGGGTAAGGGGCGACTGGCAGCTTATACCATGGATATTTAAAAGGACAGCTATAAATAGATTATCTAAGTGGAAAATAGTGGATAATTTACGAAGGAGTCTTTTAGCACCTTCTATAATTACCCTTATATTATTTTCTCTTATTATATATTATGGAACTAATGAGATGATAATTGTAGCTTTCCTTTCCATAATTGCACCTATATTGTTTAATGTTTCAGAGGTTATTGTGTTGCCAACTAAAGGTATAGGGCTATCTGGAAGAATATATAGCGTAAAAAATGTACTAAAGCAGTTCTTTTTAATTTTTGCTTTTATTCCTCATAAAGCATATTTAATGAGAGATGCAATAATGAGAACTTTATATAGGCTTTGTGTAAGTAAAAGAAATTTATTAGAATGGCAAACTGCAGAAGATGCTGAAAAAATGTCACGCAAAGATTTCTATGGATATATAAAGAACATGTGGGTAGGCAGCCTAATTGCTGTAATTATACTGTATTTATCCATAAGAAGATCTAATGAACTGGCTATATTTCTTGTCCCAACTTGCATAGTGTGGTTTATTAGTCCTTATATAGCTTTTTATGTAAGTAAGGATAAGAAAGATAAATTATATTTAGATAAATATGATAGAAGTTTATTATTTAATATAGCTAGAAGAACTTGGTCATACTTTGATGATTTTGTTTGTGAAGATACCAAATGGTTAGCTCCAGACAATTATCAGGAAGAACCCTATAAGGGTATAGCTTATAGAACATCCCCTACAAATATGGGAATGGGGATAACCTCAAATATTGCAGCCTATGATTTAGGTTTTATAACATTAAAAAATGTTACCAATCGCTTGGGAAATATACTATCTAGCATGGAAACTTTAGATAAATATAATGGGCATTTTTATAATTGGTATGATATAAAAACTGCTAAGCCATTAAATCCTAGATATATATCTGCAGTAGATAGTGGAAATCTGGTAGGGTATTTATGGCTTACAGAAGAATCATTAAAAGATATATTAAAGAGACCATTATTGATGAAAAAAAATATTGACGGATTAATAAGCTTATTAGAGTTAGCAGATGAAGAACTAAAAAAAGAAGAAGACATAGATAACTTTTATATAAATATAATATTTATACTAAATAAAGCTGAACCAGATATTGTGTTTTTCAACAATATGATTTTAAAAATATTAAATAAGCAAAGGCAGTTATCCGATTTTAATTTAGATATAAATAAACTTATTGGAATAAAAAACTGTCTGATTTTTTAAATGAATCTCTTAATGAATTCAAAATATTCCTTGGAAAGAGCAAATAATAGAAAATATAGGTATATGCAAAGATGTCATAGAAGAAATAAGAGATTTTGTTGTAAAAGTACCTATAGAAGAAATACCATATAGAATAAAATACATCATTGATAAATTAGAACAAATAAAAACAGATCAGAGCTACGAAAAAGAATGGATTTTAAATTTAATAAATAATTTAAATATTAGTGGTGAAAACATTAAAAAATTAATAAAAGATATAGATAATATAAATATAAGATTATATAAACTAGCAGAAGATACAGATTTTAAAATTCTATATGATAAAGATAGAAATTTATTTACTATAGGATTTAATGTAGACTCAGGAGAAATAGCCAATTCTTATTATGATTTATTAGCTTCAGAAGCTAGGCAAGCAAGTTTTGTTGCTATAGCCAAAGGCGATATACCACAAGATAACTGGATAGCATTAGGTAGAGCTATGACTTATATGGGGAAAAAATTAAAAGGGTTAGCTTCATGGAGTGGGACTATGTTTGAATATTTTATGCCTCTATTAATAATGAAGAACTATGAAAATACTTTATTAGATCAAACATATAAATCAGTAGTAAAAGGACAACAACTATATGTTAAAAATAAGAATATACCTTGGGGAATATCAGAATCTGCATATTATCATTTTGATGGAGATAAAAACTATCAATATATGGCTTTTGGAGTACCTGGTATAGGAATAAAAAGAGGATTGTCTAAAGATCTAGTTATAGCCCCATATTCTTCTTTGTTAGCTTTACAAAAAGATGTAAATGGAAGTATAAAAAATATAAATAGATTAATAGATGATGAGCTCTTAGCTAGATATGGATTTTACGAAGCAGTAGATTATACTAAAAACAGAATACCAAAAGGAAAGAGTAGATGTATTATTAAATCTTTTATGGTACATCATCAGGGAATGAGCCTTATGGCTTTAAATAATGTTGTAAACGATAATATATTTCAAAGAAGGTTTCATAACAAATCAGAAGTTAAAGCTACAGAATTGTTATTACAAGAGAGAAAAACTAATAGGATTATATATAATAGGAGTATTAAAAAATATAATACAGAATGTAAGGTTGATACTGTTGATCAGTATAGTAGAATTTATAACACAGCTAAAACTGACATACCTAGAGTAGCATTAATATCTAATGGTAATTATTCTTTAATGATCACTAACAGAGGTGGAGGGTATGGCAAAAAAGACAATACTACTATTTATAGATGGAGAGAGGACTTAACATCGGATTCTAAAGGGTTGTTTTTCTATATAAAAAATATAAATTCTAATAATTATTGGAGTGCTACTTATGAGCCTTGTAAATTTGAAGGTAAAAATTACAAAGCTCAATTTGCTAGTGATAAAATTACTTTTTCAAGACAAGATGGTAATATAATAACAGAAACTAATGCTACAGTTTCCCAAGAAGAAGATGCAGAAATAAGGAGTATAAATTTAAAAAATAATAGTGATAATGATAGAGTCATAGAAATAACTAGTTATTGTGAAGTAACACTGGCAAATTATAATGCAGATTTAGTTCATCCAAGTTATAGTAATTTATTTGTAAAAACGGAATTAGAAGAAGAGCCATTTTGTATTCTAGCTAATAGAAGAAGAAGAAGTGAGAATGATGAATCTCCTTGGATAATGCAGACTGTAGCTGTAGACGGTGATCAAATTGGTGGATTTGAATATGAAACTAGTAGAATAGATTTTATAGGAAGAGGAAGAAATTTATATAATCCCAAAGCTATGGATAGTGATACTAATCTTAAAAAATCTATAGGACCAGTTTTAGATCCAATCATAAGCATAAGAATTAGAGTAAAATTAAAGGGTAAGTCCAATTGTACAGTAGCATATACAACTGCTTTTTGCAGTTCTAAAGATGAAGGATTAAAAATAGCAGAAAAATATAGAAATATACGTAATGTAAGAAATGCCTTTGATTTATCTTGGAATCACAGTAACTTAGAAATGAAAAATTTAGGCATTAGATCTACTGCGGCTAATATGTATCAGTATATTGCATCTAATATATTGTTTATAAATGGAAATATGAAAGAAAGAGTACAATATATAAAATCAATAAATTTAGGTCAATCAAATTTATGGGTTTACGGAATATCAGGAGATAATCCTATAATTTTAGCTACTTTAGATGAGGAAGCAGGAATAGATATAGTAAGGCAACTATTAATGGCTTATAGATATTGGAAAATGAAAAATATAAATGTAGATTTAGTAATAGTTAATACTAAGGAAAGCTCGTATATACAGCCTGTAGAAGATTCCATATTAAATTTAATAAATAGTATAGGATTGATGAGCAATATAAATAAATCATCAGGAATATTTTTATTTAACAAATCTACTATGAGTGAAACAGATTTAGAGCTTTTAAAAGCTATATGTAGATTATATATAGATTGTAATAAAGGATCTCTAGCAGAACAGATAAATATATGTAGTAATAAAAAAGAAGAGATAGATTTGTTAGAGAAAAAAGAATTACAATATAATCCTAAATATTATAAATTGACAATTCCCAAATTAGAGTATTTTAATGATATAGGTGGATTTGATATAGAAAACAATGAATATACAATATTATTAAAGGATTATAATAACACACCATTACCATGGATAAACGTAATGTCTAATGGTAAATTTGGATTCCATGTATCAGAAAGTGGTTCATCTTATAGCTGGTATAAAAACAGCAGGGAAAACAAGTTGACTAATTGGTGCAATGATCCAGTAATAGATGGAGAGAGTGAACATATTTACGTAAGAGATGAAGAATCAGGGGAAATATGGAGTATTACCCCTAAACCTGTAAGGGATTCTGGTCAGTATATAATAAGTCATGGATTTGGATATTCTAATTTTAAACATTATGCTAAAGGCATAATTGGGGAGGTTATAAACTATTGTCCTATAGAAGATAATTGTAAAATATCTTTAATAAAGCTTAAAAATAATACCAATATAACAAGAAAAATATCTGTAACCTACTATGCTTCAATGGTTTTAGGAGTATCTAAGCAGTTAACTTCACAATATATAAGTACTTATTTAGATGAAGAAGACTTTATATATGGGAAGAATCCTTATAATACTAGCTTTAAGAAAACTATAGCTTATTTAAAAATAGTAGGAGGACAGGAAGAATCATTTACAGGGAATAGAAAGGAATTTTTGGGTGTTGATGGAACTATAGAAAATCCTAATGGATTGAAGTATAAAAAATTAAATAATGAAGTGGGTGCAGGTATAGATCCATGTATGGCTGAAAATTCCAAAATAACTTTAGAACCAGATGAAGAAAAAGTATTAGTAGCTATATTAGGAGCAGAAGAGAATATAGAAGATGTAAAGAAAAAAATTAGTAAATATAACAATGAAATGGTGGCTTTTAAGGAATTAAATAATGTTAAGGATTATTGGAAAAATCTTTTGGGCAGCATAAAAGTAAAAACTCCAGATAAGAGCATGGATTTAATGTTAAATGGATGGCTTTTATATCAAGTAATAGTATGTAGATTATGGGCTAGGACAGCTTTTTATCAATCAGGAGGTGCATATGGATTTAGAGATCAACTTCAAGATGTTATGTCTGTATGTTATATAGATCCGGATATGACTAGAAAACAAATAATATATAGTTCTTCAAGACAGTTTAAAGAAGGAGATGTTCAGCATTGGTGGCATCCAGTAGTAGAAAGTGGTATAAGAACTAGATTTTCAGATGATTTATTATGGCTTCCTTATGTAACAATAGATTATATAAAAAATACAGGAGATTATGGTATATTAGAAGAAACTACAAATTATTTAGAGGAACCTTTATTAAAACAAGGCGAAGATGAAAGATACAATGTAGCTTCTGTATCTAGTGAAAAAGGAAGTATATATGAACATTGTATAAGGGCTATTAATAAAGCTTTAAAGTTTGGAGAACATAATATACCTTTGATGGGATCTGGTGACTGGAACGATGGAATGAGTACAGTAGGAAACCAAGGCAAAGGAGAAAGTGTTTGGCTTGGATGGTTCTTATATACTATATTAGAATCTTTCATAACTATATGTGACTATAAAAAAGATAGTGTAAATATGAATCGATATAGAGAATATATGCAATTTATAAAAGAAAATATAGAGAAAAATGCATGGGATGGAAGTTGGTACAGAAGAGCATATTTTGATAATGGTATTCCCTTAGGTTCTGTAGAAAATGAAGAATGTACAATAGATTCCCTATCTCAATCTTGGTCTGTATTGTCAGGAGCAGGTGTAGAATCTAGGTGTAAAGAAGCTATGGAAGCTGTTGAAAAGAATCTTATTAAAAAAGATAAAGGGATTATTTCTCTTTTAACTCCAGCTTTTGATAAATCTAATTTACAACCAGGATATATTAAAGGATATTTACCTGGTGTTAGAGAAAATGGAGGACAATATACTCATGCGGCTATATGGGTAGTATTAGCTTTTGCTAAAATGAACATGGAAGATAAGGCATGGAGCTTATTTAGTATGATAAATCCTATAAATCATGCCAATTCTTATTTTAATTGTCAAAATTATAAGGTTGAGCCTTATGTTATGACCGCAGATATATATGATGTAGAGCCACATACAGGTAGAGGAGGATGGAGCTGGTATACAGGAGCTGCTTCATGGATGTATAGAACAGGTATAGAGGGTATATTGGGATTAAAATTGAAGGGAAAAGATGGATTTTATATAGATCCATGTGTACCTAAACATTGGAAGGAATATGAGATATATTATAATAGAGGAAATTGCAAATATAATATAAAAGTAGTTAGACAAAATAAAAAAGAACTTTGGGTAGATGGTAAATTAAAACAGGACAATATTGTACCAATATTTGAAAAGGGTACTCATGAAATAAGGGTCATAATATAAAAATATATTAAATTACATTTTAATTATTCTTTAAAGATTTATTTATTTTATCATACTAGAGTTCAACGTTTGGAATTGAAATACTATTGACAAAATTAATATGAAATTTATCCATGAATTTTATATTAAAAAAATCAGCAACATATGCTTTAGTATAATTATCCCAAAATATATAGCAAGAAGGTTGATAATTATAATTATATAATGTTATTTCAAAGATTTATAGACTTAATTGATTGGAAATTCTTTGAAATATATTCTTAGAACTATAATAGTGTATT
This sequence comes from Clostridium sp. Marseille-Q2269, assembly GCF_943736985.1. GTDB lineage: Bacteria > Bacillota > Clostridia > Clostridiales > Clostridiaceae > Clostridium_F. The sequence continues at coordinate 47,385 of NZ_CALSFS010000004.1, forward strand.
TTAAATTAAATAATTTTACAGTTGAATAAATATACCCTATTTAGTTAAATAAAATTTGCAACTAAATAGGGTTTTATTTATAAGACTTGTTTATTGTATAGTTTTTATTATAAAGTTTATTGTTTATTATATAAATTTTATTATAATAGTTTTTTAGATTAAAAATTAATTTGAATATTTATATGTCATCTTCTCCTAATTCATTTGAAGTATAATCAAATTCTGGCCAAGCTATATTATTACATACTATAGGATCTCTTACATTATCAGGCAACTTAGAATAGGTTTTACCAGTTTTAGACATAGATTTTATTATTTTAGGATCTTGTTCTAAGTAATCCCTTTCTTTAGGTAAATAAGGCTTTTTATCCATTTAAATCACTCCTTTTTAAGTTATTATATAATTTAGTATTCCACTAATAATAAAAATAATTATGTCAATATATTGTTGCTTAATATTAAATATTTAAGAAATATCTTCTTTTTAAAAGGGAAAAAATAATAAATAGAGAAATTATATAAAGGGTACACAAATTTAAATAGTGGAGGGATTTTCATGGTAAAATTAAATGAAGTATACAAATGTGAAGTATGTGGTAATATGATACAAGTTGTTCATGCATCTGCAGGTCAATTAGTATGCTGTGGTAAACCTATGAGATTATTAGAAGAAAATACAACAGATGCAGCACTAGAAAAACATGTTCCAGTGGTTGAAAAAACGGAAGATGGAGTTATAGTAAAAGTTGGAGAAAAAGAGCATCCAATGGAAGAGAAGCACTATATAGAATGGATTGAAGTTATCACAGAAAATAAAGTTTATAAAAAATATTTAAAACCAGGAGAAAAACCAGAAGCAGAATTTAAATTAGATGAAGAAGTACTAAAAGTTAGAGAATACTGTAATATACATGGATTATGGAAGAAATAAGATATAAATAATTAATACTACACATTAAATTTTATGTGTAATTTTTAAAATTTTAAATTAAGTAAAGTCCTATTTTAAAGTTTTATTTATAAATAGGACTTTATTTAGCTTATAAATAATATTTTTATAAATGTAATAAATTTGCTTAAAATAATAAAAATAGTTTCATTTAGCTATTGACAATATAGTAGTAAAATAATGTATAATATATTTAAAATAATTTTAATTTATTAATTTTGAGTATTAAAAATTAATTTTAAAATTTTTATATTTATATTTAGAGAAGGGAAAAGTAAGCTTAAAAACAAATTTAAAGAGAGCTGTAGATGCTGAGATTACAGTAATTATGGTTAAGCCAAATGGGCCCCTGAAAACCTAGGTGAAATAATAGTAGCCTTAGGCGTAAGTCTTACGTTACAAAGACAGAATTTTATGTTCGTAGAGGAGAAATTTAAGATTTCTTGAATATAGGTGGTACCGCGACAATTCGCCCTATAACTTTTGTTATAGGGCTTTTTTATATACTCTTAAAAAATAAAATAGATGGAGGAAACAATATGGAAGATAACAAAAAGGTTATATTTAGTGGAATTCAACCTTCAGGAAACTTAACTTTAGGGAATTATTTAGGTGCATTAAAAAACTGGGTTAAGTTACAAGATGAATATGATTGTTATTATTGTGTAGTAGATTTACATGCTATAACAGTGAGACAAGAACCTAAAGATTTGAGAAGAAGAACTCTGGAAGTATTAGCAATATATATAGCTTCAGGTATAGACCCTGATAAGAATACTATATTTATACAATCACACGTACCAACTCATTCAGAAGCAGGATGGATTTTAAATTGCAACACATATATAGGTGAATTATTTAGAATGACTCAATATAAAGATAAATCTCAACGATATGGTGAATCTGTGTGTGCAGGCTTACTAAACTATCCAGTTTTAATGGCCGCAGATATATTATTATATAATACAGATTTAGTACCAGTAGGTAAAGATCAAAAACAACATTTAGAAATAACAAGAGATTTAGCCCAAAGATTTAATAATTTGTATAGCCCAACTTTTAAAATACCGGAACCATATATACCAGAAGCGGGAGCAAAAATAATGGATTTACAAGATCCAAGCAAAAAAATGTCTAAGTCATCAGATAATGAAAATTCATATATATTAATTATGGATCCACCAGACGTTATAAGAAAGAAAATTAATAGATCAGTAACAGACAGTCTAGGAACAGTTAAATATACAGATGATCAATTAGGAATTAAAAACTTAATGACAATATTAAATACAATAACTGGCATGACTATGGAAGAAATAGAAAAAAAATATGAAGGACAAGGATATGCTCAATTTAAGAAAGATGTAGCAGAAGCTATAATTTCAGAATTAGAGCCAATTCAAAATAAAGTAAATGAATTGTTAAATGATAAGGAATATTTGGAATCTATATACAAAAAAGGTGCAGAAAAAGCTTATAAGACATCTTATAAAATGTTAAGAAAAATGCAAAAGAAAATAGGGTTTATACCTAGATAATATATTAAGATTATAAATTTATAGCATGTAAAAATAAAAAGTTTTCATTATTATTTATGAAAACTTTTTATTTTTAAAGTAGATTATTTTTCAAGTATAAATTTATTTATTACATGAGCTACACCATTATCTTCATTAGTTTTAGTAATATAGTTGGCTACTTGTTTAACTTCAGGGTAAGCATTTTCCATAGCTACACCTAAACCAGCATACTCTATCATAGATATATCATTTTCTGCATCTCCAACACATATTACTTCTTTTTTGTCTATATTTAATATATTACATAACTTTTCCACACCGTGGCCTTTACTTGTATGATTATTTAGAAATTCTAAATAAATAGGTGCAGTTCTTACTACATTATATTTTTCTCTAAATTCTTGTGGTATTTGTTTGATTATTTCAGTTATTTTTCCCTCACGGCCCACAAACATTATTTTTATTATGATTAAATCTTCAGGTAAATTATTAATATCCACTATACTTAAAGGCATATTATTAATATTGCTATCAAATTCACTATATTCATTTAACTTAGGTGTATAGCATTCATTAGCTGTAAAAAAGTGAATATCTATATCAAATTTTAAGCTTAGCTTATATATTATTTTTAGATCATCATGAGTCATTCTATCTGAATATAACACTTCACCAGTTTTTGTTTCTTGAATTAAGGCACCATTAAGAGCAATGGCATAGTCACCATTGTGAATTAAATTTAATTCATTTAAATAATTTTCTATACCTTTAACAGGTCTTCCTGTAGATAAAACTACTTTACAGTCCTTAGATATAGCAGCTTTTATAGCTTCTTTATTTTCTTTAGATATAGTCTTTTTACTGTTAAGAACAGTCCCATCCATGTCTAATGCTATTAATTTATACATATTACAACCTCCATATTAGCTATAATATAAAAATATTATAACATATTGTAAATAAAATCAAATTTGTAACTAAAAGTGATATTGTTTACATTTATAATATTACCAAATTCTTTAAAAAATTTATTTATATTTATATTTTAGTTAAAATTTATTTTATGAAGAAGAATATTAGGGTAATGTATTTTTATTGAAAATAAACTTTGTAAATGATATAATTTAACTTGTTTTATTAAAGTATTATGTACATAGTTTATACAAATACTATACATATATAATTTTGATCTAATAGTAGAGGATGTAGCTAATTAGACATCCTTTGTTTTATTTCATAATTTTATAAATTTTTATTAGTACTAAAATTAATGTTGATTTATGTATAATTAGATTAATATTAAAAAATCATGTTTATAATATTTTTAATATGGAACTTTAGTACTTGATTAGCTAGAGAATAAATATTTACTATAAAAGGAGAGTGATTTAATGGCTGATTTAAAAGAAAATATAGAGACAAGAAGAACCTTTGCTATAATATCACATCCAGATGCTGGCAAAACTACTTTAACAGAAAAGTTATTATTATACGGAGGAGCTATAAGATTAGCAGGTTCTGTAAAAGCTAGAAAGGCATCAAGACATGCCACTTCAGACTGGATGGAAATAGAAAAACAAAGGGGAATATCTGTAACTTCCTCTGTAATGCAATTTAATTATGAGGGATATTGTATAAATATATTAGATACTCCAGGACATCAAGATTTTAGTGAAGATACATACAGAACTTTAATGGCAGCAGATAGTGCGGTAATGGTTATAGATGCTGCTAAAGGTGTAGAGGAACAAACAAAAAAACTGTTTCATGTATGTAGTTTAAGAGGCATACCTATATTTACATTTGTAAATAAGATGGATAGAGAGAGCAAAGATCCATTTGAACTTATGGAAGACATAGAAAATGTATTAGGTATAAAATCTTATCCAATAAATTGGCCTATAGGTTCAGGTAAAGGCTTTAAGGGTGTTTATGATAGAAAGAAAAAAATAATTCAAGCCTTTAATGGTGGAAATCATGGTCAAACAGCCGTAGAATCCTTATCAGGTAACATAGATGACTCTGTATTTAAAGATCTCATAGGAGAAGATTTACATGAAAAGCTAAAAGAAGATATAGAGCTTTTAGACATTGCAGGAGATGATTTTGATCAAGAAAAGGTAAGGGTTGGAGAATTGACACCAGTATTTTTTGGTAGTGCCTTAACTAATTTTGGAGTAGAACCATTTTTAGAAGAATTTTTAAATTTAACCCCACCACCGCTACCAAGAGAATCAGATAACGGAGAAATAGATGTATTTAGTGATAAATTTTCAGCTTTTGTATTTAAGATTCAAGCTAATATGAATCCAGCACATAGGGATAGAATAGCTTTTATGAGAATATGTTCTGGTAAGTTTAAAAAAGGTATGGAAGTTTATCATTATCAAGGAAAAAACAAAGTTAAGCTTGCTCAGCCACAACAATTTTTAGCTCAGGATAGAGAAATAATTGAGGAAGCATATGCTGGAGATATAATAGGGGTTTTTGATCCTGGTATATTTAGAATAGGGGACACTCTGTGTTCTACTCAGGATAAATTTAAATTTGAAGGAATACCTACTTTTGCACCAGAATATTTTGCTAGAGTTAGAACTATAGATACCATGAAAAGAAAACAATTTATAAAAGGTATGACTGAAATATCTCAAGAGGGTGCAATACAAGTTTTTAAGGAACTACATATAGGTATAGAAGAAATAGTGGTTGGAGTAGTTGGTGTTCTTCAGTTTGAAGTTTTAGAATATAGAATGAAAAATGAATATAATGTAGATATAAAATTGGAAAGAATACCTCATAAGTATGTAAGATGGATTGAAAAATCAGAAAAAGAAGCTGAAAAGTTAAGCATAACTAGTGACACTAAAATAGTAAAAGATTTAAAGGATAGAGATTTATTATTATTCCAAAGTGACTGGTCTATAAGTTGGGCTTTAGAACATAACAATGGCTTAGTTCTTTCAGATATAGGTAAAAATTAATTTTCACCAATTAAATATAATAAGAAAGAGATGATACGCAAATTATATTTTTGTGTATCATCTCTTTTATTTAAAGTTAATATAGTGATTTTGAACTTCCAACCAATATATTGTCTAGGCATACCGTTTCTTTGTTTTTCCTATAATAAAATTTATTTAGAATTTTGGTCAACAAAATCTTTCCCTTAGCTAATATAAAGTCCACTAATTTTACAGTTACAAAAGCTAATATAATTCCACCAATTACATCTATAATCCAATGTATTTCTAGATACATTGTAGAGTATACTACTGATAGACAGAAAAATGACCATACAAATTTAAATATTTTATCTTTTTCATGTAATACAACTAAAAACATAGCAAAGGCTATAGACGTATGCATAGACGGAAAACAATTTAAAGTAACTCCAGCTGCTGCTTCTGGACTTAAATGTCTAGCTAAGCCATCGGGATGTCCATTTACATACCAAACTTCTTGTAAATGGAACATTAAATAAAATGGAGTTATTAAGAACACTTGAAGTACGTGGGCAGATAAAGCGTATCGAATCATCTTCCTAAAATCTTTAGATACAGCTGCTCTATACATAGGAATTAAAGCTGGAATAACAAAACCATTATTATATACTAATCTAAAATACCAAGTAAGGGTTTCATTTTGAAAAATTCTTGCAAAACCTGCATCATTAAAAGGTATGTTTTTAAAAGATGGATTAAGATCCATCACAATATCTCTGCTTATTTGCCAGCTTAACATTTTTCCCCAAAATTCATATCCGTGTTTATTTATATACATTATAAATATTAGAAAAGGAATTGCTAATATTAAAAAAGGTATTATTTTTACATCTTTTCTAACATCTTTATAAGCTGTAAGAGTAGCAATGGCTAGCAAAAGTAAATAAAATTTATAGCTGTAGGATATACTTGGAAAACGCATAGCCTTAATAAAGAAGTACAAAGCTATAATACCTATAATTATTGAATAATATTTGTCACAAAATTGTAAAATAGAATTTAATTTACAATTTTTTTTAAATAAAGATATTTTTGTATTATTAGCCAATTATATTCTCCTTTCGTTATTAATAAAATTTAAAAAACTGAAAAAACTTAATGTTTCATTAATAAATTATATAATATGTACAAAAAAATGTATATATAAAAATTTTGATTTAAGTTTAAATTAATAAAAATTTTGTAAATTTATATTAAAAATTGCAGTTGTTTGGTAACAACTGCAATGTATATATAATTATCTTATTTTTTCTTTTTCTATAAAAATATCAATTATAAAAATTGTTGCTGCAAGTAATAGAAGGGCATTTATAAAAGTAGTTCCTAGCTTAAATATAAAGGATATTAAGTAGAATATAAGTATAATAGAGATTATCCATCTTAAAAAGTTCATTCATTCATCTCCTTATTATATAGATTAATTTATTTATAGATATAGCTTTTCCTATAATAATAAGATTTATTTAGATAATGTACCCATACACTTTAAGAAAAGATAAATACTTTATATACTATATACAAAAAGTTTTTAAGGAGATGAATTGCAATGGAACAAAAAAAAGTTATGCATAATAGTAATATATTAGATATAGTGCATGTAGCTATTATGGCCGCAATAATATGTGTAGTTACTTTCACAATAAAGGTTCCAACATATGCGGGATATACTCATTTAGGAGATAGTATGGTGCTTTTATCAGTAGTACTTTTAGGAAGAAAAAAGGGTGTGTTTTCATCAGCTATAGGTATGGCAATGGCTGATATAATAAGTGGATACTTAGTTTGGGCTCCTTTTACAATACTAATAAAAGGATTAATGGCATTTATAGCAGGAACAATAATATATAAAGATAAAGAAAAACAAGAAAATTTATCTGTAAAATTATTAGGATTTATATTGGCAGGTATATGGATGGTGGTTGCTTACTATTTAGCAGGTGCCATAATAACTAGATTTATAATGGTAGAAAGCGCAACTTTAAGCCAAGCATTACTAATATCATTAAAGGATATACCATCAAATATAGCCCAGGCTGTGGTTGGAATCATAATAGCATTACCACTAGGAAGAGCATTAAAAAGATCAAGTTTAATGAAAAGCATAAATTAAGAAAATTACAACTTAAAAGTCACTACCTTAGATTAAAAAAAGGGATATGTGGCTTGAAAGGCAATTCACTTCAATAAGAGATTCTAATTTGTTTTTCCTTAAAATATATGATTCCAAATTATAACTGGCTGAACGCTCAAA
>NZ_CALSFS010000005.1 GCF_943736985.1 Clostridium sp. Marseille-Q2269
GTTTACTTAGGCTTAGTTGCCACAGGACGTGGCATTAGGTCGTTAGCTTAAATCCCAGGATACAAATATTAGTATTCTTTATTTTTATAGCTATCTATTGACTAAAAGTATTCCTTGTTTTAATTTTAATCCTTTAAAGTCTGTTACGTCGGAATTTTATTGGGAAATAAAAATATTGTTATTTTTATTTATCTTCTTCTATTTTTCTTATACCTAATTCTTCTAATTGATTTTCATCAACTACATTTGGTGCCTCTGTTAATGGACAGAACGCATTTTGATTCTTAGGGAATGTTATTACATCTTTAATATTTTCTGTTCCTGCTAAAAACATTACCATTCTATCAAGTCCATAAGCTAATCCACCATGTGGTGGTGGTCCAAATTTAAAGGCTTCAAGTAAGAATCCAAATCTTTCCCAAGCTTTTTCCCTTGTAAATCCTAATACATTGAACATTTTCTCTTGAAGTTTACTGTCATGTATTCTTATACTTCCTCCACCCAGTTCTTCTCCATTTAATACTATGTCATAAGCCTTTGCTCTTACTTTTCCTGGGTCTTTATCTAATAAGTCTATATCTTCATCCATTATAGCTGTAAATGGATGATGCTCTGCTTGATATCGTCCCTCTTCTTCATTATAAGCTAATAGTGGGAATTCAGTTATCCATACAAATCTAAACTGATCCTTATTTATAATATCAAGTTCTTTTGCTAAATGTAATCTCAAAGCACCTAAGCTTTCAAATACTACATTATTTTTATCTGCTACTATTAATATTAAATCTCCTACTTTTGCATCCATTTTTTCTAATATAGCTTTCATTTCTTCTTCTTTTAAAAATTTAGCTATTGGAGATTTTATTTCATCTTCCTTATAAGCTATCCAAGCTAATCCTTTTGCTTTATAAGTTTTGACAAAATCTTGCAATTTATCTATTTGTTTTCTTCCCATAGTAGCACAATTTTCTGCTTTTATTGCTCTTACAGAACCGCCGGCTTCTATGGCTCCTTTAAACACTTTAAAATCTGAATTTTTAACAGAATCTGTTAAATCATTGATTTCCATTCCAAATCTTAGATCTGGCTTATCTGAACCGTATTTTTCCATGGCTGTTTTATATGGCATTCTTTCTATTGGAAGTTTAACATCTATTCCTCCAACTTCCTTAAACACTTTAGCTAATAATTTTTCGTTTAATTGTATTACATCATCTTGTTCTACAAATGATAGTTCCATATCTATTTGGGTAAATTCTGGCTGTCTATTAGCCCTTAAATCTTCATCTCTAAAACATTTTGTAATTTGAAAATATTTATCATATCCTGATACCATTAAAAGCTGCTTAAATATCTGTGGTGATTGTGGTAATGCATAGAACATACCTTTATAGTTTCTACTCGGAACTAGATAATCACGTGCTCCTTCTGGTGTACTTTTTGTAAGCATTGGTGTTTCCATTTCTAAGAATCCATTTTCATCTAAGAAATCTCTAACAGCTTTACATGTTTTATGTCTTATCATAAATATTTTTTGCATATCTGGTCTTCTTAGGTCAAGATATCTATATTTTAATCTTATATTTTCAGATGCATCTAAATCTTCCTTTATGTATATAGGAGGTGTTTCTGATTCAGATAATATTTTTATCTCTTCCCCTTTTAATTCTACAGAACCCGTTTCCATATCATTATTTACTGATTGTCTTTTAACTATTTCACCAGTTACTGCTATACAATATTCTGATTTTACGTTATCTGATTTTTCGAAGGCTTCTTTATTTATTTCCTCACCAAAAACTATTTGCATAATTCCGGTTCTATCTCTTAAATCTACAAATATTAGCCCTCCTAGATTTCTCTTTCTTTGAACCCATCCCATAACAGTGGCTTTTTCACCTACATTATTTTCTCTAGGCTCACCACACATTATTGTTCTCTTAAGTCCTTTTAATGCTTCTCCCATTTTTATTCCTCCAAATATAGATTTATTGTTTTAATTTTTATCTATTTAAATACTTTAATTAATGTATCTATATCTTTTATATCAACTTCTATTTTTTCTCCATCTTCCATTCTCTTAATAGTAGCTTTTCCAGTATTTAATTCTTCTTCTCCTAGTACCATAGAATATTTTGCACCTATTCTATTTGCATACTTCATTTGAGCTTTAACACTTTTACTCATGTGATCTATTTCACATTTTATATTTTTGTCTCTTAATTTTTTAGCTAATTTTAGAACTTCTAATTTTGCTTTATCTCCCATATTACCTAAATATAAATCTATATATGCCTGTTCAGGAATTTCTATACTTTTTTCTTGTAGAGTTAAAAGTAATCTTTCCATGCCCATACCAAATCCTACTGCCGGCATAGAAGGGCCTCCTATTTCTTCTATAAGATAATCATATCTTCCTCCAGCACATATAGTTATATCATCTGTAATAAACTCAAATACAGTTTTACTATAATAATCTAATCCTCTAACTATAAATGGATCAACTTTATACTTTATATCTAGTGCATCTAAATAACTTTTTAGTGATTGAAAATGCTCATTACATTCATCACATATATAATCCAATATAAGCGGCGCATCTTTTACTATTTCTTTACAAGTATCAACTTTACAATCTAATATCCTAAGAGGATTTTTATCAAATCTAGTTTTACAAGTTGAACATAGTTTATCATAATTTTTAGATAAGTATTTTTTTAATGCTTCATTATAATTTTTTCTACATTTTGGACAACCTATGCTGTTTATATTTAATTCTACACCTGTTACTCCTAATTCTTTATATATTCTAATAGGGATACTTATAACTTCTGCATCTATAGATGCATCTTTTGCTCCAAAAATCTCTATTCCAAACTGATGATGTTGTCTAAGTCTTCCCTTTTGGACATTTTCATATCTCATAACAGGAGTAAAATAATACATTTTTGTAGGTTGAGCTTCATTAAACAATCTTCCTTCTACAAAAGCTCTTACTGCTGGTGATGTTCCTTCTGGTTTTAAAGTTATACTTCTACCAGCTTTGTCTTCAAAAGTGTACATTTCCTTTTGAACTACATCTGTAGTTTCTCCTACCCCTCTTTGAAATAGTTCTGTATATTCAAATACTGGAGTTCTTATCTCTCTACATCCAAAATCTGCTGCTATATTTCTAAATTTATTTTCTAAATATTTCCATTTATAAGATTCTGTAGGCAATAAATCTTTTGTACCTTTTGGTGCTTGCAATGACATCTATATTCCTCCTAAACATTATAAATATAAAGTATCTAATATTTTTTTCTTTCTATCTACCATTTCTTCTACTCTTTTTGTGTATTCTATTACATCTTTAACATTAGCCGCTCTCTCTATTCTATTTTCATTCATGAATATTATTTTAGATACAGCATCTGCTCCTAAGGCTATTATAGTTTGTCTTTCCTCTATCATTTGTATGTTGTATATACCCATTTTATCTTCCTTTGAGTATCCCACATTTTCCATATTACCTAACATATTTTTTTGCCTATACATATAGTAAGGCTTCATATTTAATTCTTTGGCTAAATTTTCTGTTTCTTCATACATTTTATTTAACTCTTCTTGTTTAGGAATGTTAAATTCCATTTTATTAACTAATTTTTCATGAAGTATAGATCCTCTTTTTATTGACATACCATGAACTGTTAGGTTATCAGGCCTTAATTTTTTAATTCTCTCGCATGTATTTTTTACTTCTCTTATACCTTCACCTGGAAGGCCTACTATTAGATCCATATTTATATTTTTAAATCCTATTTTTTTCGCTAATGAATAAATCTTTTCTATATCTTCTACTGAGTGAGTTCTTCCTATATTCTTTAAAGTACTATTATTCATAGTTTGAGGATTTATACTTATTCTATCTACATTGTATTTTTTCATTGACAATAATTTTTCTTCTGTTATACTATCTGGTCTTCCGCATTCTACTGTGAATTCTTTCACTTGCTTATTATGTATAAAATTATGATATATCTTATTTAATGTTTTTTCAAACTGCTCATTACTAATAGAAGTTGGTGTTCCCCCTCCAAAATATACGCATTGTATTTTTAGTCTCTTACTTTCTATATAACTTGCAATCATATCTATTTCATAATAAAGAGCCTTTAAATAAGGCTCTACCAAATTTTTACACTTTCCTATTGGATTTGATGTGAAAGAACAGTATAAACATCTAGTTGGGCAAAATGGCATATCTATATATACACTTATAGTATTTTGATCTTTATTTACAATAGATTTCTCCATATTAGCAACATCTATACATAATTTAGTCTTATCTGTTCTAGTATTTCTATGCTTAGTAAACCAATCTATTATTTCTTCCTCTGTCATTCCTTGATTCATTAGTTCTAAGGCTATCTTGCTTGGTCTTATTCCTACTAAAGTCCCCCAAGGCATATTTTTATTAGTTATTGATTTCAGATATAAAAAAAGAAATTTCTTTACCCATTCTTTTTTAGCTAAATTATCATCTTTGTCATATTTCACTTCATTTTGTTCTTTTTTTATATACATTCCTTCATCAGTTATTTGTATCTCTATATCATAATCTTCATAATCAAAAATAATATCGTAAAAATTATAATATATATTTAGTATCTGATATACATCATATCTGTATTTCATATGGTTTAAACTTACTTTCAACTTCATATTATGCACTCCAATACTTTTAAAGAGATATATCTATCTAAAAAAATGGATTATTCTCTTTTTCATAGCCTATAGTGGATTGAGGACCATGACCTGGTAATACATATACATTTGGATCTAATACAATTAACTTATTTTGAATGCTATTTATTAGAGTGTTATGACTTCCTCCAACAAAATCACTTCTTCCAATTGAATCTCTAAACAATGTGTCTCCTGTAAATATAACATTATTCACCAAGAAACTCATTCCCCCTGGACTGTGCCCTGGAGTTTCTATGCATTTTATTTCTAAACTACCTAATTGGAATGTTTTGCCTTCAGTTAAATATCCATCTACCTTTTGGTATTTACCAAAACCCCCAAATATATAGCCTGCCTTTTTAATTAGATCTTCATCCTTTTCATTTATATAAAAAGGTATATTGTACTTATCTTTTAGCGCTTCTACAGCTCCTACATGATCTACATGACCATGAGTTAATAATATGAATTGCGGCATTAAATTATTATCTTGTATTGTTTGTATTATATCTTCTGCATCTCCACCAGGATCTATGATAGCACACTTATTTTGGTCTATTAATAAATAACAATTAGCATTATATATACCTACAGGTATTGTTTTTATATCCATTAAATACACCTCTTTAAAATTTAAAATTTTCCACTCTTTTTAGTATATAACTAAATCTTTAAAATGTCTTTTTACTATCCAAAAGTATGGTAACTGGCCCATCATTTTCTATAGAAACCTTCATATCTGCTCCAAATTCTCCAGTTGCTACATTTTTTATTTCTTTTTTTATTGATTCTACAAATCTATTATACAATGTGTACGCTTCTTCTCCCCCTAAAGCTTCCACAAAACTTGGTCTTCTTCCTTTTCTACAATCCCCATATAAAGTGAATTGAGAGACAATTATTATATCTCCACCTACATCTAACAAAGATTTATTTAATTTTTCATTTTCATCTTCAAATATTCTTAAATTTATTATTTTTTCTTTTAAATATTTTATATCTTCTTCTGTATCGTCTTTTGATATTCCTAAAAGAACATTTAAGCCTTTACCTATACTGCCTATAACTTTTTTATCTACTTCTACTTTTGAAGATATAACTCTTTGAACCACTGCTCTCAAACATATCCCACCTTTGTTTTTTATTTTTATACTTAATTTAATATTGTGTAAATGATTATTTATTTTTTTGTCCTATATACTTCTAATACGCCTTTTAATTTTCTTATGTTTTTCATTACTGTCTTTAAGTCTTCTATATTACTTATTTTTAATTTTATATTTACCACTACTGAATCATTTTTAATAGGCTTTGCATTTACAGCATAAAGATTTGTTTTACTGCCATTTATAGTCAGCATAATATCTGCTAATAATCCATCTGTATTTTCCGCTATAACTTCTAGCTCTGAAATATACTCTCCACCTTTTGGTTTTCCCCAACTAACTTCTACTATCTTGGTAGGATCTTCTTCTACTAATTGTTCCATATTTTTGCAGTCAGTTCTATGTATTGATACACCTCTACCTTTTGTTATATATCCTATTATATTGTCTCCTGGTACAGGATTGCAACATTTAGCAAATCTAACCAATAAATTATCCTCACCTTTTACTATTATTCCTGGTGAAGTACTCTTTTTCTTTTTAATTTTGTTTGTTTTATCTATTTGGTCTCTAACTTCATTCCAATTAAGCTCTGGCTTATTCTTTTTTAAATACTGCTCTCTAAATCTTAATACAACTGCTGAAGCCGATAAGCTACCTATACCAACAGCAGCAAACATATCTTCTATGTTGCTCATGTTGTATCTTTTTAGTACAGTTTCTAAAATCTCGCCCTTTGCAAGTTCTCCAAAGTTATACCCTTGTTTTTTAGTTTCTTTTTCTAATATATCTTTACCCTTATTTATATTTTCTTCTTTATCTTCCTTTTTAAACCACGCTCTTATTTTACTTTTAGCTTGATTACTCTTTACCATACTTAACCAATCTAAATTAGGTCCTTTTGGTGTGGTAGAAGTTAAAATATCTATTATTTCTCCAGTTTTAAGCTCATAATCTAAAGGAACCATTTTTCCATTAACCTTAGCACCTATACATCTATGGCCTATATCTGTATGTATCTTATAAGCAAAATCCACTGGGGTAGCTTTATTAGGTAGACTTATAACTTTACCCTTTGGAGTAAATACAAATACCTCGTCAGAAAACAAGTCTATTTTAAATCCTTGCATAAATTCTTCTGGGTCTGTAGTTTCTTTTTGCCAGTCTAACATTTCTCTAAGCCATGTTAACTTTAATTCTATATTATTGTGAGAATTTGCGCCTTCTTTATATTTCCAATGAGCTGCTATACCATATTCTGCAGTTTTATGCATTTCATAAGTTCTTATCTGAATTTCAAAAGGTCTGCCCCCTACTCCCATTACAGTAGAGTGTAATGATTGATACATATTAGGCTTAGGCATCGCTATATAATCTTTAAACCTACCTGGTATAGGCTTATATACTGTATGGGCTATGCCTAAAGCAGCATAGCAATCCTTAACTGTATCTACTAATATTCTAACTGCTGTCAAATCAAATATTTGATCTAAATTTTTGTTTTTGTTTTGCATTTTTTTATATATACTGTAAAAATGCTTTGGTCTTCCATCTATTTCTGATTTGATACCTGCCCTTTCTAAGCTTTGTTCTAATTCTGAAACTATCTCTTTTATATGCTCTTCTCTTTCAACTCTTTTTTCTGCAATTTTTCGTACTAGAAAATAATACTCATTGGGATTTAAATATCTAAAAGATAAATCTTCTAGTTCCCACTTGATTTTAGATATTCCTAGCCTATGAGCTAATGGTGCATATATATCTAAAGTTTCTTGAGATTTCTCCTTTTGCTTTTCTACAGACATAAATCTTAAGGTTCTCATATTATGTAGTCTATCCGCTAATTTAATAAGTATAACTCTTATATCCTTTGTCATTGCCAATAACATTTTTCTTACATTATCAGCTTGCTGTTCTTCTTTGGTTTTATATTCAATTTTCCCTAATTTAGTAACCCCATCCACTAGATCAGCTACTTCACTTCCAAATTCTCTAGAAACATCCTCATATGTATATTGAGTATCTTCAACAACATCATGCATAAGCCCTGCTATCATGGTGTTAACATCCATACCCATTTGAAATAATATTATAGCTACCTCTTCTGGATGGACTATATAAGGTTCACCAGATATTCTTTTTTGTTTTTTGTGGGCATTGCAAGCAAAATTATATGCTTTTTTAATAAACTCTATTTCTTTTTCACTGAAACTATCTTTTATTTTTACCACTAAATCTTCTAGCATACCCTAATTACTCCTCAAAATCAAAGGCTGGTTTACAAAACCAGCCAATATTTTTTATTTCTATTATATTATATTTTTTTTAAAGTTTCAAACTTTTAAGAAGGTAATGTGTTATATTATACATTATATTTTACTAAAGAGCTAACATCATAACCCTGTAATTTATCTTTTCCATTTAGATCAGTAAGTTCTATTACAAAGCTTACATTGACAACTTCTCCACCTAATTCTTCTATTAAATTTACTACTGATGCAATAGTTCCCCCTGTGGCAAGAAGATCATCTACTATAGCAACTTTTTCCCCTTTTTTTATGGAATCTTTATGTATTTGAAGTTCATCTTGACCATATTCCAAGTCATATTTACAGCTAATAGTTTCATAAGGTAGCTTTCCTTTTTTTCTTACTGGCACAAAACCAACGCCTAATTTATAGGCTAAAGGGGTTCCAAATAAAAATCCTCTGGCTTCTGGTCCTACTATTTTATCCACTTTTTTATCTTTTAAATGTTCTGCTAGTTTATCAACGGTGTAATTTAATACTTCTCCATCTTGAAGTATTGTAGTTACATCTTTAAAACTTATACCCTCTTTCGGGAAATCTTCTATTACCCTTATATGTTCTTTTAAATTCACTTCTCTTCCCCCTAAATTCATGCGAAAAATTTATTTTTATTTTTCAATTTTGAACACAGATTATTATATATTAAACTACACTCCCTATTAAAGTAATTATATGAGCTTTTATTCCTTATTATGTATACTAAAATGTATTTCATTTTTTAAATATTTTGCTATTTGATTAGACCTATCCTCATTAGATGTAGTAAATAACTCTACTAATATTCTTGCATTGTTAATTTTATTAGTAGGTTGTGTAATTTTAGATATTTTTTTCGTTATTTTTTTAAGGTCATATAAATTAATTTCATCTTTTGAAATTTTTTCAATATGTAAAAGAGCTTTTAATCCATAATTATTAGTATTTTTTAAAGCTTCTAGTCCTTCTTTAACTATATATAAATTTTCTCCTTTTATAGAGTTGGTATTAGATATGGTTCCAAGCATTACTAAATCTAAGTATTTATATGTAAATTTCATTTTATAATATATAGAAAGCGCCTCAACCAATTTATAGGCTATACCTGAAGCTGATAAATATTTAAACGGATATGAACATGAATTTTCATTTGGACATATCACTATTGATTTAGGTTTTTCTTTTGCACAGGAATGCCAATCCGTAATAATTATATCCATACCAAGTTTTTTACATAATTCTACTTGAGAAATAGAGTTTATACCACATCCTACTGTTATAATCAAATCTGCCCCCAAAAATTTTATATGATTTTCTATATATGTAGAATTTATATTATGTTTTTCATCTAAACAATCTGGTATAAAATATTCCACGTCCGCATTTAAAAATTTTAAAACTAACAGCAACATTGATACTGCTGCTATACCATCAAAATCGTAATATCCATATAGCACTATTTTTTCTCTATGATTAACGGCCTTTACTATTCTTTTTAAAGCCCTATCCATTTTACTTATTAAAAAGGGATTATTAATTTTGGGTTTTTTATACCACTGTACATTATCAACTATTTTCTCCATCTATATATCCTCCAATTTTATAGAAAACATATATATTATAATTTATATTATCATTTTTGACAAACATTTTAGCAGTTTATTCAATATTATTATTTAAATATGAGTATATATTAATATAATAACATTGATTTTGCTCTCATTTACAATATATCTTAAGTTTATACATTAAAAATTAAAAATCCAAGCCTATAGCTTGGATTTTTAATTCAAATATATTTATTATGCTGATTTAGATCCTAACTTTGAATGTTTAAATAAAACCCAAAGAGGACTAGATATAAATATAGAAGAATAACATCCTGTTATTATACCAACTGTTAGAGGGAACGCAAAATCTCTAATAGATGGAACGAATACATAAACTGCAACTATTGTAAATAGTGTAGTCAAAACTGTATTTATAGATCTTGACATAGTTTGAGTTATAGATATATTAGCTATTTCTCCGATATCTTTTCTTCTCATTTTCTTTTGATTCTCTCTTATTCTATCAAATATTACAATTGTATCATTTATAGAATAACCCACTATTGTAAGTACTGCTGCTATAAAACTTGAACTTACGGGTACTCCAAATATAGAATATATTGATATAGTTACTAATATATCGTGTACTAAACCCAATATAGCCGCAAGAGCAAATTTAAATTCAAATCTTATTCCAACGTATATAAGCATAGCTATATTAGCCATTACAAGTGCTAATAAGGCTTTTCTTTTCAACTCTTTTCCTACAGAAGGCCCTATTCTTTGTTGAGAAACTAAATCATTATCTTTCAAATTATATTTAGATTTCACATCACTAAATAGTTTATTAATTTCATCATCTGATAAAGAGTTACTTCTTATCTCTATTTGAGTATTATTTACTTTATTAGTTACAGAATCTGAAGTATGCTTTTTAATTATTTGATCTATATCTTCTTTATTGAAATCTTTTCCTATATTTATCTGTACAACTGTACCACCTTTAAAATCTATTCCATAATTTAATCCGTCTTTTATAAGAAAAAACATTCCTGTAAGTATAATTATTAAGGAAATGGAAAACCAAATCTTTGTTTTTTCTATTATCTTTAGCATACTATTCTTCCCCCCTTTTAACCCTAAAACAAGATAGGGTATTAAGAATACCTATATCATAACCTAGATGTAATAGAACTCTAGTGACTACTATAGCTGTGAACATACTTAGAATTATACCTATCATAAGGGTTAAAGCAAATCCTTTAACGGCTCCTGACCCTAAGTTATATAAAACTATGCCTGCTATTATTGTGGTTATATTAGAGTCTAAAATAGAAGAAAGTGCTCTATGATATCCTGAATCTAAAGCAGATTTAATTGATTTTCCAGTTTTAAGTTCTTCTCTAATTCTTTCAAATATAAGTACATTTGCATCTACCGCCATACCTATTGTTAACAAGAATCCCGCTATACCTGATAAAGTCAATGTGGCTTTTATTGTTGCGAATGTAACTAAAACTAATGATATATATAAAACCAAAGCTATATCTGCTAGTAATCCTGGCACTCTATAGTATAAAAGCATGAATAAAAATACAAATCCTACACCCACTATTCCAGCTTTTACACTTAAGTCTAATGCATTGGTTCCTAATGTAGCCCCTACTGTTCTAACCTCTACAGGTTTAACAGCTACAGGTAACGCTCCTGATTTTATTATATTAGCTTGTCTTTTAGCTTCTTCTATACTTTTACTTCCTGTTATTACAGCCTTTCCATTAGTTATATGTGCTTGAACTACTGGCTTTGTTAATTCTTCTTCATCCATATATATAGCTATAGGTTGACCTATGAATTTTTTAGTAGCATCCGCAAACTTCTTAGCTCCTGCCTCGTTTAAGTCTAATCCAACAGTAGGTGAATTATTTTCCTGATTTATATATGCAGTTGCATCTTTTACATCTTTACCTGTAAGTATAACACTCTTATCCGGTCCTACAAATTTTAACTCTCCTGTTTTACCTACACTATCTATAACTTCTTTAGCATTAAATTTGCCTGGTATTTCTATCCTTATTCTTTTTTTACCTTCTCTTGTTACTGTAGTTTCACTAACACCCATTTTATTAACTCTCATAGATATAAGTTCTATAGTTCTATCTATAGTCTTTTCATCTATTTTATCTGCCTGAATTTCTTCCAGCATTGATACTCCACCTTGAAGATCTAGCCCTTTGTTAATAGTTTCTCCAAATGATTTGAATCTGTAGTTTCCTAAGTTCAAACCATAAGCTCCTGCATACGCAAAAATAGCTATTAATATAACTAATAATGCAAATATTATTCCGCTTTTTCCTTTGTTACTTTTACGCCTATTGTAACTCATACTTATCCCCCTTTTATATGTACTTTATTATATAAACAAGAACATAATTTATTATGTGGTCCTCATAATAAATTATGAACAATACTCCTTTTATTAATCGTTCATTATATTAGATTTTAAAGCTATTGCACATTCTATTCTCTTTTTTTGCATAGTACATCCTAGGCTATATGGTACATTCATATCTTTGTTAAAGTTATAATTATTTGCTTGGCATCCTCCACTGCAGTAAAATCTTGCCCAACATTTTTTACATTCTGGTTTATTATATATATGAGCTTTCTTAAACTCTTTTGCTATATCTTCTTTTACTTCAAAGCCCTTCATTATGTTACCCATTTTAAAGTCTTCATTTCCTACAAATTGATGACAAGGGTAAATATCTCCTGATGGAGCTATAGCCACGTATTCATGTCCTGCTCCACAACCAGATATTCTTTTATAAACACACGGTCCACCTTGAAGATCTATGTTAAAGTGATAAAATTTAAATTCTTTACCTTCCTTATGCCTTTTTATCATTTCTTCTATTAATTTATCATATTGATTAAATATTATTGGTAAATCTTCTTCTCTTAATGATAAAGGATGTTGCTGTGGAAGCACTACTGGCTCTATAGATATTTCATCAAAATCATTATTAGCCATATGCATTACATCTTCAAAGAAATCTAAATTTTCTCTTGTAAATGTTCCTCTAGCATAATACTGTTTTGTTTTGTCTCTCATCTCTACCATCTTTTTTATCTTAGGCAATATAGCATCATAAGATCCACTTCCATCTACTCTAACTCTTACATTGTCATTTACTTTTTTTCTTCCATCTATACTTAACACTATATTTCCCATGTTTTTATCCAAGTACTCCATTATTTCTTTATTCAATAAAGTACCATTGGTTGTCATAGTAAATCTTATAGTTTTATTATATTTCTTTTCTTGCTTTTTAGCATATTCTACTATTTCTTTTATAGTGGAAAAAGCCATTAAAGGTTCTCCACCAAATAAATCTACCTCTATGTTTTTTCTTGGTCCAGACTTTTCTATAACAAAATCTATAGATCTTTTACCAATTTCAGGAGACATTAATTCTCTTTTACCTTTATATTCTCCCTCATCTGCAAAACAATATTTACATCTTAAATTACAATCATGGGCTATATTTAGACACAATGCCTTTATAAAATTTTCACTATTCTCATGAGCGTAAGCTATATTTTCATATTTATCTTTAGAGTATAGCATGTCCTCTTTTACAAGACTTTTAATTTCTTCATAAACTTCTTCTATTTCTTCTTTAGTATACTTATCTTTATATACATTAATAAGCTCTTCTTTACTTTTTAACCCTTCATCATCTAATAAATCATATACTATATCATCTACTATATGTACTGCTCCTGAATTTACGTCTATAATGTACTTTTGTCCACTTTGAATGAACTTATGAATATCAGCCAATTAAATTTCCTCCTTGTTAACCTATATACTTTGCTTTTTAATTTCTACAAATATTTTCAAAATATAGGACTTATTATTTATCAAAACATTTATATTATACATTTATTTTCAGTAAATATAAAGCAGTAACTTTAAAGTTACTGCTTTTAGCTTATACTAGTTTTCACAAGCTAAGTTCGCTACTGTGCAAGAAGTTTTGCATGCTGATTGGCAAGAATTTGCACATTCTTTACATCCTGGCTTTTGTAAGCTATTTTTTATATTTGCTTTGTTTATAGTTTTTATATGTTTCATTAAGTATTCCTCCAATCTACCTACTTACTTTCCGTTTGATTATATCATAATTTATGGATAAAATAAAGTTTCCATTAACCAAGTACCTTCTAAATATTGACCCCAAGCATTCCTGATAACATACCCAACATTAGTGCTAAAAATATTCTTATAAATCTGTCAGATCCAAAAGTCAGCGTATTTCCAGAAATTATAGATATAATATATATAATAGCCATATATATTATAGATATTACTAATCCTACTACCCATCCTCTTTTATTTATTTTCCTAACAGCATATATAGTTCCATACATTATACTTAAGATTGTAATTAAAAGATATATAATTGAAGTTATTTTTTCACCTACATCTTTAAATGTTAATACTACTGCAAACATTAAAAGCATAATCACAGTAATTATAACAGCTCTTAGTATTCCTTGTGCAATGAATTCAGTATTTTTTTTGTTCAATATAAAACACCCCCTCATATTTACTATTTATGTATTAAGGGAGTGTTTTATGATAATTTATTTGTCGTCTTTTTCTGTCTTTTCTTCTTTTTTATCTGCTGCATCTTCTCTTTTTTTAGTTATGTCTAATATTCCACTTTTGCCTATTTGTAGTTTAGCTCTATCTGGACCTGTTTGTATAATTATAGTATCTTCTTTTATATTAACTATTTTCCCTACTATTCCACCTCTTGTTATTATTTCGTCATTAACAGAGATAGCATTTAACATTTCACTGTACTTTTTCTTTCTCTTTTTTTCTGGAACGAATATCATTACGTAGAATAAGCCCAGCATTACTATTAAGAATATACCATTTAACCCTAAACCTTTTTGCATATATATACCTCCTAAATTTTTATAAACTATAATTTATTTTACTACTTTTATAATAAAATTTGGATGTTTTTTTAATTATTAATTGATAATTTACAATTAATAGTTATATTGTAACATTTTATACTCAAAATATGAAATTTATTTTAATTTCTATGCTTTTCCTCCCCATTCCTGAAGCTTTCTTTCTTTATACTCTTTAAAGTAATCTCCCTCAATGGCATCTCTTATTTCTTTCATTAAATTATTATAAAAATATAAGTTATGTAATACACATAATCTCATAGCTAACATTTCCTTAGCCTTAAATAAATGTCTTATATATGATCTAGTATAATGTTTACAAGCTGGACACTGGCAGCCTTCATCAATAGGTCTGTCATCTAATTCAAATTTTGCATTTAATAAGTTTATTTTACCTTCTTTTGTAAACACATGTGCATGCCTTCCGTTTCTTGCTGGAAGAACACAATCAAAGAAATCTACACCTCTATCTACTGCCTCTAATATATTACTTGGCGTTCCAACCCCCATAAGATATATAGGTTTATCCTCTGGAAGATGTGGAACTACTGCATCTATTATTCTATACATATCTTCGTGGCTTTCACCTACAGCTAATCCCCCTATAGCATAACCATCTAAGTCCATCTTGGTTATAGTTTTGGCATGTTCTATTCTTATATCTTCATAAGTTCCACCTTGATTTATACCAAATAACATTTGCTTATTATTTATAGTATTTGGAAGTGAATTTAATCTATCCATTTCATTTTTACATCTATGTAACCATCTAGTTGTTCTTTCTACTGATTTTTCTACATATTCTCTTGGAGCTGGATTTTCCACACATTCATCAAAAGCCATAGCTATAGTAGAAGCTAAGTTACTTTGTATTCCCATGCTTTCTTCTGGGCCCATAAATATTTTCCTACCATCTATGTGAGAATTAAAGAAAACTCCTTCTTCTTGTATTTTTCT
Organism: Clostridium sp. Marseille-Q2269; assembly: GCF_943736985.1. Taxonomy (GTDB): domain Bacteria; phylum Bacillota; class Clostridia; order Clostridiales; family Clostridiaceae; genus Clostridium_F. Next base: position 15,622 of record NZ_CALSFS010000005.1, read on the forward strand.
TATTTTGGACAATGAAAACACTTGAAATCCACCTGAATCTGTAAGTATTGGTCTATCCCAATTCATAAATTTATGTAATCCGCCCATTTTTCTTACAACTTCATCACTAGGTCTTAAATGAAGATGATATGTATTAGATAACTCAACTTGACATCCTATTTCTTTTAAATCCATAGATGAAACTGCACCTTTTATAGCTGCAAGAGTTCCTACATTCATAAATACAGGAGTCTGTATTATGCCATGAGGAGTAGTAAATTCTCCTCTCCTTGCCTTTCCTGATTTCTTTAATAATTTGTACATATCTACACCTCTTTTTGCTCATAAATTAAACTGCCGTTAAAATTCTTAATTATTCATTTTAATCTTGAAAATATAAATAATTATTTAATAAACATAGCATCTCCAAAAGAAAAGAATCTATATTCTTTTTCTACTGCAGTATTATATGCATTCATAATATTATCTCTTCCTGCTAATGCAGATACTAACATTAACAATGTAGATTGTGGAAGATGAAAGTTAGTAATTAAAGCATCTACTACCTTATATTTATATCCTGGATAAATAAATATATCTGTCCATCCTGATTGTTCTCTTACATTTCCTTCTTTATCCCCTATAGTTTCTAGTGTTCTACAAGAAGTAGTACCCACGGCTATAACTCTTCCACCATTTTCTCTTGTATTATTTATTATTTCAGCTGTTTCTTTATCCATTTTGTAATACTCTGAATGCATAACATGTTCTTGAATATTTTCTACTTTAACAGGTCTAAAAGTTCCTAACCCTACATGTAATGTTAAAAAAGCTAACTTTACACCTTTTTCTTTTATTTTTTCTAAAAGATCCTCTGTAAAATGTAATCCTGCTGTAGGCGCTGCTGCAGATCCTTCTTCTTTCGAATAAACTGTTTGATACATTTCTTTATCATCTAGCTTTTCCTTTATATATGGCGGAAGAGGCATTTGTCCTAATTTATCTAATATTTCCTCAAAAATACCTTCATAATAAAATTTTACTATTCTGCTTCCTTCTTGTCCAATTCCTATAACTTCTGCTTTAAGTTCTCCATTACCAAATATAAATGTTGTTCCGATCTGAGCTCTCTTTCCTGGTTTAACTAAAGTTTCCCATACATCTTTTTCTTCTCTTTTTAAAAGTAAAAATTCCATTTTCCCACCGGTTCCTTCTTTTGAACCTATAAGTCTTGCTGGTAAAACCCTAGTATTGTTCAAAACTAGACAATCATTAGAACTTAAACAATCTAATATATTTTTAAATATTTTATGTTCTATTTTTCCCATTTCTTTATCCAATACAAGTAATCTAGCTTCATCTCTTTTTTCCATAGGATGTTGTGCTATTAATTCCTCTGGTAAATAAAAATCAAAATCTTTTACTTTCACGTTTTCCACCTCTTAATATAATGTAAAATTAAAATTTACTATTTTTTAAATATAGATACTTGACCTGATTTTTCATCTTTTTTTGTTACTCCAAAATGTTTATATGCTTTTTCTGATGCTACTCTTCCTCTTGGGGTTCTCATTATAAATCCTTTTTGTATGAGATAAGGTTCATAAACATCCTCTATTGTATCTAATTCTTCACCTATAAAATAAGCTAACGTTTCTAATCCTACGGGTCCTCCTTTAAAATTAAAAATTATAGCTTCTAAAATTTTATTATCTATTTTGTCTAATCCTTCTTTATCTACTTCTAATAAATCTAGTGCATTCTTTGCTCCCTGTAGGTCTATATCTCCATCGTATTTAACATCACAATAGTCTCTAACTCTTTTCAAAAGTCTATTGGCAATTCTTGGTGTACCTCTTGATCTCTTTCCTATTTCAAAAGCAGCTTCTCTACTAATACTTACATTCAATATAGCTGCTGACCTTATTACTATTTCCATAAGTTCTTCATCAGTATAAAATTCCATAGCACATAACATACCAAATCTATCTCTTAAAGGTGATGTAAGTAATCCCACTCTAGTTGTAGCTCCTATTAAAGTAAATTTTGGAAGGTCTAATCTTATGGACTTTGCTGCTGCACCTTTACCTATAACTATATCTAATGCATAATCTTCCATAGCTGGATATAGTATTTCTTCTATAGATCTATTTAACCTATGAATTTCATCTATAAATAAAACATCATGATCTGTCAAACTAGTTAGTATAGCTGCTAAATCTCCTGCCTTTTCTATGGCTGGTCCTGAAGTTACTTTTAAATTACCAACCATTTCATTAGCTATAATATTAGCAAGGGTAGTCTTACCTAATCCAGGTGGTCCGTAAAAAAGTACATGGTCTAAAGACTCTCCTCTTTTTTTTGCGGCTCTTATAAATATATCCAAATTAGCTTTTACTTTTATTTGACCTATGTATTCTTTTAATGTAGATGGCCTTAAACTATATTGCTCTTTATCCTCTTCTACATCTAAAGGAGTTACCATTCTATTCTCCACTTAAGCATCCCCCCTTCTAATTTATTTCATTAAATATTTTAAGGATTCTTTTATAATTTGTTCCAAAGAATTATTTTTATCGCATGACTCAATAACTTTATTGGCTTCCTTTTCAGAATAACCAAGTGTTACTAAAGCAGCTGTTGCTTCTAATACTTTTTTATTATCCGTAACCTTGTTTATTATTTCTTCATCTTCACTTTCTAAAACATCTATATCTATTTTATCTTTAAGCTCTAATATAATCCTTTGAGCTGTTTTCTTCCCAATACCTGGAGCTCTTACTATAGTCTTTTCATCCCCAGTTTTTATAGCATATTTCAAAGTAGAAACATTACTTATAGATAATAAAGATAAAGAGGCCTTAGCTCCTACTCCATTTATAGTTAAAAGTAATTTAAACATATTTAATTCATCTTTTGTCAAAAATCCATAAATACCTATAAAATCTTGTCTTACTATCTGCTCTGTATATAACATTATATTTTCACCTATGGAAGGTAAATTTGCCATAGTACTTCCTGATGTGTATACTCTATAACCTATATTGTTATTTTCTATAACTATATAGTCTTTGTACATATCAATATATTTCCCTTTTATATATTCGTACATAACTTAAACCTCCCAATTACATATTCATAGACATATATTACTTTATCATTTTAAGAGTTTTTATTCAACTAAAAAAATATAGCTCGCACATTGCTATAGATGCAAGCTATATTTCTAATATCAATTTTCACTTATATTAATAGTATAATAAGTTTCAGCATAATTTGTTTATATAATTTTATTCATAATCTTCAAGACGTGCCTCTGCTTCTTCTCTTGTATTGCATTGAAAATACTTATCTCCACTGGTTAACATGTGAATATCTTGTTCTTTTAATTTATTAGTTTTTATATCTGTTATATCTTTATTTTCATCCTCTATGTACATATTTCCACTTTCATCTGTTCTATATATGGCTATATTATCTCCTTTTATACCTACTACATATCTATTAGGCATATATTTGTCTTCTTCCTTAACAAGAGACAATACATGATCTTTAAATTCTTCAACCTTATATCCTTCTTTAGAATATATGTTTTCAATTTCATTTTTACCTTTTCCAACTAATTCTACATTATCTGTTGCTTTTGCTTCTCTTACCTTTATAGTATCTCCGCTCTTTTTATACTTTATTTTAAATATTATTTTAGAATTTTTATCTAAAATTTCATTTCCTGTACTACCTACAGCTAAAGAATCCGCATTCATATCTTCTTGTTTAACTTGTCTTTTACTACTATCTATTTCATTATCTCTCAATTTTATTGAAGCTACATAATAAACAGACACAAATAAAACGAACAATGAAAGTATTATAATTATTATATTTCTTCTTTTTATATCCATAATATCCCTCCTAGGAATATTATGGACAAATATATAAGCTTTTATTCATTACAAATAATAAAATTATGACTTAAAAGTATGCTTATTTACAATTTATTTTTAAATACCTTAACCCAAGAAATAATTTTGAAATAAATATATAAAAATTAAAGAATACTTTATTTGGAGCTAATATTTAAACAGAAAGATTATTAAAAACTACTACAAAATATTATATAGCAGCATTAACATAAATATTAAATCACAAAATTAGTATTCTTTATTTTTATAACTATATACTTATTAAAAATATTTATTATTTCAGCTATAATTATTAAAAAATAATGTTAATAATTATTCTTCCCATCCTTCAGGGAATTCTGCATTATGATAAATATTTTGTACATCATCATCGTCTTCTAGTACATCTAACATCTTTTGGAATTTAGTTGCTGTTTCTTCATCTATTGCTGTATATGTATCTGGTACCATTTTAACTTCTGCTTCTAAGAATTCTAACTCTTCTGATTCTAAAGTTTCTCTAACTGATCCAAAATCTTCTGGAGAAGTAGTTATAACATATACTTGGTCTTCTGATTCAAAGTCTTCTGCTCCTGCATCTAAAGCCATCATCATAAGTTCATCTTCATCTAATCCATCTTTTTTCTCTATAACAATTTGGCCCTTAGACTGGAACATAAATGATACGCAACCTGTTGATCCCATATTTCCGCCTTGTTTTGTAAATGCATATCTTACATTACCTGCACTTCTATTTTTATTATCTGTTAATACTTCTACTAAAACAGCTATACCTTCTGGACCATATCCTTCATAAGTTATAGTCTCATAATCTACTGCATTAAGTTCTCCTGATGCCTTTTTTATAGATCTTTCTATTGTGTCATTAGACATATTATTAGCCTTTGCTTTTGCAATAATGTCTCTAAGTCTTGGGTTTGTTTCTGGGCTTGGACCTCCTTGTTTAACTGCTACAACAATTTCCTTACCTATTTTAGTAAAAATCTTTCCTCTTTTAGCATCTACCTTACTCTTCTTAGCTTGTATGTTATGCCATTTTGAATGTCCTGACATATTATTTCCTCCCAACCTTATTAGTTAAAAATTTATATTAATTCTATTTATAAAACTATTTTAAATCAATATATTAAATTAACTTAACATATTAAAAATGAAATAAATATATGAAAGCGGAAGTACTTTCACATACCTATTGATATTTATTGTTTGTTTAAGTATATTGATAATTTAGAATACAACTATCAAAATACAAATTCACTAAATCATTATAGCACAGTGAAAGTTAAAAATTCAAATTTATTGATTCTCTGAATATAATCTGTTATCCATTTTAAAATATAGAACTTCATCTTCTTTTATTATTTTACAATTCCCATTAGTTATTTCTAATACCTTTTTTTCTATTGTTGATATGATATTATTCTCACAAAATATGGTTAAACTAACTTTTTCTGCATAATCTATATTTTCTATATACCAAAGATTCTGATCAAATAGATATTGTATTTTCCCTAAAGTATCATATTCTACTATAAAAGTTAATGATCTACCTTTAACCTTCTCAACTATGCCTGCATTTTTTATAGCTATAGAAGCTCCTTTAGAATAGGCCCTTACTAATCCACCTTTGCCTAAGAGTATGCCTCCAAAATATCTTGTAACCACTATAGCTATATCCGTAATTTCATTTTTTTTTATAACATCTAGTACCGGCATTCCACCTGTGCCTTGTGGTTCACCGTCATCACTATATCTTTGTATACCCATATTCTCACCAATAACATATGCATAAACATTATGTCTTGCTTCTTTTTCTTCACTTCTAATTTGATTTATAAAATCTTTGGCTTCTTCTTCTGTTTGAACCCTTTTAGCTCTTCCTATAAAGATAGACTTTTTTTCTTCAAATTCATCTTTTCCAAAATTTTTTATAGTAAAATAGGACATTTATATACCTCTTTTCTATACCAAGTCTTTTATTTCCTGCAAATATTCATCTATGGCTTTTAATATATACTGCTTATCAGTTTTATTCTTTATATACATAATTTTTTCCTTTGCTTTTGTGCTTTTTATTCTATTCAAAGCTTTTATAGCATATGTCACCACTTGAGAATTTTCATCTTCCAAAGCTCTTATTAAAATTCCCTCTCCTTTAATGCTTCCTATTTTGCCCAAGGCTGAAACTGCTAATCTTCTTATATTTACAAATTTATGTACTGAAGCTTTTAAAAGTATATCAATCCCATCTTCATTTTTTAATTCTCCTAGAATCCAAACTGCTGCTTGCTTATCTTTAGGGTACATATCACCATAATTATTCTTTATAAAATAAATCAAATCATTTTTTATTTTATCCTCTAACCCATTTATAACATCTATCTTATCTTGCTTTCCTGAATTAGATAACTGCTTGAATAATTCTTCCACATTAGAACTCTTTGCTAATATTCCATACTTTATCTTTCCATCTAGTATATGTTTTTTTATAGTGGCTTTATCTAAATTTCTAATTTTAATTAAAGCTTCTATATTTTTACCCTCTAAATATAAAAAATATGTTATTTGTTCTTGGGAGTACTTATTTATATTATTCCAATCTATGTCTACTAAATTTTTATTCATACTCCTCACCCTTCCTAACATACATTCTTTATATAGTTTTTTATTATATAAAGAACTCATAAAAAATTTATTTTAGCTTATGTTTCAATATGTCATTTATTTTATTTATACCTAGCTCTATTTCATCTATACTGTTTTCTGAAAATCCTAATCTAAAATATCTTAGACCTTCTTTAGGATTTTTATAAAAAAGCACTCCTGGTGTAATTAAAACTTTATTCTTCACACATTTATGAAAAAGCTCCATGGAATTTATATTAATATTTTCATTTATTTTTATATAAAAATGAAGTCCTCCTCCTGGATCTTGTAATTGAGCTTTATGTTGTAGTACATTTTTTATAACCTTTTTAGTAAATTCATATTTGGGTACATAAAATTCATGAACATAATCTATATATTCTTTCCACAATCCTTTTATTAAATATAAATCTAAGGCTCTTTGCATTAAACTTGATGTGGATATGTCTGTATTTATCTTACAATTTTGAATTTGCTCTCTTAAATCTTTAGGAGCTATTACATACCCTATTCTTATTCCCGGCAAAAATATTTTTGAAAAACTCTTTATATATATAACCCTATCATTTTTATCTAAACTTTTAAAGGTTGTATATTCTATATCTTTATCATATATTAGTTCAGACAAATAATCATCTTCTATTATATAAAAATCATATATAGTTGCTAAATTTAATATAGCTTTCTTTTTCTCTAAACTACAGCTTATACCTGTTGGATTTTGAAAATAACTCATAGTATAAAAACACTTAATATTATTTTTTTTAACTATTTTTTCTAATTCCTTTATATTAACTCCATCTTCTTCCATGGGTACCTCATATATGTTTGCTCTTCTCCACTTAAATACAGAAAGTGCCCCACTATATGTTGGTTTTTCTATTAAAACATTATCATTAACATTTATTATGGATTTTGATATTATATCAATTCCTTGTTGAGCTCCTGAAACTATAAGTATATGATTTTTTTCTATTTTATTATTCCAAAATACTTCTGATATATGTTCTCTAAGCCCTTCAAATCCCAGTGTTTCTTGATACACTAAAGCATCCTTTCCATCCCTATCTAGAACTTCATTTAATATAGATTTAAAAGATTGCACAGGAAATAAATCTGCACAAGCACTTTCCCCTATAAAATTTATATATGATTTTATATCATATTTCCCTATAGATTTTATTACATCAGAATATTCTTTTCTTAAATTCCTACTAACTTCTTTTTTCTTTGCATAGGTTCCGCTACCTATTTTTTGTATAGCATATCCATCATTTTCTAATTTTTTATATGCATTTACTACAGTTACCGAATTTACATTTAGTAATTTTGACATTTTTCTTATAGACGGTAATTTTTCGTTATCCTTAACTTTATTTTTATCTATCATATACTTTATATGATTATGTAATTGGACATATTTAGGTATAGAGTTGTCCTGAAAAATCAATGTGTATTTTTCCATTAAACTTCCCCCTCATATATATTAAAATAAAATGAAAACCCATTGAATTATTAATCCCCCATAAAACTTAGAGAAATTTAACTTATAACCATAGGGTTCTCCATTTAATATTGTATTAATTATCAATATACGCCAATTATAATTAACAAAATAGCTCTACATGATTACATACTAGTAAATTAAATTTTTATTAGTTAAATAAATTATAATGTTTAGTTATTTTTAAATACTAATTATTTTAAATTATATTATTTTTAAGAATTAAACATTAAATATAATAAACATTTTCTTCTAAAAATAACTCATCATTTTTATTTTTTAATTTTCTACTTTGTCTTTTTATTATATTTTTATAATATAAATATTCTAAAATATCTTCCATACTTATTGAATAAGATTTAAATAATCCATCTTTTGAAATATCTTCAGAGCTTAAGAATGTATCCCTTTCTTTCATATAATTAAGCAACAACGATGTAATATTTCTTATATTTTCATTCAAATACAAATTAATGTATTCTATTAATTTATTTATTGATTCTTCAACATTATCTTTACTAAAAAATAAATTATCCACTATAATTTTAAAATTATCATCCAAACTAGTAGCCATTTTTATGACATCCTTACTAATCATGTATCCTGAAAAGTTAACATATAATTTTGAAAAGGCCTCTATAAGTTGTACCGCATCACTATAAGCAGTATATATACCTTTGTTCTTTAGATATTTTTTGCATACTCCTATATACTTATAAATGTCACCTAAATAAACTAAATTCCATCTTTCCCTATCAACATCTGGATAGTATCTTCCTCTATCATACCAAGAACTTATAAATCTATCCTTTGAAAATACTAATCTTGAAGAAGCAAATATTCTATGAGCTTTTCCACCTCTTAAATCAAATTCATATACTTTATTTAAATTTTTTTTGTCAATTATCTTAATATGAATAGGTACATCATCTTCTTGTGTATATATTTTTTCTACCTTAATATCTTCATCTACTACTACAAATAAATCTATATCCGATTCTTCCCATAAATCCCCTGTAACCATACTACCAAATACCATTACAGCCAAAACAGATTCGTTGCTTTTTAATCTATGTATAACATTGTTAAAGGCTGCTTGATATCTAATTATATTATCATTCAAGATAATCCCCCTCCCTTTTAAAAATAACTTAATTTTTAAAATAATCCCACATTATAATTTTCTTAATTCTTTATATTATATAATACTTATTGGAGTTATTACAACCAATAAACATCATATGTAAGATTCTTTGTTAATTTATAATATTTACACTATAATTTTATGTATATATTCTCTTTTTTCATTACAGCAATTATTACAACTAAAAATATGCAGACAATAATCTTCATAGTCTTGTATGGGTAATGTTCCACTATAAGGATCCATATATTCTTGGACTCTTCCTTTATCTACTAATTTCCCTCCACATTTATCACAACAATATTTTACTGTATTTAATTTATTACACACAGGACAAACCTTCTCCATGTTTTATCTTCCTCTCCATATTTTTAATATTATTCTCATATTTTTTATTTCAAGTAAAATTTTATGTTTTTAAAATGAACTCTTTATATTTATTTGCATTGCTACTTATTTATTATTATTTCCTTTTTTAAAAAAATAAGCTATAAATCAAAAAGATTTATAGCTTATTTTTTGTATTTGTATTTTTTATGCTTACGCTTCTACAAATTCTGATTTAGGAACTCCACATAAAGGGCATACCCAATCTTCTGGAATATCTTTAAAATCTGTTCCTGGTGCTACTCCATTATCTGGATCTCCTTGTTCTGGGTCATATATATATCCACATGCCTCACATAAATATTTTTTCATAATAAACTCCTCCTTATAATCATATCTAACTAATAATTATTATCTTATAATTATTATATTCTATGCATTGTTAATAATTCCTTCTTAAACTTGTTACTTTTTTATGAACAGTTTGAAATTATATAATCATTAGTGTTTATTAATTAAAAACTGTTGACACTTATTATAAACCTCAGTATCTACTCTGGTTTCTATATAAGTTCCATTGTCTCTATATTCTTCTTCTATTATCTTACTATTTCTATGCAAAAATGCTACTATTTCTTGTTTATCATAAGGGATTATATACTTTACTTGTGATAATCTATAAGGCAATGTTTTCTCTATTAGCTTTATCAAATCATCAAAATTTATTCCTAACTTTGCAGATATTTCTATAATTTTTTCATTTTTAAATTTATTTTTAAAATAATCTAATCTTTCCACTGAAACCTTATCCATCTTATTAAGCACTAATATTATTGGCTTATTTTCCATACCTAATTCCTCTAACACATTATTAACTGCATCTATTTGTTTTTCTGCTGTTTCAGAGGAAATATCTATTACATGCAAAAGTAAATAAGAATAAATAACTTCTTCTAGTGTGGATTTAAAAGCTTCTACTAGTTCATGAGGAAGTTTTCTTACAAATCCAACTGTATCTGTTAATGTTATTACCTCATTATTAAATAATGATATTGCTCTAGTTGTTGTATCTAACGTAGCAAATAACATATCTGCTTCAAAAACTTTTTCCTTGTTTTGTGTACTAGCCATTCTAGTTTCACATAACTTATTTCTTAAAGTAGATTTTCCTGCATTAGTATATCCAACTAATGAAACATTAGGTATATCATTTCTTTTGCTTCTTTGAGTTTCTCTAACTTTCTTGATTTTATATAATTCTTTCTTCAAATCGTAAATTCTTTCTTTAATATGCCTCTTATCTGTTTCTAGCTTTTTTTCTCCAGGTCCTCTTGTGCCTATTCCTCCACCAGTTCTCGATAAAACTAATCCTAATCCTGTTAATCTTGGTAGTCTATATTTTAATTGTGCAAGTTCTACCTGTATTTTACTTTCTTTACTCTTTGCTCTTCTAGCAAATATATCTAATATTAGTGTATTTCTATCTATTACTTTAGTTCCTATAGCTTCTTCTAAATTCCTTGTTTGAGATGCAGAAAGTTCATCATCAAATATTACTACATCTGCATTTAGAGTCTGTCTTATTAAAGATATTTCTTCCACTTTACCTGTTCCTATATAATAAGCTGAATCTATTTTGCTTTTGTGTTGTAAAACCTTTTCTACCACTTTTAAATTGCATGCTTTAGCTAATTCTTCTAGCTCATCTATACTTTCTTCATCATCTATACTAACAAGTATAGCTTTTTCATCATCGTCTCCTTCTATATCTTCACTTTTAAAATTCTGTTCTATATGATTTATTTCATCTAATAAATTAAATTCTAATAAAGTATTTATGTTTTTAAAATATTTTTCTTCTATATTTAACTTACTATCATTCATATTACAAAAGGCCACACCAAATCCTGTTACTTTTTCATCCTGCACTCCTATAGCAACCATACAATCTAGTCTTAATTTTAATAATGCTGATAAATCTACAGAAGATAACCCAGGATTTCCATTAGGATGGGTATGCACAATTCTTATACCGGAAAGTTTATTACTCTTAACTTCAACCTCTGGCATTTCTACAGTGGTACTATCTCCTACTGAAACTGCTATTATAGATCCTTTTCTAGATATTCCAACGCTTATTTCTCTATTTAACTGCTCTGTTAATTTACACATCACATCCATCAATTCTTCATTAAGAATATCGTTTTTTTCTATTTTCATTTCATATATTTTTTCTAATTCTTTTAAAACGGTTTTTTTTATTCCATCAATATTACCATATATCATTTATTTATCTACCTTTCTACATAAATTATAATAAAGATACCTATTACGCTTTATCTATACTTTAACAACTTTCATATAATTCTATACTATAAAAACAATGTTGTAAATAGTATGGAAAATCAGATAAAACATTCCTTAATATTTAAAAAACTTACACTTTCTATAATATTACTGTTACTTTTATAGCCCAGTAATTTGTATCACTCGTTTATACTGCGGCATATTATATACTACCAGAGAATAAGGAGGTGAGTATATGTCTTACTGCAAAGAAAAACAAACTCACGTTCACGAATTCTTAGGTAGTACTCGATTAGCTGAAATTGATGATCCCGAAGATGTTCATAATCATCGTTTTACCGGCGTTAGTGGCGAAGCTATAAGGAGAGGTAATAGTCATGTGCATAAGATAAATACAAATACAGATTTTTTTAATCACTTTCACATGATAAAAGTTACTACTGGTCCTGCAATACCTGTAGGTAATGGTAGACATGTCCATTTTGTATATGGCGTTACTACTTGTAATGATGGTCATATGCATAAATTTATTTTTGCAACACTAATTGACTCTCCTATATTAAAAAGATAATTTTGTATAGTCATGGCAGTTTCGTATTATATTAATATGGAACTGCCTTTAAAATATATATTTAAATACATACTTTAAATAAACAGCATATATAATAGCCATAATCATCAATATATAATATAAATCACTGTCTTTACAATATATTTCAAAATTAAAATAAAATTTTCCTATTTTGTACTGTATATTAAATGAATTGAAAAAATATAAAAATGTTGTTAATATTAATAATAGAATTTTCAACTTTAAAATAATGTCTATAAACATATGTATAAATGCTTTGTTTAAAAGGAAGGGGTATGATATAAATATACATATTGGTATAAAATGAACCAGTAACATATAGAAAATACTTTAAATGTAATATGACAGTGCTTTGTTATAGTGTATACTAAAATATTACTACTTATGATTGTGTTAATTATTGCATTATTAAAAGCCAGTGATTTAATTTAGAATATTTTCTAGCTCTATTTTAATATTGTCAATTGAGCTCTTGTAAAACAACTAATTTTAACGTATATTTACTATATAAATTTTTATTTTAAATATACACAATCTATGTATTGGAGGATTATAATGGAAGAAAAGAAAAGAAAAATATTAATAAGCAAAGAAGAAATAGAAGAAAAAATTATAGAAGTAGGTAAAAGAATTTCTAAAGATTATGAAGACAAAAACTTATACATATTATCTCTCTTAAGAGGGAGCTTTATATTCGCTGCAGATATTGTAAGAAAAATAGATGTACCTACAAAAATAGGGTTTATGACAACTTCTAGCTATGGTCATTCAGAACAATCTTCTGGAAAAGTTAAAATAGTAAATGATATTCCTGATGATATTAAAGGATATGATGTTATTGTAGTAGATGATATAGTTGATACAGGAATAACTATGGACTTCGTAATAAATCATATAAAATCTCTTGGAGCTAATTCTGTAAAATCATGTGTTCTTCTTGATAAACCAGAAAGAAGAAAAGTAGATTTAGCCCCTAACTATTCATGCTTCACTATACCAGATGTTTTTGTAGTGGGTTATGGATTAAACTATGGTGATTATTATAGAAATGTGCCTTATGTTTTTAACTGGGAAAAATAAAATGTAAAGCCCTACGGCTTTACATTTTATTTAATTTCCACTATTTAATTTAAAACCTGCATCCTCTAGTTTCATATCTATAGCTGTATTCGGTGTATTTCCTACTATTATAGTTTCACAAATTGGAACTTGATTTTGAACTTCTATTTCTTTAGTTTTCATAGGCATAATAATTTTAACTTTACTCTTAACTTGTACAGAAACACTATGCCTTGTTTGATTTATTCCTGCACTAGTAAAGTTTGATAAATACTTAGTTTCTATATATCCTATAGGTTCTATCTTTACTACCATATTAGGCCCATAATAAGCTAATAAATTATTTTTCAGTAAGTATCCAAGGGGAAATGTTATACCCATACTTTGTAATTCCTTAAGTTCTCTTTGTGCACCTAAAGATACATCACAGGCAATCTTGTTCATCTTTAAAGTATCTGCTATTAATAGAGTTATATCTCCATTAACATCCTTTTGTATATTTATTATGTCATCATAATGAAAATTTTTAGAGTATTCTTTTATTATAGTCTTATTTATTATTTCCGTTATTTTTATCCTAATTTGTCCTTCTGCCATATCTATCATACTAGGCGTAACCATTCTGTCTAAAACATATAAAGAAACATTCAAAAATAATATACACAGTATCAATATTATTATAATACTAATCTTTTTATTTTTTATAATCTTATCCTCCCTATCCCTTATATATTATATTTTTACTTTCCATAATAATAATTTATTCATTCTTAAATAATAATTAGGATTTTTTGTGTTTATTCATAAGTAATTGAATATGTGTTATAATATTAAAAATAATGTTTTATTTTACCCTATCTAAGGAGGATAAATATATATGGGAAAAAAGAAGAAAAAGCGCAAATCTAGTGTATTTAAAAAGGTACTTACTGTTTTATTAAGTATTTTTTTAGTAGCTGGAGTAGCTTTTGGTGGAATTGCCTTTGCTATGATAAAGACAGCACCCCCACTAAATGTAAAACAAGTTCTCACTTTTGATGAACCATCTGTGCTTTATGATGATAAAGGTCAATATATGGATAAAGTTATAACCAATGATGAAAGAATTGTAGTTGATTACAAAAAAATGCCTGAAAATTTAAAAAATGCCTTTGTAAGTATAGAGGATGAAAGATTTTATAAGCACAATGGTATAGATATAAAGAGAATTACTGGTACAATATTTATTAATATAGTTAATAAAATAAAAAGAAACCACAAACTTCAAGGAGCATCAACCTTAACTCAACAATTGATAAAAAATACGGTTCTATCTTCTGAAGTTTCTATTAAAAGAAAAGTTCAAGAAATGTATTTAGCTATAAAATTAGAAAATGAATTGCCAAAAGATCAAATATTAGGTGCCTATATGAACAGTATATTTTTAGGTGGAAATGCTCTTGGTGTAGAAGCTGCAGCAAAACAATATTTCAATAAAAGCATAAAGGACTTATCTTTACTAGAATCTGCTTTTATTGCTGGAGTACCTCAAAGTCCATCAGTTTACTATCCATTTTCACCTACAGCTAGGAAAAATCCTTCTGTTTATTTAAATAGAACAAAAAATGTTTTATATAAAATGTTAGAAAATGGATATATTACTGAAACTGATTATAATAAAGCTTTAAAAGATATAGATAATAAAAAGCTAACTTTTGTAAAACCATCTGCCCCTAATAATAGATTGGCCTACGAATGGTTTTCACTGCCAGCTATTGAACAAGTAAAAAAAGATTTAAAAACTAAGTACAAATACGATGATAAACAAATTCATAACCTATTAATAAATGGTGGTCTAAAGATATATACTACTATGAATAAAAATTTACAAGATAAGACTCAGAATATGATAAACAATGCATCTTATTTAAATTCTTACACTAATAATGGATTAACTTATCCTCAGGCTTCCGCAGTAATAATGGATTATCATACTGGTCAAGTAAAAACTATAATTGGTGGTAGAGGTAATCAACCTGCTCGATCATATAACAGAGCAGCTTCTTCTAATTACCTAAGACCTGCAGGTTCTAGTATTAAACCTCTTACAGTATATAGTTCCGCTATAGACAGTAAGAAGGCCACTGCTGCAACTGGCTTTGAAGATTCTCCAATTCCAGAGAACATAGGACGTAAATACAATTCTGGAGCACCTTATAATCCTAAGAATAGTCCTGACTTTTATTCTGGATATGTAAATGTTCGTGATGCATTAATGCATTCTATAAATACAGTAGCTATAAAGATTGTAGATAGAATAGGTCTAAATACTAGCATACAATATGCTGAAAAGTTTGGAATTCCTATAGATCAGCACGATAAAACTAGTATAGCTTCTATGGCTTTAGGTGAGTTACATAGAGGTACTAATCCTTTAATAATGGCTCAAGCATTTGGTGTGTTTGGTAACAAGGGAAATTATACAGATGCCAATTTATATACAAAGGTATTAGATAGAACCGGTAAAGTTATTTTAGAGTCCAAAACTAGTTCAAGAAAAGTTCTTTCACCAGAATCGGCTTTTATAACTTATGATATGCTTCAAGGTCCTGTAAGTGAAAATGGAACTGGACCTCAAGCTAATTTTGGTAACATGGAAGTTAGAGGTAAGACAGGTACATCTAGTGATGGTAAAAATCTATGGTTCTGTGGGCTGACACCTTACTATTCTGCAGCAGTTTGGATAGGTAATGATAATTCTACTCCAGTAGATGGTATATATAGTAGTACTGCCGCTAGACTCTGGGGAGATATAATGAAAGAATTTCATACTAATCTTCCATATAAGCAAGTTCAAAAACCAGCTACCGTAATAACAGCTAATGTGGATAGAATATCTGGTAAAATTCCAACTGAACTTTCTTATAGAGATCCTAGAGGAAGTACAGTATATAATGAATTTTTTATAAATGGAACAGTTCCAACAGATTATGATGATATACATGTTGAAGCTAAAATAAATAAATTCACTGGTAAATTAGCAAGTAAATTTACGCCTTCATTCTTAGTGGAATCTAAAGTATTTTTGAAAAGAGATTATAGTCCTAGCGTAGAACTTTCTGATCAAAAATGGGTTCTTCCTTATTCTATAGATGAAGGAGGTAGTGAACCACCTGCTGAAGAAAAAAATAATAATAACAATAAAGAAAATAATACAAACAAAAGCAACACTAATACAAATAAACCTGTAAAAGATAACCCTAATATAGATAATAATAAAAATAATAACACTAATAGTAATACAAATAACAGTAATGGTACTAATA
This sequence comes from Clostridium sp. Marseille-Q2269, assembly GCF_943736985.1. Classification (GTDB taxonomy): domain Bacteria; phylum Bacillota; class Clostridia; order Clostridiales; family Clostridiaceae; genus Clostridium_F. The sequence goes on from NZ_CALSFS010000005.1 coordinate 32,408, forward strand.
AGGATAACAATAAACCACCTGAAAGTAATCCAAGTGAAAAGCATGAAGAAAAAAACACACAAAATAAACAATAAAAGAATAAAAACTCCTTAATTGGAGTTTTTATTCTTTTGTTTTAGGATTAAATAGCAAAGACATCATATATCCAAATACAATAGCTGCTGCTATTCCTCCTGCTCCACCTTTTGTACCTCCAGTAAAAGCACCAATAAGTCCTTTAGCTTGAACTTCTTTTATTGTAGCCTTAGCTAATGTATAACCAAATCCAGGAAGTGGTATTGTTGCTCCTGCTCCTCCTATATCTATAACATACCCATATATACCCAAAGCTCCTAATATAACACCTAATGTTACGAAACTAACTAAAATTCTTGCTGGTGTTAATTGTGTAGTATCCATTAATATTTGGGCTATAACACATATTGCTCCACCTACTATAAAAGCACTCAAATAATCCATAAAAATTCCTCCCTTTATCTTTCTATAGCAACTGCGTGGGCAATGCCTGGTATACTTTCTCCCTGCTGTGATGATGTAGTACTCATTAATGCACCTGTGGATATCAATAAAGCTCTTTTAAACTTACCACTCAATAAATTTTTATATATGTATCCACATCCAACTACTGCTGAGCATCCACATCCGCTTCCACCAGCTTCAGTATTTTGTTTTTCATTATCAAATATTATTTCTCCACAATCTACATATACGTCTTTCATGTTATACCCATGCTTTAGTAGAAGCTTTTCTGCTAGTTCTCTACCAACTTTACCTAAATCACCTGTTGCAATAATATCATAATCTTTAGGAGTCCTTCCAGTATCTTTAAAATGTTGATATATAGTAGATACCGCAGCTGGAACCATAGATGCTCCCATATTATCTGCGTTGGTGACACCATAATCCTTTACTTTTCCTATAGTAACATAGGTTATATGAGGATAATTTCCTTCTTTTCCTAAAACTATAGCACCTGATCCAGTAACTGTCCACTGGGAAGTTGGAGCTCTTTGTGCTCCATATTCTAGCGGAAATCTAAACTGTCTTTCTGCAGCAGAAAAATGTGAAGAAGTAGCTGCAATAGCATACTTTGCAAATCCTCCATCCATTAACATGGATGCCACACTTAATGATTCAGTCATAGTAGAACAAGCTCCATATAATCCTATAAAAGGTATATCTAAATCTCTTGCTGCAAAGCTTGAAGATATAGTCTGATTTAACAAATCTCCAGCACATAATATATCTATATCTTTATCTTCTAAATTACATTTTTTTATAACATCTGAAATAGCAGTAGATAATATAGCGCTTTCTGCCTTTTCAAAACTTTCTTGATTAAATAAATCATCTTTTAATATTATGTCAAAATAATCTTTTAGCGGCCCTTCGCCTTCTTTAGGTCCAACTATGCTAGTAGTACCTATTATTTTAGGTTTGCTATCTAATTTTAAGGTCTGCTTACCAATTCTTTTATTCAATGTAAACTCCTCCAATTCTAAATTAAAGTTTACTCATTATAAAGTATATTATTCCTACTATAACTGAAGAGCTTATACCATAAACTAAAACTGGACCAGCTATAACAAACATTTTAGCTCCTACACCAAAAATATATCCCTCTTTTTTAAATTCCATAGCTGGAGATACAATAGAGTTTGAGAATCCAGTTATAGGTACTACAGTTCCTGCTCCTGCAAACTTAGCTATTTTATCATATACTCCTATTCCAGTTAAAAATGCTCCTATAAATACCATTACTATAGATACATAAGTACCTACTTCATCCTTAGGAACTCCCATACTTAAAAAGAAATTATTAAAAAACTGTCCTACATCACAAATAAGACCTCCTACTATAAAAGCACTAACACAATGTTTAAAAATTTGTGGTTTTGGCTCTACTTTAGGAGATAAATTATCAAAATCTTTTCTTAGTTTCTTTTCATTTAACGCCATAGTTCCACTCTCCTACACAATATTTTATTAATTATAGTGTTTACAATATATAAATTTTTACTCAAAAAAATAAAAACCATATGAAAATATACATATGGTTTCTATACGGTAAGTTTTTCCTTCATTAATTTTAGTACCTTTTTCTCTATCCTAGATACTTGCACTTGACTTATTCCTAATTGCTTAGCCACTTCTATTTGAGTTTTATCTTTAAAGTATCTTAATACTATTATTTGCCTTGATTTAACATCTAAATTTTTCAGTGCCTCTTTTAGCGCTATATTATCTATAATTTTATTATCTTCATCTGTAGTTTGACTTATTTTATCAATAAGTAAAACTGGCGCTCCATCGTCTTGATGTATAACATCATATAAATATTGAGGAGAACTTGATGATTCTGTAGCCATTAATATTTCATCTACAGTGTATCCTGAAAACTGTGACAATTCTTCTATAGTAGGTTCTCTATTCAATTCCTTGGAAAGCTTTTCTTTATCGTAATGCAACTTCTTTGCTGCGGTTTTTATGCTCCTACTTACTTTTATTATGCCATCGTCCCTTAAGAATCTTTTTATTTCTCCCATTATCATAGGAACTGCATAGGTAGAAAACTTCACATTATACTTTGTTTCAAAATTATTTATAGCTTTTACTAACCCAATACATCCTATTTGGAATATGTCATCATACTCATATCCTCTGTTTAAAAATTTTTTACTTATGGCTGAAACTAATGGTAAGTTTACTTCTACTAATTTGTCTAAAGCTTGTTTATTTCCATCTCTGGCTTCTCTCATAAGTTCCATGTTGTCTTCAAAACTTTTAGTTTCCATGATTACTTTTCCACTATTCATATTCTTCACCTAACTTAATTATTTAAAAACCTTTTTCATAATTATTTTGGTTCCCTTTCCCTTTTCTGAATTAACTTGAAGACTATCCATGAATGTTTCCATTACTGTAAATCCCATACCAGATCTCTCTAAATCAGGTCTTGATGTATACAATGGTTGTCTAGCTAGTTCTATATTATCTATACCATCGCCATTATCTGAAACTATTACTGTAACTTCTCTTCCTCTTATTTCACTTTCAATACATACTAATCCTTTTTTACTATTTTCATATCCATGTATTATTGAATTAGTAACTGCTTCTGATACAGCTGTTTTAACATCTGTTATTTCATCTATTGTAGGATCTAATTGTGATATAAAAGCCGCTACTGATACTCTAGCAAAACTTTCATTTTCTGACTTACTTAAAAATTCTATTTTCATTTTGTTTTCATACATCTCATAAATCCCCCCATTATAAGTTCTTTACGGCTTCATCCACACTGTCATAAAGATCTACTATTTTAAACATACCAGAAAGCTCAAATACTCTTCTTACTGCTTCTTGTACATTAGTTAGACATACCTTTCCATCCCTTAATGATAACTTTTTATATCTTCCTATAACTACTCCTATACCTGAACTATCCATAAAATTAACTTTACTGAAATCTAATATTAATTTATTTAAATTTTCTCTATCTAATCTATCATCAATAATATTTCTAACTTCTTCAGCACTATGATGATCTAGTTCTCCTGTCATAGTTACTATAAGTTTGTCTTCTTTTTTATCAAATTTTAAGTACATACTATTCCCCCCAATTTCGTATTTTTATAGAGCATCAATGTTACTATTCTACACATGGAATAATTTTCCTTCTTTTATACCTCTTTTTATTATTGTCCACATTGAATTAATCTATTCATTTCTTATGTAAATTTGTATGCACTTTAGTGAGGAATATCTGCTTTAAATATATTTTAAGTTTATATTTTTTATTCAATTAACAATTTATTTTGTATAAATCTAATTTCTTTATCACTTAAATTAAAATATTTATATAAATCTTCTTCTTTATCTATATTAATTATTGGTATCTTTAATTTCATTAACGTATTGGGATAGTATTCATATAAATTTGCCCCTAATTTCTTAGCAAAGGTCTTAAAATAAAATTCGTATATACGACTGTTTAAAATAAAAAGTAAACTTCTATAATCTATTATTTCCTCTTTATTGATAGTTAAAGCATATATATCTGCACTAAAATATATACCTTCCTTGTCTAAGTAAAATTTATTCTTACTAGATTTATATGGGAATATAACTTTTTGTTCTTCAAATATATTAGATTTTCTTCCCCATTGTAGTTCATACCACTTTCTAACATTTTTTTTGCATTCCCTTCTGTTTTCTAATTTTTCTTTATATTTTTCAATATGATTTATTATATTAGGATATTTTTTAATATCATCTATTAAGTTAGAATATATTATGAAATTATCTCTAAAATTAATTCTTTCTCTATTTATATGGCTACTTTTTATCCAAGGTTTTATAATATCCTTCTCCAAACATTCTTTTTCTATAGTTTCTTTATCGACTATGAAAGCTTTATCACATCCTGTAATAATACCTTGATAACTTGTGCATACTTCCCCTAAAGTTTTATATACCTTGATTTGTATTTTATTTATTATATTCTTACTTTTTTCATCTATTAGAATCCATCCATCTTCATTTAGTGAAGAACTATTGACATAAAAATTATCATATTCATCTTGATTTTCAAAAAACAAATCTATTTTTTCTTTTTTATATGTATTAGGTTTTATGATTTCTACTTTATCTTTAATATTTTTATCTATAAATATTATAGCTGGATCTATACCTGCACCGTTAAAAGGTCTTATGCCATAAAAATCTAATATTTTATATACATTACATTCATCTTTTAAGTATTTTCTTAAATCATATCCACTCTTAGACTCCATAAAATATCTTGATGTTATAAAAGTAATTTTACTATTTTTGTTAGAATAATTTAATGCATTAATAAAGAAACAATAAGATACATCTCCCTTATCTTTATATATGTGTTCATATTTTCTCTTTAATAATATTGAGTATTCCTTATTTACAGCTTTATGTCCAACATAAGGTGGATTTCCTATATATATATCAAAATTGTCATTTATATTTTCTATTAAAAAATCCTTTTCTTTAAAATTGTTTATATTATAATAGCCTGTCAAATAAAATAAATCTATTATTAATATTTTTATAGCTATTGGATCAATATCAAATCCGTATAAATTATTATCTAATATATGCTTATCTATATATTGTTTTTTTAAATTCATATTATTTTTTTTATTTATCTGTTCTAAATTTTCTTCAAATATATTCTTTAAATAAAAAAAGCATGGAATCAAAATATTTCCACATCCACAAGCAGGATCCAATATTTTAATGAATGGATTATTTAATACTTCTATGTTATTTATAGTGTTTTCTATCATATAGTCACAAATTCCTTTTGGTGTATATATAACTCCTGTTTCTTTTTTACCCTTTATTAACTCATAATATTTTAAGGATATATTCTCATCTTTACCAATAGATAACTTATTTTTAAACTTATTAATAACTTCATATTTGTAAATACTATTTATATGAGATATTACTATATTAAATATTTTTTCTATATTATCTTTAAATTCATCCATATTACTCACCACAATCTTTATTATTCTATAAAAAGTATAACATAGAAAGGGATAGGTGATTTACTTATGAACAAAAAAGTTATTTCTTGCATTTTGGCTTCTTGTTTCTTATTATGTTCTTGTAATTTAAGAGCATCTAATCAAAATCCTAATTCAACTTTAGATGAAAATAATATAAAAACAGAAGAAAATGATATAAAAAACAAATCTGATAATACCAAAGAAAGTTCTAAAAATCATATTGATAATAAAAATAATGGGGAGAATAATAAAGATGAAGACAAAGATACAATTACTAGTAGTAATATAAATAAATTTAAGGATGAATCTAATATATCTCCTAAGGAAAAAGATTGGTTTTTTAAACCTAGTAAAAATAATGAACCCGCTACTATACCAGATGATATGGAAAATAACCTTAATAAATATTCTGGATATTTCATTGGAGACACTTCTAAGAAACATTTATATCTTACATTTGACGAAGGTTATGAAAACGGGTATACAGGCAAAATATTAGATGTATTAAAAGAAAATAATGTTAAGGCAGCTTTTTTTGTAACAGCTCCTTACATAAAGCAAAACAAAGATTTAATCAAAAGAATGGCTGATGAAGGTCATTTAGTTTGTAATCATTCTGACACCCATCCTTCAATGGCTTCTGCAGCCTTAAAAGGGAAAGAAAATTTCCAAAAGGAATTTACTGTTGTAGAAGATTTGTATAAAGACATCACAAAAAAAGATATGCCAAAATTCTTTAGACCACCTATGGGAAAATACAGTGAGTTGTCTTTAAAATATACACAAGATATAAATTATAAGAGTATATTTTGGAGCTTTGCATATTATGATTGGGATAGAAATAAACAGCCTTCTCCTGAGAAAGGTAAAGAAAAAATATTAAATGGAGTCCATAATGGAAGTATTATTCTTTTACATGCAGTTTCTAAAACAAATACTGAAATATTAGATTCTGTATTAAAAGAATTGAAAAATAGTGGATATGAGTTTAAAACATTAGAAGATTTGCCTAAAAAATAAAATCTACTAAAACATATTAATTAAATAGTCATGCTATGATGATATATCTAAAATCATATTGAAATTATGATTTAAATTAGTAGTTATCAATTAAATATTGAACTTCTAATAAGAATTCTACTATAAAAGGGCTGTGTAACTAAGAATACATTCTACAATATATTGTATTAACTTTAAACTGTAAAACAATATATTGTGCTTAAATTCTTTAATGCGACAGCCCCTTTTAATCACAATAACATTTTTAGAATTTAAAAATTATGTATTAACATGAACTTTTCTTAATAGTTTATTCTATTTTTTTCTTTTGTTTAATACTACTTTCACCAAGAACTTAGGTATAGAAGCTAATCGTGTTATTCTATAAGGCTCTTTTGCAACCCTATATAACCACTCTAAGCTGCAATTTATCATCCATTTTGGCGCTCTCTTCACTTTTCCAGCAAATACATCAAAACTTCCTCCAACCCCCATATATACTTTACAAGGAAGTTGATCCATATACTTAGTTATGAATTTTTCTTGTCTTGGACATCCCATAGCTACAAATAAAGCATATGGTTTTACAATCTTTATCTGCTCTAATATATCATCACAACAATCTAAATCAAAAAATCCATTATGTTTACCTACAATATTTAAATCCTTATATTTTGTTAGTATATTTTTTTCACATTTATTTAATACATCTTCAGTACTACCCAGTAAATATACACCTTTTCCGTTCTCATTGCACTTCTCCAATATAGAATCCATCAACTCTATTCCCGCAATTTTCTCTTTTACAGGATTTTTTATAATTCTTGAAGCTACTACCACCCCTACACCATCTGGTATAATTATAGAATGCTCATCTGTAAAATTTTGAAACAATTGCTTATTATTTAATCCATTATATAATACCTCTGGATTTCCGGAAATTATATTTATTTTTTCATATTTATCTATTACATTTAGTAGTTCCTCTTTACTACCATTAAATATGCTATATCCTAATATCTCTGTTTTCATTTATTCACCTCTAAAATTAAAAAGCTCCTTCGTTCTTAAAAACTTTAAATACTGTTTGGAACAATATTTTTATATCATACCACACTGAAAAATTTTTTATATAAGTAATATCATAATAAACAGTTTTCCCAAGTTCTATTTCTCCACGTCCACTAACTTGTGCTAATCCTGTTATTCCTGGAGTTACTAATAACCTTTGAGCATACTCTTTGGGATAATGTTTAACTACATCTGGAATTTCCGGTCTTGGGCCTACTAAAGTCATATTTCCTTTCAAAACATTAAATAATTGAGGTATTTCATCTAAACTCGTTTTTCTTAAAAATTTTCCTGCCTTTGTAATTCTATTATCACTCCTGCTTTGGAAAACAAAATTAGATATATCTTCTATTTCTAAGTCTATCTTTTTCTTTTTTTCTGCATCCACTACCATTGTTCTAAACTTATATATTATAAAATCTTTGTTATCTTTTCCTACCCTAACTTGTTTAAATAGGGCTGGTCCCCTTGAATCTAATCTTATCCATAAAAATAAAAGAAAATATATTGGAGCTAATACGATTATTCCTACTAAAGATAATATTATGTCTAAAAATCTTTTTATAGCAAATTGTATTTTTTTACTTTTTATATCTTTTTCTACATCTATAATTGGCATTTCAAACTCCATTTTTAACCTCCTAATGACATTAAGCAACAGCTTTATTTTTTCTATCTTTTAAAAATGTATTAATATAAGATAGAATAGATTTAACTTCTTTTCTATTTATATATACAATAAATAAAGATATAGCAATATCCATATAAACATTATTATACAATACATCTAATGATGCCAACAATAGCATAGCTCCTGTATTTAATATATAAAAGTCTAATTCGAATCTAAACCATAATTTTCTTGATATAAGTGTTCTTGACCAAAAGAATACTGTGTAAGATATTCCTGTAGCTATAGAAGCTCCTAAAGCTCCATATTTTGGAACTAACAAATAATTTAAAACATAATTAACCACCGCTGCTATTAATGATACTATTATATTATAAGATGTCTTTCTTGAAAAGGATATTCCTAAGCAAGTAGATTCCGATACAGTATACATTATAGGTAATAACAACAAAAATGGTACTATAATAGCTGAACTAGCATAGCTTGTAGCTAATAGTTTTATTATTAAGTCTTTAAATAAAACTATGCCTACAAACATAAAATTCATAAAACACATTAGCATATTGCTTACTTTTATAAATTTTTCCCCTTCTACTTTTTCTTCATACCATCTAAAGGCAGTGGGTGTCCAAAATGTATAAAATGCACTTTGAATTATACTAACTACAGTAACTATTTTAAATGCAGCAGAATACAATCCTATTTCTTCAAAAGATGACCATTGCCTCATAGCTATCTTATCCATAGAATTTAAAAACCAAACAATTACAGATGCCGGTATTAAAGGCAGACCAAATTTAAACATTTTATTTATTAAAGCTTTATTTATCTTAAATTTAGTAAACCAATAATCTCTTGTAAAAAAACATTCTACTATACACATAAAAGCTAATGACGCGAAACCTGCATTTATTATTCCTTTAAAACTTTTATCTATATATAAAAGGTAAGGTACTAAAATTACTATATTTATAACTTTACTAATTACATTAAAAAGAGAATACAATCTAGCCTTCTCTTGCATTCTTATCAATAGTAAATTAAACCTATCTATAACTGCAAAAGGTAATGATAATGCCAAAACAACTACTATATACCTATCCACAGTATCAATCATTAGTATAGATAATGGTTTATAAAAAATTATATAAAAAACCCCTAGTACTAATGAAAATATTAAAGGTACAATTAAGGAGTTCCAAAATAATGATTTTTTATCCTCCTCTGCATTAAACTCTCTGGCAAAAGATTGATCCATACCTAAAAATATAAACATTGAACTAATACTCAAGGCCATGGTATACATAGAAGCTTTTCCAAATTCTGTTGGGACTACAAAATATGTAGTTATAGGAACAATAAAAAAGCTAATAATAGCTGATAATATTGGGCCCACAGAAAAACCAATAAATCTTTTTATAAACTGCTTGGGACTATCACTCATATCCATTTCCTCCTAATAATTTACAACAATATATTTATTATAAATGAATTGTTCAAATATCATTTATATCATTACTAACACTCTTAATATTTCCATTTCTAAAATAGTAAATAAAGATAACTATGATCTTTAATAGCTAATTTTTAACATTTAACTAGATAAGTCCTCCTAAAACTAAGAATGCTGTTTATACTATATCAAAATTAATTTTTATTTACAATATAATTAACTATTTATTTTTTAAGTTTTAATATTTTTAATAAAGGTTCTACTATATCCTGTATTTCTTTAATCTTTAATAAATATATAGCTAAAGTATAACAAATTGCACCAATAAACATACAAATTAAAATTGATATACTACTTCCTCTAGCTCCATTTCCTAAACTTAATAAAGTAAATTTATTTACAATAGTAACTATTACCCCCATAAACAAAGCAGATAAAATTATTTTTATAAATGATATAATTATATTTTTAATATCTATACCCTTTATTTTTTTGTTTAAATCTAATAACATGATTACAGTTATAATAATTGCGGATATAGTAGTTGCTAATGTAAGCCCACTAACTCCTAAATATTTTATTAATATAATATTTATAACTATATTTATTATTATACCTACAAAACTGTTAATCATAGGGGTTTTAGTATCCTTTATAGCATAAAAAGCTTTGTTTAGTATATCCCTTACTCCATAAGCTATCATGGCTGGAGTATATAAAAGCAATGCTTGTGATGTTAAAGAGGCTGCATTTTCACTAAAGGCTCCCCTTTTAAAAATTACATTTATAAGTGGTTCTCTAAGTACTGCAATTCCAACTGCTGCTGGTACCATTATTATAAGTATTATATTTATAGCTCTTCCTAATGCTACTTTATATTGTTTTTTATCATCTTTAGTTGCTAATTGGGATAGTGTTGGATAAACTATCATAGCTATACCTATAGCAAATACTTCATAAGCCAATGTATTTATCTTATTTGCATTGTCCAATATAGTAGCTGCTCCACCAAAAATAGTAGTAGCAAAAGCCCTATTTATAACAGAACTTAACTGAATAACAGAAGTACTTATTATAACTGGAACTGTAAGTTTAAACATTTGTCTAGTTTTACTATCTTCAAAATTAATATATGTACTATATTTATAACCTAATTTTTTATACTTAGGTACATTTATTATAAACTGCGTAAAAAAACCTAACACTATGGCTACTGCAAAACCTACCATTCCGTATTTATTAGTTAAAAAAACTAAATATATTACATAAACTATATTTGATACCATTGCCATAGCTGCAGGTTGAAAAAATTGTTTATGTGATTGAAGCACTCCTGTAATAACACTTTGTAAACTTATAAAAATCAAAGATAATAACATTATTCTAACTATCTTTAATGATGTATTAAAAATAATTATGTTCTTTTGAAAACCAGGACCAAAAATATAGATTATATATTTTGCAAATATTATCATTAATATGGTTAGAATAATAGTTCCAATAGAGAAAATATTAAGCACATTATTTACAAATTTATTACTTTCTTTTTTATTTCCATTCTCTAAATTTTCCGTATGTATTGGTATAAAAGTAGTAGTTACACCATAACTTATTGTGGTTAAAAGATAAACTATACCCAATGAAAAATTATATATATCTGTTATATCCGTAGCCCCAAACTTTGCTGCTATTAAAGAATCTCTAATTAAAGCAAAAACTTTCCCTAATATTATTAATAACATAACAAAAACAGAACTCTTTAAAGTTTTGTTCTCCTTCATTTAATCAACTCCAAAGTATTAAATTAGATTTTTATAACATTTATAATAGGATTTACAAAAACTCTCCATAGAATATTTATTAATTACAGTATTATATAGATTTTCACCTAAAATATGTAATTCATTTTTATTATTATAAGCTTCCTTCATTTTATCATATATATCATGAACAGAAGTAGGATCTATTAAAAAACCATTATATTTATTTATAGTATAAGGTATATCTCCTACATTGGATGCTATTACTGGTACCTTTTTTATACCACTTTCTAATATAACTAAAGGTGGTGCTCCTCCTTCATTTAAAGATGTTAATATACTTATATCTGCTACTTCTATATAATCCTCTATATTTTCTTTAAACCCTAAAAATATAATATTATAATTTAAGTTTAGTTTGTCTACCTTTTCTTTTAAATACCTCTCCTCTACTCCATCTCCAAGTAAAAGTAATTTTATATTTTTATATTCCTGTTTTAATTTATAAAAAGCTTCAATTAATAAATTATGATTTTTAATAGGATGCATTCTAGCTATCATTATATACACAAAATCTTCTTTTTTAATGTTTAATTTCTCTCTTATATTACTATTGACTCTTTTCTCTTTATAATAATTTAAATCTATTCCATTATTAACCACAAACTTTTTACTTTCTATATTATCTTTACTTAAAATATCCTTTATATAGCTTGATACACATATATGGTTATTAAAACTCTTTATTCCCTTAACGCTCAAAGGAGTAAATAAATAATATTTTAATTTATTATTTAAAAAATCTTCTTTATAATTGCTATGCACAGTAGCTACTGTAGGTATATTTAGCTTTTTCTTAACAAAATAATAAGTAAAAAAAGCCTTGGCTCCATGAAAATTAGTTATGTCTATATTATTATTTTTTATATATTCTTCTATTTCTCTATTCATAAAACATCTATTACTAAATAATGTTGTTTTTATTCCTAATTCTCTCGCTTTATCATATAAAGGACCTTTCCCTATACATCCTAATACAGTGTCAAACATATCTTTAGAATAATAACATAAATTTAAAACATGCTTTCCTCCCCCCCCTATATCATTACCCGTTATAATTTGAAGTACTTTTATTTCAATCATCTCCTAAAATTTCATATTTTACAAATTTAATGATATTTAAAAAAGGAGTTTTAAACAACTCCTTTTACAAACTTTTATTTTGAATATTGTATGAATAAGAATCACTTATAGCTAAGAATATAAAAAAGAAAGCTACTACTTTAGGTGCTGAGAAAAAATTATCTATGAAATTCATAAACACAAAGGCCACTATAGAAGCTGTAAATCCTTTATAAAAATATTTATAAAAATCATTATCTACACTATTAGAAAATTTATTAGTTTTTATAAGGGATGATACTAAAAATCCTATTAATGATATAGAACCTACTATCCCTAATTCACATTGAGCTTTTAGATAAGCATTATGTGGATGAAAGTTTTCATGAGCTTTATAATCTCCTAAATGTTTTACTTTATTATAATACTTGTTATATAAGGTTCTATAATTGCCATTCCCAACACCTAATATAGGATGTTCCTTTATCATTTTTACAGCAATTGTCCATAAGCTTACTCTTGATAAGTTTTGAGAAATATCTCCTATCTCTCTTAATCTGTTAGATATTTTAGGTATACAAAACGCTATTCCTGAACCTAATATACCTCCATATACTAATCTAAGATTATATACAAAAATTAAAGCTATATACCCTATTATAAGTCCTAGCCAAGCATTTCTTGAAAAAGATACTATTATGTTAAATAATGCTAATAAAGAACAGGATAAAAGTAAAACTTTTCTTTTCCTATTACTTTCCTTTAAAGTTAAAACTATAAAAGGAAATATAATTAAAAGAAAAAAAGCACCTAGATTATTTGAATTTTCAATTGTAGAACTTACTCTAATAATAGATCCAAATTCTCCACTTTGTTGTAGTCCTAAGCCATTAAAATATTCATAGATTCCTATTATTCCTATGATTAATGATACGGATATACTAGAATAAATTATTTTGTCTATCATTTCTTTTTTATACATATCATATTTAATTATAAAAAACAAAATTACATATGTACTAATTCTTATTCCTTCCTGTAAGGCTAATTTTTTATCAGTAGCATAAATTATTGATATAAACATCATGACTACCCATAAAAACATAAATATTGAATTGCACCTTGAAAAAAAATCTTTTATACCTCTTATAAATCTTTTTCTACTTTCCTTAATTATAATTATATTTATTAAATATAAAATAATTATAATTCCTAAAATAATATCTCCATTTATAGGTATATTATTATATTTAAACTTGCTCGGTAAAATAGGAAGTAAAAAAACATATAGAGATATAAAGTAAGCCATAAAATTAGTTAATTTATTCATATCACTATCTCCCTAAATAGAAAATTTATAAAATTAATATTTACCATCTGAGTTCTATTTAAGTTAATTTTATATATTGTCTACAAGAATTTATCTTGTTATTTCAGAATTTTTCTTCACATTATTTTTAGATTTAAATATACAAAACGAAAATATTCCTTCTATAAAACCTATACCATAAGCTATATGTAGTATAGGAAATATTAATAAAATATATTTAAATAATGACCATTTTCTACTACTTAACTTAAATGATAATATAAGGTCTAAAATAAAATACAATCCGATCTCTAAAATCCATAAATATAGTATTGGCTTTATAAATATACCTAATATAGGACCTAATGTATTAGCTAATACAAATAACATTGGAACAAGATGTCTTATAGATGGTGTCTTACCTAACTTTTGTATCACCCTTACTTTCCAAAAACCATATTGAAAATATTGTCTCCATAATTTTTTTAAAGATGATCTACTATAATACCAAGACCTTATCTTGGGAGATAATAATATTTTAAATCCATTTTGAGTCAATCTATAGTTCAGTTCATCATCTTGATTTCTTGTCATTTCTTCATCAAAATAACCTATTTTATCTAAAATTCTTTTTTCATAAGCTCCAAAAGCTACAGTATCTACATACATTTCTTCTTTAGCATATCTGAATAGCGCATTTCCAACCCCAAACGGTGAACTCATAGCTAAAGATATAGCTTTTCCTTTATCGCTATCATTTATTGTTTCTATAGGGCCTCCTGTACAAGAAGCTTTCGTATTATTTAAAAGTTTAACATTTTCTTCTATAAAATTTTCTTTAGCATAAGCATGAGCACCAAAAATTATAATTATATCTGAATTACTATTTCTTATACCTAAGTTCATTCCTTTAGGGGCTGAAATTCCTAAATTGTCTAGTAATTTTATATTATCATATTTTTCATTATATTTTTTTATTATCTCTCTAGTTCCATCATCTGACATACCATCACACACTAAGACTTCATATAAATTCTTTGGATATGTTTGATTTATAAATGAATCTAAACATCTTTTTATATATTTTTCTTCATTTTTGCATGGAATAACTATCGATACTTTTTTATTACACAAAACTAACACCTCAAAATTATTCAATTAAATTTTACAATTAATCATCTAACAAGCAAAATCAAATTCCAATAAATTTTTTATTATTTAATTTAATTATTTCGTTATATAAATTTTCTACAATTTTAGAATTATCCTTCCAAAGAGCATGTTTTTTTATTATGTCTCTATTCATAGATAAGGCATTATTTACAACTTCTAAATTATTTACACACCAAAGTATAGAGTTACATACTTCTTCACTATTTATATTTTTTACAATTATACCATTCTCCTCATTTTTGATCCACTCTTTATTTGCAGGTAAATCTGAAACTATCGGAAATAAACCACAATACATAGCTTCAAGTAAACTTACAGATGTTGAATCTGAGCTTGGTATGGATATAAATATATCATTTTTTTCTAACAATTTCCCTACTTCATCCCCTTTATATCTACCTATAAACTTAACATTATTATCTATGTTTAAATTTCTGACCATATCTTTCAAATTATTAAATTCACTACCATCAGCAGCTATAATAAGTTGTAAATTCCAATTTTTCATTAAGGCTTTGTAAAAACCTTTTATTAAAACATCTATATTATAAATACTTTCTAACCTTCTTGTACTAATTATTTTTATATATTCATTATGTTTAATCTTTCGTTTATATGGAAGAATACTATCCTCTAGTCCCATAGGGAATGTGTATATTCTATCCTTATTTCCTCCAAGTTCTATTATTTTACTTGACATAAATTTTGAATCAGATGTAATAAAATATGCATTTTTAATTATATATTTTACCATTTTCTTTAAAACAACTGATTTATTAGGATTAACTAGTATATCTGATCCCCAAGCTGACAGTATTACTTTATATTTCTTTTGAGTAGTGGCATAAAACCCACACGTATTAGCTTGATGAGCATGAACTACATCTGGATCAATTATATTTATTAAATTATGAACTTTTCTTTTCATAAATATAAAGTTTCTTAAATTATAATTTATATAATGAACTTTAACTCCAGAAATTTTATTAGGACAGTGAGATATTATATGTACATCATGACCTAAATCTGAAAAATATTTAGCCCATTTTTCAGTATGTACGCTAGCTGAGTTAGCAACATAACATATTCTCATTAAATCAATCACCTCCAATTAATTTTTATTATTAATTGTTTTTATTATTTTAGCAGGTACCCCCCCTACTATTGTGTAATCTGGAACATCTTTAGTAACAACCGCTCCTGCAGCAACAATGGAACATTTTCCAATAGTCACTCCACATAATATAGTAGAATTTTCTCCAAGCCAACATCCCTCTTGTAAAATTACAGGTTCTTGCTTTCTTTTATAGTAACTAGAAAGCATTCTTTCTCCTACATCTTGATGCGTTAATATAGTAACTCCTCCAGATATAACACAGTCATTATTTATATATATTTTATCCGCTAAGTCAAGAAAAACTTTTCTACCAATATAGCATCTGTTGCCAATATTTAAATTTTGATAATTAAAATATGTATTTTCTAATATTAGTCCTGGTCTAATATTAGCATTATCAGAAACTTTTACTCCTATCTTTTTTAATCCATTCCTTAATGCTCTTTCACTACATCTTTCTATATATTGATTAATTACATACTCACCAATAACTCTACTTTTTATTTTTATATAATATATTTTTATATTTATAAAAAAATACATTATATTTCTAAATATATTTTTAATTTTAGACACCTTCCCTTGAATTTATCTCAATTATAGAAAATATAATCCATATTATCAATGTAGCAGTTATTATTCCCTTATGATTATACTCAACACCTGTTAGCACAGAAAAAATTAAGTAACTAATAATAGTAGCAAAAGTTCCTCTATTATCATTATAGTTTACAAATAATTTTATAATTCTATTAATAATTATAGCAAAGAATACAATCATACATACTATGCCAAATTCAACTCCAATATATAGCCATAAATTATGTGCACTTTCAAGAGAGTAATTTGCTGTAACTATACTATATCTAAATGGTTCTGGCATAGATAAATATCCTTTAGTAGCATATATTTTGTACATTTTAGCAAAATTTCCTCCACCAACTCCCAATGGAAAGCAAGAAAGTATTTGTTTTGATGTAAAAAATGATTGAATTCTTGCTATAGATGATTCATTTTTTAAAAAAGAAATATTTGTTCCTCTAGACATTATAAAAGGAATTAATTTAGTTGAAAATGCTGCAAATACTAATATAGTACCATATAGAATCTTTTTATATTTTTTACTTGTGACTAATATAATCCATACTATTATAAATGATATCCACGCGCCTCTAGTAAATGTAATTAATAATGCTATTATATTTATAGTTATTGAGAAATATAAAAATATTTTTTCTTTTTTAGAATTATTGCCATAAAGTATTAATTGAATTACAAAAGGTACAACAAGCATTAATATGCCTGCAAAAATATTAATATTATGATATCCAAAAGTTATAATCCCCCTGTTAGAACTTATACTTTTTAGAGGTATCCTAGTAAATATTATTTGAGAAAATCCATATAAACAACTAAAATCAATAGCTAATATATTACAATAATATATATTTTTTATATCTTTTTTTTCAAAGGTAATAATAATAAAAAACATAAGTACTATTGGCATTAAAATAGATAAATATACTTCTGATAAACTATATGATATATCAGTTGAAAAAACACTGCTATTAATAGAAAAAATAATAAACAAAATCGTTAAAATAATAAAATGTTTAGAAATTCCTTTAGTTTTTATTGAATAATTTATAATCTTTGAAAAAAACTCTTTTATATTTAACAACAATAAAGTAGATATATATATAGATTCATATGTAATTTTTATACATGAAAAGTTAAAATAACATATTTTCCTACCAAACACTAAAATAGGTAATGATATCATAAATAGTAATATTGATTTTTTTCTATTTATTTTTATGAGATACATTTCCGAGCATAAAAGAAATGTTGCTATAGCAATCATTATTGTATCTTTAATTCCAAGCTTTCTAAAAAACATACATCCAATAAATAATGAAATTAAAGTAAACAATATAATAATTTTATAATTTTTTTTAATAAATTCTTTGTAATTCATACAAATTCTCCTACTATATAATATTGATATTTAGTTTATTTTTCTATAAAATTATTTAAATCTAATATATTTTTTTCAGTAATAACTTTACAATTCAAATCATAAATTTTATTTAACTCTTTAATTCCGCTTTCAATACTCCTAGTGCCTTTTATAACATCACTAAGTATTTTATAATCACTTCCAAAACTATGATTTATAAACTCTGTTGGATCATATTGTTGATTTTTAAAATTAGCATTATTATTATATTCTTTATATATATCTTTTTCTAAATTTTTATTTTCTAAAATTATTGGTAATGCTTTTCTAGTTTTTAATATTTCTTTATTTATATCTTCTGATATAATCCATTGATAAAATTGTTTTACTGCATAAGATTTATTTTTATTTTTTAATACATCGTTATTCACAAAAAAACATTCTGAGTTATTTACATAATAATAATTTTCTTTATCATGTAAATTCACCTTTGGCAAATTTGATATTCCTATTTCAAAATTTAAGGGAATTATATTTGAAAAATAATTTTTATCATCAAAAGTACTTAACATCATTCCCACTTTATTAGAATAAAAATCTAATCTAATACTATTTCTAGTTGTACTTTCAAAATCATAATTTATAAGTTTATTTTTATACATATAATTATATATTTTTAAAATTTCTTTAGCATCTTGAAAGTTATATTTTCCTTCTTTGGGATTCCAAAACGTGGTATATATATCTTTTCCTGATACACTTGGAGATCCTATGTACACTCTTAAATCTTCATAAGCAGAACGATTTAACGAAATCTTTAATGGAGTAATATCTTTATCTTTTTCTTTAATTTTTTCACTAAATTCAATAAGTTCTTTCCATGTTTTAGGTGGCCTATCTGGATCTAAACCTGCCTTTTTAAAAAGTTCTTTATTCCATATTAATTTAACATTATTCCCCATTATATTTACACCATATGGAATTCCTTCATATTTAAATAAATAATTTTGATTTATTTTATTAGTATCTATATTTAAATCTTGTAAATTTGCAAGATTATTATTTTCAAATAATTCTCTATCACCTGAATACTCAAATATGTCTGGACCATTATTATTTACTAAAGAGGTTCTTATCATATTATAATAATCCTTATCATAAGAACTTATAACCACTCTTATGTTATCTTTGTTCTCAGAATTAAACCTATTAACTTGATATTTTCTTGTTTCTAGCAACTCATTTTGTTTAACCCACATCTTTATTATAGTTTTATCTTTTTCATTATTATTTTTTAAATGTTGAGCCATATAAATTTGATTATTAAGTTTTTTCCCATAAATAACAGAACCACTAATTAATAAAACTATAAAAAAAACATATATGCAAATTTTAATTGGTTTGTTTTTCATATGTATGCTCCCTTCATATTCATTACAAAAATTATAATAACAATTTAAAAGTACTTTTCCATAAATATTTTCCCAAAGCTATCTTTTAAATTTATTATAGTTGTTTAATTAATTTTATATATATATTTAATAATCTCTTTTGACATACCAACCAATTATACTGTTCTTTTACCTTTAGATATCCTTTTTCCCCCATAATTTTTGTATTCTCTAAATTATTTGATATTCTTTCTATAGCCTTGGCAATATCTTTAGGTGATGTAGGTTCTACTAAAAGTCCACTTTCTGACTCTTCTACTATATTTCTTACCATAGGGAAATCGCTTCCTATAATAGCTGTTTTGCTACTCATATATTCAAATAGTTTTATAGGTTCTGCATTTACATATCTCCAATTATCTGGTTGCAATATAACAAAACCTGCATTAGCTTTTTTTAAATAGTCAAAAACTTCCACATGAGATATTTTGCCTGTAAAAACTATATCTTCACTTTTTAAATATTTTTCTTTAAATTTACAGCATCTTGATTCAAATTCTTTAGTTTCAAAAGGACCCACAAAGATATATTTACACTTTTGCTTTTCAACTAACTGGATAGCTTCTAATATTTTTAATATACCCCTATCTTGCCTTAATCCACCTACATATATAAATGTTGGCTTATCTACTTTTTCTTTCATGAATTCTTTATCTTTTAAAACAGGATAGTTAGGAATTAATTCTACATTTAAATTGTATTTTTTAAATTTATTTACTAATAATTTATTAACTGTAATAATGTAATCCGCTTTTTTTCCTAGACTCTTCTCATATAAATATATTAATTTCTTCATAGGTGATTTTATGAATCCAAAATGTTCTGCAAACGCTTCTGGGTGATATTCATGAGAATCATATATTATTTTACAATTTAAATTTTTTTTAAGCTTTGTAGCAACCTGAAAAGAATCTGGTTCATGAGCATGATATACATCTGCTTGTAAACTTTTTGCTATATTAAACATGTCTTTCATAGGTCTTATTCTATCTCTCCAATTTTTCCTAGGAGGAAAACATTTCACAACGATTCCATCATTCGTAATAAAATCCTTGTATCCTGGAGCTATTAAATATATATCTTTATATAATTTTTTCAAAGATAATATTTCTTTATAATAAATTCTGTTATCAAATACATCATGTCCTGATGTAAGCATACATATTTTCACCTATTTCCCTCCTGAAAATAATTATTTAATGAATTGTTATTGATTTTCTAACAACTGTTTTTCTGGAACATCTTTAAAGATCTTAGCCGGAGCCCCTGCAACTATTTTTGCTTTTTCTACATCTCTAGTTACTAAGCTTCCTGCTGCCGCAAAACCATCTTCATATATTGTTTTTCCTGGCAATATAACTGCACCTGCCCCTATTCTTCCACCTTTTTTAACTGTAACACCTTTAAACTTTCCGAATCTTTCCTTGGAACGGGCGGCATAGTTATCGTTAGATGTTATTACACAAGGAGCTATGAAAACATAATCTTCTACCTCTGAGTATGCTGTTAAATATACATTAGTTTGAATTTTGCAATTTGAACCTACTTTACAAAAGTTTTCTATAGTTGCACCTTTCCCTATTATTGTTCTTTCTCCTATGGTTACATCCTCTCTTATAACAGCTAAATCAGCTACTAAAGTTTTATTATCTATTTTAGAACCTATATATACTATCACTCCTGCGCCTATTAAACATTCATCATTAATTTTACATGGTTGAAATTTTTTATCATCTTTAAATATACTATTTACTGATCTCATAGGTTCTTTCCCTATTACAGAATTATCATCTATTCTTACGTTATTACCTATAACTGTTCCTTTATGTATAACTACATTATGTCCTATAATACAATTTTCTCCTATAAATACATCATCTTCTACAACAGCAAATCTTCCTACTTGAACGTTATTACCTAATTTAGCTTTAGGTGATATGTAATTCATTTCCATATTTTCACTCCTATATAAAATAAAACTTTAAAATTACCACCATAATATAATATCATACTTTGATGGTAATTTTTAAAAATTAATTTTTAATTAATAAATTATTTATTTATCTTTTCTACATTTACCATATCCATTGTTGAAAAATTATTAAATGGAAATTTAACTGGCATACCTGTAAGTCTTGATTTATAAGCGGCCAATATTATTGCCATACCTTTTTTACCTTCTTCCCCACTTACTAGAGGTGTTCTATCTTCTTTTATAGAATCTATTGTATCTTTAAACAATGGAGTGTGTCCAAAACCATATACTGAATCTGGATCTCCTTCTTGAGCTTTTAATATATCTTCTTCTTCATTTTCAGTTCCATCTTCAAATTTCCAAGTTTCTATTTTATTAACAGCAAGTCCACCTATGCAAGCTGTACCTTTTTCTCCAAATATACTTAATGTTTCTTCTAAGTTCTTAGGATATACACAAGCACTTCCTTCAACTATTCCTATAGCTCCATTTTTAAATCTTATTACTATAGCTCCAAAGTCCTCTGCGTCTATATCTCTTAAGAAAGTATCACATTGCGCATAAACTGTATCAATTTCTCCACCCATCATCCATTGAAGCAAATCTATATTGTGTATACACTGGTTCATTAAAGTACCACCATCAAGTTCCCAAGTTCCTCTCCATGGTGCCTGCTTATAGTATCCCATATTTCTATTCCATAATATTCTTGCAGTACCATTTACTAATCTTCCAAATCTATTTGATTCTACTGCTTTTCTTAATTGTTGTATTGGCTTATTAAATCTATTTTGATGACTTACACAAAGTTTAACATTATTTTTCTTTGCTGACTGTATCATCTTATCTGCATCATCTACAGATAAAGCCATAGGTTTTTCGCATATTATATGCTTCTTATTATCCATACAATTTATAGCTATTTCAGGATGATATCCACTTTCTGTAGCTATAGTAACTACGTCTACATCTTCTTTCTTCAACATTTCTTTGTAATCTGTATATACTTTTACATTAGCTTCTTCATTTAATTTTGATATATAATCATTTTTCTTTTCTATGGCTTTCTCTTCAATAATATCACAAACTGCTACTAGTTCTGCTTCTTCCTTATTATTTATTATAGCTTCCACATGTTTATAAGAAATTCTTCCACAACCAACAATAGCAAATTTTAATTTTTTCATGACCATACCTCCAAATTTTAATAATTAGGATAAGTCCAAAAGAACTTATCCTATTATTTATATTATAGTTTGTGTATTTTTTCTCTATTATTCTTTACATACTTTGTAGCATTTCTTGTGTCATATAAGATTTTAGCTTTTTCTACTATGTGCTCATAATCATAACAACTATGATTTGTAGTTATAATTACTATATCAGCTTCTTCTAACCCTTTTTCTAGATCTACTGATTTATATAATTTACCTTTATGTTTAAACTCAGGTATATATGGATCATTAACTTGAACATTAGCTCCATTTTTCTCTAGATGTTCTATTACTTTTAATGTTGGAGATTCTCTCATATCATCTATATCATTTTTATAAGCAGCTCCAAGTAATAAAACTTTTGATCCATTCATAGGTTTTTTATCTTCATTTAATAATTTCATAGCATTTTCAACTACAAATTCAGGCATACGGTCGTTTATTTCTCCTGATACTTCTATTAATTTAGTATGGAAATCATATTCTTTAGCTTTCCATTCTAAATAGAAAGGATCTAATGGTATGCAATGACCACCAAGTCCCGGACCTGGATAAAATGCCATAAATCCATATGGTTTTGTTTTTGCTGCATCTATAACCTCAAATACATCTATATTCATCTTTTTACATAATATAGCCATTTCATTAGCTAAACCTATGTTTATATTTCTAAAAGTATTTTCTAATATTTTTTCCATTTCTGCAACTGCTGGTGAAGATACTACATATACTTCTCCTTCTAATACACTTCTATAAAGCATAGCAGCTACTTCTGTACATTCTTCTGTACAGCCCCCTACAACTTTAGGTGTATTTTTAGTTTTGAATTGTTTATTGCCTGGATCAACTCTTTCAGGTGAAAATCCTAAGAAGAAATCTTCTCCACATTTTAATCCTGTTTCTTCAAGTATTGGTTTTAAAACTTCTTCTGTTGTTCCTGGATATGTAGTACTTTCAAGAACTACTAATATACCCCTATGAAGATATTTTGCAATACTTTTAGTTGAATTAACAACATAAGATATATCTGGTTGTTTATACAAATCTAATGGTGTTGGCACACAGATAGCTACTGCATCAACTTCACTAACAAAAGAAAAATCTGTAGTTGCTTTTAATTTCCCTTCTTTAACCAAGTCTGATAATTCATTATCAACTATATCTCCTATATAGTTTTTACCTTCATTAACTAATTGCACTTTTTCATCTTGAACATCAAAGCCTATAACTTCAAATCCAGCTTTAGCTTTTTCTACAGCTAATGGAAGACCCACATAACCTAATCCTACTACTCCTAGTTTAGCTGTTTTATTTTCTAATTTAGTCATTAAATCCTTTTTTAATTGTGACATTTTTATACCTCCTAGTACAACGCACAAATGCTTAATTTATATATTTTTATTTTTTGTTGATATATTTATAATTTATAGTATCCACACGTTTTTGATTGTATAGCTAAAGTTGCTTGTTATTTTTTTAACATTATTTTCTCCTTATATATGTCGGTACTTTCTTTTCCATCAACGTAAATATTTCTTCTTTATTATTATAAACAACTTTCTTAAATTCTTCTATGGATTTTTCTACGAAATCTATATTATTTTCCATAGGCTTTTCTACAAATATCTTATTGTGTCCTGTAGATGTCAACGCTATTTCATCCATTAATAGTTCTTCATATAATTTTTCCCCAGGTCTTAATCCTGTATACTCAATTTTAATATCTTCTTCTGGCTTGTAACCAGATAAAGTTATTAAATCTTTAGCTAAATCTACAATTTTAACTGGCTTTCCCATATCCAAAACAAATATTTCTCCGCCTTTTGCCATAGCTCCTGCTTGTATAACTAATTGAGCTGCTTCAGGTATAGTCATAAAATACCTGTTTATCTCTGGATGAGTTACAGTAACAGGTCCTCCATGGGATATTTGTTTTTTAAATAATGGAATAACAGATCCATTACTCCCTAAAACATTTCCAAATCTAACTGCTACAAACTCTGTTTTACTTATTTCATTAAAGGCTTGAATCATTATTTCACAAAATCTTTTTGTAGCTCCCATTATATTAGTTGGATTAACAGCTTTATCTGTACTTATTTGTACGAAACGCTCAACTCCAAATTCATGAGCACATTTTATTAAGTTGTAAGTACCTACTACATTATTTTTAATTGCTTCTGCTGGGTTTTCTTCCATTAATGGAACATGTTTGTGAGCTGCTGCATGAAATACTACATTAGGCTTATATAATGAAAATACATCCTTCAATCTCTCTTTATCCCTTATAGAAGCTATTATAACAGTTTTATCTAGCTCTGGGTACTCGTAATTTAATTCCATTTGAACATCATAAGCATTATTTTCATATATGTCTAATATCAATAGTTTTTTAGGTGAAAATTTAACTACCTGCCTACAAATTTCTGATCCAATAGATCCCCCTCCACCTGTAACTAAAACTACTTTATCCTTTATATATTTATTTATTCCACTATTGTCTAGTTTAACTTCCTCTCTTCCAAGCAAATCCTCAATGCTTACATCTCTTAATTTACTCATATTAAATTTACCTTGTATTATTTTATCCATACTTGGTAAAGTTTTTAATTTGCAACTAGTTTCTTTACAGATAGATACTATATCACTTTTAATTGGAGGTGATGCAGACGGAATAGCTAATATTATTTCATCTATTTTCTTATTATTAACAATACTTATAATACTTTCTCTTCCACCTAAAACGGGTATACCATTTATTCTTTTGCCCATTTTTTCCATATCATCATCTATAAGTCCCATAACATTATAATTTAATTCTTTATTTCTCTTTATTTCTTTTATAATAAGAGCTGCCGCATCTCCTGCCCCTATTATGAGCAGTTTCTTCTCTTTAGAGTCACAATTATACTTACCTTTATTGCCTTCTTTATCCTCTATAACCCTATATATAAATCTTGTGCCACCTAAACATACTATGGATAATATCCAAAATATTATATGTACAGTAAATGGGAATCTATAATAATTACTTTCAAAAATTTTATAATTTACAAAAAAGCTATAAATTACAAATATAATATTAGATATAGAAACTGAATAGACTATAGACATAAGCTCCTCTACAGAAGCATACTTCCATATGCTACTATACAGATTAAATATTTTATTAAAAAATAACGTTATTATTATAACTGGGATTACTGATAATTTAAAAAACACCATATATTTTTTAAATTCTGAAGCCATACCAAAATCAAATCTAAGTAAAATTGCTAAATATAATGATAAAATTATTAATAATATATCATAAAAAATCATCTTTTTATCCTTTTTCACACAATCACTTCCTTACTAAACATAAACTCTACTTATTAATTTTACATCATTGATAAAATTATTCAACAATTTTTTGCAATATCTTTATTTTATCACATATACAATAAATAAAAAATATAGCTTTAATTTTATAAATAATACAGATAAAAACCGTTAATACAATATTATATCAACGGTTTTCATTAATTTTTATATTACATACTAAACAATTTTGTTACTGCATTGTAAAGTTTTTGAGCTATTTGATTTTGATAAGAATCACTATTCAATTTTCTAACCTCTGCATCATTAGATACAAATCCACATTCTACAAGTACAGAAGGCATCTTGGTGTTTTTTGTAACATATAGATTATGATCCTTTATTCCTCTATTTGTTGACCCTAAAGAAGATAATTCATTGACTATAAGTTGTGATAATACTTTACTCTTTAATGCTGCATCACAAGGAGTTCTATCATAATATGTATAGCCATATTCGCTTTGTTCTTCGTATACTCCTGAATTATCTAACCCTGGTCTATAACTACTATAGTGTCCTCCATGACCTTGAGCCGATGGTGACGCTGAATCAGCATGTATACTTAAGAATAAATCTGCATTTATTGAATTAGCTACATTCACCCTATCCTCTAAATTCTGTGCTACTGATGGATAATTATAAAGATCTATTTTATCTCTAGTATATATAACATTATATCCTTGAGCCTTAAGCATATTACCAAGCTTTAAAGTAATCTTTTGAACTATATCTGCTTCATGTATATTTCCAGTTGCTCTAGAAGATACTGCTCCTGAATCTTTACCGCCATGACCTGCATCTAAAACTATAGTTTTTATTAACTCATCCACACATTTAAAATTAATAGTTTTATAATCATCATATTTTCCTAACCCTTGCTGATTAGCTATTTTACCTTCTGTTCCATATCTTTTAACCCAAACAGATACTCTATATTCACCTGGTTTATATTTAAAATTTGGAGTTACATTATGTACTATATCTCCTTTTATGGGTTCGCCATAATTCTGAATCACCTCCCATTTATTGGTACCAACATAGTTAATTAATACCTTATATTGAACTAAAGATCCATCACTTGCAGAAATAAAATAATTTTGCATATTAGAAGTATTTAGTATTGATTTTTGTAGATTCAAGGATGATATCTTCAAAGGCTGATAAACATTAAAACTAATTGTAGCATAATTATCATACTTTCCCAATCCTTCTGCGTTAGTTATCTTACCTTCTGTACCAGCTTTCTTTATCCATACAGATATTCTATAAGTACCTTTTGAATAATTAATATTGGGATTTATTATATATTCTTCATTTCCATTAATAACTTGTCCATAATCTTTTATCACTTTCCATTGTGTTGATCTTGGTTCTTGCATAAGCACCTTGTATTGAACTTTATTGGTTGTATTACTTATAGCCCTTATTTCTTGTTTCTGTGAAGTTTCAATAAAATCATTTTTTTTCTTAATACAAGTTATTTTTAAATCTTTTACATTAACATAAGTAGTTGAATATGCATCATAACTTCCTAAATCTGTTTTTATATTCCCTTCTGTTCCTTTCTTTCTTACCCATACAGATATTCTATATTTACCTTCTGGATACTTTTTATTTAAGATTATTGTTTTTTCACTATCTCCTCTACACACATTTTGTGAATAATCTGCAGCTACTTCCCATATTCCTTTATCTTCTAGATATATATATGCCTTATATTCAACATCTCCATTATAATTACTTTTTACTTTTAAACTTATATTTTCTCCATCTAATATAGTATTATTAACTGGATTTAAGTAAGTTATTTTTATTTTTTCTGTATTTATATCTACATTAACATAAGTAGTCGAATATGCATCATAACTTCCTAAATCTGTTTTTATATTCCCTTCTGTTCCTTTCTTTCTTACCCATACAGATATTCTATATTTACCTTCTGGATACTTTTTATTTAAGATTATTGTTTTCTCACTATCTCCTCTACACACATTTTGTGAATAATCTGCAGCTACTTCCCATATTCCTTTATCTTCTAGATATATATATGCCTTATATTCAACATCTCCATTATAATTACTTTTTACTTTTAAACTTATATTTTCTCCATCTAATATAGTATTATTAACTGGATTTAAGTAAGTTATTTTTATTTTTTCTGTATTTTTTTCTACATTAACATAAGTAGTCGAATATGCATCATAACTTCCTAAATCTGTTTTTATATTCCCTTCTGTTCCTTTCTTTCTTACCCATACAGATATTCTATATTTACCTTCTGGATACTTTTTATTTAAGATTATTGTTTTCTCACTATCTCCTCTACACACATTTTGTGAATAATCTGCAGCTACTTCCCATATTCCTTTATCTTCTAGATATATATATGCCTTATATTCAACATCTCCATTATAATTACTTTTTACTTTTAAACTTATATTTTCTCCATCTAATATAGTATCATTAACTGGATTTAAGTAAGTTATTTTAGGATTTGTAATATCTCCTGACGTTTCTGGATAATCAACTATTTTTTTTGCCACTTCCATCATAGCAATTATACTTTTACCATAGTTTCTATCTGCAGCCCAACCTTTGTCTGGATGTTGAGGATTTTCTCCAATACCTAACCACTCAACATAAGGACTTATGCCTCTTTCAACATATGTAAATCTAGGATCTACGCATGGGTTCTTTAACGCTTCAGTACTACAATATGCTTTTAAATGTTGTATAACCGCTCTTACTCCAGTTCTTACATCGTTAAAATGAGCTCCTTGTACTCCTCCGCCTGTGGCACCAATACCTGCAAAATTATTTTGTTTTTCCTTTACATCTCCTGTAAATTTTAAAAAGTTTGTTTCCTTCATCATTTGTATAAAAGCCACATCTGCCCTTATTCCTTCTGTAGCGGCTTCCTGCCAGACTATAGAAATAAAATCTTTTACAGATTGATCACTTTTTAGGCTATTTTTAGTCTTAAAATAATTAAATGCCTGTTGTTGTGTTAATTTAGCTTGTCCCATTATTTTTGTAGTTCCACTTGCTTGTACTTTAATTGGTAATAAAGTTGCACCAATAAAAAATAACATGATAAAATTTATAATTATTTTTTTTACCCCACTATATGCCATATTATTCCTCCTTTCCTTATAATAGAATTTTTGACTTTTATTCATAAATTCACCTCCTTTGTGAATTATTATATCATAGCTTTCAATATTATAGTCTTTTCAACATAAAAAGTTTATTAATTAGATACAATTATTGATTTATTATATTGTTTAAAACAAATATAACATTAAATTTATTATCGTACTATGTAGAATATATTTTATATAGTAAATAAAGAAGATGGCTTTTAGCCACCTTCTTATATTTCTTTAAATAATTCATTAAATTCCTTATTATTTTTTAATTTCTGTAAATACTCAACAAAATTTGTATTTAGCCCTTCTCTCCTTAGTGCATATTCTACAGTTGCTTCTAAAAATCCCAATTTATCACCAACATCATATCTTCTACCTTGAAAATTATAAGCATACATTGCTTCTTTATTAATTAAGGTTTTTAATGCATCTGTAAGCTGTATTTCTCCACCTTTCCCTGGTTTTGTATTCTCTAATATATTAAATATAGCAGGACTTATAATATATCTTCCTAATATAGCCATATTAGATGGTGCTTCTTCTTTAGGTGGTTTTTCTACTAAATCTTTTATTTTGTATACTCTATCTTCTATAAACATTCCTTTTACAATACCATATTTATCTACATCTTGTTCCGGTACTTCTTGGACACCAACTATTGTTGTTTGATATTCATTATAGCATTTTATAAGTTGTTTTAAACATGGTTCTTTACTATAAACCACATCGTCTCCAAGCATTACTGCAAAGGGTTCATTCCCAACAAAAGTTTTGGCACAACTTATGGCATGCCCTAATCCTTTAGGTTCCTTTTGTCTTATATAATATATTTCAGCCATATTAGATATATCCTTAACCATAGAAAGCATTTCAGATCTATCTTT
This sequence comes from Clostridium sp. Marseille-Q2269, assembly GCF_943736985.1. Taxonomy (GTDB): domain Bacteria; phylum Bacillota; class Clostridia; order Clostridiales; family Clostridiaceae; genus Clostridium_F. Next base: position 62,588 of record NZ_CALSFS010000005.1, read on the forward strand.
TTCTTCTAATTCTTTTTCTAATTCTACAGACTTATCAAAATGATCCTCTATAGCTCTTTTATTTCTGCCTGTTATTATTAATATTTGCTCTATACCTGATTTTACAGCTTCCTCTATTATATATTGTATAGTTGGTTTATCAACTATTGGTAGCATTTCTTTTGGTTGAGCTTTAGTTGCAGGTAAAAATCTTGTTCCCAACCCTGCTGCAGGAATTATAGCCTTTTTAACTTTCATATGTATTCCCCTTTCTTTAAATAAATATAGTATTAAAACTTATTCATGTTTTGATAAATATTTTTCGATATCTTTTAGTATTTCATCTTCTGGATCAATCTTCTTAGCAATATCTATATGATTTTGAGCTTGCTTTAGATCTCCTTTATTTAAATAACACATTATAAGATTAGTACATATTTCTATAGATTTTTCCACCTCAAAAGCTTTTCTTAAATATTTTATAGCAACATCATAATTTTCTAAAGCCGCATAATTTATTGCCAATTCATTTACTGCATCAATTAACCCATTATCTATTTCTAATGCCTTATTTAAATAGTATATAGCCTTATCATAATTTTCCATCATCCTATAAGCTACAGCTATATAGTAATATATTGTAGGATTATCCTCTAGCTTATTCATAATTGGTATTAATTTTTTTAAGGCTTCCTTAGGATCTTTACCTACTAATTCTTTTCCTTCTTCAAAATCTAATATATCCTTTAATGAATTTTTATACTCTATAACATCTGTAGTTTGCTCTCCACCCATTGATATATATTTATCTAATGCATTCCATGCTAGTTTAAAATCATTATCTTCTTTTCTTATTATAGACTCATATAAATATGGCTTTTCATAATTTTTTATTTTTTTAGCTTTTTCTATGATATTAAGTTCTTCTTCTTTATACATTTTATCTTTTTGTCTTAAATTTTCTAATATTAATATTAACTTATTATAGATATCTTTACTTTCTTCTAATAATAATAAACCTTTTAATAATATATAAGCATCCTCATAATTTTCTCTCTTTACTTCTTCAAATATTCTCCCCTTAATATATTCCTGACTTTTGGGTATATTATCCAACATATCTTTATATTCACTATTAAATCTGAAGTTTTTATCTGACCCTAATACATAAAACATTCCCTCTACAAAAAATATAATAGGTATATTATCAAGATTATCACCTTGTTTTATTTCTTCTATTAAATTTTTAGATTTCAAAGGTACATATATATTTTGATCCACATGTACTTTAAATACTTCTAATATCTTTTCTTTTTTTATTTCTAAAAACAACATTTTAGATAGCTTTTCAGCAAAATATGATTTTATTTCCATCTATATCACCTACATCACATATATTATATTCATATTAATTCTATAATAATATACATAATTAAACAATGAAAATACGAAAATATTTAAATAATACATAACTAATGCATAGATTAATCTAAAAGATAATCTATGCATTAGTTTAAATAAATTTAATTTTAAAATTTCTTTATTATATTTACTATATTTTCTTGTAGATTTCTTATCTTATTATGGGCTCCTTCACGTGTATCATCCACCGATGATAAATATATTTTTATTTTAGGTTCTGTTCCCGAAGGTCTAACTACAAAACTAGTATTATTATTTAAACAAAATTTCAAAACATTTGATTTAGGAAGTTTAATAGTATATTCTTTATTTTTATCAATATTTATCTTTATACCCTTTTTATAATCTTCTTTTATCAATATTTTTTCGTTAAACATATTCTTATAATGGTATGTTCTTAAATAATCCATTATATTTTCTATCTTATGTTTCCCTTCTTCACCTATGAACTCCATAGATACTAATTTTTCTTTATAATATCCATATTTATCATATAAATCTTTCAAAACCTCAACTAAATTTTTATTTTGTGACTTATAATATAAAGCCATTTCACATATCAGTACAGAACTTATTATTCCATCCTTATCTCTAACAAAATCTCCAAATAAGTATCCATAACTTTCCTCAAATCCAAATATAAATTTATTTTGTCCAGTTTTATTAAATTCTTCTATTTTTTCTCCTATATATTTAAATCCTGTTAGAACTTCTTGTACACTTACATTATAATCTTCACATATATTTTTTACCATATCTGTAGTAACTATAGTTTTTAAAATCACTGAGTTGGCCGGTATTCTTCCTGTTTCTTTTAATGAACTTAATATATAATTCGTAAGAATTATTCCTAATTCGTTTCCATTTAAAGCTATATATTTTCCAATATAATCTCTAACCATTACCCCCACTCTATCACAATCAGGATCTGTAGCTATTATTATATCTGGCTTTAAACTTTTAGCTTGCTTTAAAGCAGAATCAAAGGCTCTCTTATCTTCTGGATTAGGATATTTTACCGTTGGGAAATTTCCATCTGGTTTTTCTTGATCTTTAACTACAAAAACATTATCATATCCAACTTCACATAAAGCTCTTCTAACAGGAACATTACCGGTTCCATGTAATGGCGTATATAATATTTTAAGGTCATCAGCATGTTTTTCTATAATATTACTTCTTAAAGTTAATGTCTTTACATTATAAAAATATTTATTTAATAGATCTATAGGAACATATTTATAAAAATTCTCTCTCTTTGCATCCCCTATATTCATATATTGTATGGTAGACAAATCTTTAACTTCATCTATATATGTGGATATATTTTTTGCTTCCTCATCTGTTATTTGATTCCCACTATGATTATACACTTTATATCCATTATACTCTTTACTATTGTGTGATGCTGTTATAACTATTCCTGCTTTACATTTTAATTCTCTAACTGCATACGATAATATGGGAGTACACATTATGTCACTAAAAATATACACTTTAATTCCATTTGAACATAATACTTCACTAGCTTTTTGGGCAAAGTCTAAAGAACCATTTCTGGAATCATAAGCTATTGCAACAGCTATAGATTGTTCTTTAAACTCATTAACTAAATACTTTGCCAATCCTTCTGTAGCCTTAGCTATAGTATAATTATTTATTCTATTTGTTCCCAATCCAACTATTCCCCTAATACCACCCGTTCCAAAACTTAAACTTTTATAAAACCTATCCTTTATCTCTTCATCATTGTCTATATCTTTTAGTTCTTCTTTCTCTTCTTCTTTTAACACTGAAGAACATAACCATGACTTGTAAATATCCTTATAACTCATTTACTACCTCCAATAAAATTACATACTACATTATATTGAAAAACATCAACAATTGTACTACTTCATAAAAAATCATATTTAAAAATAAAATTTTTATGAGGTGAATTATGTAATTGTAAGCACGCTAACTACATAATATAAATCACAGTGGTATATGCATTAATTGGAAGTAATGATTCTAAAGTAAAATTTTTATTTAAAAAATTATTATAATAAAACTTAATTTTAAAATACTTTTATAATAGTTATTATATAATCTTTATCCCCTAATCTTTTCTTATTTTTATTATCCAAAAAATATTGAGGCTATAGTACTATCCAAGCTATCCATAAATGTTATATCTTCTCCTAGTTCTAAATCTGATATTCTAAGGGTCTTCCCAATATCATGTTTAGATAAATCTATTTTTATATTATTAGGAAGTTTTTTTCTCTACATCTTACTTTGACACTATTCTTTTCTTTTTGTATAATCCCACCTTTTTTCATAATTAATTCATCACCTGAAAAAAGTATAGGCACTTCTACATTAATTAAATTAGAGGTATTTGTAATCTTTTTCAAATCTATATGTATCACATTCTTTTTTACTGGATCTCTTTGAACTTCTTTCATAAGAACTTTATAATCTTGCTCCTCACAATTTACATCTATTACTCCATGTTGACCTACATCTGAAATAATGCTGTTTAATTCTATTTGTCCAACTTGAAACATCACATTATTTAAATTTCTGCCATATATTACACCTGACACCTTACCTTCTTTCCTTATTTTATTAGTATCATTACTTTGTCTTTTTTGTATAAATAATTCTTCCATATTCATCCTTCCACCTCTCATATTATTTAAAACCGCCTATGTATTTATACAATGAAAAAAGCATATAATAAATTTTATATACCTGTTGCATTTGAATAGCATTTAACTTATAATAGTATTGTTTTAAGTAAAGAATCCACGGGAACCATTGAGCTTTCATAGTTTCACGGGAGTATTATTATGAAAGAAGGTGCATATTACAGTGTATAAATTAAATCAAAATGAAACCCCAGTTTTTGACGCTTTAATGGAGTATGTTAATAGAAATACAATTCCTTTTCATGTTCCTGGTCACAAAAAAGGGGAAGGAATGGATAAAGAATTTAAAAATTTTATAGGAGAAAATCCTTTTAAAATTGATGTAACTGTCTTTAAATTAGTTGATAGTTTACATCATCCCACTGGTGCTATTAAAAAAGCACAAGAATTAGCAGCTGATGCTTATGGAGCAGATGCAGCATTCTTTTCAATCCATGGTACTTCAGGTGCCATACAAGCCATGATTTTATCTACAGTTGGTGATGGAGATAAAATTATAATTCCAAGAAACGTTCATAAATCTGTTACTGCAGGTATTATATTAAGTGGGTCAGTACCTGTCTATATGCAACCTGAGCTAGATAAAAAAGTAGGAATAGCTCACAATGTTACACCTGAAACTGTTGAAGAAACTTTAAAAGAAAACCCTGATGCAAAAGCAGTTTTAATCATAAATCCTACTTATTACGGAGTATCTACAGATATAAAAAAAATTGCAGAAATTGTTCACAACTATAATATTCCTTTAATTGTGGATGAAGCTCATGGTCCACACCTTGGTTTTAATGATAGATTACCTATATCCGCTATGAAAGCTGGAGCTGATATGTGTGCTCAAAGTACTCACAAGATAATAGGTGCTTTAACTCAGTGTTCATTACTTCAAGTGAAATCCAAAAGAATAGACATAAATAGAGTTCAGCAAGTACTAAGTTTACTTCAAACTACATCTCCCTCTTATATATTGATGGCTTCTTTAGATTGTTCTAGAAGACAAATAGCCCTAAATGGTAAAGAACTTTTAGATAAAGCTATAGATCTAGCAACATATGCCAGAGATGAAATTAATAAAATTCCTGGTTTTTATTGTTTTGGGAAAGAATTATTAGGAAAGCCTGGAGTATATGCTTTGGATCCTACTAAGATTACTATTAATTGTAGAGATTTGGGTATTACTGGTTATGATTTAGATATGCTATTATGTGAAAAATATCATATTCAAGTTGAATTATCTGACTTATATAATGTACTTGCTGTGGGTTCATTTGGAGATACTAAAGAATCTATAAACTCCCTAATAAATTCATTAAAAGAAATTAGCCAAGAATATTATGGCAAAGGCACAAAACAAAATAGTTTTATAGATGTTCCTGAAATACCAGAGAACACAGCAGCTCCAAGAAAAGCATTTAATGGTATTAAAGAGTGTGTTCTTTTAAAAGACAGTGTTGGGAAAGTAAGTGGTGAATTTTTAATGGCTTACCCTCCAGGAATTCCAGTATTATGTCCAGGAGAAATAATAACTCAAGAAATTGTGGATTATGTAGAGAGATTAAAAGAAACAGGATTGTATGTCCAAGGTACAGAAGATCCTGAAGTTGAATATATAAAAATCGTAAGATAAAATGGACAAAACCTCAGATTAAAATTAATCTGAGGTTTTTATATTGTAAACTTTGCATTATAATTATATTCTATTAATGTCTGTTTTTTAAAATTGTGAATAAACATAAGTATATTCGCTGGAAAAAACAATACTTATTATTAATATAGCAAATAATATTATAAAGTGAAATATAGAATTAAAAATAATACTACTTCTTATAATGATAGGTTTTTTATTTTCTTTTAATTGGTCAAAAAAATAACAAGCTAATGCATCTGATTTCTGCTTTAGCTCTTTATAAGTCAATTTATCATGTCCATAAATTTGAGCAACTCTATCCGTTTCTGCATAACTGTCTATTCTCGACAAAAAATCCATAGTTAAAATCCTCCTTCAGCTTCTATATTAACATTTTACTTTTTACATTATTTATGTCAAATATACAAGCATTATTTCTTATACACATATTATCATATATAACTCTATGTTTAATAATATGTATTATTAAACCATTCAATATATTCTCGCATTATAAGATTATATTTAAATGAAATTCATTAAAGTTATATTTAAACTTAATATTAAAATATTTAGTTTTATTTATTACAGGATAATGCACCTAGGGCTATAGAATATAACTTAGTTTTTGCTGTATCCGCTCTTGACACTAAAACTATAGGACATTTAGCTCCAACAACTATTCCAGCATTTTCCGCTTTAGCTAAATACCCCATAGATTTTGCAAGAAAATTTCCTGATTCCATACTTGGAACTAAAAGTATATCTACATCCCCTGCTACATCACTTTTTATTCCTTTATGTTCCGCCGCTTCTTTAGATATAGCATTATCTAAAGCTAATGGCCCATCTACGACGCACCCTTTTAATTGTCCTCTTTTATTCATCTGAGTTAATGCTGCTGCATCTATGGTAGATTGCATATTAGGGTTTACCACTTCTACCGCACAAATTGGTGCTACTTTAGGGTTTTGTATTTCTAAAGAATTTGTAACTTTTACTGCATTTTTTAAAATAGCTATTTTATCATTTAGTTGAGGGTAAGGTACAATCCCCCCATCTGTTAAGAATAATAATTTATGATAAGTTGGTACATCATATATCATAACATGAGACAATAAATTTTCCCCTCTTAATCCTGCTTCTTTATTTAATATAGCCTTTAATATTTCTCCTGTTCCAATCATTCCTTTCATTATAAAATCTGCTTTTCCAAGAGTTATTAATTTCACTGCACTAGCAGCGGCTTGCTTCTTATTTTTTTCATCTATTATTTTTATATCATTTATATCTAAATTTTCTTCTTTTGATATAGCTTTTATTTTATCTATATCACCTACTAAAATCGCATGGACAATTCCAAGATTTACTGCCTTAACTACAGATATAAGAACCTCTTTGTCTTCCGCCACTGCTACAGATAAAACTTTCTTTTCTTTTTCTTTAGCTAACTTTATAATATCTTTAAGTGATTTTATCATAGCTAAATCCTCCATTTTAATTTATTAGTAAACCATTACAAAATCTATTATTTATATATGCTAACAAATCAATTGACATATTATAAAATAAAGGTTCAAATGAAGTTTTTTATTTAAAAATACTTGTCCTCATCTGAACCTTATAAAGTTCTATAATATTGCATAGATGTTTTTTTAAGATGACCTCACTATAGACATGTAGTTTCATCTTATTGAAAATTAGATAGCTATTAATTATATAAAATATTACTATTAAAATATCTCTTTATCTAGTATATTATCTTTCCATCTATATCTTTTATACTGCCACATCCGGTTAATATCATAGCTGATTTCAATTCACTTTTTAGATTTTCAACGTATGTTTTTACTCCTTCTCTTTCTCCTCCAAAAGAAGCTGTTACAAAAGGTCTTCCTATTAAAACTGCATCTGCTCCTAAAGCTATCATTTTCAATATATCCACTCCAGTTCTTACACCACCATCTGCTAATATTGTCACCTTTCCTTTAACAGCTTCTGCAATTTCAGGTAATACATCTGCTACACCTGGAGTTTGATCTAAAACTCTACCACCATGATTTGATACTACAATAGCATCTACTCCTGCTTCTACAGCTAATTTAGCATCTTCAACTGTCATTATACCTTTTAATATAAATGGTAATTTAGTACTTTCTACTATCTCCTTTATTTCTTCCACAGTTTTAGGTCCTACTGGCTTTCCATGAAGAGCCAACGTTATAAGTCCTGCTGCATCTATATCCATACCAACAGCATAAGCTCCTGCTTGTTCTGCTAATCTTATTTTATTTATTACATTATTGTTTTCCCAAGGCTTTATTATAGCAATTCCTTCTCCATTAAATTTTTTAAGTTGCTCTAAATTTGTAATTAAAAAAGAGTCTATTGCAGTATCTCCTACCATTGGATATATACCTGAATCTCTACATCCACCAATTACCCAAGATATGTACTGTTCCTCTGTAAATTTACCTCCCATATTTAAAGTAGTTCCTGATACTGGTGCCGCAAAAATAGGCATATCCATTTTCTTCCCAAATAGTTCTATACTTGTATCAGAATTTTTTGCATCATGAATCAATCTCATGTTTAACTTATATGAATCTAATGCATCTATATTTATAGTAAAGGCATCTCCTGTCCCTTTACCACCCATACCAGGCACTTCACCACTACAGGCTTTCCCATTACATACTTTGCAAACTCTACAACTTCCATTTAAGTTTTCACGTGCATTTTTTAATACATCCTTATATTTCATTTTTTATCCCCCTTAAAAAATACATAATATCTTTAACACTATCCATTGTATCCTTATCATAATTTAATTATAATTTATATCTATCTTAAAGTACAAATAATTTATTGAAATTTTAGTGAACAATCCTTAAAATATAAATCTATGAAATTATAACCCACTTACTTATAATTTAGTTATTATCTTTTTTATAGCATACATTTCTTCATAATTAATGGTTTATTTTAAATCTCATATTTCAATTTTTATATTTATTATTATAATATTTAAGTCATATAAATATATTTTATAATAAAACCATCTTCTATTCTTTTACTGAACATACAATGTATAAAAGCTAATATTTTATAAAAATTTTGAGATAACTATTTGAGATATATAATTAACTATTAAATTATATATAATTGCAGTAATACAACAGACTACCAAAATCTTTAACGCTTTCTTATTTTTTTCTTCTATATTACTCCTATATAATTTTATAGTCTTATATGCTCCTATACCGCCAATACACCAACATACCAATCCTTCCACCGATAATATTGGTATCATAAGATAAATTAAAAGTAATATCCATACCATGTCTAATACCTCCCTTTAAAATAATTAGCTTTTATCATATTGTTAGAAGTGTTTATTATATCAATAAATTTTTTCTTTTCTTCATCCGGAACATGTTTACCTCTATAAGTTTTATTTGTTAAAACAGTGTAATCTAAATTTGTATTTAAAAGATTTCTTCCTAAAGCCGTATTTATATATTTATCTTCACTTATGCCCATAAGGTAACTTATAGTTGGAAGAAAATCTACCTGACCTCCATTTGTTCTAATTTCTTCTCCTTTTATATTTTTTGAGTAAATTATTAAAGGAACTCTTCTATCGTTGTTTCTCCATTTTTCTGGTATACCCTTAAGAGTACCAGTTTCTTCACTAAAGAACTTATGAAGTCCTTCATGATCACCATAAAGTGCTATAACTGTATCTTCCATCATACCTTTTTTATCAAGTTCTTTTATAAACCTTCCCAACATTTCATCTGTATAATGTGCAGCTTCTATAAAAGCCCCTGTCTTTGTATCTTTTAATTCTTTGGGTATTTTAATCTTCACCTTATCTCTAGGAATATTAAATGGGCTATGACTACTTGCTGTTATCATAAATGTATAATATGGTTTTTTCTGAACTTCTATTTTTTTTACTGCTTGTGATAGAAAACTTTCATCACTTAAACATAATCCTAATATCTCATCTTTATTAAATTTTGATATATCTAAACATGTGTCAAATCCCATATGTCTTTCAGAAGTCATCCAATTCCAATAATTACCTTTTTCTCCATGCATGGAATATGTATTATATTTTTCATTTTTAAAAAGTTTTGGCAATGAATTATAATCATTATAAGGATAAGTGAATGCACTAGTACCTGCTATTGGTGGATACATGGAATTATTTGAAACAAAAACTCCATCAGAAGTTGTACCACTAAAGGTATGTTCATGGTAATTAGAAAAATATATTGAATTACCAAGTAACTTATTTAAATTAGGGGTTATTTCTTCTCCATTTATCTTTTCATTTATAATAAAATTTTCAAAAGACTCTAATTGTATAGTGATTAAATTCTTACCCTTAAAAATACCACTATAATTATTTTTAGAAAGTTTTTTTTCTTTTGAATTAAAATAAGTTTTTATTTCATTTTTCTCTTCTTCTGATAGATTATAAACCTTCTTATCTTCTCTATAGTTATAAAAATCAAATAAATGATAACCTAGTGGTGATAAGTTATACATTACTAAATTTTGAGACCAAGTTTTTTTAAACAGAGTCTGACAAATATATCCTCTACCAAGCTTGTCTATTTTTATGTGTGCATATCCTATATATAACACAGGTAATATAAGTAACAAAGCAAACTTTTGTAGGCTTTTTTTATAACTTTTACATTGTAATTCTTTTATAGATAAAATTATTAATATTATTGGATTTATAAAAAATATTAAGTCTACTATTCTAAACATAGCTAATATACTTGAAGATAAACCATCTAAGTTATTTACCATATCGAACATATAAAAATTTAAAAATGAACTATAGCTTCTGTAATACCATAAATCTAATATTAAAAGCATAGAAATCATTATATTAATTATTATTATAAAAACTTTTTGCCCTATACCATTAAATATAAAAGCAAAAGAATATGGTATTAAAGTAAAAGCTACATATATTAATATGGTAGGTACCCCTAAGAAAGCACTTCTAAAATCTATACTAACTGCATTACCATCTGACAAAAGCAATACAAATAAATAATACTCTATAAAAGTGCCTATTATTGCTGTAAAAAAAAAATTATTTTTTAAAAGTTCTTTTATATTTTTTTCTAAAGAACATAGTATCTTTTCCATACATAAAATCTCCTTAATTATAAATGTATTATTATAATAATTACTAAAGTTCATGTCCTAAAAAGTTTTTTATAATAAAAAACCATTTGAGTTTTTTTATTTATATAAAATACAGCTCCCCCTTTACCAATATTACTTAAATCATAATACCAAATCTATAATCAATTCTAAAGAAAGTCTTAAAAAATACTTAATATGAAATATATTTAAATATTATAAAATTATTCCTTATATTGTTACACGTTATCTATGTTTAATAATTATGTTAAGTTAATCTAGGTCTATTTTTATGGATAATTCATTACTGTATACAATAATTTACATTAATCTTGTTATAATGTAAATGCTCTACTATTATACTTCAAAAGAAATTAAGGATATAAATCTATCATAAAACTAATAGACCCATATCCTTAACCTATTAATTACAATTTATCTATGAAATCATCATCCTCTGTATAAACCTTTATGCCATTTCTATTTAAAAGCTCTGCTGTTACCCCATTTCCAGATTTTTTATTACCTAAAAAAGTACCATCATATATAGTACCAAAACCACAAGACGGACTTCTAGCTTTTAATATAGCTACTTTCGCATCACATTCTTTTGCTATTTTTAAAGTTTCATAAGCTCCCTTCAAAAATTCTTTGGTAGAATCTTCTCCATCCGGTCCTATAACCTTAGCTTTTCCATTTAGTACATCTGCTCCAGTAGCGTTATTTATTTCATGAGCTGGTCTTGGAGTTTGCTGCCCTCCTAATTGTTCTGGACAGACTAAAACGGCTTTTCCCTCTTTAAATAACTTTAATACTTTCTCATTCATATTATTTCCGCCACTATATTTGCAATTAACTCCACAAAGGCAAGCACTTATTAATATCATATAGCTCCTCCTTTTACCCATAAACCTATTTACTACACAAATCTTTAATAAACTATTTATTATTAAATTTCTATGACTATTCTTAAAAGTTCAATGAAATATATTTATAAATTTAATATATATATGAATATCTATTTTAGTTCCACTACTGTAACACCAGTTCCACCTTCACCATATTCACCTAATCTATGCTTTTTAACATGAGGATGGCCTTTTAACATATCCATAATTGTTTTTCTTAAGACTCCAGTCCCTTTTCCATGCACTATAGTGACTTCTCTTAAACCACCTAAATAAGCCTCATCTAAATATTTGTCTACAGTATACATAGCCTCTTCTGAATCCATACCTCTAAGATCTACAGAAGATTCTACTTTTCTTAGGTTTAAATTAAGTTTTTTAGATTTTTTAGTTTTTGAATAATTACTATTAGAATTACTTCCTTTAGCAGCTCTTAAATCTTTCATATTAGCTGTTATTTTCATAATTCCAGCTTGAACTAATACATCACCTTTATTGTCTGGTTTAGATAATACTATTACCTTTTGATTTATTGAAGCTAACAGAACTTCGTCTCCTTCTTTTACATTCTTTAAAGCTTCTCCTTTATGAACAGCTTTTATTTCCTTCTCTTCAATGGAATCTAATTTATCTTTTAATTTTTTTCTTTCCTCTTCTAATTTACGTCTCGCATCTGAAGAGTAACCCATTCTTTCTAATTGTCTAATATCTTTTAATATTTTATCCGCCTCTTCTTTTGCTTCTTTTATTATGTTTTTAGCTTCTCTTCTTGCTTCTATCAATGCATTATCTCTTACTTTTTGAAGTCCTTCTAATTTTTCTTGATATTTTCTCTTCTCTTTATCTCTTTCTAACTTAAGATTTTCTGCCAGTCTAGCATCTTCTTGAGCCTTTATACTTTTTTCTTGTAAATTTTGAATTAATTCTTCAAATCTTATGTTTTCATTTGATATATTTTGTCTTGCAAAATCTATTACATAGTCTGGTAAACCTAGCCTTTTAGATATTTCAAAAGCATTTGATTTACCAGGTACACCTATTAGCAATCTATATGTGGGTCTCAATGTTTCCACATCAAACTCAACGGAAGCATTTTCTACCCCTTCTCTTTTTAATGCATAAGCCTTTAATTCACTATAATGAGTTGTGGCAATTATCTTACATCCTCTTTCTCTCAAGTTTTCTAATATAGAAATAGCTAAGGCTGCCCCTTCTGTTGGATCCGTCCCTGCTCCTAATTCATCAAACAATACCAAAGAATTTTCATCTGCCTTATCCATAATATCTACTATATTTTTCATATGAGATGAAAAAGTAGACAAACTCTGCTCTATACTTTGCTCATCCCCTATATCTGCAAAAACATTATGAAAATAACCTACTACAGAATTTTCTCTAGCTGGAATCATAAGTCCGCTCATAGCCATTAAATGTATTAAACCTACAGTCTTTAAAGTTACAGTTTTACCTCCTGTATTAGGTCCTGTTATTATTAGAGATGTAAAATCTCCCCCTAGCTTAACACTTATAGGTACTACTTTTTTTCTATCTATAAGAGGATGTCTTCCCTCTATAATATCCACAGTACCTTCATCATCAATAATTGGACATGTACAATTATATTCGCTAGCAAATTTAGCCTTTGCAAATATAAAGTCTAATTCCCATACTATACTAGCATCTGTCTTTACCCCTGTTATATTAGAATTTATTCTTTGAGACAAGACGCTTAGTATCCTTTCTATTTCTGCCTTTTCTTTTAACATGAGCTCTTTTATTTCATTATTTAAATTTACCAAGCTCATAGGTTCTATAAAAAGAGTAGCTCCTGTGGAGCTTTGATCATGTACAAGCCCTGGTACTGCACCTTTATGTTCTGATTTTACTGGTAAAACATATCTATCTCCTCTAACTGTATATATATTTTCTTGAAGATAAGAGGAGTAACTTCTAACCAAAGAATTTATTTTATCTCTTACAGAATAATTCTTTTCCTTTAAAGATCTCCTTATATTATAAAGAGTAGAACTAGCTCTATCTGCTATTTCATCTTCTCCTTCTATGGCACTAAATATTTCTTCTTCTATTTTAGGTAAAGAAAAAATGCCTTCACATATATCCTCTAAAACTCTATAGCTTTCTTCTTCTTCCTTATGATTTATATATTCCTTAAATCTTCTTGCACATCTTAAAACCGCTGCTATTTTTAACAACTGACCTGGCAATAATGTGGATCCTTTTTCTGCTAAAGAAATTCCATTTCTTACATCATACACCCCTTCAAATGGTGGTGCTCCCTTTGTAACTAATAATTTAAATGCCTCTTTTGTTTCTTGTAGATGTTCTGTTACTTCATATACACTATCATAAGGTCTTAAATCTTCTATTATATCCTTTGCAGCTTTTGTACAAGTATAATTTTTTAAAAACTCCTGTATCTTATTAAATTCTAAAACCTTAATGGATTTATTTTTCACTTTATTACACCCCTTTAAAAATTCCTACTAAATTCTATATTTAAGCTTAATTACATTTTTATATAGCACCTATAGTTTAAGTTATAAATAATATTATTAAACTATTCTACTCCCCTTTTATAATGTCCCCTAGTATAATTTTTAAAATCTCTATTCCATTTTTCCTCTTTAAGAGATCTTAGTATATATTGGCACTCTTCATAACTTTCATCAGAAAAATCTAATCTAAAACTATCAATACCAAGTGTTTTTATTTCTTCTATATTACCTATTAAATTAATATCTGAATTATTATATATGTAACTTCTACAAAATATATCAGTATTAACTCTAAATTTAGCATCCATTCTGTCCTTTAATATATAACTTCCTCGCTCACAAGCTTTATTACAGGAATGACAACTATCTTTCCCTCCAAATATACTGCCTATAGGACAATATTCACTAACCATATTTTCTATTTTACCATATATAATCATTTGACTCTGTAATTGCATATGTTTCACTATAGATTTAATATCTCTTTTATTAAGCTCTACACTTAAACAGCTTCCTTTTATAAATTTATTATAAAAATCACCTGCAAAACTATTAAATATATTAAGCTTATAGTCCCCTATTATGTCTGTTCTGTCATTAAATTTACTTATTATACCTAAATTTGAAGTCACTATACCCTTTATTTTATGTAAATTATCTTTTATTATCTTTTCTACATAATTAAATTCACTTTTTATAATATTAGGAGCTTTTAGATGTATATTTAAATTTTCATATTGAGCATATATTTTATCTAGGCTTAATGATTGGCTCATAAATAAATCTATTATTATATTGTTAAATCCATTATCCACTATAGCTTGCAATTGTTCATAAGTATATACTGAAAAAATATAATTAGGTAATTTGTTATCTCTTATTTTATTTATATTTCTATATATATTATCCACATTCACTGCATTTATTTTTCTACAGTATGGACATTTTTGTAATATTTTTTCTTCTATGGAATTTATAAGTATTCTACGGCAATTATTTATTTCAGAAACAGGTAAAAATCCTTCTTCATAGGAATTAAACATAATTTTATTTATCTTAAAAGGAGTTTCCCCACTTTTCATTAGATTTTCTTCTATTTTTTCCATAGATAAAGGTTTTTTTAGTGCCTTTTCTATTTCTTTCCCTTCTACGGAATACTCTTCTCCATTATATATACAACTTAATTTTATTTTTTCTCCTACTTTAAAATCTAAATTAGCTTCTAAATAAATTTTTCTATTAAATTTATCTTCATATATTTTACCTAAGGATTGTAAAAGTTCTATATCTGAGGTTTTATATAATTCATCTTTAAATTTATAATTTAAAGGTTTTATTTTTACTAGGTCTCCTCTGTAGGCTTTTTCTACTTCCTTATTGTTTTTAATTATACTAGATACTATAAAGCCTCTATCACCATTTCTTATACCATCTTTTATTTTTAAATTTTCTTCTAATTTTATACTTTTATCCTTATTTACTTTTCCTAAAGATAATCCTGTATTTTTGGGAAAAGAATATGCCATCATATCTTTACCTTTGTTTCCGTAAATGTATGCCTTTGAAAAACCTTCTCTATTAAATAACTGCATTAACTGTTTTTTATTCTCTTCTTGTTTAAAATCTTGCTTATTTATAACTGCATCTATAGCTTTTCTGTAACTTCTAACTACACCAGCCACATATTCTGGTCTTTTCATTCTTCCTTCTATTTTAAAAGATGTGGCACCAGCATTTATTAGATCCTCCATGTTATCTATGTTGCACATATCCTTAGGACTTAATAAGTATCCCTTTTTTTCCTGACCATTTTCCTCATTTATTAATGTATAAGGCAATCTGCATGGTTGAGCACATCTACCTCTGTTTCCACTTCTTCCACCTAATATACTACTCATCAAACATTGTCCTGAATAACAAATACAAAGAGCTCCATGTATAAATATTTCTGTTTCTATGCCTAAGGTTTTTGAAATATGCTCTATCTCTTCTAATGAAAGCTCTCTTGATAAAACTATCCTTTTAAATCCTAGTTCTTTCAAGAACTTAGCTCCTTCTCCATTATGTACTGTCATTTGAGTAGACGCATGAATTTCAAAATCAATAAAATTCTCTTTTATCAATTTTGCTATTCCAGTATCCTGTATTATTAAAGCATCTACTGCTATGGAATATAAAAATCCTATGTATTCTAAGGCTTCTCTTATTTCCGTTTCCTTTATTAATGTATTAACTGTAATATATACTTTAACGCCATATAAATGGCAATAATTTATAGCTTCCTTTAATTGCTGTTCATTAAAATTACTAGCATAGGCTCTAGCAGAAAATTTGCTTCCTCCCATATATACTGCATCTGCTCCTGCTTCTACTGCCGCATATAAACTTTCCATGCTTCCTGCTGGAGCTAACAATTCTATATTATACATACAAAACCTCTTTCCTAAATATTTTACTAAATTATATTATACACTAAATAATGTTTAAAAAGAATTAAACATATATTACATATTCATATACTATATATTAAAAATTCAATATGTTATAATATTCTTATATGTTGTACTTGAAGTATAACTCTATAGATAATAATAAATTAAAAAATTATTTTTATTATTAGAACACAATAAAAAATAGTAAAGGGCTTTTCCAAACGGAAAAGCCTTTTACTATTTTTTTATTTGTAACGGATTATTTTTTTTCTTTTCTTTAACTAAATTTAATTGACTATCCATTAATTTTTTTTCTAAATCCAAAATTTTATATTTAGAAGATTGTAGTTGAAATTTCAACTCTTTATTTTGAATCTTAGACTTATTACTCTCTTCCATGTATTTCTGTGCTGTCTTTTCCATAAGACTCATTTGCTCTTCTAACTTATCTATCTTTTCTTTATTCTCTTTTAATGGATCTTCTATGTCTTTAAATTCTACATTATGCTCTAATTCTTTGTTTTTTTCTTTTTGTTCTTCTAACAGTTTTCTCATTTCTTCTAATTTTAAGTTTTGATGATGTTGAATTTCCTCTAGTTTATCTACTTGTAGTTGTAATTTTTCTATGTCATCATCCTTTTTTAACCCATCATCTACAGCATTTATTGCTGTTAATATAGCAGCTGAAGAAGTACTCAATTTAGGATTATTATCTAATATATGAGATATCTTTTTATCCACATATCTAGCTACTTTATGAAGATAATCCTCTTGTTCTTCTCCCTTTAAATTATACTCAACTCCATTTATTTTAACCGTTATAATATTCATGAATACACCCTCTTAGATATTCCTATTATAAATGTTATTTATACTACTGTTTACTAAAATAGGATTTATTATTTTATCTTTAAATCTTATTATAATTAACTACCTTTTGTAATAATCAAAAGCTATATAAATATATGATAATTTTCATAATCTTCTATAATAATTCTATCATAAAATATACATTTATAAAACAGAATTTTGTGTTTTAATCTCTAAGTTGTGCTCCTAATTTATGTTCTAAAGTTCTTACTATTTTATCATGAACTTTATTTACTTCTGAATCTTTAAGAGTTCTTTCTGCATTTCTATAAACTATAGAATATGCCACACTCTTCTTTCCTTCTGGTATTTGCTTACCCTTATAAACATCAAACAGTTTCATACTTTCAAATATATTTCCGCCACCATTTTTAATTATATTTTCTATTTCTTGTACTAACACTGTATCATCTACAATAACTGCTATATCTCTAGTTACTGCTGGGAATTTTGGTAAATGTCTATATTCCTTTTTAACATTAGCATGTTTATATAAAACATCTAAGTTTAACTCTGCAATATAGCATCTTTCATCCATATCATAATTATCTTGTACATCTGGATGTATTTCTCCTAAAGTACCAACATAATTTTTGTTTATATAAAGTTCTGCTGTTCTTCCAGGATGGAATGCATAGTTTTCCTCTTGTCTTTTTAATTTCCAATTATCTATACCTAATGCATTTAATATATTTTCTGCTATACCTTTTAGATTGAAATAATCCACATTACCGTATAATCCAATAGTAACAATATTTTTTTCTTCTGGAAGTTCTGTAGGATCCTCTGTAGGAATATATATCTTTCCAATTTCAAACAAAGAAGCATAATCATTATTTCTTGAATAGTTTCTACTTAAAGCTTCCATCATAGAAGGTATTGTGGTAGTTCTCATTATACTAAAATCTTCACCTAAAGGATTTTTTATTTTAACTACTTTTCTTAAAACACTATCTTCTTTTAGATTAATTTTATCAAATACTTTTGGGCTAGCAAAAGAATAACTTATGGATTGATTTAATCCGCTTGCCATTAATGCTTCTATAACTTTGTCATCTAAACGTTGCTTTTCATTTTTTCCGGCTTGCATAGTAACACTTTTTATTGTAGTTATTGGAACATTATTGTACCCATATATTCTTGCTATTTCTTCTGCTATATCTTCTTTTATATTCAAATCACTTCTAAACGTTGGAACATGTATTTCTAAAATATCTCCATTTATTTCTGTATTAACATCTAATCTATCTAAGCACTCTTGCATAATTTCTTTTGATATATCTGTACCTAAAAATTTATTTATCCATTTACTATCTACTTCTAATGTATGAGGTTCTACTTTGTTTTCATATACATCTACAGAACCTTCCATTACTTCTCCTGCATCTAATTCTTGAACTAATTTACAAGCTCTATCCATAGCTAATTCTACTAAATTAGGATCTATATCTTTTTCAAATCTAGAAGAAGCTTCTGTTCTTAAACCTAACTTGTTAGCTGATATTCTTATATTAGTTCCATCAAAATTAGCACATTCAAATATTATTTCTTTTGTATCTTCTTTTACTTCTGAGTTTAATCCTCCCATTATACCAGCAAGGCCTACAGTTCTATCTCCATCTCTTATATTAAGTGTATCTACATTTAATTCTCTTTCTATTTCATCTAATGTAGTAAATTTTTCTCCATCCTTAGCTCTCTCTACAACTATAGTATTAGTTCTGATTTCTCTTCTATCAAATGCATGCATTGGCTGACCTAGTTCTAACATTACAAAGTTAGTTATATCTACTATATTATTTATAGGTCTAACACCTGCTTCTAATAATCTCTCCTGCATCCAACCAGGTGATTGCTCTACCTTAACATTTTTAATTCCTCTTGCCATATATCTTCTACAAAGACTATCTCTTACTTCTACTTTTAAAGAATCATTTATATTTTCATTACATTTTGGAGAAAATTCTACTATTGGAATAGTATATTTTTTATCTAATGTAGCAGCAGCTTCTCTAGCTATCCCTATTATACTTAAACAATCTGGTCTATTAGATGTAATTTCAAAATCTATAATAGAACTTTCCATCTTTAATACTTTTTTTATGTCTTCTCCTATAGGTGTATCTTCTGGTAAAATCATAAGTCCATATACAGGTTCATCTCCTGCCATGCCTAACTCTTCTTCGGAACAAAACATTCCATTAGATACTTCTCCTCTTAGTTTTCCCTTCTTAATTTTTAGTCCACCATGTAATGTAGATCCATGAAGTGCTACAGGAATTATATCCATTTCTTTCATATTTTTAGCCGCTGTAACTATTTGAATATTTTCTTTTGTACCTATATCAACTTGGCAAATAGAAAGCTTATCAGCATCAGGATGTTTTGTTATTTCCATTAATTTTCCTGTAACTACATTTTGTATTTCATCCCCTGTAATAATAACTTCTTCTACCTTTGATCCTGATAATGTAAGTCTATCTCCTAATTCCTTTGGAGAAATATCATCTATATCTATATAATCATTTAACCATTTAACTGGAACTTTCATTTATTCTGCCTCCCTATTTATTTTTTATATATTTTAAAAATCATTCTTAAATCTTAGAATTGGTTTAAGAATCTCATATCACTTTCATATAATAGTCTTATATCATCTATACCATATTTCATCATAACCATTCTATCTACTCCAAATCCAAATGCAAAGCCACTATAAACTTCTGGATCTATATTACAATTTCTAAGTACTTCAGGATGAACCATTCCGCAACCTAGAAGTTCAATCCATCCACTTCCTTTACATACTCTACATCCTTCTCCATTACATACAAAGCATGTAGCATCCATTTCAGCTGAAGGTTCTGTAAATGGGAAATGATGTGGTCTGAATTTAGTTTTAACCTTATCCCCAAACATCCTTTTTGCAAATAGTTCCAATGTACCTTTTAAGTCTGAGAAAGTTATTCCCTTATCAACTACTAAACCTTCCATCTGATAAAATATTGGTGAATGAGTAGCATCCACTGAATCTGAACGATAAACTTTTCCTGGAGCTATCATCTTAATAGGCGGTTTTTCATTTTCCATAGTTCTTATTTGTATTGGTGATGTTTGAGTTCTTAAAACTACATTATCATTTATATAAAAAGTGTCTTGTTCTCCCCTTGCCGGATGATTTTTAGGTATATTTAACGCCTCAAAATTATATCTATCAAACTCAACTTCTGGACCTTCTTCAATTGTGAATCCCATAGATATAAATATGTCTTTCATGCTTTCTAATGTTAAATCTAAAGGATGTCTTTTCCCAACTACTTGTTTTTTTCCTGGCATAGTTATATCTATAATTTCATTTTCTAATCTCATAGATTTTTCTTTATTTTTTATTTCAGAGAAGGCTTCTTTTATAGTATCCTCTATATATAATCTTATCTCATTAGCAATTTTACCTATAACAGGTCTTTCCTCCTGAGATAAGGCTCCCATACCTCTTAATATTTGTGTGAGTTCACCTTTTTTTCCTAAGTATTTTACTCTTATATTTTCTAATTCATCTTTGCTTAAAGCTGTTTTCAATTCATTTATTGCACTATTTTTAATATCTTCTAATTTTTGTCGCATAACGGTGCTCCTTTCTATTTTCATGTTTAATGTATAAATTTTTATAATAAAAAAAGCTCATCCCATAGAAGGGACGAACTAAATCCGCGGTGCCACCCTAATTAATATAAATAAAATTTATATTCTCTTAGTCAGTGTTATCGATACTGTATCGCTAAAAACTACTACTATTTCACTTTTAGAACTCAGAAGTGAACTTCAGTATAAAATATTTTAGGGGTTCACAGCCTACCACCCACATTCTCTTAAAAATATTTTAAACTTACTCTCTTCATCATAGTTTAATATTTATTATTTTTATCCTTTTTCATAATTTTACATACTGTTTAGTTTTTTGTCAACTGTCTATTTACCAAATTGTCTTATTCTCTCAAACGTCATTATAGAACATGCCACTGCCACATTTAAAGATTCTGCACCTCCAGGCATAGGAATTTTCACCTTTATATCGCTAAGCTCATTTAAATCTTTACTTATTCCGTTACCTTCGTTTCCTACAGCAATTATAATGTTTTCTTTCATGTCTATATCATAAAAATTACTGTTTGTATCTAGAGAACTAACTAATAATTTAAAGCCTTGGCTTTGAAGTAATTTTACTTTTTCTAAATTTTCATCTTCCATTACAAGCATGTAAAAAATTGATCCCATAGTAGATCTTAATGTTTTTTCATTGTATATATCTACTGTTCCTTTGGTTGTTATAATACCCAAAGCTCCTGCAGCATGAGCAGTCCTTATTATTGTGCCCATATTACCAGGATCTTGAACTTTATCTGCTAAAATATAAAACCCATTTTCATGATTAAAACTATTTTTATTAAAATAGTTTATTACTGCTACTACACCTTGAGGATTTTCTGTATTACTTATACTTTTTAAAACAGAAGAATTAACCGCATAAGTGTCTATATTATCATTTACATTATATGTTTTGTATAACTGTTCTAATTTATTCAAACTGTTTTCTTCTATAAAAACTTTATTTATATTACTGTTAGATTTTAATGCTTCTTCAAAAAATCTAAAACCCTCTACAATAAAACTCTTACTTTTTTCTCTATATTTTTTTTCTTTTAACTTTCTTACTTCCTTTATTAGCTGGTTATCTTTACTAGAAATCATTTTTTCTATAATACACCCCATTTTAGTATAGTAAACTTGAAGTTATTTATTAGTCTACATTCATAATTTCAACCTTAGTAAGATCCTCTTCACTACCTATGGCAACTATTATATCTCCTGACTCTACTGTATCTTCTGCAACTGGTGACACATTAATTTCTTCTCCTCTTTTTAGCGCAACTACATTAATACCATAATTAGCTCTTATATTTAATTCATTTAGAGTTTTACCATGCCATAATTTTGGAGTTAATATTTCCGCTATACTATAGTTAGGAGATAATTCTATATAATCTAATATATTAGTGGAAACTAAATTATGAGCAACTCTAACTCCCATATCTCTCTCTGGGAATACTACTCTATCTGCTCCTATTTTATATAATACTTTAGCATGGATTTCAGTATTAGCTTTAGCTATTATATATTTTACTCCCATTTCTTTTACTAGTAATGTAGCCATAGTACTAGCTTGTATATCTGATCCTATAGTTATAACAGCAACATCAAAATTTCTTATACCCAACGCTCTTAAACTATTCTCATCAGCAGCATCTATTTGTACTGAATGAGTAACACTTTCTGATATACTTTGGACAATATCTTCACTTGAATCAATAGCTAATACCTCATTCCCTAAAGTATACAAAGTTTTTGCTACTGAAGTACCAAATCTTCCAAGTCCTATAACAACAAATTGCTTTTTTCCCATAATAACACCTCTAACCTACTAATATTTTTTCTTCAGGATATTTAATAGAACTATTTCTTAATCTTTTGGCAAAAGCCATAGCTAAAGTCAATGGTCCAACTCTTCCTGCATACATGGTTAATAATATAACTACTTTACCAACAGCTGTTAATTTAGTAGTTAAGCCTAAAGTTAAACCTACTGTAGCAAAAGCCGATGTTGCTTCATACAAATAGTATTCAAAAGGAACCTTAACCTCTGTTATTGATAATATCATAGTGACTGTAATAACCAACGTCAAAGCTATGATAGTTATAGCTAAAGCTCTATATACAATTTCTTTACTTATTCTCTTTTTATTTATTTCCGTATCTTGTTTTCCTCTCACTACAGAAACTACAGTCATTATAAGTACTCCTGCAGTTGTAACCTTTATCCCTCCAGCAGTAGAGCCTGAAGCTCCTCCTATAAACATTAAAATTATAGTCAAAAAGATTCCTGCCATAGTCATATCAGATGTTGATATTGAATTAAATCCTGCAGTTCTTGGAGTAACAGCAGCAAAAAATGATGACAATACTTTATTACCAAAAGTCATGTTAGCCATAGTTGCTGGATTTCTACTTTCAAATATGAACATTAATATAGTTCCTATAATTACCAATAAAGCTGTAGCAGAAAGAACTAATTTAGCATGAGTAGATAACCTTCTATGACCTTTATAATGATATATCTCATACCACACATAGAAGCCTATTCCACCTATTATTATTAAAAATGCTATAACTAAAATTATAACAGGATTATTATAAACACCAGTTAAACTGCTAAAATTACCGAACAAATCAAATCCTGCATTACAAAAAGCGGACACAGAATGAAACACACCATAATATAGCCCTTTTGCTAATCCATATTTAGGGATAAATTGTGTTGATAATAATAGTGCTCCTGCTCCTTGTATAGAAAACGTAAATATTAACACATATCTAGCCATCTTAACTAGACCTTGTATATTAAAGGTATTTAATGCTTCTTGCATAACAAGTCTTTCTTTTAATGTTATTTTTTTACCTAAAACTAATGCAAGTAAAGTTGCAAAGGACATAAATCCTAGTCCTCCTATTTCTATAAGCATCATAATAACCGTTTTGCCAAAATAAGTCCAATATGTTCCTGTATCAACTACAACTAACCCAGTAACACAAACAGCAGATGTAGCTGTAAATAAACAATCTAAAAAAGATGTCCTCTGACCACTTTGTGATGATATAGGTAAACTAAGTAATATTGCTCCTATAACTATTACTGCAGCAAATCCAAGACATAATATTTGAACAGGTGTAAATCTTTTATGAATATGTAGCATCTTCATTTAGCTTTATTCCTCCCCACCTAAAAGATAAATTCATTATAACATTCACTATTATTTTGTCAATTCACAAAAATATTAAAAAATACGGCTATATAAGCCGTATAATTTTCATATTTAAGTATTATGCATTTAATTGTTTTTTAGCTACATCTACTAATTCAGAAAATGCTTTTGGATCATTTATAGCTATTTCTGAAAGCATTTTTCTGTTTATATCGATTCCTGCAGTTTTTATTCCATTCATGAATTTAGAGTATGAAAGTCCATTCATTCTTGTAGCAGCGTTTATTCTTGCTATCCATAACTTTCTATAATCTCTTTTCTTTAATTTTCTTCCCACGTAAGCATTTCTTAATGCTCTTATAACTGATTCATTTGCTGTTTTAAATAACTTGCTCTTTCCACCGTAGTATCCCTTTGCAAGTTTTAATATTTTCTTATGACGTTTACGAGCGTTCATTGCTCTTTTTACTCTTGCCATTTTAAACTACCTCCTTTGTGCTCCTATAATTATAGGTATGGTAATACTTTCTTCATTACTTTTTCTTGACTTTCTGAAACGTATCCAGCTTTTCTTAAGTTTCTTTTAGTCTTTCTACTTTTCTTTGTTAATATATGACTTTTAAAAGCTTTAGCTCTCTTTAATTTACCTGTTCCAGTTACTTTAAATCTTTTTGCTGCAGCCCTTTTTGTTTTCATTTTTGGCATTGCGATTTCCTCCCCTCGTTATTGCGCTTTTCTTGGCGCTAATATCATTATCATATTTCTTCCTTCTAATTTAGGTGATTTTTCTATAACACCATCTTCTTCTATTTTTTCATAAAAGGATTTTAATATTTTATTTCCTTTAAAGGAATAATCAGCTTCTCTACCTCTAAATCTAACAGTTACTTTAACTTTATTTCCTGCATTTAAAAACTTCTTAGCATTGTTAGCTTTAATCTCAACATCATGTGTATCTATTGTTGGACTTAATCTAACTTCTTTTAAGTTTATAACCTTTTGATTCTTTTTAGCTTCCTTTTCTTTTTTAGTTTGTTCATATAAGAATTTACCATAATTCATTATTTTACAAACTGGTGGTTTTGCAGTTGGAGCTATAAGTACTAAATCTAGTTCTTTCTCATCTGCAAGTTTTTGTGCCTCACTTGAAGATACTACTCCTAGTTGTTCTCCTTCGCTGCCTACAAGTCTTACTTCTTTTTCACGGATTTTTTCATTCATAAGATAGTTTTTGTTAATAATCTTCACCTCCAAAATATTAGACCGAAAACACTTAACAATTTTCATGTATAATAAATAAAAGACGGCTTAAAGCCGTCTTTATAAACAATAATAAAAATTAATTTTATATACTCTAACCTTACTAGCAATGCCGTAAGGTGAGAAACGGCCTGTTTCTGCTTACATAAAATATTATTAAGTTATAATTAACCCACTGGTTAATCAACAAATAATATTATACTATGGATGTATTAACAAGTCAATATTTTTTATAGAATTTTTTTATTCTTATATATCAATTTATTATTAGTTAGTCTTCTCACTAATTTCACACTTTATTTTTTCTATAAATTCTTCTAATGATACAGCTCCTAAATCTCCATGTTTTCTACTTCTTACAGCTACTTTTCCTGCTTCTACTTCTTTATCTCCAAGTATTAGCATGTATGGTACCTTTTGAAGTTGTGCTTCTCTTATCTTATATCCTATTTTTTCATTTCTTGTATCAATTTCTACTCTTATATCGTTCTCTTTAAGAGCTTCTTCAACTTTCTTTAAATAATCATATTGAGAATCTGTTATATTCATCAATTTAACTTGTACTGGAGCAAGCCATGCTGGGAATGCACCTGCATATTGTTCTATTAATATACCTATAAATCTTTCAACACTTCCATATATAGTTCTATGAACCATAACAGGTCTATGTTTTTCTCCATCTGCTCCTATATATGATAGATCGAATCTTTCTGGCATTTGGAAATCAAGTTGAATAGTTCCACATTGCCATGTTCTTCCTATGCAATCTTTCAAGTGGAAGTCTATCTTTGGACCATAGAAAGCACCATCACCTTCATTTACTCTATATTCTTTTCCTATAGAATCTAAAGCTTCTCTTAATCCATTAGTTGCTATTTCCCAATCTTCATCACTACCCATAGAGTCTTCTGGTCTTGTTGAAAGCTCTACAAAATATTCAAAACCAAATATTTTATAAAATTTGTCTATTAATTTAATTACTCCTACTATTTCTTCTTTTATTTGGTCTTTTGTCATATATAAATGAGCATCATCTTGAGTAAAACATCTTACTCTCATAAGTCCATGTAGTGCTCCAGATAATTCATGCCTATGAACTATTCCTAGTTCTGAAAGTCTTAATGGAAGATCTCTATAAGAATGCATAGAATTTTTATAAACTAATATTCCACCTGGACAATTCATAGGTTTTATTGCATAATCACCATTATCTATATTAGTAAAATACATATTTTCCTTATAATGATCCCAATGACCTGATTGATGCCATAATGCTTCATTTAATATTAAAGGTGTTCTTATTTCTTGATATCCTGCTTTTGTATGCTCTTCTCTCCAGAAATTTTCAAGAATATTTCTTACAACCATTCCCTTAGGATGGAAGAATGGAAATCCTGGTCCTTCTTCATGTATACTAAATAAATCTAATTCTTTACCTAATTTTCTGTGATCTCTTTTTTTGGCTTCTTCAAGCATATTTAAATATTCATCTAATTGGCTCTTTTTAGTAAAAGCTGTACCGTATATTCTTTGAAGCATTTTATTGTTTTCATCGCCTCTCCAATAGGCTCCAGCTAAAGATAATAATTTTACTGCTTTAACCTTTCCTGTAGAAGGTACGTGAGGACCTGCACATAAATCTGTGAAATCTCCTTGCTTATAAAAAGATATAACCTCATCTTCTGGTAGATCTTCTATAAGCTCAACTTTATAATCTTCATTTTTTTCTTTCATAAGCTTTATGGCTTCTTCTCTTGGCAATTCAAATTTTTGTAATTTATGATCTTCTTTTATTATTTTCTTAATTTCTGACTCTATTTTTTCTAGCATTTCTGGTGTAAAAGTAAAATCTGCTTCAAAATCATAGTAGAATCCATTATCTATAGCAGGTCCTATAGCTAATTTTACATCTGGATATAATCTTTTAACTGCTTGAGCTAACATATGTGATCCAGTATGTCTTAAAGCCCATTTTCCCATTTCATCTTCAAATGTTAAAATTTCCAAACTGCTATCTTTATCTAATTTAGTCATTAAATCTACTGTTTCTCCATCAACTTTAGCGGCTAGAGCCTTTTTATAAAGTGCTGGACTAATTTTCATAGCAATATCAGATATTTTTATTTCTTCTTGAAATTCCATTATTTTACCGTCTTTTAATGTTATTTTTATCATAAAATTGTCCTCCTTCAAATAAAAATTAATATAAAAAAACCCGTCCCAACACATGGGACGAGTGTATTTTCGTGGTTCCACCCAATTTAATAGCAGCGCACTACTATTATCTCTTTACCCTTTAACGCAGGAAACGGTTATACTTACTTAGTTCAGTATACAACTCTAAGGTGGTTTTCAATAGAACTTATACAGAAAATCTTTCAGCCCAAGGATTCTCTTCTCTTTGAATAGTACTCTATTTACTCTTCCTTTTCATAGTTTATAAATTTATTTTAATTTAGGTATATTATATTAGCTATAACTAAAAATGTCAATACTATTATACCTTTTTTATTAATTTCATTAAATTTTATTGTAAGTATGTTTTAATTTTATAGGTTTATCTCCATCATAGATACTTACTCTTTCTTCAAAAACATTTTGTATAGTATTAATCAATTCCTTATTTGTACAATTCTCTATATTATATATATTAATTCTTTTTGGTACATTAGTTATAAGCCAGCTTATAAGCATGTCATCTACAGATATACTTTCTACATGTTTAATATCTGAAACTTCTATATAAATTTCACTGGTTAAATCATTACCTTCAGAATCTTTTAATGTATATTTACCGCTGGGATCTATTAATATATTAACTTTATTCAATTTACTTTCCTCTATCTCCACAAAATATTTTAACAGTTTTATAAATTCATTATATTCTTTATCTACCATATATTTTTCTACTATTTTATCTACTATACCTTTTATATCTGTAAATATTTCTCTACTTCTAAAAGTTAAAAATCCATCTATATTTATTTCATTGTTCTCATCAATACATTTATCTATTTTTTTTATTATTTCATTTTTTTTATTTAAGCAGTATATTGAATCTTCTATATACCGTTTATCCTTATCCTTCAAACCATCTGAAATTTTTTTAAATAAATCTTGTATTTCTTCTTTCTTTAAGAAAAAATAAGAATCTGATATAAATTTATTGAGTTCTGTTTTTGTAAATTTATCTATAGCTATATAATACAATATATTAACTAAACCATCATTAATTAAATTTATAACTTTTTTATCTAAAAATTTTTCTTCACAGTATATCTTTATGAAGTGAGTTCTATCTTCTATATTTTCTGATAATCCAATTACCACATCTTTTGATTGAAAATATTCCTTTAATTCTACTAATTTATCAATCAATTTTTCTCTTTCATTATTATAAACCAATGTAAATAATAACATAATCTCACTCCTTTCCTTAAAAATAGTATGCGTCTAAAATAAATTCATATACTAAACAATTATAAAAAAATATCGACATATTACTTAATATATTGAAATTTTTCTCAAATAAAATTACTATATTCTTTAGTATATATTTTTAAGGAGAATTATTTATGAAAATAGCTTTAGTAGATAGTAGAATTTCTAATGAAGAAAAAGACAATTTAGAAAAGAAGAATATTAGGGTAATTGGCTGCCCTTGTAGCAATGTTTTATATCCCGCTGTATGTGGTCATCCTGATATGTTATTAAACGTAATAGATAATAAAAATATTGTTTTACACAAAGATATGAATAAAAATTTTGTAGAATATTTAGGCACTTTAGGAATAAACATACTAAAATCCGCCAAATCATTACAAGATAAGTATCCTAACGATATAATATTAAATGCATTAAATCTTGAAAATATATTTATGCATAAATTAAACAACACAGATCCTAATCTACTTTCTTTGGTAAAGCATAAAAAATTATTGAATATCAACCAAGGATATTCAAAGTGTTCTACTGCTGTAGTTTCCCAAAATGCCATAATAACTAATGATCTAAAAATAGGAGAGATTCTTAAAGATAATGATATAGATATACTTTTATTACCTCCTGGAGACATACTTTTACCTGGTTTAGACTATGGTTTTATAGGAGGTACTTGTGGACTTATAGATAATAACGCCTTGGCTTTTTATGGTAACCTAACTCTATATAAATATGGGGATAAAGTTTTAAAATTTCTAAAAAAACACAATGTAAAGCCTGTATTTTTGAGCAACGACAAATTAATAGATAGGGGCAGTATTTTTTGTATAGATATTAAGTAATTCGGAAATTTATAATAAACTTATCCATATCATCATTTATTATTACTTATTTAACTATTAAGGTATTGGTAACAATAAATAATAAATACGAACAAACTTATTTTGCCCTTAAATGACATTTATAAAAACAATATTAATATAGTTATCTAATCTTCCAAAATGTATTCTAAATAAATATTATCTTAAATATAAAAAATAAAAATGCACTTTATAAATTGATTTGTAAAGTGCACTTTTTACCTTTATAGTATTTAAATTTAATCAAATTCCATTTGTCTATTTCATTTCTATTTTTTCAAATATTTTTCTAGATAATAATATTCCTATAAAACTAATAAGACAATTATATACTATCATAGAAAAATACATAAGAAATGTTCCTACTGGTGCTTTATAATTTAAAGAAACAACTACAGATATTATTATTCCAGGCAATATAACTATTATTAATAATATAAATTTTATTGTAGATTCAATAACTCTACTAATATTTCCTCCAACGATTCTTCGTAAAACTAAATCAACGTATATAAATATAGCTCCAAAACTTACATAAGTTAGTGTTGCTAACAATATAACTACTGGATTAGTTTTAAATATAATACCACAAATCAAAAATAGAACTAATCCATCTACAAAATTCTTAACATGATTAGCAAGAGTAGCATAGAAAATTTTAACTCCTGAGCTTTCTGGTATTAAGTATATATAAGGTTTAGAAAGTTCTTCTGACCATTTACCCTTAAAGGTAAATATTAATAACATATATATGGCAAAATACATAATTGTATTTATACCAGCATTTTTATTATTAGTAAAAAATCCAAAGGCTAAAGAGCTTGCTCCCATTATTAATGTCATTTTGTCCACAAAGAAAAATCCACTTCTCTTATACTCTAAAACTTGTCTTTCAAATATTATTTTCGCTCCTTGTGATTTTAAACCTCCAATAATATTTCTTCTTTTTATAGGTTTATTTAAATCTATATTCCCCTTACCCTTTTTAGCTTTCTCTAATTTTTTTTCACTAACTTCTGTAACCGATATAGCATCTTCATAGTAATCTGTTTTTAAAATATATACTATATATATTATAAAAATTATAGATAAAATCACACCCAATAAACTTATATAAAACGTAGTATTTATACCGTTTATAGCAGCCTTGAATACATTTATATTCCATCCTATAAATGGAATCTTACTAAAGATATCTGATGCTAAAAATGTTGTAAATGCGAATTTTATAGATTTAACTTTAAATAATGTCTGCATAAACCCTATGCCAACCAATGCCAATAATAAATTTATAATTTTTTTTATTAAAGTTCTATATTTATCTTTTTTAGCAGCTATGGAATAAATAAGCACAGCTATAGCTGAATAAGAAAGCATTAACATAAGTATACCTAGTATAACCGGTATAGCTCCATGCTTCTTTATAGGAAATAAATTATATAGATTAGGTATTTGGAACAAAAGGAATACTATAAGAACTAAACTTTTATATAATTCTTTTAAGAATCCATAAAGCAGTACTCTTTGTGGTGGTATAGGAGCTGTAAATAAAAAATTTACATCGCTTAATCTAAACAGACTCTTTCCTTTTTTAGTAGCGGTATTAGCAGCGCTATACACTGTATATAAAGTTGCTATAGTAACTATAGCATTGAAAAATTCTCTTCCGTTTTTTATCATTCTATTACTACTTGATTTTGGTGACAATAACATCAACACTAAAAGAGCTACAAAAAAAATATATAATATTATTTTACCTGGTTTGTTCTTTAGTTGTCTAAAATAATTCTTTACGCTTTTTCTAACTATGTAACTAAGTGATCCCATATTATCCCTCCGTTACTTCAAAGAATATTTGTTCTAATGATTCATTTTTATCTATTAATTCCTGCTTAGTTCTAGCAAAAACTATATTTCCTTCTTTCATTATTAATGCTTTGTCCCATATTTCTGATACACTATCTATTATATGAGTACTTATAATAACTGCAGCACCTTCTTGTTTTAGTTCTACAAAAACTTTCTTTAATTCCTTTATAGCTTTAGGATCTAACCCAACCATAGGTTCATCAAACAGTATAACCTTAGGATTGGTGATTAAAGCTGCACATATACTAACCTTTTGCTGCATACCTTTTGACAATTCTGCCCCTAGCTTATCTTTCTTATCCCATAGTTCAAATCTTTTTAACATATTTTCTAGTTTCTCTTTATAGTCCTTTATCTTATATGCGTTGGCCATATATTCAATATGCTCATAAACAGTTAGTAATTCATATAAAGCAGGTACTTCTGGTACATAAGCAAACTTAGATTTAGCCTCTAAACTTTTGTTATCTTTACCACAAATACTTATTTCTCCTTGAAATTTCAAAAGGCCTGCAATAGCTTTTATACTTGTACTTTTTCCCGCTCCATTCGGGCCTAAAAGTACTGCTATTTCACCTCCATTAACCTCAAAAGAAACATTATTTACCGCTTTAGATTTATTATAATTTTTGCTTAATCCCTTTACAATAATCATTGCTCTTCCCCCTGAAAATTATTTCTAATCTATACATATTAATTATAATACATTAAATGTATCTACCATGATTTATAATATTGTTATCATAAATCATAATAGTACTTATTGTTAAATATATTATAATTTTATTTAACCTGTCAAGTAACATACATAAATATATAAGTAAAATAATTCTACCTATAAAAACATAATAATATTTAATAATTGGTTAATATATAATACTATCTATTTATTTTTTATTATTTAAGATAAAAAAAGAGATATAATATTAAAAATATTATATCTCTTTGGAGGCGCCACCCAGATTTGAACTGGGGATAAAGGCTTTGCAGGCCTCTGCCTTACCACTTGGCTATAGCGCCAAAAATTATGGAGCGGAAGACGAGATTCGAACTCGCGACGTTCACCTTGGCAAGGTGACGCTCTACCACTGAGCCACTCCCGCATTCTGGTGGCTCGACCAGGAATCGAACCAGGGACACGAGGATTTTCAGTCCTCTGCTCTACCGACTGAGCTATCGAGCCATATGGCGACCCAGAAGGGGCTCGAACCCTCGACCTCCGGCGTGACAGGCCGGCACTCTAACCAACTGAGCCACTGGGCCGTATTTGGTGGGCACAACAGGGCTCGAACCTGTGACCCCCTGCTTGTAAGGCAGATGCTCTCCCAGCTGAGCTATGCGCCCACACCAATTACAACAATAATTATATTATAATTTAAAGCTAATGTCAACTAATATTAATATTATTTTCCATCATAATAATTTTTTAAAATGTTACTAATTTCATCATTGCTAAAAGTATAAGATTTATTGCAAAAATGACATTTTAATTCTTCTTGTTTATTTTCATCATATATTTCTCTTAGATCCTTCTTTCCTATACTTGCTAAAGCTCTTTCTACTTTTTCTCTTGAACAATCACATCTATACTCTGGTACCATACTTTCTAATATCTTTAAATCCATATCTTCAAATATATATTCTA
This sequence comes from Clostridium sp. Marseille-Q2269, assembly GCF_943736985.1. Lineage (GTDB taxonomy): Bacteria > Bacillota > Clostridia > Clostridiales > Clostridiaceae > Clostridium_F. Next base: position 96,103 of record NZ_CALSFS010000005.1, read on the forward strand.
ATATTTCTTCTATAGTCATTCCTCTTGAAATCATTTCTGTAATTGAAGGTATTTCCTCTAATCTATAGCTTATTAAATCTGCTAACATTTCATCAGCATCAGGCATCATTTGTATTATAAATCCACCTGCTGACTTTATAGATAGATCCTTATCTACTAGTACTCCTAAACCAACTGCTGAAGGTGTTTGTTCTGATACTGTATAATAGTAAGCTAAATCTTCTCCTATTTCTCCAGTATATATAGGCACCTGCCCTATATATGGTTCTTTTAATCCCATATCTCTTATAACTAATAAATTTCCATTTTTCCCTATAATACCACTTACATCTAATTTCCCTTTGCTATTTTCTTCTATATCTGCCGATGGATTACCTATATAACCTTTAACATGAGCATCTGCATAGGATGTAACAACAACTCCTTTAGCCATTCCACCACCATGTATTTGCAAAGTCAAAGTATCTTTTTCTGATTTTAATGTACTTCCCATTAGCACACCTGCTGTAAGCATTCTTCCCAAAGCAGCAGCTGCTGTTGGAGCACAATCATGTAATTTTACTCCCTCATTAACTAACTCTGTTGTTATAGCTCCTATTATTCTTACCTGTCCGTCCTTAGCAATAGCCTTAACTAATTTATCTTTCATGTAAATTCACCTAACTTTCATAATTGTAACTTAAAACTATTTAGTTAATATATACACTATTCTTTGTGTTTTTTCTTCAATTTTCTTATCTTCGTAACTATCTGAAACTTTTAATATTTTAAATCCATTATTTATTATAACTTCTTCTATTTCCTCTTCTTTATAAGCTCTTTCTTTATGTTCTTCATCAAATCTTATATAATTATTTTCATCTTCTCTTATAAAGAATGTAATATCCATATTTGCAATATTATCTTTTATAGTATTTCTCCATACATATGTAATATCCTCATCATCATAACTAAAAAGATTATTTCCTAGAATATTTTTTAGTTTATAGTAAGAATTTATATCAAATATAAATAATCCATCCTCTTTTAAATGTTTATATACATTTTTAAATAGATTATTTAATGATTTTTTATCCAATATATAGTTTATACCATCTAAACAGCATGTTATTAAATTGAATGTTTTATTTAATTTTAAATCACATATATTTTGACACACTAATTTACCTTTTATATTTTCTTCTCTAAACTTATTTTCCGCTTCTGTTAACATATCATAAGAAATATCTACAGCCCATATATTCTTAAAGTGTGGTGCTATTTGTAATGTTAAGTTTCCAGTACCACAAGCTAGATCTAAATAATCCATCTTACTTACTTTAAATTCATCACATATGCTTGTTATAGCTTTAGCCCACTTTTCATAGTCTATATCCTCATTTATAAGTTCATCATATATATGGGCAAATTCTCTATAACAATCCATAACTAAAACTCTCCTTAACTTCATAAAAATATACTTACCTAATAAATATTATATATTTTTATTAGGTAAGTCAATAGATTACTATGTTTATTGCATGCTATTTTTAATTTCACTCATCATCAATATTTCTTCATTTTTAGGGAGTTTAAGTTCTTTTTTTCTCCTGGTCATTATCCCACCTATTCTTCCCGTTTCTTCTGATGTTAATCCACCCCATCCTAATTCATCTACTTTATCTTGTAATCCCAGTTCAGTGGCTATCTCATATTTCATTTTCTCTCTTAATTTTTCCTCTTTAGTAAGCTCCTTATTAGCTTTAAGTTTAGATTTTATTACCTTTTTTAAAGGAGTTTTTGTCATTATAAATCCCTCCATACAAATATTTTATTATTACTATTATTTGCCTGGCAGGGGGAATTTTATACTATCTTAAATTATAAATCTAAATTTCAACAGATTAGTTTATTAAAACATTTCACAAAAATATATAACCCCCTAATCTAAGAATATTAGGAGGTCTTAAAATTTATTATTACAATCTATGAAGTATTCTTAATAGAACAAATAGCATGCAACAAAATGATCCTTTTCTATTTCCTTAAATTTTGGAATCTCAGTTCTACAGAGGTCCTTAGCATATTTACATCTTTCTGCAAACTTGCAACCGGGTTTAGGGTTTATAGGACTTGGTACCTCTCCTTGAAGCGTGATTATTTCTCTTTGTTTTCCTTTATCAGGATCTGGAATAGGTATGGCAGATAATAAAGCTTTTGTATATGGATGAAGTGGATTTTCATATAGCTCTTGACTTTTGGATAATTCCACCAAATTGCCTAAATACATCACTCCTACTCTATCTGATATGTGGCGCACCATAGATAAATCATGAGCTATAAATAGATAAGTAAGCCCCAGCTTATTTTGAAGATCTATAAGTAAGTTTACAACTTGAGCTTGTATAGATACATCTAGGGCTGATATAGGCTCATCACACACTATAAATTTAGGCTCTATAGCCAAAGCTCTTGCTATTCCAATTCTCTGCCTCTGTCCACCTGAAAATTCATGGGGAAATCTAGAAGCATGCTCCTTATTTAATCCAACTAAACTCAATAACTCGTATATCTTATCTAATCTCTCTTTTCCCGTATAAATATTGTGAATATCTATTCCTTCTCCTACTATATCTGCAACTGTCATTCTTGGATTTAATGAAGCATATGGATCTTGAAAAATTATTTGTGCCTCTTTGGTGAATTCCCTTTTTTCTTTATTGTTTAGTTTATTAATATTTGTCCCTTTAAATTTAACTTCTCCATCTGTAGCTTCATATAATCCTAATATAGTTCTTCCACAAGTAGTTTTTCCACATCCTGATTCTCCAACTAAGCCTAATGTTTCACCTTTTTTTATGTCAAAACTTACCCCATCCACTGCTTTTAAAATAGCATTTTTTCCAACTTTAAAATACTTCTTTAAATTTCTTACTTCTATTAAGTTTTCACTTTCCATTATTTATCACCTCCAGATAAAAAAGAATTATTCATCTTCTGTGCCATAGGATGCTGTAACCAACATAAAACTTCATGAGTTTCTGTTAATTTTGTTAAATCTGGTATCTGTTCTTTACATATTTTCATGCAATACTCACATCTTGATGCAAAGGGACATCCTTTTGGCGGTTTAATTAAATCTGGCGGAGTTCCTTCTAAAGAATATAGTTCTCCTTTATGCTTTGTATCTAATCTTGGCACTGATTTAAGTAATGCTAAAGTGTATGGATGCTTTGGTTCACAAAATATTTCATTTGTAGTTCCTCTTTCCACAATTTTACCTGCATACATAACTTGTATTCTATGAGCCACATTAGCAACTACTCCCAAGTCATGAGTTATCATTATAACTGCTGTATTCATTTTTTGTTGCAGATCTTTTATAAGCTCCATTATCTGTGCTTGAATGGTTACATCCAATGCCGTAGTGGGCTCATCTGCTATAAGTATTTTAGGATCACAAGCCAAAGCTATTGCTATCATAACTCTTTGTCTCATACCACCTGAAAACTCATAGGGATATTGGTTAATCCTTTTTTCAGCATTAGGTATATTAACTAATTTCAATATATTAACAACTTCCTTCAAAGCATCTGATTTACTTATTTTTTTATGGATAATCAAACTTTCCGCTATTTGATTTCCAATTTTCATGGTAGGATTAAGAGAAGTCATGGGATCTTGGAATATCATACTTATATCAGCTCCTCTTAATTCTCTTAACTCTTTTTCTTTCATATCCAATATATTTTTACCATTAAAAATTATTTCTGATCCTTTTTTAATTTCTCCTGGTGGTTCTTGTATTAATCTCATTATGGATTTAGCTGTTACAGTTTTTCCACATCCTGATTCTCCAACTATAGCAAGAGTTTCTCCTTTATTAATATAGAAGTTTACATTTCTAACAGATTGTACTTCTCCTGCATAAGTATGATAAGAAACTCTTAAGTTCTTTACTTCTAAAACTCTTTCCACAATATCCCCTCCCTTATTGACGCATTTTAGGATCAAGAGCATCCCTTAAACCATCACCAAGCAAATTAAATGATAACATAGTCAAACTTATGAATAAAGCAGGAAAAAACAGCTGATAAGCATAAAACATTAAATTGGGCTGTGCAGTTGCTGCCAAAGAACCCCAACTAGTATTTGGTGATTGTATACCTAATCCTATAAAACTTAAAAAAGCTTCTCCAAATATAAATGATGGAACATCTAAAGTAATATTAACAATTAATATTCCCATAATATTAGGTAGTAAATGTTTCTTTATTATTCTTGAAGGCTTAGCACCAAGTGCTTTAGCTGCTAATACATACTCTTGCTCTCTTATTTGCAAAACTTGTCCCCTTACTATTCTAGCCATTCCACACCAGCCAGTTATAGTCATAGCTATTATTAAAGATATAACACCTTTTCCTAATATAAGAGAAATTATAATAACAACTATTAAATATGGAACGCTTAACAATATTTCTACTATTCTCATCATTGCATCATCAACTATTCCACCAAAATAACCAGATATTCCACCATATATGACTCCAATTGTAATTTCTATAATAGTTCCTAAAATTCCTATTATTATAGAAACTCTCCCCCCCTTCCAAACTCTAGAAAATAGATCTCTACCTAAAGAATCTGTTCCAAACCAATGATTAGAGTTTGGAGCCATGTTTACACTATTAGAATCTGTAACCCAATATTTATGTGGCGTTAAATATGGTCCTATTACTGTCATTAAAGTTATTAGTATAAGTAATATTAGCGAAGCCATTGCTACCTTATTTTTCTTTAATCTTCTCCATGAATCCTGCCAATAGGTTATATTAGGTCTATTCATCTGATTAAATTCATCTTTATTTATTCCTATTACTTGAAATTTATCCTTGCTTATTTCAGACATTTTCCTACCTCCCTATTATTTTGAATTTGTAAGTCTAATTCTTGGATCTATAATTCCATATAGTATATCTACAACTAACAATGAGAATATATAGATAGCAGCCATAAATACAGTAAGCCCCATGATCATAGAATAGTCCATATTATTCACAGCTCCTACAAAGGAATTCCCTAATCCTGGTATACCAAATATACTTTCAATAACAAATGAACCTGTTAAGATGGTGGCTATTTGAGGTCCTAATATAGTTATGCTAGGAAGAATAGAATTTCTTATTACATGTTTTCTAACTAAAGAAAATTTTGATACTCCTTTTGCTTTTGCAGTTAATATATAATCTTGTCCTAGAACATCCAAACACTCATTCCTCATATATCTTGCATATATAGCTAAAGGACTGAGACTTAAAGCTATTGTAGGCAATATAGTATACTTTAAGCTACCCCACCCAGTAGTTGGTAATATCATGAATTTTACTGTAAATATATACTGAAGTAGCGCTGCAAAAACAAAGCTTGGTATAGAAACACCAAGTAATGCTAAAAACATTACAATATAATCTGGCCACTTATTCCTTTTAAATGCTGCAACTGTACCCAATATTATTCCTAATAAAAAACCTACAACTACTGCTTGAACACCTATTTGTGACGATGCTGGCAATCCATCTTCTATAACCGTATTTACACTTCTTCCTGCAAAAGCTAAAGAATCCCCTAAATCCCCTTTTAATAAATTTTTCATATATATACTATATTGTGTTGTTAATGGTTTATCCAATCCATATTTAGCATAATAATTAGCTCTTATTTGTGGTGGCAATCTTTTAGCACTAGACGCTAGCGGATCTCCTGGTATGGTATGCATTAATACAAAAGTGATAGTTATTACTATCCATAAAGTAACTAACATATATGCTAATCTCTTTAAGATATATTTAAACATCTTTATTCCTCCTAAACATATTTTCATATAAACTACAACAGCAGAGCCATTAAAAGCATCTGCTGCAATAGTTAGATTATTACTTTCTACCTTCAGTATAGGCATATTTAATATCATATAAGGATCCAAATTGAGAAATCATTATTCCCTTCACATAATTTCTTTCATAAACATTTCTAGCTCTATATACTACTGGTGCTATTACCGTATCTTTATATAACAATATATCTTCAGCTTCTTTGAACAACTTCATTCTTTCTTCATTTTTTTCTTCTGGCAATGATGCTGCTTTCTTTATTAACTCATCATATTTAGGATTTGACCAATTAGTCGGAACTATATTAGCCCCTGTCATCCATAAATCAAAATCTGTCATTGGATCATTATAATCACCTGACCAAGCCATACCAGATATTTCATATTGCCCATTATTCATTCTCTTCATATATACTGGCCATTGAGTATATTCTATTTTGACTTTTATCCCCAAGGCTTTTTGATACATTTCTTGATAAAACTCAGATATTTCTTTTTGTTTATCTCCTGTTGATGCTGCTAAATAGGTTATTGTTACTTTACTTGGATCTGGATCCATTCCTAATTCTTTTAATCCTTCAACTAAAAGTTTCTTTGGATCTTTATTTTCGTCTTTCAATTTTTTCACCGGTTCTTCTCCAGCTTCTTTTCTATACTCTTTATCCCCTATTTGTAGTGAAGGAGGTACAAAGCCATATGCTGGTGTAAAATCATTTTTAAATAAAGTCTTAGAAATCTCTTCTCTATTAACAGCTAAAGAAAATGCTTTTCTAACCTTATTATTACTAAACAATTTTATCTTTTGATTGTAAAACTCATAATTTGTTGATGGATCAACAATTTTTTTAACTTGGAAATTGCCAGTTTTCCCAAGTTTATCTTTCCACTCAGGTTGTTGAACATTAGCAAAATCTACTCCTCCATTTAGAAGCTCTTGCATTGCAGATGCTTGATTATTTATAATTTTCATATGAACATTATTCAATTTAACAGATTTAGCATCCCAATATTTTTCATTTTTAACTAACTCTATCTTATTCCCATGTACCCATTCTTTTATTTTGAAAGGTCCAGAGAATATCATATTAGAAGCCTCAGTTCCAAATTTCTCCCCATGTTTTTCAACTATATCTTTTCTTTGTGGCATCATAACCTTAAAATATGTAGTTTTTAAAAAGTATGCACAAGGACCCTTTAAAGTTATTTCTAAAGTTTTATCATCTAATGCTTTTACTCCAACATCCTCGGCTTTTGCTTTTCCCCCATTATATTCATTAGCATTTTTTATTGGAGATAATAAATATGCATATTGTGATGCAGTTTTAGGATCTAGAGTTCTCTTTATACCATACTCATAATCCTTTGCAGTAACTTTCTTTCCATCAGACCACTCATAATCTCTTAAATGAAAAGTCCATTTAAGTCCATCTTTAGAAACATCCCACTTTTCTGCTCCTGCTGGTTTAACAACATCCTTACCTTTGTCATCCACTTCAATTCTTGTTAACCCCTCATTAATTTCAGAAATTACCTGTGAAGAATATAAGTCTTCTGATTTAGATGGATCTAAATTTTTAGGTTCTTCCTGCAAAACCATATTTAGATATTGTTCCTTATCTGCACCTTTTCCACCTGATGCACTTTTTTTTCCTCCACAGCCTACTAATGCTACTGATGCTAAAAGCATACATGATACTAGCGTTGATACTAATCTTTTGCTTTTCAATTAAAACCCTCCTTTTCATTGATTATATTTTCATTAAAAACATATAAACATTAAAATAATTTGAATATTTATGTGTTTTTATAAAATATATATATAATTTTTTATTAAACACACTTTTAGATATTTTCTTAAAATTCAATAAATTGCATTGAATTATATATTTGAATTATATTATCATGTTTATTTTTTGATGTCAATGTATAATAATTCAAATTATATATGATATTTACACCTATATATCAATCATATACTTATAATTATGCTTATATAGTGTATTTTAAAAATCTTCAGTTAATTGCATGTTTACATTTACATATGTTTAAATTGGTGTAATTTTTATCAAATATTAAAGATAAATTCACTAATAAACTTTTATTGATTTTCATATAGTAAAATACTATATATTTTTTATGTAATCAGTTATATAATATTATTAACTACAATATTAATGATTGTTTAATATTCATTTGGGAGGTTATATTATGAATTACAATGTAGCAGTAGTAGGAGCTACTGGAATGGTAGGAAGGAAATTCATGGAAATTTTAGAGAGTAGAAACTTTCCTATAGAAAATATTTACTTTTTTGCGTCTAAAAAATCCGCAGGAAAGATATTACAATTTAAAAATGCTGAAGTGTCAGTTGAGGAACTAAAAGAAGATAATATAAAAAATAAAAAAATAGACTTTGCTCTATTCTCTGCTGGTGGAGATACTAGTAAAGACTTTGCACCTGTTTTTGTTAAATATGGGGCTACAGTAATTGATAATAGCAGTGCTTGGAGAATGGATCCTGAAGTTCCTTTAGTTGTTCCAGAAGTAAATCCTGAAGATATAAAATGGAATAAAGGTATAATTGCAAATCCAAATTGTTCAACTATACAAGCTTTAGTGGCCTTAAAACCACTTCATGATAAATATAAAATTAAAAGAATAGTATACTCAACTTATCAAGCTGTATCTGGAGCTGGACTTAGTGGTTTTAATGATCTTAAAAATGGTTACTCTGGAGAAACTCCAAAGAAATTTCCTTATGCTATTGCAGGAAATATATTACCACACATAGATGTATTTTTAGAAAATGGATACACAAAAGAAGAAATGAAAATGATTAATGAAACTAAAAAAATGCTTCATGATGATAGTTTAAAAATAACAGCCACTACTGCTAGAGTTCCTGTTTTTCATGGACATAGTGAAAGTATAAATGTAGAGCTTGAAAAACCTTTTGAATTAGATGATATATTTGAAATGTATAAGAATTTTCAAGGTATCGTTCTTACAGATGATGTTGAAAATTTAGTTTATCCTATGCCTGTTGATGTAGCTGGTCACGATGAAGTATATGTAGGAAGAATAAGAAGAGACTTTAGTGTAGACAACGGCTTAAATTTATGGGTAGTAGCAGATAATATTAGAAAAGGTGCTGCTTTAAACGCAATTCAAATAGCTGAGCATATAATAAAAAGTAAGTAAGTAAAATTTAGGAGGTATTTTTATGAGCATTTTTAAAGGTTGTGGAGTGGCTATAATAACTCCTTTCACTGAAACAGGAATAGATTTTGACAAACTTTCTGATCTAATAGAATGGCACATAAAATCTAAAACCGATGCTATAGTAGTTTGTGGAACTACAGGTGAAGCAACCACTATGACAGAAACAGAAAAAAAGGAAACCATAAAATTTGTAGTAGATAAAGTAAATAAGAGAATACCTGTTATAGCTGGTACAGGCAGTAACAATACTTCAGCTGCCATAGCCATGAGCCAATGGGCAGAGAGCATAGGCATAGATGGGTTACTAGTAATAACCCCATATTATAATAAAACAACTCAAAAAGGATTAATTAAGCATTTTAAAGCGGTTTCTAATGCTGTTAATACTCCTATAATCATATACAACGTGCCTGGAAGAACAGGTCTTAATATAACTCCTAGTACGTTGAATAAACTATGTGATGATAAAAACATAGTAGCTGTAAAAGAAGCTAGTGGCAATATAAGCCAAATAGCTAAAATTGAAGCTTTATGTGGTGATAGATTAGATATATATTCTGGTAATGATGATCAAATAATTCCTATATTATCCCTTGGAGGAATAGGTGTCATTTCTGTATTAGCTAATATAATTCCAGAAGATGTTCACAATATGTGTGAATTATATTTAAATGGAAAAGTTAATGAGGCTTTAAAAATTCAATTAGACTCTTTAGCTCTTACTAATTCTTTATTTATAGAAACAAACCCTATACCAGTAAAAACAGCAATGAATCTTATGGACATGAAGGTTGGCAATTTAAGACTTCCTTTATGTGAAATGGATGAAATTAATTTAGAAATATTGAAAAAAGAATTAAAAGATTATAAACTAATTTAATGTAAAGTGTAGAGTTATATCTCTACACTTTATTATTAAAATATCTAATAAAATAAATTTATATTATAATTTCAAAGGAGGACTTTCAATGGTAAGAGTTATATTAAATGGTTGTAATGGTAAAATGGGTAAAGTTATATGCAATCTATCAAAAAATTATTCTAATTTAGAAATTGTAGCAGGAATAGATAAAGGTGAAGCAACCTCTTCTTTCCCTGTTTTTACTGATATAGATAAATGTGATGTAGAAGCTGATGTTATAGTAGATTTTTCAAGACCTGACGCATTAAGTGGTTTACTAAACTTTGCATCCTTAAAAAATATGCCTATTATAATATGCACTACAGGCTTTTCTGATGAACAAATAAAACTTATAGAAGATACTTCTAAAAAAGTACCTATTTTTAGATCTGCTAATATGTCTATAGGTATTAATATAGTAAATAATATACTAAAAAATATAAGTGCTTTTATGTATAAAAACTTTGATATAGAAATAATAGAAAAACATCATAATCAAAAAGTAGACGCCCCAAGCGGAACTGCTATCCTTCTAGGAGACACTATAAGAGATTCTATAAAAGAAGATACCAAATATACTTACGGAAGAGAAGGAAGCTCTAAAAGAATTCACGATGAAATAGGTATGCATGCTATAAGAGGTGGTACTATAGTTGGTGAACATGATGTTATATTCGCTGGTTCTGGGGAAACCATAGAAATTAAACACACAGCTTTATCTAGAGAAGTATTTGCTACAGGTGCATTAAACGCTTGCTTATTTATGAAAGGTAAAGAATCTGGATTATACAACATGGATGATGTAATACAGGCAGCTTTATAGTAATATTTTAATAAAATTAAGACGTAACAAACTTTAAAGTCTGTTACGTCTTAATTTTATTATATAGTGATTTTGTTTAGCCATGCTTCCATTCTGTTTAATCCTTCATTTAACTCTTCCATACTGTAAGCATAAGATATTCTAATATGTCCTTCTCCCATTTCTCCAAATGCTGATCCTGGCACGATAGCAACTTTAGCTTCCTTCAAAAGTCTCTCGCAAAATTCCTCACTTTTCATATTGTATTTTTTTATGCAAGGAAATATATAAAATGCTCCCATTGGAAGATAAGTGTCTATTCCCATATATTTTAATCTATTATATATAAAATCTCTTCTTTTTATAAACTCCTCTTTCATGTGAACCACATCTTCCATACAATGTTTCAGTCCTGCATATGCTCCCCATTGACATATGGATGGTGCACAAGACACATTATATTGATGTACCTTTATTATAGAATTTATAAATTCATCTTTTGCACAAACATAACCTATTCTAAGACCTGTCATAGAAAACATTTTTGAAAATCCACTAACTAGTATGATCTTATCCTTTATATCCTCATATTGAGCTATAGAATAATATTTTTTCTCAAAACATAAGGAACTATATATCTCATCACTTATTACTACAATATTATTTTCTTTTATTATTTTATATAATTCATCCCTTTCTTCTTTAGAAAGTATGGCTCCTGTAGGATTAGAAGGATATGATAATACCATAACCTTAGGATGTTCCTTCTTTATAATATCTTGTAAAACTGAAAAATCTATAGAGAAGTTATCCTTCAATTTATAGTTTAATATTTCTCCACCTAATAATTTTACACAACTTTCATAAGCTGGATAAGCTGGTGATGGTATCAAGACCTTATCCCCTTCATTTAACAATGCAGAAAATACACACATTAATCCCTCACTGCCACCTACAGTTATACATATTTCTTCTGAATCATAATTAATATTCATAGTTTTAAGATATTTTTCTATCTCTAATCTTAATTCTTTTAATCCAGCATTAGAAGTATATGTTGTTTTATCTTCTTCTATAGATTTTATCAATTGGTCTTTTATTTTCCTTGGCACCTTAAAATCTGGCTGGCCTAATGTCAAAGAAATAACATCATCATAATTTGAAACCTTATTAAAAAATCTTCTTATACCTGAGATTTCTATATTCTGAACTTTTTTAGAAATAATTGTTTGATTTTTTATATAATCCATTAAATAATCACCACCTTTATTTTTACTTATTATACTATTATTTTACCTTGTATTAAATCCCCCCTTTATTTAAATATCAATATTTATTATAATAGTGTTATTATAAAATAAGGAGGAACTAAAATGAGTTATAATTTAACAGATCCATATGAAATAGCCAGATACATAAAAGAAGCAAAAAAATCAACTCCTATAAAGGCCTACATAGAAGGAGATCTTTCAAACTGTGATTTCACACACATAGAAAAATTTAATAGCAATGATCTATATATATTATTTGGCGAATCAGAGGAAATATTAACCATAATAGAAGAAAACAAAGATAAAATAAAAACTTGTAGAATAGAACAAGATAGAAGAAAATCTGCAATTCCTTTACTTGATATGCTTAAAGTAAATGCTAGAATAGAACCAGGTGCCATAATCAGAGATAAAGTTGTAATAGGTGAAAATGCTGTTATTATGATGGGTGCTGTTATAAATATAGGTGCTGAAATAGGTGAAGGATCTATGGTTGATATGAACGCTGTAGTTGGTGCTAGAGGCAAGCTTGGTAAAAATGTACACCTTGGAGCTGGTTCTGTAGTAGCTGGCGTTTTAGAACCACCTAGTAGCGATCCTTGCACTATTGAAGATAATGTTCTTATAGGAGCAAACTCTGTTATATTAGAAGGTGTAAAAATTGGTAAAGGTTCTGTAGTAGCAGCTGGTTCTGTAGTTACTATGGATGTACCAGAAAATGTAGTTGTAGCAGGAACTCCAGCTAAAATAATAAAAGAAGTAGATGTAAAAACTAAAGATAAAACTAAACTTTTAGACGATTTAAGAAAATAACTTTATATTTTAGTTTAAAAAAGTATGTACAACTTTTAATGTTGTACATACTTTCTTTTATGCATGTTTTTCTTTTATATTCTCCATAAAATTCTTATCTTCATAACTTTCTTCATAATCATTATCTGTTACTTGTTCATCTCCAACTCTCTCCATTTTTGATATAGAAACTTCATAAGCTACTTTAGTAATAGTCTTTTCTTCTGATATTCTCTTTTGATAATATCTACTTTGCAATCTTCCCCATACTCTTATATTATCTCCAACTTCTAAGCTCTTACAGAATCTAGCATTTCTTCCCCATGCTATATTAGGAATATAATCTGACTTATTATAAGGTCTGTTTACCGCTATCAATAAATCAGCAATTTCCCTCCCAAAAGGAGTTGTCCTATATATAGGTTCTTTACATATATATCCATCTAAGAATATTTCATTAGGATTTTTACTTCTTTCTATACAATAATCTATGTTTCTAGCAAATACTGTTAATATGAGTCGATTACTTCCATCTACAAATTTATTATAAGACCTTAGTTGTCCATCTACTGTAATATCCATACCTACTTTTAGTTCCATATCTGATATTAATCTTTCAGATACAGTTACATTCAATATGTCTGATACATCACTTAGTCTTGCAACTTCCATTTTAAAATTATAAAATCCTTCTCCGTACATTTCGTGGCTGAACTCTAACTCCTCAACCACTGTTCCCTCTAAATAAATTTTATTGTTTAACATTAAATTGTCCATCATAACCCCTCTTTCCCTTAGTTTCAATTCATTCATACAACATATACTTATTATTTATATATCTAAAATATTCCATAAAATTAAAATTTATTTGCTGAATTAATTATTTTTTTCTCTATATTAGAAATATGTTCTCCTTGTATTAGTACAATAGTTATAATAACCATATATGCATAAAGATAGCTCTCATCTCTATAATAAATATTTAATGGTATTTCTTGTGGTTCTATTATATTTTTATTACATGTGTTTATATATCTTTGAACACAGTAAACAATTCCTATACTTTCTTGTTCCAAACTAGACAAAGTTATAGTATTTTTATTTCCTAATCCATAAGTTACAACTATACCTTTTATGTCTATATTTTTATTTTTGAACAAATCCATATTTATAAAACAATATTCACATTCTATTGAATTACATTTAAAATCAATATCTCTATCTATTACTATATATTGACTATTAGTTATAGAATTTTCACTTGATAAATCCAAATTTAAATTTAATATTCTTATCATATTATGAACATGCTCTACGAAATTTTTATTTTCTGAATATATACATATTTTTTTCATTACACACACTCCTGAAGAAAATAACTATTTTTAGTTATTTTCTTCAGTTTACAATATTTTATTCTCATGTAATTTTATTATTTATTTATCATAATTTTATATCTTTTGTATATAAATCACCTTCTTTAGTAAAATATTACACCTATACTACATTTTCTATATTTTTTTAGATATTCCTTCATTTTATAGTTCAAACTTTAATTCTTTTTTTGAACTCCTGCTGAATCTATATAATAATTATCCTTATATATCAAATCTCCTATCTTAACAAATTCAAATCCATCTTCCTTTAGTTCTTTGATTATTCTTGGTAAATTATCTGGAGTATATTTAGCTGTATTATGGAAAAGCAATATGGAACCAGGTTTAGTTTTTTTCATAATTCTTTTATATTCTAAATCAGCTCCTTGTTCTTTCCAATCAATGCTGTCTACATCCCATTGAACACAATATAATCCCATTTCATTTATTGTATCCACTGCTGTGTCATTATAATCTCCTCCTGGGAATCTAAATAATTTGGTACCCTGTCCAGTTATTTTTCTTATATTAGCATCATTTATATTAACATCCTTTATTATTTTTTCCTTAGATATTCTACTCATATTAGGATGACTATGAGAATGATTTCCTATTTCATGACCTTTATCATAAATTTCTTTTACCTTGTCTGGATTTTGTTCTATCCAATCTCCTACTAAAAAAAATGTACTCTTAATACTATTTTTATCTAATATATCTAAAATTTTATCTATATTTTCATCTCCTCTACTTACATCAAAAGTGAGAGATATTTTATTTTCTTTTGTATCAACTCTATATATTGGCACTTTTTTTCTAATATCTAAGGAAACTTTTTCTCCTCTTCCATTGATAAAAACAGATAAACTTATAGCTAGTACCAAAAGTAATAAAGAAAATACAATTCTCTTTTTAAATTTATCCTTCATTTTCTTCCTCCATACTAAATATTTCCTCATGCTTATTTATATAAAATATATATTTTTATATGCATTAAATAATTATTTTTATTTATTAAAGTAATTAATATTTAATTTTTATGATATAATTATATATAAATTATTTTAACTAAACTTTGGGGAGGAAATTTGATGTTTGATGATGCTTTAGAATTAGCTGAAAATAAGTTGCTGATTCTTTATGTATTTAATAGATTAGACCTTTCTATCTCTAATAATAAAATAACCGAAATTATACTACAAAATAATCTAATTAATTATTTTACTTTGCAGCAATATTTATCAGAACTTATGTCTTCTGGTTTTATTAAAAATACAGATCAGCATAAAGTAATAATAACTGAAAAAGGTAAAAAGGTTCTTTCAATGTTTATAGATAGAATTAATGAAGATAAAATAGAATCTATAAATAATTATCTAGATTCTAGATTAAATTCAATAAAAAAAGAAGTTAATATCATGGCTGATTACACTTTAGAAAATAAAGATACATTCCTAGTAAGTTTAAAAGCCTCTGAAAATAACTTCTTACTAATGGATATAAAACTATCTGTGAATTCAAATAAAGAAGCAAAAGAAATCTGCTCTAATTGGAAAGAGAATTCTAATGCAATGTATACAAAAATATTAAATGTTTTAACAACAAATGAGAGTTAACATTATAACACTAAAATACCTGTAGGTTCTCCACCTATAGGTATAGATTCTTTGTTATTAGTTCTCATGTTTATTCTTAAAAATAAATTCTTATAGTTATCTCCTACATAGATATTATTTTTTATTTTACACACTCCTCTTGGCATACCACCAACAATTATATCTTTTATTTTTTCATAATAATTTATATCAATTAAACTAAGGGTGCCATCTCCAAAATTTGAAACTACACAAAACTTCTCATCAATACACATATCAACGGGTGAGTTGCCTACAGGAATCCTATATAAAAGCTTATAGTTCTTTCTAGATATTATACTTATACTCCCTTTATAATCAGATCCTAGATTACTTTCACATACTAATATATATTTGCCATCTACCGTAAAAACAGCTTTTGTTGGGTAAGATCCAACTCTTATATTTTTTACCCTATTTTCTCCCTTACAATCTATTAATGTTATATTATCCGTACCCATATTGGATATCATTAATATTTCGTTTTGTTTATCAATAACTATGCTATGTGGTAAATCTCCACAAGGTATTTGTTTTATAACCTTCTTTTTACTCATGTCGAACACAGTTACGTTATTTAAATCACCACAAATAACATAGGCTTTATCTCTATATGCAACTACATCATTACAATGCATTCCTATAAAATAATTTTCAACTTCTCTCCCTAGCTTTCCATCTACTATAGATAAAGAATTACTATAACTATTAGCTACTAATAATTTATCATTATATGAACATATACCATGAGGCCCTATTCTATCTGACATTTCGTTATTTAGGGTTATCTTGTTTTCTTCCTTAAAATTTTCTATAGAAACTTTAGAAATGCAATCTGTAGATGTATTGCATACATAAACATACCTCATTTTATCACCCCTCGCTTTATAATATAATATGTGAAAAATAACTAATTTGGTGATAAATCTTTTGCATTGAGTAATAAAGTTTTATATTATATAATTATATGTAAGTTATTTAACATTTTGATTAAAAGGAGGACTAAATATGTACACTTATTCACCTAGTGGTGTCTGTTCAAAAAAAATAACTTTTGATATTATAGATAATAAAGTTGTAAAAGTTGACTTTTTAGGCGGATGTGATGGTAATCTTAAGGGATTATCAAATTTAATAGAAGGTATGGATATTGATGATGCTATAGAAAGATTAAAAGGTATCACTTGTGGTTCTAAAAGCACTTCTTGTCCTGATCAACTATCTAAAGCTCTACAGGAAGCAAAACAAAAATAAGGAAAGGCTACTAAAGCACTTTCCCTATCTTATTAATTTTCTCATATCTCCTACCATATATAATGATCCAGAAATTAAAATCATGTCACCATTTTCACTATAATATTTTGCTTTATCATAGCATTCTTTATAACTCTTAAAATATTCACAATTTTTATTATATTTATCCACAATGTGCATTAATTCTTCTGAACTTTCCCCTCTATCATTGTGAGGAGTTACTGTTAATACCCTATGTGCTAATGGTGTTAATATTTTTATCATGTCTTCTACTTGTTTGTCTTTTAGTATGCCTAATATTAAAATAAGTTTGTTGTATGTAAAATACTTATCCACATTATTTTTTAAACTTTCAATACCACCTATATTGTGTGCTCCATCTATTACTGTTAGAGGATTTTTACTTATTATTTCTAGCCTAGCTGGCCATTTTACTTTTTTAAGAGCAACTATTATATGTGATTTTTCTATATTTACTCCTAATCTTATTAATTCTTCCAAAGCCAATATAACTGTAGCACAATTTTTTATTTGATGTTCTCCTAATAAAGATAAACATATATCATAAAAATTTTCTCTAGTTTGTAATTTAAAACTTTGATATTCTCTATTTTTTTCTATGTCATCTATTTTTAAATTTGTTATGTTATTCTCTACTTTTATAAGGTTACATTTTTTTTCTTTACACACTTCTTCTATAATTTTTTCTGCTTCTTTATTTTGGGGATACATTATAACAGGGGCATTTTTTATTATTCCTGCTTTTTCATAAGCTATCTTTCCTAAAGTATCACCTAAAATTTTCATATGATCATAACTTATAGAAGTTATGATACTTAAAATAGGATTTAATACATTAGTAGAATCTAATTTTCCACCCAATCCCACTTCTATTACTGCAAAATCTACTTTTTTTACACAAAAATAATAAAACATTGCAACTGTTATGATTTCAAACTCTGTTGGATTTTCATATCCCATATTTTCTACTTGTTCTACTACACTAGATACTTTAGTTATAATATGACTTAAATCATCCTTACATATATTGTTACCGTTTATTTGTATCCTTTCTTCAAACTCTTCTATATATGGTGAAGTATACATTCCAACAGTGTATCCTGATTCTTTTAATACCTCTACAATCATTGCAGTAGTGGACCCTTTTCCATTTGTACCTGCTATATGTATACATTTTAAAGTCTTATGAGGATTTCCCAAAAGCTCTAAAAGCTTTTCTGTTCTCTCTAACCCTAAATTACTACCAAATTTAGCTTTTGATTGTATATATTCTCTAGCCTCTTTATAATTCATATAATCACTTCCTATGTATATATGTTTCTTTAAAATTTATTTATGATTTATAGCTTTCCCTTTTCATAATAAAAATTATAATTGATTTTATTAATTATTAATAGAGTATTAACAAGGAAATTTATGTATTATTTTTAATATACCTTATATAATAAATACAGGAGAGCTACAAAGTAACTTTCCTGTATTGCTACTATTTTATATTATATTTATAATTTAATATGAAACTTATTAATAAAATTTAAAGATAGTAATATAATTAGCTTAAAATAAATATTATTTTAATGATTGTAAACTTTCAAGTACAGATTTAAGCATTTCCTTATATTTTTCTCCCTTTTCTCTTTCTTCATTAACTACGGCTTCTGGAGCTTTAGAAACAAATTTTTCATTAGATAATTTTTTTTCTACTCTATCTATCTCTTTTTCTAGTTTTTCTTTTTCTTTATTTAATCTTTCTAATTCTTTTTCTATATCAACTAATTCTAATAATGGTATAAATATTTCTGCTCCTCTTGTAACTACACATACTTCTTTATCTGATGAATTTTTATTTTCTAAGAAGCTAACTTCTGAAGCTGAAGCTAGTTTTTGGAAATAACCTTCTCCTTGTTTAAAAGATGTTTCTGCCTGATTTTCTGTTAGATATATCATTAATTTAGCTTTTCTAGAAGGTGGAACATTCATTTCTGTTCTAACATTTCTTATACATTTTATAGCTTCTATAATATATTCCATGTCTTTTTCTGATTTTCCATCATTTAAACTATCTTCATATTCTGGCCATTTTGATATAACTATTGATTCATATTCTGTATATAGGTGACTGTATATTTCTTCTGTTATAAATGGCATTATAGGATGTAATAATTGTAATGAAGTGGCTAATACCTTGTGAAGTACATTAAAAGCTATACCCTTTGATTCTTCATCTTCTCCATATAAAACTGGTTTTACAAGTTCTATATACCAATCACAGAATTCTCCCCATATAAAGTCATAAATCTTTTGTGAAGCAATTCCAAGCTCAAATTTTTCTATATTTTCTGTAACCTCTTTAACTACAGTATTTAATCTTGATAATATCCATTTATCAGCTATAGTATAATTTTTGTTATCTTTATATTTATCCATTAAGTCTTTGTCTAAATTCATAAGAACAAATCTAGATGCATTCCATATCTTATTAGCAAAATTTCTAGCAGCTTCTACTCTTTCAGGATAATATCTTATATCATTTCCTGGAGCATTTCCTGTTACTAATGCAAATCTTAATGCATCTGCACCATAGTCATCAATTACTTCTATTGGATCTACACCATTTCCTAAGGATTTAGACATTTTTCTTCCGTCTGAATCTCTAACTATACCGTGAATTAATACTGTATCAAATGGAATATCATCCATACAATAAAGTCCTGAGAATACCATTCTAGCCACCCAAAAGAATATAATATCATACCCTGTTACTAATGTATTATTTGGATAAAAATATTTTAAATCTGGTGTTTTATCTGGCCAGCCTAAAGTTGAGAAAGGCCATAGAGCTGAACTAAACCAAGTATCTAAAACATCATTATCTTGCTGTAGTTTTTCACTATTACATTTTGGACACTTTGTTGGTTCTTCAGTAGCTACTATAACTTCACCACAATCTTTACAATACCAAACAGGAATTCTATGTCCCCACCACAATTGTCTTGATATGCACCAATCCTGAATATTTTCCATCCAGTTAAAATAAGTTTTATCAAATCTTTCTGGTACAAATTTAACCTTCTTATTTTTTACCACTTCTATAGCTGGTTTTGCAAGTGGTTCCATTTTTACAAACCATTGTTTTGAAATTATAGGCTCTATTACTGTATTACATCTATCATGACAACTTACATTATGAGTATGATCTTTTATTTTTACTAAAAAACCTTCATTTCCTAAATCTTCTACTATAGCTTTTCTAGCTTCATATCTATCCATTTCATGATATCTAGTTTCTTCATAATTAATTCTTCCATCATCAAACATTACATTAATTTCTGGTAAGTTGTGTCTTTTGCCTACTTGATAATCATTAGGATCATGAGCTGGGGTTATTTTAACTGCTCCTGTACCAAATTCCATATCTACATAATCATCTGCCACTATAGGAATTTCTCTATTAACTAATGGTAGCATAAGAGTTTTTCCTACTAAATGAGCATATCTTTCATCATTTGGATTAACAGCTACTGCTGTATCTCCAAGCATTGTTTCCGGTCTTGTAGTAGCTATTTCTAAATATTCATCACTACCTACTACTGGATATTTTATGTGCCAGAAATGTCCTTCCTGTTCACTATATTCTATTTCTGCATCAGACAATGCAGTTTTACATTTTGGACACCAATTTGTTATTCTATTTCCTTGATAAATTAGCCCTTCATTATATAATTTTACAAAGAAATGTTTTACTGCTTTATCTAGTTTATCATCCATAGTAAATCTTTCTCTTGTAAAATCTAAAGAACAACCCAATTTTTTAACTTGGTTTCTTATTTTATTTCTATATTCATCTGTCCATTCCCATACTTTTTCAAGAAATGCTTCTCTTCCTATTTCTTTTTTTACTATGCCATCTTTTAATAATTCATTTTCAACTTTAACTTCTGTGGCAATACTAGCATGATCTTGTCCTGGTAACCATAAAGTACTATATCCTTGCATTCTCTTGATTCTTATTAATATATCTTGTAATGTATCATCTAGCGCATGGCCTAAATGAAGTTTTCCTGTTATATTTGGTGGAGGTAATACTATAGTATATGGTGTTTTATTTTCATCCACCTGTGGTGTAAAATAAGATTTTTCTTCCCAATTTTTATAAATTCTTTCTTCAAACTCTTTAGGATCATAAGTTTTTGCCATTTCTCTTGTTTCTGACATTTAAATTCCTCCTCTTATAGTTATATATGTTTATATCTTGCCATTATATATTCATCGGCATATCTACCATTTTTAATAGCACCATACTTTTTTTCTTAAGAAATAAAAAGAGGCCTTTCATCCATAAAAGGACGAAAAACCTCGCGTTACCACCTTTTTTCCTGCAAAATTACAGGCTCTTGTATATTTAACGAATAAGAAATCCGTCTTTACTTACTAAACTCAGTAAAGAAGCTCCAAAGCTACCTTCAAGATAAACTATGTATAAAAAACCTTTCAGCCGATGAGTTTTCCTCTCTTAATACTTTTTTACCTTTACTCCTCTTTTTCAAAGCTTTATTTTATATTTTAATTTTATTATTAGTCATTTTATTAATTATATAACTGTTATCAATATAATGTCAATAACATAATTTATAAATCTTTTGTTCTTTGTTACAATGTAATATAATATAATTGAAATACCACTGGATAAATCCAATTGATAATAAATAATAGCATAAGAATTCCTTTCTTTTATAAACACACTGTATATCATAAATTATATATTATAACTTTAGTTAGGCAATTTCAAAAGCTAAATTACCTATTGAGACGATATTATACTTATTATGATATATTATCCATATAATATGAAAACACTTGCCCAATTTTATATGATGAATTTTTAAAAACTCTAAGGGATTTTTAGCTCAGATAAAATATCTTTTAGTTCAATATTCTGTTTTGATTTTTCATATATAAAGCACACAAGTGCTTTTGCCGTCAGGCTGTTTAGATATTTCTGAGTTTCACCTATAGTCTTAAAATCTCCGTGGTTGGAACTAACTCTAAATAATTCTAAAAAATTATAGATTAAGAATACTATAAGAAAATATCGTTCTATAGACAAAATGCTACGCATTCTATATTTATCAAAAGCTAAATTGCTTTTTAAATATTTATATGAAGTTTCTATAGTCCATCTGTGAGAATAATATTTAATTATAGTTTCTGCATTTAATAAGATGTCGGTAGACAGCAAATATACTGGGTTCTTGAATCCATCATGGGTGACTTCATAGCAAATAAGTATTTTAGCATAAGGGAATTTAGAAACATTACCTTCATAGGTATATACTCTATAGTCCTTACCTTCAACTGTAACAAGGTCTAAGGTGTTAGGACTAAGGAATTTTTCAAATTTTGATAACTGCATTGAAATTCCTAATGGAGATATTTTTCTGTTAGATTTAATTGCTCCTATTAGGTGGTAGCCCTTTGCTAAAGATGCTTCTATTAAATTATTATTTGTATACCATGAATCCATAAGACAATACATTTTTTCACAATTAGATGGAGTTTTAAAAGAAGTTATAAAATTTTTTGCAATATCAATCTTAGATTTAAAATTTTTATTTAAATCTTTGCAAAATTCCTTTTTATAGTAAGGTTTATATTGTAAAGGAATAGATTTATCATTTACAACAAAATTTGAAGTAACCACACAATGTGACCAAATATTTTTGTCTTCTGTATGAGAGTAATTATAAGATAATCCTTGCATTTTCTTTGCTGATTTCTTGGGATTTACAGTATCATCTATAATCAAAAATCCTACGGATTTAGGTTTAATATTATGCTCAAGGAAAAAGTTTAAATAGCTAATTCTATTGTTGTTCAGAAGACTATGGTCCCATTTAGAATGGCTTAAAAATCTATAAATACAACTTTTATCTTTTGATGACAACACATTTTTAGCAATTTCAGATAAAGTTTTAGTGCCAGGTAAATTAATTAATCCATTGGCAATATTGGTTAAATGATTAAATTGAGGCTTAGACATTCCATAATTTACATCATTTAAGTAATTGTAAAGTTCATTATTAATGGATACAATATTAGTACTTGGCATACTTCTTACCTCCTGTGTTTGTATTTGTATGGTAACTTTTATATAACACAGTGAGAGAAAGTATGCCATATTTATTTTTTGGTAGTTTTACCAATTTAGATTTTTATTTTGCATAACTAAAGTTATAATTGTTTTGTCATTCCAATAATATGATTATAAAACTCTTCCCTTTTATATTTTTTATCAATATTCCCTATAATATTTCCATCTTTTAAAAATATTACTTTTTTGCAATAACTAGCAATTTCAGCATCATGAGTTACTATTATTATTGTCTTCTTCATATCTTTATTAATATTCATAAAACTATCTATTACAATCTGCGCAGATTTAGAATCTAAATTACCCGTTGGCTCATCTGCTAATATTAACTCTGGTTCATTAATCAACGCCCTACATATTGCTACTCGCTGTTTTTCTCCTCCAGATAATTCGTAAGCATTTTTATTTAACAAATCACTAATTTCAAAATGCTTAGCTAGCCCTTCCGTTGCACTTAACATTTTATTAGTTTCTTCTCCATCTAGAATCATTGGGAGCATAATATTTTCTTTCACAGTTAAACTATCCATCAGATAAAAATCTTGAAATACAAAGCCAATTTCTTTTCTTCTAATATCTGCAATTTCATCCTCACCAAACTCTCTTGTACTTTTCCCTTTGAAAATAATATCACCAGATGTAAGATTTTCAATAAAGCCAAGTAGTTTCATTAAGGTTGTTTTTCCACAGCCTGACTTACCCATAATTGCAATAAAATCTCCTTCTTCAACAAGTAAATCTAATCCTTTTATTACCTTTACCTTATTTTGTTCTTTTAGATTGTTCCCATTTATTTCATAATTTCGAACCAAATTTTTAGCTTCTATCACTACCATAATTTATTCCTCCTTATCTCCAAGCCAAATCATTATTCTCCCCATTATAAACGCTACAATTAAATTTATAAAAACATATACTCCTACAATCCATATTTCATATTTCCAAAATTCCTGTTGCTCTATTTTGGTAAAACAACGAACTTTGAAAGTAATAAAAATATATATAATACCGGCTACTATTGCTAATACCAACGGTATAATTATCATAACATTATTTTCAAAATTCAAAATTTTTTTATACAACCTTTTATTCATACCTAAATACTTTAATTTCTTCATTCTGGCTCGTGTGTCTAGTAATTCTGAAACCATCTTTACAATAAAAACATATAATATACTAATCAACAATAATATTATTACAAATATGTATTCCAAGAATTTCAACATATGGGACAATAATGTGTTGTTCTGCAAAACTTTTTTTTCATATACAGGTTGAATAATAGAGTCATATTTACTATATTTCATATGATCTTTTGCATAATCTGAAAATTGTATAGCTGCTTCCTTTTCTTTATCTTTAGTTATATTAAACAATGCCAATGTACTTGGACCATTACCAGTAGAATATACTGATTTAAAATATTCATCAGAAAAAACTACTATATTCTCCTGCATTCCTCCTGCAAGGTTCCCAATGATAATTCTACGTTCTTGTCCTATAACCTTATAATCGGAATTAAAAATTTTATTTCTATCTGCAAAAAAATATGGTTCTGGCATTCCAATCCTCATTCTAGGACTTCCAGTTAATACTGAAAAATCTAACAAATGTGCTTTTTCTGACTTATCCTGTTGGAATGAAATGTAAATTTCTTTATTCGTAAGTCCTAATTCTTTTCCCGTCAACTTATTGTAACTGTTCTCTGAAATCCCTATATTTTGCCCTTGAAAATTTATATCCATTCTATTTCCACTATTTGCTTCACTTGCACTAACCACTGTAATTCGTAGCATAGGAAGTATTATACTTTTCTGAGAAAATTTTTTCTGAAACTCTTGAAAAGTTTTTTCATCCTCTTTTTCTCCTATACAAACATAATCATAAGGAAACAATACTTCTCCCCTGTTAAGTGGAATAATTGCAGATATTCGTACAGAAAAATATGCAATTAATAAAAAATGAAGAATATATATCATACCAAAATTACGTGTTTGTGTCTTAAACCGGCTATAAAATTGTTGCAAAAACAGAAGTCTTTTGTAATATGCATTGTCCTTTTTTCTATAATTTTTTAAAATCCAAGCTCCTCCTGCACTAATAAAAATATAACAGCCAACCAAGAACATAATAATAAGATAAATAGACTCCGTCCACACAGGCTTAGAAAATAAATAACTAGAAAATAACATAAATATTATTCCTACAACACATTTGATTCTTAACCATCTACCTGGTATTTTCTCTTTTGATATAGATATTTGTTCTAAAGACCCCCATTGCATTTCAATATAAATTTCATAATTCACAATAGTTGATACTAAAAATAGTAAAATAACTGAAAAACATACTATGAAATATGTTTTTATACTGGGAAGCTCTATTGAAATAAAAGCTGGATATATAGAATGTAGCACAGTCTCAAATCCAACTGTCATGACACTACCCATAGATATTCCAATTAATAGCCCTATTACTAAGGTTCCTATGTACTCAATTGCAATAAAATAGTTTAACACCTTATTTGAAATTCCTAAAATAATCATTAAATTATAATCTTTGACTCTGCTTTTCACATACATCTTTAAAGAGAAAGCTAATATGAAAATAGATAGAATTCCAATCAAAATAATTGCATCCCACAATAAGATGGATAACTCATCTCCTACCACAGGGACTTGTCCCTTTTGCAAGTCAGAAAATATTATATAAACTGCAATAGTAGTAAACAAAAAGGCACTTGAAATAATTGCTGATGTAAGTAGCAATATAGAACTTCTTATATTACTTTTATAAATTTTCCATAGAATTTTTTTCAGATATGGATTCTTCCTGATATGCTTCATCTGATTCGTATCTTCCATTCGTTTTGCATGTTCTACTTCTCTTTCCTGTTGCTCTTCTATTTTTCGCTGTTTATCGTTTTGCTGAAAATCCTGAAATGAATCATACATCTTGGGCAACCAATGTGCAATGAAAATGAGAGGCATTCGAATCCACGGCCACACGGTAAATGCACTATCTACTCCCAATCCACATAATAGAAGAGAAAAAATTCCTATCACCGTAGTCAGCAAACTTAAGTATACAATGACCCTCTCATACCTGTCAGCATGATTTATTTTAAGCAATATCATATATATTAAATACTGCATTGGTGTAAGAAACAATAAAACTGCTGGAACTTGAATAGGTATTACGGGATCCACCGTTTTAATATTTCCTACAAACAATTGAAATATAGTATAACTTTCTCCCTTATTTACGAGAACAGGGAAGCAAGAAATTAGTATAATAGAAATGGTAATCAACATTTGCATCTTTTGTTTTTTCATAATCTTCCTCCATAAAATCACTTTTTGTTATAAATTACCTAACGATTAATAATTAAAATCTAATAAAATTTTAATACCACATTAATAGTCCTTAGAAATTTTATAAAGATACAATGTCAATACAAAGTATCAATACAAATAATCCATATAACAGTTTACTCTCTTGAGAAAAATAAGCTAAATTGTTTCTTATCATTTATGTATGAAAGTAACACTTATTCATAATAATCGTCAAATTATATTAATTATGCTTATAACAATAATAGTGTAATAATAGTTTTCGTCTACCAAAATCTATAACTATAAAACCTTCAAATAATAATATAGAACAAAATAAGATTTTAAATTTATGGAATTCCTAATATATTGTTTTAGTATCATGAGCCATTTAGTTTATTAATAAAAATTCTAGAAAGAATTATCTCTGTGCTTACTTTTAAAAAACAATAACTTTCATAAATTTCACTAAAAAATTTTGTTGTTATTTTGAAATAAAATTTTATTATCTAATTAGTTTATTCAAGAATACTAAAAACTTTGATCTCCCCTAACTATAATTAAGGAAAAACTTACTTCTTACAATATATTAATAAAATATTAATGTATACTATCACCATAAAAATTCCATCTCTTGGCGATGATATACTAAATGATATTATTTAATTATTCAATAAAATATTTAATATAAAGTTCTAATATATTTTTACTCCTTTAATAATGCAAATTAATTAATATATATTTACATTCTATTATAACTTTGTATGTATACAATACCATCTCCATAGCTTATAACCTTGAAAAGTAGTTATAGCTATTTATTATTATCTAGCTTAAATCACACATTATTGATTTATCTAAATATATTTATTTTTTAAATCACATTATAAACGAGTTTGTTAACCTTTTAAATGTTAATTTCTCATATTTCTATGTAACACACAACATTAATAGTATTGGATTATTGCTTAATTCACTCTTTCATAATTACTTAACACAAGGAAGCTTAATTTATTAAATTAACCCCACACAATAATTTGGGTGGGGTTAATTATTATAAGTTTTATGATGATGGTTCAATTAATGACGCTGCTACCCATGCAGGAGCTGCATTAGATGCATTAGTAAAAATATTAATACCACATCCACACGTGCAACCGCAAAATCCTCTAGTATATATTGCATTTACTTTATGATATTGTCTTTTCCCTAATTCTTTTTTCATATTTATCGCCTCCCTATATAAATATTATTTATAACATATATATCCTTATTAGATATATGCTACACTGGTTTAATAAAATTATACTTTAACTCTGATACATAACATTTATTTACCAACACATTTTAATATATTTTCATACGTATTAAATTTTCCCTTATTAATATAATCATGTGAAATAGATATACCCATTTCTTTTTCAATATCAAAAAGAATCAGCACTAGATCTCGAGGTTTTACTCCAATTTCTTCTCCTAATAAACAAATATTCTTCAAATGTATATTTTCTTCAAAATCAATACCTGTTCTTCGCATAAAAATTCTATTTAGAATACTACTTTTCACGACTATACCTCCATATCATATTACTTGTATCTCTCTATATGTAGAAAGTTTCTTAATAATATTATCTACTAGTCTTGATATTTCTTTATTTTCATTTAGCGCGTATATATTATCGTTTTTTAAGTAATCAACTTTTTCAAAAACTAGTTGATTACTTAATGTCAAAAATTGAATCTTTCTTTTTATTTCTGTATCTTCTACCTCTATCATTCTATTGCATATATTGTAATAATCTATATCTTTACCTAATCTAACACTCGCTTCTTTGCCTATTCTTAGTAATGTTTCATAGTCATATTCTCCATACATAACACTTAATATAACACAATCTGGCAATACCGCTTGAGAAATTTCAAATCCTAACACCCCCATATCACCTGTAAATATTCTACTTAATGGTAAAATATTTTGTGGAATACCTAGAATTATTAAATCCGGGTTTTCTAACATTTCAATTTCCTTTACAAAATAATTAAACTTTAGTATTTTTTCAGTCTCTGTAAATGTTTTATCAAACATAAAATCAGGAATAGAATACATTCTAAATAAGTTACCTATTTTTCTAGATGTGATATTGGATACTCTATAACCTCTCTCAGTAAATTCTCTACCAACTGCAAGCTGAATATCAAATTTATCTGTGTACTCTGTAATGCCTGATACAAAAATAATTGGAACATCTATGTCATATAATTGTTGTGACATAACATAACTACAGTCATAATAATTGTCTTTAAACAAAGAATAATTTGGAACGTTAACTTTAATAACATCTTCTTCTTTATTGATAAACTTCCTTGTATATATTATATTTTTTCTTAAGTTATTCACCTCTTCTATCTTAGGCAATATAAATTTATTAAAATCAATATCATTTTTAGAATCCACAAACCATACTGTTTCACACTCAGCTAGTTTTTCTGAAAAATTATCACTTATTCTTAGGGACTTATTATCATTATTTATCTCCCTTCCTGTTAAGCCCCAGCCTCTAGGACTCACTAAAGAAACAATATTTAAGCCGGTAATTAATTCTTCATATTTTACGATTGGAAGGCTTTCCATATCATATGGATAAAGCATTACTTTATTCAAAATTAATAATCCTCCTTTCTATGGTCCCTAATTCAAAATCATATCCTAGTTCCTTTAAAGTACAATAATCTTTAAATTGTTCCTCAATAGCCTTTCTAATTCTATTACATTTCTTTTTCAAAATCATATTTGATTTCTCTAAACACTCTCCCATTTGCATTACACATAATTCACAATATTCATACGCCCAGCAAGAATGGCATATTTTATTGTTGAAATTTTCAATATTAAGGATTTTTCTCCCTGATTCTATATTTAGTCCATGTTCCACATCACCTATACACGTAAAACTAGCTGATTCACTTACTTTTTCACAAGGAAAGAATTTTCCTTCTATGTTTAAGAATAATCTCTGAACACCCGGAATGCAGGGTCCACCATGATGCCATCTTTCTGGTAATTCTATTCTTGTTGATCCATGTTTTCCAACTCTAGCTCTTAAAGCACTGCTAAACTGTTTTTTGGCTATAATAGAAACATCATTTTCATCCAATTTGCCTAATTTTGCTAGCATAACTTTAAACTGTTCGTATCTATTTTCTTCCACAAATCTTCTTGTAATATTAATTTTTCCTTTATAATAAACATCACTAACAATTGAAGTATTGAATGTAGACTCATTAAATAATTCTTCCCCAGAAAAAAAATTACTTATTTCGTCGAAACCATTTTGGGTAGTAAAAACAATATTAAAATAAATATTATTTTTAAAAAACAAAGGATATTGTTCTCTTATTAATTTTAAATTAGACATTATTATCTCAAAAGATCCTTTATCACTATTTTTAAATTTACGACTTATATCATGTATATATTTAGGTCCATCTAAACTTACAGTAATCATGAATTCATTTTCTACTAAAAATTTAACAATTTCTCCTGTTAAGAGAGTTCCATTTGTAGTGATGACAAATATAGCTTCTTTTCCTTCTGTGCTCTCTTTAATATATCTAACACATTTTTCTATTAACTTAAATTCTAATAAGGGTTCCCCACCATAGAATCCAAAAATAAGTTTATCACTTTCATTAGAATGCGTAATTAAATAATTAATTCCTTTCTTAGCTAATTTAAAATCCATGTGTTTATTAGAATGTGTTCGTGTATTATAATCGCCTGAATAAACACAATATCGACATCTAAGATTGCAGTTCTGAGTAATCTGAATAGTGAGAAAATTAAGCTTATAATCATAATAATACTTTAAAAATTTTGTTGCTGGATGTTCTGTATGCTTAATTTTTTTAGATTTTAAAAAACCATTTTTTCTTAAATAATCTATATGATCTATTGCTTTTTCTTTATCCCATTTTGGCTGCTTTTTATTTTTGATGTAGTTATAAACATAATCTGGGATCTTTAAAATCTTATCAGTGTTAACATCATATAAATATTTACTTTGAGATGTGGAAAACAAGTGAATAAAAGGATTATTATTCATATACTTCCCCTTTCTAAACTATATTCTATTTTATATTTTTACATATTTGATCATAAGTTCCTTGACATTTTAATTTTCCTTTTTTTAACACAAACACAATATCCATATGTTTCAAGAATTCTTCTTGATGTGTTACAAAGATAACTGTTTTATCTTTTAATTCATTATTTAAAATTTTTTTCAGCTTATTTTCTGAATATACATCTATATTAGAAGTCACTTCATCAAAAATAACAATCTCACGGTTTTGAATAATTGCTCTTGCTAACGCCACTTTTTGTTTTTGTCCACCAGAAAGTCTAGCACCATTTTCACCTACTATATAATTCAGTGATTCTTCATTATAATATTCATCTAAACCACAACTTTTAATAGCTTCTAGCAATAATTTGTCATCAATATTTTTATCTAAGCAAATATTTTCTCTTAAAGTAGAATTAAATAAGTATACTTCTTGATTAACAAGGGTAATTTTTCTTCTATATGACACTAAGTCAAAAAGTTCTATATTTATTCCATTAAATATAATTTTGCCATCATCTAAATTGTAAAATCTCAACAAAATATTTAGTATAGTTGACTTTCCTGAACCATTGCATCCCCAAAAAGCAACTTTCTTTCCATGGGGAATACATAAATTTATACCATCTAGAACTTTAATTCCATCAGAATAACTAAATTCTATATCTTTAAATATAATATCTCCAGAATCTAAACATACTTCTCCTCCATACTCTTCTTCCGGTAAATTTATTAACTCCAAAAATCTTTTTGTAGATGGCAAAATGCCCGAAAGTATAGTTTTTATATTTAATAAATTAGATATTGGACTAATTACATACAAACTGTATGTTGAAAAAGAAAATACATCCCCTACTGTTATTTTGTTATTAAGTACTTTTATTGCTCCTAATATATAAATTAATGTAATTAGACTATGAGTCAATATTGAATCAATTTCTGTATTTAAGGTACTTATCCAATCTAACCTCATTATATCCTCTGTTACGTTCATTTGCCATTCCTCAAACTCCCTCTTTTTTGATTTTCCAATACCAAAAATACGTACTTCTTTCATTCCTGCTATTATATTTGCAAACCATTTTATATACTCATTTAAGCGCTCAATATAAATCACCGTATTTCTCTGTGTTTCCTTACTAAAGTGTTTTACAATTACATATTTTATTGGAATAAAGATTAACACAACTATAGCTAATTGAAAATTAATAATACACAATCCCAAGACACCGCCTATTACACTTAATATTTGTGTTATTGAAAAAAAAGCAGCATTATCAGTAATCTTACATATATTATTTATATCTATATCAATATTATTTAAAATTTCTGAATAATTCATATCATTAAGATATTTTATCTTTAATCTCATCAAATGCATAAATGAGTTTTCTCTAAGTTGATACCTTATTTGGGAAGCTATCTTAATTCTTTCTTTTTCCTTTAATAAATCTAATAAAATATTTGTAATATATAAAATGAATATTGAAAATATTGTTAGAAACAAAATATTTTTGTTTTTTCCTATAAAACCTTTATCCATTAGCACCTTAGTCAGCATAGGTATTAATAAATTAATACCTGAAGTAATAACAAGAAAAAACATAATGCCAATTATTTTTTTTCTATAAGGCTTAAGTATTTTTAGTAACTCTTTTATTAAATAATTATTATCCATCAAAATTCCTCAACTATATCATGAAATTTCATATTTGTAAGATTTCTAAAACAAACTTAATACTTTCCATGTATAAAATACTAATAAAAATTCTCTATAATAAGATACAAGTTCTGTTAAGTTATATAAAGATTGATTTCTCTACGCCTATTTAAATATTATAATTTCCCTAGAAGATTATTACCTACCAGCTAGGTGAGATAAGCCAATATGAAAGGATAGTAGAATTTATTTTCCTAAGTACCACAGTAATAATCTTCACAAATTTGGTAAATCTAAAAATGGGAATCAAAATATCAGTGTACAAAGTATAGAAGGTAAATCAGACTTACATGCCAAAACGTTCTCTTATTGTTTATCCTCATTATGCTTTATGTATCAAAGATTGCATCTATACTTCCTTAAATTATATTTTGAAGGTATAATGTTATTTTAATTGCTTTAAACCTTCATTTCTTTAATAAAAACTTTACAAGATGAATATCTTAATATTTTTTAGAATATTTAACATAAATGTATTTCATGTTATTATGCCAAATTAAACTGAAAAGCTTAACCCATACTTTAAATTAAAAGTTCAAATGTTATTATAAATATCATCTTTAATTACCAAATATATGATATGATTGTCACTATCACTAAACTTTATCTTAATCAATTTTATTATTTATTATCATTACTTATTTACTCTATTTTTTCACATCTTCATCTTTTTTACAATAATGATTACATAAACTACGATTTTTTTCATATAAAATACAATTTTTTTATCATAAATACAATGATTTAATATTTTTATTTGATCTTTGAAAATCATTATACCTATCATAAATATCTATATTGAATTAATTTATTACACTAGTTAGATTAACTAATATTATTTACCAATATTTATATTTTTAGAAAAAATTAATAATAAAACTACTTTCTTAATCAGCTAAGGTCTTAATAAAATAGACTTAATTGAAACAGTAAATATTCAGCTATTAAATCACTTAAATACATCAAATTGTCATCACTTCTATTAATGAAAATTCAAATTAAAATATTTTATCAAGACATTTATTTTTGCTGAAAACATTCTTCCAAATATTACACAAGATTTCTTTTAAATATCTTTGCTCTTTTTTGAGCCAATGGCACACATATGTTATTTTCTAAAATAATTTCAAAACCTTTGATATATTTAATTTTTTTTAGATTTACAATAAATCCCTTATGCGAAAAATCAAAACCACAATCTTTTAGCTTTGCATAAATTTCTTTCATACTATACCGAATGATATATTCCTTTCTATTATCACAAACAATTTTTAGTTCATGTTTAATGCTTTCAATATATAATATTTTATCCAAGTTAAATCGCCTAATACCCATTCTAGTTTTTAGACTAATTTTTTCACTAATATTGTTGTGCATATTAAGTTCGTTTAAAATCAAAAATAAATTATTTCTCTTTACAGGTTTTATGATATAAGCAAAAGCATGAACTTGAAAAGCATATGGATAATAATATGAGCAATTTGCAATGTAAATTATTTCAATTTTAAAACTTTTCTTCCTGATTCGTCTCCCCATTTCAATACCATAACAATATTTCATATCAATGTCTAATAAAATCAAATTATATTTTTCACAGTCCTCCAAAAGTTTATCTGGTGAATCAAAACATAAAATTCTATTTTCTATTATTTTTTTTCTATAAAACTCTTCCACATGTTTTTTAATAATATCAATACACTTTTTATCGTCATGGTATATTGCAATATTATACATTATTTTTTATCACCTCTCTATTTGAATTCTTTTATGAGCCAAATGAAAGTTATACGTGTGGTAAACAAAAATTGAAACTTTATAGTTTTACCATATCATCATTTTTGCATCTTCTCAAGTGATTTGACGAAATATTTAGAAAATTACAATACTTTCATAATAACACAATTTATAATATCCTCATATTATAAATTGATATAAAATTTATTTCGGAGGATTGTATGAAAAATAAAAAAATCACTGTAATTTCTCTAATTACAATTTTAATTTTCTCATTAACCATATTAGCTGGATGCAATAATAAAAAACAAGAAAATAATAGCCTTACAAAGGTAAAATTAAATGAAGTAGTTCGTTCTGTTTTTTATGCTCCTATGTATGTAGCTATAAATGAAGGCATGTTTAAAGAAGAAGGATTGGACATAGAACTATCTACAGGTCAAGGCGCAGATAAGACTATGCAACAAGTTTTAAGTAAAAGTGCAGATATAGGTTTCTGCGGTCCAGAGCAAGTAATTTATATTTATAATCAAAAAAGAGAAGATTACCCTGTATTATTTGCTCAATTGACTCAATCTGATGGTTCCTTTTTAGTTGGTAAAAACAAAGAAGAAAACTTTAAATGGGAATCTTTAAAAGGGAAAAAAATAATAGGTGGTAGACCTGGTGGCATGCCTGAAATGTCTCTAGAATATGTACTAAAAAATCATGGAATAAATCCCAAATCAGATGTAGAACTTATCACAAATATAGATTTTACTGCCACTGCTGGTGCTTTCAAATCTGGAACTTCTGATTATGCAGCATTATTCGAACCTACTGCTAGTATGCTTGAAAAAGAGAATTCTGCCCATATAGTGGCATCTATAGGTGAATCTGCTGGTAATATACCTTATACTTGCTATTTTAGTACAAAATCTTATATGGAAAAAAATCCTAAAACAATTCAAAAATTCACAAATGCTATATATAAAGCACAAAAATGGATAGATAAACATACTGAAGAAGAAGTAGCAAAATCAATAATTTCTTTCTTCCCTGGAGCCAATGAAGACATAATTGTAAATGTTATTAAGAACTATAAAAAAATAAATGCCTTTGCCACTACCCCTACTTTGAAGGAAGATAATTTAAATAAATTGATGGATATAATTCAAAGTTACGACAAAGAATTAATTCCTGAAAGACCAAGTTTCAATAAAATAGTTAATACCAAATTTAGTGAAAAATCTGTAGAAACTATAAAATAATCTTAAGATTGAAATAAACTTTTCCCTTAAAATTTATACAATGAAAAATCTATGTATTTAAATTAGCTTTTTAAACAATTAATAAACCGGAAGAGAGTTAACCCTCCTCCGGTTTATTAATTGTTTATATTTTATCTTCTATACTATCTTTATGAGATATAGCTATTTGATCCT
The DNA here is from genome assembly GCF_943736985.1 of Clostridium sp. Marseille-Q2269. GTDB lineage: Bacteria > Bacillota > Clostridia > Clostridiales > Clostridiaceae > Clostridium_F. Next base: position 131,730 of record NZ_CALSFS010000005.1, read on the forward strand.
TAGCTTTCTCTACTTCTTCTTTGGCTAAGTTTTCAAAAGCCACAGACATCATAAGCTTAATTCTATTTAATTGATTAACTTCGCTAGCACCTGGATCATAATCTATTGCAGCTATATTGGTTCCTTTAAAATTCCTCTTTAGCTCTTTTATCATACCTTTTCCTGTAACGTGATTGGGTAGACATGCAAATGGTTGCATACAAATGATATTCTTTGTTCCGCTTTGTATTAACTCAATCATTTCTGCTGTTAAAAACCAACCTTCTCCTGTTTGATTTCCTATAGAAATTATTGGTTCCGCTAATTTTGCTAGTTCATCTATTTCTCTTGGGGCTGAAAATCTCTTACTATTTCTTAATGCATTTTTCATTTCTTTTCTGTAAACTTCTATACCTTTTATTCCTATATTATTTAATATTGCAGTCTTCTTTTTACCTGCTAAATATCTATGAACAAAATTTTCGTTATAAGCACAGTATAAGAAGAAATCTATTAAATCAGGTACTACAGCCTCTCCACCTTCTTTTTCTATAATTCCTACTACATCATTATTAGCTGTAGGATGAAATTTTACTAATATTTCTCCAACTACTCCAACCTTAGGTTTATTTATATTTTTAATTTCTAAAGTATCAAAATCTCTTATAATATCATTTATATTTTGCTTGAATTCTTTTAAATTACCGTTATAAATGCTATTTTTACACTTTTCTACCCACTTTTCATAAAGTAAATTAGATGAGCCTGGTATTTTTTCATAAGGTCTTACTTTATATAAAACTCTCATTAACAAGTCACCATATACTAAAGCCATCATAGATTTATTTATTAAAGAAGGTGTTATTTTAAATCCTGGATTTTTTTCTAATCCTACCACATTTAAAGATATAACAGGTACATCAGAATACCCTGCTTCCTTTAATGCTTTCCTTAAAAAACCTATATAATTAGTAGCTCTGCAACCTCCACCAGTCTGGCTTATTATAACAGATGTATTATTTATATCATATTTACCTGATTTTAAACCTTCAATAATTTGTCCAACCACTATTATGCTAGGGTAGCAAGCATCATTATTTACATATTTTAATCCTTGATCTATAGCTTTTTTATCTACAGATGGAAGAACTTCAAGATTATAACCAGAAGCTTTAAAAGCTTTTTCTATAAATTGAAAATGTACTGGTGACATTTGTGGACACAATATTGTATGTGTTTCTCTCATCTTTTTAGTAAATACTGGTCTCTTAGAAGTTTCATAAAGCTTGACAGGTTTAAAATTTCTTTTCTTTCTTTCATAGATAGCTGCTTTTAAAGAACGTAGTCTAATCCTTACTGCTCCCAAATTGCTTCCTTCATCTATCTTTATAACAGTGTATATTTTACCTGTCTTATTTAAAATTTCTTGTACTTGATCTGTAGTTACTGCGTCTAAGCCACAACCAAAAGAGTTAAGTTGCACTAATTCTAAATTATCTTCTTTAGCTACAAAACTAGCTGCTGCATATAATCTTGAATGGTAAACCCATTGATCTACTATTCTTAAAGGCCTTTCAACTTTTCCTAAATGAGCTACAGAGTCTTCTGTTAAAACTGCCATTCCTAAAGATGTAATTATATTAGTTATGCCATGATTTATTTCTGGATCTATATGATAAGGTCTACCTGCTAATACTATACCTTTTTTACCAGTTCTGTTTAAGTAATCTAGAACTTCTTCTCCCTTTTTTCTTATATCCAATTTTATATTTTTATCTTCCTCATACGCATCTTCTACAGCTCTTTTTATATCATAAAGACTTATATTAAATTCATCTTTTAATTCTTCGTAAAGCCTTTTAGCTAATCTCTTTTTATTCTCTAAAGATAAAAATGGGTTCATATATTTTATATTTTTTTCTCTAATTATATCCATATTATTTTTTATAACCTCTGAATATGAAGTTACTATAGGACAATTATAATGATTATTAGCTTCCTTTTGTTCCTTTTGCTCAAAAGCTATAGATGGATAAAATATAAAATTTATACCTCTATCTATAAGACTTTTAATATGACCATGAACTATTTTGGCTGGATAACAAGCTGATTCTGAAGAAATAGTATCGATACCCAGATCATATATTTTTTTAGTAGATCTTGGAGATAGTTCAACTCTAAATCCTAATTTTGTAAAGAATGTGAACCAAAATGGATAGTTTTCATACATATTCAGTACCCTTGGTATACCTACTGTTCCCCTTTTAGCCTCTTCTTTCTTTAATGGTATATAATTAAATATTCTTTTATATTTATGCTCATATAAATCTGGAACTTTATTTTCAGTTTTTTCTTTTCCTTCTCCTCTTTCACATCTATTTCCTGACACAAATTGTGTATCATTATAGAATTTATTAATAGTCAACAAACAATTATTTTGACATTTCCCACATCTTCTCATTTCTGTTTCTACAGAAAAGCTTTCTAATTGTTCCATTGTAGCTAACGTAGTTTTATATCCAGTTTCATATCTTTCCTTTGCTATAAGTGCAGCTCCAAATGCTCCCATAAGCCCTGCTATATTAGGTCTTATAGCATCTCTTTGAGATATAAGCTCAAATGCTCTTAAAACTGCCTCATTATAAAAAGTTCCGCCTTGAACTATTATTTTCTTTCCCATTTCTTTAGGATCTCTTATTTTTATTACTTTTAAAAGAGCATTTTTTATTACTGAATATGATAATCCTGCAGATATATCTCCTATAGTTGCCCCTTCCTTTTGAGCTTGCTTAACTTTTGAATTCATAAATACAGTACATCTAGACCCTAAATCCACTGGATTTTTAGATGCCAATGCTTCCTTAGAAAAATCTTGCACACTCATTTTTAAAGAATGTGCAAAAGTTTCTATGAAAGATCCACAACCTGATGAACAAGCTTCGTTAAGCATAATACTTTCTATGATGCCATCCTTTATAATTAGACATTTCATATCCTGTCCACCGATATCTAAAATAAAATCTACTCCTGGGCTAAAAAATTCTGCTGCTTTATAATGAGATATAGTTTCAACTTCGCCAATATCTACATTTAATGCAGCCTTTATCAATTTTTCTCCATAACCTGTAACTACTGAATTTAAAATATGTGCCTCTTTAGGTAATTTAAAATATAATTGCTTAAGTATCTTTATTACCGACTTCAAAGGGTTACCTTCATTGCTCCCATAACTTGAAAATAATAACCTTCCATCTTTATCTATAAGAGTAACTTTTGTAGTAGTTGATCCTGCATCTATTCCTAGATAACAACTTCCCTTAAAATCCTGTAAGTTTCCTTCTACTACCTTGGTTTTTTCATGTCTATTTTTAAACTCAGTATATTCATGGTCATTAGCAAATAATGGTCTTAATGTCCCCACTGATTCTAATTTAAGATTCTTTAACTCTTCTAATTTATCTAATAAATATTTTAATGTAACAATTTTACTATCTTTTGATTTTAACGCAGCTCCCATAGCCACAAACAATTGAGAATTTTCAGGGAAAATCACCTGATCTTCAGTTAATTTTAATGTTTCTATAAATCTATTTCTAAGTTCAGATAAAAAATAAAGAGGACCACCTAAAAAAGCCACATTACCTTTTATAGTTTTTCCACAAGCAAGCCCTCCTATAGTTTGATTAACTACTGCCTGAAAAATAGAAGCAGCTATATCTTCTCTTGTGGCACCTTCATTTATTAATGGTTGTACATCTGTTTTGGCGAAAACCCCACATCTAGCTGCTATAGGATGTATAACTTTATAATTTTTTGCAAGATCGTTTAATCCTTTAGCATCTGTTTTTAAAAGTGACGCCATCTGATCTATAAATGCACCAGTACCACCAGCACAAGTACCATTCATTCTCTGATCTATACCATCATCAAAGAATGTAATTTTGGCATCTTCTCCGCCTAACTCTATGGCTACATCAGTATTTTTAGCAAATTTTTTAATAGTATTTGTACAAGCAACTACTTCCTGTATAAATGGTACATCAAACCATTTTGATACAGAAAGCCCTCCAGAACCTGTAACCATAATACTTACATTATAATCATTAAATTTATTGAAGGCATCTTTTATAAGTTTACCTATTGTATTTTTTATATCTGAAAAGTGCCTTTCATAGACACTGTATAATATATTGTAATTTTTGTCTAATATAACTATCTTTACGGTAGTTGAGCCTACATCTAAGCCCATTTTTAATATTTCTTTCATACATAATCACCTTTTTACACTAAGTATTAAAACAACGAAATGAGTCTATCCATATTTTGACTTAACAAAAAATATATTACTAAATTCATCTTAACTATGCATATTATATACTTTTAATAATGATTATTCAACTAAACATTATGTGATAGAAAATACCATTTCCTAGTTATTTCAAATTGCTTTACTTAATACAATATTTTCTTTGAAATGCAACACATTAATAGTACATACCATATATTTCTTAAACTTATGCTGTTATAATATATAAAATTGTTTTTTAAATATAGCCACAATTTCAAATCATAAAGTCAATTATATTAATCTCTTAATTTAGATTTATGCTCAATAGTATTTATTAATAACATTTATCCTAACTTGGTCATATACTAAATCAATATAAGGCTTATTTTCTAACGATTAGGAGATGATAAAATGGATAAAGTAATAGTTAAAAATATTTTTATGAACTATCACTCTTTAAAAGGAAGTACTACTGCTTTAAATGATATATCTTTCTCTATAAAAGAAGGAGAGTTTGTTAGTATAGTTGGTCCTTCTGGGTGCGGTAAATCAACCCTTCTAAATATAATAGCTGGATTAATTCCTCAATCTAGTGGGGATATATATATAGATAATGAAAAACAAAAATCTATTTCTCCTAAAATAGGTTACATGTTTCAAAAAGATCATTTATTTAACTGGTTAACAGTGTCAGATAATATAACCTTGGGATTAAAGATACAACATAAGCTGAACAAAGAAAGAAAACAAGCTATAGATGAACTTTTAGAATCCTATGGTTTAACAGATTTTAAAAATCATCATCCTGATGAATTATCTGGTGGAATGAGACAAAAGGTTGCTCTAATTAGAACTTTGGCTCTTAATCCGGAAGTACTTCTTTTAGATGAACCATTCTCAGCTTTAGACTATCAGACTAGATTAAACATTAGTGATGAAATATACAATATAATAAAAAAAGAAGGGAAAACAGCTATAATGGTAACCCATGATATATCAGAAGCAGTATCTATGTCAGATAGAATTCTTGTATTGTCTAAAAGACCTGCAAAAATCAAAGGAGATGTATCTATTAAGCTTTCAACAGAATGCAATTCCCCTTTAAAATGTAGAGAAGCTCCAGAGTTTAGAGTTTATTTTAATGATATATGGAAGGAGCTGAATGATATATGATAGATGAAAAAAAAGAACACCAATTATATATAAAAAAAGTAAAAAATAGAAAATATAAAATAATAATAACTAGACTTATAATTTTAATAGCTATTTTTGTGTTATGGGAAGTAGCTGGAAATTTGGGATGGATAGACCCTTTCTTAACTAGTACTCCATCTAGAATGTGGAAAAGCCTAGTAAAAATCTATAGCGAAGGTACATTATTCAATCATATATGGATAACTTGCTACGAAACAATTTTAGGTTTTATTTATGGTACATTACTTGGAACCTTTATAGCCATACTTCTTTGGTGGTCAGATTTTGCTTGCAAAGTTTTAGATCCTTATATTGTGGTATTAAATGCATTACCGAAAGTAGCACTGGCTCCTATTATAATTTTTTGGGTTGGTAATGGTACCAACGCTATAATTATGATAGCTCTATTAATATCTATTGTTGTAACTATAATTTCTGTGCTAAATGGATTTAAAGAAGTTGATAAAGATAAAATACGATTGATGAAAACCTTTGGCGCTAGTAAATGGCAAGTATTAATCCATTTAATAGTCCCTGCTACTATTCCAACTCTAATATCTACATTAAAAATTAATGTAGGTTTGTCTTGGGTAGGAGTTATAATGGGAGAATTTTTAGTAGCAAAAGAGGGATTAGGATTCCTAATAATTTACGGGGGACAAATTTCACAATTGGATATAGTAATGTTTAGCATTATAATATTATCTATTTTGGCATATTTAATGTATGCAGTGGTTGAATTTTTAGAAAAAAGAATATCTGTGAAAATTAAACACTAAAATGATTTATTATTTAATAGATCTATTTGGAAATTTTTCTGAATAGATTTATTTTTTTTTGCATAAAAATAACATAAATGGATATTATAATAATACAACTAAGCTTCAAGCATATATTAGTAAACATAAGGAGGACACATATGAGTTACTTTAATAAAGCCAACAGTTATTATAATACTAAAGATTACGAAAAAGCTATAAATCTATATAAAAAAGCTGCAGAAATCAAGGAAAATGAGTCTTCATCTTTATATAATGCTTCTGTTTGCTTTATAAAATTAAAACAATATGAAAAAGCTATTCCTTTATTAAAAAAAGCTTTAATATTAAAAAAAGATAGTAAATATTTTTTTAATCTAGGTTATTGTTATGCTATGCTAAAAATCAATAAAAAAGCTTTAGTTTACTTTAATACAGCTTGGGCTTTAAATCATGAAGATGAAGATTGTGAAAAAGCTATAAATATTATAGTTAAAAACTTAAAATAATATATAGATCCCCCTTAAATGTGAATATAAATTGTGAACTGAAAGTTCACTAATATTTAATTTTTTTAACTATAATATAAAAATAAATACTCATTTATATAAAATGCTATTAACTTTACATATAAAATAAAAGTTAATAGCATTTTAATTTTTACCATTCTCCTGCAATTTGAGACTTTCTATGATCTAACTGAAATCTCTTAGTATCAAAGTAATTACCACCTTTATAAAAAGTTGTATCTACATTTATCCATCTTCCTTCTTCTGGTATATACACTTGATTCCATGCATGACTTACCCAACTTACTCCGTTAAACCCTTCACCTGTAACTAATCTTACCTTTATATCATTTGCTCTGCACATTGCTATAAATAGACAAGAATAATCAAAACAGATTCCACTTCTACTATTAAAAGTAGGGATAGCTCCAGATTTCACTTGAAAATCATCATTTAAAACTTTATCTGCCTTATCATGATCGTACGCAATATTAGTTCCAATCCAATCATATATTATTCTTGCTTTTCCTTTAGAAGTAGCATCCTCTGCTGCCAAATGTCTTGCAAAATTATTGATTTTTTTATTAGATTTTATACCTTCATCTAAAGTTACCCCATTATAATAAACAATGGTTTTTCTATCTCTAAAATTAGTTTTTTCTGATGAATCTCTACCTACTTCTTCCTTTATAACTATTTTAAAGGAGTTATTTATTATATTCGGTAATTTTTTAGCTATTCCAGAATTAGTTACTGGTATTATTACTTGTTTGCATATATTATTGTAAGTTTTAGATGATTGAAGATATTTATTTAATGTATCATTTTTCACAAACATAGAGAATATATTTAGAACAAACGCTATTAACAATACATAACATACAGCTTTAGGCACACTAAATAGTGCTCCAAATATTCTTTTAAATATACTTCCTCTATATCTTAAAATATCTTCTAATTTATCTAATATAGGATATATTGTTATAGAATTTAAAAGATCTAATATTAAAAATAATATTTTATATATTATAAATATTATTAAAGGTGCTATAACTACATATACTATAAAGAAATTGTTGTTTATATATCTTATTATGTCTTTAGGTATAAGTTCATGTATATCTTTATATATTCCCATATTATGTTCTATAAATATTTTTTTGCTATAATACATACCTAAAAATAAAGAAACCACAAAAGCTACAGTTTTGTTCATATCCTCTATATCTAGTTTTAAATTAGGGGAAGAAAACTTTGAAAGAAATCCCTTTAAAATTGGGAAAAAGAATAGTATACCTAATACTAAAGTAACAGGATTTATTTTTTTATCCAAAATTAGCATAATGGGATTTATATCCATATCAACACCAACCCCTTATTTGTTTATTATGATTCATATAAAATATGATTTACACTTGTTTTTATATCTTCAAAGCTATATCCCCGTCTCAACAAATAATTACTTAATTTTCTATAAATTTTATTTTTATCATTCTCTGATTTTATTATAATATCATATCTTTTTCTAGCAAGTGTATCAATATCATCTTTTTTAGTATTATTTTTACTGTTAAAATATGAATTCTTATGATATTCGTCTAAAATTTTACTTTCATTGTTAACTTCCTCATGTTCATCATATTCTATTTCTTTATCATATAAATGGATATTATTATCTTGTTCATATAAAGCTTCATTGGATTTAAGCTTATTTATTACCCACTCCGCAACATTAGAACTATATCCCTTAGATATAATATATGACCATATTTTTGTATAAATTTTATACTTATCCTTTTCTCTTAATATTATAACTTTATATTTTTTTTCTGATAATTTATAAGCTACTTTTTTTTCTTTTTCATCATCTATAGCATTTATCTTCTCAATTACTATACTTTCTTTTATTCCCTTATTTAAAAGAGAATATTTTATTTTATTTCTTCCATATATATTTAATTTTTCTCTTATATACATATCGCAATATTTATTATCATCCATAAACTCATAGTCTTTTAAAAATTTAATAACTCTATTTACGGTATCATCATCATATTCTTTAGAATATAATTTTTCTTTAACTTGACTTTCTGTTTTTAAAGATTTTTCTAAATACTTTAATCCGTAACTTTTAGCTTTTATATAATTATCTTCTTTAATTATATCCTTAAGATTATTTTCATCTATAATCTTTCCTTTTTTGATATTATGGTAATATATTAATTCTGAACTACAAGCAAAATTAAATTCTTCATTTATATAAACATTTACTCTGTCTTTATTTCTTTTTTGTACTTCTATTTTAGTAATAATATTTGACATATTCCTACACTCCTAAAATAGCTATTGGTTTAAAAGTATGTGTATAGTAGGCTTTTTTAGAACTTTGCTAGCTACTGTATATATATCTTCTTCTTTTATTCCATCTAAATCTTTCATATCTTCATAAAACTGAAATATATTTTCATCATCTATTACTTGATGAAAAGCATAATTACCTATATCTGTTACATCTTCTAACGTAAATGCAATAGCTGTCTTTAATATCTTTTTCATAAGATTTATAGTATTATTATCAAAACCTATTTTACCATTTTTTATATTTTCTATACAATTATTTATAACTTCTAAAGTTTCATCTACATTTTCCCTTCCCACAGAAGTATATATATAAAGAGTTTTTACATAAGGTGATAAGTCTAAATCTGTATATACATCATAGGCAAATCCTCTTTTTTCTCTAAGCTCTCTAAATAATATGGAATTACCACTTTCACCTAATCTATGACTTAATATTGTTAATGCCAGCTCTTCTTTTTTACTTAATCCATGAAGTGTAAATAAATACACAATTGTGCTTTGTTCTACACTATTTTTATAAGAAACTTTTTTCAAAAATCGATTATTTTCTTCTAATACTTTCTCTCTCTTAAATTCTTTCCATATCCAATCTTTGAAATATTTTTCTACAATACTTACTACATAATCATGTGGAAAATCTGAAACTATAGATATGAAACAATTATTAGGTACATAATACCTCTCGTAAAATTTTATAAGTTTATCTCTATTAAAGGATTTAACTATTTTTTCATTTCCTAAAGTATCATACTTTAACGGACTTTTGTCAAAAGCTGTTTCATTTACTTTTTTGAAAGAGTAGTCTTCTAAATCATCCTTACTTCCTCTTATTTCTGCTAAAATTACTTCTCTTTCTTTTTCTATCTCCTCTTTAGGGAATACTGAATTTTGAAACATATCTCCTAAAATTTCTACAGATTTTTCTAATTCTTCCTCCAAAGCAGTTATACTACATACTGTGGAATTAGTATCTGTATATGCGTTATATTCCCCACCTAGATTCTCTAATTCTCTATTTAAAGTTTCATTATCTCTGTGTTTAGTTCCTTTGAACAGCATATGTTCTATAAAATGGCTTATACCTTTTTCTTTTTCATTTTCATATATAGCACCTATTTTTATTCCTGCATGAATAGCAGTTATTTGAGTATCTCTTTTTATAGTAACTAAGGCTATACCATTTTTTAATATAGTTTTTTTTGCATCATACATTTACATCACCTTTTAAATTATATATTTACACTATTATAATTTATAAATATAAGCATGTATATAGTTTAATCAAAGTATTCATACTTAATTGACTATATTAATTAAAAGTATTAAACTAATATAGGTAATATATATATTATATACAATTATAGACAGTTCGTAACCATCCTGTCTTTAATAAAAACTATGGAGGTATTATTATGAATTTACAAAACAAACGAATCTCTAAGTTAGTGTTTTCAGCAGTTATAGCTGCTATTTACACTGTACTTACTTTACTTTTAGCTCCTATAAGTTATGGGCAAATTCAAGTAAGAGTGTCAGAAGCTTTAACCCTGTTACCTTTTCTATCCTCCTATTCTATATGGGGAGTTTTTTTAGGTTGTATTATTGCTAATATAATAGGTGGAAATGGAATTATTGATGTAGTATTTGGTTCAATGGCTACCTTAATAGCTGCTATATTAACTTATTATATAGGTAAAAGCAATTTAAAATTTAAGAAATATTTAGCACCTCTACCACCAATAATTATAAATGCAGTAGTAATAGGCTTTATTTTAAATTATACACTAAAACTTCCACTATTACTTTCAATGATGTGGGTAGGTCTAGGTGAAGCAATATCCTGTTATATACTAGGATTGCTACTTATATCAATAATAGAAAAAAACAAAAAGCTTATGTCTTATTTTAAATACTAAAAATATAAAAATTCCAAGGAGAGAACCTATATGAAGAAAGTAAAATTCAAAGGCAGTGCTATGTTAAATCCCGTACCAGTAGCACTAATAACTACTAAAAGCAAAGAAAAAACTAATGTATTTACTGTAGGTTGGATTGGAACCGCCTGTACCAAACCGCCTATAATAAGCATAGCTATAAGACCTGAACGACTTTCTTTTGAGTATTTAAAAAATAATCCAGAATTAGTAGTTAATTTACCATCTAACAATCTTGTTAGAGCAGTGGATTACTGTGGTGTGCGTTCTGGTAAAACTAATGATAAAATAAAAGAATGCAATTTTACACTTAAGGATTCAGATGAGATAAATGTACCATACATAGAAGAGTGTCCTATAAATTTAGAGTGTAAAGTTATAAACATACTGCCTTTAGGAACTCATCATTTATTCTTATGTGAAATACTTTTCACTAATATAAATAATGAACTACTAGATGAGAAAGGTAAAATCCATTTTGAAAAAGCAAACTTGATTTCATACTCTCACGGGGAGTACTATGCTTTACCTCAAAAATCTTTAGGTAAATTTGGATACTCTGTACAAAAAAAGAATAAAAAGAAGAAGTTTAATAGATAATTTTTATTATGTTCTAAAAATTCCCTGCATACATTAGTATAAAAGGGGGTTTTTTTATGTCCAATTTCAAAAAGCTATTTTATACATTAATTTTTATACTTATAATAGAAATTATTTTAATATTCCTATCACATCATATAAATAAAAAAATAGACACTAATACAATAGAGTCCAATATGATGTGTTCTAAATTATATGAAATAACAAAGTTCTGAAATAACCTATTTTTATAAAAATAGGTTTATTCATTGTATAGTGAAAATATAAATTTAGTAATACAATACATACATTGGGACATGATAATATTTCACTATAAAGTAATTATAAATATCCCTCTTATAAAAATCATGGGTAGAACTTATAAAATAAGCTCCCCCCACATAAATTTGTAAAAATAGTTTTACACAATAACTTGTTTAACTTTGTTTTTTAAAGCTGATTTTATCATTATTGCTGCAGTATAAAGCACTACTAATATAACTATCCAACGCAATATACCCATTGGTAGAGATTTAACTAAAAATGCAGCTATTAAAACTCCAACAGATCCTGCTAAACTCATTGAAACACTAGCTTTTCTATTATAGGCACCTTCCTTAACAAATTTAGCTGATGCTGGAGGCATTAAAAATGCACAAGATCCCATCATTATAGGAAATGCAACCTTTGGTGACATTCCTAACATAAACACTAATGCCATACAAGGTGCGTATAGTCCTATTCCTGCTGTCATTAGAGCTCCTAGTATAAAATTTATTACTACTGCAATTATCAATTTTGTTCCCTGTAATTCTATGGCATCACCACCACCTGGCATCCAATTCATTTGGCTTGCAAGCATAAAATAAGCTGTTACTAATAAAGCACATCCCATTGTAAGCTGTATTATTTTCTCTGGAAGCTTTGATACTATTCCTGCTCCTATGATGGCTCCTACAGCTGCTGCAACTAGCATAGATATTAAAGTTACAGATTCTACTTCTATAATTTTTATAAATATTATAGCTTCTATTAAAACTGGGATTGTATTAGCAGAATTTAAAGTACCTGGTAATATTCTATCTTCTGTTTGCTTTGTTATTTTTAGCAAAGCAGTTTGAGGTGCAAATGCCCCTATACCTAAAACATCAAAGAAGTTAACTATAAACCCTATAAATGCTGTCTTTCCCCAAGACACATCTTCTAAATTATCTTTGTGTTTTATAAAGTCTCTAAGTAGTATAATTCCAAACCACACTGCTAGGATTATTAATGCTAGCCATATAGTTTTTACCATTTGTATCTCTCCTCTTTATCCTTAGTAAGATTATTTATAAAAACATATATAGGCTGTTTGTTCTTCAATTTTTACATTAAATTTTTGGTTTGGTTCTACTGTAAATGTTTCGTTTTTACCGAATTGTTGCCAATTACTCTCTTCAGGTAATTTAACTGTCATCTTTCCACTAATTACTGTCATATATTCTTTTTTTGATGTAGAAAATTTATATTCACCTACATCCATTAACCCTATAGTAGCTTCTCCTTCTTCATTGTTAAAGCTCATAGATTTTACCTTACCATCAAAATACTCATTTATTCTCATTTTTACCCTCCATAAATTTCAGAATACGATTAATATTCTGATTATTTTTTCTTCTGTTTTTAATATATTTTAATTACTTTGTTGTCCTATTGTTTTGAATAGAACAACAAAGTAACTATTGTCTTTATTATTTAGACATTTCTTTAGATTTTTTTACACAATCTTTAATAGCCTCTATAACAGCATTTCTAAGTCCACATTTTTCAAGAGTTGCTACTGCTTCAATTGTAGTTCCTCCTGGTGAACAAACCATATCTTTTAATGCACCTGGATGCATTCCTGTTTCTAAAACCATTTTAGCTGATCCTAATACTGCTTGTGCTGCAAATTTGTATGCTTTATCTCTTGGCATTCCTTCTAATACAGCTGCATCTGCCATAGCTTCTATAAACATATATACATATGCTGGAGCTGATCCACTCACTCCTGTTACTGCATCCATTAATTTTTCTCCTACTATTTCAGCTTTTCCAAAGCTTTCGAATATACTTATAATTTCTTCTATCTCTTCTTTAGAAACTAGATCATTAGGACATATAGCAGCCATTCCTTCTCCAACTAATGCAGGAGTATTTGGCATTACTCTAACTATCTTTATTCTTGTTCCAAACATATTTTCTGTATCTTCCAATGATTTGCCTGCTGCTATAGTAACTACTATAACATCTTTTTTAACATTATCTTTTATCTGTTTTATTACTATCGGATATAAATTTGGTTTTACAGATAAAACTAATATATCCACTTCTTTAGCTAATTCATTACTATCTGTTGTTACTCTAACCCCAAATTTTTCTTTTGCAGATTCTAATGATTTTTCATTTAAGTCTGCCAATACAATATTATGTGGAGTAACTAATTTTGAATTAACTATTCCTCCAACCATTGCCTTCCCCATGTTTCCAGCACCAATAAAACCTATTACTTTATTCATATATACTTCCTCCTAGTGTAAATTTGTTACTAAGAGAAAGAACCAAATTATATATTTAGTTCCTTCTCCTAGTTTTTATTTTTAGTTATATTATATTTTAAACTAATTTCTAGTTAAAATCTTGTTCTGTTCTTTCTATAATTTCATTTTGTAGAACTTTATCTAGGTTATTGAAGTAATCACTATATCCTGCAACACGTACTATCAAATCTTTATATTCATCTGGATTTTCTTGAGCTTTCAATAAAGTTTCCTTATTTACAACATTAAATTGAATATGATGTCCATCCATTGTAAAATAAGCTCTTACTAAATTAGCCATATTATCTATTCCTTCTTCACCTTGAACTACTGAAGGAGTAAATTTTTGATTTAGTAATGTTCCACCTGTTCTTAGATGATCCATTTTTGATGCTGATTTTACAACTGATGTTGGTCCATTTATATCTGCTCCCTTTGATGGAGAAATGCCTTCTGATACTGGCAAATGAGCTTTTCTTCCATCTGGAGTAGCATTTATAACTGACCCAAAGTAAACATGACATGTTGTAGGAAGCATATCTATTCTGTAGCATCCACCTCTACCGTTAGGCCTTCCATTTACTTCATTATAATAAGCATCAAAAGTTTCTTGCATTATTTCATCAGCATAATCATCATCATTACCATATTTAGGAGTTTTATTTCTAACTAAATTATATACATCTTCATGTCCTTCAAAGTTAGTCTTTAATGATTCTATTAGTTCTTCCATTGTTATATTCTTTTCATCAAAAACTTGATATTTAATTGCTGATAAACTATCTGTAATTGTACCTATACCAACACCTTGAATATAACTAGTGTTGTATCTTGCTCCACCTGCATTGTAATCTTTTCCCTTTGATATACAATCATCTATAACAACTGATAAAAATGGTGCAGGCATTAGTGTAGCATATAATCTTTCTATAACTCTATTTCCATTTACTTTTATATCAATAAAATGTTTAAGTTGCTTTTTAAACGCATCAAACAGTTCTTCATAAGTTGTTAATGTAGTTATATCTCCTGTTTTAATACCTATTTGTTTTCCTGTTTGAGAATCAATACCATTAAATAATGTTACTTCTAATATTTTTGGTAAATTCAAATATCCTGTTAATATATAAGCTTCTTTACCAAAAGCACCGGTCTCAACACAACCACTATTTCCGCCACATCTAGCATCCTCTATAGACTTACCTGCCCTTATTAATTCCTGAACAACTGCATCTGCATTGAATATTGATGGTTGCCCCCATCCTTTTCTTATAACTTCGCAAGCTTTCTTTAAGAATCTTTGTGGAGTTTTTTTGCTTATTTGAACATTGGAACTTGGTTGTAATAACCTCATTTCATCTATTACTTCAAGTACTAAATAACTTACATCATTAACTCCATCTGATCCATCTTTCTTCATACCACCGCTATTTATATTTGCAAAATCAGTATAAGTTCCACTTTCTTTTAATGTTATACCAACTTTTGGTGGTGCTGGTTGATTGTTAAACTTAACCCAGAAGCATTGTAATAACTCTCTAGCTTGTTCTCTATCTAAAATTCCTTCTTCTACTTCTTTTTCATAGAATGGATATAAGTGTTGATCTAATCTTCCAGGATTAAATGCATCCCAAGGATTTAATTCGGAAATTACGCACAAATGAACGAACCAATACATTTGAAGTGCTTCTCTAAAAGTTCTTGGAGCATGAGCCGGTACCCAACTACACACTTCAGATATTTCCATAAGTTCTTTCCTTCTTATTGAATCTGTCTCTTTTTCTGCTAATTTAGCTGCATATTCTGAATAACGCTTTCCATAAATAATTATAGCATCACAAGCTATATCCATAGCATCTAATTGTTCTTTTTTATCTAAAGCTTCATCATCATTTAAATAGTCTAATTTACTTATAGCTTCTTTTATTTCTTCTTTTATATCTAAGAAGCCCATTCTATAATATTTATCCCCACCTGCTGTGTGTCCAGGTCCCCTTTGTTCCATAAATTCAGTAAATATTCCTGCTTCGTAACATGCTTTCCATTCTGGAGTCATTTTGTCTAATATTTTATGTCTCATAGATCTTTTTTCCCAAAAAGGAATAATAAGTTCTTCTTGTATTTTTTTATCTTCATCAGTTGTTTTAAAACTTATTTTCTCACGTTTATCCATTATATCAAAGTCTTCTACTGTATGACAGCACAATTCAGGATAAGTTGGCGTAGCAGCTGCAGCTTCTCCTCTTTCACCTACTATAAGTTCTCCATCATATATGCAAAGTTCTTTTCTTTCCATTAATTCTTTTAAAACTAATGCTCTTAATACTGGTATTGAAACAGTTCCTTCATATTTTTTATAAACATCAGTAACTATTTTAGTTCTTTCCATAGAGATACGTGGTATAGCATTTAAGCTTTCTTCCCTTAACTTTTTAACTCTGTCTGTCATCATAATTAATTAACCCCCTATTTTTACTTTAATTCCAGCTTTTTTAAATTTTTCTGCTATGTCATCCATTTTATTATCTGATGGCTTTTCATCACCTGTTAATTTATATTCCATCTTGAGTCTTTTATATTTATCCATACCCATTTTATGATATGGCAATAAATTTACTTGAATTAAATTTAACTTTGATACAAACTTAATTGTTTCATCTATATTTTCATTGTCATCGTTTACCCCGGTTATTATTGGTATTCTTAAATAAATATTATGTCCGTATTTAGACAACATCTCTAAATTATTTAGTATAAGTGTATTTTCTACTCCTGTATATTTTTTATGAATTTCATTATTCATTGATTTTAAGTCGTATAAAAATAAATCTACCTTATATCTTATTTTGTCAAACTTATCCCAGGATGCATATCCACTAGTATCTATAGTAGTATGTATCCCTCTCATTTTACAGGCTTCTAAAATTTCATTTATGAAATCTGCATGGAGCATTGGTTCCCCCCCAGAAAATGTAACTCCACCACCGGATTCTTCATAAAACACTTCATCTTTTATTACTTCTTTTATTATTTCTTTTGCTGTAAGATCTTTTCCTACATACTCTCTTGCGTTACTAGGACAGAAATCTGTACACTTACCACAAAATTTACATTTTTCTTCATCTACCATTGGAATGTTATCTTTTATTTCTATGGCTTTTTGTGGACATCTTTTGGCACAAACACCACAAGATGTGCATCTTTCTTTAAAAAACATTATTTCATGTTCTTTTCTTTGTGTTTCAGGATTATGACACCACCAGCAATTTAATGGACATCCTTTAAAAAATACAGTAGTTCGTATTCCTGGTCCATCATGAACAGAAAATTTTTGAATGTTAACAATAGTACTTTTTTTCAAGTAAATCCACCCCCAAAATATTGCTTTCTAAAAACTACTTTATTGATTTTTAATATTCTCTTCTTTAAACATATTAGGAGTATGCACTGTTAACAATTTTACAGGTTTACTAGTATAGTTTGCCCAATTATGATTTATACTTGAATCATAATGAGCACTGTCTCCAGGATATAACTCCTGTTGATCATCGTTGATAAATAATGTAAGTATGCCTTCCAATACATACACAAATTCTTCTCCTTTATGTTGATAAGAAATAATATTTTCTTTGTTATCTGTAGGAAGTATCTCTATTAATCTTGGTAAAACAGTCTTATTTTCTAAATCATTACTAAGATTATATTTTATGAATCTATTATTCTCTACTTGTAGTATTTCTCTTTCATAGCTTCTAAGAACTATTTTCTTATTCTTCTTAGGAGTTTGAAAAAAATATGTTAAATCTATATCCAACTCTTTAGCTATTTTACTTAATGAATCTATAGCTACAGTTGTTAGCCCTCTTTCTAATTGTGACAGAAATCCTATTGAAAGGTTTGTTCTTTCACTTAATTCTTTCAACGTTAATTTTTTGTTAGTTCTTAATTTTTTTATTTTTTTACCTATATCTTCAATCATTGTTAATCTCCTTAATATTCAATTTTATATAATATATTATTATATCACAGAAAATAATCAACAATTAATTTTATAAATATGAATACTTTTTAGTATAGGTTAAAAATATTATTTCATATAAAATTTATCTAAAGATAATATCTGTTTTTAATTAATATTCCGACTTTTTTTAATATTAGTTGTCATTACTTAAATACTGCTATCATATATTTAATTGTTAAAATATTATTAATCTCTACATTTCAAATTATAATCTATTATATATATAAAGTCTAGCATTTTTTTGATAATTATTAAACAAATTTTCATCATCATGAAAACATAATTTATTACATTATAATAATAACTAATTAATAATTAAATTCCATATTATTTTTTCTCTTGAAATAATTACCAATACTATACTAACAAATAGTCTCTTATTTATACAGCCTGTACTTATCTATATAAATTATCTTTTATGTGCTTAATTATACTTTTAGTATTTGCTAAATGATTGTTTTTCTATAATTTAAAATTATTACCTATACTAAAAAAACTATTGATACTTTATATATCAATAGTTTTAACCATTTATTTAGTATTTAATTTTATTATTTTCCTTAATTTCTTTTAATATATCTATTAATTGACGCTCTGATATTAGTCTAGTGTTATATTTTTTTGCATCCATCATTTTAGTAGCATTAGCTAAATCTCCAAACACTAGATAATCTACATCCTTTGTAACATTGTCTACAACTATACAATTAGCTTCTTTTATTATTTCTTCATAATAATTTGTAGCTTTATTTAATACTCCTGTTATAGAAAATTTATATCTTTTAATATCTGAATTGTGTTCATCTATGGATATTGGATTAATATACACAAATAGATTAACAAGAAAAACTTTATTTCTTTTTATACTGCTTATTATTTCCTCATTTATACCATCTATTCTTTTTAGTCTATGGCAGTCATCATTATTTATGTCTATTACCAAATCTGTAAAATTTAAAAAAGTATTAGCAATAAGCTTTGCTTCCCTTTCTCCAACTTTGGGAATAGAAGATGCGTATATAAATTTTTCTAGGCTACAATTTTTAGCTTTATCAATAGATTTTATAAGCTTATCCACATATTCTGTTTTAAAATCATCTATTTTATATAGTTCTTCCTTTTTCAATAAAAATATATCATAAATACTATTTAAAAACCCTTGTTTAAATAAAATATTTATAGCTTCATTATTTAACGGTTTAATGTTTAATCCTTTTTCATCAACCATATTTTTAATTTTATTTATGAATTGCATATCATCCATGTATATCTCCCCGTCTTGTTATAATATTTACATTTTAAATCTCTTTTTCTAAATTTAAGATTTTTTTTATTAAATCTTCTTTAGGTAAATTATTTAGGTCTGGTCTGTTCTTTGCTAAATAACAATTCACACAAATATCTTCTATTAGGCTATCTTCTGGTACTTCTTCTCCGCAATTTTTACAAATTACTGTTCCAACTAGATCATCATTAGTCAATGGCTTTTTACAATTTAAGCACTGTACTACCTCATAGCCAAATTTATTATCCACTTCTTTTAAAATATTAGGCTCGTTTTCTTTTAAATCTATTATACCTGGTCTTTTTATAAAGGCTTTAAACACAGTCTTTTTGCAATACTTACAATGTTTACTCATACAAAACACCTCTAAACACTTCTAAATATTTTATGTGCTATAACAGAATTTGCATCTTCAAGTTCCGTAAGCTCCCCTATAGTCATTATATCATCAGAAAAAAGTTGTAAACTTTCTATATTCCCAATATTTCCTCCAGCATATATTAATACACTTAAAACTTTAAATTTCTTTTTATCCTTCATTTTATTAAACTTATCTATAAAATCTGGATGAGTATAACTATGTCCATCTGTTATAAAAACTATATCTGCTTTTTTAAACTTGGACTGTTCTATAACATCTAGCGCTTTCTGAAGAGGTGTTTCAAATAAAGTTCCCCCTCCATCAAATCTTTCTGCTATATCTAGTATCTTTTCTGGTTCTCTTTTTCCTTTTTCTATTATTATAGGTTCTGTAGCATCTTCATTAAACAATATAGCTGCAAAATTTCTTTTCTGCTCCTGAGCTATTTCAAGTAATGCTATAGTTACAGCTTTTGACCATTTCTCTTTTATGCCTTTCATGCTACTAGACATATCTATACATACTACCATAGGACCTTTGGATTTTAATTTATCTGATTCTAGTTCATACTCTAATAATTGTTTTTGATTAAATTTCCTATAAAACTCCTTTTTAGTAGTTTCATTGGTTAAAAGCATTTTTTCACTTGGTAGAGTATGTATAATGTTATTCCCTATTCTAACAGATTTAATGGCCACAGCTCCATCTTTATGTTTATTCTTTTGATCTTTAAGGGCACTGTCTTTAAATCTTCCTATTATATCTGACAACTCTTTTAGTTTTTTAGATTTTCTTATTCTCTCTAATGCTTCTACTTTATCTGCAAAAGGAATTTTGGAAGATTTATTGGGTTTATCTCCTAACCCCCAATCCTTTACATAAGATGTAGCCTGTCTAACTTCCTTTTCAGCTTCATTAAAAGCCTCTGCAATTTCTTTTGATAAGTTTTCTATTTCCTCTTCACTTTCTTCTAATTTATCACTTAATTGTTCTTCTATATTATCCCCTTGCTTTTCCATATTTTCTAATTCTTCATCTATTTTTTGCAACTTATTTTTCATATCTTCTTCACTTAAATCACTGATATTATTCTTTAAGTTTTCTATATTCTCTTCTAGTTCTTGTTTTTCTTTTGATAAATCTTTTATTTTATCTTCCGCTTCCTGCATCTCTATTAATAAATCAGACAAGGTTTTTTCATCATTATGATGAGGATTATTTTCTTTGTTTATGCCATCTGATTGTTCTTTTTCATTTTCTTGATTTTGACTCCACTTCTTTGCTATTTTAACAGCCTTTTTACCTATTATTTCACATCCTATGGCTGAGTTTAATTCATGTAAACTACAGTTTTTTCTTAAATTTTGTAGGTCTTCTGTTTTAGCTAAGTTCCTTATTATCCTATTATTAATTATACATGTAGATCTAATTTTATCTTCTCTATATATAAACGGTTCATATTTATATAGAAGCAAAAATATATCTTTATATAATTTATCAAACACAGGTAAATATCTTTTTCCCTCTTGTACTAAACTTTGCATAGTTGAAGAAATATCATATATATCCTTATATATATCCATATCAAACTCATAATGTTTTACTGACTGATCTTTTTTATATTCTCTTTTTTTTATTCCTAATATGGAGTCTATACTCTGAAAAACCTCTTTTTTTTCTACAGAAATTTGTTCTTTTTCCCTATCTTCTTCAAAAACTACATTATAATAATTTAGTTTCATTTAAAGACTCCTTTCAAAATAATCATATATCACTATCAGCCTTAAAATTCAAATCTATACCTAAAACTTCTTTCATTATATTTTCATTATAATCCTCTATATATTTTTTCTTTTTAATCATATTTTCTATGTCCTTGCCATTATTCTCTGCCTGCTGTATTAATCTGTCTAATCTTTTAACAATATTCTCTATACTGACCTTAGCTTCAATAGTAGCTCTAATTTTATCATCCTTATCTTCTATATAGTCTATTTCTTCTTTTATTTCATTAAATTTTCTAACGTAATCTCTAACCTTATCATCATAAGGATTTATTATTTTGTTAATATTATTTTCTATAATAGATATGTCATCTAAATCATTCCATAAAACGTTTTTTAATGCTTCAAAATCCTCTACTACTACATGGTCTCTTCCATATAACAATGCGTTACCTTGGATAACCTTTAAACACTCATTCTTTCTCCTATCTGATACAATTATTCCACTTCTGTCTAAACTATCCATAAGCTTTATAAAATCTAAATATATATCCTCCTTAATATCTATACCTTCTACTTTCTTTTGTATAGCATATATTTCTTCTAATGTTATTTTTGTATGTATATTAATTTCATTTTTATTTTTTTTCATATTTACATAGTTTTTAAACATTTTCAACTTATTATCTGTATCTTTTACATATCCTAGATAATCTCTAAATATTATTCTATCATATAATGCATGCAGGCTTTCATCATCTGGTATTTCATTACTTGCACAAAACATGCTTATTAATGGAACTTGTATAGCCTTTCCATCGTTATAAAATATTTTTTCATTGAGAAGAGGTAATAATATATTTAGAGTAGGTTCATTACTTTTCCATATTTCATCTATGAATGCAATATGAGCTTCTGGTAATTTTCCATTAGTTTTTCTTAAAAATTTATCCTGTTCCATAGCCTTGATACTATATGGTCCTAGTATTTCTGCAGGATCTGAAGTTTTATTTAATAACCACTGAAAATATTTAGCCCTATCTATTCTTTTACATAAATTATATACTAATAAACTCTTACCTGTTCCTGGAGGTCCATATAAAAACATATGTTGTCCAATTATCAAAGCCCTTAAAGCATCTTTTATAATCTCCTCACGTTCCACAAAAAAATCATTAAGTTCTTCTTCTATAATCTTTAATTTCTTTAATCCACTTTCATAAAGATTATTAATTTGATGGTAATCCATATTTATCATAAATTCATTTACATTATTTATGTTTTCTTTTATTATTTCCTGGGAATTATTATTTTTTATATATTTTTCTTCATATTTCAGTTCATCTAAATCTAAACCTTCAAAGAAGTCGTCAAATTGTTGCATTTATTATCCTCCTATTTATAAACATTATTTACATTATAATTCTACATTTATATTTTATACTAACTCCTTGATTTTGTTAAATAAATATTCATATATAAATATTTATTTCATTTCTTGGTAACTTTCACTTGTATATTACAATAAAAGTAATAGCCATTCAACTGAATTTTAGCAAAATTTCTTTTTTTCTGACTTTTTTACCTAGATTTTGATATTTAAATTTGCCTAATTGGATTAAAAGGAATTTTACAAAATTTACAGAACAATATATAATATAATAACGGAAACATTTTGTATATTTGAATCTTTCAAATAATATCCTTTACATAACATTTCCTTTCTATGTGAAGTGATACTTTTTTAGTGTGTCATTGTGTGTGTATTAATTTGTAAAAATATAAATCAACTTTAATTTTTGTTTTTTATTGTCATAAAGAACTATTATTTGTTATTGTTATATTAAAAGTTAAAAATTTAACCTAAAAGTAACAATATTTAATTCTCATAATACAAATTAATAATTTTAATAATATTATATTTATATAACCCCAATACAATTTTTAATATAGTACATTAAGGAGGAATTTTAAAAATGAGTTTTCAATTACCAAAATTTACACCACCAGATTTTAAACAAGATTTTCTTGTTAAAGCACCAGATGTTAAAATAGGTGAAGTTGAAAAAGATGGAGTAGCTCCGGCAGGATTTCATATGACTTCTGTATTACCAGAGTATTTTAAAGTTAAAGGTGAATGGGTTTTACCAAACCAAACTTCTTTAGATTGTGCTGCAGTAGTTAAAGATGATAGCACTATGGAAGTTGTGGAATTTAGAAGTCTTAAAGTTGGAGATAAGGTTATTTTAGGACATGCTATAGATGGCAGCGAAGGGATCTATAGATATGCCCAAGGCTTTAACAATATACCAAGAGTAGGATTTGGAAGATCTGTTGAATCATCCTTTTCAAGAGACTACAAAGAATTATATGAATTATTAAAATATGAAAAAGAAAATAACGGACATATAGTCTGGGTGTTAGGACCTGCTGTTGTATTTGACCATGATACTAGAGTTGCTTTATCAGACCTTGCTGAAAAAGGATTTGTAAGTGCTCTTATGGCTGGTAATGCCATGGCTACTCACGACTTAGAAGGAGGACTTTTAGGTACTGCATTAGGACAAAACATATATACTCAAGAATCAGTTCCTATGGGACATTATAATCACTTAGACCTTATAAATGAAGCTAGAAGAGCTGGATCTATAGAAGCTTTACTTTCTGAAGGTAATGTTAAAAATGGATTTATAAAAGCTTGTGTAGAACATAACATCCCAATAGTTCTTGCAGGATCAATAAGAGATGATGGTCCACTTCCTCCAGTTTATCACAATGTAACCTCTGGACTTGATGCTATGAAAGAACAAGCTGAAAAAGCAACGGTTATAATTTGTCTTGCTACAGTTCTTCACTCAGTAGCTACTGCAAATTTAGCTTCATCTTATAAAGTTGTAGATGGTAAGGTGAGACCAGTATACGTTTACTCTATAGATATTGCTGAATATGCAGTTAACCAAGTAGCAGCAGCTAGAGAACATGTAGGTGTTAAAACTATAGTTACCAATGTTCAAGACTTTGTTGTTAATGTTCAAAAGAACGTTCTTTAATATAGATTTTAAACCCTTAATTTTTGAAAATATTAAGACACATTAATATATTATTAGGAGGAGATTTTAAATGAGTTTCGAATTACCAAAATTTACGCCACCAGATTTTACACAAGATTTTCTTGTTAAAGCACCGGATTGTAAAACTGAAGAAGTAGTTATAGAAGGAGTTGCTCCTAGACACTATCATGCATTATCAATATATCCTGAATATTTTAAAATTAAAGGACAATGGGTAATAGCTAATGAAAGTCGTATGGATACCGTTGCAGTTGTTACTCCAGATGACCATATAGATGTTGTAGAATTTAGAAATCTTAAACTTGGAGATAAGGTTGTAGTAGGAAGAACTGAAGATGCTAGCGAAGGAATATACATGTATGCTGGTGGATTTGTAGCTAAAGACGGAAATTCAGATACATTTGCATTTAGAAGTGGTAGATCAAGAGAAACAGCTTTCTCTAAAGATTATGATGATCTATATGAAATAATGAAATATGAAAGAGAACATAATGGAAAAATCGTTTGGGTTTTAGGACCATCAGTTGCATTAGATGATGAATCAAGAGCGGCTTTTGCATCTCTAGTGGAAAACGGATATGTTAATGCTATTTTATCTGGAAATACTCTTGCAACCTATGACTTAGAAAAAGGAATGTACGGAACAGTTTTAGGACAAGAAACTTTTGAAGCTGATAGAAATGCTCATTATAACTACATGGAAGCTATAAATGAAGCTAGAAAAGCTGGTTCCTTAGAAGAACTTATGGCCTCTGGAAAAGTTAAAGATGGTATATTAAAAGCTTGTGTAGAAAAAGATGTCCCTGTAGTACTTGCTGGTACTATAAGAGATAGATTTACTTTACCTAATGTTTACGACAATGTATATGAAGCTCAAGATGCTATGAGAAAACATACAAGAAAAGCTACTATGCTTATATGTTTATCTACAGTACTTCATACTATAGCTTCAGGAAATATGACACCATCTTATACAGTAAAAGACGGTGTTGTTAGACCTGTATATATCTACTCTATAGATATACAAGAATTCTCTGTTAACAAACTATCAGACAGAGGTACTCTAGAAGTTAAAACTCTAGTTACAAATGCTCAAGATTTTATTATAAATGTGGCTAAATCTTTAGTTAAATAAATAGAAAAATGAACACCTATTAATAGGTGTTCATTTTTCTATTTATATACTTTCTAGCTTTACTTTTCTATATACTAATCTAAATACATAATAAATATAAAATTTTAATTATTCAACTTCAATAGCTACTACTGGACAAGAATCTCTAGCTTCTTCGGCTAAATGTATTACCTCTTCTGGAACACTATCTACTATAACATGAGCTTTTCCATCATCTCTCATTTCAAATACATCACCACATATACTAGGACATAATCCACATCCAACACAAGTATCTTTATCTACATAAGCTTTCATAACTATCGTAGTTTAAGCAAAACTACGTTTTCACCTTCCTTTCAAAATTTATATATTTTTAAATTACTTACATTATTTAATATTTAATACTGTCTTATATCTATTCTCTGCAAATGAAAAAATATTATTACTATATATTTGAATACTTAATGGACATTTGTCAATAATTTATAAAGAATTATAAATTAAAGGAGTAAGATTTATGAAAGTAGGAATACCTCGAGGATTACTTTATTGTAAATATAATGTATTTTTCAATAGTTTTTTTAAGGAATTAGGTGCTGAAATTATAACTTCTTCCAACACCAATAAAAATATATTAGATTATGGAGTAAAGCTTTGTGTAGATGAAGCTTGTTTACCCATAAAAAATTTTCATGGACATGTATACTCCATTAAGAATAAGTGCGATATCATGCTGCTTCCTAGAATAATGCAGATAGAAAAGAATAAATATATATGTCCTAAATTTTGTGGATTGCCAGAAATGATTATAAACAATATACCCAATATGCCAAAAACTATTACCTATCCTATTTATTATCATTCAAAATGTAGCCTTAGAAATTGGGCATTAAAAGCTGGACTAAATATAACTAAAAATATTCCTAAAATACTTAGGTCTTATAATATAGCTTTAAAAGCTCAAGAAAATTTTTATACTGGCATAAATAAATTATGTCCAAATTTAAATATAGCATTATTAGGTCATCCATATAATATTTATGATGATTATGTAAATATGAATATAGTAAATATTTTAGAAAAATCAAATATAGGTGTAGTAACTGAAGAGTTAGTAAGTGAATGTGATAAAAATAGATATGTAAATGAATTATTTAAAAAACCTTTTTGGAGTTTTGCTAAAAATTCTTATGGTGCTGCAGCTTATTTAGGTAGTGAACATAAAGTAGACGGAATAATATACATATCCTCATTTGGATGTGGAATAGATTCTATAATAATAGATCTTATAAAAAATAAACTAAAAGATTTTCCTATATTAGTTCTAAAAATAGATGAACAAACAGGTGAGGCAGGATTTCACACCAGAATTGAAGCCTTTACAGATATGCTAGAAAGGAAGTGCATTTAATTTTGAAAGTTACATTCCCGCATCTAGGTAATAGTTGTTATGCAGCTAAAGCAATATTTGATACTTTAGGAATAGAATACATAATACCTAAGGCTAGTAATAAAAAAGCTTTAGAAATAGGTTCTCTTTACTCGCCTGATGAGATATGCCTTCCATTTAAAATAATGATTGGCAATTATATTGAAAGTATAGAGCAAGGTGCTGATACTATAGTAATAGCAGGTAGTTGTGGTCCGTGTAGATTTGGAGAATACTGTGAACTACAAATGAATACATTAAAAAAATTAGGCTATAATTTAGATTTTATAGTTATAGATTCTCCTAAGGACATAGGCAAAGATGAATTCATAAAAAGAATAAATAAAATAGCAGTCCATAGTAATAAAAGTTCTATGAAAAAATTTTCTTCATTAATATATGGTCTGAAAATAATAAACTTAATGGATTCTTTGGATAAAAAGGCAAAAATAAAAGCTGGTTATGAAGTAAATAAAGGACAATCAAAAAAAATTCTTTGGGATTGTAAAAGTGATATTTTAAATTGCAAAACTGCTAAAGAAATGATTTCTCTAGTAAATAATTATCATAAAAAATTGCAAGAAGTACCTATTGATAAATCTAAAACTCCATTAAAAATAGCTATAATAGGAGAGATTTATACTATAATTGAACCTTTTTCAAATCTTTATATTGAAGATAAATTAATGGATTTGGGTGTTTGTACTTCTAAAATTCTATATCCTAGTTGGTGGGTAAAAAATACTGCCCTATCACCTTTTAATCTTAATTGTCTTTCACTGAGAAAAGCTTCTAAAAAATATTTATCATTAGGTATAGGTGGTTATGGAAGAGAATGTATTGGGGAAGCTGTTCTTGCAAAAAAAAATGGATTTCATGGAGCTATTCAAATATTTCCCTTAGGCTGTATGCCAGAAATTGTTTCTAAATCCATACTTCCTACTATATCTAAAAATGAAGATTTTCCTATTATGTCACTTGTAGTAGATGAGATGACAGGAGAAGCTGGCTATTCAACACGTATAGAAGCTTTTATAGATTTATTAGAAAGGAGACAAGATAATGTACTATATGGGCGTTGATATAGGTTCTGTAAGTACAGATATAGTTATTATTGATGATAATAATTCTGTAATTGATGCTTTGTACTTAAGAACTAAAGGAAATCCTATAAAAACTATTCAAGAAGGATTTAAAATATTAAGCAATAAATATGATAATAAACAGATTTATTCAGTAGGTACCACAGGTAGTGGTAGAATTATAGGTTCTTATTTAATAGGAGCTGATGCTGTAAAAAATGAGATAACAGCTCATGCTATAGCAGCTTTAAACTTAGATAAAGATGTTAAAACTATAATAGAAATTGGCGGACAAGATTCTAAGATAATACTTTTAAGAAATGGGATAGTTACGGACTTTGCTATGAATACTGTTTGTGCCGCTGGAACAGGTTCCTTTTTAGATAGGCAAGCAGAAAGATTAGGAATTCCTATAGAAGATTTAGGTGATTATTCTTTGAATGCATCATCTTCTGTAAGAATTGCTGGAAGATGTGCTGTTTTTGCTGAGTCTGATATGATACATAAGCAACAATTAGGTTGCACTCGTGAAAGCATAATAAGAGGACTTTGTGATGCACTAGTTAGAAATTACTTAAATAATGTTGGTAAAGGTAAAGAAATTCTTCCAAAAATATTTTTCCAAGGCGGCGTAGCTGCCAACAAAGGTATTAAAGATTCTTTTGAAAGAGCCCTTGGTCATGAAATTATTATACCTAAGCATCATAAAATAATGGGATCTATAGGAGCTGCTCTAATAGCAAAAAATAAATTAAATAAATCTCACTCTACTACAAATTTTAGAGGATTTGATATATATGATAGCAAGGTTCTCTCCAATACTTTTGAATGTAACGGATGTGCTAATGCATGTGAAATAGTAAAAATATTAGACAAAAATGTTACATTGGGTTGTTTTGGTGATAGATGTGGTAAATGGAGTAATACATTACAATACGAAAAAACATCTTCTTAAAATTTAATAAAAACAACAGAGTTAACGCTATAATTCTCTGTTGTTTTTTTATTATATAATTGTATTTTACATTTTAACTATATTCTTGATTACACATTATATTCTGACTATATATTATATTCTGATATTTTTTTATATAAACTTGCTCTACTTATTCCTAATATCTTAGATGTCTTATTTTTATTCCCTTTATTTTTTTCCAAACAATTACAGATGACTTCTTTTTCTACTTCTGAAATTATGTCCTTTAAATACTTATCTTGATGCATATAATTTTGTGTTATATTTTTTTTAAATAACTCCTTTGGTAAATGTTGTGATTTTATAATACAATCGGAATCTAATAAGTTAGCAGATCTTTCTATCACATTTTCTAATTCTCTAATGTTTCCTGGCCAGCTATAGTTACATAAATACTCTTTAGTTTCATCAGACATTCCTTTTATATATATTCCTAATTTCCTAGATACTTTTTCTATTAAAGAATCTGCTATTAATAAAATATCCTCTTTTATTTCTCTTAGAGGTGGAACATTAATTCTTATAACATTAAGTCTATAATACAAATCCATTCTAAATTTATTTTCTTTAACTAATTGTTCAAGATTTTTATTTGTAGCTGCAATTATTCTAACATCAATTTTATTTAATACATTTCCCCCTACTCTTTCAACTTCTCTTTCTTGAATTACTCTTAAAAGCTTAACCTGCATGCACATTGGCATATCCCCAATTTCATCTAAAAATATAGTTCCCCCATTTGCGAGCTCAAACTTTCCTTTTTTTCCACCCTTTTTAGCTCCTGTAAAAGCTCCATCTTCATATCCAAATAATTCAGATTCTAATAGTTCTGCTGGTATAGCCCCACAATTAATTTTTATAAAAGGTCCTAATTTTCTATTACTAACATTATGAATTGAATTAGCATATAACTCTTTACCTGTTCCACTTTCCCCCACTATTAAAACATTTGAATTTGTATTACCAGATTTCTTAGCTAAAATTTTAACATTCTTGCTGATAGGAGAATTACCCACAATATCTTTGAAAAAATATTTAGCTCCTCTATTTTTTTCTGATTTATTTTCATGATATTTATTAGAATTTTTTATACTATCTAATTTCCTAGCTAAAAAATAAAAATCATTTATATCCTTAAATATTAATTTTCCTATAGCTCCAATGATTTTTCCCTCTTTCTTTATTGGAATTTTTGTGGTTATTACTTCCCTATCATTAATCTTTTGTACTTCTCCAATTTCTGTATTCCCAGTTTTTAAAATCTTATGTAACATTGTACCTTTTATAACATCTGTTATATACTTTCCTTCTGGATTTTTACAATTAACAAAGTTCTTATAACATTCACTCATCATTATAATTCTTCCACTTTCATTGACAACTACTATGCATTCATTTATTGTATAAAGAATCCTATTAACGGCATCTATAATTGATCTGTAATATTTTATATCTCTTTTCATTTCACTATATAAACTATAATCTACAGGTTCTATATATTGTGACTCATCTTTGTTTTCTATTTTAAAACTTTTGTTA
This sequence comes from Clostridium sp. Marseille-Q2269, assembly GCF_943736985.1. Lineage (GTDB taxonomy): Bacteria > Bacillota > Clostridia > Clostridiales > Clostridiaceae > Clostridium_F. The sequence continues at coordinate 162,498 of NZ_CALSFS010000005.1, forward strand.
ATATTAGAATAGTTCTTATCCTTTATTAATATATCTATATGTCTATTATTTTTTTCATCTTTTAGTAAACCTTTACAGCGGAATGCACTGCTTTTATCCTCAATATCAACTACATGTTTGTTAATGTTTTCACTTATGATTTTAAAATCTTCTTCCATAGACATAGAATATACCCCCTAATTAATTGCCTATAAATTCATTATATACCTGAATACAATTTCTGACAAATTTCCATATACGCTAAATATCCACATATTACTAAGTAATACTTTCATAAATCTTTATATTATATGTTTTTTAAATTAATACAACAGAAAAGAATGCAATACACAAATAATATATTGCATTCTTTTCTCATATTATATAAATATGTTTTATATATTAATTTTATAAATAATTAATTATACTTTATTTCATCTGTTTTATCTCATCTATCATGGATGGTAGTATTTTTTTGTAGTCTCCTACTATAGATAAATCCGCCACCTTCATTATTGGAGCTGATTCATCCTTATTTATAGCTACTATATAGTCACTATCTTGCATTCCTGCTAAATGTTGAATAGCGCCTGATATACCACAAGCTATATATAAATTAGGTCTCACAGTTTTACCTGTTTGTCCAACTTGATAAGCTTTATCTATCCAACCACTATCCACAACTGCACGAGAACCTGACACTGCTCCACCAATTAAATCAGCTAATTCTTTTAACTTTTCGAATCCATCTGGACCTCCAAGCCCTCTTCCACCTGATACAAGTATTTTTGCTTCACTTATATCTTCTATTTTTTTAGCCAATTTAATAACTTCTTTGATTTTTACTTTTATGTCTGATTCTTTTAAATCAATATTTATATTTTCAATATTACCTTTTCTACTACTATTTTTTTCTAATTTTTCAAATACACCTGGTCTTACTGTAGACATTTGTGGTCTATTATTCTCACAAACTATTGTGGCCATTAAATTACCACCAAAAGCAGGTCTTGTCATTAAAAGATTTCTTGTAGCTTCATCTATGTCTAGGCCAGTACAATCTGCTGTAAGTCCAGTACTTAATCTAGATGAAATTCTTGGTGCAAGATCTCTTCCTATATAAGTAGCACCAACTAATAATATTTCAGGTTTTATTTCTTGTATTAAATCATGTATAACTTTTGTATATCCATCTGTAGTATAATTTTTTAGCAGTGGATTATTTACATATAATACTTTATCGGCTCCATACTCTATTAACTGTTGTGCTATATCGTCAACATTGTGCCCCAATAAAACAGCTGTTAATTCTACATCTAATTTTTTAGATAAATCTTTACCTTTACCTAATAACTCTAAGGCTACTTTTTGCAATTTTCCATCTCTTTGTTCTGCAAAAACCCATATGCCTTTAAAATCTGATAAATTCATCATATCTCCCCCAACCTAAATATAATGTTTTTCTTTTAATTTTGATACTGCATACTGTGCGGCTTCTTTAAAAGGCTTATTTACTAAAATGCCATCCCTTTTAGTTTCCTTTGTAATAGATTTTTTGACTTTAGTTGGTGAGCCTGATAGGCCTAAAAGTGATTTATCTGCACCTATATCGTCTGCACTCCATATTTTTATTTCTTTGTTGCAGCATTCAAATATTCTAGCCATGTGCATATACCTTGGAGTGTTCAATTCTTTTATAGCAGTTAAAAGTACTGGCATTTTTACAGATAATACTTCATATCCATCTTCCAATGCTTTTCTTACCTCTAATTTTCCATCACATAAGTCTACCTTTTCCACATAAGTAACTTGAGGTATATTCAAATGCTCAGCCATCTCTGGTCCTACTTGAGCTGTATCTCCATCTATAGCTTGCCTTCCTGCGAATATTATATCGTAATCCAATTTTTTAATAGCAGTAGCTAGGGCATATGAAGTTGCTAGTGTATCTGCTCCTGCAAAGGCTCTATCTGATATAAGTATTGCTTCATCCGCCCCCATTGCTAATGCCTCTCTTAACGCATATTGAGCTTGTGGAGGGCCCATACTTATTACAGTAACTTTAGCATTATTATTTTCTTTAAATATTAAAGCTTCTTCTAAGGCATTCTTATCATCTGGATTTATAATAGATGGAACTCCTTCTCTTATTAAAGTTCCTTTTACAGGATCTATTTTAACTTCGTTTGTATCTGGTACTTGCTTTAAGCAAACAACTATATTCATATAAAATTCCCCCTAGTGTAATAAGTTATTAGCTATAACCATTTTTTGAACTTCTGAAGTTCCTTCATATATTTCAGTTATTTTAGCATCTCTTAACATTCTTTCCAATGGATAATCTTTAGTATATCCATACCCACCTAATACTTGAAGTGATTTATTTGTTACATACATAGCTGTTTCTGCTGCATACAGCTTAGCTTCTGCTGCATCCATTGTATAATTTTCTCCTACAGATTTTTTCCATGCAGCTTTATAAACAAGATATTTAGCAGCATCTACTCTTACTTTCATCTCTGCCATATACCATTGTAATCCTTGAAATTTAGTAAGCTTTTTACCAAATTGTGTTCTTTCCTTCATATATTCAATAGCTTCATTTAACGCACCTTCTGCTATTCCTAAAGCTTGGGCTGCTATACCTATTCTTCCTCCATCTAGAGTCTTCATAGCTATTCCAAATCCCTTTCCTTCTTTTCCTAACATATTTTCTTTTGGAACTTTCACATCTTCAAATATAAGTTCAGTAGTTGATGATGCTCTTATTCCCATCTTTTCCTCTGTCTTTCCCACACTAAATCCAGGCATTCCCTTTTCTAGTATGAATGCAGAAATACCTTTAACACCCTTACTTCTATCTGTCATAGCAAATATTACAAATACATCGGCTACTCCACCATTAGTTATAAATATCTTTGATCCATTTAATATATAATGATCTCCATCTAAAACAGCTACACTTTGTTGAGCTGAAGCATCTGTTCCTGCATTAGGTTCTGTTAAACCAAAAGCTCCTATCTTTTTACCACTTAGAAGATCTGGTAAATATTTTTTCTTTTGCTCTTCTGTTCCAAATGTAAATATTGGCCAACAGCATAAAGACACATGTGATGATAAAATAACAGAAGTAGTTCCACAAGCCTTAGCTAATTCCTCTACTGCAATAATATAACTTAAATAATCAGTGTCTGCTCCACCATATTCCTTTGGATATGGCATACCCATAATACCGTATTTACTCATTTTTTCTACTGTTTCCATGGGATATCTTTCGCTTTTATCTATTTCCCCAGCTATTGGTTCTACTTCATTTTTTACGAATTCCTCTAGCATTTGTTTAACATATTTTTGTTCTTGTGATAAACCAAATTCCATATTTAGTCCCCCTATTATTTTCCAAACTTTATTCTAGCTATAAAGTTATTAAATTAAATAAATAATAAAAAGTCAGAATAAATTTGATTGCATCATCAAAATAAAATATATTCTAATAATGCAATATTAATCATATTGTAAGAGTCATTGAGTTAATCTCACTTATAATTAGAAAATCTCAAATCTCTTATTAAAATGCATTAACATCTTTCAATTATGATAGCAGTTCCCATTCCACCACCTATACATAAAGTAGCTAAACCACGTTTTAAATCCCTCTTTTTCATTTCATATAGTAGTGTAGTTAAAATTCTAGCACCTGAGCATCCGATTGGGTGTCCTAAAGCTATAGCTCCACCATTTACATTTACTTTATTCATGTCAAATCCTAAATCTTTAGCTACAGCTAAACTTTGAGCTGCAAAAGCTTCGTTTGCTTCTATTAAATCTATATCTTCTATGTTTAAATTAGCTTTTTCTAATGTCTTTTTAGTTGCATAGAATGGTCCATATCCCATAATCTTTGGATCTACTCCACTAGAGCCATAACCAACTATTTTAGCTAAAGGTTTAATTCCTAATTCATTTGCTTTTTCTTCACTCATAATTACTAAAGCAGCTGCACCATCATTTATTCCTGAAGCATTACCTGCTGTAACAGTTCCATCCTTTTTAAATGCTGGTTTTAATTTAGAAAGGCTCTCTTTGGTAGTTGCAAATCTAGGGAACTCATCAGTATCAAATACTGTTTCACCCTTTTTACTCTTAATAACTACTGGTACTATTTCTTCTTTGAATTTACCTTCTTTTATAGCTTTTTCTGCTTTTTGTTGTGAGTTAGCTGAAAATTCATCTTGCTCTTCTCGTGTTATTCCCCATTGCTCTGCTATATTTTCAGCTGTAATTCCCATGTGGTAGTCATTAAAAGCTTCCCATAGACCATCTTTTATCATCTCATCTACGATTTTTCCATCTCCCATTCTCTGTCCCCATCTTGCTTTTTGTAAAAGATATGGAGCTGTAGACATACTTTCAGTACCACCTGCTACCACTATGTCATTATCACCTAATTTTATTAATTGAGTTGCTAAACTTACTGTTCTAAGACCTGAACCACAAACTTTATTTATTGTAAAGCTTGGTACTTCCACTGGTATACCTGCCATTACAGCGGATTGTCTTGTTGAGTTTTGACCAAGGCCTGCTTGAAGTACATTTCCCATTATTACTTCATCAACGTCTTCTGGTTTTACATTTGCTCTTTTTAAAGCCTCTTTAATAACTATACTTCCTAATTCTATAGCTGAAACATTTTTTAATGTTCCTCCAAATTTTCCTATAGGTGTTCTTACTGCACTAGCTATAACAACATTTCTCATTTTGCATACCTCCAAATTTAATTATTTTGTATAATCATAAAATCCTTTTCCTGTTTTTCTTCCTAATAAATTTCCTCTAACCATTTTTGTTAATAATGGGTTAGGTCTATATTTTAAATCTCCAAATTCAGAATATAATACATTCATTATTGCCAAACATACATCATTACCAATTAAATCTGCCAAAGCTAATGGTCCAATAGGATGATTAGCTCCTAATTTCATAGCTAAATCAATATCTTCAATAGTAGCAATTCCATCTGCATATATACCTATAGCTTCATTAATCATAGGTATAAGCATTCTATTAACAACAAATCCTGGTGCTTCTTCTACTTCTACTGGTTCTTTGCCAAGATCCTTTGCCATGTTAACAACAGCATCTTTAGTTTCTTCTGAAGTTGCTATTCCTTTTATAACCTCCACTAATTTCATTACAGGTACTGGATTAAAGAAATGCATCCCTATTACTTTATCTGGTCTATTTGTACTACTAGCAATTTCTGTTATTGATAGAGAAGATGTATTAGTTGTTAATATAGCTTCTGGTTTACAAATTTTATCTAACTGAGTAAATATATCTTTCTTTATCTTCATATCTTCCAAGGATGCTTCAACTACAAAATCAGCATCCTTAGCTAAATCCATATCTGTAGTAACTGTTATTCTGCTAATAATTTCATCTTTTTCTTCTTCTGATATTTTTCCTTTTTTAACTTGCTTTTCAAAACTCTTTATTATATTGTCCATTCCCTTACCAACAAATCTTTTTAAAATAACTTCGTGTCCAGCTTTAGCAAAAACTTGAACAATACCTGACCCCATTGTTCCTCCACCTAAAATAAATACTCTCATATTTATACCCCCTTAGAATTTAATGATTAAAAATTTAATACTTATTAATAAAGTTTGGTTTTCTTTTTTCTAAAAAAGCTTTCATTCCTTCTTTTTGATCTTCTGTAGCAAAACATAGACCAAATACATCTTTTTCTATTACCATTCCTGTATCAATATTAGTTTCATATCCTACATTTATAGCTGTTTTAGCATATCTTACAGCAGATTGAGGTTTAGAAACTATTTTTTCTGCAAGTTTTACTGACTCTTCTAATAAGCTTTCTGGTGGTACCATTTTGTTAATAATCCCTATATTTAAGGCATCTTGTGCTTTTACTATATCTGTAGTAAGTATCAATTCTTTTGCCTTACTTAAACCTACTAATCGTGAAAGCCTTTGAGTTCCCCCAAATCCTGGAGTTATTCCTAATCCTACCTCTGGTTGCCCAAATTTAGCCTTTTCTGAAGCTATTCTTATATCACAACTCATTGCTAGTTCACATCCGCCCCCTAAAGCATATCCATTTATAGCTGCTATAGTTGGCTTTTCCATTGTTTCTATTTTTCTACATATGCTTTGTCCTAACTCTCCAAATATTCTTGCTTCCATAGGAGTTTTATCTTTCATCTCTGAAATATCTGCTCCTGCTATAAAAGCTTTACCTTTTCCAGTTATTATAAGTACATATGTTTCTTCATCATTTTTTATATCATCTAAAATCATATTAATTTCTTTTAATACTTCAGTATTTAAGGCATTAAGTACTGATTCTCTGTTTAAAGTTAAAATAGCAATATGATTTTTTTTATCTAATAGAATATTCTGACTTTCCACTTAACCACCCCCTTAACTTTATATTAAGCAAAGCTCATGCCAGTGATAAAAAAATATTGTAATGAAAAAAATTAAAGCTATTATTTTACAATAATAGCTTAGTTTTTCTATAAATCTATGACAAAAATTTATCTATCAAATTTTTATTTTATATATTTAAAATTGTATTTATTATATACATTTATTTATTAACATGAATAATTATGTATATGTATAAGTTTAAAATAGCTGTCAAATTAAGTTCTGTATATTTTTAATACATGTTTACTTTTTTATAAATACTGATTTATACAATAACAAAAAAATAACTAAGTAACTGTTTAAAGCCTAATAATGTAATTATATTATTAGATAATTATCTCCATATAAAAAACACTTTAGAATAATGTATTATTCTAAAGTGCTTTAAATTTTTATATTAAAGATGCATCCAACATCACTTCTTCGTCATAAAAAGTTAAAACTATCTTATCAATTGTTTCCCTATTATTAGGAATACTCCAATGCTTTTTTATAGCATTCCATTTGTGACCATCTATTTTTTTTATTCTCTCTACTCTATCATGGGTATAATTAAAACTTACATAGAGCCTATCATCATCATCTTTTTCTTTACTTATAATTATTGGCATTTTGTTCTCCCCTAATCTTATTTTATTATTTTATTAATAATATTTTATATAAATTTATGTAATTTATCAATCATGTAATTAGACCATTTTAATGATTTTTCTACTAAATCACAAGCACTATCACCCTGTTCTATATTGCTATATATTATATCTTCCTTTTTCATGTTTATATATGAAAAAATTATGTGTCCATAATCTATAAATTCTTTACTTACTATACTTTTGGAGTCTTTATAATTATTCGTCAAATATGCACTTAAATATAAATCTTTAAAATATTCTTTTATATAGTGTTCAGACATATTGTCTATATTTATAGTGTTTATATACTCTATACTATGATTATTTATAAAAATAACCTTAAGTACACTCTTTTTACTTACATCAACCACAATAAGTTTATTATAGTTATTTAATTTAACAATATGTTTATGTTCTTCATATACGCCCATAAATGTATCTATATATCCTTTAAATATTTGAGCTTTTTCAAAATCAAGATTTTCAGAATACTCTCTCATAGATTTTTCTAATAAAATAATTAAATCTTTTTTTCCATGAAAAAAATTTATAATTTTATCTATATATTTTTTATAGTGACTAGAAGTTATTTCTCCAATACAAGGTCCACTACATTTTCCTATAGCATAATTTATACATGCTGATTTATTCTTTTCATAATTTTCACACTTTATTATAGGTAAAATTTCATTTACCCCATTTACCAATTTTAGAGTTCTATTATAACTTATAAAAGGGCCATAATATAGTACATTTTCATCTATCATTTCTGAAACTACTTTAATTATAGGATACTTATCTTTATTATTTATTTGTATATAAACATATTTTTCGTGATTTTTCATAAGTCTATTGTATTGTGGTTTTATATTCTTTATAAATGTACACTCCAATAATAGAGCTTCTAGTTCTGTATCAGTACATATATATTGAAAATCTTTAATATTCTTCACTAGTTTTTCAACCTTAGAACTAGCATTATTTAATTTTATAAAATAACTATATACTCTTTTTCTTAAATTTTTAGATTTTCCTACATATATTATATTCTCTAAGGAATCTTTCATAATATATATTCCTGGTGACTGTGGCAATAATTTTGATTTATCTTTTAAATTCAATATACCAACTCCAAGTTTTAATTAATTAATATTATAATATATAACCACAAATAAATACAATTTTTTTAGTTACAATCTCTACCCGTAAACATACAAAATTTATATACAAGTTAAACTTTATTTTTTTATAATTAAAAACAACAACTAAAAATATTATAAAGCCCTATGCATATGGCATAGGGCTTTACAAAAATTTATATAAAGAATTTAAGCACAAATAATATTCCTATTATAAATGTAGTTAAACTTATATCTTTAACTTTTCCAGTTAAAGCTTTTATTACTATATAAGAAACTACTCCAAAAACTATACCATCTGATATACTATAAGATAATGGCATCATTATTATAGTTAGAAAAGCTGGAATAGCTTCTGTAAAATCTTCTAGATCTATTTCTTTTATAGGTGACATCATAAATAATCCCACTAATATCAATGATGGCGCTGTAGCTGGTGATGGTATCATTATAAATAATGGTGATATGAATAATGCTATCAAGAACATAACTGCTGTGGATACTGCTGTTAATCCTGTTCTCCCACCTTCTGCTACTCCAGAGGCACTCTCTACGAAAGTACTAACAGTACTTGTTCCTAAGCAAGCCCCTAAAGTAGTCCCTATGGCATCACAAAATAAAGCTTGTTTAACTCTTGGTACATTCCCATCCTTATCTAACATTTTAGCTTTGGTGGCTACCCCTACTAATGTTCCTACTGTATCAAACATATCCATAAATAATAGTGTAAACAAAGCAATAAACATATTAGGCGTAAATATATTATGCCATTCAAACTTTAAAAATATTGGACTTAGACTTGGTGGAACACTGAAAAAGCTAGTAGGAACTTTAGTTATCCCCATAGGTATACCAATTAACGTAGTAATAATTATACCTATCAATAAAGCTCCTCTTATATTTTTAGCTAACAAAATTCCTGTTATTAATATACCTATAATAGCTAATAGTGCCTCTCCGCTAGTTATGTTTCCTAAAGCTACTATAGTTCCTCCATCTTTGGGATGAATTATTACATGAGCGTTATCTAATCCTATAAAGGCTATTAATAATCCTATCCCTACAGATATAGATTTTTTTATATTGTTTGGTATTGAATTTACTATAGCTTCACGAACATTAAAAGCAGTTAATAGTATAAATATTATTCCTTCTAAAAATACTGCTGTTAACGCAAATTCCCAAGAATATCCCATTTGCTTAACTATAGTAAAAGCAAAAAATGCATTTAAGCCCATCCCTGGTGCTTGAGCAAAAGGCAATTTTGCATATAGGCCTGTCAACATTGTAGCCATAGCTGCTGATAAAGCAGTAGCTGTAAATACTGCTCCAAAATCCATGCCTGCTTGGGACAATATACCTGGATTTACCACTAAAATATAAGCCATAGTCATAAAGGTAGTTAGTCCTGCTAATATTTCAGTCTTAGGAGTTGTCCCATTTTCTTTTAATTTAAAATAGTTTTCCATATAGTTCACCTTCTATTTTTCTTCTTTTTTTGACACTAATAAATAGTATCAAATACTAGTTTTAAAGTCAATAAAAAGTACGAACATTAATATGCTTTTAATAGTTATTATTTTGATATATTATATTGACTATTCTTAATACAATATGTCAAAACATTAAAAAAGGTTGTTGACAAAACATGTTTATCAACAACCTAAAGGCAATGTATAATTTCTTTTATTCTATTTATCTTTTTTATTCTTTCCTAATTTTTTAGATTCATTAGAAACACCTAATTCATTTGAAGTTTCTATTTTCATTTTGGCTAACTCTTTTTTAGTTTTTTGCCCTACTTTTTTATTATTTTTACTGTTCTTATTATTTTTATGTGCCATATTATTTACCTCCAGTATATTTAAGAATTATCATAGGTTTTTACTAGTCGTTTTATAATATATTAATACAAGTATTATATGTATTTTTTCTTATTTTTATTTGAAAAACATAAGATTTTTAATTTTGTAATTTTTAATTTTGTATTTTATTATTTTTTAATATTATATTTTTCTTATAAAATTTAATTATGAATATTTATTATTATTGTATCATTTAATATAATATATATTATAAAAGGAGTTATTTATATGGATGATCTAGATTGCATAAGTCCTGAGCAATTATCTATTCTTGCTAATTTAATAGCTTTGGAATTATCTAAAGGAAGAAGTATCAATGAATTAAGTGTACTTGGAAATCTTCTTACCGCAGTCGGAGCTATTATATTAACTATTGAAGCCCAAAAGGAAAATCTGGAAAGTAAATTTACATAATCTAACAAATAAAAATATATAACAAAAGAGCCTACAAAATAAATATAGGCTCTTCTTTAAATATAATTTGAAAAGTTATCATAGATTATATATTCTATAAATGTAAAAATACCTTTGAAATTATAATAAAGTTTATCTTATTTAGTATAGTTAAAAATAATAATTTTCACTATCTTGCTGATTTTTTTATTATATTATATATAAAAAACAAAGACAAAAATATGCCTGATATACTTACCAGCTGTGCTACCCTAATAGGTCCTAAATATAAACTATCTGTTCTTAGACCTTCTATAAACAATCTTCCCAAAGAGTATAATCCTACGTAAGACATAAATACTAAACCCTTCTTTTCTGTTTTTTTCAAAATATAAATTAAAAAAATACATATTATAAAATTCCAGATTGATTCATACAAAAATGTAGGATGATAATATGCTCCCTGAATAAACATTCCTTTTTGTATAAGCTGTGGAAATTTGCTTATAAATTCTTTTGTTACTGGGCCTCCATGTGCTTCTGAATTAAAAAAATTTCCCCATCTTCCAATTGCTTGACCTAATATTATAGACGGAGCAGCTACATCTAGATATTTGAAAAAACTTTCTTTTTTATGTTTTATGTATATGTAAACTGTTAAAACACCAAAAATAATTCCACCATGAATAGCCAATCCACCTTGTCTTATGTTAAATATATTAATTAGATTATCTTTATAATCTTCAAATTCAAAAATAACATAATATAATCTAGCTCCTATAATAGCTGATGGAAATGCTACTAAAAATATATTTATTAATTCATCATAACTAGCTTTTCTTATTTTGCAAGTATATATAGCTAATAATAGTCCTAGAGCCACTCCTATAGATATTATTACACCATACCATCTAATTTGTAAGTTTCCTATATGAAATGCTATTGGATTCATGTGTATCACCTTCATTCTATATATTTTATCTTAATATTACTCTTATTATTTACAATCTTTCTATATTCCACTGTGTAAAAAATTGTTTTATACTTCATAAAGTTAATTTTATACACTAATTAAATTTATAATTATTATACTATTGAAACATTACTATTACTTTAATAAGTCATTATAGAAATTTAAAGAATGCTTATTATTTTGAACTATAATAATTATTTAATATGGTAATTATACTATAAATACTATGTAAATAAAAATTTTAATAACAAAATTTAATAAATATTAATTTTAATTATAAAATTAATATTTATTAAACTCTAACCTTATTATCCTTTTTCATATTTTTTATATAATATCTGTAAAAATTACTTATTGTAAAAGCAAATTTTAGTTTCTATTTTATCTTTCTTTAAAGTTAAAACTACATATGAAAACCATCTTTCTCTTATTTTTTTGCTTGGTGATCCTGGATTTATAATAAGAGTTTTATTTTTAGTTTTTATAATAGGTTGATGGCTATGTCCGAACAATATAATATCTACATTATCATCCTTAAAAATATTATAAACTCTTTCCAATGTATTTTTTTCCGTTCCATGTCCATGAAACAATCCTATTTTATATCCATTTAAAGTAACTATTTCTTTTTCTTTCAGTTCCTTTCTTAACATACTACCATCATTATTTCCCCAAACTCCTATTATTTTTTTATTTTTTCTTATTTTCGCTAAAACTTTTGGAGAAGTAAAATCTCCTAAATGAATTATTAAATCCACATCTTTAAAGCATTTGTCCATAAGTTTTTCTATTTTATTAGTATGCTTACTCATATGGGTATCTGATATAACACCAATTTTGATAATATCACCTTCCTACTGTCCTTTACCACAATGATTACAAAAATCAGAATACAAGTAAATCTCCTTACCACAATGCTTGCACAATTTTTTATCACTATATTTTAATTTTTTTTCTTCCATGTTTTTCACTTCTTTTTTTAATTTTTCTATAGATTTGCAATATTTTTTATGGTCTTCCTCTACAATCTTGCCTTTATTATAACTTTTATATACTTTTCTACCTATTTTTCTATAATAATAATCTATTTCTTCTTGTAAAGATTTTATTTTAAATGCTACTTTTGAGGCTTCATAAATATTTTCTGATTTCTCTTTTAAATTATATCCTTCTTTTTGGATATTATCTTTTATCTTTGAAAATTTATTTTTGAAACTCATTGTATACCCCCTTTGTAATTATATAATATGAGTTATCACGCCTTAATGTACAAATAATTAATCATATAAATAATATTAATCATATAATATATTGATAATATTATTGAACTATAAGAAAGAGAGGTAGTAATGAGAATTTTTCCTTTAAATATAGCTCATCGGGGTGCCAGTTCTTTAGCTCCAGAAAATACTTTAGAAAGTTTTAAAAAAGCTATACAATTAAAATGTGATGGCATAGAATTAGATGTTCATATGACAAAAGATAATGAATTAATAGTTATACATGATGAATTTTTAAATAGAACTACAAATGGTACTGGTTCAGTGAAAAATTTAACCCTTAATGAAATAAAAGAACTAGATGCAGGAACTCATTTTAGCAATAAATTTAAAGGTTCTAAAATTCCTACTCTTAAGGAAGTTTTAGATTTAATAGCTCCTTATAATCTTTTATTAGACTTAGAAATTAAGCAATGGGAACCTGAAATAGAAAAAAATGTGATAAATATGATCCAAAGTTATAATTATGAGAAAAAAACTATAATAACATCTTTTAATCCCACATGTATTTTAAAATGTAAACAAATATCGAAAGATGTTAAAACCGGCCTTCTAGCTTTTTTCTTACAAAATGATCCTTTAGAACTGAAAAAAAGTTTAGAAATAGATTATTTATGCTTGGATCTTAATTATGTTAAACTATTTTCTCAAAAAGATATTGACACTTTAAAAAAGAATGATTTGAAAATATTAACTTTCACAGTGGATAAAAAGCAAGATATGTTATACATGATTAAACATAAAGTTGATGGAATTATAACTAATAAACCACAACTATTAAATTTATTGAAATATAATCCTTTCAATTTCATGAGATTTAAATAAATGTAAAATAAAAAAAGTTACTAATTTAATAGTAACTTTTTTTAATATTCTATTTAAAATATCTGTTTAATAATCCTCTAAATGCTGAACCATGTCTAGCTTCATCTTTACACTACAATTATAAATCCTTGTAAAATCAATATATACATAGACTTAAACTTATAAGTATATACCCTAACCCCACCATTTACCCACATAAGAATCTAAGTGGGCAATTTTTTTTAATTCTGAACTTGGTATTAATATTTTGTTTGTTCTTATAGCATTAATTTTGCTATTTATTATCATATTGTATACTTCTAATCTAGTTAGCTTAAATAATTTAGATACTTCATTTACTGTAAATCCATTAAAAGTTATTTTACATTCATTTTTCTTTTGTAATTTTCTAACAGACATTATTACATCTCCTATCACTATTATAATTACTATGTACCATAATTAAATTATATATGAATATATATCCAATTGCAAGAACACTTGTTCGACTTAATGTAGTCCATAAATATAACTACTTTTCAATATGCAGTTATATTTTTCACATCTCTTTTAGGTACATAATAATATATATTAATATCAAGCTTACTAGTTTAATAAAGCATAAAAACTCTAGAGAATCACATCCCAGAGTTTAAATTTGTCTTTTCATTATGTTCAATTTATTCAGTTTTACTAATACATTATTATTTATTTTATTTATATTTACAACGTTAAAAATTAATATCCTTATACCTATAAAAATTTATTCAATTCTTCCAACTCGTTTGATTCCAACTCACTGGTTTCGTGTGACTTTTCTTCACAGTGAGTAACTATTTCATTGAAAGTATCATGACTTTGAGCAACTTTTGCTGACTTATCATTACAGTGAGTAACTTCTGATTTAATCACTTTTGGTAACCCGCTCTCACAGTTACTCACTATATAGTTATAAATTATTTCCTTGATAGTGCTATTAGGATTTAAGCACTCATCAAGGAATTGTATTATCTGTTTTTCTTTTTCTTTAGATTCATTTAGAGTAAACTGTACCCTTCTGCTATTCTTACTTATTGCCATTGCTCCACACCTTCTTTGAAGCTTCTAAAGCTCCATCAGCATTACTTGTTAAAGCACTATTATGTACTTTAAATTTATTTAATGGAAGTTTAGATATATATTCTTTAAGCATCAAGCTTGTACCACCTGTAAATATTGTATTGTATGTTTTTAAATTTACATATGGCTTTACTGCATTTAATATATCACCTAAAAACTCAATATACTGTTTACTATCTACTTTAATTAATCCATTATTTATTAACCTTTGTACATCTTCCTCTGTGTAATCTTCGCCCTTGGCATTCTCCATACTTTTTATTTTAGAATAGAAATCAAAGGATCCTAACTTAATTGTATTAGTTTTTACTATCTTAGCATTTTCTAATACACATATATTAATAGTTCTTGAACCTAAGTCAAGTATACACACATCACCTTTTTTATCTTCTACATCCAAACTATAATATGAAGCATAACCTTCAGGAAGTACCAATAAGTCATTTATTTTTATAGTCCTATCTATTCCATTAAACTTAAAATTAAATGTTTTACCTTTAAGAGTTTCCATTAATTTAGCTTTATTTTTCATCTGTATTATAGGTAATAATAATGTTAGGTTTGTTTCCTTAGTTTCTTCATTATTAGCCTTTCCTATAGCATATAATAATTGAGCCATATAATCTCTATCAGCTTTGTTAAACTCTCTTGAAAGTTCTCCTACGCCTATGTAGGTCTTTATTCCATTGTATTCTACTCTTTGAAATCCTTCTTCATAACTTTGATAATCATTGGTTATTTTACTACTAAACCTCCCTTTATTATCCCCTACATATTTAACATTTATATTCCCTAAATCCACCACTGTTATTTTACTCATTTTTAAATCCTCCTATTTATTATTTAATTGACTTTCTAAAAATTTTATATGTGATTTCCATATTGATCTAGTTCGTGAATCTCTTTGATGTAAAATAAGTCTTTTAATTTCTCTTATTCTTGACCCTAAAGTCATACTATCAACTCCTTAAACATTCTTTATAAGTTCCCACTTTATTTATTAATAAATTTTCTAACTTTTTAAAATCATAATTTCTTTGTTCAAAATTATTAAATCTATCTATTTTATTATTTGATGCAGACGCACTACTTAAGGTTTTATTATTTCTAATGCTCCATTTAGTATAATTAAATACATTCTTTACATTACTTTGACTTAAAGCATATTTATAGCCCTCTAGCACCTTTTTAGCATCATTATTAGTAAGTTGTAAAAGTTCATATGATTCTTTTTTATTAAATCCAGTTTCATTAGCCACCAATTCTACGCTCTTATCTTCTATTTCTTCTTTATTCTCTAAAACCTCATCTATATAAACTTGTCCTTTCACTGGATCATTACCATCACTATCAATGGGATTTTCTTTTACTTGTGTATTTTTTATTTCTTCTTTATTTTGTTTTTTAGATTCAACTTTAAATTTTAAAATATATTCATATACAAACTTTCCTTTTATTCTTTTTTTAGTTTGTATAAGTATTTCTTTGTCTTTTAATTCCTTCCATGCTTTTCTAAAGGCAGTCTCTCCATATCCACTAATGGATTTTATATGGTCTCTGTTTAATCTAAAATCCTTTTTACCTACATGATGTTGTATTTTGGCATAAAGCAAAAACGCATTTCCTGATAGACCTAAATCAAAAATTAATATATTTGATATTTGACTAAATCCTTTAGTTTCCATAATGTTAACCCCCTTGGTCAAACTTAGTTAAGTTATATTTAGATAATACACCCTTAACGAAACTTAGTCAAGTGTATTTCCTAAAAAAATAACTAAACTTAGTTAAGTTATGTTATAATAGATTTATAGATATTATTGGAGGTTTAAATATGGATAAAAAAAATAATGATTTAAAGACACGTCAGAGATATACAGCTTCATACGATAAAGAACTATTAGAAGCCTTAAAACATTTATCCAAAGAAACTAAAATTCCTTTAAGTAAATTATTAGATGAGGCTATAATTTTATTGCAAGAAAAATATGGTAGGAGATAACCAACTTTTATACTGGTTATCTTTTTTTATTTGAATTTATACTTGACAAATCAACCACAAACTATTATTTTATAGTATACCTTTAGGTATATATTATTTAGTTAGTTGTAGTAGTTAGTATATATTAATAATATTATTTATAAAGTATTAATAACTATAGTATTGTTATATCGGTCGTATTACCCATATGTGGAAAATGAACTGCTGATATTGTTGTAAAATTATAAAGCAGGAGATTTTATTCTTGAAAATATTAAAAATAAATGTTTAAATAATATTAATGAAATTTTAACCATTAAATTATAAAAAATACATTGGAGGAAAATTAAATGAATGAACAAAAAACAAAAAAATCTAAAAAACATCCAATAGTTGCACTAATATTAATATTATTTATAATTTTTATTGTTATTGCAGGTAACAAAAAAGATACTAAAGAGGCTAAAACAACAACTAATAACGTTGAAGTTAAACAAGATGAAAAAGTAAAAGTTATGGATAAATTCGTAAAAGCAAATAAGAACTTATTCGGATCCACTGAGATAGAAAAAACTGAAAAAGTTGCAAACTGGGATAAAGGAGAAAGATATAATTTATTCTTAAAAGGTGATAAATCAGACAATTATTTTACATTATATTTTGAAGGTAATAACATAGTGGGAGTTTACCATACTACTTCAGAAGGTAGAAAAAAATTAAAATAAAAAAGAGTGGTTCAATCCACTCTTTTTTTATTCATATTATCACAAAAATATTTCACCATAGTCATAATAAACTGTTGACTATGTCATTCTATTATGATATAATTATATCATAAGGTGAAGGGAGGTGATAATATGAATTTAAAAGTTTTTACTCTTTATGTTAGATTATGCAAGGCTACCAACCAAATAATCTTACATGAAGAACTTAACCAGTTCGAGCAAGAACTTAAAGAAAACCCTAACATGTACGAAGTTTTCCATAAGAAACTTAAACAGTTAGGCTACTAGATGAAAGAGGGCTAACACCCTCTTTTGTTTAATATATTATATCATAAAATTAAGGAGGGTTTAATATGTTCGAGGACTTTTTTAATGAAATAGAATTAAACAAGCAAGAATACAAAAAGGATATAGAAATATCCTTGAATGAAGTAAATAAACAACTAGAAAAAACTAAGTTTACAGTTGAAGAATATGCAGTAACTAGCCCTAATAGTACACCTAGTATAAAATATACTGGTACTGATCTAATAGAAGCATACAGACAATATAACGAATGGGATAAAGACAAAAAAAATATTGTTTATGCTAGAATAGAAAAAGGTATTTTTATGGATGTAGAAATGGTTATTGACTTCAAGGTATTAAAAATAATAAAGTAGTATGGTGTTAACTATGGATAAAGAATAAATGAGAAATTTAAAATTAGTATGATGTATCAATATATGATTATATAATTTTTACAGATAATGAAATAATAGGGGTAACAAATAAGGCAAATCAGAATATAAAAAAGTTGAACCTGAGAACATGAAATTTATTAAATATTCTAAGAATATTATAACATTGAAAAGTAAATAACAGAAAAAGGAGACTTTAAAAATGAAGGCTTTAAAAGAAGGTTGGAAGCCTTTAGTAGATATATATACTCAATATAAAATTGATTCAGGATATGCCAATAGAATGATAAAAAAATTCAATCATGAATATAAAGAACAAATTGGAAGAACATGGGTTGTAAAAGAAGATTTGTTTTTGCAATTTCTAGGCAAAAAAGATAATTCAAAAGATATTAATAATAAATTAATCGATTTTATAAAAGAATTGATTTTAAAAGTAGAAAAAAATAATTTAATTAATTTAGTTGATATATCACTAAAAGAAGATTCTAAAAAGCTAGTAAATGAATTAATTATAATATGTATGGATAACAACATTGACATACCAACTGATTTATTCAATGCTCTTAAAGATGGGATAATAAAAAAATACGAATTTATAGTAAATTTAATTGATAAAGCTTTTAAAGATGAATAAGAGATATAGAAAAAATCTATATCTCTTATTTTATTGCAATATTTAATATTTAATATTTTATATATTTAGCATATACATACCCACCATGTGGAGGATAATAAATGTGTATCCAATCTCCTTCTTTTCTATATAATTGTACTTTTGTTCCATTAGGTAAAGCACCTAATATTCTAGCACTTGTAGATTTGCTCTCTCTAACATTTACACCACTAGGTGTATTTATATAGCCAGTTTTCCCATCTAAATTAATATATCCTGTATTATTATTAATAGTTAGTTTGTTTGTAACAGGTCCATTATTCTTTTTATTATATTCTGATTTTATTTTATTATAAGTTGCTGAATCTATGACACCTGTAACTTTTAAATTACAATCTTTTTGAAAACATGTTACTGCGGTTTGTGTACCACTTCCCCAAACTCCATCAGATCCATATGATCCACAAGGATATCCGATCTTTATAAGCATAGTTTGAACTTCTTTAACATTATAAGAGCTTCCACTACTGGAGCTACTAGAAGAACCACTTATAATTGCGTTCTTTATATCTCCTAAAGGGTATTTAGTTCCAGGACAATCCGTGGAATAGTATTCTCTATGTCCTCCAACCTTAGTAATACCATATTTATCTTTTAAGTATTTGCCAAGTTCTATAATAGCATTTTTCTGAGCCTGAGGCATTGTTTCGCTCATATAAGCCCCTTCTGCACATATTCCTATAGAATGGTCGTTCATGCCAGGACAGTGAGCCCCTATGGCATTATCGGGACGACCTTTATATATAGACCCATCTTTACGCACAAAATAATGATAACCACAACCACTCCAACCATTATTTAAATGCCATGAATGAATATCTTGTATAGTACATTTTGAATCTTCTGCATGATGTAAAACAATAGTATTAGGACTATTTCCATAGTCCATTGATCTAAAATTTAAATTATTATTAATTATATTCATATAATTACCTCCTGAAAATTTAATAATTAGTTATAATAAGTTCTTTATATTTTCCTCGAGCCTTCTTTTCTCTTGATACAGAGTAATTAACCTCTACTTCTTTCATATTAAATCCCTCGTACCATTCCTTTACTTGTGGATGGTCATTTATTGTTAATAAAAACTTCCCTTTTAAATTTTTAAGTTTAGTCCTTAATATTAAATGCTCACTTTCTCCAAATTCGTTACCATATCCATCAGTTTCAAAATATGGTGGATCTGCAAAGAAAAAGCTATATTGTCTATCATATTTTTCTATTATTTTCTCAAAGGACAAATTTTCTACATAAGTATTTCTTAGCCTTTCTTTTAGATCACTTAAAGCATTTGCATAGAATATTTTTGGTGATGGCTTAGTATTAGTCCCATATCCATAATGATTACACTTACTAGCAAAACTTTGAGATATTAAATATAAAAACCTTACAGCTCTATGTATCTCTGTAAGGTGTTCTATAGTATAGTTTTTATATTCTTCAAATATATCTCGTCCTGAAAATTCATATTGTAGTAATCTTTCTATTTCTGGAGAATGGTATTTAATCATTCTAAATAGATTTATTAATTCTTTATCTATATCATTAATAACTTCTACCTTGGATGGCTCTTTACCAAAATACACCCATCCCGCACCAAAGAATAATTCCACGTAGCAAGTGTGTTCTGGTATCATTTTTATAATTGTTTTTCTTAATTTACTCTTCCCGCCCATTCGACTAATTGGTGGTTTTAACATTTGTATAGACCTTCCTTTAATTAATTTTTTACTCTTTATTTTCTTTTACTGCTTGTCTAGCACTGGACTGTCCAAAATAAAATCCTATTATTAATGTAAATACACTTAAGAATTCTGTACTAGATATATTAGTTTTTAGTGCTAAAGTACAGAATACTATAGTGGTTAATAATGCTATTATCTTTTTTATTTGTAGAAACTGTTTTAAAAATTCCATATTATCACTTACCTTTCTAATTAAATTTTATTATTGCACCTAAGATGCCTAAAATAATAGCTCCAGCAATTGTACGCCAGAGCCATTTTTGATTATCTTTCATTTCTGCTATATCTTTTTCATTTTCCATAGCTTTATTATAAGCTACATCTGCCTTTTCTCTTGTGCTGTTATATCCATCTATCTTTGTCTCTATGCGGACAATTCTTTCTAGTATTTCCTGCTGTATGTTTTGCTCCACACTGCACCTCCAGTAATTAAAATTATATAAAATAAAAAAGACCTGTCTGGTCTCTACTTTTCCTTTATAAATTATTTAATTCTATTAATCCCATATCATAGGCTAGTTTAACTTCTTGTATTTTATTTTGTATTTCTTCTTTATTTATTTCCTCTAAAGCCTTATCCTCTATAAATTTATTAAATATTTCTTTATCCTTAGGGCAATCTTTGAAGGCTAAATAAATTCCTAATTCATTAAAGCTTATGGTTGTTAGCTTTTGAGTTTTATCTTCATCTAAAAATACATCTATATATCCTACTATTTGCAACTCCTCTTTGTTATAAATAGAACTTACTTTTTTCTCTACATTATAAAACATTAATATCATCCTCTCTAATCTAATCTTCTTAATTCTATTGAATTCACAATTAATTTTGAATCCCATGTGTTTACATCAAATCGAATGTGTTGAGAATCTAATGGACAGTTTGTTTCTGTAGTTGTAAATACAAACTTATTTATTCCAGTAGTTAATTTTTTACCATTCAAAATACTTAAACCAAATTGGGTTTTACTATTTAATATAAATACCTCACAATTTCCTATAGATTCACAATTTACTTGTAATTCATATCTATTATTAGGCATCAACTGGAAATGTGAAGAAAACACATATTGTTCTTCACTGTTGCTTTGAGAGCTATTGTTTTGTATAAATAATTTATTATCTTTTAACTCTACAGTTGCAGAATTATATCCCCTAACATAAAAATTATCTAATGGTGGACATATATTAGGGTTTTTATATTTCTCTGCTAATTTATTATAATAATTATTGTTTTGATCTATCTCATTTCTACCCTTTAGCATTAGTTCAATTTCCTCATCCTTAAAAGTTTTGTTATTTAAAACTTGAATATCTTCTATAAATGAATCTGAGTATTCTAAGTCCATTGAAGCTCTGCCAAGATATAATTTATAAAGTCCTTTTGTTAATGAAGTTCTTATGGAAGCTTTATAAATATTATTATCTTTATTTTTAGCTATATAACCAGTTATCATATTGTCCTTTTTGATTATAAGTATATTACATACTTGAAATTTATTAGCTTCTGTTGTTATTGTTTCTGCGCTCAATAAACTATTATAACTTTCCCATAATCTAAGTAATTTGTTGGTGCCTTGTCTATAAAATGAAAATCTCCCATATGAATTTGCAATATTAATAATGCTTTGATTAGCTTCAAGGGATTGAGGATAAATTGCTACACCCTTAAGTAAAACACTCCATTCTTCTCCTAGTTCTATATCAATTGGATCTATTTTATCTCGTTGTCTTACTAGTTCTAATTTTATATTTATATAATCTAAGAATACTTTACTTGGAATAGTTCCACTGGCTGGATAACCAGAAGATATTAATATATATATTTTATTATTATTTGTAATTAGATTCCTCACCTCTGAAGAATGTGAATACATATTTTCTATCTTATCTGAATAATTAAAAGCTGTGCCTTTGTCCAACCATGAATCTAAAGTCCAATACCCTCCAGTTGGTACCCACATTCTACTTACACCTTTATAACCAATATTACCGCCATTATCTCCAGAACCCATAGCCCATGTATAAGCCTTTATTTCTTTAATGGAATTTTTTAAAACAGTATTAGATCCACCATATAAACTATTACACAATCCATTAAGGTCTAATTCTATAAGAAATTGTCCTTTTTCTCCAACTCCATATCCTCCATTAGGAGATACAATATTATCTAATTTTTTTAATTTATCATATTCTTCTTGGGTAAATTCAATCCACTTAGTATCATTTGGAAATAATAATTCTGGACTATCAGCATAGTAGCACTTCATAGGACATTCTGTCATACTACCAGCTACTTTCGTAGAAAAATTATAAGGTATTTCTGTTGTATCTCCTCCTATAAAAATGCTCATAATTAGACCTCAATTTTATTTTCTTTTACATAATCTTCTAACGCTTTTACATGTTCCAATAAATCAGTATTTAGTGCTATGAATGATTTTTTTATGTTGTCTTCGATTATCTCTCCAGTGATCTCATTTACATTTGAACATGTGTAGGCTATTCTCTTACCTTCACTTCTATTTACTATTGCTATTCCTGTTAATACTTTCATTTAAAAACCCCCTAATAAATTATCAATTAAAGTATCTTCTTCTAATAAAACATTTTCTAAATTGTCATTTTCTTCAGTTGATTCAAATTCAATATGATCATCTATATTATTAAGTCTAGTATCATTGGCATTATTTTCAGCCCTTACCTGCTCATAGCCTTTTCTTTTAGCTTTAAGTTCCCATGTAAAATGTGTGTTAGGTTCTCCCCTAAATATAAAATAAGTTGGCTTCATTTCAACCAACCTAAATGGAGAACGCTTTTTCACTTCTTTATCTGTTAATTCATACGGAACTATTTCGGTATAAGTCACGTGGTAAGGTATATCAGTATTCATAACCTCAGTTACCATATCTTCTATAGCTACAATAGCAATTCCATCTTCTCCAACTATTCCACTACCTAAGTCACCGAAATAATAACCCATTGTTTCATAGGCATTTATTAACCTGTCCCCATAATGTTGGGTTTTTTGAAGTGAGTTCTTACTACCATCTACTTTTAAAGCACCAGATACCCTTACTTCTTTATCGAAATGAGCATTTTCCCAACTTGCAAAACCTACATGATTTGAAGATGTCCTATGATTTAAAGCACTAAACATTATATCCATACTATCTGTCCATTGCCTACCAAAATTAAGTCTCGAATTATCTCCCATATATCCGATATTCAAACCCGTAGACCATAATTGTAAACTTGCCATAACTGCATTATTAGCCGCCCAATACCAGTACATATTTCGTCTTACATCCATATTTTCAGATATTGTTATCGGTTGTCGAGTTGTATCTCTCTTAAAATATTTATCAAATGTAATATAAGCAAGGTAATTATCCTCACTTGGATTATAATAAGTTAAATTCATAATATAATCTTGAAAATGAGCAAATGACAAGCCCATTTGTTGAGGCTCATCTAATTGGTAAGATGTATAAAACATGCCAACCTTACTATTGGCTTTCTTCCAATCATAAAAACTAAGATTCATATTTTCCATATCTATTGCTGGAAATCCTGTATTGTTATATGTTCTAAAGGCTCCACCGCCCAAGTCTATTTTTAAAGTACCATCTAAAGATTTTAATACACCAGCACTTATTAAGTCCGCTGTAAATCCTTGGCCAGTTCCAAAGGTAGACCACTGCCACTCTCCGTTAGACATTTCTTTAGCTATCTGGAACCCCCTAGTACCAAGACACATTGCTCCATAGGTTGGAGAATTTGTATCCCTATCCTCGAAAAAAACTGCTCTTTCCACTTGCGTTTCTGCACTATCTGCCATAGCTTTTAAAGTTGCCTTTGCAGCATCTATAGGACCCCATATTACTTCACCTTTAACTTTCCCATCTGGTGTTGTTATAGAATCTATTTTATTTAGAGAATTACTTATATCTTTTTTAAAATTACCTAGCTCTACAGTATCGTTAATCCACGTATTTCCTAACTGTCTTTTAGTTGTTTTTATTACTTTAGCTTTTATATCTAAGTTTAATTTATTGTATCTTACTGTTACAGTGTCCCCAACTTCTACTTTCTCCAAAGATATATAATTCTTGTATTCTTCTGTTTTGCTAAGTTCTATAAAATCCACTTTGTAATTAACTTCTGGAATATCTACTTTTTCTACTTCATAAAGTTCCTTAACTCTTAATCTTAATAGCCTTATTACATCATCTTTAGTAATATTGGTTTCTTTATTAACTTTTATATCTCCATAATGCACGTGCCTTACTTTGGGATGTGGATACATATCTATATTTGGACTATCTATATACTTTTCTGGGAGCATAATAACAGTATCATTTTCATCAAGACCTGTGGGCATAATTCTTGTAATTACGTTATCTGTATTTAAATCTTCTTCTATACCTACTAAATTTTTACCACTTTGTATTAAGACACCTCTGTCATTTCCTCGGTTGTCCCATATACCTATACTAAAGTTATCCCTTACAATTTCTCCACCCCAGTTTTTTATAATGCCATCATCACCCATAATAGCATCAACTGGATTTTTTCTTATAAAGTCCCTTGTGTTTGTTCCACCTAAATTACCAGTGGCGGTAAACTTGTGAGGGTATTGAGTTCTTTCTAAAATCCACCTTAATGCATCTAATCTATTCAAATTTGTTGGTCTTACATCTTCTAGGAAATTATCTGCTAAGTCATAGAAAATATGCCTACAATCAATAGTAATCATAGGCATATCACGGTTTATATTAAAAATTCTGAAAGGTTGTCCATTAGCATAAATTATATAACCTTTCTGTAAAAAGTAACTTTTAGGATGCAGATTCACATCTGTCCTAGTTCCTACTATTGTACTCTTATTAGTAATTACATTAACATTAGATTGTATTATACCTTTTACTATCTTGGGCTCTTCTATAGGATATTTAAAAGTAAGTGTATAAGCTCCATTCAACTCCTCCAAAATTTCTGCATCTATAGCGTTAGTTAATATGGTTACCCCATTGGTTGTAAAATCTGTGGCAGTAGGTTCAAATAATTTAATCATTTTTTAATTCCCCAAGCTTGAAAATAAATTTTACGTGGTTGTTGTGGTACATCTCCAGTAAGCAGTCTTATATAAATATTGGTATTGCTCACTGGAGATATTTGAACTGAACCTATCACAACTTTATTCTCCTCACTGCCACCCTCACCGTATTTAATCTGAGGATCTATATCAAATATTTCTTTAAAATAATTTTGCAATGCAATAGCTGCATAACCTCTCCCCACAACTGAATCAACAATACCAGTTATTCTTTGGATTCCATTGGGAAATTCAAGGAATGTAAATCCATCTTTTTTATAAACTTTCCAATCATTTTTTGTATAAATGTTCAATAATGAATTATCTACTTTAGCAATACCAGCTTCAATATTATTTAAATTATCCGAATTTAGTGGTGTAAATCCGTCCACCCAATTCGTTCTTGTATAAGCCATTACAACCACCTCCAGTTTGGTTTTATCTCTAGTCTTTGAATTTTCCCCATCCAAGATATTTTATTTATTCCTAGTTTGAAGGTTGGGAACTCTCCCTTCATATAGTTATTAAATAATTGTCCATCTCTGTAACAATCCATTATTTCACTATCTATTGTTATGTGATTTTGTATATTTGTTAGATTAATTATATTATTATTTATGTTTAGATCTATATTTCCATATCCATAGATAGTTATAAGTGGAGCACTTTCTACAGTGCCAGGATTAATTATCTCCATAGAATTACTTTCATTTATAACTGGTAACTTATTTACTTCTACTAAATTCCCACCACTATAATTAAGTGTAGCTAGTGGATGTATTACTTTGCTATTTCTAGTTACGTTATTTTCTGTTATTTTCATTATTGGACTATCATTTAAAGAGTAGCCAAAAGGCTGACAGTCAAATTGTACTATTCCACTATGAAATTTTTTTAATACTTGATCCAAAGCTATTTTATTAATTATTCTAGCTTTATAATATCTATCAGGCTCATTAGAGAAAATAACTTCTCCTGTCCCAGTTAACCATGTCTTTATATCATCAAAATTATTATTGAAATAATCGAACTCAACAGACTTAACTTCGCCCTCGTAATCATTATCCGTTAAAGTTAAATCTCCACTTCTACCTGGAACAACTACCTTCTCTACCCTTAGTTCTGGGGTTGTCACATCTGGAAGGGATATAATTTTTAAACCTTTTTCGCTTGAATGTATACCCTTCCAAATAAAGCCATCTTCCATTATACCCCTCCTCTTGCTAAGCTATTTTGCTTTCTACAAAATTCTATTTCTTCCATTAAAGCTGGCATATCCTTATCGGTTTTATTCTCAAAGTGTTCTATAGTAATATTTAATCCATTGTCGTTATTGTTTGTAACTGTTGAATTTGTTGTTGTATTCCTACTTGCTACTACTCCTGCGGTTGTGGTTGCTACCTCATGGTCTACTGTCATTTGCATTTTAGAAACTAATGCAGATAGGTCTTTTTCCATAGATTTTTTTATATTTTCAGTTTCATTTTCAAATCCAACTCCAACACCTTGAGCCATATATTTACCCACTTGGTCTCTAAAAACTCTGGAAGGTGAATGTATACCTAGTGCAGATTTAGCACCATCTACAATTCTACTAAAGAATCCATTTACTTTATCTTTAATCCATCCGCCCATTCCAGTAATACCATTCCATACACCTTGAACAATATTTTTACCTATGCTTACAAATTTAGAAGGTAGATTTTTAACTGCTTGAACTATATTATTTACCATATTACTTCCTGCCTCACGTGCTTTAGATGCTAAATTAACTGCAAATTGAGCTACTTTTTGTATTGTATTAGCTAACCACTGCCAAATTCTACTCGGTAGTGTAGTGAACCATTGAATAACTGCGTTTATAGCCCTTGTAGCACCATTAACCATATTTGTATATGTTTGTTGTCCCCAAGCTACTATTTTATTAATTGTATTAACTAACCAAGTCCATATTTTACCTGGTAATGTAGCAAAGAAATTAACAACATTATTTATCCAAATAGGTACATTTGTAACAAGATAATTCCATGTATCTACTCCCCACTTAACTATTGTAGCTAAAGCATAACCTAAGGCATAACCAATTTTATAAGGTAATTGTCCAAACCATTCCCCTATGTTGTTTATCCACTCTGGGATAGTGACTGTAAAGAAATTTACTATAGCATTCCACCCATCTACAAAAGCCTGTTTAATTGTAGCCCATAAATTAGAGAACCACTCGGGTATGTTACTAAAAAAATCTAATAACGATTGCCATGCTGCGGGTATATCTACAGTAAAGAAATTAACTATTCCGCCCCATACTGTTTTACAAGCATCTGCAATAGCATTCCATACCCCTATTATAAAGTTTCTAAAACCTTCATTCGTGTTCCAGAGAATTACCAACGCAGCTATAAATCCAATTACAGCCGCTGTAATTAATATAATTGGGTTAAGTCCTAGTACAGTATTAAAAGCTTGCAAAATAGGAGTTCCTTCCGCTATAGCTGAATAAAGCTTTTTAAAAGTACCAACGGCTTTACCTATTGTACTTGCTATTTTTAAAGTTAATAATGCAGCACCTATACCACCTATACCTGAAGCTATAAAGCTTGCATTATCCATAATCCATGCTAAAGCATTAATAATTTTAGGTAACCAATTTGCGCTCCCTTCGGCTATACTTGCAATCATTTTCCCAAAGCTTGATGCAAGTTTGTCTACACTTTCCCCTAATGCCCCATTACTAAGACTGCTAGATAATTTTTCTAAGGACTTTATTACAGAATCTAACGATTCTCCAAAAGGTTTTTTAAATTTTTCAAACATGGTTATGCCTAAATCTACAATTCGATTTTTTATCATTTTCATTTTACTCTCAGTTGTAGCATACCTTGTTTCAGCCTCTTTTGTTAGCGCAATATTTTCATCCCATGCCTTTGTTCCTAGCTTTAAAGCGTCTGTGAATACATTCCCTGCACCCGCAGCTCTTAAAAGAGCATCTCGCATACGGACTTCAGTAATCCCCATATTATCCAAAACACCAATTGCAGATTGCCCACTTTCTTGGCATTTCCCTAAACCTTGTATAAAAGCTATAATTGCGCCTGCTGCATCCTCTTTAAAAGCCTTTTGAAATTCGCTAGAACTCATCCCAGCTACCTTGGCAAATTGGTTTAATCCTTCTCCGCCTTTTTCTACTGCAAGTTGCATATCAACCATAACTTTAGAAAAAGCACTTCCACCAGCTTCAGCTTCAATTCCTACAGAACTAAGCGCACCAGCAAAACTCATAATTTGTGCTTCGCTCATACCGACTTGGTGGCCTGCGCCCGCAAGTCTTAAACCCATAGCTGTTATTTCACTTTCAGTTGTAGCAAGATTATTTCCCAATGCTACAATAACGCTACCGAGTCGGTTAAATTCAGTCTGTGGCATCTGTGTAATGTTAGCTAATCTCGCAAGAGAAGTTGCTGCTTCTTCACTGCTCATATTCGTACTATCACCAAGCATAACCATGGATTTAGTAAAGCCCTCTATATTCTCTACTTTTATACCCAGTTGCCCAGCTGCTTCAGCAACACCAGCTATTTCACTAGCACTTTCAGGCATAGATTTAGCCATATTCCTAATTGCTTTTTCTAATTGTGCGAATTGAGTTTCGGTGCCATCTACTGTTTTTCTAACGCCAGTAAAGGCGCTTTCAAAATCTACACCGGTTTTAATCGCAAATGTCCCTATAGCCCCCATAGTTGTTCCTACAGTTGCAACCACAGTTGCTATACCTTTCAACCCTTTATTAGCTATAGTGTTCATCTTTTCAGCTGATTGTTGCCAATTATTAGCGGTGTTATTACCTTGTTTAGCAGAATCTCGCTCAATCTCACTCCACGCCTTTTTAAAAGATTCAGACGCGGACATACCTTGTTTTCGATATTCAGCTGCTAATTTAGCAGCTTGAGATTTAGCACTTTTAGTAGCTTCATCCATACCTTTTTTAATTCCGCTATTATCTACTTCCGTATCAATTATGATTTTACCATCTGCCATTTTTTCACCTGCTTTTTATATAAAATAAAAAAGACAGGCTCACTCACTACTCTATGGTGTGGTTTGGCTCTGTTCTTTGCTCAATTCCAATTTAATTATTTTCTTACATCTAACACATTTTATTTCGCCTTTAATATAATCAGCCTTCAAAAGCAACTGATTACAGTCAGGGCATCTTATTTCTTCA
Organism: Clostridium sp. Marseille-Q2269; assembly: GCF_943736985.1. Taxonomy (GTDB): domain Bacteria; phylum Bacillota; class Clostridia; order Clostridiales; family Clostridiaceae; genus Clostridium_F. The sequence goes on from NZ_CALSFS010000005.1 coordinate 192,259, forward strand.
ATATTAATCACCTCAAAAAAACACCTACTAATGTAAGTGTCTTTATTTTTTATAAATATATTATTTAATTATTCTAATTAATTTTATGAAGTTACTATTTGAAGCATTGATAATATTTTCTCAGCAATTTCGTATGAAGTTCTATAAACAAATGTGTCAATTTTTGTAGGGGTTGTTATTATATTTATATATAAATTAGGATTGTTCATATCCTTTACTACAAGTTTTATTTTTAGCCCGCTTACACTTGTTATACTCTTTTTCTTACCTGTAGCTCCACCTACAATGGCTCCTACTCCTCCAAACAAAACTCCACCTGCAACAGCTCTCCCTAAGCCACCTTTAGTTACAACTGTTTTCCCATTTTCAATTAATTCAAAGTCCAAAACATCTGAATAATTCACTATTTTAGGATTAAATTTCGGTGATATTAGCATCTGTTTTGTATTATCATTAAATTTTATATAGCCATTAACTTCACTAGTTGAAACAAAGTCTTCGACTTCTTTTGGGTGCCCACCTTCAATCGAAGACTTTTTAAAATTTTTAGAAACCATTATCACCACTGTCCCAAACCCTAACACAATTATTCCAACTGGTGGGAAAGCTATAGTTAAAAATATACCTAAAATTGCAAAGATTATTCCTACTACCAAATACACTTTAGAATATAATTTATATTGTTTTTTAGAATATGTTGTTCCCGCCTTCATAGCATGACCTCCCCATATATAATATATTATATATTATATATTATAAGAGGAATACATTACAATACTTTACTAACATCTCCACCATTTAGTAATATGTTATTTATTTCTTCTAATTTATCTTTCTCGTCTTTGGCAATTGGAATCTTGTATAGCTCTTGCATTTTCCTATAATAATTTTTCTCCTCTTTATCTTTTATTTTAGATAAATCCATACTTCTATATCCCATTATTTTAACTATCTCATTATCTTCTTTAAGAGCTTTAAACATAGCTTTAAATTTCCACCAATGTAAATACTCTATATCTTGCAAATCTACACTATACTGATCTAGGAAAGCACTATAAATATAGTCATCATCAAAATTGAAACTATAGATTTGCGTACTTTTCCCTTTTCCAGTACCTTTAGATGCTATTATATCTTTTCCACATCTATAAAACCATAGCATCTGTTCAACTGCCCCATTAATATTACTTGGTATAACAGGATAATAGAGTTGTAACGCTTGTACGATCTTATCTTCTTCACTTAGTTTATTATCTTGCATTAAAAGTTCAAAGAGTATGGACACTCTAAAATTAGAATCAATCTCATACTCCTTATTATCTATTTCAACCGTAGTTGGAACTAAATCTATTAGCATATTCATTATTTTTTCTTTCTTCTCTGTGCTCTATTAGGGGAATATTTATTAGCTATCTTTTCAACTTCTTCATTTGTTGCATTTACTTCTGTTATAAGTTCATCAAAGGCTTTTAAACATGTCAATAGATTAACTTTATTGCCAAAAACCTTTTTATCTGTACCTTCACCAAATAGATCATTAAAAATATTAAATATAGCATTGCATTGAGTTCTAACACTCTCAGTTATTGTCATACCTTTTACTTTTTCAGCAATTCCGTCAATCCCCTTAATTGCTTTTTCATACTTTTCAGCAACCTCTAAATCTAGTATATCTAAATCTTCTAATTCTACATTATTAATTATCACTTACTACCACTCCTTTCGGTGTAAATCCTTCGGTAAATGTTTTAGTCTTTATGTCGAATGTACCTAACATTGGATCACTTATACCTAAGAAAGAACCGCTTATTCCTAAATCTCCGTCATTATCCTCAAAGGAATCTACAGAAACTGCTACTTTTATTTTTCTAGCTCTATAACTTCCTTCTGTAGTTCCAGGCTTATCCAAATCTACAATTAAATAATCTGTTTCTGTATCAGGTCCTGTTTTTTGCATTTCTCCGATTTCTCTTATATATTCAATAGCTTTTTCGCTATTTATTTGATCCGCAGTAAATTCACTTCCCCATTCATAGCCAGTAATACTTTGACTTGCACTAGATTGGTTAATATATCTTTTAGATGTTGTTTGTGCAGATGGGCTCTCATTAAGCTCTGTGAATCCAGCACCTAGTAATTCAAATTCACCTGTTACTTCTAAATAATTAGCTTGTATTTTTCTTTTTCTAACTGCCAATTATATCATTCCTTTCTTAAAATATTTTAATTTAAGCTGTATTTGAAATTGAGCAGTGTCTTCCGTAACTGCAAAAGCATAGCCAGTGCTAGTAACTTTAATTTCTAAAGGTTCTAAGTTATTTTCCAGCACTGGCAATATATTATTATTTTCAATCCAATCAGCAAATTTTTCATAAAATCCGCTATTATCTATATTCTGTAATACATCTGCTCCATAAGGTTCTCTAGATGTAAATATAAAAGCATATTGCCTTACACTATCTCCATTAACATACTTCTTTATAATAGGCTCTATTGGGATTTCTTCTATAGAGTAAGTATCTGTATTAGGTTCTAAATAATTTACATTAACTTTTATAGCATTGTTAAAGGTATCTAAATAGGGACATTTTCTTATATAATTTCTTAAAGAATCTATTATCATTTACTTCTACCTCCAACAAATTCAGCTATAGTTTTTATAATAATATCTCCTTTATCACTCCACATTCTTTTATCCCAATACTTACCCCTTAAAGCTCCTCTATTGCCACCTTTATTGCTGTAATATTGCTTAGCAGCATAAGGAGCATTATAAATTATTTTATCTGTTTTTAACTCAACACTCATATCTTTTAATCTACCAGTAAGAAATGGTACATAGTTATTACATTCTTTGGCCACTTCTTTAGTAAACTTAACCTGTGCTTGACCATTTTTATTTAAATATCTTTTTAATAAAATTTTTTGCGTCTTATCAATTTGTACTCTAACTGTAGTGGACATTATACTCCCTCCACTTCCATGTGGTCAGTTAATATATTTACAGACTTAATATCTATTACATCATCAAAGTTTTTCTCCAAGTCACCTATTCGATACGGTGATACTCCTGATATTTCAAAAGTAACCTCATTCTTAACTATTTTATCTCCTGGAGTTAATGTAAAATAATTAAGTCTTTCTTCATTAGATAGTTTTAAAAATCTCTTAGAGCTGATATATTTATCGAACTTATCTATAAATATAAGTGTACTATCTGCAAGTAACAAACCTTTATCGCTAACAGCACCATTCCTTTTACTTTGCCAATTAACGCCTTTAATGACTGTTCTTTGATATTTATCTATATCATTCATAGAATCATACCACTTATTATATATAGTTATATCTGCATTTTTAAATAAAACTCCCATATTACCACATCCTTACGTAGGGCGTAGGTAATAAAGCTTTAACATCTTCTGTTATGCTCCAAGGGTTACTATCAAAACTTATAGATTGGTTACCCTCAGACATAGATTTAACTCCAGGAGTTTTTATATTTTCTAATTTATCAGCATTATTAATTAACTGCTCTACTGCTAAATCATAATTTTCTAATATATAATCTTCTGTTAAATCCTTATTCAGATAATTTCTAATAACTAAAATAGCTTTTTTTTGCTCAATAGTCATTTAAAACACCTACTTTTCATCATTTTCCTGTTCTTTATCATCAGTAGATTCATTATCTTTAACACTTTCATCATCTTTAGCTTTTTCCTTCACAAGTTTAAAACCTTGGTCCTTATATATTACTTCAAATGCTCTTTCAGTAGCATATATTGTTCTTTTACCTTTACAGTATTTGTTCACTTTCACAGTCCTCCTTTAAACTAAAATAGAGGAGTTTCACTCCTCTTATGCTCCAGCTTTTGGTGTTAATAAAGCAAATGCCTTATCTTTTATAGGTAAGAAACCTAATCTCATACTAGCTTTGATTGCCACCATGTCATTTTCAGCTAAAGATAATGGTTTACCATCACCCATAGTAACAGATTGTAGAGTAGCTTCTTTAAGTATTTCATATTCAATACCTGCTCTCATGCCTACTAAAGAATACATCCAATTACCAGCTATTAATTCAGCCTTAGTTTTATCCCAACCACCATTTCTTACAAATTCTATAGGATTAGAATATAATTCATTTTGTCCTACACCTGGAACAAATAAAGCATTGCCGTTTGCATCTCTTAATTTTCTAAGAGAATTTTTAAGTCCATAGTGTCCCGCAAAACCATTAATATCTAATCCATCATCTTCAACTAAAGCCATAACATCAGATATATCTAAGTCAAGTTTACCAGCTCCGTTTGTTTCTAATTCTATTTTATTTCCTGCAGAATTAGCTACACTATAAATACTTTTAGAAAATGGAGAACTTGTGCCAAACAAACAAGCACTATCAATAGCTTTATAAAAAGCCTCTGCTATTGCTGGTCGCATTTCTCCAAATACATTTATAGTGGTATCATTCATTTTTTCTTTTGTTACTGGAATTATTACAGCTAACTTCTTAGCTTCCATCACTGGGAATATCCATTCTGCCTTAGATGTTTGTATTCTTTCAGTTTCACCCACCCAGTAAGCTCCTGGGCCATCCGTCATAATGCTAAATTTTTTCTTATCTGACTTCATAGGCTCAACTTTACTTAATCTAAGTATAGAGGAACCTCTTGCTACATCTTTCATTATTCCATTTGCCTGTTCAGTAGGTACAAAACCTTGTAATTCATCTTTTAAATATGCCATATTTTACACTCTCCTTTTTAATCTCTTTTTACTTGATTGTCTTTTATTACAGATATAAAATCTAAACCACCTTCTGGATCACTTCCTCCACTTGGTGGTGTATAACTATTGTCTTTTAATCTTTCTTTTACTGTAGTTTCTAACTTATCAGTAAATACTTTTTCTAGTGTTTCTAAATTTTTATCTGTAGTTTCTTCGTCTTGGCCAATAAAATAATCTACCAAATCAGTTGGTAGACCTTTTTCAGTAGCTATTTTAAGAGCTTTATTAGTTAGCTGCTCTTTTATTTTTTCTTTCTTCATATTCTCCATTTCTTGCTTTAATTTTACTAATTCAGTATCCTTTGGATCTTCTTCTGGATATAATTCTTTAATTTTATCATCAATTAAATTCTGCAAATTATTAGCTTTCCAGGTGTCTAATCCTTTATTTAAATGTTGGTCTTTTAAACTATCAATATAAGATTTAAACTCTTTGTCTGTATTCATTTTTTGCTTAAATACGTCTAAACCACCAAACTTGGTTGCCAGTTCAGAAGTAGCTAATATTTCGTCAACTTCTCCATTATCTTCTATACTTTCTATTAATTTTAATAATTCACTTTTTAACATTTTACTTTCCTCCTATTTGTCCCTTTAACCCATTAGGACTAAAGACACATTTTAATTAAAATAAAAAGCCTTAGTTTCCTAAGACTCAATTATTTTTCAACCTTATAATTTTCCCACTTTTTATAAGCATCTACATACATCTCTTTCTTATCTCCATTGTAAGTACACTCGTAATACATCCCATCAAATAAAGTAGTACTTAATAGAGCTTTATTATTTTGAAGAGTTTTACAACTCCATACCATGAATACATCATCTGTTGTGATTTTTTTCTTATCGGTTTTATCCAAATGATTATTGGTATAGTTACATACTTCCCGTTTACACCATTCTAAAAATTCTTTTTCATTCATTTAATTTTCCTCCTCTAATCTTCTATCCTATCAATTCCGTATTGTACTGCAACTTCATGTTCAATTTTGCATCCTCTTGCATCCTCCCAGCCATCACCAAAAAAAGCAACGTCTGCTTCGGCCAGTAAGCTTATAGATTTTCCTAAATAACATACTGGTATATTACCTATAGGTTTAAAATCTCCAAAGAAAGAATCTATTAATTCTATTGGTTCTCCTATAGTTTTTTCTGCTTTAAGTCTAATTTCTTCTCTAGTTTTTAAAATTTCTTCATCTGTAAACCCTCTCATTGGTTGAGATATAAATAATTTTTTCACATCTATCCCTCCTTGATTTTAAATATAATAAAAGCACCTACTATTTTTACTTAGTACGTGCTAAAATATTTTTATCTTTCTAATAAAGGCCCAATCAATGTTATTCCACATTTTTTACAAACCCAATTATACTCACTACCCATAATTTCTAAATTACACTTAGGGCACATTATTATATCATTACCATCATTATTTTTTTTAATTTCAGCTGTTACGATATTCTTTGAATTAGGATGAATAAATTTTCTAAACATAATTCCACCTCCTTACTACAAGAATATTATACCATTACTCTTCAACAGTATTAAACCCTCTACACAAAGGATGTACAACTCCAGGTGCGTCATTTAAATTATATATTTTACCATCCAATGTAGCACACTCTGAGCAGGTTCTACGGTCTAATACCTCATTTCTTCTTACTTTTTTAACTCCAACTTCTTTACAAAATTTCCTAAAAGCTTCATCTTCACAACGATTAACTTCCGTCTCAGTTAACCTTTTAGCTTCATAAGCACTACTATTATAAGTTTTTTCTATATCTTTTTTTATTTGGTTAACATTTATCTTACCATTTAGAAACTGTTTAACTTGTTTATACAAATGTTCTCCTACCGCTTTTTCATTTTCCCAAACTCTAGTTGAAAAATGTTTGCCCTTAAAATTACTTTCTATAATTTTTCTAACATCTTTTAAATTTGCATTATAAGAGTAAAAATCAAAAGTATTTTTAACTGTATTATTTAAAATATTATTTATAACACGTGTTTGTATGCCTTTTTGGCTTTGTGTGGTACTTGTAATTAGCTTAGACAACCTTTTATATTCCTTTGATTTATCTCTGCTCCTAAGGCTCATTAAACCATCTATAATAGTATAAGTAAGCATAATTAATGCTATTTCTCTTAATAACTCATCTCTATTTTCTTTTTGTTCTTTATAAACTTCTTTCAGCTGTTCATTAGCTTCATCATAAAGGCCTTGGATAAACTTTTCTTCTTCATTTTTACTATAACTCATTATTAACATCACCCACAATATCATCCAAATTCATTCCAGGTAATTCGTCTTTGAGTTTTTTTATTTCATTTTTAGGATTTTCAATAAATGATAATAAACTTAATCCAGTTTCAGTAGATAACTTATCACCTAACTGGCTAATTACTTGAGCTGTCATTAAATCATCTTGTGGGATATTAGGGGTAAACTTAATTTTTATATCTCTAAAGTCATATTCAATATTTTTAATAACTTTTAAATATATAAATAAAAATTTAAGTCTAGTTTTAATACAATCTGCAATAGATTTTTGATTGAGTTTACATTTTTCCTCTAATGCTATTAGTCTAGCCCTAAGTGCCAAAGATGATAAATTACTTTGCATTTTTTCATTGTGATTTATATGGCTAGATAATTGATACATTTTATCTTCCATGGTATTAAGGGTATTTTGGATAAAAGTATCATTAATATTTTTTATGAGCCATGCTGCAGTACCATTTTTATCTTTAATCTGCATTACTCCAAGTTTTTTCATCTTCGGAATATCTTTTTCATCTATAGCTACTCCAGTGAGCACCATATAAGCATTTCTAAAATCACTTATTTCATTACTTATATCAGATAAATTAGTTTCGTAGGCATCTTGAAGTCCTTTTAAATCCTTAAATAAAGTATCATCTTTACCTTCTTCACTTAATTTAGCTAATCCAGCTGGCACAGCACCGAAAATATGTTTTGTTTTAGGTTTAATTTCTTCAAACTTATCATTAAAATGTAATATTTCTTTATCTGTATACACGTCAATATAAGTTGTATCATCAAATTTCAGTTTATATGTGTGCATAAAAAAAGATATGTTGCCAAAATCATCTATGGCGGCATATCCTTCTCGTGGACTTATTATTTTACTAGAGAATTGTCCTTCTTTATCTGCATAATATAATTCATAAGCCAAACTATATATAAGCATATTTTTAGCTAAATTTGAATCATGTCCCTCACTCCAGTGGTCCAGGTAATAGTCAATGTCATTGACTATATTTTCATTTCCAGATTTACTTATATAATTTACATCATTTCCAACACTATAAGAAACTTCTTCTTTTATAAATTTCTTAATAAAGTTAGTATTTATTTTATTATTAGATCTTTCAGTAACCATCTGATAATTATTAATAGCGTCAGTATTACCCTTATAATAGGCATACATTTTAGCATAAGTTTGCAAGTTATTTTGATATTCCTCATAAGCTTTTTTAAGTAAATTTATATCTATTTCAATCACCTCCTACAAGCCAAATTTTTTCCTATCGAATAGTACTACATTTTCAACTACCTCTATATTTTCAATTCTAATACTAAACTCAGCAGTTATATCCGGAGCATCATCATGAACTGAATATTTCTGCCCTCTGAAATCTAATATCTGGTTCGTAAACTCACTATCTTCTTCAGCAAATATAATCTGCCCTTTATTAATATAAGGTATTAGGGTAGAAATCTTATCATCTTTATTCTTCTTTTGGTGTTCATTAATTATAGTAATATTTCTATTTCTTAGCACTGGATCATCATTTATTTTATTTTCAATGGCATTTGCATCAGCACCATTAAATGTGTTTTTCTCTATATACAAGTGACTTATATCCTGATAGTCCTTTAATAGTTTAATTGCATGGTCAACATACTTATCAAAATCAGTTCTAGCATTTATTTTAGCTAATTCAGCTTTACGGGCATATTTTAGATTATTATCTCCCATAGATCCTACTAAAAAAGCACTATAGTCGTTTTTCTTACCCCCACCACTAGCGGGGTCTATTAAAAGCATACTTTTATAAAAACTATGTGTCTCTATTTCTTTTCTCGTTTCAGTTCTTACACCTTTAAACCACTTTTGCCCAATGCTATCAACATCACCCTGGACTTCCTGTTTAAAGCTTGAAGGATTTTCATAATATGATAAGGCTATATCTAAACAATCCCAAAACTCACTCCACAGTAATGAAAATTGCATTTCCTCCTTGTGTTGCCAATAAAATTCTTTTGCATCTTCAAGCCTATTTTCATTTTTAAAGTTAAATAAAATAGACTTGAACTTACTCCACAATCCAGTGGTAAAGTACAAGTCTATATCTTCTAACAATACACCTTTTTCTTTCTTAAATTTCCATGTAGGCATTTTTAATAGCCTAGAATAAAAACACTCCTTATGTTGAAGTGTTCCTAATGCAATAAATGTAGTTCCTTTTTTAATTGTTTTACCATTTCTTATGACTGCCTTTTGACTAGCGTATTTAACATCATCTGAATATCGTTTCCACTTGTTCTCACGTGCCTGTTCTGTTCTTACATCATCCTCGGATTGATAATCATCTAAAATAATAAAATCTGGTCTACAATTATCATATTTACGCCCTCTCATGGGGCTGGCAGAGGAAATAGCTTCAATGAAAGTTTTATTGGTAAGTTCCAGTTGAGTACTATTACATTTATATCTTTTATCTTTATCATCTAAAATAATTCCAAAAGCTTTTTTAATATGTTCATTTTCTAATAATGTATTTTTAATATCACTTATAAATTTCTCTGCGGTACTCCCTATATCCGAGCAAATAAGAGTATATTTTTTATGTTTATAACAATGTGCCCATATAGTACCAGCAAAAGTACCAAAGACAGATTTACCAGTTCCCCTTGGAAGTATTCTTCCTATTTGGTCGGCTCCTTCTCCAATAATAGCGTTTTCTATATCATGCCATATCTCTTTATGTACTTTAGCTATAGGAGCCGCTGCATTATTTTCTTTAGGTAAAAAAGTATCTTGTAGAAAGTACATGCAGAAAAACTCCATATTCAATTTTCCTAATTGCCACGCTAATCCATGATATCCAAATAAATTACTACTATTAGATAAAATAAGTTCTTTGGCTTTTTCCTCGGGATTATCCGCTCCAGCAGAAATAAATTGCTCTGTGAGATATTTGAATAATAAATATGTATTTTGTTGTTCTTCTGTCATGTACTCACCTACCTTATGTAAAAATAGAAACTCACCAATAATTTCCTAGTGAGTTTCATATCTTTTAACTAAATTATAAAAACTATTTTTTTTAAGTCCTGTAAGCTCCATAGCTTTAACGGCTGTAATATTTTTATCTTTCCATTCATTATATACTTCATTCCAGTTGGAAGGAAATTCAATCTCTGGTCTACCAAGTTTTTGTCCTTTAGCTTTAGCCGCAGCGATACCTTCGGCTTGACGCTTTTTAATTTTAATTCTTTCTTTCTCAGCCATATATGATAATAATTCAAATACAATATTTGAAATAAGATTTTTTTCTAAATCTGATTTTCCAACAGTATTCAATATTGGATTATCAATTACAATTATATTTATACCTTTTTTCTGTAATTCTCTCCATTCTTCTTTTATCATTATCATATCCCTACCAAGTCTATCAAGTTCTTTAATTATTAAAGTATCTCCAGAACGTAGTAAATTATTTTTTAATGTTTGGTATCCTTCTCTATTAAAATCTTTACCAGATTGCTTATCAGTAATGATATCTCTTTCGGCAATTTCAATATCATTTTCTTTACAATATTGAATAACGCTTTCTAATTGTCTATCTAAATTCTGTTCTTTAGTACTAACTCTTAAATACCCATATACCTTTTCCATTAATAAACACCTCTGACTTTTTAAAATTTTATAGAAACTGTAGAACTGGTCACAGGGGCAATTTGAATTTTTCATTTTAGAAGTACCCCGGGTCTATAAATTTCTATATTTATATTATATAATTAGTGTTTACCAATGTCAATATTATTTTATAAACGTTTATTAATTTATTTTATGTATTTAATAAACATATTTTTATACTGTTTAACTATGTTTATTAAAGTATACCTTTATAAACTATTTAACACACTTAAGTTTCTTAAACTTATTTAGTTCTTCTTCCAACACATTAGTATCTAAAGTATCATTATTATTCTCTTTATTATCCTCCACTACATTAGTAGGATTACCATAGATTCTATTAATAAGATATTGGTTAGCAGCAAGACACACACGCTTATCACTCTTATCATTAGCTAATTCTTTTATGTTACCTATATAAGTAGTAAGGTCTTTAAGAATAAGCTGATTACCTTGGTTACTAAGTTCTCGTTTCCGCCTGTCCAGTTCAGCCTTTACATTATCTTTACTAAGCCAATTATAAACAGTACTCCTAACAACACCTAATCTCTTAGCTATATCCGTTATATTTTCACCTTCTATGAGCATAGTAACCATATCATTTTGTTGTACTGTTAATACTTCATAAGACATATAATCACCTCCTAGACACTTGTACATTAATTACAATAAAAAAGACACCTAGCTATTAACTAAGTGCCTCTTACTTTATTTCCTATGATACTATTATATAACGTTAAAATAACTCAAAACTGTAACCTTTCAATAATATAATACTAAAATAATAATACAATAATACTAAAATAATAATTCAGATATTCTGCTTATTATCCTTCTTCTTACTTTAATGCAATTATCAACTGATTGATTAAGTTCCTGTGCTATACTTGTCCAACTCTTTGTTGGCTTACTAAAATATCTTAACTCAACTAATTTCTTTTCATCATATTCTAATAGCTCCATAACCTTATTAACCAATTCTTTTTCATTTATTCTATTTTCTTTCTCTTGCTGTAATAGTTCTAATTCTTTTTGAATATATTCTTCTCTTCTTATGACTTCATTTTCTACTTCTGAATTAAACTTGTTTGTTTTTCCTGTTCTCTCTCCATACTCTATTCCCTTAACGCTTATATCATTCTTTAATTTTTTTATTTTAATATCTATTAATTCATTTAATATATCTATATCTTTATAGTTATATAAATGATATTCTGTTTTTTTAAATTTATTTTCTTCCATGCCTATCTCCTCCTAATGTAAATTATCAATACAACCTCCTGCATCTTCTAATTTTTTAATATCTATAATTGCAACATGAGTTGGTTTCATTTCATATTTATTATTTAATAAATTTGTTACAAAGTAAGCTCCATAACAAAAATCTTGTTTTTCTAATGCTCTTTCTATTGCAACAGGTTGAGATTTAAACATTTCTACATCCTTATAATTTTCTCTTAATACTTTATATGTTTTTCTTATATCAATTGAAAGAGTTCCTTTTACTTTATCAATTTTATAGTACATTTCATTAAATAATAATCCATCCCCAGATATTTTGTTTATGTAGTTAAATAAATCTATTACATTTATTTCTCTTTTAGCAATTAAAACTGGTTTAGGTAATTTATCTTTAAGAGCTTGTACTTCCATCTCAAGTTGTCCTATTTTTTTATATGCATTATCTTGAATTTTAAATAAATCTTTTCTATAATTCTTTTCTATATTTATAAAATATTCTCTTGCTTGCTTACCTCTTTTATTGTTTTCTACCATAGCCAACTCTTTAGCCATATCTAATGTAATTGCATATTCTGTTCTAGTTGAGCCTAAATTACTTCTCTCACGCTCCACAAATTTATGGAATGTGGTATAATCCTTATTTTCTATAAAACCATACTTTTCAATTCTACTTTTAACCCACGTTGTAAAATCTTGTTTACTCTCTAAAAACTCATGTAATTCCCTAGCACTAACTAACCTATCTTCATTTTCATTTGTTGTTATTTTAATTAATTCATTCATTATATTTACACTCCTTATTTTGGTTATTGCTTATTTTATAGTTTGGGTTACCTTTTTGAAGTCTTAAAAAGGTAACTTTTTTAACATGCCTCAACCTTAGTAATACTAATACTTTAAATATTTTTTATTATGGTTACCTTTTTGTAAAAATAATGTGCCTATCTTTTATATATATAATTCAAAATATATACACGTACGTATATTATTTTTATATTTAGGTAACTTGGTAACTTATATATATATTTATATAAAGAATATAGTAATATCAATACTTTACATAGGTTACCTTTTAAGTTACCTTTGGTTACCTTTATATTTTTTTGGTAACCTGTCTAAATGGGAAAATTTTTGCATCTTCTCCACTAACTTCTTCATAATCTGGTGGAGCTATTGAGTCTACTTTTAAATCCTGTAACATTTTCTTATCATAAATATCAAATTTTATTGATTTTCCATCTACTTTTATAACTTTTCCTGAAGCTTTAACTAGATAACCAGCTTTTTTAGCTTGTTTTTTAAAATCATTATATTTTAATGGAACTAAATCAGCTCCAACTCTAATAACATGCTCATGTATTTGATTAATCATTTCTGATGTTTTAATAAAAAGGCCATCACCTCTACTTTTAACAACATCTTCCCATCCTATAGCTCTGCTATCATTTATCATGTCATTGTATAAAATTAACATTCTTTCAACTAAGCTATGAACATTTTCTGTATCTTCCAAAACTTCAACTTTAATATTTTTTACTATGTGCTCATAAAAACTGTCTAGTTGATGCAATCCATGCTTTTGTAAAAGTTTATTAAATATCATCATTCCACATGAGATATTAATTGCAGTATTTTGAGTCCTGTTTTTTAAATCTTTTATATCCTTTTTAACCATTTCTCTTAATTCCTGATATTTTTCTACTGGCATTTCTAATATAATTTCTATTAAACTTCTTCCTAACTTATTTAATAATTCTTCATTTTTAATAAGCCACTGCATAGCCTCTGTATTCTTTGAAGTTCTTTCCCTTCTGGATAAATAAATAATACAACTTCTTTCAATTAATGCTTTTTCTTGGTTAGGATAACTTTCTTCTCCTGCTAAAATAATGGGCCTATATAAATTAAAATCCGTAGTTTTTAAACTTTTATTTCCTTTGCTTATAGTGGCTCTATCATATAGATTTCTTAATGTTTCTGATATGTTGCCTATTTTATACCTATCCATCATGCTTGGCTTAAATTCATCAAATAAGGCTGGATAGTTCCCATCACTCAAATTTTTCATAAGAGCAAAATTACTTATTAATCCAATAGATTTAATATCTTTCTTAGGATAATTAAGTATTGGAGCAATTACATTTTCAAGTATTGTACTTTTACCTGAGCCACTCTCCCCAACTATTAAAAGATGATGTAATTTTTGCTTAAGTGCCTGGCACTGATGCACCGCCAAATTATTTGTTACAGTTCCAATGATAGAAATTGATTTTTCTGGACCAGCAAACTTAAAAATATGTTTTATAACTTCCTTCAATTCCTCTGTTGTTATTGGTTCATTTTTTAGTACATCTGCATTATTTCGTCCATCACTCTTAATATGCTCATTCATTCCTTTTGAAGATATACATCCGTTATTCTCTATAAAAATTAATTCTCCGTTTCTTTCTATAAATTTAACACCGCCATAAACTTCTTCATTCTCTAAAGCAAAATATTTATTTATCCATCCCTTTAACCTATTTAAATCTTCAACTCTTCCACTAAACACAAGATCCATTGTTCCAAGAAAGTTTTTGAATGATTTAACATCATCAAATACAGTACTTATTCCTGTTCTTTCAATTGTATCTCCAGTAATACTTTTTAGTACTATGCTTACTCCTTCTGTTTCATCATCTATAAATTTAATCCTGGTTGCCTTTAATAATCTAAAGTCTGCAATATATTTTTTAGTTTCAATTACTTCCTCTGCTTTTTCTTTAAACATTATTTTATATATTCCACCTGCATCCTGCTGCAGTTCATATTTATTTTTTACGTCTAAGGATCTGTCAAAAGCATCTAATAAATTTTTTTTATCATGGCCAGCCTCTACCCAATCAGTAACATCTTTGTTATCTCCCAGAGATTTCAATCCTGGAAGGTTTATAAACTTAAATTCTCTAGCATATTTTTTAAATTCATTATAAATATTCCACTTATATTGCTCTCCAGCTTGTCCAGTATCTCCTATTACATATATTCTCATCCTATTATTTTTTAAAATATTTAATTCTTTACATCCTTTTAAACTTGTAGCCACATAACCCTTGTTTTTAAACATAGAATTTATTGTGTTAGCATCCTTTTCACCTTCATCTATAATCAATACATCATCATTCTTTATAGCACTTAAAGCATTGTATAGGTTATATGGAAGTTCATTAGTTCCTCTCTTAGCAATTACTTTTTCACCTTCCAAATGATAATATGAAAGTTGTTTTTTACCTTCTGTGTTCGTAAATTTAGCCTTAAAATATACTATCTCATCTCTTTCGTTCACAAATTTGAATATTCCCAGTAACTTTTGACCTTGTCTAAACTTACTTAATTCCCAAGCTACATAGTCTTTTACTTTTTCCTCCTGAAGTTCTTTTTCTGTTTTCTCAACTTCAATTCCTAAATACTCCCTAGCTTTTATATAATCTAAATTCTTATATTTCATTATAAAATCAATGGCATCTCCACACTCTGCACAACCAAAGCACTTAAAAAAATCTTTATTAGTGTCCGGATTAAATTTAACCCTTAAGGAAGGTGTTTTTTCTGAATGGAAAGGGCACTTTATGTACCCTTGCATATTAAATTTTTCTCCTGTTTCATTTTCTATTAAGTTTATTAAGTCTATATCCTGCAGTTCCACCTTCTCACCTCCTCTTTGCGTTGAAGCTATTACTCATTTTCTACAGCTAGTCCTATATCTGTGCTCAATTCTTTTAAGTAGTTTCTAATGCTATAGTAAAGTTTTCTATATATCTCAAACCCTGTATCTTTATTACTTGTAAAAATAGTGTCATGTAAGTATAAATCCTGTATACTTGATAGTCTTCCTAGGAAAGATTTAGGAGTATATAGACTCCTATAATTTCCTTTCTTTATATTCTCCATACCATTCTTATCCTCTATTATTAGATATATTTTAATTCCTTTATTTTTTGCTCTTTGAAGTTCTCTTATAAGTCTTATATCATCATGTGTATCTGTTTTTTCTGCTAAATTTCCAGCAAGTTCATCAACGCTATTCTTTCTCTCAACTGCTACTGGAAAATATATATCTCTATAAATACCCATATCGGGCCTTTTAGTTATTATTGCGGTGTAATCTCCCTCATCTATCTTTTTCTTTTTATATTTAATTTTCTTTTCATCAAAATAATTTAATACATGTTGATTTTTTTGCTCTCTTGTATCATATAAAATAATAAAGTTTTCTTTAAGAAGTTTTTTAATCTCTGTATCTGTGAATTTATAATACATTTTTATCCTCCAATATTTCTATGGTTACATTTCTATTTATTTTTGTAACCTAATATTCATCAAGCATTAACTCCATTATCTTAAGCCACTTGTCCACTTCTTCCTTAGTTTTAAAATTTGGCCAATGTCCTGGAACTACCTTAAAATTTGCCTTTTTATATTTCTCCATAAAGTATTCATAAATTTCATTACTCATTTTTGTTTTTCTCCTTATTAAATTTGACCTCTTACCCTCTTATTGTGATTTCTGCTTTTCTTTTTACATCTATAGAAACTTTCCGTCATAACTGCTACAAAATCCTGATCTTTTTTACGCTTTTTCTTTATCTGTAATGCTGATATATTCTTTATAAATTCTTCTTTAGATATTTCCATATACCCACCTCTTAATATCTCTTTCTTATTTTTTTAGTTATGAATATAACTATTATTATGAGAATTAATAAAGTTAAGATATCTTTCCATATTCCGCTATAACCATAGTCTATTGTTTGGCTTGTCCCTCCTGCTCTAGTTACAACCACGGTATTATGATTAGTTAAAGCTCTATACATCCAATAATTATCCCAAAAACTACTCCTAAAACTGCCACCATGAGGTGTGTAATAGGTAGTATTATGTCTAGGGGCATTATAGTGATTATGGATTACAGTATTATTTATTTTAGTATTATTATTAATAGTTTTACTAGTAGGTTTACTAGCTGTTTTAGTTCTTACATTAGTGGCTTTTAAACCTTTAGGGGATTTTATGGAACTGCTTTTAATACTGTTTGATCTAAAACTTGATCGACTACTACTTGAATGACTAATACTTGGGCGACTAATACTAGATCGGCTACTAATCCCCTTAGCTTGTACACCAAAACTTAATCCTATTGATATGATTGATATTAATATTAAATATAATATTTTATTTTTTTTCATTAATTCATCTTCCTTTCATTTTAGTTTCATATCCTGCAACTATTCTTCTAATAAAATCAACTGCGGTGATCTAAAAAACTCATCCTTTAATATTTTTTCAACTTTATTTACAGCTTTTTTGTCAGTATCAGCTTCTATTATTTTGGTTACTAAATTATCATCTATATTTTTATAACTTAATTCATATTTCATCTAAAATTCTCCTTAACTAAATCCTTAAATTATTTCTACTCTTCATAAATAATTTTTATTTTCTTTCCATCATTTTTTCTTAATATACCTTCCAAATCTATAACTTGATTGTTTATTAAATCTATTCCACCTTCTGTCAAATTCATAAGCTCATATTCATAAAACTTAACTACTCCTTCAGTTTCTATCATCATCTTATATCCTCCATTTTTTTATAATTTCTTTAAGTCGAGACATTAATCTGATATATCTGATAGGTCAAACGCTCTCTTAAGATGTAGCCTTACTAACTTTCTAAACAATTTTCTTCTTTTGTAAAATGAACCATTTCCTAAGTCAGGGTATAACTTAATATTTTCTGTAACTGCTTTATTTAAAACCTTTTGAAATTTATTCATTTTTACACCTCATTTCAAATTTTGAATTGATTCTATTAATCTCTTGTTTAATTTTTAATCTTTGCTCTGCAAATTCTTCTCCATGCCTAAAGCCCATTCTGTGAGAAAATTCACATGTAATATAATTTGTAATTATCAACAATATAATAAGACTAGCTACTAATAAATTCATAATATCTCCTCCATTATTTGTATTGTTTAATCTTTAATGAAAATCCATTTTCTGATATTTCTCCATAACAACACTACTAATATAACTGCTATAATTGAATCTGATATACTTTCTTGTATTCCTCCATCAAATATTATTTCTAATTGATCCCACATAGATTTTAATATCAAAAATAATCCATCCATAATAAGTACATCCGTAATATATATTTTTAAATAAAATTTACATTTTTCATTCATATCTTGTTCTCCTATTTATCTCTCATTGTTATCTGTTATTTGAATTATTTCCTAAAATAATCTCCAACTCTTTTAATAAGTTCAACTTCCCATATATCATCATATAAATTTTTCGTTTTTATAATATCCCTCTCTTTATTGCAAAGCTTTATCCTTCTTACTTCTTCTATACCTTTTACAATTAATACTCTTTTAGATATATCACTTATAATATTGCTCAATCTATTTACCTCACTTTTTTCTATCATACTTTTGATGCAGTTCCCAATTTTTGTGTTTAGTTTCCTTTATAGCAATGTTTAATGCTTGCTCTTCATTATCTGCTATTACTACAACTTCTTGAACTGGACAACATTTTAAACTTTCAAATCTATATATCCTATTTCCTCCTATCTTTGAATTGTGACACTAACATAATCCTTTTATAATGTGAATTAAATATTTAAACTATCATATAATTCATTTAAATCATTTATTATTTTTACCCTAACTCTACCAGCCATTTCAGATTGTTTTAGTTCATCATTTTCCTCATATGCTAACATTATTTTTCTCTTATCCTCATTAACCAATTGAACTAAATATGGTATGTCATTTCTATCTAACATAAGTTGCTCCTTTCATTCGCAATTATTTCATGTTCTGTCTTAATCTAAATTTTTATTAATCTAGAATGGAATATCTCCATCATCCACAGGTGTTAATTCCTCGTAGTTAGTAGATGATTCGTTAGATTGATTTTCATTAATCTTTGTCCCTTTATCCTGTAAAAACTCAAAATCTTCTACTACTATATCTGTGCTCCATCTGTTATTATTATCTTTATCAACATACTTGTTTATTTGAAGCCTTCCACTAAGACCAAATCTATGTCCCTTTTGAACATAATTTGCTATTGCTTCAGCTCTTTTACCAAAACATACACAAGGAATAAAATCTGCTTCCTGTGGCTTGGACTTGTCAAATTGCGGTCTGTTTACCGCTAATGTAAATTTTGTTACTGCTGTTCCTGTTCCAGGAGCAAAAGTTAACTCTGGATCTTTAGTTAATCTTCCAACAAGTTGTATTTTATTCATCCATTACACCCCTTTAATTTTCATTTGTTTTTTATCTTCACCAGGTTCAAAATGTTCTTCTAATATATAACTTGACTCTAGATCTGCAGTATTAAGAGCAACTGCTGCATTGCATATATTCCAAGCGGCACTAACATTATTTAAGTTTTCTTTCGATTCATATCCTCCCATGTGCCACCTTATCATTAGCACTTCATCTTTCGTTAGGGGTATAAGTTGCTGAAGAATAATAACGCTTTTCTCACCATGACCTATAGGCAATAAATCATTAACTCCATAAGCTGGCATTTTAATCCACTTGGGCTTTTCCCCTGCAGCTGCTATATTTACATTTTTATTATATACAGTGTAAAAATTAATCTTGCATGTATCATGTAACAATGCAACAATTTTCATTGTGTCTTCACTTAATCCAAAATCAAATCTTTTATTTTTCTCCTTAAATAACTCATAAACATTTAGGCTATGCTCTGCTAATCCCCCCTGATAATTGCCATGAAATCTAGTAGAGGCAGGAGCGACAAAGAAGTCACTTTCTTCCAGATATTTAATAACTCTATCTATTCCCTTTCTCTCCACACTACTTAAAAGATTAATTATTCTTTCTTTAACCTCAAAAATATCTTTCATTTTTTCTACTCTCCTAACTTATTTCTAGTCCTGGCACTGCAACGTATGTAGGTATGCCAGTTAAGGCTTCTATCTCTTTTCTAAATTCTTCTGGATTTCCATTATTCTCACTTAAATGAATTAAAGTAATGGTTTTTGTATTGGATAAATCCCAAGTTTTTAATGTTTCCTTTAACGTTTCTAAACTCATATGGGATTTAAAAGTTCTTGTTTGATATGATTCTAAATCCTCCATATATCTCTCTGAATAGTTACATTCAATTAAGATATGGTCCACATTTTTAAATTTATATTTTAAGTAATAAGTATCTGTTGCAAACACTATTTTACCTATCTGAGGGTGTTGTATTAAATAACCTAAACACTCACATTCTGTACCATCTGAATTTGTATGTTCTGCCTTAAATGCCATTACTTTAAATTCTCCTAATCTGACTTTATCTAAATGTTGCATTAAAAAAGTTTTATGGTATTCTTTACAATTGTACTTTTTTAATACTTCTAACGGAGCACATACCTTGGGCAAACTCTCAAATGCTCTTTTAAAGCTTTTACAATGGTCTGAATGTTTATGACTTATCAAACACCCTTTAACTCCTTTAATATTGTAATTTAAACCTTTGAGTATATTTCTCCAATCAATCCCACACTCAAGCAGAAGTTTTTCTTCTCCTGCTTGAATAATGTAACAATTTCCTTTGGATCCACTAGCTAATACTTTAATCATTAGTATGGAGTCTCCTCTTCGCCATCTTTTGGTTCAACTATTTCAGCTTCAACTACTGGAGTTTCTTTTTCTACTAATTCAGTTTCTTCAATATCTATAACCTCTTTATTAGCTTCTTCTTTAATTTCTTCTTTTACTTCATGTTGCACATTTACTATTTTTGATTCATCTACGCCCAATTCTTCATTTGAATACATTGCTCCGATTTCTGCTGGGAAAGCTTCTCTTAAAGCTTGTACTAAAGCTACTTTTCTTATCATAGTGCTTGGCATACTCTTCCATGTGCTTTGTTGCTTGTTATATTCCTCTAAGCTTACTTTAGCTACTATTGGACAATTCTTTCCTTCTACCATTACCTCAGCCCAACCACCAAGAAGAGTATCAGTTTTTAATTTAAAGCAACCTTCTAATTCAACTATTTCCTTTTCTCTCATAACAATAACCCCTGCTCTGTGACCTTTATAATTCGGATTTTCCTCTGCTTTTCTCATAAACGCTTCTTTACCAGTAACAATCTGTGCTTCATCCTTAAATTTAACTAAGTAAGCTTCATTTAAGAAAGGATTTAACTTCCTATACTTGCATAAATTCATAAAAACAACTACTTCTCTATTTGTTATCTGTTTATTTCCTTTAGCTAAATAATTTTTAACTATACTTCCTGTTAGTTTTACCTCTTCCTCACCTACGTTGTATACCATTTCTTTTTCTAATAATGCTACTGCACTATTTTTGTTTTCTGCCATTTTACATTACCTCCACTTTTAATTTTTTATCCTGACTAACAATAAGATTAATTACTTGACTATCCACATCAATTATTTTATTAGTAGATTCCCTGTTATCTATGAATATTGGAGCATTAATATTATAGTGATTACATAAAGTATTTATAATATCTAATCCTGCATTAATTTTGGCAGCAGTATTTAAATTACTGCTATATGGAACTCCATTGATGCAAGGTTCACAGCATTCTTCTAATCCACCATTAATTTGATTTTTAAACATTTTAAATTTTACATACTTAAATTTAGAATTTACCTTCTCTTCTAATAGCTCAACTTTAGTTCTTATAAACTCTTCTGAAAGGATTTCTAAACCTTCAAGCTCTGCAATTTTTTCACTTAATTTTGTTTCTTCCTCTTCAAGTTCCTTGATTCTATTCTTAGCTTTTTCATTCGTTTCATTAAATGCTAATTGCTTGTCCACTTCTCTAAGTTGCTCTTGTAATTCTTCCTTCTTATTGTTTAATTCTGTAGTATCTTCTTTCTTATAAGACTTAATTTGACTTTCAAGACTATAAATTTCTTGTTTTATATACTTAATTTCTTCAGGATCCTCTATTTCTGTTTTAAAACTATTTAATTTGCCTTGAAGCGTCTCCAAAGATTTTTTAGTTGCTGCTAACATACTTTCTTCATCTTCTATTTTTTTAGTTAAATTCTCATTTTCACTTTTTAAATTTTCTATTTTAGCGGCAACTACTTTACCTTCTGCTATATTTACTTTTAATTTCTCAGCCTTATCACTATTAAAATTATTTTCCAAATTTTTTTTATTAGTTTCAATGTCACTTGCTTCAAAAGATCTTTTACAAGTTGGACATACACAAGTTGATTCATCAAATTCAAATTTAGAATTTTTAATCTGGTTATATGCCTTTAGCAAGTTTTTTCTTTTTAAAAGCAAATTATCTAAATATCCCTGATTTCTTTTTAC
Source organism: Clostridium sp. Marseille-Q2269 (assembly GCF_943736985.1). GTDB lineage: Bacteria > Bacillota > Clostridia > Clostridiales > Clostridiaceae > Clostridium_F. Next base: position 214,623 of record NZ_CALSFS010000005.1, read on the forward strand.
TTCTTCATGGACTTCATTTATAGTCATATTTAAGTGTTTTATATTTATTTCTGTACTTCTTATATTTCCTTCAAGTTCCATCTTGGGTTTATTTGCATTTGCTTTAAATTTATATTCAATCTCTGTTAACTCTTGTTTCTTCTCTATTAGTGCCGCCTTTAGCTTAAATAATCCTTCATTTGCTTTACTTTTATCTTGGAGTTGTGCATCTATATTTTTAATTCCTGCAACTACCCCTCTTCGTTGTATATCTAATCCATTAAAATCAAGCTCTTGGATTGAATTATTAACTTCATCTATTCTTGAAGGTATTTGCATCCTGTCTTTTTTTAACTGATTTATTTTACTTCTATTAGCTTTCATAAAGTCATTCAAAGACTTATCTTCTAAATGCATTCTTAGTGGATCTAAGTCTTTTTTAGAATCAAGTACAACCTTGTTATCTAAATCTCCAACAATCTCAGTTATAATGGCTCTTCTATCCTTCAAAGGTAGGCTTGAAAAATATAAGGGATTAGTTATTAATTTAAATAATTTTTCATCCAATAATTCTGATATAAAACTTTTGTACTCTGTAACTTTTTTAGGTACTTCATTAACATAATACTTACTTTCATAGCCCTTAAATTCTGTTTTGGCTGTTCCCCTTACTTTATTGTATTTTTCTTTATACACTCTCTTTAAGACTACTTCCTTGCCATCTATGTCTAATGTTGCTTCAATAACTGTCTCTAAATTATTAATTGGGCTATTGTTTTCATCTAATGGCTGTACAAAAAACTTAGTTGAATCTTTACTATCTTTATCAAATAACAAAAATGTAAATGCATCCTGAATAGTAGTTTTTCCTGTTCCATTTTCTCCATATATATTAGTAATTTGTCCAAAATCTATTGCTAAATCCTTAATTCCTTTAAAATACTTTATCTTTAAATATTTTAAAAATATATTATTTTTCATTAATCTTTCCTCCCATAAATTAATTATTTTATGTATATCTTTAAATCTGTAACATTCTTTAAGTCTGACATATCTTTCCCTATATATTCTTTTAAGAATCTTTCTATTTCAAATGCTGGAATTTTCTTTCTTCCTAATTTTATTGCCCTTAAATGTCCCATGTTAATCAAATCATAAATCATATTCCTATTTACCTTTAACAACTTAGCCGTTTCATCTACTGTGTATAAATATTCCATTAATATCCCCCTTAATCTATATTAAAATAGTTGATTGGTATCCTTATAATTTTTGAATCAACTTTCTTACAAGGTATAATCCCTTGTTTTATTTTTCTATAAATCGTTCTTTTACTTACTCCTAATATCTGGGCTGCTTTTTTTACTGTAATATATTCTTGCAAGTGTTTCCACCTCCTTGTTTGTGTTTCCATTTGTCTATATTATACTATTCGTGTCTTTAAGCGTCAACACAGTATTTACTATTGTTTACATTCGCAGACAATTACGATATAATATAATACAGTAAAGATACATTACGATATAAAAAATTTTTTTCGTAGGAGGCAATTATGGAATTATCAAATAGAGAATTACTTGCTGACATGCTTATAAGTGCAAGGGAAGATAAAGGATATTCGCAAAGGCACCTAGCTCATATTACGGGTGTCAGTAACTCAGAAATTAGCAAATTAGAAAAAGCACAAAGATTAAATCCAAATCTAAAAATACTAAAAAAACTAGGAGATGCATTAGATATAAAATATGAAGAAATACTGGAAATCCTAGGGTATATTAAATCCAATTATTCATTTAAAGATAATACATCCTTATTAACTAATGATGAGAAAGAATATATTATAAATACTTTAACTAGTACATGGGAAAATGATATTAAAACTAAAATTAATTTTAAGGATAAAGATTCAATCCGTGAGCTATTATTTGGCGATATTGAATCCAGTATGGATAACTTTGATATTGAAAAAGATATGCCTGAAATAGCAAATATTTTAACAAAAAATAAACATTTATTATCCGAAAAAAAATATAAAAAGAAATTATATGAATTGATATCCTGGTATATAGATTTATTAGGTGGTGAAAAATAATGCAAGGGAGTGTCCGTAAGAGAGGAAATTCTTGGTCCTATAGAATTGATATAGGTAAAATAGGCGATAAACGTAAACAAAAAGAAAAAGGTGGATTTAAGACGAAAAAAGAAGCTCAACAAGCTTTAACTAAAGTATTAAACGAATTTAATTCAACTGGTAAAATATTTGAAGAAAAGAAGATAACTTTTGACGAGATTTATAATAACTTCATGGAAAATGAAGCTCCTATAACAAGAAAATTTTCAACCATTAAACGATATAGCTCATTGTATGATAATCATCTTAAAGATACTTTTGGATTTAAATATATTAATAGTATTACAGTCAATGAACTTCAAAATTTCATTGCTCTAAAAGCCAAGAAATTAAGTAATGAATATGTAAAGAGTATTTATAATTTTCTCTCACTGCTTTTTAAATATGCTGAAAGAATGGAATATATACAAAATAATATTATCCATAAAATAGTACCTCCTAAGGTTGTAAAGAGTGATGATATAAGAATCTACACCCATGAAGAATTAAAATTAATAAATGAGCGTTTAAGTACAACTAATTTACAGCCTGCTTTTCAACTAGGAATTAATTTAGGTCTAAGAGCTGGGGAATGTTATGCTTTAAGATGGGGTGATTTTGATTTTAATAAAAATATCGTAACTATTAATAAACAATTACAATATTATAATAAAAAATGGTGCTTTACATCTTTAAAAACTAAAAATAGCTATAGAAAAATTATGTTCAGTAATAAATTCAAGGATTATCTTTTATCGTTAATACAAAAACAAAAGTTATCAATTGACTTCTATAAAGATACTTATAAAAAGAATATAATAATTGATACTAATCATGATAATAAAGTAATTTATGTAACTGATTTTGTTAATGTAAAACCTAATGGCGAAATGCTTAATACCTATAGTCATAAAATCATTTCTCGTATCACTAAACAAGATTATGGAATAGATTTTAAATTCCATAATCTAAGACATACTCATGCTACATTTTTGTTAGAGAAGGGAGTAAATCCCAAATATATACAACAAAGATTAGGTCATAGTAAATTGGATTTCACTTTACGTCTATATACCCATATTACTCAAAATATGAATTTGCAAGTTATAAATGAATTAGAGAATATATTGAAATAAAAATAGAACGCTTAACATAAGCGTTCTATTTCGTGGGCAAATCATTTGGTGGACATAGATAATTATTAATTTTTTATTATTTGCCCACTCTCTCCCCACTCCACAACAAAATATACTCTGATATATTTAATATACAATACGATATATAAAATTAATGGAGTGTAAAAAATTCTCTAATTAATTATGGATAGCAACATATCTATTCTTATTTAAAATATCTGTTTAATAATCCTCTGAATGCTGAACCATGTCTAGCTTCATCTTTACACATTTCATGTACTGTATCATGAATAGCATCGTAGTTTAATTTTTTAGCTAATGTTGCTAAATCTTTTTTACCTTGACAAGCACCATGTTCTGCTTCTACTCTCATTTCTAAGTTTTTCTTAGTGCTATCTGTAACAACTTCACCTAATAATTCAGCAAATTTAGCAGCATGTTCTGCTTCTTCAAAAGCTATTCTTTTATATGCTTCTGCAACTTCTGGGAATCCTTCTCTATCTGCTTGACGGCTCATAGCTAAGTACATTCCTACTTCTGAACATTCTCCTGTAAAGTTAGCTCTTAATCCTTCTAAAACTTCTGGATCTACATCTTTTGCTATACCAACTCTATGTTCATCAGCCCAAGCCATTTCACCTTCTACTTTTTCTACAAATTTATCTTTTCCTGCACCACATTGAGGGCATTTTTCTGGTGCTTCTGCACCTTCAAAAACATAACCACATACTGAACACACAAATTTTTTCATATTAACATCCTCCTACTATACTCTATTTATTTAAATTCAATTTAATTTAATTTTACATGTCCCCTCCGGACAATTATTATTATATAATAATAATGATAAATAATCAAGGGTTTTTAAGAAATTAATTTGAAATATAAAAATAAAATACTCTTAAAGTAAAATTAATAAGTTCATTCAAATATATTTTTCTTACTTCTATAATTAATTCTTATATAGAATTCATTAATAAACAGATATTCTTTCATATTATGTAACAAACTTTAAGTATTAGAATATATTAATGTATTAATATTATTTAGGGGGAACAAATTATGACGAGAGAAGAACAATTTGAAATTACAGAAGATGTTATTGAAGAATGTCTACAAGAATCTATTGATTAATATTTAAGATTTAGGTATGGTTAAAATATATATGAATGCTTTAATTTTGTATAATATATGGTTGAAATTAATAAGAGTTTCTAATTTATTTTTTATATAATGTATATTAAATAAAACTAAGTACTTCTTAGTAAAATTTTATATGCAATATATTTAAACAAATCAGAAACTCTAAATTTTCTATATCTCCAAATACTAATTATGCTTTAGTTATTAAAATATTATTTTTGTTCTACTCTAACATTCTAAATAAATAGTTTATATGATCTTTACTCATAGGTACTATAAATAAAAAATATAAGCTTTTATTATAAAAGTAACTTTCTTAATTCCTCAATTTTGTCATTACTCAATGGCTTTACATTTTTAAGTTTATAATTTATGCCCATACTTTCATATTTATTTACACCTAATGTATGATAGGGTAACAATTCAATCTTTTCTACATTATTAAAGGTATTTGTATAATCTTTAAATTTATATATGTGTTCTATGGTATCATTTATTCCTGGAACGACTACATGTCTTAGCCATAGTTTTTTATTAAGTTTATTTACTATAGATCTAAACTTATTAAATTCTTCCATGTTCTTACCACATATATCAAAATATTTTTTCTCATCTATATGCTTAATATCTAATATAACTAAATCCACATACTTAAGTATCTCTTCATAATTTCCTATTCCTACTCCTGATGTATCTAGTGCTATGTGAATACCTTCACTTTTAGATTTTTTTAAAACTTCCAAAAGAAAATCTGGCTGCATTAAAGGCTCTCCACCTGAGCATGTTATTCCTCCTGTTTGCTTAAAATATGGCTTATATCTAGATACTTTTTTTATAACTTCATCACTACTGATCTCTATTCCACCATTAAGTCTCCATGTATCTGGATTATGACAATAAACACATCTTAACTGACATCCTTGAAAAAATATTATTACTCTAATACCTGGACCATCTACAAGCCCCATAGTTTCTATTGAATGAATTTTACCCATATATATAATCTCCTTATTAAGTAATTCTAACACTCAAATAGAAAACATATATTCCCATGTGAGTATTAGAAAAACTTATACAATTATCTAAAAATTTTTATATCTAATATAAAAATTCTATATAACTTAAGCTAGCACTTCATAATATATAACCTAAAACTTGTTATATAAAAATGACTTACATATCTTTATGGAAAGTTCTACTTATAACCTCTAATTGTTGTGCTTTTGTTAATCTATTAAAATGAACTGCATAACCTGATACTCTTATAGTAAGTGACGGATATTTTTCTGGATTCTCCATTGCATCCATCAATAACTCTCTATTTAATACATTAACATTTAAATGATGAGCATCTTGTACAAAATATCCATCTAATATAGACACTAAATTATTTGTTCTTTCTTCTTCACTCTTACCTAATGCATCTGGAACTATAGAAAATGTATTTGATACTCCATCTTCACAAACATTTTTATAAGGTATTTTAGCTACAGAGTTTAATGATGCTAAAGCTCCATTTTTGTCTCTTCCATGCATAGGATTAGCTCCTGGAGCAAATGCTTCTCCAGCTTTTCTTCCATCAGGTGTAGAACCTGTCTTCTTACCATATACCACATTAGAAGTTATTGTTAAAACTGAAAGAGTATGTTTTGCATCTCTATAAGTTTTATTCTTCTTTAATTCATTAATAAATTTATCTACTATCTCTATTGCTATTTCATCAACCCTATCATCATCATTACCGTACTTAGGGAATTCGCCTTCTATTTCAAAATCCACAGTAATGCCATTTTCTTTTACTGGCTTAACTTTTGCATATTTTATAGCACTTAAAGAATCAGCTGCAACAGATAATCCAGCTACACCAAAAGCCATAAGTCTTTCTACTTCTGTATCATGAAGTGCCATAAGTCCAGCTTCATATGCATATTTATCGTGCATATAATGTATTATATTCATGGTATTTACATATAATTCTGCTATATATTCTAACACTTTGAAATAGCTTTTCTTAACTTTTTCATAATCCAATATATCATCTTCTATAGGATCTATGTTATCTATTACTCTAATATTTTTCTTTTCATCCACGCCACCATTTATAGAGTATAATAAAGCCTTTGCTAAGTTGCATCTAGCACCAAAGAATTGCATTTGTTTTCCTAACGCCATAGCAGATACACAACAAGCTATACCATAGTCATCTCCGTATATATCTCTCATTACATCATCATTCTCATATTGGATAGCATCTGTTTTTATAGACATTTCTGCGCAGAACTTTTTAAAATTATCAGGTAAATTTTGTGACCATAATACAGTCATATTAGGTTCTGGAGCTGGTCCTAAATTATTTAAAGTATTTAAAAATCTATAAGATGTTTTAGTAACTAAAGTTTCACCATTTAATCCCATGCCTCCTATGGATTCTGTAACCCAGTTAGGATCACCTGCAAAAAGATCATTATATTCTGGAGTTCTCAGATGTCTTACCAGTCTTAGTTTTATAACAAACTGATCTATAATTTCTTGTGCTTTTTCTTCTGTTAATATTCCAGCCTTTAAATCTTTCTCTATATATACATCTATAAATGTACTTACTCTACCTAGTGACATAGCAGCACCATTGTTTTCTTTAACTCCTGCTAAATATCCAAAATATAAAAATTGTACCGCTTCTTCTGCATTTTTAGCTGGATTACTTATATCTATTCCATATTTCAATGCCATTTCTTTTATAGATTTTAAGGCTTTTATTTGTTCATTTATTTCTTCTCTTTTTCTTATAGTTGTTTCATTCATTTCTCCCTTAACGGATTTTAAATCTTCTTGTTTATGTTCTATTAAATAATCTACTCCATATAGTGATATTCTTCTATAATCACCTATTATTCTTCCTCTTCCATACGCATCTGGAAGACCTGTTAATAACCCTGCACTTCTAGCTTTTCTCGTTTCTTCAGTGTATGCATCAAATACTCCATCATTATGGGTTTTTCTATATTTAGTAAATATATTTTCTATGTCTGGTTTTAAGTTATAACCATAAGCTTCTAGAGATTGTTTTACCATTCTTATTCCACCAAATGGATTTATAATTCTCTTTAATGGTTTATCTGTTTGAAGACCCACTATACTTTCATTTTCTCTATCTATATATCCTGCCTCAAAAGCATTTATAGATGAGATGTTATCTAGATCTACATCTAATATGCCCTTCTTTATCTCCTCCGCTATAAGTACCTCACATTGCTCCCAAAGAGTTTTAGTTTTTTTAGTAGGACCTTTTAAAAAACTCTTATCTCCATAATAAGAACTATAATTTTTTTGTATAAAATCTCTTATGTCTATATTATCTTGCCATGAACCTTTATTAAAATCTTGCCATGAATCGAAAACCATAATAATCCTCCTAAAATTTAATATATTTAAAGATCTCTTAAAGCTTGTACTAATAAGAGTTCTAAATCTCAAGTTTACAAATCAACCTACTGTAGTTAGTGCACTTACATCAGTTTTATGATTTTTATTAGTTTTGTTTTTATTTTATATTATATGAAAATCTTTGTCAATTGCAAATCTTTATCTGTTATCTTTAAAATAGCATTTATTCTTCACCTAGTCCTTAATAAAAAATTTTTCTATGAATTATACTTGTATACAAATACAAAAAACCACCTGGACTTTTTGTTGCCCAGGCGGTCGACATTCTAACTTATATCTGCAAATCATACTCCCTGTGGTTAACTCCACCTCCGCCAGTCATATGATCTTTTATTAAATTTGATTTTATTTTATACCACCACGAACATTATGTCAATATAAAATGATTTAATTCATATTATACCATTTTATAAAATTTATTACATATCATATATTCTATTTATACATTTCATCTAATATTTTTTTTGCTAATTCATCATTATTTAAAACTTCATCAACTTCTATCTGTATATTTTGACTTAGTCCTTTAGCATTACCTGTGGTATATACAATCTCACCTGTAGTATCGTCTATTTTTCTTACAACCATGGCCTTATCTCCAGGAACTATTTTAGCTTTGCCTCCTTTAGATAATTCTATAAAAAAACTATTTGTAAATTCTATCTCTTGCCCTATTTTATATTTCATAAACATTCCTTCCTTCTAAACTCTTAAAATTTTATAGTTCAAACTTATGTATTGAATAAAATATTAATAAATGTAACAAACACTATAAATTCAATATATACTAAAAATAAAATTAGGTTCTCTAATTTTATTTACGAAAATTAAAAGAAAATCTATATAAATCTCATAAAATAAATTAGAAAACCTAATATTTAATATAATTATGTTTTTAATTATTCTTCTTCCTCAACTGTATTTTTTCCATTATAGGATACAGTCGCTAATAATTCTTCTGGATCTGTATATAATTTTATATCTCCATCCAAATTTAAATCTGATACTTTTATGTTATCTCCTGGCTTATTCTTTCCCACATTTACTACTATTATTTCTGGAAGTATACCTACTTTTCCAGACACCTCTATATATGGTGTAAATTCTTCTAATAAAAATCCTTTATGTTCTAATTGATCTTTTCCTTCAAATTTTACAGGTATACTATTTTTTATTACTTCATCATGTGAAACAGCTTGCATATCTATATTAAGTATTTCACCTGTTGTTGGTTCCTTTTGTATTTCTTTGATTAGTACATATTCTTTTTTATCTCCAATATTAAGCCACAATCGTGAATTAATACCAGCTTTATTTAAATATCTTAAAAGGCTAGGAACTTCAAATTTAACCTTTATGGGTTCTTTAATTTCTGCTCCGTAAATTATTCCTGGTGCAAACCCTTCTTTTCTACATTTTTTACCGGTTTCACTTCTTATTATAGCAGTCATTGAAGCACTACTCATACAAAATTCCTCCTATCCCATTACAAAATAATAGTAATTATCTTTTTGTTAGATTATTATTCATTATATATAAGTATAATTTACATTTAAATTACTTCAATAGAATCTTCCAAACATTTACTTTTTATTAATATATTAGTAACAATCTATTTATAATGTGCACAATTAATCTATAATATCATTCAATTTCACTAGTACATCTCTATAACCTTTTTTTATTATATCGTTATCTATTAATTGATCATAATTACATTCTTCTACATCTATCTCCAATATTCTTTTATACTTGCTTCCATATATTTTTTTTAATAATATTTCATAATCCATTATTATGTTAATCCAACTGTTCTTATTGCTATAATCTATTCTTTTTACATCATAATTTATTTTGTCTATTATTCCATATAATTGATTTATATAACTTATTTCTTTTAAAGTAAATTTCTTAGTTAAAATTGATATGTCTTTATAGTAATTTTTATTTATAGATATACATACAGGGTAATATTCTTCCTTATTATATTGGATTTTGGTTATAGCTCTTATACCTTCAAAAATTGCCGTACATATATCTAATCTTACAATTTTTCCACTTTCCTTAAATTTATCTTCATAATAGATTTCATCTATTTTTTTATGTTCTTCTAATATATGCCTTTGTATTTCTTCATTTTTAATAATCGTCTTTTTATTAATACGCGAACTCCATATTCCACCTATTATAGCTCCCACTATTATTGCTGCAGCTGAAATAGCAGTTCCTATTAAAGCTTTTGGCATAACAATACATCCTTTCTGTTAAGTTCTAAATTTTTCAAATACTAATTTAATAATATATTTTCACAAAAAATATTAATATTATGTTAATAATTATGTTAAAATGTTGTTATGTCATTATTATATAGAAAACCATTTCTTTATAATATTTATTTACGAATAATAACTTTTGACAAATAACCTTTTTTATTATATAATTAAATATATTTATAGTAAAGGATGGTGGCTATGGATACAATCGCAAGTATTTTCAGAGAAAAAAATCTAAAATTAACACCTCAGCGTATAGCTGTATATAAGTATCTTAAATCTACTAAAGAACATCCTTCAGCTGAAATTATATATAAAGCTTTGCAACCAGATTATCCTACTATGAGTTTAGCTACAGTTTATAAAGCTTTAAAAACTCTAGTAGAAGTAAATTTAGTTAAAGAGTTAAATGTAGGTGAGGGTAATTTTAGATATGATGCAAATACTCATTCACATCCACATATACAATGTATAAACTGTGGTAAAGTGGATGATATAGAAGAGGTGTCTTTTTCCAACTTAAATGATGAGGTAAAAAATCATACAAAATACAATGTTTTGTATAATAGGGTTTACTTTTATGGCATATGTGAATCTTGCAACAAAGAGTCAAATTCGTAAAATTATTAATTAATAAGCACTTAAATATATATAATTTAAGTGCTTATTATATTTGTCGTTAAGCTTAATAATATGTTATTTAAAATTATCTTCCACAACCTTATTCCATTCTTTCCCTGTATACTCATTATTTAATATCCTATCAATAGAAGTTGATATAGTAGACTTAAGAGTATCTGGTAAATTGTATAGTACTAATATACTATTTTCATTTAAGTTACTTAATTTTTCCACAGTATTCTTATTTAGACTTGTAAGTTCTCCTGACTTTTCTTTATTGATCTTTTTATTACCTGTTACAAAACCTTTTTTTAATAATTCTTTTTGAGTTTTTTCATTAAAAGTAAAGTTCACAAAATTAGTTGCTTCCTCAGCATTTTTAGATTTTAATGGTAAACAAATTATAGAATTTACAATTACAGGTTCTGTATTATTAGCTTTACCCACATTATACAATTGTTTAATGGATTTTATATTAGGACTTTTTATTTTATTATTATAATAACTAGTACTTATTATTATAGGAATATCTCCATTTTCAAATTTTTCTAATGTAACTTCTTTACCTTCCTCAAAGGAATTTTTATCTAAAATATTATCTTTAACCATATCATTTATAATATCAAAAGGCTCTTGCATATTTTTCAAATTTTCATATTCTTTTTTTCCTTTATCATAAATATTTTCTAATTCCATAGAATTACTTATATTATTGGCTATAACGGAAAACATGACTAAATTTATATCTAAATCATTTGTTAACATAACAGGGATCTTAAAAGATGAACTCTTTAATTTTTTCATAATATTTTTCACATCATTTATATCCTTAGGTTCATATATCTTTAATCTGCTTAGAGCTTCAGTATTGTACAAAACTTCTATGGTATAAGGCATAATAGGTAATCCATAATATTTATCCTTAAATCTACCGTAGCTATTAAAAACATTATAATAATCCTTAGTAATATTATTTTTTTCATAACTTGTTTGCATATTATCTAAAAGTCCCTTTTGAGATAACTTTATCATTTCATTTCTAGATACAAGGATTAAATCTGGTGACTTATCCTTTTTTAATTCTTCTTCCACACTACTACCCAATGCATTATTTATATTTATTTTCACATCTTCATTAGATTTTTTATATTCATCCATAATAATTTTTAATATATCTAAAGAACCTTTGTCTTTAACATCTACATACATATTTAACTCTTTATTATTATTGTTATTTTTATTTTCTTTTTTACAAGAAACAAAATTTATTGGGAATATTAATATAAGAATTAAGCATATTATTTTTTTAAATTTCAATAACACTTCACCTCCATCGGAAGTATATTCTTTTATTTTTATTTTGTACAAATTAATTAAATATATAATAGATTCATATAATTAATTAGAGGTGAATTATATGAAAATGAGGGTATTTTTCCTAAAAAGAAAATCTATTTATTATTTTTTACTTTTAAGTTTAATTCTAATAACTTTATTAACTACTATTAAGTACAAAAATACTTCTGCTTTTAATTTATTAACTCCTAATAAAACTATAAGAAAAGATTTAACTGGCGATGGAAACGAAGATAGCTTAAACATTACCAGTATAGACAACAAATATTCTATAAACATAAAATCTCAAGATAAAAATTATATATTAAAAAACAATGAAAACAAAGAATTTTTGGGAGATCATAATAAATTTTGGCCTATTAATATTAATTTTAAAGATATCTCTAGAGATAAAATTCCTGAAATATTTGTTCAATGTTCTCAATATAAAATGCCCGCTCAGTATGTTTTTGGATGGCAAAATAATAAATTTAAACTGCTATATTCTTCTAATAACAATATTATTGGATTCATGGATCATAATAATAACAAGACTCCAAAAATTATATCTGGAAATTTTAAAGATAATAATATGGTTTTTGATTCCTTTATATTTATGGAAGATACTCTTCAAAGATTTGATTACAACTTTAGCAAGGATTTTATGGGCAGTAATACCATTACAGAATTTATAAATTATATCCAAGGTCTTCCCATTTCAGAAGAAAATAAACCTGAAAATATACTTATAAATAATATAAGTGGCAAAGACATATCTGTTATAGGTAATCTTGTAAAAGAAAATAACATATATTCCTTTCAAGATGCTAAATTTAATGACATAAAAAGTGATAATGATGGACAAATTAGTGAAATAAAATGGTCTTTGAATTTTAAAGGTATTTCAAAACAAGATAATAATTCAATAAAAAATTATAATATTGACGTGCTACTAAAATTAGTAGATAATCCCGATGATAATTATAAATTTAAAATCTATGCAATTACTCTAAATTAAAAACAAAAAGGGACCGTTTTCCGGTCCCAAGGGGGATGGGGGGTTGTTGCACTAAATATATAAATATATATTTAGTGCATTAGGGAGATTATCTCGCCTAACTACATTATATATAATTGCCAATTTAAATAAAATTATTCAAATTTATTAAAACTTTAATTAATTACTTTAGTTAGGCAATTTCAAAAGCTAAATTACCTATTGAGACTATATTATACTTATTATGATATATTATCCATATAATATGAAAACACTTGCCCAATTTTATATGATGAATTTTTAAAAACTCTAAGGGATTTTTAGCTCACATAAAATATCTTTTAGTTCAATATTCTGTTTTGATTTTTCATATATAAAGCACACAAGTGCTTTTGCCGTCAGGCTGTTTAGATGTTTCTGAGTTTCACCTATAGTCTTAAAATCTCCGTGGTTGGAACTAACTCTAAATAATTCTAAAAAATTATAGATTAAGAATACTATAAGAAAATATCGTTCTATAGACAAAATGCTACGCATTCTATATTTATCAAAAGCTAAATTGCTTTTTAAATATTTATATGAAGTTTCTATAGTCCATCTGTGAGAATAATATTTAATTATAGTTTCTGCATTTAATAAGATGTCGGTAGACAGCAAATATACTGGGTTCTTGAATCCATCATGGGTGACTTCATAGCAAATAAGTATTTTAGCATAAGGGAATTTAGAAACATTACCTTCATAGGTATATACTCTATAGTCCTTACCTTCAACTGTAACAAGGTCTAAGGTGTTAGGACTAAGGAATTTTTCAAATTTTGATAACTGCATTGAAATTCCTAATGGAGATATTTTTCTGTTAGATTTAATTGCTCCTATTAGGTGGTAGCCCTTTGCTAAAGATGCTTCTATTAAATTATTATTTGTATACCATGAATCCATAAGACAATACATTTTTTCACAATTAGATGGAGTTTTAAAAGAAGTTATAAAATTTTTTGCAATATCAATCTTAGATTTAAAATTTTTATTTAAATCTTTGCAAAATTCCTTTTTATAGTAAGGTTTATATTGTAAAGGAATAGATTTATCATTTACAACAAAATTTGAAGTAACCACACAATGTGACCAAATATTTTTGTCTTCTGTATGAGAGTAATTATAAGATAATCCTTGCATTTTCTTTGCTGATTTCTTGGGATTTACAGTATCATCTATAATCAAAAACCCTACGGATTTAGGTTTAATATTATGCTCAAGGAAAAAGTTTAAATAGCTAATTCTATTGTTGTTCAGAAGACTATGGTCCCATTTAGAATGGCTTAAAAATCTATAAATACAACTTTTGTCTTTTGAATGCAACACATTTTTAGCAATTTCAGATAAAGTTTTAGTGCCAGGTAAATTAATTAATCCATTGGCAATATTGGTTAAATGATTAAATTGAGGCTTAGACATTCCATAATTTACATCATTTAAGTAATTGTAAAGTTCATTATTAATGGATACAATATTAGTACTTGGCATACTTTTTACCTCCTGTGTTTATATTTGTATGGTAACTTTTATATAACACAGTGAGAGAAAGTATGCCATATTTATTTTTTGGTAGTTTTACCAATTTAGATTTTTATTTTGCATAACTAAAGTTAATTATATATATTATTTAATTTTGATACTTCATCCCTTAACTGATTTTTTAGTTCTTTTGGACTAAGAACTTGTACATCTTCTCCAAATCCCAAAATCCATCTTTTTATTTCCTTAAAATTTTCTACATATACTTCAAATAAGATATTTCCATCTTTAAGCTCGTTTATTTCTTCATTTACATACCATCTATTATTTTTTATAAAATCAGCTCTATTTTTATTAAATTTCAATTGAACCTTCATTTTATCCTTTATAAATATAGTTTTATATTTTTCTAAAAAATTGTTTATTAAAAAATCTTTAGAAATAATAAACGTATCCTTTGTATCTTTTATATCTTTAATTCTATTTATATCGAATATTTCTATATATTTATTGAAATGACAATAACCCACAATATACCATTTACCATATTTAAATATAATATCATATGGATCTACTTTCCTAAATGTAATTTCATTTCTATTTATATTAAAATAACTTATATCTATAGATTTATTATTCATTATCCCACTACATATTTTTGATATTTTATCTTGGGAAATTTTATTATTTCCTATACTATTTATATTAAAATCATTATAATTATATATGTTATTTAAATCTATATTTTTACCACTTAGGTTATTCTTTATCTTGCCTAGAGCAGATTTATATTCTTTTTCATAAATAAAACCATTTTCTTCTGTTAAAATCTCGCCTGCCATAAGTAATGCCCTTATTTCATTCTCATCCAATTTAGGACTTTTCATATAAAAATTTTTATCTATATAAAAGCCACCATATCTTCCCTTTTTAGCATGTATTGGTATATTAGCCGAATTTAAGCTATTTATGTATCTGTAAATAGTTTTTTTATCCACCATTAAGAAATCTGAGAGCTCTCCAGCTGTTACAAATTCTTTATATTGAAGTATTATTAATAGTTGTAGTATATGAGAAATCTTTGACATATTATCGCCTCTTTTCTACTCTTTAGTTATATCGTCATATTTATAATATTTTTTAGTTTTACTAAGCACTATCTTGAAATTAGTTGAAAATTTTTTAACTAATAAATAAATTTAAAGTTAATAATTATTAATCTTATTTACATTAAAATATTTATTATACAAAAAAAATAGAAAGAGCTTTAAGTCTTTCTATAAAAATTTGTCTATTTTTTCATCAATCTACTAACATAATATATCTGGATTAATTTCTCTAAAAGATCTTTTTTATCTGGGCTAATCATAGGTCTTAGCATATTTAAAAACTGTAATGTATAATCATTTTGAAATTGTTTATTATTCATATTGTTAAATAAATTATTATTCATCATATTATTCATCATGTTATTCATGTTGTTGTTCATGTTATTATTCATGTTGTTGTTAAACGAATTATTATTGTCATATGTTTCGTCATCATCATACTCATCATCGTAATTATTATTATTATTATTGTTATTTCCTTTACTTAGCGATGACATTATATTAGATAATTGATTCATATCTATATTATTTAACATATTCTGTATATTATCCATGTTAAGGTTATTTCCATTCCTATTATCATATCTTTCCTTGTGCTTTTTTTTATGCTTAGACATCAAATACCTCCATTTTAATTAATGGTAAGGAGGGCTTGCAAACCCTCCTAAATTAAGTTATTAGTAGTTGTTGCAGCATAATGAGAAGTTTCCACAGCATGCTAAATAGTATAGTGCTATTATAAATAATATACTATTATCTACTTGGCATCCTCCTCTTCTACCATCTCTGTGATGGTCGTCGCACCCTCTTCCACAGCAACCGAATTGTAGTAATATTAATATTAATATTATTAGCCCATTACCTGAGCTTCTTCTTCGTGTGCATCTGCTTTTGCATTTGCATTTACATTTTTTTGACATGCTAAACCCCCCTTTCATGGGCTATGGCTTTTTGTATTCTATTATTCTTCCTTAGCATCAACATTGATTATATTACCAGATGATGATCTAGATGATGATCTACATTCTCTTTCTGATGAACAACCTGTTGATTGCTTACAGAAACAGCATAGTATCAATACTAGAATTACTATGAATGACCAATCGCAACCACAGCCATTGCCAAAACCAAAGCCATTGCCATAGCCATCGCAATCGTCATCATAATCATCATCACAGCAACAACAATGTTTTCTCTTTTTGCGGCGTTTTTTCTTGCATACACATTCGCAATCACAGCAACAATTATTGCCGCCGCCCCAGTTACCAAAACCATTACCGTTGCAGCAGAATAATAAGAATAGTACGATTATCCATATGAACCAACTACTCCCGAATCCAAAGGAACCGCATCCTGATCCGCAACCTATTGGAGAATTGTTGTCATTTGTTCCCCCATTTAGTAAGCTTGCAATATTATTAAGATCCACTTTACATCCCCCTTTCGAAGGTTAGTTTATTATTTTTTAAACCTAGTTTTCTATTATCTTTTGTTCTTAATATATAGTATTCTACTAATGTGTTTTTGACACAAAACTATAACTCAAAAAATCCAAAAAATAAAAGCAATAAGATATCTATAAAAAATATCTTATTGCTTTTATATAAAAAAATGAATTCATTACTAAATTTGAAATAATTATATATTAATTTTAATATTATAACTTATCTAGAAATATCATAATTGTATTAACTAAATTAAATGTAAAATGATTAAATACCGCATACCAAAATCCTTCTTTATGTATTAAATAGCAATTAAATAAAGCTATAAATACTAAAGCAGGAAATACCTTCATATTATAATGAACTATTCCAAAAAGTACACTACTCATAATGGCTGACATTACTATTCCTAATCTTTTACTTAACAACTTCTCAAATATAAACCATCTGAAAACAAATTCTTCCGCTACTGGAGCAAATATAACGGTCACAGGAATTACTATTAGAAATTTATTTAAAGGCATATTATTTAGCCATGTAACTACATCTTGTTCCTTTAAATTTAACTTTAATAAATCAAATATGATCTTAGATATATTCATTATTAGAATGCAACCTAAATAAGATGTGAAAGCATATTGTATTGCTTTTATAAATGAAAAACTAGATATATTAAATTTAAATCTATTATAGTCATCATTATATGTTAAATCCTTCAGTTCTTCAGTTTTATATCTATTTCTTAATTGATGTATATCTATCAATGTAATCAAAAATGGAAATAAATTTTGTGTAAATAAAGAACCTATTATATAAAACACAAAAATAATAACAGTTATAAATATGTTCATCTTTTTAGGCTTTATCTTAAAAAATAATATTATAGGGGGTATCCATAATATTATAAAAGTAAGTACATTCTTTATAAAATCCATTGTCTCCCCCCTTAACTATAATCTAATAAACTAATATTTCTTCTAGAACTTCTTCTTTTCCTTCTTTATTTAACGAAGATATTAATAAAATTTTCTCGTCTTTGTCCATTTTCAATGTATCTCGTATAATTTTCTTATTTTTATTTATATCATTTCTTTTTAATTTATCAAGTTTAGTTCCAACTACCAAAACTTCATAGTTATAATGTTTTATCCAGTTATACATATTTATGTCATCACCAGTTGGTTTATGCCTACTATCAACTAATAAAACTATTTTTTTTAGTTGATTTCTTTCTACTAGGTATTGCTCCATTATATATCCCCAGTTTTCTTTTTCCTTCTTTGAAACTTTAGCATAACCATAACCAGGTAAATCCACAAAATACATAGTATTATTTATTAAGAAGAAATTTATTAATCTAGTTTTTCCTGGGGTAGAACTAACTTTCACAAGCTTTCTTCTATTAGTCAAAGTATTTATAAGAGTAGATTTACCTACATTAGATCTTCCTACAAAAGCTATTTCTGGTCTACCATCCTCAGGATATTGAGATCTTTTAACTGCTGATATTATAAATTCTGCTTTTTTTATTTCCATTTCCATATCTTATCTCTCCAGTATTATTGTTTTATTAAAGCATTTTCAAGAACTTTTTCTATTTTATCAGCTACAACAAAATCAATTTTATTTTTAACAGTTTTAGGGATATCTCTCAAATCTTTTTCATTAGCTTTTGGAATAATTATTGTATCTATTCCAGCTCTATATGCTGCTAAAGATTTTTCTTTTAATCCCCCAATAGGTAAAACCCTTCCTGTTAGGGTGATTTCTCCAGTCATAGCCACATTATGCTTAACTTTTTTATTACCTAAAGCTGAAACTAACGCAGTTATCATAGTTACTCCTGCTGAAGGACCATCTTTAGGTACTGCACCTTCAGGTACATGTATGTGAATATCCTTATTTTTATAAAAACTAGCGTCTATACTATATTTACTAGCGTTTGATCTCACATAACTATATCCTGCCTTAGCAGACTCTACCATAACATCACCTAGTTTACCTGTAAGCTGTAACTTCCCACTACCTTCCATAACTGTGACTTCTATAGGTAGAGTATCTCCACCATAATCAGTCCAAGCTAATCCTGTTACAACCCCTACTTTATCTTCTTTGTCTGCTTTATCATAAGAAAATATTTCTGGTCCTAAATATTTTTTAATATGATTTACTGTAACATTAGTTGTATCTTTATCTTTTTCAATCATTTCTGTTATGGACTTTCTAATAACAGAAGCTATTTTCCTTTCTAGACTTCTAACTCCTGATTCACGAGTATAATTATCTATAATATAATATAGAGATGAATTAGAAAATGTAATTTTCCCATCTTCCATATTATGTTCTTTTAGTTTCTTAGGAACTAGATGATTTTTAGCAATATTAAATTTTTCTTCTGAAGTATAACCTGATACTTGTATAATTTCCATTCTGTCTAATAGAGGTGCAGGTATTGTATTTAAATTATTTGCAGTAGTTATAAATAAAACTTTAGATAAGTCAAAATCCAATTCTAAATAATGATCTCTGAAAGTAGAATTTTGTTCTGCATCTAGTACTTCCAATAAAGCATCTGCTGGATCTCCTCTAAAATCATTGCTCATTTTATCTATTTCATCAAGCAAAAATAATGGATTTTTAGATTTTGCTTGCTTCATACCATAAATTATTCTTCCTGGTATTGCTCCCACATAAGTTTTTCTATGACCTCTTATTTCTGCTTCATCTCTTACTCCACCTAAAGACATTCTTACAAAATTTCTATTTAAAGAATGAGCTATGGATTTAGCTATAGATGTTTTACCTACCCCTGGTGGTCCTACTAAACATAATATAGGCCCCTTTAAAGTTTTACTAACTTTTCTTACTGCTAAATACTCTATTATTCTATCTTTTACATCTTTTAACCCATAATGTTCTTTATCTAATATTTCTCTAGCTTTTTTTATATCTAAATTATCTTTAGTATCTTTATTCCATGGTAATGACAATATCCAGTCTAAGTATGCTCTAATAACTCCTCCTTCTGCAGAAAAATTACCAGAATTTTTTAGCCTATCTAGTTCATACATAGCCTTTTCTTTTACTTCTTTAGGAAGCTTTGCTTTATTTATTTTCTCTTTATATAGATTTATTTCTTTTTTGTCTTCCTCTTCTTCACCTAATTCTTCTTGTATAGTTTTTAATTGTTCTTTTAAATAATATTCTTTTTGTGCTTTGTCTATTTTGTCCTTTACTTTAATTCCTATTTTTCTCTCGATTTTTAGTATTTCTATTTCTTCATTTATAATTATTAATATTTTTTCTAGTCTCTCTTTAGAGTCTACAATACCTATGATTTCTTGCTTTTCTTCTTGAGTTATATTTATATATGAACCTATAACATCTGCTATCCTACCTGGTTCTTGTAAATCATCTACTCCTATAATTAGATCTGAGGATGAATCTCCTGAAAGCTTCATATACTCATCAAAATTAGTCTTTACAAATCTTATAAGAGCATCTACTTCTTTATCACCTTCATATTCATCATCTTCTATTTCTTCTATTTCTACTTTCATAAATGGTTCTTTTTCTAAATAATCAACTATTCTACCTCTAGTTTTTCCTTCCACTAAAACTCTAACTGTATCTCCTGGCAACTTTAATATTTGCTTTATTTCACATATAGTTCCTATGTCATATATGTCTTCTACAATTGGTTCCTCTGTTTCAGCTTCTTTTTGAGCAGATAAAAATATTTTTTGTCCATTTCCCATAGCTTCTTCTAAAGCTAAAATGGATTTTTCTCTACCTACATCAAAATGTAAAATCATATATGGAAATATAATTATTCCCCTCAATGGAATTAAAGGAAGAACTTCTAAGTTTTCTTTCATATATCTCCCTCGCTTTGATAAATTTAGCTTTATATATAGCTAGACTAATATATTATACCTATAAAAATGTTTTTTTTCAAATAGTTATTACAATATTATTTATTAAATTTTCAAAGTTATGCTTAACTATTTAGTCATAGATTCTGCTGACAAAAAATCTACATTCTTATCCATATTTAAGAACATGCTATCTTCTCCTTCTGTACAGATAGCTTCCTTTATTACTGATTTTATATTGGAAACGGGTATAACTTTTACTTTATCAAATCTTCCAAATTTATCTTGCCAGTTTTCTTTAGGTATTATAATTTTCTTTGCTCCAGCTTTAATAGCAGCATCTACTTTAGAACTTACCCCCCCTACAGGTTTTACTTCTCCATGAATAGATATTTCTCCAGTCATAGCTACATGATTATCTACAGCTTTTCCTTTAATAGCACTATATAGCGCTGTAGTTATGCTTATACCAGCTGATGGTCCATCTACAGGTATACCTCCTGGAAAATTTATATGTATATCATATTCATCACATTCTAAATCAAATATTTGCTTCATTATAGTAATAACATTTTGAACAGAACACAGTGCAGTACTTTTTCTAATTGCTTTCTTATTAGAATTATCAATCTCCTCTTCTTCAACTAATCCAGTTATTGATAACTTTCCTTTTCTTAAATTTATTTTTTTAGCCGTTGCCTCTATTTCCATTACCATTCCCATATTAGCTCCATATACTGCTAATCCATTTACATATCCAACTTTAGGTTCTAATGGTATCTTCTTTTGTATTCTTGGAGTGTATTGGCCATTTTCTATAACCCATTCTACATCTTGTGTTAATATCTTATTTCTATTATTATTTATTGATAAACCTGCAGATAATTGCACCAAGTTTATAGTATCCCTACCATTATTACAATATTGGGATATTAATTCACAAGCCTCATCTTCTATAGTAAAATTTAATTTTTCAATAGCATTCATAGCTATCTTTTTTATTTCTTCCGGTAATATCCCTCTAAAAAATACTTCTACACATCTCGATCTTAATGCAGGCGTTATTTCTTCTGGACTTCTTGTGGTAGCCCCTATTAGCCTGAAGTCAGCTGGCAAACCATTTTCAAATATATCTTTTATATAACTTGGTATATTATTATCTGAAGAATTATAGTAAGCACTGTCTAAAAAAACCTTTCTATCCTCTAAAACTTTTAATAATTTATTCATTTCACTAGGATGAAGTTCTCCTATTTCATCTATAAATAATATTCCTCCATGTGCCTTAGTAACTGCCCCAGGTTTGGGTTGAGGTACTCCTGCTAAACCTAAAGCCCCTGCTCCCTGGTAAATAGGATCATGCACTGAACCTATTAAAGGATCAGCTATTCCTCTTTCATCAGATCTTACTGTAGTAGCATCTATCTCTATAAATTTAGATTCTTCATTAAATGGAGAAAAATCTTTTTTCTTTGCATCTTCTAGAATCAATCTAGCAGCTGCTGTTTTCCCTGTTCCTGGTGGCCCATATATTATTACATGTTGTGGATTAGGACTACATATTGCTGCTTTTAACGCTTTTACTCCATTCTCCTGGCCTATTATTTGGTCAAAAGATGAAGGTCTACTTTTTTCTGTTAAAGGTTCAGTCAATTTTATACTTCTTAGTTTTTTCAATGTGTCTATTTCTTTTTTATTTTCTTTTTCTATTACTACTTTATTAGATTTTTGATTTTTTAAAGCATTCATAAAATATACACCCATAATAATTGTAAAAAATATTTCTATTAATATTAATGTTTGTGTCATATACAAAACCCCTTTAATACTTTTTTTATTATTATGTTCTTTTTCCCCCTTATATATTCAAAAAAAGGTATGTTATTCATCTAATGTATTAAATAAAAAATAACACCAAGATTTTATCTTGGTGTTATTTCTATGCTGTTTCGGAATCTTTTCTCTTTTTACCTTTTTTAGGTTTAATAGGTAATCTTTTGCCATCCTCGGTCTCTATAAGCTCCGGTTTTCTAGTCTTTATACAATCTTCATTCACTATTACCTTGCTTATATTTTCTTGAGATGGTATATCAAACATGATTTCTCTCATCATATCTTCTATTATAGCTCTAAGGCCTCTAGCTCCAGTATTTCTATTTATGGCCTCGTCAGCAATACCTTTTAATGCATCTTGTTTAAATTCTAATTCTACATCATCTAATTCAAACAATTTCTTATATTGTTTGACAAGAGCATTTTTCGGCTCAGTTAATATCTTTATTAGAGCTTCTCTATCTAATTTATCTAAAGTAACAACTATAGGTAATCTTCCAATAAATTCAGGTATTAAACCAAATTTTAATAAATCACCTGGCATAATATTCTTTAAAAGTTTACCTAGGTCTTTTTCTTTCTTAGATTGTATTTCAGCTCCAAATCCTAAAGAACTGGTTCTTGTTCTTCTTTCTATTATCTTATCTACTCCATCAAAAGCTCCGCCACAAATAAATAATATATTTGTAGTATTTATTTGTATAAACTCTTGATGTGGATGTTTTCTTCCACCTTGTGGAGGAACAGCAGCTACAGTACCTTCAAGAATCTTCAATAAAGCTTGTTGTACTCCTTCTCCTGATACATCTCTAGTAATAGAAGGATTTTCTGATTTTCTTGCTATTTTATCTATTTCATCTATATATACTATTCCTTTTTCTGCTTTTTCTATATCATAATCAGCATTTTGAATAAGTTTTAGAAGAATATTTTCTACATCTTCTCCTACATAACCGGCCTCTGTAAGCGTTGTAGCATCTGCTATAGCAAAAGGTACATTTAAAAACTTAGCTAATGTTTGTGCTAACAATGTCTTTCCTGAACCTGTAGGTCCTAAAAGAAGAATATTACTCTTTTGAAGTTCTACATCATCATTATTTACATTTGAATTTATTCTTTTATAATGATTATACACAGATACAGATAATGATTTTTTAGCATCTTCCTGACCTATAACATATTGATCAAGATAGTTTTTTATCTCTGCTGGTTTAGGTAATGATGTTAGATCTACTTGTATATCATCCTCAAATTCATCACTTATTATTTCAGAACAAAGTTCTATGCATTCATCGCATATATATACTCCTGGGCCTGCTATCAGTCGTCTTACTTGATCCTGTGTTTTGCCACAGAACGAACATTTCAACTGTTTCTTTTCATCTAATTTAGACATTTCTACACCTCACTAAAGGTTATTTCTTTTTATCAATAACTTCATCAATTAAACCATATTCTTTAGCTTCTTCTGCACTTAAGAAATGATCTCTTTCTGTGTCAAGCTCTAATGTTTCTAATGGTTTTCCTGTTCTCTCACTTAATATAGTGTTTAATTTTTTCTTCATTTTTAAAATTCTTTCAGCATGTATTCCTATATCTGTTGCTTGACCTTTGAATCCACCTAGTGGTTGATGTATCATAACTTCACTATTAGGTAATGCATATCTTTTTCCTTTTGCACCAGCTGCAAGTAAAAATGCTCCCATAGACGCTGCCATTCCTACACATATAGTAGAAACATCCGGTTTTATATATTGCATTGTATCATATATTGCCATTCCGGAAGTTATAGAACCTCCTGGACTATTAATATATAGATATATATCCTTATCTGGATCTTCTGCTTCCAAAAATAATAACTGTGCTACTATTAGACTGGCGGTTGTGTCATTAACCTCTTCACTTAACATTATTATTCTGTCTTTCAATAATCTAGAATAAATATCGTAAGATCTTTCCCCTCTATTAGTTTGTTCTACAACTACAGGTACTAAACTCATATATATCTCCTCCTTTTATAAAAATAAGATACTAATGATGCCTATGTGATATTTATAATTATTAAAACTTAGTTGCCAGAAACTATATTCTGGCAACTATATTATTATCTATTATTATAAATGAACTAAGCTATCTCTTTACTGTTATTTACTAATAAATCTAAAACTTTTCCATTAACTATGTCAATTTCTAAGTAAGCTTTTTGGGCATTCATTATTAGCTCAGCAGTTTTTTCCACATCTTTTTGACCATATTGTTTAGCTACTTCTACAGCTTTTTCTTTTAATTCTTCTTCTGTAGCTTTTATATCTTCTACTTTAGCAATCTGTTGCATGATTAAATCTGTTTTAACTCTTTTTTCAGCTGTTTCTCTCATATATTCTTTTACTTTTTCTTCTGAGCTATTTGTAAATTCATAATATGATTTAAGATCTAATCCTTGATATTTTAATCTCATTTCTAAATCTCTTACCATGTTATCTACTTCTTTTTCAATCATAATTTTTGGTATGTCTATTTCAGTATTTGCTGAAACTGCTTTAACTACTGCTTCTTCATATTCTGACTTAGCTTTTTCAGATAGTTCTTTTTTCATTCTTTCCTTTATATCAGATTTTAATTCTTCTAATGTATCAAATTCTGAAACTTCTTTTGCAAATTCATCATCTAATGCTGGAAGCTCTTTAACTTTTATATCTTTAACTGTTACTTCAAAAGCAGCTGGCTTTCCGTTTAAGTCTTCTCTGCCATATTCTTCTGGGAAACTTACATTTACTTTTTTAGATTCACCTTTTTTAAGGCCCACTAATTGATCTTCAAAATCTCCAATGAAAGTACCTGAACCTATTTCTAATTCATAGTCCTTGCCTTCTCCACCTTCAAAAGCTTTTTCATCTACATATCCTTTAAAATCTATTATTGCTATATTTCCTTTTTCAATTTCTCCATTTTCTTTTATGGATACTCTTGCATTTTTTTCTTGCATAGATTTTAATTCATTTTCTACAGCTTCATCTTCTACTTCATATGAAACTTTTTTTACTTCTACTCCCTTATATTCTCCTAATTTAACTTCAGGAACAGTTGTAACTTCTGCTGTATATATGAATTCTTTTCCTTCTCCTATTTGAACTACATCTATTTGAGGATAATCTACTGTTTTTATGTTATTTTCTTCTATAGCTTTAGGATATGTATCTTCACAACAGAAATTTATGGCATCTTCAAATAGAACACCTTCACCATAGTATTTTTTTATTATATTTAAAGGTGCTTTACCTTTTCTAAATCCTGGCACATTAAATCTCTTAGCATTCTTTTTGAATGATTTTTTAACAGCTTCATTAAATTTTTCACTATCAACTGTTATTTCTAATTTTACAACATTCTTTTCTATATTTTCCACTTTAACGTTCATTATACTTCTTCCTCCCAATTCCTTGTTATATGCTCATTTTAACTATATCATTATATCATATATTTAGAACTATTAACATAGATTACACTAACATAAAATGAAATAGCTTATAGTCATCTAAATTACACTTTATTAATTATTATATATCATACTATATAGTGTTTACAATATTTTTCATGATAATAAAATATTTTCAAGGAAATCTTTTGAATCAGTTATTTCTGATAATGATGAATAATTATCGTTGTAAACTTCTATAGTATAAACATTATTATACCCTATTCCCTTTAATTTACAACATATTTTTTTTAGGTTTACATTACCTTTCCCAGGAAGAAGGCAAATATTTCTCTCATTCTTATCATTTATATGAACATTAACTATTTTGTTGCCCATTGTATTTATATATTCCATAGGATCTTTGCCTATTTTAAAAGCTTGTTTAATATCAAGAGTATAATTTAGCTGTCTATTACACTTCTCATTTAGCATATTCAAAAAATCTAAACTTGAAGACATACACCATGCTACATTTTCTTGAGCTAGCTTTATTTGTTCTTCACTAGCAATGTAATTTAATTCATCATAAACATCTACAATATAATTCATATTTAAATCTAATATATTACTTCTTCTCATACCATGAAATGTATAATATTTAGCGTTTAATAATCGACCTGCCCTACATACTTTTCTAAATATTTTAAGCATATCTCTTTGTCTTCTTCGATATGTATCAAATAAATAAGGTTCAAACATAGATGAATATGCATGTATTGAATTTATTATGAACTGATTTTTCTCCTTTTGTTCCTGTAGCTTTTTTATAAAATCTTCATCATATTCACTATAAGTATTTAAAAAGATTTCTCCAATATTAAATTTTAATTTTTTCATAACCTGTATGCTTTCTTCTATTGGTACTTTTGGATATAGACAAGCAGAAGACATTCCTATTTCCATATTTACCTCCTTAAGTAAATAAAGAGTGTATGCATTTCATACACTCTTATAAATTCATATTTTAATCCACTTTTATTAACTTTTAATATAATTTAACTTAAGTTATTGAGCTATACTTCCATCAGCTTTTAAAAATGAAGTTTTTCCATCTGCATTTATTGTAAGGCCTTTGGCTGTAAGTTTATCAATTTTAACATCTTCTCCCGATACATTTTCAGTATATATATGTTGTTTATTCTTTATATTATAAATCCATATGTATTTAGTAGTTTTATTAAACCAAGGTAATTGAGAAATATAAGCTATATTATCATTATCTATAAATTTAGGAGACACTCCCCATAAATAATCCTGAGTTGAAGCTAGTACAGTATCCTTTTGAAAAACTGTGCCTGAAGTTGATGTATATTGCTTATTTGTTATATCTTCTTTATTACCATTTGAATTTACTAAATATATATTTTGAGTTTTAGGGTTAGTTATCACTATCAAATTTTTTGAAGGATTTATATCATATAATAAACTATTTTTATTTAAATCTATAGATTTAATAGTCTTATTTTTATCATCTTCATATATGAGCTTTATCTTTATATTATTTTCTAATTGAATTTCAATATTTTTATCCTTAGAAACGTTATTTTCTTTTTTCACTGTGGCTCTATTTTTTTCTACATCTTTCTTTATATCTTTTTGTTTATTATTTTGAACTATTTGTTTATTTTTTTGTTCTTCTTCAGCCTTAGTTTCTTCTTTTATTTGTTTTAAATTATTTTTTATTTTTTGGCCGATGCCATTATTAGTAAATATTACAACTAAAGCAATTGCTATTATGACTATAATGGAAAAAAATGTTCTTCTTTTTCTTCTTTTCATTCTTTTTTCATAATCCTTGCTAAATATACTTGGTTTTGCCACAATTATTCCTCCTATATGTATTCACTATCTATACTAAAATAAAATGTATTATTTATTATTTATTATTATATGCACACATTGTTATTATAACTCAAAATACTAAAAATTAATAACAAATTTGATAAATGTTAAAGTAAAATTAAGTTTTTATTTAAATTTTATTTAAACAAAAACTTAGCTAGACATTATTTTTATCAATTAAGGTTCAAATAATGTCTAGCCTTATATATATTTATAAATATACTAATTTTTATTTTTGTTCTCTGCTACCTGGTTTTACAAAAGGTATATTTTTTTTACATAACTCACAGTTATCTTTTTCATAAGTTTCTATTTCTAATTGGCACGCATTATATATTGGGTACTTCATTTTTACATTTTCAGCTCTTCTATCAACTATACATGCTATTCCAACAACTTCTCCGCCCATTTCTTCTATTACTTTAGCAACTTCTAAAGAAGATTTTCCTGTAGTAACTACGTCCTCTGATATTATAACTTTATCTCCTTTCTTTATCTCAAAGCCTCTTCTTATACACATACTTCCATCTTTTCTTTCTGCAAATATACCAGGTCTATTAGTTTGTCTTGCTAATTCATAGGATACTATTACACCTCCCATAGCAGGTCCTACTATTATATTAAAATCTACCTCTTCAAGTTTTTCTGCAATTACGCTAATAACTTTTTCTGCTTTTTGTGGATACTGTAATAGTTTTGCACACTGACAATATCTATTGCTATGTCTTCCAGATGACAATAAAAAATGTCCTTCTAATAATGCATCTACTTTCTTTAATATATCTATAACATTTATATTACTCATTTATATCCGCTCCTTATATTTATAAAATTTATTTTATATAATCCCTCTTATTTCCTCTAAAGTCTGTATACCTTCTTCTTTCATGTACTTTTCCAAGTCATTTATTATATTTATAGCAGCATATGGTTTCATAAAATTAGCATTTCCTATTTGTACTGCAGTCGCTCCTGCCATAATAAATTCTATTACATCCTTATGATTACATATTCCGCCTATACCTATCACTGGTATTTGTACATTTTTGCATACTTCATACACCATTCTTAATGCTATTGGCTTAATACATGGTCCTGATAAACCTGCTGTTATATTTTCAAATATAGGAGTTCTGTTTTTTATATCTATAGCCATAGCTTTAAATGTATTTACTAATGATATTGAGTCTGCACCTGCCTTTTCACATTTTATAGCCATATCTACTATATCCTCTGCATTAGGAGATAACTTTACTATAAGTGGTTTTTCACATACTTCTTTAACTTTTTTTACTACTTCATAAGCTACTTCTGACTTTATGCCAAAAGCCATACCCCCGTGCTTTACATTAGGACAAGATATGTTCAGTTCTATCATATCTACCTCTGCTTTATTAAGCTTTTTTATAACTTCAGTATAGTCCTCTATGGATCCTCCACCTATATTTGCAATAGTTGTTGTATTTATTTTCTTCATTCTAGGTAATTCTTCTTTTATAAATTTATCTACTCCGGGATTTTGAAGTCCAACACTGTTCATTATTCCAGAACTGGTTTCATAAATTCTCATACCATTATTCCCTTCTTTAGGATTTAAAGTCAATCCCTTAGTGGAAATCCCCCCTAACCTAGAAACATTATAAAAATCTCCATATTCTTCTCCAAACCCAAAGGTTCCTGATGCAGCTATAATAGGATTTTTTAAAATCTTACCACATAACTTAACTTGAATCATTATATATCTCCTTTCAAAAGAATGTCTTCTCCTTTAAACACTGGACCATCCTTGCAAGCTCTTTTATTTCCAAATTTAGTTTTACAAGTACATACAAGACATGCTCCTATACCACAAGCCATCCTTTTTTCCATAGATACGTACACTGGAATTTTATTTTCTCTACACGTTAATATTATCTTGTCCATCATTATTTCTGGACCACAACATAAAACTAAATCATATTCTTTGGGGATAAAATAATCTGTTATATATCCTTTTTCTCCAGCACTTCCATCCTCTGTAACTACAACTGATTTATCTAAAAAGCAATTAATCTC
This sequence comes from Clostridium sp. Marseille-Q2269, assembly GCF_943736985.1. Lineage (GTDB taxonomy): Bacteria > Bacillota > Clostridia > Clostridiales > Clostridiaceae > Clostridium_F. The sequence continues at coordinate 244,816 of NZ_CALSFS010000005.1, forward strand.
TTCTAAACAATAAGTTTCATCTCTAAAGCCCGCATATAAATCTATATGTGAATTCTTTATATTTTTTATTAAATAGTTTATAGGAGCTATTCCTATTCCCCCAGTAACTACAGCTATTTTCCCTGTTATATTTTCTAAATGAAATCCATTTCCTAATGGTCCCATTATTTCAACTTTTTCATTTTCCCTTATATTAGATAAAATTTTAGTCCCTTTTCCTTCTAATTTATATAAAAATTCTATAGAATTATCATTTACATCATGTATACTTATAGGTCTCCATAAAATAGGTTCATTTTGCCAAGCTCTTATCATATAAAACTGTCCTGGAATTCCATTAAAATTACCTTCCAAAATCATCTTAAATATGCCTGTTGATATGTTTTTATTTTCTATTACTTTTGCTTTAAAAGTTTTAGATTCTATTTTCCACACCACTCTTTCTAGTACTATCCTGTATCAAAATCATGCTTATTCACAAAATAAGCTCATATAATATTAGGGATATATGGCTTTTTTGTAATATCAAAAGTCTATATAATTCCTAAAATCAATTAATCTAAATCTATATAATCTGTAAAGTTTTTTTCATATTTATAACTTCTTCTCTAGCATATTCTTCAAAGTTTGTTCCTTCTTTGTCATACTTTTCATATGCTAGTAATATTCCTCTTGATGAATTTACTATTCCTCCATTGCCATCTTTTAAATAAGATTTAGCAACTTCGACTTTACCGCCTTGAGCACCATAACCAGGTATCAAGAAAAATGTATGTTTTAATTCTTTCCTAATATTATTTTCTTCTGCTGTACACCCAACTACTGCTCCTATAGAGCTATAGCCACAATGGCCCAAAAATTCTTTGCCTATACTTTCTATTTTTTCGCCTACCTTATTGTATACTTTTTTATTATCTTTTAAATCTAAATATTGAATGTCTTTTGATCCCTCATTAGAAGTTCTTAACAATAAGAAAACTCCTTTTTCTTTATTTTTAAAGTAATCTTTATATGGTTCTAAAGTGTCCATACCCATATATGGATTTAGTGTTATAAAATCACTTTCAAAATCTCCTTGGAAATGAGCTTTTGCATACATTTGTGCTGTAGCAGATATATCCCCTCTTTTTATATCCGCTATAACTATACCGCCTTTTTTTCTTATATATTCTAAAGTTTTCTTATATAAAATCATACCTTTAATTCCCATAGCTTCATAATAAGCTATTTGAACTTTATAGCAAGCTGACAAGTCAAAAGTTGAATCAATTATCTTTTGGTTAAATGAAAATATAGCATCCTCTACATTAGTAAATTTATTCAAAAATTTTTTAGGTATATAACTTATATCTGTGTCTAGCCCTACACATACGCACCCTTTTTTTTCTACACTTTCATACAATTTATCTATAATCAAATTATTCACCCTTTCTTATTCCATTAAAACTCACTATATACTATACATCCAGCTTTAAATGTAACTTTAACTTTTCCTTTGAGACTCATACCGTCCATAGGTGTATTTTTCCCTTTTGAATGAAATTCTTCAGATTTAACCTGATACTCTTCTTTTGTATCTACTAAAACTAAATCTGCTTCTTTTCCTATTTTTATTTCTCCCTTATTTACGCCTAATATGTCTGCCGGATTTTTAGACATTATTTTGGAAAGTTTATTTAAACTAATATGATTTTCATTAACTAATGTGGTATAACATGTAGAAAAAGATGTTTCTATTCCTGATATGCCTGGACTTCCTTTTAATTTATCTTTTTTACTATGAGGTGCATGATCCGTCCCTATGCAATCTACTACATCTTCTTTTATTGCCTGAATTAGAGATTTAACATCATCATCTTCCCTTAAAGGTGGATTCACTCTATAAAAAGTTTTATTTGTAAGTGCTATATGATGTGGTGCTACTTCACAGGTTACTTTTAAACCTTTTTCTTTAGCATCTCTTACATAATCCATAGATTCTTTAGTACTTACATGAGCTATATGAACCTTACATCCCGTAAACTGGGAAAGGGTTATATTTCTCCATGTCATTAAATTTTCTGAAAGCCTAGTATCTAACTCTGTAACATCATGTTCTTCTGAGTGACACATTACTATAATATCTTTTTCTTTAGCTTTAACCATGGCATCTATTAACACCCTAGTATTCATTACATCTTTTCCGTCTTCTGATATTATTTTTACTTCCCTATCTATATGATCTAAGTGACTTATATCTTCTCCTGAGAAATTTTTTGTAATAGACATACATTGATGAACATCTATCAGACCTACTTCTTTTGCTCTCCCTAATATATAATTAATTTCTTTATTAGAACTACATATGGGTTTAGTATTAGCCATCAAATTAACCATAGTATATCCACCTTTTACCGCAGCTTTACTTCCAGTTAATATGTCTTCCTTATATGTAAGACCTGGATCTCTAAAATGAGCATGCATATCTATAAAAGATGGAAGAAGAGTTAATCCTCTTCCATTAAATATTTCACAATTTTTATTTAAATTTTTACCTAGCTCTTCTATAATTCCGTCCTTTATATAAATATCTCCATGGAAGTTTTCACACCAATCTACTATATCAACATTTTTAATTAATATCTCATTCATTTGTGCACACCCCCATAAATTTTATAGTTTGTTTATGTCTCCACCTGAATATATTTCATCACAATATTTACATCTATATTCTCCATTCTCTTCATCTACCAAATAAAATTCATTAGGTATATAATTTTCTATAGATGTTATACAACGTGGATTTTTGCATTTTATGACATTTTCTATAGACCTAGGTAATTCTAATTTTATTTTTTCTTTTATTTTTTCATTTTCAATAACATCTATTGTTATTTTAGGATCTATAAATCCTAAAACTTTATAATCTATCTCCATAATATTTTCTATCTTTATGATATCTTTTTTCCCCAGTTTTGAACTTTCCGCATTCATTATAAGAGCCACTCTATACTCTGCTTCTTCTAAACCTAGGTATTTGAATATCTTTATACCACAACCTGCTTGTATATGATCTATTACTATACCATTTTTTATACTATTTATTGTTAACATATTATCTTACCCCCAATAACTTTGCTATTAAAGCCATTCTTACATACATTCCATATTTAGCTTGTTTAAAATAACATCCTCTTGGGTCTTTATCTATCTCATAGGCTATTTCATTGACTCTTGGTAATGGATGAAGAACCATCATATCTTCCTTAGCATATTTCATCTTTTCACCATCTAATATATAACTATCCTTCAATCTTACATAATCATCTTCATTAAAGAATCTTTCTCTTTGAACTCTAGTCATATAAAGTATGTCTAGTTCGTCCATAGCATCTTCCATTTTGGAAACTTCTTTATATTCTATATTATTTTTTTCTAATATTTCTTTTCTTATATAATCAGGAATTTTTAATTCTTTTGGTGACATAAAAATAAATTTATTATTTTCATACCTTGATAGGGCTTTTACTAATGAGTGCACTGTTCTTCCAAATTTTAAATCTCCGCAGCACCCTATAGTTAAATTTGATAAATTTCCTTTTAAGGATCTTATAGTTAATAGATCTGTTAATGTTTGAGTTGGATGTTGGTGACTACCATCTCCAGCATTTATAACTGGTATTTCTGAATACATTGAAGCTATTCTTGGAGCTCCTTCTTTTGGATGTCTCATAGCTACTATATCTGCATAGCAACCTACAGTTCTTATAGTATCTGCAACGCTTTCTCCTTTAGATACTGAACTTGAACCTGGTTCTGAAAATCCTATTACCTGTCCACCTAATCTAAGCATTGCTGCTTCAAAACTAAATCTTGTTCTTGTACTTGGTTCATAAAATAATGTAGCTAATATTTTCCCATCGCATACATGTAAAAACTTTTCTGGATCTGCAATTATTTCATCTGCTAATTTAAATACCTCTTCTAATTCCTCTAACGAAAAATCCATTGGGTCTAATAAATTTCTTCCTTTTAACATGTAAAATTCCTCCTTTTTAATCTCTCTGGATTAAATTTAAAGGTATAAAAAATGCCTTCCTTTTTCAAAGGAAGGCACAATTATACTCTAGATTAAAATATTATATGCAGATATAATATTTACCAATTTGCTTTTTATAAAGTATGCTTTTATCTTCCTTTTTAGTCTCACAGGACTAATTTTAAAGGTCTCATGAAAATTTTATCAATCTTTACTTGGTAATATAGCATATATTTCAAATTAAGTCAACCACTATTTTAATCTATTTGCCATTAACGCCGCTCCTATAGCCCCTGCATATCTCCCAAGTTCATGAGTTTTTACTTGTGAACATAATTTTTCTGATAATCTATCTAATATATATTTATTTTCACTTAAACCTCCAGTTAAAAAATACTGTCCATTATCAGAGTGTTTTTGACATAAAGATTTTACTTTTCCGGTTATAGAATCTAATACACCATAAGCTATATCTTCTCTTTTCTTACCGCTGCCTATTAAGCTTATAACTTCTGACTCTGCAAATACTGTACACATAGAACTTATAGTTATGTTTTCTCCACTTTTTGCCCTTTCACACATTTCTTCTATATCAAAACCTAATGTATTTGCCATAAGCTCTAGAAATCTTCCTGTACCTGCTGCACACTTATCATTCATTGTAAAATCGGTAACATTACCATTTTCCACTGTTATTACTTTAGTGTCTTGACCACCTATATCTATAACTGTGCAATCATTCTTAAATAAATAATAAGCTCCCTTTCCGTGACAAGTTATCTCTGTGATAGTCTTATCTGCATAAGGAACAGAAACCCTTCCATATCCTGTAGCAACTATCTTAGAATTTTCTTTGTTTACTCCTATTTTTTTAAATTTATTTTTGATGTCTTCTGCGGTCTTAACACTGCTCCAACCAGTTGGTAACACAAATACATCTTTTATATTGTCATTTTGAAAAATACAAACTTTAGATGCAGTAGACCCTATATCTATTCCTATATAAAACATGTAATCCCACCTTTTCTATAAATTAAGCATAAAAATTTTTTATTGTCTTAGTTAAGGAATGTAGCCCTAGAATATTTATAGAATTATTTTCTATTAATCCTTTTATAAAATTTTCATCATTTATATTATACATTATACATATCCCACAAGATTTAGATAATTCTCTTGGTGTAGGAACAATAGTGTGCTTTATCTTATTTTTACTAAGTAAACTATCCATTTTCATTCCCTCTGTATGGGAAGGGAAAAGAATATAATAATTTGTTTGCTCCATTTTATGCACTTCCTTTAATAATATTAAACCTAATAGCTACATTACAGCAAATCTTATTTTAGTATACACAATATAAAAATATATTTAATAAAAATACAAATAGTATTTTTCAATTATTAATACTCAAAATTTAAAACTCCCCCCATTATTTTACCATAACATGAGAAACCAGGAGTGAAGTCACAAACGACATCTCTCCTGGATATAAACTTTTCAATGAATTTAACTTTATGACTTTCCATTAAATAAATTAATATATGAATTATATTTTCATATGTTAATAAGTAAGATGAAATTTATCTTACTTTTATGCTCACTCTTTGTTCTATAGCATTTCAAGGAATGCTTCTACTCTTGTTTTTATTTGACCTGAATCTTCTGTAGAGTAATCTGTTTCTATATGCATTATTGGAATATTTTCTTCTTTTAATTTTCTTTCCACATCTTTATGTTCTACAGCATAAGTATGACAGAAAGATAAATTAGCATCTATAACTCCATCTGCTTCATATTCTTTAGTATATTTTATTATATCATCTATTCTGCCTGTATTAGGCGTAAAACAGGCACAATTTATATTTAGATATCTATGTGCTAAATTTTTCATTAGCTCTTCTAAAGTTTGGCCATGTTCTGATACTTCTCCTTCAAAATATCTAGTTCCTGTGCAAGTTTCCTCTGCTACAACTTCTGCATCTAAACTTTCTATTATTGAATGGAGCTTCCAGTTTGGTAACGCCATTGGAGTTCCTGTTATTAATATTCTCTTTTTATTGCTTTCTTTAGAATGTTTAATTCTTTCTTCTAATTCATCACACAATTCATGAACTTTTTCTGTAAATCTTTTAGGGTCATCATAAAAAGCTATTTGAGTTATTAACAAACAGTCTAATCCACTTATTGGAGATGGTCTATATTTTCTTAAATCATATAATCTTTTTAAAGCTTTTCTTTTTTCATTAGTTACTCTTATGCCTTCTTTTAATGCCTCCACTGTTATTTTATTTCCCGTAATTTCTTCAATCTTACTTATTAAATCTTTAATTTCTTCTCCCCATTTTTTAAAATCCTTATCTCTTTTCATTTGAGGAAGATCCATTATATGTACTGGCACGTATTCATCTAATATTTCCCATGCTTTCTTCTTTCCATCACAAGTAGTTTCACCTATAACCATATCGCAAGACTGAAAATAAGGGCATGTACCACTTATTTTAGCACCCATAAATGCCTTTATAAGTGGGCAAAGATTTCTCGGTAAAACTTTTTCACCATCTTCAACCCAAAATTGTGATCCTGCACATAAGCCTACACTTATAGCCTTTGCAGCTATAATTATTTCTTCTGGCACAAACACACAAAAAGTTCCTACTACCTTTCCACCTTTTTTTCTATGTTCATCTAACTCCTGAATTCTAAGTCCATGAACTTCTGACACAACAAAATTAAAATAATTCATTCCTTCTGGTCTATTTTCCTGTGTTAAATATGTAGACCCATATAATTCTGGCAAAACAGCACATAATTGATCATGTTTCTCTAGATTTACCCCTAAATCCGTCCATAATTTTCTATAATTCCCCATTTATTTCCCTCCAAACAAAATACTTTATATTAATCTTAACATAGTTGTCATATTAGAAGTTATTTTAATATATAATGGTTCTTTCAATACTTATAACATATTTTTATATAATTATATAAAAAGGCCTTCTAAATACATAGAAAACCTTTCTTAATTTTTTATATTGTTATTATATGGTCTACTCCAGCAGAATCTAATGCTGCATAGCATACTGGAAAACAACCTATGGCTGCTTCTTTAATTAGTTTGTCCTCAATTTTTCTTTCCTTTGCACATTTATCACAAGCTAATAAAACAAGTCCTGTTTTTTCACTTAATTTTTTTAACCTATCTGCTGTGTCTGTACCTTCCATTAAAAAGTATGTATTATCCATTATAAAAAACATTCCAGCTACATCAGCACCATGTATTTCCTTTTCCATTTGTGGAATTATCATATTTATTAAAATATTTTGAGCATGTGGTGATTCTAATACGTAAGCTACTTTCATTTTATACCTCTCCTTATTATTTCCAATTATATATATTTATACAGTATGTTTTAAAGATTCTTTTAATATATTAGTCAGTTTTGTTTTAAATTCTAAATATTTATGATTATCTCTATTTCGAGGTCTTGGTAAATCAATTTTCATATCCTCTATAATTGTTCCTCCCTTGGCCGAAAAAACAATTATTCTATCACTTAAATATACAGCTTCATCAACATCATGAGTTACCATAACAACTGTAGTTTTATCCTTTAACCATAGATTTTCTAACTCTTCTTGCATAATTTGTCTCATTTGAAAATCTATAGCTCCCAAGGGTTCATCCATAAGTAAAACCTCTGGTTTACTAGCAAGGGCACGTACCACTGCAGTTCTTTGTTTCATACCACCAGATAACTGATTAGGATGCAAATTTTCCTTTCCTTTAAGTTGAGACATCTCTAATAGATAATTTAATCTATCTAGTGATTCCTTCTTAGAAATTTTTTGTTGTTTCATAGGATACATTATATTGTCTTTTACAGTCATCCATGGAAACAATGCATAATTTTGAAAAACAAATCCCCTATCTGGCCCTGGTTTTATTACTGTTCTACCATTTAAAATTATTTCACCAGAATCTGAATTGTGAAACCCTGCAATCATTGTCAATAATGTTGTTTTTCCACAACCTGACGGACCTAACAATGTTACAAACTGACCATCTTCCACATCAAAATTTACATTATCTAGCACTTTATTTTTCTTCTTATTGTTCATATAAGACTTACTAATACCCTTTATTTCTAATCTCATTATTGAACATACCTCCACTTAGTAAGGAATTTATTTAACTGAAGTAGTCCTCTATCTATAAAAAATCCAATTAAAGCTGCTAGTATCATCAATGCAACTAGCATATCTGTCTGCATTTTTGTTTGAGCCTCTACCATTGAGAAACCGAGACCGGCACTCGTTGCTATAAACTCCGCTCAGATTACAGACATCCAACCTCCACTTATGGCTATTCTAGCTCCTGTTAATATATCAGGTACTGATGCTGGTAATATTATATTCATAAATATACTAAAAGGCCCTGCTCCCATACTTCTGGCTGCATTATAATAATCTTTTGAAATATTTTTTACTCCTGCTATAGTATTTAATATTACAGGAAATATTCCTGAAAAAGCAATTAAAAATATAGTAGGTCCGTCTCCTATGCCAAACCACACAATTGTTAAAGGAACCCAAGCCATAATAGGAACTTGTCTTATGGAATCTATAAGTCCCCCTATAAGATTGTTAGCCATTTTAAAAGCTCCCATAAAAAGGCCTAGCGGTACCCCTATTATCATGGCATACATAAATCCCTTTAAAACTCTATTTAATGTAATAAATAAGTTAGTCATAATCTCACTGCTAGTCAAACATTTTATGAAAGCTTTTGCTGTTCTTTTAGGTGTTGGCAATATTAATTCATTATCATAATGTCTTGCTAATAAATACCAGACAGCTATTATAATAATCATCATTATCAATTTGTATATTGATTCTTTAATCTTATTTTTATTTCTTCTTTTTAATATCCCTGTTACGGTATTAGAAAGAACTTTACTCTCAGTTTCAGCCATTGTTCCACCTCATCCTTAGACAATTTAATCTTCTTATAATCTTCTATAGACGTTTTAATTTTATCTTCGTTTTTTAATTCCATAACAGATTTATTATAATTTTTAGTAAATATTTTATATCTCTTATTCTTTTTAAATCCTTTCTTAACAACTAACACATAGCTTGTATAATTTGTCCTTACACTTATGCCTTTTTTATATCCATGTAATTTTAACGCTTTTATTGAATCTATTATAATCCCGTCCACGTTTTTCTTTTCTAATGCATAAGGTAGTGCTGAATATATCATTGAATATATTTGTACACCTTTTCCATATTGATCTTTAATTATTTTTTCTTGATAAAATCTATTTTGTGTCATAGCTATGTTTCTTACATTATTTAAATCTTTTAAAACAAACATATCTGAATTGTTAACTAATGGACATACTATTTCAAATCTAGTATCATTCTTCATCAAATTTTTAGCTGCCTCGGGACACATTATTGCCATATCTAAAACATCTGAGCTTAAAGCCCATTGGGACGTGTTCCCTCAGCAATCTTTTATAAAGTACGGTTCAAAATTCTTATCTAATTCTACATTTTTTAATCTATCATTATTAATCATATAATTTATAATGAGTCCAGATGAATCATCTGAAACTCCAATTTTTATTTTAGAATTTAGTGATTCATCTGGTAATTTATTAAGTATAATAAAAAATATCAACAATATAATTAAGGTCATAATAACTTTTTTAAAATATTTCATATTCATCCCTATTTTAATCAGTAACACTGAATAACATTTTTGCTACACACATAGCCTCATAAATATCTAAACAAAATATATTGTCTTCATCAGTTTTTGTTTCTTTTATCCAATTTCTATAATGATCTTCACTACAGAAGAAATACATTATATTTCAACAACTAGAAGCCCAACTATTATTCTTATTTAAATCTACATGTAAAACTCTTAAATTTTCAGGCATACATTCCTTTATTTCACCGTTTTCTATAATAATTTTTATAGATTCATTACATGTTATACAATTAGATTCTATTTTTATATTTTGTTTAAATGTAAACGCTGTTCCTATAGAATCAATTGCACACATAGCATTTATTTTTCTTCCATCTTCCAATTCAACTCTATAATTGGTATTTATAGCGCTAACTGGATAAATAAAATTTATGTTCTCTTTTTCATCCATGACTAATGCCTTTTTATGCATTAATGACAACACTATATCTTCTAATTGATTTTTTGTTATTCCTGTACCTATAATAAAATCATTATTTGGGTTTTTTAAATTATATGGTTTATTTTTTGATATAATATAGTCCATTATATATGTTCTTACTTTTTTTTCCAATAAAGATAATTTAGAATCTATACTTTCTATAATTAATCTTTGTTTTTCCCAATGCTTAATATGACTAAAATCTATATTTTCATACAATAAATTATTCTTTTCAACTGTTAACATATACTGCTTCCTTTTCTTAACATATTACTATTTGTCTATTTTCATAGACTTGGCTTTCCACTGTTCATATTTCATTCCAACTGGGAAAACTGAATCAACTTTTTCTTTTATAAATTTATCAAAATCCTCTACTTTAGCTTCTTCATATATTTTTTTAGATATTAATTTATCATAATCAGGTTTCTCTTCTATTAATTTGTATTTCATTAAAGTATCTATCTCTGTCTTAAAATAAGCATCATCCATTTTCCAAGTTAGAGTTCTTCCTTCCCCTACAGTTTTTTTATAGATTGTCATTAGTCCAACTTCTTCTGGAACTTTATAATTTTTAGCAAATATTTTTGCTGCTTTTATTGGATGCTCATAACAATATTTCATAGCTTCTACATGAGCTTGTATCATTTTTTTAGCTAACTCTGGATGTTCTTTTTCAAATTTTGTATTCATGGAATAAACACAACAATTTCCCCATTTATCTTTTCCTACAGTCTTGTCCGCAGTAGCTATTATATTACCTGTTTTTTCATATTCAGCCATTGACCCCCATGGATCACAACAGACAAATCCATCTATTTTCCCTGCTTTTAATGCTAAATATGCATCTTTGTCTGATCCAAATTCAACACAATTATAATTTTTTCCTTCAACAGGTATACCTAATTTTGTAGCACACATTAACCAAGTCTCATTCTCTTGAGGTTTCGTTCCTATTCCTAGTTTTTTACCTATTAAATCTTTAGGTTTCTTTATTTTATTAGAAACCACCAAATACATTGATCCCCCCAAATGATTATTAGCTGCAACAGTTATGGGAGATCCTTTTTCTAACCCCCTTATTAATCCTGGATATCCTATATATCCTACATCCATTTTTCCTGCTGCCATAGCTTGAGGAACTTTTCCATTCCCTGATACACTAACTTTTAATCCCAATTTGTCAAATATACCTGCATCTTTAGCAACACAAGCAGATGTCATATGGTCGCAATTATAATAACCTAATTTAACTGTATAATCTTTATCCTTTTCCGCTGAAGTTTTTTTAGAACAACCTGTAGCTATTAATGTTGTTCCTAAGAATAAAGTGCATAATAAACTCAATATTTTTCTTTTTTCCATTTTAACCCTCCACAAATTAACAACAATCTTTCATATCTTCTCCAAATAAATCTACAATTTTCCCTTTTTCTATTCTATAAATAGCATATCCCAAATTTCCATTCTTTGATCCAGATATAATAAACTCCAGTGGAGCTTTTTTATCTATATCTTTAAACTCTATTTTTTGATTTTCTATAGGTGCTGAAACTTCATTTGTAATTTTATATCTTTCTTTATCACTTAATACCACTACCATGGAATTTTTATCACTATTTTTTTTATAAATAACAATTAAATCTAATTTATTATCATTATTTAAATCTTTCTCTCCACATTTTAATACTTGTTTTTTATTATATTTTTCTTTAAAAAATAATAATTTTTCATTATTATTTTTAACTCCTATAGTTTTTTTTTCATTGTATCCGTTAACATTACTAAAACAACCTGATAGGAAAAATCCTATTACAATCACAAAGAATATTTTAATATTTCTCATTTACATTCACCTTTTTTAAGCTGATATTACTTTACTTATTTTTTTTATTTTTGGTAACATAGCCTTTAAAAATAACAGAAATATAATTAATGAACAAACATATTTCATTGCCTCTGGAGCTGAAAATATAAATTTATTAGCAGTTCTTATAGTATTTTGAGTTCTATCAAAACTAATAACTGGTTGAAAATTAGGTAATAAAACATTAGTTAAATATCCTACAATAAATGATAATCCTACTAATGTGGTAGCATATATAGCCACAGTTCTTTTCCCTATTAATTTACCAATGCTTATGAGCTCAGGTAAATTTGATGCAGTTCCAGCCATTAAAAATGTTATAGCTACTCCAGGGGCAGCTCCGCTAGCTACTAATGCAGCAATAAAAGGTATGTGCCCTACTGCACACACATACATAACACATCCTATTACTGCTATTCCAAAAATAGATACAGCATTAGGTGATCCTAAATATTGTTGTATAAATTCCTGCGGTACAAGAACTAAAAGTATTCCAGCAAGTAACATTCCAGGAATTACATATTTTGATACAGATATAGCTACATCATTAAAAGACCACAAAATCCCCATTCTTATTTTTTCAAATATAGATGATTTATCTTCTTGTAACTCTATTTCTTCTATTCTTTTCTGAATTTGTTCTTCTACTCCAGGCGCTTTAAGCTCTGATCCACCTGATTTGTTTCCTATAATTCCAATTATAAGTGGTACTGTAAATCCAACTATTAAATATATAGTAGCTATCTTAGGTCCCAAAAGACCATAAGATAAAAAAACAGCAATAGGATTTATTATAGGTGTAGAGGCTATAAAAGCTAGTGTAGGTCCTAAATAAGCTCCAGAATAATAAAGACTTAATCCTAATGGTATAACTCCACAACTACATATGGGAAGTAGCATACCTGATAAAGTTGCTTTCATTAAAGATGAAATCTTTTTGTTACCTAACATTTTTTGAAATTTATCTGGTGCTAAAATATTATGTAATAGTCCAGCCAATATAAAGCTAAATATAAGCCAAGTAGATGCCCCATTTAATAAATTTATTGAAGTTAATAATATTTTCTTTATGTAATACATAAACATTATTTATCATCACAAATAGCTTTTTCTATTTCATTTTTTATTATTTCTTTAGATAACTTGTCTACTTTTTTCTTTTCATCCATTATTAGAGTTCCCTTTAATATCATTCCATATTTCTTAATGTAATCTACATCTTTTCCTGCATAATAAATCTTACATTCTAGTTTATCAGAATACTTTGAACAAATTTCCTTTACAAATTCTGAGTACTCATCACAACATGGGCAAGTATTTACAAATTCTACTAATTTTCTTTTCATAAAATATCCCTCCTAAAATTTAATTCATTTTTATAATAACATATTTCCACTTATACAGTTATTTGTAATAAAAATATATATAAGGTAATCTATAAATAAACTTTATAGATCAGCTGTTTAACAATAAAAAAAAGAGATGATTTAAAACCATCTCCTTAAACTGCAATCTCTTCATATATATCTTTTTTTAATTCTTTTTCTGAATTAGCTACAATGAGAGTTCCTACTGCATCTCCTGTTATATTAACTGTAGTTCTAACCATATCTACTATTCTATCTACACTTAATACTAATCCAATACCTTCTAAAGGTAATCCTACTTGTTGAAGTACCATAGACAGCATAACTACTCCAGCACTTGGCACACCAGACGTTCCTATAGAAGCTAATGTAGCTACCAATATTATTGTTATCTGTTGATTTAAAGTTACATTAATTCCATACATTTGTGCTATAAATAAAGCTGCAACCCCTTGCATTATAGCTGTACCATCCATATTAATAGTTGCACCTAATGGTATAGTAAAGCTAGCTACAGATCTGTCTACTCCGAATTTTTTCTCACAAGCTTCTAAATTCATAGGTATAGTAGCATTACTACTTGATGTACTAAGTGCAAATATCATAACAGGCCAAAACTTTTTAAAGAAATTTATAGGGCTTAATTTTCCTATAATTTTAAGCATACCGCCATAAACAATCAATACATGTAATATCATAACTAATACTGCAACTAACACATATTTCATAAGTGGTATTAATACCTTTAATCCTTGAGTCATTATAACATTACTTATAAGAGCAAAAACTCCCAATGGGGCAACTATCATTATTACATTTATCATTTTTAATAAAACATTATTAATCTCTTCAAATACATTTAATAATTTTTTTGCCTTATCTCCAACCAAAGTTATTGAAATACCAAATATTAAGGCAAAAACTATTATCTGTAACATATCTCCTTTTACCATAGCTTCTATTGGATTAGAAGGTATCATGTTAACAAGCATGTCCATAATAAATGGAGGCGCTGAAGTTTTTACAACTTCTTTTCCTGCTTTCAATGTTACCCCTATACCTGGCTTAAATATATTAGCCATAAAAAGAGCTATAGTTGTAGCAAAAGCTGTTGTAATTATATAATATGTAAATATTTTCCCACCAACTCTTCCTAACTTCTTAATGTCACCTACACTAGCAGCTCCACATATTATTGAAAACAACACTAAAGGAACTACCAACATTTTTATGCCACGTAAAAATACATTTCCCATAGGTACTAAAAACCATTTACTTAAAGTATTATTCACGTATTGTGGTAAAAATAAATTAGATATTAGTCCAAAAGCTATTCCAAAAAACAATGCAAATAATATTTTAAAGGTTAATGACTTTTTCTTCTTAATTTTTTCCAATATTAACTCCTCCATGATGAATTTTATTTTTATCCTAAATTTCATAAACTATGACTATAGTAACAAAGCTCATGATAAAATGCAATAATTAATTTTATTTCTAATTAAAAGTTGCAATATTCTAAATTTTCTCATGATATTTTCATAGAAATTATGACTAATTTAATTCAAAAAATTAAATTTTATTACTAATTTTATTTAGTACAACATTATTTTATAGTGTACTTATATTAGACTAAATATTATAATATAGAAAAATTTTTAAATTAGGCATAAGTATAAACTTATTCAATCAATTAATTTAAATAAGTTTATACTTATAAGATTGTATAGTATTAAAAATAAAATTCAACATAAAAAATAACACTTATTAAGACTTATACAAATCTATAACAGTGTTCATTCAATAACTTCATATTATATTTTTAAATTAATAATATGGTGCGCCCAGCAGGAGTCGAACCTGCGGCCTCCGGATTCGAAGTCCGTCACTCTATCCAGCTGAGCTATGGGCGCTCTAGATATAAAAAAAACAAAAAAATGGAGCGGGTGAAGGGAATCGAACCCTCGTAACTAGCTTGGAAGGCTAGCACTCTACCATTGAGTTACACCCGCACACTACATATTTCTTGTCAATTTAAAAATGGTCGGGGTGACAGGGCTCGAACCTGCGACCTCATGGTCCCAAACCACGCGCGCTCCCATCTGCGCCACACCCCGATATTCAATTATAAACC
>NZ_CALSFS010000006.1 GCF_943736985.1 Clostridium sp. Marseille-Q2269
TTGAAGTCATTAATATACATGTAACAAATAATATTAGATTATTTGCTACTACAACTGATGAATAACTTACATTAAATTTTTTAAGTAGATGTACTATAAAAAATATGAGTCCTATCATAGAAATTATTTTTACTTCTATAGTTATATTAATAACTAATTATTTTAATATTACTGATATTATTAGTAAAGCTAATAATAATCATATTATACATATATTTATTAAATTCAATAAAATGATGATAAATCAACACACTATAAAGGCATCATTATTGATTTTATTAGTTTTGTTATATACAATCATATACATAATAACATACGGTATTTTTTATAAGATTTATTATATAAAGGGACTTTTTATTAATAATTCAGATAATGTTTTATGTTATAACAAGCAACTTATCAAAATAAAATTTTTAAGTAATTTTTATTTTTATCAAAAAGATAAAAAATTATTATTTAGAAATTTTGATAGATTAAAATCTATTATTTTTACTTTGATTATATTTATAATAATTACTATATTTACAATAAAAAACAGTAAAAATGATATATTTATTTTTCTTTTAATTATTAATCATTTTATGTCTTTATCAATATTATTTCAAATTATTTATGACAATATTAATATAGAACAAGATAAAACAGATTTATTTTCTTTAAGTGGAATCTCTAAGTATGATTTTTATATTCAAAAAAATTTTTATTCACGAATAGTACCAGCTATATATATTTTTATTTATAATTTTATTATATTGATTATGTTTAATTTACAAATTAAACAAATTATTATTTATTTATTGATAAATTTATTTACAATTTTCATTGGAAGTTCATTAGTAACATTAATAAGTATTTATATGAATAATATAGAGACTTATTCTTTTAAAAATTTGTTTTACATGGTTAAATATATTAGTAAAATATTAATATATTATGCAATAATTTTACTTATTACAATTATTGCACTAAGTAAATATATATTATTAGGTATTGTTATAATTATATTATTAAATAAAATAACTAATAAGTTAATTTATTTCCGATTAACTCATAGTATTAGTTAAATTATTATCTTCATACTAAATACGAAGATCTAAAAGGGAGGACAACCAATGAGTTCAAAAAATAAAGATACTAAAAAAGAAAATATAAAATTTATTTTTTATTTTTTAGTTTTCATAATTTTATGTATTTTATTTTATTTTAAATAAGAAGATTAAAGCATTAAAAGGTATACCCTAATTCCAAACTTATTTGGTATTTTAATATTTTCAGTTTTAACACTTAAAAAGCTCCCACAATTTAATGTGAGAGCCTTTATTTATTCTTCTATTTAAATTTCTTCTGTATCTGTAGTTATTATTCTAGCAACTCTAAGGCTTGAAAGTTCTCCATTTTTAGTTTGAAATATGTTTTGATCCACTATAGCTTTACCACAATTTTTTATTTCCTCTTCTGTTACTTCATCTTTAACCTTTGGAATTCTTAGGGTTGAACTAGTGTTTTCTGCAGTTCTAAACACTAAATTTAGATATTTTTTTGCACTCATATTTTATTCCTCACTTTAATTATTTTAATAATGTATAATTTTATAATAATGTAGCTTCTGATATATCCTCTGGCATTAATGGTTCTATGGCATCCACCACTGTCATAAGGGCCTCTGGTTCTGCATCAAACTTTACATTTTTGTAGCTAGATTTCTTTATTATGTTTTTCCTTTCTCATCTAAGCCATCTTGGTAAGATATAGCTAGACTTCTTTCTAAAAGATTCTTATTTACTGCCATGTTTTTTTACATCCCCTATTTTCTTTAAATTTTATTTCACCTATATATATGACTAAGGAATGGTAGTAGCAGAAAATTTTAAGTTACCTTTCCTAGAATTTATTCTTTTACAATAAAAAAGAAAGATCCTAAATAAGACCTTTCTTTTTTGTGATTTGCAGCTAATTATGATCTTTTAGTATAGTCATTAAAATCCTTAATTAAATCATCTAGTTTTTTTTCAACTCTAACTAAAAGATATACACTGATGGCTATGGGGAATCCTACATTACTTATAAGTTTTACTAGGTTGTCATACATGTTCCCACCACCCTAAGTAGAGAATTAAATTGAATCTATAATCTAGGGCGTGTCTGAAAACAATATATCAAGAGCTTATTTAGATAAAAGAAAAATGGCAGAAATATAAACAAATTTCATTTGTGCCATATGCTTTATCAGCTAAAATATTACTACCTTGTATATCAATGTTTGAAAGGATATCTATGGCTTGTGTACTGTCATGTAAATTACCAGATGACAATTGCAAGTATACCGAATTGCCAAGGGCATCCACAACTGCATGAATTTTTGTCGTATGTCCTCCGTGGCTTAATCCAATATGTTGTTTCGTTTCGTTGTTTACAGCCCCTTTTTAGCACCTGCACTATGTTGGTAGGCTTTAATGCATGTTGAATCGATACTTAAATTTTCATAATCTGCTTCTGAGGTTAGCTCTTTAAAAATTACTACTAAAGTACCGTCATCACGCCACTTACAAAAACGACTATATACTGTTTTCCATGACCCAAAGCGTTCAGGTAAATCACGCCATGCAGCACCGCTTTTTGCAATCCATAGTATGGCATTGAACATAATTCTATTATCTTTGGGTGGTCTTCCTGTCTTTGCAACGGGAAATAAGTTTTTTATTTGATTCCATTGTTCATCTGATATTTCGTAGCGTTTTTGTGTCATTGTTTTAACCTCATAGTTTTTTATATTATTATACCTAAAATTTAAGTCTTTTGCACTAGTTAGTTTTAAGACACACCCTAATTAAATAGTATATTTATATAATATTAAAAAGAAATAAGCAATATTAAATGTATATATAAATATAATTATTTTTAACATAAATGTAAACGTTAAAAACCTGTTATGAATTTACTTAAATTGTTTCTAAATGGTTATTTTGTATTAAAATACTGTGGAAAATTTGTTAAAGTGGAAATGTAAACATTTTAATGGATTTTAAGGAAAGGAGAAAATTTTAAAAAGGAATAATTATTAATTTTTACGATTATTTACAAGATGGTATTTAAGTACTATATGGAAAGTTATAACTGACATTTTAAAAGTGAAATTATGTTTGAAAAGGAGCGATCATAAATGAAAGATTTAATAGTAGATAAAATGCAAATATTTGCTAAGGCTATAATTGTCCCTGTACTGTTTTTGCCTATTGTAGGTATAATTTTAGCTTTATCTTCTATTTTAAGTAATCCTTCTATTGTAGGACAAAAGGATTTTTTTATGAATATAGGTAAATTTATAGGCAGTGGACTTTGGCCTATTATGAATAATTTGAGCATTATTTTTTGTGTAGGAATAGCTATGGGAATAGCAAAAGAAAAGAAAGCAGAAGCTGCATTGGTAGCTGTATTTTCTTACCTAGTATATTTAGGAGCTAATAATCAATGGCTTACTTTAACAGGAAAATTAGTAAAATATAAAGTTTCTGCAGATTTATATGGAACTGGACAGACTGTGCAATTGGGGTTTCAGGTAATAGATATGGGAGTTTTTTTAGGAATGATTCTTGGAGTAGTGGTAGCCATTATTCATAATAAATGCTGTAATAAAGAGTTCCCAGGAGCATTAGGGTTATATGGGAATACAAAACTTGTATTTATAGTACTAGTTCCTATTTTATTGGTATTGGCGGTGTTATTTAGTTATATATGGCCTGTAGTGGCAAGTGGCATTAGCGCTTTAACTGGATTTATAAATTCAGCTGGTTCTATAGGCGTATTTTTATATGGATTCTTAAATAGATTTTTAATTCCAACTGGGTTGCATCATCTAATATGGACACCATTTTCTTATTCTAATATTGGTGGAGAATTGGCTGTAAATGGACAAAATTATTATGGAGCATATAACATATTTTTAGCCCAATTAGCTGATCCATCTATAAAAGTATTTCATTCATCAGCAAAGTATTTACAGTATGGTATGGTTAAAATGTTTGGATTAGTGGGAGCTGCATTGGCATTTTACAAAACAGCTAAACCTAAAAATAAAGTTAAATTAAAATCTATTTTATTGCCTGCAGTAGCAACATCAATTTTAGTTGGTATTACAGAACCTTTAGAGTTTACATTCTTATTTGTAGCACCATTTTTATGGGTAGTTCACTCAGTTTTAGATGGTATATTTGAAGCAGTAGTGGCTTTATTAGGAGTTAGAACTTATGCAGCAAGTGGATTTATAGATTTTATAGCCTATAATTTACCAGCAGGAATTGGTAGGACTAAATGGCCTATATTTATTGCTGTTGGATTAGTGCAATTAGTACTATATTTCTTTATATTTACATTTTTAATTAAAAAATTTAGTCTTAAAACCCCTGGTAGAGAAGACAATGAAGTAAAATTAGTAAATAAAAAAGAATTTAAAGAGAGTTTAGATAAAAGTTCAGAAGAAGCTGCAGCATCTAAAGAATCAGAGCCTAATTTGGCAGGTATAATAGTTAAAGCTGTTGGTGGAAAAGAAAATATTGAAACAGTGGATAATTGCTTTACTCGTTTAAGGCTAAAGCTTAAAGATTCAAATTTAGTTGATGAAGCATCTTTAAAGGGTACTGGAGCTGTTGGAGTAATAAAGAAGGGCAATAATGTTCAAGTAATATATGGGCCAAAGGTAAATAAAATCAGAAGTATAGTAGATAAATATTTGGGTATTAAAAATTAAGTTAATATAAAACAAATTACTAGTTAACTTAACATGTTTTTTTATGTGGTTTTTGTATTTAAGTAGATTAGAAAATCTGTTAAATTATAAATATAAACTTAGAAAGAAGGAATAATTATGAAAAAATTTTCAGTAACAATAGCTGGCGGTGGAAGTACCTTTACACCAGGGATAATATTAATGCTTTTAGACAATTTGGATAAATTCCCTATAAGAAAATTAAAATTCTATGATAATGATAAGGAAAGACAAGCAGTAGTTGCTGGAGCTTGTGAAATTATTTTAAAAGAAAAAGCACCTGAAATTGAATTTTTAGCTACTGTAGATCCAGAGGAAGCTTTTACAGATATAGATTTTGTTATGGCTCATATAAGAGTTGGAAAATATGCAATGCGTGAATTAGATGAAAAAATACCTTTAAAATATGATGTTCTTGGTCAAGAGACTTGTGGACCAGGAGGAATAGCTTATGGAATGAGATCAATTGGTGGAGTTATTGAGATACTAGACTATATGGAAAAATATTCACCAAATGCATGGATGTTAAATTACTCTAACCCAGCAGCAATAGTTGCAGAAGCTACTAGAAGATTAAGACCTAATTCAAAAATTTTAAATATATGTGATATGCCAATAGGCATAGAAGTACGTATGGCAGAAATCTTAGGATTAAATTCAAGAAAAGACATGGCAACTCGTTATTATGGACTTAATCATTTTGGATGGTGGACAGATATTCGTGATAAAGAAGGCAATGATTTAATGCCAAAAATAAAAGAACATGTTTCAAAACAAGGTTATGTAGTTAGCAAAGGGGATACCCAACATACTGAAGCAAGTTGGAATGATACCTTTGCTAAAGCAAAAGATGTATATGCTGTTGATCCAGATACATTACCTAATACTTATTTAAAATATTATTTATTCCAAGACTATGTTGTTAAACATTCTAATAGGGAATACACAAGAGCAAATGAAGTAATGGACGGAAGAGAAAAGTTTGTATTTGGAGAATGCAGAAAGGTTATAGAAAACCAATCAACAGAAGGTTGTGAACTTCATATAGATGAACATGCTTCATATATAGTTGATCTTGCAAGAGCCATAGCATATAACACAAAAGAAAGAATGTTATTAATTATAGAAAATAATGGAGCTATTCAAAACTTTGATCCTACAGCTATGGTTGAAATACCTTGCATTATTGGTAGCAATGGACCAGAACCATTATTAGTAGGTAAAATACCACAATTCCAAAAAGGATTAATGGAACAACAAGTTTCTGTGGAAAAGTTAGTAGTTGAAGGTTGGATAGAAAAATCTTATCAAAAATTATGGCAGGCTATTACACTTTCTAAAACAGTACCTAGTGCATCTGTTGCCAAGAATATTTTAGATGATTTAATAGAAGCAAATAAGGGTTATTGGCCTGAGCTAAAATAATAAAATTTATATTATTAGCATGAAAATATATAATTCATAAATACAATTTAAGTATATATCTGTAATAGAATATAGATATAAAGTTTGATTTAGACTAATTAAAATATAAAATATATGTGACATTATATTGCTAAAGTGATTTGAAAATTTACTTTAGCAGTTTTTTTATAATATAAAAATTTTAAATAATAAAGTAAAACAAAGATAAAAACAATTTATTTAATGTCTAATTAAATATTAAAAGAGATTATTAAATATTGTGCTAAAAATATATTTGTAATCATATTACTTAAGTGGTCATTACTTTTAATTTTGTAAAATGTGATATATAATAAAATAAAAATATTTATAAAATAAAAGTAATTACAAGATAAAGATTACAGTATTTATAATAGGGGCGAAATATATGAATTTAGACATTAGTAAAATTGTACACAAATATAACTTAAGTAAAACAGAAGAGAATATACTGAGTTATATGATAAATAATATAGATCATGTGAAAGAATTAGGTGTAAGAGGTATAGCAAAAGAACATTATACATCTACAACTACCATTGTAAATTTAGCAAAGAAGATGGGATATTCAGGATTTCTGGATATGTACTATAATATAAATTTCACGTTAAAGGATAAAAAAAATTATTTTGATAGTGGAAAAAATAATAAATATTATGGAATCGAATTAGAAGAATTATTATCTCTAATAGATAATAATGATATAAATAATTTTATAGATTTATTGATAGAAAATAAAAATGAAGTTATATATACCAGTGGAGTAGCATTTTCATATTCTATTGCACAATATTTTACTAGAAAGTTAATAGTTCTGGGATTTAAGTGCATTTATTCTGAAGCATATGAAAGCTATGATGTAAATGCTGTAAAGGGTAAATTATTAATAGCTATTTCAAAATCTGGTGAGACGGAGTTTTTGATAAAAACTTCTAAATCTGCTAGAAAAAATGGAATAAAAATAATTTCTTTTACAGGAGAATCAGAAAATACATTAGCTAAAATGTCAGATATAAATTTTAAAATATACGACATGCATACTATTGATGATAGAAATAAATTATCTAATTCTTTTTATCCCAATGCATTAATGTTATTTGAATTTTTAATTGGTAAATATTTGCAAAAAATCAAAGCTGATTCAGTTTAATATCAAAAATTTAGTGTTGGATTTCATCATAATGTTTTATTTCATTGGTATTTTTTCTAATCTTATTAAGGAGATAAGCTTTGTATTTTTATGAAATTCAATATGAAATTCTTGTCTATATTTATCAAGATCATTTACCCATCCTACTTGTTTCATATGATCAACTTTTCCAGTACCATAGGCTTTAATAACATCATTATATGTTGATTTTAAAGTGATATCTTTTGGTAATACTAGAGTGTTTTTGTATGAATCTTTTGTCTTTTTTATTTCAATTTCCCCTTAATAAATGGGTTGTTTAATATTAAAATAACTTGTTTTATATTAAAATAACTTGTTTTATATAATAAACTGTGTTATTCTTAATAAGAACTTAAATTAAGAGTAAATAATGTAACATAAATATATTTCAATTAGTACTTAATAAATATAGTATGGTGATATGGAAATTTTATTAGTGGGTTATTACAATGAATTTAAGAATAAAATTTCGGAGGTACACATTATATGAATGGTACAGTAAAATGGTTTAATGGAGAAAAAGGATTTGGATTTATTACAGGAGAAGATGGAAATGATGTTTTTGCACATTTTTCTCAAATAAATTCAGAAGGTTACAAATCACTTGAAGAAGGTCAAAAAGTTTCTTATGACGTTGTTAAGGGACCAAAAGGACCTCAAGCAGAAAATATTACTATTATTTAATTAATGAATATTTTACCCCTTGAATAGATAGTCTATTCAAGGGGTTTTTAGTTGTTTATAAATCTATACAAGATTTGTTTTAAATATGAAAAAATTATCCTAAGTTTTAGTAGCCTATTTAAAAAATATGAAATAAACTTACAAGTTGCATAGGTTATTTAAAAATATTATAATTTATACTAATAAAGGAGAATATATACCAAGAAGAAGATTTACTATTATGGATAAAATAGGCTATTATATAAAGAAATACTTTTTGTAAGGGAAGAAAAAATTTTAGAATATACAGAGGATTAATGTGAAATATTAAAAAATTAAATAATGAACAGGGGAGATTATTTATGGATGATAAGAATGTAATGTCCTACAGCAAAGAAGAGTTAATACGGAAAATATTAGAAAAAGATAAGGATTTAAAAGGCAGTAATATTGATGAAGAATTATTTCATGAACTTATTAGTGGTAAGATTTCAAAGAATATAAATAATGCACATGATAACAATTTAACATTAGGACAAAGAACTGCTGATAAAATAGCTACATTTGGTGGAAGTTGGACATTTATAATTACTTTTGGTGTAGTATTATCGATTTGGATTATAGGTAATGCTGTTATTTTAAGCAATAAAGCATTTGATCCATATCCTTTTGTATTTTTGAATCTAATATTATCTTGTCTTGCGGCTATACAAGCGCCAATAATAATGATGTCACAAAATCGTCAAGTGGAAAGAGATAGATTAACTGCTGCAAATAACTACCTTGTTAATTTAAAATCTGAAATTATAATAGAAGATTTGTACAATAAAATTGATATGTTAATAGATCAACAGGAAGAATATAAAAAAAATCAAGAAATATTATTAAAAAAAATAGAAGAATTAAAATCTAATTAATTTATAATGACTTTATTCAAAATGATTTTGAAAAGGTTTAAAGATCTTATAGATAGATGTAGAAAAAAATAAAGCCTCCAATGAAAAATGGAAGTAGGTTTACCAATCCCAATAAGTAAAATCTTATTGGGGTAATAATTTTTATATTTTTATTAAATTTAATATGAAGTTCTTATCCTTATTTACTAATATATTCAATAAAATAGGAAATTGATCCTGCTTTTTTATATAATCAATTTTTGGAGTATCATAAGCCTTAATAATATCGTTATATGTTGATTTTAAGGTAATACCTTTTGGTAATAATACAGTATTTTTTATAAATTTATCCTTTATTTACTGCAAAAACTATAATTTTGCAGTAAAAAGAATTTATAAAGCTATTAACTTTAATCATAGTTAGAACTACAATAGTTACAACAGGAGTGATAATAATGAAAATAAGCAGTAGATTTTCTGTAGCAGTTCATATTTTATCCATATTATCTATGGAAGATAAAAACTTATGTACTTCTGAGTGGATAGCAGGTAGTGTAAATACCAATCCCGTTGTTATACGAAGAGTAATAGGAATGTTAAAAAGAGCTGGTTTAGTTAATGTTATAGCAGGCACTGGTGGAGCTTATTTATTAAAGGATTTAGATCAGATAATATTGCTAGATGTTTATAGGGCTGTAGAGGTGGTGAAAGAGGGAGAATTATTTCAATTTCATGACTCACCAAATATAAATTGTCCTATTGGCGCAAATATTCAATCTGTTATGGAAGGTGTTTTGTTAAATGCCCAAGAAGCTATGGAACAGGTATTAGAGAATGTAACCATGGAATATATAGTTACAGGTATAAGAAAAAAAATTAAGAAATAGATCAATTTTTTTATAATGGGTGTAACTTAGAAGGTTACAACTACTTATTAAATTCATAACTTGTGGAAATAAGTTAATTATCATAGATGAAAATTTTTTTGGAATTGTTGTAACCAAAGTAATTATAAATAAAATAGGAGGTTATTAAAATGTCATTAAATATTAAAGTATATGACATGCATACTATTGATGATAGAAATAAATTATCTAATTCTTTTTATCTCAATGCATTAATGTTATTTGAATTTTTAATCGGTAAATATTTGGAAAAAATTAAATATAATCCTATTTATAATTGAATATATCATGGAAATATTTCAAACTATTATGCTATTTGTTTGTTAGCTGCAAAATGTATATGTATTATAAAAAAAGTTGCTTAATTAGTGATAAAACTAATTAGCAACTTAAAAAATTAATCTTCAAGCATATAACCAACTTTATATATGGTTTTTATATAATTTTTTAAATCTAATTTTTCTCTAAGTCTTTGAACATGAATATCCACAGTTCTTGTTTCTCCATAGTAATCATATCCCCAAACCTTTTCTAAAATTTGGTCTCTAGATAGGGCAATATTTTTGTTATTCAAAAATAAAATTAATAATTCATATTCTTTTAAAGTTATATCTACAATATCACCATTACTTTTCACTAATCTCTGATCTGGGAATATATCTAAATGCTTAAATCTTATATTTTCTTCTATATTTCCACATCTTCTTAGCACTGCTTCTATTCTAGCTAACAGTTCTATACTTTCGAAGGGCTTAGTTATATAATCATCTGCACCTAATTTTAGCCCTCTAACTTTATCAATAGTAGAATCCTTAGCTGTAACAAATATTACTGGTATACCTTTACTTTTAATCTTTGCAATTAAAGTAAAGCCATCAGTTTTAGGCAACATAATATCTAGAAGAATAATATCCATATGTTTATTTTGAATATAATCCATTGCTAAGTTTCCGTCTTCAGCTTGAATTACTTCATAGCCTGCCATTTCAAGGTTAATAGCTATAAGTTCTCTAATAGCTATTTGATCTTCAACTACTAAAACTTTTTTCATTTAGTTTCCTCCTATAATCATATTATATATTTTGGAGTTCCATCATTATATTAAAGTTTTTGAAATAAAAACACACTTTTGCTTTTACAATTTATAGTTATCATAAATTTATTATCTTTATGTTTCATATCTTGAAAATAAATTATTTTATATTGATCTGTCTTATAATTTTTAATATTCTCATCATACTTAATATAATAGTTATTAGGATTTATTTTTAACTCTTTAAATAAAGAATTTGATATTTGAAGTATTTCTTTTTTACTTAATAATGAATACTTACCTATAATGGGCCCTTCGCTTTTATTATAAGTTAAATAGGTTATTTCTTCAGTGGTAGTATCTATTATGCATTGAGAAAAATACATATTGTCAATAGATCTTAATGTTATATTCCAACAAAGATTACCACTTTTATAATCTGTTTCTATTCTTATATTCTCAATTAGTTCATTTCTGTTCATATCTACATTAAAACCTTTTTTAAAAATATCTAAAGCTTTTTTTAATGCCTTTTCTCTTGTTAGTGAGTTACTACTTTGTAAATTATTAAATTTTAAGTTTTTATTTATATCTTTTTCAGAGTACAATTTATCTGTATGATATTTGGAAAACAGTGTACAATGTGTTAAACCCCATATTACTAATAGGACAGATAAAACTAATATAATAATTCTTTTCATAATGAAGAACGCTCCTTAATAAATTCAAGTATTACTTCTGTACCTTCGTTAAGTTCACTATTAATTAGAAATCTAATGTTATTTACAGTACATATTTTATCGCATATTGATAATCCTAGACCAATTCCACTTTTAGCTCTATCTCTAGCTTTATCCACCATATAAAAAGGTTCTTTAATTTTGTCCAATTCATTTTTAGGTATACCAACACCGTTATCTTTTATAGATAGTTGAATTCTTTCATGACGTTTGTCCAAATTAGATTTTATTTCAATAATACTTCCACTTATTGAAGCCTTTATAGCGTTATCTAAAATATTAATCAATAGTACAATTATAAGCTGCTTGTCTCCATTTACATATATATTGTCATGAACATTAAATTTTATAGTTAAATTATTATTGTCTTTTTTTAAGCTTAAACTTTTATAAGCAACCTCAATACATTCATTTAATGACAATTTTTCTAAATTTATTTCATTTTTATTAATTAATATTAATTTTATCAAAGTGGAACATAAATTTTCTAATCTTTTACCTTCTGAGTTTATGTAATTTAGTGCTTTAATCTTGATTTCTTCATTAATTTTGCCATTAATAAGTAAATCAGAGTATCCAATAATTGATGTAAGAGGTGTTTTAAATTCGTGAGTTAAACTATCTATGAATCGCTGTTTTGCCTCATTTAAATCTTTTAATTCATCTATAGTTTTTTCTGTTGTTTCAACCATAATATTAAAATTATTTGCAAGTTCACCAATTTCATCTTGAGTGTTTTTAATAATGGCACGTTTACTATAATCTCCTTGTGCTATTTCTTTAGATATTTGGCTAAATTGTAATATAGGTTTAGTAACTTTTTTAGATATAAAATACATTCCTAAACCAAGTGTTGTGAGTACTATTAGGTCTAACCAAAGAAAAATATTATAATTTTCTTTTTTTTCTTTTTCTATATAATTTATATCTTTCATTAGAATAAATTTTAAAGTATCTTCTTGTATTTTAATTTTAGAGCATATAAATAGATATTTTTTATCATTAATTTTTCTAATTAAAAAACGTCTTTCATCAAATTTAGCGTTATATAGCTCAATTCTTTTGTTATTAATTTTTATTCTTGAATTTGAAAAAATCAAATCATCATTTTCAGTATAAAATTCTACAGCATTTTCAGTTATTTTATCATTATTAAAATACTCTGCAACGGCTATTCTAAGAAGATTTTTTAACTGAATATCTTGATAAGTATTATTTTGACGTATTATATCTCTATTCAAATAAATACTTCCTTCTAGTCTTTTATGTTCATCTATGGTTGATGCTATAGTTCTATTTAAGTCTCTTATATAAATATTTTCTATAATAAATATTCCTACACCATTAAATATAATAATGAACAATACCATGGAGTAAATAAATATTTTTTTCCAAAATTTCATTCCTTTAACCTCTAACTTTATAAGGATTTTTTGTTTTTATAAATTAGTATGTAGATTATCAATTTTAAATTGTACTGTTTTATAGTTCAGTACATTTTTAAATAAATATGAGAATATATATTTAACTAATTAAAATTATACACTAAATTTTTTTAAATATAACTTGGTTATTAATGTAAACATCATAGTACACAATGTTTATTAATGTATTATAAATATAAATTTAATAACTAGATTATATTAGAATAAACAATATACATTGGTAATTTATTTCAATATATTAAAGTTACAAAATAAATTCCATCCATTAATAGTATAATAAAATGTACCCTATAGGTTAGATACTTTAAAAAAGTCTATCTCATAGGGTACTTTTATGTATAATTAAATAATAATTTCTGTAAGTTATTATTTGATTTATAGTTATAGCATTTTATAAATAATTACTTTAAAATGTTTTTCCCTTAAAACAGAATTATAGATTAAAAGATTTTCGAAATACACTAGGTGTAATGCCGTAGACTTTTTTAAATGCTGCCGAAAATTTACTAGCACTTTCATAACCTAATGTTGTAGAAATATTATGAATACTCATTTCATCATGAGATAAAAATCTAATTACATATTTTAGTTGCTCAAAAACCATAAGTAAATCAGGAGTATTATAGTGGTCAGGTTTTAAAGATATATTTTTGGATAATAAAAATAATGGTTTAGATGAAAATTTATTTAGATGTTTAATTATAAAATCTTCAAATAAAATAGTAAAGGTGCACCATACAGGTTCATCTTCATTAATAATTATCTTAATTTGTTTCCCTTTATTAACAAATAAATGGATACCTTGATATAAAAGTCTGGATTTTTCACCTTTTCCCACAATAGCAATATTACCTCTATATAAAGAGCATATCCATATATGATCTTCTGGAATGTGGTAGGTATGAGTTACTGGTTTTAATAATCAAACATATGAATCAGTAAAAAGTAAACCATCATCAGGTTGAACTTCTATAAACCAGCTGTATCCATTTTCTTTAGGTAGACGATAAATAGTTCCATTTCCATAGTTGAATTTTCTACAATTGAGATATATATTAATGCTAAAATAAAAATGTACTAAGTTGCTAATATTTTTATGTACAACATTGCCTAAATTCTTTACAGTATTATTGGGTGATGAATATGAATGTAAAGATGAAAATTAATACTGAAATAGAAGTAAACTCAGTGGAGGATTTAGGCAAATTAAAAATATTAGTGGAGGTTAACAACTTGGGAAAACCAAATTTCAGTGAACTAGGAAGAAAATTAGGCGTTGATAGAAGAACTGTAAAAAAATATTATGAAGGTAATGTACAAAAGGAACGAAAACAGAAAAAATCTAAAATAGACGATTATTACGATATTATTACTTCTTTATTATCAGCAGAAAATAAACAGATATTCTATTACAAATCACATCTATATAGATATGTCGTTAGAGAGCATGGACTAGAGTGTTCTAGGAGTAATTTCAATTATTTCATTCTAAAAAATAGCAATTTTGCTGAGCATTTTAATCCAAAGTCCAAAAAAGATGCTATAAAATCCGAAACTCCATTTGGCAAGCAAGCTCAATTTGATTGGAAAGAAAAGCTCAAATTTTCATTTAAAGATGGAAATGAAATGATTATAAATGTAGGTAGTTTAGTGTTATCAGCATCTAGATTCAAAGTATGGACTATTTATCCTTCAACTAGCCAAAATCATTTATTTGATTTTTTAGCTAACGCATTTGAAATAATAGGAGGTGTTCCAGAAGAAATATTAATAGATAATGCATCAACAATGATGGATCAGGCAAGAACCGAAGGTTCCGAAGGAAAAATTAACAATAAATTTAAGCAATTAGCCGATGATTTTGGATTTAAAATAGTTCCTTGTATTAGAGCAAGACCTAATACTAAAGCAAAAGTGGAAAATCCAATGAGAATAATAGATGAAATAATGAATTACAATAGTATTGTGGAAAATTTACAGGAGTTACATGAAAAGATGAGTATTATAACAAATGAAGCTAATTCAAGGATATGTCAAGCTACAGGCTTACCGCCTATATTAGTTTTTAACAAAGAAAAAGAACATCTCTTGCCACTACCACATGATAAGGTATGTTCTTTTTACAAAAATATCACCACATCAGTAAAGGTAAATATAAATGCTCTCTTTAAATATAAACAGAACATATACTCTGTTCCACCTGAACTTATTGGTAAAACAATTGTTATAGAAGTTACTGAAGATAACCTCTATTTTAATTTCTTTTACATCTTTAATCCATCCGTTGTTTGTTGATTTTGCAATGCCATATTTGTTATTTAGCTCTGATAAGCTCATGACTGACTTAAATAAGTCTACTATCATATCTTTATATTCTTGATCGTATCTTGTGCCATTTCCCATAATGGACACATCCTTTCTTAACTAAATATTATTTTACTTAGTTCGATTTAATGTGTACACTACTTTATACTAGCACCAAAATCAGTTAAGACAGTAAAGGGAGACATATCATATAATAATGTTATCTTTGCATATGAAGGAAAAGATAGTAAAGTACTAAATCATATTGATTTAAATATAGATGCAGGACAAACCGTAGCATTAGTTGGTCCATCAGGATGGGGAAAAAGTACATTATATAGTTTGTTACCTAGATTTTACAATATTGAAGATGGTAGTATAACAATAGATGGTATTAACATTAATAATATAACTATTAATTCTTTAAGAGGGCATATTGGTATTGTACAGCAGGATATATTCCTTTTTGATGGAACAATCAGAGAAAATATAGCTTATGGTAAACTCAATGCAACAGACGATGAAATATGGAAGGCTGTAAGACAGGCTCAACTTGAGGATGTTATATTAGCTCAACCAGATGGATTAGATACATTTATAGGAGAAAGAGGAATAAAATTATCTGGAGGATAAAAACAAAGATTGTCAATTGCAAGAATGTTTCTTAAAAATCCATCTATTTTAATATTAGATGAAGCTACATCAGCTTTGGATTCTTAAACAGAAGCAGCTATTCAAAAAGCATTGGAAGCTTTGTGCAAGGGCCGCACCACTTTGATTATAGCTCATAGAATATCTACAGTAAAAAATGCACATAAGATTGTAGTTTTAAATGGAAATGGTATTGAACAACAGGGAACACATGATGAATTAATCAATAATAAAGGAACCTATTTCAGATTATATAGTAAGCAAAATGTATTAGTGTAAATATAAATTTATAGTATTTACCAAATAAAATATTAAAATCCTAAAATGATCTTTAGCTTTAAAATATTAATAGTTTAAATTTACCTGTTATGCTAGTTAAATTCAGCGTACACAATTATATTCTGCATATTAAACATTGGCTATCTCATAATTGTAAATAATTCAAAAGAATTCACTTAAAAGTAAGTTATATTTTAAAAAAATTATATTTAATTATCAATAAGATAAAAAATATGTTATAATGTCATATATCATATTAAGAAGCTCGTATATCATCGGTAATATGGTCCGAAAGTTTCTACCTGCTAACCATAAATTAGCAGACTACGGGGTATTGTGTATTTTGTAAATGGACATACAGTATGTCTATTTGTTATGAACTCAACACCTCAATTTTTATTGAGGTGTTTTTTTGTTTTACAAAATTGTTTACCTATATAGGTGGATTCTTATTTATGTACCTTGATTTGCTGTATGATAAATAAATTTTAGAGCACTAATAAATTTAGGGAGGAAAAATAGTAAATATGAGTAAAAATCAGATGGATGTGAAGTTAATATATGGGGTGAATGATAAACCACAAATATTAATGCAAATTTTACTAGGACTACAGCATATTTTTGCGGCTTTTGGAGGAATAATCGTTGTTCCTATTGTTGTTTCTGCTGCCTTAAAGTTTGATGCTCAAACTTCAACGGCCTTAATTAGTGGGGCTATTTTAGCTGCAGGAGTGGCTACTTTTATTCAATCCAAAGGTATAGGACCTGTTGGAGCAAGAGTTGCTTGCATTATGGGTACTGATTTTACATTTGTTGCACCAGCTATTGCTGTTGGTGGTAAATTTGGATTATCGGGTATATTTGGTGCAACAATTTTAGGAGCTTTTATGGTAATTATTTTAAGTTTTTTTGTTAAGCCATTAATGAAACTATTTCCACCTATTGTAACAGGAACAGTAGTAAGTTTAATTGGATTGACTTTACTACCAGTTTCAATAGATTGGGCAGCTGGTGGTGTTGGATCACCCAATTATGGAGATTTAAAAAATATAGGTATTGCTTTATTTATAATGGCGGTTACATTGCTTTTAAATCACTATGGAAAAGGTCTAATAAGCAGTGCTTCAATATTAATAGGAATGATTATAGGATATATAGTTTGCATTCCACTTGGAATGGTAGATTTTTCATCGGTGAGTAAAGCAAGTTGGATAGAATTACCTAGAATTTTAGCACATGGTGTTAATTTTAATTTAGAAGCGGTGTTACCTTTTATTCCTGCATATTTTGTTACTGTAATAGGAACTGTGGGATGCCTTAAAGCTATTAGTGAAGTTTCTCAGATTAGATCAGATGAAAAGCCCATTGCAGCAGGGGTTTTATCAGATGGTGTAGGAAGTATGTTAGCAGGTTTCTTTGGTGCCATGCCTAACACATCATTTAGCCAAAATATTGGATTGATTCCGTTAACAAAAGTAGCTAGCCGTTATGTAACAATGATGGCTGGAATATTATTGATTATCTTAGGACTATTTCCTAAATTTGCTGCATTAATAAATATAATGCCACAGCCAGTATTAGGTGGAGTAGGAATTGTTATGTTTGGAACAGTTGCCGCAGCAGGAATTCAAACTTTAAGTACGGTGAAGATAAGTAATAGAAATATGTTAATAGTTGCAACAGCTATTGGATTAGGATTAGGAGTTACTTTCCGTCCAGAATTTATTGCTAAATTACCAGAGGCGTTAAAAATGATTTTTTCATCAGGGATTTCTACTGGCACAATTGTAGCATTATTATTAAATGTAATATTAAAAGAAGACAAATAAGAATTCTCACGAGGTGATATAAATGGAAAAATTACAAAATCGTATTTTACAAGAGGGTCATGCATTATCCAAAACTGTATTAAAAGTAGATTCATTTTTAAACCATCAAGTAGATCCGGATTTAATGTATGAAATAGGAACTTATTTTAAAGATTATTTCAAGGAACATGAAATTACAAAGGTATTTACCATTGAAAGTTCGGGAATCGCTCCAGCTGTTATGACAGCAATGCAAATGAATTTGCCAATGGTAACATTAAAAAAACAGAGTTCAAAAATTTTAAATGGAGATGTATATCAAACTACAGTACATTCTTTTACAAAAGGATCAGATTATGAATTAACATTATCTAAAAAATATATCACAAAAGAAGATAATATACTAATTATAGATGACTTTTTAGCAAATGGAGAAGCTGCGTCAGGGGCTGCACGTTTAGTTAAAGAGGCAGGAGCTAAAGTTTCAGGATTGGGAATTGTTATTGAAAAATCATTTCAACCTGGACGTAAGATGTTGGAAGATAAAGGGTATGATGTATACTCACTAGCCCGTATAGCTAAATTAGGACAAGGCATAATAGAGTTTGTAAAATAAAAATTATATATCATAATAGATATTATTTTAATCTGGAACAACAAAATACACTTCATAAACGTATAAATCTGTTTATGAAGTGTATTTATTTTATTAAAATTATATTAGTATACTTATTTATGTAAAAGTATTTATAAATATATTTATATTTATTTCATATTTGCAGTTACCTGATTATAGAGAATAATTATTTAAATTTTGTAGTAATGGTATTTAAAGTTAGTTTTTATATAATAAATTTTGAATATGTAAATGTAATATATTTATTGGTATAATATTACTAAAAGATACAACAGATATTTTATATGATGTGAGGGTTAATTATGGATAAAAATATTAATATATTGGTAGTAGAGGATGATAATGATATAAATAATATATTATATAAATTAATGAAAAAAAATGATTACCATGTAGTTCAAGCTTATTCTGGTACAGAAGCTATGATGAATATAAAAAATAAAGAATTTGATTTAGTTTTACTTGACTTAATGTTACCTGGTATTACCGGAGAACAGTTGGTACAAAATATAAGAAAAACTAGAGAAATGCCTATAATTGTTATTTCAGCAAAGATAGATAAAAAAGATAGAGTTAATTTATTAAATTTAGGTGCAGATGATTATATTACCAAACCTTTTGATATAGAAGAATTATCAGCAAGAGTTTATTCTAATCTTAGAAGATATGTGAAATTTAATAATGGCAGTAAAATGAAAGATAAGTTGGTTTATAAAGATATAATTTTAAATAAAGAAACTAAAGCAGTTTATGTTAATAATAAAAAAGTAGTTCTTACGGTAAAAGAATTTAATATAATTCAGTTGCTTTTAAGCCATCCTCAAAAGATATTTTCTAAAGCAAACCTATTTGAAAGCATATGGAAAGAAGAGTATTTGGGAGATGATAATACAGTGAATGTTCATATGAGTAATTTAAGGAATAAGCTTCAAAAAGCTAACCCAAAAGAAGAATACATAGAAACTATATGGGGGATGGGTTATAAACTTAAAATGTAGATAAAATTCTTAGTTTAAAAAAACATATATAATTGCAGTTAAACTTAAAGGATAAACTTAATGTTTTCTTAAGAAATCCTTTAAGTTTTTTTATGTTCAGAATTATAGAATAATCTTAAAGGTTAGATTTGAGAGGAGATTATTTATGGAAGAAATTTTAAAGATCAAAGATGTAACTAAAGTTTATGGGAAACAAACAGTATTAAATGATGTTAAGTTATCTTTAAACCAAGGAGAAATTATGGGTCTGGTAGGTCCTAATGGTGCTGGAAAGACAACACTTATGAAAATTATAACTAAGCTTATTAAAAAATATAACGGAAATATTTATATAAATAATGAAAATATAAAAAAATACAAAAGGTATGATACAAAACAAATAGGTTGTGTAATAGAAACTCCAGGTTTTTACCCAGAGTTAACAGGTTATGAAAATTTATTATTTTTTTCTTATATATCTGGATTAAAAGATAAGAAGGAAATATATGACATAGTTAAAAAATTAGGCATTGAAAATTATATAAATAAAAAAGTTAAAAAATATTCTTTAGGAATGAAGCAAAGACTTGGAATAGCTCAAGCCGTGTTAGCATATCCACCCATACTAATATTAGATGAACCAACTAATGGATTAGATCCGGCTATAGTTCCACAGCTTAGAGAATTTATAAAGTACATAGCAAAAGAAAAAAATACTGCTGTACTTATATCTAGTCATATTCTTTCAGAGATAGAACTAATCTGCGATAGGGTCACATTTATACAAGAAGGAAAAATAATTAAAATTGAAGACTTAAAGAGGGGAAAAGAAGACAGTGTGATTATTGCCTTTGAAACTACTAAATTAGAAAGATTAAAAGATTTCTTATATAAAAAGAAATTTAATTATAAAGTGTGTGAAGTAGATAAATTAGAAATTAAATTAAAGTCTTCCCAAGTGGAAGATTTAGTTTCAAATATAAGTAAGGAAAATATACCACTTAGAGGGGTATATGAAGTAAAAGAAAGTTTAGAACAAAAATATTTAAAAACTATGGAGGAAGAATAAAATGGGTAGATTACTAATAATATCATGGCTAAATGTCAAAAATATAATTCATTCAAAAAAATTTCTATTTGGAATAATTGCAGCTTTTGCTTATTCTATGCTATGGGTATTAATAGGTTTATTTGTGCATCCATTAACCCCTAGACTTGAGTTATATGCTTCTGAAATAGGAAGGTTTTTATATTTAATAATATTATATGTTTCAGTTTCAATGCTACGAAGTGATATAAAATTAAATACTGTAAAAACTGTTTTTACAGGAATATTTACAAGGATAGAAATAATGATATCTAAAGCTATAAGTTTAATTATATGGGGAATAATATTTTTTTTAATAATTGAAATAAATAATGTATTAGTATCTTGCATTTTACACAAAGGCATAGGTATTTCTGGTTTTTTATCATTTAATCATTTGCAATTATTTGTAACTTATATTGTAATAACATTTACTATGGGCAGTCTAATGTTATTAATAATTTCTTTAATATTTAATGATAAAAAATCCATTTTATTTTACATGGTATTTTTTAGCATGGTAAATTTTTATACTGCGGCTATTCCTATTTTAGTTAAGAGGAAACCAGAAATGGCAGAAAAATTTTTTATTTATATGAAAACACCATTTTACAATGTGGTAGATTTAGCTCAAGGAAATCTTAATATAAATACAGTACTAATAAATATATTATGGGGAGTAATTTTTTTTGGATTCTCTATGTTTATTATTAATAGAAGAGAAATTAAATAACTTATAGAAAGAAGGTGTTATGTTGGAGAAATTTTTAAATATTATAACTTTAGATATAAGAAAGAAAGGGTACTTTAGGAGTGTGATAATTCCTTTAGTATCTATAATTTGCATTTTGTTTTTTAGCTGTACTTTAATAAAAGAAAACATAACAATAATACCTAGAATACTATTAACTATAATTCCGTACATTATTTTAGCTAATTACAGTTTTTCATTAACTCAGGAGTTTACAAATAAAACAGATAAAATAATATTTACAGGTATATTTAGTAGAAATGATATAATTATTTCTAAATTAATAAGCTTTGTAGTTATATCTGTAGTATGCTTTGTGGTCTATGAAATTATATCAATTATATGTAATACATTTAGATTTCAAATATTATTTAATACTTTATGTTCCTTTATTATTTATGGTTTTACTTTAGGGGCCTTTATATTATTAGTTTCGGTACTTACTTCTAATTCTATAATTACAGGAATTGTTACATATATATTTTATTTTGATTTAATAATACTACTTTTTAATCAGGTACTAGCCTCTAATATTAATAAAGGAATTAAAAATATTATAGAAAATTCACCTTCTTATATAGCAAATACAGGATTTTATGTAGGGAAATATAATATGAACCAATCTATTGTTATGATAACCTTTGGAATTATATTTTTAATATTATCTTGTGTTATAATTAACACGAAAAATATGTAAATATTAGTAACTGAAATCCTAAAATTACAAATAATATATATTATAGTGTAAACAAAAAAATATAAAATTAATGACTATAAATATTTTTTAAAAAAAGCAGTATAAGCTAAATAATATTTGTTAAAATTGAAGTTATATATTATTTATTTCAGTAAGGAGATCAACTATATGGATAATATCATAATAAAAATAAATGAAGTTACAAAAAAATATAAAAATATAAATGTACTTGAGAATATCAATATAACAATAAAAAAAGGAGAAATATATGGCCTTATTGGGTTAAATGGAGCAGGGAAAAGCACATTATTAAAGATAATAACAGGTCTTATTATACCTAATAGTGGAAATATTGAATTGTTTGGAGAATATGAAAAAGATAAAGTAGAAAATAGTAGAAGTAGAATAGGTGCTATTGTGGAGAATCCAGCACTTTATGATAATAGAACTGTATATGAGAATATGTATATTAATAGAATTCAAAAGGGTATACCAGGAGATGAATCTATAAATAAGGCCTTAAATCAGGTAGACTTAATGGATGCAAAAGATAAAAAAGTAAAGACTCTATCAGTAGGAAGTAAGCAAAGACTGGGTATAGCTATGGCATTGCTTGGAGAACCAGAAGTTTTAATTTTAGATGAACCAATCAATGGATTAGATCCAATAAAAATAATAGAACTGCGTAATCTTTTAAAAAAATTAAATTTAGAATATGGGGTTACCA
The DNA here is from genome assembly GCF_943736985.1 of Clostridium sp. Marseille-Q2269. Lineage (GTDB taxonomy): Bacteria > Bacillota > Clostridia > Clostridiales > Clostridiaceae > Clostridium_F. Next base: position 22,977 of record NZ_CALSFS010000006.1, read on the forward strand.
TTCTTATATCCAGTCATATATTAGGAGAGCTTTATCATATTGCAGATTATTATGGAATAATTCACAAAGGAAAATTAATAGATCAACTAACACTAGATGAATTAAAGGATAAATGTAGAAAATTTATTCATATTAAAGTTGATGATTCAGCTAAAGCAGCAGTTGTAATAAGTAAAAAATTAAATACATTAAATTATAATGTTTTTCCACATAATGTTATAAAGTTATATGATTACATAGAAGAGTCAGGGAAAGTAACAGAAACACTGGTAAAGGAAGGAATTACAGTGGAACAAATTATGCCTATGGGAGAGGATTTAGAAGCATACTTCTCCAAAGTTATAGGAGGATAAGTAAATGACTAATTTATTAAAAATAGAATTTTATAAATTTAAAAGGTCTAAGATGGTTTATTTCTTTATATTTTTATGTATAATGCAGTCTATAGTAGTGTATGCTCTTACCACCTATGGATTTTCAACAAATTTAGCAACAAGTAGTGGTAAAGAAACATTATTATTTATGTTTGGTATACAGGATGGGTTAGCATTAAATATAATTGCTGGAATTTTGGCTGCAGATTATATTTGTATAGAGTTTACTTCTGGGTATATTAAAAATTTAGTTGCTTATGGACATAAAAGAATTAATATTTTTATAGCAAAAAGTATAGTTTACTACGTTACTGTTATAATTATTACTTTTATAGGTCCTTTAATAATGGCAATTATAAATACAGTTCTAAATGGATATGGAGAAGCATTTACTTTTCACTCTCTAATGTTTTTGATAAAAATATTTTTCTTTATGGTAATTACACATATTGGTATAGGCAGTATTAGTGTTTTAGCAGCCTTTGTATTTAGAAATTCTAATATTGTTATCTGTATAGTTATAGGGATTGATTTTATTAATAGAATTTTAAATATATTAAATATTCAAAAACCGTCACCAATAATAAAATGGGTTTTTGATAAAATCATATTAACTCAAGGTAGTATTGTTTTAATGGATAATGCTGGATTAGCAGAATTTTTACAAGCATTTATTATATGTTTAATAACTATATTAGTAACAACATCACTAGGAATTTACATGTTTAAAAAATCAGATATTAAATAAAAACCTAGTTTAAATTTAATTATATGCCAATAAATAAATTATGATATTATAAAATGTTAATAATGTTTCTTAAACCTTAATGAAAGGCAGGAAATAGCATGCTTTATATAATTTTAATTTTATTAATAATATCAGTATTCTTAGCTATGCGTTTGTTTTATCTGGAAAAACAAATAGATAGTTTAATAAAGCAACTTGCATATATTAATGAAAGTAATATACATAGAAAGATAACTATAGGATTGATAAATAAGAGAATTGAAACATTGTGCAAAAAAATAAATGAAATTATAGATATAAAAAATCAAAGTGAAGCAAATAAGGTTAAACAGGAAAAGCACTTAAGACAAACTATTGCCAATATGTCTCATGATATTAGAACTCCACTTACATCAATTATGGGATATATACAGTTTATGAAACTAGATAATATAACAGAAGAGGAAAAAAACCATTATTTATGTATAGCTGAAAAAAGAGCAAAAGCTTTAGAGTGTTTGCTAAATGATTTTTATGAATTATCCTTAATAGAATCTTTGGATTATGAATTGGATCTAAAAAGGTTAAATATTAATAAAGTGCTTCAAGAAATTATATTAGAAAAATATGCTGATTTTGCAAATAAAAATATTGAGCCAAGTATAGAAATACCAGATAAAAATATTTATATTATAGCAGAAGAAGGAGCTTTAGGAAGAGTAATTGACAACTTATTAAGCAATACTATTAAATATGCAAAAGAAAGTATTAAAATTTCTCTAAAACATGAAGATAATACTGTAGTATTAACCATTAGTAATATTGCGGCAAATCTTACTTTGCAAGATGTAGAAAATATATTTGATAGATTTTATATGGCAGATAAAACACGTACAGGAAAAGGGACAGGCCTTGGATTATCCATTGCTAAAGGGTTAGTTGAAAAGATGAATGGAAATATGAAAGCAGATATGAAAAATAATATGTTTAATATATATTGTATATTTTCCATTATTTAGTTCTGTTAAGTTATATGAACATTGATTTCCCTACACCTATGAAAATATAATAGTTTCTCTACAACCACATATTTTAGTATGTTTTTTATCTTTTAGATATTATAAAAATAAACATGTATATAAATTGTTACAAAATGGCCTTAATAATTTAGATGAATGTTTTTTAGAATTGGGAAATTCAGTTTTAGGAGAAGGTATTTCTAGTATTTTAAGAAAAGAATATAGTTTGTATGAGGGTGAGATTATAAAATTAAACAAGGCACAAAATGAGCATCTAACTTTTATAAACCAGTGGGTTCATCAGATGAAGACCCCTTTGTCAGTAATACAACTTCAAATACAAGAGTATGAAGGGGAAGAACCTAGTGAAAATATTAAAATGGAGATAAGTAAATTAAATAAAGGGTTAAATATGGCTATGTATTTTGCTAGGTTGGATTATTTTCGAAAGGATTTTATAGTAAAAAAAATATGTTTACATAATTTAGTTATGGCTAAAGTTAATGAAGAAAAGCAAATATTTATTAAAAATGGTATAATACCAAAAGTTGAAATAGATGATTCAATAGAAATTTACAGTGATGATAAATGGATAAAATTTATACTAGAGCAGCTTATAGTTAATGGAATAAAGTATTCTAAAAATAAAGGTAAAGAATTAATTATAAGAGCTTATGATGAGGAGCAGATTATTAAGTTAAATGTTATTGATAAAGGAGTAGGTATACCTAAAAAAGATATTAAAAGAGTATTTGATGCTTTTTTTACAGGAGAAAATGGACGGAGTTTTGGAGAATCTACAGGTATGGGATTATATTTAGTTAAGAGAATTTGTGATAAATTAGAACATAAAGTATTTATAGAGTCTAAAGTTTCAGAGGGAACTACTGTTTCAATAATATTTAAAAATACTGTCCCTTCTATATTAAATATTTAGCATAGAAGGGATAGTATTTATATTAGTTAATATGCAATAAAGATAGATTAAATTAAATACAAAAATAGGTGGATAGTTTGAAAATATACTATCCTATTTTTTATTTATTAAGAAGTGTGACATGTATGTCACAATCTTGTAAGGTATTAAGATAGCATATAGATAAAGTATCTTTTAAACTAAATATATAAATATTAGTATTTACTAAGATTATAGTATTAACGGAATAGGAGATGAAAATAAAATGAATATTTTAAATGTTAACAATCTGAAAAAAGTATATGGAAAGAAAGTTATGTTTACAGCTTTAAACAATATAAGTTTTAATATAGATAAAGGAGAGTTTGTAGGAATTATGGGGCCTTCAGGAAGTGGAAAAACTACTCTTTTAAATATGATTTCTACAGTTGATAAACCAACTTCAGGAAAGATAATCATAAAGGGAGACAATCCTTTAATATTTAAAGGAGAAGATTTGGCCCTATTTAGAAGAAGAGAACAAGAGTATTATGGATCTCAAATCTTTTATATAGAATAAAAGATAATAGTAGAATGTTTTTTTTAATAACTATAACTTCTGCAGTTGCATTTACATCTATTGGAGCTGTATCGGCATTTTGGATAAATAAAGAAAGTGAAGTTAGTAAAAATTTCCCTGAAGCATTTTTCTATGCATCTGATAAAAAGGATTATGACAAATTAAATTTTATAGAAAACTCTTTAAAAAAACAAGGCTATAATTATACAAAAGTTCAGGGTGAAATTAAGACTTTATCATATAAAAAGGATAATGAACCTATAAATATAATCAATGAAAGTACCTATAACATTATAGCTAAATCACTTGGAAAAGAAATAATAAATATAAAGAATAATGAAGTAGTATTAGGCACACCATTAAGAAGCAGTAAGGATAATAATATATTAATAGACAATATGGAGCTGAAGATTGATAGAAAATTAGAGGAAAGAGTGATTCCTGCCTTATACGATAATTTATATATTGTAAATGATAATGAGTATAATAGGATTAAGGGGTCAATAGTTTCATTTTGTGCATTTAATGTGGAAAATTATAAAGATACTTTAGATATTTGTAAAAGTTATATAAATGAATTTGGACAACATAATTATAAAGATCATAGTATTATTTTAATGAAAGCAGATGTTTTAGAAGCATACAAAATAGGATATGGAGTAATGATGTTTTTAAGCATATTTATAGGGATAATATTCTTTGTAACTACAGGAAGTTTTATATATAACAAATATTATATGGATGTTAGAGAAGATAGAGTTAAATATGAGCAGCTAAATAAAATTGGATTAACTTTTAAAGAAATAAAGAAAATATCAACTATTGAAATTGGAGTATTATTTTTATTTCCTTATATAGTTTCAGTAACACATTCACTATTTGCATTATTAGCGTTAAAAAATGCTTTTGATATGGAAGTTAGCATAGCAGCCTTTTTTGTAATGGGAAGTTTCTTTATTATTCAAATAATATATTTTTTAATTATAAGACAAAATTATATACTAGAAATAAGAAGAAACTTAAGAAATAGAATATAGATAAAAATTTTTTAATAATAATAAAGAAGTTTTAAAAAGAATGTATAACAGAGATACATTCTTTTTTAGTAATTGATTTCATTAGTATAATATAAGGTATCTGTACATGTTAAAGAATTCTTATATATGTTATATATTGGGATAATACTGATTTTTTTCAAAGTTCCAACTTCTATTTTGCTATGGTATTTATAATAAAAAAGTAATAAAATAAATACTAGTCATTTAAAACTTAACATTTAGAAGAGAGGTGTTACCTTGAGATTATTAAGACAGTTAGGGATAATTTTATTAATTTGTTTACTAGGAGAAGCAATTCATGACTTTTTTAAATTGCCTATACCAGGAAATGTTATAGGAATGATAATATTATTTCTATGCTTATCCTCAGGTATAATAAAATTAACTAAAGTAAATTATATAAGTAAATTTTTACTTGATCATTTGGCTTTTTTCTTTATACCAGCAGGGGTAGGTATTTTATCCTGTATGCCTATGCTAAAAGGGAAATGGTTGGCATTTTTAGCAGTGTGTTTAATAACAACTGTTATTATAATAGGTGTTACAGGCTGGACCATTCAATTATACATAAAACTAACAAATAAGGAGGCTTGATGATGACTCAAGATATTTTAAATTCCCCTATCTTGGGAATACTATTGTCAATAATAGGTTTTGAAATAGGACTTTACATATATAGAAAAACAAAAATAGCTTTATTTAATCCACTTTTAATATGTATAGCTATAATAGTATGTATACTACTAAGTTTCAATATTAAATTGGACGATTTCAATAAAGGTGGTAGCCTTATATCATTCTTTTTAGGACCTGCTACTGTGGTACTTGCAGTGCCTTTATACAAAAAGATTGATGTAATAAAGCGTTATGCTATACCTATATTGCTAGGAGTAACTGTAGGATCTATTACTGCTATAGTTAGTATATTCTATATTTCTAAGGCTTTTGGTCTGACCAGTAAGCTATCTTATTCATTAGTTCCAAAGTCTATAACAACACCTATAGGAATAGAGGTATCTAAATTTTTAGGTGGTATACCAGCTATTACAGTATCTGCTATTATAATAACGGGTATAATGGGTGCTGTGGTAGCCCCTATAGTATGTAAGATATTTAATATAAAAAATAATATAGCCATAGGTATTTCTATTGGAACATCATCTCATGCAATAGGTACTACAAAGGCAATCGAAATGGGAGAAACTGAAGGTGCTATGAGTAGCTTAGCCATAGGTATAGCAGGGCTTATTACTTCTTTTTTAGCACCTATAATAATGAAATTCTTGCATTAATCAATAGAAATATAAAATTTATTATATTGTTATTTTAAAATAATTAATTTTTAAAAGCTTGAGCTAATTATAGTTCAAGTTTTTATTGTTGCTCTAAGTTTAAATGTAATATACTTTAAATTTAACAACGGTGTATATGTAGGCCAATTAATAGGGTAAGAAAAACTGGAATCTTTCTGATATAATGAGATTGGTGATAAATATGAAAATTAATAGATTAGTAGAAATAATTATAATTTTACTTAATAGAAAAACCATAACATCAAAAGAATTATCACAAAGATTTAATGTGTCTCAGAGAACTATATATAGGGATATAGAAGATTTATCTAGTGCCGGTATACCTGTATATATGGTAAAAGGTAAAGGGGGAGGCATTTCTCTTTTAGAAAATTATATTTTAGACAAGACTATTCTTTCAAATGAGGAAAAAGAGAATATAATTTTTGCCCTGAAAACTTTAGGAGCTACAGAGCAGCTAAACACAAATAATACTTTAGAAAAGGTTACCAGTTTATTTGGAAATATTAGTTCTCAACATTGGTTGCAAGTGGATTTCAATGAATGGGGAAATAATAAGAGAACTGATAAAAGATTTGAAAAAATTAGATTAGCAACTATAAAACAAAGAATTTTAGAATTTAAATATGTTAATTCTAAAAATATTAGAAGCAATAGAATGATAGAACCTTATAAAATTATTTTTAAGGGTCAATCCTGGTATTTGTTGGGGTTTTGCTGCAAAAAAAATGATTTTAGAATGTTTAAGATCACACGTATGAAAGAAGTAAATGATATAAATATTAATTTTCAACCAAGAGATATTAGTGATTTTTTTAAAAGATATCAAGATAATAATTATTATTCTACTATTACATTAAAACTCAAGTTTAATAAGAATATGTTATATAGAATTGTTGATTATTATAATGAGGAAGAAATACTAGAACAAACAGATGGATCATATTTAGTAACAGTTGAATTTCCCTATAATGAATGGATATATTCTTATATATTATCTTATGGTAATAATGTAGAAGTTATAGAACCAACTTTTGTTAGAGAAGAAGTAAGAAAGAGGATTAAAGGAATGCTAAACATTTATTAAATATGACATACAGGTGTCATATACTTTTTGATAGTATGAATACAAAGGACTTTATTAGTGTTTTTAGATATAAGTTATGAGATATATAATAAAAGGAGTGTGTTCATCATGGAAAAAATGTATTGTCAAAGTTGTGGTATGCCACTTATGAATGAAAAGGAATTTGGAATTAATAAAGATGGTAGCAAAAATAATGAATATTGTACTTATTGCTTTGAAAAAGGAGATTTTAAAGGCGATATGACAATGGAACAAATGATTGAAGTGTGTGTTCCCCATATGGTTGCAGCTAATACTAATATGAGTGAAAAAGAAGCAAGAGCTAGTTTACAACAATTTATACCTACATTAAAAAGATGGAATAATAAGTAGTTTAAAATAAGTTAAACATCATAAAATAGATTTAATTTTTGTATTATTAGTTTTAAGATTAAACCTATTTTATTTTTATAGAATATTAATATTAAGGAGAAGTATAACTATAGTTGAGAAATTTTTAAATTAATTAATGTAATACATGTTAAAAAGGAGAGATAATTAAATTGGAGTATATTCCTGCAAAAACTTTAATATCTAATTATAGCAAGGATAATTGGTGGTTTGGAATAAATTATAATATGAATATTTATAAAGGTTGTTGCCATGGATGTATTTATTGTGACTCTAGAAGTGAATGTTATGGTATAGAAAATTTTGATAGTGTAAGGGCAAAAAAAGATGCAGTACAAATTATAAAAAATCAATTGAGAAGAAAAAGGAAAAAGGGAGTTATAGGAACAGGAGCTATGAGTGATCCTTATAATCCTTTTGAAAAAAATTTGATGCTCACAAGAAGTGCACTAGAACAAATAAATAATTTTAATTTTGGAATAGCAATAGCTACTAAGAGTAATCTTGTAGCAAGAGATGCTGATATTTTAAAACAAATCAAAAAGCATTCACCTACATTAATAAAGATTACAATAACTACATATGATGATGAGTTGTGTAGAAAAATTGAACCAAATGTATGTGTAACATCTAAAAGATTTCAGGCCATAAAGGAGCTTTCTAAAAATGGTATATATACAGGTATATTACTTATGCCGATTTTGCCTTTTATAAATGATAATGAAAAAAATATTATAAGTATAGTAAAACAAGCTCATGAATGTGGTGCAAAATTTATTTTTGCATATGGTATGGGATTAACTTTAAGAGGAAATCAAAGAGAATATTTTTATGAAAAATTAGTTGAACAGTTTCCAAAGTGTAATATGGTAGCAAAATATAAAGATACCTTCGGAAATAAATATGAATGTTCATCACCTAACAATAAAAAATTGTGGAATATATTTAAAAATCAGTGCGAAAAATTGGGCATTTTATATATAATGGAAGATATAGTTTCATCATATAAAAGGAACCCTGGTAGTAATCAACTAAGTTGGTTTTAAAAATTGAAATAATAAAAAAACTCACTATATAGTAATTTACTTTCAATTAAAACTGTGCAATAATATAAAAATGTAAAAAACTAAAATTTTTATAATTAAAAAACAAAATAATAAAGTATAGTGAGGCGTAAATATGAAAATAGGATTTGACCATGAGAAATACCTTGAAGAACAATCAAAGTACATATTAGAAAGAGTTAACAATTATGATAAACTATATTTAGAATTTGGAGGAAAACTTTTATTTGATTTACATGCAAAAAGGGTTTTACCAGGATTCGATGAAAATGCAAAAATAAAATTACTACATAAGTTAAGAGAAAAAGTAGAAATAATTATTTGTTTATATGCAGGTGACATTGAAAGAAATAAAATAAGAGGAGATTTTGGTATTACTTATGATGTGGACGTTTTAAGACTTATTGATGATCTAAGAGAATATGAGCTTGAAGTAAACAGCGTTGTAATAACAAGATATAATGGTCAACCTGCAACTAATATATTTATAAATAAATTAGAGCGTAGAGGGATAAAGGTTTATAAGCATGAGGCTACAAAAGGATATCCAACAGATGTTGATACCATAGTAAGTGATGAAGGTTACGGTAAAAATCCATATATAGAAACAACAAAGCCTATTGTAGTTGTAACAGCTCCTGGCCCAGGAAGTGGTAAATTAGCTACTTGTCTTAGCCAACTTTATCATGAATATAAAAGAGAAAAAGTTGCAGGATATTCAAAATTCGAAACTTTCCCAGTATGGAATGTACCTTTAAAACATCCTTTAAATATAGCTTATGAATCAGCTACAGTAGATCTTAAAGATGTTAATATGATAGATTCTTTCCATTTTGATGCATACAACAAAGTAGCAGTAAATTATAATAGAGATATTGAAAGCTTCCCAGTACTTAAAAGAATCATAGAGAAAATAACAGGAGAAGAATCAGTGTATAAATCTCCAACAGATATGGGAGTAAATAGGGTAGGTTTTGGTATAGTTGATGATGAAGTTGTTAAAGAGGCATCTAAACAAGAAATAATAAGAAGAGCTTTTAAAACAGCTTGCGAATACAAAAAAGGATATGTAGATAAGGAAACTTTCCATAGAGCTAAACTTATTATGGAAGAACTTAATTTAAAAGAACAAGATAGAAAGGTTGTTATACATGCAAGGGAATATGCAGCTAAATTAAAAGAAAAAACTAATAAAAGTGAAACTTGTACAGTTGTAGCTTTAGAATTAGAGGATGGAACAATATTAACAGGTAGAAGTTCTGAAATAATGGATGGAACAGCTGCTGTAATTTTGAATGCAGTTAAATATTATGCAAATATATCTGATGATATACATCTAATATCACCAGTTATATTAGAACCAATTATAAATTTAAAGGCAAAAACTTTAGGAAGTAAAAGAACTGCCCTAAGTTGTGAAGAAGTGCTAATAGCCCTTAGTATATGTGCGGCTACAAATCCAACAGCTCAAGTAGCTATGGAAAAATTACCAATGCTAAAAGGATGTCAAGCTCATTCAACTACAATAATAAGCACCAATGAAGAACAAACTTTTAGAAAACTTGGGATAGATGTGACTTGCGATCCAGAATATGTTTCAGAAAGTCTTTATTATAATAATTAAAATTAATACAAAATATTTATATACCCAAAGCTTATTATTTTAAATAATGAGTTTTGGGTTTTTGATTTTTTATAAATAATAATTATATGTAAATTTAGGAGTTATTATTTAGTTACCTCTATTATAGAAAATATGGATATAGAATTTTAATTTATATAAAACATGTTAATAAATATTTAGATTAATAGATTAATTTTATACTTAATTAAAAATTAATGTTAAATTAATAAAAATAAAATACGTATAAATAAAATATATATTAAATAAGGAGGTGAATTTATGCTGGAAACAATAATATTAGCTTTGATGATAGCAAAATTAAAAGGATATAAAATAAAATCAATTTTTAAATCATGGCATATATACCCTGCGCTATCCATTGAACTAATATATGTAGTTGTGCAAATAAATATATTTTTACAAAACTATAGTTTAATACAATATATTAAGATATTAGAACCAATTTATATTTTTTCTTATATATTCATTATTATAAAACATGAACAATATAGAGAAGCTATTATAGGTTCTCTATTTATTCTTATAGGTAGTGTGCTAAATAAAATTGCTATAGTAGCTAATAATGGGAAGATGGCAGTTTTTCCTACAATATCATATTTAACAGGATATGCTAAGCCAGATGCTTTTTTAAAAGTTAATGATATACATATTTTAGGTGCCCCATATACTAAGTTCAAGTTTCTAACAGATATAATTGATACCGGATATAGTGTTATGAGTATAGGAGACATATTTATAAGATTTTTCGTATTTATTACTATTTTTAACACTATAAAACATCTAAATAGTATAAAAAATACAAATAATTAACAGAATTTTTATTAATATGTATACTATTGAAAAATATATACTAAATATTACAAATGAATTTATTTTATTTACATAATGTTAGTGATATAATTATAAAAGATTTATAAATATTTACATAATTAACAAGGGGGGAATAGAGTGTGTTAAGATTATCTATGGTAGAATTTGTTGCAAGAGCTATTCCCGAGGCATTTCTACTTGTTTTTGCAATTTATACATTTTCGAATACTAGAATAAATAGGAAAAACTATTTAATATCTAGTTTATTAATGGTAGGGATGATATTTATAATTAGATCTTTACCAATTAGCTACGGAATTCACACTATACTTAGTATAATGGTACTTATTTTATTAAGTTATTTTGTAAATGGAATAGATGTGATGAAGTCAGGGAAAAGCACCATTATTACAATAATAATTCAACTTATTTGTGAAGGCGCTAATATTTTTATAATACAGCATATTTTCAAAAAGGATATGAATTATATATTTAAAGATCCTAGATTAAAAACCATATATGGGATACCATCATTAATTATATTTGGTTGTATTATAATATTATTTTATATTAAATTACTAAAGAGGAAAGAGATTAAGTATGATCAACGCAGAAACTCTATCTAATAATATTGCCACAAAGGTAGCATCAGAATTAAATTTAGATAATGATAAAAAAGAAGTTATAGCTTATGGAACTTTTGCTTTTATTCAAACTATATTTTCTATATTGCTTATAATTATATTTGGATATCTAGTTAATGTTCAGATTGAAGCATTAATAATATCATTTGTAATAAGTATATTAAGAAAATATTCAGGGGGAGTACATGCTACTTCTCCAAATAAATGTGCAGCTATAGGCACATTTATTTGCGTTGGGTTTGCTACTATATCAGTTTATTTAACAAATTTATTAATTAATTTAAATATGCTAATATTTCTAGGTATAATCATTTTTTCATGGTCTTATTATATTATTTATAAATTGGCCCCTGTAGATTCCCCTTCTAAACCCATAAAAAAACAAAAAAAGATAAAAAAATTAAAAAAAAGGTCGATTATAATATTGAGTATTTATTTATTTATAATATTAATAAATTATATTCTATATTATAAAATGGGAAAGGGAAAATTCATTATATATTCTTTGTGTATATGTAGTGGAGTATTATGGCAAACATTAACTCTTACATCATTGGGATATCTAATAGTTACAAAATTAGATAATTTTCTTACTTATGTAATGAATATTAAAAAGGGGGACAAAAAACATGAATAAATTGAGCAAGAGAGCTTTGATGTTAATTGCAGCATTTACAACTCTTTTTGCATCTTTAGTAGCATCATCAGCTTGTTATTGGTGTGTATATCAACCGGAAGAACCAAAATGTTTAAGAGAAGACTAGAATGAAAAGATCGGTGTAACCGATCTTTCTTATTAATAAACAATCTGTAATTATGAGGTATACTAATATGAAAGATATGAGAAAAGATAAGCGATATCAAATAAATAATATAGTATCTATAGTAAAATTATCTTCCTTATTGCTTTCAGCTATAGCTATATTTAAATGCTTTTTTACTGGAAATAATAAGGTATTAGATTATAAAAATAATATGTCTGCTACACATATTATCTCAGTTACTACATTAATATTTTCTTTAATATATTGTACATGGACATTTTTAACGAGCAATAAATTTAAAGTAAATCATAGAAAAAGGATATATTTTGTTGAAAATATATTACTTATATTACTATTTTCCTTTGTAGTTATAGGAACAGGTGCGTACGATAGTGAATACAAATTTTTATTTTTATTTATGATTATAATAACAACTATACAATCAGGAATGAAGCAGGGTATAATAATAGCCTGTTTAGCTTCATTAATAATATTAATTATGGACATTATTTGTGTTCCTAACCTAATAGTTAATGAATATTTTGAACAAGATTTAATATTAGCTGGGGTATTTATACTTACAGCTTGGCCGTTGGGGTTCTATGTAAAGGTGGAAAGTGAGCACATTGAAAAACTTGAAAGCTTAGTTAATAAAGATGGACTCACAGAGGTATATAATCATAGATTTTTTCATGATGCTTTAAGTAAAGAAATAGTAAGGTGTAAAAATAATAATAAAGTACTCTCTATGATATTTATTGATATAGATTATTTTAAAAACTATAACGATCTATATGGTCATCAGAAAGGGGACGAAGTACTTAAAGCTATAGGTAAAATATTGAGAGATAATACAAGAAAAGAAGATATAGTGGCAAGATATGGTGGAGAAGAATTTTCAATATTATTATATGATACTGAAGAGGAAGAAGCTATTAACATAGCAGAAAATATAAGAAAAGAAATAGAATGTACCCATTTTGAAGGTGAAGAAAACCAACCTAATAGAAACTTAACTGTATCAATTGGAATATCTATATATCCACATAAAGCTAAAAATGATGTAGAACTCATTAAAAGTGCTGATGATGCTCTTTATAGAGCTAAGTTTTTTAACAAAAATAGAGTTGAAGCCTATACTTCTATTTTGGATGAACTTAAAAATGATATAGATGAAAAACATATAGATTTAGTTACTTCAATAAAAACATTAATAAGTGTAATTAATGCTAAGGACAGATATACCTATGGACATGTTGAAAGAGTGGTTCTTTATAGTAGATTATTAGCAGATAAGCTTAAAATAGGAGAAGAGGATAAAAAAATATTAATATATGGAGCATATATGCATGATATAGGTAAAATAAATATTTCAAGAGAAATATTAAATAAAAAGATGGCATTAACTAAAAAAGAATGGGAAATACTAAAACAGCACCCTGTAAATGGAGTTGAAATAGTAAAGCCTGTAACCTCTCTTCATAATATTTCTGACATAATACGTCATCATCATGAAAGATATGATGGAAGAGGATATCCAGATAATCTTAACAGGGAAAACATACCTTTTCTTGCTAGAGCCTTAACAGTGGTAGATAGTTTTGATGCTATGACGTCTAATAGACCTTATAATACAAGAAAAACTTATGAAGAGGCTATTGAAGAACTAAAACAATGCAGTGGTACTCAATTCGATCCATACATAGCAGAAAAATTTATAGAAGTTATTATGGAAAATAAAGATAGTTTTGATGACTTAAGCTTATTATAATATAGAGATACGTCAATTATGAAGATAAAATGAGTAATATCTATATTAATAGGGTCATTCACTTCCAATCTGAACTAATGCAATAGAAACTACATTAAAAGATATATACAATATTTGAAAGAAATGAGTATATTTAGTATAATCTCAGGTATGTAGAGCAATCCTATTAATGATGCAAAGTTTGCATCATTAATAGGTTTTTTTATTATGTTAGGGAGGGCTAATACCAATGGGAAATAACAATGTAAAATTGCGTCAAGAAGTTTTTAAATCAGATGCTTTAAAAATTGCTAATTGGTTAGAGGATACTGAAATAACACAATATTTAAATGAAAAACAGAATGTAAGCAAAAGTATTAAAGATATAATGTATAGAATAAATATGCCTATTCTTACACATTTATTTAACCAAAATGGTAGCTTTTTTATGGTAACAACAACTAAGAAAGAGCCAGTAGGTTTCTTAAGACTTGTACCTAAGAATAATGTTGCAGAAATTGTTATAGTAATAGGAAATAAAGAAAAATGGGGAATAGGCTTAGGAACTAGTGCAATTTTTGAAGGTTTAAAGCACGCATTTTTCAATGGCGTGTTAATGAGGTAGTTGCAAAAGTTAATTTTAAAAATAAACGGTGGAGAAAGGTATTTAGAAAAATTGGATTTACAGAGGATAAAGAATTAGCAAGAGAAATGCAGTATTCTATGTCTATGAAAGAATTTTTACAATTAGTAGCATAGTATTACTGTTACTAATTTATGAAATTCTAAAGAAATATAAAATATATTATTATTTAAATGGGATATATAATATATTTTCTATATAATTAAATATATTTCTAAAAGTATAATATCATAAATAATTCTAATATAAAGTCATATGCAGTAAAATGTATACGGCTTTTTTTGTTTTTAGTATTAAAAATAATTTAGTATAAGTTTAGGTTGATTAATATGCTATCAGTATTAAAATATATTTAATTTGGGAACATTTTTTTACATAAAACTATTAAAAATAACATGATAAATCAAAATTTAATAAAAACACTATATTTTTATAGAAAAATTATGAAAATATCTATATAATAAATGGAAAATGTATTTTCTTGTTAGCATTAATTCTATAAAATAGAAAAATATGATATAATTACATATAGATGTTATAAATGAAAAGGAATAAAAATATTATGAAATTATCAATACTAGAGTTTTTTTTAATATCAATACCAGAAAGTTTTGTGTATATAACAGGAATTTGTTTTTTATCTAAAAATTCATTCAATAGGGAAAAATTAATAATAATGTCATTATTATTAGCTATAGAATCCTATAGTGTAAGAATGTTACCTATACATTTTGGAAGTCATATATTTATAAATATTATTTTTTCTATAATAATATCCGTTAATATTGGAAAGCTATCTATCCAGAAAGCTATTTCTTATAGTATGATTATGGTTATAATTGTGGCTTTAAGTGAACTTATAACTTTTTTTGTTATGTTTTATATATTAAAAATTAATATATATTCACTAAAATTTACATCTTTAGCTAGAATAATATATTTTATCCCCTCATTTATTCTATATTTATTTAGTATCTTTACTATAAATAAGTTAATAAATAGAAATAAATAATGTAATAATATATAGGAGTTATGTTAATGGATTTAAATAAAATAGAATCTAAACATTCAAATCATGATAGAAAAATATACAATAGTATGTTAATAGTGAAATTTGTCACATTAATTTTTTGTGTAAGTACTATTTATATGAATTATGCAGAAAAAAATAATAAAAGCATTTCTGAGAATCATTATTTAAATATATTAAGTCATGGCATAATAATAATAGCTTTAATCATTGTATATATTATTTGGAATTTTATATCATTGAAAGCTTTTAAATGTAAAAGTATAAAGGTAATTCAATTTATAGAGAATATTATATCAATTATGATTTTTACATTTATAATAGTTATATCAGGAAGTTATGAAAGTTCTTATAAATTTTTATTTTTGCTATCTATAATTCCAACTACCATACAATTAGGAATGGAGTATGGGATAATTACGTCTATTGTATGTTCAATTATAACCTTGGTTATAGATTTGATATATGCACCTAAGGCTCCAGTTAATATATATTTTGAAAGAGATTTAATTTTAGCAGGGGTGTTTATAATGACATCTTGGCCTTTAGGATATTATGTAAATATTAAAAGAGAAGATTTAAGAAAAAAAGAGGAAGAGGTAAGTTTATTAGCTAATAAGCTAAGTGAGAAAGAAATACAAAAAAAATGCATGGAGCAATTGCTTGTAAAAAATGAGAATTGTTATAATCTACTTATAAAAAATTCAAAGGATGCTATATTGGTACACAGGTATGGAAAAGTTATTTTTGCAAATGAAAAGCTAAAAAATATTTTAGGATACAATAAAGATTATAGTTTTAAAGACATAAATATAAAGAGATTGGTTCCTAAAGATCAACACAACAATGCAGACAAAGAATTTAAAAAATTATATCATGGTAGTGAGAACATAATTAGATTTCAGCACAATATAAGCAATAATAAAGAAAAAACAATACAAAATATATCAACTTATGTTGTTTATAATGGAATGCCTACAATTTTAAGCATATTGCATGATGTAACATCTAAAATACAAGTAGAAAAGCTTGAAAAAGATGTTAAAAAGAATATAGAATTATTAAATGAAAGTAGGGAATATAACAAATTAATTACAGAGTTTTTATCAAATATATCACATGAATTAAAAACTCCTTTAAATGTTATTTTTACAGCAGTACAATTATTAGAGTTTTATGGAAAACAATATAATAATAATGAAAAGCAAGATAAATACTTAAAGCTGATGAAACAAAATTGCTACAGACTAATGAAATTGATAAATAATTTATTAGATACAACTAAATTAGATTCAGGCTATTTAAAATTAAATTTGGTTAATTATAATATAGTAAATTTGATAGAGGAAATAACATTATCCGTAGCATCCTATGCTGAAAGTAGAGGAATAAATATTATATTTGATACGGATATAGAGGAAAAAATAATTGCTGTAGATCCAGATAAAATAGAAAGAATTATTTTGAATTTACTTTCCAATGCCATAAAATTTACTGATTCTGGAGGACAAGTATTTGTAAATATAGAAGATTGCAAAGAAAATGTATATATACATGTAAAAGATACAGGAGTAGGAATACCAGAGGATAAACTTCAATCCATATTTGAAAGGTTCTTTCAGGTGGATAAAACTTTAAAGAAAAATAAAGAAGGAACTGGTATAGGATTGCATTTAGTAAAATCTTTTGTAGAAATGCATAATGGCAGTATTGATATAAAGAGCCAATTAAAAAAAGGAACAGAGTTTATAATAGAATTACCTACTGTAGTTTGTGATGAAAATGAAACATCAAATAATATGATTTATGAAACTAATATAGAGAGAATAAATATGGAATTTTCAGATTTAACTCAATAATATAGTCATAACAAATAATATATAATATTAAATTACTTGAAGATTATTGTAGCCTATAAAATAAATCCTCTAAAATTGTAATATTACAATTTTAGAGGATTTATTTTATTTTTATTTATTAAAAGTCACACAATTTTATAAGTTAATAAAAAAACACTAATATATATCCAAAAATGTTAAAAATTTAGAAAAATAACAAAATAACCTTACATTATTTCCTAAAAGTGTTATAATTATAGTATAAATGTTATGATAAAGGAAGGATTTAATTGTGTTGAAGATTGGTATAACGGAGCTATTAATAAGAACCTTACCAGAATGCTTCTTAATTATTTTTATAACACAAGCTTTTAGTAATATTAAAATAAATAAGAGTAAATATTTAATAACTAGTGTTTTATTATCTATAATTATATATTCAATTAGATTACTACCAATACATTTTGGGGTGCATACTATATTAAATATTATAGTAATAATATTAATAAGTACACTTATAAATGATATTACTCCTATTAAAGCTATAACTTATTCTTTAATCTTAATGAGTTCTTTAGCATTAAGTGAAGCTTTAAATTTATATTTTATATATAAAATGTTTGCTACAAATATAGAAGCCATTTTAAATGATCCATTAAAAAAATGTATTTATTTGATGCCATCTATGGTTATGCTAGTAATTATAGTTTTATTTATTTTAAAAATAAAAAATAGGAGATTAAAGGATGTTTTTAATTGAACATGCTTCTAATATAATAGCAAGCAAAATTACAAATAGTTTAAATTCAGATAAGGAAACAGAAGAAATAATTTCATATGGAGCATTTGTATTATTTCAGATTATATGGTCATTCTTATGTGTAGTAATTTTAGGAGAAATATTTAACGTTTTAATAGAATCTATTGTTATTGTAGTAACTATAGCAATATATAGAAAGTATTCTGGAGGGTTACATGCCCACTCCCCTAATAAATGTGCAATTTGGGGTGCGATTATTTGTGTTGGATCTGGAATTGTTGTGAAAAATATTAATATAAATTTGAATATAACTTTTATATGTATATTTATTTTCACATTTATGTATGCTCGCTATTGTGTTTATGAGTTTGCTCCAAGAGATACTAAACATAAGCCTATAAATAATATAGGTGAAAGATTAAGACTAAAGAAATATTCATTTATAGTAATTGATACTTTATTTGTTATTGGAATTTTGCTTATATTATTATATTTAAAATATAGATATGATATTTTAATATATTATAATAAATGTATAATTATAGCAGTGTTATGGCAAAGTTTTACCCTTACTCCTGTGGCAAAAAAAATATTTGGGAAATACGCTATGGAATAATAAATTTATTAGCATACTTACGTTTTAAAGCTAATTCATATATAAAATAATAGGGGGTATTATAATGAAAAAACAATTAAAAGAAAAATGTATACAAATAAGTGCAAAGTTACTTAAATTTGTGGCTTATTCTACAGCAGATTCAGCTTGTGTGCTTAGTGCATATCAACCTAAGGAACCAAAGTCATTAAAAAAATAAAATATAAATAGTGTATATAGATAAGTAAATTTTCTTATACACTATTTCTTCGTATATTATATGACTGTGAGTGTGAGATTTATGAGCCAATTAAATGAAAGCAGAGAAAAAAATATATATAATATAACCTGTACAGTGAAATTGATATCCTTACTTTTTTCTTCTATAATACTATATAATTATATTTCTAAATGTAATTATGCTAGTAAAAATAGTTATTATAATACTATATTTGCAATAACATTATCATTAATAATGACTATTATATATCTAATTTGGTCTTTTTTTGCTATAAAAACTAGGATGTTTAAGAATATATTGCTTATGCAAAAAATAGAGAATATATTTTTTATTTTAATTTTTACAGCTATGATAATAATATCAGGGAAATATAGCAGTCAGTATAAATATTTATTTTTATTTATTATAATTACTACTACTATTCAAAGAGGATTAAAGTCTGGTATGATTATTTCAATAATATCTTCTATTATAATATTAACTATAGATTTATCTATGGCTAAATGTAATGGAGTAAATCCTTATTTTGAAAATGATTTAATTCTTTCTGGAGTGTTTGTTCTAACGGCTATGTCCTTAGGATATTATGTTAAGATAGGTAATGAGAGTATAGCAAAAAAGAATATAGAGTTACAAAATTTGAATAAAAAGTTAAATGAAAAAAATAGTCAAAGAAGATATATAGAAGAACTTCTTTTGAAAAATGATACCTGTTATAATCTACTAATAGAAAATGCAAGAGATGCTATTATAATACATAGGAAAGATAAAATTGTTTTTGCTAATGAAAGTGCAGCAGAACTATTAATTTGTAATAATAATGGTGAACTTAGAAATGTAAATATAAATGAATTTATAGTAAAAGAAAATCAAAAGAAGATAAAAGATAAGTTACAAGCAATATATAAAGATAAAACTGAAATAATATCTTTAGAACAGATTATACAAAACAGTAAAAAAGAGAGAGTAAATGTTGAAAGTACATGTACGTATATTATATATAATAATAAGCCTGCTATATTATCTATATTAAGAGATATAACCTCAGAAAAGCAGGTGGAAAAACTTCAAAAAGATGTAGAAAAAAATATAGAATTATTAAATGAAAGTAGAGAATACAATAAATTAATCACTGAGTTTTTGGCCAATATATCTCACGAATTAAAGACACCTTTAAATGTAATATTTACAGCAGTGCAAATATTAGATTTATATAAAAAGGATGAAAAGTCCCATGGTAAAAAAGAGCAATATATAAAAGTTATAAAACAAAATTGTTATAGACTTATGAGGTTAATTAATAATTTATTGGATACAACTAAACTAGATTCAGGATATTTAAAACTCAATTTAGTAAATTGCAATGTAGTAAATTTAATAGAAGAAATTACTTTATCTGTAGTTTATTATGCAGAAAGTAAAAATATAAATATTGTATTTGATACAGATGTGGAAGAAAAAATTATGGCTGTAGATCCAGATAAAATAGAAAGAATAGTATTAAATTTATTGTCCAATGCTATAAAATTTACTGGTAGTGGTGGAAATATATATGTAAATATTAAAGATCTTGATGATAGTATTACTGTGTATGTAAAAGATACAGGTATAGGTATACCAGAGGACAAAAAGAAAAGTATATTTGATAGATTTATTCAAGTAGATAAAACTTTAAGAAGGAATAAAGAAGGCAGTGGTATAGGATTATACTTAGTTAAATCTTTTGTAAGTATGCATGAAGGAAGTATAGATATTAAAAGTGAAATGGGCAAAGGTAGCGAATTTATAATAAATATACCAGTAAAATTAGTAGAAAATCAATTAGATGAAGAAAACAATATAATGTATTCGCCAAGTAAAGAATATGTAAATATGGAGTTTTCAGATATTTATTCAGAACTTTTGTCTAAATAGTGCTTTTATTATGTGTGAGTTCATGAATCATCTTCTACAATAAAGCTTTATATAATAATATATAATAAAATTTTAATTTATTAAATTTTCATAAGTAAAAAATATTATAAAATTATACTAGTGTAATATAAATAAGAAATTTGTATAAGTCATGTTTATTAATAAATATGGCTTATTTTTGATTTATTAAAAATTTTTTAGTACAAAATAATATAAAAGTGTTATAATATTTTTCGTAAGTGAGGTGAAAAAATATGAGTAATATAGCTGGAGAAGGTTGTGAAGTTTTAGTACCTTTTAATGAGAGAAAACCTCTTAAGGACATAGAGAGAAGTATTGTTAAGAAATATAGAAAACCTATGTGGAATAAATTTGTTAAAGCTATTAAAGAATTTAATCTTGTAGAAGATGGTGATAAAATAGCTGTAGCAGTTTCTGGTGGGAAAGATAGTATAGTTATGGCAAAATTATTTCAGGAATTAAAAAAGCATGGCCAAATAAATTTTGACTTAGAATTTATTTCAATGGACCCTGGTTATCATAAAGACATAAGAAAGTTATTAATAGACAACTGCAATTATTTAGATATACCTATTAATTTATTTAATTCTGACATCTTTAAAGTTATAGATGATATAGCAAAGGATTATCCTTGTTATATGTGTGCTAGAATGAGAAGAGGAGCTCTTTATTCTAAAGCACAGGAATTAGGATGTAATAAATTAGCATTAGGTCATCATTTTAATGATGTTATAGAAACTATTTTATTAAATGTGCTGTATGCTGGAAACTTTAAGACTATGTTGCCTAAATTCAAATCTACAAATTTTAAAGGGCTAGAATTAATAAGACCATTATATTATGTAGAAGAAGAATATATACAAAAATTTATACAAAGTAGTGGTATATGGCCACTAAACTGCGCTTGTATGGTGGCAGCGGGTAAAGTAGGAAATAAAAGACATGAGATTAAAGATTTAATTAAAGAATTAAAGAAAAATTTTAAAGATGTAGATAAATCTATTTTTATGTCATCTAAAAATGTGAATATGGAAGCTATCTTAGGATGGAAAAAACATGGAGAAAAACATTCTTATTTAGATTTTTATGATGAGGATTAATAAATAGAAAAAGATTGGCAAATTAAATTTAAACTTGCTAATCTTTTTTTATTTATTAATGGCACATGAATGTGGAATATATAATGATTTTTAGAATATTACAGGGTAGACAACTGTTAATATTTTAGAATCTGTTTTAAGAGGATTAACTAATATATGTGGTATAGTGGAAGGAAAATGAATAGAGTCTCCTTCGTTTACAAAATACTCTTCACCATCTAAAGTAGCTATAATAGCACCTTCTAATACATATACAAATTCTTCTCCTGGATGACTAAATTTGTGACCATGTTGTTTTTCCG
Organism: Clostridium sp. Marseille-Q2269; assembly: GCF_943736985.1. Taxonomy (GTDB): domain Bacteria; phylum Bacillota; class Clostridia; order Clostridiales; family Clostridiaceae; genus Clostridium_F. The sequence continues at coordinate 45,541 of NZ_CALSFS010000006.1, forward strand.
CTGGAATTACAACCAATATAGATTCCATATTTCTTTCTGGAAAGTTACCACTTAGCCGTATGAATTTAGAACTGGAGCCTTCCAGTTCAAAAACTTCTCTTTCTTGTTTTTTTACTAAAAATTTGTGAAGTTCTGGAGTTTTAAAAAAATAAGTTATAGGTACATTTAGTGCATCTGCAATTTTTTTTAGAGAAGTAATTGCAAGAGAAGACGAATTATTTTCAACTTGTGATAAAAAGCTTATAGATAAACCTGTTTTCCCACCAAGATCTTTTAAGGTTAAATTTTTTTCTTTTCTTAGATTTCTAATTTTTTCAGCAATTTCATTGATCATTTTGACCTCCAATACTCATACTAACAAAATCCAGAAAAATCTTACTTTTCTTTCAATAATAATAGCATAATAAGTGTTTCAATTCAATATTATTAGCTCAGCATTAGAAAAAAATTATACAATTATTTGTATAAAAATATACAATAATAAGATTATTTATAACCAGACAAATTAAAAAAATATTTTAATATAAGTGTAAAAATATAATATATATTGTAGTAAATAATAAATAATTACTGTATAACAGTAGAAAATCGTGTACATATCATATAAATTATGATATTATCAAAATATACTGAAATATTTACAAAACTTTGTAGGTATAAATATTCAATGTGACTGAAGATTTTGATTAAAGGGGGAATAAACATGAAAAAGAAAATAGGTCTATGGGACTTAGTTTTCATGAATGTATCAGCGCTCTTTGGGATTAGATGGATAGCCAAATCTACAGCATCTAGCTTTGGATTAGGTCTTGGTGCAATACCAGCATGGGTAATATTTGCATTTATATTTTTCTTGCCAAGTGCTCTTATTTGTGCAGAACTTGCATCTACTTATCCAAGAGATGGAGGGCTTTATGAATGGGTAAAAGAAGCCTATGGAGAAAAATGGGGATTTATGGTGTCTTGGCTAAACTGGACAGCTAAATTATTTTGGTATTCATCATTTTTAACATTTTTAATAGTAAATGTTTCTTATGCATTGGGAAAACCAGAACTTGCAGGTAATAAGATGTTTGTACTTATATGTTCATTAGTTATATTTTGGATACTTTCATTAATTAGTACTAAAGGTATGGCTTTTGCTAAAATATTTACTAATTTAGGGGCATTAGGTTCAACTGTACCAGCGATTCTTTTAATAGTAATGGCGTTTGTATCTGTATTAGTGTTTGGACATAAACCAGCATCAACATATACAGTAGCTACATTAACACCAAAATTAAACATGGATGCTTTAGCAGCAATTTCATCTGTTATGTTTGGACTTGCAGGGGCAGAAACTGCTGCAAATTTTGTTACAGAAATGGAAGACCCTAAAACAACTTTTCCAAAGGCTATTTTAATATCAGCAGCTATAGTTGGAGGTCTTTATGTATTAGGTTCTATTGCAGTAACTATGATTATACCAACAGATAAAATAACTGCATCAGAGGGTATATTAACAGCATTAGGAACTGTTGCAGCTAACTTAGGCATAGGACCATGGTTTATAAGAATAATAGCATTAGGTATTTCTTTGTCAGTTTTAGGAGCTATAATACTTTACATAGCATCACCAATAAAAATGTTATTTGGTAGTGTACAAAAGGGAATATTTACAGAGAAATTCACAAAGGTTAATGAACATAACATACCTGTACAAGCAGTTATATTACAAGCTATTATAGTAAGTATTATATTGTTAGCCACTACATTATTACCATCTGTTGATGCTATATATAATGTACTTGTTACAATGACAGCATTAACGTCATTATTCCCATATGTTATATTATTCCGTTCATATGTTAAATTAAGAACAGATAGACCAAATGAAATAAGACCATATGAAATGGCTAAAGATAATGGGAAGGCTGTAGTTATAGCTAATATGTTATTTATAATATCAGTGATAGGTATAGTATTATCAGCGGCACCAGTTATGCCTAGTTTAGCTGAAAATATAGTATATGAATTAGAGATGATAGGTGGAGCTGTTTTAGTTATAATCATAGGAATAATTAAATGGAATAATTTTGTTAAAAAAACAGGATTTAGACAATAAAAATAGAAAGATAATAAGAGACTGTCTAAAAGATAGTCTCTTTTACCAATAAAATTAGATTTTATTTCTCTTTTATACATAGGAGAATAAAAAAATAAATAGAAAAACTTAGGAGGGGATTTTATGAAACAAGAAAGACTTAACAAAGTTTTAGAAGGGATGAAAGAGAGAGGAATTTCTCAAATGCTAGTTTCTGATCCAGCGGCTATTTTTTATCTAACAGGAAAATGGATTCATCCTTATGAAAGATTACTAGCACTTTATTTAAATACTAATGGTAATCACAAATTTTTCCTTAATGAATTATTTACAGTAGAAGAAGATTTAGGAATTGAAAAAGTATGGTTTAATGATACACAAGATGGAGTAGAAATCATCTCAAAATATGTAGAAAAAGATAAAACTATGGGTGTTGATAAAAATTGGCCAGCACGTTTCTTATTAAGGCTTATGGAATTAAAAGGTGGAAGTGAATTTGTAAATTGTTCTAATATCATAGACAGAGTTAGAATGTGCAAAGATGAAGAAGAACAAAAATTAATGAAAGAATCTTCAAGAATAAATGATATAGAAGTAGAAAAATTAATAAAATTAATTCCAGAAAAATATACAGAAAAGAAAATGGGCAAAATATTAGGAGATATTTATTCAGAATTAGGAGCAGAAGGATTTTCATTTGACCCAATAGTAGCATATGGAGCAAATGGAGCAGATCCTCACCATGAATTAGATGAGTCTGTAGTTAAAGAAGGAGACAGTATAGTTATAGATATTGGATGCGTAAAAGATTCTTATTGTTCTGATTTAACTAGAACAGTATTTTATAAATCTGTTTCAGAAAAATCAAAAGACGTTTATAATACTGTATTAGAGGCTAATAAGAGAGCAGAAGCTATTATAAAGCCAGGAGTAAGATTCTGTGATATAGACAAAGCTGGTAGAGACTATATAGAATCTAAAGGATACGGTAAATATTTTAATCATAGAATTGGACATTCAATAGGAATAGAGGATCATGATTTTGGAGATGTTTCATCAGTTAATACTGAAGAAATAAAGCCAGGAATGATATTCTCTGTAGAACCAGGAATATATATACCTGGAGAAGTTGGAGTTAGAATAGAAGACTTAATTTTAGTAACAGAAGATGGTTGCGAAATATTAAATAAATACAACAAAGAATTGACTATAATAGAATAGTTAAGGGATTTAAAATATAGAATAAATTATTTAAATATAAAATTTATAAATAATTTTTTGTAAAAAATAAATTATAACTATGAAAAAGTGATTTTAACAATTCAGTTTTTCATAGTTATTTTTTTATGAAAAGATTGTTTTAAATTTAACAAATTAATAAGTTTATTACCTCATAAAGATAAAATAAAAAAAAGAAAAGGTTAACAATGAAAAATATTACAAAATTTACTACTAGGTGTTGACGTGGCATAAAATAAGCGTTACCATGGAGTTGTTGAACAAATGACAAACCAAAATATAGAAGATATTAAAAGTATTAATATTAAATTAGTACTTTTTATATATATAAAGCTTGTTAAAAAATAAACTATTACTTAAAGAGGTGTTCTTAATGAAAATTACAACTACCGAAGAATTAATCAAAAAAATTGAAAAAATTAAAGAGGCACAAAAAATTTACTCCACGTATTCTCAGGAGCAAGTAGATAAAATATTTAAAGCTGCAGCTATGGCGGCCAATAAACAAAGAATAAAGCTTGCAAAATTAGCAGTAGAAGAAACAGGTATGGGAGTGATAGAAGATAAAGTTATAAAAAATCACTTTGCATCTGAATATATATACAATAAGTATAAAGATGAAAAAACTTGTGGTGTAATAGAAAAGGATGAAGCCTTTGGATTAACAAAAGTTGCAGAACCAATAGGAGTTATTGCGGCAATAGTTCCAACAACTAATCCAACTTCAACAGCAATTTTTAAATCCTTAATAGCTTTAAAAACTAGAAATGGTATAATTTTTTCACCACATCCAAGAGCTAAAAAATCTACAATAACAGCAGCTAAAATTGTTTTAGATGCAGCAGTTGAAGCAGGTGCACCAAAGGAAATAATAGGATGGATAGATGAACCTACATTAGAATTATCAAATGCAGTAATGAGTAATGCAAATTTAGTTCTTGCAACAGGTGGTCCAGGCATGGTTAAGGCAGCTTACTCTTCAGGAAAACCAGCTATAGGGGTAGGACCTGGAAATGTACCAGCTATAATACATGAAACAGCAGATATTAAAATGGCTGTAAGCTCAGTAATACTTTCTAAAGCTTTTGATAATGGTATGATTTGTGCATCAGAACAATCAGTAATTGTAATGGATAGTATATATGAAGAAGTAAGAAAAGAATTTAAGTTTAGAGGAGCTTATATATTAAATAAAGAAGAAGTACAAAAGGTTAAGAATATAATTCTAGCTAGTAGCGGTGGAGTAAATCCTAAAATTGTTGGTCAATCACCACAAAAAATAGGTGAAATGGCAGGAATAAAAGTTCCAGCTTGGGCTAAAATTTTAGTTGGAGAAGTGGAATCTGTTGAATTAGAAGAACCATTCTCTCATGAAAAATTATCTCCAGTTTTAGCAATGTATAAAGCTAAAACTTATGAAGAGGCCTTAAGGAAAGCTGAAAGATTAGTAGAATTAGGAGGATTTGGACACACATCTTCATTATATATAAATACAATGAAATGCAAAGAAGAAGTAGAAAAATTCTCAAATAATATGAAAACAGGAAGAACAATTATAAACATGCCATCAGCTCAAGGTGGTATAGGTGATATATATAACTTTAAATTAACACCATCTCTAACTCTTGGTTGTGGATCTTGGGGTGGAAACTCAGTATCAGAAAATGTAGGTCCAAAACATTTATTAAACATTAAAAACGTAGCTGAGAGGAGAGAAAATATGCTTTGGTTTAAAGTTCCAGAAAAAATTTATTTTAAATATGGATGCCTTCCAATAGCTTTAAAAGATCTAAAAAAATTAAACAAAAAGAAAGCATTTATAGTTACAGGAAGAGTATTAAACAGATTAGGAGTAGCTAAGAAAGTAACAGATATGTTGGATGAAATGGGAATAGCTCATAAGGTATTCTGTGATGTAGAAGCAGATCCAACTTTAAAAACAGCTAAAAAAGGTGCTGAAGCAATGGCAGATTTTGAGCCTGATACAATAATAGCATTAGGTGGAGGTTCACCTATGGATGCAGCTAAAATAATGTGGGTTATGTACGAGCATCCAGAAGTAGAATTTGAAGACTTAGCTATGAGATTTATGGATATAGGAAAGAGAATATATGAATTCCCACATATGGGAGACAAAGCTATGATGGTATCAGTAGCTACATCAGCAGGTACTGGTTCAGAAGTAACTCCATTTGCTGTTATAACTGATGAAAAAACAGGAGTAAAATATCCATTGGCAGATTATGAATTAACTCCAAATATGGCTATAGTAGATGCAGATTTAATGCTTAATATGCCAAAAGGATTAACAGCTACATCAGGAATAGACGCTTTAACTCATGCAGTAGAAGCTTATGTATCAGTTATGTCTTCAGAATATACAGATGGATTATGTTTAGAAGCTATAAAATCTATATTTGAATATTTACCAAGATCTTATAAAAACGGCGCTGAAGATATAGAAGCAAGAGAAAAAATGGCTCATGCATCAACTATGGCAGGCATGGCTTTTGCAAATGCTTTCTTAGGAGTATGTCATTCTATGGCTCATAAATTAGGAGCTATGCATCATGTACCACATGGTATAGCTAATGCTTTATTAATAAACGAAACAATTAAATTTAACTCAGCAGATATGCCAAGTAAGCAAGCCACTTTCCCACAATATAAATATCCAAGTGCTAAAGCTAAATATGCTAAAATATCAGATTGTTTAGCATTAGGCGGAAAAACTGATGATGAAAAAGTAGAATTATTAATAAAAGCTATAGATAAATTAAAAGCAGAAATAGATATTCCAACTTCTATAGAAAAAGCAGGAGTATCAAAGGAAAAATTCTTTGCTACATTAGATGAAATGTCAGAAAATGCTTTTGATGATCAATGTACAGGGGCTAATCCAAGATATCCACTAATAAGTGAAATAAAAGAAATGTACACTAATGTTTTCAGTGATAATAAATAAAAATATTTTAGATATATAGTGTAGAACAGTTATCATAGTTAAACCAAACTAAAACTTTAGTTTTTACCCAGAAACAAAACATTTATACGAAAAACGGGGCTGTCGCATTAAAGAATTTAAGCACAATATATTGTTTTATAGTTTAAAGTTAACACAATGTATTGTAGGATTTATTCTTAGTGAGACAGGCGCGTTTTTTTTTGTTTCATAATATTTGAAAAAACTATTTAAATAAGAAATTTCAAAGTCATTGAAATGGTTACCAAAAACAGTAATTTCATAAACTTATTTAGAAAGGAAAAAATGACATAATAAAACATGATAATTATTTAACAAAAACTATTGACTTATGTGTAATAAAATATTATGATGTAGTTGTTAAATAAATAACAAGCTAACAAATGACAACACATTGGTAATATCCCCAGAGTTTAAGACTTTTTATATTTTAAGTGAGTTTGTTAAAAAATAAACTATCATTAGAAGAGGTGTTATTGATGAAAATTACAACTACCGAAGAATTAATCAAAAAAATTGCAAAAATTAAAGAAGCACAAAAGATTTACTCCACATATTCTCAGGAGCAAGTAGATAAAATATTCAAAGCCGCAGCTATAGCTGCTAATAAAGAAAGAATAAAGCTTGCAAAAGTGGCAGTAGAAGAAACAGGAATGGGTATAGTAGAAGACAAAGTTATAAAAAACCACTTTGCATCTGAATATATATATAATAAGTATAAAGATGAAAAAACTTGTGGTGTAATAGAAAAGGATGAAGCCTTTGGATTAACAAAAGTTGCAGAACCAATAGGAGTTATTGCAGCAATAGTTCCAACAACTAATCCAACTTCAACAGCAATTTTTAAAGCCTTAATAGCTTTAAAAACCAGAAATGGTATAATTTTTTCACCACATCCAAGAGCTAAAAAATCTACAATAATGGCAGCTAAAATTGTTTTAGATGCAGCAGTTAAAGCAGGTGCACCAAAGGAAATAATAGGATGGATAGATGAACCTACATTAGAATTATCAAATGCAGTAATGAGTAATGCAAATTTAGTTCTTGCAACAGGTGGTCCAGGCATGGTTAAAGCAGCCTACTCTTCAGGAAATCCAGCTATAGGGGTAGGACCTGGAAATGTACCAGCTATAATACATGAAACAGCAGATATCAAAATGGCTGTAAGCTCAGTAATAATTTCTAAAACTTTTGATAATGGTATGATTTGTGCATCAGAACAATCAGTAATTGTAATGGATAGTATATATGAAGAAGTAAGAAAAGAGTTTAAGTTTAGAGGAGCTTATATATTAAATAAAGAAGAAGTACAAAAGGTTAAAAAGATAATTTTAGTCAATGGTGGATTAAATGCTAAAATTGTTGGTCAATCACCACAAAAAATAGGTGAAATGGCAGGAATAAAAGTTCCAGATTGGGCTAAGCTTTTAATTGGAGAAGTGGAATCTGTTGAATTAGAAGAACCATTCTCTCATGAAAAATTATCTCCAGTTTTAGCAATGTATAAAGCTAAAACTTACGAAGAGGCCTTAAAGAAAGCTGAAAGATTAGTAGAATTAGGAGGATTTGGACATACATCTTCATTATATATAAATACAATGAAATGCAAAGAAGAAGTAGAAAAATTCTCAAATAATATGAAAACAGGAAGAACAATTATAAATATGCCATCAGCTCAAGGTGGTATAGGTGATATATATAACTTTAAACTAGCACCATCTCTAACTCTTGGTTGTGGATCTTGGGGTGGAAACTCAGTATCAGAAAATGTAGGTCCAAAACATTTATTAAACATTAAAAACGTAGCTGAGAGGAGAGAAAATATGCTTTGGTTTAGAGTTCCAGAAAAAGTTTATTTTAAATATGGATGCCTTCCAATAGCTTTAAAAGAATTAAAACAAATGAATAAGAAAAAGGCGTTTGTAGTTACAGATAAGGTACTATATGAATTAGGAGTTGCTAAAAAGGTAACAGATGTATTAGATGAAATAGGAATAACTCATAAGGTATTCTTTGATGTAGCACCAGATCCAACTTTAGAAACAGCTACTAAAGGTGCAAAAGAAATGGCAGATTTTCAGCCTGATACAATAATAGCTGTAGGTGGAGGATCAGCTATGGATGCAGCTAAAATCATGTGGGTTATGTACGAGCATCCAGAAGTAGAATTTGAAGACTTAGCTATGAGATTTATGGACATAAGAAAGAGGGCATATACTTTCCCACACATGGGAGACAAAGCTATGATGATATCAGTAGCTACATCAGCAGGTACTGGTTCAGAAGTAACTCCATTTGCTGTTATAACTGATGAAAAAACAGGAGTAAAATATCCATTGGCAGATTATGAATTAACTCCAGATATGGCTATAGTAGATGCAGATTTAATGCTTAATATGCCAAAAGGATTAACAGCTGCATCAGGAATAGACGCTTTAACTCATGCAGTAGAAGCTTATGTATCAGTTATGTCTTCAGAATATACAGATGGATTATGTTTAGAAGCTATAAAATCTATATTTGAATATTTACCAAGATCTTATAAAAACGGCGCTGAAGATATAGAAGCAAGAGAAAAAATGGCTCATGCATCAACTATGGCAGGCATGGCTTTTGCAAATGCTTTCTTGGGAGTATGTCACTCTATGGCTCATAAATTAGGTTCTATGCACCATGTACCACATGGTATAGCTAATGCTTTATTAATAAATGAAACAATTAAATTTAATTCAGCAGATATGCCAAGAAAACAAACAGCTTTCCCACAATACAAGTATCCAAGTGTTAAAGCTAAATATGCTAAAATAGCAGATTGTTTAGCATTAGGTGGAAAAACTGATGAGGAAAAAATAGAATTGTTAATAAAAGCTATAGATAAATTAAAAGCTGAAGTAAATATTCCAACTTCTATAGAAAAAGCAGGAGTATCAAAGGAAAAATTCTTTGCTACATTAGATGAAATGTCAGAACAAGCTTTTGATGATCAATGTACAGGAGCTAATCCAAGATATCCATTAATAAGTGAAATAAAACAAATGTACACTAATGTTTTTAGTGATAAAAAGTAAAAACATTTTAAATAGATAGTGTAGAACATTTATAATAATTAGACCAAACCCAAACTTTAATTTTTACCCATAAATAAAACATTTATACGAAAAATGCCCTAGATTAAAAATGATCTAGGGCATTTTTAATTTGGTGGTAAATGAATGCTCATTTTTATTTTTAATAAATAAAAGAGAGTATATTTCCAAAAGGCTATTGATTTTAATTATCATTTGTTATATAATTTATATGAAATTGATTATCATTGTCCAGGGTAAATGAATATTAATATAATTAAAATAGATAGTTTAGGGGTGTTATTAATGAGTGTTTTCGTTGTGGGAGGAGACAGAATTAAAACCATAAAAGAAAACTTAAAAGAAATGGGGTTCAATAAGATAAGCCATGTTACTGGTAGAAGAACTAGACATAGAAAAATACAGGTACCTACTAACACAGATTTAATTTTAGTATTAACTGATTACATAGGGCACACAGTAGTAGAATCCATAAAAGAGCAAAGTAAATCTCAAAATACTAGACTAGTTTATTCAAGAAGAGCTTGGACTAGTATTGAAAAAGCATTAAAAGATACTATAGGTGGTGTAAATAATGTTAATGAGGTTGCTAAAAGAAATTAATGCATTAAAAAGGGGTTAAATATGAGTAAAAATCTAGTAACGAAGTATATGAATATTATAAACGCCATGGAAGATAAGAAATATTTATATTCCTTACTTTTATATTTAATTGCACCAACTTTAGATGGGGTAAAGCCTTCAACTATTGTTACGTTTAGTACAAGCGGCAAAAACTTGGACTTATTATGGTATAAACATAAAAAAGAGTTTTTAAATATTTATAAAATCAATTATATAGAATTGAAAAAAACAAATAAATGTACCACGATTTTATTTTACCATAAAGAATCATTGAACGAGGTATTGTATGATAAGTATAATCTAGATTTTTTAAGCCAGATAGGGTACAACCAATTTTTAAATGTAGAATATTTTTTATATAAATTGAAAAGTAGATTTGAAAGTATATGTCCTCATGAAATAGGTATATTTTTAGGCATACCCTTAGAGGAAGTAAAATCTTTTATACAAGATCCAAAAAGAGAATGCATATACTGCGGTTATTGGAAAGTGTACAATGATATACAAAAATCTAAGAGACACTTTACCTCTTACGACATAAGTAGAACTAATATGATTTTAGAAGTTTTAAGAAAAGAATGGAGTGCATAATTAAAATTTGTATGGAAACATAATAAAAATAAAAAAATACACTTCATAAGCTAAGTTAGCTAGCCATTTTATGAAGTGTATTTTCTATGGCAGAAGTTAAATTTTAATATATATTTAATAATATATTAATCGTATATTTTTTCCATGGCATTTTCCATAGTACCTCGGGCAAATACATTTATGCTAGAAGAATCTTTAGATACAGAAACAGGTTCAGAAGTCAGGTTTCCACCTAAGTTTTCCCAGCTACTCCAAGTAGATCCGTTCCAATATATATACATAAGTGTATTATTTCTACCGCGAGCAAAAACATCAATTCTATTTTGCCCTCTAGAAGAAGCACAAGGAGCGGATGTTAAGAAACCACCTAGGTCTTGCCACTGACTCCAACTAGTTCCATTCCACCATTTATGAATTAAAGTATTATTTATACTACGAGCAAAAACATCAATTCTATTAAAACCCCAAGAAACTGCACCAGGACCAGAAGTTAGATTTCCACCTAGAGCCTCCCATTGACTCCAACTAGAACCATCCCACCATCTGTGATACAATTGGTTATCTGATCCTCTAGCAAAGCAATCTAATCTATTAGAAGCCCAGGAACAAATGGTAGGAGCTGATGTAAGCTGTCCACCAAGATTTTCCCAACCACTCCAACTGGAACCATCCCACCATTTATGATACATTGCATTATCGGTACTACGACCAACTACATCAATTCTATTAAATCCCCAAGATACAGCTTTAGGAGAAGAGGTTAATGTGCCACCAAGATTTTCCCAATAATTCCATCTATCATTATCAAACCAATTATGAACTAACTCACCATTTCTTCCTCTGGCAAATAAATCGATTCTATCATCAGACCAAGAAGAAGCCCCTAAGCCAGATGTAATATTTCCACCTAGATTGATCCAGTCACTCCAGGAGTCATCTTCATCTTCCAATTGATCATATTCTTGTCTAAAGTTTCTATAATTCCCATCGATACCATTACAATATATTGAAAAATATGGACAGATAAAATCTTCATTTGTATCATAAGTATTAGGGTAATTCGGATTAAAAAAGAATGGATACATAGAAAACTCCTTTTAAAATTGCTCAATTTATAATATTCTATACCCTAAAATATGTTACAATTATATTCTAAAATACATAAGTGGAGAGTGATATGGTGACTTTTATACAAAACTTAGACATTTTTATACTGGACCTTATTCATAAAACTATTTCAAATAGTTTTATGGATAAAATAATGATATTTATCACAAGTATAGGCAACTTAGGACTAATTTGGATAGGAATATCATTAATATTATTATTAAATAAGAAATATAGAAAAGTAGGAGTATTATGTATAGCCGCTTTATTATTAGATACAATTTTGGTGGATTTATTAATTAAGAACATAGTACAAAGGGGAAGACCCTTTACAGCCATAGAAGGAATAAATTTATTAGTTAAAGCTCCTAAAAGTTTTTCTTTCCCATCAGGGCATACAGCTGCATCTTTTGCTATAGCTACAGTTATATGGAAAGAACTAAAAATATTTAGAATACCAGTTCTTATATTAGCGTCTTTAATAGCCTTTTCAAGATTATATTTATATGTCCATTATCCTTCAGATATATTGCTAGGAATATTAGCAGGGGTAATTAGTGCTAATATAGTTATTTATATTTATAAGAAAAAATTCTAAAATTATATAAGGGGCTGTCGCACTAAGAATAAATACTACAATATATTGTGTTAACTTTAAACTATAAAACAATATATTGTGCTTAAATTCTTTAATGCGACAGCCCCTTTTTAGGGCAAATAATCATTTACAAGTATGACATTTATTGTTAAAGAAAATTTTAAAAAATTTTAATATAAATAGCAAAAAATAGCATTGACTTTAAGTCATTTTAGTATATAATTAGTATTATAATAAATGACTTTAAGTCATTATATCTTTATAATTATAGATAGAATACGGGGAGCGTATACACAAATCATAAGTTTTAAATTTGTATGGGGAGATGATTCCAGTGAAAAAATTTGGAAAGTTTATTACAGAAAAGAGGGTATTAGTTCTTATAGTAGCAATAGTTTTATTAATACCATCTTTTTATGGAATGGCAAAAACTAAGATAAACTATGACATATTATCTTATCTTCCAGAGCGATTAGATACGGTAAAAGGGCAAAAGGTATTAGATAAAACTTTCTCTAGTGCGGCAACATCTATGTTAGTAATTGATAATATGGAATCTAAAGATGTAATAAAGATTAAAGATAAAATAGCCAAAGTTGATGGTGTAGAAAAAGTACTTGGTATAGATGATGTAAAGGATGCATCTATTCCTAAAGAAATACTACCAGACAAAATAAAGAATACAGTATATAGTAAAAATTCTACGTTGGTACTTATAAAGTTTAAAGAATCAACAGCATCTGAAAGAACACAAGAAGCTATAGCAAATATAAGGACACATTTGAATAAACAATGCTTTTTAAGTGGAATGTCAGCAATAATAAAGGATACTAAAGATTTATCAGATAAAGAAGCTCCTTTTTATGTATTAATAGCAGTAACTTTATCAGTAATAGTTTTAATGCTTACTATGGAATCTACAATAGTGCCGTTTATATTCATTATATCTATAGGATTTGCAGTTGCCTATAATATGGGAACCAATATATTTTTAGGAGAAATATCTTATATAACTAAGTCCCTGGCAGCGGTGCTCCAATTGGGAGTTACTATGGATTACTCAATATTTCTACTTCATAGATATGAAGAGGAAAAAGAAAAATATGAAGATAGAAATAAAGCTATGGCAGAGGCTGTAAGTAACACTTTTACTGCCATAGGGGGAAGCTCTCTTACAACTATAGCAGGATTTTTAGCATTATGTGCAATGGATCTAACTTTAGGAAAAGATATAGGAATTGTAATGGCAAAAGGAGTAATTTTAGGAGTTGTGTGTACGGTAACAATACTGCCAGCTTTCATATTGCATTTTGATAAAGCTATCCATAAATATACTCATAAAACTATATTGCCAGAATTCAATAAAACAGCAAAATTAGTAACTAAAAAATATAAAGTATTTATAGCTATATTCTTAATAGCTTTTTTACCAGCAGTATATGGAGAAAGAAATACCCAGGTTTATTATAATCTAGATGAAACATTACCTAAGGATATGCAATCTATTGTAGCTTTAAGTAAATTAAAAGATGATTACAATATGACAACAACCCATTTCATAATAGTAAAAGATACAGTTAAACCTTATAAAATAAGAGAAATGACAGAAAAGATAGAAAATGTAGATGGAATAGGTACAGTACTATCCTATGATAAAATCATAGGATCATCCATACCAGAAAACTTTTTACCAGCGGAAATAAAAGATAATTTTAAAAAAGGTGGCTACAATTTAATAATAGCAAATTCAAAATATAAAGCAGCTAGAGCTGAAGAAAATGCACAAATATCAGAAATAAATAAAATAGTAAAAAATTATGATAAAGAAGCCATGGTAGCAGGAGAAGGACCTTTAACAAAAGATTTAATAGAAATTGCAGATAAAGATTTTAAAAATGTAAGTTATGTTTCTATATTGGCCATATTTGCAATAATATTCTTTGTGTTTAAATCAATATCAATTCCAGTAATATTGGTATCAGCCATTCAATTAGCTATATTTATAAATATGGGAATACCTTGTTATACAGGAACGGTAATACCGTTTGTGGCTTCTATAGTAATAGGAACTATACAGCTAGGAGCTACGGTAGATTATGCCATATTAATTACAAATAGATTTAAAGAAGAGTTAGGTAATGGATATAACAAATTTGATGCCATGAACAGGGCAATACAAGGGTCAACTAAATCTATAATAACTAGTTCACTAACATTCTTTAGTGCAACTGCAGGGGTTGCTATTGTTTCTAAGATGCAATTAATTGATAGCTTGTGTATATTAATGGCTCGTGGAGCTATTATAAGTATGTTTGTTACAGTATTTATATTACCATCCATATTGTTAGTTACAGAACCTTTAATAGCTAAGACATCAAGAGGATGGAGAAAAGCTAATCCAAGAAAAGAAACAAATGAAATGTCAGCTTAAAATATAAGTAAAATTTGAGGAGATGGTTAGAATGAATTATAAATGCATGTCTAAAAAAGTTGCAAGTTTAGTTATAATAGGTTCAATACTTAGTTCCAATGCGGTATATGCTGCAGATACTATTAAAAAAGATGAATCAGTTTTTGTTACATTAAATCAAAACGGTGTCATAAAAGAAAAGATAGTTAGTGATTGGTTACATTCAGAAAATGCGGGGATAAGTATAAAAGATAAATCAGAATTAACAGGAATAAAAAATATAAAAGGTAATGAAAAACCTGAAATATCAGGAGATCAGTTAACTTGGAAAACAAATAAGAAAGATATATTTTATCAAGGGAAAACAGATAAAAAATTACCTATAGAATCAGAAATAGTTTATAAATTAAATGGAGAAGAAGTAAAACCACAAGAGTTAGCAGGAAAATCAGGACAAGTAACTATTAATATAAAAATAAAAAATAAAGATGCACATAAAGTAAAAGTAAATGGAGGGGAAAGAACTATATATACTCCCTTTGCAGTAGCTACATTGGTAAATCTTCCAATAGATAAATTTACAAATGTACAAGTAACTGGAGGAGAAATAATATCTGATGGAAATAACCAAGCTATAGCATTTATAGCTATTCCAGGATTGAAAGAAAGCTTAAATGTGGATGAAAATTTATTAAATATAGATTTAAAAGATGAAATAGAAATAAGAGCAGATGTTGTTGATTTTGAACTGGCACCTATAATGATGACAGCAACAACTAAGATACCTGAAATAGATAAGATAGAAAAGTCAGATAAAATAGATGATCTACAGAAGGATATAAATAATTTAAAAGATGCTACATCACAATTGGAACAGGGAGCTTTTAAGATGGCAGATGGTAGTAATGAATTATCAAATCACCTTAAGGATCTAGCAAAAGGAAATAGTGAATTGGCAAGTGGATTAGGCATTTATTCTAGTGCCATAGAACAACTATCAAACGGTTCATCTCAATTATATGATGGTAATAGATTATTAGCAGAAAATCTAGATTTATTTAATAGATCTGTAGGAGAAAAGACATCAAGAGCTGGAGAATTAATAGCAGGCATTAAAAAATATACGGGTGGAGTGAATGAAGTCAAAAATGGTGCATTAAAATTAAATGCTGGTGTACCACAGTTAAGCGGTGGAGCAGAGAAGTTAGGAAAAGGATCTGTTGAGTATAGTAATGGAGCTAAACGATTTGCACAAAGTAGTGATGAGTATGCAAAAGGTGCTTCTGAATTAGCACAAAAAGTGAAAAATAACTCTGGAGATTTATCAAATGGTGCAAATAAACTTCATGATAGTTCAACGCAATTAGAAGCGGGTGCAAAAAATATAGCAGATAAAACAGGACAATTAAGTGAAGGAGCAAGAAACATAGCGGACAAAACAGAAGGATTAAAAGATGGTAGTCAAAACATTTTAGGGGGAATGGATGAAGCTGTAGGAGCTATAGACAATATTAAAGGTGCTAAACAGGAAGAAAGTAATACAATAAATAATGCTCTAGAAAATATGAGAAATTTAAGATCAGTAGCAAGTGAAATAAAAGATGAAGAGCAAAGAGCATCAATTTTAGAAAAAATAGATGAGCAAATAGGTTCATTAGAAAGAGTACAGCAGGGTAGTAGTGAAGTACTTGGAGGATTATCAAGTTTGCAAGATAAATTAGGAGAAGCTAAAGCAGGAGCTGAAAGAGTAAGCGGTGGAATAAATGAATTGGAACAAGGACAAACAAATCTAGCTAATGGATTAGAAGAACTTAATAATGGAGTAAATGGTTATTCAAATAAAATGTCAGAACTCAGTGAGGGAGCTAAAAAACTTAATGATGGAGTATCAGATTTAAACCCTACATTGGGAGAAGCAGTAGGAAAATTAAATGAAGGCAGTAAAGGATTAAAAGAAGGAGCAAATCAATTAGGTGGAAGTTCTTTGGATCTTATGAAAGGATCAAGTGATTTTGTTAATGGATCAAAACAAGCTGTAGCTGGAATAAAAGGATTATCCTCAGGATTGTCTCAGTTAGATTCAAAATCCAATGAGTTAGTAAGTGGATCAAATCAATTAAATGGCGGATTGGGGTTAATAAAGGGATCTACACAACAATTAAGTGTTGCAGGAGGAAGGTTAAGCTTTGGAGCAGGTGCATTGAATACTGGTGTTAATGCTATAAGTTCAGCAGGAAAGCAACTTGGTGCAGGAGCAAAAGAGGCTAGTCAAGGAGCAAATCAAATTAGTGCAGGAGCAAATAAATTAGCTAATGGAAGTAAAGAATTGAGTGTAAATATGACAAAATATAATAACCAAGGCATAAAGAAAATGGATAATGAGGTAGGTACAAAGATAACAGATGTAAAAGAAATATTTGATGTAAAAGATGAAATTGTTAATTTATCTAAAAATTATGGAACCTTCACAGGACTAGAAAAAAATATGGAAGGTAACGTTAAGTTTATCATGAGGACAGATGAGATAAAGAAGCCCAAAAAAGAAGAAGTTAAAAAAGAAGAAAAAAAATCAACAGAGAACAAAGCATCTACGGGAAACGAAAAAAAAGGCGGAATAAGTAAATTAATAAAAGCTTTATTTAGTTAACTTCTATTATAAAAAGGCAGTTCTTAATAATTAAGAGCTGTCTTTTTTATATTCACTTTTATATTCATTATTAAATAATTTCTTCATATATTATTAAAGACGATATTTAAACAATACATTCGTAATAATTTTCAAATAAGTTTTATTTAGTTCTAATTAATATATTTAAAGTGATAAAAGATGATGTAGATTTAATTTTGAATAAGTAAATGATAAAAGTATTTTGAGTTTAATTTATACAAGGCAGGTGATGAGAAAGTGATGTAAAATTTAATAAATTTATTAAATTAAGAGATTTAATTTATAGTAGCTTTTATATAATAAATAAGGTTAAAAATAACTATTATAGCTATTATTTATTAACAGATTTTAATAAGTTTGTAACCCAAATTTACATTTGAATTAGTATTATTATAATGAAAGTTTTTGGAGGCTATTAATATGGACAAAAAAAATAAAATTTTACTAGTGACAATATATGCTTTGCTTTTTTTTATAGGTTTCTTTGTCACCAAAAACATAATAGATAAAAATAATGAAAAGCAAGCTATTCAGGAAGAAGTAACTAAAGCTAATAGTAAAATGACTATGAAACACATGGATGATAAAGTAGTTTTTAATGAATATATAAAGGATAAATATGATGCTAAAGAAGTATTTCGTAAAGATGGTAAAAAGATAGCTTTTTTAACTTTCGATGATGGACCAAGCTATCTAACTAATGATATATTGGATATATTAAAAAAGTATGATATAAAGGGGACCTTTTTTATAGTAGGAAATATGGCAAAAGGGAATAGAAATATAATAGAAAGAGAAATTAAAGAAGGGCATTCTATAGGAAATCACAGTTATACTCATAATTATAAAGATATTTATTCTAGTGTAGATGCTTTTATAAATGAAGTAGATAGAACTCAAAATGTTATAAAATCCATAGTAGGATCTAATTATAATATAAAATTAGTAAGATTTCCAGGAGGGTCTTTTGGGGATAAATTGGAACCTTATAAACAAGCTATACTTAAAAAAGGTTATTATAATATGGATTGGAATGCTTTAAATGGAGATGCAGAAGGGAATAATATACCTAAAGAAAAATTAATAGAAAATGTAAAGAATACTATCGACGGGAAAAATCATGTGGTTATATTAATGCATGATTGTGCAACTAAAAAGACCACAGTAGAAGCCTTGCCAGATATAATACAATATTTAATGGCCCAAGGATATGAATTCAAAGCTTTAAAGTAGTATATATAAAGAATATCTTAAATTTATAGCTAATAGTTGTAAATAAAGTGCAATTTACAATATACTAAAGATATTGAAATAAAATACTAAAGCAATACTGAGGTGAAATCATGGATAAGATATTAATAGTTGAAGATGAGGCCTCTATAAGAGGATTTGTAAAAGTAAACTTAAAGATGAATAATTTTGATGTAATAGAAGCAAGTACTGGAGAAGAAGGAATAAAAAAAGTACGCGAATATAAGCCACAGGTAGTTATACTAGATATTATGCTGCCAGGTATAGATGGATTAAAGGTTTGTAAGATGATAAGACAAGAGTTCCCTAATATGGGTATAATAATGCTTACAGCTAAGAGTCAAGATACAGATAAAGTTTTAGGTCTAGAATATGGAGCAGATGATTATATAATAAAACCTTTTAATCCATTAGAACTTACACTTAGAATAAAAGCTATACTAAGAAGGGTTAATGCAGTTAAAGGAGATGATACTAATATAATAACTGGAGGGCCTTTCACCATAGATCTTTATTCAAAGAAAATATATAAGGAGAAACAAGAAATAGATGTAACTCCAACAGAGTATTCACTTATGAAAATATTTATTGAAAATCCAGGGAAAGCTTTTAATAGAGATGAACTACTAGATTTAGTTTGGGGATATGACTTTATGGGGGATTCTAAAATTGTAGATGTAAACATAAGACGATTACGATCAAAAATAGAGGAAAACCCATCTGATCCTAAATTTATAAAAACTGTGTGGGGAACAGGATATAGATGGCAAAACACTTAAGGAGTTATTATGAGTAAAATAAGTGTAAAAAAGAGGTTAATGGTAAACTTCATATTAATAATAATAATAAGTGTTTTTATACTAGAATTTTTATTAATTATTTTTACAAGACATTATTATTATAATAATTTAGAAGATGCCATTACTAATCAAATAAAAACTTCTGCGGAATTTTATAATAAATATTTTTCAAGCTCATCCTTAGAGGATAATGTATTAGATAATGTGGATGTATTTTGGAGACAGACCTCTGCTCAAGTACAGATAATAGATAAAAACGGTAAAGTGTTAATGGATTCCATAGGAGTATTAAATAAAAATAAAATAAGAACTCTGGATATTCAAAAGGCATTAAGAGGGGAAAAGGGAGTTTGGATAGGTAAGGTGGACTATGATAGCTCTGGTGTAATGGCGGTAACTTATCCATTAAAATCCGATAATAAAATAGTGGGAGTGTTAAGGTTTATAACTTCATTAAGATATGTAAATAGTGATATAGCAAGAATATCTTTAGGATTTTTGATTATTGGATTAGTGGTAATTTTCATATCTGGATTAGTTAGTTTATTTTTAGCTAATAGCATAACAGAGCCTATAAAAGAATTAACCAATGTTGCCAATAAAATGGCAGCAGGGAATTTTAAAGTGAAAAGTGAAAAGATGTATGAGGATGAATTTGGAGATTTGTCTGATACTTTAAACTATATGGCAGATGAGATAGTAAAAAAGGATCAAGTTAAAAATGAATTTATATCTTCTGTGTCTCATGAACTTAGAACCCCTCTAACATCTATAAAAGGATGGGCAATAACTTTAAATTCTAATAAAGTTGATAAAGAGATTTTAAAAGATGGATTAAAAATAATAGAAGATGAAAGTGAAAGATTAAGTGGAATGGTAGAAGAACTATTAGATTTTTCTAAGCTTGTATCAGGGAAAATGAAATTAAATAAAGTGGAAATAGATATAGGTGAAATAATAGATACAGTTAGAAAACAATTAGAACCATATGCTTATAGAAATAGAATAAATTTTAAAGCAAGTTATACAAATAGGTTACCTAAGATATATTGTGATAAAAATAGAATAAAACAAGTTCTAATAAATTTATTGGACAATGGCTTTAAATTTACTCCAGAAGGAGGAGTAGTAGAACTAAGTACTAGATATGAAGATGATTATATAACTATTATTATAACGGATACGGGTATAGGAATTAGTCCAGAAGATTTACCACGAGTTAAAGAAAAGTTTTATAAAGGAAACAGTGGTAAATCAAAAAATGGAATAGGTTTATCCATATGCGATGAAATAGTAAAACTTCACAATGGTGTATTACATATAGAGAGCGAAGAAAACAAAGGTACTGTTATATCAGTAAAACTACCAGTGATAAATTTATAATAAAAAACCTATTTGAAAATTAATTGTAATTATTTCTACAATGCAATTAGGAGAGTTTATATGAAAAAAAATAAAATTTTATTAATATTTATTATTTTAATTTATTCATTAACCATAACTGCTTGTGTAAACTTAAATAGTAATAAAAATGACATAGTAGCTCCTAATAATGAGTCTTGTCCAATTGAAGGAACTTGGACAGTGGATTTTGGCAATTTGGATAAAAACAATAGATTAAGATTAAGACTAAAAGATAAAGATATAATTATAAGTTCTAAGTATATAAAATTGGGAAATGAGATATGTAAGTCACCTGAATTTAAAGTTAAGAGGGTAAAAGCAGAAGAATATTTTTTATATAAATTAAGATTAAACTATGATAAATTAAATTTAAATAAAAAAGAGATAGAGGTTGTTTCAACTTCTTGGGATGACAAACCATTTTATGATTTTATAAAAATAGATGAACAGAAACTATTTTTATATATTGATAATCAATTAGTAACTTTAATAAAGAAATCGGACGATGTCAATATTAAATCTCATAATAAATCAATACAAAATAATTCACCAGAAGACATTACTAAACCAAAGAAGGAATCACTATTAAGAAGTGGTATATTAATAGGACTAAAAAGTTCCAAGACAAATAATATAGATGAATATAAAAATGAAAAAAGTTATAGAACTATTTTTATAGCCTCTAGAAATAGAGATATAAAAAGTGTAATAGAAAGTCCAAATTTATTTGTACCTAGAAAAAATGGATTTTGTCAAATTGGAGTAAGTAGAATAAATAATTTTAATAATGTTCAAGACTCTATATTTGTAGAACCAATATATAATAATTATTTGATAAAAAATAATTATATACAGGAAAAGGATATTAAAAATACAAGTATATATAGAGATATATTATTTGTAAGCAATGATTATATAGCTATAGAATATAATAATGTTTATAAAAATAATCCTACAGATTTATATAGAGTTAAAATGTTACCTATTGACAATATAAATGCAGTAGAAGGAGTTAATATAGGTGATATAATAGATAAAGATGGACAAAAAATATTAAAATCATCCTTAGAGAGTTGCTTGAAATTTAAAGATGAAAGTATAATAAATAAATTAGAAAAAGAACCTAGCAAGCACAGTTTTTTTCTTAGTAGAAGAAATGGACATTGGATACTTAAAGGAAGGTTAAATGGTATAAAAAATAAGGAACAATATATGGACTTTAATATAAATACTGAAATACCTAAAAAAATATTAAATTATGATGATTTAAATTTATCTTGGAATACTATTAAAAGTAGAGTTCCTAATGCTTTAGATGCATATACATCTCCTAATAAGGATTTAGCTGTAATAACAACAGAAGGACAACTATATGTTTATGCTATAGATAATAGAGAGTTATCTAATAAACCAATTTATGAAATGAAACTAAATAAAGAAACTGTAGTTATGGCAGAATGGGCTACAGGAGATTATGTTAGAAAATGGAATTTCGGTATTTCAAAAAATAAATCCTCTCATGTTTTAAAAAAATAAAAAAATGTCTAATTACAAAAGGGAATGGTTTTAAATGTCAAATGAAAAATTTAATAATGCAGTGAATATAGCTAGATACATATGTGAGAATACATTAAAATTAGGTGATACAGCTGTAGATTGTACTTTGGGTAAAGGAAATGACAGTATATTATTAGCACATTTGGTAGGAAATATGGGCAAAGTTTTTTCCTTTGATATCCAAAAGGAAGCCATAAATAAAACTAAAGAAAAGTTAAAAGAGTTTTCTTTTGAAAATATAATTTTTATAAATGATGGACATGAAAATTTGGACAAATATGTAGAAGAAAAGGTAAAGTTGTTTATATTTAATTTAGGGTATTTACCGGGAAAAGATCATAATATAACTACTAAAGCAGAAACTACTCTTAGAGCTTTAAAAAAAGCTTTAAATTTATTGGATGATAATGGTATAGTTTTATTAGTAATATATCATGGTCATAAAAATGGTAAAGAAGAGAAAGTTGTTTTAGATGAATTTACTAGTAAGTTAGATCAAAAGGTTTATAATGTTATGAAAAGCTCATTTATAAATCAGGCTAATAATCCACCACTTTTAATCTGTATAGAAAAAAGATAGAATTTGTTGAGGAGAATATAACTTATGAAAAATAAAAAAGATTTATTAAAAATAATTGTTTTAAGTGTAGTAGTTATTTTTGTAGCCGTGTTTTTATTCAAATATGGACATACAATTAGAAAAATGAATTTAAGAAATACCATAGAATACATTAGAGGTCGTGGAAAATTTGCATCTGTGTGCTTTTTATTGGTGTATGCTTTAAAACCTTTAGTTCTTATTATTCCCGCTTCTATGCTGTCTATTGTAGGAGGAACTTTATTTGGACCAGTAAAGGGATTTATACTAAATATGTTAGGTTTCTTTTTATCAGGAACTTTAGCATTTTGGTTAAGTAGACTTTTAGGAAAATCTTTTGTAGATAAAATATTAAGAGGAAAAGCTGTGGAGATGGATAACAACATTGGAAAAGAAGGGTTTAAAATTATATTTCTTTTAAGATTTCCACCAATATTTCCATATGATCCTATAAGCTATGCTTCAGGACTTACAAAAATGAAATATAAACATTTCGTTTTTGGATCTTTATTGGGCGTTATACCAGAGACTATGTGTTATTCATATATGGGGGAAAATGTAACACATCCTTTTACTTCAAAATTTATAGTTCCTTTAATTTTAGTCATAATAACTACTGTTGTAGCTATATACGTTTATAAAAAGAGTAAAACTAAAGTAGTAAAAAATGAAAAGATCTAAATATTTATATATGAAACATAAAATTATATAAAGTAGAAAAATGTATGTTTAACTATTAAATAAAAGGTGTGAATTTTAAAAGTATATTTTAAATTCATACCTTTTTATTGTAAAAGTAAAAATGCATTTATATTTAAATTTTATTTTATAATTTTATGAATTTTACTAAAGAAATTTTTTATTATCATTAATAGGCAAAAACATTAAAAAATCAAATTACTCATAACTAAATATAAATATGAATATATAAGGTAGTAGAGTTTAATCAATTAAGTTATAATTATCAAATGTTTTAAAAATATTTTAATAAATAATTCTATAAAAAGGTTTTAAAATAAATTCTTATATATTAACATAATTAATTTTTATGAGGGATTATATGACAAGAAAATATCCAATGAAAGAAATTTTAGATATTTCTATTCCAGTTATAGCAGAAATGACATTGTATAATTTAATGTTAGTATTTGATATGATAATGATAGGAAATTATGGTGGAAATAAATGCTTAACTGCAGTTGGGTTAAGTAATGGAATTATTTTTACCATTTGTAATATATTTATTTCTATAGGACTTGCAGTTTCTGTAACCTCATTAGTAGCTAGGAGTATAGGTAGTAGACATTATAAAAATGCTCAGCAATATGCTATATGTGGCCTATCTTTAGGGGTTATAATTTCATTTATTATAAGCTGTTTTATATTTTATAGGGGTGAAAAAATTTTATATATAGCAGGTGCAAGAGGAGATATACTTAAAATAGCTAACGTTTTTAATAAAACAATGGCTATTTCAATTTTTTTTAAGATGAATACAGAAATTATAAATTCTATATTAAGGGGATATAAAAATACAAGGACACCTTTTCTTACAGCAGTGATAATAAGTAGCTGTAAGATTGTATTGGACTATGTTTTTATATTTGGATTGGGAAGGAACAGTTTAGGTGTATTTGGAGCAGCATTAGCTTCTATCTTGTCTCAAATAGCAGGGTTCACGTTTTCTTTTATAAATATGATAGGTAAATTTAGATATCGGGGAAATATAAATGTGTTTAAACTGTTTAAATTACAAAAAATAAAAGATATTTTAAACATGTATGTAACTGCATCTATGGAAGAGGCAGCATTTAGTATAAGTAGGTTATTATGTACTTTTATGATAATAAAGTTAGGGAGTGTTTCTTTTTCTGCTAACGAAATAGCAAATACTGTGGAAACAGTTTCTATAATACCTAGTACTGCTTTAGGTGTTTCTGCTACTACATTAATTGGGGTAAAAATAGGAGAGAGAGATTATAAAGGAGCAAAAAAATATAGCAATAAGTTTATTTTTTTTGCAGTTAGTATATCTCTAATATTTTCATTATTATTTATTTTTATGCCTAACTTATTAGTGGGATTTTTTGTGCAAAATAAAGAAATAAAAGTGTTGAAATTAGCAACTTTATGCTTGCTTATTGGAGCTGTAGAACAGCCCTTTATAGCTGCATCTAATGTTGTAGAGGATATATTAAAGGGTATGGGAGATGTGAAAACACCATTTATTGCAACTTTAGTTTCTGGATGGTGCATAAGAATACCATTGATTTATTACTATATATATAAATTAAACTATTCTGTAATATGTGTTTGGTGGATAACAGCAATTCAATGGATTATAGATTTTCTAATTATGAAAATACTTTTAAATAGAAAATTTAATCAGTATAGATCATAGTTTTTTGTAAAAATGTAATGTAAAAAATCCATAACAAAAGAATGAAAGAAAGAAGATTTATAGCAGAAATAAAATATAAATTAACACCTATAAGTTTATGGCCATAATACAGACTTATAGGTGCTTTATTTTAGCTATATTTTTTTAAATATTTATTCTTATTTTGAATTATTTTATTAAGAGCCATAACTAAAAAGTCTATTTCATACATATCATTATACATACCAAAGCTTAGCCTAACCATACCTGGTCTTGATGACATTGGATAATCCGCATATGTCCCTATGTCTTCTTTGGGGATATTTAATATCTTTTGAACATAGGGCTGAGCACAGAAACATCCATTTCTTACAGCTATACCAAATTCTTTAGAAAGTATTTCTGCAGTTGTGCTATGGTGCATACCTTTTATATTGAAAGGTATTATAGCAACGCTAGGGTGATATAAATCATTAGAACAGTAGATTTTTATATCTGGTATTTGAGAAATATTTTTAAAAGCATATTTTAAAATTTCTTGTTCATAATTCTCAATATTTCTCATGCCTATCGTTTTTATGGTATTTATAGCTTGAGTAAGAGCTATAACGCCCATAACATTTGGAGTACCTGCTTCGTCTTTTTCTGGAGGATCTGTCCATAAAACATAATCTTTAGTTACTACATTTACAGTGCCACCACCCTTATAATCTGGCTCACCTTTTTCAAAGGTTTCTTTAGGGCCTATTAATACACCTATACCAAAAGGAGCATACATTTTATGAGCAGAAAAAGCTAAATAATCAATGTGCTCCAAGCTATTATGAGATTTCATATCAATACTACAATGTGGTACAAATTGTGCTCCATCCACTAAAATTTTAGAGCCATATTGGTGAACTAATTTTGCTATATCATGAATAGGATTTATATATCCCGTTACGTTAGATGCCCCAGTAATAGCAACTAATTTTACTCTGCCTTTATATTTTGCTAATTTGTTTTTCAAATCTTCAATTACCAATCTTCCAAATTCATCTACCTCTATATAATCTACTGTATATTTATCTCGCCAAGGTAAATCGTTAGAATGATGCTCCATTAAGGTGGTCAAAATAACAGATTCATCATCATAAGATGAAAGTCTATAGGAAAGTTTATTAATAGCTTCTGTAGTGTTTTTTACATATATGATAGTATCTTTATCTAAATCAGCTCCAACAAACGATCCAACAGTTTTTCTCGAATCTTCATATACTTTGGAAGATAACTGAGATTTATATCCAGTACCTCTGTGAATGGAGGAATACCAAGGAGAAAAATTTACAATGGTGTTTATTACAGAAATTAAAGGAGGTGTAGTGGCTGCATTGTCAAAATTTATACAATAAGATAGTTGTCCATTATATAGAGGTACTTTAGTGTCACTGCCTACAACTAAATGTCTATAAGGAGATCTTTTGCCAAAATACATATAATCACCTCTATTCCCCTACTATATAGTATTTAAAATATAAAAAAGTGTAACTTGATTTCTAAAAATAAAATAATAGAATTTTAAAATATTCAGCTAAGTATAAGTAAATACTTATTATAATAATAAAATAATAATATTTAACTTTTCATAATAAAAATTGTAAAATAGTAAAGTAAAATAAAAAAATAAGTGTTAAAATTTCAAATTTATAGTAGTCTGCGTTTTAGACTTATTACCTAATTAGGACATATGAAATTTAGTTTATATATAAAATTAAAAATCAAAGGATTAAATAGGAGATGGAAAAATGAAAAAAATAAAAAGCATATTACCAGGGGTTTTCTTATCATTTGCTATAGCTTTAATAGCTACGTGGCTTGGAAACTTAGCGCCTATAATAGGTGGTGCAGTGTTTGGTATATTAATAGGTATAATTATAAATAATATTCTAGGTAAACCTAAAAGTACTATAGAAGGAGTAGGATTTACATCAAAAAAAATATTACAATGGGCTATTATAGTTTTAGGTGGTGGACTAAGTTTATCTCAAGTTAGAAAAACAGGATTAGAATCTTTAGAAGTAACTTTATTTACAATATCTACAGCTTGTATTACTGCTTATGTATTTGGTAAGCTTTTAAAAATACCAGACAAGCTAAAAACTTTAATAGGAGTAGGTACAGCTATATGTGGAGGGTCGGCTATAGCAGCCGTATCCCCTATAATAGAAGCGGATGAAGTAGAAATAGCTTATTCTATATCAACTATATTTTTATTTAATATAATAGCTGTCTTAATATTTCCACCATTAGGTCATTTACTAGGATTTTCAGATAAAGCCTTTGGATTGTGGGCAGGAACAGCTATAAATGATACATCCTCTGTAGTAGCAGCAGGATATGCTTTTAGTAATAAAGCAGGTGAATATGCTACCATAGTTAAATTAACAAGAGCTACTTTAATAATACCAATATCATTAATATTTGCATTTATAGTAGCATATAAAAAGAAAAAACAAGCTAAAATGGGAAATGGGGAAGTTAATTATTCTTTTAAAAAGATATTCCCATGGTTTATATTATGGTTCTTAGTAGCATCTTTATTAAATACTATGGGATTATTTAAAGGAAACACAATTCATTATATAAATGAGTTTGGGAAATTCTTAATAGTAATGGCACTATCGGCCATAGGATTAAACTCAAATTTTAAAGAAATGACAAAGGCTGGATTAAAGCCAATACTTTTGGGAATTATAGTATGGTTTAATGTAGCCGTTGTAAGTATAATAGTACAATTTATAACTGCACAAATATAAGTAAATTACAAATTGAAAGTCTACTCCCTTAGATTAAAAAAAGGATATGTGGCTTGAAAGACACTTCAATAAGAGATCTTAATTTGTTTTTCCTTAAAATATATGATTCCAAATCATAACTCGTTGAACGCTCAAACAATAATTTTCAATCATATATTTTGGAAAAACAAACAAGGATCTCTAATTTTGTTCAAATGCCTTTTACACCGCATATTCCAATTTAAAATTTTTATATGAAACTAAAAATTTATATAATATCTTTTAAAGATATTAAAATAAGAATTTCTTATTGAAGTGAGTTGCCTTTTTAACCACATATCCTTTATTAGCCTACTGGTACGAAAGCTGTTTCACATTGCAATTTGTCAATATTAAGAAATTTTTAAGGATTAAAGAACGTATTTTTAAGGATTATATAGAGTTTTTATTAAGATATTTTAAGTACAATTATAATACAAAATAAAAACAGAAATGTATTTAGGGGGAGGAATTAAAGTGATATATAAAATTAAAAACAATACACTACCATTGCTTTTAATGTTATTCATACCAATAGTAAATGTATTTTATGGTATTTTAAATAATTCAAATAGAGGAGTGTATAGTTTAGTTACTAATTTTGATAAATCTATGCCTTTTTTGCCTGAATTCTCTGTACCTTATATGTCTTGGTATCCATTTGTAATTATATGTTTAATATATATGTGTTTTAAAAATAGGAATTTATATTATAAAGCTTTATTTAGTATAATAATAAGTTTGATTATAAGTTATATTGTATTTTTCTTTTTTCAAACTACAGTACCAAGAGCTGAAATTTTAGGAAATGATGTATTTAGTAATATTGTTAAATTTATATATAGAACAGATAGTCCGTATAATTGTTTCCCAAGCATTCATGTTGTGACTACCTATATTATTATGAGATTTATGTTAAACAAGGAAATAAAAAATAGAAGGACTACTAATAATATTGTTATAATATTAGGTATACTTATCATATTATCTACTCAATTAATAAAACAACATGTTTTATTAGACATAATATTTGCTATAATCTTAGGTGAGGGAATTTATAATATGATAAATTATTATGGTTTGGAGATGATGAAGAAATGTCAGCAGAAAAAATACTCATTGTTGATGATGAAAAAGAAATCAGAGATTTAATAGATATATACTTGACCAATGAAGGGTATATAACTTTAAAGGCTTCTAATGGATTAGAAGCTTTGGAACTTTTAAAGACTAATAATGATATTCAGCTTATAATATTAGATATAATGATGCCAAAGATGGATGGTATAGAAGCCTGCATGAAAATAAGAGAAGAACAAAGCATGCCTATAATAATGCTTTCAGCTAAAAGTGAGGATATGGATAAAATAATAGGCCTTACTACGGGAGCAGATGATTATATAACAAAACCATTTAATCCTTTAGAACTTTTGGCCAGAGTAAAATCTCAGTTAAGAAGATATATAAAGCTTAATGGTTCCAATACAAATGAAAATAAAGATGTTGTTACTATAGAAGATGTAACTATAAATGTAGCTAATCATGAAGTGAAAATGGGAGATAAGGAAATTAAACTTACCCCAAGAGAATTTGATATTTTAGAGTTACTTGCTAGAAATAGAGGTGTGGTATTTAGTATAGAAAAAATATATGAATCAGTATGGAAAGAGGAATTTTTAGATTCTAATAATACAGTAATGGTTCATATAAGAAAACTAAGAGAAAAATTAGAACAAAATCCAAGAGATCCAAGATATATAAAAACAGTTTGGGGAGTTGGATATAAGGTTGATAAATAAAAAAAGTAGAATAAATAGATTGTTTAGCTTTATGCTAAAACCATTCAATAAGATGATGAAGCCGTTTAGGTATTTATATGAGCTAATATCCTATAAGGTAAAGAGAAGTGTAAGATTAGAACTTATATTTACTTTTGGGTTGTGCTTTTTAATGGCTATTATGAGTTATGTTGCAGTTAACAATTATTTAACTAAAGCTAGTAAGTACTCACAAATAGATTATGAAAAAGGTATAAATGAAATTTATAATTATTCTTTATCTATATCAGATCAAATTAATGGTAGAGAACTAAAAATAGATGATAAAAAAACTATTGAAGAAATTATAAATACTGAATGGGGTTTAGACAAAAACAATAAAATATTTATAGCTGATACTGAAGGAAAGATTCTTTTTAAAGTTAAAAATGTGGAAGAAGAAAAAGTTGATATATTCGAGGTAATAAAAAATAATATACAGCTCCAAAATATAGATAAATACCAGAGTGATTATGATACAGGAAGAAAAGAATTTGTAAGTATTAATCCATTGGTTTTTAAAAATTCAAAAGCTTACATAATAGTTAAAGGTATACCAAGAGCGGAAACAGTATATCATACAAAAGATAAATCAGTAAGTTCCTTTTTCTTAGCTACTATAGTATTTATATTTGGATTCTTATTTATAACAAAAAAGAAAATGAATTATATAGAAGATATATCAAATGGACTTTTACAAATATCAAAAGGAACCCTAGATTACAGAGTAAAAAGAGTAGGGGACGATGAGTTAGCATTATTAGCGGATAATATAAACTATATGGCAAAAGAATTAAGTGATAAGATGGAAAAGGAAAGGAAAATAGAAAAAGCTAAAAATGACTTAATAACAAATGTGTCTCATGATTTGAGAACTCCTCTTACATCTATAATGGGGTATTTAGGATTAATAAAAGAAAAAAAATATAACAGTGAAGAAGAATTAATGGAATATGCAACTGTTGCTTATAATAAATCTGAAAAGTTAAAAAATCTTATAAAGGATTTATTTTCTTATACTAAATATACAAATGATAGAGTTGATTTAAATAAACGAAAAATTATTTTAGCAGAATTGTTAGATCAATTAATAGAAGAGTTAGTACCTATATGTGAAGAAAATAAAATAACTATAGGTAAATATACCTGGGATTTTGATATAGTATCAGAAATAGATCCAGATAAAATGGTAAGAGTTTTTGAAAATCTTATAATGAATGCCATAAGATATAGTATAAAGCCGGGAGAAATAAAAATTAATTTGTATAAAGAAAGAGTATTTTCCATAGTGTCTATATCAAATAAAAGTGAAGAAATATCAAAAGAAGACCTTAAAAAATTATTTGATAGATTTTATAGGTTGGATAAATCAAGAACTGCCACAACTGGTGGCAGTGGACTAGGGTTAGCTATAGCAAAGAGTATAGTAGAAATGCATAGAGGAAGCATTTGGGCAGAGTATGAAAAGGGATATATAACTTTTTATGTAAAATTGATAATGGGTAGTAATGAATAAATATTTTTTATTAAGTTATAATTACCAATAATAAATTTATTAGGACCTGGTGCAATTGCACCAGGTTTTAAGTTATAATATAATGAAAAATGTTATATAGAAACATTTATTAAATAAACAGATTTAAGAGGAGGATGTCGTGAAGGGCTATTTAATATTTATAATCATATATGCCATCATACTTATATTAGCAGGATTTGTGGTTAAAAAATATGTAAAAGGAGCTGCAGATTTTTTTGTGGCGGGAAGAAAACTTAACTCTAAGTTACTGTGTACTACATTAATAGCAGCAAATATAGGAGCAGGTTCAACTGTAGGGATAACAGGTATTGCCTACAAGTATGGAGTGTCTTCTTATTGGTGGATATTTATGTCTGCCATAGGAACGGTAGTATTAGCTTATTTTGTAGGACCTAAAATATGGGAAAAATCTATGAAATACAATTTATATACATTAGGAGATTATTTAGATATAAGATATTCTAAATATTTTAAAGGAGCTATATCTATAATGATGACTATAGGTACATTAGCATTATTTGCAGGTCAGCTTATGGGAATCGCATGGATATTGAATGTAACTTCAGGCATTGATAAAAATATAGGAATTCTAATTGGAGCAGTAGTTGTTGTTCTTTACTTTTCATCTGGTGGACTACTATCTTCAGCCATAGTAAATGTACTAGAATTAATAATAATAGTATTAGGATTTATAATTGCAGTACCTTATTGCATAAATAGTGTAAATGGATTTAGCGGGTTACATGCAGCTATACTAAATAACCTACCAGCCCAGGAGAGTGCCAATTATTTTAGTTTAAAAGGAATAGGGATAACTACCATAGTAGGATGGTTTTTAATGCTTACACCATCATTTTTTATATCACCAGGATTAATAGGAAAAGTTTATGGAGCAAAGGATGTAAAAACCATAAAAAGAGGAGCTGGTATATGTGCATTAGTTCAAGCATTATTTGCATTTTTGCCAACTATATTAGGAATGTGTGCTTTTGCAGTATTTCCTAATCTTAGTCAACAGGAACTAGCACTTCCAATGGTTATGAAAAATTTAATGCCCTTTTCAGTATCTGCTTTAGCACTAGCAGCCATATTCGCAGCAGAAGTTAGTACCGCAGATGCAGTATTATATATGCTAACGACTACTTTTACAGAAGATATATATAAAACTTTTATAAATCCTAAAATGGATGATAAAAAATTGTTAAAAACAGGAAGAATAGTTACAATAGTGGGGGGAATATTAGGGGTAGCTATGGCGTTTATGCTACCTAATATAATAACAGCACTGTCAATATTCTATACACTAATGTCAGTTTCTTTAACAATACCATTATTATTCGGCCTATTTTCCCAAAGGCCAAATGCTAAAAGTGCTTTTATATCATCAATAGTAGGAATAATAGTAACATTATATCTTCAATTCCAAAACAATGATAAGGGGATATGGATATTAAATGCACAATCTACTGGAATATTATGCTCTTTAATTGTTATGATAATTTTTTTAATGTTAAATAAAAAGAAAAGTTCTACTTAAAATTATGTAACATTAAATACTTTAAATTTATATATAAGTTTATTAAAAATTATTTATTATGCTTTAATAGCTTGTGTAGCATATAGTAGATGCTAAATTTTTTACATCTATTATATGCTGCACAATTTTTATATAATTTAGTTTTATTAATTTAACTTTTGGTATTAGTTAATTCTTTATATTGAAATTACTTGCGTTAAAGCTATGGAATCTTCAGACATAAAATATTAGTATAATATTTTTTATGTTTAAGATTTAATTAGCACAATGAATTAATTTATAAAAAATATGTGAAAAATGTAACAAAAAAATGTGCTTATTTACATTATAAAAAATAAATACATAAAAGTCACTTAAAAACTGTGATATACGTATGGTATTGCCATATATCTTAATGTGTAAGAGTTTATTAAAATTTAATATTATTAATAGAATCCATATTTAAAACATATATTTAAAACATAGAATTAAAGCATGTATTCAGATAGGTAATATAAAAATTTAAATTATATACTAAATAAGTATATACATATAATTAAAAATTAATTTTTATTATACTATTTGCTTATAATTTATAAAAAAGTAAGGGCTTTTTTAATATTATGATACTTATAAATATAAAAAAATGAAAGATTTTATTTTTAAAATTACAATTGTATATAAAGGGACATATAAAGGGATATATAAGCTACATAAATTGTAATTTTTAAACATATAATCGTATAAAATACTATAAAGTATGTTATAAATTAAACTTAGTATATGCCCTTGTAAATGGATTACAAAAAACTTATAATATGTATGAGTATAATTTTATTTTAATTTAAAATAAATTGTAAATTTTTGTGATGATAGTAAGTAAATTTGCACTTGCAGATATATACAAATTCCTATAAAATAATTAGTGTGTTCTTAAAATAAAATTAATATATTAAAAATTTCTTAAAAATTTCTAGTTGCTATTAAAAAGTAATAACAAGATTATAGGAAATTTTTTTGTGGATTGTTTTGGCATAATTATTGCTTGCAATTATTATATAATAGCTTTAGCTATGCAAAATTGTTTATTATTTAATCTTTATTTTAAATTAATAATAAATTCACTGTTTTAAATCAATCTATATTTTAAGTAACAATATTGTGTATTTCATGACTTTTAGCATGTATGCATAAAGATAGGAGGATTAGTATGGAACTATTAACTTTTAAAAAAGGTGTACATCCACCTCATGGAAAATACCTTACAGAAAAAAAACCTATAGAAGAATATTTACCAAAGGGCGATTTAGTGTTCCCTATGTCCCAACATATAGGGGCACCTTGTAATCCTATAGTTAAAAAAGGTGACAAAGTATTAGTTGGTCAAGTTATAGGTGAAGCTACAGGTTTTGTATCAGCGCCTATCCACAGTAGTGTTTCAGGTACTGTAAAAAACCTTGCTCCAGTATTAACAGCAGCAGGAACAAAGGTAATGGCGGTTATTGTAGAAAATGATGGACAATATGAAGAAATTGAAATGCCAAAACCAAAACACTACAATGAAATGTCAAAAGAAGAAATAATTAAATTAATACAACAAGCAGGTATTGTTGGTATGGGTGGAGCCTGTTTTCCGACTCATGTAAAACTTTCACCACCACCAGACAAAAAAATAGACTCAATTATAGTAAATGCAGCTGAATGTGAGCCATATTTAACTTGTGACCACAGACTTATGTTAGAGGAGTCAGATAAAATAGTAGAAGGCTTAAAAATCATATTAAAAATATTCCCAGAAGCAAAAGGCTACATAGGAATAGAAAATAATAAGCCAGATGCTATAGAAGCTATGAAAAAAGCATCTGAAGGCATAGCAAATATAGAAGTTAAAGCTCTTAAGACCAAATATCCACAAGGAGCAGAAAAACAATTAATATATGCTATAAAAGGAAGAGAAGTGCCATCAGGAAAACTTCCAGCAGATGCAGGATGTGTTGTTCAAAACACTGCAACAGTTAGAGAAATATACAATGCAGTAGTTTTGGGAAGACCTTTAGTAGAAAGAATTATAACAGTTACAGGTGAAGCTGTTAAAGAAGCTAAAAATATAAGAATAAAACTTGGAACAAACCTTAGAGAATTAGTAGAATTCTGTGGTGGATATAAAGAAGAACCAGTTAAAGTTATATCTGGTGGTCCAATGATGGGTATGACAATACCAACATTAGATATACCAACAGTGAAGGGTTCTTCAGGCTTATTAAGCTTAACTAAGGCTCAAGCGGTATTACCACATGGAGGAAGCTGTATTAGATGTGGAAGATGTGTAGAAGCATGTCCAATGAATTTGATACCATCTACATTAGATTCATTATCTAATAGAGGTGAATTAGGTAGTTTTGAAGAGTTACACGGTGTAGATTGTATAGAATGTGGATGCTGTACTTTTGTATGTCCAGCTAAACGTCATTTAATTCAATCTATAAGAACAGCTAAACGTTCAGTTATAGCTTCAAAAAGAAAAAAATAATTAAGTAGGGAGTGACTTTGGATGTCTGAATCAATGTATACATTATCTTCATCTCCACATATTCGTTCAAAAGACTCTGTTCAGTCAATAATGAGAGATGTTATAATAGCTTTACTTCCAGCAACTGTTGCAGGAATCTATTTCTTTAAATTACATGCACTTTTAGTTATATTAACAGCAGTTATTTCTTGTATAGCAGCAGAATATATCTGGGAAAAAGCTACAGGAAGAGATATAACTATAGGAGATTTAAGTGCAGTGGTAACAGGAATGTTACTTGCATTTAACGTGCCATCAACACTTCCATTATGGATGGTAGTTATAGGCAGCTTTTTCTCTATAATAGTTGTTAAACAATTCTTTGGAGGTATAGGTCAAAACATAGTAAATCCAGCATTAGCAGGAAGAGCATTTTTACTTGCATCTTGGCCAGTAGCTATGACTACTTGGAATGTTGATGGAGTTACTACAGCTACACCACTTGCTATTTTAAAGAGTGGACAAGGACAAATACCAAGCATGGCATCAGCTTTTCTAGGACATATAGGAGGATGTATTGGTGAAACATCAGCTTTAGCATTACTTATAGGTTTTGCTTATCTTTTATATAGAAGAATAATAACTTGGCATGTACCAGTTACTTATGTAGCAACTGTATTTGTACTCACAGCAGTAATAGGAAGACATGGATTTATGTCTGGAAATGCAATATATGAAATTTTTGTAGGTGGATTAATGTTAGGAGCTATATTTATGGCAACTGATTATACAACTTCACCAATGACTAAAAAAGGACAGGTTATTTTCGCAATAGGGTGTGGTTTAATAACAACAATCATACGTATATTCGGAGGATATCCAGAAGGAGTTTCTTACTCAATTCTATTAATGAATTTATTTGTACCTTTAATAGATAAATTCGTAACTCCAAGAGTATTTGGGGAGGTGAAATAATGGAAAAGAATGAGACATTAGCATTAGGATTAAAGCTTCTTATAATAACTGCCATAGCAGGGATTATACTGGGAGGAGCTTTCGTAATAACTAAAAAACCAATAGAACAACAGGTACAAAAAACAAATAATGAAGCCATGAAAGAAATACTTCCAAAAGCAAATGCTTTTGAAAAGATGGATGGAAAATCAAGTGCTGTTGTGACAGAAGTTAATGAAGGAAAAAAAGGCAGCGACACAGCAGGATATGCTCTAAAAGTTTTAACAAAAGGATACGGTGGACAAATAGAGATGATGGTTGGAGTTTCTAAGGATGGTAAAGTAGAAGGAATAAAAATTCTTTCCCATTCAGAGACACCAGGACTTGGAGCTAATGCCCCACAACCAAAATTCTCAGGACAATTTAAAGGAAAATCAATTGAAAAAGACTTAGAAGTTGTTAAGACAGCACCAGGAAAAGACAATGAAATACAAGCTATGACAGGTGCAACAATAACATCAAAAGCCGTTACAAAGGGTGTTAATGATGCTGTTGCATATTATAAAAATGAATTGAAGGGAGGACAAAAATAATGAGCGTTTTAGGCGAAAGATTAAAGAATGGAATTATAGACGAAAATGTTACTTTCGTCCAAGTTTTAGCAATGTGTCCTACTTTGGCAGTAACATCAGGTGCTAAAAATGGTATAGGTATGGGACTTGCATCTACAGTGGTTCTTATGGGTTCAAACTTAGTTATATCACTACTTAGAAAAGTAATACCAGACAAAATTCGTATACCATCATTTATAGTAGTAATAGCAGCCTTTGTTACATTACTTCAATTCTTAATGCAAGGTTTCGTACCAGCCTTATATCAATCATTAGGTATATTTATACCACTTATAGTTGTTAACTGTGTTATATTAGGAAGAGCAGAAGCCTATGCATCCAAAAATGGTCCAGTAGCATCAATATTTGATGGATTAGGTCAAGGCTTAGGATTTACATTATCATTAACAGTAATAGGAATGATAAGAGAACTGTTAGGAGCAGGCCAATTATTTGGTCACCAAATAATGCCAAGCTCATTTCAACCAGCTTTAATAATGATACTTGCGCCAGGAGCATTCTTTACATTAGGAATATTAATGGCAATAATAAATGCTAGAAAATTAAAAAAGGCTAGATAACCAAGAGAAGGAATTTTAAAGATCCTTATAAGAAGGAAGGGTGAAAAAAAGTATGAAAATATTTGGCTTGATTGTATCAGCGTTATTTGTTAATAACTTCGTTTTATCAAGATTCTTAGGAATATGTTCTTTCCTTGGTGTTTCAAAAAAAGTTGAAACTGCTACAGGAATGGGACTTGCAGTTACATTCGTTATGGGGTTAGCATCACTTATATCTTATATAGTGTATAGTGCTATACTTGTGCCTCTTAACATAACCTACCTATATACTATAGCTTTTATATTAGTTATAGCAGCATTAGTTCAATTTGTTGAAATGGTTATAAAAAAGAAAAGTCCAGGACTTTATAAAGCTCTAGGAATATTCTTACCACTTATAACTACAAACTGTGCTATATTAGGTGCGGTTATCATAAACATGAACGACAAACTTAATTTAATAGAATCATTAGTATTCGGAATTTTTTCAGGACTTGGATATATGCTTGCAATAGTTCTTTTAGCAGGTTTAAGAGAAAGAATGGAAGCATGTGATAAAATGCCTAGATCAATGCAAGGTCTTCCAATATCATTAATAACAGCAGGACTTATGGCAATCGCATTCTTAGGTTTCCAAGGACTACTACATTAGGAGGTGTAGATAGATGAATGAATTATTATTTCCTATATTGAGCTTAGGTGGACTAGGACTTGTGTTCGGTGTTCTTTTAGGATATGCATCTAAAAAATTCGCCGTAGAAGTAGACCCTAAGGTACCATTAATAAGAGATTCTCTACCAGGAGCTAACTGTGGTGGTTGCGGATTCGCAGGATGTGATGCTTATGCACAAGCGGTAGCAGAAGGCAGCGCAGCACCAAACTGCTGTACAGTAGGTGGAGCTGCTGTAACAGAAAAAGTAGCAGAAATAATGGGAGTTTCTGTAGATGAATCAGAACCATTAAAAGCATATGTAAAATGTAATGGAACTTGTGATAAAGCTAAACAAAGAGGAGAATACTACGGAACAATGGATTGCCAACAAGCATCAGTAGTTCCAGGTGGTGCATCAAAATCTTGTCAATATGGATGTTTAGGTTTAGGAAGCTGTTCAAGAGCCTGTGCATTTGACGCTATACATGTAACAGAAGGTGGAATAGCGGAAGTAGATCCAGAAAAATGTGTAGGTTGTGGAGCCTGTGTAAAAGCCTGTCCAAGAGCAGTAATAGATTTAAGACCATTATCAGCTGTAGTTAGAGTAGCATGTAACTCTAGAGATACATTAAAAGCTGTTAAAGATATCTGCCAAGTTGGATGTATCACATGTAGATTATGTGAAAGAACTTGCCCAGTAAAAGCTATCACCATGGAAAATAATCTACCAGTAGTAGATAAAGAAAAATGTGTAAAATGTATGGCATGTGTTAAAAAATGTCCTACAAATGCATTAATAGCTTACGGAAAAGACGTAATAGTAAAAGAAGAAAAACCAGCAAACTAGTAATGACTATATAATAAAGCATAGAAACTAGAATGCAGAGTAAAAATAAAACAAAAGAGCTAAGTAGAATTTAATTTTACTTAGCTCTCTTCATAAAATACTAAAAAATTAAATTATTTTAATTAAAGGGTTTCATATTTTTCAAGTTTTTACTTAGATATTTAGTACATAAACCTATAAAATAACCTGTTATTATGCCTGAGATCATAAGTACTGGAAGATATACATAAACTCTAAGATCTTGTACAACAAAGGCCGCTACAAAAAGCTGACCTATATTATGAAATATAGCACCACAAATACTGATGGAGCTTAAGCTTAAATGTTCTTCAAATTTATAGTAAAGTATAATCATAACAACATTGCTCAAAAAGCCACCTGCTAAACTAAACATAAAAGAAGACATGCTTCCTGCAAACATAGAACCTAGAAGCGTTCTTAAAAACATAACTAAAATAGCTTCATATCCACCTACCATAACTAAAGTTACTAAAGAAATAACATTTGCAAGTCCTAGCTTAATACCTGGAAAAAGTACAGGTATTTGAGATTCCATTATATATATAATCAGGGCTATACCCACCATTAAACTTAAAAAAATCATTTTTCTAGTATTATAATTTTTATTTTTCATATAGATTACTCCTATAAATCATTAACAATTTTAATAAGAAACTCCGTCTATTTTTTTATCATTTTTTTCAATAGTAATTATAATTTTATTAGGAAGACATGCAGAGGTTTCTCCAGGATTTTTTAATATTCCTGACTTTATACAAATTTTATCAGGGCAATCCGCATCTATAAATCTAATAGAACTTTTATCTACCTCTATAATATTATAATGAGTTTCACCATTATGCTTATAATTAATTTTTAATTGCTTTTTTTCTTTTACCTTAGACAAATCTATTCGGTGTATAACTTTACCATCTTGTTTTATTACTGCTACTGTGCTTTTAGATTTTGAAAAGAACTTAAAAAAAACAATACTAATTATGCTTAAGGCCAGTATAACACAGATTATATATACTATAATTTTGTCACCTTTTTTCATTAATACACCACCTATTATTTTATAACAAAACATAAATTTATTAAGTTGAAATATTAAATTTATGTAAATTTTAATATGCTAAAAAGTAAATTATTATATTAATTTATTTATCTTGTAGTTTAAAATCAGTATTAGTTAATTCAAATTTATCTTTAAGGCCAGAGGTTATATAAACCTTTTTATCATTAGTTACAAATATGGCCTCCACATTGGTTAAGCTTTCTATTAATTTTTTTCCATTATCTAGCCCTAAAGTATAAACACTTGTGGATAAAGCATCACCATCTATAGATTTATCAGATATTATAGAAACACTAACAAGACCTTTCTCTGCAGGATAGCCTGTCTTGGTATCAAATATATGATGATATCTTTTACCATTCTTTTCAAAAAATCTTTCGTAATTACCAGAGGTGACAATAGATTTATCAGAAACAGATATAGCGCCTAAATAATTTCCTTTAGGATGTATTGGATTTTGTACACCTATATTCCAAGGGGTTTTATTAGGTTTATTGCCTACAACATATACATTACCACCAAGGCTTAAAAAAGCAGACTCAATATTATAGTTTATAAGTATTTTTTTTAATTCATCTGCAGTATATCCTTTAGCAATAGCCCCCAGATCCATAGCTTGTCCTTTCCTTTTAAGCATAATAGTAGATTCCTTTTCATTTATAATAATATCCTTATAATTTATAAGTTTTAAAGATCTGTCTATTTCATCTTTAGAAGGAATCCTTGCTTTATCTGTTCCAATACTCCAAAGGGCTACTAAAGGTTCTACAGTTATATCAAAAGAGCCCTTAGTTTTTTTGCTATATATTAAGGAAGCTTTTACTACATCTAAAGTATTTTTACTTACTTTAACAGGAGCTACACCAGCATTTTTATTAATTTTACTAACTTCACTAGTAGGTATATTAGTGGACATCTTATTTTCTATATCGGAAATCTTATCTACAGAGGCTTGCACTGCCTTATCAGCATTTTTACCATAGGCCTGAATTTTTATTATAGTACCCATAAGAAAAGTTTCTCTAGATACAGGTTCTTTTGATTTAGTATTACAACCTATAAAAATTATAGGTATGCAAATAAATAAAAAAAGTATATTTACATATTTAAATTTCAAAATGTATTCAACTCCAATCTTATATATGGACAATAGCTTAATCTTATTTTAATTACTAGTAAATAATAAAGGTAATGATACTCTCATTTAATTATATAGCGTATACATTCATTAGGAAAGTATTATAGAAAAAATAAAAAACTTTATCAAAGGGTAATAAAATCTATATATAAGGTTATATTTAACATTAAATGAATAATGATGTAATTATGATATAATATGAGTATGATTGTTTAAAAGTAGATTAATAATAAAATATAAACTACATAATTGTTTTGGAAAGTGATTATAATGTGGAAAATAACTATAATAAATATTATTTATAGAAAATATTATAGGTGGTGCTACAATTACTACCTAAATTAATATAGTCTTTAACAAAATAAATAATCATATTAATTAAATTTTTTATTATAAGGAGGTATAAGTACATGAATAACAAAGGTAGAAAAGCACTAGCAAGTGCTACAGTTGTAGGACTATTTTTATCAACTATTGTAGCGGGAACTGTTAAAGCAGCACCAGGAGATGTTAACAGAATACAAGGAAATGACAGATATGAAACAGCTGCAAATGTAGCAAAAGCTAATTGGAAAGGTGAAGCTGACAATGTAATAATAGCTTCAGGAAATGGTTATGCAGATTCATTAAGTGCATCTGTATTAGCTAAAAAATTAAACGCACCAATAATATTAACTACAGCATCAGAATTAAATTCCAATTCTAAAAGTGCATTAGAAACATTAAAACCAAAGAATGTTTATGTTATAGGTGGAAATGCATCTGTATCACACGTAGTGAGAGATGGGCTTAAAAAACAATATAAAGTAATAGAATTAGGTGGAAAAACTAGATTTGAAACTAATATAGCTATAGCTAATCATTTAGTAGACAAGTTAGGTGTGAAAGCTGAAAATGTTATGGTTATTAATGGAAATGATGGTTTCTCAGATGCCCTATCAGTAGCACCAGTAGCAGCAGCTAAAGAACAAATTTTATTAATAATAGGAAAAGATGGATCTACAGCTGATTTAGCAGCTAACTTTATTAAAAAACATAATTCAAAAGTAACTGTAATAGGAACAGAAGGAGTTGTTCCAACAACAGTTTATAATAAATTAGGAGCAACTGAAAGAGTTAAAGGTGGAGCAACTAGATTTGAAACTAACATTAATATAATGAAACGCTTCAAATTAAATGCTGACAAAATATATGTAGCTAATGCAACTGGGAATGGTTATGCAGATGCTTTAGTAGCTTCAGCTATAGCTGGAAAAACTGGATCAGTACTTATATTAACTGATAGGCCAGGAACAAATGGCACTAAGAATGCTGTTAATTACATAAAAGAAAACAAAACTGATAAAACAGAAGTTCAAGCTTTAGGTGGAAACTTTGTTATACCAGAAGAAATATTTAATGAAATAAAAGATGTTATTAAACCTCATAATGAAGAAAAGCCAAATGAATCAGAGAAAGGAGAAAAACATAACAATACAGTAGCTAAAGGCAAAATAGTAAATATACATGATGTAAAATTAAAAGAAGTTTTAAATCATGCTTTAGGGCAATATAGAAAACCAAATGATGAAATTACAAAAGAAGAAATGGAATCTTTAAAAGAATTAAGTAGTGATTATTTATCAATTATCGATAAAACTGGTCAGGGTAGCCGTGGTATTTCTGATTTGACTGGATTAGAGTATGCTATAAATTT
The DNA here is from genome assembly GCF_943736985.1 of Clostridium sp. Marseille-Q2269. Classification (GTDB taxonomy): domain Bacteria; phylum Bacillota; class Clostridia; order Clostridiales; family Clostridiaceae; genus Clostridium_F. Next base: position 88,648 of record NZ_CALSFS010000006.1, read on the forward strand.
AGAAAAACTAGATTTAAGTGAAAATAAGATTTCAGATTTATCACCACTAAGAAATTCAACTAAAATTAAATGGCTTGAATTAGATAGAAACTATATAACAGATTTATCTCCACTATCTAAAATGACAGCATTGGAACATTTAAATATATACAACAATGAAGATATAGTGGATTTAAATCCAATATCAAAGCTTACAACTATTAAATGGATTGATATGCATCATTGTAGTCGAAGTGAAGCTCCACTTAATGTAGAAGTGCTTAAAAATCTTACAAATCTAGAGTATTTAAGCTTTGAGACAAATAAGATTACAGATCTAAGCTTTGCAAAAAGTCTACCTAATTTAAAAACTTTATCTTGTAATAATACTTTTGTTACAGACTTAGCACCAGTACAAGATTTAGCAATATATGCTTTTAATGACTGGTCAGGAGAAAGATTTTTTAATATGTTTGGTCAAAAATTAAACACTCTATTTAATATTAAAACAAATGCTAATGGAGGAGAATATAGATTTAAATCTCCAGTAAAAAATTATGAGCGTTATAAAGCTCATATAGAAAAAACTTTAAAAGAATCTGGAGAAGAAGCAAAGGTTCCAGCCGTAGATGCTAATAATGTAAATGTGGATTATTTACACTTTGACTTTGATCATACTACAAATGAAGTTGTGGTTAAGGTTGATCCAAATAAAACTAACAAACCTAGAAAGTATAAAGTAGAAGTTTTACTAGAGTATGGTATGTATTCACTAAGAGAAAATTTTCAAATTGTACAAGATGCCAAAAAGTCTATTAGCAATTTAGATGAAGAGCCTATAAAAATGTCAGAAAGTACTAGGAATTTTTATTTAGACTTATTTAACAAGTATAATAAATATGATAAAAAATACACTAATGTAGTTGATGATATGGCATCTAGTTATAAAGCATTACCTAATGATCATATTTTTACTATAGGTGATATGAAAAAATTAAAAAAATTCTATGATAGTGAGTATGCATTAACTCCAGAATTAGTTGCTCCCTTAAATTATGCTACAAATCTTGAAAATTTTGAAGTATTGTTAGATGACAAAAATTTAGTTAGAAATGTAGAAAATTTTGATTTTCTAAAAAATTGTAAAAAACTCAAAGTTTTATACTATATGAATAATGGATTAACCTATGCTAAAGATGAAAAATCTCAAATAAAAGATATAACTGCAATTGCATCATTAACTAATCTTCAAGATTTAAGAATAAATATGACAACTTTAGAGGATGTTACACCTATTTCTAATCTTAAATTAAAGTATTTAGTTCTTCCAGATAATTGTATTAAAGAAGTGAATTCCACCATAGGTAAAATAACAACACTGGAGAGATTAGATATTGAAAATAATCAAGTTTCAGATATTAGTGAATTTAAGAACTTAGTTAACTTAAGGTCATCATATTTATATAATAATAAATTGACTGATATTGGCTCACTTTCACAACTTCATAAACTTGAGGCTCTTTTAATTAATAACAATAATATAAAAGATATAACACCATTAAAAAATTTGAGCTTAAAAAGATTGTATGCAAATGGGAATCCACTTCCTTCAAATTATATGGATATAGTTAAGAAGTTTTTAAAGGTAAATACTTTAAAAGTTGGAGATATAAGTATAGATGATTTTAAATGGATGAAAGCTTTTGCCTTAAGGTCTGAAGATGAACTTTCTGATTTGGATGAAAATAATGCAAGATTATATACATTCATTAATATGCCTATTGAAATTAAAGTCTCATCAAAATCAATAAAAGATGGTGTATTAACTATAGATAATCCTTTAACAGGATTGAATGATGAACCAGTACTTCAAGATGAATATAATAATGAAGGCAAAATAAATAACAATATTACATTTAAATCTGATAAGATAGAAATTAAAATGGATGATCCATCTGTTGCTTCACTAGAAATAAAATATCCAATATATACAGAGAATTCTGCAATAGTATTTGGTCATAATAATTTTCTACAATCTCCTAGTATTGAAGGAACAGTAGTTTTGAATATAAAAATAGAAAAATAAGTTTTAATAGAGCGTTAAATTCACAAAATTTAAAAGATCAAGTATATATAATGGATAGTTTTTTTAATAAATTATCTGATATAAATGTGAATATAGATCAAGGGAAAAATGTTATAGTAACTAAAAAAGATCCATATAAAAAAGGTGGATTGTATTACTTGGTTATTAGTAAACCTGCTAAAGACATAAGGGGTAAACAAATAAAAGAACCAATTGTAATGAAATTTAAAGTTTATTAAGAAACTTATACTAAAATTCTAATATAACTAGCACAATATATTAATATAGTATATATTGCTGAAAGAGTTAGTTAATTGTAAAGATCTGATATTAAAGTTTATCTGTAATATATTTAGGAATAAGGGAAAGTAGGTTGAATATGATTTTTATAAAAATCCCGGGGAAATATAGTATTAATATTAAAAATATTGTTTTTGATTATAATGGCACTTTAGCGGAAGATGGAATTATGACCACTAATACAAAAGAAAATTTAAAAAGAATAAGTGAAAAACTAAATGTATACATAATAACTGCAGATACCTATGGTAATGTAAAAAAACAATGCCAGGGATTACCTATTAGTATAGAAACTTTCCCAAAAGGTAGTGCTACATTGTACAAAAGAATTTTTGTGGAAAAATTAGGACCAGAAGAGACCATGGTAATAGGTAATGGTATGAATGATATAGAAATGTTTAAGACAGCTGTTCTTTCTGTGGCTGTAATAGGAGAAGAGGGTTGTGCAGGAAAACTAATAACTCAATCGGATATAGTAGTTAATAAAATAGAAAGCGTATTTTCTATGATTTACAATACTAATAGAATAGTTGCAACTCTTAGAGATTAGGTTTTGTGTTAAGAAATTATATATTAATTACATACAGAATGATAATATGGATTAATTACTTGTCTGTTTTATTGTATGTAAATATCTTATTGGCTTGAAAAACTCTATAAAAATAAATTCATCTTATGAAATTGATAAAAAATAAGAACTATGAAATAAATTGTATAATTCCATATTTCATAGTTCTTATTTTTTTACATTTAATTTGTGTTTTAAATTCAGAAAAATTATTCAATTTAATTTTATAGTATATTTACATACTAACTTTATTATTAAATTTTTTATTTGTAGAAAAAGTTCGGTTTTTAACACACTTCACTACTATGATTAGTAACATTTTAGAACCTAAAAATTAGTAAAAATAAGACAAGTTTATTGACAAAAATAAAGTTTAGATGCTTGAAAATAACTTATGTATTAAATATTGGTAAAAATGTTGACAGTTTCCTGTGAAAAACATTATAATAAAGTAACAACATAACTAACGGATGAGTTGCAAGTTGTAACTTATGGACTTTAATATATTAAATATATTGTTATAAAATTTAAAATTTAAGTTATATTGATCAAAGGGGGATCATTTATCATGTCTAAGGAAAATGACGTCAGTAGTAATAATCAAAATTTTGAAAGGGTTCTATCGAAAAAAGATATTATGGCCTTAGCTTTTGGAGCTATGATCGGCTGGGGGTGGGTCGTATTAACAGGCCAATGGATAAAGACAGCAGGAAGCATAGGTTCTATACTAGCATTTGTAACAGGTGGAATAATGGTACTATTTGTAGGACTTACTTATGCAGAGCTTACATCTGCTATGCCAAAGTGCGGGGGAGATTTAGTATTTAGTTATAGGGCATTAGGAAAAACTGCTGCTTTTATATGTACTTGGGGTATGATTTTAGGATATATATCTGTTGTATCCTTTGAAGCGGTTGCATTTCCTTCAGTACTTGAGAATTTATTTTCAGTTTCTTATTTAAAGGGTTATATGTATACTATTGCAGGATATGATATATATGCTTCTTGGGCATTAATAGGATCTGTAAGTGCTATAATAATAACTATAGTAAATTATTTTGGAGCAAAACCAGCGGCGGTTATGCAAAGTGTAGTAACATTTATGATTGCTTGTGTAGGAATTGCATTATTTACAGGAAGCTTATTTAATGGTAATATACAAAACTTATCACCTGCATTTGTTTCAGGTACTTCAGGGAAAGGGATTTTAGCAGTAGCTATAATGACTCCTTTTATGTATGTAGGTTTTGATGTAATACCACAGGCGGCAGAGGAAATAAATGTACCCTTCAAAAAGATAGGAAAAATAATAATTTTATCAGTAATTATGGCAGTAATCTGGTATGCTATGATAATTTATAGTACATCAGTAGCATTAAATTCTAATGAAATAGCTAGTTCTAAATTAGTAGCTGCAGATGCTATGCAAAAGCTTTTTGGAGGTAGTGTAGTAGCAGCAAAAATATTGATATTAGCTGGTATAGGCGGTATTTTAACTAGTTGGAATTCTTTCTTTATGGGTGGAAGCAGAGCCATATATTCTATGGCAGAGGCAGGAATGTTACCAAAATTTTTAGCAAAAATACATCCTAAATACAAAACACCAACTAATGCTATAATATTAATAGGGCTAGTATCAAGTATTGCTCCATTTTTCGGTGAGAATATGTTAGTTTGGCTTAGCAACTCAGGTGGATTTGGTATATTGATATCTTATTTACTTGTATCCATATCCTTCTTAGTATTAAGAAAGAAAGAACCTAATATGGAAAGACCTTATGAAGTGAAGCATCCTAAGTTTGTAGGGGTTATGGCTATAGTATTATGTGGAGCAATGCTTATGATGTTTATGCCAGGGTTACCATCAGGACTTAGTTGGCCTTATGAATGGGGAATAATATTAGTATGGTTTTTACTTGGAGGTATATTCTATACAGTTGCAAACAATAAAGCTAAAAGTGAAAATGTCATTGGAGAATATGGAGAAAATTACTATGCTGATAAAAAAGTTGGTAGCTAATATTTAGTAATCAATATAACTATAATTAATTTATAAATAGATAACAAATAAAATAAAAAAGAAAATAAATTTAATTTATTTTTTATAAATACAATTTAAATAAGTGTAGTCTCAATGTTAAGCTTTATTTCAAATTAAAAAGGGCTGTAGCATTAAAGAATTTAAGCATAATATATTGTTTTAGAGTTTAAAGTTAGTACAATATATTGTAGCATTTATTCTTAGTGTCACAGCCACTTTTATTTTTATCATTTAACAGGATATTAAAATTATTCTTATAGATTTTTGTCTGTTTAATTTATGGATAAGGAAAGTAATATGTACTTTCCTATTATTGAGGAATTATTCTATTAAATATTTCTTTAAATTCATCACCGAATTTTTCCATGCCTTTGTTTTGTTTCATTCCATCTCCAAGTCTATTTATTCTATCATATATGTCTGCATCAGCTGATACTGCTACATGAGTTATTTCTTTATCTGTCTTTTTTACTGTATCTTCTACCTTTTTCTTAAGATCATCTGTTATCTTTCCTTCTGAAGAGTTAGGAATACTAACACCTACTAGGGCTCTTTTTTCAGATATAAGTACTCTAGATTTATCTATACCACCTATTTTTGTTACTTCATTAGCAATTTTTTGTGATCTATTATTTAATTCTTCTGTTTTAGCAGTCATATTATCTTTATTTTCTGTGGCTTTTTGTTCTGTAGCATTATTATTGGCAGGGGGATTTTGTGCACTTTTATTTGTGCATCCTGTGCCTATAAATAAAGATAAGCTTAATAAAGTAGTGGTAAATAATAATACTTTTTTATTGTTTTTTATCATTGTTATCACCTCAACCTATAGTTTATACAATTTATAGTTTTTTATTTAAAAAATTTAATTTTATTTAAAAATGGGAAGGTCATATAATATATAAGCTTATCAAAATGTATAACTTTAATTAAAATTAAGTTTGATTTAGAAATTTGTACATATTATAATATAATTTGTAATATAAATTATATTTGGAGGAATTTAGATGAAAAACCAAAAGGAATTTAATAAAGAAGAAGCTTTAGATATAAAATTATCATTATTAGAAAAAGATCAAAAAGTAATGTCAAATGTACAAAAGGAAATACTTGAGGAAGAGTTAGATGAATTGCTTCCTATAAAAGAAGGACAAGTTAATGTGGCAGGCATATATGCCTATGACCTTAAAGATAAGTATGAAGTGAAAGTTTATTTAAGAAATGGTATGAAAAATGAAATAAATTTTGAAAAAATTCCTTTTAAAATAATAAATTCTAAAGGAGATCTTTTAGCATCTCAAGTTTTTGATTTAAAATCAATGGGAGATATTGCATCTAATTGTGCTAGACCTTGGATTTTATATTTTGATAAAGAAAATGTATTTGTAGATAAAATACCTATGGATGACTGGAAGGTGGTTTTTGACAATTCTTTAAAAGCCCTTAGAAATTTAACAGTAGATATTGAAAATTTGCCAGATGAAATTGATAGTGAAAGTAAAAAAGTTTATACTGATTTTTTAGAGGGACTTCCAGCTTTAAAAGAGGGAGAAGTAAGTTTTTCAAAATTTAGTATAGGTATAAATGAAGATGGATATCTATTAGTTACTATAGTTGTTAGAAATGGGTGTAATAAAGGAATAAATATAGAAAAATTACCTATGACTATTAGAGATGAAAAGGGAAATTTTGTTGCTTCAGAATCATTTGATTTAAAGGATTTAAAAGTTAGTGCTATGAAAGCTAAAGTATGTAATTTTGCTTTTCCACTTCAAATTAAAGAAAAAGCAGTTATACCTCTAGATTCATGGCAAATAGAATATAATGTTTAATGACATAAATAATAAGAAGCCAAAATGTACATAAAAAATTTAGATTTAACATGATGAATATAAAAAATACACTACGTAAACTGATTTATTTAGCTAGAAGTTCTAAAGATTTGATTTAATTAAAAATTTTTTATCAAGGAAGATTAAGTCCTTGTAATTATTAACTAACTCATTGACATTTTACAATGAATTACTAATTAGTAAATTTTTAATTTGAATATATTAAGAACTATCAAAGATTATTTATTTGTTTATTAGGTGTATTTTTTATTATGTATATATTAAAATTAAATATATTATTTTTAAGCAATTTATATCATTTAAAACAAGAGAGGTATTAAATGGAAAATATAATTTTAATGGGAGAGAGGCTTCAATATACGCTAAAAACGAAAAAGAGAAAGACTATTTCTATAAAAATTAATAAGAAATTTATTATAGAAGTTACAGCACCTTTAGGAAGTAGTGAATATGCAATAGAACAGCTTCTTAAAAAAGAAGAAAAATGGATCATAAAAAAAATTAAAAAACTTAAAGAAGCTGAAAATTTTAATGGATATTATTATTTAGGAAAGGTATATAATTTAGAAATTAAAGAAGTAAAATCTTTATATTTTAAACTAGAAGTAAACAATAATAAAATTATCATTTATATAAATTCAGGAATTTTACAGGAAAAAAGAGATTCCATAATAAGAAATAATTTAGAAAAATTTTATAAGGAAGAGGCCATAAAAGTATTAAAGGAAAGAACAGAGTATTATTCTAGTATGTTAGGATTTGGACCAGAAAGTATAGTAGTAAAAAATCAAAAGACATTATGGGGAAGTTGTTCATCTAAGGGTAATATAAATTATAATTATAAAATAATTATGGCTCCACTAGAAATTCTTGATTACATAGTAGTTCACGAACTTTGTCATTTAGTACATATGAATCACTCTAAGGACTTTTGGAATTTAGTTGAAAGTATAATACCTGATTGCAAAGAAAGAAGAAAATGGCTTAAGGAAAATGGGCATAAGTTTAAAATTTAATATGTATTTTTGATTATTATCTGAAGCAATGGATATAAATAATAAAAAACGGTTGTTTTGGAGGTAATCATATGAACAGAGTTATGCTTATAGGAAGATTAACAAAAGATGCAGAACTTAAGTATATAGAAGACAGAGATATTTCTTTGTTAAAGTTTGTAATAGCCGTAAATAGATATTACAATAAAGAAAATTCAAAAACAGATTTTATACCTATTATTGTTTGGGGAAGACATGCTGAAGCTATACATGAATATATGAAAAAAGGAAAACTAATTAGTGTAGTAGGAAGAATACAAGCTAGAAATTATGAAGATAAAAATGGTAATAGAAAATATGGAATAGAAATAGTTTCAAATGAAATAAAATTCTTAGATCCTAAAAAACTGGATAAGGTTGTTAGTAGCTAATTGTTAAAATTCACAATGTAGAATTATTATTTTTTAACCCCATATTAAAATTTTACAATATAAAATTATAGATATAGAAGTTAGATGTTTAAAGCTTATAATACAAAGGTTAAGTTTCAAAAAGTATATGTCCCTCTATATATTTTTAAATAATATATTTATAAACCTTCTTAATAATTAATTTTTATTTATAAAATTAATAGATAAAAATAAAATTGTATATTAAATAAATAATTTTATTTGTTATAAAATTATACTTATATATATATAAATAGTTAAGAAAGTATTTATTATTTAAAATTAGTAGGGGGATATAATGGGAATTCAAGAACTTTTTTTTATAGGGTTAGCCCTTTCTTTAGATGCTTTTGGGGTAATACTGTGCATAGGAATAAATAAACGTGTTACTTTAAGATCTTGTTTGATTTTTGTTGTTTCATTTGGATTTTTTCAGTTTTTTCTTTCATTTCTAGGTGGATACACAGGTATTATTTTTAATAAATATATAGTACCTATACCAAAAATTGTAGGTGGAATAATAATAATAATAGTGGGAATATTCATGATATCAGAAGGATTTACTAAAAAAGAGCAGAATATATTTTTAAATAAAAGTATTTATTTTATTTTAGGTGTTTCTGTTAGTATAGATGCTTTGGTTATAGGCTTTACAAGTTTAAGCTGCATTAGTAACTTATTTTATTTATTTATGGGATCTTTGTTTATAGGATTAATAACTGGGACGGTTTGCAGTCTGGGAGTGATTTTATCTAAATATATTAAAAAGATATCTATAATCTCTAGTTATGCAGACTATATAGGAGGAGTAATATTAATATTATTTGGATTAAAAATGTTATTTTTTTAAAATTGATAATAAGTATTGAGTTATGTTTGATAATTATTGTATTATTATCATAAGGTGATAATTATGATTGAAGAGGAATTATTGAAGAGAAATCATTTAAAGATAACTAAAGGTAGAATAAATATTTTAAATATACTTATAGAATCACCATATTCTTTGGATGTGGAGAGTATATTTAAAAAGTTAAAGGAAAGAAATATAAATTTAGATTTGTCTACTATATATAGAACATTAGAAGTTTTTGAAAATAAGGATTTAATAGAAAAATTTGATTTGGGAAATTCAAAATATAATTTTATAATTAAAAGAAAAAAGCATACTCACACTATACAGTGTAAAGTATGTCATAAAGAAGTACAGATAGAATGCCCTTTATTTCATCTTGATGAAATAGTAAATAAAGAAACTGGATTTTCTAATATTGATCATCATTTAAAAATAGAAGGGGTATGTGATAATTGTATAAAGAGAAAAAAGCATTAAGGTATATCTGGAGTTTTTTCTTTTAAGTATTTAGAGTTTTCATGCACTTTTTTTATTTTCCATGTTCCATTTTTCTTTTTAGTAAGAAATAAATTGTAGGATATATTTTTATGTGGAGATTTATCACTGGTTCCATAGACGTTTACAACAGCTATATTGCCATCAGAGAAGGTAAGATTAAGAGCACTTATAGAATACATTTTATATTTATTAAAAAAACCATGGGTCATATGTTGTTCTACTACATAATTTAAGTCTTTATTTTTGTAAACTTTATATTTATAGCTTATGGGTAGTGATAATAAAAGAAAGATACCTATTATTAATATTAATTTTTTTTTCAAAACAGACCTCCCTATATATATAATACAATATAATTTTACCTTAGTTTCAAATAAAAGTAAATAAATACATATATTTTAAAATTGTATTAAGCATTGTTTCCAGCTATACGAGTATAGTAAGGTATTTATTTTAATATATTTAATAAATAAGATAGTGTTAAGCAGTATTTTAATTTATCATACAAAGTTTTATAAAATGGTATGAGGAATAATATTTTTATTAAATTTGTTATATTTTGGGTGGATTAATATAGGTTACGAGGTGTTTATGGCAATGCGACTTGAATTTATTAATAGAGTTAAAGAAAATGATATTTTAGGAAGAAATATTTTTTCAGAAGGTGGACAAGTTCTGCTTAAATCTGGGATTAAGTTAACAGCAAATTACATACAAAAATTAAGAAACCTAGGTGTTTTTTATATTTATATAAAGGATGAAAGATTAGAGGATGTAATAATAGATGATCCTAAGCTTATGGAACTTAAACAAACTACTATGAAATCTATGACAGAAATTATGAAAAATATACATGATTGTAATGGGAAAAGCTTAAAAAAATCTTTTAGCCAAGTAGAAGAAATGATAGATTATATAATGGATATGGGAGATGTAAATAGAAGTCTTTATGATATTAAAACTTATGATAATTATACATATATACATAGCTTAGATACGTGCATAATGACTACATTTATAGGTCTGTCCAGCGGACTCAATGAAAAAGAATTAAAAGATGTGGGCATAGGTGCAATATTACATGATATAGGAAAAGTGAATATACCTAATAAAATAATAAATAAAAAAGGACCTTTAACAGATGAGGAATTTATGGAAATAAAAAGACATCCTATTTATGGTAGTGAAATATTAAAAAGAGATTTTACAATGTCTGATACAGTTATAAAAATAGTTGAACAACATCATGAAAGAATAGATGGTAAAGGATATCCTTATGGACTTAAAAGAAATGATATCTCTAAATATGCAAAAATAGTTTCTATATGTGATGTATATGATGCTATAAGTAATGATAGATGTTATAGAAAAAAATTTACCCCTAATGATGCTTATGAGCTTATATTATCTGGATCAGGAACTATGTTTGATGAAGATTTAGTTAAAACTTTTAAAAATACATTTGCTATATATCCTTTAGGTTGTAGGATTAGACTATCAAATAATAAGGAAGGCTATGTAATAAATCAAAACAAAGGATTTCCAGATAGGCCTATAGTTAGAATTTTTAAAGATGATAATATGAATAGTTTTTATCAGATAGATTTACTTAAGTATCCAAACTTAGTAATAAGATCAATGGTAATGTAAATATTTTCAATAAATAAAGCACAACATATAATTCAAATTTTATGTTGTGCTTATGTGTATAATAATATATATTGGTTAATATAGATAAGTATTTTTAAAGAATATTTTAAAATAATTATTTTTATTAGGAAGTGATTGTTATAGATAAATTTATAAAAAGCATTATAGATAAACTTATGAGAACAGAAAATTATAATGTTATGGATATTAATACAAATGCAGGCTTAGAAAGTGATTGGATAGCTGTAAAGGATAAGGATGATTTCTATGAAGTATTAATTTTTTCTAGTTATCTTAAAGTAAAGGATTTAAATAGACAATACATAAAAGAATATATTCAGTCTTTATTTTTAGATAAACCTATAAATTTAAATATAGCTATATTAATTGATAAAGAAATAAATAATACTTTTATTGATTTTTTGGATAGTAATTTAATTAAAGACAGTTCTTTTATACTAGATTATAATAACAGAAATATAGTTTATGCAGGAGAAGATACTAGAGGCATTGTAGAGGACATAGTAAGAGTGCCAAAGCAGAAAGAAAATATTTATCATAATGAAAATAATGGCTCTAAGGATAAAAGTGGGATTATTACTAAAACAATAATAGGTATAAACATTTTTATGTATTTAATAACAGCATTTTTATCAGGAAATATATTTAATAGTAATATTAAAGTATTGGTATTTTTAGGGGCAAAGGTAAATTCTTTTATAAGTAATGGACAATATTATAGATTAATAACAGCAATGTTTTTACATGGAGGATTAATACATTTAGCATTAAATATGTACGCACTAAATTCAATAGGGCCTTTAGTAGAAATGTATTTTGGTAAAGTTAAATATTTAATCATTTATTTTATATCTGGAATATTGAGTTCTTATTTTAGCTATGTATTTTCACCTTCAGTTTCAATAGGAGCTTCTGGAGCTATATTTGGAATATTAGGAGCTACTTTGATAATAGCATATAGAAATAGAAAACGGGGAGGAAAAGAATTTTTAAATAATATAATATCAGTTATAGGTATTAACTTAATATTAGGATTTTCTATCCCCAATGTGGATAATTTTGGACATATCGGTGGATTAATAGGAGGAGTAATTGTAACATTAGTTCTTTTTTTATACTCAAAGAATAAATAAAAGAGTATTTTATAAATAAGATTTATGGTCTTGTATATTTAGCGTTGGTTTAATGTGTAAAATATGATTCTGTAAGCTAAATTTAACTATTACAACAAGTTAATATAATAATAAATAACAAAATGCCCCTATATATTAGAGTTTCCATTCTGTAGTATATAGGGGACATCTTATATATGAAGTTGATTAAAAAATTTCCTCAAGCATTAATGTAAAAAATAAGATTAAATGTGGATAATTTTAATATTTTTTTAGTTTTTTAAAATATCATAACTTAATTTCTTGTTTTGGTTAATTATTTTCACATAATTTACATATAGAAAAGCTAACTTATATTTTAAATATACTTATATCTTTTTCAAGTCTTAAAGACATCTGAGAAAGTTTCACTGCAACTTCAGCTACTTCTTTCATTATAGCTGTTTGTTCTTCAGCAGAAGCCGCTACATTTTGTGTATTATTGCCAGATTCTTTTATTATTAAATTTATTTTTTCTAGAGAATTTACAACGGTCTCTGTACTAGCCGTTATTTCTTCTACAACTGCAGATACATCTTGCATTTCCCTAGACACTTTATTAATATCAGATAGTATATGTGTAAAGGAATTTTTAGTATCTTGTACTATTGTGATTCCTTCACTAACATTATCAGTTTCAATCTTCATAGAGCTAACTACTTTTTTAATATCATTTTGAACATCTTTTATAATATTTCCAATACTTTTAGCTGCACTAGAAGATTCTTCTGCTAATTTTCTCACCTCTTCTGCAACCACTGCAAATCCTTTTCCTGCTTCACCTGCACGAGCTGATTCTATAGCAGCATTTAGTGCTAATAAATTTGTTTGTTCAGCTATAGACGTTATTAGAGAAACTATATTTCCTATATTATTTGATTTTTCCTGTAAGGCATTTACGATATTTGTTGAATCTGTTACGCTTTCTTCTATATCTTTCATTTTATCTATAGCAGTAGATACTATTGTATTACCTTCTTCAGCTTTTTTATGAGTAGTCATAGAATAATTAGTAACAGACTGAACATTGTTAGATATTTGTTCCATACCTTTATATATTTCTTCTAAATTTCTAACAGAATCTTCAGAAGTTCTTGATTGTGTTTCACTTCCATCCGCTATATCAGACATAGTCTGTGCTATTTGATCTGAAGCGCTTTGAGTTTGTTCAGCGCTTGTAGATAGTTCTTCAGATATAGAAACTATATCTTTGAGATTCCTATTAAAATTGTTTATTATGTTATTTAAGGTATCCTTCATATTATTTAAATTTTTACCCATAGCTCCCAATTCATCTTTACTGTCTATAGATAGTGATTGAGTTAAATCACCGTTAGAGATAGTTTCTGAAAATGAATTAACTTTATTTATAATCTTAGTTAGATAATTGCTAAACCATAAAACAAATCCAATTATTAAAACTAGTATTATTAATATAAATACTATACTTTTTATTAAAAGTTGCTTTAAAGGAGCAGTAACTTCTGATTGATCTATGGATAAAGCTATAACCCATCCAGTTTCAGGAACATGATTATAGTAAATCAATTTTTTCTCAGTTCCTTCTTGATATGTACCTTTTCCTGCTTTTTTAGATAACATTTCTTTTCCTAAAGCGGACAAATCGTTTTCAGTTTCTTTAGTAATATTAGACTTCATAATTTTATCTTTGTTGGGGTTTGTTATATATGTACCTTCATTATCTAATAATATAGCTCGGCCTGTTTTTCCTATTTTAACATCAGATACCATTTTTTGTAGATTATTTAGATTTATATCAGCAGTACATACTCCAAAAAAGTTACCATTTTTATCTTTAAAAGGTGCAGAAGTCGTTACCATAATTGTGTTAGAAACTTTATCTAAATAAGGTTTTGACCAAGCAACAGATTGAGTTGACGTTTTACCTATCTTATACCAATCATAGTTTACGTAATTATAGGATTCGGCGCTATACTCATCAGTATAAGATATCTTATCACCATCCCTAAAGGCGTAAGGACCAAAGAATTTTTCTTTAGGGTTAAATTTATAGGGCTCAAACCATATGCCTACTCCAGAAGTTTCCTTATTAGTTTTTATAAAATTTTGTACTAAGTTTTTATAAGTGTCTTTAACCATAATGTCTTTTGAAGACTCTATGGATCTGGAAAGGGTTTCAGGAACCTTTATGTTGTAATAATGACTTTTCAATGTTTTCAGTTATGGACTGAGTTTCAAGTTCCATTTTATTTTCTATTTCGCTGGAAAGTAATTTCTTTGAGTTAGCATAACTTAGAAGCGATAGAAAAACCATAGATAATATGGCAAGTGGTAAAATAGTACATAAAATCAAAGTTCTAATACTTTTAAAATTAAATTTCATTTTGAACCTCCTTATGGAAAATTTATAGTGTTTTGGTAATTAATTTATAGTTAATTATAATATATATAATCGCATGATTCATAAAAACATTAAATATTTAATACGAAAAACCACAAGAATATACTTATAAAATTAATAGAGTTACATAAATTTTTTAATTTTACCTATAATTTGTTATATTTTGTTTTATATGAATTGGTTTTTACATTAAAATAAGAAGATATAATAAAATAATTTTTTCTAAATATAAAAAAGGGGCTGTCGCATTAAAGAATTTAAGCACAATATATTGTTTTATAGTTTAAAGTTAACACAATATATTGTAGTATTTATTCTTAGTGCGACAGCCCCGAATAGTAATCTAATTTTTTAAAAGATATTTAAAGTCTTCTTCATAAAGAGTCTCCTCTTCTAATAATTTTTCACACAATGAATCTAATTGATTTTTGTTTTTAAGTAGCATATCTTTAACATCATTATATATGGTGTCTATCAATGATTTACATTCCTTAATTATACTATTTTCATTTATGTTTAGCTCATGTTTTATGCTTCCCATATTTAGTAGACCTAAAGTCTCACCCATACCGTATTCTGTTACCATTTTATATGCAATAGATGTACTTCGTTGTAGATCATTATGAGCTCCTGTGGTTATATGATTTTCTCCAAATATAATTTCTTCTGCGGCACGTCCACCTAAAAGTACCATTATTCTATTTCTTAAGTATTCTTTACTTTGATATAAATTATCCTCAGGAATACTTAAGGTATATCCACCAGCACCCTTTGTACTAGGTATTATAGTTACTTTAGATATTTTTTCTTTAGGTAGAACTATAGATGAAATTAAAGCATGTCCAATTTCGTGGTAGGCAGTTATTTTTTTATCTTTAATTTTTATATAATCTCTATTTTGTTTTTCATGACCTGCAAGTACTACAGAGAAAGCCTTATCAACATGGTAATCTTCTATATTAGAACTACTTTCTTTACAAGCTAATATGGCTGCTTCATTTAATAAATTTTCAAGTTTAGCTCCAGAGAAATATGCAGTTTTTTTGGCCCAATCTTTAATGTTTATATTACCTATAGGCTTATTTTTTAAATGAAGATTAAGAATTTTTTCTCTAGCTAGTACATCTGGTAAGTTAACTTCTATATGACGATCAAATCTACCGGGTCTTAATAAAGCTTCATCTAATATATCTAGTCTATTTGTAGCTGCCATTACTATAATACCTTCTTTTTCATTAAAGCCAGACATTTCTGTAAGAAGGGCATTTAAGGTTTGATCTCTTTCCTCAGAACCGCCAGATTTTGTGCTAGATCTTTTTTTACCAATAGCATCAATTTCATCTATAAATATTACAGCTTTACCTTTACTTTTAGCTTTTTTAAATAATTGTCTAATACGGCTGGCACCCACCCCTACATATATTTGTACAAAGTCTGAACCTGACATAGCATAAAAAGGAACTCCAGCTTCTCCAGCCACAGCCTTTGCCATTAAAGTTTTACCTGTACCAGGGTCACCATATAAAATAATTCCTTTAGGCATTCTAGCACCATAGGAAGAATATTTTTCAGGATTCTTTAAAAAGTCTACAATATCTTTTACACTTTCTTTAGCTTCCTCATTTCCAGCAACGTTTTTAAAATTAAATTTTATATTTTCAACTACATCTGCATCTAAAGAATCTACAGAAGAACGAGTTTTATTTTTAAAACCATTGGAATTTTTCACTCCAATAAAAACTATAGAAAGAGCAGAAATAACCAAAAATGCTAAAGGAAGTACTTCTTTTGCTGTTACAGGAGGATTTTCTGATATTTTTACATCTTTTTTTAATAGATTTTCTTTGAAGTTAGTTGATCTTGGATTGTCTGTTTCATAGATTTCATTTGAGTTTAGTCTTACCTTTATAGTAGAAGTGTCCGTCATATATACTGTAGATATTTTTTTTGCATTTAAATCCTTTAAAAACTGATTATAATCTTTCAAAGATTTTTGAGCACTATAAAAGTTAATGAAAATCATAGCTCCTATAGATAAAATCGCCGTTATTATAGGCAAAATAATAATCTTATTTTTAATTTTATTCATCAAGTAACTCCTTTCTAAAAATAGGAATTTTAATATTTATTTTAAACTTGTATGTCGTATAATAATACTATAATATTTTTTTAGGTCAGTCTAATGATTATCATAAAAATTGTTAAAGTAATTTCTGGTATATTTAATAATTATTCCTAATGATTATATTAGTTTTAGTATGGTTAATTTTAGTGTATACTTATTTATAACTGAAAGAATAGAGGGGGAAGTAATGGATGAAAGTATCATCTGTAAAGGTTACTTTAACAGAAATAGATATAATGACTTTAATTAAGGATTATTTAAAAGTTCAGGGGCTGTGTATTGAGAGTGTTTCTCTTGGAGATTTTATAGAGGTGAGAGGATCTTATACTAAAGGAGTTCCTGTGCCTTTTTTTGCTAAATTAGCTTTGGGTAGTGTGGATAACAACACTATTAATATAAGAATATTTAAAGTTAAAGTAATGAAATTGCACGTGATTAATATAATAAAAAAATTAGCTTTAAAATTATCATTGAACAATTTTAAAGAGTACGGTATAAATGTTAATAAAGAAAATATAAGAGTGGATTTGGATATACTATCTAAAAAGATACCATATGTTTATTTTAAAATACATAAGATAAATTTATATAATGGATACATAGATGTTTTTGTAGATAATATAATTTATTCCAAAGAAAATGAAAAAGTAGAAGAAAAAGTAGAAAAAGAAAAATTTTATTTAAATAAGAAGTATGAACCTATATATAAAAGAAAAGATGGTTATTCACATGCAAGAAAAAATTTAAAGTTTAAAGTGCCAAATAAATATAATAAGTTTTTTGAATACTCTATGCTTATACCAGATATAACTGTACTTTTGTATAGATTACTCAAAGATAAAAGGGTTGATGCAAAAACTAAAGCTCTTGTAGTTGCAGTATTGAGTTACTTAGTTAGTCCTGTAGATATAATTCCTTCCTTTATACCTTTTATAGGTAAAATTGATGATTTTGCTGTGGTGTTTTTTGGATTGAATAAAATAATAGAGGAAGTACCAGAGAATGTTATTTTAGAAAATTGGGAAGGAAAGGGTAATATAATATTTTTGGTAAAGCAAGTGTTAGGATATGTTTCTAATATAATAGGAACAGAAAATGTTAAGGTGCTTGTTA
Source organism: Clostridium sp. Marseille-Q2269 (assembly GCF_943736985.1). Lineage (GTDB taxonomy): Bacteria > Bacillota > Clostridia > Clostridiales > Clostridiaceae > Clostridium_F. The sequence continues at coordinate 106,716 of NZ_CALSFS010000006.1, forward strand.
ATTTTATTAATAATATTATAAATTTTGTAAAGAAAAAATCTCACGGTAAAATAAAAACAAAAATAAATACAGAAGAACATATTACATCTTATGAGGAGGTGGCAGCTGTAGATGAAAAAAGTAATAATATACACTGATGGAGCCTGTCGAGGAAATGGTCAAGAGAATACAATAGGTGCTTATGGAATAGTTTTAATGTATGGTGAGCATAAAAAAGAAATAAAAAAAGCTTTTAAAAATACAACTAATAATATTATGGAATTATCTGCAGTGGTAGAAGCACTTTCTTTGTTAAAGGAAGGTTGCATGGTAGAACTTTATAGTGATTCTGCCTATGTTATAAATGCTATAAATCAGAAATGGCTGGATAATTGGAAAAAGAATAATTGGAAAACTGCATCTAAATCTCCAGTTAAAAATAAAGAATTGTGGGAAAGATTAGATGAATTGCTAAAGAAACATTCTGTTAAATTTATAAAAGTAAAAGGACATAGTGATAATGAATATAACAATAGATGCGATAAATTAGCAAATGAAGCTATGGATGAATTTGATGTTTAATATTTTATAAAAATGCATATCCTATATTTGATGTTAAAAGTAAATAAAGGAGAGTGTAGAATATGAGCAATAGATTTTTATCAGGTATGACTACAGGTGCTATTATCGGTGCAACTGTAGGTATGTTAATGGTGCCTCAACTAGATAGAGGAACTAGAAGAAAAATAAAAAGAACAAGTATGACTATGATGGGAATGGCAGGCAACATGATGGGAAATATGAGAGGTATGATGAGATAAAAAGGTTTGGGGAAATCCCCAAATCTTTTTATATACAATAAATGCAAAAATCATAAATAAATTTGAAAAAATATGTAATTACTTTTATAAAAAATTTATCCTAATTGAAAAAATATGTTATAATGAGTTTATAAAAAGTATAAAAAAATTTAACTATATTAATAGCGAGGAAGATACGTATGGAGATACTTTCTTTGGGGGAAAAGATTAAAAGAAGAAGAAAAGAATTAAATATGACTTTGAAGGATTTAGCTGGAGCTAGAATAACTCCAGGGCAAATAAGCCTTGTAGAATCAGGTAAATCAAATCCTAGTATGGACTTATTAGAATATTTAGCAAACACTTTAAATACATCTATAGAATATTTTATGGAATCTGAAGATACTCAAGCTGAAAAAATATGCAAATATTATGAAAATATAGCAGAATCTCATATTATAAATGATAACGTAAATATAGCAGAACAATATATAGAAAAATCTCTTTATTATGCTGAAAAATATAATTTAGAATATAGAAAAGCTAGAAATCTTTATTTAAGAGGACTTATATACACACATAAAGGAGATCTGTCTGTTGCACAGCAATATCTTTTATCTGCAAATGTAATATTTATTAAAAATAATAACTATGAGGAAATAGTAAATGCTTTTGTTAATTTAGGAAAAATAACAATAATATTAAAGGCCTACCATTCTTCTTGCAGTTATTTTCAACAAGCAGAAAAGGTGTATAGCGATCATGATATAGGAAATGATGATCTTTTAGCAGAGATATATTATCATATAGCTTATACATATTTTAAGTTAGATAATATAAATAAAGCCATAGATTACTCTTATTTAGCAAAGGAAAAATATAGACAACTAAACAATAAAAAAGAATATGCTAACTCTCTTTTACTTTTATCTCAACAATATAGCGAAAAAGGTGAAATGGATAGAGCTATAAGATATTCTGAAAAGGCATTAAGTATATTTAAAGATGTAGATGATATATTATATACTTCTAAAATAGAAAATAATTTAGGCAAGTTGTTCTATGAATTTGATAATTTAGAGGAATCCTTTGTACATTTTAATAGAGCAAAGGAAATAAGAGAGTCTAACAAAGATCCGTTAATTATAGAAACTCTTATAAATATATGTGAAAATTATATAAAACAAAAGGATATTCATAATTGTAAATTAATATTAGATGAAATAATGAATAATTTAGAAAATGGAAATGAAATAGCTTTAGTAGATTATTATTTATTAAAGCATAGAGTAGAACTTCTGCAAGGTGATTTAGAAGAAGCAGAAAGAACGCTTTTAAGGGCATTAAACTTTGTTAAAAACATGGAAAATAAAGGGAGAATAGGAGAAATATCCATAATAATAGGTAAATTCTATATAGATAATGGGAATGACAAAGAAGCAGCTAAATATCTAAATGAAGGGGTAGAAATGTTCAAGGAAGTAGGATTGTTAAAGGACATGTAACTAGATTTATTTTGTGGATGGGTGAGATTTTATGGAAATACTTTCTGTAGGGCAAAAAATAAAAAGAGCAAGGGTTTATAAAGGTTATACCTTAAAAGAATTATGTGGGGATACTATATCTGTATCTAAAATGAGTTGTATAGAAAATGACAAGATAAGACCAGATAGTGAAATATTAAAAATTATATCAGAAAAATTAGAAATAGATATTAAATACCTAAAAGCTGGAGTAAAAGAGCAACTTTTAGATAATATTGACAAACTTAAGGATAGTAAAAATCCATCAGAATATGAGAAAACTTTAGAGTATAATTTAAAGTATGCAGAGGAATACAAATACTATCATATAGCGTTTTATATAATACATATGTTATTTAATCATTATTTAGAAAATAGTGAAATAGAAAAACTACAGCTTATAATATCTAAGTATTATGATTACTGGCTAAAATCTGGTATAGATGAAAATAAAATAATTTATTATATGGATATTGCTAAGTTTTTCTTTGAAACTAATGAGTACATAGAAGCAGCTAGTTATTATAGGAGTATTAGAAAAATTGCGCACGAAAAGGATAACTATATTTTATTATCTGAAGCTACATATGATGAAGCGGCATGTTATATAAGATTAAAAGAATTTGAGAAAGCTTATGAAATAGCAGTTAACCTTATAGACTTAATAGATTTCTTAGATAGTAATATTAAAAAGGCAGAAGTTTATAAGATATTGGCTATATTATCTTTAAGATTGGATAGAAATAAATTTGAAAACTATGAAGAAAAGTCATATATGTTATATGGGAATGATTTGATTTATAAGGCAGATGCTACTTTTAAATATGCTACAGCTATGTTTGATATAGGGGAGAAGGATAAAGCAACAAGTTATATAAATAAAGCTTTAGATTCATATCCTAAAAATAATACAAGACATTTTGTATCTTTTATGCTAGATATTATGAAAGTATTATTAAAAAATGATGTTCTATATAGAGCTCAAGAAATATCAGATGAAATATTAAATTATGCTATAAAAATAAATAATATAAGATTCATAGAAAAAGCTTATTATTATAAGGCTATAATTTTAGAAAAACAAGGTAGTTTAGATACTGCTGAAATGTATATGAATCTTTCTTTAGACTCCATATTAAAATTTGGTACAAAACAAGAAATATATGAAAGATATATGAAAATGGGAAATATGTATCATAAAATGGATCAAATAGGAGAGTCTATAAAATATTTTAATTTAGCAATCAAGCTTTCGAAAAAACTTTAGTATATAAGAAAATTATGCTTTATAAGCGTTTAAAGGGCCATAATTAAAATAAGAAATACTTTTGTTCAATAGATAGCTATAAAAATAAAGAATACTAATATTTGTGCCCTAATATTTAAGCTAACGCTCTAATGCCACGTCCTGTGGCAACAGATCTAAGTAACCGTCCTGTTTACTTTACGCTTAAATATTAGTTCACAAATAAAGTATTCTTATTATTTTTCTAAATATCTATTTTCTCTAAAAGTATTTATTATTTTAATAGATTTAAATGCAGGTGTTGTAATTATAAGGTAGGAGATTATTTTTATGGAGATAAATTATGCAAGTATAATTGCTTTAGTTATTAATTTAGTTTTAATGTTTCTAATTATAAAAAACAATATTTAAAGCAATTCAAAGTCTTAAGCATTTTATCAAAAGGAATAAAGGGATGGATAAAAAATTAGATATCATTATGAAAAAATTAGAGAATAAAGAAGATAATTAAACCTTATGTAGAATATTTTTATGAACTGTATTAGGGGTGATTAATGAATTTACAGGGGAATGTGAACTTGTTATATAGTTTTTTGCAGATTGTATATAAACCTTATATAGCTACGGGATAAAAGTAATCTTTTGTGTATTCAATTAATATAATGATAGCGGATATAAATTTTTTAAGGAGAACTTAATATGCTATCTAGACGTGAGTTTATACGACAATCATTGGAATTACATCTTTTTTTTGCAAGAATCATGAAAGAGCACTCTTTCTTTCTACAAATAGGCTTTACACAAAAAGACTATAGTTGGATTCAACAAGCTAATGTCTTTAGAATAGAATTTGATAGACTTTTAGCTGATACTATATGTCTTTCTAATGGAGTTATTAGTAAAAGTGTATTGCAGTCAGGTGAAATAGTAACGCCTTTTACATTAAAAGCAGAAATGGCCTCAGCTTATTTTACAGGAGTTAATATACCAACTAGTCTTACTGAAATGGAGAAAAGATTAATGGCTGATAGTTCAATGATAGATAATTCTATGATTGAGAGAAGAGTATCCATGCTTAATGAAAGGTCAATGAGATTAACTAAAGCTTTAGCACAGTTTAAAACTAAGTTATTATCAGATGTTTTATGTTGTAGAATATTTACTACTAATTATCCTTTACTTATAGATCATATTTTAAGAGAAGCAAAATTTTATTTTCAGTTAGTTAAAAGACTACAAAATCGTGAGGAAATCAATTTAGAAAAAGAAGCTTATGAGCAAGAGAGTTTCTGGAACAGAATAATGGCTGAACATTCAAAATTTATTCGTGGTCTTCTTGATCCAACTGAGAATGAGCTTATAAATATAGCAAATAATTTTGGAAATGAATTTGATAAGTTAACTAAAGAAGCAAAAGAAGCTATGGATAAGACAATGCCAATTTCGGAAGTTACAGAAGATAGTCTTAAAGCAACTATAGAAATAAGCAAATTTAAGGCACAAGGAACTGAAGGACTGGTAGATTGTAAGATTAGATCTATAATAATACCATTATTAGGTGATCATACTTTACGTGAAGCAAATCATTATTTGCGTTTATTAAAAATATTCCAAAAGACTATGTAAAATTAATGTGCTACCTAAATTTATCTATTATAAAGTAGCATACAATAAAAATTTTTATACTTAACTTATAAAAGACTCTAATTTATTTTTTAATATATTATTAAATTGTTATAGTTATCTGAATGATAGATAATAATTTAATATATAAATATATTTTAAGATAATAAAGAGTCTTTAATTTTATGTAAATGTCTTTAATTCTAAGTTATAAGAGAGTTATTTAATATAAAAATATTAAATATTTTGTTAACAAAAACAAAGATATAAATGAAAAAATGAATATTATTATCAATAAATTAGAGAATATAAGGGATAACTGAACTTTATAATTTTTTTACAACCCTCTTGAAAATAGAATTTTTTTGAATATAATAGTAATTAAATAATCCATGCATATTAAATCAATTTTTGAAAATATTTAATATGAAGGGATATTTTATTTTTATAAAAATCAATTCTGTAACATTTAAAAGAGGAGGTAATATTATGGATATTGAAAAACTAACTTTAAAAGTACAGCAAGCTATAAATGATTCTCAACTTGTTGCAGTAAAATATAATCATCAGCAGATTGATACTATACATTTATTTTCAGCATTAATTTCTCAAGATGATGGTTTAATACCTAATATATTAGGTAAATTGGGTATAAATATAAGAGATATTAATGCTGAAACCAATAAAGTGTTAGATAATATGCCTAAAGTATTGGGGGAAGGAGCTCAATCATCTTCTGTATATCCTACTAGAAGATTTGAAGAGGTTTTTGTAAAGGCAGAGAGTATAGCAAAAGAATTCAAAGATTCATATATAAGTGTTGAACATGTTTTACTGGGCATAATGGATGTGGATAAAAATAATGTTGGTTCAATATTAGAGAAATTTGGAGTGAAAAAATCAGAGGTTTTAAAGGCACTATCAGCTATTAGAGGAAGTCAAAGGGTTGATAGTCAAGATCCTGAAGGTACTTATGAAGCTTTAGTTAAGTATGGTAGAAATTTAGTTGAAGAAGCTAAAAAACATAAATTAGATCCTGTTATAGGAAGAGATGAAGAAATAAGAAGAGTAGTAAGAATTTTATCTAGAAGAACTAAGAATAATCCAGTACTTATTGGAGAGCCAGGAGTAGGTAAGACTGCTATAGTAGAGGGATTAGCAGAGAGAATTGTTAGAGGAGACATACCTGAAAGTTTAAAAAACAAAATAATATTTTCTTTAGATATGGGAGCACTTATTGCAGGTGCAAAATATAGAGGAGAATTTGAAGAAAGATTAAAAGCAGTATTAAAAGAAGTTCAAAATAGTGAAGGAAGAATAATTTTATTTATAGATGAAATTCACACTATAGTAGGCGCAGGAAAAACAGAAGGATCTATGGATGCAGGTAATTTAATAAAACCTATGCTTGCAAGAGGAGAACTTCATTGTATAGGAGCTACTACCTTTGATGAGTATAGACAATATATAGAAAAAGATAAAGCCTTAGAGAGAAGATTCCAACCTGTAATAACAGATGAACCTACAGTAGAAGATACAGTATCTATACTAAGGGGTCTTAAAGAAAGATTTGAAATATATCATGGAATAAGAATACATGATTCTGCTATTGTGGCTGCAGCTAAGCTTTCTAGTAGATATATTACAGATAGATATCTTCCAGATAAAGCAATAGATTTAATAGATGAAGCTTGTGCAATGATAAGAACAGATATAGACAGTATGCCAACAGAGATGGATTCTATAAAAAGAAAAATATTTCAGTTAGAAATAGAAAAAGAAGCATTATCTAAAGAAAGAGATGCATCCTCCAAAGAAAGATTGAAAGCCTTAGAGGAGGAACTAAGTGAATTAAAAGAAAAAGATAAAGAAATGACAGCTAAATATGAAAATGAAAAATCTCATATAACAAAAATAAGAGATTTAAAAGCACAATTAGATGATGTAAAAGGACAAATGGAAAAAGCGGAAAGAGAATATGATTTAAATAAAGTGGCAGAATTAAAGTATGGTTTAATACCAACTCTTCAAAAGGAAATAGAAGAGAGAGAAAAGTTAATAAAAGAAAATAGTAATGGAAATGCAATGTTAAAAGAAGAGGTTACAGAACATGAAATTTCTCAAATAATTTCTAAATGGACTGGTATACCTGTAACAAGATTAGTTGAGACTGAAAGACAAAAACTATTACAATTAGGAGATCAACTAGAAACTAGAGTAATAGGTCAAAAAGAAGCAGTAAAAGCAGTGACTAATGCAGTTATAAGAGCTAGAGCTGGATTAAAAGACCCAAGAAAACCAATAGGATCATTTATATTCTTAGGACCTACAGGAGTGGGAAAAACAGAACTTGCAAAGACTTTAGCCAGAACTTTATTTGATACTGAAGAAAACATTATAAGAATAGATATGTCCGAATATATGGAGAAGTATTCAGTTTCAAGACTTATAGGAGCTCCGCCAGGATATGTAGGATATGAAGAGGGAGGACAATTAACAGAGGCTGTTAGAAGAAAGCCTTATAGCGTTATATTGTTTGATGAGATAGAAAAAGCTCATGATGATGTATTTAATATATTCCTACAAATATTAGATGATGGAAGACTTACAGATAATAAAGGAAAGGTTATAGATTTTAAAAATACTATAATTATAATGACTTCTAATTTGGGAAGTAACTATTTATTAGATAATGAAAGTAAAGAGGGAATAGATGAAAGTGTAAGAGCAAGAGTAAAAGAAGCTTTAAAAGGAAGATTTAAACCAGAATTTTTAAATAGAATAGATGATATTATAATGTTTAAACCTCTTACTGTAGAAGATATTAAGAAAATAATAGATATATTCTTAGAAGATATAAGAAAAAGACTTAAAGATAAAAATATAAATATTAAAATCACAGATAGAGCTAAAGAGGTTATGGCAAAGGAAGGGTATGATCCAATATATGGTGCAAGGCCACTAAAGAGATATATAGAAGATGCCATAGAAACAGAAATAGCAAGACAAATCATAGCAGGAAATATATATGAAGGAACTACTGTAGGCGTAGATGTAAAAGGTGATTCAATAATTATAGAAAGAATATAATAAAATTGCGACGTAAAAGTAACTACCTTAGATTAAAAAAAGGGATATGTGGCTTGAAAGGCAATTCACTTCAATAAGAGATTCTAATTTTGTTTAAATGCCTTTTTACGCCACTTATCCCAATTTTTTAATCTAAGGAAAGATAGTATAACTATTTAAACGTAATTTTATGTGGAATAGGAAGTGCAAAGGAGGATTTTACTCCTCTTTGTTACGTAAAATCTACAATTGTATTTTTATTTATAAAAGTATTTTAGACTTATAAAGATATTTAAATCTATTACAAACTTTCAATTATTTTTATTATTTAAAAAGGCTTAAAAAATTTTTAGTTAGAAAATTAATGCGTAGCATGCCAGAGAAATATATGATTTATGAAATTTATACAAGTATTATTAATACTAAATATTTATGCGTTAGCAATGAAATTTCCTATGGATTAATTTCCTGGCTACGCAAATTATTTTATATTTAAATTTAAAATATTTATGTGAGACTAAAAATTTATATAACAGTCTTTAAGTGGATTAAAACAAGGAGTACTTTTAGGGAAAATAGATATCTAGAAAAATAATTAGAATACTTTATTTGTAAACTAAGATTTAAGCGTAAAGTAAACAGGACGTTTACTTAGGCCTAGTTGCCACAGGAAGTGGCATTAGGTCGTTAGCTTAAATCCCAGGATACAAATATTAGTATTCTTTATTTTTATAGCTATCTATTGACTAAAAGTATTCCTTGTTTTAATTTTAATCCTTTAAAGTCTGTTATGTCGTAATTTTATTATATTATGATTTACTTTCTCTATTTATTATAAATTCTTTTGCTTTAAATTCTAGCTTATCATCTAAAGGTTCTAGTTCTATATCTTCATCATATTTATTTTTTATTGCAATAGAAAGTAGTCTATCTGCTAATTCAGGATTTTTAGAAAGTAGAGAACCATGAAAATAAGTTCCGAATGTATTTTTGTAAATACAACCTTCTTGCTTATCTTCACCGTTATTACCATAACCAGCTATAACAGATCCTAAAGGTTTTAAATTTCCTATATAAGTTCTTCCAGAATGATTTTCAAAACCTACATAGGTTTCATTAAATTCCTCATTTTTTATTACTGTATTTCCTATAAATCTAGTGCTTCCACCTTCAGTGTATATATCTAATATATTTAGCCCTTCAAGTTTTTCACCTTCTGGAGTGGTATAATATTTACCTAATAATTGATATCCTCCACATATAGCCAATAAAACTTTACCTTGCTCTATATATCTACTAAGATCATCTTTTTTAGTTTTCATCATATCTTGTGAAACTATGGATTGCTCATAATCTTGGCCACCACCAAATAAAGCTATATCACAGTTATCTACAGGAAATTCATCATTAACAGAAATATTTGATACATTTAATTTTATGCCTCTTTGTTCCGCTCTATATTTCAATACTAAAATATTACCTATATCTCCATACACATTCAATAAATCAGGGTATAGATGACATATATTAAGTTCCATGTATTTCACCTTCTTTTTATATTATTAAAATATTTGATTCAAATTATTTTATATGAAAATTACCATAGTTTTTTTATATAACCTTTAGAATTCAAGAATTTTCTAAAGGATGTCATAGCTGTATATGTAGCTAAAATATATACAGTTTCTTCTTTACAGCTTTTTATATCTTCTAATAAATTTTCATAGTTTAGAGAAAGTTTGAATTTATCATATGAAAGACCACATATTTTTAATCTTATGGCCATATCATATAATCTAACACCTGATACTAATACATTATCTATATTTAAAGAATTTAGTTTTTCAAACTTAACATCCCATATCCAAGATACATCTCTACCATCTGCATAGTTATCATTTAATAGTAGGGCCAGATTAATTTTTCTTTTATCTAAAACTATAGTATTTATAGCTTGGTCATATCCAGCGGGGTTTTTAACTAATATTATTTTAACATCTTTACCTTCTATATTTATAGTTTCTTGTCTACCAAAACTGCTTTTCTGACTTTTTAGTGAATTAAATATGATAGATTTTTCTATACCTAATGTTTTAGCTAGAGAATATGCACATAGGGCATTGTAAACATTGTATAATCCAGGTTGATTTATGTAATATTCTTGATTATCTATTATAACTAAAGAACCTTCAGGAGTTAAATCTTCAACTTCATCTAAGGAGAAGGTTATGTCAGGCCTTTTATAGCCACAACTTTCACAATAATAGCTTCCTAAATGATTGTAAGTTAAAAATTCGTAGGAATATGGATGTTTACACTTTTTGCAAAATTTTGAGTCTGCATTTACATCTATTACAGTATCAGCATTTTTAAAGTGTGAAAAACCATAATATAAAATTTTGTTAGGAAGAGAAGTGCTTAAATCACCTAAAAGAGATTCATCTCCATTTAATATAAGTTTTGAATTAGGAGATTTCTCTATACCTTCTAATATTTTTTTTAAAGTTGTGTAAACTTCACCATATCTATCCAATTGATCCCTAAATAAGTTTGTTATAGTTATTATTTCTGGAGATACATATTCCGTAACCAATTTTACATTTGCTTCATCTACTTCTACAATTGCATATTTTTCTTCTTTATTACTGAAAGAAAAATTTTCTACAAAGCAAGCAACTATTCCTGGAAGCATATTTGCACCAGTATTATTTGATATTACAAATTTATTACTATCTTTAAGCATATTATATATCATACTAGTTGTAGTAGTTTTCCCGTTAGTTCCTGTAACAAGAATTATTTTATAATTCTTAGCCACTGTTTTTAATATTTTTCTATCTAATTTTAAAGCAACTTTCCCTGGAAAGTTGGTTCCTCCTTTAAAAAGTGTTTTACATAGCTTTAATACTATTTTCGAAGTTATTATACTGAAAAAAGATTTTATATTAATTTTACACACTTCCTTTTTAAGTTTTTAAATAAATAATATTACAATTAACTATTATAATATAATTTTTATTTTTTTACATTAATATTAATAAAATCATTATTCAAATTTTCCGGTAAATTTTTAGATAATCCGTTTATTTTTGTTAGAATTCTCTCCTTTTCATCATTTTCCACTGGCGTTGGACAATAATCATTTATATTATTAACAGATGATATTTTGCAAGGTATTATTCTTATTTTCCTATCATTTATATCATCATTCTTAAAGGCGTATTTTATTTGAAATATAAAAGTATCTTTATCTCTGGGATTAAAATTACCTAAGCTATAACATATAATCTTATTATTGTAAAGTTCTAATCCTTCAACTACATGTGGATGATGACCTATAATTAAATCAGCACCATTATCTATAGAAAAGTGAGCTAAATTTTTTTGAGTATCAATAGGATTATAGTTGCCTTCTACCCCCCCAATGAAAAGTAACTATAACAATTTTACAATTATTGTTCTTTAAATCTGAAATATGATTTTTTATTTTGCTTTTAATTTCATCTGTATTTTCAAAACCCATATAACCTAAAAATCCAAATTTGATACCTTTAATATCTTTAATTGTTTTATTTCCCTCACCGAAAAAGGTAATATTATTATTTTTTAGCGTATTCATAGTATCCTGGAGACCTTTTTCACCATAATCATGGATATGGTTATTAGAAATATTAACCATATCTATATTTCCTAAAGTCAAAGCTTTAGCATATTCAGGATCAGCTTTAAAATTAAAAGTTTTAGGAACTTTTTTTGTGGCATTAGTAAAAGTAGTTTCTAAAATTTACTATGGTATCATCATCACTTTTAAATATACTGGATACATTTTTAAAAAGGTATGAATAATCGTTACCATTATTTTGTAGTACTGCAGGCATACTTTGATTATAAGAAAATGAATTATTGGAAATTTCATAATATATTTATTAAAATCATGTATTGTATGAATACAAGCTCAATATATTAAAACGAAAATTTTTAGTGTATTGAATGATTTTTACAATACATTTTTGTTATAAAAGATATTATATATATTTTACAAATTAAAGAAAGACTAAATTAATTTTGTACACTTAATATACGATAAATATATTAATATGTTCATATTAGGACAGGAGGAATAAAAATTGTATAGAAAAAGATCAAAATTTAAAATTCTAAGCTTTTTTATGCTTATATTTTTCATTAATATATTTCTTGTTTCTTGTAAAGCTGGAGATAAAAATAAAGGTGTTATAGTAGAAAAATGGGATAATATTTATGAAGGAGATAATATACATTTCTATTATAGTGATGGTAAAAGCCCAAATACTCAACAATTAAAGTCAAAGTATTCTTTAGATAAGCTTGTAATAAAAGAAAAAGATGATATAGGAAAAGCTTTAAAAATAACTAATTGGTTAAATAATAAATTGAAGTTTGCTAAAAATAGTATAAAAAAAGAAGAGGATATTTTAACTATATTAGAAGAATATAAAGAAGGGGAAACTGTTTCAGACAAAGAGTTTAATGAAATATTTACAGAGGGTATTTCTTCGGTAGGAATATATTGTAGAATGGGACAATTTAGAGTTAAGGATGCCCAACATAGTAATAAAGACGATTTTTATATAGTTTCAGAAATTTGGAGTGACAAATATAAAAAGTGGATAATGATAGATGTAGTTAATTCATGTTATATTAGTAAATCTGGAGTGCCATTAAGTGCTGTAGAAATTTTAAAGAATGGTATAGATTCTGTAGAAATAAATGGAGTTGAAAATAAAAATAAATACAAAAAGAAAATGGAAAGATACTTTCATAGTTATAGTATAGCAATTGATAACAATATTCATGATGGAATTAAGAGCAATTCTTATATCACATATATAAAAAAGGGAGAACTACCAGAAATAAAAACTATTAAAGGATATATTAAGCCAAGTATTTTTGTAAATGATGATTCTTTATTTAATATATCTCCTAAATCTCAATACAAAGATACAGAAAATGATAAAAAGGCTACTATAATAATTTCTAAAAAAAATATGGAAGGAAAATCAGAAGTAAATCCAAGTTTTTATGTAGCTGCCTTTAAAAATAGTGTTATGGTTAGAGAATTTTATATAAGTGTTAATGGCGGAGATTTCGGCAAAGTAAATGCCATTTTTGAATTAAAATTAAAAGAAGGGCAAAATTCTATAAAGTTATCAGAAAACGGTAAGGATGTAATAAGAGAAGTAATAATAGATTATAAAAAGTAATAAAATTATTATTTTCTTATATATTTATTAATGTATTTGTACAAGTTATAAAAAATAGTATAATATAGTGGTATTAAATAAAAAAGAGAGTGAGGAGTTAGGTTAATGCTATTAATATTAAAAGCAATAATAATAGGAATAGTAGAAGGTATAACAGAATTTTTGCCAGTATCATCTACAGGGCATATGATAATAGCTGGATCCCTTATAGGATTTAATGGATCAATGTATAGAAAAGAGTATACAGATATGTTTAGTGTGGTTATACAATTGGGAGCTATACTGGCTATAGTAGTTTTATATCGAGAGAAAATACTTAGTACTTTAAAAAACTTTTTCCCTAGTAGTACAGTACCAGTAAAAAAATGTGGATTAAAATTTTGGATAAATATAGTGATTGCATCTATACCAGCAGCAGTTATAGGATTACCTCTTAATGATAAGATTGAAGAAAAATTATTTTTCCCATTACCTGTAACTATAGCTTTAATTGTAGGAGCTATATGGATGATATATGCAGAAAATAAATATAGAAATAATTCTAAGAGAATTAGTATAGATGATATAAATGCTAAACAAGCAATTATTATAGGATTATTTCAATGCTTATCACTATGGCCTGGTATGTCAAGGTCTGCATCTACTATAATAGGTGCATGGATAGTTGGGTTATCTACAGTGGTAGCAGCAGAATTTTCATTCTTTTTAGCTATACCAGCAATGATAGGGGCATCAGGTATATCATTAATAAAGCATAATGTGTTTAGTACATGCTCTTCTATAGAGCTAATAGCTTTAGCCGTTGGATTTATAGTATCCTTTGTAGTAGCTCTTGTAGTAGTAGACAAATTCATAGCATTCTTACAGAAAAAACCTATGAAAGTGTTCGCTATATATAGAATAGCTTTAGGAGTAATTTTAATTATTCTTTTCTATTTAAAGGTAATAAGTTTTCATTAAATGTCTAAAAGCATTGTTATTAAGACTGTTAGCAGAACTAGATTTGCTAATAGTCTTATATTTTTATGTGAAATTAAAGATAACTGTACCAAGTGTGTCAATATATAAAAACATAAAAAACATGAAGAGAAATGAAGAATTATAAAAATAATCTTACTATACTATATATTATGAAGTATACAAGCCTAAAGTTTGTGATAAAATACTAATTGTCGTCGAGAGATGGCAGGTCAACAAAAATAAAAAAGTGTTGACTTAATCACAAAAAATGTGCTATTATTATTAAGCACTGAGAAATGGTCTTTGAAAATTAAACAGAGAATTAACAAGAAACATTCTTGTAACAGCCAGTAAGATAAGGTAATAAACCTTGTCAATGAATTTGAGAAGAGATTAAACTTTAAAATTGAGAGTTTGATCCTGGCTCAGGACGAACGCTGGCGGCGTGCTTAACACATGCAAGTCGAGCGATGAAGCTCCCTTCGGGGAGTGGATTAGCGGCGGACGGGTGAGTAACACGTGGGTAACCTGCCTCAAAGTGGGGGATAGCCTTTCGAAAGGAAGATTAATACCGCATAACATAGGAGAATCGCATGATTTTCTTATCAAAGATTTATTGCTTTGAGATGGACCCGCGGCGCATTAGCTAGTTGGTAAGGTAATGGCTTACCAAGGCGACGATGCGTAGCCGACCTGAGAGGGTGATCGGCCACATTGGAACTGAGACACGGTCCAGACTCCTACGGGAGGCAGCAGTGGGGAATATTGCGCAATGGGGGAAACCCTGACGCAGCAACGCCGCGTGGGTGATGAAGGTCTTCGGATTGTAAAGCCCTGTTTTCTAGGACGATAATGACGGTACTAGAGGAGGAAGCCACGGCTAACTACGTGCCAGCAGCCGCGGTAATACGTAGGTGGCGAGCGTTGTCCGGATTTACTGGGCGTAAAGGGTGCGTAGGCGGATGTTTAAGTGGGATGTGAAATCCGCGGGCTTAACCTGGGGGCTGCATTGCAAACTGGATATCTAGAGTGCAGGAGAGGAAAGCGGAATTCCTAGTGTAGCGGTGAAATGCGTAGAGATTAGGAAGAACACCAGTGGCGAAGGCGGCTTTCTGGACTGAAACTGACGCTGAGGCACGAAAGCGTGGGTAGCAAACAGGATTAGATACCCTGGTAGTCCACGCCGTAAACGATGGATACTAGGTGTAGGGGGTATCAACTCCCCCTGTGCCGCAGTTAACACAATAAGTATCCCGCCTGGGGAGTACGGTCGCAAGATTAAAACTCAAAGGAATTGACGGGGGCCCGCACAAGCAGCGGAGCATGTGGTTTAATTCGAAGCAACGCGAAGAACCTTACCTGGACTTGACATCCCTTGCATAGCCTAGAGATAGGTGAAGCCCTTCGGGGCAAGGAGACAGGTGGTGCATGGTTGTCGTCAGCTCGTGTCGTGAGATGTTAGGTTAAGTCCTGCAACGAGCGCAACCCTTGTTATTAGTTGCTACCATTAAGTTGAGCACTCTAATGAGACTGCCTGGGTAACCAGGAGGAAGGTGGGGATGACGTCAAATCATCATGCCCCTTATGTCCAGGGCTACACACGTGCTACAATGGTAGGTACAGAGAGACGCAAGACCGTGAGGTGGAGCCAAACTCAAAAACCTATCTCAGTTCGGATTGTAGGCTGCAACTCGCCTACATGAAGCTGGAGTTGCTAGTAATCGCGAATCAGAATGTCGCGGTGAATACGTTCCCGGGCCTTGTACACACCGCCCGTCACACCATGAGAGCTGGTAACACCCGAAGTCCGTGAGGTAACCGTAAGGAACCAGCGGCCGAAGGTGGGATTAGTGATTGGGGTGAAGTCGTAACAAGGTAGCCGTAGGAGAACCTGCGGCTGGATCACCTCCTTTCTAAGGAGAATAGAAAGAAGAAAATTCTTTCTAAAAGGCTGAATTCTCTGTTTAATTTTGAGAGACCAATATCTTTTATATAATTAAAACAAGTTAAGATTAATTTATCTTAACTATTAGTTATGAAATATAACTTAAACGTGGGGGTATAGCTCAGTTGGGAGAGCACCTGCCTTGCAAGCAGGGGGTCAGGAGTTCGAATCTCCTTATCTCCACCATTTGAGGGTCTATAGCTCAGCTGGTTAGAGCGCACGCCTGATAAGCGTGAGGTCGATGGTTCGAGTCCATTTAGACCCACCATGTTCTTTGAAAATTGCACAGTGAATAAAGTAAAGGTATAAAATCCTTTGTAATTAAAATGAAACTCACTCAGTAATGCTGAGGAGTACAGAATTCTAATAAATCTAAGATTTAAAGAATTCTTAATAGGTCAAGCTACAAAGGGCGCATGGTGAATGCCTTGGCACTAGGAGCCGAAGAAGGACGCGATAAGCTGCGATAAGCCTTGGGTAGCCGCAAATAGGCTGAGATCCAAGGATTTCCGAATGAGGAAACTCACATGGGTAACCCCATGTATTATGCACTGAATACATAGGTGTATAAGGGTAAACCCGGGGAACTGAAACATCTAAGTACCCGGAGGAAGAGAAAGAAAAATCGATTTCCTAAGTAGCGGCGAGCGAACGGGAAAGAGCCCAAACCAGAAACTTGTTTCTGGGGTTGCGGATAGATCATAAAAGAAGAGGTATCTTAATCGAAAAGGGCTGGAACGCCCTACCACAGAAGGTAATAGTCCTGTAGATGAAAAGAGAAGACTTTAAGATCTAATCCAGAGTACCACGAGACACGTGAAACCTTGTGGGAAGCAGGGAGGACCACCTCCCAAGGCTAAATACTACCTAGTGACCGATAGTGAAGCAGTACCGTGAGGGAAAGGTGAAAAGAACCCCGGAAGGGGAGTGAAATAGAACCTGAAACCGTGTGCCTACAACCGATCGGAGCACGTTAAAGTGTGACGATGTGCTTTTTGTAGAACGAGCCAGCGAGTTACATTATGTAGCAAGGTTAAGTACTTAAGGTATGGAGCCGAAGGGAAACCGAGTCTGAAAAGGGCGAAAAGTTGCATGGTGTAGACCCGAAACCGGGTGACCTATCCATGGCCAGGTTGAAGCGAGAGTAAAATCTCGTGGAGGACCGAACCACGTTGGTGTTGAAAAACCATGGGATGAGCTGTGGATAGCGGAGAAATTCCAATCGAACTCGGAGATAGCTGGTTCTCCCCGAAATAGCTTTAGGGCTAGCGTCGTGTAATTAAGTAATGGAGGTAGAGCACTGAATGGGCTAGGGGCTATAGTAGTTACCGAACCCTATCAAACTCCGAATGCCATGTACTTGTATCACGGCAGTCAGACTGCGAATGATAAGATCCGTAGTCAAAAGGGAAACAGCCCAGACCATCAGCTAAGGTCCCAAAGTGTAAGTTAAGTGGAAAAGGATGTGGGATTTCTAAGACAACTAGGATGTTGGCTTAGAAGCAGCCACTCATTTAAAGAGTGCGTAATAGCTCACTAGTCAAGAGATCCTGCGCCGAAAATGTCCGGGGCTCAAACTTACCACCGAAGCTATGGATGTATACTACGTATATATGGTAGGGGAGCTTTCTGTATGGGTTGAAGTCGTACCGTAAGGAGCGGTGGACTGTACAGAAGTGAGAATGCTGGCATAAGTAGCGAGAAATAAGTGAGAATCTTATTGGCCGAAAACCTAAGGTTTCCTGAGGAAGGTTCGTCCGCTCAGGGTTAGTCGGGACCTAAGCCGAGGCCGAAAGGCGTAGGTGATGGACAATCGGTTGATATTCCGATACCGCCTATTTACGTTTGAGAAATGGGGTGACGCAGAAGGATAAGATGTGCGCACTATTGGATGTGCGTCTAAGCACTTAGGCATGCTTGATAGGCAAATCCGTCAAGCTAAGCTGAGGTGTAATGGGGAGCCATTATGGCGAAGTATCTGATTCCACACTGCCAAGAAAAGCCTCTATCGAGTGAATAGGTGCCCGTACCGCAAACCGACACAGGTAGGTGAGGAGAGAATCCTAAGGCCATCGGAAGAATTGCTGTTAAGGAACTCGGCAAATTGACCCCGTAACTTCGGGAGAAGGGGTGCCTACGAAAGTAGGCCGCAGAGAATAGGCCCAAGCAACTGTTTAGCAAAAACACAGGTCTCTGCTAAAGCGAAAGCTGATGTATAGGGGCTGACGCCTGCCCGGTGCTGGAAGGTTAAGGGGAACACTTAGCGTAAGCGAAGGTGTGAACTTAAGCCCCAGTAAACGGCGGCCGTAACTATAACGGTCCTAAGGTAGCGAAATTCCTTGTCGGGTAAGTTCCGACCCGCACGAATGGCGTAATGATTTGGGCACTGTCTCAACAGCAAATCCGGCGAAATTGTAGTGCAAGTGAAGATGCTTGCTACCCGCGATTGGACGGAAAGACCCCGTAGAGCTTTACTGTAGCTTAGCATTGAATCTCGGTATTGTCTGTACAGGATAGGTGGGAGACTTGGAAACTTGGGCGTCAGCCTGAGTGGAGTCAACCTTGGGATACCACCCTGACAGTACTGGGGTTCTAACCGGCGGCCATGAATCTGGTCACGGGACATTGTTAGGTGGGCAGTTTGACTGGGGCGGTCGCCTCCTAAAAAGTAACGGAGGCGCCCAAAAGTTCCCTCAGCGCGGTCGGAAATCGCGCGAAGAGTGCAAAGGCAGAAGGGAGCTTGACTGCGACACATACAGGTGGAGCAGGGACGAAAGTCGGGCTTAGTGATCCGGTGGTACCTCGTGGGAGGGCCATCGCTCAACGGATAAAAGCTACCTCGGGGATAACAGGCTGATCTCCCCCAAGAGTCCACATCGACGGGGAGGTTTGGCACCTCGATGTCGGCTCGTCGCATCCTGGGGCTGAAGTAGGTCCCAAGGGTTGGGCTGTTCGCCCATTAAAGCGGCACGCGAGCTGGGTTCAGAACGTCGTGAGACAGTTCGGTCCCTATCCGTCGCGGGCGTAGGAAATTTGAGAGGAGCTGTCCTTAGTACGAGAGGACCGGGATGGACCAACCTCTGGTGCACCAGTTGTCACGCCAGTGGCACAGCTGGGTAGCTATGTTGGGACTGGATAAACGCTGAAAGCATCTAAGCGTGAAGCCAACCTCAAGATTAGATTTCCCATAGCGTAAGCTAGTAAGACTCCTGGAAGAACACCAGGTTGATAGGTCAGAGATGTAAGCATGGCAACATGTTAAGTTGACTGATACTAATAAGTCGAGGGCTTGACCAAAATAAAATTCACTGTGTAATTTTGAAAGAACATTCTTTCAATAGAAACTCATTATATTAATGAGTACTAATTTAAAACGAAATCGTAGATTATAGAATTACGGGAAACTCCTCAGCGGAGCTGATGAGTATTTAACTTCTAGAAATCGAAGATTTAAGAATTTAAATATCTGGTGATTATGGCTTGAAGGTAACACCCGTTCCCATGCCGAACACGAAGGTTAAGCTTCAAAGCGCCAATGGTACTGCAGGGGAAGCTCTGTGGAAGAGTAGGTCGTTGCCAGATAAAAATATTCCGCGATAGCTCAACGGTGGAGCACTCGGCTGTTAACCGATAGGTTGAAGGTTCGAATCCTTTTCGCGGAGCCATTTTTATTTTTTGACTAATAATATTAATATAAAAAAGATGTTGGTGTATTTTATTCCAACATCTTTATTTGCATATAAAAGTTTAATTTTAATATTCATATTTAGAACTACTCAGAAGAATCAATAATTTATTAATCTGTTTTTTATTTTTAGGGTGTTAAAATTAAATCTATATTCTAATTCTTTTTAATATTCTTCCCATCACTTGTTAAAACTATATTATCATCTATATCTGTTCTATAAATTTTAATATTTCTTTTTTGTAACTCTTTCATAGTTTCTTTGTGAGGATGTCCATAATCGTTATTTTTGCCACAACTTATTATAGCTATTTTAGGATCAACTTTATCCAAAAATTCTTTAGATGATGATGAATGACTGCCATGATGACCTATTTTAAGTACATCTGAAGATAGATCAGCATTGGAATTTAACATGTCTTTTTCACTGTTTTTTTCTGCATCGCCTGTGAATAAAAATTTTGTATTGCCATCAATTATTTTTACTACTGCAGAGTAATCATTTAAATTATTATAATTATTCTTAACTGGAGCTAAAAAATTTAATATCACATTATTTGATAGATTTAAAGATACCCCAGCTTTAGCTACATTAATTTTTAAATTTTTCTTTTTAAGTCCTAATATCATGTCTTTAAAGATTTTAGTGTTTGTTGTTTTCTTAGGAGCATAAAAATTTTTTATTTCGAATTCATCAATAACTTTTGGCATTCCACCTATATGATCTTCATGAGGATGAGTAGCTATTACATAATCTAATTTTTTTATATTTTGTTTTTTTAAATAATCTATTACACTATGAGAATCCTTTCTGGTACCAGCATCTATTAATATGTTTTCATTCTTTGTTTGGATTAAGATACTGTCCCCTTGTCCAACATTTATATAATGAACTTTTAATTCAGATGTATTATTAGTGCTAATGGATTGTGGGGAACAAGCTGTGAATATAATTGATAAACATACCAATAAACATACAGTTATTAAATTTTTTTTCTTAAGTTTCATAAGTTCAACTCCTTGTGTTATGTTAAATAAAGCATATATTATTTAATTTTAACATAAATTAACCAGAAGTAGATAAGTTTTTACATATATATTATAATAATATAGGGAAATTACATAACAAAAGGAGAGAATTAAAAATGAAATCATTTATTTTATATTTGGGTTTTGGATTCTATATGCTTTTATCCCTTTTAAGGATAATAAAATTAAAATACTTGAAAATAAAAGGGAATAAAGAGGAAATAGATAAATACATTAATAAGAGCGTTTTAGGTTGGGCTAATTTTATAGTTAAAGGGATAGGGATAAAAATAAATAAAAAGGGATTAGAAAATATTCCAGAAGGTTCGTGTTTATATGTTGGAAATCATCAAGGATTGTTAGATATTCCAGTTGTAATTTCATCTTTAGATAAATATGTGGGTTTTGTAGCTAAAAAGGAAATGCTAAAGCTTAGAATACTAACATATTGGATGAGGCAAATGAAATGTGTATTTATTGATAGAGAAAATATTAGAGCAGCAATAAAAACCATAAATGAAGGTGTAGACAATTTAAAAAATGGATATAGTATGTTGATATTTCCAGAAGGCACAAGAAGTAAGGGTGAAAAATTAGGAGAATTTAAAAAAGGAAGTATGAAGTTAGGAATAAAAGCAGGAGTGCCTATAGTACCTATAGCTATTGATGGGACATATAAGGTAAGAGAAGTTAATGGCGGTAAAATAAAGGCCGCAGATGTAGATTTAATAATATGTCCACCAATAGATCCTAAGAAACTTTCTAAAGAAGAACAAAACAATTTATCTGAGACTATTAAAGAAATTATACAAAAAGAATTAGATAACGTAAGGAAAAAAAAGTGTAAGGATTAATCCTTATGCTTCTTTTTTTATTTTAAAGAAGAAATTTTGCAAGAATAAAATAAAAAATATCAATTGTAAGATTTTTAAAGCAAAAACATACAATTGCAATATAATTATTTTAAATTGCAAAATTGAAGAAAAAATATGGTTGATTAATTTCTGAACCAATGATAGAATACCAATTATACAAATAATATATGACTTTAGATTAGGTCTTTAATGGGAAGTGGTATTAATAAATATTTAATATGGTGTTTAATTATAATATGATATGTAAAATTCACAAAATGAATGAAAAAAAATAAAAAATTCATAATATAGCTTTAAGGAAGACATATAGGGGAATATGTATAAATAAATTTAGGGGGAATTATGATGGTTAAAGTAACTAAGTCTTCATATAATCACTGGCTTCAAAATATATCAAGTCCTAACTTGTATAAAGATTTGTTTCCATATGATAAAATACCCAAGGTAACTTTTAATGATATACAGGTGCCTATGGATTTACCAGACAATATATGGATTACAGATACAACATTTAGAGATGGACAGCAATCAATGCCACCATATACTACAGAGCAAATAGTAAAAATATATGATTATCTTCACAAATTAGATAATGGATCTGGCATAATTAAACAAACAGAGTTTTTCTTATATTCACAGAAAGATAGAAAAGCAGCAGAAATATGTTTAAATAAAGGGTATGAATTCCCTGAAATTACATCCTGGATAAGAGCAAATAAGGAAGATTTTAAATTGGTTAAGGAAATGGGAATAAAAGAAACTGGTATGCTTATGTCTTGCTCAGATTATCATATATTTAAAAAACTTAATACTACTAGAGAAAATGCTATGAATATGTATTTGGAAATTGCTGAGGAAGCTTTAGCTAATGGTATTGTTCCAAGGTGTCATTTAGAAGATATAACAAGGGCAGATTTTTATGGATTTGTAGTTCCTTTTGTAAATAAGTTAATGGAGCTTTCAAGAAAAGCTAATATTTCTGTTAAAATAAGAGCTTGTGATACTTTGGGATTAGCAGTACCTTATAGTGGTGCTTCACTTCCAAGGAGCGTTCAAGGAATTATTCATGGACTTAAGTATTGTTGTGATATTCCTTCTGAAAGAATAGAGTGGCATGGACATAATGATTTTTATGGAGTAGTAGCTAATGCTTCTACATCATGGCTTTATGGATGTTCATCTGTAAATACTTCTCTTTTGGGTATAGGAGAAAGAACAGGAAATTGTCCATTAGAGGCTATGATTATAGAATATGCACAATTGAAGGGGAATACGGCCAATATGAATTTGCATGTTATAAACGAAATAGCAGAATATTTTGAGAGAGAAATGAAGTATAACATACCTCCTAGAGCACCCTTTATTGGAAGTGAATTTAATGTTACAAGGGCTGGCATTCATGCAGATGGAATATTAAAAAATGAAGAAATATATAATATTTTCAATACAGAAAAAATTTTAGATAGACCAGTTGTTGTTGCAGTAAATCAATATTCAGGATTGGCTGGAATTGCGGCATGGATAAATACTTATTTCAAATTAAAAGGTGAAAATAAGATAGATAAAAAAGATGAAAGAATCTTTGCTATAAAAGAATGGGTAGATAATCAATATGAAAATGGCAGAACAACTATAATAGGAAATAATGAATTAGAGATTATAGTGAAACAACTTATACCAGAATTGTTTCAAAGAGCCAGCTAATTGTTAATGTATACTTATAAAAAACGGTCTATAGAAAATATAATTAAATGAAATATAGAACACAATTTTAAAAAGTATATCAGTATTAAGGAAGAAAAAATAAGTTAGAAGATATAAATAAAAATCAGTTATATAAATAAAATATAGAAATACAAATTGATTGGGGGAATAACCTTTGGGTTTAACTTTAACAGAGAAAATAATTAAATCTCATTTAATAAAAGGAAGTATGGTTAAAGGACAAGAGATTGCAATTAAAATAGATAATACATTAACTCAAGATTCTACTGGAACCATGGCTTATCTTCAGTTTGAAGCATTGGGTATAGATAGAGTAAAAACTAAAAGATCTGTAGCCTATATAGATCATAATATGTTACAGTCAGGGCCAGAAAATGCTGATGACCATTTATATATACAAACTGTTGCTAAAAAGCATGGAATTTATTTTTCAAAGCCGGGTAACGGTATATGTCATCAGGTTAATTTAGAAAGGTTTGGTGTTCCAGGAGAAACTTTATTAGGCTCTGATAGCCATACTCCAACGGGAGGTGGAATAGGAATGCTAGCAATAGGGGCCGGTGGGCTAGATGTAGCAGTGGCTATGGCTGGTGGAGAATATTATATAAATATGCCTAAAGTAGTTAAGGTGAATTTAACAGGAGAATTAAGACCTTTTGTATCTGCAAAGGATGTTATATTAGAACTTTTAAGAAGATTATCTGTAAAAGGTGGAGTGGGAAAAATATTTGAATATGTAGGAGAAGGAGTAGAAACTCTTACGGTTCCAGAGCGAGCAACTATAACTAATATGGGAGCGGAATTAGGTGCTACAACATCAATATTCCCATCAGATAATATTACTAGAGAGTTTTTAAGGGCTCAAGAAAGAGAAGAAGATTATAAGTATTTAGTAGCAGATGAAGATGCCATTTATGATGAAGAAGTAGAAATAAATTTATCAGAGTTAAAGCCTTTAGCAGCTTGCCCCCACAGTCCTGATAATGTGGTTCCTGTATCAAAACTTAAAAGTATAAAGGTTAACCAAGTTGCTATAGGTAGCTGTACAAATTCTTCTTATACAGATATGTTAAGAACAGCTAGTATATTAAAGGGAAAAACTATATCAGAAAATGTATCTTTGGTTATAGCTCCAGGGTCTAAACAAGTTTTAAATATGATGGCTGACAACGGAGCTTTGACAAATCTAGGTATGGCAGGAGCAAGAATATTAGAATGTGCCTGTGGGCCATGCATAGGAATGGGTCAATCTCCTTGCACAGATGCGGTATCTTTAAGAACTTTCAATAGAAATTTTCAAGGGAGATCTGGAACTAAATCAGCTAATGTATATTTGGTAAGTCCAGAAGTAGCAGCCGTTTCAGCATTAACAGGATATATAACAGACCCTACAGAATTAGATACTTTTGAAGATATAAAAATGCCTAATAAATTTTTGATTAATGATAATTTAATAGTGCCACCAGCAAAAGAGGGAGAACATATAGAGGTTAAGAGAGGCCCTAATATAAAGCCTTTCCCTAAATCAGAAGCATTAAAAGAATTAGTAGTGGGAAAGGTGTTAACTAAGGTAGAAGATAATATTACAACAGATCATATAATGCCATCTAACGCTAAACTTTTACCTTATAGATCTAATGTTCCATATTTATCAAACTTCTGCTTAACTCCTTGTGATGAAAAATTCCCTGAAAAAGCAAAGAAAAATGGTGGAGGTATAATAGTGGCAGGTACAAATTATGGACAAGGTTCTAGTAGAGAACATGCAGCTTTAGCCCCTTTATATTTAGGAATAAAAGCTGTTTTAGCAAAATCTTTTGCTAGAATTCATAAAGCAAACCTAATAAATAATGGTATATTACCTTTAGTTTTTCAATGTGAGGAAGATTATAACTCTATTGATGAAATGGATGAGTTAATTATAGAAGACACATTAAGTCAGGTGGAAACAGGAAACATAGAAGTAATAAATAAAACTAAAAATATAAAATACAAAACTTTATTGGAATCAACAGGCAGACAAAAGAACATGATCTTAAATGGAGGATTATTAAACCTGATAAAAAAATAAATATTTGGAGGGTACATGGTGAGATATAATATAACTTTAATACCAGGAGATGGTATAGGACCAGAAGTAACTGAAGCTGCAAGAAAAATTATAGATGCAACAGGAGTAGATATTAATTGGCATATAGTAGAAGCGGGAGAAAAAGTTTTAGATGAATATAAAACTCCTCTTCCAGAATATGTTTTAGATAGTATAAAAGAGAATAAAGTAGCACTTAAAGGACCTATAACTACTCCTATAGGAAAGGGATTTAGAAGCGTAAATGTTACATTAAGAAAAAGTTTAAATTTATATGCCAATATAAGACCTGTAAAAAGTTATAAAGGAATAAAATCTAGATATGATAATGTAGATTTAATAATTGTAAGAGAAAATACAGAAGATTTGTATGCAGGCATTGAGCATATGATTGGTGATGATGTTGCAGAAAGTATAAAAGTAATTACTAAAAAAGCCAGTGATAGAATAGTAGAATATGCTTTTGATATAGCAAGAAAAGAAAATAGAAATAAAGTTACTGCAGTGCATAAAGCCAATATAATGAAGTTATCTGATGGATTATTTTTAAAATGTTCAAGAGAGGTTGGAAGTAAAAATAGTGATATAGAATTTGATGATGTAATAGTAGATGCTATGGCTATGAAATTAGTTTTAAATCCAGAAAAATATGATGTTTTAGTAATGCCTAATCTATATGGAGATATTTTATCAGATATGGCAGCTGGTTTAGTTGGTGGATTGGGATTACTTCCTGGAGCTAATATAGGTGATAAAGGAGCGGTATTTGAATCAGCTCATGGTGCAGCTCCTGATATTGCAGGACAAAATAAAGCTAATCCAACAGCATGCATATTAAGTGGAGTTATGATGCTTAAATATCTTGGAGAAAATGAAAAAGCTAAAAAAATTGAAGATTCAATAGAGAAAGTATTTAGAGAAGGTAAATATTTTACAGAAGACTTAGGTGGAACTTCTACCACAGAAGAGTTTACAAAAGCAGTTATAAGGAATCTTTAAATTTAAATATAAATTTTTAATATGCTAGTATCTTTTAATTTGATATATATAACTTCTATGATCCCCTTTACAATTTTACTTTGGTTTTTCTTATAATTTTATTTTTATAGGAAGAACTTTTTTTATATTACAAAACTCATTGCTATGATGCTGTGTTTAAAGTGATTTTAGGGAATATATATAAAGAAACTTGATTTGTTTATAAAAATTTTATTTTGTTATTTTCAAATAGAACTTAATATGATAAAGTATTAGTATATATTTTATTGCTGTATTAAGATAAAGTGATGAAATGCATTAATGAACAGTAAATTAATGGGAGGAATAATTATGGAACAATCCTTAAATATAAATGAGTATAATAAAGTTACAAATGAAAATCAGGTTATGATAGAAACTAAAAATATAAAAAAAGTTTTTGGTGATTTAGTGGTTTTTAAGGATTTAAACCTTAAGATTACAAAAGGAGAAGTTGTAGTAATAATAGGATCTTCTGGTTCAGGTAAAAGTACTTTTTTAAGATGTTTAAATGCATTAGAGGAAATAGATAATGGATCTATAGAAGTTGAAGGAAGGCTTTTAGATGCTAATAATAAGAAATCCATGAAAGAAGTATGTTCTAAGATGGGGATGGTGTTTCAAAATTTTAATTTGTTCCCTCACATGACTGTATTAAATAATGTAATGATAGGACCTTTAGTTTCTAAAGGTGAAAATAAAGAAGAAGTTTTAAAAAGAGCTAAAGATCTACTTAAAAAAGTAGGACTTCAAGATAAGATGGAGTACTATCCTAGCAAATTATCTGGAGGGCAAAAGCAGAGGGTAGCCATTGCAAGGGCTCTAGCTATGAATCCAGATATAATGCTTTTTGATGAACCAACTTCCGCTTTGGATCCAGAATTAGTAGGAGAAGTTTTAACTGTTATGAAAAATTTAGCAGAAGAAGGTATGACTATGGTGGTTGTAACTCATGAAATGGGATTTGCAAAGGAAGTTGCAGATAGAGTTATTTTTATGGATGGTGGGAATTTTATAGAAGAGTCTAGTCCAGATATATTCTTTACATGCCCTAAGGAAGAGAGAACCAAAGAGTTTTTAAAAAAAGTGTTATAAAAAAATAAATTCAAACAATAATATTAATAAATTTATACTGTTTTTATTGGTTAAATTAAAAAATATTATAAAAGTATGAAAATCATTTCCAAAAATACCTTGACTATGGTATGAATTAATAATATAATATATTAAAAGTGAATAGTAAGTAGATAGAGGTGCGGTATTGATTAGTACTTTTACAGAGGGAAGCACTATGAAGTAAAAGGAAAGGAAATATGGCCGAAGTATACAACTGAGACTTTAAAGTTGTACGCTGGGGTTGCATAGAATATGTGTAACACTGTCACAAATTTATTTTGTGGAGAGCTATCATTCAAAGTATTCGTACTGTTTTATTCATGTGGCACAACTAAAGTACGTTTATATGCCTTGAGTGTAAAGCTTAAGGCTTTTTTGTTTTTGATGATGGTTTTCCTCCCCGTATTCACTTAAATTTTTAAGCTTATATAGCTTAAAATTTATAAATAGAGGAGGAGATTTTTATGAGAAAAAATAGGGGAATATTATTAACTTTTTCATTTGTTCTAATGATATTATTGTTTAGCAACATGTCAGTATTAGCCGCAGATCTAGATCCTAAGGTGGTAGCACAAAATGCTGGTAGACTTGGCATATGGACCATTTTACCACCAGTAATAGCTATTGTGTTAGCATTTATTACAAAAAATGTAGTTATCTCTTTAGCACTAGGTGTTTTTAGTGGAAGTCTTTTATTACACATAAATGGAAACAACATATTCGGTGCTATTTTCAAAGCTTTTTTAGATTTAATAAATAGAATACTGGGCTCTCTTGCAGATCCTTGGAATGCAGGAATAATACTTCAATGTATGGTTATAGGTGGACTTATTGCAGTAATTTCTAAAATGGGTGGGGCTAAAGCCGTTGCGGAGTCTTTGGCTAAAAAAGCTAAAACACCAAGAAGTACTCAAATTATAACTTTGATTTTGGGTATATTAGTTTTCTTTGATGATTATGCTAATGCTCTTATAGTAGGACCTATAATGAGACCTGTTGCAGATAAAATGAAAATATCTAGAGAAAAATTATCCTTTATAATAGATGGTACAGCAGCACCAATAGCTGGTATAGCGGTTATATCTACATGGATAGGATATGAAATAAGTTTAATAAAAGATGCCTATGCAGGTATAGGTCAAAGTGTAAATGCTTATGGTTTATTTTTGTCAACTATACCTTATAGATTTTATAATATATTAATATTAGTATTCATATTTTTTATAGCTTTAATGGGAAGAGATTTTGGACCAATGCTTAAAGCTGAAAGAAGAGCAAGAATTACAGGTAAGCTTTTATCTGATACAGCAAAGCCAATGGTTTCTGAAGAGACTACAGAACTCGAACCAGCAGAAGGAATAAAATTAAGTATTTGGAATGCTATAATTCCTATAGCAATATTAATATTTGGAGCTTTTGCTGGCTTTTATTATAATGGTTATCAAGTTATAATGGCTGGAAAAGATCAATCATTAATACAATTGCTACAAAATTCACCGGCATCATTTGATGCTTTAAGAGAAACTTTTAGTGCATCAGATGCCAGTATAGTTTTATTTCAATCAGCAGTACTTGCAAGTATCGTAGCAATATTAATGGGAGCTTCACAAAAGATATTTAAAGTAGGAGAAGCTATAGAGGTTTGGGTTACAGGAATGAAGTCTTTAATTATAACAGCAGTTATATTACTTCTTGCTTGGTCTTTAAGTGCAGTTATAAAAGAACTTGGAACAGCTACATTCTTAGTTTCAATTTTATCTCATTCTATACCAAAATTTTTGTTGCCAAGTATAATATTTATATTCGGATCTATTATATCTTTTTCAACAGGATCGGCTTATGGAACAATGGGTATATTAATGCCTTTAACTATACCATTAGCTTATGCTATATCACCAGAGTCAGGTTACGTAGTATTAAGTGTAAGTGCGGTTTTAACTGGGGCAATATTTGGAGATCACTGTTCTCCAATATCAGATACAACTATAATGTCTTCTATGGGATCTGCTTGCGATCATTTAGATCATACTTCAACACAAATTGTATATGCTTTAACTATAGCAGGATGCACAATAGTATTTGGATATCTTCCGGCAGGTTTAGGATTACCAATATATATGCTTCTGCCATTGGCAATAGCTGTAGTTGGAGTATTGGTTAGATTTATAGGTAAACGAAATGATGTAGAAGAAGAAAATTTTCAACAAAATTTAGAAATAGATGCATAAAAAAAAGGAAAGTGCTTTTAGCACTTTCCTTATCTTTCTTCTCTGGTTTCTCTATCTTTTCCGAAGAATGAAATTGCGTATAAACCTGCTATACCTACAAGAGCATATACAACTCTTGAAAATGCAGACATAGTTCCGAATAAAGCTGCAACTAAGTCAAAGCTGAAAAATCCTATAAGTCCCCAATTTATAGCACCAATTACTACTAATATAAGGGCAATAATATCTAATGTTCTCATATTTACATCTCCTTATGTGATTTATATATTGTTAGTATTTCCAAAACTATATAAAATATAAGTAAAAGATGTAAAATTTTTTATTTTATTTCTCCATGTCTTTCATAATTTGAAATTTCTCTAATAGAATTATCCTCATTTACAAATAGTACTGTAGGATTAAAATGTTTTGCTTCTTCTATAGATAAATCACAATAGCTCATTATTATCACCCTATCTTCAGGCTGAACCATTCTAGCGGCAGCACCGTTTAAACAAACTACACCACTATTTTTTTTACCAGCAATTACGTAGGTTTCAAATCTATTTCCATTGTTTATATCTACTATTTGGACTTTTTCGTATTCTAAAATATTAGCTTCGTCCATTAATTTTTTATCAATAGTTATGCTTCCAATATAATTAAGATTAGCTTCTGTTACAGTAGCTCTATGAATTTTTGATTTTAACATAGTTATTGTCATTTATTTATACCTCACTTTAAATATACTCTCACTCTGTATGGACTATACAAAATATATATTAATAATCTTTATACATATGGACTACATATAGAGAATAGTACATATTTTTTATCATGAATAAATTATCAAATAATATTAGTAAAACTTATATAAAATTAAAAACTAACCAAAATCAGAACTTAATCCAATGTTATATGTTAAAGGTAAAGTTGTCTATAAGTCTTGTTTTACCAATATAAACTGCTAGAGCTACTAATATTGAAGAGTTAATTTCTTCAATAGGTTGCAGATTAATGCTATCTACTATACTTACATAGTCTATTTTTGCTAATGGCTCTTTATTTATTGTATCTAATATGATAGTTTTTATATTATTTGAATTTCTCTCTCCAGATTTTAATGCATTTAAAGCTTTTTTTAAGCTTTCATTTAATACTAATGCAGATGTTCTTTCCTCATTATTTAAGTAAGTATTTCTTGAGCTTTTTGCTAGTCCATCCGGTTCTCTAACTATAGGACATCCTATTATTTCTATAGGAAAATTCAAGTCTTGCACCATTTTTTTTACTACAGCTAGCTGCTGAGCGTCTTTTTCACCAAAATAAGCTTTTGTAGGGGTAATTATATTAAAAAATTTACTTAAAACTGTACACACTCCTCCAAAATGACCAGGTCTTTTTGTTCCACATAGATTTTCTGTAATAGTATCTACATTTACGTGGGTATATATTTTGTTAGGATACATTTCTGAAACTTCAGGATTAAAAATTAAATCTGCTCCAGATTTCTCACAAAGGGAGGAATCTTTATTTAAATCTCTAGGATAACTAGAATAATCTTCATTTGGTCCAAATTGAATTGGATTTACAAAAATTGAAACTATAACTTTATCATTTTCTTCTCTAGATTTTTTTATAAGAGAGGCATGACCTTCATGTAAATATCCCATAGTAGCTACATATCCTATAGATAAATTCTCATGTTTCCATTTTTTTATTATATCTCTAACATCTTTTGTTGTATGAACTATATTCATATTGTATAGCTGACAAAATCAGCTTTCACCGTCCCTTCAATTATTAAATAAATATTTAAATAATTTATTATGTTAAAATTTATTAGCTTTTTAAAGTAACTAATAAAAACTAATACAATTTATTTATTACATCATCATCTATTTTAAAACCATGTTTTTCTTCAGGAAATTTAGTTTCCTTAACTTCTTTTATATATTCTGATACACCGTCTTTTATAGATTCTCCTACATTTGCAAAGGATTTAACAAATTTAGGTTTAAAATCTGAAAACATAGAAAGCATATCTTGATAAACCAATATTTGGCCATCACAATATTTTCCTGCTCCTATACCTATAGTTGGAATAGATATAGATTCTGATATTATTTTTGATAATTTTTCAGGAATACATTCTAAAACTATAGAAAAAGCTCCTGCATGTTCTAAAATTTTAGCATCTTCTATTAGTTTTTTTGCCACTTCTTCGTTTTTTCCTTGTACTTTAAATCCTCCAAACATGTTTACAGATTGAGGTGTTAGACCTATATGTCCCATTACAGGAATTTGAGCTTTAACTATAGCTTTAACTTCATCAGCTACAGTAGCACCACCTTCTAATTTAACAGCGTGAGCTCCTGCTTCTTTTATAAATCTTCCTGCATTGTAAACAGCATCGTAAGTAGAAGTTTGGTAAGACATAAAAGGCATGTCCCCAACAACTAAGGCATTAGAAGATCCTCTTACTACAGCTTTTGTATGATGTAGCATATCCTCCATAGTTACACTTAATGTGTTCTCATATCCTAGACAGACCATCCCTAATGAGTCACCAACTAGTATTCCATTAATACCAGAGGAGTCCATTAATTTTGCCATAGAATAATCATAGGCAGTTAACATAGTTATTTTTTCACCTTTATTTTTTAATTCTTGAAAAGTTGATACAGTATTACGCATGTGGTATCCCTCCTAAAATATTAGTATTATAAATAAATTTGTAAAAATTTATTAGGATGGATAGAATACCAATGTGCATCCGAATTGTTTTTATGAAACGATTAGATAATTGGATAAAATACTTTAAATATATTAATTTAAAGTATGATAAGGTTATGAATTGTAATAGTGATAAAATGTGATAACAAACATACTGTTTCGAGAAAATATATCCCAAATATAGTTGTTAATATCATAATTTATCATAATAAAAATACAATTTTTTTTAAAATTTTGATGATATGATAAATTTGTATATGAATTTTAAAATAAAAACAATCAGGTGCAGTTCCATATTGGATACTACCCAAATTTATTTTAGCACAAATAATATTAATAATAAATATAAGTAATTCATAAGAAAATAAAAAAATTAACATATAAATATGAAGTTTAATTTATTTAAATTTGATAGAATATATATAGATGAAAATTATTTAAATCTATAAAATTTAGGAGTGGATTTAATGAGCGTAAGGTTTATATATGGAAGAGCTGGTAGTGGAAAGAGCAATTATTGTTTACATAGCATAAAAAAAAGAATAGAAGAAGATGTAAAGAGACCACTTATATTATTAGTACCAGAGCAGTTTTCTTTTCAAGCAGAAAAAAATTTAGTAGAAGTTTTAGAGGAAAGAACAAATTTTAAAGTTCAGGTATTAAGTTTTAAAAGAATGGCTTATAAAGTTTTTAATGAGGTAGGAGGAATCACTGCAAAGCATATGAATGAATCCGGTAAAAGTATGCTTTTATACAATATAATAGAAGACAATAAAAACAGTCTTAAGGTATTTAAAAAAGCTGCTAAAAGACAAGGATTTATTACTACTGTTTCAGATATTATAACAGAATTTAAAAGATATAATATAACTCCGGAAACTATATTAAATAACTTAGATAATATTGAAGAAGATAATTTAAAATATAAAATGGAAGACTTATCTTTAATATTTTCTCAATTTCAAAAAAGATTACATAAAAATTATATAGATAGTGAAGATGATTTAACTATATTAAAAGATAAATTAGATGAGAGTAAACAGTTTGATAATGCAGAAATATGGATAGATGAATTTTCTAGTTTTTCTCCTCAGGAGTATTCCGTATTAGAAAAATTGCTTTTAAAATCTTATAGAATAAACATAACCATGTGTACGGATTATTTAAATGAAGGTGGATTTGTAGATACAACAGATGTATTTTCTCCTATTAAAAATACAGAAAATAAATTATTGAAAATAATGGAAGACAATAATATAAAATTAGATAAACCAATAGCACTTAAATGTGAACCTTGTGCAAGGTTTAAAAATAGTATAGAGCTTCAGCATTTGGAGAAAAATATGTTTTCTTTTCCTTACATTGAATATGAAAATAAAACAAAAGATATTTGTATGCTTACAACTTTAAATCAGTATACAGAAATAGAAAACACTGCAAAAGATATTATAAGACTTTGTAGAGATAAAGGGTGTAGATTTAAAGATATAGCAATAATTACAGGGGATTTAGAAGGATATGAAAATATAATTAGATCAGTTCTAAAACAATATAATATTCCATTTTTTATAGATAAAAAGATAGAAATAAATAGTAATCCTATAATAGTATTAATACTTTCTGCTTTAGAGGTTTTATCTAAAAATTGGACTTATGAATCTGTATTTAGATATTTAAAAACAGGTCTTTTAGATATTAAGAATGAAGAAATAGATATCTTAGAAAATTACGTTTTGGCTAATGGTATTAAAGGATATGGATGGACTAATGATAAAGCTTGGGAATCTAAATCTCTTAGTAATTATGAATTAAAAGAAGAGGCTGAAAAAGAGTTATTAAACAAGATAAATAATATAAGATATGAGGCTATGGGGCCCATTGTATCTCTTAATGAGAACTTAAAAAATAAAACTACAGCAAAAGAATACTGTGAAGAACTATATGAGTTTTTATGTAATATAAATTTGCCAGATAGGATAAATAACATAATAGAAAATTTTAAATTACAGGGACAAGTTGAAAAAGCTAGCGAATATAATCAAATATGGAATATAGTAATAGAGGTTTTAGATCAAATAGTTGAAGTTATAGGAAATGAAAAAGTATCTTTAAAAGAGTTCTTTAAAATACTTGAAACAGGATTTAAAGAATATGAAATTGGTATAATACCACCCACATTAGATCAAGTAATAGTAGGAAGTATAACAAGACTTAGAAGTCATAATATAAATACTTTGTATATAGTGGGAGTAAATGATGGAATATTTCCTTCACCATTAAAAGAAGAAGGAATATTAAGTGATGATGATAGAGAACTTTTAGAAAGTAAAGGGTTAGAAATAGCAAAAGATACTAAAAGCATAGCATTTGAAGAGCAATTTTTAGTGTATTCTACATTAACTACCGCCAGCAAATATCTAAGATTAAGTTATCCTATAGCAGATGGAGAAGGAAAAACTTTAAGACCATCTATAATAATATCAAGGATAAAAAAGATATTTTCTAATATATGTGAAGAAAATGATATAGTAAGATTTAATAATGAAGAAGAAGAATTAAAAAATATATCATCTGCAAAACCAACCTTTAATTATTTAATATCTAATTTGAGAAAAGATGTAGAGGAAGTAAAAATACATAATATATGGGGAGATACTTATAAATGGTATTTAGAAAATGAATTTTGGGTTGGAAAATTAAATAGATTAATTAAAGGATTCGATTACACAAATCAAAGTAAATATATAGAAACTAAAAAAATAAGAAATCTTTATGGTAAACCCTTAAAGATGAGTGTATCTAGGGTAGAAAAATTTTCTCAATGCCCATTTGCCTATTTTGTACAATATGGATTAAAGGCTAAAGATAGAAAAATATTTAATTTAAGTTATCCTGATTTAGGAATCTTTATGCATAGTATATTAGAAAAATTTTCTGGGCAGCTAGAAAAAGAAGGATTAGATTGGAGTACAATGGATGTAAAATGGGCAGAAGAAGAAATAGATAAACTAATTAATGAAGAATTGGATAACAAATCCCTAGAAATACTAAACAGCTCCAAGAGGTACGAATATGTAACAAATAGTGTAAAAAAGATTTTAAAAAGATCTGTATGGCTTATAGGAGAACATATAAAAAGAGGTAATTTTAAACCTAGTTTTTATGAGCTATCTTTTGATGTGGATGGAGACTATCCCCCTATAGCAATGGAACTTCATTCAGGGGAAATTGTGAATTTAATAGGTAGAGTGGATAGGGTAGATCTTTTGCAAAAGGATGGAGTTACCTATTTAAAGATAATAGATTATAAATCCGGTACAAAAGAATTTAAATTATCAGACGTTTATTATGGGTTACAACTACAATTATTAATATATTTAGATGCTATACTTACAGAGTTAGCAGAAAGATCTGGAATAAATGGAGAACCAGGAGCACTTTTATATTTAAAATTAGATGATCCCATAGTAAAAAATACGGTGGATATGAGTGATGAGGAAATTGAAAAAAATATAATAAAAAATTTAAAAATGAAAGGCTTAATATTAAATGATCCTAATATTATAAAAGATATGGATAATATAATATCAGGAATATCTGATATTATACCTGTTATGGTTAAGAAAGATGGTGGAGTATCAGAGTCTAAATCTTCTGTAGCCACAAAAGAAGAGTTTGATACCCTTAGAAAATATGTAAGATATACAATAATTGAGATTTGTGAGGAAATGTTAGAAGGAAATATAGAAATAAAACCATATAAAAAGAAAGATGGGTCATCTTGTGATTATTGTATATATTCTTCAGTTTGTAAATTTGATACAGAAATAAGAGGGAATAAATATAATATATTAATAGATAAAAAAGATGAGGAAGTGTGGGAGACTATTGATAAGAAATTAAATAGCTAAATTTGAAAAGTGATTTTTTAAAGAGTAGATATAGTAATAGTTGATTTATAAATATATTTTAATATTCATATTGAAATATAATAGAATTGTAAATAAGTTTTTATTAAAAACAATAAAAGGGACTGTCGCATTAAAAAATTTAAGAACAATATATTGTTTTACAATTTTAAAGTTAACACAATATATTGTATAACTTATTTTTAGTGCGATAGCCCATTTTTAGGTTATAGGAAATGGCGTAATTATTTTTTTATAATAGTTATAAGTAAGTATAATATAAATTATTAATAACCATAGCCAGGTCTATGAGGTCTTCTTCTCCTTCTCCTTCTTAAAAGTTCGTTTAAGAATAATATTCTTATAATATCTCTTACAGCGTGACGTCTTCTATAACGACGTTGTCTAGTACAATCACAATCATCGTCATCATCATCTAATTGAGATTTAATTTTTTTATAGATTTCTTTACAAGTGGAATCTAATTCTTTTTCTGAAGGACAATAATCTTTACCTTTTTCTCTTTCCATTAAGTCACAATGATGAATAACTACAGGATAGATTTTAAAATAAATTCTTGGTAATAATCTTTTTAAATCCTCATCATGATCAACAGTACATTTGCTTTTTTTCATGCAATCATGTTTATAAGGTGAAATTGGTTGAGGATTCTTAATATAGACAGGAACAGGTATGCACATAGAGCAAGGATTGTAATAATTGAACATTCATGAACCTCCTAAAACATAAATATACTATACTTTAATTTATGCATAAAAAGAATAAATGTTAATGATAATATAAAGAAGTAAAAACAAAGTGGATATATTTAACGGATATTATAGTATAAAATAACTAAAAAAATACATAAATTTTTGCATATAAATCAGAAAATATTGTATACTTATATGTGTTATACTATTAAATTTGAAGGGAGAATAGAGGGCTAGATGAAGAAAAACTTAAATAAGAAGTATGAAAAGCTTCTTTTAGACAATTATAGAGAAACTATAGATGATTCAAATTATAAAGAGTTAATATTAGACAAAATGGAAACTCACAAAGCTATACATAGATATTTAAAAGATTATATAAAGAGTAACGAGGAATATTTAGATTTAAACTGGGGTAAGCAAATGCTTCTATTTATATATTCTTTTAACTCAAAGAATTTAGAACTTACAGAAAATTTTTATAAAGCCTTAAAAAAATATCCAGATAATTATTTTATAGAGTGTGTAATGGCAGATATAGACTTAAGATTTTATGGAAATTTATTTAAAGCTAGAGATAAATATTTAAAAGCTTTAAGTTTATATGATAGGGATGCTCTTGTTTACTATAATTTAGGGCTAATATATAACTTACTAGGTATGTTTGAAAAGAGTATGGATTTTTATAATAAAAGTTTAAATTACATAAATAAAATGGATAATAAGGAATTTATAAAATCTAAATGTTTATATAATATTGCGGTTTCTGAGATTAATTACAATAGTAATTATAAAGAGGGAGAAAAGTTACTTAAAAGAAGTTTAAAATTAAATCCAAATTATAAAGAAGCCAATGATTTATTAGAAAAATTAAGAGGTGAAAAATAGACATGATGTCAAAGCAAAAGGAGTTATGGATACCTAATGATGAGGTAGCAGAAAAAATAATATTAATACAAATAGAATGTTCATTAAATGAAAAATATGAAAAATTTCATAACAATACTATGTTTATAGAGTCAATGAAAAGAAAAGATAGTTCTCCAGTATTAGAAATAGCACCTAAATTAAAAAATACAAATATATTAGATTTATATAAAAGAATGTTGCCACTTACTAATGGAGATTTCATATATGCTTCTGTTTATTCTAAAACAGGTGGAGTGCTTAATTTGTTTAATGAAAAGGTTTCTGAAAACATAGATATACAATTTAAAGAGTTAAGTGGAAAATTTCAAGATAAAAATGAAGTTGTAAAAAATTGGATAAATGAACCTTCAGAACTATGGAGTGGGTTAACACCTGCACAAATATGGTCAGGTGGAGGAAAGGTAGAGAAAGCTTTATTAATGGATTTTTTAAATAAGCTTACAGAGTTAATGAATGGGAAACAATTCAACTCAAAGGGAGCAGCTTTTATGAGTTCCATAGATGTATTAAGAGCTTGGCAACTTAATAAAAATGATATTTGTGAAGGTAAAACTCCTATGGAAGCCATAATAGAAGAAAGAGATATAATATTAAAAGAAAAAATAGAGTTTATAAAATCAAAAAATATAGAATGTGATTTTATATAAGAAAATTACATAAAACAGAATCTAAGGGATAAAAATCAGAACAAGAAATATTTTTATTTAATAGCTAGTTATAAAAAATATTTGTCCTTTTATTTACTGCTTTTTTGGTATATGTACTTATTAGTTCCATTGGAATAGGAGTCATTAGTATATATCCTATATCATCATTAATATTTAACTTGATTTTAATAATGTTGCTAATACCTATAACAATTGAGCATTTACCAAAGAAAGTAAGAAAAGTTCAGGATTAAAATCTTATTTTCTAAAAGAAGTAAGAATGTTATTTAGAACATGAGCTTTTGCTTATAATTGTATTTTCCAAAATTTAATCATTGTAGTATTTATGATATATCAATATCTAGAGGAACTTTGCTAGTAAGTAAAATCAGAATAGGAAAAATCATTATTTTAAATAATCCAACAACAACTTATGTAATATTATTTATAGTTTATTTAATACTAACTATTGTAGTATTCCAATATATTAATAAAAATGCAGATAAACTATTTAAGTAAATAAATTTTTTATTTACTCACTCATAGGCTTTTGTCTGTGAGTTTTTTTATATTTTTCATTATAATATATGTTAAATTTTCTATGTAATGTATAGTAAAAATAACTACAAAAATTTAAGTTAAGATTTGTTTTTTTGCATAAAGAAAGGAATACTTTCTGTAAAAAAATTAACAAAAGTGTCTTTAAATCTTTCATCTTCTTGCTTTAAAACTCCAAGAGAATATTGCATTGCAACACCATCTAGAGCAGCTACTAAAATAGAAGCAAGGCTTTTTTTATAGTATTCATTTTCAATACCAAATGCAAAAAAGTACATTTCTGATACTTTTGTAATAATTTCATTATAATCTTGTTTTAGGCTGTCATTAAGCTGGCCACCTTTTGATAATACATAACCTATTAATAGAATTAGAAGACGTTGTTCATCAATCTTTGACATACGTTCTCTAACTTTAATACTAATTTCATCTAACATACTTTCAGAACTTTTAATATTGCTATTTTCATCTTTTTCAGATAGCTTTTGGGCAAAGTACATAGCTTCTTTTACCGCATGATAAAACAATTCGTCCTTATTCTTAAAATGATGATAGATAGCACCAGTAGTTAGCCCAGCAGCAGAGGCTATTTCCCTTAAACTTGTTTTTTCAAATCCTTTTTCTGTGAATTTACTAATTGCAGATTCTAAAATATGCTGTTTTTTTTCATTGTGATTATTAGCGATCATATTAGTCACCTCATTCATATGTAGTATAGCATATTTTTATAGAATTGGTGGTAAATAATTGAAGCATAAGGTTTTAAAAAATGTATGATTTTATGTTTTCAAAATATAATTATTATTCAGAATGTTAAAGCATTGACAAAGTGTAATAGGTATTATAATATAAACATAACAGTTGTTATGTTATATTATGGTATATATGTATATATCATTATTTTAATGAAATACAATTTAAATTATGTATAAAATGGGGGGGTATTATATGAACACATATAAAGTTTTAGAGATTAAGCAAAGTGTTTTCCAAAACAATGATCACCAAGCAGACTTACTTAGAGAAGACTTAAAAAAGCAAGGAGTATTTTTATTAAATCTTATGTCATCACCCGGTTCAGGAAAAACAACAACTCTTCTAAGAACAATTAAGTCTTTAAAAGATGAAATGAATATTGGAGTATTAGAAGCTGATATTGATTCAGAAGTAGATGCACATAAGGTTTCACAGCCTGGTGTTAAAGTAATTCAATTGCACACTGGGGGGATGTGTCATCTTGATGCTGATATGACTAAACAAGGTTTGAAGGGGCTAGGTACTGAAAATATTGATTTTGCAGTATTGGAGAATGTAGGAAATTTAGTGTGTCCTGCAGAATTTGATACTGGTGCATCAAAAAATGCTATGATTTTAAGTATACCAGAAGGAGACGACAAGCCTTTAAAATATCCTTTAATGTTTTCAATAGTTGATGTTCTTCTAATTAATAAGATAGATGCAAAGGATTATTTTGAATTTGATATAGAGGCAGTGGAAGAAAGAGCAAAAAGATTAAATCCTAATATCAAAGTTATTCCAATATCAGCTAAAACAGGAGAAGGTATGGATGAATGGTTTGATTGGATACGTAAAGAAGTAATGAATTGGAAGAAAAATTAATTGAAAATTTGTAATATTATTAATTAAACTTTTTATTTCTATGATTTAATATCTATATATTTTATAGATTACACATAATTATTTTTAGGGGGATAATATATGATTAAGGAAAAAGTGCTTGATCTTGCAAATCATATAAGTAATAAGAAGCGGGGATCAAAAAATGAGATTAAACCCACAGATCCAGAATATATGATTCTTGAGCCTGTTGTTACAAATGAAATGGCAGAAGTAGCACTTTGTATGAATATACGTAAGAAAGTTACAGCTAATGAACTGTCTATTTTATGTGGCAAAAGTGTAGAAGAAACAAAAAAACTTTTATTAGAGTTGGCAGATGCAGGAGTTTGCTTTGTAAATACAATCAATGGGGAAGATGTATTTTGGTATGATACATGGGTTCCCGGTATTATGGAAATGATGGTTAATAATAAAAATAATGTTAAGAAGTATCCTCAAATAGCCAGAGCTTTTGAAGCTTATGGAAGAGTAAGAGGCCCTAAAACATCAGGTAATTTCCCAGTAGGAGTAGGTCTTATGCGTGTTATTCCCATAGAGCATGCCATTTCAGGGGAAACTAGAAGAGCAAGTTATGAAGAAGTTTCAAAATATCTAACTGAAAATGAGATTTTTTCAGTTGCAGATTGTTCTTGTCGTACAGCGCGAGAAGCTATGGGAGAAGGTTGTGGGCACCTTAAGGAAGATATGTGTATTCAAATGGGACACGCTGCAGAGTATTATATTCGTACAAAAAGAGGCAGGCAGATTACCCGTGAAGAAGCCTTTGAAATTATTAAAAGAGCAGAAGAAAACGGTTTAATGCACCAAATACCAAACTTAGATGGATCAGGTAAAACTCATGCTATCTGCAATTGTTGTGGATGCTCTTGTCTTTCATTAAGAACTGCTAGTATGTTTATTAATGCTGATATGGTACGTTCAAATTATGTTTCTAAAGTTGATACAGATAAATGTGTTGCTTG
Source organism: Clostridium sp. Marseille-Q2269 (assembly GCF_943736985.1). GTDB lineage: Bacteria > Bacillota > Clostridia > Clostridiales > Clostridiaceae > Clostridium_F. The sequence continues at coordinate 148,942 of NZ_CALSFS010000006.1, forward strand.
TGGTGAGTGTGTTGAAAATTGTCCTGTTAATGCACTACAACTAGGGCAAAAATTATGCTCTAAGACTCCAGTTACCACTGAGATAAAAAGAACTGAAACTCCACGGGATACAGAGTGGGGGCCAGACAAATGGAATACTGATTATAGAATAAATAGGAAAAATGTAGTTGATACTGGCACCAGTCCCTGCAAAACTCAATGTCCAGCACATATTGCAGTTCAGGGTTATATTAAGCTTGCAGCACAAGAAAAATATAAAGAAGCTCTTGAACTTATAAAACATGAAAATCCATTTCCAGCTGTATGTGGACGTATTTGTCCAAGAAAATGTGAGTCAGAATGTACAAGAGGAGATATTGACAACCCAGTTGCTATCGATGAAATTAAAAAATTTATTGCAGAGCAAGATCTAAATGTTAAATATCGTTATGTGCCTAAACATAAACATGAATATGGTAAAAAAATTGGAATTATAGGAGCTGGACCTTCAGGCCTTAGCTGTGCTTATTTTTTAGCTATTGATGGATATAAAGTAACAGTTTTTGAGAAACAGGAAGTTCTTGGTGGTATGTTAACTTTAGGAATTCCTTCCTTTAGACTTGAAAAAGAAGTTGTAAATGCAGAAATTCATATATTAAAAGAATTAGGTGTGGAATTTAGAACAGGCATTGAAGTTGGTAAAGACGTGACTCTTAATGAATTAAGAGATGAAGATTTTAAAGCTTTTTATATTTCCATTGGTGCTTCTATAGGAAGGAAACTTGGCATAGAAGGTGAAGATGCTGAAAATGTTATTACAGGTATAGATTTTATGCGAGATGTAAACTTAGGTAAGGAGTTGAAACTTAAAGGCAATGTAATTGTAATAGGAGGAGGCAATGTTGCTATAGATGTTGCAAGAACAGCAACTAGGCTAGGTGATACAAAAGTTAAAATGTACTGCCTAGAGAATCGTGATCAAATGCCTGCTCTTCCAGAAGAAATTGAAGAAGCTTTATCAGAAGATATTAAAATTAATAATTCATGGGGACCAAAAAGAATTATTCTTAAAAATAATCGTGCTACAGGTATAGAATTTAAAAAATGTATTTCTGTATTTAATGAAGAAGGAAAATTTAACCCAATATATGATGAGGACAATACCATAATAGTTAAAGCAGATACCATATTGCTTTCAATAGGTCAAGGAATAGATTGGGGTAAACTTTTAGTAGATAGTAAAATTGAATTTAATAGAAATAACACCATTAAAGCAAATTCAGTTACACTACAAACAGCTGAGAAAGATATTTTTGCCGGTGGGGATGCACTAACAGGTCCTAAATTTGCTATTGATGCCATTGCTTTAGGTAAAGAGGGAGCGATTTCAATTCATCGTTATGTTCAACCAGGGCAAAGTCTAATTATAGGTCGTGATAGGAAAGAATATCAGGCCTTAGATAAAGAAAATATAGAGATTGAAGGATATGATGGCACTCCAAGACAAAGCGTAGGTCATGTAAATGGGGATAAATCAAAAAAAACCTTTAAAGATTTACGAGGTACTTTTACTAAAGAACAAGTAAAAAAAGAAACAGAACGTTGTCTTAGTTGTGGAGCCACTGTTGTAGATGAATTTTTGTGTGTAGGATGTGGTCAATGTACAACTAAATGCAAGTTTGATGCCATTTCACTTGTCAGAAAATATGATGGTGAAGGTGTGGCATACGAAGATTTAAAACCAGTAGTTGTAAAACAAGTTCTTAAACGTAAAGTAAAGATAACTGCTAAAAAGGTAAAAACATTATTTAAATAATGTTATACAAATAATGTAGTTTAAAGTTTAACTATAGGGGGTGTGTTTTGTTGCATGAACTTGGAGTAATTCTCGAAGTAGTAAAAACTGTAGAGGATATTGCTATAAAAAACCATCTAACAAAAATCGATACTATTGTCTTGCAAATTGGAGAGTTATCTTCCATGATTCCTAAATATATTAAAGCCTGTTATCCCGCTGCGGTAGACGGCACTGCAATGGAATTTACAAAGTTGAAAATTGATGTATTGCCAGCAAATGCTTTATGTAAACACTGTAATAAAGTTTATAATATCTTAAAAAATAGGGAAGGATGTCCTTATTGTGAAGGTAAAGATTGGGACTTATTATGTGGCAAAGAATTTTTAATTAAAGAAATAGTAGCCTATTAAATAATTTTTAAATTTTTAGAGGTGAAAAGGGGGAGAAAAATGTTTGAATTTAACTATGCTGAAGGAGCAACTATATTTAGTTCATTGGGGATATGGTTTATTGTTTTTGCATCACTGTTTTTATTCAACGAATTTGCAAGAAAGAAAAAATGGATAGGATTTTTTAGCTTTGTTATTTTACCTATTATTTTAACAATAACTTGGTTTACTGTTTTAAAGGATGAGACTTATACAGATTGGTTTCATTTAGCAAAAGTTTATTCTGCAACAGCAGGATGTATTGGTTTTTGGTTTATTCGACATTTTGAAAAGAAAGATAAAGCTACTGGTGAAGTTGTTTGGAGATTAGCAGATAATAAAATTGCTTTATGTTTTCCACCATTAATTCTAGCTATTAATATTTTAGAAGCAGTTGGAAGAGATTTTGAAGTGGGATCTTTATATTGGATGATGAACTCAGGATCTATTGAAGGTGAAATAGTAGGGGTTATGGGTGGCCCTTGGAATTATATAAATGCAATTGCCGGCATATTAAATATTATTACAATAACAGGGTGGTTTGGAATAGTAATTAGAAAAGAAACTAAGAAGGATAAAAGTAGGGATATGCTATGGCCAGATATGCTTTGGTTTTGGATTATTGCATATGATGCATGGAATTTTGTATACACTTATAACTGTATACCTACTCATTCTTGGTATGCAGGTATTGCATTACTTTTGGCTCCAACCCTTTGCGCTTTTACCGTTGGAAAAGGTGCTTGGTTACAACACAGAGCCCAAACTTTAGCAATATGGTGTATGTTCGCTCAAACTTTTCCAAGTTTCCAGCATAAAGGAATATTTTTAATTAAATCAACCTATAATCCTACCATTTATACAATTTTTAGTGTAATAGCTCTTGGAATTAACATAGCTGTATTTATTTATATGATATATAAAGTAAAGAAAACAAAGAGAAATCCATATAAGAAAGAACTTTATAGTGATCTTGATAAATTTAAAGAAGTTAAAATTATGGCTTAAAATAAAATATATTTACATTAAAAAATGTAGGCTAAAAACCTACATTTTTTATATACAATTAATTATTTTAGAAAATGTAGTTTTTAATTGGAAAGATAAATTAATGTGATTTTGTAGTAAAATATGGTTATGTAGGATTTTTACTAATAATTTTGTATAAGTCTTTTAATTATATAGTTGAATAGTATAATCAATTTGGATGTACCATTAATAATAGAATATAAAAAATATCAAATATATAGATTCCTTTTTTTATCGAAATGATTATTTTTTAGCTAAGTTATTATATTTCAATAGGTATAGCAAATTTAATATCTATATAACTTAACAGAACTGACATAATTTTATGGAGGAGAATTATGAAAAATATTTTAATTATAGAAGATGATATAAATTTAAGAAAGTATATGAAAGATTTTTTAACAAGTTATGAGTATAATGTTGAACTTGTAACGGATTTTGATAAAGTTAAGGAGAAGGCTTTAGAGTCCTCTATAGATCTAATACTTTTAGATATAAATCTTCCTAAATTTGATGGGTTTTATTTTTTAAAGGTAATAAGAAAAAAAGTTTCTACACCTATAATTATAATTTCCTCAAGAAGTGAAGAATAGGAGCAAATTAGAGGAATAGATTTGGGAGCAGATGATTATATAGCTAAGCCCTTTGGAATTTAATTACTTATTGCAAAGATAAATGCAGTACTTAGAAGGGTTAATTCTGGAGAAACAAAGATTATAAAAGTAAATGAAATGAATCTTATATGTGAAAGTATGCAGCTTAAAATAAATGAGCAAATAATAGAGCTTTCAAGAAATGAGTACAAGCTATTAAAAATTTTTATGAGGAATTATAGAAAGGTTGTTCCACGAGAAGTACTTTTAGAGGAACTTTGGGATGATGATGTATTTGTAGATGATAACACATTAACTGTAAACATAACTAGACTAAAAAAAGATTAAAGGAAATTAATGCTGAAGTTTCAATTATAACTAAAAGAGGTGTGGGATATACACTTCAGTAGAAAATTTTCCATGGAAACAGCTGTATTGTATTTTGTAAATAAAGTTTATAATATATATAGACTTAATAGTATTTAAAACCAGGTGAAATATGAATAAGAGAAAGAAATTAAGTTTCATAATGCCTTTGTTTCTAATATTGAAATCTTTATTATGTTTTAAACTTTATTTTAAAAATACGGGTTATAATATAGATAGTTATATAAAGTATTGTGAAATATGAAGGATGTGTTTTATGTTTAGCGTAATTATGTCCATAATACTATGTCTTGTTGGTATGTTTTTAGGAGGAATATTTAATTCAGATTTGTATATATTCATGTTTGGATTATTAGGTATATTAATACCTCCAATATATTTATTAGAAAAAATATATTTTTTACTTAGGTCTAAAAAATAAATATTAATACTATAACTTATGGAATAAAAACTATATATAATGCGTAAAATGAGGTGAAAAAATGGGTAATACTAGATGGACAGAGGAACAAAGACAAGCTATTTCTACTAAAGATTGTAATCTACTTGTGGCAGCAGGGGCAGGGGCTGGTAAGACTGCTGTTTTAGTTCAAAGAATAATTGAAAAAATTTTAGATAAAGAAGAGCCTATAGATATAGATAAATTATTGGTAGTTACTTTTACTAATGCAGCTGCAGCAGAAATGAGAGAAAGAATAGGGGATGCTATTTCTGAAGGATTAGACGAAAATCCAGAGTCTAAGGTACTAAGAAAACAACTTACTTTACTAAATAAATCTAATATAATGACTATCCACTCCTTTTGTCTTCAAGTTATAAAAAATAATTTTCACACTATAGATATAGATCCTAATTTCAGGATATGTGATGAAACAGAGGGAGTACTGATGAGACAAGAAGCTATGGATGAGCTTTTTGAAGAATTATATGAAGAAGATAATGAACAATTTATTAATTTAGTAGAAAGTTATGCCAGTAGAAAAGATATTAGATTACAAGAGATGGTTTTTGAGTTACATAGATTTGCTAAGAGTGCTCCACTTCCTTATAAATGGCTTTTAAATATGGCGGAAGAGTTTAATGTGGGTAAAGAGTTTGATTTTGAACACACATCATGGGCAAATATGATCATGGAAGATATGAAAGTATTATTGTATGGATTTAAAAATATTTTAGAGCAATCCATAGATTTAATACTAAATTCTATAGGCATAGATTATTATTATGAGCCTTTTAAAAATGATTTGTATTTTATAAATGATTTAATTAAAGCATCAAAATTTAAAGATTTTAGAGAAAAAGTAATAGGTTATGATTTTGATAAATTACCTGCAAAACGAAATAAAGATGCAGATAAAGAAGCTAAGGAAAAGGTCAAGAAATTAAGGGACAAAGTAAAGAAAAAGATATTAGAGTTAAAACATATACTACATTCCTATGAAAATGAATTTATAAAAAATGAATTTATATTTTTGTATCCATATATGAAAGCATTATCTGATTTAACAATATTGTTTGACAAAAAATATGAAGCTAAAAAAAGAGAAAGAGATTTGATTGACTTTAACGATATAGAACATTTATGTCTGGCCATATTAACAGATAAAGATGAAAATGGGGATATAATTCCTTCAGATATTGCGTTAGATTATAGAAAGAGATTTAAAGAAGTACTTATAGATGAATATCAAGATAGTAACTTGGTACAAGAAGTTATTATGAGTATGGTATCAAGAGTAAAAGGGCATTGGAGTTTTTTTGATGGTCAATTAGTATTTAATGAAGAAGAAATAAATTTTCATGAACCTCAAACACAAGAGAATATACCTAATAGATTTATGGTAGGAGATGTAAAACAAAGTATTTATAGATTTAGACAGGCAAAACCGGAAATATTCTTAGAAAAATATAATAAGTATAATGAAGAAGAGGTCTCAAAATATAGAAAAATAAAGTTGTTTAAAAACTTTAGAAGTAGAGAAGAAGTAATTAATGGTGTTAACTATGTATTTAAACAAATAATGTCTAAAACCATAGGAGAATTAGATTATACAGAAGAAGAGGCTTTATCTGTTGGAGCTAGTTACGGTGAAGAGGTAAAAGGTGAGCCTATAGAATTATGTTTGATGGATAAAAAATATGAAATAAGTGAAGAAGTTTTGAAAGAATACAATATGGGCGAAGAAGAAGCATTAGATAATATACAATTAGAAGGAAGATTAGTAGCTAAAAAAATACAGGAAGTAGTAGGAAATAATTTGGAAGGTGGATTAAAAGTATTTGATAAAAAATTAGGTGGATATAGAGGAGTCCAATATAGAGATATAGTAATTCTTATGAGAGCTACATCCAATTGGGCACCAGTATTTGTAGAAGAACTGGCAAAGGAAGGTATACCAGTTTTTGCAGATACTAATTCAGGATATTTTGATACAACAGAAATAAAAACTATTATATCATTGTTACAAATAATAGATAATCCGCTTCAAGATATACCATTACTTTCAGTATTAAGATCTCCTATAGCTTCCTTTACAGATGATGAACTTATAGATATAAGAATGATAAACAAAAATATAGCATTTTATGAATGTATGGAAATAATATATAGATTAGATAAAAATTTAGATGATTCATACTATAATCTTTATGTGGAAAATGAAGAGAAAACAAATAGAGTATTAAAAGATATGAATGATGAATTAAAAAATAAAATATGTAGTTTTATAGAAAAATTAAACTCATGGAGAAAAAAATCTATCCACATGGATATAGATGAGTTTATTTGGTTTTTATATGTAGAAACAGGCTATTATGGATATGTAGGGGCTCTCCCTGGTGGAGAACAAAGACAAGCAAACTTAAGAATACTTTTTCAAAGAGCAAGACAATATGAGAAGAGCAGTTATAAGGGACTTTTTAATTTCATAAATTTTATAAACAAATTGAAATTTAGCAGTGGAGATATGGGAAGTGCAAAAATTCTAGGAGAAAATGAAAATGTAGTAAGGATAATGAGCATTCATAAAAGTAAAGGTCTAGAATTTCCAGTAGTAATATTAAGTGGCACAGGCAAAAATTTTAACATGACAGATCTTAATAAAAGTATATTATTTCATAGGGATTTGGGCTATGGTCCAGATTATGTGAATACAGAAAGAAGAATAGCGTACCCATCTTTAGTTAAAAACATTATAAAAAATAAGATTAAGTTAGAAACTTTATCAGAAGAGATGAGAATATTATATGTAGCTTTAACAAGAGCAAGAGAAAAACTTATAATCACAGGTTTAATTAATAATATAGATAAAACTGTGGACAATTGGTTGAGTTTATCAGAGGACAAAAATAGTGTACCAGAATATGCTGTTATTAGTGGAAAAACTTATTTAGATTGGATAGGACCAGTTATTATAAAACATAAAGATGCTATAAGTTTCAGGGAAGAATTAGATATAGTATCAGAGCTTTCAAATATAGTAGATGATAAGTCAAAATGGAAAATACAATTATGGAACAAAAAAGAACTGTTAAAGGAAAAAATTGAAGATAATGAAGAAGGAATTAGTGAAAAAATAAAAAAAACATTACTGGAATTAGAAGAAAGTAATTATAAAGAAGAAATATATAGAAGGCTATCTTTTAACTATAAATATGATAGTGCATCAAATATACCAACAAAGCTATCAGTTTCAGATGTGAAAAAACAGTTTATAGTAGATGAAGAAGATAATACAGAAGAATTATTTAAAAAAGTAGAGCTTAGAACACCTATGTTTATGGAGGGCAAAAAGAAAATATCTGCATCTGAAAGAGGAACTATTATACACTTGTTTATGCAGCATCTAGATTTAAAACAGGTAGAAAATCAACAAGAGATAAAAGCCCAAATAGATAGATTAATAAAGAGAGAGTTTATAACTTATGAACAATCAAAGGTTATAAAGCCTTATAAAATATTAAAGTTTTGTAAAAGTGAATTAGGAAAAAGAATGATTAAATCTAATAGTATTAATAGGGAAATGGCTTTTTCTATTGAAGCACCACCAGGAGAAATTTATAAAGAACTAGATAAAGAAAAGTATAAAGAAGAAAAAGTAATAATTCAGGGGATAATAGATTGCTATTTTGAAGAGGAAGATGGGTTAGTATTGATAGATTATAAAACAGATTATGTAGAGAATATAGAAGAAATAAGAAATAGATATAAAATACAAATTAAATATTATGAAGAAGCATTAAATAAAATAACAGGAAAAAGCGTAAAAGATAAATATCTATATTTATTCTCCATAGATGATTATATAAAAATCCATTAATTAATTAAACAATTATTAAAAATAGATCTAATTATACTTTATATTAACATTAGAAAAGTTAAGGATTTCAATAAATTAGAAGGAAAAAAAACTATATTGTAGAAAATTATATATATTATGCAAAATAAAAATGTTCACAAATTTAAGGAAAGTTGGTGAGTGGATTGAAAAATAAGCTTATAAAGCAAATAGCTATTTTGTTTAATATACTAATACTTATATTATGTGGCACTTTTTTTATTGGAACTAAATTTATATTAAAAGGCTTAGGAAGTAATAACTCTACTCTAATAGCAAGCTTTAATAGTTTTTATCTAAAATTTATAATCCTAATGTTTATATTAATGCTTGTAGTTTCATATATAGTAGTTAGGGTTTTTGTAAGTAAAGCTTATAGTTCTATAGAAAAGGTAGCAGAAATAACGGATAGAGTATCAAAAGGTGAATTTGCAACTAGAGTTCCAGAAACAGGACTTTTAGAACCTATTGGAGCCAGCGTAAATGGTATAGTTCAAAATACTAAAAAAATATTGTCAGATTTATTACAGATATCACAAAAAAATAGAATTATATCAAATACACTAAATCAAAATGCACTAGATACTAATCAAGCTTCAGAAAATATAGCATCTTCTGTAACATCTGTAGCTGAAACAGCCACAACTCAAGCAGATTCAGCCACATCTACAAGAAATAATACTAGTGACATGGCAGAAAACTCAGCTGTAATAGCAGAAAAAGCCCAAAATACTAAAGATATAGCTGGACAAATGGTTGAAACAATAAAAGAAAATCAAAAAACTTTTGAAACTATGATATATAAAATAAAAACCACAGAAGAGGTAAGCAAGAAATTAGCTACTAATGTAAGAATATTAGAAGATGAAGCAACAGAAATAAGTAAAATAACAGATGTAGTAACAGAAATAAGCGAAAGAACTAATTTACTTGCATTAAATGCAGCTATTGAAGCTGCTAGAGCAGGAGAACATGGCAAAGGATTCTCTGTAGTAGCAGATGAAGTAAGAAAATTGGCAGAACAATCATCACAATCTGCTGGAGAGATAAGAAAATTAATAGAAAAGATTACTTATCAAATAAGTAATATAACAGAAGAAGCAGAAAAGCAAAGTAAAGAAGTGGAAGAGGATATAATCTATGCAGATGAATCAAAGCAATCATTTGGAAGAATAATATCTGCTACAGATGAAACTTATAGTTCAGTAGAACAAATATATGATTTGGCACATAAAAATACAACCATATCTAAAGAAGTAGATCAGTTAATGGAAACTATAGCTTCAGGAGCTCAGCAAAGTGCTTCTATGACAGAAGAGATTTCTGCAGCAGCAGAAGAGCAAGCTGCATCTATCAATGAAATAACAGAATTAATAAAAGAAATGAATGGATGTACAGATAAGATAGACAGCCAATTAAAGGCTTTCGTTACAGGAATAACTATAAAAGAAGACCAAATACAATTGGTTAATGATGGATTTAATATATTAAAAAATATTGGTGGAGAAATAAGTTCTAGCGGATTAAATGTGGATTCTTGCTCTAATGTATGTAAAAAATATGCAGATGAAAATATTCAATTCGAATATATTGGAATAATAAATAAAGATGGAATAATGAAGTCTGCTAATATTCCTATAACAAAAGGAAATGATGATTTTTCCCATAGACCATATTTCAAAAAAGCTATTTTAGGGGAAAAATACTCCAGTGAACCTTATATATCTAGTGTTAGCTACAATTATTGTATAGCTATAGCAATTCCACTTAAAAATAAAGATGGAAATATCGATGCTGTAATCATGGGGGATGTTTGCATAGAGAGATAGTATATTGTAGAATATAAGTAAACAATTTCAAAAAAATAAAATAAAAACCATAATATATTATAGAGGGGGACTATAAATGCAAAATGTATTAGACAGATTTTTAGGGTATATAAAAATAGATACTCAATCATCTGAGGAATCTGAAACTGTACCAACAACTAAAACTCAATTGGAATTTGCAAAAAAATTAGGGGAAGAGTTAAAGAAAATAGGCCTTAAAGATGTATCTGTAGATGAAAATGCATATGTTATGGCTACATTAGAATCTAACATAGACAAAAAAGTGCCTACAATAGGATTTATATCACATATGGATACAAGTCCAGATATATCAGGAACTAATATTAATCCTAGAATTGTAGAAAAATATGAAGGACAAGATATAGTTTTAAATAAAGAAAAAAATATAATTCTAAAGGTTGAAGAATTCCCAGAGATATTAGATTATAAGGGACAAGACATAGTAGTAACAGATGGAGATACTCTTTTAGGAGCAGATGATAAAGCTGGAATAGCAGAAATAGTTACTGCTATGGAATATTTAATAAATCATCCAGAAATAAAACATGGAACTATAAAAGTTGGATTTACTCCAGATGAAGAAGTAGGTAAGGGAGCAGATTACTTTGATGTTAAAAAATTTGGAGCAGATTTAGCTTATACGTTAGATGGCGGTGGCATAGGAGAATTAGAATGTGAAACTTTTAATGCTGCAAAGGCTAAAGTTATTATAGAGGGAAGAAACGTACATCCAGGCTCAGCAAAAAATAAAATGACTAATTCAGTATTAGTAGCCAATAAATTTATAAGCATGCTTCCACAAAATGAAGTACCAGAAAGAACAGAAGGATATGAAGGATTTTTCCATTTATTAAGTGTAAATGGTGGAGTAGAAACAACAGAACTAAATTATATTATAAGAGATTTTCATAGAAATAAATTTGAAGAAAGAAAAAAACAAATTGAAGAAGTAGGCAAAAAAATAAATGAAGAATACAATAAAGAAATAGTATGTGTGAAAGTAGAAGATCAGTATTACAATATGAAGGAAAAAATAGATGAAGTAAAATATGTAGTGGATATAGCTCATGACGCTATGAAAGCTATTGATATTGAACCAAAATTAGTTCCTATAAGAGGTGGTACAGATGGTTCAAGATTATCCTTTATGGGATTACCAACTCCAAATTTATTTGCAGGTGGTCATAACTTCCATGGAAGATTTGAATTTGTTCCAGTTCCATCAATGGAAAAGGCAGTACAGCTTGTAGTTAAAATAAGTGAACTATTTGCTAATAGATAATAATATATTTTAATTTATTGATTGATGTTAATTCTTTAGGGTAAACATAGGATATATAAGAATAGATTTAATTTTAATATAATAAAGATAAAAATATACCTAAATAAATGGTAAAGTTTATACAGAGTATTGTAAACTTTTATAAAAAACTTTCAAATTAACAAAAGAGTAAATTTATTTATAAGGTATATTTTTATCTTTGTAGTGTTAGAGTTAGATCTATTATATTTTTAAATATTAATGTGGTTTGCTGACTAATAGCTAGTAAATTTTATTATATATTTAAGCTGTGCCTTCATTTTTATACTTATTTTTATACTCTTGAAAATCCCAAGTTTTAAGAAACTTTTCAGCAGATTTGTATCCAGATTTATATAATTTTATAGTTTCCTGTTTAGATAAATCAAAGTCTGTAGCGCTAATACCTAAAGTAGGTATCAGTATACTTCTGTCTATATTTTTATCTATCATCCATCTTCTAGAATCCTTCTTATTCATAGTATCAGCAATATCAAATAGAAAAGATAAGGGATCATTTTTACCCTGTTTAGTATTACTTATTTCAACATTGTCAAACTTAAATCCAATAGTAGGAATGTTTTCTTTACCATCTAAGTTATCAAAAATAGAAATAGGATAGCCGGAGCAAACACTTCCATCTACTATGTAACTAACACCATTACCATGAATAAATTCCACAGGTTTAAAGAAAAAAGGTATACTTATACTCATTCTAATGGCTTTAGAAACTCTAAAATTACTTAGGCTAAAACCGTAAGTATATAGATCATCAGGAAAAGTAATCATTTTTTTTTCTGTAATGTCTGAGGCTATTATCTTTAATTTACAAGTATCATTATCCATAAGATCATTAAAAGTATTTATTCCCTTTACCTTAAGCATATCATCAATCCATTTTTCTATGGAATCTCCAGAGTAAATACCGTTATATTTAAAAAAGCTTAATGCTTTACTTACTAGTGTAAATTTTTGAAGACTTTCTTTATTAATAAGCTCCATAAAATTAGTGTTTGCAGTTATATTTTTTAAATCTTTTGCAGTGTATCCTGAAACTAATAATGCTCCTAATAAAGCCCCAACAGAGCTTCCAGCAACATTGTTCCAAGTGAAATTTTTACTTTCCATATAGTTTAAAGCACCAATTATGCCAATACCCCTGATACCACCACTATCCAATACAGCATTACACTTCAACATAAATTCCTCCCTTAGTTTAAGTATATATAATATAATGGTAACAAAACCTTATATAGATTATACAATAAAAATCCAATATAAGGAAATTATAAATTATTTATAAGTATTTTTCATATAGAATAACATTAGAAAAATTCAACTAAAAATAATATATAATTATAACTTTAGTTATGCAAAATAAAAATCTAAATTGGTAAAACTACCAAAAAATAAATATGGCATACTTTCTCTCACTGTGTTATATAAAAGTTACCATACAAATATAAACACAGGAGGTAAAAAGTATGCCAAGTACTAATATTGTATCCATTAATAATGAACTTTACAATTACTTAAATGATGTAAATTATGGAATGTCTAAGCCTCAATTTAATCATTTAACCAATATTGCCAATGGATTAATTAATTTACCTGGCACTAAAACTTTATCTGAAATTGCTAAAAATGTGTTGCATTCAAAAGACAAAAGTTGTATTTATAGATTTTTAAGCCATTCTAAATGGGACCATAGTCTTCTGAACAACAATAGAATTAGCTATTTAAACTTTTTCCTTGAGCATAATATTAAACCTAAATCCGTAGGGTTTTTGATTATAGATGATACTGTAAATCCCAAGAAATCAGCAAAGAAAATGCAAGGATTATCTTATAATTACTCTCATACAGAAGACAAAAATATTTGGTCACATTGTGTGGTTACTTCAAATTTTGTTGTAAATGATAAATCTATTCCTTTACAATATAAACCTTACTATAAAAAGGAATTTTGCAAAGATTTAAATAAAAATTTTAAATCTAAGATTGATATTGCAAAAAATTTTATAACTTCTTTTAAAACTCCATCTAATTGTGAAAAAATGTATTGTCTTATGGATTCATGGTATACAAATAATAATTTAATAGAAGCATCTTTAGCAAAGGGCTACCACCTAATAGGAGCAATTAAATCTAACAGAAAAATATCTCCATTAGGAATTTCAATGCAGTTATCAAAATTTGAAAAATTCCTTAGTCCTAACACCTTAGACCTTGTTACAGTTGAAGGTAAGGACTATAGAGTATATACCTATGAAGGTAATGTTTCTAAATTCCCTTATGCTAAAATACTTATTTGCTATGAAGTCACCCATGATGGATTCAAGAACCCAGTATATTTGCTGTCTACCGACATCTTATTAAATGCAGAAACTATAATTAAATATTATTCTCACAGATGGACTATAGAAACTTCATATAAATATTTAAAAAGCAATTTAGCTTTTGATAAATATAGAATGCGTAGCATTTTGTCTATAGAACGATATTTTCTTATAGTATTCTTAATCTATAATTTTTTAGAATTATTTAGAGTTAGTTCCAACCACGGAGATTTTAAGACTATAGGTGAAACTCAGAAATATCTAAACAGCCTGACGGCAAAAGCACTTGTGTGCTTTATATATGAAAAATCAAAACAGAATATTGAACTAAAAGATATTTTATGTGAGCTAAAAATCCCTTAGAGTTTTTAAAAATTCATCATATAAAATTGGGCAAGTGTTTTCATATTATATGGATAATATATCATAATAAGTATAATATAGTCTCAATAGGTAATTTAGCTTTTGAAATTGCCTAACTAAAGTTATAACTAAAATTTTTTTAAAATTATTAATGAAAACAATATAAATAACTAAAAATTTTTAAAACATATATAATTAAAAATATATATTGTATTGAATTTAATGCTTAAAATAAAAAATATAAATATTTTACGTTAGGAGGAAAAAGATTTTGAATTCTTTAGAAAACAATAATCAAGATAAAGAAGTATTAAGAAAACTTCAGGAATTGCAGACTAAATTTAATAAAGATGATGAGAAAAAAGGTGTAATGAAAAAACTAATAGATAATTTTAAAGAGTTGGAAGTAAGTGCTCCAGAAACTGATCCTAAGAAGATAATAAAAGACTTAATTCCAGCAATATTGGAGATACTATGCTGGATATAAATTTAATATAATATCATATAAAAAGTTAGAAATTTATTCATTGTTTTACTATAATATAATGAATTTATTGGGAAATATAACTTAAATAAAAATAAATATTCAATTTAAATCAATATATTCACAAAAAATATACTAAAGAGGAGTTTTAAAATTGAAAAAAACAATTAAACTATATAATTTAATCTTTCCTATTTGGATGGTATTATTTTTTCCACCGGTTATATTTATATCGCTTATTGGTAATTACATAATTGATTCATTAGTAGTAATAGGGTGCTTTTTTGCATATAAACTAGCAAATAAAGATTTTAATCTAAAAACGATTTATAAGAAGAGAATATTAAAAGTTTGGTTATACGGGTTTTTATCAGATTTTATAGGAGCAGCAATACTATTAATATTATATTTTTTAGTAGGCATATTAAATTTGTCAGGATTACCTGCAGAAGCAATATTAGCAACAGCATATGATCCATCTGTACAGCCTTTAGCATTTATAATAATACTATTGTGTATTTTTATATCAGCTGCATTTATATTTTTATTTAATTATAAATTTGTTTTTAAAAATCAAATTAAGGAAAAGATTATAAGATTCAAAATTTCACTTACTATCGCAATTATAACTGCTCCATGGACATTCTTATTGCCAACAAAGTGGTTTTATTAAATTACTCTTAGAGTATAATTTTAGTAGGGAAAGATAGCAAAACTTCAATTTTTACTATCAGAATCTTTTTATAATGAAAATAAAAAGAAAACATATAAAGGAAGAGAATTAGCTAAAGCTAGAATAATTAGAATATTTTATTTACAAACTAATATTTAAGCGTAAAGTAACCGTCCCGTTTAATTTACGCTTAAATATTACAGTACCTGGCACCTGGCATTATGACGTTAGTTTAGATATTAGAATACTTTATTTTTATAGCTATCTATTGACTAAAAGTATTTCTTGTTTTAATATCTTAAAAATTATAAAAAACACAGTTTTTTCATATAAAAGGTATAAATTCTTAATAAAAATTTTTTTCAAATCTATACCCTATACTCTGTTCTTTGTACTCTAATAAAAGTTCGTTGCACTTTTATTAATATGCACATTTTTTTTCTAAAGCTCTAAATATTAGTACTAAAAATGCTGTTATTAATAAATATATAGCAGCAGCTATAAAGAAGGGTGTTATAGTAAAATCTCTTGTTACTACTTCCTTTGCGGCTCTTAGCATATCACCTATACCTATGGCAGCTACTAGAGCAGAATCCTTAATTAGATTTATGCTCTCATTACATATTGGTGGTATAACGTTTCGTATAGCCTGTGGTATAATTATTTTAAACATAGTTTGACTATAAGTAAAACCTAATACCTTAGAAGCTTCAAATTGTCCTTTATCAATGGATTCTATACCTGCTCTAAAAGTTTCTGCTAAGTATGCTCCATAATTAATTATAAATGTTAAATAAGCTGCTGTTAAAGGTTCTAATCTTATGCCTATTACAGGAAGTCCAAAATAGGCAAAGAATAGTTGGAGCATCAGGGGAGTACCCCTAAATATCCAAGTATAAATATTTAATATAGCCTTTAGTGGTTTTATTTTAGAACCCTTTCCCATAGCTATTAAAATTCCAAGTGGAATAGAAAATATTATTGTTACTATAAATAATTTAAAAGAAATAATATTACCTTTCAATATAAATATGGTTATATCAGAAAGATTAGACACATTAATCACATCCTATTTTTTCAAAATTCCTTTGCCAAACCATTTGTTTGATATTTTATCTGCAGTTCCATCTTTTATACATTCATCTAAAGCTTTATCTACTGCTTCTCTAAAACTATTATCAGTTTTTCTAAAACCTATTCCATAGGACTCTCCACCAAAGTTTTCATCTAGTACTTTAAAAATATTAGGCTTTTTACTTATATAATATCTACCAACTACTTCATCCACTACAACTGCATTTACTCTTTCAGCCTGTAAGTCCATAAGTGCTTCAGTGTTATTTGAGTATTTTTTTAGTTCTTTTAAAGATTTTGAAACATCTTTATCAGATTCTAAGGCAGTTTCACTACTACTTCCTAATTGAAGTCCTACAGTTTTACCACCTAAATCTTTCTTAGATTTTATATTAGATTTATTATTAACTACTATTATCTGTTTATTTTCTACATAAGGCTTTGAGAAATTTATTTGTTGTTTTCTTTTTTCAGTAATTGTAAGTCCGTTCCATATAACATCAATATCTTTATTATTTAAACTAAGAACTACACCATCCCATTGAACTGGTTTAAAAACTACTTTAACCCCCATTTTTTTAGCAACTTCTTTTGCTAAATCAATATCAAAACCAACTATTTCACCTTTATCATTTTTAAATCCCATAGGAGGGAAACTATCGTCCAATCCTACTACAAATTCACCTTTATCCTTTATATCTTTAAGTGAAGTATCTCCTTTTGATTTGTTACCACAACCTGTTAGCATAAAAATTAAACTTAATATTACAATTGAAAATAATACATTTTTTTTCTTCATATAAAAATCCCCCTTGCTTTAATTTATTATATTATACTTTAGCAAAGTGAATTTGTAAAGTGATAAAATTAAAAAAGTTTTTGTAACATAATTTTAAATTTTTCATATATATAGTAGTTACAGTGAGAAACAATCAAAATTTTTCTTGAAAAATCCCTTTATTAATGATAAAATCTACAATTATCAATGGGAGAAAATTAAGAAGGGAGCGTTATATAATATGAAAAAATATACAAAGCCCTATTACGGTCCGAATAATTATTTTAGTGCTGTTAAATTTTTTTCTGCAGGAATTTTAGGATTAATAGCTTTTATATTTAATCTTCAGCATAAAGAAATACAAAATTATATGGCTTATTTGATATTAATTATATCTATAATATTTATATTCAATGGATTAAGAATAATAAATTTCATATTTATAGGAAGATTTAGACATATAAATAGAATACTTTCTAAAGTAAATTGGACAGGAAATGAAAATGTATTAGATGTGGGTATTGGAAAAGGAATCTTGGCTATAGCAGTAGCTAAGAAATTAAAGAGCGGTTCAGGAAAAGTAACGGGTATAGATATATGGAATAGTGAAGGAATATTAGATAAAACTAAGTATTATATTAATCAAAATGTAGAATTAGAAGGTGTGAAGAATAAGATAAAGGTAAAAACTCAAAATGCTTCAGCATTATCCTTTGAAGATCAATCCTTTGATATAATTGTGAGTAAACAGTGTATTCATAATATAGAAAGTGCTGAAGAAAGAAAAATGGCTATACTAGAAATGCTAAGGGTTTTAAAAAAGGGCGGAAAGTTAATTATTTCTGATTCTATGTATATGGATGAATATGAAAAAATATTATTGGATAAAAAATTGCAGGTTACCATGTCTCCAAAATATTTTTTAGACACTTATCCAGCTTTAAGTATATTAGAAGTTATTAAAAAATAACTAAAAGTTTAATTATTATATTTTTAAATAAGGTAAATACAAATTTAATTTGAAATAATAAAATATATAAAAAATGGGTTGCTTTACTTAAATTTTCAGGCAACCCTTATTAATTGTTTTAGAAAAATAATTAATATAAACCCATTAAAGTGAGGTTCTATAGCCATATTTATAATACTAATATTTATATAATGTTTTCATAGAAAATAAATTTATACATAATAATTTTTAAAAAATCACATGTTATATTTCATATATAAGTACTCAATATATAATTACATCCAATAGTCAAATATTAAATTTATTTACCCAATTTAAGGCACAAATATATAAGTTTGTTAAATCAGTAGGTAATATATTTAGATCTTTGCACAAAACATTTATATTATTCCAAGAACCTTTTTCGTAGCATAATGCAAGATGTAATATATTAGTTAATTTATTTATTCTTTTATCAAGAGCATGCTGCGGACTTTGTAGATTAGGATCATATAAAACAGTTCTTAAAGGATTATGCAAAAAGTTTTCTATTCCATAAAATAATCCAATGAAGAATAATTCATCTGTTTCATCTATATAATTTATTTTTTTGGCCAAAAGATCTAAAAATTTTGCTCTTAATAAGATTAGTTTGATGTATTCTTTATTGTTACTTGTTATATCGTATAATAATATAAATGATACTATTGTTATGGTGGATTTTTCTCCAATCAATGATATACACTTATTTAAAGAGGTTATATTTTGGCTAAAAGAAAAATAGGTGTTTATAAATTTAAATAGTTTATTATATAAAGATTGATCTGTTTTAATTAATTCTTCCAAATAAATAAAATCTATACTTGTTTTATTTAGTTCTTTTAGTATTTTATATTTAGTAAGATTATGTATAGGTATATTGTTACCATCAAATATAGTAGGTTTACTAAAAAAGTATCCTTGAAATAAAGAACAGCCCATAGATATAGATTCATAGAATTCTTCTTTAGTTTCAATTTTTTCAGCTAGAAATTTTATATTGCTATTTATTTTAAGTACTTTGTCTATGACTTTTTTTCTGTTATTACCTTTAGTGATTTTAAAATCTATTTTTACAATATCTGCTAATTCTACTAATTCTTTTAAATTGTCCATTAAAACAAAATCATCTAATGCTATAGTATATCCATCTTGTTTTAACTTTTTACAGGAATATATTATATCGTTAGATGGAGTTACATTTTCTAAAATCTCTATGGTTACGTATTCTTTTGGGAGAAGTGAGGCTACATTATTTAAAATAAGATTTTCTGTAAAATTAATAAAGGCCTTTTTACCATCTGTTAATTTTTCTATACCTATCAATAAAAAGCTATTAATTATTACTTTGGCTGTTGCTATATCTCCATTTATATTACCAAATTTGTTATCTCTATTATTAGTTCTAAATAGCAATTCATAGGCTATTACATTTTCATTTATATCAAAAATGGGCTGTCTAGCAACAAATGTATCCAAAAAAATTCTCCCAATAAAACTATATATTAAGTATATTCTAATATATATAATAAACATAAGTCTACTAAATTTATATAAATAATTATTAACAATTCTCACATTTATATTTAGCAGTGGTTTAATGTGCAAAATATTAATCTGTAAGCTTAATTTAACTAGCACAACAAGTTAAATTAATATGTGAGTAAAAAGTTAGTAAAGCATAATATATCATATTAATCTTTAGATATTATGTTAATGAGAATAATAAATGTTTTTAAATATTAAAGGACACTAGATTTAATTAAGGTATTTATTAAGTCTAGTGTCTTAATTGTTATATTAAAACTATGATCAATTAATAAGTAGAGATTATTATTTATTTAATAAAAGATTTTTGGCAGCAAGTTTAATATCATTTTCATTTAGTATAGCAGAAATTACAGAGATTCCATCTACACCAGTGTTTAAAATGTCTTTAAAATTAGATTTATTTATTCCACCTATGGCTACAGATGGAATCTGTATACTATTTTTTATTTTTGATAATCCATCAATGCCTATAATTTCATCTACATCTTTTTTGCTACCAGTAGGGAATATTGTTCCTATTCCTAGGTAATCTGCACCATTATTTTGAGCTTCTAAAGCTTCATGAATATTTCCCGCAGATATACCTATTATTTTATCCTTACCTAATATTTTTCTTGCAATAGTAAGATTCATATCCTTTTGGCCTAAATGAACCCCATGAGCATCTATGGCTTGGGCAATATCTAATCTATCATTTATAATTATAGGTACATTATAATAATCTGTTATTTCCTTTACTTCTTTAGCTACATTAAAGAATGCTCTAGTTGATACATCTTTTTCTCTAACTTGTACCAAAGTAACGCCACCTAAAATAGCTTGTTCTAATACTTTTTTTAATTCACGTCCTCTTAGAAATCTTCTATCTGTAATTAAATAAAGTTCATAATTTATTTCCATTCTACATTACCTCTTTTCCAAACTTCTTCATCAGATAGTGTATATATAATATCTATTAAAGCAATTCTAAAACTGCCTGGTAATTGTGATTTTTCAAAGGCTTTTTCTCCAGCAATATTCATAGATAATATAGCAGATGTAGTAGAGATTAATTTATCTTCAAAGTTGGCACAGGTGGCAGCACATAGAGCACCTAGCATGCAACCTGCTCCAGTTACTTTAGTCAACATTTCTGTACCATTTTTTATTATGCATCCTCTGTTACCATCAGATATATAATCTTTTTCACCAGTAGCTGCTACAATACAATTATATTTTTTAGCCAATTTATCACAAGCTTCTAAAGCATTTTCTCCATTATCTAGAGAATCTACACCTCTAGTTTCAGAATTCATACCAGCTAAAAATTTAATTTCCCCTATATTTCCTTTAATAATATCTATTTTACCAACTTTAGCAATTCTATTTATAACTTCAACTTTTCTTTTAATGGCAGGGCATCCTACTGGATCTATAACTACGGGAACATTATGATTTTTTGCAGATATTGAAGCAAGCACTGCTGCTGCTTCTTGTTCTTTAGTTAAAGTTCCTAAATTTATGTATAGAGCAGATGATATACTTGCAAAATCATAAACTTCGTCGTAGGCCTCACACATAGCAGGGGATGCACCAAATGAAAGAAGAATATTAGCGCAATCATTTATAGTAACATAGTTAGTTATACAATGAACAAGCGGTGTTTTGGCTCTCATCTTTTCAATAACATTTTTATTTTCCATAAAAACTCTTCCTTTCTTTTTTAATACTGTATTTTTACAGTATAAATATTTAGTAATATAAGGTTTATCTTTTATATTAAATCAACAATATATTATTAAAATATTAGAATTTTAATAATTTAAATATTTACTAAAGTACAACTTTTAATAAATAATTTTAAAATATTTATTTTTAAAGAATGACTTATAATATTTCTAAAAATCTAGATGAGCTTCTTTGTAAAGTTCTATAAAATGACCTACAGGGCCTACGCCTTCACCAATAGGGAAGGAATTTTCTATGGCTTTTGTAATATATTTTTTTGAAAGGCATACCGCTTTATCAACTGTAAGTCCTTTAGCTAAATAAGAAGCTATAGCAGAGGATAGTGTACATCCAGTTCCATGGGTATTTTTAGTTTCTATTCTGCTGCCAGGTATTGTAATAAATTTATCATCATAAAGAAGTATGTCATTTGCATCATTGCATCTATGTCCTCCTTTTACCAGAACGTTTTTAACACCCATAGATTGAATTATAGTAGCAGCTTTTTTCATAGTATCTTCTGAATCTATTTTTATACCACTTAAAACTTCAGCCTCTGGAATATTAGGAGTTACTATACTAGCTATAGAAATTAAATTTTTAAGTTCTTCTACAGCGTCTTCTTTAAGAAGAAAATAACCACTTTTTGATACCATAACAGGATCTAGAACTATGTTTTTAACATTGTATTTTAGTAAATATTCCTTTATAGATCTAATAGTTTCTGAATTAGAAACCATTCCTATTTTAGTTGCATCTACAGATATATCATCAAATATAGATTGGATTTGACATTCAACCATACTTTTGGGAATTTCATGAACATCTTGTACGCCTATTGAATTTTGTGCTGTTACAGCAGTTATTACGCTCATGGCATA
Source organism: Clostridium sp. Marseille-Q2269 (assembly GCF_943736985.1). Classification (GTDB taxonomy): domain Bacteria; phylum Bacillota; class Clostridia; order Clostridiales; family Clostridiaceae; genus Clostridium_F. The sequence continues at coordinate 171,481 of NZ_CALSFS010000006.1, forward strand.
TACACCTAAGGCACTCATAGTTTTTATGTCTGCTTGAATACCAGCTCCTCCACAACTATCTGAACCAGCTATAGTTAAAACTTTTTTCATATAAAAACCTCCTATATAACAATTGATAAATTAAGCATTTTTTTAAAAACAAAATAAAAACAAGATGTATTTAAAAGCAATACATCTTGTTAATAAATTTTATAAAAATCTATTATTTAGACATGTTGCTTCCCTACGCCAGTATTAGCTGGATCAGGTTATCAGGGTTAGATATTTTAAATTCTTCTCAGCCACAATGGGCACCCCTACAACATAAGGCTTATTTATATTTTCATTTTATACTTAATATGGGGAATTTGCAATTTTAAATGTATATATTTATAATTAAACAATAAATAAGCAAGTATATTGTTTGCATACCACTTGCAGATTAAAAAATAAGTAGGGTGGTACTTTATTATATTTATAGAATGTATAAAATATAGTAAGAGGACAAAGAAGGACACATATGGTAAAGTTTTATTATATTAGCTATGAAATAATAACATCATTATTAATTAAGAAAATAATAAACATATAAAATATTTATCTAGAAGTTATGAAAAATAAGTTTATAAATAGATATGGGAGGAATATATAATGAAAATTGGAGTTATAATGGGGGGAATATCTACAGAAAGAGAGGTTTCCTTGAATTCTGGTAGAGAAGTTATAAAGTATTTAGAACTTTTAAAACATGAAATTATTCCTATTATTATAGATAAAAAAGAAGATATTGTTGAAAAAGTTAAAGGTATAGATTTTGCTTTTCTAGCATTACATGGTAAATTTGGTGAAGATGGAACAGTTCAATCAGTTCTTCAAACTTTAGATATACCATATTCAGGTTGTGGTCCTTTGACAAGTGCTATATGCATGGATAAAGATATGACTAAGAAAATTTTAAAATATGCTAATATAAACACAGCAGATTGGGTAAATGTATCTAGTGTAGATGATATAGATTATGAAGCTATTGAAAAAATAGGATATCCAGTGTTTGTAAAACCTAATAGTGGTGGATCTAGTGTAGCTACTAATTTAGTGAAAAACAAAGAAGGAATAAAAGAAGCAGTGGAACTAGCACTTAAATATGATAAAGAAGTTATGATAGAAAATTATACAAAGGGTGAAGAAATAACTTGTTGTATGCTAGATGGAAAAATGTTACCAGTGCTAGCTATAAGACCCCATGCGGAATTCTTTGATTATACAGCAAAATATGCAGATGGTGGATCAGATGAAGTAATTGTAGAATTAGAAGAAAGCCTTCATAATAAAGTAGAAAGAATGGCTGTAGCTTGTTGGAGAGAATTAAAATGTCAGGTTTATGTAAGAGTAGACATGATAGTTAAAGATGGAGTACCTTATGTATTAGAATTAAATACATTGCCAGGAATGACTAAAAATAGTTTATTTCCCAAAAGTGCTAATGCAGTAGGAATATCTTTTGCAGAATTACTAAATTTAATAGTAAAACATTCATTAGAGGTAAGGAGATAGTAAATAAAGTATTTTAAAACAATATAAAATAACTATAGATTAATAAAATAAAATAGAAATTAATAAAACCATATGTTTATAAGCATATGGTTTTACTAGTTCTTATATTTTGGGTAAATATACAATAAATGTATCGTTGATTTGAAATATTTTATATTATATAATTATTTAAAGTAAAATTAAGCAATGATTCTAAGTTTAATACTTTTAAAGGATGATTATATGATATCGAATGAAATGGATGAACTGATAAAACGAAGGCAGGAGGAACAAAAAAGTAAAGGTAAAAATCAAATTCCTTATGCAATATTAATTTTATTTATAGCTTTAATATTGGGAATAGTTTTTTTTAAATGTAATCATGAATATCTTTCCGTATGGTTTGGGGGGATAGCCATAGGTATTATTCTACGATACTCTAGGTTTTGTTTTGCAGGAGCATTTAGAGACCCATTTATTATGAAAAATACCAAATTATTAAGAGGGATGATATTAGGGTTGATAATAAGTACTGTTGGATTTGCAGTAATTCAGTATAGATATACTAGTACTTATACTAGTACTTATTCTTTAGTTTATAGTAAGATTCCTGGATCTGTAGAATCTATAGGAATTCATTTAGTAATTGGTGCATTTATATTTGGGGTAGGCATGGTTTTAGCAGGTGGATGTAGTTCTGGCGTACTTATGAGAATTGGAGAAGGACATACATTGCAATGGGTTGTACTTTTAGGATTCTTTATTGGAACTGTTATGGGAGCTAAAGATTATCCATTTTGGAGTAAATATTCTATAGCTAATTCAAAGGTGATTTATTTACCAGAATACATAGATTTAAAAATAATAGTCATAGTGCAGATTACTGTGTTGATAATTTTATATATAATAGCACTATGGTATGAAAGAAAACACAGTAAATAATGGAGGTTCTATATGTCAGTAAAAGAAGTTGATTGCTTATATGATGCATGTCCAATACCGGTACTTAAGGCAATGAAAGAACTAAAAAAGATGAATCAAGATGATATCTTGATATTATATTGCGATCATAGTTGTGTAGTTATTAGTCTAGAGGAATGGGCAGAGCAAAATAAATATTCCGTAAAATCAGTAGAAACTGAAGATGGACAGTGGGAAGTTTATATACAAAAGTCAAAATAAAAAACAAAGAGAGGTGATAAAATGGGACCCATTCCAAAGTGGCTAAAAAAGCCATGGCCCTATTGGCTAGGAGGAAGCTTGCTTGGAGTAATGAATGTAGTTTTATTAGCTACAAGTGGCATCAATTGGCAAATAACTAGCGGATTTTTATTATGGGCTGTTGGTATTTTAGAATGGTTTGGATTAGAACCATTGAAATGGGAGTACTTTAGTCATTCTAGCTATTATTATGAATTTATAATTAGAAATGAAAGTGTATTTATTAACAAATATACTGTCTTGAATATAGCTGTAATTTTAGGATCTTTAGTAGCTACATTATTAGCATCTCAATTTAAATTTAAAAAAATAAAAGATAAGAAGCAATTCATATTTGCTCTTTTGGGAGGAATTATGATGGGGTATGGCACTAGGATTGCATTTGGATGTACCATTGGAAGCTTTTTTAGTGGTATTCCCTCATTTTCTTTGCATGCTTGGATTTTTGGGATTTTTTTAATTTTGGGCACATGGGTTGGAATTAAAATTTTAGTAAAATTTTTGTTATAGGAGGACTTGAGTCCTCCTTATTTAATTAGCAGAATCCACGTTTATTAGAAATAATAAAGTCTACGAAGGTTTGTTCATAATTGCTAAAATTATAATTTTTTCTAAAAGCTATATAATAGCTAAAATTCATTTTTAGATTATCTACCTTAATTTGTTGAAGATATTCTTTTTTTAATTCTTTTTTTACTATTAACTTAGGTAGAAAAGAAAAACCTTTACCTGAAGAAATAGAAGATTTAATAGCTTCTGGTGAATTTAAATCATAAATAATATTTAAATCATTTATATTTATATTTTTTTCTTTTAAGGATTTTTCAATTAAATGTCTTGTACCAGAACCGCTTTCTCTAAGAATTAAAGGTATATTTTTTAGTTCTTCTATAGATATTGTTTTTTTATCTATAGAAGAATCTCCTACTAAAATTAATTCATCTGAAATTATATTTTTTGTGGCTAAGTTCTTTTCATTAGATTCCCATTGAATAATACCAATATTAATGGTATGGTCTAATAATTTTTCTATAACTTCATGGGAGTTTGCTACTTTCATTTGAATATCTAATTCTTTATGAAATTTTTTAAAAGTATAAATGCTACAAGGTAGAGCATATTCTCCTACACTTTTGCAGGAGCCAACAATTAATTTGGGTATCTCTTTTTGTAGATCCTTAAGGTCTCTTTCTATATTTCCTTTAATAGATAAAATAGTATCTGCATAATTAAAAACAACTTTTCCTTCTTCAGTTAGTTTCACACCTTTATTGCTTCTATTTAAAAGTCTGGCGCCAAATTCTTTTTCTAGATTTTTAAGTTGAATACTAAGTCCAGGCTGAGTTAAGTGAAGACTTTCTGCTGCTTTGGATATGCTATTACATTTTACAGTAATATAAAATGATTGAAGATACTCAAGATTCATATACTCACATCCTCAAAATTTTAAAAATACATATAAAAGGTTTACTACATAATAATATATATAACTTACTATGTAGAACTAATATATGTATATGATACTTTATTATATCACTATAACATATAAAAAAGAACGATAAATTAAATTTTTAACAAGAAGTATATTAATATAAATCCTTATATATCAGTATTTATAGGGAATTTTACAAAATTTATAATATTCTTATAAATACATGTATAGGTTTTAAAAAATGTACTAATAACAAAATTATATAGTGTATAATATATACTCATCATTAAAAGTATTAAATAATAAATTTATAAAGCAGAAATATTATTTAATACTGTTCTAGATTGATTATAATTCATATTAAATAATGAATTTAGTAATATTAATTAATATTCTTCTTATTTTGTAATTTTGAATTATAATAATAAGTAGTATTATACTATTAATGCAATAAGAAATTATTTTATTAAATATATTACAATTAAATAAAAAATTTGATATATTTATAAATATAATATGGTATTAAATAGATTTTTTTAGATATGTGTGTAAAATAAATGGGTGAAGGAGTATAGCTATGGAAGCTAAACAGGTTTTAGAAATTTCACTTTCTGTAGGTAAAATGCTTCTAAGCAATGGAGCAGAATCTTATAGGGTTGAGGAAACAATAGAGAGAATATGTACAGCGTATGATATGCAATGTGAATGCATGGTTACTGCTAAGGGTGTTTTTTTATCTATTATAGATCATAACAACGAAAAAGTAACTTCACTTAAGAAAGTAAAAACAAGAGCGGTAGATTTGGCTAGAATAGACAGACTTAATTCTTTTTCTAGAAGTCTTCAAAATGATCCTATTTCTTATGAGGAAGCTAAAGAAATTTTAAAAGAAATAGAGGTATTACCATTTTTTACTTTGCCAGTGAGAATTGTGGCAGCAGGCATGACTTCTTTTGTTTATTCATTGTTTTTTAATGGTACAATTTATGATTCTATTATTTCAACATTTATAAGTATGGGAATTTATTATATGTTATATAAGGTATCAAGAATTGGATTTTTTCAATTTTTTCAGTTTTTCTTTTCAGGGTTTATTATAGGAATATTAAGTCTAGTTGCAGAAAATGTATTTCCTCTTGTAAATAGAGCTAATGTTATAACGGGAGGAATAATGATATTAGTTCCAGGAGTTCAATTAACCAATGGTATAAAGGATATTATATATGATGATTTTATGTCTGGTATAGTTAAGTTTGGCGAGGCTATGTTAGTAGTAACTGCCATAGGAGCGGGAATCGCTACAGCATTAACATTGGGAGTAGGTGTTAAGTGGTGATAAAGCAAGTTATATTAGCATTCTTTGGAAGTATATTCCCTGTTATACTTTTTAATATTGACAGGAAAAAAATAATATGGACTGGTTTTTCAGGTGCCATTGGATGGGCAACTTATCTTATAGTATATAAGTATATACACAGTCCAGCTATGTCATCCTTTGTTGGAGCTTTTACGGTAGGAGTGTATAGTGAATTAATGGCAAGAAAGCTTAAAACTCCTGCTATGCAATTTTCTATACCGGGCATATTCCCATTAGTGCCAGGAATTACTGCCTATTATGCTATAAATTCTATAGTTGAACAAAATTATAATTTAGCATATTCTAAAGGTCTTCAAACTATAGCTGTAGGTGGAGCTATTGCTTTTGGTATAATGCTTTCCTCCACTACTATTAGATTTATTGCTAAGATAATATATAATTCCAGAAATAAACATTAAAAATTTTTAGGAGGGTTTTAATGTTTTTTGATATAAATTTAGATAAAAATTCCCCAGTATATATACAGATAAGCCATTATATAAGATCTATGATATTAAAAGGAATGATAAGGGCAAATGAAAAACTACCATCTACTAGAGAATTAGCTTCTATACTCAAGGTTAGCAGAAATACTATTATATCTTCCTATGAACTTTTAGAAGATGATGGATTTATATCAATAAAAAAAGGGAAAGGCGCTTTCGTTTCTAATGTTAATATACATGTGGAAGAAAAGTGGACAGTTAATTGGGAAAAAAATATAAATGATTATGCAAAGAAAGCTGAAAATTTAGACATAATAAAACATGAGATACCTTGGGAAAAAGGTATGATATCTTTTAAAAGTATTTCTCCAGATGAAAGTTTATTCGATTTAGATGAGTTTAAGAAAGCTTTTTTAAATAGATTTTCTTTAGAAGGAGAGAAAATATTAAATTATGGTTATGCTATAGGATATAGGGATTTAATAAACTATCTGATGAAATATATGAAAAATAAAGGTGTAGATACTTCAAATAAAAAGATATTGATAACCAATGGTTTTACAGAAGGATTTGATATTGTATTATCGTCTTTAATAAAACCAAGGGATAAGGTATTATGTGAAAATCCTACTCATAATACAGCAATAAAAATAATGAAAATGCACAATGTGGATATTGTAGGCATTGATATGGAGAATGACGGTATAAATATAGACAAATTAAAAGAAACTATAAGTAATAATGATATAAAGTTGACTTATTTGATACCTTCTTATCATAATCCTACAGGAATAGTTATGAGTCCAGAAAAAAGAATAAAAATATATAATATATTAAAAGATAATAATATACCTATAATAGAAGATGGGTTTAACGAAGAACTGAGATATTCTGGTGATCATGTATCACCTATGATTGCCTTTTCAGGCAAAGGTAACAGTATTATTTATATAGGAAGTTTTTCAAAGGTACTTTTTCCTGGTATAAGAATAGGATGGGTATTAGCAGATGAGAACCTTGTGGATTATTTGGAGAGTGTAAAAAGGAGTAGAAATATTCATACATCCTTCTTAGATCAGGCTATATTATATGAATATTTAAACAGTGGAAGCTTTGAAAAATACATTAAAAAATCTAGAAAAATATATAAACATAAATATGAGTTTGCTTTAAAGTGTGCTAAAAAATATATACCTTCAAAATATATAACTGGAGAAGGTGGTCTTCACATCTTTATAAAATTAAAAAATATAAAATCAAGAGAATTGTTACAAGAATGTTGTAAAAAAGGTGTTATTTTTACTCCAGGAGACATATTTTATGTGGATAATAAGGGAGAAGATACTTTTAGATTAGGTATATCTAGAGTTTCCTTACAAGAAATAGAAAAGGGATTTAAAATTATAGGAGATGTAGTTAAAAATCTATAAATAATTATATCTAGTGATAATTTTGGCAAATTAATGTATAATATAATAAAAATATTAATATGGTGGTGAAATTTATGAAAAAAGGGTTAAGAAATGCGCTAATAGTAGTGGGTATACTATTATTAATAATATTTCCGTTAGTGGGAACATATAATAATTTGGTATCTATGGAGCAAAACGTAAATAGAGCAGCTTCTAATATTGATACAAATCTTCAAAGAAGATCTGATCTTATATCAAATTTAGTAGAAACAGTTAAGGGATATGCTGCACAAGAAAAAGATATTTTTAAGGGTGTAGCAGATGCAAGATCAAAATTGGCAGGAGCCCAAAGAATAGATCAAAAAGCTCAAGCAAATGAAGAATTATCAGGAGCTTTATCAAGATTATTGGTAGTAGTTGAAAGATATCCAGATTTAAAATCTAATCAAAATTTTAAGGATTTATCAGTAGCTATAGAAGGAACAGAAAATAGAATAGCTATTGCAAGGCAGGATTATAATGAATCAGTAAATAATTATAATACTAGTATAAGAAAGTTCCCAAACTCTATTATAGCTGGTATGTTTAGATTTAGTGAAAAACCATATTTTAAAGCGGAAGCAGGAGCAAGTAAAGTTCCAAAAGTAGACTTCTCAAAGTAGGTGAAAGACGTGGAAAGTTTTCCACAGCCTACAAATTTAAAATATGTAAATTCTTATATTAGTTATTTGGGTTTTATTAATTAGGAGTTTTTGTTTTTTCACAAAAACTCTTTAATTTTATGGGAACAGCACCTAAAATAGATTTTTAAAAGTAGGTGAAAAAATATGAAAAAATTTTTAAATAAAATAAGACTTACATTTATATTATTAATAACTTTGATTATAGTTTCTCCAACCTTAGTAAATGCAGAGCCAAATTTCCCTAAACCTACTAATTTAAAATATGTAAATGATTATGTAGGAGTAATAGATGATACCACTAAACAATACATTGTGTCAGTAGGAAATGAATTGGAGAGAAAGACAGGAGCTCAGATGTCGGTGGTAGTAATAGATTCTCTACAAGGTTCTGATATAGAATCTTACAGTAATAAATTATTTAGACAATGGGGATTGGGACAAAAGGAAAAAGATAATGGAGTTATGATTCTTTTATCTATAAAAGATAAAAAATGGAGAGTAGAAGTTGGAAGAGGATTAGAAGGTAGAATAACAGACATATATTCTTCAAGAGTAATGGATGATATAGCGAAACCTCTACTTAAACAAGAAAAATATGGAGAGGCTATGAAAAATGTCTATTCTGTATTTGCAGATGATGCTGCTAAAGAGTACAATGTAACATTAGAAAAAAATGAAAAAATTAAAGTTACACAAAGAAGAAAGAAAAGTGGAGGTATAATACCTACTATAATTTTGATCATAATTTTAATGAGTATCTTTGGTGGAAGAGGTGGCAGACGTGGAAGAGGAGGATCTATTTGGGATCTTATATTCTTAAACTCACTGTTTTCTGGATCAAGAGATAGACGAGATGATGACGATGGACCATTCGGTGGTGGCGGCTTTGGAGGCTTCGGAGGAGGCTCTGGAGGCGGAGGATTCGGTGGCTTTGGCGGAGGAAGTTCCGGCGGAGGAGGATCTTCTGGTGGATGGTAGTTAAACCACCGTATGTTACAAAATGTAATTTAGTTAAAAATAAATTTATAAAGAGTCTTTGCTTTAGGGCAAAGACTCTTTAATTATAGGTGTAAGGTTAATTTATTCTATATTTACTTTCCATTGGCTATACATTGAATTAAAAAATTCAATGCCTGTTTTAGTCTTAAACACGTTTGCAAGTACATTAACTGATGCCTTACTGGATAAATCATCTTCTAAAATATTTACAAGAAAATCTGCTTCAAGGAGTATTTGGTAGTCAATGCCATCAACATTTGTATAAGTATGATGATGAACTATAAGATAGCAGACACGCTCAATGACATTTTCATCAAAACCTAATTTTCGTAAAATTGGCTTGGCAATATATGGACCCTCTTTTTCTTGTAACTTACCATTACATTTACCATATTTTTTGTGGTTTATATTAGAGGCTTTATATAAAAATGAAATTTTTATGTTTAAATAAAGAGAATGAATATGGTTTATGTAGATACAATTGTAACTTAACATCAGAAAGCTGTAGTATAAAAGTAAATTTAAAAGAAGTGTTACATATTAAATTACAAATTGTAATAGGGCAAAAAAATTTAGGCATATTTTTGTATAAAAAAAATAATAAAATTTACAAAAGAAATATTAGCATAATTAGCTTGAAAAAAGAAGAAATAATATATGAAAATGGTAGTAGGATAAAATAAGAATGTGTATTAAAAGAAAATATTTCCAGGGAATTAGTTAGAATATTTACATTTATCAAGTATAATACACAAATAAGTTTGTAAAACTAATATTAATGATGATGAAAAACACAGTTAAAAGATATCATTCCATAAAAAGGAAAATATTTTATTTTATAGAAGATTTTAAGAGAAAGCAATTTAAAGTAATTAGGAGGTATTAGAATGAATGTGTTAGAAGGAATATTATTAATATTAGTAGGGGCAACCTTTATATTTTGGATTGTGTTAACTTTTATAAATCTTTGGTACAAAACTAAAGAGGGTGGAAAAGTTCTTTTAAATATAAAAAGAGGCATAGAGAGAAATATTATGATACTTATGTCTTTAACAATAATTTTCTTTTCTTTTTTAAACAACAATGCTAATACTTATATAGAGATGATAATAGGTATAGTTATATTGTATAATGGCGTAGAAAGATTTGAAATAATGGAAAATGGAATATTTGTAGAGGGAAACTTTAAAAAGTGGGAGGATATAGAATCTTGTGATTGGCATGAGAGATTAGATCATACTTTAATAATAAGAGGAAAAGATGATGTAGAGTATTTAAGAAGATTTAACACTATAAAGCTAAAACTTAAAAAGGAAGAACAAGAACAGGTTTTTAAAATGATCAATACAAAAATAGCTAGAGCATCTTAAAAAGAAGAAGGCTCTTTAAATGGCTAGTGGCAGTAATAATATTATTAAAAAATAAGAGTGAGAGTAAATCAATTTACTCTCACTCTTATTTGATTTAATCTAATATATTTTTTTCACTTTTGGATTTCAGTTTTATTCTTTTTATGCTCTAAATATCACCAGGTTGGCAATTTAGTTCTCTGCACATTGCTTCTAGGGTAGAAAATCTTATAGCTTTTGCTTTGTTATTTTTTAAAATTGATAAATTGGTGTTAGTTTTACTCCTTATAATTATTGAATATATTTCCATAATAATTTTATTTATCTCACAAGTAAGAAAAGTTTAAGTTATAATATATATAATAGATTTGATTATTTTATTTTAAAAAAATATTTTATCCGATGACTACACGCTCTAATGCTCTTATCCCACTCTGTGAAAGCGATTGGCACGGAATCGAAGATTTGGACTCTCTGCTTTTCTTCAAAGTGGGAGTAAAGAGCGGGTACGTTCCTGGATAACAATTTCCAAGCTTTAGAGGGAGTAAAAACTCCCTCTGAAGCCAAGAACTTTGTTTATAGTATAGATATTAACTATAATAATTATGAAACAGAAAAGTGAAAACATAACTAGATGTAAAAGGGAGATGAAACATATGAGAATATTGCATACCTCCGATTGGCACTTGGGAAAGAATCTTGAAGGTTTTAGTAGAATGGATGAGCAGGAGAGATTTTTACAAGATTTTATTAACATTGTGGAAAACAATAATATAGATATGGTGATAATAGCCGGGGATATATATGATAATGGTAATCCTCCTGCTAGAGCGGAAAAAATGTTCTATGCTTGCATAAAAAAAGTGAGCAATAAGGGAAAAAGATTAGTATTGATCATAGCAGGTAATCATGATAATCCAGAAAGACTGGTTGCTGCAAGTCCATTAGCTTATGATGAAGGAATAATACTTATGGGAACCCCTAAAACAATAGTGTCAAAAGGAAATTACGGAGATTTTAAGGTTATAGATTCAGATTCATCTTGTTTAGAAATAGAAATAAAAAAAGAAAAGGCTGTAATTATAGCCTTACCTTATCCTAGTGAAAAAAGATTAAATGAAGTATTATCTAAAGAAATAGATAATGATGAGGACAGAAGAAAGACTTATTCAGAAAGAATAGGTGAAATATTTTCTAATTTAGAGGATAAATATTATAAAGATAATACTGTAAATTTAGCTATTTCTCATATATTTATAAACGGAGGAGAAGAAACGGATTCTGAAAGACCTATACAATTAGGTGGTAGTTTGGCTGTGGATACATATAATTTACCTAAGAAAGCTCAGTATATAGCATTGGGACATCTTCATAAACCACAGAAGGTAAGAGGATTAGATAATGCTTATTATTCTGGATCACCATTGCCTTATAGTAAGAGTGAAAAGGGATATAGTAAGGGATGCAAAATAATAGATGTACATCCAGGAGAGAATGCCAAAATTGAAGATATTTATTTTAACAACTATAAACCTATAGAAGTATGGCATTGTAATGGTGTAGATGATGCTATAAATAGATGTGAAGAAAATAAAGATAAGGATATGTGGTTGTATTTACATATAAAAACAGAACAATATATAAGTACAGAAGATATAAAAGCTTTAAAGGAGATAAAAAAAGATATAGTTGAAATTGTACCAGAAATAGAAGAAAAAAAAGAAGAGATCTTTAAAGGGAATATAAAAGAAAAATCTATGGGAGAATTATTTAAATCCTTTTATGTTAATCAAAGGGGAATAGAAGCTAGTGAAGAATTGATGGATTTGTTTTTAAGAATAGCTCAAGAGGAGGATGAATATGAGACCAAAGAAACTTGTGATTAAGGGACTAAACAGTTTTATACAAAAACAAGAAATAGACTTTGAAACTTTAGTTAAGAGAGGTTTGTTTGGTATATTTGGTCCTACAGGAAGTGGAAAATCCAGCATATTGGATGCTATGACTATGGCTCTATATGGAGATATAGCAAGAGACAGTACTCAGTTTATAAACCTAGATACAGACTCTTTATTTGTAAGTTATGAATTTGATATATGTAGAGGAGATAAAAGAGAGGATTATGTTGTTTCAAGAAGCGTAAAAAGGGACAAGAAAGGTGGCTATAAAACCTCTGCAGCTAGGTTAGTTAAAAATATTAATGGTGAAGAAGAAATAATAGCAGACAAACCAAGGGATATACAAAAAAATATAGAAGATATAATAGGATTAACTGCAGAGGATTTTACTCGTTCAGTAGTTATACCTCAAGGAAAGTTTAGTGAATTTTTAAAACTAAGTGGAAAAAGTAGAAGAGACATGTTAGAGAGAATATTTGGACTAGAAAAGTATGGTAAAAAACTTTCAGAGAGAATAAGAAAAGCTAAGAATAAACAGCTATCTTCATTAACACTAATAGAAGGAAGAATGGAACAATATAAAGAGGTATCTAAGGAAAAATTACAGGAATTAAAAAAGCAACATGAAGATTTATTAAAAGAGAAATCTAAAATATTAAAAGAAAAAGATGAAACCAATAAGGTTTATGATAGTTATAAAATCATATGGGAACTTCAAGAAGAGTTGGATTGTTACTTAAATAAATTAGAGAATTTAAAAAAACAGTTAGTGGATATTGAAGGGAAAAAAGTAAGAGTAGAAAAAGGAGAAAATGCGTTAAAGGTTAAGCCCTATATAGATGAGCTTTATAAAATTGAGCAAGATAGAAATGAAAATGAAAAAGAATTAGAATTGGCCTTAAAGGAGCTAAATAATATAGATTTAAACTTGTTAACTATAGAAAAAGAATACAAGAAAGCATTAGAAGACAAAGAAGAAAAAATACCTTTATTATTACAAAAAGAAAGTAATTTATTACAAGCTATGGAGATAAAGAAAAAAGTTGACATTATAAAAAAAGAAAGAATAAATTTAGTAGATAAATATAGAAAAAAGAAAGTGTTATAAAAATAAAAATTAGAGAAAAAACAAATAGAAGATATTATAAATGAAATTCAAAAGGAAATAAAATTAAAAGATGAAGAAATAAATTCTTTAAAAATAGATGGGGATAGAAAAGAAAAAATACAAAAATTATATGAAATAGATAAAGAATATAAAAGATTAAACTTGGAATTTTGCAATGTAATAGAAAAAATAAAAAAGAAATCAAAAAACTTGAAAGAATATGAATTAGAGTATAAAGATACATTTAAAATGCAAAAAGACATAAATAAAGCCTTAGACCACTTATTAAACAAAAAAGAAAATTTGATAAAAAATTTTCCAGGAGACAATGACATACTACTTCATAAAAAGGACTATATAAATAAATTAAATGAGGATTTTAATAATTTACATAAGATAAATAGTAAAAAAGTGGAGCTGAAACATAAATTAAAAGAAAAATTATCTCAAAAATTAGATTTACAAAATCAGTGGGAAAAAATATTAAAAGAATTAAAGAATAAAGAAGAAAAAGCTGGAGAACTATATGAAAAAATAAATAATATAGAAAAAATGGATATGGCATCTATACTAGCATCTAGTTTAAAACAGAAAGAATCATGCCCTGTATGTGGATCTATACATCATGTTAAATTAGCTAAAAAAGTTGATATAAAAGAATTAGAATCATTAAAAGAAGATTATGAAAATATTTCTAAAGAATTAGAAAATATAAAAAAAGAAGAAAATGAAAAAAATATACTTTTAATTTCTATAAAAAAAGAAGAAGAATTAATATTAGAGGAATTAGAGGACTTAAATAAACAATTAGAAAATAGAGATTTAGATGATTTAGTATACAAGCTTAAAAAAGAAAAAGATGATTTTCAAAAATTAAATTCCAATATAAAATTATGGGAAAAAGAAAAATTAGAGTTAGAAGAAGAGATAAATAATATTCAAAAGGAAAAAAATAATATAGATAAAGAGGAAGCTAAAAAAAATGAATCTATATTAAAAGAAAAGGAATTAATAGCTGCTATAGAAAAGGACAAAGAAGAACAAGAAGTATTATTTAAGAAAAAAGAAAACGAATATACAACCTTAAAAGAAGAAATTAAAGTGTATGATGTGGAAGAAGAGATAAATAAAATCAGAGATTATGATAAAAAAATAGAAAAATACAATAACATTATAAAAGATAAAAGAGAGCAGCTAGATTATAAAAATAGTAAGAGAGAAGAAATGGTTAAATATATAAATGCTATAGAAATAGATTTAGGGAAAATAATAGAAGCAGGGAAAGAAAAGAAGAATTTTATAGATAAAGAAGAAAAAGAAATAGAAAAATTAAATGTAGAATACATATGTAAAGAGCATTTAGAAGAAATAAAAAAGGAAATAGAAAATATAAAGATAAGAGAAGAAAAGCTAAGAGTTAAAATAGATATTGAACAGAAAAATAGAGAAATACTATGGGAAAATAAAATAAGTAAAGATCAAATAAAAATTAATTTACAAAAACTTTATAATGAAAAATCTACCCAGTTAAATAAGTCATTTGAGGAAAATAAGTTTAATACTTTAGAAGATGCAAAATTAATGTTAATATGTAAAGAAGAAATAGAGGAGTTACAAAAAGAAATAGAAGAATTTGAAAAAGACTACAACAATTTAAATATGAATATAGAAAGAGTAAATAAAAAGTTGAAGGGAGAAAGGATTGATAAGGAAAGCTGGAAAGAAATAATAGGAAGAAAAGAAAACAAAGAAAAAGAGTTGGAAGATATAAGCAAAACCGTTGTAATTATAGAAAAAACTATAAGTGACATGAAAGATGATATAAAGGCACTAAAAGATTTATTAGATGAGAAAGAAAATGTATGTCATAAAAAAGCTTTATTGGAGGATATGGACAAATTAATTCAAGGCAATAAATTTGTAGAATTTGTAGCTATGAATCAGCTGCAATATATTGCATTTGAAGCCTCTAGACGGCTTAAGGATATAACAAGAGGTAGATATGCATTAGAGCTAGATTGTAATGGGAACTTTACCATGAGAGATGATTTTAATGGAGGAGGCATAAGACCTACAAACACTTTATCAGGTGGGGAAACTTTTTTAACATCATTATCATTAGCCCTATCACTATCTTCTCAGATACAACTAAAAGGAAGAGCACCTTTAGAATTTTTCTTTTTAGATGAAGGATTTGGCAGCTTAGATAGTGAACTGTTAGATACAGTTATGACATCTCTTGAAAATTTGAGAAGTGATAGATTAAGTGTAGGAATTATAAGTCATGTAGAAGAACTTAAAAATAGAGTGCCAATAAAACTTATAGTAGATCCTGCAGTTCCAGGTGAGGGTGGAAGTAAAATAAAAATAGAATATAGCTAGCATTAAGTTGCAGCGTGGAGGTAATTTGATGAAGAAATTAGATGAAAAAATATTATACAAGGGTAAATGGATAAGTTTTAAGGAAATAAGTTATTTAAACAAGGAAGAAAAACTTTTAAAATGGGAAGCCATAGAGAGAACAAACACCACTGCAGCTGTAGTTATTGTGGCAAAATTAGTTCCATCAGAAAGATATATATTTATAAAGCAATATAGACCAGCCATAGATAACTATGTTATAGGTTTCCCAGCAGGATTGGTGGAACAGGAAGATATTGAATTAGAAGCTAAGAGAGAATTAAAAGAAGAAACAGGCTATATAGGAAAAGTTATAGATATAGGACCTAAGGTAAGAGCTAACCCAGCATTATTAACAGATTATACTATATTGGTTCAAATGGAGATTGATGAAAACTGTGAGCTAAATAAAAATCCTAAACAAGACCTAGAACCTTCAGAGGATATAGAAGTTATATTAGTTTCTAAAGAGGAAACAAGAGATTTTTTAATAGAGCAAAAAAATAAGGGGATAGATATAGGTGTAGGACCATGGTACATATTTGGATTTACATTATAATTAATTATTTTTTAGTTTATATAAAACTTTAAAAATATTTTATAAAACCTATATTTTAAAATAGCAATAAAAATAACTAGGAAAAAGTGATTAAGTTAATTCCTAGTATTTTTTATTGAATTTGTAAAATAGTGTGAAAAAATCTTATTTATATTTTAACAAATTATGGGGTGTTTTTATGCGATTATTACAATAAACAATCATAATTAATTATAAAATATATAAAAAATATTTATAGCTAATAAAAAATATATAACTTTTGCATAATTTCCATCAAAAAAAAATGAAATAAAAAATTCATGGGTATATAATTGGAATATGATTAAATATGGCAACAGATTATTAACAGAACCACAATCTATTGATAAATAATTGGTTGACACATTCTTAAAATCTTTATATAGTAAATAAAAAGAAGGTTTTTATTCATTTTGAAAAAATATATATAAAATTTTTTGTTTTTTATATATTTTAATACAAAATAAAAAAAATTTTAAGTGTAAATGCAAGTTTTCATTCAATTTGTTTCATACTTTATAAGAAAAATATAATTTAGCATTAGTAATAAAGTGTTTTATGTAGAATAGCTTATAAAACAAAAGAAACTAAGAGGAATGGAAACGTTAATATACTTGCTGCCTAGTTATAGTAGTTTAAGAAAAAAATGAGGTGTAAACTTTATGTTTGACAGCGGATAATATATTAAATTTCTCCATAAATGAATATAGGCAAATTAATAATTCATTTGCCTAAAAATAATTACTAATAAAAATATTTCTTAAAAGAATAAGCATATAAATTTGTATGTTATAGTAAAAAAATAAGGTTAATTTTATTTTGGAGGTTTTTATTTATTATGCATCTTAAAAAAGAAAATGCAAAAAGATTAATTTTAGTAATGATGGGAAGTTTAATATATGCCATAGGAGTTAATCTGTTTCTTATTCCACATAAATTATTAAGTGGTGGAGTTGCAGGTATTGCTATAATGCTTCAATATTTGACTAATTTGCAATCAGGATACTATATTCTGCTTATAAATATACCAATATTTTTAATAGCGTTTAAAGAAGTGGATTTAGATTTCGGTATTTTTAGTTTTGTTGGGATGATAAGTATGTCTTCTTTTCTAATTTTAAGCAGAAACTATATGGATCTTTATGTTATGAATGATGTTCTACTTTCTTGTATATGTGGTGGAGTTTTAAGCGGAGCAGGAATGGGACTAATATTTAGGAACAGAGCATCCCAAGGAGGAACTGATGTAATATCTGTTTTAGCAAAAAGAAAATTTGGAATAAAAATATCAACTATAGATTTTATGATAAACTGTGTTGTAGTTATAATAGGAGCATTACTTGGAAGTTTTGAAGTAGCTGTTTATACTATGATATCTATGTTTGTAAAGTCACAGGTTATGGGAAAAGTTATAGAAGGTTTTGATGGTAAGAAAATATTATTTGTTGTAACAGATAATGATTTAGAAATAAAAAGACAATTATTAGATAAATTAGGAGTAGGCGCAACTATTATGTACGGAGAAGGAGCTTATTCTGGAGCAAAGAGAAAAATAATATATTGCATTATGACTGCTCCACAAGTAGTAAAAGCTAAAAAGATAATAGTAGATTCTGATGAACATGCAGTAATATCAGTATCTAATACAACAGAATGTCAAGGTGCAGGCTTTAAAGCAACAGCTTTTTAAAATAATAAAGGTTTATATTAAATATATGTTTAATATAAACCTTTATCTTTTATAAAATATTAGTGATTACATTCAAAACTTCCGCAATCTGTACATTCAACACTTTTAGCTTCATGTTCATGTTTAGTTACATGAATATGATCTAATGTACAATAATCCATGTTTTGAGCGTGATACTTACATTCGTGAACATTACATCCTATACTATGATTATGATCCATATTAAATTACCTCCTACAAATTTAAATAATTTTTGTTTCTGTATTATTATTTGATAAAAAAATTTTTTTATGTGTAGAAAAAACAGTAATTTATTTTTATATAATATTGTAATCTAAAAATATTTATGATATATTATACTTAAACATATGAACAATTATTCAAGTGTTCATATATAATATTAAATATGAATGTGGGAGGAGTAATATTATGACTAAAGAAAAACAAACTGATATCTGTGGATGTAATGTGATTCATCATGATGTTATAGATAAAGTTAAAGACAATATGATAAAAGAGGATAAAGTACAGGATTTAGGGGATTTTTTTAAAGTTTTATCGGAACCAACTAGAATAAAAATCTTATATGCATTAGCATCATCGGAAATGTGCGTGTGTGATATATCAAATCTTCTTAATATGACTCAATCAGCAGTGTCCCATCAGCTTAAGGTTTTAAGAACGGCCAGACTTATAAAATTTAGAAGGCAAGGTAAAGTTGTTTATTACTCATTAGATGATCAGCATGTAGAAAATGTGTTCAAACAAGGACTAGAGCATATAATGCATAAATAAGATTAAATTTAATTTTTAAATTTTAATTTTTGACTAATTTAAAGGGATGGTGAGTATATGACTATAAAAAAGAAATTAATTTTAAAAGGATTATGTTGTGCTAATTGTGCAGCTAAAATAGAGAGGGCTGTTCAAAAACTAGATATAATACAATCAGCTACCTATAATTTCAATAATTCAACCTTAATTATAGACTTAGAAGAACAGTATAAAGGTAATATCGTAAAAACAGTGCAAGAAATAGTAGATAAAATAGAGAATGGAGTAAAGGTGGTAGATAAAGAAGATTTAAAAGGAAAGGTACCACATGGATCCATTAGAAGTAGTAATAATTTAAAAATAAAAAATAATAAAGAAAAAAATTTAAAGATAAATGAAGGAAAAATTAATTCTAACCATGATGAAAAGCATAGTGAGGATTACTCTAATATAAAAGGTGATAGTAATAGACATAGTCATGATCATGGACATAGTCATAGTGGGGAAGATAGTGATCAATTAGAAAAGAAAACTCTTATAAGAATTATTTCAGGTGTAGTTTTATTAATATTGGCTACTATGTTTAAATCAAAGGAAGTTGTATCTATACCTTTATATTTAGCTTCTTATTTATTAATTGGAGGACGGGTACTTCTAAGTTCTATAAAAAATATATCTAGAGGGCAAGTATTTGATGAAAACTTTTTAATGTCAGTGGCAACTATAGCAGCAATATTTGTAAAACAGTATCCAGAAGCAGTGGCTGTTATGTTGTTTTATGAAGTGGGAGAGTTTTTGCAAGATAAAGCCGTTAATAAATCTAGAAAATCTATTACAGCGCTTATGAATATAAGACCTGATTATGCAAATTTAGTTAATGGAGAAAATATAGAAGTTGTTTCACCTGAAGACATTAATATAGATGATATTATAATGGTAAAACCAGGAGAGAAAGTTCCATTAGACGGCATAGTAATAGAGGGGCAATCATCTGTGGATACATCAGCCATAACAGGTGAATCTTTAATAAGTGAAGTTTCTAAAGATAGCAATGTGTTAAGTGGATATATAAATAAAAATGGAGTTATAAAAATAAAAGTTACAAAAACTTTTGAGGAATCTACAGTTTCCAAAATATTAGAATTAACAGAAAATGCATCAGCTACTAAAGCAAATACAGAAAAATTTATAACAAAGTTTGCAAGATATTATACTCCTGCAGTGGTTTTTGCAGCTTTAGCTTTAGCAGTAGTTCCTACATTAATATTTAAGGAGCCAGATATATCAAAGTGGGTTTATAGAGCAGCTGTATTTTTAGTAGTATCTTGTCCTTGTGCATTAGTAATATCAATACCTTTAAGCTTTTTCGCTGGTATTGGAGGAGCGTCTAAAAGAGGTGTTTTAATAAAAACAGGAACAGCATTAGAAGCTTTAAATGGTGCAGATACAATAGTATTTGATAAAACTGGAACTTTAACTAAAGGTGTTTTTAAAGTATCAAAAGTTAAATCAGAAGAAGGAATAAATGAGAAGGAATTATTAGAATATGCAGCTTATGTTGAGAGCTATTCTAATCATCCTATTGCAAAATCTATATTAAAATATTATGAAAATACAATAGATAACAAGAGAATAGAAGATTATGAAGAAATAGTTGCAAGAGGCGTAACTGCTTATATTGATGGTAAAAAAGTTTATGCAGGTAATAATAAATTAATGGAAGAATTAAATATTAGCTATAAAAAAGCCAAAGAAGATGGAGTGATTCTTTATATAGTATTAGACAGCAAATATATAGGTTATATAGCTATAAGTGATGAGATAAAATCAGATTCTAAAAATGCCATAAAATCATTAAAAGATATAGGAATAAAGAAAGTAGCAATGCTCACAGGAGATAGAAAATCTACTGCTGATAATATAGGAACTCATTTAGGAATGAATGAAATATATTCAGAACTTTTACCTCAAGAAAAAGTGGAGAAGATGCAGTATTTAAAAAATGGAATGTCTAAGGATGATAAAATTGTTTTTGTAGGTGATGGAGTAAATGATGCCCCAGTGTTAGCTATGTCAGATGTAGGCGTATCTATGGGAGGATTAGGATCAGATGCAGCTATAGAAGCATCTGATTTAGTGCTAATGTCTGATGAACCATCCAAATTAGCGGATGCTATAAAAATAGCAAGAAAAACTCATAAAATAGTATGGCAAAATATAATTATAGTTTTAATAGTTAAGTTTGCTGTGTTAGCTCTAACTATTATGGGAAAGAGTACTATGTGGATGGCTGTTTTTGCAGATGTGGGAGTAGCTTTAATAGCAGTATTAAATGCAGTAAGAATATTAAAATAAAAGTTTAATATACAGGTATTAAGTTCAGATGGGGTTTGTCTGTAAAATTACTTTCTCCATCTGAATATTAGTATTTTTGAATAATATGTTTTAATATAAACTAATTAACATATTAAAATAAATAGCATAATTAAAAAGAAATTATTTAATAATTTGAAAAACTGGAGATAAAACTTTTTGGATATTGGAATAAGACTTAAAACTTAAACATTTAATAATTTAATAGAAAAATTAAAAATAAATGAAGGTATTTCTATAAAAATATTGACTTAAAATTTCCAATGTAATATAATAATAAATGTTCAAGAAAACTAATATATGAGGCTTCTTGGTCAAGCGGTTAAGACGCCACCCTCTCACGGTGGAATCAGGGGTTCGACTCCCCTAGGGGCTACCAAATTTGAAGAAATGCTGTAAACACTAATGTTTACAGTGTTTTTTTATTTAGAAGTGAAAAATTGATGTTGAATTTTTTGACAATTTACATTTTACTTACTGTTGATTAAGGTATTCTAGTTAATTGGGATAATTCATAAGTAAGAGTTTAATTCTATAATGTAATTATAGAATTAAAAAAGTTGGGGAGGAATTTGAAGTATCTCATTATAAATTAGCTAAGCTAACTAAGTCTTGTTCAACCTTAACATAAGATGTATTTAAAAAAAGGTAGCTATCCATTTAGCTACCTTTTTAGGGTGTAAACTTAAATTATTATAATCAATAATTGTTAAAGTTTTCACTAATTTATTGTTAAGAGTTTAATAGAGTTTACACATTTAGAAGTGAGATTATGTTTTTAAGAATTAAATATATTATGAAATTGTTCACAATATATAGTTCTATAACTAATTCATACAGGCTCATAAGAACAAGAGTCACCACCAAATATACTCATATTTCAAGTAGCCTAAGCGCTATTAAATATATATTTTTATCTGTAGAAATATTGTTCCTTAAATTACTTTAATTTGTCATATTAATGCCTACTATTAGGTAAACAATTTACCGTTATATCTTTAAATCATTTTTGATGATAGGTTAATTATATAGATTAGCGATGTGAATACTGTATAGTCATGCTTTTAAATTTAATATCAGATTGTCTATCATTAATTAATTTGAATTCATTTATACCTTTATTTAACCATACATAGATACCTAGATCGTTAGTGAATGAATCATCAACATTATATTCAATAGGTTTTCCGGTGCTTGGATCCTTGGATTTACAAATAAGATGACCTATTCCTTCTACATTACCAGTAACCTTATAAATTCCAGATTCAACAACAGGAATCTTATATGTTAAATAACCACTAGGTTTAATCCCTATTGTAGAGCTATCTACATAATATGCATTATTTTTTCCAATAGTAACATCGGCATTAGCAGTTATAACTCTAGGTTGCATATACATTAGATTTGGAATACCTAAAATTGATAAACTTGCGCTAACAGCCTCTGCCATTTTTAAAAAATTTTCTGGTGGATTATTATCTTTCCAAGCTTTTAGAAGATTTTCCACATCAGAATTTTCAGTAACTTCTGGTAAACTCATATTTCCTTTATAGATTTCTTTACTTTGCCTAAATAATTGATTTCTTACTTCAGGTCGTAATCTTAATATTTCATTTACAAAGTCATCTATTCTAGATGCAAGATAAAAACTACCACGATTATATTTACCATTGGAGTAAAATTCAATCATTTCTTCATTATATACTTTCCCTGTTTCTTTTTGAAGATAGTACACATTATTATTTTGTGCTAAGGCTATACCATAATTACTTTTAAACTTATTTGATAAGTAATAATTTCCGAAAGGTGTTGTTTCTCCTGGTTTGTAAAATTCCAATATATATTCTGGAGTATCTAAACCAGTATTTAATTCAAGCATATCACCTGATTTTAAATTATAAACTGAAGGATTTTTAGGATTATTTTTTGGATATACCTTAACAGTATATATGGTGTCAGTTCCTTTAGGGTTAAAGTAATTGAATGCACTTATACAGAATTTACCTTCTTCAAACTTTGGGGGAATAAAATACTTAAATTCAACATCAGATCCACCATTTGCTTGATCTCTGTTAGCTAATTGATGTAAGTGAGGAATAATAAATTTGTTACCAACATCAACAATAACTCCTCCAAAGTCACTAGGATCTACCGCAGATACTTTTGCAGGATTAAAAGATGTAACTGTACCAATAGAAATAATAGTAGCCAAATACACAGTTAGTAGTTTTTTCTTTAACATTAATACGCCTCCTTTAATTTATGGAATATTTACAGTTAAATATTGAAATTTGATGTCATAGTTTAATTTGACTTAATTAACTGAAAATTTTAAATTTAACAATATTTATTTAAATATAACATTTATTTTGGAGAAAGTAAACCATTTTAGTAAAAAAATGATTGTTTTTGTTGAATTCAATACCATATTTATAAAATAAATATGGTAATAATTTAAAATACAGTTAAATTTGCTTTAAATTCCATAAACATATAAAGAATTTGATAACTTATACTTAAGAAGCATAGAATACAATGGTTATACAAGAATTGGTATTTGTGATTTCCCTGCAATTAATAAACTTAATAGTGATGTAGATAAATCAATGAGTTGTTTTAAGGAATTTTTGAATGAATTAAAAAAACAGATTATAGAAAAGAAAATACTAATACACACCGGTATAATAGATTAAAAAATACTAATACAAATCCATATAATTATAAATTCACATTAGACTGTATGGATAAAGAAAATAAGGAATGTACTAGAATTAATCTATATGCTAAAAACTTATATTTGAATTCTCACTAATAAACTTTGCCCCAAAAATAAAAAAGAGGTGAACAATTAATGGAAAAAAATAATAAGGATATGGAAGATTTAATGAAGATAAAAGAATTAATGGAAAATGAAGATTCTGCTGAATGTAATGATAAAAAATGGGATAGACATGATAGATGTGAAAACTGTGGTAAGGTTAATATATTTACTAGAAACGTTTATTTATCTATAAATTGCTGTCACCATAAATAGTAGAATAATTGTATTTTGAAAAAATTACTTAAAAGTAGTTCTTAATTGAAACTACTTTTTTTGTGTAAATATATTTATTAATTTACTATATAAACATATTTTATTTTTGGCTTTTTTATATTAATCAAAGAGCTCTTATAAAAATTAAAACATGTAAAGATATAATTTAAAGAAAATTATTAAGATGAAAAATAGTATACATATTATAAAATGAATAGTTAATTAAAAGGCTGTATACACTATGAATTAAAGGAATATATACATGATAAAAAATAATATTGCTAGAAGAAATTTATTTATATAAAAAGTGTATTATGGAGGAAGAAAAAATGGCAAATGAAAAAACAATAGTACTTCAAGAAACTGCAAATAATTTAAATACTTTATTAGAGGCCAAAGCAAAAGCGTTGCCAAAGGGATTTAATAAGACTAGATTTTTACAAAATTGTATGACAGTATTGCAAGATACTAAAGATATAGATCAATGTCATCCAACAACCATAGCAAGAACAATGTTAAAAGGAGCATTTTTAGGATTAGATTTTTTTAATAAGGAATGCTATGCAATACCTTATGGCAAAAATTTAAACTTCCAAACAGATTACAAAGGAGAGATTAAATTAGCTAAAAAATATAGCATAAATCCTATAAAGGACATATATGCAAAGAATGTTAGAGAAGGTGATGAATTTACAGAAGAAATAATTAATGGGCAACAAACAATTAATTTTAAACCTAAAAGCTTTAATAATAATGACATTATAGGAACATTTGCAGTATGTCTTTTTAAAGATGGAAGCATGATTTATGAAACTATGAGTAAAGAAGATATAGAAAATATTAGACAAAATTTTAGTAAGGCAAAAAATAGTGCAGCATGGACTAAAACATATGGAGAAATGTGCAAAAAAACTGTTTTAAGAAGGTTATGCAAATTGATAGAGTTAGATTTTGACAGTATAGAACAGCAAAAAACATACGAAGAAACATCAGATTTTCAATTTAAGAAAGAAGAAAAAACAGTAGAAGAGTCACCTTTTGAAAATGTAGATTTTGAAGAAGTAGAAGAGGGTGATAAAACTGAAGTTAAACAAAAATAATTATTTTAATAAAGAAATTCAAAAAAAATATATGTCAGTTAGTTTGTTTAAATCATTTTTACAAGAATATAATGGATGTGAAGCTAGAACCATGGCAATATTAAATGACCAGTGGGAAGAGAAAGAGTCAGATGCTTTTTTAGTAGGAAATTATGTGCATGCGTGGAATCAAGGAATTTTAGAAGAATTTAAAAAAAATCATCCAGAAATTTACTCAAGTAGATCTTCAACTAAAGGACAGCTAAAAAAAGAGTTTCAGATAGCAGATAAAATGATAGAAGCTATGTCTAAAGATAAATTGATACAGAAAATTAGAGAGGGAGAAAAAGAAGTCATAATGTGGGCTAATATATTTGATATTCCTTGGAAATGTTCAATAGATATATACAATCCTAAGATGAAAAGTTTTACTGATCTAAAAACAACTAGATCAATACATCAAAAGTATTGGAATGAATATGAAGGAGTTAAGCAAAATTTTATAGAGTATTACGGATATGATATACAAATGGCTATATATGCGGAAATAGAAAGACTTTATACTGGAGCCAGTGAATATTTATTTCCACATATAATTGCAGTTAGTAAAGAAGATATACCAGATAAGGCCGTTATAAAGATGGGTACAGATTTTATAGAGGATACACTATTGAATGTATCCATGAAAATAGAAAGGATTAAAAAGGTTTGGAAGGGTGAAATAGAACCTATTAGATGTGGCAGATGCGATTATTGTAGATCTACTAAAGAATTAAAAGAAATTATATATTATAAAGAATTATAGGAGGGGTAATGTGTTAGATACAATTTTATATATAGATAAAGAAACTGAAGTGACCATAGAAGAAGAAGATAATGCATTTTTACTAAAACTAGACAAGTTATTTGATTATGATCTGAGCATAGTAGGAGAAAGAGAATTTTTTCAAAAGGTATATGAGGTTTTAGAAAGCAATCTATTTGATTGTCCAAGCTATAAGGAATTAGAGGAAAATCTAATAAATAGAGAATTACTTTTGGAAGAAGCAAAGAACAAAATTGAATCATTACAAAATAAAATAGATTTTTTGCAAAGATAACAATACTTTAGAATAAATCTTTTGATAAACTTTCTAAAACAACTGAAAATGCATGTAGTCAGTTAGTAATTACAAGTAATTCTACAGTAAAAAATAGAATTAAAGTTATACTGGTCGGAGAAAGCTTAGGATTTTAGATTACAATTTGATGAATAAGCTATGCTATTAGGATTAAAAAATAATATAAAATAATCACATAATTTCTAAATTTGCTTATATTATATAGTAGGGTTATTTTAAGTAAAACTCTATGGACAAGCAATTTAACAAGGAAACTTTAAAAGTAGAAATAAGAAAAATATGAGAAGAATATATATAAGACAATAGGTAAGGCAACAGAAACCAAATTTCAATAATATATAATAAGGAAAAAAAAGAAGCATTAAGATAACGTGAAAAATTAAAAAACACTGGATAAAAAAACACAGCCCACACAATCCTCTGCTGAAATAAGCGTTAGAATAAAGTATAGAACAAAAATAATACCTGTTTTTAAAACTAAACTTTCAGGAGGTAATATTTGTGTTAAAGGGAATAGATGTTTCTGAACACCAAGGAAAAATTGATTGGAAGACTGTAAAAAACAGTGGAATACAGTTTGCTATTTTAAGAGCTGGTTATGGTAAAAACAATATAGATAAACAATTTATAAATAATGCTAATGGATGTACAAATGTTGGAATGCCATTTGGTCTGTATTGGTTTAGCTATGCTTATACAGAAGATATGGCAAGACAGGAAGCTAAATATTGTGTAGCTCAAGCAAAAAAATATAAATTGAGTTATCCTATTTGTTATGATCTTGAATATGATACTGTTAGATATGCTCAAAATAATGGAGTAACTATTACAAAATCTTTAGCTACTAAAATGGTAAATGCATTTTGTCAGGAAGTAGAAAAAAATGGATATTTTGCAATGAATTATTCTAATCAAGATTTTCTATTAAATAAATTTGATAGCAGTTTATTAAAGAGATATGCTTTATGGTATGCGTGGTATAATCCAGTTCTAAATAGAGAATGTGCTATATGGCAGTATAGCGAAAAAGGCAGGGTAAATGGAATAACTGGTAATGTAGATATGAATTATAGCTATATGTCTGATATTAATAATCCATCAAATCCAAAGCCTCCTAGTTCTAATATATATGGGAATCACAGTTTAATAGGAGAACTACAACAAGAAATAAACTCCCAAGGATTTGGACAAATTGCAGTTGATGGAATAGCAGGAGATGCCACACTAAATGCATCACCTATGGTTAAAAAAGGTGCAAGGGGTGGAATAACTAAAACAATACAAAAAATGTTGCTTAATATAGGTTATCCTATAGGCCCTTATGGTGTGGATGGCATATTTGGAGATGGTACTGAGACTGCAATAAAGGCATTACAAAGAGATTGTAATCTTATAGCAGATGGAATTGTAGGAAGAGAAACTTGGAAAGCTTTATTTAGAAATTTAAGATAAATTAAAAAACTGTAGTTCCTTAAGGGAAGCTACAGTTTTTCTGGGAAAGTATAAGTTTTGAGTTATAGTAGTAATGAATATATAATAAGTATGTTCAGTTTTTAAAATAATTATTCATATATTTAGAGGAATATTTTAGCATTTGTAGAATATTAAATACTACAGTTTTCTATAAGTTAGTCATAGACCTCATTATTTAGAAAAAGGAGCTGTCGCACTAAGAACAAATTCTAAAATATATTGTGTTAACTTTAAACTTGTAAAACAATATATTGTGCTTAAATTCTTTAATGCGACAGCCTCTTTTGTTGTGTAATTTTTATGAGTATGTTTAGTATATATTTAAATTTAATTAAGCTGTGGCAGTATTTAAAATTTAAAACATATATTTTAAGTTTGCTCTATTTAGGAGTTTTTATTCAAAAATAAAAAAGAGGGATTTTTTTACATTTATAGAATGTTATATATAACGGTTTTCCATAAGTCGTTATTAAATTTCCCTTCTCAAATATAAAAAGAGCTCTATATTTTGTTATAGAGCTCTTTTGGTATGGAATTTTCTATATATTGGTGTAGTGTTTTGGTCTTTTTTAAGTATAACCAATTATTATGATTTTAATCACTATATAGAAATTATATTTTAAATAAGCTAATATTACTGTCAGTTGATTTAGCATTGGTTTAATGTGGAAAATATGATTCTGTAAGCTTAATTTAATTAGCACAAGGAGTTAAATTAATTTATAAATTTATATATAATTAATACTGATAAATGGAAAATATTAATAGAATTTTAATATAATATGTAAAATTAAGAGTGTATAATATTAAGCACAACTGATATAGAAAATTCTTATGATAAAATGAAGTTAAATGGTGTTGAAGTAGGAGAAATTATGAATATGCCTTATGGAAAGATGTTCTCATTTAAAGATCAAGACGAAAATGAATATCTAATTCGTGAAGACAAATAGTAATGTATATAATATAAAATTTATGAGTTTATATGACACAGATATATAAGTATATATTTTTTATAATAAAAAAATATAAGTAGAAACTAGTGCAGATATAAGTGATTATGTAAATCTTTTTGTTTGCATTAGTATGTTATCTTTCAAAAATTTCTTTTTGAGCTCCTATAGTAGTTAAAATACTCCCTATGGTGGAAATAAATCCTCCAAGCAATTCTATCTGCTCACCAGTTTTTCCTTGAGCTAGTTGTATGGCTATTAAGTTGGCAAGTAGTATTAACTCTTCAGGACTTAAAGTATCTATATCTATACCGTTCATTATATATACTCCTTTGTTACTATATACTATATTAAATGATATAAGATAAGGTTTGGTTAACAAAATTTTATTATACATAGTCATAACTTTAATAAAATAAATAATTTAATAAAGTTATAACTTCATTTGAATATAATAGTATAAAGAGAGGAGGAGTAGGTTTGAAATTAACTTATGTATTAGATACTAATGTTATTTTATACTCACCAGGAGCTATATTTTCTTTTGCAGATAACGACGTAGTTATACCAGAAGTAGTATTGGAAGAACTGGATAGTTTCAAAAAGAATAATAATGATTTAGGGGCTAATGCTAGGCATGCAGCAAGAATAATAGATAAATTAAGGAAAAATGGAAGATTAATAGATGGTATAGTATTACCTGGTGGAGGAACTTTTAGGGTGGAAATGAACCATTATGATGTGAAATTACCTCCATCTTGGGATAAAAACAAACCAGATAATAGAATAATACAGGTTTGCAAAGGATTAAAAGAAAAAGGTGAAAATGTAGTATTAATCACAAAGGATATATTTGAAAGGATAAAAGCAGATACAATTAATATAGACGTAGAAGATTTTCATGAAAAAGTAGTACCAGAATATGAAAGCCAGTATAAAGGAAGATGTGAAGCTTTTGCATATCATGAGACCTTAGAAAGTTTTTATAAGAATAAGTTTATAAAGATAGAAGATTTATTTTTCTATTCAGAAGAAAATAATGAGTATTATAAAGCGGAAATTGAGATAAATGAATTTATATTAATTAGATCTATGGAAAATCCAAAACAAACAGCATTAGGAAGATATAATGGAGAAAAAGTTGTCCCTTTATATTATAAAGATGTGAAGCCTTTAGGTATAAGTCCTAGAAATGTAGGGCAAAAATTTATGTTAGAAGCTCTTTTAACAGACTCTAAAAATGCACCGTTAGTTATAGTAAAAGGGCCTGCAGGTACAGCTAAAACACTTTTTTCTTTAGCAGCAGGTCTTCATAGAGTTATAGAAGAAGGAGAGGAGAGTTACAGAAAGCTGTTAGTTTGTAGGCCTAATGTAACTATGGATGAAGAAATAGGTTTCCTACCAGGAACAGAAGAAGAAAAGATAATGCCTTTTATGAGACCTATCTTTGATAATTTAGAAATTTTAGTGGATTCTGATGAAAAAGAAAGATATAAAAATGAAAAAGAATTATATGATAAGATAAGGGAACTATTTGACAGGAGAATTATAACTACAGAAGCTGTAGCTTATTTGAGGGGGAGGTCCATAGTTAAAAATTGGGTTATAATAGATGAGGCACAAAACTTAACACCAAAGCAAGTTAAGGCTGTTATAACTAGAGTAGGACAAGGAACAAAACTTATATTAATAGGGGATCCAGATCAAATAGATCAACCATTTTTGGATTCTAGATCAAATGGTTTGTGCTATGCATCAGAAAAAATGAAAGGAAGTAAACTCTGCTATCAGGTAACATTAAAAGATCATGAATGTGAAAGATCTCCATTAGCTTATGAAGGAGCAAAGAGATTATAAATTTTATATAATAATTAAGTAGAGTTAATATTAAGTATATAAAATTTTAATATTGGCTCTACATTTTTTTGAATTTTAAACTTAACTTTTAGTAAATTTTATATACATAGACACAATTTAGTTAGAATATTATTATTTTTGAGAAAAATAAGAAAAATTTTAGAAAGTTATAGCACATTTCATAAAGGTTACTATTTAAAAAAATATATATTTAGTGTACAATAATGAAAGATGTAAATAAAGAGAAAGGAAATTTTATATGGAAAATAAAGAGAAAAAGTCGAAAAATAAGAAACGCTCTTATAAAATATTTATATATTTTTTAATTTTTGAATTATTTTTTACAGCAGCTACAGCTCCATTTGTAATATTCCATGGACCATTTAAAAATGTTAAAAAGACCATGGTAGGAGCTGCTATGACTACTTTAAAACATCAATATATAGCTAAAATATTTTTATCAGATACCGAAATAAAGAAGATATTAAGCGAAGACTCTATACAAACTGTAACACAAAATAAAAATTCTGTTTTAAAATTTGAAAATAAACATGATAGCACTATAGAAAGATATGATATAAGTTATGGTAAGAAATTTAAAGGATATATGTTAGTAGTTCACGATCCAACTAGAGTAAAAGTTGGATATAGTTCAAAATTAGGGGTACAGGGAGAACTTACAAGTCAGATAGCAAGAAATAAAAGAGCTGTTGCAGCCATTAATGCAGGCGGATTTACAGATAAATCAGCCAATAGTAAATGGACTGGTACAGGTGGCAATGTTGAGGGTGTAATAATTAGTAACGGTGAAGTTAAGTATAACAGTGATAAGGGTGGAAACTTTACTGGAGATGTAGCAGCTATAACTAAAAAAGGAGCTTTACTTGTAGGTAATTATAGTTTAGATAAATTAAAAAAATTAAATGTACAAGAAGCTATAACTTTTGGACCAGCTCTAGTGGTAAATGGTGAAGGAACCATAGATTCTGGAGATGGTGGATGGGGTATAGCACCTAGAACAGCTATTGGACAAAGAAAAGATGGTGCCATACTTATGTTAGCAATAGATGGTAGACAAGCATCCAGTTTAGGAGCCACATTAAAAGATGTACAAGATATTATGTTACAATATGATGCATACACAGCTACAAATTTAGACGGAGGATCTTCAACTACAATGTATCATGAAGGTGAGATTATAAATAATCCTGCTAATTCTTTGGGCGAAAGATCAGTACCATCTATTTTGTATGTTGAGCCTTAGGAGGAAGATATGAAAATAGTAAAAAGATTAATATTATGGGTAATGATTTCACTAATATTACAATTTGCAGGACTGTTTTATATTGATAAATATTTTTTAGCGTCTAACGGATCAAAAATTAAGGCTACAAAAGTTACAAATACAACACCAAAAAATAATGATGCTAATGTAAACATACCAGAAAATGTAGAGGATATTGATGTATCTTTTAATGGCAAATATATATCTTATTTTAAAGATACTAAATTGAATATAATTAATACTAAAAATGGTGATAAAAAGAGCATTAGTTTTGATAGCAAGAAAGATAAGTTAGAATATATATGGCTTTGTGATAGAAATAGAATAATATATACAGAAAACAAAGATGGAGAAGTATTACTAAATTCTTATGATGTAGATAAAGATCAAAAAGATAAAATATGCTCATTTAATTTTGAAGATTCAAGTGCTAAAATTGAGGATATAAAGGCAGCACCACTTATGAATTTAATATATGTTAAAGTAAATGTAGGTGGTAATAGTAATAGAATATATAGTGTAAATATAATGAAAGAAAAAGATCAAGTAGAAGTAATGACAGATTCTGTTGGAGATATTCATATAATTCCTCATGAAGATATATTAATTTATGAAGATAAAATAAGTAAAAAAGTATTCTCTACAAAAAATGAGGCTCCTATAAATATCCCTGGAGTTAAATCTCCTAAAGTATTATCTATAGATGATAATGACAATGTATATATAGGTGAATTAAATGGAGATAAGATAGTAAAAGTTTATTATGGTAGCATAAAAAATAATGTATCTACTTGGAAGTCAGTAGCTATACCTAATGGAGCTAAATTAGAAGATATTTATGTTTCGCCATTAGGAATAGTATATGTAAATGATGATTTAAAGGGAGTTATAAAAGATCTAAGTTCAGGAAAAGAAACTAAATATTCTGGAATAATGCTTAAAATGTATATAGATGGAGTAGCATCTAGCAGTGACGGAAAATTAGTAAAAACTCAATTTGTTAAATAATTATATAATATTATTGACTAAAAAATATAGATTATTATGATTAAAAAATAATTTTTAGATAGTAAAAAAGTGGCTGTCGCATTAAAGAATTTAAGCATAATATATTGCTTTACAGTTTAAAGTTAATACAATATATTGTAGCATTTATTCTTAGTGCGACAGCCACTTTTTTGTGTGCAAAATTTTAACATTATCCGGTAAAAGCATAAAATAGAAGTATACAACAAATTTATTGAAAAAAAGTATAAATGTTCTTTCGAACCCTTCGATATTATAAGTATAAATAAATTTTAATTAAATATTAAATGTGATTTAAAATTAAATTCAACACTTAATATTTAACATTAAGGGGTGAGAGGTATGTTAAAATTTAATGAGCATGTACTAACAACTACTAATAATAACAATAATAAAGTTACTGTAGCTCCAGGAAGTTGTTGTTGTTGTTCTTGTTGTTGTTGCGTTAGTGTTAGCGTAGGTGGAGGATCATCTTCAACAAGTAGTGGAGCAAGTGCTTAAAGATAATTAATAATTTTATCTATTAAAAAGCATTGTAAAAAATTAAATTATTTAAAAATAATTTAAACTAATGTATTAGCCAGGTGATTATAATTTAATAATTAGATTATCACCTGGCTAGTATTGTTTTTAAACGTTTAATTTCGAAAACTCATTCAAACTTAACATTTAAAAATGTGAATAAGGAGCTGAAAATGTTACTAAAAAATTTTAAAAAGAAAAATATAAAAATTAAAAAAAATACAGATTTAGAAAATAAAATGCTAATTCATTTTAATACTCAGTATTCTAGTATTTCACCCTATGCTGATAGTACTGTAGTTAAAACCCCAGATACAGTAATAAAAGGTAGTCTATACTCTAAGTCCAACAGATTTGTAAGTGAAGAATATCTTTTAAATTATAGATCTAATAACAATAATTTAGGATTTAGAACGGGAGTTGCAAATTTTTTTCAAACAGATGCTGCTTTAACTTCTGTAAATTTAGATATGGAAGAAGAAAAGAATAATATTATAGAACTTCCCTCTCCTAAAAATATAAGAGCAGGTTTATCTACTATTATAAAATCTAGGCGTAGTGTAAGAAAATATTCTAATAAAACCATGTCTTTAAATGATGTATCAAATATACTTTATTATACTCAAGGAATATGTGATGAAGTAGAACCTTATAATCTTTCTAATAATGATAAAAAAATTGCATTAAGAGCTAATCCATCTGCTGGAGGCCTATATCCTATACAAATATATATGTATATGAGAAATATAAAAGATTTACGAGATGGTATATATGCGTACTATCCTTATTCTCACAGTTTAAAACAAGTAAAAGTAAAAAGGGAACTTTTAAAGGTAGAAAATTTTGCAGAATTTGCAGTAATAAATGCTGAATGTGCAAACTTAGTTGTTTTTTATGTATATAGCTTTCTAAAGAATTCAAGAAAATATGGAGATGCTGGACTTTCCTATGCTTTAATTGAAACTGGAGAAATGGCTCAAAACTTACAACTTGTATCTACAGCTTTAGGATATGGAGCTTGTGATATAGGTGGATATGAAAAACAATATATAGAAGAGCTTTTAAACCTAGATGGAATTTTAAAGCATGTAGTTCACATGACTGTAGTAGGCTGGGAACAGGAGGCGTAATTTATGAACAATAAAACTATATACACATTAAGTAATAATTTAAGAATATATGATAATGGTAGAAATGAAATAAGATTTAGAAGCGGATTATGGAACTATAATGAAGCAGTCTTGGACCTAAAAGGTGAGACTGAAAATTTTATAACATCATTTAGAAGTATTATAAATAATTTTAAAAACAATAAGGGATTTTCATTAGATGACTTAGATAAACATAATTTGAATAAGGAAGAAAAAAATAACCTTATTAATGTGATAAATTCTTTAGCAGAAGCAGGAATGTTATGTAGTGAAGAGGATAAAGATAATAATTTTGAAATGTCTAAAGTATTATTAGGGGATTTTAGATATACTCTTAATGAAAGTGAACGTAAAGAAGAGAAAGTATTATTTATATCAGATAATGATTATGCTAAGGAAACGGCTAAAAATTTATCAGATTCAATGGGCATGAAATTAGATTTATGTTCAAAAGAAAGTATAGAAAATATAATCTCTAAAGATTTAACATCCAATTTAGATGCCCTACAAAGAAAAAGAGATATAGAAGATATAAAAAGTCAGTTAAAAGATTATTCTTCTGTGCTTATATGTATGGGACACATAAATATGAATTTATTTAGAAATATAAATAGAGTTTCTATAGAACTTAAAAAACCTGTAATCATGTCATTTATAGATGGTCCATTTATAAGTATTTTAAGCACTTTACCACCTAAAACTGGATGCCTAGAGTGCTTTGAACAAAGAATATTATCAAGACTTGAAGATCATGTTTTATATCACAAATTTATAGAAAATGATTTTAAACCTAATGAAAAAGCTCATAAATCTATAATTCCTCTATTAAATATTATGACTAATATGCTAATATCTGAAGGTTTTTTAATAAATAATTTTAATACTTGTAAAATTGAGGGAAGAGTTCTTAGTATCTTTGTTCCTACACTAGAAATACAATGCCAAGACTTATTAAGAGTCCCATTTTGTCCTGCTTGTGGAAATATATCAAAGGCCAAGCTAAGCGAAATAAATATATCTACTAGAAATATGGTAGATGAAATTTTAGAAGATGTTAATTCTTAACTGGGAGGCTTTAAGATGATAAAATTTTCTTCAAGTTTTAATAATATATTAGATAACTTTAAATCTTTATCAGGAAATCAAAGTGGTATATTAGAGGCGTCTTGTATGCCTGTAGTAAATTTTAATGGTGATGTATTTTTAAAAAGTATAACAGGAAATATGCCAGATTATCATAAACAAGTATTTAATAAAGATGTATCTATGCAATACCATATAATGGGATATGGTTCTCATTACGAGGAAGCTTTAGTTAAATATACAGGTGAAAGTATAGAGCGATATTCAAGCATCATGGGTCCTACACTTTTAAAAGATAAGATTATATATGCTAGTTTTAAGGAACTAAGCAAAGATAATAAGGTTATGCCTTTAAAATATATAGATGTATTTACAGAAAATCAAATTAGAAAGGCTAAAGAATTAAATGTAGCCATATGTGATAAAAAAGTAGAAGAAGAGGACATAATAGGATGGATTAAATGTCCTTCATTATTGAGAGAAAATGAGGAAATATATGTTCCAGCAAAAATGATGTTTGTGGGATATGAAGAAGATAAAAGTAAAGGAGAAATAAATTTTATACCATCCTTTAGTACAGGGACTGCATCTCATAAAAGTCTAAAAAAAGCTCTTTTAAATGCTTTAATTGAATATATCCAAATCGATTCTTTTATGATTACATGGTATACAAAAGGGAAATGCTTCCTAGTAAAAATAGATGATGAAAATGTACAGAAAGTTTTAGAAGATGTGAATCTGGGAGAAGATGCTCCCTATGAAATAATACCATTGTATATGGCTTTAGAAGAATGTCCTATTCATAATTTTGGTGTGTTTTTAAGAAGAAAAGATAATAAACTTCCTTATTTGCTATTTGGAGTTCAGGGGGGATTGGATGCATCTCATGCATTAACTAGAGGAATAATGGAAGCTGCCTCTATATCTTATGGAGCATATTTTAACACTATTTATAATAAAGACATGTTAAATAATGTAGTTAAGGAAGATGCAAAATTTTTAGATTTAGACTCTAATGTTTTATATTATTCTCTTCCAAATAACATTGAAGAAAAAAATAATTTGTTAGAAGAATTTTTAGGTGATGATGTTACTTTAAGTTCTTTAAATAAATCAAACGTTAAAGATGTAGATGAACAAATAAAAGTTTTAATAAATTATTTAAAGGATATAAGTGAGTATGCGGTATATTTAGATTTAACTCCACCAGAAACTAGAGAAAAAGGTTGGTATGTTATGAGAGTATTAATACCAGAATTAATTGAAATGTGCATACCAGAGTTCCCTTTTGAAAACCATCCAAGAATGAAAAAATATGGAGGGGTAATTAATGAATATCCACACCCAATGCCTTGATGCACTAATACTCTTAGTTACCTTTAATCCAATAGTGCTAGTTCAATTATTTTTAAATAATAAAAAATCCTCAAGTGAATCTTTAGAAAAAAGTCTTAAAATATTAGCTTCAATTTATATAGTAATACTTATGGGTATATTTATTATGTCCAAAGAAAAATTTTATACAAATATAGATAATAATTATCTTTGGTATATTATAGCAGTTATGTTTGTACCGTTAACTATAATTTTGGAGATAATTGTAGGCTATATTGTAGTGAGCACTACTAATAAAACTATTCCAAAACTAAAAATATCATTAGTATTTAAAAAAGCTAATATTACTGTGGTTATACTATCTGTTTTTATAGGTATTTTTGAAGAATTTGTATATAGACAATTATGGTTCAATATTTTATTTGAGGATTTTAACATTAATATAATAGCAGTTTTAATTATTATAGCTTTTGTATATGGTTTAAATCATATTTTTTTAGGAAAACAGGTATTTTATGAAAAAATACTGGCAGGTATTATTTATGGATGCTTATTCTATTTTAGTGGATTTAATATATTAATCCCTATAATAGCTCATTGTTTAGAAAATATAGTTATTCTCTTGAAAGGTTGATAACTTTATGAAATTAAATTTTAAAATTTTAGTATTCATCTTAATGATGATATATATAGCAATACTTTATATACCTATTAACATTAACTATAAAAAATTTAAATTTATAAAAAAGATGTGTCTAAATGTGGGAAGCTTTTTAGGCATAAAACCAATGGCGTGTTGCAATGTAATAAAAAATATATATTTACTAATAATAGGGGGAATACCTTTAACATACTGCTTTTATAAAGGGTTTGTTAAGGTATACAACATATATACTGAAACTAATATAATTAAATCTATTATGGCTATAGTACTTTCATTTATAGGAGTTCTAGAGATAAGTTTTTTTATAATCATAGTTATTGTTTCATATTTAATGAAAAAAGATAGTAGAAAAGAGATGAGTCAGGTATCTTGGATAAAATTTAATAAAGATAAGCCATTTTATACGGGAATAATTAAACCAATCATATATGCTTTATTTGAGGTAGTTCTCTACTATTATTTAATGTTTTATATACTTAATGATTATTTAAAATTATCTTTTATGTTATCTATAATTAGCATTGCAATACTATACTCTATAAGTAAATTAGTTCTAGTGAGAAATAAAGAGCAAGGTTTAATATATGGAACTTGGTCATTTTCTTTAAATTTTATTGGTTCTTGTGTATTAATTTATACTAATTCCATAACACCTACATTTATTTTGTATTTACTTTATTCATTTTTAATATGTTTTAAAGAAGGATAGAGTAGAATAATGTAGTAAAATAAGTGCCAGTTATTGTAAAAGGTATACATGAAAATAGGATTGTACCTTTAGTAGAACATAATATAAAGGGGATGAGAATATGAATATTGTTGAAATAAAAAAACTTGAAAAAAAGTTCGGTAATAATATTGCAGTTAACAATATAAATTTATCTGTAAAAGAAGGGCAAGTATTTGGATTTTTAGGACCTAATGGAGCAGGAAAAAGTACTACTATAAATATGATTTGCGGTCTTTTAACTCCTACAAAAGGTGAGATTTTTATTTTAGATAAAAAGATGGACAAAAAAGCTAAAGATTTAAAAAATAATATTGGTATTGTACCTCAGGACATAGCTATATATGAAGATTTAACTGCTTATGAAAATGTAGCTTTCTTTGGAGGGCTTTATGGAATAAAAGGACAACAATTAAAGGAGAGAGCTAAAGAAACTTTAGAATTTGTTGGATTATTAGATAGAGCAAAAGATTTTCCATATAAATTTTCTGGTGGTATGAAGCGTAGATTAAATATTGCTTGTGCCTTAGTGCATCAACCTAAACTTATTATAATGGATGAACCTACTGTTGGTATTGATCCTCAATCAAGAAATCATATATTAGAATCTATAAAAAAATTAAATAAAAGAGGATGCACAATAATATATACAAGTCATTATATAGAAGAAGTAGAACAATTATGTACAGACATAGCAATTATTGATAAGGGTACTATTATAGCTCACGGTAAAAAACACCAATTAGTAGAAAAATATTCTGATCTTCATAAAGTAGTAATTAATATAGAAGATTCTACTAAGGTGGATATAAAATCATTAAAATCTATACAAGGTGTAGAAAATGTTAATATAGAAGGAAATACTATAGAAATTACAAATAAATCTTCAGATAAGTTGGATGATATAATTATGTATTTTTTAAATAATAAAATAAAAATAAAGAACATAGAAAATAAACACAGTGATTTAGAAGATATATTCCTTAAATTAACTGGCAAAAAATTAAGAGATTAGAGGTGACCTCTATGAAGATATTAAATATATTAAAAAAAGAGATACTTCAAAATTTAAGAGATAAAAAATCCATGCTTTTAATGACTTTGTTTCCTATGCTTTTGATGACAATATTGGGAACAGTTTTTTCTGGAAATTTTGCATCTACAATTAATATCCCAGAAATTAATGTTATGTATTCTATAAATAAAGATGTTAAATTAGAAAAAAATTTCAAGGATTTCACTAAAGAAATTGAAAAAGATATGAAGGTTAAATTTAAAGAAAATAAAGATGAGAAAGATGCTTTAGAAAAAATAAGTAATGGAAAAATTGACGTATATATAAAAATTCAAGATGATAAAAAAATACATGCTTATGAAAATAATGTACGAGCATTTAATTCTCAATTAGTTAGTACCTTACTTGATACTTTTGTAGATAAAGTTAATATGACAAAGGAAGTTGGAGAAAAAAATCCAATGGCTTTATCTAAAATAAAAGTTAATGATTTTCCTAACTTTGTAAATATTAAAACCATAGATGGCAAGGATTCTCCAAGAGGTATAGATTATTATGCTGTCACTATGTTAACTATGACTATCTTATACGGAACAGCAGTAGGTTCTATGACTATTGCTAGCGAAATAAAAAGAAAAACCTATAGAAGATTAATATGTAGTAATACATCACCTTTAAAAATATTATTTTCAAAGATATTAGCTTCTTTTTTAGTTATAGCATTTCAAAGTTTTTCAATATATTTATTTAGCAGATATATTTTAGGAACTAACTGGGGACATAATAAATTAGCACTAGGTTCTGTAGTGGGATCTTTAATATTTATGGCAGTGTCTGCAGGAGTTTGTATAGCTAATACTGTAAAGAATGAAGGAGTTATGGCAATAGTTATATATATGTTCGTACCTGTTTTGACTTTCCTAGGAGGAGGATATATACCATTAGATTTAATAGGAAGTAAAATGTTAAATCATATATCCAATATATCACCATTAAAATGGAGCAACGACGCCATATTTAAAATTATTTTTGGAAATAGTTTGAGTACATTTCAAACCACTCTACTTATAAATATTGGTTTAGGGGTTGTATTTTTAGCAGCAGCTATCTTATTTCCAAGAAAGGATGTGATATAAGATGAGACAAATATTATTGTTAACCCAAAGTATTTTAAAAAGAACTTTTAGAAAAAAATCCAATATAATAATTTTTATATTACTTCCTTTACTGGCTGTTTTTATAGCGTTATTTCTAAATGCTTCAGGAGCTTCTTATAGTAGAATTGGAGTAGTAGATTTAAATAAATCTTACCTATCTAAAGATATGATAAAGTCTATAGATTCTAAGAAAAATTTTGTAGTAACTAAACTATCACAAAATGATATAAATAAACAACTCTTAGATAAAAAAGTAGATTGTGTGGTAGTTATACCAAAGGATTTTCATGATGAAATAATAAATGGAAAATTTAAAAAATTAGATATACGATCAATTAGAGGAGAAGATATTACATCTTGGATTAAAAACTATTTAAATTATTATATAGATAATTTAAATAATATAAGTGTAGTATCTGATAGAAATGAAAAAACTTTTAAAAATATGTATGATGGATTTAAAAAGCAAGATTTGAAACTTAGCTATAAAACTATAGGGGATAAGACTAAAAGTAAATCAGTAACAAAACAAAGTATAGGTTTATTGTTAGTATTTATGCTTATAGCATCTAGTACAGCATCATCTTTTATATTAAAAGATAAAGGAAATAAAACATACTACAGAATATTTTGCTCTAATACTAGTAAAAGTAAATATATAGTAGCTAATATAATAGCAAGTTTTATAATTTTCTTAATTCAAATATTTGTTATATTATTTATGGCTCTGTTTGTTCTAAAACTTAATTTTTATATAAATACAAGTACAATGTTTATAATATTATGTTCTTTTGGATTTGTATCTATCGGTTTTGGAATAATTATTGCAGCTTTTTCAAAAAATCTTAATCAATCATCATATTTATCCAATATATTAATAACACCAACTTGTATGCTATCAGGATGCTTTTGGCCTTTAGATATGATGCCAAGTTTTATGCAGAAATTTGCTAATATATTTCCTCAAACTTGGATACTTAAAACTATAGATTCTCTTCAACAAGGAATGAGCTTCACAGAGGTTATACCATATATTATGGTGGTTATGATGTTTGCACTAGCATTCTTTATAATAGGAATATTGAAACTAACTAAGGATGAAAATTTAAAGAGTATTTTTTAATATATAAAAGCAAGGTATAAAATAGGTAAGTTAATATAAAGTATAAAAGTATATATTATTTATAAAATGAGTAATTTAAAATAAAAGATAAAATAATTATACTTATAAAAATTAAAAAATTATTTTAATAAATGAAGTAAAATGATGTGTAGCAATGTAGTATGGTTGCTCCATTATTTATATTAATATATTTGAGTTAAACGAAACTAATATTAGATAAAAAATAGTGAAATGAGGAATAGGAAAACTAAAAAGTATGTTTAGATAAAGTTAAAGTTGATATAATTTAGATATACAAATGTTTATTTTATATTAATATTTAGCTAATTGTTGTAGCTATATAAATTTGCTATAATTGTTTTAAAGTTTCAATTTCAGGAGAGGATGAGTTGTTTGGACTTAAACTATAGGATACTTTCAAAAATACTTATAATACCCGCTATATTAATAGGATTTACAGTACATGAATTTGCTCATGCTTATGTGGCGGATAAATTAGGAGATAAAACTCCAAAGTTCCAAGGAAGATTAACGTTAAATCCATTTTCACATATAGATATTGCAGGTTTCATAATGATATTGTTAATTGGATTTGGATGGGCAAAACCAGTTCAAATTAATCCAAGTGCATTAAAAAGAGGTTATAAAGATGAGATAAAAGTATCTGTAGCAGGAATAGTTGCAAATTTAGTAGCGGCTTTTATATTTTCTTTGTTAATAGCATTTCTATTAAAGATGAATTTAATAATATCAGGAGATATAACATCTGTAGGGGGAATAGTAACTGTAATATTAACCTCTATAGTTAGAATAAACTGTATGCTAGCGGTATTTAATTTGATACCAATACCAGGGCTAGATGGTTTTAATATATTAAGAGATCTATGGCCTAGAACTTTCTATAAAATATCTGATATTATGTATAACTATCAAATATTAATTTTAATAGCATTTATATTTTTTGCAGGATCAATAATAGCAAGACCAACTAATTATTTATACAATTCATTTATCACATTGGCTAGGCTTATATTTAGGGTTTAAAAACTATAAGTTTCCAAATGGTAAAAATAGATATATGTTATAAATAAAAAATAGAAATATAGTATAAAAATTAGAAGAAAGAAAAAATAAAACTTATAACAGAACTGCAATGACTCCTGTAAACTCAAAATAATATATGGGTGAAATTAACAATAGGCATTATTATATAAAAAGTCTAGGAACATGCATCATAAATTAGTTCCTAGACTTTAATTTTTATAATATAGTTTGTATAAATCACATATAATTAATTATTTTCACGTTAATAATTTTAAAATATTATCAAAAGTATATTGTTACTATATATGATTTTAGA
Source organism: Clostridium sp. Marseille-Q2269 (assembly GCF_943736985.1). Classification (GTDB taxonomy): domain Bacteria; phylum Bacillota; class Clostridia; order Clostridiales; family Clostridiaceae; genus Clostridium_F. Next base: position 214,677 of record NZ_CALSFS010000006.1, read on the forward strand.
TTAATTCGCTTAATATATTTTTGGTTACACCGCTTTTGCTGATATATAAAATATTTTATTATTTTTATTTAACATTTTAATGGTTATTTACTTAGACAAATTTTATATTAATTAAATCATTTCTCATTAATACTGAAATCATTGTACATATAGAAATTTTTATGTTAATCATATCTAATGGAATTATTCTTCAGATTCTCTATAAACTACATCAGCCTTAGTTGATACCTCATCAAGTTTTTGTTTTAGATTTTCTATATTTTTTTGTATATCAGCTAAATCATATTTTGAAACATTATAGTGTAAATAAAGGTCTTCAAAGGATTTAACTGTAGAAACAAAGTCTTTTCCTGTATTAATAAATTTATTAAACTTATTACTATTCTTTGCATTTTCAAACTTAGATATGTCTCTTTTTATGGTATTTATAACATCTTCTTCTTTTTCAAACTGCCCAATGCTTACGTTGTAGGGAGAAATTCTTTCTAAAAAATATTTGTTTTTCTTGTCTAAGTGGTACATGTATTTTATGTTTACTGAGTCTATAGTAAATTCTACATAGCATACTATTCCTGTAATCCTATGGATCTTGGCCCCCATCTGTTCTAGTAAAAAGGTCAACATTGAATTTTTTACCTTGGTGTAATTATCCATTTTAAATCGCCCCCCCTATAAACTAAGTGAGTTAATCTTTGTTTATATTATAACATTAAAAGAATAACGTTATCCATAATATTCAAAATATTATAAATTATTTTAAAAAGAATATTAAAAGATAAGCAGTACATATTATTATTGATAATAACATCAAAGGAAATCCAAGCTTAAAGTAGTCTTTGAAAGAAATTTTATAACCGCTTTTTTCTGCTATACCAATTACAACTAAATTTGCAGAAGCTCCAATGATAGTTCCATTTCCACCAAGACAAGCACCTAAAGATAAGGCCCACCAAAGTGGAACTATATCCATTCCACCCATTGTACCCATAGCTTTTATTAAAGGTATCATAGTAGCAACGAAAGGAATATTATCTATAAATGCAGAAGCAATGGCAGATATCCAAAGTATAAATACTCCAGTCATAACTAAGTTACCTTTGGTTATGGATAGAGTTTTTTGTGCTAACACTCTCATTATGCCAACATCCTCTAACACCCCAGTCATTATAAATAAACCAATGAAGAAAAATATAGTACCCCATTCTGTTTCTTGCAATATTTCATCTGGTTCAACTTTACTTATAGCTAAGAGTATGGCAGAACCTGCTATTGCTATAGTTGCAGATTCAAATCCTAACAAGCTATGAGTTAAGAAGCCTACTAAAGTTAAAAATAGAATTATTAGACATTTTTTCATTAGAGACTTATCACGAATAGCTTTGCTTTCATCTAAAGCCATAATTTTTTCCTTATCTTCTTCACACGTGTTCATAGAATTTTTGTATATTTGTTTTACAAAAAATAATGTAACTATAAGTATTATAGCTATTACAGGAGCTAAATTTTTAACAAAATCTAAGAAGCTTAATCCAGCTGCACTTCCTATCATTAAGTTTGGTGGATCACCTATTAAAGTAGCAGTACCACCTATATTAGAGGCAAATATTTCACACATTAAAAAAGGGATTGGATTTATTTCTAATGTTTTAGTTATAACCAAACTTACAGGTACTATTAAAAGTACAGTAGTAACATTATCAAGAACCCCTGATAATAAGGCAGTTATTAAGGAAAATAGTATTAATATCTTAATAGGATTTCCTTTGGAAAATTTGGCGGCTTTTATAGCTATATATTCAAAGACACCTGTTCTTTTAGTAATATTTACTATAATCATCATTCCAATTAGTAGACCTATGGTATTAAAATCAATTTTTAAGAAAGCCTTTTCTTGAGTTATTAATTTTAATATGAGCATAATAGCAGCTCCACTTAGAGATGCTACAACCCTGTTTACTTTTTCTGAGATAATTAATGCATAGACTATTATAAATATAATTGCAGGAATTATCATGTTAATATTATTAAATATTTTAATCATCCCCCTATAAAAATTTTTGTATACATCTTTAAATTTTAATACTAAATTTCCAATAAATAAAGTGCTTTTCAATTAATTTAATATTTAACATATAATCTTTATTTTTGTATATTATACAATTAATTTTATATATAACACAATTAATAAAAAATATTATATATAATCCTTATTATGTATTATTGTATAAATGGATAAACTTGGTACCAATATCGTTTAATTTGTCTGTTTTTCTAAGTTATTATATATAGATTTAACACCTATCCACCAATTACTATCTTCTGCATATGTAGCATTTATCCATTTGAAAGGATCTTGTCCTTTAGGTATATTTTTTAATAAATTAAAAATGGTTCTTCCAGCTATTGTAGAAGAATCCTTAATATTAGAATTATATTCCTTCCAACTATGAAAAACATTGAAGGGGTTATTTGCTATTTCTTTAGCTGATTTATTGTTTTTAGGAACAAAAGATTGTTCTTGACCAGTTATTGCAAATAATATTAAG
>NZ_CALSFS010000007.1 GCF_943736985.1 Clostridium sp. Marseille-Q2269
AAATCTTTTTTCTTCTCCGCCTTTTACTTCTTTAAATGCAAATCCATTACCATTTATAATAGGGGCTAAAAATGCTAAGAATACTAATCTTCCATCTTCCTCTAAAAAAGTTTCTCTTTTCTTAGAGTATTCATGCTTCATAAATTCTTGAAAACTTAATAAAACTTTTTCCACATTTAATGTTCTATCTTTATTTAAATATTTTTCTTTTTCATTATAAATTTGAACATTCATTTTAGTTTGTACTAATGAAACCATATAATTATATATTCTTTGCTCATATATTCTGTTATTAATTTGAATCTTACCCTTTGAATTTTTAAATATTCCATATATTATTCCCATAGTTATTAGTGGATTATCCTGATTATAAGTAACTCTATATCCATCTAAAATTATTTTTTTTATTAATTCCTGTAAATCTTTATTATTTTCTATATTCTTAATTAAACTATCGAAATTGGTATTACTCTCTTCTAAAAGTTCTTTTACCGCCAACTCTAAATATTCTTTTTCCCATTTTAATTTATTTTTATCCATTATTTTTTCATCTATTATTTTGCAAAGTTTAGTTACCAAAAATGGGTATCCTGAAGTGTAGAAATAAATCTTTTCTCCATAGTATTCTTTATCTAAATCCACTGATTTGTTTTCCACATAATCATCTAACATAGTTTTTATTTCTTCTACAGAAAAACTCATGTCTATATCAAAATCTGAAGCTATATTCCATGGGCTATTGTACTTATGTTCTTCATCTGGTCTTATCTTTAATCTTTTTGTGAGGAAACTCCTGCTCATTTCTTCCCATGAGTAAGCGATCATATGAAAATCAGAGATTTTGGATGCCTGCTTAATGTCATGTACTCCTGCTAAAATCACACTATGAAAAGTATAATCTTTTCCTTCGTTTCTTAGCAGATATTTACTTCTAAGCATACCTAAAAAATCTAAAAAAAGCTGATTATTGCTACTTTTGTCCACTTCATCTACTATTAGAACTACTTTTCTTTCTGAAAATTCAATTAAATCTGTTATGAAAATGTTAAAATCATTCATAGTTATAATTTTATTTTCATGATGTTTTGTAAATTTATACATTTCTTTATTAGTAGAAAATCTAAAATAGTTAACTATTTGCATCATTATACTACTTAAAAATTTTTTAACTTCACTATAAGCTTCTGTATCTATAGCCTCAAAGCTTATTTTTATAGGCAAATATTCTTTCATAGTATTCAATCTTTTTTCTAATAAATATAATGTAGTTGTTTTTCCATATTGCCTTGGTCTATTTATAATAAAATACTCTTCATTATTTACTAATTCTAATATACTGTCTAGTTTATTAGATATATCCACCATATAGTGCTTTTCTGGTATACAGGTTCCAGTTACATTAAATCTCTTTTTCATATAACTTTCACTCTCCTCACATTATTATATTACCATAGAATAAAGCATTTAAACATATAAAGAAATTATACTGACTAAGATGAAAATTTTATATGTATAAATATTTTAAGCCTAGTTTAATCATATAAAATACATGATTAGACTAGACTAGACTTTAATTTAATTTTCTACTTTTCAGCTTATAATTTTATTGCTTTTATTGATGCAGACATAATGTATTCTCCAACTTTTAAGTTGTGTCCCCATTTTTCAGCATATTCCTTTGACACTTCTTTAGTTTCAATTGTAATATTACTAAAACCAGCCTTTTGTAAATATACTTTTAATTCTTCAGCTGAAGATGCTCCGGTAACTCATCCACAATAAAGCTTCTCATCTTGCTTCATTTCATCGGTCAATTCTCTAACAAGAACTATATCAGAAATAGCAATTCTCCCACCTTTTTTTAATACACGATAAGCTTCATTATATACTCTTTGTTTATTTGGAGATAGATTTATAACACAATTTGAAATAATTACATGGGAAGTATTATCTGCTGCAGGGAGATTTTCAATTTCACCTAGTCTAAAATCTACATTTTTATATCTATATTTTTTAGCCATAACTCTGGATTTACTAATCATCTCTGGAGTCATGTCAACTCCAATAATATATCCCTTAGGGCCAACTTTTTTTGAAGCTAAAAAACAGTCAAATCCTCCACCACTTCCAAGATCTATAACAGTTTCTCCTTCTTCAATATTAGCTATTAATTGTGGATTTCCGCAACCTAATCCCATATTAGCTTCCTGTGGAACGGTTGATATTTCTTCATCAGAATATCCAATTTTACGTGATATTTCTATAGAAGATTTTTTTAACTTAATAGTTCCACCACAGCAGCCATCCTCTTTTGCATTTCCTATAGCTATGTTCTTATAGCTGTTGCGAACAATATTTCTAACATCTAGCTTTTTTAAATCACTCATTCTTTTCCACTCCTTAACTCAATCCTTCATTAATAATTAAAAGTTATACCACTTTATCACTATTCTCATGTAATTTAATTATTTTTAACTATCTCAATTAAAGTTTTTATTTTGTAATGGTATATTTAACGCTTTTCCCTTAATTTAATCTATTGTTCTAATTAAAATAGCTTTACAAACCATATTTCGCTAAGTTAAACTTTGAGCCAATCTTACTTAAAGTTAAATTATTAAATTTCTAATTTCTATTTTTTTGCATATTACATATACAGTCATCCGTATCCGTTATAATATTCATCAAAAATAAAATTAATTTATTACAATTTGTAATATTCAATGAGTAGTGACTCCATAATCCCTGTTTTCTGGATTTTACTAATCCACAATCTATTAGAACCTTCATGTGATGAGAAAGTGTTGGCTGGGTAAAATCAAACTGTTCCAATATATCACAAGCACATTTTTCTCCACAGGATAATATATCAATTATTTTTAATCTACTACTATCAGATAACGCTTTAATAATTTTTGCATTATCCTTATAATTTAAGGCCATCAAATCCCTCCTATGTACATATTTATATTTATAATATAGATTATTATCTATGTAATGTCAATACATATTCTCTTTATAAGGATATTACTAAGTTATATATCTATAATTATCTATATAATAATATATATTCTGAATAACATATTAAATATAAATTTGAAAATATTAACTATAATCTAAGTATATATTATTTAAACCAGATTAATTAATATGAGTATTATCAAAATGCAAATCAATATAAGATTAAAATAATAATTAAGCTTACAAATATAACATAGATAATGTTTTTATCCCATGACTAACCGCTCTAATACTCCCATGGCACTCTGTGAAAGCGATTCGCACCAAATCGAAGATTTGGACTCTCTGCTTTTCTTGAAAGTTGGAGTAAAGAGCAGTTACCTCCCTGGATAACCATTTTCTCCTAAAGGATAACGACTTCTAAGGAGTAAAACTCCTTAGAAGTCTGTTAATAAGCTTTAGTGGGAGTAAAAGCTCCCTCTAAAGCCAATATAAAAAAAGATACTATGAGTATTAATCCCTATAGTATCTTTTATAAATACTTAATCTATATTATAAAATTTTATGTTCTTTATATCTCTTTATTTATCTAAATCAATTTGTTTATTTTTAATTCTATTTGCTAAATCCTTAATTTTATATTCTATAATTTTTGCTGTATTAATAAATTCTTCATCACTTTTCCCTATAGGGTCCTCTAACCCCCAATCTTCTGTATGTTTTGCTGGCAAAAATGGACATACTACATTACATCCCATTTTTATGGCAATATCAATCTTAGGAATATCATCTAAAAGCTTGGAAGCATGGGATTCATTCATATTTACTCCATATAATTTTTTTATAATTCTTACAGCATCTTGATTTATTTCAGGCTTAGTCTCTGTTGCAGCAGAATAAGATTCAAAAATATCTGATGCAAATAACTTTCCTAAAGCCTCTGCCATTTGGGATCTACAAGAATTATGAACACATATAAAGGCCACCTTTTGTTTCATAAAAACCACCTCTTTAAATATTTGCTTTTTATAATAAATATAATAAAAACTAAACTTAGAATTATTTTTGTAAATTGATTCTATCCTCTTCAGTAATTAACCGTAATACTTTACATGGGTTTCCAACTGCTATGACCCCTGCTGGTATACTCTTGTTTACCACACTGCCTGCTCCGATTATGCTCCCAGCTCCTATTGTTACACCTCCACATACCGTAGAGTTAGCACCAATCCATACATTATCCTCAATTGTAATTGGCTTTGATGTCCCAATTCCAGCAGCCCTTTGTTCTGGAATAAATGCATGTCCCGCACATGCCAAACAAACTCCTGGTGCAATAAATGCATTTGCACCAATATGAACAGGTGATGTATCCAATATAACACAATTATAATTAATCACAGTAAGGCCATAAGTATGAATATTAAAACCATAATCGCAACGAAATGATGGTTCTATAAAAGTAAGTTGGTGGCATGTACCAAATAGTTTTTGTAGAATATCACCCCTTCTTTCCATTTCACTTGGTTTTGTTTGGTTGTATTCCCAACATAATTCTTTAGCTTGCAGTTGTAAATCCGTAGGCATATCTGAATTATAAGAACAATATGCCGTATTTTCTTTCATAATTTCTAAAAAGTCCATATGTTATTGCTCCTCTCAAGTTGTAATTTATTATCTAAATCTAAGTGAATTATAGCATTTTTTCATATTTTACCTGAAGCATCTATTAATTCTTTAATAGCTTTTTCATAATCTTCAATTCCAGCTAAGACTTTAAAGTCTTCTTCATGTATAATAGATTTAAGCATTTTTTTTCTAATTATTTTCTGACCTTCAGGATTGATTTCTAGGTTGATTTTTTCAAAATATGGATTATCTTTATGATCATACTTCTGACACAGCACTTGTTCTACATAAATTTTGAACCACTTTGTAGCAGATTGTTTTTCATTTATTTTAATATATAGTTTACTATAATTGTATGCCGCTGAACCTAAGCCTATTTTAAACACTTTCTCTATATTATAGCATGTATCCAAATAAAACATTGCTTTATCGTAATGTCCTTTTTTCTTAGAAATATTAGCTAACATAATAAGCATAGTGGAACTGTGGATCATATAATTCAACAATTTATTACTGCATAATTTTATAGCATCCTCATCTTTTCCCTGTTTTAGATAAAGATTTACATATGTAACAGCTGGATCTATAGGACACAGAGGGAGACCTTTAAGTGCTTTCTCACTTTCTTCATAATCCTCCATTTCCATGTTAATATGTGCAATAGAGAAAAGTGCCATTGGAGTGTACTTAGGATCTTTACTGTTAACAACTTCATGGAGCAAATCCAAGGAATACATTTTTTTAGATTTTATAAATTCTTCTGAAAGCCCCTCTTCCATAATCAAATACATATAAATCAAACCTGCAACCTCATATTTAAGGCTAATGCTATTTGCATATTTATTTAAGTAGTTTAAAGACTTTTCTTCTCCTTTTTTATATCCCTCATGTAAAAATATTTCAATTAATTCTTGTTTAATATTCATAACTTCTTTTTCTGAAAGCTGAGGATGAAAACATAGTAAAATATCAATGGATGTATCTAGTGCACGAGCTAAGGGAGCCAACAGTGAAATGTCTGGAGTAGAGTTTCCATTTTCCCATTTACTTACTGCCCCTGCTGAAACTTCCACCATTGAGGCTAACTGCTTTTGAGTAAGCTTTTTACCTTTTCTTAATTGTAAAATTGTTTCTCCAATATTTAATCTATTCAAAGTGAATACCTCCAATTTTTATAATTCAAAGGTTTGGCATAAATTTATTATAATTGGAAATCCCTATACTAACAATGGACAGAAAGTTGAGTTTAAGTAAAAAAACTTGAATAGCGTTCAATTTTAGATTTTAAATACTTTAAGTTAAATTTTATAATAATACAAAACTTCACTGAAATCTAAACATATGTGCGTCTTAAGGAATTTTATTACCTTTATCTTGAAAAAACTAACAAACATTGAAATAAGATTTTAATAGAAAGTATCTATTAAAATTCACTAGCTATTTTTCAAGATAAACCAGGGTAATGCTTTTTCAAGTAATTTCACATAAAATATGATCTATATATAAAGTTTTTAAGTTTATACTTTTAAAAATCTGGGAAACAATAATATATATAAATATGAAGGGAGCAGTTTAAATTTATGGATAAGATGAAAAAAATTGAAGATTTGAAAAATATTCAAATAAAATCTTCATCAAAATATGCTAAGCCTTCAAAAGAACCTAATGATGGATATTTTATTGAAAAAGATCCTAATGATACTTTTAGTAGTGAAGGAACTGTTAGATATGGTGAAGAGCAGGATGCAGATGATTTATAGCATTAAAAACAGGACTGTTGCACTAAGAATAAATCCTACAATATATTTTGTTAACTTTAAACTTACAAAGCCATATATTGTGCTTAAATTCTTAAGTGCCACAGCCACTGAAAGAATATGTATCTGTTAAAAAAATTTACACATTAAAGTTTTTTAATAAATCATCACCTTATAAATTAAGTAATGATAAAAGTTGTTTCACTATGTAAAATTTTTTCAAACTAATAACCTAGGAATATAAATATCTACTATTAATTAATCATAAAATTTACTAACATTTATTTACATGTTAGGTAAAATAAATAGTTTATACTGTTCTACATTAAGTGGATTTTAAATTCAAAAACAACTAGAGCATTGAAATTACTTGTGTTGTAAGCTAATGGATGTAAAAAATCTCATTTATACTATCTATAAAAACTTGTTGCCAAATTTGAGTTTAATTATCTTCTGTATCAATTCCAAACATATCAAATATTTCTTCATTCTCAATAACTCTACGGCCTTTAATTTCTGATTTTTCAAGCATTGATTTAGCTTTTTTACTCACAGCTTGTGAAATAAGGTCATTTATATTAACCCCTCTTAAAATAAAAAACATTTCTGGATTATTATCTAAATATACAGCTACTCCATATAATGCAGCGGCTATATGTTTGCACATAATTGCAACATCTGGACAATTACATTTTAAATCTATTTCATTTGGCGAAGGAAATAATCCTTTTCCTTTTGATGTAAACAATGTTTCTAAGGATTTTGGAAATTTACCTTCTGTTAATTCTTCAATGGATTCTATCTTTCCTAAGCATTCTTCTATAATATTTTCCCATACTTTTTTATTAAGAGCATTTATTTTAATATTAACATTATAGGGTTCCCTTGAGCTTCCTAGCACTAATGCTTTTATATTTCCTTTTGCAATTTTAAGATCTAATACTGAACCATGCTTAACGTAACTTCTACCTCTTCCAATACGATTAGAATAATCTGCGTAATTCTCTAAATTTTTGGCCCAAGCTTTTCCCCACCAGCTTTTAGCAATAATCCTTCCTTCTATAATTACTGGTGAAATGCTAGGATTTTTCTTTTTTAATTTTTCTATAGCCTTTTTCGCTTTATTTTTTCTTTCTGCTACTGGTACATAAGGTGGAAATTCTCCGTAGTATCCCATATTTTTTCACCTCAAAATCATATTTTTAATTTAAATAAATCTAATAGTTCATTATTACTCATTTCTGTAATCCAATTTTCCTTGCTATCAGAAACAATTTCCTTTGAAAGTTTTATTTTATCTTCAATCATCATATCAATTTTTTCTTCAACAGTTCCTTTAGTTATAAATTTATGGACTATAACATTTTTGTTTTGTCCTATTCTAAAAGCTCTGTCCGTTGCTTGATTTTCAATTGCTGGATTCCACCATCTATCGAAGTGAATAACATGATTTGCAGCTGTAAGATTCAATCCAACACCACCAGCTTTTAATGAAAGTATCATAAAAGGCACATATTCTTCTCCTTGAAAAGCATCTACAAGTTCTTTTCTTTTTTTAACTGGAGTTCCTCCATGAAGTATAAGTCCCTTGTGATTAAAAATAGTTTCTAAAAAATCACTAAGTGGTTTAGCCATTTCTTTAAACTGAGTAAATACAAGTGCTCTTTCCCTTTTTTCATAAATAGTTTCACATATTTCTCTAAGTCTTTCATATTTACCACTTTCATTTTCTAAAAAAGATTCTTGCCCCAAATATTGTGATGGATGATTACATATTTGTTTAAACTTCATAATAGATGAAATTATTATTCCCTTACGTTTTATTCCTTCTTCTTCTGATTCTAGCTTTTCTTTAATATCTTTTACAAGATTACTATATAAAAGGACTTGCTTTTTAGTAAGTGAAGCATAAGTCTTCATTTCTATTTTTTCTGGTAGATCTGAAATAACAGACTTATCTGTCTTTACCCTTCTTAAAATAAATGGATTTACAACTTTTTTAAGCCTTGAATATCCTATTTCACTTTCTTTTAGGTTCTTTACAAAATCTGAAAATTCTTTAGACGTTCCAAGAAGTCCTTTATTTAAAAAGTCAAATAAAGACCATAAATCCGAAAGTCTATTTTCTATTGGTGTTCCTGTCATTGCTATTTTATATTTAGCTTTCAACTCTTTTACTGTTCTTGTTTGCTTTGTACGTGGATTTTTTATAGCTTGTGCTTCATCCAAAATTACAGTATCCCAAAGTTCATCTTTAATCCACTGATATTTGGAGATCATAGCATAAGTTGTTATAAAAATATCATATAACTCTAAACAATTTTTATCCATTTTATCTAGGTCTTTATTTTCTGATGGATGCAAAACATAATATTTAAGATTAGGTGCAAACTTCTTAATTTCACTAACCCAGTTTTGAATAAGGGACGCAGGAACTATTAGTATTGTCTTCTCTTTTTTATTTGTTTTTATATGATTTAAAAGTGAAATAACTTGAATTGTCTTTCCAAGTCCCATATCATCCGCAAGGCATGCTCCAAGTCCTAAGTTTTTCATATAATTAAGCCAACTTAACCCCTTTTCTTGATAAGAACGAAGCTTAGCATTAAAGTTATCCCCACAAGTTATGGATTCTATCTTATCTGGATTTTTTAACTTATCAAAAACTGAATTTAGCCACTGTCCATTAGTAACTTCTAATTCATCTTTATCTTCTTTAATCTCTAATACTTTTTCTGCATTTAATTTAAATCTTAATGCTTCTATAATACTTATGTCCTCATTTTCTGTTAATCTTTGGGCTTTTTCATAAGCTTTTAACATTTCTTTTAATTTTTTATGATCAACTTCAACCCATTTTCCTTTTATGAAAGCTAAACCTTCTGTTTCTGTAAGCATTTGTCTTATTTCATCTTCTGTAATCTCTTCTTCTCCTAAAAATATCTTAGCATTAAAGTCTACCAAAGCATCTTTATTAACTCTTGATTTTACTCTATCTCCTATGCTCACTGACATTTTTAAAGACTCATTTTTATTTTTCCACCATTTTGGAATACGGCACAATATACCTGAATCTTCATACATAGGTATTTCTTTTAAAAAGGTATAGGCCTCTTCAGCACTTAATCCTATAGGATGAAATATTTCTCCAGTATCTATAAGTTCATTTATAAATTTACTTCTTGAAGCTGCTTTATTTACTGTTGAAAGCAAGAATAGTAGTTTTTTGCTATTTTCTCCATATTCCATTAAAGCATTTTTTAAAGGAATATGCTTTGACTTGTCCTTATCTTTTATTGAATAAGTAGCTAAAAATGCAAAAGGATACTCCTGTTTTTTACTTTCTACCAAATGAAAAAAAACACGACCAGCTAAATTAATATTAGAATTAAATGTTGAAAAAAATTCTGAGACGTTACCTTTATACTTTGATATTAAATTACTAAAAGATTTATTTAATCTTTCAAAGAAACTTTTAATCCACTCTTCATTTAGATTCTCATTTCCAATTAAATAAGGTGCATCATCTAATAAATCTTTAATATCTGTATCCTCTATAGTAACTTTTGTTTTTTCTCTTAAATTTTCAATATCAGGATTTTTTGTTAATTTGTTTATAAAGGTAGCTATAATAGTCTTTAAATATCCAACAGAATCTGAAATCATTATTTTTTCATCCAAAAACCCTAAAAAAAACAATCCTTTATCTTTATCATCTTTAAAGTTATCTATTATAGTATGTTGTATATGAATTTGTTTTTCTTTCAACTTTCTAAGGGATTCTAAAAAATCAAACTGAAAATCTCCATTTTCTTTTATTATTACAATCAATTCATTTTTATCCTTAATCATAAAAAACTCTCTTTCGTAATTATAATTTTCAACTTAAAATTAAATTTCATTAAACCAATATTTTAATTATGCAATCAACTCAATTATAAAAATCACTTGATAAATCTAATAGCACTTATTGAAAATACGGTCTTGGCTATATATAAATTTCAGATATATAGTTTAAGCTTTTTTACAAAACTCAACACAGACCAAGGATTATATATAGCCTTATCTCTAAATCCATAACCATCGTATCATTTCTTAGCATTTTCTACTTCATATTGTTTATTATAATACTTTAATAACTCTTCTACTTCCTCATCCAAAAATCCAAAATAATCATTATATTCGTATCCAAGAATAGTTGAAACAGCCAAATTATTAAGTCCTGAAAAAATACTTTCCTTTGCTACTCTAAGTATTCCAGTTAAAACAGCCTTTTCTAAGTAAGTGTTGTCTTTAAGTCCACTGCTTAAAAATATCCTCCCTCCAAAATAGGTTTTTATTTTTCATAATTAAATAAACACTATAAAACAGGCTTTATTACTTAAGCTAATATTTGTGTCCTACTTGGCTAAAACATTCCTTCATTTTCTTTAATAAAATTCTTTTGTTTTTCTAAATAATCAACTAATGGTTTAACATTATTCCATGATGATACTTCCAAAGCCCTTTTGTATTCATCTGCTGATTCTCCGTTCATATATTTTAAATCTAATCTATTATCTAATAATTGCTTTAAATATATAAATCTACCTATTCTGCCATTACCATCTTGAAATGGATGTATACGCTCAAATTCAAAATGGAATCTTGCTATATCATAAATTGTAATTTCCTTTAAACTATAAAATTTCTCTATAATTGCATTTAATCTATCTTCTACTTCCCATGGATTTGATGTATCAAATTCAGCACCAAGTATTCTATTTTGATATTTTTTAAATACTCCTGCTAAACCCATATCATATAATCTTGTTCTATACATTAAACTTGCATGCCATTCTTTTATCATTTCTAAAGTAAGTTTTTCATCTATTGTATCTAATACCATATCAAAAGTATAAAAAGAATTAACAGTTTCCTGAACATCATCTAATGTATGAGTTCCCATTACTATATTTTTTTCAAATAAAAATTGAAGTGCTTCTGTTGTAAATGTACTTCCTTCTATTTTATTTGAATGATATATATAATCATATTTTAAAATTTCATTTAGAGAATTATGAATTCCCTTTGTTTCCTTTAATGTTTTTAGAAATTTATCATAATATTCCTTATCCATTCTACCCTTTACACTCCCATTAATTAAATTTCTTATATATTCTATTTTAAAATTTTTAATATACTAAGTAATGCTTGTAATGTACTTATATAATATATTTCTATTCTATACTAAACGAACTTCCAAGTACATATTATAATTATTCTCTTTTAATATTTTGTTTAATACATCAAAACATAAAAAGTTTTACTAACCTTAGCTAGCATTATTAACTCACTTTCAAATAATCTTGGTGAGGAATTTGGTGGAGAACTATATAAAATTAAGCCTATTTTATAGGTTATCAATTAAAATAAACTCTATAAAACAGGCTTTATCATTTTTAATTATATATGTTTTTTATTCCCACGGAATAATAATTTATTATTTCCGCCAATTATGAAGGTTACAGTTCCATATCATTTAAAATATCTCTAAGCTTTTTCAATTCTTCACTTGATAAAGTAATACCTTTTCCCATCTTTTCATGTTGTGGTGCCCAATCTCTTAAATCATATTTTGACTCTCTTCCATTCCAAGAAATTAAATTTAATTCTTTTGTCCATCCTTTTGGTGATTCTGATATAGTTCCTAATTCTTTTTCTATTTCAAATTTAATATCTGCCATATGGTTATCCCTCCCTTATAAACTACTTACCTTTAGCTGTAAATCTCTTGTATTTAATATAGTTAATATAAGATTTGTAGTCAAGTTTTTTAAGTGTATATCAATTATTAATGTAACTAAACTAGCTTTAAAACATAATATTTTTACACATTCCTTGAAAATTAACATTAAGTTTCTTGATCTTAATATAGAAGTCAAAAGCAAAAGCACACATTGCAACTAAGAATAATTGTGGTCTCTCTAATAATTTATTATGTTATCACCTAAGATACTCTAAAAATTTAGTCATAAAAAGCTCCCACATTTGTGAGAGCTTCTTAATTATTATTTTATCTCTTATTTAACATTGTAGGCAAATTGGATAAACGCTTGAACTTTTTAATGTTTAATTTAATCTTTAGCTTGTAACTATTGTTCTATCTGAATTTCTTCTGTGTCTGTGGTTATAATTCTAGCAACTCTTAAGCTTGAAAGATCTCCATTTTTAGTTTGAAATATATTTTGGTCTACTATAGCTTTTCCACAACTCTTTATTTCCTCTTCTGTTACTTCATCTTTAATCTTTGGAATTCTTATGGTTGAACTAGTATTCTCTACAGTTTTAAATACTAAATTTAAATATTTCTTTGTACTCATGCTTTACAGCCCCCTCTCATTTAATTATTTTAATAATTCATAGTTTTCTAATACTGTAGCTTCTGATATGCCCTCTGGCATCAATGGTTCTATTGCATCTACCACTGTCACAAGAGCCTCTGGTTCTGCATCAAATTTCACATTTTGGTAGGTAGATTTTTTTATGATGTTTTTTCCTTTCTCATCTAGTCCATCTTGATAAGATATAGCTAGACTTCTTTCTAAAAGATTTTTACTTGCTGCCATAAATTTGTACCTCCTTTATTTTGTTTAATTTCCCTTTCGCCTATATATATGACCTACAAGTATAAATCGCAGTAAATTTTATTAACTACCTCATAATCTACATCTTTTCTCCCCATAAGAATATTTTCAAGTATTGTTCCATTAAATATGAATGGTTTCTGACCAATACATGCAACATATAATTTGTTGTAAAATAAATGGTTTTATTAGTATTTTATATAGATTTTTAATCCTCTTATTCATTATTTATTTCCTCTCTTTAAATTATTAATATTGTTTTATGTTTCTCAAATATATAAAATAAGTAAACACAAAATAGCTTAAATATAAAATAGCAAACATACTTAAAGGCAATACCAATCCTGTAGTCAAAAATCCATTCTCTTTAAAAATTATATTAAATTGAGTACTAAACGCTCTATAAAAATTATACAGAAATAATAAAAAGCCTAGTATAGAAGATATAAAGGGTAAATTAAAAGAAATAAAAAGCTGTTTAAATACCAATAATCTTACTTGTTCTTTACTTACACCTAATTTATACAATATGCTATATTTATATTTGTTACCTATAGATTCTATTGAGTGTTGTACCGAAAGAATAGTTAAGCTCATAATAAGTAATAAACTTCCTATTAATAAGCATGTTATTTTTATAAGAGTCTGACCTATTTTACTAGATAGTTTTTCTTTTGAATCTGTTTTTATCTTAATTATGTCTTATTGTTCATACTCATAAGAAGGAATCCGCATTTTATATTTAGATTTATACCAATTACCTATATCCTCAAATATTATTTTATTTTCATTAAATGGTATTGGTTTCATTAAATTTGCAATAAAAGTTGTCTTAGCAACCTTTAAATCATTACATAAATCATCATTAACAATTATTGTATACTCAACATTATTATTAAAAATACTTCTCCCTAAATATTCATTATAGAATGCTTCATTTTTAAGTTGAATATTTTCATTTTTAAAATTAATGCCATTCTGAGTTATACACAAATCCTTTAATTGTTGTAGTAATATTCCTATATTTTCATAATGAATAGCAAATTCATTATTGTGTAAATTTATACTTTTATATCCATTTATTTTTCTTAAATCATTATAATCACTTAATTTCATAATTAATATAGGAAACTTCTTCTTTTTTGTTATATTAAAATCTGCATCTTTATAAAAATATAAATTATAGGATTTACTTTTATCTATATGAAATTTATTATTAATATAAATAAATATATCTTTAAAATCTGTTTCTATATTAAGTTTTTTATTTTTAATGAGTTCATAGTGAGTATCTATTTCTAAATCATATATATTGTATCTTTCAAGAGTTTTATTAGACCATAATTGTAAAATGTAACCTATAGAAAAAGCAATTAAAGAAAAAAATATTATCAAACATAATATTGTGTTAATCTTAGATTTGCTATTTATTTTTGACATAAGTTCATTTATAAAAAACACATTTGTTTTTATTTTGGTAAAATTTTTAAATTTATTTTTAAATAATTTTAGTAAATAAGATATATAATAATAAAATCCATATATTCCTGGTATAATTAATAATGTTATAACAAAATATATAATTCTATATTCTCTATCTCCACTTGTTATACTCTCTAAGAACTTATTCATATAATAAAATCCTAAGAAATATAAAAACATTGAAAGAATTAGAAATACAAGATTAACAAATCTATTTTTTATTAATACCTTTTCGTTTTTTGTAGATAATTTTAAGAAATGGATTATTTTAAACCTATATATTTTTAAATATGTTGAAAAATGTTATCACACAAAAGATTATAAAATAAAAAAACATAAGCTATTAATTTTATTTGTCTATACATAGAGTATATTCCTGGAAGTGCTTTTATAATATTAGTATCATAAATCAATGCATTACAACCATAAAATAAACTAGAACAAAATATAATAGTAATAAAATATATAGAGTATTCTTTGAATAATTTACTAATGTTTTTAAATGATAATTTAACGTATAACATCATCATATCTCTCCTTACTATATTCAGATGTTATACTTAAAATTTCTTTATATAATTTTTCTTTATTATTTTCATGTCTCTTTAGTTCTGTTACAATTTTACCATCTTTTATAAATAATACTCTACTGCAATAACTTGCTACATAAGAATCATGAGTCACTATAATTACGGTAGCATTAAATTCTTTATTTATATTCTGTAATATTTTTAATAGATTTTTAGCAGATTTAGAATCTAATGCTCCAGTAGGCTCGTCCGCTAAAATAATATCAGGATTATTAATTATAGCTCTAGCACAAGAACATCGCTGTTTTTGTCCTCCAGACACTTCATATGGATATTTATTTAATATATTATCAATTCCTAGTTTTTTCGATATGGATTGTATTTTATCATCCATAACTTTGGGGTTGCATCTATTTATGGATAAGGATAATTGTATATTTTCGTATAGTGTTAATGTATTAAGAAGATTTAAATCTTGAAAAACGAATCCTAATTTTTCTCTTCTAAATTTTAATAACTGTTTATTATTCATCTTTGTTAAATCTTCATTATTTATAAGTATATTACCACTATCTACAATATCTATTGAAGATAATAAGTTTAACAAAGTACTTTTACCTGAACCAGATGAGCCCGTTACAGCCAATAATTCTCCTCTTTGAACATTAAAACTTATATCATTAACAGCTTTTACCAAATTATTATCTTTCCCATAATACTTTTTTACATTGTTAACACTCAAAATAGTATCCATTATTTCACGCTTCTTTTTTAAATAATTTTTCTATTTCTTCATCACTTAATCTTAAATATATATGTATTAGAGCTTCTTTTACATATTTACAATAAAGTTCATGTGGTTTATTTACATCTACTGCATAAACATTTCTACCTATCTAATTCCCCCTATTAATGTATTTTTAATATATATGCAAAATGCATTTTGGATAATTTGTGAATCATAGTAATAATATACTATTTATTTTCCCTTATATAAATACTTTTTTTATAATAATTATATAAATATTGCGCATTTAAGTTTTAAAATTTTTATTAATATATTAAACAAAAAATTCTATAATATTACAAATAAATTTTACAAAACTTGTTAGTATGAAAAATATTATAATATTATTAAATTTTTAATAATATTATATTGAAAATTCTTAAAATTTATATTATTATTATTTTAGCAAACATGAATATATATCCATATTCATTAAATTTAACTAATAATAGATAAAAGAGGTGAAAGGTAATGAATAAAAAAAAGTTAATGAGTCTCATTATATCTGCTGTAATAGGTTCTCAATTAATATTAGGAACTTATAACAGTATCTATGCAGTAGATATACCAAAGGAAATTACTAATAATTTAAGTACCGATGTTAAAAATTTGTTAGATCAATTAAAAGATGAAGAAAACCCAACAAAAATAAGAGAAATAGTAAAGGATAATATCTTTGACAGGAATATGCCTATAGAAAGCATAGAGCAAGTAATGAAACAATTTACTAGTGTAGCAATTGGAAGCTTTTCTGCACCAGGATATGATCAAGCTAAAAATTTTATTATTTCCCCCCTTATGAATCTGCTTTGGCCTAATGGTGATAATGACTATCTTTGGAAAGCAATGAAACCAGAAATACAAAAAATGATAAATAATTCAATAAAAGATTATGATTTTGGTCTTAAAACTCAACAAATAAGTGGTATAAGAAGTGTGTTTGAAGATTATGCAAGCTGGCTTGGGGATGAAAACAAATCACAGTCTGAAATTCAAAGAAAATTTAGCACTTTAGATAGTTTATTTGTACAACTTTTAGGAGAACTTAAAAGTGAAAACGCTCAAGGTGCCCATAAACTAGAATTACTTCCATTATACACTGTTACTGCTAATTTTCATTTAGTAGTAGTTAGCGATATGGTAAGACACGCTGAAGCAAGAGGTTATGATACTAATACTGTAAATGGATATAAAAATAGATTAAAAGAAAGAATTAGTGAATATACTAATTATATTGATACAGTATACAAAGAGGGTCTAGCAAAAAGAATTCAAGACTCTTCAAGTATACAAGCTATAAATGGAGCTGGAGCCAGTGGAGACTTAAATGACAGAGATGGAAATCATCAAAAAGAAATGACAGCTAAAAAGCAGTGGAATTACGTAAATGATTATAAAAGATTTATGCAACTTTATGTGTTAGATTTTGCTGCTTTATGGCAATATATGGACCCTGATATGTATAATAAAAATGTCAATTTCCAGATATCAAGAGAAATTTATACTGATATAGTTGGCCGTCAAGTAGGAGTTACAGATAAAAATAACATAAACTTTTCAAGAGGAAGTTATGAAGATGGCGATTATCTTGGAGAGTTCGTGGGAGCAGATATATGGAGCTATAATAGAATAGATAGGTTTACTCCTTTATATAATAGAGGAAATGTAGGGAAAAATTATTGGCCATACAGCCTTGGTGGGAGTGGTGGAGCTCGTCTTTGGCTTACTGGTAATGGAGATGTAACTGAAACTGGATTAAATAATCCTAATCCAATAACTAAAGTTGCAGCCTCTGCTGAAATTGTTCCTTGGGGGCTTCATTTTGATCATAAAACTGCCACAGGTGAACAAAACTTTGGTTCTTGGCGTTTTGGTGGTAATGCACCAGGAGCTATCAAGACCACATACTATTCTTATGCTAACAATAAATTATCTTCTATTCATGGCCTTGGAATAGGAAACTATCCAGGAGGAGAAAGAAATGTTTCAGGTCTTGTTTTCGGATTTAGACCAGATACTTTAACTCCAGCTAATAATTTATCTGAAAACACAATTTCTGTATTTTCCTCTCAAAAATACTTAGATAAAAAAGGTTTTTCTCCACAAATAGAGCACATACTTGGAGGAAATGCTATGAAAACTTCTAAACAAGGAGATTTTATGACCTATTCTCTTAATTCAGAGAAGGATGGAAAATATAAAATAAGGCTTAGAGTTTCTTCTAAGACTCCTTCTAAATTGGCTGTATATGTGGCAGGTACTAAAGTTGGTGAAATAAATGCTGATGCAACTAACACAGGAGTTCAAGGAGAATATGGCAAATATCAAATTGTAGAAGGTCCTGAAATTAATCTTAAAGCAGGAGCTAACTTAGTTAAAATAGAGAATGCTAACGGAGGAGAATTCTCTGTATCTAATATTGAATTGGAACATATGAGAGAAGTTCCAAAGCTAATATCTATAGCAACAGTAGATCATTTACCAAATGTGGAGATAATTGAGGTTACTAAAAGTAATGGACAGTCCCCTGTATATGATATTAAAAACAAAGGATTTAGTGTAAGTAAAGGTTCTACTCTAAATATAACTATCAAAAAAACAAGTACAGACACATCACTATATAGATTAATGGGAACTTTCGGTGGTTCTATGATGCAATTAGGTAACTCTATTTCATTATCACAAGGAGTGAATAATATTGAAGTAAAAATACCAACAGATGGTGTGCTAAAAAATATTACACTTTATTAAATGAGATGGTTTATCTGTACAAATTTTAGTATGATTAAATAATAAATAAAAAAGATTTTATTTAAAAGAAATGCCCTTGATGCAATTAGCTATAGAAATGAAAATGCGAGAGTGTAAAATAATCTGTGTAAACTCCACTACACAATTATTTTACATTTGGTCTTAACTTTGTGTAAAGAGGATTGATGTAACTCCAAATAATATTATTAAAAGCTTTTCATTATAACATAATCTAATAAATTTAAAAGTGAAAGAATACCACAAAATTGAGGTATTCTTTCACTTTTATTTTTATTTTATATTATTTCCACTATTTATGGTAGCTTGTCCTTCTTCAATATCTACAGCAGTGAACTCTCTGGTTTTTACTTCACTAGTTCTATTAAATCTATACTCTATACCATTATCTTTAGTATAGTGACTTGCTAGATCAAACTCTTTCATTCCGAAATTTTCGTTATATTGACTATTAGGAATTTGCTCAAATGTTTCTACAAATTGATATAATCCAACTTTACGATTTGTATCTCCTTTTTCAAATACATGTCTAATATTATCTGATTCTTTTTGAGATACTGAAATAGTTCTACTAAATGTTTTAGTTAAACTATCTTGAATAGTATAGTTTATAGTTCCACTGCCTGTACCAATTTTACTGGCACCAATATTTCCACTTATTGAAAGGCTAGTTCCTGCAGTTTTTGCAATACTAATAGCTTCTCCTTTATCTACGCCATAAGTTGTATCCTTTGTTAGATTAGTGCTTTGATTTTTTCCTAAGGTAGTACCTATACATAATTGCCAGTAAGATCTATTAATTACCTTTGTTCCTTTTACCATAGGATCATTAGCATTTATTAAAACACTGTACAAAACATCCCCTTTTTTATAATATCCATCAGGTAAGCTTTTAGCATCTTTATATACATTTCCATCTTTATCCATATATCCTTCTATTTTTGTGTGGGCTAACATGGTAAGGTCAATTGAGTAACGTGGTTTATAAGTAGATTCAAAATAATCTACAGCGTTTGCATCGTAGCAAATACCATCCTTTATTTCTTTATCTTCTTGAGCTATTATATCAATTATAACCACATCAGGAGAACTTTCTACCTCTCTAACCTTTACTTTTTCAGGAAGTCCTGAATTGTACCAATTAGGATTTTGAACTAAAGGTATACTTTCAGAATTTTTGTAAGTATTACTTAATCTTTTTTGTTCTCTTTCTACTTTAATTTCTGTAACTTCTGTAATTCTTTTTCTAAGACTTTGAGTTTTATTTTTTATTTCCACAACTAACGGATCCCATGTATTTAATTGGTGTTTTTTAACTAAATCCCTTCTTACCTGAACTACATCATTTAATACTTTGTTCATTTCTATAAGATTTTCAGTAGAAATAACACTATATACCTTTCTCATGGCCTCATTGACCATTTCTACTGGTGTTTTGCTTTCATTATTAACAGCAGTATTTGTATTTGGGTCATTATTATTTGTGTCATTACTGGCAAAAGCTTGTGTCGCTGAATTGGCTACCAAAATAGTTAATACAGTGGCAGTTGTTAAAACTTTCTTTAATTTTTCATTCTTTTTGTTTAACATGTTTTTACCATTCCTTTCACTTTTTCTTAAATTATACTAAAATGATATCAATAAAATCCAGAATTGTAAACACATTTCATTACATTTATTTTAAATTTTTCAATAAATTTCAATATTATATGGACTATTTTCGAGACTTTATGACAATAAAATACATTTCTTAAAATGATTTGTAGAGTTGTATGACTAATTAACTAATTAAGAATAGAGTAAATATATAGACTATTCATATATTTATCGGAATTATTGATAAAAAATCAACAACAAAATTATGTTTTTATTGATATAAATAAACATTATTACACTAAAATAACTCTATAATTATTTCCAATAGCTATAAATCTTATTATTTATATAAAAACCATATTATTTATATATTAAGAATACTAGGTATAGGCTTCTCATTATATGGTGTGATCTGGATGGGAGTAGAAAAATATTCTGATCTTCCATTCTTTTATGGAAAAAGCAAAGTGCAGGTTCCAATGCTAATGGGGTGTTTGTCTATTCATCAGGAATTGTTATGATATCTCATTCTTTTTTACAAACTATAATTCTTATATTGATTTTTGCCCCAATAATTTCTATTGAACGATATGTTATTGAATCCAAGAGAAGAAAAATTTCTTTGGCAACAAGGAATAGCTTCTGAGGATTTCAAATATAAAGGCAAAGGATTATTCTCAAATGGCGTAAAAAAAGTTTATTCTAAAGATGGTATAATAAAAAAAGGTGAACCAATTATGGTAGTGGCAATAGCTGGATTTGATCTAATTATAAAAAAAGCAACCGTTGCAAAATAAAATTGAAAATTAATTGTAATTTAGGAGTACCCCATTATAATGAAAAATTTTTTAATTAATTACAGCTTTCTGTGATAATATACAAATTCACAGAAAGCTTATTTTTTATGTATTCTTTACAATGATCCTATTAATATGCATTCTTCACTATGCTTCTACTAATATAATAGATTTTCCATTAATTTAATGTTGAACCTATGATTTTATAAACTAAATTCGTCATGCACAATAAAATAAATGCATCCTATATAATAAAACAAATTCATCCTATACAATAAAATAAATCCATTCTATACAATAAAACAAATTCACCTTGGAAAATAACGCAATTTAAGAAATCCCCCTAATAAATTTAAGTAAATATATGTAATTTTAATATTAAATATAATTATATATAAAAATTTATTAAAAATATAATAATTTATAATAAAGATTTAGAAAATTCTTACGACTATAAAATAGAAATACAAATAAAATATACCAAAAGCCTATTAAGAAAGTTTATATTATCAATATTTGTAAACGTATTCTTTTTATAGGTTTAGGCATATGGGCTATCAAATTTTTTTATTCTATATAGATCTAATAAAAAAACTAACTCATTATTTAATTAAATATACCTAAGCAATGTATATGGTAATATTTTATAACCTTATTAAAAATCCTATTACACAGCATTAACTAGAATAAATTTTATAAAAAATAAATTAACAATATATTAGGGGGTATACAAATGAAAAGAACCAAAGCAATAATTAGTTTTTTATTATCAACAGTGATTACTCTTACAGTTAATGTATCAGTACTAGCTTTTCAGCCAACCAGTCATTGTACATTAATTGAAGAAATATCAAAGGATCTGCCAAAAGAAAGTTTAATTGCCAAGGCAATAAACACATATCCTAATGTGGCAAATTGGGGTGCAAATGCTCCAGATTTACCTTATCTGCAACCTGGACAAGTTCTTGAACGCTCTCCTTGGGCAGATAGATTTCATTATTATAAAGTAGGTACTTTTGCGTCAACACAACTAAAGAAAGCATTAGATTCTAAAGATCTAAAAAATATAGCTTTTGCAGCAGGATGGGTTTCACATATAACTGGTGATTTAGCTTGTCATGGGGTATTTGTTAATGCAGAATGTGGGGTATATCTTCATAATGATTGTACAAGAGGCCTTCATAAAGAATTAGAAAATAACGCTGAAATATATATTTTCACTAAATTTGGTGGAAATAAAATTTCAGATTACAATAAAACAACCATATCTAATAAATTTAATAATTCTGGTGATATTCCTTTTGCATTTATGAATGAAGTTACAAATGAAGTATATGGACAATCCTCTAGTGAAACAGAAGAATCTATGTGGACCAAAGCCCTTCAATTAGGTATTAACACTGGAATAGGATATAATTATATTGATTACGAAAATTCTCAAAAAATACTATCCCAAAATAATAGAATATCTAGACTTGAAAGTGCTTTTGAACAAGCAAAAAAACATGGGGTTACCCTTTTGACTCAAGCAGAATCTGGTGACTATTCAGGATTTACAGATAGATGGAACTTGGATGTTGGCTTAAGTAAATCCCCTATGAGCTCTCTTACTGTTACTGTAGAAACTGGTAAATCCCTAGGCGCTGGCACTGATGACCATATCTATTTTTCTGTTGAATTGAAAGATAGTACAGTTAAAGAATGGAAACTGGATAAAGTCAATTATAATGATTTCGAATATGGAGATTCTGATGAATACTATTTATATATAAATGATATAAACTTTAATCCTAAAGATGTGGCAAAAACTTATTTAACTAAGAAAAATGTATCTAGCATAGGTGCTGATTGGTATTTAAAAGGATTCAATGTTAACGTTAATGGTATGGATGTAGTAGAAAAAGAATCCAATAAGTGGATTGACTCCAGCAATAACAAAGAAATTGTAAATGTTGATTGGAGTAACGTAACTAACACATCTGACCCTTCCATTGAATAACTTCATATATTTATATGTAAGATGACATTACATGACATTACATGAAGGAGGCATTAAAATGAATAGAACTTTTTTTAAAGTTTTAAATTATATATGCGTAATTTTACCTATATGTAGTATATTCATATTTGTAAACTATTTTTGTAAAATAATTCCATTTATAAAACTAAATAATATTTCTCTTTATATTCCCCTATATATATCAATAATTGGCATTATTATCTGCATTATAACTTTAATTCTTAATAATTCTAAAATAGTTAAAATAGCTTTAACAATTAATATCTTTATCGTTTTATTATATTTCCTATTTTTATTCACAGCAAAAATAGGTGGTTAATATTCTAATAATATTTACTGATAAAATTTTCTTATATTAAATCAAAAGAAAATAAATAGATTAATATATTAATTAATCCATTATACTACTTAAAATGACTTTAGCAATGATATTTGGCTAAGTTAAACTTTCAGCCAATGTTATAACAATCTATAAAAATATTAAAGCTTACCTTCTCTTATAGAAATGTAAATTAAGATCTCAAATAATAATAAAGCATATAAAAACTTTAAAGAGAAAGGCCTTAAATTAAGACCTTTCTTTTTTGGTGCTCCGTAGCATTTTATAATCTTTTAGTGTAATCATTGAAAGCCTTAATTAAATCATCCAGCTTTTTCTCAATTCTAACCAAAAGATATACACTAACTGCTACTGGGAATCCTACATTACTTATAAGCTGTACAATGTTGTCATACATATTCCCACCACCTTTAAGTAGAGAATCCCAATCTATCATTTACTGAGAATCACTTACTTAGATTAAATACAAATCTGAGTTACATTTCCTATACTCATATTTATATATGCTTTTTAAACCTATTTTGTATTTTATATTATATTATTTTTTATATTATATAGAAATGATATAATGTAATTGGTAACAAATTACATACATAATACTATAACAATATCTATAAAATACACACTTACTAAAACTAGGAGGATAAATCATGCTTTTTAAAAGAACAATTAAATGGATTTTTTTAATTATTATGTCTTTAGGATTAATTGGTTGTAGATTTGTTAAACCTATAAATCCAAGTAAAGCCCTTGAGGAATACCCTATTCCTAAAAACTCATTAGATAAAATAATTAATGAACATGTAGAGCCAATATCTGTAAAACCTTCTTTCGGTGGCAAACCCTTTTGTAATTATACAATAATAGGCTCAGATAAAAATAACAATACAATTAAAATATATCTTATTTTACTAGCTCAAGAATATTATATTAAAGATGATAAATTGGTTGAGGGTACAGGTGGAGAATTTGATGGAATTCTTACAATAAAACAAGAAAATAATAATTACAAATTCATAGACTGTAATATATCACAACAAATACAAACTGAAGAATCTATTAAGATATTTCCTAAGCATATTAGAAAAAAAGCACTTAAAATACATATGGAATCTTCTTCTAGTGATTCCTCAATAAAAAAGATTGAAAAAAAGGCTGAAACTTATTTCAAAAAAACTGTGGTTAAAACATATATGTGAAAAGTAAGCACCTGTCTTGCTACTGGTGGTGACTTTGTATTTTCAGTTGAGCATCCTATATTTACATCCTATGGAACACAGGATTGGTATTATGATGATAATGGAGATATAATGCATTGTCCTGTGGATAGATATTTTACAGAGGGAATTAGAAAATCTAATTTTTTAGGCACAGATGTTATGAAATACCATAAAACCCTAACTACTTATATAAATGGATTAATTAAATCTAGTTTTGAAATAATAAAACTTGTGGAACCAGAACCAGAAGAATCTATGTTAAAAGATAATGTTGAAATGCAAAATGAATTACGTAGACCAATGATGCTACTTATTTCAGCTAAAAAGAAATAATTGTTATTTATAACACACATAAACTCTGTTGTTTAGGCTTTATGATAGATTTAAAATTTTTGTTTCTAGTTAATAAATTAATCTATTGTGCTAGTTAAGGTAGCTTTAAAAATCATATTTTGCTAAGTTAAACTTTGAGCCAATCTTAATTTTCATAAGCTGAATAGGACGTTCAGCTTATGCCTACTGATAGGAAATCAGATTAGGTATGTTAGGAAATTTTAAATAAGCTAATATTACTGTCAGTTAATTTACCGTTGGTTTAATATGCAAAATATGATCATGTAAGCTTAGTTTAACTAGCACAAGGAGTTAAATCAAAGTGCAAGTGTTGCTAAAAATGCTATTAAATTTCTTAGACTATGAATTATAGCGGTTACCCAAAATCCGGACTGTCCTTTGTGTTCATAAACAATAAAAGAATAAGCTAACAAAATCCCTATTATAAATGTATCTAAAATATATATGGCACTATAAAAATGACCTAACCCAAATGTTATTGCTGAAATTATAATCAAGACTAATTTCTTATCCTTAAATTTTCCAATATTGCTGAACAGTGCTATAACCCCACATTGATGTATTAAAGTTTCAAGTATAGGGGCAATTATAACAACTGCTAAAAAACATATTATCTTATTGTTTTCTTGAAATCCACCCATGGGTCCAATATGGTTCTCATATAAAATATGTATTGGAATCAATGGAATTAGTGCTAAATAAGTTAAAGCTAATATAGCAAAAATAAACTTAATCTTAGACAAATTATATAATTTGTTATGTATCTTCATTATTATATTCATGGCAATATCCTTTCAATTATTAAACTTAAATTATAAAAATATTTTCCTTAACCATTAACTATGGAGTATTTAGAAAATATGTCAATTAGTTTGTCCTTATTTAAATTATCCTTTAATCTTATATTTTTTATCTCATCATCTTTAGAATTTATTACTAATTTATCATCATAAATATCAACTTGTCTTATTTCACTCCACTTAAAATAATCAAATGAGTATAATAATCCTGATTCACTAACTAATATATTTCTAGAAAAGCAGTAATCAATTATTGCCCAAACTAGAAACGTCAATCTAAATGCAAAATTATGTATATAACTTGTGGTAACAATCCCTTCTACTATTTTTATACCACCATATATTGAGAGAATATATATAAAAACTGAGCTTTTAGATAACTTAGTATTTATCTTCATAGAAAACTCTTTTTTGTTAAATGATTTAGCTCTCTTTATAATTTTAAATGTTTGAAATAACATTACAATAAAACAAATAAAATAAGCTATATCTAATATGGTTTTTAACTTATTCATATGTTTACGCCCCTCCCCCTTTAAAATAATTTATATTTCTATAAAAGACTAAGCTCTTTAGTTATTATAAATGAAAACTTATATTTACCTAAATATAGTAATAAATACATTTTCATTAAAACGTTCTAATTAATAAAACCATTTATTCTAATTAATGTCAAATAAAAAATAGTTAATATTTTAACAACATTTTGAAACACCTCTTAAATACCCATTATTTTTAAGTTTCTGTAATTATTATAACTAAATTTTAATCTTTATAAATAACATGTACTAATAGTATAATTTGATATGATGGATTAGCTATACTTGAAATATGCACTTAAACTAGATAATTATTGAGTGATTTTTTTATATCATACTAAGGAGTTGAGGACTTGAATAAAATTCTAAGGTCTTTCATAATGCCTTTATCTTATTTAGTAAGTTATATAATTGTTATTAAAATAGATAACAATTATAAACTGCTAAATAAAATAAATATGAAAATACCTATATGTAAGAAGTGGAAACCTACATTATATATAACATTTTATTTTATGTGCATTATATTAATAGCGCTTTGTGGATTATTTTCCGATATAACTATTAATATTTTGAATGGAGTTTTATTAAGTATAATAATTAATCTTACACAGGAAAATTCCAAAATAAATAAAGCTTAATTAATAATGAATTGGAGAAAATTTATGAGTAATTTATTCAACATAAATATAAGTAAAATTTTTATGATAATCATTAAACTGGTATTAGTTTTAATTGCAGGTTTTTATATAGGATATTGTAATGGTAATAGTAAATGTAAAAAATAGTTTAATAAAAATAAATCATATTAGGGCGTGTCTGAAAACAATATATCAAGAGCTTATTTAGATAAAACAAAAATGGCAGAAATATAAACAAATGCAAGAAAAGAAGAAGAAAGCATATCATATCTAGTAGCAATTCTTCTAAAATGCTTCACTTTATTAAAAAAGCATTCAACTAGATGACGCTCCTTATATATCCACCAATCACAAGGCCAAGGATTCTTTGAATTAGATTTTGGTGGAATAGTATATGAGGCTCCCTGTGACGTTATATATTCTCTAATTTCATTTGTACCATATGCTTTATCAGCTAAAATATTACTACTTTGTATATCAATGTTTGAAAGGATATCTATGGTTTGTGTACTGTCATGTAAATTACCAGATGACAATTGGAAGTATACCGGATTGCCAAGGGCATCCACAACTGCATGAATTTTTGTCGTATGTCCTCCGTGGCTTAATCCAATATGTTGTTTCGTTTCGTTGTTTACAGCCCCTTTTTAGCACCTGCACTATGTTGGTGGGCTTTAATGCATGTTGAATCGATACTTAAATTTTCATAATCTGCTTCTGAGGTTAGCTCTTTAAAAATTACTACTAAAGTACCGTCATCACGCCACTTACAAAAACGACTATATACTGTTTTCCATGACCCAAAGCGTTCAGGTAAATCACGCCATGCAGCACCGCTTCTTGCAATCCATAGTATGGCATTGAACATAATTCTATTATC
The DNA here is from genome assembly GCF_943736985.1 of Clostridium sp. Marseille-Q2269. Lineage (GTDB taxonomy): Bacteria > Bacillota > Clostridia > Clostridiales > Clostridiaceae > Clostridium_F. The sequence continues at coordinate 27,729 of NZ_CALSFS010000007.1, forward strand.
TTTGGGTGGTCTTCCTGTTTTTGCAACAGGAAATAAGTTTTTTATTTGATTCCATTGTTCATCTGATATTTCGTAGCGTTTTTGTGTCATTGTTTTAACCTCATAGTTTTTTATATTATTATAGCTAAAATTTAAGTCTTTTGCACTAGTTAGTTTTCAGACACACCCTAATATAAAGTTTCCCATCATCATAACAATCTATATGTGCTTTATCCTTTATTTTATTAAATAAAACCTTAACTTTCCTCTTAAATACACTTATATGAAAAGGCTTTGTGATATAATCATCTGCCCCTAGATCAGATCCTTTTATCATATCATTTTCCATGTCCTTGGCAGTTAAAAAGAATACTGCAGTATTTTTATGTTTAGATTTAATTTTAGGGCATAAATCAAATCCATCTCCGTCAGGCAAATTTATATCCAAAATTATAAGATCATATTCTTTTTTATTAATATATTCTATAGCTTGTCTCTTAATTAAAGCGCAATCTACAATATACCCTTCCTGTTTTAAATTGTAAGATAAAGTTTTATTTAATAAATTATCATCCTCTACCACTAATATGTTTTTCATAGTATTGCTCCTTAAAAAATTTCATTTTATGGTGACATTTATAATTAAGTTGTATATAAATCATAATAAAAACCTTTTAATTTCATTAATCTTTCATAAGTTCCCTCTTTTACATAATGGAATACCATTTTATCCAATAATAGTATCCCCTTTATAATTTTAGTGACTTAAATCATGTATCAAAGAATTTAATATATCTAATTCCACATGATCCATAACAACTATTTTATACCATTTATTCGTACTATTATGAGTTTCTGGTACTAAGAAGTATTTTTCTGCTATTTCTTTATGAACATACTTCTCTTCCATAGTTACTATGTTCATACTGTTCTCTTTGTAATATTTAATGCCTATATTATCCAATTGTCTACATAACCATTCAGTTCTATTTCTTAATTTATTTATCTTTTCAATCCATCCATATGGTCCATAGCTAGCAAGTATCATCCATACAGCTACAGCATTAGCCCCTGAACGGCTGCCACTTAGTGTCACATCTAAATTTTCTATGTAAGTTGCTTCTTTTGTAAGAGTATTGTGTATTAAATTTTTTCTGCACACAAAAATTCCTGTGCCATATGGTGCTTGTAACATTTTATGACCGTCTAATGTTATAGAACTTACATTTTTATTAGAAAAATCCGTTTTACACTCTTTGTTATTTATAGGATATATAAATCCTCCGAAAGCTCCATCCACATGAATTTTATATTCTAAATTATATTTATTAAAAATATTAGCATATAAATCCGGATCATCCACTGAACCAAACATTGTACTGCCCATATTAGATATTACTATAAAATATTTTTTACCAGTATTTTTTGCTTCTTTCACAATGCTATGTAAAGTATCTTCTTGAATTTTACGACTATGAAAATCTACTGGAACTTTTATTATATCTATATTTAATAAATCAGATGCTTTATATGCTGAATAATGGGTATCTGCAGATGTGATTATAGCTATTTCTTCATGTTTTGCTTTTCTTTCCTTCTTAAAATAATTTCTATAAACCCATATAGCTTGTATATTAGCTTCTGTCCCTCCCTGAGTTACATATCCATCAAATTCTTTATCCTCTCCGTTAAGAACATCAATTGCTAGCAATTGAATAAGTTCTCTTTCTATATCAAAGGTTCCTCCGAATAATATATCTGCTTTATCATATGTATGACACCCTATGTGATTGGGATTCTGTATAAATGTTCTTAGATATGGTGATTGCTTTACAAAACTATAATCTTCATAAAAAACGGCATCATCTAATTTAGTTCCTGGTATTCCTATAGTTCTAGTATTATCATAGTTTAAAGTTCTCTCTAAAGATTCAGTTATTTTTTTATCTATTTCTTCTTGAGTATACTTTTTCCAAAACTTCATTTATTAATCCCCCTTATGTTTTGTCATTAATATAGTATCAATTTTTTTAAATTTGAAATATTTACAAAATAATAATAACATATTATTTACAATTAATACAACATGTTACAAAGATAATAAAATGTGCGTCCTAGTATATTCTATTTAGTGTATAATTTATTCTTAGTACCACAGCCTATTTTTATTTTCATATATTTTTATTATCTATAAAATTAGAAAACTTTGCCATATATTTTATAAGAAAAAATGCTAAACATCACTATGATAACTAATAACCAACAAAATGTTTGAAATAATTGTGGAAATTCAATAATTTTATTTGTCAAAAGCATTCTAGATGATTCAACAATAGATGTCATTGAATAATTTCTGGATCTCCCATTAAGGACATTGCAATATCTAGTCTACGCCTCATACCCCCAGAGTATGTTGCTCCTTTTCTCATTAAAAAATCTGATAAATCAAATCTCTTTGATAGCTTTTCAATCTCTTCCTTAGGATTTTTAACCCCTCTTAATTGGGCAATCAAACTCATATTTTCATACCCTGAGAACAATTCATCCACAGTTGTGGATTGTGCATTTAAGCTAATGTTCTCTCTTATTTTTTCAGGATTTTTCTTAACATCATAACCAGATATCATAACATTTCCACTGTTTTGTTTTAACAATGTGGTCATAATTTTTATTAAAGTAGTTTTTCCAGAACCATTCTCTCCAAGTAAAGTATATATTTCTCCTTTTTTTTATATTTAAAGATACACCGTCTAACACATTTATATCTTTAAAAGATATTTGAACATTATCTATAGAAATAATGTATTTATAATTTTGGTTATTCATCATAAAACATCTACTCCTCAATTTTCTCTATTTTTTCATTTAACTTTTTCCTAGCATTTTCAAACCACAATTCTTCAGGATATTCTGCCATAATATTATCTGCAAATTGGGCTGGATCTTCCCCTATAATTTCAGTTACAGAACTTTTATTGCGGGCACCATCTTGAAATAACTCTAAAATATTTTCTAGAACCAGCATAAAGTTATCTCCCCCAGCAAAATTCCACATATATTTTTCTAAAGCATCTAGTCCTTGCCTATACACCATAGGTAAATCTTGTTTTTGTCTTTTATATTCCTTATATCTCTTTTTTGATTCTATAGCTCTTGATATCCAATTATTCATATCAAATCTTCCTTTCTTATATCATTTAATGTTAATTTTAAGAAATCCCATTTTGTCCAAAAAACATCTAGATATTCTTGCCCTTTATCATTTAACCGATAAAATTTTCGAGGTGGTCCCAATTCTGATTTCTTTTTTTCTACATCCACCAATTTCTTTTTTTCTATACGGATCAAAATTGTATACACAGTTCCTTCCACAATATCTTCAAATCCTAGATCAATTAAATATTTTGTAATTTCATATCCATAAGTTTCTCCTAATTTAATTCTTTGAAGTACAACTCCTTCTAAAACTCCCTTTAACATTTCAGTAATATCTTTCATTACATTTCCTCATTTCCCTAGTTTTTATCTTTCAAAACTAACTACCTAGTAATACTTAGTTCTACTATAGAATATTACTAGGTACCGTTAATGTCAATAAATAAAATTCACATAAATTTATCTCTGAATCTAACTATAATTATTTTTTTCATCAGTCTACTATGTTAAATTAAAACAAAATAAACAAATAAATATATATTTTATAATAAAATAAAACTTATCACTAGAAATAGTTATAACCTTTATATAGTGACTATTTCTATTGATAAGTTTTTTCTCTTTAAATATCAATTAACTTATTATATATTAAATTTATCTATTTTATTATTCATAACACCACTAATTCAAATACAATTGAAAAAATACACATTATAGTTATTCCTATAAACCACCAATGAACTATTTTTATTTTTCCTTTTGCATTATTAGCTTTTTTAAACTCATCTATATGTTTCATATCAACATAATTATTTACTTTAGCTAATTTTATAATAAGAAGTATACTTTACACCATACTGCTTGTATATAGTTGCAAGGCAAGCACATCCACAATCTTTGTAGTCATGTTGTTTAATACATATGTATTTGTTAAGAAATCGTCTCATAGTTCATCTTTTTTTAACTACTAAATCTAATTCAATATTACAAATGCAAATTTTATTAAATTAGGGCGTGTCTGAAAACAATATATCAAGAGCTTATTTAGATAAAACAAAAATGACAGAAATATAAACAAATGCAAGAAAAGAAGAAGAAAGCTTATCATATCTAGTAGCAATTCTTCTAAAATGCTTCACTTTATTAAAAAAGCATTCAACTAGATGACGCTCCTTATATGTCCACCAATCACAAGGCCAAGGATTCTTTGAATTAGATTTTGGTGGAATAGTATATGAGGATCCCTGTGACGTTATATATTCTCTAATTTCATTTGTGCCATATGCTTTATCAGCTAAAATATTACTACTTTGTATATCAATGTTTGAAAGGATATCTATGGCTTGTGTACTGTCATGTAAATTACCAGATGACAATTGGAAGTATACCTGATTGCCAAGGGCATCCACAACTGCATGAATTTTTGTCGTATGTCCTCCGTGGCTTAATCCAATATGTTGTTTCGTTTCGTTGTTTACAGCCCCTTTTTAGCACCTGTACTATGTTGGTGGGCTTTAATGCATGTTGAATCGATACTTAAATTTTCATAATCTGCTTCTGAGGTTAGCTCTTTAAAAATTACTACTAAAGTACCGTCATCACGCCACTTACAAAAACGACTATATACTGTTTTCCATGACCCAAAGCGTTCAGGTAAATCACGCCATGCAGCACCGCTTCTTGCAATCCATAGTATGGCATTGAACATAATTCTATTATCTTTGGGTGGTCTTCCTGTTTTTGCAACGGGAAATAAGTTTTTTATTTGATTCCATTGTTCATCTGATATTTCGTAGCGTTTTTGTGTCATTGTTTTAACCTCATAGTTTTTTATATTATTATACCTAAAATTTAAGTCTTTTGCACTAGTTAGTTTTCAGACACACCCTAATTAAACTATGAATTATAGCAGTTATCCAATATCCAGAATTTTGTTTATCTTCATAAACAATAAAAGAATAGGCTAAAAGAAGTCCCATTGTAAATCCATAAAAAATATATAATATACTATAAAAATGATCTCCGCCAAAAAATATTGCAGAAATAAACATCAATAATAATTTGTTACTTTTAAATTTTTTATTTAAACTAAAAAGCTTTATTATACCCATCTGAAATATTAATGTTTCCCATAACGGTGCTATTATTGCAATGCTTATAAATAATGTTGTTAAATTTTTTGTCCCTGGTCCTCCCATAGCTCCCATATATTTTTCATATATAATAGTTATAGGAATGAAAATGACTGATATTATAAAACTTAAAATTACTATAGTACATATGAATTTTGGCTTTGATAAATTATACATCTTACCATTAATTTTTTCTATTGAAATCATTATATATTCCTTTCTATATACATTTTTATATATTGCCCTAATTAATTTAATATAAAATACCGATATATATTCAAAATAATACATTATTTTCATTTTATCCTCAAAATATCTGATTGATAACTGGGTAAATTATTCTTAAATCCCTTGTTATCTTATTAACAATACTTTATTTTCATAGTTATTTTCATTTTTAGATATTAATGTATTAAAATAATTTAATTTTTTAATAAAAATTCTATATAAATCACATCTCAATATTTACTTAAATCCATTTTAAATCTATTGTTTAACATATTAAGTGCATTATATTTAATTCGAAATTAGTAATAAGTTGTAAAATTGTTCGTGTGAAATTAATATGGAGGTATTTATGATAGAACCTTATATAATCAAATATTTTATGGCATTTATAGTATTTATGGAGATATTAGCATCTTATTTTATAGTAGATGGAATATTATTTGCCTATAAAAAGAAGCTTGTTTCAAAAAGAAAATTTATTGCTTATATAAGTACAATAGTTATAATTATTGGTACTACTGTTATTATATTGGTAATAATACTTAAACGATTGGGAATTTTTTAATATGTTTAATACTAAATGCAAGAAATGCTGTCATAAAATAAAGTGGACTACTCTTCTTAGAGCTTTTACTATATCCATGGGATATAAATTTGAATGTGATAATTGCAAAACTAAATATTATATAGGATACCTTTCCCGCACAATAATGATTTTAATAATGATATTGCCAATTATGCTATTACAAGAATTTATAGAAAACATAGTAAACAGCTGTTATCCTATTGTTATTTGGCTTGTATGGATGATATTAGTAGCACTTATTTCCCCATTTTTTATATCCTTATATCCACAAGAAAAATAAATTCACGTATTATATATAAAAAAATTTCTACTACTTTACTTCATGGCATAACTCAATTATTAAAATTTATTACTATATGGGAAATGAAAGAATATACACATAAAATCCTAGTTCACAAAAGAGTATTGTTGAATACCCTCATGCTAATGCATGAGGGTAGAAACCAATATATTTTTAATCTTTCAAATTTATCTTTTCTAATAAATAATAAAGCATTTTTTCTTTTCTTGTTATTATTTTTGCAGTACATACCATACCAGATTTTATTTGTGCCTTTTCTCCCTTATGACTGTATAAAGCCTTACTATCTATGGATGCTTCACCGGTATAAAAACTTATTCCGCTTTTTGGGTCCATTTTTGAATCCGGGCTTATTTTTTCTAATTTACCATCTAAATATCCATATTCCTTATAAGGTAGAGACTGAAAATCATATTTTATAGTAGTACCTTTTTTTATATTTGCTATGTCTTTATTAAGTATCATAAGATCTATTTTATAAGTTTTATATTATTTATAAATCGCTTTTATAGGATCAAGCTTTGAAGCCTTTGACGCTGGAATTATTCCGAATATTATTCCTATTAATATTGATGTTATTGATGATCCAATAAAAATTTTAAAGGTGAATATTGGTTTTAGTGGGGATAGCAATCCAACAATTTTAGATAATCCATATCCAATAATAATACCTAATATTCCTCCCAGTAAAGTTATTAATATAGATTCTATTAAAAATTGAGATAATATTGTTTTAGATTTAGCTCCAATTGCTCTCCTTATGCCTATTTCTCTTTTTCTCTCTGTAACTGATACATACATAATATTCATAACACCTACTCCTGAAACAAAAAGAGATATTCCAGATACTACAGCTATAAATCCTGTTATTCCACCAATTACAGATTGAAATGCTTTTGTCATGGCCTGAGGGTCAGCCTTTATATACTCTCCATTTACATCTGGATGTAATCTTTCCAGCTCCTCTTTAATATCTTTAAATACATCATCTAAGTTATAGCCTTCCTTAACCTTAACCTTTATACTTATAATTTCATTTTCTGACTTAAAAGATTCTTTTAAAAAACTTGGTATATAATCTGAATTGCCTTCAAATGAAGTTGGTAGTGGATCTTTTATAATTCCTATTACCTCTAAATATATACCATTTAAATCTATAGCTTTACCTAATCCTTCTTCATAGTTATCTCCAAACAATTCTTTTGCATGTTTTTCTGTTATTAAAATAACTGGATTTTCAGAATCATTATCATTTTTTGTTATACTTCTACCTGCTGAAATATTTAAAGACTGATTTTTATATTCATTAAACATTAAATATGTACTTCTATCAAAATAAGTTCCTTGTCCTCCTAAATTTAAAAACCCCATAATGCCATCATTATCAGCACCAATATTAGTAACTCCATCTATATTTTTTAATTGATTAAAATCACTTTTATCAAAAGGTTGTGCAGTGTCGCCAGCATTAATTTCTTTACTTTCAAATATTATACTTAATGAATTAACATCTGTAGTATTAACTGATTTAGAAACATTATTCTGTAACCCAGCACCTATAGATAAAATAACAACTTCTGTACTTATTCCTATAATTATACCTATCATAGTTAAAAATACTCTTATTTTATTTGCTTTTAAGCATAAAAGAGAACTTTTTAGCAACATATTAAAGTTCATATCTATAGCTCCTTCTCTTGGACAAAGACACCATCTTTTAAGAATACTAAATGTGAAGCATATTTTTTAAAGTCTTCATCGTGAGTAACCATAATTATAGTTTTTCCTTGCCTGTTTAACTCAATTAAAAGATTAATGATTTCCAGCCCTGTTTTACTATCTAAAGCTCCTGTAGGTTCATCAGCTACGATAATATCTGGATTATTAACTATAGCTCTAGCTATAGATATTCTCTGTTGCTGTCCTCCTGATAATTCATGTGGAAAACTTTTGCTCTTCTCAAAAAGATCTACTTTTTTTAAGGACTCATCTATACGTTGTTGTCTTTTATTTTTACTATTAATACCATTATATATAAGGGGTAATTCTACATTTTGAGAAATATTTAATGATTCTATTAAATGAAACTGTTGAAATATAAAACCTATATTTTTATTTCTAAAATCTGAACGTTCATTATCAGTCATTACTGTAACATCAATACCATTATAAATATACTTACCTTCATCAAACTTGTCTAATAAACCTAGAACATTTAGAAGTGTAGTCTTTCCACTACCTGATTTACCCATAATAATAACAAAAGAACCCTTTTTTACCTTAAAATCTAATCCTTTTAATATTTGAAATCTATTTTTATCTTGTTGATACCATTTAAAAAGCCCTTTAACCTCTATTAGATCATTCAATTTTCTGCCCTTCTTTCATAGTATCCTTAGCTTCACGAACAATTTTATCATTAAAATTTACACCATTTTTAACTTGTACATATTTGTCATTCCAATTATCTACTTCTATTTCTTTATTTTTTAAAATTCCATTATTAACAACCCAAACATAACTTTTCTCCTTATTTTTAAATATGGCCGTTTTGGGAATCTTAGGAATATAACTTTTAGCTTTAGTTGATATTTGCACATGAAATCCTGGATAAATATCTTTAATGTTATCAATTTGAATAATAACTTCATAAGAATTAATTGTTGCTAAATTTGGGGAACTACTTTGAGATCCTGATCCCTGCTGTACTGCTCCTTGAGGTACTGTTACTTCCGGTGAAGGATTTTTATCTATATTTTTAATCTTACCATCAATAGATTGTCCTGTTCCTAAAATGGATACTTTTACAGTTTGCTCTTCAGTTAATTTAAGTATATCCTTTTCCGAAACTCCACACACAACCTGCATATTCTCACTATCTAATGTTAATATAGGCTTAGAAGGTTCTATTTCACTATATCCACCAATTTTAACAACTCCATCAAAAGGTGCTTTTATGTATACATTACATTTATCATTAATATTATTTATTTTATCATTTAAACGATTTTGTTGTTTAATATTATCATTTAGTTCACTCTGTAATTCGGACTTAGATTTTTCAGCTAAAACTTTTTGTTGCTCTAAGTCAACAGTATCTATTTGTTGTTGTTTTTCTTTATCTTGTAAAATTGATTCTTTTTGTTCTTCTGTTTTTTGTTCTTTGTTACTCTGCTGTTGTATTTCTTGTTTTTGTTTCTTTTGTTTATTTTGTGCCTGATTAATCCTATCACTAGCCGAATTTAATTCTTTTTTAATTTTATTATATTTATCTTTCAAAGTGCTTAATTCATATTGTAAATCATCTTTTTGCTCAATAAATTGGTTATTCTTATAAGTAAATAAAATATATCCTGATTTAACTACTTGCTTATCTTTAACATTTATTTTATCTACAATACCTTTAGTGGTATCTGCTTGCAGAATAACACTTTTAGAACTTTTAATTTGTCCCTCAAAAAATACATTTGGAGCTTCCTTTACTGTATATAAAGATACTTTTTTAGTATTACTTTTAGTATTATTTTTAAGTTTATTTATTGTTATTACTGTAAGGCCTATTAAAAATATAATAGCTATTATAATCGAACTAATAGTGATAACACGTTTTTTTTTCATACAATCCTCCTCTTTAAGTATTTTAATAGTTAATTTTCTGTATTGTTAAATTACTATTACATGTCAAATTATAAATATTTATACATAATCTTAAATTTAGTTATTGCTATCCAGATAAACCTTAGAATTAATTTTATTTATAGTTGTAATTATAGTTCCATCTAAGGAATTATTGGATTTTTCAAGGCATATGAATTTATCTAAATATTCAATTATTAAACTGCTGTGAGTAGCTATTAGACACAATCTATTTTTTTCCTTTGTCCATTTTCTTAATTCCTCCAGTATATTACATAAAGATTTTTTATCTATATTTTCTAATCCCTCATCAAAAATTATAACATTTATATCTAGCATCATATAAATTATAAATGTAATCTTTTGTTTAGTTCCTTTTGATAAATTTTTAATAATTTCATTAACAATAACTTCTTTCCTATTCTCACCAATTTGATAATGCTATCAAATTTACTCTCATCAAATTGTTTTCCATAAATTAGCAAAAATATTGTACTACTTCAATTGGTGTTAGATATTCCAAACCTATAAAATCGTCTGATATATTCGCTATTTTATCATTATATCCTGGTATTAATGGTTTATTATTATAGGTCATCTTTACAGTAGAATTTATCTCTCCGTTTATCATATTTAATATAGTAGATTTTCCCGTTCCATTTTCACCTATTATTCCTACAATATTTCCACTTTTTAAATTTAATTGCTGATTCTTAAAAAGTATTTTTTGATCAAATCCAAATTTGTGGATATAAACTTTCAACATAATTTTTAAACTCCTTTATAAAATAAAATTAGCCCTAAAATTGATGCTATTAAGCTTATTAAAGCAAGAATTATAATCAAATAATTAGGTCGTAAGCCTTTCTTTATTGAAGTATAAGCTTTTAACAAGTTATGTATTGAAAATAATGTAAGAAATATAAAAACTATTGGTTGAATTTTCATTTTATAATCTCCTTCTTATATTTAATTTAAATATTAACATATAATTTAAAGTTTTTATTATTGATAAAATAGCTCCAATCCAAATTATTAATTGTATAATAAAAATAACTGTATTAACCCTAATAAGATTATTTACCAAGCTACTTTGAATGTCTTTATTCAAATGTAAATTTATAAACAGGCTTGTAATTACAAACATTGATGATAAAAACAATGCTTCTATAAAACTCATATATTTTTTAATATCTTCAGGCTGTTTTGTCACATCAGATTTGTTCTTTTCTACATACACATTTGCGGACAAACATATTAATAAAATAAAAATATGAGCACTCCCTAATGAATATATAGTTTGAAAATTATACTTCAAATTTGATAATATAATTAAATAAGTAGTTCCCCAAAATATAGAAAACATGAAAAATATTATAATTAATATTATTTTGAACATATAAATCCAAATAATGTTAAGTTTTAAAAATTCCAATTTAGTTATAGAAAAATAAAAGCAGTCATCATATTCAAGTAGTCTTATTTTAATGTATGAATAGTAAATAACAAAATATATACATACTTGCACAATAACTATAATTTCATTATTTGATAAAAAAGGTATTTTATGTAAAGTATAACAAATCAATAAATATATTATTATATAAGAAGGAAATATAAAACTCATAAATTCTTGTGGTGTTTTACTTAATTTTCTAATTAATTTTTTTATATTAATATTTATAATATAAAATTTATTTAATTTAACAATAGACTCTTTATTTGTTATCATCTTTTTTTCATATAGATAAAATATGCTAATAATAATAATAAACACAGATGTTGAAACAAAAAAATTTATATATCGATTTAACATTACTGCTGTAATAAAAAAATATATAAATCCATAAATATATAAGAATAGATTATTTATATTATTTACTTTTATACAAAATAAGAATAAGATTAATAGTATAGTTATAATACTTTTTATATCCAAAATAATTATTAAATTAAAACAAATTATAACAATACCATAAAACTGAAATACAGCATCTTTAATAAATAATTTATGAAAGTAAGTTCTAAGATTAATAACTTTTAACTCTTTCATTTTAGTCAAATATGTAATAAATAAAATTGCACCAATTATATACTTTAAATTTATGGGATAAAATATAGAAGCTATTGGTAAAGTTAAATTAAATAAAATTTCCCAAAATGAAATTATTTTACTTATCAATGTACATGCATTTTTATTAACATAACTAAATTCATCATTGATATATGCAATTTTTTTTGAAAAACAGATTCTATATTGTTTTTTTACAAAAAAAGCTATATAATTATTTATTATTATAATTTTTTTTTTTAAATTCATACTGCCTCCATATAGTTGATATTATTAAAATTTATTTAAATAAATCCGAATATTAGGAAAGAAGTAAAAAATATTAATTAATAACACTTTTTACTTCTTATCACTAACTACTTATTACCAATTAATAATAGTTTTTCTACCAGCCCATTTAATTAAAGCTGATAAACCTTTTTCTAGGGCAAATGCTGCACCACCAGCAAGTCCCGCTACAAGATAAAGGGCTGATGCAATAGTCACACCATTTAATATCATATCAACTATTGGAGCAGCTATAGAAGCTGAAATTCCTGTTGCTATTAAATCAAACATATTCTCACCTCCTTTCACAAATTAAGTATTTATTTACAAACATTACAGTTTGGCACTACAATGCAAATATTAACAGTGCCCCTGTAATAATTTGAAATACCATGTCTTTATTGTTTTTTTCAATATCACTTTTTATTTTAAATACAAATATATATATAACATACCCTGTTAAAGCTAACAAACTTATCCATACAGATTTCACAATAAAGCCTGATGCCATAATAATTTGCAATACTATAAGTAAAAATATCTTTATTGATAATGGTACAAAGTATGATTCATTTAAAAATGATTTGTCCTTATTACCTTTATAAGCAAGTTTAAATACTAACTGTAGTAAAAATCTTGCCAGAACTAAAATTACTACTAAAATAAAAACTGTTACTAAACTTCCAATTAATATTGTTGCAATTAATACATTATCAGATACTTTTCCTGATAATTTCATTATAGATCCAACTTCATTTTTTCTTATGGTACAATTTAAAGTGAATAAAGTTAAAATATAAATTATTACATTTATAAAAAATACTGTTTTTTGCTTCTTAGATTTCATATTTTCCCTCCTCATATTATGCCCTAAGCCTTATAACTTCCACTATTGCAGCTAAAATCAAAAATATATTAGCTACACAAAAGTTAATCAATAATCCATCTTTTTTAACGTGATTCTTGTACTTTGAAAATACTGAATCTAATATTTTTCTTGAAATTTTAAATGCTATTGCTAATATAATTAATATCTGTATTGACTCCAAAATAAAATGTGGGTAAGTTCCTAATGCAATTAGAAGACCATTTTTTCTAAATACAACTGCAAAACTGTCTCCGAAAACAAAGTATGTAATAATTACTGGAATAGAAGGTCCTATATAAAAGAATATAGATAAACAAATAACTACAATTGAATTTAAAAAATTATGAGAAATTATTTGCCATAAAACAAAACTAACCCCTGTATTATTAAAATTGATTCGTGTAATAGTTGAATTAGTATCAAATAAATATCCATATATTAAACCAGCTAAAGTACTAATAACAATAGTCCCTAATGCCAATCCATGTTCAAAAGATAGAAATCTTTTAATTTATCACACCTCCTAACTAAAGTATTGCACTTTTGGTTGATCATCTCATTTCTTAGCTTATTATTTTATTCTTAATTAGTGATATTTTATATACAGTGATCTGCATCTGTTTACTATCAGAATATATTTTTGAAATCTATAAAATTCCATTTATTTCTATTATGTATTTAGTATATTATTCATTAATTGTTGAAGATCTTTGTACTTTGAATCTTGACAAAACAGGACAATAAATTTATACAAAATATTCTTTAACTTATAATTCTTTTAATGATCATCCTGAAATTTTTATATCATTTATATTACTGTCTAAGTTTAAATTTTATAATTATTTTAAAGCAATACAAAATATTATTTATTTTCAGAATCAAAGTATTTATTCCAAATTTATAATTATTAACTTAATATATTTCTATTTTAATAAAATAATATATTATTTATATTATTTTGTCAAAAATTATAAATGCTGTTTATATTAATTAACTTCTAAATTATACTTATATCGGTAATTTTCGACAATTTATATAATTATCTTAATATTTATATTTTAAGAATAATTGTGATTATTGAATTAATATCTATAAGAATTATTTATACATAAATTTTATTTAATCTAGTTTTTGACAAATTCATAAACTAAATTAGATTTATCTATATAACTAACTTTTATTCAATTTATACTATTTGAAATTATATAATAATATATAATTTTCTATGTGTTATATTTTATTTTGATTTTATAATAATTTCTAATATTTTATTAGAATAAATTAAACTAAAAATAAATCATATATAATATAAACTTATGTTTTAAGAAAAAAAGGGCAAGTCTAAAAGCTTGTCCTTTTTATATCAATATAAGTTGAACACATATATAAATTACTAAACAGCTTCATTTCCTATATTTAAATGAGCACTTGTCTGTGCCCTCCTTATCCCTTCCTGCAACTCTCTCTTATTTTTCAAATTGGATACTTTACACCATATCGCTTACATAGAGTAGCAAGACAAGCACATTCACAATCTTTGTAGTCATGTTGTTTTATACATATGTATTTGTTAAAAAAATAACTCATTTGCCACCTGTCTTTGTTTCATATACATTATATATAGTCAATATAATGTATATCATATACTAAAATAATATTTTTTCATTATTTAGGATAAAATTGGTTTAAAAAATAATATTTATTTGTTATAATTATAACAACTTTTCGAAAAGACTATAAAGATTTATTACAAGAGGAATTTTTTATGGAACAAATTAATTTGATCCAGTTAAAAGAAGTTAATGGAGGTACATATTATGGTAACGGCGTTAGCTGTGACAAGAATGGATGTACTGTAGATCGGAGTAAAGCTTGGTATTGTGGAGTTAATAGATGGGGTGCAGCAGTTGCTACTGGTGGTAAAGCTACTATTGGTAATTGTTAATTATTTGTTTTCAGATTTATTAGTAATTGGAGAGGTGCCCCCTCTCCTTTATCAATTTATAAGGGAGTAAATGGTGAATGAAAAAGAAAAAAGATGAGCAAAAATTAATTAGCTTATTTGATGAATTTAAAAGGTTGATTTTTGAAAAGAGTTCCCAAGACGAAAGATATTTTAGAAGGAATCGGGTGTTAGATTTTGAGTAAAAAAGAAAAAAGAATAGCAACGGAAAATTCTTTATTATCAAGGGTTTATGATTTGATTCTAAATACACAAACTATTGATGATGAACGTTCTAAATTAGCTGAATTTAAAAGTGCAGTTGAAAATGGAAAAGACTTCGAGAAACAATTGATGAACTTAGCAGAAGACTTAAGGCAACTAGCAGTTTACAAATTTAAGAATAAAGAAACACTTAGCCCAGAAGTTGGTAAATTTTATATGGATATTTCTACTACTGGATTACTTGAAAAAAATTTAGGTATTGGCTTCACTGCAATTAGCTTTTTAGCTAAATAAATTAGTATATCCCTACCCAATGGTTAGTTGAAATGGAAACAAAAGTTTAATATAATATTATTAATACACAAATTGTGGGGGGATAAGCCATGAACAAAGAACAACAAGTCCTAGCAAATTTCAGAGACTTATTCAACAAACTGTCTTGGCTTAATAGTTTTAAGATGAAAGCCAGTCTTAAGGAATATACGCCTTCTGAAATACATTGTATGGAATACATTGAAAAAAATGTGGATCCCAATGTTACAAAACTTGCGGAGTCCTTTTATATGACTAGAGGTGCCATAAGTAAATTAACTAAAAAGCTCATAAAGAAAGGTCTCATAGAAAGCTATCAAAAACCAGACAACAAAAAAGAACTGTATTTTAGGCTTACTAATGAAGGGAAAGCAATTAACAAAATCCATGATGAACTGCACCAAGAATTTCAGCAGCGGGATAAAGTAGTATTTGATCAGGTAACGGAAGAACAATTTGATAAAATGCTTGCCTTCGTAGAAAAATACAGTAAACATTTGGATGAAGAAATAAAAAAACTAGGTGTAGACATAACAAATGGAAATTATCTTTTATAATAAATTTATATAAAAAGTAGCCTAACTGAGGCTGTATCAACACACTGGAACATCAGTGTATGATACAGCCTTTCGATTTATTCGATAACTACCCGCTCTAATACTCCCATCTTCTTCAAAGTGGGAGTAAAGAGCGGGTACGTCCCTGGATAACGATTTCTAAGCTTTAGAGGGATTAAAAACTCCCTCTAAAGCCAAGAACTCTGTTTATTGTTGACAAAGAAACAATAAAGGAATAGAATAATTATGTTGACAAGGAAACATAATTATTCTTTTTAAGAGGTGAACATTTTAAATGGGTAAATTAAAATCAAGCAATACACAATCTACAAACCAAGCTTTTAATAAAAAGGCTTTAACATTTGGTCTTACTTCTGTGCTTCTTTACGGCATGGGTTTTGGAATCACAACACCTGTTGTGCCATTTTTGGTACAACCCTATGTAAAAAGTGGGGCAAATCAAGCTATGGTCATTGCACTACTAACATTCATTTATGCAGTGTGCGTGTTTTTAGCAGCTCCTGGACTTGGAGCTTTGAGCGATCGGTATGGTCGTCGTCCTGTACTGATAATATGCCTTTTGGGATCCGCAGCTGGATACCTGATTTTTGGTATAGGTGGAGCTTTATGGGTACTATTTCTAGGACGTATAATAGACGGTCTAACAGGTGGAAACATAAGTATAATCTTAGCATATTTTGCAGATATCACTCCCAAGGAGCATCGAATCAAATACTTCGGATGGGCTGGAGCAGCTGCTGGTATAGGTTCCATAATCGGACCTACTCTAGGGGGGCTGCTTTCTAAGTTTGGTTATTCTACTCCCATGTATTTTGGAGTGATAATAACTTTATTAAATGTTCTCTATGGAGCCATTTATATGCCTGAAAGCCTTAAGAAAGAACACAGAGTGGATAAAATCTCCCTTGTTAGTTTAAATCCATTTACTCAATTAGCCAGTGTACTTTCTATAAAGAATCTAAAATGGCTTTTTATTTCAATATTTTTGCTAGGGGTACCTTCTGGTTCTCTACAAGCATTTTTTTCACAATTCGCCAAAGATACATTTGAATGGGGTCCTACCATGATAGGAATTGCATTCTCTATTTTGGGAGCACAAGATATTATTGCTCAAAGTCTTATAATGCCCAAGCTTCTGATAAAGCTTAAAGAGTCACAAATAGCAGTTCTTGGTATGGTTTCAGAAATTATAGCTTATGGACTAATTGCGGCATCTGGTATATTCTCATACTTTCCTCTATTTATTGCAGGTACAATTATATTCGGTTTTGGAGACGCTATTTTTTGCCCAGCAGTAAATGGAATAGCTTCCAATGCTGTCAGTTCTGAGGATCAAGGCAGGATTCAAGGAGGAAGTCAATCTATTCAGGCTTTAACTAGAATAATTGGTCCTATACTTGGTGGCCAATTATATATATATCTTGGTCATTTTGCCCCTGCCATAATGGGCATGATTCTTGTGGCAGCAGCAATAGGAGCTATGCATAAAGGTACTCATGTAAAGTTTCAGGTTCAGTAATAGATTTTTATCTTTCCAAGGGATAAAAGTTAAGAATCTTTAGAAAGTCCTTTTACTAGTTTTATTGTTTTTTACTATAGAAATAATAAATTCTTTATTGTAGATTTTTAAAAACAAAATTTTATATAACAATAAAAAGAGGCAAGTTAATAGCTTGTCCCTTCTTATTTGTAGATAGAAGTTAATATAATTTGAAATTTTATAAAGTTTTTTCCTCCCTCCTTTTTTAAAATTGTAAACATTTACTAATTTAATTATATAATATAATTAAATTAAATTGGACAGGTCATACCAGTGTTAACAAAAAGTTAATATTACTTTTTATGAATAACCAATAAGCATAAATTCCAACATGGCAATGTAGGAATTTATGCACTTTTATCTATATCTTTAGGAATGTTTTTTGCCCTAGTCCCATATTTTAATAACTCCTCCTTCCATGCCAGAGGTAGCTAAGCTTGTGTACATTCCAAGTACCCCTTTAGTATATTTAGGTGATTTTGATTTCCAATTAACTTTTCTTTTATTTAATACTTCATCTATTTCTTCTTTTGTTTTTTCTTCTCCATTTATTCCTACTATATTTATTCCTCTAGATTCTATGTCTATATGAATAATGTCTCCATCTCTAACAAAAGCTATTGGTCCTCCATTACTGGCTTCTGGTGATACATGCCCTATGGCTGGTCCTCTGGTTGCTCCTGAAAATCTTCCATCTGTTATAAGTGCTACTGTTGAATTCAACTTTTCATCTGAAGCAATTGCTTCCGTTGTGTAAAACATTTCTGGCATTCCGGAACCTCTAGGGCCTTCATATCTTATTATTATTGCATCTCCTGGTTTTATGGTTCCATTTATTGTTGCTTCAAAGGCTTCTTCTTCTGAATCAAAGGCTTTTGCATTTAATTTTATATTTCTCATATTAGCTGGTAAACTTGAATGTTTTACTACACATCCCTCTGGCGCTATATTGCCCTTTAGTACTGATACTGCTCCTATTTTGCTTATGGGATTTTCCGCATCATATATAACTTGTCTATAATCCATTTTAGGCGCAGATTTTAAATAAGTTCCATAAACTTCTTCCTTATTAAATTCTTCTAAATTTTCTCCTAAAGTTTTTCCTGTAACTGTCATAACATCTAAATATAAATGTTTTTTTATTTTATTCATTATTGCAGGCACCCCTCCTGCATAAAATACATAATTTGCAGGCCACTGTCCACTTGGTCTTACATTCAGTATAAATGGTATTTTTCTGTGAATCTCATCAAAATCCTCTGGTTTTATTTTTATACCCAATTCTTTAGCTATAGCTGGTATATGAAGAAGTGCATTAGTGGATCCTCCTATAGCTGCATGAACCATTATTGCATTTTCTATAGATTTTCTATTTACTATATTTGAAACCTTTATTCCTTTTTCTATTAAATCCTTTAGCGTTTTAGCAGAATTTTTTGCATATTCTTTTACTATTTCTGAAGTTGATGGTAATAAAGCTGCACCGGGAAGTGTTAATCCTAACGCTTCACTAAGTACCTGCATAGTTGCTGCAGTTCCCATAAAAGAACAAGCTCCACAGCTAGGACATGCTTTTTCTTTGTAGAATTCATACTCTTTTCCTGTTATCTCTCCTCTTTTATACATAGCGCTATAAGTTCCTACTTGGTTTAGTGTTAATAGATTAGGTCCTGCATTCATAACTCCACCTGGTATAACTAGGGATGGTATGTTTACTCTGCACATAGCTACTAGGTTTGCAGGCATACCTTTATCACAACTTGCTATAAAAATTCCTCCATCAAATCCTGTTGCATTTACATGTATTTCTATCATATCTGCTATTATTTCTCTGGATACTAGAGAGTAATTCATTCCATCATGACCTTGAGCTTGTCCATCACATATATCTGTAGCATAGTAATCTGCTGACTTTGCACCTAAATTAGTTAATTCATCCATAACTTCATTTACTATTCCATTTAGATGAGCACTTCCTGGATGACTCTTTCCATAAGTACTTTCTACTATTACCTGGATTTTTTCTAAGTCTTCTGTATTCCAACCCATTCCTCTTTTTAGAGAATCCATTTCTGGAGCTATCTTTCTCACCTTTTGAGAATATAACATAATTTTCACCTTACCTATCTATAGCATTTTTTTCTAGCATTATCTTTTCCACATCTTCTGGAATTACCAACATATTATCACCTTTAATTGTACATTTTAATGTAGCTGATGCTGCTCCAAAGTCTAAGGCTTCTTTTAAACTTTTCTGTTTCATAATTGAGTAAATTACTCCGGATACAAATGCATCTCCACTGCCTACTCTTTCAACTATCTTAGTTGTTAACTTAACGGATTCTGCTCTTTGTTCTCCTAATCCATAAGCGTAGTAGATATTATTATCCTCTTTATCATTTTCCCTTTGTGTATGAAAAATATATTTAAATCCAAATTTGCTCTTTAATTCTTCCATTCTTTTAAATACATCTTCTTTAGTAGCTTTTTCTCTATTAAACATGGTTATATCTTTATCATTTACCATTATAGGCTCTATTCCAAAGCACATATCCACATAAGGTGCTAATTCTGTAGCATAATTTTTAGCTTCCATAAAACTTGTCATCTTACTTCTAAAATTCAAATCCATGCTTATAAATATATTTCTTTTCTTTGCTTCTCTTACTAATTCTCTTACTATTTCTCTAGAATTTTCTCCAACTGCTAAGGTTATTCCACTAAAGTGAATCCACTTTACTCCTTCTAAAGCCTTATTTATATCTATACATTCTAGAGTTAGTCCGAAAAAGCTACTATGTTTTCTATCATATATAACACTACTATTTCTAACCCCTGAACTTCTTTCTAAAAAATAATATCCTATTTTCTCTCCTTTAGTTATTATATTAGATGTATCTACTCCCACCCCTCTAAAATATCTTTTTATATTTTTAGCTATATAATTATCTGGCAAAGCTGAAAGAATAGAAGTTTCTATATCCCAAGCAGCTAAGATTGAGGCTATATTAGCTTCTGAGCCACCATAAAAGTACTCTAGTTCATTAGATATTCCACATATATCAAAGTTCTTTGGAGTAAACCTTATGAGTATTTCACCTATAGAAAGAAATTTTCCCATTATTTATCCCTCAACTTTCTCTATAAATTTTCTTGCATTTTCAGATATTTTCACTTTATCATTATTGGTGCCTGAAGATAATATACTTCCTATCCCCACTGAATCTGCTCCATTAATTAACCACTGTTTTAAATTATCAAGGTTAACTCCACCTGTTACCATTATCTTCACATCTTTAACAGGTGCTTTTATTGCTTTAATATAACTAGGTCCTAGAGTTTCCCCTGGAAATAACTTAATAATCTTAACACCAGAATTTAAGGCATTTACTATTTCTGTTGGAGTAAAACAACCTGGTATATAATCTACTTTATTTTCTATACAAAAATAATTTATATCACTATCAAAGTTAGGTCCTACTATAAATTTTGAACCTGCCTTTACAGCTTCTCTGCATGTTTCTATATTTAAAACGCTTCCTGCTCCTATAACTACGTCTTTATATTTTCCTACTAAGTTTTTTATAATTTCTGAAGCATCCTTATTGGTGTAAGTTACTTCTATAATCTTTATTCCTCCTTCTATAGCTCCTTCTATTATATTTAGTGCTTCTTCTTTGTTATTCCCTCTAATTACTGCCACAATTTTATTATGTAAAATCTTTTCTACTACACTCATTGAAAACTCCTCCTAAAAAAACAAGCCCCACCTTAAGTGAAGCTTGTTTTTCTTTATTTTTGGTTCCCTTTTTTTATAGCTTCATATAAGCCGTTTATATAAGTTGCTCCTAATGCCCTATCATATAACCCATATCCAGCTCTTCCTACTTCTCCCCATATCATTCTTCCATGATCTGGTCTGAAATATCCTTGAAAGCCAGTATCATAAGCAGCTTTAACTAATTTATACATATCTAAAGAACCTTTTTCTGACAAATGAGCTGCTTCTTCAAATCCTTCCTCTGTAATTTTTACGTTTCTTAGATGTAAAAAATGTATTCTTCCCTTTGCTCCAAAGTAACGTATTAGTTCTTCTACATTATTGTTTTGTGATGCTCCAAGAGAACCTGAACATAGGGTTATTCCATTATTCACACTATCATTTATATTAATTAATCTTTCTAGATTTTCTTTACAAGTAATAATTCTTTTTAATCCAAATATAGACCAAGGTGGATCATCTGGATGAATTGCCATTTTAATGTCTACTTCATCGCATACAGGAATTACTTTATTAAGAAAATATTCTAGGTTTGTCCATAAATCTTCCTCTGATATATTTTCATACTGCTTTAAAAGGGATTTTAATTCTTCTTTAGTATAACTAGAATCCCATCCTGGAAGAGATAAATCTGAGGTTAATGGATTTAAGTTTTCCACAGTTTTATGAGAATATATTAATGCATTTGATCCATCTTCTAGTGGATGAGCCAATTCCGAACGCATCCAATCAAATACTGGCATAAAATTATAACATACTACTTTTATGCCGTATTTGGCTAATGTTCTTAAAGTAATACAATAATTTTCTATATATCTGTCTCTAGTTTCTAAGCCTAGTTTAATATCCTCATGAACTGGAACACTTTCAATAACTTCCAATTTTAATCCCTGTTTTTCTACTTCTGCTTTTAAAGCTAGAATTCTCTCTTCATGCCAAGCCTCTCCTACAGGAATATCATATATGGCAGAAACCACTCCATACATTCCTGGTATTTGTTTAATGTATTCAAGGGTAACTGGATCATCTTTTCCATACCATCGGAAAGTCATTTTCATATTATAACCCCCTTTCTCTTTTCATTTAATACTTAAATCTATCTTTATAAAATTTCATTTAAAGTATGCTTAATTTTTTATTTTTAAAATCAATCTTCATAGTTATAAATACTAATATGCCTATAATTAAAACTGAATATATAACCATCATTACTGAAGATAAAATTCCAATATAAATTCCTAAAAGTCTTACTACTATAGCTAAAATTGTAAGTTTTAATAATAATTTTTTATTGTTACTTCTAATTGAATAAACTACTATAACAGTTATTAATATTGATAATATTAAATTTCCTATTTCTTGAATAGCTGATGCTACATATGAAAACCCACTGGTAGTAGTTAAAACAGAAACAATTTTATTAATAGTATTTATGTCCACGCCCTTCATATTATAAATGCTTCCATCCATTATGGTATTTGCTAATGAAATATTTGACACAGAAGAAACACCTATCAAAAATAAAATGCTTATTATCCCTTTACCCATACCATAAGATACAGCTTCCATATATGATCTATTATTTTTAGAACGGGATATGGATAACCATGTTAAAAACACATCAGAAGCTACTATAATAGCTACAGTTATAAATTGGGATATCCATTTATTGTCCATTAAAGAGAATTGTTTCATATATTTTAAAATAGGAGAAGAGATAAGCATCTGTGAAATAATAAATGTTAACATACCCATGCTAAAAGATTTCATTTTTAATGTTTTTTTCAATGCTAAGTATAGTACAAGTAGTAAAGGAATTATTGTACTAATTAATAGAGCTGTATACATTCCCATCATAGTGCTTTGATTCATTTAACTCTCCTCCTACACAAAATTATTTTTGATATTTATAAATTCTCTCCATTACTTGCAATAACTTCTTTGTACCAATTGAAACTTTTCTTTGGTATACGTTTATAGTCTTGATCTTTATCTACATATACAAAACCATACCTTTTATTAAATCCTTCTCTTGTAGAATAAAGATCTATGGCAGACCAAGTTAAGTATCCGATGATATCTACCCCTTCTTCATAGGCTTCTTTCATTCTTATTATATGGTTACGTAAAAACTCAATCCTGTAATCATCTTGTATAGTACCGTCTTCTTCTAAAATATCTCTGTAACCTAGGCCATTTTCTAATATAAGGATAGGCATTTGATAACGATGATAGTAATCTTTTAAGAAATGTTTAAGTCCATAAGGATCAATATTCCATTTCCATTCCGTTTGTTTTAAATAAGGATTTACAGCCTTTAAATTAGACTTTACTATTAAATTCTCTTTTCCCTCATCTTTTATAATACTGCTATGATAATATGTAAGAGATAAGAAATCTGGTTCAGCCTGATGTATAATATCTAAATCTCCTGGTAAAATAATTTTATCTAAGTCTAAATCTTCAACTGTTTTTAAATAATATTTAGAATATTCACCTCTTGCATATACATCTGCATAATTGTATCCAATCATATATTTATAAGTTTCGCAGGCTTCTACATCCTCCACTTTACAAGTTGCTGGATAAGGGCATATATTTCCTACGTTTCCTCCAGTCTTAGCTTGTGGATCAATTTCATGTATTAGTTTTGTAGCTCTTGCATAAGCAAGATTTATATGATGTTCCATAGTAAAAGATTCTGTTCTATCTTTTGCCATGTATCCTACTGTATACAATGTATCAAATCTTAAAAGATTCTGTTCATTAAAAGGAACCCAATATTTAACTCTACCTTTAAAGGCTGTTACAACTGTGTTTACATAATTTATATAGTCATCAATACATTCTCTTGACAAAAATCCATTGTATTTTTCTACTAAATGATAAGGTAAATCATAAGCATATAAAGTTACTACTGGCTTAATATTATATTTTTCTAATTCATCAAGTATTTTACTGTAAAACTCTAATCCTTCCTTATTAGGTTCTAAGTCATCCCCATTAGGAAATATCCTTGTCCAGGCTATTGTGAATCTATAAATTTGAAATCCCATTTCATTTAAATAAGCTATATCTTCTTTATAATGCTCATAATGGTTACTAGCATTTTTAAAATCTTCAAAATTTGCTTCTAGGTTAGCATTAGGCATAGTTCTTACATCTGCAATGGAAACACCTTTATTTCCTTTATTCCATCCCCCTTCAAATTGTTGAGCATTAGTTGAACTTCCCCATAAAAAATCTTTATTCATAATAAAACACCTCTCTTATAATAAATAATGTGCTACACAGCACTCTACAGTTTCAGAAAATACTACTTCTTCATTAGGTTCAAGAATTATGCTAGTCCCCATTTGTACATTTATATCTTCAACTATGCTCTTCCCCTTCACTATTGTGATAACCTCCAAGGTATTTAATGTATTGTTATATTTATGTCCAATAAATTTTTTAACAGCATACTTTTTTTCTAGTATTTCTTCTTTAGTGAATCTTTCAGTTTTAGATTTTAATTTAATATCCACAGCCCTTTTAGCTTTATCTATATGAAGTGGCCTAGTATTGCCATTTTCATCTATACGATTATAATCATAAAAACGATAAGTTAAATCACTATTTTCTTGTATTTCATATACTAGAGATCCTGAACCTAATGCATGTAATGTTCCTGCCTCTACAAAAACGTAATCTCCTTTTTCTACTTTTAGATGATCTATAATATTTTCAAAGTCTTTATTATTAACTTTTTCATAAAAACTATTATAGGTATCACATAAACATCCATTAACAATATATCCACTATCAGGCTCTTCTAGAAAATACCAAGATTCTGTTTTTCCAAAAGGAACTCTTTCTAATTCCTCTGCAATTTTATCATTAGGATGTACCTGAACGCTTAAATCTTCTTTAGCATCTACCAATGCTATTAAAAGTGGATATTCATCAAAGGGAATATTATATTTTTCTTTATTATCTTTATAAAAATCATAAAAAGTTTTTCCCTTATATTCTCCATTTAATATTTCATTGCTATTATTTTTAATACTGCTTACTGTATAAAGCTGTCCTATATTATCTTTATTGTATTTATCTACATAGGGCATTAACCGTGTCCCCCCCCAAATTGTTGGGAAGGGAATTGGTTTTAATATTTGCATTCTTCTCACGCTCTTTTCATTGATAAGGCTTGTTTTAATACATTTTTACCATTACAAGTACCGTAATCACTGGAGTTAATTACTTCAACAGGTACATTTAATTTTTTTCCTTTTTCTTTTAAAGATTCTAGCATAAATTTAATTTGAGGACCTATTAACACTACATCTGCATGAGCCATATTTTCATCTGCTGAATCAGTTGATACCGCCCAAATTTTAGATTCAAAGTTAAGATCCTTTGCTACCTTTTGCATCTTAGTTACTAATAAACTTGTTGACATTCCAGCGGAACAAATTAATAAAATATTCATATACTTTTCCTCCTTAAAATTATATTTAACGATATTCAACTTCTAAATTTCTAAACTCAAATTCTTTGTTATCCCTAGTATTTCTAAACCATTTACCAGATTTTTTAATGTGACGTGCTAAGTTATCTTCTAAATCTATTTCCACTAAACCGTAGCGATTTTTAAATGCATTTGAAGGAGATACGCAATCTGTAAATGCCCATAACATATATCCTTTGCAGTTGCTTCCTTCTTCAACGGCTTTCAGTAGCCAAGCTAAATGTTCACTTATATATTCAATACGATAATCATCTTGAATAATACCTTCTGAATTTTTATATTTCTTTTCACCCTGAACACCCATCCCACTTTCTGATACAAGCCATTCTATATTTCCATATTCATTTTTCATTCTCATAGCCATATCATACATAATCTTAGGATAAATCTCCCATCCTCTGTATGGATTCATCCTTTTACCTTGAAGATCATGAGTATCAAAATAGTATGATGGATGGAAAGGTATTTCTGGATTCCATGCACTATTTCTTGCCTTTACTCTCATTGGGAAATATAAGTTTAGCCCTATATTATCACAGGTATTTTCCTTTATTATTTGTAATTCTTCTTCTGTATAATCAAATAAACAGTTGTGGAATTTTAATACTTCAAATAATTCTTTATCTATTTCTCCTTTTACTGCTGGGTCTAAAAACATTCTGTTATAGAATAAATCGTACATATGAGCTGCTTTAACATCATGGTCTGCATCTGATCTTGGGTAAGCATATTCAATATTAATAACTACCCCAATCTTTCCATGTAATCCTAAACTCTTATAGGCCTGAACAGCCTTAGATGTTGCTAGTATTTTATTATAATTCCATTGCATTGCAAGTTTTGTATCTTGTTTAAATGGATATCTTAGCCCATCAAGAATTGTTCTGGTTTGAACTACAATTGGTTCATTAAAAGTAAAAAATTGCTTTACTTTATGTCCATAACGTTTAAATACTTCCTTTGCATATAGTACAAATAAATCTACTACATGCTTACTTTTAAATCCTCCATATTTCTTGTATAATTCACCTGGGAAATCAAAATGCTCTAGACAAATCATAGGTTCAATTCCCTTTTCTATCATTTTGTCTATTACTTTATCATAAAATATTGCTCCATCTTCATCTACTTCTCCAGTTTCAAAATCTTTTATAAATCTTGACCAGTCTATAGAAGTACGATATGAATCCAATCCACATTCCACCATTAAATCTATATCTTCTTCATATCTATGATAAAAATCTGTAGCATTTTTAGGGCCATAATTTTCATACCATAAATCAGGAGTTGCCTTATACCATAAATCTACAAAGGTATCCTTTCCTGGTTTTTTTCCACTCCATCCTTCAGTTTGCCATGCAGATGAAGCTGCTCCTAGTATGAAATCTTTTGGAAGTTCATATTTAAATTTATTCATATAACTCTTTTCCCTTCTTTCTAAAAATTTTATGAATATTTTTTATGTAACTATGTGCTTTATTAAAACACATAGTTACATAATTTTATAATTTATTTCTTTTGAATTGAATTAACTAAGGCCGCTAATTCATCATCAACATTTTCTTCTTCTGCAAGTTGTTCTTCCTCAATCTTTTTCTTATCCCATATTTTTAAGAAAGGATAATATACTACAATTGAAATTAAAAGGTTTACTGCCTGAAGTATTACAGCTCTAAAGTCTCCACCTGTGGATAAAAATCCTGACATGAATATAGGAACTGTCCATGGTACTGCAACTCCTGCTGGAAAAGAAACCAATCCAAGAGCCATTGACCAATATGTAACGGTACCTATTAATAAAGGGGCAACAATGAAAGGAATAATCATAATAGGATTCATTATAATAGGTAAACCAAACAATACAGGCTCCGCTATATTAAATATAATTGGTCCCACTGCAAGTTTTCCTAATGATTTTATCTGTTTAGATTTAGCTACGAAAAGCATTAATATAACAAGTCCCATAACAGCTAGACCACCAGCATTAGTAAAACAATCATAGAATTGCTTTGTTATAATATTAGGTAATTCTTTTCCAGCTTCAAAAGCTAAACGGTTTTGGTCCATAGATGGAAGTAATATTGAATCCATAACTCCAAATACAACACGGCTTCCATGGATACCTAATGCCCAGAATACGTGAATCATACTAACTGTTAAAAGCATTCCACCAAAAGATAATCCTACTTTAGATAATGGGCTTGAAACAAATTCTGAAATAAATCCAAAGATTGTTTGGAAACTAGTTGCCTCAAAACCTAATCTAACTAACCAGCATAGTGTCAATATTATAGCTGCTGGAGTAATTGCTACGAAAGATTTAGATACAGCTGGGGGTACACTATCAGGCATTTTAATTACCCAATTTTTCTTAACCACATATGCGTATATTTCAGCACTAAATATAGAAACTATAATACCTACTATTAATCCACCGGCGGATAAATAAGTGTTTGTCTGAATTACACGTCCTAAATTTACTGTAGCGTTCCCTATAACAACATTTTTAATATCAAATACAGGTATTAAAGATACAAATGCAGCTACTGCAACTATAGATGATGATAATCCATCTACATCTCTTTGTTTTGCAACCTGATAAGCTACTGACATAACTGCTACCAATGTCAAAATATCAAAGGTTGCACGGATAGGATATGTTATTTTTGCCACAAATCCATCACCAAAGATTCCATTCACAAAATCTGCATATCCTGCTATTGGTAAATTGGCTAGTAGCATAAATATAGATCCCACAATTACCAAAGGCATAGTAACAGCTAAACCATCACGTAAAGCACGAATATAACGTAAAGATGCAATCTTAGAAGCAACGGGCATTACTTTGTTTTCTAAAAAACTCATCAGTTTATTCATATTATTTCCTCCAAACATTTATTTGAATCTTCTGACTTTTATCTATGCAAAATTGGCTTAATAATTTTATATATATCTAAAATCTCTTTTGCATGATCTTTTTCTATCATTGCCATTGTTAAATGATCTTGAGCATGTACCAAAACTATGTTAACTTCAATCATATGTCCCTGAGCCTCTCGTTGAATCATATCAACCTGAGATTTATGTGCTATTTTTAATTCTCTTTCTGCTTCTTCTAAATATTTTTCTGCTTGTTCAAATTCAAATTTTTTAGCTGATTCAATTGCCATTTTAGAGGCTGATTTTGAATTCCCAGCATTTAAAATCAATTGAAAAGCTAATGAGTATTTATCATCGTCCATAATTTTCTTTCTCCTTTTCTTTTTCAATTTTCATTAGTGATTTTAAAAATTCTTTATAATCTTGTTTCTTTATTAATTCTTTAATACATTGACTGTTTAAAAGGAAATTAGAAGTAATTTGATAAAACTTTTGTAAATCTGTATTTTTGTTGTTTTCTACACATACTAAAAATATAACCTGAATATGTTGTTTTTCCCAAAGGATAGGGTTGTCTAATATTCCAATACACACAAAAGTTTCTTTACTAATTGTTTCTTGTGGATGAGGCATAGCCACCATATTTCCAAACTCAGTTTTTGCTGATTTTTCCCTTTTTAATACGGATTCATAAAAATATTCTGGTAATCCTTTCTTTTCTATAACATAATCACATAGATACTTTAGTGCTTCTTCTTTATTCTTGTGCTTCATATGAGTTATAAACAACTTATCACTATAATATTTTTCTATGGGAATAGTCATATCGTGTACCAGCATTTTTTTAACATTCCTTCTATCTGACTCTTCTAAAAAATATTGAACTTCCATTATTGGAACTGGAACATTTTCATGAATTGGAACCGTAGTAAATACATAATCTATTTTAGTGAAATCTACCTTGTGTATCTTATTAACCTCACAGGTTTCAATGTTATTAATGTATGACCCAAACTCTTCTTTATATTTATACAAAAGAAGCTGAGCACTGCCTTTTCCTGAAGAACAAACTAGCAAAATATTTTTCTTATTTATTTTTGTTTTCTGTCTCTCAAGAGCTAGTGCAATTGGAAGTGCAATATAGCCTATTTCATCATCTTTAATCTGTTTGTTATAATGTTTACTTAAGATGCTACAAGCTTGGCTTGCCATTATATAAGCTAAAGCATACTTTTCCTTAATTTCATTTAATAATGGATTTTTCATATTCATATCGTATTTAATTCTAATATCCAAAGGAACAATATGTTGACTTAAAGACATTCTCAATTCAAAATTATCTCTAAAATCATATTTAAATACATCGTATATTGTCTGTAGCATTTCTGTAACAATATTACTTATATTTTGACTTATAACTAAATTGCTTTTACCTTTATTATAATTTCCATAAGTTTTTTTCCCTGCCAGATGAATAGTTATATATCCTATTTCTGATTGTGGAAAGTCAACATTGAAATTTTTTTTAAGTTTAGAAACAATCTCATGTGCAATTTTATATTCCTTTTGTTTTAAAAGTTCTTCTATATGGTTTTGTTCAAGTGGTACATAATGGCCATCTTCAATACGTTTCATGGCTATATATATGTGCACTATAAGGTTTTCAAAGGACATATCTGAAATACTAAATTCTTTCTCTCTAAGACATTCAGACACACATTTAGCTATTACTCCCATGGTACTATTTTTTTCTTTAGCGTCAAATTTAATGTATCTTATTAAATCATTTTCCTCTATATAATTAGCGATACATAAACGTAGATTAAATTCTTCCCCTTGAACCTTAATGCCATAGTATGGCTTCCTTAAAAGTGTTAAATTATATTCTTTTAATAACTTTTCAGTAACTTTCAAGTCCGCTGCCAGTGTTTTTTTTGATATATAAAGACACTCACTTAAATCATCAAGCTTCACATAATTCTTGGTATACAATAAATATTCCAAAAGATACCTAATTCGTTCTTCAGATGTTCCTGGTAAATCATTGTCATATTGCTTAAGATATGAGTCTTTGAATTCTTCAAATTTCTTAAAATCCTTTACAATAATCTTAGATCCAGATCCATACTTGGAATCAATGTGGGCGCCCTGATTAATCAATTCTTTTTCAAGTATTTTTATCAGATTTCTAATCGTTTTGCTACTTACTTTTAATTGTGAAGCCAATACCTCTGCAGTTAGGTATTCTTTGGTACTAAGTAATTGCAGCAGATTGTTTAATCTTTTATCTTTCATCTTCTCCTCCATAATCTACAAAGTAACATCCTTTATTAAATATATATTTCAGCTGTA
Organism: Clostridium sp. Marseille-Q2269; assembly: GCF_943736985.1. GTDB lineage: Bacteria > Bacillota > Clostridia > Clostridiales > Clostridiaceae > Clostridium_F. The sequence continues at coordinate 59,073 of NZ_CALSFS010000007.1, forward strand.
TTTTTATTGTGGTTTGTCGAATTAAGTCATATTTTATTGTAATCTTATTATATCATTATAAAATTTATATCTCCATTACCATTTTTAGCACATTTAAAGTGGAATTTGTTTCAACTAATGACTAGTGAGAGGAAGCCAGATTAATCAATCATGTTACGAAATTTAAAATAAGCTAATATTGCTGTCAGTTGATTTAGCGTTAGTTTAATAATTCTCAAATAACACTTTCAATATAATCCTTTAATCAAAATCATACATTCATTTGTTTTATTATTTTTAAACTAGCTAAAATATCTATTACTTTCTTATTAGATAAATTTTCATGAAAATTATAATCTATAAACTTAATTATGTTAAAAATAAAAAGCTATTTATAGCTTATAAAATATAAATATAGTATTTGGTGATATTTCAGATGAAAAATGAGAAATTAAAAAGAACTATAAATTTACTACTACCGTAAATTTATAGTTCTTTTAAAATTTGTGATATATATTTTTCTACATTTATAGAAATAATATACATATCATAAAACAAAATATCCATATAATAATATAATTTATTAAAAAATATATTATTTTAAAATAGAACCTTTTCTCATTTCTAAAAATGCTATTATACTATATGGAAACTTTTATATTACTCTCAGTAATGTATTTCATTTATAATGCATAATTAACTAAAATATTTTCATTTTGATTTTCCACTTTCTTATCTTAGTAAAGATTATCTTACAAGTAGAACACATGAAAGAAAATGATACAAAACAATTAAACTATACTAATATCTAATGCTTATAATAATAAACCTTAAAGTTGAAATAGTTATCTAGATTTGTTAGGTCCTATAGGGATGATTGCAATATCATCAAGGTAACTATCTATCTTATTTACATCATTATTTCTCTTTATTAATTTAATGGAATCAAGTATATAATCATAAGAAATATTTTGTGTTTCTATAGTAAATTTTTTAAATTTACCCCCAGAATTTTGTGTAAAAATTGATGTTCCAATGTTCCAACTTTCATGATTGTCCTTTTTTGTGAAGGCAATTATATTTAATGATTCATCATCAGTGGTAAAATCATGTTTTATATAACCAGTAATTAAATAATCATAATTGGGTTTTACTTTATCTTTAGGAATGGTATATTTAGACTCTTGAGGTATAGCTAAAGAACCAAGTCTAAGATTACCTAATTTATCAGACCAAGTTGCATTTTCCCATGGATAAGAACTGAATTTATCATCAAATCCAAGTGTCAAAGTAGCTAATCTGATAGTAATATTCATTTTAGGTGTTAATTTTATATCATATAATCCTTTAGCACTTCCATCAGATAATTGTCTCTTGAATTCTTTTGAGGTATCTTCATCTGTATATGTCATAACACTTTCTTCACTAAGTTGTTTTTTATTGCTTTTACCTTCATTGTCTGTATATTCATAAAATAGTATTCCATCTTTATCTTCACTAATTGCTTCAGGATACGCTATTTTAAGGCCTTCTTTAATTGTTAAGCTTGGAGTTTTATCTTCAGGGTTTTTATAATTTTTAGCAGCTATTCTTGTTTCCAAAGCTTTTCCGTCATCTGGATCAATAATAATTGAAGCTGTTCTTCCCTTTATTTGATCCATAATAGGAGCCCATCGATCACCTATTTCAGGCTTACCATCTGATTTAATTATTCCATATCTACCATCAGTTTGATCAGTATTTATTTTTATTACTTCATTATTTAATACTGCATTTAATTGAGATTTGTTTAAAGTAATAGGATGAGAATTAAAATCATCCATAGTCTTTAAAGAAATTCCTTCTTTGCTTGCAGGGTATCGACTTTCTGAAGGTATGCTTAAAGCAGTGGCATTAGATTTTGCTGTAATAGTTGCAATTGTAGAGTCTTTCAAAATAAAACTAGTAGTTGGCTGTGCATCATATATTCCACCAGTACCCACATTATTATAATGGACATTAGCATTTAAATAACCAGCTGAAGCAGAATTAAATTGTTCAGTATTACTTTTAGAACTTCCCCAATCAGAACCAACTGTTTCCGTATGTTGATAATTAGCACTGGCTCCAACGGAAAACCCTTTAGGCCCAAAGCCAGCTTCAATACTTGCCCCTTCACTATTTGCATAAGTATAGCTATTATTTGAATGTGACTCAGCAGAGTTTGATAAATTAGAATCCTTAGATAAAATCATTTTTCTCATATCTACATTTATACTAGGGAAAGCTGCTACTAATGGGTTATGTGTTGCAGCTGCATTAGATGCTGGAATATCTCCAGCTGCTTTTTCCCAGTCAGTATAAGGATCTCCTGCTGTATAAGCTTGATAAGGATTTGATAAATATTTAATGTATCCTTGTTCAGCAAATTTATCATCCCATTTTACAGCGACTTTTCTTTGTATGGTATATCCATTTTCTTCCCATAAATCAGGTATAGAATCACCATCTGTATCAGTATCTTCATCAATTTCTTCATTATCTGAAGATAAACTTTTTTTAGATGATGAAATCATATTTTTTTCAGATAATGGTTTTGAATTATCTGGAGTTAATAATTCATCTCGGTTAATTTCTATTTCTTCACCCTCGTTATTAATCTTAAAAATCTGCATGTTTTTAAATGTATCATTGTTAAAGGTCTTATCACTATTTATTCTATAATTAATTTCAATGAAAACAGGTTTGTCCTTTTCTAAGGTTATTTCTTTTTTATCATTACCTAAATTAGATACTATGTCTCCATTTATTGCAATTATCATATTTTCATCATGGGAACATTTAAACTTATATGTCCCATTTTTATTAGTATTTATTAATCCAACCCACCTAACTGATGCAAACTTTTGATCATCTTCGTTGATTAATTCATGAACCTTATCTTGGTCATAACTTAAGTTTTCACTTTGGGTTTGTGCAAAGAAAATCAAATTTTTAAAATCTTTTCCTTTATAGTAGTAACCCAATAACCCTTTACGATCTATATTATTACCATCTTGTTCTTTCTCATTAATACTAGTATTAGCTGATTCATCATTTTTAGCGGCATAAGCAGGAAAACTACTTATTGTAGATAATATAACTGAACAGGTTAAAATTCCAATTAAAGCTCTTTTCATATTTATTCCCTCCTTTTATTAAATCAATTATTTTTTTAATGTAGCATCGATAACGAATTTTTCTCCTTTGTTTGTTGTAGTTGTTGTTACTACCTTTGTAACCCTATTGATTTCATACTTACTTCCTTTATTTAATATTATTTCTTTTTCGTCTTTCTGTTTTGCTATTTCACCTACATAAGCTCCATTATAACCTTTGGGTACTTGTAACCTTAGGATATAATTTCTTTTCCCAAATGCTGATAGATATTCACTAGATAAGCTTGTACTCATAAATTCTTTGGTTTCTTTAACAGTACCTAAAAGTCTATTCTCAAAATCTTTTAATGTAGGACGCTCCCCTATTTTATAGCCCAATTCTACCGAACTACACCAGCGATAAACAACTATATTTTGTGGTATTGGCTTTTTTTCTAATGCTGAAGATATATTGTCTATCTTCTTTTCCAATTCCACATTTCCACTTTTCTCTTCTCTTAAATACTGATTAATTTCTTTATAACCTTGATCAGTATAGTCATATATATCTTTTCTTTGTTCTGCAGATAATTCTTTTTCCCAAGATTCATAATTCTTTTCCCCCCAAACTGAGGCCTTACCATTAATATCATTTTTAAAATCCAAGGTTTCTTTTAAGCTACCTTCTACCCTTAAACATTCTTTTCCCTTTATAGTAGTCTTAGTAATGTTATCTACATGAAGAGCATATCCATTATCAATTAATATCTTATATTCTCCTTTGTCATTAATTGAGGCTGCTCTGGTTTCTCCAGATTGTCCTTTACTACTTGGTACTTTAATCTTTAATAATACACGCTCATTACTATTAGTAGTTTGAATTGTCAAATGAGTCATTAAGTAATTATCAAATATAATATCCTTATTATTAAATTGCTTAATAAATTCTTCCTTTCCTTCTGAACTAATGGTATTTCCACTTATTAATTCTTTGTTAAAACCAAAATTAACAGCATCAACTAATTTATAAGTTATAACCGATTCAGATAAATTGGCTTTCTTCATGGATTTATCCATATCTTCCAACGTTTTTTTTTCATAAGTATTTAGTTCTGGATTAAATGAAAAGGTAAGACTTGGATATTTATCTAATATATTTTCTTTGTTTTCTACAAAATCCTTTACGCTATTTCGTTCTTGTTTATTAAGTTTATCTTCAAATTTCTTTTCTTCCTTTTTACCCCATTTTTCAGCTTCCTTTTTATCTTCTTTAAAATCTTTTGGCTTCTCTACGTATAGGAATAGGTAAGAATTTGATATTATCTCTTTCTTTTCCCCTCCTCCACACCGTACTGGCGACTTTCACCGCATACAGCGTTCCATCAATATTGCTCAAATATATTTAGCTTTTCATCAATACTGACTTGTGGCTATCCCTCCACTTGCTTTCACAAATTTCAACGGTACTGTGCCACTACTTTCACTAATATAAAAGCAAGTTATAACTCTTTATCTTTTCTTGCTACCACTTCAAAGGAAGTAAGTCCTCAATGTTATCAGCTTACCACGTTCCAATAACCTTATCCTTATATGTATATCCTTAGGTAATTCCTATGAGCCTGTGTGCTTGATACCACCTTTAATGGTATAAGGTTTTTCATAACGCAGATTTTTACTAAACCTCACACACCATATAACCTTGATATTTATAACATTTCTGTTTTATAACTTTTTAGACCCGTACATTCGGAATTTTGTCAGTCCTTATAGACATTCTTACCATAGATATTTTATGGACTCCCGATCTATATTATCCTCGACTACCTCTAGTTCGCATTTCCTCAGCATGACCTGTTAGGGGATAACCTCAATCGACTTTACCGAGCTTATAACAAACCCTTTCTCACTAAAAAATTTGCTATTCGGAGTATCAGAGAAAGCCCTTCAAGGCATTACCCCATCATTTGACTTTTCAAGTTATTAGTTCTTAAACAAATTTTATATGTTTAGGCAATACTTTTCATATTGCAACGTGTCGCACCTGCATAATAGTTAATGCCATCTTCAGTGTTCGCTTTAGCAGTTACTTCTGTTCCAAAAATTATAAAATTAAAAGAAACTAATAACAAAAAGTTACATAAAATTATAATTATTTTCTTGTTTATAATTTTTATATTTTTCATATTCTTCCTCCTTATAAAAATTTTAGTTCTGTTCAATTATTTTTTAATGTTTTAAAATTATCCAACCACAGTCATTTTACATGAATTTTGATAATAAGTCAATATTTAACATTATTCTTTTATATAATTATTTTTACTAAACAAGCTTTGAGTCATATAATATAAATTATGGGTACATCTAACAAAACCGACAAAGCCTATGTTTAAGAATTTAATTCTATAGAATCTAGTTATGGCACTTTTATTAAACCCGTTAAAATGTGTAACAAAAACAAAGTAGTTAAATAATATGAATTTTTTTTAAATTGGTATAGAAAAATAATTTAAATCTATAAAAAAAGTGTTGCTAGAATGATTTTCATTTACAAAAAACATTCTAGCAACACTATGCTATAAATAGTTATACTAGTTAATCATATAAAATTTATTTTATATTTTTATATAGATATAATGAAGATAAATACTGATTTTAAGTAGTTCCTCTTACCACTAATGAAACAGGAATAACAACATGTTTTGCATCTATAATTTCTTCTCCATTTATAAGTTTATAAAGTAGTTCTGAAGCCTCCAGCGCAATCTTCTTTTTATCTTGATATATTGTTGTTATAGGTGGATAGCAAAATTTAGATATAGATATACCATCAAACCCTACAATTTTCACCTTATGGGGAACAGAAATGTTATTTTGTTGTAATGCTACCAAAGCTCCATGAGCTCTCCAATCATTAGTGGCAAAAATACCATCAAATTCTAAACCTTTTTTTATTAAATATGTAACCATATCCCGGGCTTCTTCAAAGTTAGATCTGGTATCACTTAATTTTACAATTAAATTATCATCTACAGAAAAGCCATATTTTATTAAGGCATCTTTATATCCTTGAAGTCTTTGGTTATTAACAGATAAACTTTTCCCTTTTGTTACTGTTAAAATACGTTTGCATCCTTTTTTTATAAGCTCTTCTGTTGCCATAAATCCACCTAAATAATGATCAGACTCTACATATATTGCATTAGTATCACTTTTAGGCTTCCTATCTATGCAAACTATAGGTATATTTCTTTTTATAACATCTAAAGGAATATTCTCACGACCTGATATACATATAATACCATCCACAAGTTTAGAATCCAGGCTTCTAAAATAAGCTTCTTCTTTTAGCTCATCTTGATTTGTATTACATATAAAGACAGAATATCCTTTGTCAAAAAAGAATTTCTCTATTTCTAAAACCACATTAGAAAAAAATTCATTATTTATATCAGGCACTATTACACCAATTGTTTTTGATTTACTAACTCTTAAGCTTTTAGCAGCCATGTTAACAGTATAATCATGCTCTTTTATAATATCCATTACTCTTTTACCAGTTTCTTCTGAAAATCTACCATTATTATTGAGGACTCTAGAAACAGTAGCAATTGATACTCCACTTAATTCTGCTATTTCTTTTAGGGATATTTTTTTATTATTTTTCATAGTTTTTCCTCCATTTGAGTAATTAACATACTATTTAAATCATAGCAAATACATAATTAATTGTACATATATTTTATTGGTACTTTTCATTTCTCTATGATTTATTAATACCAAAGCCCTTAATTCCTATACTTCTAATATTTTTATATTTTTCTTGACAAGCCTAATTAGTGATGAGATAATAAAATCAAATTTGAGCAATCGTTTACCCAAAAATTACTCAAAATTAATTTTACATCACATTAATAAATTAAATTTAGGAGGAATATTAAAATGGAAAAATTACTTTGTCCTTCCATGATGTGTGCCAATTATGACTCATTAAAAGATGAAGTTAATAATCTAGATTTAGCAGGAACAGATATATTCCATATAGATATAATGGATGGAAGCTTTGTTCCCAACTTTGGTATGGGGACTCAAGATGTTCAATGCATAAGAAAAAACACAAAAAAACTAATAGATACACACTTAATGATTGAAAATCCAGGCAACTATATAGATTTATTTATAAATCTAGGTGTAGATATAATTTATATTCATCCAGAAGCAGACAAGCATCCTACCAGATCTTTGAGTAAAATTAAAGCTGCTAATAAAAAAGCAGGCATAGCAATAAATCCCGGCACTTCAATAGATAATATTAAAGAATTATTACCATTAGTTGATTACTTAATGGTTATGACAGTAAATCCAGGTTTTGCTGGTCAAAAATATTTAGACTTTGTAAACAATAAAATAAAAGCTTTGGTGGATCTAAAAGAAACCTTTCATTTTAAACTAATGGTGGATGGGGCAATATCCCCTACAAAAATTGAAGAACTTTCAAACCTTGGGGTAGATGGATTTATATTAGGCACATCTGCACTATTTGGTAAAGAAAAAGATTATAAAACAATTATAAAAAGTTTAAAGAATTATGAGGTGTAAAATGAACATAGGAATAGGAAATGATCATGTAGCTTACGATCTAAAACTAGAAATAATTGAATATGTAAAAAGCTTAGGCCATAAAGTAGTTGATTTTGGTCATGACAACACTGAAAGAACTGATTATCCAATTTACGGAGAAGCTGTAGCTAATGCTGTTGTTAATAAAGAAGTTGACTGTGGTATCTTAATATGTGGTACAGGTGTTGGCATATCTATTTCTGCAAATAAAGTAAATGGAATAAGAGCCGTGGTATGTAGTGAACCTTATTCTGCTATGCTTTCAAAACAACACAATAACACCAATATATTAGCTTTTGGTTCAAGGGTTGTTGGAAGTGAACTAGCTAAAATGATAGTTAATGCTTGGTTAAATGCTGAATTTGAACATGATAGACATACAAAAAGAGTTGAAATGATTAAATCAATAGAGGAAAAACAAAGTAAATAATAATAAATAAAAAGCCAATCCTTATATTATAGTTCCTGTTTTAAATATAATCCATATATTTAAAACAGGAACTATAATATTTGTTAAAATTAAACCTAAGCTCGTCTTCTTTCTTTTATTGGAAGATTTACATATAATCTTATTAAACAAATATTACATTAGAATTTGTTTTCACTAAAAAATTAATTCTTAAGATCTCATATAAAGTAAACTATAATATGAAATAGTTTCAATATAAAAAAATCAACTATTAACCATTATAAGCATAAGTCGTTAAAGTATGAGCAACATAGGTTGCATTTAATGAATTTTTTTCCAAAAACATAATCTGTGCACTCTCCACTTTTATTAAAAATATTATGGAGTTTACACAGATTATTTTATACTATATTAAGTTAATTTTTATACTCTATTAATTGTTATATTCCTGTTCACTGTCACAAGTTGGTGTATTGGGATCATCCTTAATAAGATTTGCTATTTCATCTTTACGCATAAACACTACCCCTTCATGGGATTTTGCATATTTAATAAACTCGTCAATAACTGATATTACAGCAGGTGTTCCTCCTATTCTGTCGTGCAAGCTAACAGACATCATCCTTCTCTTTGTTCCGGCTTCTGTATAAAGGTGATCAAATTCGTATTTCAATTGTGCTGCAAATTGGTTAGGAGACCAATTTTTTACCTCTAAATTTACAATATCATTATTACGAATAGTATATGGCATAACTACAAATCTTTTACCTGATACATTAGTGATAAATGGCTCGTCATGACTCAAATCATCAATGTGATATAAGAAATCAAGCTCCTGCAAAACCTTTAAGGTGTTGACGCTACGACGTAACCAGTTGCAATTATAACCAACAGCTCGCTTGCCTGTGATCTGCTCTACCAAATCCACACCTTCCTTAATAAAACTTAATTCTTCCTTATAGGACTTGTTATACTGGTCATCCCAAACAATACCATGAGCTGCAATCTCATGTCCACTGTCTGCAATTCGCCTTGCAAGATGTGGATATTTTTCTGCGGCTTTTCCAACAACATGAGAAGTAACTTTTATGTTGTGCTTATCCCACAAGTCAAGCATTCTGGGAATACCTTCAAAGGCACCATATCGAAACCAGCTTTCTGCCGGCAAATCAGGATACCCTTTTGGCAAAGGACTTATGGAAAAAGGGCTACTAGCTCCAGCTGGATGTCCTCCTGTTTCAAATTGCATTGAAAAGCTTATTACAAGTCTTGCTCCATTGGGCCAAAAATATTCATTATTTTTCATTTCCATTCTCCTTTCCTTAGATAAAGTTCTGTTAAGTTATATGAACATTGATTTCTCTCAACTTATTGAAATATAATAGTTTCTCTACAAACATATTAACTCCTAGAGATGAGAGAAAAATCAATGAACAAAGCTAATAAAATCTCTTCCATTTGTCTTTTGTTTTATAAACAAAATCCTATGATGATGATTAAATTATATATCTGTAATAGTATTAATACAATTACGCACTAATTTGATAGATACTAACATTTTGGTTAGTATTTAAAAAGGTCTGTGGCACTAAGAATAAATTCCACAATACATTGTGTTTAAATTCTTTAATGCCACAGACCCCATCATATCTATTATTCACTTTTTATTCTTGATTTATTAACATTAAATAAAAATAATTATATAGGAATCATCAAAATAATTCATCAATATTTCCTAATTATAATTAAAATAATCCTATTAAACTAGTTAACAAAAAAATAATTAAGGGTAAAATATATTTTCTTGGATGTTTCCATAATTGTTGTTTTGTTTTCCAGTTTAGCAAGGGAATCTTTAATTCTAATAGATAACCTATTATTGGTTCTATAATGGATAATAAGATAAATGTGATTATATTTAATATAAAAGGCATACTACCTGTAAATATATTTAATATAAAAATTAATATATTGCCACATAAAAAATATGATCCAAGAAATTTTTTATACATATTCCATATACTTGTTGAATCATTTGGCAGCATATTGGCCTGTTTTCTAATATATAAATCTCCAGATAACATGGTTAATATAGGTGTATTAATAGCTCCTATAGACCAAGTTAAGCACCATATTATATAATTACTTTTACTTATTAATGTTAAAAAACAGACTATAGCTATTAACATAAAAGTATTTATCAAATAGATTTTTTCATTTATAAAAACCTTTAAAAAATAATTTTTGCTATACCTTAATTTTCCTAATATATTTCTATTATTTCTCCTTATAGCTATATCTAAACTATTTTTTTTCAGTATACTAATTAGTGAAATTACTATACAAAGATATAATATTAAAAACTTATTTAATATTGAAATATGTAAAATAAAGGATAGTATAATACATAATAAAAGGAATATAAGGGGAATCCATTGAACTTTTCTTTTTCTATTTAATAATAAAAGAATCCATACATCTATCTCAATACATAGTATGACTGTGGAAATAATTAAAAAAATGTTTTCTAACGGATTATAAACATAGAGAAAAGCAATTACAATAATAAATGAAATTCTCTCTAATAAAGAAATTATTATTAATGAAAAAGTAAATGATAGTAAAAATCTTTTTTTATTTATTGGTAATGAAATGTAATTTTTTACCTTTTCAAATAAAGAATATGTATGAATAATGTAAGCATTAGATGTAATAGTAACCACTACAGTAATCCATATTAAAGTTTTTTCATTAATTATAGGTTTTATAAAAGCACCTAAATATTCTATGCAAGCTATATAAAATAAAAGTATTGCAATAATATATCTTTCAATGGTCTTTTTGGTTATCATATCTTTTAAAAAAATCTTACTTATCATGTAACCATACCTCCAAAGAATCAGTAAGATTCTCTGTTTTACTTAAATTGTGTAACTTACAATGTCCCTCCTTTAGTATAATTACTTTGTGGCATGTCTTTTCAATACTTTCAGCAATATGTGAACTCATAAGTATTGTTCCAAATTTCTTATATTGTAAAATTTCTTCATATAAAAAATTAGAAGATAAAAAATCTAATCCATCTAAAGGCTCATCTAGTATAAGAAAAGGAAGTTCTAAAGAGAAACCTGTAATTAAAAATACCTTTTTTTTATTTCCTGTAGATAAGTCTTTCATAGGATAATTTATGTATTTTTCAAACGTAAATCCTTTTATTAATTCTTCCAAATGATTGTTATTTATTTTTTTATCATAAACCTTTTCTATAAAATGCAAATACTCATTGAAAGACCAATAGGAAAATGCCTGTTCTTCAGTAAAAACTGTATATCTTTTTTTCTTCCATTTTATATCTTCAAAATTGAAATCTTCTCCATTATAATTTAATTTAGAATATTTATATCCTGAGTGTACCCCTGAAATAGTATTGAGCAAGGTGGTTTTTCCTGCACCATTTAATCCTAACAATCCTACCACACTATTATCACTTAAGGTAAATGATATATCTGAAAGAATGGGGATATTTTTATCATACCAAGCCTGAAGTCCCTGTATTGTAAGCATAATTAGCTATTCTTTCCTAATTTAAATGAGTTTACTATAAATACTATACCAACTATTACAAAAAGTATTGAAAGAAGATATTGTTTTCTTAATCCAAATGAAATTGCTCCTATAAACCATATAATGCCTATTATAATTCTAAATATTTTTCTACTATTGTTATTCATAGAACACTCCCCTTTTCTATAGAATTATTTTTTTCTATTATTAATAATTTAAATAATATATAGAATAAAACACCTGTGATACATATTGTAATTAAGTTTAAATTATGTGTTTTAACTCCAATTAACAAGATCATAAACTCAAATATCCCTTCCACTACCATTACAACCTTAAAGCAATTATATATATTTACTTTAGCTATTTTTTCAACAATGTTAGTAATTAAAAATAATATACTTAAATATATGGCTATAAATATTAATTCTAAAATACTAGAAGAAAAAATTAGTATAGATGTTACCATTATTTTAATCATAGTATTTTTAATATTTGTCCTGTTTTTTAATCCATAAAATATTGTTACTAATACAAAAGTTATTGCCTGTATTGCAATACTATATTTACCTAAATAATTATTAATAAAACTTACATTATTTCTTAGAAGTATATTACTAATTAAATATACTATTGAAAATATAAATAATTGATAATTTAATATATCCATAAAAGAATATATTAATTCAGGCTGCTCAAATAAATGCTTTTGTATATTATGCATTTGTATTGCACCTATATAAGAAAGTATGATTATCTGTATTAATATTATAGAAATACATATAAAATTCCTATTACTAAATTCTATTACAAAACTAGGTTTCATTATTACTGTTAAATAACACAACATAGAAAATAAAAAACATATTAATAATTTTGTTATAATAACTTTTTTCTTACTCATTAGCATATTCTCCAATTACTTTTTCCCAATTTTTTAAGTAGAAGCTTTCATCTATAAAAGTACAGTCACCGTAGGGAACATATATTAAATTTATGATATTTCTAACTTCATCACATAAAAATTTAAAGGAAATATTAGTTTTTAATTTATACCTAATTAAAGAATTCATTTTATATTTTAAAACATACTCTTTAAATAAATCATATTCTACAGGTAAAATAATTTCAAATTTATTATGTTTTGTGTTATAACTTGGGGAACCTAATTTTAAAATTTCATCAAAGAAAATATGTAGTGAGTAAAATAAAATTCTTCCACTACAGTTATCTTCTAGTAATATATGGGTTTCCCCTTTATAATTAGTAATATTTAAAATCATAATATGGTCAATCCAATTACATTTTTTATTAATATTTTCTTTATTACCTGTATTTTCACTAATTGATAAAGATGAAAAAATTATCTTTATATTTTTATCTCTTATAACTTTACTATATTTATTCAATTTATCTACGTAAAAACTATCTATATCCTTTTCAGTACCAATCATAAAATCAGCATTTTTAGTACCTAAAGTTTTTTTTAATATGTTATGTTCTTGCAATATAGTTTTCTTTTCTAACTGCAATTGTTTTTCGTTAAAAGTAGAATATAAAAACATATCTTTATGAACATCTTTTAATTTATCCAACAATAATTTTCCTGTAGCATCAATTAAAGTAATCTCAATTAAATTTTCAGTGGTGGTGGCATTAAATCTTACACCTTTTTTCTCTATATCTTTTAAATAACTATAATTAGAATTTATATACATGTGCTCTAATAAATGGGCGTATCCACAAGAAATATTTTTAGACTTATATCCAACTGGAATTAAATATTTCATTACAATTACATCTTCATCAATTTTGTATAGGTACTGATTTGATGATTTTTTTTCTAACCTATTTAAAGTAAGCTCCATTATACAGCCACCTTTATTTTTTTTATAATAATTTTGTTAAAAAAATCATTAATGATATCTATATTTATCTTATCTATATAATCACATATATCTTCTTTAGTTATGTTCTTTCCTATATATCTACTATAAGGCTCTAGTATATATGCAGTTCCATATTCAAAAATAAGATATTTTATTTCATTGATTAATTTTTCCTTAGCTAAGAAAAGTTTTTCCTCATTTATTTCCATATGTAACAATTCTTTTAAAATACTATTCCATAATTCTTCACTGTAGTTACCTATAATGCCTGTTAAAAATAAGCCCTTTGATGTTATATAACTAGAAATTCCGGTGTATATTTTCCCTTTTTCTCTAAATTTAAAATAAATACTATCCGTATCATTATCACCAATATATTTTTCTAGTATCTTAAAAACAATAAATTCTTTGCCATCATTATATTTATCCTTATTAATTATATAAATTCCCATAAAAGATAGATTTCCTTTATTTATTGTTTCTAAACAATCCGCTGCATGTATATTTTCTTTAAATACCTTCCTATTATAATCAGGTTTAAACCCCTCTATTAATTTGTTTTTTAAATATTTAATTTCATTATAATATTCATCTTTATTAACTAATTCTATATTCTCTTTATGAATATGGTTTAACACTACATCCATAATATTATTTTTATTCCTTGTTTTAGAAAAACTAATGTACTCTTCATATTTAGGAGTATTGGATTTTAATATAATCTTTTTAAAAATATCATTAAAGGATTTAATATTTAATATTGTATCTTCATAATATGTAATACTTACTAATATCTCTTTATTTCTACCATATAACATACAATTCCAAGTTCCTATAATATTTAAAGAAAATAATTCCATTTGAAACAAATGCTTATTAGTATTTAAAAATAATTGTATACTATCTTTATTTATATAAGTTCCCATATCTTTATATAAAACCTTCGTTTCAACCTTATTTTTATTATTCATCATGATTTAACAAGTCCTTGTATACCAATTTAATATATTGTTTAAATTGTTAGAAACAACCCAATCACAAGGTTTCTCTCGTTTTGAATTTATATTTAAAGCCTTTAAATAGCAACCTCTACATGTATAATAATCTTTACAAGATTTATCACAGCCATTATTTGTATTAGGTGGTTTTATGGATGATATATCACTAAATATATCTTTTTCAAATATTTCTTTATAGTCTTCATTAAATACATTTCCTAGAGAGATCTCTTTTGGTGTTAATACACAAGGTCTTATATTACCATTTGCTCCAATTACTATAGAAACAGTACCTGCGCCGCAATTTTTTAATCCACTTAAGTAATTTTCTGACTCTATAATTGGTATTATTTCTTTATATTTTTTAATAGTATCTTGTATATATTTATAATACTTATCTGAAGCTTCAGAATCTATTTTTTCTTTCCCATCAGTGAAGGTTTTAGCTCTACCAAAGTTTTCAATAAAATTATAAGTAAACACTTTAGCTCCTAATTCTGTTGCTAGTGCTGCTAACTTATCAATTTCCCACATATTATCATGAAAAATACAAGAAGCCATTCTAACTGTTAAACCAGCCTTTGCTAACCTTTTTATATTATTGCAACTTTTTTCAAATGCACCTTTAACTCCTCTAAAAGAATCATGCTTATTAGGATCTACACTGTCTATTGATACATTTAAAATTACTTTCTTTTTATATTGTTGTAGTAATAATATAATATCTTCATTTAATATGGTTCCATTAGTTAATATTCCTACTGTTGCAAAC
This sequence comes from Clostridium sp. Marseille-Q2269, assembly GCF_943736985.1. Classification (GTDB taxonomy): domain Bacteria; phylum Bacillota; class Clostridia; order Clostridiales; family Clostridiaceae; genus Clostridium_F. The sequence goes on from NZ_CALSFS010000007.1 coordinate 74,417, forward strand.
TTTTCTAAAGCTAATTTAATAATTTCATAATTATCAGGGTTAACAAATATTTCTCCACCTGTTAATTCTACATTAATAACTCTATTTTCTTTTAATTTTTTTACCAATGTTCTAAATTTTTCTATGTCAAAAAAATTATGATTTTTACTAGAAGCACTTAAATAACAATGCTTACAAGATAAATTACAGCTATCTGTCAGTTCTACTGTTACATGCATTGGTGAAATAATTTGTTTGTCACCTATTACTTTCCATATAAAAGATTTTTCCGGATGTTCTTTAAATTCAAGTATGTTACGGCCCTTTAGTTCTAATAAATACTTTTGAATCCAATCTATATTTTCATCATAGTCTATGTCTAATTTATTGCAAATACGTTTTTCAAATTCAGCTAAAGTTTCCATACCAGTTATTTCTTCTACTATTACTTTACCTGTTTCATTAATTCCAAAAAAATTATAATCAGATTTTTCATCATTTACTTGTTCAACAGATAAATTATAATTATTTTTAGTTAGATACATAACTATTCTTTTATTTAATACTATGTATTGATTTTCTAGATCTGACAATATGAACACCTCTTTATAATAGTGTAATCTTCTTATCCAGAAGAATAATTTTAATTTAATTTATTTATTTGATATATTTATTTAATATTTCTAAATAAGTATATTAGTTAGCTATGCCATAAAGTGCTGCAATACCAGCAACTTCAAAATCAGGAACTGGACCATCTGCTAAGCATATAGCACCAATTGAGCATGATGCACAATATTTATTATCTATGATTTGAGCCTTTTCAATATTTTTATTTTTCATGTTTTCCATTTTATTACCTCCAATTTTTAAATGATTCTTCTGGATAAGCTAAATCATGGTATACTACCAAAATTTTAGCTTGTACACTATTAATTGGTAATATATTCATAATTTGATTACTGTATCCATAATAGTCTTTTTTTTATATCTTTGCAAGTGTGAAACATGGAATTAATCATATTTTTAGATATATATAGATTTTTAATATGTTTTATATTCATATGTGAAATAATGTAGAAAAGCAGTTGCAAATAAAGGATTTGTAAGTGATTTTTATAACAATATTTTTTATGAAAAACAAAATGTTGTTAACCAAAATTTAATAATTAATATACACCTAATAAATGGTTATTCTTTAGGCATCTTCATCTATTTTATTATATATTTTATAAATAAATTGTTAAAACAAGTGATTTTTTATTTTTTTAAATCTATTTTTAATCTATTTTTAATATACTTTTATCTATTCTAATATTAATTTTTTATTATTCTTTTATATTTTATTACCTATAATAAATTTAACTTTACTTTGTTTATATAGCTTTACTTTTTTACCTTACTTTGTTATAATTATAACAAAGTTATTTCTATATCCTCGTTATTTTTCTACCATAAAACCTTAGGTTTTAAAAAAAGACAATAGTTTAAATAGTAAACATAAAATTTTATATGAATTCTACAAATAATAATCCACTTGTAAAAAAATATAAATGTTAAAACATTAACCAGCCATTCCCGTTACATTTATGTTTTTTATAAAAATTAATTTTGTTACTTTATAGTTGTATTTTCTTATAACTATAAAGTAATAGTAAAGTGACACCTTATTTAATTTATTTTTATAAGAGGATAAGAAATAAATTTAAATAGTCTTCTATTTAAATAAAAAAGTCATAGAATATGCTAGATATTTTTACTAGCATATTCTATGACTTTTTAGTTGTCCATTTAAAATATTTATTTCCAGGAAAATTATTGAGCTAGCTCCAATTTATTATTATAATTATAACGAACTTTTTTAAATACTTTATAAAATATAATAATTGTAATTTATCCTAGGAATTATATTAAGTATTTTATATATTAGTACTAATTCTATATGGTCAAACATATTATGTCATATAGTATATAATCTATTTGGTTCTCTATTAACGCCAATAGCTTTATCTTATACTAAAAACTATGTGTTTGTATATATTGGTACAGGCTTAATAGTTACAGCAATACTTTTAATTAATCTGTTTAAAAACTCTACCAAATTAGTAAACTCACAGGACTTGAAAGCATAATTTATTGCATATTTACTATTCTTAATAATAGAACCTAACTATTAATAGAAAGGTCTGATATTATGAAAAGAAAATACAACCGTAAATCAACAATTTTAATATGTTCTATATTAGTTCTTGTTATAGCATTTGGTTTAACTAAGTTATCTTTTAAATTACAGAAAGAATCTAGGCCTACTACATTAATTAATTTTTCTAATAATAACTCAAGCCACTATAAGATTGAAAAAGAAAGTGGTGAAAAAATCATATGGACAGATAATAGTTCAGGAAATGATTTTAGAACTTCTTATAATAAATTCAATGGTACTGAAATTAGATCCTTAAAAGTTTCTAAAGGAACTGAACTATTATTTAAAATTAGCTCTGAAGTAAAGGAAGGAAAGTTAAAAATAGAAATAAAAGATGAAAAAAATAAGGTTTTAGCTGATGCAGTTACAAATGGAGAGTATAAAAAAACAGTAAAAATAAATTATGATGGTAAATTGTTTATAAACGTAATTGGGGAAAATACAAAAGGATATTTTAATATATCTTATAAAAAGCGTAAATCCAAATAAAAAGATGCAATAATTAATTTTGCATCTTTTTATTTTTCATCATATTTTCACTTTCATTGTTATTTAATTGTACATAAAAACAATATGGGAAAGTTATATCTTTGCTGCCCTTCGAAAACAAAGGTAATAGCTATAAAATATGAAATATTAAAGAATAATATTGATTTTATGTAATCTATAGTAGGTTTTTTCTTAAAAAAACTAATTAATATACTTTTAAAATTATATATAACATAGAAAAACCCGAAAAAACTTAATATATAAATAAAACTATTTGTATTATTTATCATAAATTCACTTTTTAAAAATGAATTCCTATTTTCCATTTTATTATTATTCATTCCCCATTGATATATATCCCCTGCACCATTAAAAAATGTATTTTTCATCCTTTTTATTCCTAGCTCACCAAAATCTATAGGATGATTTACTATCCATTTTTCAGCCTGTTTTTTAAATAAATTATTTAATTCTGGCTTTAACATAACTTGACTTACTTCATTTTCAGCATTATTTTTATAATTAAAGTCATATTTTTTAAATTGGTTTTTTACTTTCTGTGATGTATGTATATCTGCTATCTGCATCCATGCTCCATTTTTATTGTCGCTATTATTATTAATAAATAGTACATAACCACCATTATAAGATACTGGGATTAACAAATTAAAATTTTTATAATTTCTATAAGCCCAAGGAGCAACTATTAAACATGTTATTGAAAAAGAAGCAAAAAATATTTTACTTGTTTCCTTTATATTCTTATTTTTTAACCATTGAACTACAGCTACTACTATAGGATACAAAATAAAAAAAGGTTTAGTCAAAGTAGCAAGCCCAATAAATATACCAATTAATCCATATCTAAACTTATTATTAAAATTGCATAATTGCAAATATATTATAATAGCTAAAAGTAAAGTTATTAAAATCTCTGATCCTAATACATTGTTATAGAAAATATGGTTAGGTAAAAAAGTTATAATAATGTAAGTTAGAAATATTGTTTTTTTATTATCATATATTTTAAATAATATTCTCAAAACAATTATTAATGTGATTAAAGAAAGAATTATATTATTATCTTCCATTAATATATAAAAATTTCCTAGAAAGAACGGATATCCCATTGGTTGAAAAGCCACAGGTTGTCCTAAATAGCAATGACCTTTTCCCATAAATATATTAGTAGCTATCTGTTGATATTTTTGAAAATCAGATATAGGTTCACAGGGTATTTTTAACACAAAAAAATACGCGCCAGTATTCCTAACAAAGTTATTATTTTAAAATATATGTTATTTTTCTTACTTTTTTTATGTATACACTCCATTAAATTTCTCCTTAGTATAAAATTTTTTATTTCAAACAAAAAGTGATTCTAACAAAATAATTTGGTTATAATTCCATGTAAATATTATAAATGTAACATATGTAACATTTTAACTATTTTACTTTATATCAATATACTTATATAAACTCAATTTAAAAACAAAATGAAATTAAATCTATATACCACTATAAATTGGTTGTTTCCTTTCAATTATCATGTTAAATTTATATTATAATTACAATAAAAAACAAAGGAGAAGATTAATATTATATGGTTAATTTTATTAAACAATATGCATTGATATTATTTATGTTAATTATCGCTATTAATAGTATTAGAAAAAATTACAGTATAGAAAGGCTCTCTGCTTTTATATCAGGAGTTATGATCTTAATAATTGTATCATGTGTCAAATAATTAACATCAAATTTAATTTAATACTGAAAGATACGTTATGATTATAAATTCATAATATGTAGTATTCTTTGTTGTGTATAAATTAAATAAATGGTTTTGTTTACTTCCATTAACAATAACAAGAGTTAATGTTGATGGATGGATTACTGATGCTTTAATTACAGCAGAGGTAAGTACATTAGATAGAGCAACTGAACTGGAGATTGATTAGCTGCACTGGGATTTTATCGTGGATATAAATGAAATCAGAGGTGATTTTTATTAAAATATAATTCAATAATATATGCATTACAAGTAAACATATTATGATAGTTATATCAATTATATCCACTATGGTTCTTGCTTATTGGAAATTATTTAATAAACAAACTAATATGGATTCAAGTATGCTTATTTTTTCTCTATTAATAAGTATATCAAGTTTATACTTATTAAATAAATATTAAAATAATATACTTAATGCTGTTAATAATATTCTTAACAGCATTGTTATTTATTTTTTATATAAAATTCTATAAACTCAAAGTATCTATTGCCATATCTACATTTTAAATTTTCAAATTTGTAAAATATCAAATATAAGTCATAATTTATTTGATATTAGTGAATTAAGTATGCCAAACATTCCCATTATAACAATACTTGTGAATAACTGAAAATTATATGATAAAGAACTATAATAACATAATAGTTGGTTTATAATTAATAATACTCCAATAATTAAAAGAGCTTTAACCCCTTTTTTATAGTTAGTACTTATTTTTTTATAAATCAAATATGATATTACATAAATTAAACCTATTATAATAAATACAATTGTTATTATATTTTTGTTCATAATTGGCTCATTCCCTCCTTATGAAAATTTAAGTTCTGTTAAGTTATATGAACATTGATTTCTGTATACATATTTAAATTTTATTTAATGATGTTAATAAAATTGTTTCTCCCACGGCCTAGTTACCCGAATGCTTCCATCTTATGGTGTACAAATAAAATCAATATTTGAAAATACCATCAATATAAATTTCTCTTTATTTCTTATATAAAATTTTTATTGCCATTTTAAAATCATATATTCAGTATTTATAGAAAATAGTAATAACATTGATAAAATTACAATATTTATTGTATAATATTATACAATAAATATTGCTACATATTTTATAAAAATATAGCAATAATTCACAAAGGAGAAAATATCAATGAGGAAAAAAAATCTAATTGTAATTATAAGTATTACTTTAATAGCCTTATTATCGGTTTGTATAATAAATATTTTTAATCATAAAAAAGATGTTTCAAAAGATTCATTATATGATATATATGTACAATCAAATAGTAATTTGAAATATGTTCAAATAAAAAATATAAAAAATGGACATATAGAGTATAGTAAATCTAAAGATATATCTTTTCAAAAAAAAGGACTAACTATGGATTCTATGTGCTATGTAGATAATAAAATTTATTGTTCTATATATAAAGAACATAATGGTAATAATCTAAGTAATAAAATTGCTGTTGTTGGAAATGGTAAAATTAAGAAATATATCAAAATAAAAAGTGAACACGGTCCTACTCGTCTTATAAGTGATTTAAATCATAAAAAAGTTTATTCAATGATGGTAATTCAACCTTATGAATATAATAAAAATGGTATTCATTTTGCAGAAGTTAATACAGTTAATGATACTTGTAAAAAATCTTTTTCTATAAAAGGAGAAATAAATGGTTACTCAATAAAAGATAACTATATTTATACTGCAGTTATTGATGGAACTTATTACGGATTTAAAAATCTTCCAAATAATTATATAGCATCAATTAATGTAAACAATAATCAGGTTAAGGTATTAACTCCTAAAGGATTAAATTTTAGTCCTTTAGATATAAAGTTAACTCCAAAAAATAAATTTTATATGGTTAGTGATATAATTCCTGAAAAACAAATTAGTAATCCAAAACTAAGTATTTATAATATTAATGGAGACTTTGAGAAAGAAATTAAATTACCTCCCTGCTGTAATAGTATTGAAATTGATAAAAACGGGTTAGCTTATGTTAACCATATAGGTAAAAAAGTTCAAGATACTTTTGATGGTGATACTATAACAGTAATTGATATCAATACTAGGAAAAAAATAGGTGATATTGATTTAGGTAAATGCGAAGACGAAGGTAATGATATATATCCTGCTAATTTAGTAGTAGTAAAAAATAATAAAAAATAAATGTAAGTAAACTGATACCTATAAATTGTACGCCAAATAAAAAGAGTGCAGTTTATAGTTTCTTTTTTGCCCATAGTTAATCATGAAGTCTATCCATAATACATATAGTAACTTTAATATTATATATTAAAAAAGTAAGTAGATAAATTGTAAAATGATCAATACATCTACTTACTTTATAAGTTTTTTAAAATTATTTAATTATGGAACATATTTTTTTCCAAAACAATTTGTTTTAACACACCTTTTCCTTGCATTGATACAGTAAGATGGTGAACTCCTTTTATAATGTTTAAAGGACCTTCACTAAATGATAATCTCATTTAGGTTGCTTGTCCATCGTTTAATTTAATACTTTAGTAATATTACTTAATAAAATATTTAAGATTATCTATTGCGAATTCTTCAAATGTACGAGGTTTTCTACCTGTTAATTTATAAAAACAATTTGTAACTTCTTTAGCTGTGCCCATTCTTGTCATAAAATATAAAGCAACAGTAACATTTACATATGTTTTATCAAGTCCTCGTTTATTAATATAATAACTTCTATATTTTAAGTATCCAGGTCTTAAATATGTTATTTTTCTTCCTGTCACCCCAGTTAAAATTTCTGCAATTTGAAAATAATCCAAAGCCTCTGATCCCGTTATTGTATGGGCAGTATTTTTGTATTTTTCCGGCTCATGAAGTAAAATGGCTGTTGCAAGTCCTATATCAGCTGCATCTATAAAGCTAGTTTTACTTTTCCCTGCTGGAATAAAAATCTCATTTTTCTCTCTTATTTCCACAGAGTGAATGCCAGATAAATTTTGCATAAATAATCCTGGGCGAACATGGGCATAAGGAATTTCTAGCTTTTCAATATATTTTTCAATCTTATGATGAGGAGGTATTGTATTATTTTCAACCCCCATTAAAGAAAGAAATGATACTAACTTAATATTATGAGCTTTAATCTCATCTATAAATGGATAGAGATCATCTGGTTTTCCAAGATGGGGCGGTCTCATAAGAAACACCCTGTCTACATCTTTCAAAGCTTTGTGAAAAGTGGTCTTGTCTTTAAAATCAAAGTCTATTGATTCAAAGAGTAAACTTTATTAAAAAAAATAAATATAAAATATGAAACATTAATCGTTATCAACATTCCCCTCAATCCCAACCCCTATTGATATTGTAAAATATTGGTATTATAATATTATTAGGCAGAAATTTTATACTGTAAAGGATAGTGGTGTGTATGACAAAATCAAGAAAAATAGAAATCATCTGTTTAGCAATAATTATTGGAATTATTTATATTTTTATTAGTTCCAATAACTATTTAGCACTAACCAAAGATTCTGTGGATGTTGAATACTTGGGTAATGAAAAATATACTGACAATGGTGCAAGCTTTGATCTTTCTGATTTCAAAGGGGCCTGGTCATTAATAACATTTAATTCTGTTAAAGACAATAAAATAACTATAAAAAACAACTCGAAAATTACCAAAGGCAAACTTCACATTCAAGTACTAGACTCGAATCGTAAAATTATTATTATTGATAAATCCAGTAAAAAAGATTTAAAATTTACCACCCCAAAAGATGGAGAATATATTATTAGAATTGCTGGTAGAAATATAAGTGGTAAATTTGATATTGAAATAAATTCTGATCTTCCTATAAAACTTTCTCATTATAATATTTATGGAAGTAAGATATAATTATTACAATTATGAATAAATAATTCTTCAAGCCTTTAAAAAAACTTTTAATAATCTTGTGTTATCATCTATTAAAAGTTTTCTTTTCCCATGACTCCCCTACCTTTATTATCTCTATCTTATCTATATACTCTATAATCTATATTATCCAATCTGATTTTTATATTTTCTTATTTTTCAATGTTTAATTACCTATCCTTAAGAATTTTTTGAAGCTTATTTATTGCTTTATCTTTAGTATATCTTACAGAATTATAGGATTTATCTATACTCTTTGCCACTTTATTAAGGCTATTATTTTTAATATAAAATTCATCTATAACTTTTCTTTCTTCTTCAGTTAGCCTGTCTATAGCCTTATATAATTCTTTTATTTTTTCATAAGCTACTAACTCATCTTCTATAGTAAATTCATATTCTTCTCCTTTGTTTAATATATTTTCATCTGGCATTTCCCTGTGATGCTTTATTTCTTTTTTTAGTAATGCTTTATAGTTGGTTTTTATGGCAGTTATGCAATAAGGTACAAATTTACTTTCCTGATCCTTAAACATATTAACTGCTTTTATAACTGAAAGATATCCATGCTGTACCAAATCTTCATAATCATACCCTTTTATTCTCCATTTTGATGCCTCTTTTAATATCAATGGATTAAAATTTTCTATAATTTCATTTAAAGCCTCTATATTCCCTTTTCTATACTCTTTTAATAATTTATACACCAAATCCCCACCCTTTCCTATTGGAAAAACATATTATTAATTCAAATTCACTTAGAAATCTTCTCTTTGTCACTATTTTATATAGTTTATAAATCACCATTTTTATATTTTATTTTCAGTTTACAATCTGATAATACCAGTTTCATTTTTTCTACCTTCCCTTTTAGCACAGTAATAAAGTATATTTTTATTTCTACCCCAATAATTTTCTCTCTAGCTCCTGAAAATCATATTCTCTCTGGTCATAATCCCAAGGATCTACTGGCTTTTCTTTAGATTTTGTTTTCTTATTTTTTTCTGTCCATTGTGTTTTATAAGCCTTTATATCTTCAGCTGAAGTTAAGTCCTTAGCTATCCAAGTGTTTAGTATTTTCTCTATATATTTTATATTTTTTATGTTGTGTCCTATGGCTTCTTCAATGGCCATAATAATAACTTCACTGCTAAATTTATTGGTCCACTGTAAAATCTTTTCTTTCTCCATAGGCACTACCTTGTGTATATTACTTTCAAAAACAGATAATATATACTTTAGGTTTTTAAAATTATCTCTAGAAAGTATACCCTCATTGGTGCAATCATTTGCAGCAATTGTTGTAGATTTACTTTTACATATATTATTTTTAAATATATTACCCGCTCTCTCTTTTTTACTATCCATAAAATTATTACTGTATACTTCTTCTTTATTACTACAACAACTATTGCTTATTACTTCTTCTTTTTTATTTATTATTTTTTGTTTATTATTTATTATTTCTTTACTTACAATGGGGTTATAAGCCCCTACATAGCCCCTTACAATACCCTTAAAATTATCATCATCTATGGAATTATCATTAACTGAATTTTTACTATTATCTTCATTATCTATAGAATTATCATCAATTATATTGTTACTATTATCTTCATTATCTATGGAACTATTGTTAATTTTGTTATATACGGCTTTATTTTTATGCTCTATTTCACAGAACAAATTATCCACATCCAATCCAAGGCGAAAATATTTTTTATATAACATATTTATGAAGTCTTTGTTTTTTATTTTTTTAATTTCTCTATTAACACATTTAATTGAATTTATATTATTAGGTTCATTGTATTTAGCCCAATTTAATATGATTATTTCATTAGTTTCTTCTGAATAAATTATTTTTTTATATTCTTCAAATTTTTTCAGTAATTTATTTATAGTTTCTTTTTCATATCCTGTTTGCATTTCTATAATTTTTTTAGGTAATTCATAAACTCCACATTGTGAAGTATTGGGATTAGTTAATAAGTAAATGTAAAAAGATTTTTCCTCAGGATCAAGATTTAATACAAAATTATCATTCCAAAATTCTGTATAAAGCTGTCTGTATTTTGCCATTTCAATCCCCCTCCAATATTTTTTATATTTCACATAAAAATCTATATATTATTTTCTTAAATCTATTTATAATATTGTTTTATTTTAAACTTCTGTTTAAATAACATTACCTATTTAGCAAATTCCAATATAAGTAAACAATCCACATTGTGGATAATTTGTAGACTATATATTTATAAATCTTATTTAAAAATTTTATAAACTTATATAATTTAACATTTGAAAAACTTGTGTAACCTTATAGCAACTATATCTATAAAAAAAATAGTTTGTTTAAAGGCTCATTTGGAAAAGCCTTAATTATTCCTGCTATTAACTGAGCTCCTGCCCCTCTTTGACCATTGATCCATCTACTTATAGTAGCACTGGAAACTTCAGCTTTCATGGCTAATTTATTTTGTGACCAATTATTTTTATACATAAGATTTATAATGTATTCTTTATTAGGTCTCAATTTATCATCTCCTTATTTCGTTTCTATTGGGTTACAATAAAATCTTATCAAATATCGTAATCACTTGTCAAATATATTAATTTTTTTCTATTGCCACCTGGCAACGGTTATTATATAATTATTTTATAGGAGGCTGTTTACTATGAAATTTGGTGAATTTTTAAAAAATCTTAGAAAAGATAAAGGATTATCTCAAAGACAACTTGCAGAACTTGCTAATGTAAGTAATACAGAAATTTCTCGTATAGAATCTGGTGAAAGACAAAATCCATCTCCTAATATATTAAAATGCCTTGCCCCTCATCTTGATATAAGTTATAAAGATTTAATGATTAAAGCAGGCTATATTGACGAAAGCATAGAGCATGAAAAATACACTGAACATATTTTTAGAAGTGCAGATGGTGAATTTGCTGACACTATAAGACTTGCAAAAAATATTCATAAAAAAGATTCTGAGATCTTGACTATTATGAACAGAGTTACATCTGAATTACCTAAGGAAGATATAAAATCTATAAAAGAATTTGCAAACTTTTATTTAGATAAGAACAAGAATAAATAATTATTTATTCTTGTTTTTTTCCTTTACTTGGTAATAAATTCATATTATAATAAAACTATAGAACACAAGTTCTTATTTCTATTATTTTATGATATGGAGGGATCTCATGGCTAATCATTATAAAAATAATTATTATACTCTAGATAAAATTCCTAAGCATAGGATTGAATATATAGATAAAACAGTATATACTTTTGCAGAGGATTTTCACTTAAAATACTGGCCTTTAGATTTTGTACAAATCATATTAAATATACAACAAACACAAAGCTTACCTATACAAATAAAGTCTCTAGGAAATTTATCTTATAAATTTGAAGCAGCTACAGTATATTCAAGGAAAAGCAACAAATTTTTAATAGTGGTTAATAAAAATAGAATTCACTATCCTTTCAAAATTTCAAAGCATCGTAGACTTAATTTTACGTTAGCTCATGAATTAGGTCATATTTATTTGAAACACTATCTATTGCCTCAAGAATGTAAAACACAAAAAGACTTGTATATAGAAGAATTGGAAGCAAATGAATTTGCAGGTAGACTACTTATGCCTAAAAATAAAATATTTAGTTATAGATTTTCATCTATTAATGAAATTGCATCAGATTTTAATGTTTCTAACTGGGCTGTATTAAAAAGATTAACCAATCTTAAACATTCTAATTTAAGATTTTATAAAAATTCTTTAGTTTATAGGTCTATATAGTATACAAAATTTATATTTAAGGATTATTGATTTAATTATATATTATATTGTAAATTTGATTACAATAATTATTCTATAAATATTTTCTTCACACTTCTAGTATAAATTTGAAAAATTATAACTATAATGATTTACAGCATTTTTTTTAATATAACTTTGAGGACTATAACTATAAAAATCTATCTCTTATTTCAAATACAATTTTAAAAACTATAACTATAAAGATTTCATTTCCCTCATATTTTAAATATAACTTTGAAGACTATGACTATAAAGATTTCCCTCATATTTTAAATATAGTTTTAAATACTATGACCATAAAGATTTTCCTTATATTTTAAATAAAAATATTACAATTGTAATAAATATAAATTTACTATTGAAAATATGAAAACAAGGATGGCTTGAATATTTGTACATGCTATCCTTGTTTTATTTCAATATTTTATTTTATTCAAAAGTTAGGGTTATAATTTTTGAATTATGTATTTCATCTTTATCTTCAGTCCAAGAATATCTTCCCGCTTTACCTATAGACCTATATATTTTAGTAACTGCACTTTCTAAATCATAAACATTTTTATTATAATTTAATATATTCATGCTTATTTCTCTTTTTCCACTGGTTACAGCTTGTTGTATAGAAGAGTAAAATTCATCATAATTATGTATTGTTGTTGTTTCATTTCCTTTATAATCTTTTTCTGATAGACCTAAATTTTGAAAATTAAATTTTGTACTATTGCATTTAACATACTTGCTTCCATTCCACTGATGGTTTCTTTTTATCTGACTATCAGAAAGATTAAAATATGTATGTCTAACAGTATTGGATCCATCCTCAGTTATAGGATCATCCCAAGTCACATCTAAGTGATGATATTCTCCTCCTATTTTAACTAAGTTCCAAGCATGTCCTATTTTCTTTCCACCATCACTACCAGTACCAACTATAATTTTAGATTCTATTCCAGCAGCATTTAAAAGTCTTTTCATAGCATCAGAATATCCGACACAAGCACCTAATTTATTTATTAATACTCCATATGCGGTATTAGATACCATTGGCATAGTTCCTTTATCCGCTCTAATATCATATTTTGAATTATTAACTATATAATCGTGTAGTGCCACTTCTTTTTCATAATCTTTCATTCCAGGCTTAATTACTTTTTTTATAATTTCCTTAGTGTTAGCTTGTACGGCTTTTTCCCTATTTTTTAATGTTTTTACATCATCTGAATATTTAAAATTTATTTCCATCTCTATTGGAATAGTAAATTTTTTTTGTTTTCCTTCAGCCTTAGTACAAATTTCATGTAATTCTGGATTATCCATTAAAACTTTTTCAACTGTATCTATATTATAATACGAATTATCATTCATATCAGTAATAGCTACAATTAATTTTTCATCGTAATTATGTATAGCTTTATCTATGGCCTTATAATATTCATCTTTATTTGTAACTCTTACTACCCCTTCAGGTAATTTTACATAGCTACTAAGTCTATAATTTATAAAACCCACTGCCACTATTAAAAGTACAATAATTACTAAACATACTTTAAGTAACCTTTTTAAAATTTTTTTACCCTTCATTTGCATCTCCCTTTGTTAAAATTTATAGTGTTTACAAGATTTAGCTAGATTCCCCCTATATATAGATATCATAAATTTTATAATAATTCAATAAAAATATATCCATTATACTGTTTACAAATTAAAATTTTATTAATATTAGGGTTGACAAATTTATTCCAATGATCTATTATAGTATTAAGCTTAGTAAGCATATATGATTACTAGGTAATATAAAAATATAAATAAATTCTTTACCTAAATACAATATAATCTGTTATGGTAAAGATCTAGAAATTAAATAAATGCTATGACAAGAATTAGTAGCATAAGGTAATCTAACAGAGAAAAATCCTAGTAGCTGAAAAGGATTTTAAGTGTAATTTATGTGAATGCATCTTTGAGCACTGTGTTGAAATATAGTAGATTGCAGCGTGTACGCCCGTTAAAGCGTTAAGGTATGATTGTACCAAGTGAAGATGTTATTGCATATTTTTTCAATAACAATTAGAGTGGAACCGCGGAATTTAACTTCTGCCTCTAAGTTTTTAGAGGCAGAAGTTTTTTTGTTATATTTATTCATTGGTTTTCTTCTCCTTTATTTTAGGTCATATGTTTATATGGAATTTGTTATATTTCTATAGGCGTATAAAAATCAATGTTTATATAACTTATCAAACCCAATTTACTTTTAAGGAGGAACAATAAAATGAAAATAGAATCATTATTAATACACGGTGGAATAGATGGAGATAAGCATACAGGGTCAGTAAATGTGCCTATTTATCAAACCTCAACTTATAAACAATATAAATTTGGAGAAAATACAGGATATGAATATTCAAGAACAGGTAATCCCACAAGAGAAGCTTTAGAAAAACTTGTTGCAGAACTTGAAGAAGGATACAAAGGCTTTGCATTTGCCTCTGGAATGGCTGCAATAACTGCGGTGCTTTCATTATTTAAATCTGGAGATAGTATACTAATTTCAAATAATGTATATGGTGGTACTTTTAGAGTTCTAGACAAAATATTTAATAATTTTGGTATCAATTATTCTATAGTTGACACTTCTAATCTAGATGAAGTAAAAAATAGTATAAATAAAACTGTAAAAGCCATATATATAGAAAGTCCTACTAATCCTCTCATGGATATAACCGATATAAAAATAATATCAAAAATAGCTAAAGAACATGGTCTATATACCATAGTTGACAATACTTTTATGACTCCTTATCTACAAAAACCAATAACACTTGGAGCAGATATAGTTATTCATAGTGCAACCAAATATCTTGGAGGACATAGTGATGTACTTTCAGGCATTGTGGTTGTAAATAATGAAGATTTAGCTAAAAGAATTCATTTTGTACAAAATTCTACTGGTGGAGTTTTAGCTCCCTTTGATTCTTTCCTTTTAATTAGAGGCATAAAAACTCTAGCTGTAAGAATGGATAAGCATAATTTAAATGCAAAAATTATTGCTGAATTTTTAAAAGATAGAAAAGAAATAGTAAAAGTATATTATCCTGGATTCAATACTCATTCAGGACATGATATTCAGTCAGAACAGGCTAACGGTTATGGAGGAATGATATCTTTTGTTCTTGAGGATGGTTATGATTATAAAAAATTCTTTGAAAGCCTTAAATTAATAACCTTTGGAGAAAGTTTAGGTGGCGTTGAATCTTTAGCTTGCCATCCAGCATCCATGACTCATGGAGCTATACCTTATGAATTAAGACCAAAAGTTGGTATTGTAGATAATTTAATAAGATTGTCTGTAGGTATCGAAAATGCCGAAGATTTAATAAATGATTTAAAAAATGCATTAAAGGAGAGTGTATAAAATGGTCAAAGTAGAAAGTTTTTCATTAGATCACACAAAGGTTAAGGCACCTTTCGTAAGAAAATGTGGAAACCAAAAAGGTGAAAAAGGTGATGCAATTACAAAATTTGATTTAAGATTCTCCCAACCTAACGAAGAAGAAATGCCTACTGGAGCAGTTCATACCTTAGAACATTTATTAGCTGGATATATGAGAGAAAAAATGGATAATATTATAGATATTTCTCCAATGGGTTGCAGAACAGGATTTTATCTAATAGCTTGGGGAGATGTTGAAGTTGATACTGTTATCCATGCTTTAAATTACTCATTAAATAAAGTTATAGAAACAGAAAAAGTACCTGCGACTACTGCAATTGAATGTGGAAACTATAGAGACCATTCACTTTTTTCTGCAAAAGAATATGCAAAGCATGTTTTAAGTAAAGGTATAAGCAATGAAGTATTTAAATAGTATTAAAGATCTTATAGGTAATACACCTATTATAAAACTTAATAATTTAAATATTAAGCCAAGTGTGAACATTTTTGCAAAACTTGAAAATAATAATCCTGGTGGAAGTGTAAAAGACAGAATTGGAATTTATATGATTAAACAAGCTGAAAAACAGGGTAAGTTAAAAAAAGGGTATACAATAGTTGAGGCCACTGCCGGTAATACTGGCATTGGCGTTGCCCTTGCAGCAATAAATAAAGGATATAATATAATATTTGTAGTGCCTGAAAAATTTTCAGTGGAAAAGCAAACATTAATGAGAGCTTTAGGGGCTACAATAATAAATACCCCTAAAAAACATGGCATGTTAGGTGCTGTTGAAAAAGCTAATGAATTATTACAAACCATAGAAAATTCAATTAGTCTAAGACAATTTGAAAACAAATCAAATCCCCTATCTCACTACGAAACTACTGGACCAGAAATATATGACGCACTAGATGGGGAACTTAAGAAAATTTTATATACCAACAAAATTTATAAGCGGGAAAGAATTTATTGTGTTCTCTCCCGCTATTTATTTAGTTCATTTTAAACTTTTTAATTAATTCATTTAATTCTTCTGAAATATGAACTAACCCTTCACTGGCATTAGCTATATGCTCTGCACTTGCCGCTTGCTCTTCTATGGATGCTGAAGCCTGTTCTGTTCCTGCAGCATTTTCCTCTGCTATAGCTGATAAATTTTGCATCAAATCCACAAGTTTTTCTTTATTTTCATTAACTCTTTCTGACAATTCATTGACTTTTCTTATTTCACTATTAGTTATATCTATGGATTCTGCTATTTTTTCAAATTTTTCTTCTGTGTCATTTACACTTTGTGCTTGATATGCGTTTATTTCTTTTACTTCTTCCATTTTATTTACTGCATTTTCAGATTCCATTTTTAGCCTATCTATAACCTTTTTTATTTCACCTGTAAAACTATTGGATTGTTCTGCCAGATTTCTAATTTCCTCTGCAACTACTGCAAATCCTCTCCCATGTTCTCCTGCTCTAGCTGCTTCTATAGCTGCATTTAAAGCCAATAAGTTTGTTTGCTCTGCTATAGATTGAATCATTGCACTGGCACTTTCTATTTTCTCAGCACTTTTGTTATTATTTAGTATAATATCATAAATATTTTTTGCTGCTTTGGTACTGTCCTTAGTTTTATTAACAAGCTCTCCCAATATGACAAATCCCTCTTCTTTTCTATTTTCTATGTTTTTAGCAGCTTGATTTAATTCTTTTATATGTTGTTTATTTTCTTCTAGTAAATTTCCCATTTCATCTACACTTACAGTAGAAGTTTCTGTATCCTTTGCCTGATTTTCTGCCCCTGCTGCTATATCTTCTATAGTTTTTGCTACTTCTTGAGAAGCTGTAGCTGATTGCTGAGATGTTGCTGTTATTTCTTGGGATGATGCAACTATTTGTTGAGCTGAATGATCTGTTTCTGTAACAAAAGCTACAATATTATTTCTCATTTTTCTTAAAGCTCTTACCATAACCCCTACTTCATCCTTACGATCCTTATAATTAGAAATCTCCTCATTTTCATATACTAGAAAATCCAAATCTGCCATTTTGTTAATTCTATCCGTTACCACCACAATAGGCCTAGTTAAAGTATTACTTACAAAATAAGTAGCCACTATTCCAAGAGCTATAAGTATTAAAGATACTATAATAATGGTTGTTCTAAGACCATATACTTCACTTAATACTTCTCCCATTTCTCCTCCAAAAACTACAGTCCAATTCGTTCCTTTTATTGGAGAATAACCAACAACATTCTTTTTTCCTTCATATTTGTAATCTCCATTGCCAACTTTCTTTTCTGATATTATCCTTTCTATTAAAGATGATAAACTCTTAAAAGATTCATCTTTTTTAGCTTGTTCAATCATATTGCTTTGACTTAAAACAAGTTCTTTCTTTTCATGTCCTACTGTAACACCTTTATCATTTACAACAATACCAAAGCCTGTCTTTCCATATTTAATTTTACTAACAATATCACTTAAAAAAGTTGCTTCTTTTACTCCATAAAAAACCCCCTGAACTTGACCATTTCTTGTAACAGGAGCTGCAATAACTATTACTGGTTTCCTGGTTACATTACTTACAAGAACATCTGATATGGATGCCTTACCTGCCATAGCCTTTTTATAATACTCTCTATCTTTAACATTGCTACTATTTTTAGCTTTATCAAAAACAATAGAATTCCCATTCTTATCTACAAAACAATAATTCATATATGCTGCTCTTTTAGCTTCTTCTTCAAAATATGCCACTTTTGTTTCCCAGGGAATTTTATTATCTATAATCTTATCATCCTGAGACATGGAATTCATATAAAGTATTTCCCCGTCAATTTTAGCTTTTATGTAATTAGCTTTTTCAACGGATAGATTTTGTAAATCATTATAATAATCCTTTGTTAAATTTGTAGTAACTCTATTTACTATTATAACTCCTAATACTACTGCTAGTACAAATATGAGTGATGCAAATATAGTTATAAGCTTTGTTTTCAATGATTTCATAAAACTTCCTCCCCTATTAAAATATTAAATATGATTTTGTGCCATGTATATTTCTTCTCCCCATACTTTTTACTAATCTCTGTTATTATATTTATATTATTTTTGTAAAAACTATTTATATTATTGGATAAGAAATACATTCATCGGACCTTTTTATATTATTAATAATCTGTGTAATTTGTATTTACATTTCAGATAATATTATAAAAATCATATTAACAAAAAATAACATCATTATTAAAGCACAACACACCTATATGCCTTTATAAATATATGATATTCTATATACAAAATAGCATTTAGCATTGTATATTGTTTACATACAAATTATCGTACATAAAAAAGAATATATTACTATTGAAATTGAATTATTATTTAAAATATGTAAATGCAAAACTTAAATTCATAAATTACCCATTTATTATTGGCATATACTATATTATATCAATATATTACCATATATATGGAATTTATTACATAGAAAAAGCCTCAGATTTTATCTAAGGCTTTTTTCTAATTAATTATATAAGAATAAAAGATCATAAAATTAAAAATAAAAGCATGGAAAATTTAAATAAATCGCCATGCTTTTTACTATATTATTATAAATGAAATTAAAATATTGTTCTAATTCTTCTATAGAATTCAACTGGAATGTATCTATTGCTATTAACTCTATTGTTTCTTTAGGAAGATTTTTTATCTTTTCTAGTTAAAAATTTATCTGCAAAGGCATATTAACATCTCTACTTATATTAAAATATCTTTATTTATCTAAAAAATCCTGTGCATACTGTGCATAAAGACTAGCACCTACTTCTAGAGCATCCTCATCAACAGTATAATGTGGGTGGTGTTGAGGATATATGGCATCTTTATGTTTATTTCTTACTCCAACTAAAGCTAATACCCCTGGAACTTTTTCCTGATATTCTGAAAAATCCTCTCCCCCCATAATTTTTTCCACTACTATGGATTTTGCACCAACCTTTTTTAGAGAACCTTCTGCCATCTTTGAATATTCTTCATTATTAATTACTGGAGCTGTGCCTGAATTATATTCAACTTCTGCTTCTGCTCTAAATGTAGCTGCAGTATTTTTAGCTACTCTTTCTATAATCTCTGGGAACTTTTCTTTTATTTCAGGATTAAAACATCTTGTGGTACCAGCCAAAATACTTTCACTGGCTATAACATTAAACCTTGACCCTGAATTAATAGATCCAACACTTACAACTGCTGGTTCTAGTGGATCTATTTCTCTACTAACAATACTTTGTAGATTCATAACTATGGCAGAAGAAACTACAACTGCATCTACTCCTTGATGTGGAGCTGAACCATGGCCTCCTCTACCAGTTACTTTAATATTAAATATATCCGCAGAAGCCATTAGTGGACCTGGTTGAACACATACGGATCCAACCTCTATATCACTCCATACATGCATACCAAATACTCCATCTACCCCATCTAATGCTCCCTCTTTTATCATCATTTTTGCACCTTTAGCAACTTCTTCTGCTGGTTGAAATATCAATCTTACTGTTCCCTTAAGTTCATCTTTCATATCCTTTAAAACCATAGCAGCTCCTAAAAGCATGGATATATGACAATCATGTCCACAGGCATGCATCAATCCCTGATTTTTTGATTTAAATTCACAATCATTTAGTTCTGTAACAGTTAATGCATCTATGTCCGCCCTTAGGGCTATGGTCTTACCAGTCTTTGCGCCTTTTATTTCAGCAATAATCCCCGTGTTTGCTACCACTTTATTTTCAATACCTAATTTATCTAATTCCTCTTTAATCATTTTGCATGTATTATATTCCTTTAAACTAGCTTCAGGATACTTATGAAACTTTCTTCTTAAATCTATTATATTTTGTTTGTATTTTTTAGTTATTTCTATTGCTGTCATATTATCCTCCCCTAACTATTTTAATTTATTTATGTTTAAAAAATTTGAATATTACAATAATTTTACAAAGAATCCTGCTATAATTACTGATGCTATTGTAACTGTAGTAAATCCTGCCACTAGCATTTTAGGAAGCATATCATCAAGTACATATTCTGTTTCTTCCTTTGTTTCACATACAGATTTAATGGCTTCATGTGTTAATATATAGTCTGCTGGAAATCCATATAATGCAGTAAGCATACAGGCAAACCCCATTTGTTTTGAAAATCCTAAGGCTTTTGATAGTATTAAAGACATTATATACATACCAATTACACCTAAAACAATGATTCCAAGTAGAGGAACTATTATTTGTTTTAACATAGCTGGTGTAGCCTGTGAAAGATTAGCAAATATAAATGCCATAAGTACAGTCATAAGAAATCCAAAAGCATTTGCTTTATTTAAAGCCTTTTCTTCTAAAAATCCTATTTCGCAGGCAATAACCCCTAATATTAAACAAACAACAAAATCATTAATATGAATAACAGGTCCAATCTTAGATGCAAGCCAAGCCACAGCACCTAATTTAAGTAAAATCATATATGGTGTTTGCAATTCTTCTGGTAATGGTGGAATAAGTTTTTTTCTCGGTTCCCCTACTGATAAAGCAGCTTCCTTTTTAGCTAACCTTTCTTTTCCACCATTTTCTTTAAAATTACTTAATACTCTTCTTGCTTCTTTTTTAAGACATATAGCTGAAATGGGATATCCCACAAATCCTTGCATAATATACATAGAAGTGGCAAGCACAGCAACTGCCGTTAATCCTTTATCTGTTGCCGCTTTAGCCATCAATATAGATGCCACAACACCACCTGTTAATGGAGGAGTAGCCGCTACAACATTTTCCCATCCAAACAGCAATTTCCCTACAATTAGTGACATTATACATATACTTACTATTCCAGCCAGAGCTATAACCACTGTTTTCCATTGAGATAATAATTCCTTTAAATTCATTAATGTACCCATATGAACTAACAATAAATACATAGCAACATATACTATTGGCTTTTCAAAGGATGCTTTAGTAATAATATCCTTTGGCATAATAGTCCAAAATCCAATTAAGAATAATACCGCCGATACAAAAACCGATGGAACAAATGCTTTTGTTTTTTGTGAAATGATTTCGCCAACTGTTAAAATAAATAATACAATAGCAAATGCCCCTATTAACATACTAAAATTCATAATAACTCCCCCTTTTTTTATTTTTTCCTATAAATTTTAAAATTTTATCAATTATATCAAAGGAAATTTATCATGTCAACGTACTAAATTTGTATATAATTTAATATTTATGGAAAAATATTTTTCTATCCAAAGAAATTTGTCGTATTTCCGTCTTTTAAAATTATAACCTTCATATTTACCTCTCATTTAATAAATGATCAATATAAAAGATATTGTTTACATAATCACCTATAACATTTACATCCAAAAATTTAATAAATATAATCCTTTATATGAAACATTGGATAAGTGCTACTTTTATCCATGTGAATATTTTTTCTGCATATCAAACTAAAATAACGGAAAACTTTCATAAATTTTTTTTTAATATCATAATAGATAAGTATAGTATTTTCAAGTTTTCACATATTTAACTAATACAATAAGTCAATTTAAACTTAAAATAAAAAAAGCCTTAGATTTTCTCCAAGACTTTAAGAATATAATATCTCTAAAGATCAATGTGATTAGGGCGTGTCTGAAAACAATATATCAAGAGCTTATTTAGATAAAACAAAAATGGCAGAAATATAAACAAATGCAAGAAAAGAAGAAGAAAGCTTATCATATCTAGTAGCAATTCTTCTAAAATGCTTCACTTTATTAAAAAAGCATTCAACTAGATGACGCTCCTTATATATCCACCAATCACAAGGCCAATGATTCTTTGAATTAGATTTTGGTGGAATAGTATATGAGGCCTCCTGTGACGTTATATATTCTCTAATTTCATTTGTGCCATATGCTTTATCAGCTAAAATATTACTACTTTGTATATCAATGTTTGAAAGGATATCTATTGCTTGTGTACTGTCATGTAAATTACCAGATGACAATTGGAAGTATACCGGATTGCCAAGGGCATCCACAACTGCATGAATTTTTGTCGTATGTCCTCCGTGGCTTAATCCAATATGTTGTTTCGTTTCGTTGTTTACAGCCCCTTTTTAGCACCTGCACTATGTTGGTGGGCTTTAATGCATGTTGAATCGATACTTAAATTTTCATAATCTGCTTCTGAGGTTAGCTCTTTAAAAATTACTACTAAAGTACCGTCATCACGCCACTTACAAAAACGACTATATACTGTTTTCCATGACCCAAAGCGTTCAGGTAAATCACGCCATGCAGCACCGCTTCTTGCAATCCATAGTATGGCATTGAACATAATTCTATTATCTTTGGGTGGTCTTCCTGTTTTTGCAACAGGAAATAAGTTTTTTATTTGATTCCATTGTTCATCTGATATTTCGTAGCGTTTTTGTGTCATTGTTTTAACCTCATAGTTTTTTATATTATTATAGCTAAAATTTAAGTCTTTTGCACTAGTTAGTTTTCAGACACACCCTAATAAAATTTTAAAATACCACATTGAGCCATATCATAACTAAAATTTATTCTTTTTTAATAAATACAATTGAATACATATAAATACAATACAATAAATACTAACATATCCTATGCCTTGTGCTACTGTACTTGTGGTAAAATATTCTCCCTCTTTATATATCTGAATAATATTATATAATGGTGGAAACACCCATGTTATAAAAGATGTAATAGGAAGCTTAATATTGATTGCACCCTTTATCATAGCCATCAATGAAATTATAAAATTTAGTACAACAGCTACTTTTCTATCTTTCATAATTCTAGGATGCAAAATAGTTCCTACTGTCCCTCCAAGTAATGCTATAAAAGAATGTAAAATGAAAGCCATAACTACATCCCCTATAGTAATACTTCTATTATAAATCTTAAAATTATTAATTATTTCATGCCCATATCAATATACAAATTATTTACCCTGAGTCCATAACATAATATACTCCATAAAATCAGAATCTATATTCTTTTGCTCTTTTTCAATTATAAATACACAATGTTTATAAAAATTAACAGCAGGTGTGTTATTACTATTTTTTATCCCTCTTATCCCCTTAAACTTATTAAATATATTTTTCTTATATGTTGTTAAAACTTAAACTTTTTTTGATCTACATTAATAACTATAAAAATTCAATAATTAAATCTATTTTATATTTTTTTAAAGCGTACATTTTTTCAACACACACAAATAACCTATAACTATAAAATCATTACACAACTATATTTTCCAATGATTTTTTAATGTTCTTAGTATATGCGCCTCCATGATAGCATACAATTTTATCTATTTCATAATTCAATAACTTCTTTATAGATTTTTTAGCACCTATCATATCCAATGTATATTGAGGATTTGCTATGGTCAATTTATTATCTTCTACCACTAATGTATCCCCAGCAATTAATGTTTTGCTTTCCTTTATGTAAATTGGCTAATGCTCCCATGTGATCATAATCATGATGAGTTATAATTATCTTTGTTAATTTGATAATATCAATGCCTTTTTCTTTTGCAGCATTTTTATAAGAATCAATTCATTTATACAAATTCATTGTTGTTATTAATTCGTATATCTTTAGTATCATTGCTTATTTCTACTTAATTTAATAACCTACATTTTTAATTGATTTAATTCTTATTATAGTTATACATGTACTAAATATATGATCTATAAATCCACTACACAAAATAATCTCCATATCCTTATATTATATTGGACCTATATGTTTTCTCAAGTTCATATATGATTCCATATAAAAGTTGTACACAACCTATAAAAAATCAATATAAACTGAGTATAAAATTCAACCATTTGTATTCTCTTTTAGTTAACCAATAACTAAGCTTTAACTTAGATGTTTTTCACTATATTCTATAAATTCACATAGTATAAATTATAAAATAATAAAGGTGTGATGATACTTATGCCAGATTCCTATTTTGGTACAACAATTTATACAGTACTTCCAGGGGATACTCTTTATAGAATTGCTTATAATCATACTACTACTGTAGAAAATATAATGAAATTTAATAACATAGTCAATCCCAATATTATTTATCCATTTCAGCAAATTGTTATACCGTGGTCTCCTCCCGAAACAGTAATATATACCGTTAGACCTGGAGATTCTCTTTACAGCATTGCAAAAAAATTTGGTACTTCTATTAAAGAGCTAGTTATGTTTAATTACTTAACTCCACCATATGTTATATACCCTAATCAACACCTAGTTGTAGTACCTTCAATGCTATAATATAAAACCAGTGATGCTGATATAATAAAACTTTTAGAAAAAGTTTCACTATAGTTTTATATTATAAAAATTAGCATAAACAAAGTTCTTGGCTTCAGAGGGAGTTTTACTCCCACTTTTAAGAAAAGCAGAGAGCCCAAATCTTCGATTTTGTGGGAATCGCTTTCACAAAGTGCGATGGGAGTATTAGATCGGGTTGTCATGGGATAGACTTAAAAATGCACCTTGAAATGTTAGTGATAATTATATATATTTCTAACATTTCAGGTGCACTTTGCTCATAAAGTTTAAAATCTTTTACTCATATCTGATATAATACTTTTCACTAATTCTTTAAAACCTATTAATTACATATTGTTTCAGCATTATTTTTGATTTCAGCCACTTTACTCATTATACTTATAACTTCATTTGTATTATCTTTAAATAGTATAGAAATATTTCCTATACCTCTAAATGGATCTTCCTTAAGGGTTTTATTATCATCAATGAATCCATTTTTAACCACATAATCAATTATGAGTTTTACAAAATGTATCTGCTTAGTATTTAAATTTTCATCATTTAAGAACTCAGAAAATAATTCATTTGCTATATTTCTATCTAAGCCTACCATTTTTCTTACAAGTTTATTAACAGGCATGTCTCCGAACTCTTTTTCATAGTCTGCTCTTGTTCCAAGTTCTTGCCACATAATTGATTCTAAAGTTTGTAAATCTTGTTTGGTTAATTGTTTATTATTTTTAAGCTTATATATAGCAAGTTCATTTTCATGTTCTTTAAGATAATATTCTACTTTTTTTCTATAATTTTTGAGCTCATTATCATTATACATAGCTCCATGAGATTCCTCATTTATTATCATATCTTCAAAATCAGTATAATAAATTTTTTGATTAGTTCTTCTTAAATACTTTAAAAGTTCTCTTAAAGCACTTCTCAATTCATCTAATTCAAATAAATCTACATCTTCCCAAAATTCATTCTCTCTAACCTTATCTATAATATACTTTTGCTGTTGAATTTCTGGTATAGTACCAAGCTTTGATAGACTTTCCGCTGTTTCTATAACACTTTTTATTGGTCTTGTTGCATTATTTCCTTGGAGATTGGCAAGCTCTATTGTATACATTAATATATCAAATCTTTTTGCAAATTCATCATCCTTTAATTTACTTATTAATGGGGATATATGTTCCTTAATATCCTGTGTACTAATAGCTCCAAGGCTTTGCCATTCATTTTTATTTTTATATTTTTGAACATATCTTATATTCATTTTTACCATAAAATTGTCTTCATTTAAACTATTTATATCTTCCATTAAATCCTTTAACAATTCATTTCTATAACTAACATATTCTTCATCTGAATATCTTAAATCTTGCAATTCTTTTATTAAATCCAGTTTAAGATTAAATATTCTTTCACTCAAAGTCTGTCCTAGGTTACCTTTAAAACCTTTTGGATTCATTCTAAAGAATTCAAAATTATTGCAGAAATCAAAAATTAAAAATTTATCCTTATGTTGTCCAATACCTAATAAATCTTCACAAAGTCTTGTACCTCTTCCTATCATCTGCCAAAATTTAGTCTTAGATCTTATCTTTTTAAAGAAAACAAGATTTAAAATTTCTGGAATATCAATACCTGTATCAAGCATATCAACACTTATAGCTATTTGTGGTATTTTATCTTTATCAGAAAAATCATCAATTACACTCTCTACATAATTAATTTGATTATCTATAACTTTTGCATAGTTTGAACTAAGTTCTGGATATAATATATCAAATCTTTATTTAATAGCTTCTGCATGTTTATGACTTTTAGCAAAGATTATAGTTTTACCTAACTTTTCATTTCCTTCAATTCTTAGTCCCTTTTCCATAAGTTTATTTAAAACTAAATCTATTTTATCAGCATTAAATAGCCACTGATTAATAGCAGAACTGTATATTTCTTCTCCGACATTTTCATCTTTATCAAATTTATCTTCATATTCTTCCTTATCTTCATCGGATAATTCATCATATTTAATTCCATCTTCCATTATTTTAGACTTAACTTCTATGGTTTCATATTCTACAAGGAATTCATCTTCAACTGCCTTATCAAATTCATAAGCATAAGTTGGAACTCCATTTTCCATATCAAAAACCCCATATGTATTCTTGATTCTTCTGGATTATCTTTGCTATCTAGTAAATTGCAAAGAGAAAGATCTGGAAGCAAATTTGAAAAATTCTTTTTAGCCTGTTTAACAAGGGCTGTCCTGTCTGCCAAAAATAATATATTCTTTACCCAATTATGCCTTGTTAATACATCCACTAAAGAAATTGCTGTTCTAGTTTTACCAGTTCCTGTTGCCATAACTAATAAAAACTTTCTCTTTCTTCTCTCTAATTCCTCACAACATGCAGTTATAGCTTCTTTTTGATAATATCTATTTGATATTTCATCCTTTATATTTATATTTCTTAAAGGCTTCTTTTGAGTTCTTCTGTCAATCATAAGCTGAAGCTCATCTTTTTTAAAGAAACCATAAATTCTTCTTTCAGAATAGTCATTATAATCATCCCAAATATATGTTTCCAATCCATTGGTATAGAAAATAACTGGCCTAACATTATATTGTCTTTCTATGCAATCCGCATAGAATTTAGCTTGCTCACGACCTATCTTAGGATCTTTACTTGTTTTCTTTGCTTCTACTACTGCAAGGGGCTTTCCATTATCACCATATGAGACATAATCAGCGTAACCTTTTTCTGCATTGTTGGGCATACCAAAAAGTTTTATTTCTTCTCCAATATCTTTATTAAAATCCCATCCTGCAAGTTTAAGTTCCACATCTATATAAATTTTTCTGGTGTGAAACTCACTTATTTCATCTATATCAAAATCATAATTTTCTTTGTTGTCTTTTCTCTTTTGGGTTATTTCTTTTCTAATCTCTTCATTTTCTTTTATGATCTCTTCTAGTTTTTTATCCTTTGAACTTAGCTTGTCATATAAATCTTTAAGTTCCTCCGGTCTTACTCTCTTTTCCTCACCCTGAAGTAAAGCATTTTCATCAAATTTCTTTTCTTTATAGTCATCTCCATAGCAGTAATCAATCCAATTAATAAATTGATATAAATTATGTAATGATAAAATAGCCTCTTCTCTTGTTACGTTTTTATTAGTATGTACTGCCACATTACCTAAACTAATTACAAACTTAAGTAAAGGTAACATTTCACTATCAATAAGTTCTAAAAAACTACCACTATGTATTAAACTACTTATATTATCCCTATATGGAATACCTAAATCCTCATCAAAACTATATACCCATTTAACCGCAAGTTCCAAAGCTCTTCTACTCAAAATAGCTGTAGTTGATGGGCTTACTAATATGCTCTTTTCTGCCTCAATACAAGCATCTGAAAATGCATTAAATTCTTCTTTAAACTTTAAAAATTCAAAGTTAGTACACAAAGGTCTCATCCCCCTTTTAGTGACATATATTATTATTTTCTATGAATATATTACCATATTAAAACAATATTTGACACAAAAAAGTCTTGGATTTTCTCCAAGACTTTTTTTGTATGGTTAAATAGAATTTTTTGTATTAAAAAAGACTAAAAATATCTTTCTAATTCTTCTACAGAATTTAGTTCAAATATATCTATTGCAATCAACTCTATTGTTTCTTTTGGAAGTATTTTTATTTTTTCTTTATACTCATTATGTACTTTTTTAAATTTTTTCATTAGTTGCTTAATTAAAAGTTCAGCTTTTCCTTCTTCTTTACCTTTTTCAATTCCTTGCTTTATACCTTTCTCGATTCCCTCTTGTATTAAGCTTTTACCAAGTTCAGTCATTCTTAATTCCTCCTTTACCTTTTCTAAATCTCTTCCACTTAAAAATTTATTTGCAAAGGCATACAATATGGATTCTACGTCATATTTATAATCTTTATTTATATCTTTTACTATCTCTATAGCATTAAGTATTTTATCTACTGTACTTATATTTCCACCCATAATAGGAGTGAAGGTTAAAGAAATTATATCTTGTTTTGTAATATCTATTCCAGATTTTATTTTTTCTACAATATCATTATATATCTTATCACCATCTCTACTGGCCATGGATATTGAATTTTCTCTAAATTCACTTATTCCTGTTTCTAAAATATTTACTGGATTTTTTATGTTACCGGAATAAACAACATATGTGACTACATCTTTTCCAGTTTGATGACTTAATAATGCTTCATAGGCCCTAAACCTTCTTAAATCTATTTTCCCTTTATTAGTTGTTTGAAACTCAAAATGTATAAAAGTATCATCTTCCATAGGTAAGCTTCTAAATTTTAATTTAGTTAAGCGAACCTACTCATTTGAATAAAATAAAAAGGAGTTTCCTTTAACTCCTAGTCCATAAACATATTTTTAGTCTCTAAAACCACTAACTCTGTTGGGCCAAGTTCCTTAACTTTTTTATTTATTCCAAAGAATTTTAGTCCTTCCTCTGCAAAAAGATCCATTGCTCTTTTCATTATTAAATCTTCATAGTTTGTGGGCTTCATTAGTTCACCTTCCTATATTTCTATTGTATCTTTATTTTAATTCATAAATAACGTTAATTCAAACAAATTTAATATGTACTATGATTTTTGATTACATTTAAATAATCTATAATACAAGCTCTTAAGCCCACAAAAATAATTGGACAATTACTTTTATGGGCTTAGGAGATACCTATTAATTTAAAAATTACACTATTAAACACAACTTTGTATAAATCTAATAAGTAACTGATATAGTTTATATAAAACTTATTACTATTCCAACTAAAATTACTGTTGGTAAATAAAATACACATTCTGATATTGATAAAAAACACTTGGCATACATAGTCTTATCTGATAATAAATCATCTGTTATTTTCATTGAAAAGTCAATTTTGTCTTCTTCTAAACTCCTAACTTTATCATATAAGTTTCTGTACTTACGCTCTTGTTGTAAATAATACGTATCTAATATCCAAAATACTATTAAAGGGATATATGTTATAAGAAAGAATTTCTGGTTACTATCTTTAGCTGAAAGGGCAAAAATACCAGCTACTAATGTTATTGACCATCCTTTTAATAAAAATGAATTTGAAGCCATTCTTTTAATAATTTCTTGAATCATTTCCAGATGCTTAATTTTCTTATCCATTTAAAGTAACCTCCTTTATGCTATTTATTAAGTTTATATATTTCATAGTCACCTATATTTTCATTTATTTCAATTGCTATATTAATATATTTATTAACATCTTCTATAAAATCGTCCCATTTAACACTATAAATATAAGATGAATGCCCTATATATACTGTTTTAGTGCTACATTCTTTCAGTGTCTTATTTTTTTGATTAAACATATTCTTTTGTAAAATTTTAAATAGTATAGGTGTATTTAACATTCTACATGTACAATTTCCACAGCTATTATCTTCAATATAGTAACTATAACTTCCAAATTCATCTGGAATAACTACTGCTAAAACTGCATTAGTAGCACTTGTTCTTCCATTTCTAGTGTGTTCTTTTAATGAATAAGATATTTCCCATGGTATCCATTGATCTTCTTCCAACGCATAATACCCTTTCATATTCTTTGAAATTAAAACTATAGTTATACTACTATCATATATCTTATCACGAAGTTTAGATGCAATTGTACTTTCTTTAAAGTCACTCAAATCTTCTCCGTCTTTTTCCCCTTTATTTGTGTTCTCTTCTCCTATTTTTTCTTGTAATATATCTACATAATCTCTTACTTTGGTATCGTATTTGTAATTTACCATTCTAACTCTATTATCAGCATATTTATACGATACAAATATTTTTCTCCCCATCACATACCATCTCCTATATTAATTTCTAATACTTACAATGCATAATTAGGCATTGCAACAACTGAATATTCAATGTCATTTTTAGTTACATCTTCAAAATTCATAAATTTTATATTGTCCATTTTTATTTTCAAATGTGTTCCAAGCTCAATATTATCCATTTCAATCGTTTTATTATTGTCACTTACCACAGCTGGAGCAATAAAAAATTCTTTTTTAACTTCTACTTGCTTTTTAAATATAGCTAAATTATTTCTAAATACATTAATATCCATATATTGATATCTCGAAAATATCGCAAAAAACGTTTCATCAACAAAAAAGCCTTGTTTTTCTGCCCTTTTTATACATTCATCCATATTAGTAGTTATGTGTACAAAATACCCATCAGCTCTACCTACATTCTTTTTTTCAATAATAGAAATTTCTATATCTTTAAATACATTTTCACCACAAAGTTTTTTCCAATCTTTAAATATCTTACTTGCACTTTCTTTATCCTTGTATAATAAAGCCATTAAAGGTGGGGTTTCATTTCTAGGATCAAATTTATATGCTACACCACTCCATTTTGCTTTATCCCAAGACTTTAAGTCAATCATTGACGTAACAAACATATTTTTTCTTTCTTTGGGTGGTAATATATTCTCTCCTACTTTACCAAGTGGTGGTTTTATAGTATTTTTTATACCCTTTAACCTATTGCATAGCTTCTTAAAGTCTTTTCCTCTATCTACATAATAATATGTTGAGCTTTGTAGTGGCTTCAATATCTTTGTAGTACTATAATCATTAAATATTATTGGTATAAACTTCGTATTGTTACAACATGTTTCATATAGATATTGATATATAATATTCAACTCCCAATTTACACCTTTTCCTCCTCCAGATTTGAAATTCATTACCTTATCATAGTATAACTGTGTACATACTATAAGTACATAATCTGAATTTTCAATTTGATTATCCATCCATCTTGGCCATCCTTCTGGTGGACTCTCTTCATATTGATCAATATTTGCATCTATATTATAACTTCTTAAGGTATTTGAAAACTCTAATACCTTATCTGCAAATTGTTCTGTATCATGAGCATATGATATAAATACTTTAACTTTAGGTATAACCATACATGTTCCCCCTTAATACCTCTTATTCAAATAACTCACACTTAAAAGCTCTTTGCATCAATGAATTAAAGCTATTTTCTAATTCTTCTAAGCTCTCCTTCATTTCAAATTTCAATTTGTCTATTTGATTAAATGACTCAGCAAATTCATTTTGTAGCTCAATTGGTGGAAATATAAATTCTAACTCTGACAATTGCCCTTTACTCAAAATTCCTTTTAGTGACATATTAATTGTACTTTGTATATATTTTTGTGATAAATTAAATTGCTCAAACATGAAAGACACATTATTGGTTAATGGTTCAATTCCATTTATTTGCTGATTAAAGGCTACCTTTCTATTAGCTATGGCAACATCACCAATACACTTAACACTTCCAGCAATACAGGTCATTAATATACTATTTTCCTCTACACTTCTACCTACCTCTAACCCCTTTTCAGATAAGTATTCTCGTGCTTTAGTTAAGTAAATGCCACTATCTTTTATATTGTCAGATTTAATCCACTCAATATAATCTCCATAATACTCTTCAACTTTTCTTGATGGAGTATTACCTGTAATAATATTACATTCATCAGATAATTTTTTCTTTTCCCATCCTTTTGGATTTAAAATAGGATCACCAAACATCTCTATAACTCTCGATTTAGCTAATTCATCCAAAGCTTCTATTTGAGCTTTTCTTTTATCTATTAAGTATTGAGCTTGGTCTAGTATATTTACTATCTTTTGTTGAACTTCAACTTTAGGAACATTTATTTTAATCTCTTGTATAGTTTTAACTGATAAATGTTTAACTGTAACAAAAGAAGTAGCATCTTCTATTTTTTTCAATTCAAAAGGTAGAATTCGATATATATAATCATCTAATAAAACATTACTCACACTTTTTATTTTACAAACTCTTTGATTTAATAATGCTTTTCCACCATTACATTTTTTTATTACAAAATTACCATCCATACTAATTAACATTTCACAATCTTTAACAACATATTTTTTATCGTACTCCCCTGAATAATATGTGTTTGATTTTCCAACATTTACATCTCTTATCCG
Organism: Clostridium sp. Marseille-Q2269; assembly: GCF_943736985.1. Taxonomy (GTDB): domain Bacteria; phylum Bacillota; class Clostridia; order Clostridiales; family Clostridiaceae; genus Clostridium_F. The sequence goes on from NZ_CALSFS010000007.1 coordinate 107,524, forward strand.
TATGATTGGCATACCTTCATTTTTATCGTTAAACAAATTAGATTTAAAAGCATACCCAGAATCAATTTTCACTAATTTTCCTGATTTACATTCCATATTACATACCTCATTTTTCTTTTTAAATGAAACTTCAATCACTTAGTTCTTTATTGTTCTTTCTAATATTTATCTATTCAATAAACAAATATTTAGGTTTACAAATGTTCACTAGCTCATCTTTTTCTACTTTCTTTCCAATACTATTAATATATTTTTCATATGTATATTCTATTGAATTTAATATTTCTTCAATGGTTAAACTCGGGTTATTTTTCTTATAATGTATTATTAGTCCTAAAATGTTATTGTTATATTGATATAATCTTAGGGTTTTATAATTAATATTTTTAATATCTCTATTTCCTGAATGTATTAAAATATTTCTATATCTATAAATTCTGATTAAATCCATTTCTACTTCTATAGATAGCTTTTTTATTAAACCACTTCTAATTTTCCCATCAGATAATAGAGAACCTATTTCAGCTATACTTCTTTTCAATACATCATTAAATGCAAATTCTTCAATTATATCTTTTCCTCTTATAGAAACAAAATTTATAAATTTCTCCAGATCATATCTATATTCATCTTCATCAATTCTGCAATTTTTTATTATTTCACCAACAATTTTATAAGACGAAGATTTATATTGATTTAAACTATTCCAAAATAAATTTATTTTATCTTTTAATACATATAAGCAACAAACTTTTGGAACTATATCTTTAGCTTTAGCTATTATACTATCACCTTTATGAAAAGTTAGCATATACTCAAGAACAGACCAAAGATTTATTAATCTATTTTCTTTAGATTGCTTCTTTTGACCTTTAATTATATTTATAGCTCTTTGTATATTAGGAATTTCATCAACGCCTATTTTTTTAATATATACTTTATCTCTATATAATATAAAATCCTTTATATCTCCTTTTTCTCTTCTCTCCGATTCATGAAAAAGTATATTTTCGTCATACATTTCTTTTCTTAATTTTTCATAAACACCATCTGATACTTTAACTACTATCTTATCATTTAAAATAATTTCAGCATTATCACTTAAATAATTTATCACTTTAGTTATGCAAAATAAAAATCTAAATTGGTAAAACTACCAAAAAATAAATATGGCATACTTTCTCTCACTGTGTTATATAAAAGTTACCATACAAATATAAACACAGGAGGTAAAAAGTATGCCAAGTACTAATATTGTATCCATTAATAATGAACTTTACAATTACTTAAATGATGTAAATTATGGAATGTCTAAGCCTCAATTTAATCATTTAACCAATATTGCCAATGGATTAATTAATTTACCTGGCACTAAAACTTTATCTGAAATTGCTAAAAATGTGTTGTCATCAAAAGATAAAAGTTGTATTTATAGATTTTTAAGCCATTCTAAATGGGACCATAGTCTTCTGAACAACAATAGAATTAGCTATTTAAACTTTTTCCTTGAGCATAATATTAAACCTAAATCCGTAGGATTTTTGATTATAGATGATACTGTAAATCCCAAGAAATCAGCAAAGAAAATGCAAGGATTATCTTATAATTACTCTCATACAGAAGACAAAAATATTTGGTCACATTGTGTGGTTACTTCAAATTTTGTTGTAAATGATAAATCTATTCCTTTACAATATAAACCTTACTATAAAAAGGAATTTTGCAAAGATTTAAATAAAAATTTTAAATCTAAGATTGATATTGCAAAAAATTTTATAACTTCTTTTAAAACTCCATCTAATTGTGAAAAAATGTATTGTCTTATGGATTCATGGTATACAAATAATAATTTAATAGAAGCATCTTTAGCAAAGGGCTACCACCTAATAGGAGCAATTAAATCTAACAGAAAAATATCTCCATTAGGAATTTCAATGCAGTTATCAAAATTTGAAAAATTCCTTAGTCCTAACACCTTAGACCTTGTTACAGTTGAAGGTAAGGACTATAGAGTATATACCTATGAAGGTAATGTTTCTAAATTCCCTTATGCTAAAATACTTATTTGCTATGAAGTCACCCATGATGGATTCAAGAACCCAGTATATTTGCTGTCTACCGACATCTTATTAAATGCAGAAACTATAATTAAATATTATTCTCACAGATGGACTATAGAAACTTCATATAAATATTTAAAAAGCAATTTAGCTTTTGATAAATATAGAATGCGTAGCATTTTGTCTATAGAACGATATTTTCTTATAGTGTTCTTAATCTATAATTTTTTAGAATTATTTAGAGTTAGTTCCAACCACGGAGATTTTAAGACTATAGGTGAAACTCAGAAATATCTAAACAGCCTGACGGCAAAAGCACTTGTGTGCTTTATATATGAAAAATCAAAACAGAATATTGAACTAAAAGATATTTTATGTGAGCTAAAAATCCCTTAGAGTTTTTAAAAATTCATCATATAAAATTGGGCAAGTGTTTTCATATTATATGGATAATATATCATAATAAGTATAATATAGTCTCAATAGGTAATTTAGCTTTTGAAATTGCCTAACTAAAGTTATCATTTGAAAATATGATACTATAGAATCAATTATTATTTCCAATCCTTTATAATAATCTTTAGCCTTAATTTTTATACTATAAACATTGATATCCTGTCCGTACTGAAGATAATTTTTAGTTTCTTTTTCATCTTTAATATTGATTAATGATAAAGCACTATATTCTTCTGTTTTCATTATTAAATTACAATTCAAATATATTGTCTCATCTAATGATATCTTACTTTTTATAGTTAAATAATACTTAAAATCAGTCTCTTCTTTAAATAGCTGGCCAAATAAATCTATTACTTCATCTATATCATCCTGTTCACATCCATTTAATCTGTTTGGAATGTAAGAATTATACCATTTTTCTAAGTATTTCAATGAAAATCCATCATATAATAATTCACTAATCATAGCTTGTATAATTCCATCCATTTCTTCGTAACCATAAGTATTTTTAACTACTTTCACTAAATAATCATATATATTATCATTATCTATTTTCTTAACTATGGACTTGCATTTATTATAAATTTTTATCTCATCAAATTGATTCAAACTACCATCTTGAACCTTTTCTAAATCTTTTATTAAAAAATCTATCTCTTCTTTGTATATTTTTTTCTTATGAAATACACTTTCCTTCAAATAAAAAATTATAGCTACTATTAAATCTTTTTTAGCTTTTATAAGCAATTTATTTTCTAAATCATGTATAATATCTTCATAAATATTTATATAATCCCATAATAATTCCCTTATACTAGGTTGTAATTTTTTTGATAAAATCTTATTTTCATTTGATATATACTTTTTAAGCCCAAAAATAAAATATTTTTTAGCTGAATACATTTTTTCTTTTTTAATTTTTTTGTCTTCATCTGAATATACTTTTTCTTTTTTATCCATTTGCCACCTCTAACTCTTATTTATATTTTATCGCATTTACTTGACAATCATGGTATTATATTATAATATAATGCATATACTGTTATTAGAGAAGAATGAGTGCCGCTCTCGTGGAAATGGGTTACCTTGGTAATTCCCCCCATGATGATTGCACTCTTTATTTATTTTCTACTCATCTATCATTCTTTCTACCTCATCTATTCCTTCAGTTATCTCTTCTTCCAATTTCTTAACTCTCTCTAATATAACCTTAGGCTCATCATAAACTACTTCTTCATATTCCATCTATTTATACTTATTAATGGATAAATCATAGTTATTTTCTCTTATTTCATCTACTGGTACAAAGAAGGATTGTTCTGTTCTTTTTCTATCTTCTTCTTTATCTAGATTATTAAATCTTTCTATTATATCTGGTATATCATTATCTTCAATAGTGTTTCTCTTATCATCTAAGGAATATCCATCTGCTTTCATATCATAGAACCAAACTTTATCTGTTCCACCAGTACCTGTTTTAGTGAATATCATAATTGCTGTAGATACTCCTGCATATGGTTTAAACACTCCACTTGGCATGCTTATTATAGCTTCAAGTTTATTGTTATCGACTATTTCACGTCTTATATCCTTATGTCCTTTAGTTGAACCAAATAAAACCCCATCTGGAACAATGGATGCACATCTTCCACCGGTTTTTAATATTCTTAAAAATAATGCTAAAAACAATAATTCTGTTTTCTTTGTTTTGCTGACTTTTAAAATATCTGCTGAAACCGCTTCGTAGTCTAAACTGCCTTTAAATGGAGGGTTTGCAAGTACTAGAGTATACTTTTCGCTATCTTTATTAGTTTCTGAAAGTGAATCTTTATACTCAATATTAGGGTTATCCACCCCATGAAGCATCATGTTCATGGCACCAATTCTAAGCATAGTTCTATCCATATCAAATCCATTAAACATCTTATTATTAAAATGCTCTTTTAATACCTCAACAAAAAATAGATCATTATGATTTGTTCTTAAATATTCTTCTGCTCCAACTAGAAAACCTGCTGTACCCATGGCTGGGTCTACTATAATATCCTCTGGTGTTGGTTTCATTAATTCTGCCATCATTTTTATTATGTGTCTTGGAGTTCTAAATTGTCCATTTGTACCTGCCGTAGCTACCTTGGATAATAAATATTCATAAAGGTCTCCCTTAGTATCTTTCTCCCCTATTTCAAGATTATCTATTGCATCAACTATTTTAGATAACATAAGTGGAGTTGGTATTTTAAACATAGCATCCCCCATATATTTTGAGTATGCAGATTGTTTATCTCCATGAATGTCTTTTATAAAAGGAAAAACTTCTTGTGATACTATCCTATACATTTCCCCTGCCTCAATATTTTTAAATTTACTCCATCTTAAATACTGCCTATCACTTGGAAACATTCCCTCAAAGGGTATACCAAGTAATTCAGCATCATTTTCTCCTAATATTTCGTTATCATCTAAATCTTTTACAAATAAAAAATATGTAAATTGTTCTATAACCTCTAATGGATTACTTATACCACCAGTCCAAAAGGTTTCCCAAATTCTATCTACTTTGCTTTTTAACTCACCTGTAATCATTTATTGCCTCCAGTATTATTTATATTATTATGGATTGTCAGACTAAAAAAATTATATACAATATATTGATTTACAAATTTAAAATTATAACAATATATTTCAACACTTCTTCTTAGTGCAACAACCCTTTTTGTTTTAATAATTTTCTCTTACTTTATATGTAAAAAATAATTGCATTAGTTTATACTAATGCAATTATATTATAACCTTATTTTTTTATGTTTTCCACGCTTTTCGACAAAGCTTTTCTTTCCTAAACATGTGTTAGTCATATACATAATATTATTTTCATTATAACAAAATCATTTTCTATGTCCAATGGTGTATTATAATCTGTGCTCCACGTTCCAGACTATTTAAGTAATCTCTTATACTACCCATCTATCCATATCTTCCTATTTTAATATGATCATATACACAATCTGGAAAGTAATCATAATTAATGCTGGTATTATTTGATTCTTTATAACTCCCATTCTATCTTTCATATCAAGCATAGCAACTGGAACAATATTAAAGTTCGCTGCCATAGGTGTACATAATGTTCCACAATATCCTGCTGTAAGTGCAACCATACCAATTACAACTGGATTAGCTCCATACGCTAATACAAAAGGAGCACCAATACCTACAGTCATAACAGTTATAGCCGCAAATGCATTCCCCATAATCATAGTAAATAACATCATGCCTAGTCCATATACAATAATACCTACATTAACATTTCCTTTTGGAATAATATTGCCCACTAAAGAAGCAATTACATTTCCAACTCCAGCTGCTGTAAATATAGCTCCAAGACTAGCTAAAAGCATAGGTAACATACTAAGTGGTCCAACTACAGATAATAATCTCTCAGAATCTCTTAAAAAAACCTTTGGTTTATTTTTAGGAGAGAACATCATCAACAAGATAACAGATGCAACAATTCCTACACCTACTCCAACCAATGCTCCCATCTTTGTAAAAATAGCAAATATAATTGCGAACACACCAATTACTAATGCAGGAATAAATATTTTCATTCCAATTTTATCAAAAGCATCTTTTGTTTCTTCTTGAGTAGGAGTATGAATTTTTCCAATCTTAACTTTACCTAAAATTGATGGAACCGTCATAATAACAATCAATATTCCGTTACCAATTGGTGGAATCCATCTACCAAATGAAAGCACAATACCTAATGAACACCAAAAGATTGCCGTTCCCGCTCTAGAGGGATTTTCTTCATCCATTGCATTTTTAATACCAGTATAAATTGTAATTAAACCAATCACAATATAAATAACTTCTAAAAGTTTATTTGCTAGTAAAATTTTTGGATCCATAAAAAAATTCATATTATTTTTCCCCTCCTTCTACATCATAATATTTCTTAGAAAGCTTTTTATCTTTTAAATAGTAATAAATAATTGCTACAAGAGTACCAACAACAGCTACTGGAATTTCTACCTTAACTAAATCAATCAATTCCACCTTATAACCAAGAGAAGCCAATGTTGATTGTACTAATAGTCCACCTGCTCCACCTACAAATAATACTTGGCAGAAAAACCATGCAACATTCTCCATACCTGAAGCCATTCCTTTTATTTCTTCCAAGTGTTTTTCATTTATATCTTTTCCAGAAGCTTCAATTGCACCTGTTGCCATAGGCATAATAATAGGTCTTACAAAACCTGCAACTCCACCGAAGCTTACATTAAATGCAGCAAAAATACCTCTCATAATACCATACATACCAATAACCATACCTGGAGATGCGCCTTTTACCTTACCTATAAGCTTTGCAGCAGCTTCTTTCAAACCATTTCTCTCCAAGGTTCCTGTAACTAACATTATCAATATAAATATTGCCATACTTCGATTGGCAACAAAAGAATTTCCGAAAGTTTCTAGAAGACCTGTGATGCCAAGCCCCCCAACAAGTGCTGTCACTACTGCAGCACACAATATAATCAAAATAGAATCTTTCTTAAGAGCGAAACCAACAATAACAATAAGAATTCCTACTAATTTAATAAGTTCCATATTTTCCATCTCCTTTTATATTACTTATTTTTAAGTCATACTAAACAATTATTGGTCTATGTCTTATATAACTTATCAAAACCTTATCTTCTGTTATTTCACATTTACTCTCCAATAAAGGTGTACAGTTCATAAGCATTTTAATTACGGCTTCATCATGAATTACATGTGTTTTCCCACAAAGATTCAAATACTCTCCTTGAGCTGTTTCATCTGCAACCTCACTTGTATAACATACAGTTGTTATCCAAGGAAAACGTATGGATGGGTATCGATGTAGAGGATCAAATTTAAATGGAATCCAATAATTAATCATATTGTTATAATAATCAGCAGGAAATAATTTTGGCATCCATCCATGAGCATACTTCTCAAATTTTGTCATCCATTCTTTGTTCCACATTGTAATTTTATCATCTTGTGCAATTGCATTAGCAATTACCTCTTCTATTTTCTTATTTACTGAATAATTTCCCTTATATTCATCATCTGTCACTGTCCAAAAATATCCATATAATAAAGAACGAGGTAACCAAAAACCTTTATAGGAAGGGGATGTATATCCTGAAAATTGTTGTTCCCATTCATGGCTTGGAACTCCATGATTATCAACAACTACATCCGGTAGATATTTATTCCATAATCTTGTAAATCCCATAGCTTCAGTATGAATTGTATCTAACTTAAAATGTTCACGATAAAACTCTTTTCCTATTGCATTAAATCTAGCAACATGCAATTTCCATTTAGGATTTTCCTTTTGGAGTTCATAATGTATGCAAGTTCCATCCACATTTTCCATTGGTACAATAACAAGATTTAATTTATCTGGAAGATATTTATATTTTTCTTCTGTCAACAATTTTTTTAAAAGCATAAAGGCTGCATTTGTACTAGATACTTCATTTGCATGATGTCTAGAATTAATAATTTGTGAAGGAAGATTTGTAATACGTTTTGTTCTTGAAACATATCCTTGTTCTTTTGGAAGTATCTCAATTGCATAAATATCTCTTCCTAAATAAGATGTAGCTATAGAATATACATTAATTCCAGGTACATATTTTAACTTGTCTATAATAGATAAATATTGTTCATATCCTATTAGAGTATCTTCCATTAAATCAATATCTAAAATACTTAGATTTTTTTCTGGATCTTTTTGTTCCATAATTGAAGCGGCATAACAATTTTCTTCAGTAATTATTTTCAAAGTTTTTATATGGTTAAATTCTTTACTGACTTTAAGTAACTTATGCTCTAAAAGATACATATAGCTTTCAATGAGTCTCTCTTCTTTAATATTAGTTTTTAAAAATGCGGTAATTTCACCATCTTTATAACCTAATTTTTTTATATATAGCTCTACTTCATATCTTTTTAAATCACTTGTTATTAATTTATTCTTTGATTTTATACAAGGTATTTTTTCTAATTCATCATATAGTGTTACCTTAAATGTTGGTTTCCCCATTTTCTTCTTTATAATTGGAAGAATAAGTCCTGGTGCATCTAATAAAATATTTCTACTTTCTGTACCATAAATTTTAAAATAATCTGCTCCTACAAAATACATATCTTCATGTAAAGAATCTAATGAGGAAATCAAATCTTCTCTGTAAGGTAAAGAATAATCTGGCTCACTTGCATTTACTTCTAAACGTAGTTGAGAAAAAAATGGCTGTGTCTCTATGCTAATATTTCCCTCTGTTTTTCTCTCAATGAATCTTTTACAATCTGGCAATACTTCTTTTTGATATATATTCCAAATATTTTCTACATCTGTTGCTATATATTCATTAAGCACCTGAGTTCCATTTATGATAACCTTTATAAATCCTGTTGAAGGATGTACTTTTCCCATCTCTGGATAATCATCTAAATAAGGTCTTTCTGAATATGCAGCTTTGTAAACTGATGTAAATATTATTTCTCCCTTATCCGTAAGTGCTTTCACATTGTAAGTTATATCTTGTTGCCCCTTATATGGTACAAATTTAACTTCCTCCCTATGGATTCCAAGCTTATTTGCAATAATATCATCTATAGGATACAATTCTTGTAAATAACGGATGGGAATATCAAACCATTTATCAGGATCATCTACCTTTACATTATTATAAGATGGAATAGCCCCATCTTCATCTGACCATTCTGTTACCCCTAATGGAAGAAATGGTTTAAAGGCAATTTCTATATTTTGTACTTTCTTATTCTCCAATTGTGGAAGTATTACTTCTTCAATCCATGAAAAGCCTTGTTTATATGCACATAGTATTTGGATTTTACTTAACTTCACTTCTCTTTTCTTAAGTTCTGCATCTATTTCATTAGTTAAGCAATTTCTAACATCAACTTCTTCACTAAGTGCACCATAAATTTCAACTTCATCTCCTGACTTTAAATTATCATATACTTTTTCTTTTAGAATATTTTTAAAAACATCCACTTCCCAAGGTATATCATAGGATTTTTCATATATCTTCTTTTTTTCTTTATGATTTTTAAATTCTGTCTCTGGAAAAGTTGGTTGAATTTCACTTAATACTTCTTGAATCTTTGGAGACACATATGCCGTGATATCTCCTTCTAGTTCTTTTTCATATGCCTTTAGATATGATAATTGTCCATCTAAATTCTTCATCACAAAACTATCTGTCATATCTTGAAGATGGTCTACCCAATTCCTGCCATTACCTAGTAAAGGAAAGGACTCACATATATGAGCTGAAAACTTTTCAAGTTCTTCTCCTTGACCATATACACGTACAATTTTTCTTTCTTCATTTTCTGTGAATTCCATTCCACATTTACTATCTTCCTCAAAAACTAGTAGGTTACCCTTGCAATCTTCCTCAACTATAATTGGGCCTTCATAAGCAGTGGTCTCCATTCCAAAGCGAAAGGCAAAATTACATGCTGCTATCAAAATAGAAATATTACAATTTTTAGGAATTACTATTTTAAAGTTTAATTTATCAGGTAATTGATCAAAGTTTTCGTCCTTTAAAAACATTCCATTTAAAAATAAATATTCTAACCCTTTTTTCTTTCTCCAATCAAAGTCCAAAATTGGTTTGGCTTTTTTAGTGGATGAGTTATAATCTTCTGGCCACTTTTCAGATGTTGCACTATATATTTTCTTTAAATCAGTCAAACTATCTGGAACTTTTATTCCTCCCTCTTTAGATGTCACTGGGAACTTTGCAAAAGTAGAATAAAAACCATTTATTAAACTCATTTCAACAGCATTTTTCTTTTGTTTCCAGCTTAAATCTTCTGTTAACCAAATTCTGTCCATTATATTACACCTCCAAACTCAGAAAGTTTTTAATAATAAAAAACTAATACCAAAATTAAAACTATTTTATACTATTATAATTAACATACCTATTTTTTTTATAATTACTCTATCTAAAGGTATATAGTACTGCGTTCCGTACTTTGTTTTTATTTAAAATTATAATAATATTTTATATCTGTGTCAAGTTTATTTGAATTATATTAAAGTTTTTGTATTAAATTTCTGACTATTCTGTCCATTTTTAATTATCCTTTAGAGATTTATATAAAAATCACAAACTTGGATTTTTACTGCAAATTCCAAAGAAAAATTTGCATAATAAATTTTTCTAAAAACTATTTGTTGCTGTTTTATGGAAATTGCAAAAAAATTATTTGTATGTTATTATTCAATTTATAATAAATTCTTACAATTAAGGGAGTATAAGAAATATGGAAATGAAACAAAAATCTAGTGTTAAAGAAAAAATTATAGATACAGCTTGGAAATTATTTTTAGACCAAGGCTATAAAGATACTACTATTAATCAGATCATTGAAACTTCTAAAACATCACGTGGTGCATTTTATCATCATTTTCATGGTAAAGAAGAATTACTGTTCTGCATTGCTTATTATTTTGATGTGGATTATGTAAATTGGTTCAATAAAATTGATCCAAATTTAAAAGCATTAGATAAATTATTTAAATTTAATTTGTTCGTAATGGAAAATCTAGAAAATTCTCCTTATAGATCACTTTTAGCTACCTTATACGGATTACAGGTTACAACAACAGGTCAGCGTCATATTATTAATCCTGAACGAGCATATTATAAAATAATCTCATCTATTATGAAGGAATGTATAGATAATGGTGAGGTTAAAACTTCTCTTTCATATTTGGAATTAACAGAATGGTATTCTATTCTTGAACGAGGGCTTACATATGACTGGTGTCTAAATCAAGGACGCTATTCACTTATCCAATATGGACAACATATGATTGAATCTTTTATAAATATTATAAAAGCATAAAAAATGCAGCAATTTTTCTTAAACATTAGAAATGGGTATTAATTAGGTTAAATTATAATTAATACCCATGCCATATTTACATCAAATTTATATTAGTAAATAAAAAGCAAAGACTACACAAAATAACCTTTATCAAATCATATATAATAATATAGGCCCTGAACAAATTTTTTTACTTTATTTGTTCTCTCTGTGTAATCTTTGCACAGAGCCTAAATACGCAACCAAATTCACTATAGAATCCACTTATTTCACCTCATTTTTTATTAATTAATTAGATATTATGTACTTGGATTGTTATATCTATATTAATATCATTGTACTATATCCTATTGCTCTATTAATAAATCATAACTGCAATTAAATTCTTTTCCAATTTCTAGGTTCATTACCCCTGCTTTTTCTCTATAGTCTCCATTAAAGTCAACAAAGTCTGCGTGTCCAAACCAAGGTTCAATACACACAAAAGGTACTCCATCTGGTTTTGACCATATTCCTAAGTAAGGAAATCCTTGAAAATTCATTGTTATTGATTTATTATTTTTATTACTTTTTAGAGATACTTTATTTGAATTTAAATTTTTAAATACTAAAGCATCTTTCTCAAATAATTTTTTTGAAAGTTTTATAATATTGTTGTTTTCTAAAACAGGGTCACTTTTTCCGGTAAATAGACCTAATTTAGTATGAAGTAACTCTGTTCTAGCATTTTCATTTTTATTAAATTCTAAATAATAATCCTCCATATGCTCACCACTTAATAAAGGACAATTAAATCCAGGATGTGCCCCTATAGAGAAGTATATCTTTTCATTATCTATATTTTTAACTTTATATTTTATTTGTAAGTTATTTTCCTTTAATTCATATCCAACATATAGTTCAAATTTATAGGGATAATTTTTTAATGTATCTTCTGAACTTGCTAGCTTATACACAACCTTATTATTTTCATTTCCCACTAACTCAAACACAGAATCCCTTGCAAAACCATGCTGACTAAGTTTGAATTCACTTTTACCTATTCTATATTTATTGTCTTTAACCTTTCCTACTATGGGAAATAAAATAGGTGCGTGTCTACTCCAGTATTTAGAATCAGCTGTCCATAAATACTCTACATTATCTTTTTTTCCTTTTATACTAATAAGCTCTGCCCCGTTGTCATCTAATAAAACTTGCAACAATTCATTTTCTAATTTTGTAACCATTTGTTTTCTCTCCTATGTTTTATTTAAAATTATATTGAGTATAACATATAAAAATAATTTGAACTTACTATATTTAATATTAATAAAATACGTTTATCATTTTATTAAAAATGCTCTCACCTTTACATGAAAGCATAATAAAATCCTTATTATCTTTTTAAATATTTCTTACTTATTATAGTTTTAATAGGAATTTTCTTATATTTATTTCTATAATATTTTGCATAATTACTATTATTAAGAACTTATTTCTGTTCAACAGAGTAGTTTGTAACTGTGTTAATTTTTTTAAGCTTTTTGTATCTTTTATATACTCTTCTTATGGTATTTAATAAAAAATTAGGAATTGGTATGGACAATTTATATACAAATGGAATATATAACTTGTAATAGGCTTTTTTAAAATCCTTCCATAAACTGCAATATTCCTTATGTTTAAAATCTGAAACATCCACTACTACTCCTCTATTGTTAACTATCATAACATTTTTAGCATGAACATCATGGGGATTTAGCCCTTTTTCTCTAGCATATTCAAGGGTATTATCTATATCTTTTATAATATGCTTTTTTATTTTTATTCCTTTTCTCAAACAATTATAAAAAGTGATACCCTTTAGTCTTTCTAACACTAAATAATTATCTTTACTATATAAAAGTTTAGAATAAGCAGGATGCTCTCCAATAGTGTTGTACACTTCTATTTCTTCTTTTAAACCACATCTTCCAGGCGCATAAATCTTTATGGCTAAATCATTAAAATCTGGATGAGTAAAAACTCCTGCATAGTTGCCACATCCCAGCAAAATCCAAGGCTTTGGAACAGACTCCACCTTTATCGGATCTGAAGGATTTATACTTTTCATTTTTAAATTAGGAATAAGTTTACTATCTATAATATTTACAAATTTTCTAATATAGTCTTTATCAAATAATTTTTTTTCCATAATTAGATCACCTTAGTTTTATTATATATGCTTTTTTTATGTTTTGCTCCAGTAAATTAAACTGTTAATGAAAGCTTAAGAATTATTGGTAGCTTTAATTATAACACACTTTTATTCATGTCACATCAACCCATAAAAGCCCTAGCTAAATTAATAACTAAAGCTCTTGCTATTTTATATAAAAACAAATTTTATTTATAATTTACTCAGATTACCTGGATATTCTTTTAATATAATTTCCTGCTCTCTAAATAAACTACCTACAGCTTCATTATAGCAATTTAGCTTTTGAGCTTTTTTTATTTTCTTAGCATATTTTTTATTATCTGAAAATATGTAAATCATGTATCCCCATAGTTCTTTCATTCTAAATAATGTATTTTTATTTTCTTTATACAATTCCAGATATTTATTTAAAACTTCATCATGAAAATCTTTTAGCCTTTCTTTATCTAGATTTCCATTATTTTTTATTTCATTTATTAAACCTGGATTTGCTAATATTCCTCTACCCAGCATCACCGTTTTTAATTTCTTAAAAGTTTTTGTTAATTTATTATAATCACTGACAGTAAAAACATCTCCATTGTAACATATAGAATTAGTACTTAAAGATAATGCATCTTTAAACACATCTAAATTAGGTTTATTTCTATAGAAATCTTTTTGTGTTCTAGGATGAATAATCAATTCCTCTATGGGATATTTGTTGTAAATTTTTATAAGTTCATAAAATTCTTCAGGACTATCTTTTCCTATTCTGGTTTTTATAGAAATTTTCATATTATCTATCTTAAATATTTCATGTAAAAATATATCTAAATCTTCTCTTTTTGCCAAAAATCCTGAGCCTTTATTTTTTGAAACCACAGTTCCAGCAGGACAACCTAAATTTAAATTAATCTCATTATAACCCAATTGTTGTAACTTTCTAGCAGTTACAATAAAACCTTCTGAATTATTGGTAAGGATTTGAGGTATTATATTTATTCCATTATTATTTTCTTTCAAAACATCTCTTAATTCTTTAGTTTTAAGACTTCTGCTTGTATTTGGAATAATAAAAGGGGTAAAATATTTATCAATATTGTTAAAAAACTTTTTATATGCATTTCTATATATGTATCCCGTAATACCTTCCATTGGTGCTAAATAAAATTTCATGTATTAACTCCTTTTATATGCTGTGATAACCATCACAATGATTTATTGTACTTGTTTTATAAATATTCTAAGAAATATTATATCAATCTTATTTTTTATTATCTACTTTAGTTATGCAAAATAAAAATCTAAATTGGTAAAACTACCAAAAAATAAATATGGCATACTTTCTCTCACTGTGTTATATAAAAGTTACCATACAAATATAAACACAGGAGGTAAAAAGTATGCCAAGTACTAATATTGTATCCATTAATAATGAACTTTACAATTACTTAAATGATGTAAATTATGGAATGTCTAAGCCTCAATTTAATCATTTAACCAATATTGCCAATGGATTAATTAATTTACCTGGCACTAAAACTTTATCTGAAATTGCTAAAAATGTGTTGCATTCAAAAGACAAAAGTTGTATTTATAGATTTTTAAGCCATTCTAAATGGGACCATAGTCTTCTGAACAACAATAGAATTAGCTATTTAAACTTTTTCCTTGAGCATAATATTAAACCTAAATCCGTAGGGTTTTTGATTATAGATGATACTGTAAATCCCAAGAAATCAGCAAAGAAAATGCAAGGATTATCTTATAATTACTCTCATACAGAAGACAAAAATATTTGGTCACATTGTGTGGTTACTTCAAATTTTGTTGTAAATGATAAATCTATTCCTTTACAATATAAACCTTACTATAAAAAGGAATTTTGCAAAGATTTAAATAAAAATTTTAAATCTAAGATTGATATTGCAAAAAATTTTATAACTTCTTTTAAAACTCCATCTAATTGTGAAAAAATGTATTGTCTTATGGATTCATGGTATACAAATAATAATTTAATAGAAGCATCTTTAGCAAAGGGCTACCACCTAATAGGAGCAATTAAATCTAACAGAAAAATATCTCCATTAGGAATTTCAATGCAGTTATCAAAATTTGAAAAATTCCTTAGTCCTAACACCTTAGACCTTGTTACAGTTGAAGGTAAGGACTATAGAGTATATACCTATGAAGGTAATGTTTCTAAATTCCCTTATGCTAAAATACTTATTTGCTATGAAGTCACCCATGATGGATTCAAGAACCCAGTATATTTGCTGTCTACCGACATCTTATTAAATGCAGAAACTATAATTAAATATTATTCTCACAGATGGACTATAGAAACTTCATATAAATATTTAAAAAGCAATTTAGCTTTTGATAAATATAGAATGCGTAGCATTTTGTCTATAGAACGATATTTTCTTATAGTATTCTTAATCTATAATTTTTTAGAATTATTTAGAGTTAGTTCCAACCACGGAGATTTTAAGACTATAGGTGAAACTCAGAAACATCTAAACAGCCTGACGGCAAAAGCACTTGTGTGCTTTATATATGAAAAATCAAAACAGAATATTGAACTAAAAGATATTTTATGTGAGCTAAAAATCCCTTAGAGTTTTTAAAAATTCATCATATAAAATTGGGCAAGTGTTTTCATATTATATGGATAATATATCATAATAAGTATAATATAGTCTCAATAGGTAATTTAGCTTTTGAAATTGCCTAACTAAAGTTATCTACTTAATATTTAATCTTTCATGATGCTCTCTAATTTTTCTCATATTATTACTATAATCAATAACATTTACTACAAGGCTCATAACCTTCATTTTTAGCATCTTGAACGCTCATCTGTGTAGCTTTATTAGGATTCATTCTACCGCAATTAGGTCTAGAATGATACTTGTCTCCTGTAGCTGGTATCCACACAGAACCTCCAACTTGCTGCTGATTTGATTCATTTACTTTACTATTTTGTTATGGTTCTTGTGATGAAACTGTTTTAGCTGTATTTTCTTTAACACTGTTTGATACATTAGTAGAATTATTATTAACATTACTACTTGTACTAGATTTATTAGTAGATGTATTCTCATCATTAGCATATCCATTGTAAGATGCTGGTTTACAATTAAATGTTATATTCTTGCCATCACTTGTTGCTATAATAGTGCCATTTTCATCTGTTCTATAAACATTTATATTTTTACTCTTAAGCCTATCCATAACTCCTTGGATTGGGTGTTTATACTTATTATCTTTACCTACAGATATAACTGCATATTTTGGATCAACTTTGTTTAGGAAATTGGCTACTGTAGACGTTTTAGAACCATGGTGTCCCACTTTTAAAACATCTGCTTTTATATCTAAATTGCTATTAACCATTTCCATTTCACAAGTACCTTCAGCATCACCAGTAAATAAGAATGATTTGCTTCCAAATTGTACTTTTATAACTATAGAATAATCATTTGCACTTTTATATGAATTCCCCTTAGGAGCCAATACTGTACATGTGGCTTCCCCTAATTTAAAACTTTCCCCTGGAGTTGGATTGGTAAATTTCAAACCTTTACTTTTGGTTGCAGTTACTACATCCTTGAAAGTTTTAGTGGTACTTGTAACTTTTGGCATATATATCTTACCAACTTTAAAACTGTTGATAAGATAATCCATACCACCAATATGATCTTCATGTGCATGTGTTCCTACTAAAAAATCTAAATTATTTACACCTTAGTCTGATAAATATTTTTTTACCGTTTGGCTATCATCATTATTTCATTAAATTATCTATAGGTTGTACGGTAAACATTAGTATATAAGATAACTGATACGTTATTTATATATATTTAACGTAACTTATTATTTTAAATTCGTTTCTGACTCATCACTTTGCTTTAAATAACGATAAAGGGTAGCCTTAGAAACATTTAAAGTTTCACGAATATCTTTTATGGAATTATTGGGGGCATTAACTAAAGCCTTTGCCATAGAAATCTTTTTATTATCCATTACTCGTGGTCTTCCACCAATTCTTCCTCTAGCTCTTGCAGCTTTAAGACCTGCATTTGTCCTTTCTCTTATAATATCTCGTTCAAACTCAGCTAAAGATGCAAATATATGAAATATTAATTTTCCTCCACTGGTAGTAGTATCAATCTTTTCTTGAAGACTTTGAAATCCTATATTTTTTTCACTTAAATCATTTACGACTTCAATTAAATGCTTTAAGGATCTGCCAAGTCTATCAAGTCTTCAAACAACTAATATATCTCCTTTAAGCAAATAAGTTAAAGCTTCCTCTAATCCCTTACGTTCAGTTTTAGCTCCACTTGCAATATCTGTAAAAATCTTTTCGCATCCAGATTTTACCATAGCGTCTTTTTGCAATTCTAAATGTTGATCCTGAGTAGATACTCTTGCATAGCCAATCAACATAACAATATCTCCTTTCTCTTATGTTGGTTAAAGATATTTTATAATAATAGAGTCTTATAACTCAAATTCATAGTCAAGTTATAATACTATGAATTTGAGATAACTTTTGATATTATTTTCAGGTTATTTCATATATTTTTAGTTATTTTGAAAAAAGCTTCTATATTTTTTATTTTATTATAAAAGTTAATTCTTATATCAAATTGTATAAAACTTATGTGAACAATATCATAATAAACACTTTTAAGACCATACTCTTGCTACGTTAAGATTAACATTTCCGATGGCTCCGCCGGAATTTATGTTTCCTGGATATATTTCTATCATAAAATTGTCATTAAATTTAGTATATGAAAATTTGTTTGAACCACTCCATGGACAATCCCAGTAAATTGTAAATAATTTATTTTTATTTTTATCACAAATATCAAAACGTCCTTCTGTACCAGACGGAGAATCTTTACGTCCGGAAGATTCTATTATAGCAATTTCATTTTTTGAAATTTTTGTTTTATTAACATCTTCAGCGCTAATTTCATGATTTTGATTATCTGGATTATAAAATTTACCCCATGAGAGGGTTGCATTTTGAATTGTAAGTTCTTCATTTACGGCTTTAATATGAAATTTCACCCACTGCTTATATGCTCTACCCTCTA
This sequence comes from Clostridium sp. Marseille-Q2269, assembly GCF_943736985.1. Lineage (GTDB taxonomy): Bacteria > Bacillota > Clostridia > Clostridiales > Clostridiaceae > Clostridium_F. Next base: position 126,240 of record NZ_CALSFS010000007.1, read on the forward strand.
TAAAATTTTCTTGTTTATCCATTCTGTTATCAAAACAATTTTTCTCATTTTCGTGATTCATATTTAAATCCTCCTACCTCAATAATTTAATATTTTCTTTAATATAGTTACAGTCTAATTACTGTATTTTATCTTTTAGAACTTAGATAAGCCTCTAATATATTAATCTTGTGAAAATTAATTTTTATAACCAGATTTTTGCTACGTTAAGATTAACATTTCCAATGTCTCCACGCTCATTTATTTGTGTTGGTAATTTCTCCATGATAAATTTTTCATTATGTTTAATATATGAAAAGGAGTTTAGTCCTCCCCATGGGCAATCCCAATAAATTGTAAATAATGTTTTTTTATTTTTATCACAAATATCAAAACTTCCTTGTGTACCAGACGGAGAATCTTTACGTCCGGAAGATGCTATTATAGCAATTTCATGTTTTGATATTTTTGTTTCATTAACCTTTGAAGGGCTAATTTCATGATTTTGATTATCTGGATTATAAAATTTACCCCATGAGAGGGTTGCATTTTGAATTGTAAGTTCTTCATTTACGGCTTTAATATGAAATTTCACCCACTGCTTATATGCTCTACCCTCTATAAAATTTTCTTGTTTATCCATTCTGTTATCAAAACAATTTTTCTCATTTTCTTGATTCATGTTTAAATCCCCCTACCTCAATAATTTAATATTTTCTTTAATATAGTTACAGTCTAATTACTGTATTTTATATTTTAGAACTTAGATAAGCCTTTAATATATTAATCTGTAATAAAACATTGTAAAGCAATCATTAATATGTCTCAAATTTAGTATTTTCAATAAATAATTAATAATAGTTATCAGTTATTACAAAATCACTTGGTGAACCATTTTAAATAATGTCTAATTACAAGTAAACCTATTATTTTTTACTTTAACTTATTGGGATAAATTCTATTTTATCAATAATTAAAAGTTGGTCACCTTTATTTATAATTGTTTTAGCTTCATATGGTATCTTTAATTGCATAATTACTTCTTCGTCATCTGGTAATAAAGTAATTTCTGTACTTGAATCAATATATTTATAATTTTGAAAATGGAAGGCATCATTAGAATGTGATCCAGTAAAAGTTAATTCAGGATTAAATTCAACTACTATATCGCTTTGTACATTAGTTTTCATAATAAGAAATATTTCACTAATATCATTGTTACAAGCATAATAAATACGAATTTTGAATTTATGCTCTTGTTTAAATTTAAAATGCACTGGAATTGTTATAATTCCTTGAGGTATCTCGTCGTATTCAGGATTCAATTTAGTTACATTTATCTTAGATAAAATTACATCTCCTCCTGTAAAACCAGGACCTTCTACAATTGATAAAGTTAAATCATACATATTTAGTAAATTACTAGCTTTTACAACTGGAATTTGTGTTATTGTAGGATGTCCTTTTTTCATAAAAACTATATTATTATTTAATCTAATACTTTGATGTGTCCCACCGAATAAATAAACTCTTACTTTATCCTTATAATTATTATTTATAGTAACAGCACTTAATATCATATCAGATAAAATATAGTTACTGTTCTTATTTTCTATATGACCAATGCCCACAGAAGTTTTATAATAGTTTTTGGTACTTTCATTTGTCGGTATCGAATTATAAGTCAGTTCTCCATCATTATAAAAAAACTTCATTTCTCTAATACTAGTAGGTTTTCCATTCAAGGTATTACTGAGTATCTCAATATTATTAACATTTTTGTGACCGTTATCATCTTGAAAGTACATTACTTCTGTGTTGTCAGTATCATCTCCATAAGATTTTTTAAAGATCTTTTTATCACTCTTTCTAAATCTATTTAAATGTCCTGTTAAATACTCATCATCTTCACTTGTATAGCAAGTAATGGATTCCAATCTAGAAAATAATTTCTTGGGAGGTGTTAAATTTTCACCATCAAAAATAACAGATTCATAATTAACTGGGTCTGAATATAAAGTCCTAGTAAGAGCTTGTACAGCTACGGGTTTATCATATATAATTGGATCATAAAGTAAAAATAGTGATATAATATCTAAGACAAAAACATGCATATTTCTAATATATTTATTTAAATCAACCCAATTCTTATTAGGATTTTCCTTAATATCTTCTAGTCCATTCCAATACCACATAACACAATGATTAATATACTTATTTGTCAATGACACCATTTCCATATAATATAGTTCATATAAAGCTTTATCCATATTTTTTTCTTTTCCAATAATTAGCCTTTCTCTTAAAAGCATCAAATGAAGATTAGCCGCTTGTGCATAAACAGGTAGTAGTGCTATTTCATAATCTTTAACTTTAAAGTGAGGCATAGAGCTTTGAAATTGCGAATTAGCAGTGAGAATAGTATCAAACAATTCCTTAGTTAAATAGGGGTTATCCCTATCTTTACTCCAAGCATCTAAACGACTATCATAAATATTAAGTACTGACTTCAAAGACTCTAGTTGTACCTCTGCATTTTGCTGTACCACTTTGCTGATTACTTTATCCGTAATTTGTTCTGCATCAATCATAAGATTATCAAAAAGATTCTTTTCATCTTCCATTGCTTTAAAAATAAGGGGAAGTATTATGGATATTACTAAGGCTATAGTTCCTATAGTAAGACCTACTGGATTTGTTGAAGAAATTGCAGCAATGATAGTGCCAGTGACTGCCAATGTTCCAGTAACACCGTCAATTACAGTTAATTCTAGTACCTCAGGTTCCACTATATCCTCACGTAATGAATTATTAGATATATTAGAATAGTCCTGTGATATATCTAATAATTTATATTGATTGCTAGTATCTTTATTCATTTTTTACCTCCTAAGTTAATTTTCCCATCTGTTAAGTTATATGAACATTGATTTCTCTATACCTATTTAAATATAATAATTTTTCCACAAACATATACAAAACGTAATTTATATTAGGGTAATTAAATTTTTAGTTTTTAATTAATAGGAATCAATTCTATCTTATCAGCAATTAAAAACTTAGGAAAATCATTAAAGGTTCCATCATCGTAATAAAATTGTAAAGATATCTTATCGATGCCGCCTTTAGGTATTGATAAGGGTTCATCAAAATAAGAATACTTAAAATAATTGTACTTAAGATCAGGGTAATAGTCTCCGTCTGGAAAAGTTTGCTCTATATCAGTAGTTATATAATTATGACCAGCAACAAGTCTCATAATACCAATATCATGATTAGAAGCATAATAAATACGTATATTAAAGTCACGGTGTGTAGATATTAAATTAGGTTCTATTGGTATTATTATCTCATTTTTCATATAATAGGAAGGTGTTTCATTAGGAGGTTGGTAAACTTTAGATAAAATTACATCTCCCCCTGTGAAACCCGGACCTTCTATAACTGATATCTCGCTATGTTTTTCAGAACTTGTAATTTTACTTCCCTTAACTAGGGGAATTTGAGTTATTAAATCATCAGTATCTTCTAAATTTCTTTCTTCTATATAGTTGGTTCTATCAATACCTTTATATGTCCAAGCAAATGAATAGCTGTGAGGTCTATCCATAGCATGAAACTCATTTCCACCATCAGCTAAAATCATATTTGATAATATATGTGTATAGCTTTCATCATTTAAATCAGCTGAGCTTCCTTCTATATTACGAGTAAATTCAATATTATTAGAATTAGATTCCATTTCTTCATAAATCCATTTTTTATCAGATTCCGTTCCTGTAAAATTAATTGATTTTATAGAAGTAGGTTTAGTATTATTTATACTATTATAAAATATTTTTGTTTCCAGAACTCCTATATCTTTAAAATCTATAACTTGTTTCTTATTAGCGTTATCAAAATTTCCATATCGAGTCTCTTCAAAATCTTCACTATTAATATCAGTACTTTTATATCTATTAATATAACCACTTAAAAATTTTTCTTTCTGTGTATCAGTATAAAATGTAATCCCATATAGTGTAGAAAACAATTTTGGAGAAATCATATATTTTTTGTCATATTCATCTATAGTCATATTATTATTTAGTATAAAATTTGTTGGATCTGAATAAACCTTTCTAGTAAGAACTTGCATTTTTATAGGTTTATTATATATACGTACATCATAAACTGGAAAGATAGAAATCATATCTTTTACATAAAATGTCATATATCTGCAATACTTATTAACATCAACCCAGGATTTTTTTTGACTAAATTTTATATCTTGTAAACCATTATTATAATAATTTACACAATGGCTAATATATTTTTTCGTATTTTCCAGTACATATTGATAATATTCATTCTGACTATCATATTCCAATTGTGAATATAAATTCAATTTTTCACCATAAATCATACCATCTCTTAAAAGTAATAAATGAAGATTTGCCAATTGTGTATAAATTGGTAATAATACTACTTCATAATGTTCAGGTCTAAATATGTGCATGTTATATTCATAAATAAAATTAATTTCTTTAAATGTGTATACTAATTGATCAATTAAAGATTTATTATTTTGGTCATTAATCCAAACTTTTAAAGTATCATTATAATCTTTAAATTTTGAGTAAAGATCTTCTAGTTTCATCATTACTGAGTTTTGTATCATAGATGGTACTTCCTTATTAGTAATACTCTTTGTATCACTAAGTATTTCATAGAAAATATTATTTGGTTCTTGATCATTGTTCCATAATATGGATGATATTGTATCTATTACGAAATTTTCATCTGATAGATTATTAAAATCCATATGTTGAAATACATTATGAATAGTATCAATTATCTTAAGAGTACTCATAATACCATTTGAGAACTCTGAATCTAAAGACTTCGGAATATTTAATAATGTGTTGTTATTTTTATTCATAATCTTCCTCCCATTAATATATATAGATCTGTTAAGTTATATGAACATTGCGCTTTTCCACCTTATGAAACACAATTTTATTTTAGGCTTCTAAATAAAGATTTCCAAGTTTCCTTTCCTACAATTCCATCTTGTTCTAAGTTACAATCTCTTTGAAATAATTTTACTGCTGTTACTGTGTTAGTTCCAAAAATTCCATCAGCTTCATAAGAACCTACAGGATAGCCTATGTTAATAAGCATTTCTTGTATAATCTTAGTTATGTTACCTCTTGCACCCTGTTTACATATTGGGGCACTACTAAGAGTTGCCTCTCCCGCCGTGTTGTCTACTGCAATGTTACCCAAGCCTTGGTTATTTATTTCTTGTTGTAATGCTCCTATTAAACTGTGTCTACCATAGATAGTTGAGGAACTCTCTCCAGATGGCTTTGAAGGTTGTACATCAACTTTACCTATGAAAATTTTATCAATAAAGTTACTTAAATCCACATTTCCACTAACACCATTTATACGTCCAGTTTCAGTGTATTGATGCCCAACCACAACTTTGAAACCAGTTTCCATGGGCTGATTAACACCATAGTGAGCGATCCAACCAGGATATTCTTTAACTCTACTATCTAAATTATCTCTACCAAAATAACCTCCAGTATAAATCATACAATCATATCCGCTTAGAGATTTAAACTTATTTAGAAAATCTATGCATCTGTTAGATATTTCTGTTCTACCTCTCCCCATGTTATTAGTTTCTATATCTAAGCAAGGTAATATATTAAATTGTTTATTTTTTATAGAGTTCCAGAAGTCTACTGCTTGTTGTGTAGGATTAGTTTTCTCACTCATAAAGTGATAAAATCCTACGTTAAGATCTGCACCTTTTGCTCCATTGTAGTTTTTATCCAATAATGGGTCTACATAATCTACTCCTTCCGTGGCCTTGATTATTACTACATTAATTCCACTATTCTTTACAGAATAAAAATTAACGTTGCCGTTGTGCATACTTATATCTATTCCTTTCATATAAACATCCCCTTTTTATTAAAATACATCTTATATGATTATAAAATTATTCTATTTACAGATATTTATCTTTAAGTCTATTGATTTTTTCAAGTTTGCTGTATCCCTCCCTTCCTATTGTCTTAAATTCCATTTTATTTACTACTTGATATTTATATTGGTAATACTAATATAAATTATTTTATAGTACTAATAATTATATAATCATTATTAGTAGTATTACACACTATTTGTAAATTTTCAACCTTTTTTTATTATTTTACCAATTTTTTAATTATTTTCATTCTGTTTTATATATATATCAAGCAGTTAAAGAAGTTAAATTTGTTGGTATAGTTACTGACAAACACTGGATTACAATATTAACATTTTATGATTAGATAAAAAAACAAGGCTCATGAAACATATTGAAAAAGGTAGAAAATCAAGGAATTAATCCTCATATTTTCTACCTTTTCTCATATATAATTACCATCTCTTTTAAGTTAATCATACTTTTAATTATTTATATATCTGTCCATATAAAACCTCAATCTGTTTCTTAAGTTCTTTATTTTCTTCCTCAAATTGTTTAACTCGATTTCTCAACGTTGTAAGCATGGTATCTTTCGAAGCATCACTTGTTTTTATTCGAGGTTTTGCAATAGGTTTTCCTTCCTTAATCAATTTCTTAATTCCTTCATCAGCTCTTTTTAATGCTTCATCACGCCGTTTTTGGGCACTTTTAATTAATCCTTCAATATTACGTTTATGTGTTATTTTTATCGGATTGACCCCTTTATTTTGGACAATAGCTAATGAATTCTCATAAATACTTTTTATTATACCCTTACTTCAATATTTGTTAGTTCTTCCCCAAGATAAAGGTGGTAAAATTCCTTAGGAGTCATGTATCTTAAACTTGAGTGAAGTCTTCTGTTGTTATAAAAAACTATGAAATCATTTACTATTCTGTATGCATCCTCATAACTTTGAAATTCATTATTTTTAAAACACTCATCTTCCAGTATTCTATGAAAAGATTCTATATGTGCATTTTTATTTGGAGTTTTTACCGGAATTCTTTCATGATGAATTTTAAGAACCTCACAACAATTTTGAAATTTATGGCTCACAAATTGTGAACCATTATCAGTTCTAACAATTGGATTTTTACTGCCTTCTTCAAATAGATTTCTTCTAATTAGGCTTTTCCTAAGTAATGCGCTAGAATCCTTAGCTTCACAATGGAAACCTATATGATAATCTATAATATTTCTATCAAAAATATCTATAACACTTAACATATAAAAGAATTTATCTTCACCTTCGATATGTCCATATTTAATATCCATTTCCCATAGTTGATTTGAAGCTGTTATAATTCTATTAATAGCAATACTTCTCTTAACTTTAGGGTTTATAGTTCTTTGATCTTTTAAAATATTAAGTTCTTTACATAATCTATATACCTTTTTATGATTAATAATAAGGCCATATTGTCGTCTTAAGTAATGCATCATTTTTCTATATCCATAGTTTATAGCATCACCGTCTAAAGCTTTTAGGATATATTCTTTTATTTCTTCATCACATATTTTTTTATTCTTAGTGCTTAAAGAATATCCCTTTGGTTTGCCGCCTGACGGCTTATTCTTTATTTTACCTTCGACGCTTAAATTATAATAATATGTTGATCTAGATAATTTAACTATTTTTAATACGAAAACTGCGTTATATCCTTGAGTTATATACTTTTTAGCAACAATTACTTTATCTTTAATTGAGGGTTGGCTTTTTTTATCAATTCCTTAAGAATAGCCATTTCTAAGTCTTTTTCTCCTAATATCTTCTTTAAAGTATCATTTTCCTTAGTTATTTCTGTTATTTCTTTTTCAAAATCATTTTTTCCCTCAACTAAAGCTTTTCTTCCTGGTTTTACTTTAATTTCATCTCTTTTTTTAGAATTTCTAATCCATGTAGAAATAGTTGAATTTGAAATTCCATGTTTCCTTGAAACCAATGAAATATTTCCTACTTCTTTTACCTCTTGCATTATAGATTCTTTTAATTCTTTTGTATAACTTCTGCCTCTCATAAGTTACCTCCAATTACTTTTTTATATTGTATCTAATTTATAAGCAATTGTCCAAATAACTTTCGGGGCTCAAGAGGGAACATAATATAATTATTTCCATGGATAATTTTTATTAATATTTTCCTATTTAAAAATGATATTAATATATTCCCTGAATTTATAAAAGAATATATAATTATTATAATAAAACATGTTAATGTAAAATTGAAAGAATTATATACAAAAGGGGTTAAAAAATTATGGAATCTATAACTATGCTTGGCACTGGATCTGCTATGGTAACTAAGTGCTATAATACCTGCTTTACTTTATCAAAAGATAATGAGCATTTTCTTGTAGATGCTGGCGGTGGAAATACTATATTATCAAATCTTGAAAAATCAAATATAAAAATAAATCAAATACACCATATGTTTATATCTCATAATCATAACGATCATATTTTAGGAAGCATTTGGGTTATCCGTGCAATAGCTACTAACATATTAAAGGACAACTATGATGGAATTTTTAATATTTATTGTAATAAAAAATCTATTGAAGCTATAAGATCTATTTCTCACTATGTACTTCAAAACAAATTTTTAAAATTGTTTGATGATAGAATAGTATTTAATGAAGTTGAAAATAACTATGAGTTTACCATATTAGATAGAAAAACTGTTTTCTTTGATATACATAGTACTAAAGAATTGCAATTTGGCTTTAAAACTTACTTAACTAATGGAAAATGCTTAACTTTCTTAGGGGATGAGCCATACCGACACACTGTAAAAGATTTTTGTGAAAATGTGGATTATTTGCTACATGAAGCCTTTTGCTTATATTCTCAAAGGGATATATTCAAACCTTATGAAAAACATCATGCCACTGTAAAAGATGCCTGTGAAAATGGTGAAATGTTAAATGTAAAAAATATATTACTATATCATACGGAGGACAAAGATTTATCCAATAGAAAGAATTTGTACATAAAAGAAGGGCAAGAAGAGTTTCACGGAACAATATATGTGCCTGACGATTTAGATGTAATTGATTTATAAATAAGTTCATTACATAATAAAAAAATTGCTAATGTTTATATAATAAATTTTTCTCACCACATATTGATAAAAATTTATTTAGAAAATTCATACTCAATATGGCTAATCTAAAAAATTTATTTAGAAACCGCATGTATTATTTACTGAAATGGAGTATTAAACTTACTTTTTTAAGAAAGTAGATAAATTTGTTTTAACCCAAATCTATGTACTTTCCTTACTTTTTTATATGTTTAAATTTAATTTCAAACAATCTTTATAGGGCTGTGGCATTAAAAAATTTAAGCACAATATATTGTTTTACAATTTAAAGTTAACACCATATATTGTAGCATTTATTCTTAGTGTAACAGACCCATACATAAACTTTTTACCTATGTGTAAAAATTTATATATATAAACTTTTTTGCCCATATAATTTGCCTATATAAAAACTTTTTTCCTATTTACACATGGTACATTCTAAATAATATACCGAATCATTAAGGCACACTAAAATCTTTTTTCAAAAGCTATTCTTTCTCCCCCATCTTCTAAATAGATTAGACCACAATATTTAAATTGATTTTTCTTAAGCAGATTTTGCATTGATTTATTATTTTTATGAGTATCAATTTTAATACTATGTATATGTTTGTTTAAACAAAGCTTTTCTACATTTTTTATAATTTCAGATGACAAACCTAACCCCTTATAATTGTTATCAACAGCTATTCTATGTATAACTGCATATTCATCATTACTAATCCATTGTCCCTCATAAATAGAATCATATGTTTTTTCTTCGTCAAAAGAAACTGCTAAAGTTGCCACAATATTATCATCTTTTATTAACACATAACTATCACCTCTAGTAATATCATCTTTTATTGTTTCCTCATTAGGATAGTTATTCTGCCATTGATCAATGCCCTGCTCTTTAAAATACACTTGTGCTTGTGTAATAATTTTCATTATACTATTAATATTTGCTTTAGTTGCTTTTTTAAATTCCATATATTCTCTCCTTTTATACATACAAAATTATACAATATCAATGATACTTTTAGTAAATTTTCAAAGTTATTATTACTATATCTTAATTTAAATAAAAAATAAACTTATTTTTTTAAATTTTATAATAAATTTTCCATTTTTCATTTTAATTAAATATAATGGATTTTATTGCATATATATTAAAAAATAATTTTACTTATTAAAAGTTTAATAAATTTCTTGACTATTTATAAAACATTTATTAAAATAAAATAAATCGAAATTTAATTTTAAAACATAAATATAAAAAACTATGATGGGAAGAGTAGTTATTTTGAGGTAGTCAAAGCGAGTCAGTGATGGTGAGAGACTGATACGAAACAAATAATGAAGAACATCCCGAAGTTTCCAACCGAAATTTATTAAAAGTAGTCTTGGACGGAGCCAACCCGTTACAACTTGGGCAGTATGAAGTTTTTATTAATTCCATGCTGATTAAAGAGAGCTTTATAAGCTAATTTAGGTGGTACCGCGAAAACACAAGTCTTTCGTCCTATTTTTATAGGATAAAGGACTTTTTTATTTATACTAAGGAGGAATTATTATGTGTACTATTATGTGTTATACAGGAACAGATATGAAACATGAAAAATTTGCAGATGCTCTACAAAGGACTGAATCTAGAGGACCGGACATGACAGAGATCCTTACTTTACCCTCTGGTATTTTAGGATTTCAAAGACTTTCTATTATGGATCTAAGCTTTAGTGGAATGCAGCCATTTACAAGAAATACAGATGCATCTATCTGTAATGGAGAAATTTATGGCTTTCGTGAAATTAAAAATGAACTAATTAAAAAAGGTCATAAGTTTATTTCTGATAGTGATTGTGAAATATTACTTCCAATGTACTATGAATATGGATTAGATATGTTCTCAAAATTAGATGCAGAGTTTGCAACTGTTATATACGATGGAAAAAAAGATAGGTTTATTGCAGCAAGAGACCCAATTGGAATTCGTCCTCTATTCTATGGATATTCTAACTCAGGTAAAATCATATTTTCTAGCGAAGCTAAAAACTTAGTTGGTCTTACAGACAAGATTATGACTTTTCCACCAGGTCATTATTATGCTGATGACAAATTTACATGTTACTGTGATATAACAAAAGTAGAAGGAGACTATTGTAAAGATGATTTAGATGTTATCTGCAGTAATATTCACCATAAATTAGTAGCTGGTGTAGAAAAACGTATGGATGCCGACGCTCCTGTAGGTTTTCTATTAAGTGGAGGATTGGATAGCTCATTAGTATGTTCTATTGCTCAAAAAATCCATCCAGAAAAGCCAATTAAAACATTTGCCATTGGTATGACTGAAGATGCAATTGACTTAAAATACGCTAAAGAAGTTGCAGATTATATCAATAGCGATCACACTACTTTATATATGACAAAAGAAGAAGTAATAAAATCCCTTGATGAAGTTATTAAACTTTTAGGAACATATGATATTACAACAATAAGAGCAAGTATGGGAATGTACTTACTTTGCAAAAAAATACATGAAACTTCTGATGTGAAAGTTCTTTTAACAGGAGAAATCTCTGACGAATTGTTTGGCTATAAATATACTGATTTTGCTCCAAATGCAGAAGAATTCCAAAAAGAATCTGAAAAAAGAATAAGAGAACTTTACATGTACGATGTTCTTCGTGCTGATCGCTGCATTAGTTCAAACTCTTTAGAAGCAAGAGTTCCCTTTGGTGATTTAGATTTTGTAAAATACGTTATGTCCATTGACCCTGAAAAAAAATTAAACAAATACAAAATGGGTAAATACCTTTTAAGACATTCATTTGAAGGTGATTATCTTCCTCATAACATTTTATATCGTGAAAAAGCGGCTTTTAGTGATGCTGTAGGTCATTCTATGGTGGACTATTTAAAAGAATATGCAGAAAAGTTATATAGTGACGAAGATTTTGAAAAACTATGTGAAAAATATAAGCATCATGCTAAACCATTCACAAAAGAATCATTATTATATAGAGAAATTTTTGAAAAACATTATAAAGGACAATCAGAAATGGTAGTAGATTATTGGATGCCAAACAAAGAATGGGAAGGCTGTAACGTGAATGACCCTAGTGCTAGAGTACTATCAAACTATGGAAATAGTGGTAAATAAATAAAATACTAAAGTTTATTATAGACATTTACATGATACAAATTGTAGCTCGGGAAATGTAGCATGATAAAACAAACAATTAAAAGAGTATCTTCATTTTTTTGAAGATACTCTTATTTATTTTCGTCTTTATTTTAATAAATTTATCCTTTAAAACTTCTTTTAATTCATCATTTTTTCTTATCCATTTAGCTCATTTCCTTCATATAAGTTTTAAATCATCTCAAATAATACACTGTTCTCTTTATATATATGGATAAATAAATCTTTTTCTAAGCTATGGATCTTATCATAAGTTAATCTATAGCTTGTACATGCGCCTTTTGGAGCTTTAAAATCTCTTGTTATTTTTTCTAATTCTTTCAATATATCTCCAGCATTATCATGTTCATCTTCTGTTTCTTTTATAAATCTATCTATTTCTTTTTTTATATTTTCATCTTTAGTCAATTCATATTGTTCTATTAGTGGAAATAGATTTTCTTCTTCCTTTACTAAATGTTCTTCTAATTCTATTTTTAAAAGTCCAAATAATTTATGAACTTTTAATAATTCTTCTCCATGGTGTACAAAATGAACTTTTAATACTTTTGATAATAATCCATCTATTTCTTTAAGCTCTCTTTTTGTATAATCATGATGAGTATCTACTATATTTTTCATAAGATTTATTGGTTTTTCTTTTCTCCAATCTATATACTCTTCATTTGACTCTACAAACTTTTCATATTCTTTATTAAGTTTTTCAATAAACTCCTCTGAATTTATTCCTTTTTCCTTTAGAGCTTCTCCTAAAGTATCATGTCCACCACAACAATAATCTATTTTAATATCATTGAATATTCTACTTGATCCTGGGAATATGGAAACAACCTCCCCAAGTTTTTGATTTATATTAATAGTATTTTTCATAACAGTTCCTCCTATTTTAAAATATTAATTTATTTGTTAATAAGTGTTTACCACAACCCCTATATTGAGTTTAATAATAAATCTGCTATAAATATAGTGGCTTTCTTTATTTCTTTTTTGTCATTTTCTTCTGGTGAAAATTTAATTCTTATTGGGAATTTTACATCTGTCATTCCTGTGGATTTTATAATGTATGAAGTACTTAAAACCTTCATGTTTGTTTCATTTAAATAGTCTTGCACAACTTCAATACCTTCTCCACTCCATCCATAAGATCCAAAAGCTGCTGCTATTTTATTTTCTAAATTCATACCCTTTAAACTTTTTAGAACATCTTCTAATTTTCCAATCATATCTGCATATCTTGTAGATGTTCCAACAAGTACTGCATCTGCTGTGTTAACATTTTTTAAGATTTCTTCATCTAATATTTTATTAACATCAATTAGATCTGTATTTATATTGTCTTTTTCAAAATATCCTTTAATTAATTGTGATATCTTTTTAGTATTGTTTGTCATTGTAGAATATAAAATTAAAACTTTCTTATCTGTATCTGTATTTTTGCTCATCTCATCATAAATATTTATAAACTCTTCAGCATTATCCCTTAGTATAAATCCGTGAGATGGTGCTATAATTTCTATATCTAAAGCTCTTATTTTTCTTATGATATTTTGTACATATCTTCTATGAGGATGCATTATTAAACTGTAGTATGTTTTAAAATCTTCTACTATATCTTCTTTAGCTTTATCATTGAAATATTCATAATTCGCTACATGAGTACTAAATATATCGCATGGGAATAATATTTTATTTTCTTTAGCGAAAGTCACCATAGTTTCTTCTGTATGAAGATAAGGTGTTTCCATAAATTCAAGAGTTTCTCCACCTATATCAAGATTATCCCCATCTTTAACTACTAAAAATGTTCTATTATGAAGTTTATACATAGCTTTTAATTGATCAACTGCTTTTTCAGTACAAACAATAGTTGCATTTTTAGCATTGTAAGCCAAACTTCCTAAAGCTCCTGAATGATCTGGTTCTGCATGGTTTATTACTATATACTGAATTTTTCTAAGTTTATTAAAGTTTTTAAACCTTCAATATACTCTCTTCCAAAACTTATATCTACAGTATCAATAATTGTAGGTTTTTCTGTAAGTAAAAGATAACTATTATAAGTAGTTCCCTTTGTTAAAGTTAATCTATGAAATGGTACATCTCTATCATCAATTTTTCCTACTAAATAAATTTTTTCTTTAATATTTACATTTTTTATCATATTAATTACCTCCAATATTTTATTAGTATTTATGTTATTTAATTTATTTTATTTTTATTAGCATTCATGTTAGTTACTTTGTTTTGTTGCTTGCTATGGCTTTATTATATAAACTATTGACATTTAAAAATATGATTTGAATCAAATTTTAAAAATAAAAAAAACTCCCTCAAAGGGAGTTTCAACCATAGCTTTAAAAACATCTATAAACTATGCTAAAATGAATATTATAAACCTAATAAAATTAAAAAATTTATACAAAGGAGCTTAATATGTACAAATATATTTATGTTTAACTTTATATCTGTTGATTTAAACCATGTTATTTAGTTAAAATGTCATTGGAGGTTAAATACATGAAAAAGTTAATTAAAGTTGTTGGTGCTATTATTGAAAATGAAAATAATGAAATATTATGTGCCCTAAGATCAACTAAAATGTCTCTTCCTAACCTATGGGAATTTCCTGGTGGTAAAATCGAAAAGGGTGAATCTTTATCTGATGCTATAGTTCGGGAAATTAAAGAAGAGCTTGATTGTACTATAAGATTTATAGATGTTTTTAATGATAATACTCATGAATATGATAAATTTATAGTTAATTTAACAACTGCTAGATGTAAATTAGTAGAAAGAAAGCCTACTGCTAATGAACACGATAAGCTTATTTGGCTTTCTAAAGAAAATTTACTTTCTTTAAATTGGGCCCCTGCTGATATTCCTGCTGTACACCAATTAGTTAGAGAAAAAATGTAGCACCCTTATAATAAGTGCTACATCCTTTTATTTCTATATAATATTATATACTTATAAATATCATGCTCTTTTCTCCTGTTTTATTTTGTTATCTTTCCTATGATATTATATATTCATAAATATCTTCTCTTACTGGTGTAATTAATTTATATTTTATTTCTACAGCTGTTTTTGTAGTATTTTTCATTGTGAATTGATTAGGTTTTTCTATTGCTTTTATTTTTCCTAAAAAGTAAAACTCCTTTGAAATTTTATCATCTTTATTTTTTCTTACAAACAAAGTCATTTCTACTCCATCCTCTTCTGCATTATATGCCTTAACAATATCATCTGATGTTGCAGTTCTGCCTGACTTTGAAATTGCTATTAACTGTGATTCTGATTCAAATCTATCCTCATAATTTATAGTGCTTCCTATATTATCTGATTTATCATAATTAATAAATACAGGATAAGTTTTAGTGATTTTATCATATTTATAACCACCAATATTTAAAGCTACTTCCCCCTGTTCCCATTCTAATAGTCTGCATACATCTTCATATGTATATTTTTCATATAATTGAAAATTAGTATTCATATATCTATTACTATAATTTCTGTTATATCTACTTAATCCAAAATCTATTAATTCTATAACCATTTCTTTAAAATAACTATTTTCAATACATTCTTTGAATTGAGCTGAACTTACATAATAATTTGCTTGTCTCTCTAAAAAGATACATTTTGAATAAGTCTTTTTTGCTGATCCTGTTGGAAATTCGTTTGTTAATACATTAATTACATTTATCTCTGTAATTTCTTTAAAATCTATATTATATATTTCCTTAAGTTCATATTTTAACTCCCCTATTAAATCTACTTTATTATGTATTATATTTTTAATCATTATAAGTTCGTGAGGTCTTTTACCAGAAGCTAATTTTTTAGAAATGAACTCAATAAACAAAGCCTCTAACTCATTAAGCTCTACAGTGTATTCTTTATCATACTTGTTTAAAAAATTATAATAAGATCCTAATTTAGTAGAAAAAATTCTTAATGGATCTATGGAATTAAAATTATCAAAATCGCTTAAGCTAGGTATTCTACCAATCTTTTGTTTAAGATTAAAATAACTTTCTTTAATTAATTTTATATTGTTAAAATTTGCTGAATCTATTGATTCAAATATTCTCTTTTTTGATATTTCATCAAAATTAATAGTAGAACAACCTGGTATAACTCTTGTACCTTCTATAATATATTTTCTAATAGTATCTTTATTAAAAGTTCTATCACCAGATAAAGCTATCGGAATTAAAAAGTTACTGTTATAATTACCTACAAAATCTATTATTACAACATACTCTTTGAATTTATCTTTTCTAAGCCCTCTACCTAATTGTTGTACAAATACTATGGAAGATTTAGTTGGTCTTAACATTACAACTTGATTTACAGAAGGAATATCTACGCCTTCATTAAATATATCTACTGTAAAAATATAATCTAATGAATTTAAAGTTTCATCTTGTTCTAATCTTTCAATGGCTTGTTCTCTTTCCTCTTGTGAATTTTCTCCTGTTAAAGCAACTGTTTTATAGCCATTTGCATTAAATATATCTGAAAGCTCTTTAGCTTCTTTTTTATCACTACAAAATATTAACCCCTTTACTCGTTCACCACAATATCCATAAAAATTTATTTTATCAATAATATGGTTTACTCTTTCCTCTGCTACCAAATATTTAAAATTAGTGTTATCATCTAGCACAATGCCATCAAGTGTAACATCAGAAATTCCAAAATAGTGAAAGGGACATAGCAAATCCTCTTCTAATGCTTGTTGCAATCGTATTTCATATGCAATATTGTGATTAAACATTTTAAATATATCAAAATCATCACTTCTTTCAGGTGTTGCTGTCATACCTAAAAGAAATTTAGGATCAAAATAATTAACTATCTTTTGATAGCTATTTGCACCTGCTTTATGAACTTCATCTATTATAATATAGTCAAATTCATTTTTATCAAAAGATTGCAACACTTCATCCTTTGACAATGTTTGAATTGTACAAAAGATAAAATCCTTCTCCACCTCTTTACTGGTACCTGATAATATTCCCATACTCCTTGTATCACCAAATACATTTCTAAAACTATTTAAGGCCTGTTTTGCTATTTGCTCTCTATGCACAATAAATAATGCTCTTTTAGGATTATAATTTCTAAGTTCAAAGGCTGATAAATAAGTCTTACCTGTTCCAGTTGCAGAAATTAAAATACCTTTATCTTGTCCATTCTCTCTAAGCCTTTCTAAACCTTGTATTGCTTCTACCTGCATCTTGTTAGGCTTTAACTTATATTGAGAAAGTCTTGGAACCCTACTTTTCCTAGCAAACTCAACTTGCTTTTTGTATATGTCCTCATAGGTTTCTATCCATTGAATAGTTAGTTCATCTGCATCATTCCAAAGCCCATTAAACTCTGAAATAACTCCTCCTGTTAATGCCCCTTCTTCTAAAGATGAAACCTTTAAATTCCACTCCTTATTTTTAGTTAAGGCTGTTTGTGTTAAGTTTGAACTGCCTACTATTAATTTATAATGATCTTTATATCTAAAAATATATCCCTTGGTATGAAAGTTTTCTTTGCTATATAACTTCATTTCTATATTGGGAAATTCTAAAAGCTTTTTTAACGCCTTTGGCTCACTAAAATTCAAATAATCAGTAGTTAAAATCTTACCCTTAACACCTTTTTTCTTTAAAACTTTCAGAGTTTCTAATAAAGGGAGTATTCCACTATTGGTAATAAAAGCAACAGATATAAAAAATTCCTCACATTTATTAAGCTCAGATGTTATTTCGCTTAGCACTTTACTTCCTTTAGAATAGTCATTAACAATTAACTTTGGAGTTAAGGCTAAATTTGAATCTATTAATTTATTAATAAGTCCTGTTTCACTAGCTTTTAGTATTTCATTTTTTATTAAATTATCATTAATAATCTCAATGGATTTATGCTGAATATTTTCTCCAATTATCTTATCTTTATCATATA
Source organism: Clostridium sp. Marseille-Q2269 (assembly GCF_943736985.1). Classification (GTDB taxonomy): domain Bacteria; phylum Bacillota; class Clostridia; order Clostridiales; family Clostridiaceae; genus Clostridium_F. The sequence continues at coordinate 144,466 of NZ_CALSFS010000007.1, forward strand.
CACTTACTGATTCATTCTTTAGTTTTTTTAAATCTACATATACTTCTGAATCCACATTATTCCTCCTTAACCTTAGAAATATGTTAAGTTATATACTATATCCTTATCTATCTATAAGACAATCTTCTTCTCTTAAAACTTCAAAATTAAAAATCCTACACATAAGCAATTGTCCTCTATGGATATTATATATATCCTCTGAAAATTTAGCTTATACCGCCAATCTTATTCATAGTATACCCTATATTTAATGGGATTTGAACACAAGATGAAATTTATAATCCTTCTGGAGCCTTTGTCATTTGTATTTTTTTCTTAAGTGATATGTTCTTAATACAATTTTGTCCTTTCAAAAAATATATATGATTCTCTTTATGATTTTAATTCATCCCTAAGTTTGTTAATTTTAAGTATTATATTTTCTAAAAACTGTTTTGACTCAACTATTGAATCTAATTGTTTTTTAGAAAGATGAGATATATCTTCTACATATGCAGTAGTTTCTTCTGATACTGATGCTATATTGCTAAAGAAATTTAAGGCATCCTTAATTTGAGTTGAGAATTCATCCATAAGTCTATTTATATTTACGGTCTCTTGTTTTATAGATTTATTTTCTTCAAAAACATTACTAAATATTTTTATATTTTCTTTAGTTAATTTAACTCCAGCATCTGTAACTAAAATTCCAGATGCAATTTTTTCTTTGGTTTTATTTATATTCTCTTTCATTTTAATTATTATCTTTTGAATCTGATGCTCATATTCATTAGAATTTTGAGCTAATCTTCTAACTTCCTCTGCTACAACTGCAAATCCTCTTCCTGCTTCTCCAGCCCTAGCTGCTTCTATAGATGCATTTAAACTTAAAGTTTCCGTTTGATTTACAATTTCCTTTAGCATTTCTATAATTTTAACTATTTCTTCACTATTTTCATCTACTATGCCAAGCTCATTGTTAACATTTTTAACAGCCAATTGTATTTCTTCTATTTTTTCACCCATAATTCCCATCTTATCATTTACATTATTAGAAATTTCAAGTGTGTTCTCTGCTGATTTCTCTACGTTATTTGTTTGGCTATATACATTTTGTGCCTTTTCAGATAAAGTTTCTAATACATTTACAGATTTAGTAATTTCCTCTGTTTGTCCCTTTGCACCTAAAGATATATCCTCTATATTATGTGTAACTATTTCTATATTACCATTAACTTCATTTAATCTCTCATCCAAATCATTAATAGAGTTTATTACCACTTCTGTTGTAACTTTCATTTTATCAAAATTATTGCTTATTTTCTCTTCTGCTATTTTGGCCTGTGAAGCTTTTTTTATAATGTCCCTCATTCTTTTTTCACCTAATTTTGCTTGAAAATATGCAATAGCTCCACTTAATATTAACGCCAACACATTAAAAAGTACATGATGAAAATCTATCTCTGAATACCAACTACTTACTTTGAAAAAATGTTCATATCCTAAAACAAAAATTCCAATATTAATTAATGCTCCCAACAATGTAACAACTATAACGTTAGTTGGTCTATTGTATAAGGTAGCCACATTTATAGCTATAAAATATATCAAAAGCATTAAAATAGAATATCCTACCATATACATCATAAAGAAAGAATACAATTCTATAACTATTGGTATAATATAAGGACTATACTTGTCCAATTTATGACTGAACAATGTAGAAACATCTACTAATGTAATTATGATACCCCCTGCCAAATATCTAATCATTAAATATTTATCACTCTGAATAAATATTATACTCAGCGAAGCAATAAAAAAACAAATAGTTATATATTTATTGATTTTCCTATAAGTCATAGTATTTTTATTTTCCATTTAAAGTCCCCCTTCTCACCTATGTCATATAAATTCATTTTCACTTCCCCACTTAAGATTATATCCCTTTTTTTACAAAATATAAATACTATTACTATTATTATACAAATTTTGTATATTTACTTAATATTAAAAGGACTTTTGATATTATTTTATCAAAAGTCCTGAATTTAATTTATTGATTTTTATTATTTAATTACTGTCATCCCCCCCATATATGGTTGTAGGGCAGTTGGAATGTTTACAGAACCGTCTTCGTTTAAGTTATTTTCTAAGAAAGCTATAAGCATTCTTGGTGGAGCTACTACTGTATTGTTTAATGTATGTGCAAAATATTTTCCGTCTTCTCCATCTACACGAATCTTTAGACGACGTGCTTGAGCATCCCCTAAATTAGAGCAGCTTCCTACTTCAAAGTATTTCTTTTGTCTAGGAGACCAAGCTTCTACGTCCACTGATTTTACTTTTAAATCTGCTAAATCACCAGAACAACATTCTAAAGTTCTAACTGGTATATCTAAAGAACGGAATAAATCTACTGTGTTTTTCCATAGTTTATCATACCAAACCATACTTTCTTCTGGTTTGCATACTACAATCATTTCTTGTTTTTCAAATTGATGAATTCTATAAATTCCTCTTTCTTCAATACCGTGAGCCCCTTTTTCTTTTCTAAAGCACGGTGAGTAACTAGTTAGAGTTTGAGGAAGAGATTCTTCTTTTAATATTGTATCTATAAATTTACCTATCATAGAATGTTCGCTAGTTCCAATTAAATATAAATCTTCCCCTTCGATTTTATACATCATAGAATCCATTTCTGCAAAACTCATAACCCCAGTTACAACTTCACTACGAATCATAAAAGGTGGTATACAATAAGTAAATCCTTTATTTATCATAAAATCCCTTGCATAAGAAATCACTGCAGAGTGAAGTCTTGCTATATCTCCCATGAAGTAATAGAAACCATTACCTGCAACTTTTCTAGCACTATCCAAATCAATACCATTTAATTTTTCCATAATTTCAGTATGATATGGTATTTGAAAATCGGGTATTATAGGTTCACCAAATTTTTCAACTTCAACATTTTCACTGTCATCTTTACCAATAGGAACACTTGGATCTATTATATTTGGAATAACCATAAGAATATCTTTAACTTTTTTATTTAAATCAGCTTCTTTTACATCTAACTTAGCTAAATCTTCAGAATGAGCAGTAACTTTTTTCTTAGTTTCTTCTGCTTCTTCCTTTTTTCCTTGAGCCATTAATGCACCAATTTGTTTTGAAATCTTATTTCTATTAGCTCTTAATTCTTCTACCTCTTTTTTAGTTTTTCTTAATTCAGCGTCTAAAGCAATTACTTCATCTACTAAAGGAAGCTTCTTATCTTGAAACTTATTTTTTATATTTTGTTTAACGATTTCTGGATTCTCTCTTACAAATTTTAAATCTAACATTTGTTACCTCCTAATAAAATATAAATAATTATTGTTTTAATAAATAATAAAATAAAAAACTCCCATCCCACTATATACTTAATATATAACTGGGACGGAAGACATCCGCGTTGCCACCCAAATTGCTGATAAATAAACCAGCCTCTCAACATGGTACTATAAAGGGTACTAACCTTTCGATTCATCACCGACAGCTCCAAAAGTGGAAAGATTTTAACTTTCACCGATTTTCACCACCCATCGGCTCTCTAAAGAAATTTAAAATCGTAGCTTTTATAATCACCATTTTTTCTATATAACATTATTTGTTATTATGTATCTTAATCAATCTATATATACATACATATTTAAAAGTATATATTAACTTTTATATTCACTATCTATAATATCACATTAGCAAGGTAATTTCTAGTATTTTATGAAAGTTCATTAATAACAGAATTCCATACTATATTAAAGGAACTATGATTTATTCTTTATACTTAATTTATTCTCTATCATTTAAAATTTCTACAAGAAATATTTTCTTTAATGTTTTATTTAAAAGCATCATTACAACTAAGTAGGTGATAAATATTATAAATCCAATTATTTATTTTAAATTAATCCATTAATATATAGTTACTTATGCAATAGTAGATGATATGAGTTTAGTAATAAAATATAATATTTATAAATAAAATTTTCAATAAAATATTAGCTGAAATATACTAACTACCATTCAGAATATATAGCCAATGTATAGGTATACTTAGTTTTTTTCTAAATATTCTGTATCCTTATTATAGGTTATTTTCATTTTTATAGTGGTAAGACCACATATTTTCCTATTATATCCTTCCATTTACTCTAAAATTCATCTGTATAATGCTTAAACCGTTAATTGACCATTCCAATTTTAATATTTAATATGAGTATATAGTCATCCAATAAAAAGTACTGAAGGAGATACAATAATGGAAAAATTATTCTTGAAAAAGTTTTTAAAAAGTATATTCTCAGATACCTTTCAAGTACAATTCTGGGACGGAACAACTGAAAAAATAGGTGAAGGAGATGTAAAGTTTAAGATATTCATAAATGAGCGTATATCTAAAAGTGATATTTTAAGAGATCCATTTTTAACTTTTGGTGAAGCATATATGAATAAGGATATAGACTTTGAAGGCAGTGTACAAGAAATTATAGAATCCATATATAAAAACAAAGATAGTTTTCTACATAAGGCTTCTATATTCTCAAAATTATATAAGGTTACTCCTCACTCTGTAAAAAACAGTAAACAAGATATATCTCATCATTATGATTTAGGTAATGATTTTTATAAATTATGGTTAGATGAAACTATGAGTTATTCTTGTTCTTATTTTAGATCAGAAAATGACTCTCTATATGACGCACAATTAAATAAAATTGATCATATATTAAAAAAATTGAATTTACATAAAGGCGAAACCCTATTAGATATAGGCTGTGGTTGGGGTGGGCTTATACTAACTGCAGCAAAAAAATATGGTGTTAAAGCACTTGGAATAACTTTAAGTAAAGAACAATTTAATAAAGTGGAAGAAATAATAAAAGAACAGCACCTTGAAGGTCAAGTAGAAGTTAGACTACTAGACTATAGGCAACTGTTAAAAACAGGAGAAAAATTTGATAGAATCGTTAGCGTAGGCATGTTAGAACATGTTGGTAGAAAAAATATTCCTGTTTATATGAATACTGTAAGTGATCTATTAAAAGATGGCGGTGTATCTTTACTTCATTGTATAACAGCTCAAACAGAAGGTGAAGCTAATGAGTGGATTAAAAAATACATATTCCCTGGTGGATATATACCGTCTATAAGAGAATTAGTTTATAATATGGCAGAAAATGATTTGCATTTAATAGACTTAGAAAGCTTACGTCTACATTATTGTAAAACATTAGAATGTTGGGCTAAAAACTTTGAAAATTCTTTAGATGAAGTGAAAAAATTAGGTTTCGATGATAAATTTATTAGAATGTGGAGATTATACCTAGATTCATGTGCTGCCTCATTCAATTATGGAGTAATAGATTTGCATCAATTCATATTAACAAAAGGATTAAACAATGAAATTCCTATGACAAGAGATTATCTTTACAAATAAACTAATAAAGTAAAGTTTATAATATAATACACTCTCAACTGATTAATTATATAATTTTGACATATCACACTTTTAATCAATTAGTTGAATCACATAAAATTGTATGGTTTAATTAATTTTCATTGGTTAAATCATACAATTACAAATTTATTTATTTTAGTTAATATATATTTAAAATTTATTTATTCTTAATTAATTTATATAAATTTTAAATTTAGCGCACTTTTTGATTAATTAAAATTCAATATAGTGCACCCTTATAATAATTAAATTTTAATTTAGCGTACTCTCAATTAATTAGCTCATATAAATTTTTATACCCCATTTTAAAGGCTTTCATAAAATTAATGAAAGCCTTTAACCCTATTTATATCTGTGAAGCATCATAACCTGTTTTTTTAACAGCATGTATTAATTCAAATATTGGTACATCCTTACCTTCTTCTAATATAACAAAGGCTTTTTTCTTAAAATGGCTTGCCTTTGCTTTCCTTACACCCTCTACCTTTTCAAGAGCTTGTTTAACTGTAAGTTCACAATGAGCACACCTCATTCCCTCTACCTTTAGTTCTATTTCTTTTCCTTTAGATTTTTTATTAAAAAACAACATATGTTACACTTCCTTCATATATCATTGATATTAAAATTCATTGTCAATATAATTATACCACTTCTCCCTAATTTTTGAAGTTTATTTATCTATAACTTATTGAAGCTACCTCATCTATCTCTATCTCACTATCTCACCTATTTCATCTATTTCTCTTAATCTCACTTACTTCAGTTATTTTGGTTACTTTGACTTCATCACTTAACTAAGCTATTTACTTTAGATGATATTAAATTAATTATAATAACAATTTCTCAATGTACCCTAATGAATTAATCTACACTCTTTATATAAAAAACTAATTTTACATTATAGGGGTATAAACCTCATTATGGAACGGTTTATTTGAAATCTAATATTATATATTATAATAGTAATTTTTAAAAGGAAGTCTTATATATGTCAAGTGGAATGTATCAAACAGTATTAGATGTAAAGATGGGCGACGTAATTTCAAAATACTCTAGAGATAAGGTTACTCTACTTGGTAGCTATTTAGAAAAAGACAGTAAATTTGTAGATAATTTAGAATTAGTTATAACTCCAGGGGATGGCAGTCCAACTTTAATTACAAAACTCCCCTATAGTGGATATGATCTACAACTTTTCCTAGGGGATTTTAATGGTGATAATAAAGATGAGATCATGGTTAGAGGTTCCTTTGGTGGATCAGGAGGATATGCTATAGCAGAAATTTATGATTATAAAGCAGGAAGACTTATAGGAATATTTAACCCAGATAAATTTTCTGAAAACTATAAAGTAATAGCAAGATACTTAGATGGATATAAAGTTTTGGTTAATTCTATTACCTTAAATGAATATTTTATATATGATATTTCTCATACACCTAAAGAGTATCTAAACATGATCTATGATGAAAATGGAAAAGTCATTAGCTCCGATGAGCCTACTATTTCAGCCATTAATGATGCCTTCCCTATTAAGCTTATATCTGAAAATAACTACTATCTATTCATTAGGCAAAGAATAATTGGTGTTTCCAATGCTGATACCATAGGATATGTAGAAAGCTTTGTAGATTTATTAAACAATAATATGAAAGTAGTACAAATGGGCTATTATAATTTTGGTCTAAAGGGTCCAGTTCCAACCCCAACAAATAGAACGGTTAAAACTGATAGTTTAGAAGATAAATTCCCTGTGGGTAGTACTCTTATACCAATTAATGAGCTTGGATGGGATAACGATGAAATCAAAATTGATTTAGATTATGATGGAAATGATGAATGCCTAGTTCCATACACATTGGATGGATGTCCTTATCTAGGCTTGTTAAGAATGGATGACTCTTCTTATTCACTGGAAGACAGTTTTAAAGGTGAAGGGTATACAATTAAAGATTTGATAATTAAAAACATGGGGGAAGAATATCATATTTTCCTAGGATTTAAAATAGACGATAATATAGGTAAACTTCACATACTAACATATAGAAAAGGTAAATTAGTAAAAGCATTTAAAGATGATGGATATTATTACAGCAAGATTTACCTTAAAGATTTAGATTTTGATGGAAAAGAAGAATTAATCTTATGGACACACGACAGCTATGAAGCGTACAATATCCATATTTATTCCATTAAAGAAAAAGGATTAAAATCAACTAATAAATACGATAGATTTTATTACAAAGAAGTTATAGATTATTATACAAACTTGTTAGAGAAAGATCCTGATTTTTCAATCTATCTTTACTATTTAGCCTTAGCTTATATGAAAAGTGGAGATTTTAAGAATGCTATTGCTGCTGTAGATAAAGCTTTAGAAGCAGAAGATCCATATCCTGCAACAAGAGCATTAAAGAGTCTAAGAAGAAAAGCAACAAGACACATAAAATAACTTTAAAATTTATTAAATCTTACTCACAAGAAAAATAAATAAAATCTATAAAATAAATAGTAAGCACATAATTAAATAAAATAGATTTAATTTTAATATGGCAAATATAAAAATTACACCTAATACCACATAAATAAGCTTTAAAAATCCTTAATGTTTCTTAATTAATTTTTATGTAATTATGTAAAGAATACATTTTTATATTAGGAATGTGATGTTATATTAGCAGTTTAAAATTAAATCTATTTAAAATTAAGGTAATTTACTTATGAAAACCTATTTTTTTATAAAATTCTTCCCAATAAATATTTTTTATCACATAGTTCGGAACACCCAATATAACATTATTAGCTTCTACATCCTTTATTGTAAGCATACCTAAATAAAAAAGTAGTGATTTAAAGTTCTCTCTATTATCATACATTGATGTTATATTAAATTTTTCTACTAGTTTAGTGCTAGTTTTCCCTATATTCATTATATCTGTTATTAATGATTCATCTTTAAAATTCATGGCTAATCTATTTATTCTTCCATAATCTGTCCTTATATTATAATCTATCATTTCCTCAGGATATCTTTTATATCTTAAATAATTCTTTAAAAAATACATAGTCATATCCGGATTAAACACTGTTTCTCCATTTTTATTAAACCTATATCCATTATAATAAAAGTCCATATCTTTTATCACATTATTTCTATCATTTATATTCATTTCATCTATAATAGTTTCTAATTCCATTTTTGTAAATCCGAAAACATCATTCAAATCCTCTTCCATAGTTAAGTTTTCAGTTATATTAAATCCACTAGTTAAATCATCTAGCATTATAGGACTTACTCCAGTGATAAATATTCTATTAAAATTATCATTTGTGGCATCTTTTATAGCCTTATAAAATGACTTAACAAATCCTTCCCCATGAAGTATTGTTTCATAAGCAGCATCATTTCCCACTGTTATTAGTTCATTAGCAAAATTATCGTATTCATCTATTAGTACAAATACAGGTATTTTTATTTTACTAGCAAAAAAAGATATGTATTGTACTATTACTTCTGCACTTTGTACTTCTTCAGGAATAGAGACCTGTTCTAATAAATCTGAATATTGCTCTATAAATTTTCTTGCAGATAACAGTACTTTTGCATTAAAACTTTTTCTAAGCTCCTCTTCACCGTGTCCTGAATCAATTCCTGCAAAACTTATTTTCCAAACAAGAAACTTATTTCTCTCCTCTGTAGGATTTTTACCTATATATAAATCACCAAATAATCCTTGAAATTTATCCTTCTTATTTATATCATAATAATTCTCAAGCATAGATATAAATAAACTCTTTCCAAACCTTCTAGGTCTTATAAAAAATTGATATGGAGCATATCCATCAAGTAATTCTATATATGGAGTTTTATCTACATAAAAATAATCTTCTTCTTTTAAAACTTCAAAATTAGAAATACCATAGGGTATCTTTTTCATTTATTTTCACTCCTTTTATTTATACTTTTGCTAATAAAATTAATTTATAATATAAGCTAAGTATGAATATATTTTTCATTCCTATTTATTATCTACCCACTTATGAAAATTTTATAATATATCTGTTATAAAAAACATAAAGAATACTGTAGTATAAACTTGTTATTATATATAAACTCACATTTACTTCATTTTATCCATATATGAATAGTATACCCTATGTTTAGTATCATTTAAATAAAATAACATATTCAATATAATAAGATTCTGTCTACCTTAGCAAATTACATATTTATTATTTAAATAAAAGTAACTCAATTTATTTTAGTTTCCATTCACACTATTTACTAAGTAAGGTTTTTTACTATTTTTAAATTTTTATTGTTTTCCAACACCCTTTAATATAAATTGAACCATATCCTCTACATCATTTGAATGATCTACTTTAGCATCACTAAACAATGCAAATCTAAAGATAAAACATCCTATAATATGAGTTAACATCATCTCAATAATTGTGGGAGTTTCTATATCTTTTATATCTCCCTTTTTTTTATAGGTATCAATACTAAGGGTTAGATTTTTTAAAACTCTACGTTCAAATTCATCCATCATCTGCTGTTGTAACTCTTTTCTATGTAATAATTCTGATATTATGATTTTAAATATTTCTTTATTTTCTTCTATAAACCCCAATCTATTTGTTATAAGCTCTCTTAAAAAATCTTGAAAACTATCATAATTATTCTTTAAAACATCTTCTACAAGTTCATCTGTAATACTAGCAATAGCATCAATTAAAAAAGTTATTATTATAGCTAATAATAACTTTTCCTTAGTTTCAAAATGTCTGAATATAGTCCCCTCTGCAACCCCAGCCTCTCTTGCAATTTCACTGGTAGATGTGGCTGCATATCCTTTTTCTGCAAATAACTTAATATCAATTTCTAATATTTTTCCTGTTTGGTTGTCATTTTTTTATTTATATTTTCTTCTGCTAACTTTAACAAATTTTCATATATAAACCTACTGTAAGGAGATGAACTACAAATTCTATCCCCTTATTACATTCCTTTCATTTTACATAATTAAATTTAAATAATTTTCACTAACTTATATGCTACCATATTTCTTTAGTGTAAATATATTTAATACTATAAATACTGCTGCAAATAGAACTAGCATAAGTAAATCCATTTTTATATCATTAAATAAGAATCCTTTATACATAACATTTTGAAGAGCTTTTCCACCATAGTACATAGGCATAAATTTGGCTACAACTTGTAACCAATGGGTCATATTTTCTATTGGAAAAATACCTGCAAAGAAAATTTGTGGTATTATAATTACGGGTATAAATTGTACCATTTGAAACTCTGAATTTGCAAATGCAGACAACAAAATTCCTAAGCTTAATACTATTTGTCCAATTTATACCCAATGCCCCATATTGTTTCAATATAATGATTTTCTGCCCCTGCTTTACATATCTTATTTCTCAAATTGCTTATATGTACATTTATAGTATTATCATCACATAGATACTCACTACCCCATACACTCTCAAACAGATTGGCCTTAGTAAAGACTTTTTTAGGATAGCTCATTAAAAGCTCCAATATATTAAATTCTGTATTAGTTAACATTAATTCTTTATCATATACAAAAGCTTCTCTACTATCTTTGTTAAGAGACAATTCTTTATACTTTAATAATTTTTCTACATCTAAAGTGGAAAATTCCTTATATCTTCTAAGATGTGAGTCTATTCTTGCAGATACCTCATCTATATCAAAAGGCTTTGTTATATAATCATCTGCTCCCATTCTTAAAGTTTCTATTTTAATATCTTTTTCCTCTTTAGCTGAAATTATAATTACAGGCATATTGCTGGTTTTTCTTATATTACTTAGAAGTTTTTTGCCATCCATACCAGGTAGCATTAAATCCAATAGAACCATATCCCAATTGTCCTGTTTTACATATATTAAAGCTTCTGTGCCAGAATATGCTGATTGTGTAACATACCCATTTTGTGTTAACATATCCCTCAATAATTTATTTATATCATCATTATCTTCAACCACTAATATTTTTATATCTTTATTCATTACTATCCCCCTAGGAAAATCTATTAAAATTATAATAATATTCTATATTAATTATATTTTACCATAATCGATTTTCAAATAAGATATATAAAGCCTTCCACCATTAAAGTCAATATAATTACTGTAATACTATATCATGAAATAAGATTTTCAAAAGAATTTTTACATAAAAATGTACTGACTATTTGGGTAATAATACAATGTATAAAAGGAGCTGTGACGCTAATAATAAATCCTACAATATATTGTGCTTAAATTCTTTAGTGCCACAACTCCTTTTTTTATATTATTCTCTTATACTTATAACTCTACAGTATAGATATCCTTTTTTCCAACTACAATAATTAATACTTTCTTTAAATCATGTACTCCAAGTTCTTCTTTTACCATTTTGCTTTCAGCATATCCTTGAAGCTGTTTTATTCCTTCCTCTTTTACTTTCTCAAAAGTATTTTTATCACTTTCTTTTATATATTTTAACTCTATAATCCACTGAAATTTAGTTATATCTTTAAACTGAATTTTTCTTTTAAGCATTATATCAACATAGCCTTTATTATTTTCATCCTCACTTTTTATAAAGTAAGTGCTATCTACACCTAAAAGAGTTAATAACATCATCTTTATGTTTTTTTCATCCATTTTTATTAAATCTCTATTTGATAAATCCTCTAATATAGCACTTACAACTTCTATTAAAGGGTGAATATTTCCGTTCATTCTCATTTCATTAACTGCTATTCTTATATCTTGTAGTTGAACATTATATTCTAAATTTATTCTTTGAAAATATTGTTCCCAATAAATAGTCTTTATAACATAGTTAGGTATCTTTAAAATAGTACCCAATGGACCTTGCTCCTTTATTGTAAGCATTCCTAAATAAAAAAGTAGTGATTTAAAATTTTCTTTCACACTATACATAGTATGAATATTAAATCTATCTACTAGCATAGTAGAAGTTTCTCCTGTAGTCATTATCTCCTCTAGTGCTTCTCTATCATTAAAATTATAAGCCAACTGATTAACTTTACCATAGTCAGTTTTCACATTATTATCTATCATTTCCTTAGGATAGCGACTGTATAATGAATAATTATATAAAAAATACATAGACATATCTGGATTGAAAACTGTTTTACTATCCTCATTAAATTTATATCCGTTATAATATTGGGTCATATCAGTGCATATCTTTTCTCTAATTTCTTTATTTTTTATTCCAGCCTCATCCATAACACAAGAAATCTCATCTCTTGTAAAACCCATCATAGCATTAAGATTTTGATCTAATGTATAATTCATTGTAATATTAAAACCACTAGTTAAGTCATCTAACATTATAGGGCTTACACCTGTCATAAATATTCTGTTAAAGTTGTCCGCTGTTGCGTCCTTTATAGCTTTATAAAACACTTTAACAAAACCTTCACCATGAAGTATACCACTATAGGTACTTTGTTTTGATCCTGTAATCAATTCATTAGCAAAGTTATCATATTCATCTATTAAAACAAATACAGGTATCTTTATTTTACTAGCTAATAAAGATATATATTGAACTATTATTTCTGCGCTTTCCATTCCTTTTGGAATAGTATCAGCATCTAATAAATTTGAGTATTTATTTAGAAATTTTATTGCAGATAAAAAAACTTTTGAATTAAAACTATTTCTTAATTCTTCTTCACCATGTCCTGCATCTATCCCTGCAAAACTTATTTTCCACACAAGAAAGCTATTTCTCTCCTCTGTAGGATTTTTACCTATATATAAATCACCAAATAATTCTTCAAATTTGTCTTTCTCATTTATATCATAATAACTCTCAAGCATAGATATAAAAAGACTTTTACCAAATCTTCTAGGCCTTATAAAAAAATTATAGGGAGCATATCTATCTAATAGTTCTATATAAGAGGTTTTATCCACATAAAGATAATTTTTTTCTCTTAAAACCTCAAAGTTAGAAATCCCATAAGGTATTCTTTTCATTTACCATCACTCCTCATTTAATTTCATCTCTTCTTTATCACTTTATTTTTCTATAATCAAGTTTAATATTTAATTTATTTATAGTATACCCTATTTCACTATTACTTTCATTCAAGGTATATTGTATAGTATAGACAATAAATAAAGCCTTAGCTAATATTACTGTCAGTTGATTTAACGCTGGTTTAATGTAGAGAATATTATTCTGTAACCATAATTTAACTAGTACAAGGAGTTATATTAATTATTTTTACCACAATGAATTTTCAAATAAGACATATAAAACATTCCACCATGAAAAAGTAATACTAAATTATTAGATAAGATATTTAAAATAATTTTAACATAAAAAGGTAATTCCAGTTTTAGTAATAGCAAAATCTAAAATAAAATATATAAAAGCACTCCACTATAAAAATGGAATGCTCTTCATTATATTCTTTAAAAATATTGTCTTATACCCTATCATAATTTTTCTTTTGCTATTGAACTTGCTCCCATCTTCTATTAAATAGCTTTTTCCATAAGATTATATTAACCAAAATTAAAATTACAATATATACATATATAGCAAAATTATATTCTGTAAAACTTCTAATTAACTTATGCAATCCAAAAAAAATTCCTGTGATGGCTGCAGAAAGTATAACCGTAGTAAAAGAATTTCCTGCATTGCTTTGAAAATCTTTATAAAAAGGCAATTCTTTTTTATATAAGTTTTGTATAACAACTATTAAAATAAGCATGCTGAAAAACATTACTATTATATCTGGTAATATTCTTAATCCACACATTATTAAAAAAACAATACAAATACTGAAAAATACTGGAGAAATATATCTTAATATAAATCCTTTTAAAACTCCTTTTTGGATCTTTCCTGGGCTTTCTATAGGCAAAACCATATATATCCATGAGCCTTTATATTTTTCACTCTGGCTTAAAAGTTCTATGCCTGCCACTAACATAAACACTGCTAAATAAATCCCAAAATAATAATTTCCCTTTGAAAATTTGTTAAGAGCCTTTGAAACTGATTTATATTTTGAAAAAGAGCCTATCATCATTATAAAAGGGAAAATCACAGCAAAAGCCAAGGTTGGGTACAATTTTAGCTTCAACTTTCTTTCTGTAGATATCATATTTCTTGAAAACCGAAAAAATATATTTTCTATTTTATCTCTACAAAAAATACATGCATATCTTTTCTTTCTTAATCCTTTATCTTCTTCAATGGTTCCTTTTTTACTTGTACTACTGTCAAGTTTTTGTAAATTTTCTTCAAAATACGGAACAATAAATTTATAGTATATACCAAAAATTATAATTGGTATCACCACGCACATTATGCTTAATAACACATACTGTATTCCAGTATTATGTTCAATTATTAAGCTATATGGAGCCCCGAACCACACTGGTGGAACTAGATAACTCCACCATTTAATTTCAAAATTCATATTTACACCATTAATATCAAATACTCGTGGTATAATTTGATATCCTAAAGCAAGTACTATTGATAAAACTATTTGAAAATAATTTATTATATCTTTAAGCTTTTCTCCATCAAAAATTTTTAATATAAAATAATACAATATGGCAGTTATGAATATAGTAAAAAATGAAAGTAATATTATTTGAAAAAAGAAAATTATAAAAAATTTAAATTTGTATCTAATAACACCAGCTATTAATGTTGGCCCTGCAATTGCCCCGGCAATAGATGTGATATAAATTAATATGTGAGTAGTCTTAGCTGCATTTATTGTCCTTTGATCTATTGGTTTAGTATTTAATATATTTTTATCACCCAGATCCAAAAGTACAGAAGAAAAATCTGCAATCATAGTACTCATGATTAAAAACATTATGGCACCTATATTTATACTCATTTTTACAATCATAGGCGATGGAATAAAAATAAAAACAGCAAGAAAAATTCCCATTAATCCATATAAAAGTAGTGATTTTATAAAAGTATTCTTTTTATTCTCATTTTCCTTATCTTTATATATTGTTGGAACTCTTCTATTATCCATTAAAAGCTTTAATTTAAGTATTGTTCTCATGGAAGTATAATTAACACCAAGTTTATCATATATAAATTTAAATTTATCAACAAGCTTTAATATTTTAAAATCTTCCACTTCTATACCTCCTTTAATATGGAGATAAATTCATTTGCAATATCTTCATGCTTTGTAAATCCAGTTATTTCATTAAATATTTGTTCTAGAGAACCTTCCATATTCTTTTCCTGTAATTCTTCAAAGGTACCATCCGCTGCAATTTGTCCATTGTTTAATAATATTATTCTACTACTTATTTTCTCAACAACTTCCATTATATGAGATGAGTAAAATATAGTTTTTCCTTCTGATGCTAATTTTGAAAGCACCTCTTTAAAAACAAGTACACTATTTGCATCAAGTCCACTTAAAGGCTCGTCCAAAAACAAGATATCAGGATTATGAATGAGGCTTGATATTATCAAGAGTTTCTGTCTCATGCCCTTTGAATAAGAAGATATTCTTGAATGATATGAATTTTCTATACCAAAAAGACTCATAAGCCTTTTAGCCTTATTATTTACTTCTTCTAATTCCATGCCATATATTTCTCCTAAAAAAGTTATATACTCATAAGCTGTTAAATTATCATATATTTCCCCATTTTCAGGAACATACCCTATTTTGTATTTATATTCTATATTGTCATGGCATATATTGTTTCCAAATATTTTTACTTCACCTTCATATCCCTTAACTAAGCCAAGCATTATCTTAACAGTAGTACTTTTTCCCGCACCATTAGGTCCTATATACCCAATAATTTCCCCTTTGTTTACATCTAAATTTATTCCCTTTAACACCTGTTTATTTCCATAACTCATTTTTAAATCCCTTATAGAAACTACTATATTATTTGACTGCTCCATACATTACCTCCATAATCATTTATTGTAAAATATTATATAATTATCTCGAATATGTTCCTAATTATACCATATGAAAATGTTACTAGACTACATTTTTCTATGCTATTTTAAAATAAACAGATTTCTAAGCTTCAGAGGAAGTTTTTACTCCCACTAAATCTTATTAACATAATTTTTAGGAGTTTTACTCCTTAGAAGTCATTATCCTTTAGGAGTCAATGGTTATCCATGGACGTACCCGCTCTTTACTCCCACTTTGAAGAAAAGCAGAGAGTCCAAATGTTAGATTTGGTGGGAATGGTTTTCACAGACCATATTAACAGTATTGTAATTTTCAGGTTAAATTTTAGTTAAAATTGTGTATAATCATTTAATATTTAATTTAAACCATTTGTGATTATTTATGATTTATGATATATTATTTCTAAAATTACTTATATATTTCAAACTAGAAGAAAAGGTGGAGTTTATATAATGACTAAGTATTTAATAGTATTTTTAATATCCATGGTTCCTATTCTGGAATTACGTGGAGCTATCCCATATTCACAGATATATCATTTACCTTTGTTTCAATCTTATATCATTGCAATTATAGGTAATATGCTACCTATGCCTTTCATATATCTATTTGCAAGAAAGATACTTGTGTGGGGCTCTAGCAAGCCTATTACGGGAAAATTCTTCACGTGGTGCCTAGAAAAAGGAGAGAGCGCAGGTAAAAAATTGCAAGCAAAGACAGGTAAAAAAGGTTTGTTTTTCGGTTTATTACTCTTCGTTGCAATACCAGCTCCTGGTACTGGTGCATGGACAGGCACTTTAGCAGCTAGTTTATTAGATATGGATTTTAAAACTAGCATTATAGCTGTTATGCTTGGAGTATTACTTGCAGGTATTATTATGGGTACTGCTAGTGTTGGATTATTTAGTTTCTTTTAATATATAATCTGTAAAATACATATGTATAAGTACACATAATTCCAATACGAATTATGTAAAACAAACATAATTATAATATAGAATAATAAAATACATATGATTGTGCTATAGAATCTACGGTCTGTTATGGTATATTACAAATTTTCAAATTAAATGATTAAAGTTAGTTAATTTTATATTAAAATTGTCAACCTTAAACATTAACAAAATATTTACCCCATTCAAATTTAATTTCCATGTAATAAAAGCTATGAAGATTAAACTAAAACAGTTTTCTTCATAGCTTTTAATTAATTTTTTATACTTTAAACTATTTTTTCTTATTCTTTTTTAGAAACAATATTACCCCACTTATAGTTGTTAATGATCCAACTGTCATCAATCCCTTAAAATCCAACCACCCACCAGTTTTAGGAAGAAGATCATTTATTTTATTTTGATAATCTGAGGCCCCATTAACTATCGCTTCTCCCTCTTTATTGCTATTTTTAGATGGATTATTAATTATTTTATTTATAAGCTTTTCAGGTTCATTCTTAAGTGTAAACTTTTGAATCTCAGGAGAATTAATATTAATTTCTAACTTCTTTTCACTTAAATTGTATCCTTTAGGAGCTTTAGTTTCTTTTATGGTATATTTACCGTAATCCACGTCCTTAAAAGCTGACACTCCATTCTTATCAGAAATTGATGAGGCTATTTTTTTACCTTTATCATCAAACAAAGTAAATTCAGCTCCTTGAAGTAATTTTTCTTTCATATCTGTCTTAGTAATTAAAACCGTACCTTTTATTCTATTATTTATTACTTCATATATATACAATTTTCCATCTTCATTTACAAATACTTTTATATCACCTTCTGAAACTAAATACCCTTCAGGTGCTTTTGTCTCTTTTATAGTATATTCACCATAAATAAGATCTCTAAATATTGCAATTCCATCTTCTCCTGATATAGAAGTATTAATTGCTTCTCCCTTTACATTATATAACGCGAATTCAGCTCCTTTAAGTGGTCTATTGTATTTATCCAATTTTTTTACACTTACATGGCCCCTTATTTTTGTATTAGAAATAATTTCAGGATTTACTTTTACAACCTTTCCATTTTCTTTTATAGATACCTTTAATACTTCATGTGAAATATTATATCCTCGTGGGGCTTTTGTTTCCTTTATATTATAATTACCATACTCTATATTTTTAAATTCCACATGGCCATTTTCATCACTTATAGCCTTTTGTATGGGTTTTTCAAATTTTTCATCTGTTTCTTCATATATCTTAAATTCTGCTCCCTGTAATAGTTTTTTATCTTCTCCCTGCTTAGTGAACTCTATATTTCCTCTAATTTTTGTATTAGAAATACTGTATGGATTTGCTTTTACTGTAGTTCCATTTTCTTTGATGGATGCCTTTAATATTTCATTTGAAATATTATATCCTTCAGGTGCTTTTGTCTCTTTTATAGTATATTCACCATACTGAAGATCTTTAAATATTGCAATTCCATCTTCTCCTGATACAGAAGTTTTAATTGCCTCTCCCTGTGTATTGTATAGCGTAAATTCCCCTCCCTTAAGTGCATTCTTGTCTTCACCTAACTTCTTAACTTCAACATTGCCTCTAATTCTTGTATTAGATATACTATTAGGATTGGATTTCACAGTACTACCATGCTGAGTTATTTCTGCAGTTAAAACTTTACCCGATATAGCGTATCCTTCTGGGGCTTTTGTTTCTTTTATATTATATTTACCATACTCTACATCTTTGAATTGAACATAACCATTTTCATCACTTACAGCCACTGCTATAGGATCTTTAAAATTATTATCCCATTCTTTATAAAGCTTAAATTGTGCTCCTTGTAATGGTTTTTTATTATCTCCCTGCTTAGTAAATTCTATATTTCCTTTAATCTTTGTATTAGAAATGCTTTCAGGAGTTGGCTTTACAATTTTTCCATTTTCAGTGATATTGGCCTTTAATGTTTCAGTTGAAATATTATATCCTTCTGGAGCCTTTGTTTCTTTTATAATATATTCTCCATACTCTACATCTTTAAAATGTACTATTCCTAACATATCACTGGTTGCTATGGCTAATGGATTTTCATATTTTATATCTGAAATACTATAAAGAGTAAACTCTGCTCCTTGTAGCGGAGTATCATTATGGCCGGTTTTTACAAATTTAATTTCACCTTTAATCTTTTCATCTTTATAGTTATAGGATATATTTTTTTGTTCCTTACTATTTTCAACTTGAAATTTATATACTTCATCACTTATAAGATATCCTTGTGGTGGAGTTTTTTCTTTAACATAATAGTCTATATCAAATTTTAATTTATTAAATATTACATCTCCATTTACTCCAGTAGGTTCTGAAGTTTTTATTACGTTTTGATATTTATCAAGTAATTCAAATACAGTTCCTTGTAACTTGTCATTCTCATTATTCTTATTTACTTTTACTACTTTAATGCTACCAGTTTCACCAACACCGCCACCACCAGCACCTTGAAATATAACATCAACCTTATTTGAATCTGATTTTTCTGTTATTCCTGTTCCTTTAAAAGATATAGTGTTAGTAAATGGTGACTTTTTCTTATCTACTACATTAGTTCTAAATGTTAAAATATAAGCTTCACTTGTACTAGAAGGTAATTGAAAATTGAATTCTCGTGTTATAGCATTATATTTTACATCATCTTTTCCTAGAGTAATTTCTTCTCCCATTGATAAACTACCATTTGAATTAAGCATAGCTTTATATAGCTTTATAGATGTGGTATCAAGTTCAAGTCCTTCTTGAAGAATATCTGTTAAAACAGCATTTTTAATTAATATTTTATTAGAATTAACAGTTACATTCCAATCTATATAGTCATTACCTCTTGTATAGTCAGAATTTTTATCTATTAAAGCATTTTTCACCTTTACTTTGCCAGTACTTTCTACACTTCCAGGTACAATGTCAGTTATTAATTTTGCAGTGTTCTTAAATTCTTTTTCTCCATTGGTATTAAATATTGAACTATCTGCTATTCTGGTTTTAAAAGTTAATATTTGATGAGTTTTTATTTCACTTGGGAAATTATATCTTAAAGTCTTAGTATCTTTATCATAATTATAATTTGATTTTTCTGCAGGCTTCCCATTAATCATAACAGAATTGTCAACAAATTCTTGCTTATCACCTGTAATGTCTGTAACATAAGCATTAGGTAAAGTCATTCCATTTCTATTTATAATAATTTCCCATGTGAATTCTCTTTTTATATAATCAAAATTCCTACCTATTTTCTGTATAACTTGGCTTTGTACATTTTGTCTTCCTTGAGAGGTTGAAGGTATAATATTATCTCCTTCTAACTTAGCAACATTAAAATAATTTTCGTTTCTGTTTCCAGCATAAACATTAGGATCTGTTACTCTAGTTTTAAAAGTTATAGTATGAATTTCATTTATAGCATCATTAAAAGTATAAATTAATGTACCAGTTTTTAGCTTATCACTTCCATCTGCTTTTTCATATTTAAAAGAACCTTTAGCTGTCCCCTTTTCTATGGATGCAGACCCTTGTACGTATTCTTGACCTATTCTTATATCATCAGTAACTACTGGATTTTTTATAGATATTTTATTATTATTTATAGTAACTTTCCATGTTATCTCTCCAGTAGCTGGATTATATCCTATCCCTTGTTTTTCTATAATACTAGTTGGAACATTTATTCCCTTAGAATCAGTTGCATTATCAGGAACACCCTTTCCTTCCAAATCAACTTTATTTTTATATTCTTTTCCTACATTTGAGTTATAAGCATTGGGATCTACCACATCTGTTGAAAATGTTATTGTATGTGGCTCATTAATCTCTTTTTCGAAGGTATATATAAATTTTTGTCCTTCTACTTTATAACTATTACTAGAAGCGCCATCCAACTTAACAGAACCTGCTGTTAACTCAAGTCCCTGTGGAATACTGTCTATAACTATTGCATTTTCTATATGTTGTGCATTATTATTTACATTAATAATCCAGTTTATTCTCTTTGTTACTGGATCATAGCTTCCATTTTTATTAATAAAGTCTGTAACTACTTTTATAGAAGCCTCATTAGATTCCTTACTAGTTCCATCATGATTTAGAATTGCTTTATTATACTCATATGTGGTAGCCCCTTCAGACTGAGAAATTTTTGGATCTATTACCTTAGTTTTAAAAGTTATTATCTGTTGCCTGTCAATTACCTCTCCAAAATTACAAGTTAATTTTTTGTTTTGGTAATTGTAATCTGTAGACTTAGCATAAGCTCCATTTATTTTAACAGAACCCGGTATAAATTCTTGTCCTTCTAAAATATTATCTACAACTTGAGGATTATTCACCTTAACATTTTCAGGATTTACAGTTATTTTCCAAGTAATCTCATTTTTTAAAGGATCATAACTACCATCTTTTTTAATAGAAGCTTTGGGAGCTTCTGGCTGTTCAAAATTCACCTCAATTACATTAGGTCCAGAATCTCCTCCAAGATCGAATTCTATACGTACTGGATTATCATTTCCTATTTGGTCAGGATTAAATTGTGTGTCAATATAAAAAAATCCAGAAACATTAGAATTATTTTCAGCAAATTCAGTAAACACTATATTAACTTTTCCATCCGTATCTATTGTAACATCTGCAATTTTATCTCCATTATCTAAAATAATTGGGAAATTCAATTTACTTATAATCTTTATTTCTTTAGGTATTTGCATAGTATAATGGTCACCTTTTTTTACCTCCTGATTATTTGGTATATTGAATTTATAAGTTAACTTAACCTCTGAATTCTTACTTACAGGGTTTGATGATTCATTTATAGGTTTTCCATCGTTGCCAGTCAATTTTACTTGGGTTATAAATTGAAATTTATTTGTAATCTCTTGAGCTTTTACTCCAATAGCAGGCAAAAGAGAAATGACTTGAAAAAATATAGCAATTAATGCTATACATACAAACCGTTTCTTCCCCTTTTTATAATTATATTTTCTATTCATTTGCATAACTCCCTTCATGGATTTTTTTACAATATTCTTATTGAAACTTAATATTTGTTTCATTAATTAGCTTGAATATAATTTATTGTTATTACATTCCTTATATAATTTTTTATAAATCTCAGATTGAATAACAGAATATTCTGAACATCGTTATCAGAATGAATTTATTTAAAATAGTTTATATTACTATCAATAACCGTATAATTACTGCTTTTTATAAAATAAGTTACTCTATGCAAAATAATATTTTTAAATTCCAACAATAATAAGTCTATTAACAGCTTTATAAAGTTATACTAAATTTTTAAAAAAATATTTCAAATTTAAATAATTATCAAATTATCTGGGTTATTTATAATAGATTAAAACTATAGAAATATTTTTTATATACTTGAAAATATCACTATAGATATATACATATTATTCTTTATTTTTTCAAATGTGACTAATAAATTATATAATTAGTTAATATTATGATGAATTATTAATACTAGTTTCCAATATGTTATATTCATCTATAAATAAATATGTTCGTAACCACTTAAAAATCAATGTATAATAAAGCAATCATTAAAACAACAATTTTTAAACTTATAGCAACACAAAAAAATCAGGCTGTGGCACTAAGAATAAATACTCCAATATATTATGTTAACTCTAAACTTGTAAAACAATATATTGTACTTAAATTCTTTAATGCCACAGTCCCATTTTTAAAGATGTATTAACTTTTATGCCTTAAATAACTATTGAAGTTTTGCCTTTATAATCAATCTATGGGTTGCAACTCTAATAGGAGTACAAGTAATTAAAGTAAGCTCTGTATGCTTGGTATTATTCAAAACGGAAACTTCTTCTGGCAGAACTACCTCTTTTTTATATACTATATATGTAAATTCCCCTTTTTTAGTTTTAATTAATATTTTATCCCCATTAGCTATCTCATCCAATCTATTAAAATGCTCACTATAGGTATAACTTCTATGGCCTGCTATGGCACTGTTTCCCTTTTCTCCTGGATATGGGGTATTAGTAAAATGTCCTACAGCGTATTTTAAAGTATCTTTATCCACTCCATCTCCTATAGCTACTTTTAAATCTATTTTTGGTATATTCATAATTCCTATGGCTCCATTACTAATAGAATTAACATTATTCTCTGCTTGTTGCTTTTGTGAATTATCATTCTTCTTTTTATTCTGATTATTGGGATCCTTTGCTGACTCTTCTTTATTCAAATCCTTAATAGTATCTTCAAAACTATCTATCATTTTCTTCTGTTTTGCATATGCACTATATTTCATAAAAAAAGCTGTACCAATTATTGATATTCCTATTATTATTAAGAATATACTTATATATTTTCTATTCATGATCCACCTCTTTATTTGATTATATAAACTTATATGAATTTATATTCATATACCAGCTAATTATGCTAATTTGTTATTTATATAAAATTATTAGAACTAAATTTATTTTAAATAGGCTGATTTAACGTTAGTTTAATGTGCAAAATATCATTCTGTAAGCTTAATTTAACTAGCACAACATATTGATTAACTTATTCTAGCTTTCTTTCTATTAGCTTTAAATATAGTAAAAGCTATGAAGTTAACCTAAAATAGATTTCTTCATAGCTTTTAAAATACTTGATTTTATAATTTACTTTGAATTGTCTTTATTTTTAATAACAATCCCCTGCTACTTTGAACTATGTCTATTTCCTTATTTCCAGTAGCAATCCATACTACTTTGAACTATGTCTATTTCTTTGTCTTTAGCATCAATACTATGCCAGTTAAAATTGCTATTGATCCAATGCCAATCATAACCTTAAAATCTAAGAAACTACCAGTTTTAGGCAAAACACTAATTGCTTTAGTGGGTTTCTTAACTTGATTAGGTGGTATATGGCCTTTTTTAACTATAGGAGTATAAGCTTCATTTTCAATTATGAAATTTTGAGTTTCCGTAGAATTTACATTAACTAGCAACTGTTTTTTTCTAAGAATATATCCTTTAGGAGCTTTAGTTTCTCTAATTATATAGTTACCATAACCCAAATCTTTAAAAACTGCTATTCCATTCTTATTAGAAATTACTGTAGTTATTTCTTTACCATCACTACTAAACAAAGTAAATTCTGCTCCTTCAAGTCTTCTTCCCTGAGAATTAACTTTAGTAACTGTAACAGTTCTCCTAATTCTATTGTTTATAACTTCATAAGTGTATAGTTGTCCATCTTTATCCACTTTTACCTTTATAGTATTTTCTGAAGGCAAGTATCCTTCAGGAACTACTGTTTCCTTTATTATATATTCACCATATTCAACATTTTCAAATAAAGCAATTCCATCTTTTTTTGATGCAACAGTCCTAACAGGGTTACCATCCTGGTTGTATAGTGTGAATGAAGCACCATTAAGAGGTTTTTTATCTTGATCTAATTTCTTTATTTTTATATAACCCTTAATCTTTGTATCAAAAAGAATATATGGATCTGCTTTTATTATCTTTCCATTTTCACTGACATTAGCCTTTAATATTTCACTAGAAAGATTATATCCTTCTGGAGCTCTTGTCTCTCTTATATTATATTTTCCATACTCTATATTGTTAAATTGTACATGCCCATTTTTATCACTTATTGCCATTGCTATAGGATCTTGAAAGTCTTTATCCCATTCTTTATAAAGTTTAAACTCTGCTCCTTCAAGTGGTCTTTTATCTTCTCCTTCTTTAATAAACTGTATATTTCCTATGATTTTCTCATTAGAAATACTATATGGATTTGCTTTAACCACTTTACCATTCTCAGTAATAGAAGCCTTTAATACTGTATTGGAAACACTATAACCCTCTGGTGCTTTTGTTTCTTTTATAGTATATTCTCCATAGTCAACATTTTTAAATTTTACTTCCCCAATTATATCACTTTTAGCTGTAGCTATTGGATTTTCATATGTTGTATCTGAAAGCTTATAAAGAGTAAACTCTGCTCCTTGTAGAGGAATATCATTATCTCCAATTTTAAAGAATTGAATTTCACCTGTAATTTTTTCATCTTTATAATTGTAGACTATGTTTTTATCATCTCCAGAATTAGCAAGTTGAAATTTATATACTTCATTACTTAAAATATATCCTTTTGGAGAGGTTTTCTCTCTAACATAGTAATCTGTATCAAATCTTAACCTATTAAATATTGCCTCTCCGTTTCCTCCTGTTTCCCCAGAAGTCTTTATAACATTTTTATATCTATCAAGAAGTTCAAATACAGCTCCTTGTAATTTTATATTTTCATCATCTTTATTTACTTTTATTACTTTTATGCTACCAGTTTCACCAACACCGCCACCAGCAGCATCTTGAAATATAACATCAACCTTATTAGAATCTGATTTTTCCGTTATTCCTGTTCCTTTAAAGGATATAGAGTTAATAAAAGGAGATTTCCTCTTATCTACCACATTAGTTCTAAAGGTTAATATATAAGATTCATTTGTTAAAGAAGGTAATTTAAAATCAAATTGCCTTGTTGTAGCATTATATTTTACATTATCTATACCTAAAACTAGCTCTTCTCCTTTTGATAATGTTCCATTTGAACTTAAAATAGCTTTATATAGTTTTACAGAAGTAGTATCTAATTCAAGCCCATCTTGAAGAATATCTGTTAAGATAGCATCCTTAATCAATATTTTGTTAGAGTTAATATTCACATTCCAATCAATATATGAATTACCTACAGTATAGCTAGCCTTTTTATCTACTAAAGTACTTTTTATAGTTGCAGTACCAGTACTTTCTACTCCTGAAGGTAAAATGTCAGTTACTAGCTTTACTTTGTTATTAATGGTTTTTTCTCCATTACTATTAAATATAGAATTATCAATTATTTTAGTTTTAAAAGTTATCACTTCCTGATCCTCAATTTCACTAGGGAAATTATATGTTAGAGTTCTAGTATTTTCATTATAGTCATAATTAGATTCTTTTGCATAGTTTCCATTAACCATAACAGAGCTAGGCACAAATTCTTGGTTTTCATTTATAACATCTATAATGTGTGCATTTGGTAAAGTCATCTTATTTCTATTTATTATAATTTTCCATGTAACTTCTTTTTTTATGTAATCAAAACTCTCACTAGTTTTATTTATAACTTGGCTTTGTACATTTTGTCTTCCTTGAGAAGTTGAAGTTATAATATTATCTCCTGTTAGCTTAGCCACATTATAATAGTTTTGATTTTTATTTCCAGCATATACATTTGGGTCCGTTACTCTAGTTTTAAAAGTTATAGTACGAATTTCATTTATAGTATCATTAAACTTGTATGTTAATGTTCCAGTTTTCCCTCTATCATTTACAGCTGCTTTTGTATACTGAAAAACACCATTAGGTGTTCCTTTGTCTATGGATGCGGACCCTTGTACGTATTCTTGACCTATTCTTATATCATCAGTAACTACTGGATTTTTTATAGATATTTTATTATTATTTATAGTAACTTTCCATGTTATCTCTCTAGTAGCTGGGTTATAACCTATACCTTGTTTATTTATAATACTGGTAGGCACTCCAACGCCCTTTATATCCGATGCATTGCTTGGTACCCCTTGTCCTTTTAAATCAACTGTATTATTATATACCTTTGATTGATTAGAGTTATAAGCTTCCGGATCTACTACATCTGTTGAAAAAGTAATTCTATGTGGCTCATTAATTGAATTTTTAAATGGATATATAAATTTTTGTCCTTCTACTTTATAACTATTACTAGAAGCGCCATCCAACTTAACAGAACCTGCTGTTAGCTCAAGCCCCTGTGGAATACTGTCTATAACTACTGCATTTTCTATATGTTGTGCATTATTATTTATATTAATAGTCCAATTTATTCTTCTTGCCACCGCATCATAGCTTCCATTTTTATTAATAAAATCTGTAACTACTTTTATAGAAGCCTGATTTGATTGTACAGTGGTTCCATCATGATTAAAAATTACTGTATTATATTCATAGGTTGCAGTCCCTTCAGACTGAGAAATCTTTGTATCTGTTACTTTAGTTTTAAAAGTTACTATTTGTTGAGTATGTATTGGGCTTAAGAAATTATATGTTAACTTTTTATCTGTATAGTTATAATCTGTAGTTCTAGCATTAACTCCATTGACCTTTACGGATCCTGGTATAAACTCTTGTCCAGTTAAAATATTATCCACAATTTGTGCATTGTTTATATTAACATTTTCAGGATTTACTGTTACTTTCCATGTAATCTCATTCCTTGAAGGATTATAACTTCCTTCCTTTTTAACAGAAGCTTTAGGTGTTTCAGGTTGCTGAAAATTCACATTAACTACATAGGGTGAAGAATTTCCTCCTAAATCAAATTCAATAGCTTTAGGGCTAGAATTCCCTATTTTATTAGCATCAAATTGAGTATTAACATAAAAATATCCAGAAACATTAGAGTTATTTTCATCAAATTCAGTAAACACTATATTAACTTTTCCATTAGTATCTATTGTTACATTGGCAATAGTATCTCCACTATCAGCATTAATAGAAAACTTAAGTTCCCTTATAACCTTTATTTCCTTAGGTATATGTATAATATAACTATCACCTTTTTTTATTTCTCCCTTATTAGGTATGGTAAAGTTATATTTTAACTTAACCTCTGAATTCTTATTTATGGGATTAGATGATTCATTTATAATCTTCCCATCATCTCCAATTAAAGTCACTCTAGTTATAAATTGATATTGGTCAGTAATATCTTGAGCTTTTGCCTTGGTGGCAGGTAAAATTGAGAAAAATTGAAAAAATAAAGTAATTAATAATATAATTGCAGATGTTTTCTTTAGTCTTTTGTAATTATTTCTTTTGTTCACTATAAAAAGCCCCCTTCATAAACTATTTATTAAAAATGACCTTAATATGAAAAATCAGCATTACTCTTAATAGCAATGTTTCATACATTTCATATTTATGGTTTAAAGTAGATATAAGAACAGAATATTCTGGAAATTTCCATTGCATTAATACAATCTACAATGGAATATATTGTGGACTAATATCAATTCTTAATTAACATATGTTATATTATAATAGCTATTAAGGGTCTTGTCTATACAAATAATATTTCCATTATTAACACTGAAATTTATAATATAATTTAATTTTACATAATTATTCTACATGTTGGAAATAAAATAAACTATTACATATATTCACACGTTATTACCTTATAATCAAATTTATTCGTTATTTTCCATTATATATAAATATTAATAAATCTCTCTAATATAAAAAAAATTAAAGTTAATAATATTTATAGATATGTATATGCTATTAATAAGAAAAACTAAAGAATAATTAGTATGGTTCAGAAAATAAGACTTTCCTATCCCCTATGGGGTATTTTGAAAATTTTATAATTTGCTAAGGAAATCATTTTAATATAAAATAATTAAAAACAAATACAATTTTCAGAAAAATCTAAAAACATTTATGTGCTATTTTTTTAAACTTGCAAATGATAAGGGAGGAATAGAAATGAAAACATTTGAAAATTTTAATATGAAAAATTTAAATTTAAGAAATAGGATAGTTATGCCACCTATGTGTATGTACTCTGCAGATGAAAATGGTAAAGTTAATGATTTTCATTTTGTTCATTATGTAACAAGAGCTATTGGTGGTGTAGGACTAATTATATTAGAGTCTACAGCTGTTTCACCAAATGGAAGAATAACTGATGGAGATTTAGGTATATGGAGTGATGACCATATAGAAGGGCTAAAAAGACTTGTTAATGGAGTAAAAGATTATGGTGCCACCATTGCAATACAACTAAACCACGGCGGCCGTAAATATGAAGGAACTTACGGAGATTTATTAGCTCCAAGCGCTATAAGACATAGTGAAACCTACCGTGAACCGAAAGAGCTTACTGTAAGTCAAATAAAAGATATTGTAGAATCCTTTAAAAATGCTGCAAGAAGAGCTAATGAAGCCGGATTTGATGCAATAGAAATACATGGTGCTCATGGGTACTTAATACATGAATTTCTATCTCCTCTTACAAATAAAAGAAAAGATGAATACGGTGGAAGTACTGAAAATAGAGTTAGATTTCTAAAAGATATAATAAAAGAAATTAAAACAGTTTGGCCACAAGAAAAAGCTATTCTATTTAGAGTCTCTGCTTATGATTATACAGAGGGTGGATTAACTGGAGATGAAATGGTTAAAATAATAAATCTAGTAAAGAATGATATAGATATAGTTCATGTTAGTACAGGAGGCCTTTTAGAAGCTAGAATTCATAGTTATCCGGGATACCAAGTAAAATTTTCAGAACAAATAAAAAAAGAATGTAATGTTCCAACTATAACTGTAGGTTTAATAACAAGAAAAGAAATGGTAGAAGAAATATTACAAAATAATAGAGCGGACTTAGTGGCTCTAGGCAGAGAACTCTTAAGAAATCCTTACTGGGTTTTAAACACAATGAAAAATAGTAGAGTTGAAAATAAATTTCCTAAACAATATTCAATGATATAACATATACTATAATATTGCCATCTAAATAATAGATTAATACTTCATTACCCCTCAATGTATTTAACATAAATCATATGGAGTGTATACCTATATAATCTATTAATAATATTTAATATTATAAATTTAAAATTACTTTATTTCTCAGTGCAACTGAAAACCGGTGACAAAGCCCAATATGGCCTGCCACCGGATATTTATTTATCTTTTATTATTTTATATGTTACTTAGCTAATATGATTTTTTCAATCTTCAATAAATTTTATTTATCTTCCACTATTTTATTTATAACTTCTATTCTCTGATCTCCCAATACATTTTGAAATTTAGTATGCATAACTCCATTTCTATACATACTATCTTTGTTAGCCTCAACTATTTTAGACACCTTTTCTTCTAATTTTTCATAAGTCATAATATCCTCAAAATATAAATCTACTAAATCCTTTAAACATGAAGCTAGTTCTTTTGGGTTTTTATACACTTTTCTCATTTTTATTCTCCTCAGTATTATTTTAGTTCTGTTAAGTTATATGAACATTGATTTTCTCTACACCTATTGAAATATAATAGTTTCATCACAAAATCATTATCTCCAACAAAGGACAGAGAAATCAATGAACAAAGCTAATATAATACATTATACAAAATATATTCATATGATGAAAGTATATTTTTATAATCAATAAAGAAATTTTCATCTTTATAAAAATACTATTATTCCCTATCTTTAGTTGTTTAACTAAAGCTTTTATTAATATATATTATCTACTAAGTTTTTATGTTATGTATTCTTACTTCTAATTTTCCACTTTAAATTTATTAACATTACCCATCATATTTTTACTCATATCATTTAACAACTGTAGAGATTTGGCTAAGTTTCCTGAAGGCTTATTCATTTCTTCAGTTGAAGCTGCTATTTCCTCTGCTGATGCTGACACTTCTTCTGCTACTGAAGATGATGTTTCTATTTTAGTAATTATAATTTCTTTATTACTGTTTAAGTCCTCAATAGAATTAGTTGCAGCTACCATTTTAGGAGCTATATTATCTACTGCTTCTGTAATTGTTTCAAATGATTTCATAGCTGTATATATTTCTTTTCCTTGATTTTCAAGTTCTTCTTTCATAATATCTGTTGTGTTTACCATTGCATTTGTATCTTTAGATATTTCAGATATTAAATTTGAAATATTTATTGATGACTCTTTACTTTGTTCTGCAAGCTTTCTTATCTCATCTGCTACTACAGAGAATCCTTTACCTACTTCACCTGCTCTTGCAGCTTCTATTGCAGCATTTAATGCAAGTAAATTGGTTTGTTCAGAAATATTATTTATTAAATCTGTTATTGCATTTATTTTATTTATATTCTCACCTACACCTTGGATTTTAGCAATTAGCTCTTTAAATGCAGTATTAACATTTTCAACTGATTTAATTACATTTTCCATATAAGTATTACTACTATCAGCCATAGTTTTTATATCATTTGTACTTGAATCCACATTTTTTATAACCTTAACCATATTATCTAATTTTAAATTAAATTCTTGCAATATATTTGTTATATCAACTAACTCTTGAGCTTGATGTTCAGTACCTTTGGCTGCATCATTAGTAGCTATATATATGTTTTTACTTGATGATTCCATTTCATCTGATACCGAGGCTAAATTATCCGCTTGATCATTTATATTGGAAGAGCTTATCTTGATATCCTTAACAATATATCCCATAGTTTTTCTCATAACATCAATGGCTTTTGCCATCTTTCCCAATTCATCTTTTCTATCTAAAAGTTCTTTTTCAATTTCTTCTGTTAAATTACCTTCTGAAATTACTTGAAGATGATTCATAGATGCACTAATAGGTTTGGTAATAGTCTTTGATAATAAAAACACAATAACACCGCCTATTAATATAAATACTACAGTTGTTACCCCTATACCTATCTTTAAAGCATTTAATTCACTTAATATCTCATCAGTATTAATAACTATACCAATTGACCAACCAGTAGATTTTACTGGTGCATATCCTATATATTTATCTTTTCCTTTATAACTATAATCACCTGCACCACTTTCAGCTAAAACCATCTTTTTTTCAATATCTACTAAAGAACTCAATTCTGAATCTTTTTTTATATTTTCAAAATTGTTATCCTGTTTTAATACTAAATCTTTATTATTATGGGCTATTGTAGTGCCATTTTTATTAATCATAAAAGCTTGTCCAGTTTTACCGAATTTAATACTATTTGTATAATTGCTTATTTCATTTCCATCTCTAGATGCTGTTAAAACCCCTACTATCTTTCCATCTTTTTTAATTGGTACACTATATATAACTATAATACTCCCGTCACTTTTGTTTATTATAGGATCTGATACATTACTTTTTCCTGCAATTGCTTGTTTAAAATATTCTCTATCAGTAAGATTTTGCTTTTGACCTAGCGTATTTTCAGAATTCCCTTTGGCATCAGAAATAGTCATTTTTGTATGCTTGCTTCTTTTTGCTTCTTGTGAAAGTATTGATAATTTTTCTTTCATAGGAACCCTTGCATTGCTTAATTTTTCATTTTGTGATAATAATTCTAAAACTTGCAAATTTCCATTAATTACATTTTCAATTGCAGAAGAAGCTTGTTTTGCAGTCTCTGGTAATTCATTTTCAACAGTTTCAATCAATGATTTTTTAGAAATGTATATGGATATTAATGAAACTCCCACGCAAATGGTCACTATTAATGCTATAAAACTAACTAATAATTGATTTTTTAAACTTGTAAATTTAATATTTTTTATATTATTACCATCTTTATCTTTTGTAAACGTTATTTTTTCACAATATGAACATAAAAAAATTTGTAAATATTAAAAGATTGTCTTTTTTCAATTTTTCCCTCCATTCATTTTCATATATTTATTTTTATTATTACTATCATACGTATAATAAAACTATTAACAGTCTAAATTTTTATGTTATTACAGTATTCACAGCAAATTAGTTTTATAAATTAAAGATACTAAATTTCATTCTATAAATTTATATTTTAATTGTGCTAGTTAATGTTAAGTTATAGAATCATATTTTGCATATTAAACTAACTCAAAATCAACTTACAGTAATATTTGTTTATTTAAAATTCTCTAACATGACTAATTCCACTTACTGTCAGTAATAATTATCTTAAATATATCTATACTTAAAATATTGCTTACTTTCTTTTATTTATATATATTGTATAATATTAAACGTAATATATTTTTTTTAATGGAGGATTAAGTTTTTATGAATAACACATTGACAGAAGAAAATATGAAAAAGCTAAAAGAAGAATTAGAATATAGAATGACTGTAAAAAGAGCAGAAATAGCAAAAGAAAAATTAGAAGCTGCTGCCCACGGTGATAGATCAGAAAATGCAGAATATAAAGAAGCCTGTGCAAATTATAGAGAAAATGATAACAGAATTCAATATTTATTAACTATGATTTCAACAGCAACGGTAGTAGATGACAAAAATATAGATAAATCAGTACTAGGAGTTAATATGAAAGCCAAAGTTAAATTCATAGATGATGACTTTGAAACTGTGGTAACATTAGTAACTACTATGGATTTAGATCCAGAAAATATGCGAATAAGTGTAGAATCAGATTTAGGCAAAGCTTTATACGGTAAAAGGGCTGGAGATAGAGTTGAAGTTGAAGCTCCAGAAGAAAAATATGAAGTAGAGATATTAGAAATACTATAATATCTATGTAACTATAAAAATATTATTAATATATATGCTATAAAAACATTAAGCTATATATTTATGGAGTATAAAAATAAACGCAAAAATAGAATAGATTTAATTTTAATACAGGCAATAAAAAAATGTACCAATGACTTACTTATATTAGTAAGTTTTAAACTTAACTACATTAAAATTTTATATTTCCCTTATTAAAATTAAATCTATCTATTATATCTTCATATATCCTTTTAAACTTATATGAAATCCACTTTCTTAGTTACCTTATTTGTTATTATCTATTACATATATATAAACTATTACAATATATTTTTCTTACAATTTAAAATTGCA
Source organism: Clostridium sp. Marseille-Q2269 (assembly GCF_943736985.1). GTDB lineage: Bacteria > Bacillota > Clostridia > Clostridiales > Clostridiaceae > Clostridium_F. The sequence goes on from NZ_CALSFS010000007.1 coordinate 178,622, forward strand.
TTAAACCTATTAAAATTTCATATTTATCTACTATATTACAATATAAAAACACAAATATCTATTAACTAATTATGAGTTAATGAGGTAATAAGTTTTTATAATATGCTAATAATGGATGAATCTTTTCCTTGCTCCACATATGATCTAACTCACTCCTATTTATCCATTTTGCTTTAGTTACTTCGCTTTCTTGTAATATTAAATTTGAGATATCCACATCATAGTTAAATAACCATGCATCATAAAAATCTTGCATTTCTTCTCTTCTAACTGAATAGACTAATTTTCCTTCCTTAGGTTCTAATTTAATACCTAATTCCTCTTGTACTTCTCTAACAGCTCCTTCTAAACTTGTCTCTCCTGTAATAATAGATCCTCCTGTACATTCCCACAATCCACCATAAGCTTTTCTTGGATGTCTCTTTGACATTAAGTATTCTCCATTATTATTTTTAATCCATATGCTAGCAACTTGATGATAACATCCATGTTTTATTGGTTTATTTCTTTCTTGCTTTTCACTTAACAGATTTCTATCTTTATCAAATAGATCCCATATCTCCTTCATTTTTATACTTCCTTACATAATATATTATATATTTTTAGCAAGCTATAAAACTAATCTATTTATTATTTATATAATTCACAATATACAAAGTAATAGTCTTAATAACCAATTTATTTTTAAAAACTATACTTATATCTAATTTATCCTAACATAATAAACCCTACTTATTTACTACTCAAATATAAAAACTTATCTATAGCTAAATTAGTGTATTTATCCAATTGGATATGGTGCTTCATTAAAATCATAAATATACTTATCTGCTATACTTTGTATTACATCTTTATCCTCATCAGAATATTTATCATAAACACCGCAGGTTTTCATTCCTGCCTTTTTAGCTGATTGAATTGCATTTAAAACATCCTCAAATACTATACACTCTTCTGGTTTTACATTTAAATTTTTTGCTGCATGCATATAAATATCTGGAAACTGTTTTCCCTTTCCTATATCATCCACAGAACAAACATAGTCAAACAAATGAAATACATCATTATTTTTTAGTGCTGGTTCAAATAGCTCATAAGTTAGTCCTGTTGCTACACTAAGTTTAACTCCACACTTTGATAAATTTTCTAGATATTCTCTAGCAAAAGGTCTTAATCTAACTTCATGACTGTATTTATATATAGCCATCTGGTTCCATTCATAAATAATATCTTCCACATTTTCTTTTAAATCAAATAATTCTATTGTATATTCTGCTGCCTCTTCAAAACTTCTTGCACATATTGCATTAATATAATCCTTTGGAACAGCTAACCCTCTTTTTCCAAGAAACTCAATATCTATCTCTTCCCAAAGATCCATTGAATTAAGGATAGTACCATCCAAATCAAAAATGGCTACTTTAAAATCCATATTATTTATTCCATATTTATTATTTCTAATCATTAATATGTTCCATCCCTTGCAGTCCATTTAAATAAACTTCATAAAAATGATTAGTTGGTCCATTTCCTTTTCCAATCTCCAATGAATGCTGGATTGCCATAGTTATATAATTCTTAGCCCTTCTTACCGCTTCATTTATTTCAAAACCTAAAGCCAAGTTAGAAGCAATGGCTGAGGATAATGTGCAACCCGTTCCATGAGTGTTTTTTGTATTAATTCTCTGAGTTTTATAATGATAAAATTTATTGCCATCATATAGTACATCTATTGCATCGCCAATATGGTGCCCTCCCTTTATCAAAACACTTCTACATCCCATATTCTTTATGGCAATAGCTGCCTTTTCCATTTGTTCTATAGTTTCTATTTTAAGGCCCGAAATTCTTTCTGCTTCTGGTATATTGGGAGTTAAAATATCTGCATGACAAATAATAGATTCAATTAATGTAGACACAGAATTAGGATCCATCAGAGGGCAACCATTCTTAGCATACATAACTGGATCTATAACAACATTTTTAGGCCTGTACTCTTTTAATTTTTCTGATACTGCTTTCATACAATCTGGAGTAGACAACATCCCTATTTTTACAGCATCTGTACCTATATCTTCATAAACAGCATCAATCTGACTTCTTATCATATCAGGTGTAATATCTTGAATATCAATTACTCTACTAGTATTTTCTGCAACTACAGATACAATCACACTCATTCCAAAAACCCCATGAGCAGAAAAAGTTTTTAAATCAGCTTGAATTCCTGCTCCTCCACTACAATCTGATCCTGCAATAGTAAGCACTTTTTTCATAAAATCTTCTCCTTATACAATATATTTAAATTAACAAATTTAACTCATAAAAATTATTATCTATTTATTTTAATAAATTTATTACATATAACTTCATTGCATTTAATCTTAAATACTCTTATAAATTTAATAATTATTTCTCACTAATCTATCTTTCTATAAAAAGGCACTTTTAACAACAAAAGCACCTTTAATTTTAATATTGTATTGTAATTTATTATGTTATTGTTGTAAATATTCGGCTATAATTTTCTTTGCGTCCTTTATCCATACTCTTATTTCTGGACCTACCCTAAACAATTTATTATTAGGATTATTTCCAATTTTATATAACTTACCATAAATAGGATATTTATTTTCTAAATCCTTATATACACTTTTTCTGGCAGGCAATAAATATTGAGGATATTTGTTATTTTCATCTGAAGAAACTGCTTTAACCATAGTGTTTTCATCTGCAATTATATTAGCAAGTTTCATTGCTTTTTCTTTTTTAGCTGGATTTGTTATAGATGAATTCACTCCTATTACATCTCCATATAAAACAGGAATATCTGAATTCTTTGACAAAGAAATTGTTTTAAAATCAACATCATTTGCAAATTCTTTCATAGTGGACATTGCTTCAGTATACCCTATATATGCTCTTCCTTGTCCATTCATAAACCATTTAGATCTTATATATGCATCATTATTTTCTGGCCAATAATTAGCTTGATTTTTCCCAGCCATTGATTGCAGTAACACTAAACTTTTAATTGCTTCTCCATTTAATTTATTTAAATTAGGTAATGAATAAAATTGTTTATATTCTTTTTCTGTATCAATTAGTGAATCCAAATACATGCAAACTTTTGTAGTTCCTCCTGACATATCTATTAATAATCCTTTATTATTAGGAAGATTAATATTATCCCCTTTTATATCTCCTATATTTTCGTATAAATTAAACACAGAATTTACTTTTTGTATTTCTATGTCCCCTTTTCTACTAAATAAAAGATTAGTACAAATAATTTGAGGAATGGCATAAGTAACACCATTTACCGTACATCCATCCATAGCAAATGGTATAATATCTTCTTTATTTTTTATATCTTTATCTGAGATTTCAGCTAAATATCCTTTGTTTACAAAATGAGATAAATATATTGCATCAAAAACAAACACATCTAAATTTTCTGGAGGATCTTCATCATAGCAATCCCAATCAACAAAATTAAGTTTTATATTAGGCTCTTTTTTATTCCATTCACTTTCAACTGCTTTTTTAAATCTTATAGGATCTGGAACATATCCATATAATGCTACGTTTAAAGTCTGTTCTGGTTCATTAGCTATAAACGCCTTTGCATTTACCTCTGAAAACAAAGCAAAAATTATTAAAAATGAAAGCAACATAGGTAGTTTCTTTTTCAATAAATTTTTTAAATTCATATATTTTCCCCTTTCACCAATTGTATTATTTTTAAAAGCTATACTTTTACAATTAGTTAACGCACTTTTTCTTTCACCTTAAAATGAAACTAATAGTATTTATATAGCTTTTATAAATATTTTTCAATTACTTAACACACTGTTACATAAAACATAATTTATAAACATATTTATTTTTCCACATTAAATATAATAAAGGGTGGTATATTTTTCTCATTACCCCATTCTTTAATTTCATATATTTTTTCAATTGCATTTAAATTATCTTTATTTATACTATCTATAGTTGGCTCTATAATTTTATAATTTTCAAAGCCTACTGCTTCAAGATTATTAATATAAAAATCCCTTGTCCAATAATAATCTTCTAAAACTAAATCCTCACCATTAGGTATCTTTAGAAATTGTTTCTTATTTGCTCCCAAAGGGTATGTTTGCCCAGCTATGCCATTTGTAAAAGTGGTAAATTCCACTCCCACAGCCTTAGGATTAGAATCAAGTATAAAAAACCTTCCGCCCTTTTTTAGCACTCTGAATATTTCCTCAAAAATCATTTTAATATTATCTTTATCTCCATTATTAATTATGACAAAACAAAGAACAACACAATCCATGGATTCATCTTCTATTTCCTTTAATTTATTTTCTTTAATTAACTTATATGATATGTTTTCTTTGTTGTGCTTACGCTGTGCAATTTCAAGCATATTATTGGATTGATCCACTGCAATAATCTTTGATTTAGGATTTATTTTAGCTATTCTTTCTGATACCTTTCCTGGTCCACATCCAAAGTCCAAAATTTTCATAGAAGGTTGTCCCATCTTTAAATTTTCAAAAATATAATTAAATCCTAAAATATTTTCTAACATATCATTATATAAATTAAATTTGTTCGAAATATCGTCATCCTTCCAACACGTACCCAAAATATCTCCTCCTAAAAATGTTTGTTCCATTTATTAAAAAATAAATATTTATAAATAGGTTTTAAGCCTTCATATATTTCCATATCTAATTGGTTCCCATAATATATTTCTTGATAAAGTACAAATAAACATAAAATTTGTTTCCAATATTCATCTATTTGTAAATTATTAATGTATTTTTTACTTAAATGAATTAAATTTTCTCTTAGTTGCTTTTCATACTGAAGAACTATTTTTAAATCATTCCAATTATCTTTATTAGGCATTTTAGGGAAATGAATATTTTCTTTATATGTACACCTATCTCCCAGTACTTTTTCAACTGATTTAAAATCTGGTTCATATATATGTGTTGTTGCTACATTATGACTGTATTCTCCTAACTCTAAATTTAATTGAGTAGCTAAAAATTCTTGAATAAATGTAAATGAAAAAACATCACTTATAATTCCTCTGTAAGCATCATTAGCTCTCATAAAACCTGCCATGTACAATTTATATTCTCTAATAAAAATTGAAATCCTATAGTACAGGAAACATCTATATTTTTTAATGATAAATCCTCATTTGCATTAAATATTTCAATAAACCCTCTTTTGGTATCTGGATCTTCTTTAAATAATTCAATTAGCCTATCCCATTGGTTTACTCTTTTGTGTCCATAAGAAAATATCTTTGGTCCATAAGCAGTTCCTGTAAGAGTTTTATCATCCATAGAATATTTTTTCATATTACTGGCGTAATAAGAAATGTAGTCTAAATCATTAGATCCAGATAAATACCAAAGTGCTTCTGCAAAATTAAAAACTATATTAGTTTTTCTAGATTTTGTGTAGCAAATTCTATCTCGTGGATTTTCTAGTACCATAAAATAATTTAATCTTTCCTTACTTACGTTTCCTCTTGGTTGATTTATAAATTCAGGGTTATAATATACATCTTTTAAATTTTTTAAGTAAGCTTCATGAAATTTTTTAAACTTCATTATCATCACCCTTTAAATATATGTCTAATTTTTCAAGGTACTCTTTTTCCTCATAATAAATTATATAATGTACATTACCAACAGTATGTAACCCCCTGATGAGATAAGCATAATTTTCTTCTTTTTCAGATAAAAGTATAATTATTTTTTTCCCCATTGCTGAAGCCCATCCAATTTCTATATGAGTTCCTGGAGAAACCGGTAATCCGGGAAAAGCTATAAATAAGTCACATTCCTTTATTGCATTATAGTCTAATTTTGTGCATTGATCTGGAGACATGAAATTTTCTCCCCACTTTTCTCTCTTATGCGCATTATCTACTACCCATCCCTTTTCTTCAAGAAATAAAATAAGATTTTTAATTTTACTTTTTTCTTGATCCTCCATAATTGATGTATTTTTCTTAATTGTTCCTTTAAAAGGAGCAGCTAAGAATACTCTTTTATTCATAATTATACCTCTCTTTAATAATTCTAATATTTCAGAAATAAACCTCATATTTTTAGAATAAACTACTCATTATGAACAAGCATAAAAAATTATTAATCTTTATTTTAAACAAATATTATCTTTTATACTTATTTTTATATTTTTTCCTGTATTTGTATTATAGCATAAGTTGTTAATTTTTCAACATTTTATATGTTTTTATTGTGGTGTTTAGTTATTTATTTACATATTCCCTCTCCCACAAATAATTATTATCCATTCTTATGTATATTTTTAAAAGTCAATAATCTTATTTCTGGCTTTGCAAAATATATTACCTTTGTGCATTATAATTCTAACCTTCCACAGAAATTTCTCTATACTTCATAAAAACCCCCTATAAATATAGGTAGCATTTTTAGTGGTACCTGTATTTATAGGAGGTTTTATATGATACTTTATTTTAAATTTAATATTATACTAAAAATCCTAAAGGAGTCTTAATATTTATATTATTAAAATTAAATTTGTTCTTCTTTGTATTATTTTAAAATTTATCTTTTATTTTGTTTTGCTGAATTACTCTTTCTTCTATTGTTACCATATCTCGAATTTCTACCCTGTGGTTTAGAAGAAGAATTCTTTTGGTTATTATTCTTAGTATGTTCCCTTTCCACTTCATCCTCATTGCTATGTCTCATTTTATAAGGATGATCTTCTATTACCGGTATTTCTTTATGAATAAGCTTTTCAATAGATCTAAGACATTTTATTTCTTCAATATCACAAAATGAAATTGCAACACCTTTAGCTCCAGCCCTTCCAGTACGTCCAATTCTATGTACATAAGTTTCAGAAATGTCTGGTAGATTATAATTAAACACATGAGATAATTCATTAACATCTATACCTCTTGCTGCTATATCTGTTGCTACTAAGACTCTAATTTTACCCTCTTTAAAATTATTTAAAGCACGTTGTCTTGCATTTTGTGATTTATTACCATGAATAGCTTCAGCCTCTATGCCTGCCTCAACGAGATCCTTTGCAATTATATTTGCTCCATGTTTTGTTGTTGAAAATACTAAAGCTGATTCTATAGATTTATCTTTCAATAAATGTTTAAGAAGAGATCTCTTTTGTTTTTTACGCACAAAATATACTTCTTGTTTAATAGTATCTACTGTAGATGAAACTGGTGTAACCTCTACTCTTATTGGTTTTTTTACGATAGAATCTACTAGCTTTGTAATTTCTGATGGCATTGTTGCAGAAAACAATAAATTTTGCCTAACTTTAGGTAGCTTTGATATTATTTTTTTCACATCATGAATCATACCCATGTCTAGCATACGATCTGCCTCATCTAACACAAAACATTCTATGCTACGTAAATCAATAAATTTTTGATTAAATAAATCTAGCATTCTTCCTGGGGTTGCAATAAGTATATCCACACCTTCTCTAAGCACCCTTGTTTGAGAATTTTGTGATACTCCACCAAAAATAACTGTACTTTTAAGATTCATGTATTTTCCATAGGATTCAAAACTTTCACCTATCTGAATAGCAAGTTCTCTAGTAGGGGCTAATACCAATACTTTAATAACTCTAGTACCTTTTTTGTCTTTATTATTTTTAGAAAGGTTTTGTAACACAGGAACTGCAAAAGCTGCTGTTTTACCAGTACCTGTTTGAGCGCAACCAACAAGATCTCTTCCATCTAGTATATAGGGAATAGATTTTTCTTGTATTGGAGTAGTTTCTTTATAGCCTTCTTCTTTTAAAGCCTTTTGAATAGGCTTAATTATCTCTAAATTTTCAAATAACATTTTTTCTCCTTTAAGTTATATATTATTTTATTTATATTATAAATAAGTTATTGGTTTTTTAATCATGAATCTAATTATGATTTTATACCCTTTTAAACTATGGATCTTGAACATCTGAATATAACAAGTGCCTTTTAATATTATATCACCAAAGAGATAATCACAACATGTTTAAATATTTTCATGTTTAAAATAAGTTTTAGTAATAGACTCTATAAGCTATTTAAATAGCTTATTCAGAGGTTATTTATAAATATTATTGAATATTATTATTTAAGAATATTTATAAGGAGATGAAATAATGAAACTAAAAAGTAATTTAAATCAACTTATATTTATAAGCCTTTTAGTAATGTTTTCATCTCAAATATACATAAAACTATTTGTTAATCATTTTAATATATCCTTTGGAATCATAATTTTAATAATTGTACTTTATATAATGGAAATAGATAATAAAATAATATTAGCCCTTACCTCTTCTTTCCTTGTATTTCTAATACGAATATTTGTATACTTTTTAGAAAACAATGGATTAAACTCTGCTCTTAAGCTAGGTATAATTAATCATTTTCCTGAATTTATCTTCTACTTAGTTTATATAACCATATATTTTCTTGTTAACTCTAAAAACAAAAATTTAAACTCTCTTTTATTAAAGCTTATTATTTGCGACTTCTTTGCCAATTCTGCGGAAATGTTCATTAGACATACTTTTTATATAGAAAATCTTAATATTAATATAATTATAGGACTTATGTTTGTAGCTTTTTTAAGATCCACATTAATATGGGTTATGATAAATATAATGATTAGATATAACACCACTCTTCTAAAAAAAGAGCATACAGAAAGATATATAAAACTGTTAGCATCAAATTCCACCTTAAAAAGTGAAGTTTATCTTATGGAAAAATCCATGGATAACATAGAAAAAGTCATGGGAAAATCCTACAAATTGTATATGGATGTAAATGAAAAGGATCTAGATAACGCCTTAAAAGCAGAGATTATGGAAATTGCAAAAGACATCCATGAAATAAAAAAAGAGTTTAATTTAATAGTTAGAGGTGTTAATGAATTAACAAACTCAAAGGAACTTAAAGACAGCATGAACTACTATGAAATACTAGACATATTAAAACATATGCTAAATATACAGGTTAAAGATAAAGACATAAAATTTACTATAAATAAAGGAGAAAATTTTAACACAATATATCACTATTACATAATATCTATATTTAGAAATATCCTTACAAATAGCATTGATTCCTTAACACATAAGGATAATGGATTAATATATTTAAATCATCGCTATATGAATATAAACAATACCCATGGACATTGCTTTGAAATCATAGATAATGGACAAGGAATAGATCATGAAGATAAACAATACATATTTAATCCTGGTTTCTCTACTAAAATTGATTTTGAAACAGGTGATATAAATAGAGGATTAGGGTTAAGTATAGTACATGATATAGTCCAAACTAAATTAAACGGGTTCATAACTGTAACATCTTCAAAAGAAAAAGGTACAAAATTTACGATTTTCATACCAAAAAACAGTTTGGAGGTGACAAGATTTGAAAATATTAATAATAGATGATGATATAAATGTTCATAGAATTCTAAGTAAAATAATTACCCATGAATGTCTAGGTGAAATAATAAAACCTGGAGCCTTAAATGGTGAAGATGGAAGCCTTTTAATAGAAGAAGAAAATCCAGATATTGTTATCATAGATCTTCTAATGCCTATAAAGGATGGACTAACTTTAGTAAAAGAATACAAATCTAAATATCCTTCTATTCAATATATAATGCTATCTCAAGTATGCTCTAAGGATATGATAGCTAAAGCCTATGAAAATGGCATTGAATTTTATATAAGTAAACCTATAAATGCAGTAGAAGTAAAATCAGTTCTACAGAAAGTAATTAATAATAAAATTATGAAAAAGAAGCTTGGAAATATAGATTCTATCTTAGTAAGAGAAGATGATGATAGCTATACCCCTAAAATTAAAAGTATAATTAATAAATTAGGAATACTAGGTGAATCTGGATGTGAAGACATAATAAAAAGTATAGAGTATATAATTGAAAATAGTTCTAGAAGAAGCTATACTCTTAAAGAATTGTTTGAAGAAATATCAGATAAACCTAAATCCGTAGAACAAAGAATAAGAAGAACAGCCTTTGTAGCTCTAAATAATATTGCTAATTTAGGTGTAGAAGATTATATGAATGATACCTTTGTTGAATTTTCAAATTCTATATTTAGCTTTGAAGAAGTAAAAAAAGAAATGGATTATATAAGAAGAAAAAGTTCTGAAAAAGGTTCTGTTAATGTAAAAAAATTTCTACAAGGCATAGCTTATTACATTAATAAATAGCATGTATTTGAAATTGTTATAATTATCACAAGTTTCCTTTTTGAAACTTTCTGAAACTTTTTGAAATAGATATTATATAGTCTAAATAATCAATTAATTCTGAAAATTAGTTGAAAGTTGAAATCAAGGAGGTTTCATATTGTGGAAATAGTTAAAGGAATGGGACTACTGTTATTTACGTTAGGATTGTTTTCATTATTTAGTTTTAAAGCTCCTAAGGGAAGTAAAGCAATGTCAGGACTTGCAAATGCAGCCGTAGCAACTTTTTTAGTTGAGGCTATTCATAAATATATAAGTGGCGATTTTTTAGGCCTTACTTTTCTAGGTAAAGTTGGTTCAGTGTCTGGCTCCATGGGCGGAGTGGCAGCAGCTATTTTAGTACCAATATCTATGGGAGCAAATCCTATTTATGCCGTTGTAGCCGGAGTGGCCCTAGGTGGATACGGTATATTGCCAGGATTTATAGCTGGGTATATTATAGGACTTATAGCTCCAATATTTGATAAGAAATTACCTGAAGGATTAAATACTATACTTGGAGCTCTTTTAATAGCTCCCTTAGCAAGATTTATAGCTATGGGGATAGATCCTGTAGTCAATGCTACATTAATTAACATTGGTGAAATGATATCTGTAGCAGCTAACCAATCACCACTGGTTATGGGATTCTTACTTGGTGGAATAATGAAGGTTGTATGTACATCTCCATTAAGTTCAATGGCAGTTACAGCTATGCTTGGGCTTCAAGGTTTAGCTATGGGAATTGCAGCTTTGGCTTGTGTGGGAGGATCTTTTACAAACGGAATTATTTTTAAACGCCTTAAATTTGGTAACAAAAGTAATATAATAGCAGTAATGTTGGAACCATTAACTCAAGCACCAATAGTAACCAAGCATCCTATTCCCATATATGGATCAAATATTTTAGGTGGAGGATTGGCAGGACTTGCAGCAGCACATTTTAATATAATAAATAATGCTCCAGGAACAGCATCACCTATACCAGGACTATTAGCACCATTTGGATTTAATGACCCTAAAAAAGTTCTTGTAGCAATTCTCTTTGCTGTAATAGGTGGTTCCATAGGTGGATTTGTAGGATCAATTGTTTTTAAAAACTTTGGAATGAAAGACCATGATTCAAATGAAATTCAAGTTAACGATGAAATAGATGATAACATTAACAATGATTTGAAACCTAAAAGAAAGGTTTCTTTAAACCTTTTTAATACAATGAAATAGCTTTAAGATAACTAGGGGATTATACAAATATATAAATATGTATTCATTATATTTTATATGAAAATAACGGGGATAATTTAAATTATTATTCTATATAAGCTTAAGGGGTGCTATATAGGGGTTGTATGAATACATCTAAACATCTACTATTTAATTAAAATAATATTTATATTTAAACTGCTATTTTCATATAATCATTAGCATATATAAATAAAAATACACTTATAAAATAATTAAGTTTTAAAATCAGTTCTACTTTCATTATATTAAAAATTTTATTTCATTGAAGCGACCTCCTCGACTTCATGAAACCACTTTTCTACACCTGTAAAAGTATAAAATTTTAATTTATGAACTTTGAACTATTTAACCTTAATAATTGTTTATTAAGTGTATTTTTATATTATTTTTTTAGCATTTACTATTTAATATACTATTTTCTTCTGGTAAATCTTTAGTATACATTTCTATTTTTTCCTGTTGGTATAACCCCTTATTTTCATTAATTTTTTGAATTTGTTTTTTTAAGTTATCAATTTTCTTCTATAACTAGTGATTAACTACTTAGCTTCCTAGCAATTACTAAGGTTGGACTTATACTAACTAGCATATTTCAGCTTTTCTGCACACGCTACACAAAATTCTTCACAGACTTTACTGGCACATAGATTTCCATTACTGTATCCTTGCGACCATGACATCTCTCATCATAAAATTCAAAATCTAGTTTACTTTCATCAAAAACATACCCACTATCTTTAAACCACTTTTCAAATATATATTTCCAAGTGTTTCTTATTGCATCTGGGAATTCAACATTATCCAAATCTTTAGAAGTATCTACTGGTGGTGTTGTAAAAACAGCGTAGGTTGCATCTGGAACTTCAACTGTTATCATTTCATCAGTAACATCATGAAAGTTATCAACTATAACCCCCAATAAATACACTGCATCTCCGTTTTCTTTATTGGATGGTACACATATTCCAACTTCCCCGTGTTTAGGTGGATTTAATATTTTATACATTTTGCTTTCTAAATTTTCACCATTATAATTAGTCCAAAATGAAGCTATATCTTTAGTATAGTTACTATTTGTAATGTTAGTTTTTATACCATACCCTGCAACTTTAAATCCAGGCTTTTTTATAATAATAGGATTCATAATATAACCTCCCAGTTCTACATTTTGTTTTTTATTATAATAATTACCCATACATTTTACATATTGTTGAGGAGAAAATCCAAACTCCTTTTTAAATGCCTTTGAAAAACCATTATGTGTTTCAAAACCATACTCAAGTGCAATATCTATTATTCTTTTCCCTTCAAATAATTCAATTGCCGCCAATGAAAGTCTCCTCTTTTTTACATACTCCATTAAAGTTATTCCTTTGTTAATATTAAATATTCTTGAAAAATGGAAAACAGAATATCCACATTTCTTTGCTATTATCTCTGGTGTTAATTCACTTTTTATATTTTTTTCAATATATTCAATGCACTCTGATATTGCATTACTATAATTCAAATTATCACCAACCTTTTCCCACGTGGTAATTATAATATATCATTATAATTAAGATAATGTTGTTCCTAAATTGCTAAATTTATTTTCATATATAAAGGGCCTTAATTACTATTTAATTAATAATTAAGGCCTTTAATTAATTACAAAATTCATTAAATTTTGTAGCTTATATATCTAATATTGAAATTTTTTTATAAAAATAATAAGTTTAATTTTCTATTATAGGTAACTGAACTTTAACCTTTATTAAAGATCCATTTTCTATGGTTATTTCACCATCATGTTCTTTAATTATTTCATTGCATAAATATAAACCCAGTCCTCTACTTTCTCTATTACCATCCTTAGATTTCACAAAAGGTTCAAATATATTATTAAATATTTCCTCTGGAATCTCATTGCTATTATTTATTACTTCAATAATATATTTATTATCTAATATATTAGAATTAACGTATATCTCATTTCCTCCATCAGAATATTTTATTGCATTATCAATTACATTTATTATTACTTGTCTAACTCGATCCTGTTGTGCCTTAATTATTCCTTCACTTATATCTTGTATTATTTCCAAGGAATATTTTTTAGCCTTTATATTCATATCATTACAACTTTGAATGATAAGTTCTTTCATATCAACATCTTTAAACTCTTCATCAATAACATACATACCTTTTGACACATCTATAAGATCTAATACTAGTTTATGAAGCCTGTCACTTTCTGAATGTATTCTTTCAATAGCTCTTTTATCAAATTCTTCATCTTGAACCATTCCTGTAAGTAATAATTCAGCATATCCTGATATAGCTGTTAATGGTGTTTTTAACTCATGAGTTACACTATTAAAAAATTCTTTTCTTCCTTCTTCTAATTTAAAAACCTTTCGTTTTTCTGATTCAATAGTTTCTATTTGCTCTTTTATTTTATCTCTCATATTTATAAATTCTCTTGCTAGTATTGCTACCTCATCTTTTCCATTTCCCACAATAGAAATATTATAATCTCCATATCCTAATTTTTTTGCTGCATCTGTTAATTTGGTAATTGGTTCAGTAATTTTATTGGTCCTTAAAAATAAAAATATGAATATAACTATAAATATTCCAGCTTCTATAATATTTATTATATTAATAGTTTTTTTATAACTTTTATATTCTGAGTCATAATTTTTTACTATATTTATAGCTCCCACATATTCATTATCAATATATATAGGGTAAGTTAATATTGCATTTACTCCATTATTTTTATATTTTAAATCTACTATGGCCTTCCCATCTATGACCATATTACTACTTTTTTTAATTATACTTTCAAATTCTTCTGGAATATTTTCTTCTATTAATTCATAATTTATATCTCTTATATCTGATTTACATTCATAATTTAAAGATATATGCTTCATTATGTATTTTCCCTCTTCAACTAATGACTGTTTTTTATCCTTAGAAGTATTAGTTACAAGAGTATACTTTATGTACTCTTGAGTACTATTCATAACCTGTTTCAAGAAATTATTTATAGTATTTTCCATATTTGATTTTAAAACACGTGTTATGGATACATTCATTACCACCATAGACAGTATTAGTATAAATATTAAACCAGTTATAAATTTATATCTTATCTTCATAAAATTACCTCATTACATATCCTACTCCAAAAACTGTATCTATAATAGATGGTGAATTTTCTTTATCTAGCTTACTTCTTAACCTTCTAACATGGACATCTACAGTTCTAGCCTCTCCATCATAATCCTCTCCCCATACTTTATCTAAAAGAGTTTCTCTTGAAAAAACTCTATTTCTATTCTCAATAAAAAACTCTAACAATTCATATTCTTGGGGTTTTAATTTAATTTCTTCATCATCTTTAAATACAATTCTACCTTCTAGATTAACTTTAACAAATTTATTTATATATATATAATCTTCCTCTGATTTCTCTTTATACTTATCAACTCTTCTTATTGCCACCTTAACCCTAGTTAATACCTCTTTTATATTAAATGGTTTAGTAATATAATCATCTGCCCCTAATTCTAATCCCAACACTTTGTCCACAATATCATTACGAGCAGTTAACATAATTATTGGAATGCACCACTTACTATTTATATACTTACATATTTCAAAACCACTTTTATCTGGTAAATTTATATCTAATAAAACCAAATCTGGTTGAAAAAAGTCTAAAGCATCTTTTGCTTCCTTAGCTAAAAATACACCTTTAGCTGTATATCCATCTGCTCTTAGAGCACATACTAAAATATCATTTATAGATATTTCATCTTCAACTACTAGAACTTTTAAGTCCATTATAAATTCCTCCTATTGTCTTTATTTAGCTAAGTAAATGTATATAACTAAATTATACAATATTTTATAAATACATATAAGAATACTACTGATTCTTTTTTCAGTAATATTCTTATAATGATCACTATTTAACCCAATATAATTTTACCTTATTTAATATACCATACTTTCATGTGCTAAGTTTGTTCCTTTTAAGTGAATATTTTTATTTATAATTTTTATGGTCTATACTGTTCTTCTATTTTTACTATGACATTATTCTCTAAATATATATGATATAAAGGATGATTATAAGCTGGCCCATAAACAGAGCCTAACGTAGTAAAGTCTTCATATCCAATTTTTTCTAAAGTTCCACTATTTGAATTAAGATGATATCCACATATATATATATCTACCTTTGGAGATATTTCGTAAGTTTTTAAACTGTTATCTTTATTTCTAATATAATACTCATGGGTCATTTTTCCACCATCCCAATCCTTTTCTCTACCATCTTTTATAGCTTCTGCTCTAAGAATACTCTCATCACCATTTTTATTAAGGAAAAATTGTGCTTCATCATATTTTAAATATCTCTTACCATTTTGTTCATATATTTCGTTTATAAATCCTATCTTTTTTTCCTCTTTAACTTTTTTTACTTTCCAATTATGATTTTCACCTTGTGTATTGTGTTTTTTTTCAGTATTATTTTCTTTTTTAGTTTCCTTTTTAATTTCTATTACTCTAAGATTTAATTCACAAGTCCTATCATACTGTTCTATTTTACCCTGGTATTTTATAGTTCCTACTTTACTTGTATCTACACCATTATTTTCCCAAAGCACAGCAACTTCTTTGTCCTCATTATTTATTTTTGCATTAATTTTCTCTGGTAGATTGTAGTCATTATCTTGATACACATTTATATATAGTTTAGTAACTTGAAATTTTGATTTTATATTATTTAATAATTCCTTCATATTTTTAGTATCAACATTATTACTTACAGCTAATTTTATAAAATAATAAGCATCATCTATTCTTTGCTTTTCCATATATCTATCTTTTATTTCTAAATAAGATCCTTTGTTAGACTTGTCCAGTGAGATAGCTTTTTCAAAAGAACTTTTGGCATCCTCATATTTTCTTGCATTTAGAAAATTCGTTCCATCTTTAATAAATTTTTTCACTTCATTTTCTTTCATAGCTTCTTGTTGCTTTACATTGTTTGTTAACACCGTTGTCTTTTGTTTTTTCCCACACCCTGAAAGACTTATCATAGCTACTAATATTAATGTTAATGAAATTATAGCTTTTCTTTTCATAACTAGCCACTCCTTGTGTTTTGTATACCTCAATATTATCATGATTATTTTACCAAAATTAATCAAATTGTTGCCATTTTGTTTCCGTGGGAAATTTTTATAATTATTTTTATAATTTTAAGGTCTGTATTGTTGTTCTATTTTTACTATTACATTATTTTCTACATATATATATAATAAAGCATTTCCTTGTCCATAAACATTATCTAAAGTTTTAAATTTTTCATAGCTAACTTCAACTTGTGGTAATGCTGGACCAGAATAATTGGGATCAATATTATATTTGCAAATACTTATTCCTACATTAGGAGATATTTCATATTCTTCTAAACTATTATGTTTATTTCTTATATAGTAATCATCTGCAATTCTTCCATTCTGTAACCAATCTTTTTTACCATCTTTTATAGCTTCTGTTTCTGCAGTTCTATCATTAACATCTTTGTTATGAAAGAATTGTACATCATCAAATTTTAAATATTTCTTCCCATTTTCTTCATATATTTCATTTATAAATCCTATTTGTCTTCCATCTTCAACTTCTTTTAGTTTTTTATTCTTATTTTCTTCTTGAGAAATTTTTACTTCTTGTTCCTTATTTTCTTGTTTATAGTCCTTAACTTTTTTAGCATTCTTCACTTCTTCAGTATTATTTTCTTTTTTAGTTTCTTTTTTAATTTCCATTACTCTAATATTTAGTTCACAAGTCCTATCATACTGTTCTATTTTACCTTGGTATTTCATAGTTCTCACTTTACTTGTATCTACACTATTATTTTTCCAAAGCACAGCAACTTCTTTGACCTCATTATTTATTTTCGCATTAATTTTCTCTGGTAAATTGTAATCATTGTCCTGATACACATTTACATATAACTTAGTAACTTCAAATTTTGATTTTATATTATTTAATAATCCCTTCATATTTTTAGTATCAACATTATTACTTACAGCTAATTTTATAAAATAATAAGCATCATCTATTCTTTGCTTTTCCATATATCTATTTTTTATTTCTAAATAAGATCCTTTGTTAGACTTGTCTAATGAGATAGCTTTTTCAAAAGAACTTTTAGCATCCTTATATTTTTTTGCATTTAGAAAATTTGTTCCATCTTTAATAAATTTTTTCACTTCATTTTCTTTCATGGCTTCTTGTTGCTTTACATTATTGGTTAGCACTGTTGTTTTTTCTTTCTTCCCGCATCCTGAAACACTTAACATAGTTATTAATAGTAGTAGTAAAAAAATAATGGCTTTTCTTTTCATAGCTTGTCACTCCTTATATTTGGTATATTTAAATATTACCATGATGATTTTACCAAAATTAACAAACTTGTTTCCATTTTATTTCCGAAAGAAAATTTTAAATATATTTTTTATTTTTAATCTAATATACTTATATTTACAATCTCATCACTTATTAAATATATATCTATTCTAAGTAAATTGTATATTTTATTCACTACATGAACATTAAAAATTTACAATATTAAATATAAAAAACATAGAAATAGTAACCCCCATAAATGAAAATTACTACTTCTATGTTTTATGTATTTAATCTATCTTCTACTATTGTTAAACCATTGTATTGTTGCTTTTTCCATCTCTTTTGGCAACTTTTTATTATATACCTCATCATACAAACATGCTAATGTCTTACTATTTAGGTATTTTTTCATCTCATTTTCTGCTTCTAACATTACTACTTTTATTAAACAAGGACATTTGGTATGGTAATCTGGTAAATTATCTTTATCTAATAATATATTATTTTGTCTAATTTCTGCAGCTGCTATGATTAAGACAGAAGAAAATATAAATTCTTAAAAATAGTCTCCACTATAATTAGTATATGGCTACTCTTATAATATTAACTTTTCTAGTTATCTAAGAAACTAATTATATACTACAGGATGGTTAAACATCCTGTTTCTATTCTCTTAATAAAATCTATTGTACTAGTTAAAGTGTCTCTATATTTTCCTAAATTAAACTTTGAACCAATCTTACTAACAGTTATATATTAATTTTTTATAGCAAATTATAAAAAAAAATTACAACCCAATTATAGCTTTTATGTTTTTAATAACATATTATAGTTTCAAATAGGCAATTCCCCCAATTATGCACCATGTTATTAAAGCAATTAGAGATTCTCTACTTAATGCTGCTGGAGATATTGGTAAAAGTAGCAACACAATAAATATTACACTTATTCCTGCTCCCATTATTGAGATTGTTTTACTTGATTTATCTGTAGCTTGTCTTAATCCTGTAAAGCATACATAAAAATATGCAATAGATGCTCCTAAAGATGACATATCTACTATCCAAATTATAACTTGCCTACCGAACCAAGGTGCTATTAAACTTATTATTGTTATAAATATTATAGCAGTTCTATAAACACCATTTTTATTTACATCTGCCATTTTGGGTGGAAGCATTTTATAACTAGCTATAGCCCCCAACAACTTTGAACTACATATCATAAATCCGTTTATACCACTCCACACTGCCGCACTTAAAGCTATGATTAATAATATAAAGGCTCCTTTTCCTAAAGTACTTAATACTGCACTTCCTGTTGCCCAGTCTAAACTTATTGCTTCTTGTGGAGAATAAGCTAAAGCTGTTATTACATTTAATATATTATAAATTAGAACACCTATTATTAAAGAGGTAATGGCAACTAAGGATGCTTTTCTTTTAGAAAAATTAAATTCTTTACTTAATTGTGGAATAGCATCAAATCCTATAAAAGCAAATGGTGTTATAGCAAATACTCTTATTATCTGTCTTAAATCAAAAGAGTAACTGTGAACATATGTTGTAACAAATTTAGTTCTATCTCCTTTAATTATCATTCCTATGCCAACTACTAACATTACTGATATTAAACTAAAAATTATTAAATTTTGAATTTTACTAGTTTCCTTTATTCCCTTTAAATTTAGTGAGGCAAATATAAGTATGGTTATGCTTGATACTAATATTTCTCCTACATAAATGTTATACCCAGCAATATTATATAAATAACCAAATTCTAAAACCCCACCAAATGTTTTTTTGATTACAAGGGGAAATGCAGTTGCATTTAACGGAATTAGTGTAAAATATGCAAGGGTCAAAAACCACCCCACAATGAAACCATGTTTCTTTCCTAAATTATTATAAGTATAAGAAAATTCTCCCCCTTCCTCATCATGACTTTCCATCATAATAGAATAATTTTTTTCAATAATTATTATGCATATTACACCTATCATAAGCCCTAAAAATGTATTTATTACCCCCGATTCCTTTAAAAACTTTGTACCTGGTAACATAAAAGAGCCCCAGCCTATTATTGCCCCTAAAACTATTGAAAACATATCTATCTTGCTTAATTTATTTTCATTCATAATTATCTCCACTCTTAATTAATTTTCCACATATTAAAATAAAATTTCTTATAAAATAAAGAGCTACAATTAGGTTTTATTTTAATTTAACCCATTGTAGTTCTTTAAAATTATTTATTTTTCATAATTACATGCTACAAGACTTATTACTATTGCAGCATTTATTCACCATTACCTTTTTATAAACCACATTTCCTAATACTCCTCCAGCTACTAAGAAGACAAAGAATATCCATCCTGATAAAGAGAAATTAGCTATTGGTGTATAAAGTGCTCCTACATTACAGCCGTTTGATAATCTAGTTCCAAATCCCATGGTGAATCCACCTATAATATATATTATTCCTTCTTTAAAGGTTATAGACAAACCTTCTTTAAAAGTCTTAATAAAGCTTCCTGCCAAAAATAACGCAATAAGTGTTCCTAATATTATACCAACATTTTGTACATTCATTTCATTTGAGAAAAATGGTGCTGTATACATCTTTACTGGTTTAGCTGAAAAATTAGCTACACTTTGTGGAGAAACTCCAAATAATACAAGTAGTTTACCAAACCAGAATCCATAAGGAGTAGATGCTCCCCATCCAGCTTTAGTTACACCCATCAAAAGTGTAAAGATTCCACCAATAACAACTGCACCCATTCCAAGTGTCCATGGTTTTACGAATAATTTTTCGTAAGTGTTCTTACTAAATAGTTTAAATGGTTCTTCATCTTCACAAATTTTTTCTTGAATAACTTCTGAATCTACAGGAGAATATCTGTTTTGTTCTTTTCTTCTATCCTCATATTTTTTAGCAATCCAAATTGTTATACCAGCAAAAATAATTGTCAATATTATTGCACCTAGATATCCTTCTAATCCGTCCCACTTAAATAGATCCGGTAAAAACACTCCATTACCAAATGTTTTAGTTGACATCACTGATTTTTTAATCCAAGGAGCTGATCCTTGAAGTGGGAAACCTACAAATACACCTATTCCGAAAAATATAATTGTTATAAAAGCACGTGGCAAACCTGTTACCAAATCTGTAAGAACTCCTGATGCACAACAGCTAGAAAATGCCATACCAAAACCAAACAGTATTCCACCTAGTATAAGTCCTAAATTAATAGGATTAATCCACAAATCAAATTTTTTCACATCTTGACCCATAAAGAAGCAAACATTTACTATTGCTGTTCCCACAAATAAAAGCATTAACATTCTCATTAATTTTGTAGAACCAGCTCTATAACTTCTATTCACTCCCCCTGCAAATCCGAAAAACGATCTTGTAAGAGCATATCCTAGACCTAATCCTACAAGTAGTCTAAAAAATAATATTGAACTACTAAGATTAACTCTTCCTATTATTATAATTCCTAAAAGTAATATAAAACCAATAATATATTCTGTATTTTTTTTCAAAGTAACTACCTCCACAGCATTTTTAATCAAAATTATATTCTGTAACTATAGGCTCTCTGCCTGTAATTTTATCATTGTAATATTCATAAAAGCTTATTCCCATAAATCCACCAGATACATTATAAATATTATCAAAACCTAAGTGCTGTAATGCTAAGCATGCATTGTAACTTCTTTGGGCACTTCTACAATGTAAATAAACTGGTTCATCAGTTGGAATTTCATCTAGTCTATCCCTTATTTCACTTAATGGAATATTTTTAGCTCCTTTAATATGTCCTGCTTCATATTCATTAACTTCTCTAACATCAATTATATGAGCTCCTTTTTCTACTAAGTCCCTTATTTCATGGACATACACTTGTTTGAATGTTCCTTCTAAAAGATTTGAAGCTACTAAAGCAGCATGATTTACAACATCCTTAGCGGTTCCAAATGGTGGGGCATAGCAAAGTTCTAAATCCTTTAAATCTTCTACTGTTCCACCTAATTTTATCACTGTAGCTATTACGTCTACTCTCTTGTCCCCTGCCCCTTTACCTATTGCCTGAGCTCCTAATATTCTTCCTGTTGGAACTTCAAATATCAATTTAAAATGTAAAGGCTCACTATCTGGCATTAATCCTACTTTATCCTGTGGAATAACTCTTACAACTTCATAGTTTATATTCATATTTAAAGCTTTTATTTGACCTTCTGTTAATCCTGTTGAAGCTCCATTATAGTCAAATACTTGAATACAAGATGATCCAATATATCCACTATTTCTTGATTGTCTTCCATGAATATGGTCTGCCACTGCTCTTGCCTGTTTTTGAGCTGGACCTGCTAATGGCAATTTTGTTATAGAATTAGTTAATGGGTTATAAACTTCCACAGCATCTCCAACTGCATATATATCCTTATCATTAGTTAAGTAGTTTTGATTAACTTTTATTGCTCTTGTCTCTCCAATTTCTAATCCAGCTTCTTTTGCTAAATCAGTTTCTGGAGCAACACCTATTGCCATGACTACAGCATCTGAATTTATTTTCTTTCCTGATTCTAATACTACAGTATTTTTTTCAAATGAACTTACCTTATCTCCAACAATTAAATTTACACCTTTATCATAAATTTCTTTGTGTAAAACTTGTACCATATCATAATCAAATGGTTTCATTATTTGGTTCATTGCTTCAACTAATGTAACATTATATCCAGCTTCTTTTAAATTTTCACACACTTCAACCCCAATAAATCCTCCACCTACTACACATATATCTTTACTATGTTTATCTCTTATAAAAGAACTTAGTTTTGCTATATCTACAACATTTCTTACTGTAAATATATTCACATCTTCTATTCCCTTAATTGGTGGAACTATAGGTTTTGCACCTGGTGAAAGAACCAATTTATCATAGCTTTCAGTATATTCTTCTTTACTTATAATATTTCTTACTTTAACTTCTTTAGCTTGTCTGTTGATTGAAACTACTTCTGTATTTACCCTTGCATCAATCCTGTATTGATTATAAAATTGCTCAGGACTCATCAAAACCAAATCTTCATGATTTTCAACTTTTCCACTTAAATGATATGGTAAACAGCAATTTGAAAATGAAACATGGGGACCTCTTTCAAACATTATTATTTTATTATTCTCGTCTAGTCTTCTAAGTCTGGCTGCTGTTGAAGCTCCACCTGCAACTCCTCCAACAATAACTATTTTTTTACTCATAATCCTTGCCCACCCTTTCGTAGAAATTAATAAAACATCATACCTTAACTTGTTAAATTTTTATCTTTAAAATTCACATTGTTAAATAACTTATTATTAATATAACATAGATTTTATCATTTACATAATAAAATTTTATTATGTAGCATAACATTTTATTATATGGTCTGGTTCTTGAAATAAATTTAACACATTGAATTTTACCAAAATTACTATCCATATAAAATAAGCTTATTGTAAAGGATTTTTAGTAATATTATTTAAAAATTTTGTTGAATTTTTCACCTAAAATAATACAATATTAGTCACTGTACTCCAATAATTTCATTAGTTGATATTTTTACTTAATTATGTAATCTTAATTTAACCACTTCAAATTAATTTTAAATATTTAACTATAAATTACTTTCTATTATAAATTAATTATTTAAATTATCAATTATAAAATATTACCTTTTATTGTTATAAAATCCTTAATCATAGATTAACTAGTTTTTTTTATTCTTATATAATATTTGCCTATTATACTCTTGACTCTTCTTTATTTAGCCCAATCTTTTTCCAGTTATAATAACCATATAAAGAATTAAGTAAGTTTGTAGTCTTCATAACAATAATCATAAGAGCTGTCTTATCTCCTGATATATACACCATTATCCACATTATGATAGATAAAGTATTTACAGCAACCCACTAGGCCATTGTTCAGAAAATCTCATAAGGTAAATTCCTTGTATTAAAATCATCTAATTTGAAGCAATAAATCTTTAAATATGAAAATATTTAAAGATAAAAAATTAATCAGTTCAATAAATTGACTTATAACTATTTGTATTCCAACCTATGCAAGTAAAATATAAAAGCCACCATTTCATAGTGGTAAATTGCTCTACACAATAAAAACACTAGAAAAGGTGGACTTATTTTAATCTTTTATGCTATTTAAATTAACTCTAAAAATCCTATTTTTCTAAGTTAAACTTTCAGCGAATCTTACTGATAGTTATATTTGTATTTTTAAATTAACTTTAATTATTTTTTAATTATTATAAGCTTCCATTTCTTTATTAATATGTTCTTCACAAGAACGCATAGCTTCAATTGTTTCCTCAAATAATTTATCTAATTCCCATCCAAGCATATCTGCCCCTTGCTTAATTACATCCCGGGAACATCCTGCTGCGAATTTCTTATCCTTAAACTTCTTTTTAAGACTTGAAACTTTCATATCCATAACACTTTTAGATGGACGCATTCTTGCAGCTGCACCAATTAATCCTGTAAGTTCATCAACTGCAAATAATACCTTTTCCATTTCATGTTCTGGCTTAGGTAATTCATCCTTACAAAGTCCGTATCCATGACTAGCTGCTGCTCTTATTAATCTTTCATCAATATTATTTTCTCTCATAATTTCTTGAGTCTTACTACAATGCTCATCTGGATACATTTCAAAATCTAAATCGTGAAGCAACCCCACCATAGACCAAAAATCTGCTTCATCTTTATATCCTAATTTTTCTGCAAAATACTTCATAGTACCTTCAACTGTTAAAGCATGCTGAATATGAAATGCCTCCTTATTATATTCAGTAAGTAACCCCCAAGCTTGTTCTCTTGTCATCATAAATAAATGCCTCCTTTAAAAATTATAAAATTATAATACCTCTAAATTTAACTATTGTATACACTATTGTCTAGTTTTAATGTATACTGATTTTGGCAATTACCTAATTAATATTTTCATACTTATTGCATATTTTAGGTATTTACGATACAATAGTTTACGAACATAAAATATATTTAACGTTTATTATATTTTATTCTTGTTAATTATATTTGTCAATACTATCATAGGAGGTTACATCCTAATGAATATAAATCTTATTATTGCAGAAAATCTAAAATTACTTAGAAATGAACGTAATCTAAGCTTAGGACAACTTGCTCAATTATCTAATATCAGTAAAGTTATGTTATCTCAAATCGAAAAAGGTGATACTAATCCAACTATAAACACTTTATGGAAAATAGCTAATGGATTAAAAGTTCCTTATACATCACTACTTGAACAAAAGGAAAATGATACTGATGTTATAAAAAAAAGCAATATAGACGTTCAATTTAATAATGAGGAGCATTACAGATCATACTGTTACTACACCAGCACTCCTTATCGAAATTTTGAATTTTTCCAAATGGAACTTGATAAAGGACATTCGCATACTTCTATAGGTCATTCAAAAAAATCCCAAGAGTATATTATGGTTTTAGAAGGTGAGCTAACATTAGAAGTGAACAATAAAACTTATAAGTTAAATCCTGATGATTCAATAAAATTTTCAGCAACTAGAGAACATGTTTATGTTAATACTGGGCAGGGAACTTTAAAAGCTATGGTAATAAATTTTTATCCTGTGTAATTATTACACAGGATAAAAATTTACATGCATGATATTAAATTTGTTCTTATTCAATAAAATATTTTTTAGCCTTTTATTTATTAGATAAAACTTTGTGCCATAAAGACTTCATCATTTCATCTGTAGATCTATTTTTATCAATTAAACCAAATGTTTTATAATCATCAATAATCTTACGCAAAGTACTCTCTGTAGCTTCATCAGAAATGTCAAATTTATATGTGTTTGCAATATCTAATACTAAATCATATTTTCCTGAAGCCCATTTTTTATCAATCATAATTTTAACGAATTCTTTTTTATTCTTTTCTATCCAATTACTTGCCTTTCTATGAGCACGAGTAAGTTTCTTTACAGTAATAGGATTCTTTTCGTAGAAGTCACTGTTTACTGCATGAACACAACATGTTTCTTCTTTGAAATCTTTATCAAATGTTAAAGAACGAATAATTTTTAATGTACCATTATCTACAAACTTCTTTGCAAATTGATCACTTAAAGTTGCCGCTTGAACTTCTCCCTTTTGCATTGCTAATATAACAGCACTGGATTCTACTGGTTTAAATTTTACTTTGTTTGGATCTACCTTGTCATGATTTAAAAATCTTAATGAAATATTGTGATCAGATGCACCAATACCATCTCCTACAGCAATTGTTTTTCCTACTAAATCAGAAGTTGATTTTATTCCTGACTTTGATAATACATAAAGAGATTTACAACCTGTATGGCATCCTGTTGTAAATACCATCTTAACTCCATTAACTGCTGGAACTAATAATGTAGCAATATGATCTCCTGCAACATCTACTTGACCTGTTCCAAGAGCATCTGTTTGTGATGTCATTTTTACTATTTGAACATTTAATCCCTCTTCTTTATAAAATCCTTTTTCATCAGCAATCCCAAAAGCTCCTAAACAAAGTCCTCCATTATATCCAACTTTAATAGGCTTGCCATAAGCAGGTTCCTTCTTCCAAGCTTCCTCCTCTGAAAGTCCTTTATTATTTGAAACATTACTAGTTGAAGTAGCCTTATCCGTCTTGGAACTATTAGCTTGACTACAACCAACTAATCCCATTGATGTTATCAAACTAATACCTAATACTAAACTTAATAATTTCTTTTTCATGATTTTCCCCCTCAAATTAAAATATATTTAGAGAGCTTATCTTAATATAGATTTAATTCTGAAGTAGCTCTCTTTATCACTGTTCACTCTTACCGAAATTTAACATTTCCAAAATCTTTGTACGGTATTCTAAAAATTTTCTACTATTTCGATTTCTAGGATACTCTAAATCAATTGAAATATCTTCTCTAATTCTTCCTGGCCTTGGTTCCATGACAATTACTCTTGTCCCCATATATATAGCTTCATCTACATCATGGGTAACCATTATCATCATATGTTTTTTTTCCTTCCACATATTAAGAAGTTCATCTTGCATATTCATACGTGTAAATGCATCTAACGCTCCCAGTGGTTCATCTAATAAAAATACTTCTGGCTCATTAATCATTGTTCTTATTAATGCAACACGTTGTGCCATTCCCCCTGATAATTGATGTGGATAGGAATTACGAAATTCATCTAAACCCACTAAGTTAATCATTCTATCAACATTATCTTCATTACCTTTCTGTTGCTTTTGCACACGAAGACTAAATGATACATTTTTCTCTACAGTTAACCATGGAAATAATGTTGGTTTTTGAAACACCATTCCACGTTTTGGATCTGTACCTTTTATCTTTTCGTTATTCAAAGTAATTGTGCCAGTGGTTGGACCAATTAATCCCGCTATCAACCTTAAAATCGTTGATTTCCCACAACCACTAGGTCCAACGATACTAACAAAATCTCCCAGATTAATTTCTAAATTTATATTTTCCAAAGCATTTGTTATGCCCTCAGCTTCTGATTTTATAAAACTTTTAGATACTTTATTTAACTTCAATCCCATAGCTGTTTTCATTATTGCACCATTCCTTCCTGCCAACGTAATACACGCTTCTTAATAAGTGAAAAAGCTACATTAACTAGAATGAAAATCAAACATATTATAATAATGGCTGCATACATCTTAGCAAACTGCGCCCAAGATTTTTGCCATGTAATATACCACCCAAGCCCTGATTCAACACCTAACATTTCTGCCACCAACAAAGCAGTGCATGCACTACTCATTCCAGTTGTCAAACCTTGAAACATATTTGGTATTGCTGATGGGATTGCTATTCTAAATATTAATTGACTATTTTTAGCTCCTAAAGTTTTAGCTGCCTCGTAATAGGATTTATCAATATTATTAATGCCTGTAATAGTAGCCATTGTAACTGGATACCATACCCCTAATGCAATAATAAATATACTTCCTTTAAATAAAGAGGCTGCAAGAACCATAACTATAGGAAGCCATGTAGTAGATGGTATAGCCCCCAATAATTTCATAAATGGAGAAATCCAATAATTTATCTTTTTATTATAACCACATGCAATACCAGTAATTAATCCTACGATTGCTCCTGAAAAATATCCCATAAATAATAAAATTAAAGAATGCTTAGCGCAATCAAATAAATACACTCTTTCATTTATTATTGCATTTAACAGTTGATCTACCCATGGGAAATATGGCATCATTAATGTTCCTGTCTTTAATGTTAAATAATCGTAAAGCATTAATAGAAAAAATACAAAACTATAAAATGGTGCCAAATATCTTAATTTACTAAATACTCTTTTTTTAAATAAGCCTGCTATAAAGCATATAAACACTGCTAATATAAGAAATCCTATAAATATACCATAAATATTTGTAATCTTATTGTTCTTATAATTTGGAAAAAAATAATACTCTAATAAATTAAATGTGCCCATAATAATAGGACTAAAACATATGAAATAGTCCATCAATCTTTGGAGTTTTGTTTTTGGTGCACTTTCAAGTTCTATAAGCCTCTCTCTTGTAATAATAGTGGTTGCAACCTTTCCCACAACATCACTCCCTTTCATATTTTAAATAATGAAATACTTCTTCTATTTTAGCTTTAACTTTTAAAGAATAATCGGCATATATCTATTTTCCTGTAAGAACTTATTAAAAAATTTATAAATAAAAGGTAATAATATAATTAAAGCCATTATTATACTTACAATTTGTCCATATTTTAGATCTTCACTATACTATAAAAAGTATTTAATGAGTTTGTTAATCTCTAATTAAACTAGATTGTATTGCATTTTTTATAATTTTATGTATTTTTATCGTTTTCAAACCAATTATATTATATATTTACAAATTTGTACAATTTAAATATTGAATAATAGATTTTGTTGTCATAAGTTTTTATAATA
Organism: Clostridium sp. Marseille-Q2269; assembly: GCF_943736985.1. Taxonomy (GTDB): domain Bacteria; phylum Bacillota; class Clostridia; order Clostridiales; family Clostridiaceae; genus Clostridium_F. The sequence continues at coordinate 207,660 of NZ_CALSFS010000007.1, forward strand.
CATGTTATTTTATATCCACGTTTGTAATAATATAACATACATAATTGTAGCAATATTTATACTCTTTAAACAGTTATTTAAATAAATATTCAATAACTCCACGTTCATAAAATAATTCAAAATAGTCTTTTTATCCTTAAATGTTATTTTAAATTTACATTTACAGAATTGCACAATAACTTTTAATTCATAATTTGAACTTTTGGATAATATCCAATATAATTCAAAAATCTTATATAGTATTTCTTGTGTTTGCAAATCCAACATTTAATTTATAATAAACGCTTAATACATTCCGTTTTAAAATTCTTCTAGTTATTTTCAACAGAATATTGCAATTATTAAAAAAAGTTAAAAAAATATCTATTACAAACTTTATAATAGATGTTATTTATTATATAATTTATTTATATAATGAATACGATTACTTAAAAATATAATCTGGGGAGGTATTATTATGAATCTTAATGAAAAATCAGTCTTATTTAGCTTTGATGGGAAACCAGACTTTAAAGATATTGCACCATTGGGACTTCAACATGTTGTTGCAATGATTGTAGGCTGTGTTACCCCTGCCCTTATTGTTGCAGGTGTTGCAAAACTTAATCCTACTGATAAAATCTTACTAGTTCAAGCTTCATTGTTTTTTTCTGGCATAGCTACTTTAATTCAAATTTTTCCAATAGCCAATGTTATTGGCTCTAGACTACCTATAATCATGGGGGTAAGTTTCGCCTATGTTCCTACATTAACAGCTATAGCCGGTGAATTTAACATAGCCACCATATTTGGTGCTCAAATAGTCGGCGGTTTAGTTGCAATATTATTTGGTATTTTTCTTAAAAAACTATCTGGTCTATTTCCACCAATTATTACAGGCACAGTTATACTTTCAATAGGCTTATCCCTTTACCCAGTTGCTATTAAGTATATGGCAGGTGGTGCTGGGTCACCTACTTTTGGGTCTCCTAAAAATTGGGCAGTTGCAATGGTAACTCTTGCTGTTGTAACATTTCTAAATTATTTTTCTAAAGGTAATCTAAAACTTGCCTCTATTTTAATAGGTATGGTTGTAGGATATGTACTTTCCATATGTCTTGGAATGGTATCCTTTGATGCAGTTAGACAAGCAAGCTTTTTTCAAGCTCCTCAATTAATGCATTTTGGTATTAACTTTAACACTACAGCAATAGTATCTATGGTTATTATGTATGTTGTAAACTCTATTCAAGCTATTGGTGACTTATCTGCTACAACAAGTGGTGGTATGGATAGACTTCCTACTGATAAAGAACTTTCTCACGGTATTATAGGTTATGGTTTTACAAGTGTTCTTTGTGCTTTCTTCGGATGTATGCCAACTGCAACCTATAGTCAAAACGTTGGTATAGTAACTGTAAATAAGGTTATAAATAAATGGATATTCATTTTTGCATCTTTTATTGTTATTTTAACAGGACTTGTTCCAAAATTTGCTTCTATACTTACAACAATTCCTCAGTGTGTTCTTGGTGGTGCTACTATTTCAGTTTTTGCTGTAATAACAATGACAGGAATCAAAATGATTGCTTCTAATGATCTTACCATGAGAAATTGTGCAGTTATTGGACTTTCAGTTGCTTTAGGAATGGGGATTGTACAAGTTCCTAATTCATTTGCCCTATTTCCAGCATGGTTTATATCTATATTTGGGAAATCTTCTGTTGTTGTAACTACATTAGTTGCTATAATTTTAAACCTTATACTTCCAGAAGATAAACCTAAAGATGTCACCACTAGTACATATGAAGATGCTAATTCTGATGTATCAAAAAACATTTAAAAATATTGGTATTTTAAATGAGTAATTGTATCTTTTAAATTTAGATAAACAAACTTCTAAGCTTTAGAGGGAGTTTTTACCCCCTCTAAAGCTTATTAACAGAATTTTTAGGAGTTTTACTCCTTAGAAATCGTTATCCTTTAGGAGGAAATGGTTATCCATGTACATACCCGCTCTAATCTTAAAATATACCTCAATGGCTTTATCTTTTAATTCCTTATTTAGTGCATATTATTCTATAAATGCTTTTTAATTAAAGTTTGTTTAATTCCTGTAATTGACTTTTAATCCAATGTTTATGCATATCAATTACAATATCAAAATTCTCTTTGGAATAATATTCACAAGGGCTTATACTATTCTTTAATCCTTGAACAACGTGAGGACTATTTTCTGGATAACTGAACTTCTCCCAAAACTCGGTAATTTCTATTAATCCGTAAGTTGGACTATTATTTAAATTATTTAGTAAGTTCATTAGTAAAATTACTTGCCATTTTCTTTTTTCTACCTCTTTATTT
>NZ_CALSFS010000008.1 GCF_943736985.1 Clostridium sp. Marseille-Q2269
ATGAGAAAATATCTTGGAAGCAGTAAAATGTTATTAATTCCATTTTTCTCTTTCCCATTAGGTGCAGGAATGAATCTTGAAACTATTGTAAAAGCTGGAGGTCCTGGAATATTATTAGGAATAATAGACGGTTTTGGAGACCGCTACTCTACCAATTGAGCTATACCCCTATATATCAATTATTAATATACCTAGAGTCAAAATCTTATCCTCTTAGGCATCGTTCCAACGACAAATATTATAATACACGATATTTTCAATTATGTCAATATAGATTTTCATTTTTTACTAAAAATATACTTGTAAATATCCACTTAATTATTACATAAAGATAATTTAAATTATACTTATTAATCCTTGAAATGTTTAAAATTATTCCATAACCTCATAACAGGAGTTGCATACTTAAGTATATTTATATTACAATCATTGCTAAATAGCTTATCAAATCCTTTATCCATAATTTTATTATCCAAATTTCTAATGTGAAAATCTAATTCATTATCAGTTAAATTATCCATAAATCTTCTAAGAACAAGAGAATGATTATAATTCTGAAATAATTTTTTAGTAGATTTATCATAAACTTTTTTTCCACAAATATCATATGCTGAATATATTCCTGTTATAATTGATGTAAGTTGACCGAATCCTAATCCAGGTGAAATAGTACCAAAACAATTACCTATAAAATAAGTGTTATCAATCTTAGGTTTATTACATATTCCTATCATATACCTAGTTATTTCAAAATTATCTGTTATCTCAAAGTTTTGCTCTAAATCATTACAGGCTAAATTATATACCTTCTGCCACATATCATTTATATCTAATTTTATATTGCTAGGATAATAATGAATAAATAATTTATTAACTTCATCTATAGGCTATAAATTTATATTATAATTTCCTCTTAGATAAGGTATACAATCTTTAATAGGTTCATCAAGAACACTAAACATGGCCTCTGCATTAACAAATCTATCTCCTACTCTATTTCGTTTTTCAAAAATAGTTGGTTTAATTCCGTACATTTCCAATGTTTTAGCACAAGAAAGACCAGATATTCCATCTCCCATTATAGCTACCTTCATTAAAAGCACCTCCCACACCATATAGTATAAACGGAAAGCATATCTTCATACATTACAATAACTTAGAATAATGAAGAGCTAATCTGATCTTTTTAAAAATATATTCTTTTTCCACAATGTGGACAATATTTAAAATTACTATCTATTTCTTTTCCACAATTATCACAAATTATTGTATGATTCTCATAATATGATTTTTCACTATATATTTCCTGTAAATCCATATTATTGAGGTTTTTATATTCTCTCACACTATTTAAATTTTCCTTTGATATATAATATACTGTATTACAACATCTAGATTTCAAATAATACTTTTCTCCCCATTTAATAAGTGGTATAAAGAAAAAGTGAAAAATATTATAAGTTTTTATAACAGTATATCTGCTTAAACTTCCACATTTTTTGCAAATTAAATTTTCAAGCTCCTCTATTTCTTCCTTTTTTGTATTTATACCAAATATACCAAAGAAGAACATAAATCTTCTCCTCTCATATTAGTTATTTTATTATTTATACATAATGTAAATCTAATGTTTCCAAAAATCATTCCAATCATCAGTAGTATTTAATCTTCTCCAAGGTCTAAAACTTCCAAATTTACTTTTTACAACGATACCAATACTTAATGGTATTATAAATAATATGCTTATTATATGACCTAACCCTAAAAAAACTATACTTCTAATTAATTCATAAAAAGCCACACCAATAAATATAGCCACCATAGGAGATACCTTAGACTTTAAAAATCTCTTTCCTACATACAAGGAAATAGCTGTAAATCCCATAAGAAAAACTATTAATAAAGCCATACATACTATTGGAATCAATATGATACCTACAATACTAAATAATAAGATAATCAACAGTATAAATGTTAATATTATAGAAGCATATCCATAAACTAGGTTCTTTCCTAATTCTTTATCTATGGCCGATGCCATACGCATTTCATTATATGGCATTACATTATATACTACAATGCAAAGTATTAACAATAATATAGCCACTGATATTCTACTATAAGAAAATTTAATATTTTCTATGTTGATATTTCTAAAAGGAATTTTAGCTTTTTCAAATTTTTCCTTTACATCCCCTTTTATATCTCCCTTTGGCCCTTTTGTAACTTTTCCAGCCATAGACGTTACATCACCCGTAACTTTTCCATTTATATATACATTCCCACCTATAGAAGTTACATCACCATTTACAACACCATTTACATATATATCTGAACCTATGCTTATAACATCTCCATTTTCTACTTCACCGGGCTGAATATATATATTTTCATTAAATTTTACTACGCCTTCTACAACTGTATAAGAATTACTTGCTTTAACAGTATGTATTGGAATACTAAATAAGCACAGCATTACAATAACTATACAAAAGTATATCTTTTTCATCACAAAACACCACCTTCTATTTAAAAGTACTTTTTAGTAATGATATATTGTGCTCTATCATATCTTCATACAATATATTGTTATCATAAACCTTCATAAGTAAAGATTTTATTTTATATTTGTCTAATAGGTTTTTATTATTTTCAAGTATATCATTGTCACTTGATAAAAATATGCATTTGTCTTTATACTTTTTACATATATCTTCTATTTCTTTCTCATTAGTTATTTTATCTTTATCATCTCTTTTAATTTTTACTGTGTTTAAATTTAGATATTTTATAAAATAGTCTAGTTTATCCTCATCTACTATAAATATATAATCACCAGTTTTATCTGATATGTTATTAAATTCCTCCTCATAACTCTTAATTCTCTTTAACATATCAGAAAAATTTTTTTCATAAAAATCTCTATTACTGGGATCTTTATCTTGTATAGCATTTTTTATGTTAGATAATGCTATTTTATAATTATTTAAATTCAAAAAATAATACGGATTATCTTTTAATATTTTATTTCCAAACTTTACTTCTTTTTCATAAGGCATTAATTTAGAACCTCTAGATACATTAACTACTCCTACTTTACTTTTATCTAATTTTGATAGGAAATCATCAATCCAAGGCTCAAAACCAGATCCTACATAAAAAAATAGATCCTTACCACTTATATTTTCCAGTGTGTCCTCCTTTACTTTATAATTCATCAATTCATCTTTGTTTTTAAATATATATTCTATATAGTGCTTATCTTTTACTATTTCTTTTATTATGTTATATAAGTTTTTATCTGTAGTAACTATATCTAGATATACTTCCTTTTTTATGTTATCGTCTCCATCAACACCATTATTTGTTCTTGAACAACCAAATAAACTTATACATATTATAAATCCAATTATAAGAATAATATTTTTCTTCATAAATACACCTCTGTAACATATATATTGAAATATATGTATTATCTAATGAACATTCATATTATATTTTACATAATAGATTTTTTTATTGCAAACTTTATATAATACTTTATATAATTTAGTTCATTTAACTAAGAATATTTATTATTTGATAAAGCTATGTTAAAATAGTATAGGAAATTTAGTATTGAGAGGTTTTATTATGTACGTAAGCATGGATAAAGTTTTAATATCTATCTCTACAGCCCTAGACTTGGCTGAAATAAGCTCCATAGGAAATACTAATATCATAGTAGAAGATGTTACTAACATAGATTACTCAAACCATTTATTTCTCAATCATTCTCAAAGAACATGCTATATATCTTTATGTTTAGCTAAAGCTTTAAATATACATGGCACTCACTTAGAAGAATTATATGTATCCTCTTTACTTCATGATATAGGAGCCACAAATTTTCTTTCAAAAAGTCATTCTAGTAGTAAATTTATTTTAGGACATTGTATTACTGGGTCACAAATCACTAAGTCTTTTCCTATTTTTAATAATATATCTAATTTTATATTATATCATCATGAAAATTGGGATGGAAGCGGAGCCTTAAATATGAAAAAAGAGAATATTCCTATACAAAGTCAAATTATAAGATTGTCTGATTTAACAGATCTTTTATATAAAGATAGTATACCTTCTTATGAGCAAAAATCCTATATAATAAATTGGATTAATAATAATAAAAATATAATATTTTGTCCTGAAGTAGTAGATGCTTTTTTACAAGTGTCTTGTACTGATATGTTCTGGCTAGACTTGGAAAATACTAGTTATTTAAAATCTGCTCTAGATAACATTAGTCCTATACATGACTATAAATTAGATTTGCATAAATTTATGGATATAGCTTATATATTTTCAGAGATAATAGATAATAAAAGTTCCTTTACAGCTGATCACTCTAGAGAAATTGCAAAGCTATGTTACAAAGTAGGTAAAGCTATAGGATATGATGAAACAAGATGTATGAAACTTAAAATAGCTGGCCTTCTTCATGATATAGGTAAGCTAGCTATACCAAAAGATATTTTGGACAAAAAAGGTCCTTTAACTAAAAAAGAATTTTCAGTTATAAAATCTCATCCTTATTATACTAATATAATTTTAAATAGATTTGGAGAGATTGGTGATATTGGTTCTTGGGCATCAAATCATCATGAAAAATTAAATGGTAAAGGCTATCCTAGAGGATTGAAAGCAGAAAACTTATGCCAAGAAGATAGAATTATAGCAGTTTGTGATATATATCAGGCCCTAATAGAGGATAGACCTTATAGAAAAGGAATGAACTTAAAAAAAGCTTTTTCTATATTAGATAAGATGGTAGCAGAATCATTAATATGTGGCAAAGCTGTATATAATTTAAAACAAGCTATGTCATATAATAACTAAAGTTGTTTTTCCTCTATCTTTGTGCTATAAATATTTTGAGGTGATTATATGGAATTCTTAGTTAACTCTATAGAAAAAACAATTCATATAGGAGATTTTATAGGGCGTCATTGTAGTTCAGGAGATATTATATGTCTAAATGGTGATTTAGGTGCAGGTAAAACTCACTTATCTAAGGGAATAGCTACAGGTCTAAATATCCAAGATACTATAACTAGTCCAACTTTTAATATAGTTAATGAATATAATGGGAAATTAAAACTATATCATTTTGATGTTTATAGAGTAAATGATCCAGATGAAATAGAAGCTATAGGATTTGATGAATACATATTTGGAGAAGGTGTAAGCATTATTGAATGGTCTGATTATATAGAGGATCTTATTCCAGATGAATATATGGATATACGAATAACTAAAATGCCTAACATGGGTGACAATTATAGAAAAATATCAATAACTTATCATGGTAATAGATATGATTATATAAAGGAGCTAAAAATATGAAAATTCTAAGCATAGATTCTGCTACAGAATGCGCTAGTTGTTCTGTATTAGATGAAGACAAATTATACGGCGAAATAAATTTTAACTATAAAAAACAACATTCTACCATATTGATGAGTATGATAGATACTTTACTTAAAAATATAGATTGCGACATATCCTCTATAGATGCTTTCGTTATATCTAAAGGACCTGGATCTTTTACAGGATTAAGAATAGGGTCTGCTACCGTAAAAGGATTAAGTGAGGGTACAAAAAAACCTTTTATTTCTGTATCTTCTCTAGATAGTTTGGCTTTTAATTTGGCTTTTACGGAAGGTATTATTTGCCCAATATTAGATGCCTTAAGAGGAAATGTTTATACATCTTTATATAAATTTGAAAATGAAAAACTTGAGAAATTGATGGATTATAACGTAATATCCATAACAGATTTGATAGATATACTAAAGTGTAGAAATGAATCTATAACATTTGTAGGTGATGGTATTTTAAAATTTAAAGATACTATATTGAGCGCTCTAAGCAATGTGAAATTTGCTCCTAGCCATTTAAACTTAGCTCGTTCTTCTTCTTTGGGGGAATTGGGATTAAAATTATTAAAAGATGGCTATAAAGATGATATTCGTACTTTTGCTCCTCTATACATAAGAAAATCTCAGGCAGAACGAGAATATGAAAAAAAAATGGGAATGAAAAATAATGAATAAAAAAGATATAATTATATTGCCACTATCCCTAGAATATATAGATGGCGTAATGGAGATAGACAGTTTAAGTTTTTCTGTACCTTGGAGTAAAATTTCTTATGAAACAGAGCTTAAAAATAAATTTGCAAAATATATAATTGTTGTAGATAAAACAAATAATAAGGTTTTAGGATTTGCAGGAATGTGGCTTATAATAGATGAATGCCATATAACCAATATAGCCGTTCATCCAAATTATAGAGGACTAGGAATAGGAAATATCTTAATGAATGAAATAATAGAGTTTTGCAAACAGCATACTATAACTGGTATAACATTAGAAGTTAGAGAATCTAATACCACTGCTAAAAACCTTTATTATAAACACGGCTTTAAGGATAGCGGTATAAGAAAAGGCTATTATTCAGATAATAACGAAAATGCTCTATTAATGTGGAAAACAGATTTATAAAATAATTTATAAAATCATATAAATAGAAAAACTATTTTTCTCCATAGTTTTGTAAATTACACAAATACATTTATATTCCTAATAAAAATATACTTAATAAGATTTAAACCTTATTAAGTATATTTTTTATAATCATTTTAGATTACATTTATTTTATTATTAAAATATAATTTATTACTCTACTATTATTCTATTAAAATTCTTTTTGCCTCTTCTAATCATTATACCATCTTCTGTAACATGTTCTTCTATTACTACCAGATTTACATCTGTAACTTTTTCATCATTTAAGTAAAGGCCACCTTGTTTTATTAACCTTCTAGCTTCGCTTTTAGACGGTAATATTTCACACTTAACTAATACATCTACTAATAAGTTATTTAGCTCTTCTTTGCTTATATGGGATGTCGGCATGTTTCCTAAGTCTTTAGCATTCCCACCAAATAAAGCTTCTGCAGCAACTTTAGCTTTTTCTGCTTCTTCTTCTCCATGTATAACTTTAGTAACTTCAAAAGCTAACACTTTTTTAGCTTCGTTTATTTGTGATCCTTCTAATGATGAAAGTCTTTTAACTTCATCCATTGGTAAGAAAGTTAATAAACGTAAGCATTTTTCTACATCTGCGTCTGCTATGTTTCTCCAATATTGATAAAATTCATATGGTGATGTTTTTTCAGGATCTAACCATAAAGCTCCACTTTCTGTTTTACCCATTTTCTTTCCTTCACTATTAGTTAAAAGAGTAAAGGTCATACCATAGGCTGCTTTAGTTTCTTTTCTCCTTATTAGGTCTACACCTGCCAATATATTAGACCATTGATCATCTCCACCTAATTCCATAACACAATTATACTTTCTATTTAATTCTAAGAAATCATAACCTTGCATTAGCATATAGTTAAACTCTAAGAAAGATAATCCTTTTTCCAATCTACTTTTAAAGCATTCTGCTGTTAACATTTTGTTTACTGAAAAATGAACACCTATTTCTCTTAAAAATTCTATATAATTTAAGTTCAAAAGCCAATCTGCATTGTTTACCATAATGGCTTTATCTTCTGAAAAATCTATTATTTTTGCTAATTGTTTTTTAAAACAATTACAGTTATGCTCTATTTGCTCTTTTGTCATCATTTTTCTCATATCTGTTTTCCCAGTAGGATCCCCTATCATTCCTGTTCCTCCACCTACTAAGGCTACAGGTCTATGTCCAGCTTTTTGCATATGAGCCATAACCATCATTTGAAGGAAATGTCCTACATGTAAGCTATCTGCTGTAGGATCAAAGCCTATATAGAAAGTAATTTTTTCTTTTCCTAAAAGTTCTCTTATTTCTTCCTCATGAGTTAATTGTTTTATGTAACCACGTTCTTTTAATACATCATATACGTTACTCAATGTTCATTCCTCCTAATATTAGTTCCTTTTTTTAGTATATATTGAAAGCTATATTTTATCAATATTCATATAAATAATGTTTAACGTAATTTATATTAATTATTACATTTATCTAAAATTAAAGCTATTGAAAATTTCCTTATCAATAGCTTTAATACTTAATATAAAATTATTTTTAATCTATATAAACTAAAAATTGTTTTCAATCCTAATAATCCCTATGCTACGTACTTTCTTATAATCTCAGGTATATCCTTTTCTTCATTGATACTTATATAAAAATTCACATTGTAGTGTTCTCCAATATCCTCCAAGGCATAAAATAATTGTGCCGCATTATAAACACTCTTAGTTACAATATCAAACAGCCCATCAATATATACGCTTTCAATATCATAATCTTTTGCTAAAATGCCGCACAAAAATCCATAAAATCTCTCGGAACTATTAATTTTAAACTCAGAACTATCAATCAATCTTATTTTGCTATTTAGTTGAAACATAGCGCTATTATCCTCGTCAATATAAACAATATTACCCTCTCTAAATTTGACCTCCTCGTTAGCCATATTAATCATAGCTTTTGTTTTCCCTGATCCTCTTTGATCACAAAAAACTTGAATCATTTCTACCACCCCTTTTATAATATTTAGGTGAACTCCTCACCTTAAATTATATAGTAATTAAAATGATTTTTCAATAATATTTGGAATATTTACAATATAAAAAATAGTCTATAATATTACATTTTATAATGTTTTTTTACCTATTTTTCTTATAAAATTTATTTATTCCTGGAAACATAACTTTAAAACAATTCTCTCTAAAAGAATTTATAAAGATAACTTTTCCCTTTCCTCTAAATGCTTTTTTCATTCTTCTAAAACCATTTCCCGATTTAGTAAATCTATTTTTATCATCAAGTGTTATTAATTTTTCATATATCCACATATTTCTTTTTAATGTATTAAAGGAACTCATATTATTATCTCTTAATAAACATCCTGGACTTATTATACTAATACTTTTATTGTCTATTAATACCTGTATCTCTTCATAAAATATGGAATAATCTCTATATAACACTGCATTATTTATAGCTTCACATACTGCATCTATAGGATATGATTTAGGTAAAATATTTAGTAAAATATTTCTAGACCTATCTATAATATATAATAAATCTCCTTGAATTATATTAACTTTATCAAATTTGTTATTTATATTATTAATTATCTTTATTCCGTTGTGAGGTAAAAATATATTATTTTTTCTAGAAAATATAAGTAATCCTCCTAAAGATCCTACAAATTTACCTAGTTCCTTATCATAGTTTATTATAGATGCTTTTTCCATCATACTTATTCTATTGTCTTCATTAACAGCCACACCCATTGCACTAAAGTATTTATCTACTAAAGATATCTCCATATCCTTTTCATCACTTTTGATTATAGAACATAGCTCAATATTTAAACTTAAATTGTCCTGAAGAGAAGATATAATCTCTTCCTTTCTCATAACATCTGTAGTTGATCCTCTTCTTATATAAAAAACTCCATTTTCTCTCATCTGATAAGGCTTCTGATCACTATCATATATATTAATAATAACTAATCTTTTCCCTTTATATTGCAATGTTTCTAATGATATGGGTACAGGTGGATCTGTCCTTGAACTTATGATTTGTTGTATCTGTTCCTCTGTAAAATCCATATTATCTATACCAACTATATTTTTAGTTTTATCCTCTACCCCTATGATGATATATCCTCTACCACCTTTAGAGTTAGCAATGGCAGAAACATCTTTTGTTAATTCCTTTTTCCCACTTTCCGTATTAATATCTATAATCTGTTTGAAATCTAATTTTAAACCTTCATTTTTTTTAATTAAACTAGCCAATTTTTTTTCATCCATAACACTACTCCTAAAATACTTATAGCTGATAATATATTATATACATAAAAACCGATTTATATATTATATTTTAAATGATTTAATTTAATATTTACAGAGTATTTTCAAAATAAGTCGTAAAATAAGAAAATTACGACATAACAGACTTTAAAGGATTAAAATTAAAACAAGGAATACTTTTAGTCAATAGATAGCTATTTTCCTTAAAAGTATTCCTTGTTTTAATCCACTTAAAGACTGTTATATAAATTTTTAGTCTCACATAAATATTTTAAATTTAAATATAAAATAATTGGCATAGCCAGGAAATTAATCCATAGGAAATTTCATTGCTAACGCATAAATATTTAGTATTAATAATACTTGTATAAATTTTATAAATCATATATTAGTCTGGCATACTACGCATTAATTTTCTAACGAAAATTTTTTAAGACTTTTTTAAATAATAAAAATAATTGAGAGTTTCTAATAGCTTTAAATATCTTTATGAGTCTACAATATTCTTATAAATAAAAACATAATTGTAGATTTTACGTAACAAAGAGGAGTAAAATCCTCCTTTGTACTTCCTATTCCACATAAAATTACGTTTAAATAGATATAATATCTTTCTTAGATTAAAAAATTGGGATAAGTGGCGTAAAAAGGCATTTGAACAAAATTAGAGATTCTTATTTGTTTTCGAAAATATATGTATATTCCAAATTATTGTTTGAGCGTTCAGCCAGTTATAATTTGGAATCATATATTTTAAGGAAAAACAAATTAGAATTTCTTATTGAAGTGAATTGTCTTTCAAGCCACATATCCCTTTTTTTAATCTAAGGTAGTGACTTTTAAGTCGTAATTTTATTATTTTATTAATATTCATAAAAACAACTTCCGCCTATGAATTCCCTTAATATAGAATTATCAGGAACCAAATCCATATCAACCTCTTTGAAAAAGTTTAGGAAACTTTTCAATCTAGTTGCTTCATAGTAAACGTCACTATTCTTATCTATCTTATTAAGTTCTTCAAGAGCGTATTTTTTTAATACACAAAGTTCATAGACTATTGTGGAGTTAAACATTATATCTGCATTTTCTTGGAACACAAATATATTTCTATCTTCTCCCCTTTTTATGGAAGACCACATTCTTAAAGTTTCTTCTCCTCTATAGCCCCTTGATAAATAGTCTCTAACTAATCTTCTTATTATTCTTACATCAGTTGTGGACACTCTATTATGGTTGTCTATATTTAATTGAGTTAGTGCGCTTATATATATTTTAAATTTATTTTCATCGTTTATCTCTCTTGTTAATATTGGATTTAATCCATGTATTCCTTCTATTATCAATATACCATTTTTAGGGAGTTTTATTTTATTACCTTTATATTCTCTTTTTCCAATTTTGAAATTAAAAGTAGGTAATTCGATCTCTTCCCCTTTTAATATTTGTTTTAAATTTTCATTAAATAAATCTATATCTAAAGCATCAATAGATTCAAAATCATAGTCTCCATTTTTATCTCTAGGCGTGTTCTCTCTATCTACAAAATAATTGTCTAAAGAAATAGGAACAGGAATCAAGCCATTTACTCTTAACTGGATTCCAACTCTATTTGCAAATGTAGTTTTTCCTGATGATGAAGGTCCTGATATTAGTATCATCTTTATATTATTTTTGTCATATACTATGTCTGCTATATTTGCTATTTTCTTTTCATGTAATGCCTCTGATACTCTTATTATATTTTTTATTTCACCGTTAACAACTTTGTCATTCAATGCTCCTACATCTGCTACATCTAAAATTCCCCCCCATCTTTCTGTTTCTCTAAATATTTTCGTAAGTTTTTTATATTCAATAAAATCTGGAATATTAAATGGATCTTTTTCTCTAGGATATCTTAATATAAATCCTGGATCATAGTACATAATATCAAATTTTTTAATTGCTCCTGTTGAATATGCCATTGTTCCATAGAAATAATCGTATCTTCCATCTAATTCATACAATTTTACTTCCGTATATGGAACATGATTTAAAAGTCTAACTTTATCTTTCATTCCATACTCTTTAAATATTTCTACAGCTTTTTCTTTTTTAATCCAAACCTTTTTTATCTTTATATCTTTATTTATTATTTCATTCATTTTATTTTTAATTTTTAATATATCACCTTTATTTAATAATAGATTTTTATGAATTTCACCATATAGTCCTTTACCTAAAGAATGCTCAATAATAACAGTAGCCTTTGGATATAAGTCTAATACTGCTTTTATAAATATAAATTGCAAAGTCCTAACATAAGTATTTAATCCCATCCTATCTGTTATGTCTACAGGGGTGAATAATCCTTCTTTTTTAACTTTGGAAGCTAGTTCATAATATTCTCCATCTATTTTCCCAAGTAATGCAGGCAAGTTACCTTCTAATTTGTTTTCTTTCATTACATCATACAAATTTTTATCCTTAGATACTAAAATGCTACTACCATTAGGTATATCTAGCTTTAATTCTTCCATTTTATTCATCTCCTCATTTTAGGCTGTACTATTATTATAATTCAATTTATTCTATTTTGTTACTTATATTTATTCATATTTTTATTGAAAATTGCCACAATATGATTATAAGGAGGTTTACATATGTTTATAGTCTTAATTAGAACTATAATTTTATACCTTTTAGTTATATTATCTATGAGACTAATGGGAAAAAAACAAATAGGCGAATTAGAGCCTTTTGAATTAGCCATAACTATAATGATATCCGAATTAGCATCATTACCTATGCAGGATTCTCGTATACCATTATTACATGGAATAGTTCCTATATTAACACTTTTAATACTTCAAAATATGTTTTCACTTTTACAGCTTAAAAGTGAAAAACTAAGAAGCTTAATTAATGGAGAACCTAGCATATTAATAGAAAATGGTACGATTAATTTCAATGAATTAAAAAATCAACGCTTTAATATAAACGATATGATGGAAGAACTAAGACTTCAAGGATATTATGATTTAGGAAATATAGAGTATGCAATATTAGAGACTAGTGGTCAATTATCCATAATTCCTAAAACTGAAGAATGTGCTGCAACTAAAAAAGATTTATCTATAAAAACCACACAAGAAAAATTACCTGTAACATTAATTTTAGATGGAAAACTTAATAAAAGAAACTTAAAATTAATAAAAAAGGATGAACAGTGGCTAAAAAATAAATTAAAAGAAAAAAATATTAATTCTTATGATGAAATACTAGTAGCTATTTTAAATTCTAAAGGAAGTCTATATTATGAAAAAAAATAAAATTATAAGTAGGTGATATTATCAAGAGAAGTATAGCATCATTTGTATTATTTTTAATTTTAATTCTTACACTTTTAAACTATTCCTCTAAGCTAAATACTACTTGTAAAAATTTTATGAATCAATGTACTCAGTTAGAAAATTTAATTTCCTCTGAATCCTGGGAAAAAGCATATACTAAATCCAAAGAAATATTTGATAATTGGAAAAATGATCATTTTGTTATTTCTATGGTTATAAATCATTCAGAAATAGATAATATAAACAACGAATTATCTAAACTTACTCAATATGTAAAGTCTGAGAACAAAGATGAATCTTTAGCTTCTATTAATATAGTCAGATTTTTATTAGAGCACATTATGTTAATGGAAAAAATAAATATAGAGAATATAGTATAATATGATTCTAACTTTGGCTATAAGTATATGCTAATATTATATATATCACTCACAATTGGTTTGCTGCACTTTTAAAAAATATATAAATGAATTATAATTAAACTGTGGAAAATATTTGAGTAATAATCTATAATATAATTATGGTTAATAAATAAAAGTCCCATAGGGACTATATAAGTCCCTATGTATTTATTTTAAATTTATTTTGGAAGGTGGAATATTAAATGGCATTAGTAACAACTAAAGAAATGTTTAAGAAAGCTTATGAAGGCAAATATGCTATAGGTGCATTCAACATTAACAATATGGAAATATTACAAGGAGTTGTAAACTCTGCTAAAGCTGCAAACTCAGCTGTTATACTTCAAGTATCTACAGGTGCTTTAAAATATGCAGGTCCTAAATACTTAAAAGCAATGGTAGACGCAGCTATAGCTGAAACTGGAATAGATTTAGCTCTACACTTAGATCATGGTCCAGATTTTGATGCTGTAAAATTAGCTATAGAAAGTGGATTTACTTCTGTAATGTTTGATGGTTCTCATTATGATTATGAAGAAAATGTAGCTAAAACTAAAGAAGTAGTAGAATATGCTCACGCTCGTGGAGTTGTAGTTGAAGCTGAATTAGGAGTATTAGCAGGAGTAGAAGATGACGTAAAAAGCGACGTACATATCTACACTGATCCAGAACAAGCAGTAGATTTCGTAAACAGAACAGGTGTTGATTCTTTAGCAATAGCTATAGGAACAAGCCACGGTGCTTACAAATTTGCTGGAGAAGCTCAATTAAGATTTGATATATTAGAAGAAATCCAAACAAAATTACCTGGATTCCCAATAGTTCTTCACGGAGCATCTTCTGTAGATCCAGAATCTGTTGAAACTTGCAACAAATATGGTGGAGCTATCAACGGAGCTAAAGGAGTTCCTTCTGATATGCTTAGAAAAGCATCTTCAATGGCTGTATGTAAAATAAACATGGATACAGATTTAAGATTAGGTATGACAGCTGGTATAAGAAAAGTTCTTTCTGAAGATCCAAAACAATTTGATCCAAGAAAATACTTAGGTGAAGGTAGAAAGAGAATTGAAAAAATCGTTGAAGATAAAATAAAAGACGTTTTAGGTTCAACTGATTCTTTAAAATAATAAATTTAATTCATAGAAAGTAGATAGATTAAAATCTATCTACTTTCTATTCTCTGTTATTTATTTTATATTTTATTCTGTATGTTCAAATGATATATTATGCAAATTATTTTTGCATATAATTATACACATTTTTAATTACGATATTTACAGAACCATCTCCTACTCTCCTTACTTCAAATCTTGATTCATCATGATAAGATTCTTCATCTATGTATAAGTCGATATCCTTATCTACCTTTACCCTTATCCTTTTAAATTTTTTATCTACCCATTCCTTGTCTACAGGCACTTTTTCTTTTACTCCCTGTTGTGAAATAAACCCTTCGTAGTTTAATTTAGCATCAGGATTCTCTCCAAAAATATCATTAGAAACTTCTTTTACATCTATAGTATCTTCTTCCTTTAATAGCTTATTTACTGTTCTTATTATTTTTTCTGATGTATCTGCATTTTCATTTAAATTAGATTTAGCCCACTCTTCTGTAGCTTTAACAAAATTCTTTGTAGCATCTCTTTCATTTTCTACTATCCTGCAGCCTAAGTATTTACTTATAAAATAGTTTGATCCATATTCTTCACTATCTTTAGATTTTTTTTGTTTATCTATAACCATTAAATTAAACTCTTGTCCTTCTCTTATAGGTTTTATAAATGCACACTTCTGTATTTTTTGAGCACTAGCAGGCAATCCTGTGAATTCTGGAACTATGTCTATACCAATTTTATCTTCAACCATATCCACTACATGAATATAATTTTTAACATAATCCATCTTTAATATGGCAAGCATTGGTCCATATTCTGTAGATATAGAAACTATCATCAAATCACAAGATGCTATATTATCATTGCCTTTCATCAATATAAAAAGCTGCCTAGCTAACTCTTTAGAGACATTTAATAGATCATTTTGACCATTTAAATATTCTTGAGAAAGTTCTTTTACTATATTTCTTTCCTGATTAAATACAGCATATTTTAACTCTTCATCTTTTAAACATCTATCAACATGCTTTAATATAAATTTATATATTTCATCATCTAATCTTAATTTATATTCATTTAATACAGGTTCTTCACTGTTATTATCTAGTATATGTATTATAGCTTCATTAATATTAACTTCTTTTATATATTCCAAAAATAACACTCCTTACTTACATCATTTAACATATATACATTATATTTCAAAGTTTAAACAAATTCAAAATTCTATAACCAATATGTTACCATAAAAACTTTATTTTTTTCAAAACACATTATTATATAATAACATAAAAATATTTTATATCTATAAAACATTACACTAAAATTAAGAACAATTTAATTTACCATAATTTTTAATATAAATTTAAGATGGTACTAAATTGTTTTTATAACTATTATGGTACAATAATAATATAAACTTAATAACATGCTATAATCAATTTACTTATATACCTATTAGGAGTGATTTTATTGAAAGAAATAGAAACTAGAATAATAAAAATAAATGTAGATGAAATTAGAAATAAATTATTTAATTTAGGTGCTGTAAGGTTAAAGAAGAAAATCAAATTAATAAAATATATGATTTCCCCAACAAAGAATTAATAAAAAATAAGGGATATGCAAGAATTAGATATATAAAAGATCTTATTAAAAAGGAAGAACATTATTATATGACTGTAAAAAAACTTATAAGTCAAGAAAAATATAAAATCATGGAAGAAAATGAAACTGAAATATTAGATTCTAAAGAAGGTGAAAATATTTTTAATGCCTTAGGATTAAAATTGGTAGAATCTATATCAAAATTTAGAGAAAGCTATAAATATGACAATACATTAGTGGAAATAGATATTAACGATCCATGTTTTTGCCCTTTCCCTTACATAGAACTTGAATCTGACAATGAAGATGAATTAAAGAACCTAGTACAATTATTAGGTTATTCCATGGATGACACTACTTCAAAAACTATATATGACATACTAAAAGAAGAAAAGGTAAAATAAAAATATGTTTGGATACGTTACCCCTTGTAAAATGGAACTTAAAATAAAAGAATATGAAAAATTTAGAGCTTATTATTGCGGATTATGCAAAACTATAAAAAGAGATTATGGTGAACTGCCTAGAGTAACTATAAATTATGACATGACATTTTTGGCAATATTATTGGATTCCTTAGAAAATAATAAAAATATATTTGTAAAAGAACATTGCATTGTTCACCCTGTGAAGAAAAAAGTTATTATAACTAACAACGAAGCTATAAAATATGCAGCTTTTTTTAATGTAGCTTTAAGTTATTATAAACTTTTAGATAATGTAGAGGATGATGGTTCTATAAAAAGCAATATATCATCTAAATTTTTGAAAAAATATATACACAAAAATAAAAATTTATATAAAAAACATATCCACAGTGTGGATAATTCTTTAAAAAGTTTATATGTATCTGAAAAAAATTATAAAGATAAAAGCATTGATGAAATTTCTCATCACTTTGCTCATTTAACTGGATATATATTATCTTCCTATAAGGATTTTAATTTCAAAGAAAATCTTTACTGGTTAGGATATAATCTAGGAAAATGGATCTATATAATTGATGCTTTTGATGATCTAGAAAAAGACATGAATCAAAAAAAATTTAATGTTATAAATAATGTGTACAATAAAAATAATTTAAATTATAAAGAATTTAAAGGCACTATAAAAGACAAAATAGATTTTTTACTAGTAAACTGTGCTAGTGCCTGTTTAAATAATTTTAACGCTATTCCTATTGTAAAAAATAAGGGTTTATTATATAATATTTTACAATTTGGGTTAATGGAAAAAATGGAAAGAGTATTAAAAGGAGTGAATTTAGAGAATGAATCCCTATGAAATATTAGGAGTAAATAAAAATGCTTCTAAAGAAGAAATACAACACGCTTATAGAAAATTAGCTAAGAAATACCATCCTGATCAATATGGCAACAATCCACTTAGAGATTTAGCTGAACAAAAAATGAGAGAAATTAATGAGGCTTATGATTATTTAATGAAAAATCATAGTTCTCAAAATTACAATTCTAATAGCTACGGTTCCAATAACTATGCTTCTATAAGAGCAGATATAGATAGGGGTAATATATCCTCTGCTGAACAAAAATTAAATAGTATCAATGTAAGAAATGCAGAATGGTATTATCTTATGGGCCGGGTAAACTATTCCAAAGGATGGTATGATGTAGCTCATAATTACTTTAATAATGCCTATAACCTAGATCCTTCGAATTTTGAATATAAAGATGCCTTAAATAAAATGAATAGAAATAATAATTCTTATAGAAAACCTTATTATTCTGAAAGAAGAAGTGATCCTGATATGTGTAGGATTTGCGGTACCCTTTACTGTATGGACTGTTGTTGTGAATGTTGTGGCGGAGATTTTATTAGTTGTTGTTAAAATAATTGGGGGAGATGATAGTTTATGAAAACTACCCACTTAAAATCTTCAAATATAGCTAAAGGGGGTATATTTACGGCTATAGGATTTTTACTTATTTATTTAAGCACTATATTGCCTGTAAACAAACTGTCTTTATTAGCTACTGCTTCTGCTATTATCCCTATAGCCATAGTAAGTACAAATGCTAAAAATGGATTTTTAGTGTATTTATCCACATCAATTTTATGTTCTATAGTAGTAGGTATAAGTAGACCTCCTGTACTACTTTATATAATATTTTTCGGATTATATGGTCTAATTAAATATTATATAGAAAAATTAAATAAAATATATATAGAAATAATATTAAAATTTTTATATTTTAACATATGCTTAGGAATTTTATTTTATATATATAGACTATTTTTTAAAGGTATTCCTATGGTAACCACATATATATTTTTCTATTTTATTGCAGCTGAAATAGCCTTTATTGTATTTGATTATATTCTAACACTCTTTATATTTTATATTGATAAACACTTTATTAAAAATATAAAGGGTTAATATATTGACAAAATTGCTCAATTTGTTATAATAAATTTTGTTAATATATTTATTGCCCATTCGCCAAATGGTAAGGCACCTGCCTCTGGAGCAGGCATTTGTTGGTTCGAATCCAGCATGGGCAGCCAGAAGAGTTCTTTTTAAGAACTCTTTTTTATGTTAATAAAATATACTTCATTTGTACAAAATATATATATATATGAGTTTTAAGTGAGGTGTATAAATTGAATTATAAAATTAAAAAGAAATTTTTATTTTATTCTATATTTGTAATATTACTTACAAGTATCTTAGTAATACCGGTATATAATGCTAAAGCTTATAAAGATATTTTTGCCGAGGAAGTAAAGCAAATAACATCAACTCCATCCTCTACCAACTTAATAATAGATGTGAGAACTCCTAAAGAATTTAGTGATGGACATATACCTAAGAGCTTAAACATTCCATTAGATGATATTAAAAATACAGTTATGTCTAAAAATATAAATAAACATACTAAAATAATTATTTACTGTAATACCGGTTCTAGAGCTAGAAAAGCATCAACTTTATTGGACTCACTAGGTTTTACTAATATATATGTTTTAGGTGGTTTGAATTCATGGCCATATCCTCTAGAATATTGATTAAAATATATATTTAGTAATCCCTTGACAATATATGTATCATAATATACAATTGAGTATAACTTAATATTAAAAGTATTGAACAGGAGTAGTAATATTTCTTCTATTACAAAGAGAACTGTTGGTTGGTGGAAAACAGTATAGAAAAATATGAACTTGCCTAGGAGCTTGTCTGTTAAAAACAGACACGGGTAAAACCGTTATTTTTATAAGAGAAATCTATTTTTTATAGATTTAATTAGAGTGGTACCGCGAATAACCTTTCGTCTCTATAAGAGATGAGAGGTTTTTTATTTATAATTAAATAGATTATACAAAATTTATTTGATTATAACTTAAATTGTAAATAATAATTTATAAAATAGATAGGAGGATTATTATGGGAAACTATAGTACTAAAATTGATAAAAAATGGCAAACAAGATGGAATGAAGATTCTTTATACAAATTTAATAATGAAAATTTAGATAAAAAATTATATGTACTTGAAATGTTTTCTTATCCATCAGGAAGTAAATTACATGCAGGACACTGGTTTAACTATGGCCCTGTAGATTCTTGGGCAAGGTTTAAAAGAATGCAAGGTTATAATGTATTCCAACCTATGGGCTTTGATGCTTTCGGTCTTCCAGCTGAAAACTATGCAATAAAAACAGGTATACATCCAAAGGATTCTACATTTAAAAATATAGAAACTATGGAACAACAATTAAAAGCTATGGGTGCTATGTTTAACTGGGAAAATGAAGTTATAACTTGCTCACCAGACTACTATAAATGGACTCAATGGGTATTTTTAAAACTATACGAAAAAGGATTGGCTTATAAAAAGAAGGCTCCTGTTAATTGGTGCCCAAGTTGCAATACTGTTCTTGCTAACGAACAAGTTATAGACGGAAAATGTGAAAGATGCGATAGTAATGTTGACAAAAAAAATCTAGAACAATGGTTCTTAAAAATAACTGACTATGCAGATGAATTGTTAGAAAAACTTGATGATTTAGATTGGCCTGAAAAAACTAAATCTATGCAAAAACACTGGATCGGTAAATCTGTAGGTGCTGAAGTTACATTTAACGTATTAGATTCAGACTTAAGCTTTAATGTATTTACTACAAGGGTAGATACATTATTTGGAGTTACTTATGTAGTTTTAGCTCCAGAGAATGAATTAGTGGATAAATTGACTACATCAGAAAATAAAGCTGAAGTTGAAGTATATAAAGATCAAGCTACAAATCAATCTGATATAGAAAGACAATCTATAACTCGGGAAAAAACTGGTGTATTCTCAGGCTCATATGCTATAAACCCTATAAACGGTAAAAAAGTTCCTATATGGATAGGAGATTATGTCTTAAATACCTATGGAACTGGTTGTGTAATGGCGGTTCCTGCTCATGATGAAAGAGACTTTGCTTTTGCTACTAAATACAACCTTCCTATGGAAAGAGTTATAGAGGGTGGCAATTCTCTTCCTTATACAGAATACGGTAAGATAATAAATAGTGGAGAATTTAATGGATTATCTGTAGATAAGGGTAAAGAAGCTGTAATATCAAAACTAGAATCTATGAATCTTGGTAGAAAAAAAATAAACTATAGATTAAGAGATTGGCTTATATCAAGACAAAGATATTGGGGTGCACCTATTCCTATAATTTACTGTGAAAAATGCGGTGCAGTAGAAGTTCCAATAGCACAACTTCCTGTAGAACTACCTTATAATGTAGAATTTTCTCCAGATGGTAAATCACCTTTAGGGAAATGTGATGAATTTATAAATACAACTTGTCCAAAATGTGGTGGACCCGCAAGAAGAGAAGCAGATACACTAGACACCTTTGTATGTTCCTCTTGGTATTATTTAAGATATCCAGATAATAATAATTCAGAAGAACCATTTAATTCTGAGTTAATAAATAAACTACTTCCAGTGGATAAATATGTTGGTGGTCCAGAACATGCTTGTATGCATCTTTTATATGCTAGATTTATAACTAAAGCATTAAGAGACATGGGATATCTAAACTTTGATGAACCATTCTTATCTCTTACTCATCAAGGCTTAATACTAGGGCCTGACGGTTTAAAAATGAGTAAATCTAAAGGAAATACTATATCTCCTGATGATTATATAAGTGAATTTGGAGCAGATGTGTTTAGAATGTACCTAATGTTTGGATTTGATTATACAGAAGGTGGAGCTTGGAGTGACGATGCTATAAAATCTATTGGAAGATTTGTAGATAGAGTAGAAAGAATATTGGAAAATTCTATAGAAGAAATAAAAAATAGTAAAAATAATAAATCTACTACTGATAAAGATGAAAAAGAATTAAATTACGTAAGACATCATAGTATTAAATCTATAACTGAAGATATTGATAAAATGCAATTTAATACTTCTATAGCTAGACTAATGGAATTCACAAACAGCCTATCCAAATATTTAGGCAATGATACTATTAAAAATGCTTCATTCTTAAAAGAAAGTATAATTGACTTTATAAGACTATTGGCCCCTTTTGCTCCTCATTTTGCTGAAGAACAATGGGAACTTTTAGGGCTAAATTCTTCTGTTTTCAATGAAAGTTGGCCTGAATTTGATACTAAAGCTTTAATAAAAGATGAAGTTGAAATAGCTATACAAGTAAATGGTAAAATAAAAGCTAAAATAAATATATCAACTAGCTCATCGGAAAATGAAATAAAAGAAGAATCGTTGAATAATCAAGATATCAAGAATGCTATAGGTGATAAAGAAATAAAAAAAGTTATAGTAATAAAAAATAGATTAGTTAATATAGTTGCAAAATAATATAAAATTTTATAATTTTTAAAGGTGAGTTATACTTATAACTCACCTTTAATTTTATTAAATCCTTATTTGTTTTTACTATTTATATTCTAAAAAATTAATATATAATTTTACTAGTAAATCATTAACCTATATTAGTAAGTCATATTATTTATACATTTCTATAGTTTTTTCTGTAGATTTTAAAAGACTATTTAATTCAAATACTTCCCCTTCTTCTATAAGCTTATTTAATTGGGCCTGATACCTATTTGAATCTATAATCTTACCCATAGATTGTAAAATTAAAATATTATCCATTATGTAAGATACTAAACTTGATTTTACCTCAAAAAGCTTTTGGGCGTCTTTTATTTCATCTTTTATTTCCATCATTAGTTCATCTAAGTTGAAAGCGGCATCTGCAGCTGATTTAAGTTTTAACTTTATATCTTCAGGTATTTGATGTTTGTATTTATAATTTAATGAATGTTCTATAGTAGCCCAAAAGTTCATAGCTAATGTTCTTATTTGAAGTTCTGCTAAAATATCCTTTTCCCCTTCTGCCATGCTAACCGGATATTTTATAATCATATGGTAACTTCTATAACCGCTGTTTTTTACATTAGTTACATAATCTTTTTCATATATTATGTTCATATCTTTTCTTTGCCTTACTAGTTCTACTACTCTTTCTATATCGCTAGTAAATTGGCACATTATTCTTATACCAGATATATCTTCCATTTCATAAGAGATTCTATCTAGTGGTATATTAAATTTGTTTGCTTTTTCTAAAATACTAGAAATTTCTTTTACTCTTCCCGTAACAAATTCTATAGGGGAATATTCATTTTCTTCTCTATATTCTTTTCTTATGCTTCTAAATTTAACCTTGAGTTCTTCTACTGCTTGCTTGTATGGTATCAAAAAAGTTTTCCATTCACCTAATGCCATGTCATTCACCCTTTTCAATATGTGCTTTAAAATTCATAAATAATTCCAAGTAATATATTGCTATTATATATTATTTTGATATTATAATTATATATAATATTATAATTATAGTATTTGATATAATTATAATATCAGATATGAATGGGAAAATGAAGGTGATAATTTTGGATTACTGTGAATCGCATGAAGATAATGCTAATGATTGGAAGATATATAAGGAAAATAGCCCTGAATGGTTAAAAGAAAAGTCACTTCTATATGAAAGAAAAGTCACCTGCCCTGTATGTGGTAATGTATTCATGGCGAAAGCTGTAAAGACCTCTTCTTATAGAATTTTAAAAAAAGACTCTGATCTTTTTATAAGATATTCTATTATAAATCCTTATTTTTATGATGTTTGGATTTGTAATGAATGTGGTTATGCAGCTATGAAAAAAGATTTTAATAGTATAAAAAACTTTCAAATAGATTCTGTAAAAGAAGGAATAACAGAAAATTGGATACCTAGAGAATATCCTGAAATATATAATGTAGATATAGCAATTGAAAGATTTAAATTATCTTTGTTAAATTATGTAGTTCTTGAATCTCCTTCAAGCAAAAAAGGCTTTAATTGTTTAAAATTAGCTTGGATGTATAGACTAAAAAATAATTATGATAAAGAAAATTTATTTTTAAATGAAGCTTTAGGTTGTCTTAAAGAATCCTATTTTTTAGAGGATTTCCCCATATATGGTATGGATAGATATACTACCACCTATTTAGTTGCAGAATTAATGCGAAGAACAGGCAGTAGTGAAGAAGCTTTACGTTGGTTTAGTAACGTTATAACTGCTCATGGAATTTCTAGTAGGTTAAAAAACTTAGCTAGAGATCAAAAGGATCTTATAAAAGAAGAAATGAACAAAATACATATAACTTCTGAAGAATCTACATACAACAAAAATGATAAACTTAATAATAAAAAAAAGAAGGAGACAATCTTTACTAAATTTTAAAGAAAATAAAAATTCTATAGAAATATTTCTATAGAATTTATGAATGGACCCTATATTCATAAAATATATATTGTCTCTTCTAAATTATATGTTTAATAGTCCCTGAAATAAAGAAATATTATATAATAATATACAATGTTTCTTTATTTGCCCATTATAAATCCCGTAAATTTAAACTATCTTTACGGGATCAAAATTTATATGGTCACAGGAAGTTAAATAGTATTCTGTTCCATCTCTCAGCCCTTCTAATGATCTTGTTGTGCTTATTCCATGTAAATGTCCATATATAACTTTATCTACCTTATATTCCTTTAAAAGCTCAGTTATAGGTGAATCCTGAAATTTATCATTAGTAGCAGGATAATGTAACATTACTATAAATTTTTTTATCCCTGATTTTTTTGCCGAGTCTAGTGATAATCTTAGTCTTATAAGTTCTCTTCTATATATCTTTTCATCATGAATTGTAAAATTATCTGATGGTTTAGGAATCCATCCCCTTGTTCCACATATAGCATAATCCTCATATACAAAAAAATTGTTTTGTATAAAATTCATATCTTCATACAATTTATTCAATTTAGTTATGGAACTCCACCAATAATCATGATTACCCTTTATTAGAATTTTTCTTCCTTTTAAATTATGAATCCATTCCAAATCCTGCAGTCCATCTTCCATTTTCATGGACCAAGAAATATCTCCTGCAATAAGAATTGTATCCTTTTCTGTTATTTTAGTTTCCCAGTTTTCTTTTATTCTTTCATGATGCATAAACCATCTATCTCCGAATATATCCATAGGCTTATCTTCATTAAAAGCTAAATGTAAATCTGATATTGCATATAAGCTCACCCTATCACCTCTATTATTTTATTCTTTCATCTATTTCCATAACATATGCTATTACTTTTGCTACTGCATCATATAATTCGTAGGGTATGGAATCTCCTATATCTACATTAGTTAAAAGATTTGCCAATTCTTTATCATAAACTATAGGTACCTTTTCTTGTGTGGCTTTTTCTAAAATTTTATCTGCTACATATCCCATACCAGCAGCAGTAACCACTGGAGATGTGTAACTTTCTTCATATTTTAAAGCTGCAACCTTCTTTCTTTCATTCACAATAATCACCCAATCTTTTATTATGCTTTAATATCAATAGCATTTAAATTGTTATCACTAAAAAATTCTCTACAATTTGATATATTGAAAATATCTACTTTTTGCTCTACTTTTACAAAAATATTATACCCTATACTGCCCATATCTTCTATAAGTTTATTTTTCCCTTTATTTAATAAACCTACCCATTCTTTCATAGTTTTTATGTTTATCTCCATATTACTATTTTTAAGAGTTATATAAGCATCCACTATGTCCATATTAGCCGTAGCTATAGATGTAGCTATCTTTACATTACTAGAGTCTATCTTTTTCCCTTTACCTCTTTCATCCTTTATTATAATTTTACAATCACACTGATTTTCTTTAAAATTTAAAGGTAAATCTAGATAATAGTATTCATTAGATATGGTATTAAACATTTTAAAATTATTTATATTATTTTTTAATGTTCCCATTATTTTATCATAGGATGAATTATTGCTATGTTTTAACATTTCCATCAGGTTTTTAGCTATATTTTTTATCTCATTTGTCTTTATATTTATTTGTTCTTTTATATCTGAAGAATCTATTTGTACTTTGTTGGATGCCATTTCTATTGATTTTGTTTTAACATTTTTTGTAGTTTCATTAACTAGAGTTTTATCCATTACTTCAGTATTTTCTAACTTTACTTTTAATCCTAGTATGTCTTGCTCTTCTTTAGTAAAATTTTTTAATATTCCATTTAAATCTTTCTCTTTTAACAATAAATCTCTTACCAAATTTATATTCTCTTGTTTTCCTGTGGCTATAAATTTTTTAAAAGTAGATACCAATTCATTATTTATATCATTTTCAGTACTATTATTAAAATTTTTTATTTCTTTTGATTGTGCTTCTTCCCCTATAATATTATCTCCATTAGATGCATTTGTTACTACAGACATTTCTTTATTGTTTATGGCAGATTTATTTAATTCTTTATCCATATTGTTTATTTTATTATAAATACTAGATTCTTTAAAAACTTCCCTAAAAGCCTTTATGTTTTCCTCCGTAAGATCTACATTAGTTTCTAATAATACAAATAAGTCTTCTTGTGTTAAGCTTTCTAATTGGTTAAATAGCCCTTTTAATATATTACTTATTTGTTGTCCTTTAGCACTTTGAAGATCTATTCCTTTACCTTTTATATAGTTTTGTATAAAGGCATCTCCTTCTTCAGAATTACTTTTTAATTTTTCCATAAAGTTAGACAAATTTATAATTTTTAATATATTATCTTTGGTTAAAGGCATATTATGCTTTATCATTTTCTCCAATAAGGGATATTCTTCTTTATTTAGTTTTATGTTTTCTTTGAGCAATAAATTCTCTATAGAATTTTGCTGTTTTTGTTGCTCCTCTACTAAATTACCTTCTAAAAATTTTAAAACTAGCTTCCCTTCTTCAAAGCCTAAAACTTTAAATTTAAGCAGCCCATTAGGTAGCATTCCTTTTAAGTCTTCAATAGAAGCCTTAAACTGCCATCCATCTATTAATTTTAATATTGCTTCTCCTTGGCTCTCCCCTTGCCCAATTACCCTTGCAGCAAAAATCTCATCTATTTCAAAAGAAAGCTTACTAGATATTTTTTTTGTATTACTATTATAAACATTATTTATATTTAAAATGCCTGGCATATTAATATCACCTCTTATAATATCTTGCATAGACTTACTACACGAATTATATTTACATACTTTATTATCTATTATCGTACTACATATATATTTACTAAACAAACTAAAAAAGAGTATTATTATATTCCTCTATGATTAAAACTTCTAAATATAATTTAAAATCCTATATTATTAAATAAAATCATTATTTTTCTGTATAAAAAATACTGATTAAATAGGTAAATAACTATTTAATCAGTTGTTATAATACTTACATTTTATTTTTAATCCCGCAATATAGGAGATACGCTTTTATATATAACTTGAGTTATTAAAGATATTATAGCTCCTTTAAGTAAATTAAATGGAATTATGGACCAAAATATAAAACTCTTTAAATCCACTATTTTAGAATTTAACTTATTACCTAATGCTACTACCGCTTTTATTGGAAAATTTAATGCTTTTTCATATAATGGTAAAAGAACATAATAATTTAATATTCCTGCCACTACAGACATGCATATTGTTCCTATTATTAATCCTAATATTGCACCTTTTTTACTCTTATCTTTCTTATAAATATATGCTGAAATACCTACTAAAACAGATCCCACTAAAAAATTTGCAGTTTCTCCTATGAAAACTGTACTTCCTTTAAATATACCATGTAGTATATTTTTCATAAGTTCTATTAATATACCTGCCACAGGACCTAAAGCAAAACCACCTAATAATGCTGGAATATCGCTTATATCAATCTTTAGAAAATCTGGGAATATAGGTATTGGAATTTCTATAAACATAAGCAAAAATCCTATAGTTCCTAGTAAGGATATCTTCACCAACTTGTTCAATTTACCGTTTTTCATATTATCCCTCCATTTTGTATCCCTTCAAGAACTATACAATTGTAAAATAAAAGCCCTGATAAATAATATCAGGGCTTTGTAATCATAACTACAATTGTAATCTTCTTTCATCCAGACTTTACTGTCGGCTTCGGAATCTAACCGAATCATGCCTATAAAAGGCTCGCGGGCTTTACCGCCGGTGGGGAATTTCGCCCCGCCCTGAAGATATAAATATTAATTTTATGTGTTTTTATTATATACTATTAATAATTTTAATTCAATATCCATATTATAAAATTATTTATTTTTTCATACTTAAAGAAATTCTGTTTCTCTTTTGGTCTACTTCTAATATTCTAACTTCTACTATGTCTCCTACTTTTACAATATCTAATGGATGCTTTACAAAGCTATCTGAAAGTTGACTTATATGTACTAAACCATCTTGGTGGACTCCTATATCCACGAAAGCTCCAAAGTCTGCTACATTTCTAACTGTTCCCATTAAAACCATATCTGGTTTCAATTGAGCTATATCTACTACACCAGTCTTTAATATAGGCTTTGGTAAATCTTCTCTTGGATCCCTACCTGGTTTTTTTATTTCTTTAATAATATCTAATAAAGTAGGTTTACCTATATCTATTTTTTGGCATATAACATCTATTCCCTCAGTATTAACTCTGCTATCTATATCCTGTAATTTATTATTTTTAATATATTCTAGATCATATTCCAATAGACTTAAAAATTTCTTAGTTCCTTCATATGATTCTGGATGTACTCCTGTATTATCTAAAGGTTCTTTACTTTCCATAACTCGAAGAAATCCTGCACATTGTTCAAATGCTTTTTGACCTAATCTTTTAACCTTTAATAATTCTTTTCTATTCTTAAATTTTCCTACTTCTTCTCTATAAGCTACTATATTTTTAGCTATAGAACTATTAATTCCTGAAATATATGATAAAAGAGATGGAGTTGCAGTATTTAAATCTACACCTACAGCATTAACACAATCCTCTACTACTCCTTTTAATGATTCGTCTAATTTCTTTTGAGATACATCATGCTGATATTGACCTACCCCTATAGATTTAGGATCTATTTTTACAAGCTCTGCTAAGGGATCTTGAAGTCTTCTACCTATAGATATAGCACCTCTTAAAGAAACATTTATATGTGGATATTCTTCTGTAGCTAATTTTGATGCAGAATAAACAGAAGCTCCTGCTTCGGATACTATAACATAATATATGTCTTTACCTTTTTCTTCTTTTATTTCTTTAAGCATTTTTGATATAACTTCTTCCGATTCTCTACTAGCTGTTCCATTTCCTAAAGATATTACATCTACATCATATTTATAGATTAATCCTTTTAATATTTTTATAGATCCTTCCACATCATTTTGTGGCGCTGTAGCATAAACTGTAGCTGTATCTAACAGTTTTCCTGTTTCGTCTAATACTGCTATTTTGCAACCTGTTCTAAAACCTGGATCATATCCTAAAACTACTTTGTCTTTTATAGGTGCTTGCATTAAAAGAGCTTTTAGATTTTCTTTAAATATTTTTATTGCCCCTTCTTCACCTTTTTCTGTTAACTCAGCTCTTATTTCTCTTTCTATAGATGGATATATTAATCTTTTTAAAGAATCCTTAATAGCCTCTTCTATATACACATCTGTTTCATTATTTCCTTTTAAGGATCTACCTTTTAAATACTCTATTATTTTATCTTCGTTACAAGTAATTTTTGCTGCTAATATTTTTTCTTTTTCTCCCCTATTTATAGCTAATATTCTATGAGGGGGAATATTTTTTACATTTTCTTTATAATCATAGTACATTTCATAAGGAGTAGGTTCACTACTATCTCCCTTTGTTTCTATTACTCCCTCTTTAAACACAAAATTTCTTATCCACTTTCTATATTCCGCTTCATCAGATATAATTTCACTTATTATATCCATAGCTCCTTGCAATGCATCTTCAATAGTATTTACTTCTTTTTCTTCATCTATAAATTGACTTGCATATGTTTTTATGTGTTCTTTAAACTCTCCTCCTACTATTACCTTTGCTAATGGTTTTAGGCCTTTTCCTTCTGCTATAGTGGCTCTTGTCCTTCTCTTTGGTCTATAAGGTCTATATAAGTCATCTACTTCAGTAACAGTCTTACAATTAATTATACATATTTTTAGCTCATCTGTAAGTTTTCCCTGTTCTTCTATAAGCCTTATAACATCATCTTTTTTAGAATTTAAATTTCTTAAATATGTAAGTCTTTCGAAAAGCTCTCTAAGAGTTTCGTCACTCATTCCTCCTGTTACTTCTTTTCTATATCTTGCTATAAAAGGAACTGTATTTCCTTGATCTAATAAATCTATAACTGCATCTATATGTTTAATAGATATGTTCAATTCTTTTGATAAAACACTATTTATATCGCTCATCTTTACCTCCAAATATTAAATAAAGTCACTAAAAATATATTATACCAGTTATATATCCTTTGGCAAATTAATATAAATTAAATTATAAACAATTTATAGGAGATATCATGAGAAATTTTGCCAAATTATTCTATATAGCTATTATTCTAACCTTTTTGTGTTTTAGTATACAAACTGCCTTATTTATAGAATCATTTAATATAGACTCTGTGATTAATAATATTAATTTAATATCTTGTGATAAATTTAAGGGAAGACTTCCAGGCTCAAAGGAAAATAGACAAGTTGCAGAGTATATAAAAAATAATTTTAAAAGTAACAATCTTATTCCTTTTGAGAAAAACTTTTCCCAGGATTTTGGTTGCTTTTATCCTAGTAGAATTCATGGTAAACCATATCTAAGAGTAATGGATTCTAGTGGTAATTTAGTAAAAGATTATTCCTATGGAGAAGATTTTAAAGAAGATATGCTTAATTTTAGAGAAAATAAATTTTCTTTTTCTAACGAAAATGTAATGATCAAAGATGATTTTATGAACATAAATTATAATAATGGTAATTTCCTTATATATACAACTAAAGATTATGACTCTAATTTTAGAAGTTCTTTTGTAAAAGAAGCACCTTACAATATGTATGTAGTCACCAATGGAAAAGTTTTTTCTGAAATAAAAAATTTTTTACAGTCAGGTAACAAAATAGATTGCTTTATACCTTACTCCATAAAAGAAACTGAACTTAGCAATATAGTTGGATATATAAAAGGGATTAATTCCAATGATGATCCTATTATTATTTCTTCTCACTTTGATCATTTAGGTGAAGATTTAAAAGGCACCATATATAGTGGAGCATTAGATAACGCCTCTGGCACTAGTTTTATGTTAGAATTAATTAAGTATGTTAAATCTCTAGGAACTCCTAATAGAGATATTATATTTGTTTCTTTTAACGCAGAAGAATTTGGATGCTTAGGATCTAAAGCTTTCATTGAAAAATATTATAGTAAAATAAAAAATGCTACAGTTCTAAACTTTGATATGATAGGAGGCAGAGAAAGCATTCCTCTTTGTATAATGGGATCTGACAAAGATACCGCTAATACGCCTCTTATAAAAGAACTATCTAGGCTATGTTCCTCTAAAAATATTGATTTTAATTATATGTTTGAAAATGCTAGTGATCATTACTTTTTTAGACAAAAAGACATAGATGCCATAACATTTTGTGACAATGATACGTCTAAAATTCATACACCTAAAGATAAGATTCAGTTTATAAATAAAAACTCTATAAAAAGGTGTTACAAAGTAGCATCATTAAAAATTATAAAATCTGCCTTTAAAGAAAATTTATTTTATATATATTATAAAGAATTTATAATTGGCTCTTCTATTCTACTTTATATATTTATAAAGAAAGAAGAAAGAAAATGAGAAATTTCTTATAGTAAATATATAAAAGGGACTGTGGCATTAAAGAATTTAAGCACAATATATTGTTTTACAAGTTTAAAGTTAACACAATATATTGCAGGATTTACTCTTAGTGCCACAGCCATTTTTATTACTTATCTTATAGTTTTAAAAATTTCCCTTTAGATATTCTGTAATAAATAGATTTATATCTCCATTCATTACAGCATCTACATTACTAGTTTCTGCCCCTGTTCTATGATCCTTTACTAAATTATAGGGATGAAATACATAAGATCTTATCTGACTTCCCCATCCCATATCTTTTAATTCTCCCGTTAAATCTTCTATCTTTTCCTTATGGGATCTTTCTTTTAATTCTACTAATTTTGATTTTAAAACCTTCATAGCAGTTTCTTTATTAGTATGCTGGCTTCTTTCATTCTGACATTGTACTACAATGCCTGTTGGTATATGTGTTATCCTTACAGCAGATTCCGTTTTATTAACATGTTGCCCACCTGCTCCACCTGCTCTATAAGTATCTATTCTCAAATCTTCATTCTTTATCTGTATTTCTTGATCATCTGTTAATTCTGGAAGTACTTCTATAGATGCAAAAGAAGTTTGTCTTTTACCATTTGCATTAAAAGGAGATATTCTAACTAATCTGTGTATGCCCTTTTCACCCTTGAGATACCCATATGCAAACTCTCCACTAATTCTTAATGTTACACTTTTTATACCTGCATCTTCAGCTTCCAATAAGTCCATAATTTTAAGCTTAAATCCTTCTTTTTCTGCCCATCTTGTATACATCCTAAATAACATATCGGTCCAATCTTGTGCATCCGTACCACCTACACCTGAGTGTAATGTCATTATTGCATTATTTCTATCATATTCTCCAGATAACAAGATTTCTATTTTAAATCTATCTATTTCATATTTCATATTTTTATATTCTGATAATATTTCCTTTTTCATATCATCATCTTCTTCTGATAACATTTGGCACAATACTATAATGTCTTCTATAGTGTTTTTTAGGCCTTCATATTTATCTAGTTTATCTTTTAAATACTTTTCTTCAGAAGTTATTTTTTGTGCTTCATTTATATTGTCCCAAAAATTAGGATTTTGCATTTTATTTTGAAGCTCTGATATACTATTTTGTATTCTTACTATGTCAAAGAGACTCCCCAATTTCTTTTATTGTATTTTGAAGTTCATGAGAATTATTTATTATTTCTTGAATTTCTACTATCATGTGCTCACCTCTATTATTTGCTGAAAAAGTTATAAAACCAGAAACCAAATAAAAGTTTCCGGTTTTATTATAATATATTTTTATGCCATTCTACCACAACAATTTTTATATTTCTTACCACTTCCACAAGGACATGGATCATTTCTACCTATTCTATTCTCTTTTTTAACAGGTTGTTTTTTTACTGAATCATCTTCATAATTAGTTGATGTTTCTCTAACTACCTTTTCTCTTTCAGGAGCTTTTTCTATTTCTACATGGAATAGATATCTAATAGTATCTACCTTAATATTATAGATCATTTCATCAAACATCTCACTACCTTCAAATTGATATGCTTGAACTGGATCCTGTTGTCTGTATGCTCTAAGACCGATTCCCTGTTTTAAGTGATCCATATCGTCTATATGATCCATCCATTTGGTATCCACTACCCTAAGTAATACTACTCTTTCTATTTCCCTTATTTGTTCTTCACCAATTTCTTTTTCTTTATTGGCATATATTTGTTCTGCAGTTTCTAATAATTTTTGTTTTATTTCTTCATCTGAAAGGTTGTCAACATCTTTTTTATTTATTGCACCTTTTGGTAAACATATATCTTCTAAGTAGTTAACAAGATTTTCAAGTTCTTTTTCAAATTCCTCTTCTACACCTGAAATATGAGAATTAGTTGCAGTATAAACTACATCTCTCATCATATCTTTTACTTGTTCTCTTAAATCTTCACCTTCTAGAACTTCACTTCTTTGTTTGTATATTATTTCTCTTTGTTTATTTATTACATCATCATATTGAAGTAAAGTTTTTCTTATATCAAAGTTATTACCTTCTACCTTCTTTTGCGCGCTTTCTATAGCTGAACTTACCATTTTACTTTCTATAGCTTCATCTTCACCAAGTCCTAGTTTATCAACTATTCCTTGCATTCTCTCTGAAGCAAATATTCTCATTAAATCATCTTCTAAAGATACAAAAAATCTTGATTCACCAGGATCTCCTTGACGACCTGAACGTCCTCTTAGCTGGTTATCTATTCTTCTAGACTCATGTCTTTCTGTACCTATAATCATAAGTCCGCCTGCTTCTTGTGCTTCTTTAGTAAGTTTTATATCTGTACCACGACCTGCCATATTAGTAGCTATTGTGACTGTACCATATTCCCCTGCATGAGATATTATTTCTGCTTCCATCTCATGGTATTTAGCATTTAACACTTGATGTGGTACTCCTTTTTTCTTTAACATAGAAGATAACATTTCTGATTTTTCTATACTTACTGTACCTACTAACATTGGTTGCCCTTTTTTATGTCTTTCAACTATTTCTTCAACTATAGCTTTAAACTTACCCTTTTCTGTTTTATATACCACATCAGGGTTATCTATTCTAGCTATAGGCTCATGTGTAGGTATTACAATTACATCTAATCCATATATTTCTCTAAATTCATTTTCTTCTGTTTGAGCAGTACCAGTCATACCTGATAATTTGTTATACATTCTAAAATAGTTCTGATAAGTTATTGTAGCTAAAGTTTTAGATTCTCTTTCTACTTTAACTCCTTCCTTAGCTTCTATAGCTTGGTGCAACCCATCACTATATCTTCTTCCTTCCATAGCTCTTCCTGTAAACTCATCAACTATTAAAATTTCTCCATCTTTAACCATATAGTCTTTATCTTTTTTCATTATATAATTAGCTTTTAAAGCTTGAACTACATGGTGTTGTACTTCCATGTTTTCTGCATCAGCATAATTTTGTACTTTAAAGAAATTCTCTGCTTTATTAACCCCTGAATCGGTAAGCATAGCTGAATTGGCTTTTTCATCTATAGTAAAGTCTTTTTCAGCTATTAATGATTTAGCAAAATAATCTGCAACTTTATAAAACTCTGTGGATTTTTCTCCTTGACCTGATATTATTAATGGTGTTCTAGCTTCATCTATTAAT
This sequence comes from Clostridium sp. Marseille-Q2269, assembly GCF_943736985.1. Classification (GTDB taxonomy): domain Bacteria; phylum Bacillota; class Clostridia; order Clostridiales; family Clostridiaceae; genus Clostridium_F. The sequence goes on from NZ_CALSFS010000008.1 coordinate 34,837, forward strand.
ATAGAGTCAACTTCATCTACAATTGAGAAATTTAACTTTCTTTGAACTCTTTCTTCTTTGTAAACTACCATATTATCTCTCAAATAATCAAATCCAAATTCACTATTTGTTCCGTAAGTTATGTCTGCTCCATAAGCTGCCTGTCTTTCTTCGTTAGTTAAATTATGTAAAATAACCCCTACTTCTAGTCCTAAAAATTCATACACTGGGGCCATTAAATCTCTATCTCTTTTAGCTAGGTAATCATTAACTGTAACTATATGTACCCCTTTTCCTGTTAATGCATTTATATAAGCCGGCAATGTAGCAACTAAAGTCTTACCTTCACCAGTTTTCATTTCTCCAATTCTACCTTGATGTAATACTACACCACCAATTAATTGCTCTCTATAGTGCTTAAGTCCTATTGTTCTGTATGCAGCTTCTCTAACTAAAGCAAAAGCTTCTGGTAAAACATCTTCTAATTTTTCTCCTTTTTCTAATCTACTTTTAAATTCTTCAGTCTTTAATTTAAAATCTTCGTCTTTTAAGGATTGCATTTTTTCGTCTAAAGCTTCTATTTTATTCACTATAGGATTAATTCTTCTAAGTTCTCTTTCACTATATGTTCCAAATATTTTATTCAAAATTCCCATGCTATTCATCCTCACTATTTATCAAATTTTATAAGTCTTGACTTCATAAATTATATCATTTAACTATATTCCATTCAACTTTTTAGAATAATAATTATCTAAATTTGTAAATAATAATTAATTATAGTAACTCTTATATTAATAAGTTTTATCTATATAAAAAGTAGGCATATATATTTAAATATGCCTACTTACAATTCACTTTATTGACATGTTAATGTATTATTTTAAAATTCAGGTTCAATTAACCCATAGTTTCCATCTTTTCTTTTATATATAACATTTACTTCTTCTGTATCAGCATTTTGATATACAAAGAAATTATGTCCTAAAAGTTCCATTTGTAAAACTGCTTCTTCTGAAGACATTGGCTTCATAGCAAATTTCTTAGTTTTTACTATGTGAGTTTCTTTATCATCTCCATTTTTATAGTCTGGTATATATTGAAATTTTAATGATCCATCATGAATTTTACGTTGAAGTTTAGTTTTCTGCTTTCTTATTTGTCCTTCTAATTTATCTATTACCATGTCTATAGAGGCATACATATCTTCTGTTGTTTCTTCGCCTCTTAATATAACTCCATGAAATGGTATTGTAACTTCTATAGTTTGTTTATTTCTGTGTACACTTAATGTAGCTGTTGCAACTACATTAGGGTTGAAAAATCTTTCAAGCTTTGACAGCTTTTTTTCAACTGTCTCCCTTAAAGCACTTGTTACCTCAATATTTTTGCCTATTACTGTTATTTTCATTCTTCAGCCCCTCTTTCTGTAACTATTTTGTTTTGTAACTTCTTATGTTATGTATATTCTAATACTATTTTTTAAAAAACTCAATAGAAATTTTTTAAATTTACAAAATATTAAGTTATTTATAACAATTTCTTATTAATATACGTTATTTACTGATATTATAAAAATAAGACCTATAGCTATACTATAAGTCTTATCTTTAGTTAAAATCAGCTGACCTGGTCTTTGACCCCACACTCGCCTGCTGGAACTTTCGCTACCCAGAGTTCATCTTCTCACTACTAATCCTCTCGTTTTTAATAACGGCAGGACTTACTTCTAAGCCGCACCATGCTCATCAAATATTTTTATTTAACTTACGTGGATCGTTTTGCCTGCGACTGGCATCGACTTTCAACCACAAACCTAATTTTAATATATTTAAATTATACATCACTTTTTGCTGCAGTCAATATAAAAATTTCCCTTGCTCCTGTTTTTTTTAACTCATTAGCACAATAAAAACAAGTAGCTCCTGTGGTCAAAACATCATCAATCAACAGTATTCTTTTATTTTTTATATATTTTTCATTATAAACTTTAAAGCTTCCCTCAACATTTAACCATCTTTCAACTCCATTTAATCCTATCTGATCTTTTGTATTAGTTTTCTTTTTTAAACAATACTTTATTGGTATATTCATATTTTCACTTATGAATTTTGCCAGATATTCACTTTGATTATAACCTCTTTTTTTATAGGATTTTTTACTAGATGGAACAAAAGTTATAATATCTGCATTTATACTAATTTCTTTTGCTTTTCTGTACATTAAATTAGCTATTATTTCTCCGCTTTTAAAATCACCTTTATATTTTAAATTTAATATAAGTTCCATCATTACACCTGAATAATAACAAGTAGGGAAAGCAGGAAAATAATTATTTCCTTTCCCTATAGTTTTAGCATCATTACAGTATTTTATAGAACCAAAGCATTTTTTACATATTAAATTTTCTTCTATATATTCTCCACATATTACACATTTATTTTCATAGGGGTATATTACCTCTTCCATACATTCTATAATATATTTTATATAGTTAAAAATCCTAGTTCCCATGCTTCTTTATTAAAGTGTCTTATTACATCTTTAGCTTTTTCCATATGCATAGTTTCTGAATTAGCTAAAAATATAATTTCTCCTTTAAAATCGTATTCACCTCTTCCAACAGTACCACATAGGTATATTAATTCTTTATAGTTAAACTTATTTTTATCTGATCCATAAATTATTAAATCTATATCCTTAAATTTTGAAAATTCATCGTAAAATAAATGGGTTATAAATATACCCTCCTTCATCTTTTTGAAGTTGTATAAACTTTTATTAGAATCTAATTCTATATCTAATATTATATTTACATCAATGTTATTTATATAATTATTAAAATAGCTATATAAATTTTCACTAATAAAGTATGAAGGAGTATATATAATTACTTTTCTTTTAGAATGAAATGACCATTTCATATAATCATAAATAATAAAAGGTATTTCTCTACTTATGTTGATTCTTGTTAATAAAGTCCTTGGCTCTATTATAGGCATTCTATCCTTTTTAACTGGTATATAAATGTTTCTACTATTAAGAAATAATTCTTCTATAGAATACATTATGCATCTACCTTCATTACTAAGTTTAGACAAAATTAAATCTTTTATGCTATCTTTGTTGTAATTTGTATAACTACTCAGATCATCATATAATATAAAATCAAATTTTTCATCAATATTAAATGCTACGTTAAAATTAGTTACTTTTAAATTTGATGTTATATCTAACTTACTCCTTCTTATATAAGAGTATTGTCTAAAGTTACTTCTTCTTTTTATATTTTGTATTATATCTATATTATTTTCTTCTTCATTTGTTATATATAAAATATTATTTTTATTTTTTACTAAATACAAAATAGAATCCACAAAAAAATCAGTAGTATTATAAGGTATAGATATAACATTTAAAAATTTTTCTTTACCCTTACACCAGTTTAATATAACTTCCCCAAATTCATTAACTTCATATTCTTTTTTAAATTTTTCAAGTAAAGACATAAAGTTCACCTTCTATATGTAATATATTATTCTTCATTTATAATTTGGTTATCTAATACATTGCTTATACGCCATTTTAAAAGAGAATATCTTTTAAAAATTTTATCATTTTTAACCATAAAATTTATAGCCTTCAATGATCCAACTAAAACCACAAGTTGTTTTGCTCGTGTTATTCCTGTGTACAATAAATTTCTATTCATCAAAAGTGGTGGACCTTGAAAGGATGGCATAACTACCACTGGGAATTCACTACCTTGGCTTTTATGAATAGTTACAGCATAAGCTAAATCTATTTCATCTAAATATAAGCTTTCATATACTACTCTTCTTTCATTATCAAACAAAACTTGAACCGTCTCTTTTTCTTCATCTATATCTTCTATATACCCTACATCACCATTGAATATTCCTAGCCCTTCTGCCTCTCCTTGGCCATTATTCTTAGTCCATTTTAGAGAATAGTTATTCTTTGTTTGCATAACTTTATCTCCTACTCTAAATATATAATCTTTAAATTCCATTTCTTTTTTCATATTATTTTTAGGATTTAAAACTGACTGTAATTCTTTGTTTAGATTAGATACTCCTAATATTCCTTTCCTCATTGGAGACAATATTTGAATATCGTTAATTTTATTCCAACTTCTATTGAATTTAGGAAGCCTTGTATTTGATAGGTCTACTAGTGTATTTAATATTCTTTTAGGATCACTGCACTCTATAAAATAAAAATCCTTATCCTTCTTATTTATAAGTGGCATTTCTCCATCATTTATTCTATGAGCATTTACTATAATCATACTTTCTTTAGACTGCCTAAATATTTCTTTTAATCTCACCACTTTTACACATTTACTTTCTATTAAATCTCTCAATACATTTCCAGGACCTACTGAAGGTAATTGATCCACATCTCCAACTATTATTATTCTTGTACCTATTGATATAGCTTTTAAAAGAGTATTCATTAATATTATATCTATCATAGATGCTTCATCTATAATTACTACATCACATTCTAAAGGAGTTTCCTCACCTTTAGAAAAAATTTCTTCTGTCTCCTCCCCCGATACACCCATTTCTAGCAATCGATGTATAGTTTTAGCTTCTCTTCCTGTTGTTTCAGACATTCTCTTAGCTGCTCTCCCTGTAGGGGCTGCCATAAATACTCTCATATTAGCTTTTTCAAATATTTCCGTTATACAATTAATAATAGTTGTTTTTCCTGTACCAGGGCCTCCTGTTATTATTTCTACCCCATTTTCCAGTGCTCCTTCTATAGCTTCTCTTTGAGAATTATGAAACCTTATATTATTACTTTGTTCAAAGTTTAATATTTCATCCTTTATATTTATGTTTAAATTATCATATTGTGACAAAGATAAGTTAAGTATTTTCTTTGTAACTCCTAACTCGCAATAATAATAAGGCAAAGTAAAAACACAGTCTTCTTTATTTACTTTTTCTATCTTTAATTTATTTTCTGCCACATTATTGTATACATTTTCATTTATTTCTTCTTCTTTTACACCTAGTACATCTATAGCTTCACTTATAAGCCTATCTAAAAGCATATAGGTATTTCCTAATCCACAAAATCCGTTTATTATATAATTTATTCCACTTTCAATTCTAAAAGGTGAGTTAGCTGCTATTCCTAAGCTTCTTGCTATTTTATCTGCAGTCTTAAATCCTATACCTCTTATTTCATCTGTAAGTATGTATGGATTCTCTTTTACTATTGATACAGAATTTTCTCCGAATCTTTTATAAACTTTCATACATTGATTAGGGGTTACTCCATAATTTTGAAAAAACATCATTATATTTCGTACTTCATTTTGTTTTATATAAGATTCATATATTGTATCTATTTTTTTCTTTCCTATACCTTCTATCTCCGTTAATCTTTCTATATTATTGTCTAATATATTTAGAGTTTCTTCTCCAAACTTTTTTACAATTTTTTTTGCAGTTACTGGGCCTATCCCTGATATAATTCCTGAGGATAAATATCTTTCTATACCTACTATAGTATTAGGTACTACTTCTTCACAAATTTCTACTTTAAATTGATTGCCAAATTGAGGATGAATAACCCATTGACCTTTCAATTTTAAATTTTGTCCCTCTGCTATATATGGCATACAGCCTACTATAGTCACAATATCTTTCTCTACCATTATTTTTGCTACTACATATCCATTTTCATCATTTGTAAAAACTATATCCTCTATATATCCCTGTATTTCCTGCATAAAATCTCTCCTAATATTTTTCATTTCACTATTATTATCTAAAGTAATATCACTTATAACTGTAATAAATACTATAGTATTAGTCTTTATCTATTTAGAACAATTATATCATATAATTATATAGAAAATAAAAAGGAATGGTATATTATGATACCCATTCCTTTATCTATTAACTTAAAATTATATATTTTTTACTTATATATGTTTTTTTATTTCTTCTACTTTGTCTAATTTTTCCCATGGAACATCTATGTCTGTTCTTCCAAAATGTCCATAAGCAGCAACTTGTTTATATATAGGTCTTTTCAATTCTAAATCTCTTATTATAGCACCAGGTCTTAAATCAAATACTTTATTTACAATTGAAACTATTTCTTCATCAGTTATTTTACCTGTTTCAAATGTATCAACTGAAATAGATACAGGCTTAGCTACACCTATAGCATAAGCTAATTGAATTTCTAGTTTATCAGCCACTCCCGCTGCAACTAAGTTTTTAGCTACCCATCTTGCCGCATAAGCTGCAGATCTGTCAACCTTTGTTGGATCCTTACCTGAGAATGCTCCACCACCATGTCTTCCATATCCACCATAAGTATCAACTATTATTTTTCTTCCTGTTAATCCTGAATCTCCTTGAGGTCCACCAATTACAAATCTTCCTGTTGGATTTATAAAATATTTAGTGTTTTCATCTAATAATTCTGATGGTACTATAACTTTTATTACATGTTCTTTAATGTCTTTATCTATTTGTTCTAAAGAAACATCTGCACCATGTTGGGTAGAAATAACTATGGCATCTATTCTTACAGGTTTACCATCTTCATATTCTACAGTTACTTGAGTTTTACCATCTGGTCTTAAATATGGTAATGTACCATTTTTTCTAACTTCTGATAACCTTTTTGATAATTTATGAGCCATTTCGATAGGCATTGGCATATATTCTTTAGTTTCATTTGTAGCAAATCCGAACATCATACCTTGATCTCCAGCACCTACTGCATCTAATCTTTCCATTTCACCTTTTTTAGATTCTAGGGCTTCATCTACGCCCATAGCTATATCTACTGATTGCTCATCTATTGATGTTATTACAGAGCAAGTATCACAATCAAACCCATATTTCGCTCTGTCATACCCTATTCCTCTTATAGTTTCTCTAACTAATTTTGGTATATCAACATAACATTTTGTTGATATTTCCCCAATTACCATTACCATTCCTGTTGTAACTGTTGTTTCACAAGCAACTCTTCCATTAGGATCTTTATCTAATATGGCATCCAAAACCGCATCTGATATCTGATCACATATTTTATCTGGATGTCCTTCTGTTACTGATTCAGATGTAAATAACTTTCTCACTTTAATTCCTCCTAAATTGCTAATTTTCATCTAAAAAAACACAACCTCTTCAATAAGAAGAGGTTGTTATATAACGACGCTCTCTTATCTTGCAGATAACACTGCAGGAATTGGCACCGTAGTGAATATTCACTGGTTGCCGGGTTTCTCAGGGCCCATTTCCCTCCACCTCTCTTGATAAGAGTTTTTTATTATTATTTACTAAAAATCATATCACACTAGAAAATACATGTCAATATTATACTTACAACTTATTTATATAAAATAAAAAACATCTTTACTTATAGTAAAGATGTTTGGTGGAGGAGGACGGATTCGAACCATCGAAGCGAATCGCAACAGATTTACAGTCTGCCCCCTTTGGCCACTCGGGAACTCCTCCATGTATGGAGCTGGCAATAGGAATCGAACCTACAACCTGCTGATTACAAGTCAGCTGCTCTGCCAATTGAGCCATGCCAGCATAATATAAGATTTTAATGGTGGGCACAACAGGGCTCGAACCTGTGACCCCCTGCTTGTAAGGCAGATGCTCTCCCAGCTGAGCTATGCGCCCATTAAAATTAATGTGGTGGAGGAGGACGGATTCGAACCATCGAAGCGAATCGCAACAGATTTACAGTCTGCCCCCTTTGGCCACTCGGGAACTCCTCCACATATGGAGCTGGCAATAGGAATCGAACCTACAACCTGCTGATTACAAGTCAGCTGCTCTGCCAATTGAGCCATGCCAGCACATTTCTTGTGTCATATCGACAAGGAATATTATATCTACTTATTAATATAAATTCAAATAAAGTTTATAGCATTTACACCAGTTTTATACCTATATATGCCTATTTTTCTCTTTATATCTCTATTTTTCTCACTATTTCTTTTACATAAATTAATAAATATATTTTATAATATTAATGTCTATGTTATATGAAAGAACTTACCTACGAATTAGAAAAAGATATTCCCAAAGTTAAAGACAGACTACTTGGATGTTTAACTAATATAGATCAAATAAACCTATGGAATAAAGATAAAATGCAATAATATTTATGTCCTTATATCAATATATATTAATATAAGGAGGGGTGCATTTTGGATATAGAAAAAACTCATTATACAGAATCATTATCTTATTATAAAATAGCAAATTCTCTTAAAGATTATTTAGATAAAGATACTATAATAATATGTATTGGCACAGATAGATGTATAGGGGATTGTCTTGGTCCATTAGTAGGAACTATACTAAAATATAAAAATATACCTTTAAAATTATACGGTACCTTAGATGAACCTATACATGCTTTAAATATAGAAGATAATATGAAGATTATAAAAAAATCTTACCCTAATAGTTCTATAATAGCTATAGACGCTTGTCTTGGAGATAAGGATAATATAGGTCAAATTCAAGTAAGAAACTTACCTATACAGCCTGGTAAAGGTGTTGGAAAGACGCTTCCTAAGGTAGGAGATCGATCAATTATTGGAATTGTGGATTCCAATGAAAACTGTGATATATTTCTTTCTGCTAATACTAGATTAAGCTTAATATTAAATATGGCTAAAGTTATTTCCCATTCACTGCTTCATTGTTGTCATATGTTAGATATTTAAATAATATTTTTATATTAATATACTTTTTAATTTATTTATATAAAAAATTAGAGTTCATAGGCATCATCTATGAACTCTAATTTTATATGTAGTCAATTAAATCTATTATACTAGATTTAATTCATCACCAGATTCTGATATTGATATCTTATCTAGATAATCTAGCATCTTTCCTGTTCCTTCTGCAACACAAGAGACTGCATTTTCTGCTATATGTACTGGTACTTTATTAACATTTTCAATTAAATTGCTAAGGCCATTAAGTAATGCACCTCCGCCTGTCATTATAATACCTTTATCTGCTATATCAGCTGATAATTCAGGTGGAGTTTTTTCCAATACTGAATGAGTAAGTTCTGCAATTGATCTTACAGTATCCTGTAGGGCTTCTCTCATTTCATCTGAGGTTACAGTTAAGTTTTTTGGTAATCCTGTAATCAAATCTCTTCCTCTTATATCCATTGACGTATTTTCTCCTGTTGGAAATGCAGAACCTATTTTTATCTTTAAATCTTCTGCTGTTCTTTCTCCTATCATAAGTTTATGCTTTCTTCTTATATATTTTATTATAGCATCATCAAACTTGTCCCCTGCTATTTTTATAGACGCTCGAACTACGATACCTCCAAGAGATATAACAGCTATGTCTGTAGTTCCTCCTCCAATATCTATTATCATACTTCCGCTAGCCTTAGTTATATCTAAATCTGCACCAATAGCTGCTGCTAAAGGTTCTTCTATTAAAAACACCTTCTTAGCTCCAGCATTTCTAGCCGCATCCATAACAGCTCTCTTTTCAACTTCTGTAGCTTCTGATGGAATGCATATTACCACTCTTGGTGCAGATATTTTTTTCTTTCCACAAGCTTTTCCAATAAAATATTTTAGCATTCTTTCCGTAATATCATAATCTGATATTACTCCATCTCTCATAGGTCTTATAGCCACTATATTACCTGGTGTCCTACCAATCATTTCTCTAGCCTCTTGTCCAACAGCTAGAACCCTGTTTTTATTTCTGTCTATAGCTACCACTGAAGGTTCATTTAAAATTACACCTTTACCTTTCATATACACAAGTACTGTAGCTGTCCCTAAATCAATTCCCATATCTGTTCCTACACTAAAAAACATTCCCGTATCCACTCCTACTCTATTGTAGTTATATGTCATGAGAATATTTAACATTTTTCTCATAACTATCTATTCTAATTATAATAGGAATGTAATTAACCTTCAATAGCTTTATATTTCATCTTTGTAGCTTTTCCACCTCTTATATGTCTCTCTGCCTTGTTATAATCTAATATTTCTTTTGCTTCTTCAGCTATTTGAGGGTTTATTTTAGGTAACCTTTCTGTCATATCCTTGTGTATTGTGCTTTTACTCACTCCAAAAACTTTAGCTGTTTTTCTTATAGTAGCTTTAGAATCTATAATATAGTGTGCTACTTCAAGGACTCTTTCTTCAATATAATCTTTCAAAGTGTGCTACCTCCTTAATCCCTTTATAGTTATAAATATGCTTGTATAAAGGATTAAATTCATTTATATTTAGCCACTTTCCGCATAAAAGCGGAAAATGGCGTCCTTATTAATATTTAATATATTTTGAAGGATTTATGTATTTATTTCCCTTCATCATAGCAAAGTGTAAATGGTCTCCATATTTTTCATAAGCTGATCTTAATGTAGTTCTTCCTACATTGCCTATTACAGAGCCTTGCTTTATTTGTTGACCCTTAGCTACTTTAACTTTAGAATTTAAATTAGCATATATACTTTTGATTCCATTTTGGTGATTAACAATTACTTTTACACCATCTTGGCTTGAAGTAACTATTTTCTCAACTTTACCATCTGCAATAGCGCAAATTGGTGCATTTAGTTTAGCTTTTATATCTAAACCTAAATTAGCTCTATAGCTTGAAGTAGAATTCCAAAATACTGGATCTTCTGAATATACTCTTGCTAAATTTCCTTCCACTGGTTTTATAAAGTTACTATTTTCAGTCTTGGAAACTTTAGCTGTCTCCTTTTCCTTTTGTTGATTTTTTTCATCCTGTTTATTTTGTTCTTTTTCACTTTCTTTGTTTTCTTCTTTTTTAACCTCAAGGGCATTATTATAGCTTTTACTATTTCCTTCTACAGCCTTTGCTGAATCTTTTTCTTTTTTATTTTCAATTGATTTATTATTTTCAATAGGCTCTCTCTTTACATGTGAATTACTTTTAACTGTAATTGCTGCTATAGCTGCTACTATGCAAAGACAAAGGAATAGAACTACATAAAACCCCTCCTTTTTAAAAAAGTTTGATTTTTTATTAGATGGTTTTTTTTCCATATCAACACCTCCTTTTTTTAGTTTGTCCAGTGGATAGCAAAAAATACATATTTTATTAAAAAATTTTCCCTTTTTTCCCCTAAATTTCAACATTATATTTATGAAATTCAATGAACAATTGTTGATTGTTGTAATTTTTTACCTTATTGCTTTGAATTAACAAAAATAAAAAATCCTATGAAAATTCACAGGATTTTTTGTTTTATAAATATTTATAAAAACTTAGTTATTACAAGTTTAATATACATAGGTGTTAATTTATAAAATTTAATTTTTATATTTAAGAGTTTCTATATCTACGCCTTTATAGTAATGCTTAAGTATATAATCATACTTTTTACCTGATTTACCCATTCCATTTGCACCCCATTGACTCATTCCAACATTATGTCCATAACCATTACAATTTACTATAATATGATTACCTTTAAATTCTAGAGAAAACTTGGACGAGTTTAGTCCTAAAATTTTTCTAAATTCTGTACCTTTAATTTCTACATTACCTATTTTAATTCTCTTAATACTACCACTAGGTGTTTTTTCTTTTATTACCATTTGTTTACCTATATTTTTCTTATTAACATTACATTTAGGATATTGTTTTTTTATTATTTTTATAAATTCATCATATGAAAATTTTTTAATACTCTTAAATTTAGGAGCCTTCTCTTCTCCTGGACTTTCTACACTCTTTAAATATGGAACTTCACTATTAAAAACATTTTCACTATTCTCTGTTTTACCATTGCTAGTAGCAAAATAATATGGTGCCATAACTATTTCATTATTATACACAAGTACATTTCCTTTAGTACTGTTAACACTTTCCTCTATTTTATTCCAATACTCATTTCTTTTACTTTTTGGCCAAGAATTTATTCTTTTATTCTTAGGCATGAAAACTTGAGATTGAACACTGTCACAAACATCTGCATTTAATCTTTTATTATATTGGTTATCTCCAAACCCTTTCATATGGGCTAAAACGTAGGTTCTAGCAGCTACTGCCTGAGCTTTTAAAGCTTCTATATGGAATTCTGCTGGCATTTCAGCTGAAACTACACCTCTTACATACTCTTCAAGTGGCATTGCTCTTACTACTTTTTCATTGACAAAATAAACTCTAACCTGTGGTTCTGACTTTAATTTATATTTTTTGTTTATATCCATCTTGTCTACTTGCTGCTTTTTTTCTACTTGTTGTTTGTTTTCTAACTTAAATTTACTTATAGTCTTGGTAATCTTTGATTTATCTTCGCCACCAAAAGATAAAACAAAGGTTAAAACTAACATAATACATACAGTACTTATGATTGTTATAAATAACTTATTGATATTAGTATACCTATTTAGTCTTCTCATGTTTTCCCTCTTTTCATAATAAAGTTTTCTATACAATTATATTTTTAATAGTTCTTTATTATGATAAGATATGATTTAAAACTTATTTTTAATATTGTATATTATAAATTTCCATATAAACTCATTGGATTAATAATCTAATTTAAAAAAGTTGTTACAAAGTACAAACAGAAAAACATTAAAAATAAACTTCATATAAAACTACTAATAATTTCATAAATATATAAAAAGAACTCACAGTAAATACCATAAGTTCTCTAAAATACAGCGTTATGCAATTTTAATATATTCTTCTAACATCTACTCCCAGTTTGTTAAGTTTTTCTTCTATTTTTACATATCCTCTATCTATATGATATACATCTGTTATTTCAGTCTCTCCTTCGGCTACTAAAGCACATAATATAAGAGCTGCACCTGCTCTTAGATCTGTAGCTTTAACTTGAGTTCCTGTCAATTTAGTAACACCTTCTATTACAGCACTTCTGCCATCAATCTTTATATCTGCACCCATTCTTTTCATTTCAGATACATGCATAAATCTGTTTTCAAATATAGTTTCCGTAATAATACTAGTTCCTTTTATAGTAGATAATAGTGCCATCATTTGAGCTTGCATATCTGTTGGGAATCCAGGATATGGCATAGTTTTTATGTCTACTGGCTTTAGAAGTTTTCTTCCATCTACTATAGCTATTTCTCCTTTTATTTTTATATCTACACCCATTTCTGTAAGCTTTGCTATTATGGGTTTTAGATGTTCTTCCATAACACCATTTATTTTTATCCTACTTTTAGTTATAGCAGCAGCTATCATAAAAGTTCCTGCTTCTATTCTGTCATATATAGGTCTATGAGTTGTTCCTTTTAATTCATTAACACCTATTATTCTTACCGTATCCGTTCCTGCTCCTATAACATTTGCTCCTATACTATTTAAGAATCTACCCAAATCTTCTATTTCTGGTTCTTCTGCTGCATTTTCTATTACTGTTTCCCCTTGTGCCATAACCGCTGCCATCATTATATTTTCAGTGGCTCCTACAGAAGGGAAATCTAAATAAATTTTATTTCCTAGTAATTTATCTGCTATAGCTTCCACATAACCATGACCTATATTAACTTTAGCTCCAAGAGCAGTAAATCCTTTTAAATGTAAGTCTATAGGCCTTGTACCTATATTACATCCTCCTGGCAATGCTATCTTAAATCTTCCGAATCTGGACATCATAGGACCCATCAACAAAAATGATGCCCTCATTTTCTTTACTAAGTCACTATTGGGCTCTAAATTTTTTATAGGTTTAGCATCTATTATAATTCTATTATTAACCTCGTCTATATCTACATTTGCTGAAATGCTTTTTAAAATATCTGTAATAACAAACACATCTTCTAACATTGGAGCATTATCTATAACACATTTATCTCCACTTAATATACTACCTGCAATGATTGGTAATACTGAATTTTTAGCTGTACTTATGTTTACCTCACCTTTTAACTTATTCATACCATTAATCACTATATTATCCATCATTATCCTCCATTTCAATATTACTAATATGTTAAATTTATCTGTGGTGTTCCTAATATTAAGTAGGATTTCTCTGAATTATATTTACATACAGCATAATTAAAGTCTATTTTCTTACCACATACATTTATTGGAGTATATCTTTTTGTATAAGCTGTGGTGCTATATCCATTATCTAATTTTACTGTTTCTATGTTTTTACTACCTTTTCTATTTAAAATAGAATTTATATCACTATTTAGCTTTTCTAAATTTTTATTATTATTTTCTGCCTTCAAATATTGAAAAATATAATCTTTTTTATTATTCAATTCTAAATATGACTTTATTTTATTTTTTAAATTTATAAAGCTTTTATTTAATGTATTGCTCTTAAAATCCATCATAACTATATTTTCATTGTTATATTCTTTTATATTGATGTTTCCTGACATTTCTTTATTATAAAAATAAATATTATAGCTATGTTTTTCTTTAAATAATTTTTTATTAAAATTTTTATTTAACTCTAAATATGAACATATTTCTTTAATAAACTCTTTATGTGTTAATTGGGTGGAGAAACTTACATTACCTCCTAGTTCAACTATTTGGCTATTTGTTTTTTCTGTTATTTCAAAAAAAAGTTCATCCTTAGCTTCAGCTTTGAAATAATTCTTTGGCCCAAACATAGCTGATACTATAGGAAATAACAAAATAAATATTACGCTCAATTTTATGTTTTTACTCATATTTATCTCCCCCTTTCTCTTTAGATTATTTACACAAATTTCTGATTGTATTCAATACTAATATATTATTAATATATCGCTCTTTATAAAAAATGTGAGCTATTTTTAAAATATTAACAAAAAAAGCTTACAAGGTATACATAACTTTTATTGTAGTTAAAGTTATGTATACCTTGTAAGCTATAAAATTTTTGATTATATTTCTTTTGTCTTAATTCTAGCAATAGCTCTAAATAAGGCTAATTGTGCTCTTTTTACATCTATGTCTTTTTTATCTGCTAATCTTTTTTCTGCTCTTTTTTTAGCATTCTCTGCTCTTTTTATATCTATATCTTCTGGCTTTTCACTAGCATCGCAAATAATATATAATTTATTATCTTCTATCCTTAATACTCCACTAGATGTAAATACATTATGTTTATTCCCATTTAAATCTATATATTTTGTAATAGTTGGCTTCAAATAAGTAATCATTTTAATATGATTAGGAAATATAGCTATTTCTCCATCTATCGATTTGGTTACTACTTCTTTTACTTCTCCAATTTTAATATGTTTTTCAGGAGTAAATATAGTAAATTCTATATTATCTTTCATACTTATTCTCCTCTTATTAACCTATTATTCTCCCATTTCCTCTGCTCTCTTTAAAACTTCTTCTATAGTTCCTTGGAATAAGAAAGCTGATTCTGGAATATTATCATGTTTACCTTCTAATATCTCTTTGAATCCTCTAATAGTTTCTTTTATAGGAACGTATTTTCCTTGCATTCCTGTAAATTGTTCAGCTACTGTAAATGGTTGAGATAAGAATCTTTGTATTCTTCTTGCTCTACCAACCACTAATTTATCTTCTTCTGAAAGTTCATCTATACCTAATATTGCTATTATATCTTGAAGTTCTCTATATCTTTCAAGTATATTTTTAACCTTAATAGCTACTTCATAATGTTCTTCACCTATTATTCTAGGATCCAACATTCTAGATGAAGATTCCAAAGGATCTACTGCTGGATAAATTCCAAGCTCTGCTATAGATCTTGATAAAACTGTTGTTGCATCTAAGTGAGTAAATGTTGTTGCTGGTGCTGGGTCTGTTAAGTCATCCGCTGGAACATATACCGCTTGAACAGATGTTATAGATCCGTTTTTAGTAGATGTTATTCTTTCTTGAAGAGCTCCCATTTCCGTAGCCAAAGTTGGTTGATATCCAACGGCACTTGGAATTCTTCCTAAAAGAGCTGAAACTTCTGATCCCGCTTGAGTAAATCTAAATATATTATCTATAAACAATAACACATCTTGACCTTGATCTCTAAAATATTCTGACATTGTTAAACCTGTAAGAGCTACTCTCATTCTAGCTCCTGGTGGTTCATTCATTTGTCCGAATACCAATGCTGTTTTTTCTAAAACACCAGATTCTTTCATTTCATAGTAAAGATCGTTTCCTTCTCTAGTTCTTTCTCCAACACCTGTAAATACTGATAAGACACCATGCTCTTTTGCTATGTTGTTTATCAATTCTTGTATTAATACGGTTTTTCCTACTCCGGCTCCTCCAAACAAACCTATTTTTCCACCTTTTTGATAAGGTGCTAATAGATCTATTACCTTTATACCTGTTTCAAATATTTCTGGTTCTACAGATTGTTCTTCAAAACTTGGAGCTGATCTATGAATAGGATGGCTTTCTTTTGATGTAAATTCCCCTGCTTCATCTATAGGGTTTCCTAAAACATTAAATAATCTTCCTAAAACTTCTTTACCTACTGGTACTGAAACTGGGCTTCCTGTATCTAGAACTTCCATACCTCTTCTTAGACCTTCAGTACTTTCCATAGCTATAGATCTAACAGTGTCGTCTCCTATGTGTTGTTCAACTTCTGCTATAATTTTTTTATCACCAGCATTTATTTCTAATGCGTTAAACAAATCTGGAAGATTTTCAGAATCAAATTTTATATCTATAATTGGTCCTATTATTTGTATAACTTTTCCTAAATTTGCCACTATAGTACACCTCCTACCTTTGAGCTTCTGCACCACCAACTATTTCTGATATCTCTTGTGTAATAGCACTTTGTCTTAATCTATTAAATTGTACATTTAAATTATCTAGCAAATCATTGGCATTGTCTGTTGCACCGTTCATTGCTGTCATTCTAGAACCATTTTCACTAGCTTTTGAATTATAAAAACAATTTAATACAGTTGCTTTTAAGTAATTTTCTAAAACTTCATCCATTAATTGGGCTATTGACGCATCAAATTCTATATATCTATTACCAATTTTATTTTCTTTAGTAAATGGTAATATTTTATTAACCAAAACCTGCTGTTTAACAGGTGAATAGAATTCTGAATATACTAAGAAAACTTCTCCTATTTTTTTAGTGCTATAAAGTTCAATTATACTCTGTGCTATAGTTCTAGCTTCTTTTGCTGTAGGAATATCAGGTATATCTATATATTCTGCTAAGGTTTTTATACCTAATTTCTTTAAATACATTCTTCCTTTTTGTCCTATAACTATAGCTGAAGATTTCTCTCCATCTTTTCTTATTTTATCTACAACATTGTTTATTATGTTTATATTAAAGCTACCACAAAGACCTGAATCAGATGTAAATATAACATATAGCTTATTATCACTATCATTACCATCTATATAAATATTTTTATCTTCTATAGAGTTAACTATCTCTTTTAATACTGGTTCATATTTATTATAGTATTTTTTATTTATTTCTAAATTAACTCTAGCTTTTCTAAGTTTAGCAGTAGCCACAAGCCCCATAGCTTTTGTGATTTTTCTTATATTGGTTACAGATTTTATTCTTCTTCTTATTCCGATAAGCCCTGCGCCTGCCATATCTTACCTCCTTCAGAGATATTACATCTCTGATAAAAATACATTTTTGAAATCATTAATAGCTTTATCTAGCTTGCTTTTAAGCTCATCAGTTAATTTTCCATTTTCCAATATCTCTTTTTCTATTTCTCTATAATGAGTATCCATATATTTAAATAATTCTTCTTCAAATAATTTTATTTTATTTACAGGTATATCTGAAAGATGATTATTAACTACGGCATAAAGAATTATTACCTCTTTTTCAACAGGCATAGGTTTATATTGAGGTTGTTTTAATATCTCAACTAATCTTTTACCTTTTTCCAATCTTTTCACTGATTCTTTATCTAAATCAGATCCAAATTGAGAGAAAGCAGCTAATTCTCTATATTGTGCCAAATCTAATCTTAATGTACCAGCTACTTGTTTCATAGCCTTAATTTGAGCATTTCCACCAACTCTTGATACTGATATTCCTGCGTTAACTGCTGGTCTTTGTCCTGCATTAAATAACTCAGATTCTAAGAATATTTGACCATCTGTTATTGATATAACATTAGTTGGTATATATGCAGTAACATCTCCTGCTAAAGTCTCTACTATAGGTAGAGCCGTTAATGAACCTCCACCTAGTTTTTCTGACAATCTAGCAGATCTTTCTAGCAATCTTGAGTGTAAATAAAATACATCTCCTGGATAAGCTTCTCTTCCTGGTGGTCTTCGAAGTAATAGAGACATTGTTCTATAAGCTACTGCGTGCTTAGATAAATCATCGTATACTATCAAAACATCTTTTCCTTTATGCATAAAATATTCACCTATGCTACATCCAGCATAAGGAGATAAATATTGTAAAGGAGCTGAATCTGATGCTGTAGAGGAAACCACTATAGTGTAATCCATGGCTCCCATTTTAGTTAATTCATTAACTATATGTGCTACTGTAGATTGTTTTTGTCCTATAGCAACATATATGCATATTACATCATTATCTTTTTGATTAAGTATTGTATCTATTGCTATAGCTGTTTTCCCTGTTTGTCTATCACCTATAATTAATTCTCTTTGTCCTTTACCTATAGGTATCATAGAATCTATAGCCTTTATTCCTGTTTGTAACGGTTCTTTTACAGACTGTCTATCTATAACTCCCGGAGCTTGAACTTCAACCGCTCTAGTTTCAGTAGTTAAAACTGGTCCTTTTCCATCTATAGGCATACCTAAAGAATTTACTACTCTTCCCACTAAGGATTCTCCTACAGGTACTTCAACTACTTTTCCAGTTCTTTTTACTACATTTCCTTCTTTTATACCTTCTTCAGATCCTAGTAAAACACAACCTACATTATCTTGTTCTAGGTTTAGAGCCATTCCATAAACATCATTTGGGAATTCTATAAGTTCCCCTTCCATACAATCTTGTAATCCATAAACCCTAGCGATTCCATCTCCAATTTGAATTATTGTTCCAGAATCTACAGTCTCTATGTTTGTATTAAACTTTTCTATTTGTTGCTTTATTATTGATGTTATTTCTTCTGGCTTTATATGCATAGTCTCACCTCTATTCTCTTTTGAGCATTTTCTTCTTTATGCTTTTTAATTTTGTACTTAGAGTACCGTCTATGACGTCATCTCCAACTCTTACATATACTCCACCAAGTATGTTTTTATCTAATTCTTCTTCTAATATTATTGTTTTATTATATCTATTCTCTAATTTTTTTATTAGTTCTTCTTTTTCTTCTTTTAATAGTGGAATTACAGTTTTAATATTAGCTAAAATCATATTATTTTTTTCTAGATATATTTTTTCCATCTGTTTTAGCTTTTCTTCTAGGTACAAAATTCTATCTTTATCTATTAGTACTAATAAAAATGATAAAAGCTGATTATCAATTTTATCTTTAAATATTTCAGTAAATATATTCTTCTTTCTAGAAGTACTTATTTCCGGATGTTTTAATACTTTTAAAACATCTTCATTATTTTTTATTATATTTACTACATCTCTTAGATCTCTTAAATATTCATCTACTTTATTATTCTGTTCTGCTACTTCATAAAGAGCTAGAGCATATCTCCTATCTAAATATTCATACATAGCTATATACCTACCTTACTTATAAAATCCTTTATAAGTCTTCTATGCTCAACATCATCTATAGTTTTTTCTAATGTTTTAGAAGAAACTAATACAGCTAGTTCCACTGCTTCCCTCTTTATTTCATCTTCTGCATTTTTCTTTTGTCTTTCCGCTTCTAATCTTGATCTTTCTATTATTCTATCTGCTTCTTCATGAGCTTCTTTAACAATATCCTCATATACTGTTTCAGCATTTGATTTATAACCTTCTACTATAGTTTTACCTTGTTTTTTTGCATTACTTAATTCTAATTGATTTTTTTCTTTTAGATCTAATGCTATTTTTTGATTTTTATCTGCATCTTCTATTTTACTTATTATTTCATTTTGTCTGGAATCAACTACAGCAGCTATTTTATCAAACCAAAAATATTTTAATATTAAAAGCAGTATAATAAAATTTAATATTGAAGCTATGACTTGCGGAATGCTTATTTCCATATATTAAAAGCCTCCCTTCGGCTTTTAATTCCAAGTTTCTATGTAAATAGATAACTATAGAATTAAACTACCTTAGATATTAAAATTAATGCTACTATTAATCCATAAATAGCTGTTGCTTCTGAAAAAGCACTACCTATAAGAAGAGTACTCATGATCTTACCACTTGCTTCTGGTTGTCTTGAAACACCTTCTACTGCCTTTCCTGTAGCATTACCTGTTCCTATACCTGCTCCTATACAAGCTAATGCTGCTATTCCTGCTCCTAAAGCCGCCATTCCTGATACAAATGCTTTTGGATCCATAATAAATTCCTCCTCAATTTAAAAAATTATATTTCTTAATTAATGTTCTGATATTACTTTTATATTAATCATAGTTAACATAACAAATATAAACATTTGAATTGTTCCATCAAACAAATCAAAATATATATGGAATGGAATAGGTATTACCAATTGTGCAAAAGAACTTATTTTAGATAAAGCTGAATAAACCAAGTCCATAATAAGTACTGCTGCAGTCATATTACCAAATAGTCTTAGACTTAGTGACACTGGCAACATAATTCGTTCTAATACATTTAGAGGTAATAAAAATAAATATGGTTTGCCATATCCAACTAAATAATGTATTGTTCCAATTTTCTTTATAGCATAACCTTGTATTACTATAAATGATATTGCTGCAATTCCCGCCACTACGCTTAAATCTAAGGTTGGTGGTTTTAATCCTAGTAATCCCATTAAATTCATAAGTAGTAAGTATATCATTAATGTTCCTACGTATGGGACAAATTTTTTGAATTCTGGTCCCATATTTTCATTAACTAAACCTCTAACGGAATTTAACATTATTTCCATAATTGTTTGCTTTTTATCTGGAACTTTCTTTAGATTTCTTGTAAATATAATACTGGCTAAAGATATTATTACAATAATTACCCACTGAGTTATTAATGTTGAAGTAATACCGAATTTATATCCAAACAGATTAACATAAAATAATGGTAAAATCTTTTCCAATTCATCACTTCCTTTTATACTTCATTTTTACCTAAACTTGTTCCATAAAATATTATAGATATAAAATTTGAACTATATCCAAGTAAAAAAGGAATAATATTTTTTGTGTTGTTTTTAGACAATACTAAGCCTATTACACACACTCCAATAATTCTAATGACAAAACCTAATGTAGAAAATATGGGACTTTTGTTTTTTACTACTACCATATCAGTAATTCTAGTATTTATAAATAGATTAATATTAGATGATATTAATCCTATCAAAAAGTAAAAACCACATCTAATATTAAAAATAACACTAATAATAATAAAAAAAACTGTTCCCATAATAATATTAAATATTACTATTTTAGAAATCATTTTTTTAATTTCTGCTATCAATTACAAATCCTCCGGAATCATCTTTGTGATAACTTATTATATAACTTATAGTATAATAGTCAAAATTTTAATTATACTTATTTATGCTCTTTTAGGTTTATTATTGCTAGTTTAAACGTTTTAAATGCTTTTAACCACTACTTACCTTCAAATATGTATTAATTTCTCTGTGTAAGAATAATTTAAAACATTTTATGCAATTTCATCATTTAATTCAAAATTCAAACTATTTAGCTTTTTATAGTTTTTTTATATATTTTTTTTGAATTTCGCTGTTTTTTTTTTAAAATTTATAACTTTATTATAAATTCATGAAAAAATAATTATAAATATCACTATTTTATATAGTAATTGTTACAATTTATCAAAATAATAATGAATTAATCGTTTTTTATTCTTTCAATTGTTTCTAATAAAAAAACAATATAAATAAATAATATTTATATTGTTCTTTATTTTAACCATATTTTATTTTATTATTTACTAATTTCAAACTCTTCTGGTCTTTTTTCTATTTTATCAAAATAGTATAATATACTATTTACTATTCTACATGACGCCTTACCATCCCCATAAGGATTTATTGCTTTACTCATACTATCATATTTTTGTTTATTCTCTATTAAATCTAATGCTTCTTTAATTATAACATTCTTGTCTGTTCCCACCAATTTAACTGTTCCTACTTTTACTGCCTCTGGTCTTTCTGTTACATCTCTTAATACTAAAACTGGTTTTCCCAAATGCGGAGCTTCTTCTTGAAGTCCCCCTGAATCCGTCATTAACATATAGCATTTATTCATTAAATTATGAGTTTCTTTTGTATCCAAGGGATCTAATAAATGTACTCTTTCTAAATCTCCTAATATACTACGAACAGTATCCCTTACTATAGGGTTTAAATGTACTAAATATACAACCTCTACATCCTTATGCTTTTCTACTATAGTTTTCAATCCATTGCAGATGTTTTCTATTCCCTCTCCCCAATTTTCTCTTCTATGTGCTGTAACCATTATTACTTTTTTATTTTCATAATCTATTTTATTTAAGTTCTCATTTTCAAAAACATAATCTTCTTCTACTGTAAACTCCATAGCATCTATAACTGTATTTCCTGTTACAAATATGCTTTCTTCATCTATAGCCTCTCTTACCAGATTATTTTTAGAACCTACTGTAGGTGCAAAATTTAAATCTGCTATACTTCCTGTAAGCTTTCTATTCATTTCTTCTGGAAAAGGAAAATATTTATCAAAAGTTCTTAATCCAGCTTCTACGTGGCCAACTTTTATTTGCTTATAAAAAGCAGCTAAGGCTCCTGCAAAAGTTGTAGTTGTATCTCCATGAACCAATATTAAATTAGGTTTTTCTTTTTCAAAAATTTCTTCTAAACCTTCTAGAACTCTAGTAGTTATACCCGTCAAACTTTGTTTGGTTTTCATTATGTTAAGATCAAAATCCGGCTTTATATCAAATAATTCCAAAACTTGATCTAGCATTTCTCTATGTTGAGCTGTTACACAAACATAATTCTCTATTTCTTCTCTTTTTTCTAATTCTTTTACTAAAGGTGCCATTTTTATAGCTTCTGGTCTAGTTCCAAATATGGTAATAATTTTTACTTTATCCACTTTTCCTGCCTCCTTATTCTTTACGACTGAAAAATCCACATTTCCATGCTATTAATATAAGCGCTAACATTATTACTGCAAGTAAAAAATATGATTTTTGATTACTTATTTGCATAGCTATTATAGCAAAGCTTCCTAATACAGCACTTATTAAATACATTATTATAACTGCTTGCCGTTGAGTTAATCCCATATCTAAGAGTCTATGATGAAGATGTCCTCTATCTGCTTGCATTATTGGCTTTCCATTTATCTTTCTTCTAATCATAGCAAATAAGGTATCATATATAGGCAATCCAAGTGCTAATATTGGTACAACTATAGCAAATGCTGTAGCAGATTTAATAGCTCCTTCTATAGATATAGCTGCTAACAAAAATCCTAAAAGTTGTGACCCTGTATCTCCCATAAATATTGATGCAGGATTAAAATTATATGGTAAAAATCCTAATATAGAACCACTTAATATACTAGTTAATATGGCCGCTTCCCATCTTTGGTTTAATATGGCTATCACAAACATGGTAATGCATGAAATTAATGCAACCCCTGCTGCTAATCCGTCAAGTCCATCTATTAAATTTAGAGCATTAGTTATACCTATTACCCATACTATAGTTATAGGTATAGCAAAAGCATGTAATCCTACATATAAAGTAGATTGATTAAAGGGATTTGTTATGAATTCTATTTTTAATCCACACAGTATTATACAAATAGCTGCAACTAGTTGAAATATAATTTTCTTTATAGGAGACATATCATATTTATCATCAATAAATCCCCCTATAACTATAACAGTTGCCCCTAATATTATACCTGCTTCTTGTAAGGTCAAAGGACCTTTTTTAAATATTAAAGCAATTATAAAAGATATATATATTGCTATACCTCCTAAAAGTGGTATTGGCTTTTTATGAATTTTTCTTTTATCTTTAGGTATATCTACTACACCTAATATAACTGCAATTTTTTTTATTATAGGTGTTAAAACAACTGATAGTACTATAGCTGTAATAGCTCCAATTATGTACAATTTTGTATTCATTATAAAACTCTCCTTAATCTAATTACAGGATTTACTATCTTATTTAATATGAACCATCACCACTTAATGAATCATCATTTCTTATCCATTCTATAACTTCTATAATTCTAAATTCTTTTTTGGAATCTCTTATTACTATTTTATCAATACCAGAGTTTATTATAAATCTTTTGCATAATGAACATGGTGCTGCATTTTCAACATATTTTTCAGTATTGTATTCCTTACCAACTAAGTACATAGTTGATGCTATCATATCTTGCCTTCTAGCTGATATAATGGCATTCTGTTCTGCATGAACAGATCTACACAGTTCATATCTAGTTCCACGAGGCACTTTTAGTTGTTCTCTTTTACAATATCCTAAATCACAACAATTCTTTCTTCCTCTAGGTGCTCCTGTATATCCAGTTGCCATTATTTCATCATTTTTTACTATTATGGCAGCAAAATTTCTTCTAAGACATGTACCTCTTTCTAAAACAGTTTCACATATATCCAAATAATAATTATTCTTATCTATTCTATTCATTAATCCCTCCATATATAATATAAATAAAAATTCAATGCTAACTATACTTTATTCTATAATAAAACCCGAATAATTAAAAGTATTTAAACTGATTTTAGAGAAATTACTATATAAAAGCAATTTGTCAGTTATAGTGTACTCTCTTTAAAAATATATACTAAAATTTAAAAAAGTAATTATTGTTATAAATGTTTTATTTTTTAATAAATAAACATGATCAAAAACAATCAATATAATATAATATAATAAAAATAAGAACAACAGAATTTTTCTGTTGTTCTTATTTTTATTATTAGTATGTAAATACCTTTTAAATTCAACTTTTATTATTTTGTACCAAACAATCTATCTCCTGCATCTCCTAAACCTGGAACCACATATCCTTTTTCATTTAGTTTTTCATCTACAGAAGCTACATATATATCTACATCTGGATGTCCATCCATAACTTCTTTTATTCCTTCTGGAGCTGCTACAAGACACATTAATCTTATATGCTTTGCACCTTTTTCTTTTAATAATGTTATAGCATCTTTTGCAGATCCTCCTGTAGCAAGCATTGGATCTGTAACAATTACATCTCTGTCCCCAATGTCTTGAGGTAGTTTGCAGAAATATTCTACAGGTTTTAAGGTCTCTTCATCTCTATAAAGTCCTATATGTCCTACTTTTGCTGCTGGTATTAATCTAGTCATTCCACCAACCATTCCAAGTCCTGCTCTTAATATTGGAACTATAGCTACTTTTTTACCTGATAACATTTTGCATTTTGTTTTACAAATAGGAGTCTCTATTTCAACTTCCTTTAGTTGTAAATCTCTTGTAACTTCATATGCCATAAGCATAGCTACTTCTTCTACCAATTCTCTAAAATCTTTAGAACCAGTGTTTTTATCTCTAATTAAGGATAATTTATGAAGAATTAATGGATGTGCTATTTGTGTTACTTTACTCATTTATATTTTCCTCCTAGTTATGTTTATATTATTTTTCTAATTCCATCATTTTATTGATTCTGTTTTCATGTCTTCCACCTTGGAACTCAGCATTTAAAAAACTATCTACTATATCTAATGCTAAACCTACTCCTACAACTCTTTGTCCTAGGGCTAATATATTAGCATTATTGTGTTCTCTACATGCATGAGCACTGAAAGTGTCACCACATAAAGCTGCTCTAATTCCCTTAACTTTATTTGCAGCTATGCTTATACCAATACCTGTTCCACATACTAATATTCCAAAATCAAATTCTTTTGCTACAACCTTTTCTGCAACTTTTTTTGCATAGTCTGGGTAATCACAAGATTCTTCTGTATATGTACCAAAATCTTGTATTTGTATTCCTTTACCTTCTAAATGTTTTATTATTTCATTCTTCAAAGGTAATCCTGCATGATCGCTTCCTAAAGCTATTTTCATTTAAAACACCTCCATATTATTTATAATTTTGCAAAAAAAGAAGATAAACCACTTATTTAGTTATGTCTATCTTCTTTTAATTTTTTTAATAATAATAAAATAATATTTTTTAATTGGTTATAAGTATTTCTATATACCTCTATGTCTCCACCAAATGGGTCTAAGATTTCTCCTTTTTCTCCTACATATTCAGTTATGCAAAAAATTCTACTACTATCATCTTGAGATAAATTACACAATAAATCCTTGCCTGAATATGTCATAGTTAATATTAAATCTGATTGATCTAATATGTCTTCATCTAATTGAACTGCTTCTCTATTAGATAGGTCTATATTCATATCTTCATTAATTATTTTACAAGCGTTACTTGACGAAACACTTCCTGGCACCACAGCTATTCCTGCTGATTTAGCAGTAACATCTTCTATATGGTTTAAATGATTAAATATAGCTTCTGCCATAAAACTTCTACAAGTATTTCCTGTACAAACAAATAATATGTTCATTAGTACCTCCTAATCTAAATTTATAATATCATAGCCTGCTGATTTTTTTAATCTATTCATTATGGCTACTCCCATGTCTTTCTCATCAAATGCCTCAGATAAAATTAAATCTACATTTTTTTCATCAAAACTTCTTAAAACATAAAACAGATTGTGAGCAATAGTACTTAAATCTTTTCTGCTACCTATGGAAACTACCTCTCCCTGTTTATAATTGCCTCTAGTTTCATCTGTAGCTATAATTCCTACTCTCTTTTTTGCATCTATATAATTTTGCACTATTTCATTAATTTTTTCAATAGTTTTATTTAAATCCCCTTTAACTATTTTCAATGGAGCTTTGGGTGCATAATGTCTATATTTCATACCTGGGGCCTTTGGTCTTAAGTCTTTACTAGGCTTTTTCATTATAGCTGGATCAATATATATATTTGGATCTACTTCTTTTAACATTTCTAATGTTATTCCACCTGGTCTTAGAACACAAGGCTCATCCACTGTACAATCTATTACAGTAGATTCAACACCTACTTCAGAAATTTCTCCACCTAATATTACATCTACTTTACCATGTAGATCCTCTATACAAGTTTCTACATCTGTTGGACTAGGCTTCCCTGATAAATTTGCAGAAGGAGCGGCTATGGGCACACCTGCCTTAGAAATAAGTTTGGCTGCTATTTTATTAGATGGCATCCTAATTCCTATACTATCTAACCCTGCACTAGTTTCATTGGGTATTATATCTTTTTTCTTTAATATAATTGTCATGGGACCAGGCCAAAATCTATCCATTAATTTTTGAGCTATAGGAGATATATCCTCAACCAAATTCTTTATATCTTCTATATGACCTATATGAGCTATCAATGGATTATCTTGTGGTCTTCCTTTGGCTACAAATATCTTTTTTACTGCATCTTTATCCAAAGCATTAGCTCCTAGTCCATAAACTGTTTCTGTGGGAAATGCTACAAGGCCTCCTTGTCTTAATACATTTCCAGCTTGGCTTATAACATCTTCATCTATATTGTTCTCATCTAATTTAATAACCTTTGTTTCCATAATGAACCACCATCCTAAGTTTTATAATAATTTTATTATAATAAGTCCCGCAATAACACCCACTATCATGTAAAAATATGAAGTGATTTTATCACCTAAATTTCTTGATTCTGGAATCATTTCAGCACATACCACATAAATCATTATTCCTGAAGCTAATGCTAAGAGTATACTTAAAAAATTTTTAGATATATTAGCAATATAAGAACCTAAGAGTACACCAAACAATGTAGGAATTGCAGTAAGAAAAACATAAAACAAAGTTTTACTCTTTTTTTCATTGGATGCTATTAAAGGAGTGGCCACTGCTATACCTTCTGGTATATCATGTATGGATATAATAATTGCCATTTTAAGACCTAATCTATTTCCTGCTTGAAACCCAACTCCCATTAAAATCCCCTCTGGGAAATTGTGCAATATGAGACCTAAAGCTGTCATAAAAGCTACCTTTTTATGCATATTTATGTCTATGCTGTTTGTATTTTTATCAATAAAATATACAATTAGTATACCTATTATTAAAAAAATTAAAACTCCAGAGTAGTTCCATGTGTTTAAGGCTTCTGGTATTAAATCAAAAACTACTACAGACAACATAAGCCCTGCTGAAAAGCCCATAAATTTACACAGAAGTTTTTCAGAAGGATTTTTTAAAGACGTTCCTATTACAGCTCCTATCATTGTTCCTGACAAAGATATAATAGTTCCTATTACAATAATAAATAAAAATTTACTCAAAAAATCACCTTTTTTTATTGTTTCCATATGATATTTATTATTGTAATCTATCAAATATTCTAATCAATCTGAATTTCTTTTCTAAGTTCTTTTATTTTTTCTATGCAGTCCTCTGTAAAGTGTGCATATACACACGTTCTATATAGTGCATCTAACAAATAATACTTTTTAAGTCCACCTCTGCGTACAATTGTATAGTAAAAGTTTTTTTCAGGATCAATTCTTTTTAGTTTATAATAAAAGCTTGCAACATAATTGTGATATTTAAGAAATTTTTCATTAACTTTTATTATTTTATTATTTCTAAGTGTTGCTGTTGTTAACAATATTATCTTAAAATCTTCTATATCATATATATTGTTATATTTTTCTATGTGAACCAGTGATACTTTATCACAAGCTATGTTTAATTTTCTATCTAATATACCCAGTACAATTTTCAATCTATTATTAGAATATTGGAATTTTAATTTTTCTCTATCTACTCTAATTATTACTGCTATTACTATTAATACTTCGATTATAACTAAATAAGCCAAGTAAAAAATATTATTAAAATTGTTATACAAATACAAAATTAGAGGTAATAGGATAAAAATAAAGCTCATAATCACAATAAATCTTTCATAAGATCTCTTTTGATTTCTAAGGCCTTTGTTTAAATCCATAATTACCTCTTCTTTCCTTCATTTATTAATATTAATTAACCTTACCTAAATCCTTCATTTTTTCTGCTTGATCTGCTGTAATTAAAGCTTCTATAACCTCATCTATATCTCCATCTAAAAATGTTTCTAATTTATATAATGTTAATCCTATTCTATGCTCTGTAATTCTTCCTTGTGGATAATTATAAGTTCTTATTCTTTCACTTCTATCTCCAGTACCAACCTGACTTTTTCTATCCTCCGCTATAGATGCTGCTCTCTCAGCTTCTGCCGCTTCAAATAGCCTAGCCTTTAAAACTTTCATAGCCTTTTCTTTATTTTTCAATTGAGATTTTTCATCTTGGCATGTAACCACCACTCCTGTTGGCAAGTGAGTTATTCTTACAGCAGAGTCTGTAGTATTTACGCACTGTCCACCGTGTCCTGATGCTCTATAAACGTCTATCCTTAAATCATTAGCATTTATATTTATATCTACATCATCTACTTCAGGAAGTACTGCTACTGTAGCTGTAGATGTATGGATTCTACCACTTGATTCTGTATCTGGAACTCTCTGAACTCTGTGGACGCCACTCTCATATTTTAATCTACTATAAGCGCCTTTTCCTTTAACAGCTACAGTTACCTCTTTAAATCCACCTATATCTGTAGCATTTAAGCTTATAGTTTCTACCTGCCAATTCTTTCTTTCTGCATATCTTGTATACATTCTAAGTAAATTAGATGCAAATAAAGCTGCTTCTTCTCCGCCAGCACCGGCTCTAATTTCTATAAATACGTCTTTATCATCATTAGGATCCTTTGGAAGTAACAATATAGTTAACTCTCTTTCTAAATCTTCTAGTCTTGAAGTTAACTCTTTTATTTCTTCCTGTATCATTTCTTTTAGTTCTTTATCTGATTCTTCCTTTAACATTTCTTTATCTGATTCTAAATCTTCTTGTGCCTTTTTATATTCTTTATATGTAGTAACTATAATCTCTAAATCAGCATGTTCTTTGCAAAGTTTCTGCCATTCTTTCTGATTAGCCATAACTGAAGGGTCACTTATTTTATTTGATAATTCTTCATACTTATTCTCTATAAAATTAAGTCTTTCTAACATTATTTCTCACTCCGTATATATATTTTCACAATTTTATATTATATCATACTTTATAAAGTATTTACAACTAACCTGTGAATTTTAATGTTTTCTCGCTTTTATGACTCTATCATTTCCCGCTAAGTCCTTAATACATATTATATCCTTAAACCCATATTTCTCTAAGATATTAGAAACCTGTATTTTTTGATCATATCCTATTTCAAAAGCTAAGGTTCCTCCATCATTTAAGACTTCTAAGCTTTGCTTTACTATTTCTCTATAGAAAAACAATCCATCTTCTCCACCACTTAAAGCTTCAAAAGGTTCATATTTTTTAACATCATCCATAAGTGTTTCAATAACATCATTTCTTATATATGGGGGATTAGATACTATAACATCAAACTTTCTTTTTTCATTTATAGCCTCTATAAGTAAATCACTTTTTAAAACCTTAATTCTATGTTGCAGATTATATTTAAATATATTTTCTTTAGTAACACAGTATGGAATGTGCTCTATATCATAGCAAGTAATTTCCGTATTATTCAAAGTATGTCCTATAGTAATTCCTATAATACCACTACCACAACAAACATCACAAATATATTTATAATTTTTATTTTGTATTTCTTGTAAAATTGTTTCCACTAATATTTCTGTATCAGGTCTTGGTATTAATACACCTTCCTTTATATTAAAATCTAACCCCATAAATTCAGTTGTACCTAATATATATTTTATAGGCATCTTATTTTTCCTAAGATCTATTAATTTAAAATAAGTGTCTTTTTCTTCTTGATCTATTTTATAATCAGGGTTTGTTAGAATAAATAATCTATCTTTTTTCAATGCCTTTCCTAATAAAAGCTGACTATCTATTTGATAACTATCTATAGATTCTTTTTTTAAAATATTATATCCTGCCAATAATAGTTCTTTTAATAACAAATTAACATCACTCCATTGAATCTTCAATTCCTTCTGATGCTTTTAAAGCCACTATAGCAACCTCTAACTGTTTTAAATCAGGTTCTCTAGTAGTTAATTTTTGTAGCATCAATCCTGGGCACGCTATTATTTTTGAAAATTTAGTGTTGCTTTTACCTAACCATTTTATAATTTCGTAGGTTATACCTGAAACTACAGGTAATAATACTACTCTATATAAAATTCTTTGCCATATGCTACTCCATCCTGTAAGTGAAAATAAAAGTATGCTAACAATCATAACTAAAAACAAAAAGTTAGTGCCACATCTTGGATGAAATCTTTTAAATTTCATAGCATTTTCAGGTAGTAAATCCATATTGTTTTCATAACAAAATATAGTTTTATGCTCTGCTCCATGATATTGAAACACTCTTTTTATATCTTCCATATTACTTATAAGAAAAATATATAATAAAAATATGGCTATTCTTATTATTCCTTCTATTATATTTAATAATAAAGTGTTTTGTATACCTATTTTTTTAAAAAAGTTAGCTATAAAAGTTGGGAAAATAAAAAATACTACTGCAGATATAACAAAAGATATGAGTAATGTTATTCCAATTATGATGTTATCTGCCTTATCTTTAAAAACTTTATTAAGCCATTTATCAAATTCTGATTCTTCAACCTCTTCTTCAAAAAATGATGCAGAATAATTTAAAGTTTTTATACCTATTACTAAGGATTCAACAAGAGATACAAATCCTCTTATTATAGGTAGTGAAAAGAAAATATTCTTTTTAGTATAAGGTGTATAAGCTTCTCTATCTATAGTTATTTCTCCATTAGGTTTTCTAACTGCAGTTGCTATACCCTGTTTTCCTCTCATCATTACCCCTTCTAAAACTGCTTGACCTCCAACATTAGTACTCTTATTCACTTATAATCACCTCATTATTTATCTTGGAACACAATGACACTTTCTGCATCTAGCTTCATAAGATTCCTGTGCACCTATTAATACTACGGGATCAGATTTTTTTGCTGGTCTTCCATTTATAAGTCTTTGAGTTCTTGTAGCTGGATTATTACAAACCATACATACAGCTTGTATTTTATCTACAAATTCAGCTATAGCCATGAGTTTTGGCATTGGTCCAAAAGGTTCCCCCTTAAAATCCATATCTAAACCTGCACAAATAACTCTCCTATTATTATTAGCTATTTTACTTACTATTTCAACTAAATTGTCATGGAAGAATTGAGCTTCATCTATACCTATTACATCTGTATCATCTTGAAGTTTGTCCAATATTTCTTTACTATTTTTAACAGGTACTGCCTGAATTTTATCTCCTGCATGAGATACCACATCTTTTTTACTATATCTATCATCTATTTCTGGTTTAAAAACTTGAACCTTTTGTTTTGCAATTTCTGCTCTTCTTATTCGTCTTATTAATTCTTCCGTTTTTCCACTATACATAGGACCTGCTACTACTTCAATCCAACCATGATCTTTGGGACCATACATAAAAACACCTCCATTTTAATAAACAAATATATTTTATCAAAACTAATTATTATAATAAAGAATTTATTACTGGTAAAATTTACATATAGCTATTAAATTCTTTATTATAATAGTATTTTTAAGTAATTTATGCAATATCCGTAATTTGTTGACTTAATTTAAATGCCTATGTTATAATAATGTAGTTAAAATAGTGATAAGACCAATTCGAAAGAGGTGAAAGTAAATGAGAGAGGGAATACATCCAGAATATAATCATGACGTTGTAGTTAAATGTGCATGCGGTAATACTTTTACAACTGGATCAACTAATAAAGAACTAAAAGTAGAAATTTGTTCAAAATGTCATCCATTCTTTACTGGAAAACAAAAAATAGTTGATGCTGGCGGAAGAGTTGATAAATTTATGAAGAAATTCAATCTATCTAACGAAGACGTTAAATAGTATAAAACCTAATCTTTTAGATTAGGTTTTATTTATTTTCTATCTATTATTTTTGTTCATATCCATTTTACTTATTATATTTACAAACTCTTCATTAGTTTTAGTTTTAGATAATATGCTTAGCACTTTCTCAGTTACATTTTCTACGTTATTTTCTTCATAAAGAAGCTTTCTTATATTAAATGCAGTTTCTTTTTCTAGAGAATCCGTAAATAATAAATCATCTCTTCTTGTACCTGACTTATAAATATCTAGTGCAGGGAATATTCTTCTTTCTTGAAGTTTTCTATTAAGATGTACTTCCATATTACCAGTACCTTTAAACTCTTCAAATATCATGTCATCCATTCTGCTTCCTGTTTCAGTTAAAGCTGTAGCTAATATGGTTAAGCTTCCCCCATTTTCAATGTTTCTGGCAGCACCAAAAAATTTCTTTGGCATTACTAGTGCACCAGGGTCTAATCCGCCAGACAATGTTCTTCCTGTTGGTGTTATAGTTAAGTTATAGGCTCTAGACAATCTTGTTATACTATCTAATAATATAACAACGTCCTGTCCTTGTTCTACCATTCTTTTAGCTCTTTCTAAAACCATATAAGTAACCTTTGTATGATGCTCTGGTTCTTCATCAAAAGTTGAATATATTACTTCTCCTTTAATAGACCTTTGCATATCAGTTACTTCTTCTGGTCTCTCATCAATTAAAAGCACTATAAGTTTACATAATGGATTATTCTTAGAAATACTTTGGGCTATTTTTTTTAGAAGAGTAGTTTTACCTGCTTTAGGAGGGGCTACTATCATTCCTCTTTGTCCTTTACCTATAGGTGATATTATGTCCATCAAGCGTGTAGATAAGTCTTGTGAACTTGTTTCAAGTCTGATTCTTTCATTAGGATATATGGGTACTAAACTTTCAAAAGGTTTTCTTCCTACTGCTTTTTCAGGATTTTCTCCATTTACTCTTTCTACATATATTAAAGCTTTGAACTTTTCTCCATCTTTTGGTATTCTAACCTTTCCTTCAACTTCGTCACCTGTTCTTAAATTAAACCTTCTTATTTGTGATGGCGATACATATATATCTTCTGGACCTGACAAATAATTTTGACCTCTTAAAAATCCATAATTATTGTTTTCTATAATCTCCAAAACGCCTTTAGATCTCTGAGACTCATTTATCATTTCTTTTAACTTTTCTGCTTTATTCTCTTCATTGTTTTTGCTAAGAGAATTATTTTTATCTTCACTAAAATTATGTTCTCTGTTTGTTTTGTTATGTATATTATTATTATTTTTTATAATTTTAGGTGATATTTTTTCAACTAAAATTTTTCCGTCTTTCTCTATAGCTGTTGAATGGGAAGCTTTTATTTGTTCTATTAATTCTACTTTTTTGTATTTAGAAATATTTTTTATATCAAGCTCTTTAGCTATTTCTCTTAGTTCTTTAACGGTCATATTTTCATAATCTTTATTTATCAAAAAAATCCCCTCTCTCTATTAAATTGTAAATATTAAATAATAGGAAAATATTAAGACTTAGGTTAAAAGAGTAGTTAATTTTTAGAAAATCGTTCAAAATAGATTATACCCTATTTATGTATTTTAATCCATATTCAAATAAAAATAAAGAGTAACTTATTTTAGTTACTCTAAACCAGCATATATATTTTATCAAAAATCCTATTTTGTTTGTATACTCTTTCTTCTATAGTAGCTTTATTACCTATATAAAATAGTGGCATACCCAGTACTTCACAACCACCTACAATAGTTTCTCTCTTTAAAAATTCATCTATATTATAATTGTATCTATGAATATTATTGCATATGTGGCATCTAACAGTAATTGCAATAGTATTTTTATTAATGCTATTAGCTGAGAGCCCTAATTTATATTTGTTAATTTTAGATATATTAAATAAAGAAAAATCTACTAATTCATACTTTCCAAATGCATTTTTTATAGCTATACCTAACTCTGTTTGTATTATCATAGGCCCCTCATCTCCCTTCATAATTTTACAATTCATAACAAACTTATATATTTTTCATTAACTTTTTTACATCTCTTGTTATTATACTTCTATAAATATGTATTAAATCCTTCAAATATTATTAGTTTAATGATTACTTTTAATGCTAAATTTAGTTATAATTAATATCTTATATAAGCAAAACCCCACCAGTATTTATAAAAATTATTAATTTTTATAAATACTGATGGTGTCTGTTATTAATATATTAAATTTTATATATCAATATAAATCTATTTTTTATCCAAGGCTGCTTTTACAAAATCTCTAAATAATGGATGTGGTTTGTTTGGTCTTGATTTTAATTCTGGATGAAATTGAACAGCTACATACCATGGATGATCACTTATTTCCACTATTTCTACTAATCTATCATCAGGGCTAGTTCCTGATAATATTAGTCCTGCTTCTGTTAATTTACTTCTATATTCATTATTAAACTCATATCTATGTCTATGTCTTTCATATATAACTTCTTGACCATAAGCTTTTTCTGAATTTGTTCCTTTAGTTAATTTGCATGGATATGCTCCTAATCTCATAGTTCCACCCATATTGTCTATATCCTTTTGTTCTGGCATTAAATCTATTACTGGATATTTTGTATCTGGATCTATTTCAGCACTATGAGCACCTTCATAATTTAATACATTTCGTGCAAACTCTATTACTGCACATTGCATTCCAAGACATATTCCTAAGAAAGGTACTTTGTTTTCTCTAGCCCATTTAGCAGCTAATATTTTACCTTCTATTCCTCTATCACCAAATCCACCTGGTACTAATACACCATTTACATCTTTTAAGCATTCTCCAATATTATTTTCATTTACCTCTTCTGAATTTATCCATTTTATATTAACCTTACTATCATTAGCAAAACCACCGTGGTTTAAAGCTTCTACTATAGATATGTAAGCATCATGTAATTCTACATACTTTCCTACTAAAGCAATAGTAGTATTTTTAGAAAGATTCTTTATATTGTTTACCATTGCTGTCCATTCTGAGTTATCTATTTCACCACAATTTAAACTTAATTTCTTGCATACTAAAGTATCTAAGTTTTCTTTATGTAGCATCAATGGTATTTCATAGAGATTTTCTGCATCTAGATTTCTGATAACATCATCTTTTCCTACATTACAGAATAATCCTATTTTTTCTTTTAATTCTTCAGGGATATCTTTTTCTGATCTACAAACTATAATATCTGGTTGTATACCTATTCCTCTAAGTTCTTTAACTGAATGTTGTGTAGGTTTTGTTTTTAACTCTCCTGCTTTTCCTAAGAAAGGTAACAATGTTACATGGATGAAACAAACATTTTCTCTTCCAACTTCATACTTTATTTGTCTTATTGACTCTAAGAAAGGTAGTGATTCTATATCTCCTATAGTTCCACCTATTTCGGTTATAACTACATCTACTTCTTTTTCTTTAGCCACTCTATACACTCTAGATTTTATTTCTGTAGTTATATGTGGTATTACTTGTACTGTAGCTCCTAAATATTCACCTTTTCTTTCTTTAGATATAACAGACCAGTAAACTTTTCCTGTAGTCACATTACTATTTTTACTTAAATTTTCATCTATAAATCTTTCATAATGACCCAAATCCAAATCCGTTTCTGCACCATCTTCTGTTACAAATACTTCACCATGTTGATAAGGGCTCATTGTTCCTGGATCTATGTTTATATATGGATCAAATTTTTGTATTGAAACCTTAAGTCCTCTATTTTTTAAAAGTCTTCCTAAAGATGCAGCAGTTATTCCTTTACCTAATGAAGAAACAACACCGCCTGTTACAAATATGTATTTAGTGCTCATACGCTATACTGCTTTAATATATAATAAAGCAGACTTCACCTCCACAATCAAAGTTTGTATTATTTTGCACTAATTTACATAAAATCTATTGACATTATTATTCCTTTAATATATAATAATCCTTACCTTTAATATTTAAAATCGCGATTTTATGTAAATCTTTATGTATACAAAAAACATACTTGTATATAATAACACAAATTATTATATTGTGCTATATTTTTTGTTAATTTTATTTTATATTATCTAAAATTTTTCCTGCCTCAAAAAACATGTCCCTTATTTTTCTATTTAATAATAATTTTTTTTCAGCTTCTTCTATATTATTACATATTCCCTCATAATCATTAATATTAAAATCTTTTTTTAGATTTTCTGTTTCTATACAATTATATTTTCTTAATAATAAAAATAATAAGTACCTACACTCATTATCTCTCATTATTTTCATCATTTCATATTCAGATAAGCCTTTATACTGGCAAAGTAATTTTATTATACTATCATATTTTGAACTTCTAAAACAATTCATAATAACACCTCTTACGGTTTTTATTATAATTTTGTCCATATAATTTATTTTTAAACAGCATTAGCCCACTTAATGATGTTTTTCCATTTTAACACTATATTATTAAGAGGGCTCTTGCTAGCTATGTAAACAATCTTATATTTATTTATTTTCAGGTGATATATTTATATTTAGTATAGTATTTTGTGGTTTCTGCCCTGCTACACTCATAATATAATCAATATATACACTTCCTCCATTATTATCTACATTTATATCTAATTTTTTAGTTTTTATATTTATTTCTAATGTACCATAAGGAGTACTATACATAGACATATTCTTTTTATCTAATGTGAACTTCATTTTTGTACTAGTGCTTCCCATTCTTATAAGTGAAAAATCATTTTCTCCTATTTTAAGAGTGGTAGTAGTACCTTCCATACCAGATATTTCCGTTTCTTCATAAACAGCATAATAGTGCTTATCTTTTTTATAAAAATTTCCTGGAGTAACTACTTCTATTAAATCATCCTTTTCTTTTACATCTGGCACAGAACTTAAAACATGAATAAGTGCTTTCTTTTTCATAGCTTACATTCCTTTTCCTTATTTTATATTATAAATTCTTTTAAATAATCATCAGAAGCTGGTTTTGCTTCTACTGTATTATTTAAATCAGTATTAAATTTACCATATTTAATTTTTATATTATCTTCATCTTTACCCTTACTATATCTTCCCGTTATTTCAGCTGCTAATTTTATATCTTCTTCACCAGGTTTTCCTATTATTACTACAGTAGATCCATTATAGTCACAAGCTAAAAACATATAGTCTTTTGAACTTAAATAATTTTTTATAATATCTCCTTCATCTTTGGTTCTAGTAGATATTATTTTACATTTTTCTGATATTCTAAAATGTCTTCCATATTTTAATAATTGAAGTTCTCTTTCTTCTGGAAATTCTTCATGGTCTAATAAATCTCTTAATCTCTTTGCATAATTAGGCTCTGTAAGCTTACATCCACCTGCTGGTGAAGGATACTCCTTTACACCCCATTTGTCAGCCAACTCCATTTGAATTTTTCTACTTCTACCAGATATATCTAAAAGTTTTTCTCTATCTACAAGGTTTTGTAATTCCATTTCAGTAGGTGGTAAAATCTTAGCACACAGCGGTCTTAATATTTTTTCTTCATATCCTGATTCCTTTTTTACTACATTTAAAGCTGCTTTATTTTGTGACATAGGTCTTTGATTTAAAACTTCTCCTGTTATTATAAAGTCTGCATTAAATTTTTCTAAAAGTTCGCCTGAATATTTCATCATCATAGCATGACAATCGATACATGGATTCATATTTTTACCATAGCCATGCTTAGGATTCTTTACCATTTCAAAGTGTTCCTTTGAAAAATCTACTACCTCTAAAGGTATATCTATTTGTTTAGTCATTTTCTCTGCATTTTTTTCATTAAAAAAATATGATCTAAAACATATTCCTATTACTTCTATTCCTTGATCCTTTATAAGTTTAGCGGCTAATATACTATCTAAACCACCTGATACCATAGCTAAAGCTCTTGTCATTAAACTCACCCTTCTTTTTATATTTCATTTTAATATTTATTATTATAATACAAATAAAGAGTGAATACACTACTATTCACTCTTTATTTCTAATTATATCATATTGTTAACTCTCCATTTGGAGTATCAAGTATTTGCAGTATTCTCTCCTCATATCCTGTATTAGCATTTATATATATTTTAAACTTATCATTTTTATAAGTTCCAGAAATCTCATAGCATAGAACTTCTTCATTTGTATCTGTTGGAACTATACTCAATCTAATATTACTAATATCTAAATTTTTTCCTACTCTTTTTCGAGCTTCATTTTCACTAATCTTTACATTTTTAACAATAGTTCTACTATGATGGGATATTACATATTTTTCCGACTCAACTCCTACTATATCTCCATTATCCAAAGCTACCTTCAACTTTATTTGATCTGGATATACTATTACACCATCTTGCTTATATACATAACTTATTAGGGCCGTATTATCATAGTTTAGAGTATATGTAGGTATCATATTAAAAATCTTAAGATTTTTTAAATACTTATTTCCTATATTTATAGCTTTTTTCATATCTATCTTAGGTTGGCCTATTGCCCTAGAGTCTATTAAATATACTAAGCTTCCTCCATGCTTACTAATTTCGCATGTAATATTATTATTTTTTCCTTCTCTACCTTTTATATCTGCTATAAACCTATAAGTTGATATATCAGTTTTCCCTTGATTTGTATCCAATCTAATAGCTTGAATTTTATCCTTACCAATTATATTTTGAGCTATTTCTTTTGCTTTGTTTTCGTTAATCTTTTTTTTATTATTTATTTTAGGAGTAATTTCTAAATTATTATCAGAAAAAGGTCCATCATAAATTAAAGCTGGATATTGCATAACTTGTTTTTGTATATTACCAAACTGGCCCTTAACTGAACTTGTATCCTCTTTAGCTAATACCCCACTAACTTTCTTTCTTATATCTCCCCATTTAACATTACCTTCATTAACATTCATGACAACATTGTTTAATTGATTTTCTAGCTGAAATGATTCTTTCTTTAATCTTTCTATATTATTATAATCTTTTTGGGATAAATTATTGTTTTTAACTATTGATTTTGCCAAATTATTAGAAAAATCTCCTACTTGTGATAGAAAGTTGCTTGTATCTGTTATTGTATTTTGATCTATGGGTAATGAATGTAATTTATCATTAGCTACGGATGCATGTTTAAATATCTCTTCGAATGTAATTATTTCCTGATCTCTAGAACCTATAATA
The DNA here is from genome assembly GCF_943736985.1 of Clostridium sp. Marseille-Q2269. Taxonomy (GTDB): domain Bacteria; phylum Bacillota; class Clostridia; order Clostridiales; family Clostridiaceae; genus Clostridium_F. The sequence continues at coordinate 75,274 of NZ_CALSFS010000008.1, forward strand.
GGGGCTTTAGATAAATTAACTCTTATATTTTGTACAGAAGTTATTAATTCATGTAAATTTTTGCTATATTCGCCTTGAAGATAATTTCTGTAATCATTTCTTTCTAAAGTCATTAAAATAGCAAATGTACTTGAAAAAACAACTATTAATGTTACAACTAAAGTATATAGTATTCTTCTAGTACTCTTTTTCATATATTCTAACCTCCCAACGTTTCTTATTTTATTATCTGTATTTATAGTTGGGGTTATTCATTAATTAACAAAATTTATTTAAATATACATCTATAATTTATATGTTTTTTATTTTCAGTTCTATGTTATTATAAATTATACTGCATAAACTCTTTTTCCTATTTATAATATATGAAGTATTTATTTTGTATTTATTTTATATTTATAATATATAATATATTTAATATGCTTCTTAAAAATCTATAATTTTGATATTAATAAATCCTTAAAACTTATGTAAATAAGTTTATAATTATATATTTATCCTATATAATGTTAATGTATAATACATACACTACATTTTATTTTTAAATAATATTGTACTTATTAACAATAAATTAGAGGGTGACTAAATGAAAATTTTACTATTATCTGTTTCTGCTGGGGGTGGCCACGTTCACGCAGCTGAAGCACTAAAATCATATATAAAATCAAATAATAATAAAGCGGAAGTTACTATAATAGATACATTAAAGTATATAAACCCTTTAATAGATAAGGTTGTTATAGGCAGTTATCTGAAAACATTGAAGATAACTCCTTCACTATATGGTAAATTATATTATAGCTCTGAGGATGATGAAGGGTTAACTACATTTATAAATTCCAATTTTAACAAGATTATGACTTATAAACTTTCTCATTTAATAGAAGAATTTCCCCCAGATGTTATAATATGTACTCATCCTTTTCCCGCTAAAATGATATCTATTATGAAAGAAAAAGGTAAATTATATATACCATCTTTAACTATACTTACTGACTATGCTGCTCATAGTCTTTGGGTTCAAGAATATACAGATGCTTATGTAGTGTCTAATTCTGATATGATAGATGAAATGGTAGATAGAAATGTTGCTAGTAGCAAAATATTTGACTTTGGTATACCTGTTAATCCTAATTTTTTTAAAAAATATAATAGAGAAGAAACATTAAAAGAATTAGATTTAAGTGTAGATCTCCCTACTTTTTTAGTAATGGGCGGAAGTTTGGGCATAGGTAAAATATCTGATCTTTATAGTGAATTGATAAGATTAAAGGAACAAATACAACTTATTATAATAACAGGTAACAATAAAAAATTGTATAAGCAATTAAATAAATTAAAAGAAGGTTCTAATAAAGAAACTAGAATTATAGGCTTTAGTAACGAAGTAAATAAATATATGCAATGCTGTGACCTGCTCTTAACTAAACCGGGTGGTCTTACTATAACAGAAGCATTAATTTCCAATATACCTATGGCTATTTTTTCTCCAATACCAGGTCATGAAGAAAAGAATGCAGAATTTTTATTAAGACACAATTTAGCAATACGTATAGACTCTATAGAAAATACTAAAAACATAATCAGCACTTTATTAAAATCCAAATCCAAATTACAAACTATGCGTTTAAACTGTCAACAGTTTGCAAAACCAAATTCAGGAGATAATATCTATAACTTATTAAAATTTCTAATGAATATGAAGAAAAATAATTCTAATAAAAATAAAATATACGTCTCTAATCATGTACTCAGTAATAAAAATAAAAATTTATTTAAATCTATAGAAAAATACTTTTTAAAGACTGCTGAAAAATATCTGTTATAGCTTTTCTCTGTATTATTTTTTAAATACAGAGTCTTATTTATTTTTTTAATTTATTAATTTCGTCTACAACTTTAAATCTTATTTCATAAGAGTTTTTAGAATTATTGATTTTTTTTAGTTCTTCATCTTTTAATACTTTCTTCATTTTTTGCTCTGTCTTTTTTGATGATACTTCACCTTTAGTCACATCAACAAAACATAACGGTGGAAACATTACACACCACCAGTTTTGCCCTTTCCCATTTCCTATAACTATTTTATATGCTTCATACTTTCCTTGTGGTAAAGTTATGTTTCCATAAGTTTTTATAGGAAATTGGTCTTGCCCTAAATGAGTATCAACAGAATATTTGTATCCATTTTTTTCTATAATATTTTGTGCTATTTTTTTAATTTCATCATTATTTTCTTTTAATATTTTTCTTGATTCATCTATACTATTACTTTTATCTAATTTAGGCATCATATATTTTATTACTTCATCTTTAATTTTAAGCTTTAGACTTTGATCTTCTATACTATCACTGTTTGCTATAACATGAAATCTTATTATTTTCTTTGAAATATTTTCTTGATCACTTCTTGTACTACCATGGACTAATTTAAAAGAACTAAAACCAATAAATAATATAACTATAATACCTAACATAGAAACTAATATCTTTTTCATATTTACTCCCCCTGCTTGTCTTATTTATTAGATATTATTACCAAGTATTATAGTTATATTCATTTTTTTAAATTATTTTATAGATCCTATTCTCCTAACTTTTGTATCTGCAGTAACATTTATATTTGCAGTCTTATATAAATCATTCCAATTTCCCTTTATCTCTTTCCAAAGTTTAGGGTGATGTTTATGAATGTATTCATCCAAATGTAAAATATCTGTATTGTAATCAATTTGAGATATTCTTACAGCTTCATTTATTTCTTGAACTATAGCCTTATTTAAATCCTCTTCTATTTTATTTATATCTCCTTTAGAAGATATTTGTTTATCAATATTATATCCTTTAATCTCACCTTCTATATCTAATTTTATATTGAAAGTTAAATTTTTTTTATTTGTTAACGTGATTTTCCTACTACTATCTTGTATGGAATAGTCTAAAGGACTTCCATCTTTTATTATAGTTCTATTTCCCCCTTTAAATTTTTTGTCACCTATAAGTTGTATACTATTAGCCTGTTCTGTAGTTATATATCCCTTTATTTTATTGTTATTGATTACAGCAACTTTTGCTATTTTAAAATTTCTATTCTTTTTATCTATATTAATAACAGGCACTAGTGCTGAATTACTTTCACTGGTAGACTCTAAAAATTCATTTAAAGTAAGAGGAAAAGCTGTGTTATTTTGAGTGTTATTTTCTAATATCCCTACTATATAATTTTCTATACTTTTTTCCATATTAGGTTTAAAATTTAATATTTCTTCGCTTTTATTATCTGAAAATACTATATACGTCATTCTATTTACAGCTGGTTGCCTTTGTAAATAATCTATTATTTCTTTAAATGTAATACTAGAATCTAAAAGGCTTGAATTTAAAACTATAAGTTTTAAATGTCCAAAGCTTATAAACCTACTACTTTTATTTGAAACCTTGTCTAAACTATCTTGCATTGAGTATGCATCTACTGACATACTACTTTCCCCTGCAGTTCCACCTTTTTCAGGACCCAATTCACTTATATTTGGGAAAGAATAAGTTACTCTAATTTTATCAAATTTATTTCCTGTAAAAGATGCTCCTTGACTTACTCTATTTAAATGTTCCTCTTTTGATATATCCTTTCCTGCATCTATTCCCAAAACAGAAACAAAAGCTTTTCTATCTATCTCTACCTTATCCCAGCATCCTGTCATACACATAGTTGATAATATAAGCATTATGGTTAAATATCTTTTTAATTTCATAATATAACAACTCCTAAATACATATTTATGCTTATACTTATTTTGAATATGGTCTTTTGTTTTTATTTGATTTAAACTTACTTACTATAAATAAAATTATAGGAATAACTACTATATTTAAAATAAACAGTATGGGCATTAAATTTTTACCTATATCAGTAACTTCAGCCACATTTTCAGGATATATTGAAATAATATATACAAATGGTATTATAAGTAATGCAGATAATTTTATGTCCTCCATATTTAATATATCTTTTAATAGATCTGCTGAAAAATAATAGGAATTAGTAAATGTAGTAAAGAAGAACAACACCCATATAGCCATAATTATTCCTTCCCATCTTTCAACAAATGTACCAGGTATATTTATTGATTTTATCATTGTTATTCCTGGCCAAAGCATTAATTTTACTTGTTCTGATGAAAACATGGCTACAGATAACACTACTATTAAAATATAAAAAATACATATAAAAAACAAACTATTAACTAACACTTTTAATGTCTTTTTCTTTTTTTTCATAAATGGTAACATCAAAAATACAATTTCTATTCCTTTAAATCTAGTTATAGTAGTCCATGTGGTCGTTATGTAATTTGTAGGTTTAGCCTGTAATACAGGTAATAAATTTGTAAAATCTCCCTGATATATAGCAAATATTAATAAAAATATAACTGGTATAAAACTAATCCAAAAAGCTACTTCATTAAATTTAACAAGAGTATCTAGTTCTCCCCTTATAATATAGCTACCAACAATCACAGTAATAATCACCAAAAATTCTGTGGGAGTTTTTTGCAATAAATATAATTTAATTTCCTCTATAAAAACTCTTAATCCATTGGATATATATATAATATTATAAATAATAAAACTTAAAGCTATAACTTTACCTAATACTGTTCCAAAATTATCATCTACTACTTTATAAAATTCATTATAATTATTAAGTCTTACAATGGAACTCATAATATATATCAGCAAGAAACTAATTAAAGCACTTATTATTATTACAATCCATCCATCATTTCCAACTGTATTGGAAAGATCACTAGCATAAGAAAATACACTTATACCAATAACGCTACTTACAATAGTAGCAAACAAGCTATATGATGTTACAAAATTATCATCCCTCACTACTAAATTCCTCCAAATCTATTTTATCTTTGTCTTATTTTGTCTTTAGTTTTCATATAATCTGGTCTTTTCTTAAAAAATCTTATAGGGGCTATGATATACATATCTTTAAAGTCACTTATACTTGGATTAACAACAGGAGATAAATAAGGTATTCCAAAGCTTTTTAGCTTTACTAAATGTACTAATAGTATTATTAATCCCAGAACTACACCATATAATCCTAAAAGCGATGCTGCTATAATTAATAAGAATCTAATTATCCTAAGGGAAGAACTTACATCGTAGCTTGGAGATGTAAAGCTAGTTATAGCTGTTATGGAAATAATAATTATCATTATGGGACTTACAATGCCTGCTGATACTGCTGCCTGACCTATTATTAATCCACCAACAATTCCTATAGTAGACCCTACAGGTTTTGGCAATCTAACTACAGATTCCATTAATAATGCTAAACTAACTTCCATTATTATAGCTTCCATATAAGCAGGAAACGGCACTCCTTCCCTAGATGCAGCTATAAAATAGGCCAATTTAGATGGTATTATTTCACTATGATAAGAAGTTACCGCCACATACATAGCTGGTAATATCATTCCAACAAGTATAGAAAATAACCTTATTACTCTTATTATTGATGAATATATCCATCTTTGATAGTAATCATCTGGAGACTGAAATAAACTTGGAAGAGTAGCTGGAATTATTATTGCAAAAGGTGAATTATCAACCAAAATAGCTACTTTTCCCTCATATAGAGCTGAAGCTACCACATCTGGTCTTTCTGTACTTTTAGTTGTTGGGAATATAGACCACTTATTATCTTCTATAAGATGTTCTACATATCCGCTCTCTAATATGGCATCAATTTTTATTGTCTCTAACTTATCATATAAATTATTTAAGACATCTTCATTAACAATATCTTCTATGTACATAATGGCCACATCTGTCTTGGATCTTACCCCCAATTTTTGAGATTTTATTTTTAATCTAGTATCTCTTATTCTTCTTCTTACCAATGCAGTGTTAAATCTTATAGTCTCTGTAAATCCATCCCTACTACCTTTTATAACTGTTTCTGAATCTGGTTCACCAACTCCCCTAACAGGCCAGAGTCTTGTAGCTATTACATATGCCTTATGTAGGCCATCTATCAATAATAGTGTGTCTCCTGACAATATTAAATCTATAGCTTTACTCAACTTTTCTTGTTCAGATACATCTGTTACCGTTAAAATCTTGTTTTTAATATCTTTTATATTGGTAGATTTATCTGCTTCTAACATAAGTGATTCCATTACATAGTTATTTAATAAATTTTTATCTGCCATACCATCTATGTACATCATAAATGCTTTTTGATTTCCTATTAGAAAATCTCTAAAAACTACATCAGAATTACCTTCTAGTAATTCTTTTATGTATTGTATATTTTTATTTATATTTGTATATATATCATCTTTAACTGCTTCCTTCATTTTTACACTCCCTTTTAGAAATACCCTATTTAAAATAATGTCATTTGCAAAATATATAATATTAAACTTACAATTACAATAAAAATACCCATATATCTTGCTTGTTTATAGCTTTTTATCATATTGGATTTTTTAAAAGAAGGAGCATCAATAAATATGGTAATAAAGCCTTCAATTAATACTAAAATTACAAAGTACTTATCAAATATGCCTATTATTTTTTCCATAAAATCCTCCTACAAGCCAAAAATTACTTCTAAAGTATTTTTTCCTTTACAACCTTAATTTATTCATTGAATTAAATTGTTAGTTTTATATAAAAACACTAAAAAGACCATAGAAATAATTTTAAAAATATATTTCTATGGTCCTTTTTATTATATTGTTCTAGTTATGAATACTTCTTTATATTTCTCTTTCAAATTATCATAGCATGTTTGCGCCTTTAACATATCATCAAATAATCCAAATACACTTGGCCCACTTCCGCTCATCATAGTTCCTAGAGCACCCAATTCCATGAAATTGGTTTTTATGGAACTTAATGTTTTATATTTTCTAAGAGTAACATTTTCTAAGACATTTTTCATATTTTTAGCTACAAAATTTAAATCATTATCTTCTATTGCTTGTATTAGTTTCTTTGTATGAGGATGAGTATATATTTTTTCAATTCTTAAATTACTATACACATCTTTTGTAGACACCCCAAAATTAGGCTTAACTAGCACTAATATTTTATCTTTAAAAGGCTTTATGGTAGTAATTTTTTCTCCTATACCTTCACAAAGGGCTGTTCCACCTTCCACACAAAAGGGTACATCCGCTCCAATATTTAAAGATATCTCTTTTAATTGTTCATTATTTATATTCGGTTTAAATATATCTCTCATTATTTTTAAAACCGTAGCTGCATCTGTGCTTCCCCCTGCCAATCCTGCAGCTACTGGTATATTTTTAATTATATTTATTTTAACTCCAGAATTTATATTATACTTATTTAAAAATAGTTCCGCTGCCTTATAAGCCAAATTTCTACTATTTTTAGGAATGTACTCCCTATCACACTCTATTATTATACCTTTTTTTATCTTCTTTATTTCTATTAAGTCATAAAGATCTATAGTCTGCATTAACATCTTTAAAAGATGATATCCATCATCCCTTTTTCCTATTACATCTAGTGACAAATTTATTTTAGCATGAGCTTTTGATAACATTTTATTCCTCCAAAAAAACATAGTATAAAATACATAATACACCAAAAAAATTAAAGCTACAATCATGATATTCATAAATTGTAGCTTTAACTTTAAGCTAATGCTGTTTTATCTGTTGTATGTTTTCCTCTTTTTATTTTATCCTTTACAATATCTACTGCTGGTTCTAATTCTTCAAAGAACATTACAACTAAATCTCCTGGGTCAGAAAATTCTATAGCCTTTCTAAGGGCTTCTTCTTCATCTAACACTATATTTAATTGAGATTTTTTAAACCCTGATTCTACAATACCCTTTTTCAATAATTCTGCTATTTCTCCATCTTTTCTTCCCCTTTTATCTCTATCTTCTTTTATATATATATAATCAAAATTTTCTCCACATATATTACCTACTTTTAGTGTACTACTATCAGTTCTGTCCCCTGGAACACCCACTACTCCTATTATTTTTTTATGTTTAAATTGTTTAGCTCCTTCTAACACTACTTTATATCCATCAATATTATGTCCATAATCTAATATTACAGTTGTTCCTTCCACATCATAAACATTAAATCTACCAGGGTTTTGTTCCTTGTTATTAAAGCTTTCTATTCCTTGCCTAATAGTATCTATATCTACTCCTATTCCTATTAATGCTGCTACTGACGCCATTATATTTTCTATATTATAAGTTAACTTTCCACCTAAAGTTATTGGTGCTTTATTAATATTTATTATTTCCTCATTTTTACTTAAACTTTTTAAATGTATAGTATCTTGATCTAAATATACTACTAAATTTTTATCATCTAAATATTTAGATATGATGGGATTATTTTTATTTTTAGTAAACAGTATAATTTTGCTTTTGATTCTATCTACAATCCCTAAACTGGCTTTATCATCCCCATTTATAACCACATATCCATCATTTTTAACAGCTTCTCCTACCAATGATTTAACATAAGCCATATCTTCCAAAGTATTTATACCACCTAAGCCTAAATGATCCTCTGTAATATTTGTGATTATACCTACATCAGCTAAATCATAAGGTAATCCTGATCTTATTAATCCACCTCTTGCCAATTCCAATACTGCTACGTCTACATCTCTATTAGTAAGTATTGCCCTAGCGCTATAATATCCTGTAGTATCTCCCTTATTTATACATTTATTATCTACATATATACCACCAGTAGTTGTCATACCTACTTTTTTACCTAAATTTTTTAAAGTATGCCCTATTAATCTAGTAGTTGTAGTTTTTCCATTTGTTCCTGTAATAGCTATAATAGGTATGTTCCCATCATCGTTCTTAAACATCATATCTACTATAGCCTTTCCTACATTTCTGCTTTCACCTTTATAAGGATATTGATGCATTCTTATACCAGGTGCTGCGTTTACTTCAATTATTCCTTCATTCTTACCAAGGGGTTTTCTTATATCGTCACAACATATATCTATTCCACATATATTTAATCCTATAGCTTTAGCGGTTCTCTCACATACTTCTTTAGTTTCATCACATATTAAGTCAGTACAATCTATAGCTATTCCTCCTGTAGATAAATTAGCATTATGCCTTAATTCCAATTTATGTCCCTTAGGAAGCAAATCCCCAAGAGTATATCCCTCTTTATATATATTATCTTTAAGATCTTTATCTACTTTTATTTTTGTTAAAGGCTTCTCATGTCCATTTCCTCTTCTTTCATCTCTATTTAACTGTCTTATTAATGCGTAAATTGTACTTTTACCATTACCTATTATGTATGGTGGAATCCTCTGCGCTGCAGCTACTACCTTTCCATCAACAACACAAACTCTATAATCATTGCCCTTAATATATTTTTCTATCATTATATTTTGAAATTTTTTATTTATTGTGCTATACGCATTTACTAATTCTTTTTGATTTTTTATATTTACCATTACACCCTTGCCTTGATTACCAAAGCGAGGTTTTAATACTACTGGATATCCTATTCTTTCCACTTTAAATAATAAATCGATATAATTTTTTATTTTATACCCTTCAGCTACAGGTATGCACTGATCAATTAATATATTTTTAGATAAAAGTTTATCACAAGCTATATCTACAGATACAGAACTAGTATCATTACACATAGTAGCCTCTATAAATTTGCCTTTGACCCCATATCCCAATTGAAACATACTGTCCTCTCCTATCCTCATAATGGGAATATTTCTTTTTTTAGCTTGTTCTATTATGGATGAAGTACTAGGTCCAAGTTCCTCTGACTTTAATAAACACATTAATTCTTTAACTTTGGCTTTTACATCATACTTTTTACCATTTATTATATTATTAATTAGATTTACAGCTATCTTTCCACACTCAATAGCAGCATTTTTATATTGGTATTGATAAATTATATAATACTTTTCTCCTTCTATTTCTCTTGCCTTGCCATAACTAACATTTATACCAATTTTATTTTGTAGTGCTATTATTAAATGTTCACATATATGAGATAAATAAGTCCCTTCGTAAAGCCTTTCTACAAATCCACCTTTTCTTCCTACACAACAGCAATGATCTTTTAATTCTGGAATATAATTAACAAGAGTCTTATTAAATCCTTTTATTTCTTTACTAGATATATTACTATATCCTTCTAAGTCTACATCCATTCTTATGCATTTTTTGTGGGAATAAATATTTCGTCCTTCAAATACTCTTATATTTTCTATTTTCATGTTGTAACTTTTCCTCCTCTTTTCCAAAAACATATATGCTCTGTTATATAGGTCTTCTATAATTTAAATCAAACTTATCTCCATTTTTAAGCACATGAAATTTAACATCAAATATAGATAATATTTCATCTGGATATTGTTCGGAAACGTTTGTACCACTTATTTCAGTTCCATCTATTATATATACTGCTCCAGATCCAATCACCTTAAATTCTCCCTCTGGTTTCACCACAATAGCTGTATCCTCATCAATTCCTATTCCTAGCCATTGAGGATTTTCTGCAATGCCAGTTAAAAGTCTTCCTATTCTTCCTCTTTGAGCAAAGTGTTGATCTATTATTACTCCCTTTATAAGTGCTAATCCTGGTGCCATTTTTAACGTACATTTTCTTGGTGATTCATCATTTAATCCAGAAACTATCATAGTATCACTCATAACTGATGCACCTGCTGAAGTACCAACAAATATACAACCTTCTCTATAAGCTTTTTTTAATGCACTATAAAGAGGGGTTCCACCTAATAAGCTTGTTATTCTTAATTGGTCTCCTCCAGTAAAAAATATAAGTGATGCATTTTTAATTAAACTTATGTTTCCTTCATAATGAGTATCCTTTCTATTATTTATATTTAGTACTCTTACATTTTTCACTCCAAGATTTTTAAATATATTTGTATATTCTCCACCTAATTCTTCTGGTAATTCAGATGCTACAGTAGCTATTAACAATTCTTCTTTTTCTTTATCTATTTTTTTACATACTTCTTTTAATATGTCTTTATCATGTTTTTTATCTTCAGCTCCTCCTATAATTATGAGGTTACCTTGTATTTTTTTTGTCAAAATACATACCCCTTCCTTTTATATATATTTTTTATTTTTTCCATATAAACTATTTTTATGCACAAAAATACTCTATATAACAATACTTATAATATTATTGTCATATAGAGATTTTTTATTTATATAAATTAAATATTAAATTAATTTACTGGATACCTATTACAATTTCATAAAATTAGTAGCTTTAAACATTTTACAACTTAAAATTTGTAAAAATTAAAAACTAACTGTAATATATATTTAATTTTATATAAGATTATATAATAGCTTTTCCTGGTATTATTAATTTTTGCCCAGGTTTTATAACATCAGGATTGTCTATTTCATTAATTAGCACTAAATTATCTATTGTGGTATGATATCTCTTTGCTATTTTCCAAAGAGTATCCCCTTGTTGTACCACATATATTGTTATACTAGCTTTTTTTTCTGGAATTTCTTCTTCCATAGGTTCTACATTTACTAAGAACTCTTTATGTGATATATAGTTAACTCTTGAATATACCTCTATTAAAGCTTTTACAGCTATAGTATTAGCTTCTATGCTAGCTTCTATATTCTCCAGTACAATCTTTGTCATGCATTGCATATCTATTTTAGCTCCTGGTATATCTATAGTGCAGTTGAAAGGTATATCTTCTTTTAAAGTATAAACATACTTCTCATCATCTGTAGTCTTGTACATAACTTCTGCATTTAAAATTCCTTCCACAACTACCTTATCTTCCACTATTTTTTTATCTGTTATATATGCCTTTCCTTCTGTCATTATTATTTCTCTTATACCAGGCATATCAGATGTTATTTCTATATTTTCTTTAACTATAGCTTCTCCTTTAGAATGACCTTGCATAACATTTAATTCATAATCCTCTTTATTCATATCTAACATCATGTTAGGTGAATACATATCTTCTATAAGTTCTATTTCTTTTTTGTACATAACTCTTGTATTAGATTTAACAAGAGCTTCTACATCTACAATCCTACTTTCACCTAAATCATCTTCTTTAGGCTCTATATTTATTCCTTCTACGGTAAAATCCGTATAACTTTCCATGAAGGAATTCACACCCTCTAATTCTACTTCTTTATCTATAAATACATCATCTATTATATAATAAATGTCTCTACTATCTTTAGCCCTATACATTAATTCAATTTTAGCAAAAGCTTCTACACTTACTTTATCATCTAGCACAGTTACTTTCTTCTTATGAATATTTAAATTGGTCTTTAATATACTTCCTACCTCTGGTTTATCCGCTCCTATTTTTATATTGGATTTTACCAAAATCTCTCCTTTAGCTGTGCCTGCTATCTTATCAATAGATATAGGATTTCTAAGCATTTGTATATCTTCAATTGCATTTAAATCCTTTATTATTTCAAAATTATATTTTTTATACACTGCTCCTTTTAATCTAACTATACCCTCTATAGATATTTTTCTTTCGTTAACTATTTTACAATACATATCCTCAATAACACATTCTGCTTCACATAGCATATCTTTTTCTGTGCCAGATATCTGCATATCATTTGAAAACTTATTACTATATCTAGTGTTATACAAAACTCCTTTTTCATCTTCCTTTGCAAGATATAATATGTTGTAGTCTATATATCCTTCCATATAAAGCTTATCTTGCATAACTTCCTTACTTGTTATATAAGGTTTAGCATCTAACATAAGTACTTCATAAACATCTGGATGAGTATCCGGAATAACATATTCACCCTTTATAGGGGTATTTACAAAATTTTCTCCAAGTAATTGTTCGCATTCTATATTTTCTTTAAGTAAATTCAAGTCCATTTAATTTATCCCTCCCATAAAACCTACTAATAATGTATACAATAGTTTTATGGAAATTATGCATAAAAGAAAAAAAAATTGGTACTTATTAGTACCAATGCATTTATAATACAAAATTCAATTGAACAGTCTTTGTTAATACATCCGAATAACTATATGTCACTTTCCTTTGGGTGTCGTCTTCTAATCTTATAACAAAAATACTTGGGTAAGTTTCTTCTAGTACACCTTCATTAACAAATGTTTTTCTTCTTCCACCATTTGCCTTTAAAGTTACCCTTTCACCAACATGGCTTTCTATGTCTCTCTTTATGTTAGCTATGACATTTCTTCTTTCCATATTTAACACCCTCTTTCTACATTTTACATTATACATTAAAATATAGAAAATGTCAAATCAACTTTATATTTTACCAATTTATTATAAGGTTTGTCAATATTATTTTTAATATAAATATTGTTATTTTTTTAAAAATTTCTTCTTATTCTTAATATTACCTTAAATTTATATATATATTCAGAATTTTTATACCCTCTTTACACATATTCTGATTTAGGAAAGCCTTCTCTATATTTCCCTCTAGTTTGTAATCCCCCAATTCCTTTTATACCAGTAATTGTATTTTCTAGAGCATCTTGTATAGATACTATATTGCTTATGTTTGTATAAGCTATTTTTTCGCATAAAAATACTGGATCTAAACAATGTATTAAAATTCGTCCTGGAGAACTAGCATAATTAGCCCCTGCATCTAGTATAGCTTCGTAACAAGATTGACAAGCTCCAGCAAATATTATCAAATCATCATAACTTCTTTCATAATCTCTCAAAACACTTACAGTTTTAGCAAAATATTTAGAGTTTCTATAATTATTTATATCTGTATAATTTTCTGTTTCCTTTAACACCGCATCATGACCTGTTACAACAACTATATCAGGTTTATATAATTTAACTAAGCTTAATATCTTATCTGGTTGTTCTCGCTCTAGAATAGTCTCTCCTACAACATCTAACTGTAATTGTTTATATACCTTAAGGCATGTATCTAAGTATTCAGAATCTCCATCTACATGAAGAATTTTACCTGGCCTTCCAAAATACATTTCTTTAGTTTTTACATTTTTACTTGACCTGTACATTTTTTCTATCTTGCCTTTCTTGTTTGAGTGCTTTCCCTTATCATCTCCTCTAAATTTTCTATCATCTAATATTTTTTTTATGGAATCATTAACTTTACCAGTGAACACTTCCTCTTTCTTAGTCATAGTAGCTACTGACACTTCTTCTAAATCTTCATATGGGGCATCCGCTATTATTCTTACATTTACACCTTTTAAGGTATATATCTCTCCCTCAGATTCTTTCTTTATATCTATTATTTTAAAGGTTATATCTTTTTTATAAGATTTTCTTACAACTATGTCTCCAATTTCCATATAATTAGCTCCACCTTAATAAATCAATTACTCTATATACTATGACATTTATGATAAATTTGTTAATAAAACTATTTAAGGCATATAAAACTATACAAGCTTCATATGCCTTAGTATATTCATTATTCTTTCTGTGAATATATTTTTTTAAATTCTTCAATAAAATTAATATATTTATCTTGTTCAGAAATCAATTCCTCCATCTTCTTGTTAAAAGTATTGGATGGCCACGTAACTTCATTATAATAATATCTATTACTTAATCTCCAAAATCTTTGTGGAAATAATAAAAATGCAAATAAAGTCCTATATTCTTCTTGTTTTAATGGATTTATTGCTGTATAGGAATTTAATATAAGTTCTGCATATTCTATGTTCCAATCTACTCTCTTTAGAACCTTTATCATAAAGTTAGAAATATCATAGGTTTTTATTTCTCTTTTACAATAATCAAAATCTATGACATTAATGCTATTATTTTTATCTATTATTATATTGTGATAAGTATAATCATGATGGCAAAAGCTCTTTTCTTCCTCTGTAGCCTTACATATTTCCATATAAGCAGAATCATCTAAGACTTTCATAGATCTTTTACCTAATTCTTTGTAAAATTCTATGTTTTTTATATAGGTCAAATCAAAATCTGTTTTATTATTATTCTTTCTTATCATTTCTCTCATTTTATCTAAGGATTTAATTCTTTTTCTCATTAAATTTGGCCATCTACCTAAATCAGTTTTTAGCTTACTATTTTCTGGAGGTTCATAGCCTTTTGATGCTATATGGAGATAGGCTAAAGCCCTAGCTGCTAATATAAGATCTTCTTTATCTCTAAAATTACATTCTCTCCCTTCTATCCATTCTGATAGAGTATATATATCTTCATTTACAAGTGCATAGGGCTCTTCATTTAAATTAAAGAAATAATTATCTACATAATTAAATCCATTTTTAACAAGATGCTCTTTAGCGCCATAAACAAATAATAATTTTTGCACTCCATAATTAATTTTTTTTAAACATCTATCTCCCTCATTTGTTCTTAAATGATACACTCCTCTATGAGGTTTAAGTTTTTCAATTTTAATATTAAACTGTCTTTCAATTTCAAATTCTCTCATCATAGTTAACCACCTCTATTAAAACTATATGTGCATTATTATATTTTTAGAAGTAATTTAACACTTTTCCATGCAAATTAATATAATGAATTATGATGAATTAAGAAAGGAAAATTTTTATGCGCATAGGTATTGATGGAAGGCCTGCCTATTGGTATAGAGGAACAGGAATAGGCACTTATACTTACCAATTAATCAATTCTTTAAGTAAAATGGATAAAAAAAATGATTATTTAATTTTTAATCCTGAATTTTCAAATTCCCCTCTGAAATTAAATAATAATTTTAATATAAAAAATATAAATGCTCATTCTCCAAAGAACTTTTGGAATGAGGTGAACATACCAGCTATATTAAAAAACAACAGTATGGATATTTATCATGTACCTCAAAACGGTGTAGGTCTTCCACAAGACAAAAAAAACTGTAAATTTATAATAACTTTACATGACGTAATTCCTTATAGAATGCCAGAAACCGTAAGTGATAGATATTTAAAAATATTTTCAGAAGAAATGCCTGAAATTGTTTCTTCTTCTGATGGCATAATAACAGTTTCT
The DNA here is from genome assembly GCF_943736985.1 of Clostridium sp. Marseille-Q2269. Taxonomy (GTDB): domain Bacteria; phylum Bacillota; class Clostridia; order Clostridiales; family Clostridiaceae; genus Clostridium_F. The sequence goes on from NZ_CALSFS010000008.1 coordinate 91,375, forward strand.
AATTTTTCTAAGCAGGATATAATCAAATCTTTTAACTATCCTGAAGATAAAATTTTTGTAACTTATTTAGCCAGTGAAGATATTTATATACCTCTAAATAAAAATTTTTGTAAAAATATATTAAAAATGAAATATAACATAAATAAAAACTTTATATTATATGTGGGTGGATTTAGCCCTAGAAAAAATATTTTGGGACTAATCGATGCATTCTCTAATCTTGTAAACATATATAAAGAAGATATTTGTTTAGTTATAGTAGGAAGAAAAGGTAAACTATATGAAAAATATATAGATAAAGTTCGTGAACTAAACTTAGAAAATAAGGTACTCTTTCCTGGATTTATACCAGTTAAAGATTTGCCTTACTTTTATAACTGTGCAGAAATATTTGTATATCCATCATTTTATGAAGGCTTTGGATTGCCACCTATAGAGGCTATGGCCTGTGGTACTCCAGTAATAACATCTAATGTAACATCTATACCAGAAATAACTAAAGATGCCGCAATGTTAATAAATCCTTATGATACTGATAGTATATGTAAAGCTATGTATACTGCCTTATCCAACGAAAACATGAGAAATATATTAATAAAACGAGGGTTAAACAGATCCTCTCAACTTACTTGGAATAATTGTGCTAAAGATACCATATTAGCTTATAATAAAATACTCTCCTCTAACTAGGCTCCAGAAAAATTTTACTGGAGTCTTTTTTACAGCTATATATTAATAATTTTTATATCATATAATTATATATGAAAACTTATTTAAGAATATATAAAGCACTATCAAATTTTATACAGTAAAATTTGATAATGCTTATGTTTATTTAAATTCATATTTATATTATAATATACTATTTTTAAACTGTTTTAAAAAGTCTTTTCTATCCTCTTTATAATTACATTTTTTTACTAATCTATTGAAAAATGCATCTTCATTCCAATCTTTTCGTTTTGTATAATAATTTTTAGATATATCATAAAAATCATATGGAAAGCTTAATAAACCATATAGTATTTCTAATTCTTTTTTATCTATATTGTATGTGTTAGAATAGCTATTCAATATAATATTAACTTTATTAATATCAAATGCAAAATTTTTTATAACTTTTGTTATAAAATTACATAGATCGTTAACCTTTAAATCTAAAATAGCATAATCGAAATCTATAAAATAAGATTTATCTTCTTTAATCAATATATTATGATATGCTAAATCGTGATGACAAATAGATATATTATTACTATCTTTACATACATCATAATAAGAGCTATTTTCTAATATATTTAAACTTTTATTCACCTCATCTATATAATAATCTATTTCAGTCAAAAATAAATTATCAAATTCATTCTTATTTTCATGAATATTAGCTATTTTTTTAAAAAAATTCATTTCTTCTTTTTTTATTTTAAATTGTTCTATAGCTTTTCCATGTAATATTTTTTTATTAAAATTTGTCTTAAATCCTTTAGATGCCTTATGCATTTCAGCTAAACCTATAGATGAAATTTTTAAATCTAAGGGGTTACTAAATTGACATTCTCGTCCATCAATTAAATCCATTAAACAATACATTTCACCTTTATATATTGTATATATATCCCCTTGCAAATTCTTTTCCAGATCCATTATTCTTCCAAAATTAATCTTTATATAATCTATCACTTCTTTTATAAAATTCAACTCTTCTATTGTGTAATTAACTTTTTTTAATATTTTTTTACCTTTATCTGTATCTATAATATAAACATTTCTTATAGGATATATATCCTTTACTGTAAGATCATATTGTTGAAATAAATCTAAAGACAAATTATATTTTTTAAGATAACTTCTATTTAGCTTATCCATTTAATCACTCCTTTAAACAAAGCTATTATTATCTAATTTCATAGCCTTATTAAGTCTATTCACATAGTGTTTTTGTTTATTTAAATCTTCATCTTTTATATACTTTGTGCAACATTTTATTACGGAGTAAGGATAAGATAACATATAAATAATAAATTTATAACTTTCATCATCTAGATCTTCAAATTCACAAAATTTTTTACTTAAGTTTTTTATATTTAAAGATGAATTTTTTTTATTTATTTTATATAATAATTCTATACAATCCATTTCTATGATATTATAATTACATTTGCTGATATCTATAACTTCTATAGCTTTATTATACCTAATATTATCGAAGTATGTTTTTTCCAAACATATTTCTTTTCTTTTCATACTTCTCCATACTAAATCTATATAGCCATTTTCATATATATTTTCTATACATTTTTCTGCTCTTTTTATATATCTAGGCATGTAATCTAATATTAATTTTTCCATATCGCTATTATTGCTTTCCTTGTTTTCTAGCTTCTTAACATACTTATTTATTTTTTTTAAATCTAATTTATACTTTTCAATTATACTACCTGTTTTATTTTTCATTCCACTTCTTATATAGCTTTTATGTCCAAGTGTATTTTTATGAAAAAGGCTAATTACTTTTAATTGATCTAATACTAATTCCTCTGATATATTATTTAAATTTCTATTATCATCTTTAAAATCTTCTATTATATTTATATCCTTACTTTTTAAATAATAAGACATATCAATTATTTTTTTTAATGAATCCATTTCATATATTGCACCTCCTTTAGTATCTATTTATATTTTTTTCTTATCTTTCTTAAAACTTCCCTTTCCTCGTCTTTAAGTTTATTTATCTTTTTCTTTTTTTTCTTTATTTCTTTCAACTTTTTAACAGACTCTTTTAATTCTTTTAGTTCTTCTTCATATTTATTTAATTCATTTATATCTTCCTTTGTATCATCATAGTAATCTTTTTTACTAGACATGATTATATTTCTCCTTAAATATTGATAGTTCTAAATTTTTCTATAAACTCTTGTCTTTCTTCTCTGTCTTCATAAAATCTATTTAACTTATTTAGAAAGAATTCTTCACTCCAAGGTTGTTTTTCCCAATAATATTGTATACCAATTTGCCAATAATCCTGTGGGAATTCCATAAAAGCTGCTATTATAGGGATATACTCCTTATCTATATATGATTCTTTTCTATATGAATCTAAAATAAGCTCTGCTGATTTTAGATCCCATTTACCATTTTTCATAACTCTAATAAGTATGCTAGATAAATCGTGTAATTTAGTATCCAAAATACAATAATCAAAATCTATTATATATATTTGATTTTCATTATCTATAAGTATATTATGATTAGCGTAATCATGATGACAAAAACATCTATCATTAATTTGTTCTAGCATTACATTTAGATAATTAGTTTCACATAAGTTTTTTATTGACATTTCCGCTCTCTCAATCTCATCTTCTAATATTCTCATATAAAAATTATCAAATTCACTTTTTTTATCTTTACTCAATATTCTTTTTTTAAAATCTAATATTTCATCTCTTCTTGTTTCAAATGTCTTAGGCCATTTAAACCATCCAACTCTAGGATTCATATTTTTTGTTAAATAAAAATTTTTACTTTTTTCATGTAATTCTCCTAATTTTTTAGATGCCATAATAACTTCTACTGGATTGCTATAATTACATTGCCTTGAATCTTCTACCCATTCTGTTATATACCCATAAAAGCTATCTATCTTTGTATAATCTAATCCTTTATTATTAGGAATTATGTCTGGAATCTTACCAAAATTATTATGTTGTAAATGCTTCATGCAACTTATTATAAATAAAAAATGTTTAAATTCATATTTTATTATTTTCAAAGCATATGCTTTATTAGAATTATTAATTATTTTATATACATTTTTTATTTTTTCTATGGAATTAATATTTATATCATAATTGTTTTCCACTATGTTTATAATTTCTGATTTATTCAAAATAATGCCTCCATTATTTTATTAATCTATATGTATTATATGAAAATCTCATACTTTGGTGATAACTGGAACATTTTTTAGGAAACATTAATATTATATATAACAGTAAAGATATACTTTATATTAAGACATATATAATAAATGCTTTTAATGAGGTGGTTATAAAAATGAAAATTTCCATAGATGGCAGAGGAATAAATTGGTATAGAGGTACAGGCATAGGAACATATACTGAAAAAATATTGACAAATATGATACCACAAGCTACAGAAGATTACTTCAATATATATTGGTCAGGGGGAGACTATCTTAAATTTAAAAAACATAATACCAATATTATACTTACCTCTAAAAAAAATAGTAGATTTTTTGAACAAACCTATATACCGTATAATCTTAATGTATCCCAATCTGATATATATCATATTCCACAAAATGGTATAGGTGTTTCTGAAAATATAAATTGTAACACTGTAATAACTATTCATGATTTAATTCCTTATATAATGCCTGAAACCGTTGGTAAAGGGTACTTAAATAAATTTTTAAAAGAAATGCCTAAAATAATTGAATTATCCCATAAAATAATAACTGTATCTGAGTGGTCAAAAAAAGATATATTAAAGTTTTTTCCTATGAAAGAAGATAAAATCAAGGTTATTCCCCTAGCTGCAGATTCAAAATATAAGCCATTAAATAAATCCTACTGTAAAAATATACTTAGAAAAAAGTATGGAATAGAGTTGCCTTTTATACTATATTTAGGAGGCTTTAGTTCTAGGAAAAATGTTAAATCTATAATAAAAGCCTTTGAAAAAATATATCACACATTGCCACAAAAACACGCTTTAGTTATAGTAGGTTCTAAAAAAGATGAAGGAGAAAAATTATATGAACTTAGTAATAAATTAAAAATAAGTTCTAATATAATTTTTACGGATTTTGTAGACGAACAAGATTTACCTATATTTTATAACGGATGTAGTTTATTTATTTATCCTTCATTATACGAAGGTTTTGGACTTCCGCCACTTGAAGCTATGAGCTGTGGTTGCGCAGTTGTAGCTTCTAATGTTACCTCTATTCCAGAAGTTACTTCCGATTGTTGCATTAATATAAATCCTTTAGATATCGATGAAATAGCAAATTCCATGGTAAACATACTAAAAAATGAAGATTTAAAGAATATTTTAAGTAAAAAAGCTTATGAACGTTCAATGTTCTTTTCTTGGAATAAAACTTCCAAAGCCACTTTAAATGTATACAAAGATATTTTAAAATAGCATAAAAAAGGTTAAAATTTACAAATAAATTTTAACCTTTTTATATTATTTATTTTTTTATACTATTAATAAAAATTTTTATATGTTTCAATTCTTTTTCTACATCTTTACTATTAAGTAAATCTTTTTTTAAATTAATCATAACATTTTTTACATCATTGTAATCTTTAGTATAATTTATATTAGGCGTTTTATTTGCTATATCAACAAAAATTCTCCAAATTTTTTCTCCATTAAAATATCTAACATTTTCTGAGAATTTATCATAGTCATAAGCTGGTTTATATGAGGGAAATTGACCATAATCAATAAATCCTTTATTTAAACTGTACTTGTTTAATGTTATACTCCTTACAAATTCTATTGATAGTTTATCTTTAGATTCCTTACAAGATTTTATTGAAACAATAGATGTACCTCCTGTGATTGCAGAGTTTTTACCTCCTATTTCAAAGGCTGGCAATTTTATTATGTCCCATTTTCCTGTTTCTTTTTTTCTTTGACTAATCAAATAATTAGCTAACTGTGAATTATATGGAGCACTCACTATATTATTATTATTAGCAAATTGTTTAAAATCTCCTTTATCATTCAATGTAATATTTGCTGTTTCCATTCTTTTTAAAATATTAAAAGCATCTATGTAGTCTGGTTCATCTATTTGTAATTTACTATCTTTATCAAAATAATAACTTCCTTTTTCATTCAGCAAAATTTCAAGCATACTGTTGTCTTCTTTATTAAATGAAAGCATTTTTACTTTTCCAGTACTTTTTTTATGTATTTCTTCCCCAACTTTTATAAAATCATCCCATGTTTTTATATCTCTACCATCTATATTATATTTTTGCAACAAATCTTTTCTATAGTATAATGCTATAGGTTCTACAGTGTATGGAACACCAATGAAATTATTGTACATCTTTACCAGTTCTCTTTTATAAGGAATAAAATCTTTTATATTATTTTTTATAACATCATTTAGTATAATTACATCTTTATAGTATCTTGTTCCAAACTGTTTTATATCTTTGTCATTTAAACATATTACATTGGGATATAAATTTTTATCTTTTATTTTTGAAAATTCATCTATAATATTTTCACTATTTACATTATAAAACTCTATTTCTACGTTAGGATATCTTTCTTTAAAGGACTTAACACCTTCATTCATAGCCTGGTTATGCTTAATATCCCCCCATATAACTAATTTGTCTTTTGTAAAATTCTTGTTATTATTATACTTATCTAAAATAATTAAGGTAGCAGCTATTATTAATACTATAACAATCCCTATATAAATAAGTTTATTTTTCTTCATTATTAACCTCCTTTAAAGGTCTTATGTTAATACATTTAAACATATACTCATAATTATAATATATTATAATATAATTATGTTCAACTTAATGAAGTCTTAATAATAAAATCCAGTTTTATATATTTTTATTTTAACTAGAGCTTTAATAAATTCTTATATAGTAAATAGAAGGCATCTCATTTTAAATGAAATACCTTCATAGTATAAAGTGAATTTATTTTTAGCCTTTTGACATTCCATAATTCCCTTTTTCATGGAAATCTTCTTTCCAAGCTTTTTCTGCTAAAGGATGAAAATCTTTTGCTAATTTATCCAATTTGCCTTTAAATACTTCGTCATGAAGCATCATTTCTGCTCCTTTATCTGTTGGTTTAGCACCTGTTTTACTAGCTACCTCTCTTATAACTTCTGGATTATCTATCATCATACAAGGCTTTAATAGATTATTGTTGTAAGGTTGTCTATTTCTTAGTTCCTTAAAGAAAGGTCCTTTAAATACATCTATTAACTCCTTATCTTTTAAGTTATCTGTAGCAAAATGAGCAAATATACATGGTTCCACATCTTCATGTGAGTTTATATGACAATAATATTTTCCTGCTATACAACCACCAACATATGGTGCATCATTAAAGAAATCTATAGCAAAATATGGCTTTTCATTTCTTATTTTTCTAACTTGCTTACCTAAGTATATTCTTTGCTCTGGGGTTAACATTAGATTGAAATCTGGATCTTCACCCACAGGCATAAATATGAAATACCAGCTCATCTTAGCGCCTTTTTCTATTAACATATTTATGAATTCATCTGAAATTACTGTATCTATGTTATTTCTACCAGTGGCTGTAGAAACACCAAATAGTACACCTCTTTCTCTTAATAGATCCATGCCGTGCATAACTTTCTTAAATACACCTTTTCCTCTTCTTGCATCAGTTTCTTTTTCAAAACCTTCTAATGAAAACATTGGTATTATATTACCTAAATTTTTAACTTTATCTGCTAATTCATCATTAAATAAAGTCCCATTTGTAAAAGGTGTAAACACACAATCATTATATTTTTCATAAATGTCTAACATATATTCATTAAAGAACGGCTCTCCACCTAATACTATAAAATAATATATTCCAATTTCTCTAGCTTCTTTAATTATTCTATCTACTTCTTCATATGGTATATCATCTTCTTTACTATAATTTGCAGCATAACAGCCAGTACATCTTAAATTACATCTCATAGACGGACTTATTAATATTACAAAAGGTGTTTTTATACCTTCTTCTTTAAAAAGTTGTTCTCTCTTTGGCATTCCATACCAAACAGCATTTGCGAAAAAATTTGTGAAAAATTTCTGCATGCAATTTTTGTCTGTTGTTTTAAATAGATTTTGCACAAATTCGTGTGTTGATGGATTATTATAATACTCATCTTCCACAACTTTTAATCTTTTTAGATTGTCCTCATCCCTAGCTATCGTTTTTTCTATTAATTTAAATAATCTGTCTACATTTTTCTCGGGGTTTGTGCTAAGTAGTCCTGCTGCAGTTTTTACCATCTTATCCTTTGCAGATTTTTGCAATAAATTTATTACTTTCATAATGATCTCCTTCCCCATAAAATAAAATTATTTTAAACTTTAGCTATATTTTATTATAATTATGATTGCATATAATCATTATATTACCAAATGACTAATTGTCAATAATTTAACTTTATGATTTACAAAGTATTCACAAACTAACTTTAATAATATTCTATTCATTATATAAAAAAAAATAACCTAATGATTGTAAAATCACTAGGTTATTTATTTATAATTATTATAAATTATTTATCATACTAGCTAAATATCCAGCTCCAAAACCATTGTCAATATTAACAACACTTACACCACTTGCGCAACTATTTAACATAGATAATAATGCAGAAAGCCCATGAAAGTTAGCTCCATATCCTATACTAGTAGGTACTGCTATTACAGGCTTATCAACAAGCCCTCCTACCACGCTGGCCAAGGCTCCTTCCATTCCTGCTGCTACTACAATAACTTTAGCATCTCTTATTAATTGTAGCTTATCAAATAATCTATGAATTCCTGCTACTCCTACATCATAAATTCTTTCTACTTTATTTCCAAATATCTCTGCTGTAATAGCTGCTTCTTCAGAAACTGGTATATCAGATGTTCCTGCTGTAACTACAGCTATATATCCCTCTTTAGATTCTACTTTTCTTTTTTTTATAACTATAGTTCTAGCTAATTCGTTGTATTCAGCTTCAGGACATATTTTTTTCACCTCATCATAGGCCTCTTTTGAAGCTCTTGTACCTAATATATTATTATCTTTTGTAAGCATAAACTCTACTATACCTTTTATTTGATCCACTGTTTTTCCTGCACAATATATAACCTCTGGATATCCTACTCTTATCTCTCTATGATTATCAATTTTAGCATATCCTAAATCTTTAAAAGGAAGGTCTTTTAATAGGTTTACCCCTTCTTCTAAGGAAATTTTATCATTCTTAACATCTAACATTAATTTTTTAACATCTTCTGTATTCATATTTTATCACCTCTTTTAAAGCTATTTTATATCTATTTCAGCGTTTAAACTTCCCATTTTATATCCTTCTATATCTAATGTAACATATTTAAATCCCAATTTTTTTAAATGTTTTGATACTTTATCTAAAACCTGTTCATTAAACAACTTGATTCTATCCTCTTTGGGTACTTCTATTCTAGCTAAATCTCCATGACTTCTTATTCTTATTGCTCTAAACCCTAATTCCATCATATATACTTCTGATTTTTCTATTCTATCTAAATCTTCTCTTTTTATTTCTTGATTATAAGGGATTCTTGATAAAAGGCATGCATAAGCTGGTTTATTCCAAGTATTTAATTGTAATTTCTTTGATAACATTCTTATTTCTTCTTTATTAATAGAGTTTTCTAAGAGAGGACTCTTTATTTCTAATTCCTTTAAAGCTCTCATTCCAGGTCTATAATCCTTAGTATCATCTGCATTTGTTCCATCTACTATATATTTAATACCTTTTTCATTTGCAAAATCTTTTATTTTATTAAACACACTTTTTTTACATATATAGCATCTATCTTCTGGATTAAACTTTATTTCTTCAAGCATTGGAACTTCTAAAAAATATGATTTTATTCCTATGTTATCTGCCAATTCCTTAGCTTCTTTTATTTCCCACTTAGGTATATAAGGTGCCACTACTGTAATAGAGATAGCATTATCGCCCAAAGCTTCCTTTGCTGCTTTTAATAACAATGTACTATCTACTCCTCCTGAAAAACCTACTGCAACACTTCCTAAATCCTTTAGATAGTCAATAAGCTTATTATATTTATAATTTATGTTCATATTATTACTCCTTACTTTTATTAACTGCGTCATAAACTTTTTTTATAGATATATTATTTTGTAATGCAGCTTTTTTGCAATCTTCATATTCTGGTTTACTATTTAATACCTGTCCTTTTAAATAAGACTTTTTTACAGAAATTTCTCCATATTCAGTTCTTACTTTTTCTATTTTTCTATTTAGCATTGACTTTTCTACACAGTATTTTCTTATTCCTAAAGTAGTAGTTTCTCTAAATATAGTCTGTTTCATAATATCTTCTAATCTATTTTCACACAAAACTGTTAATTTAACAGCTGGTCTAGTCTTTTTCATTATTATTGGTGTAATATAAACATCTGCTGCGCCCTCATGAAGTAATTTATTAATTACATATTCATAAATCTCAGAATTCATATCATCTATATTACATTCCAATATTAAAGCTTCTTGTTTTTCAAAATCCTGCTCTTTTTCTTCCTTATATTCTGCTAAAAAAGCTCTTAATACATTAGGTATATCTGACAAGTCTTTTCCTCCTATACCATATCCAACTTTTTTAATGTCAAAATTCTTGCTTTGAGTAAATTTACACACTATAGATGCTACTATAGCAGCTCCTGTAGGAGTAGTTGCTTCAAAAGGTATTTCCTCTGAAGACACCATTGGTATATCTTTTAGTATTTCTGCTGTAGCTGGGGCTGGAACTGGCATTGTTCCATGGGCGCATTTTACAAATCCAGATCCTACTTGAACTTTTGAACATAATATTTCATCTACTTTTAAATAATCTAAGCATATAGCAGCTCCAACTATATCTATTATAGAATCAGTTGCGCCTACTTCATGAAAATGAACTTCTTCTAAAGATTTATTATGTACTTTTCCTTCAGCCTTAGCCACTTCTAAAAATATTTCTTTACTAATATTTTTAATATTATCATTTAGTTCACTATGTTCTATTATTTTATTTATACTTATTAAATTTCTATGTTCATGATGATGTTCATGCCCATGACTATGTTCATGCCCATGACTATGTTCCTGATCATGATTATGTTGATGATGATTATGCTCATGACTGTGCTCTTCATGGTGACTGTGTTCGTGTTCACATGAGTTTTTTAATATAACATCAACCTTTGTTCCTGATATACCTTTTCTTGAATCTTTATATGTTTTAACTTCAAATTCATCATTAATATTAAGTTTATCTAATTCTTTTAACAAATAATTTTCATCTACACCTAAATCTATTAATGCTCCTAAGTTCATATCTCCACTTATTCCTGAAAAACAGTCATAATACAATATTTTTCTCATACTTAATTCTCCTTGCTTTTAATTATTTTATGGTTACTATTGTTTAATTTATATTCTTAAAATAATTGTCTAAATATATAATCAATTTTAACATATATCAAATAATCTTTTAACAATATATTGCATTTAATTATTTAAATTAACAAAAATAATATATATTTAATAAGTTATCTTTATTATTACTAGTTTATGCATTAAAAAGTATTTTTCAATGATATAAAAAATAGTATGGATATTAATATCCATACTATTTTCATATATATTTTTTTAAATTGTCATTTTCTTTTAATTCCTGTACCAAATGTTTAATTTCCTGATCTTTATATTTGTCCATTATAAGCAGTACATCTCCACCATCTACTATAACTAAATCTTTTATGCCGAATCCTATAACCAACTTGTCTTTTGCTATTACAGAACAATTTTCACTCTCTTTTAAATAACTATTACCACATACACTATTATTTCTATAACTGTTTAGAAATCTACTAAGAGCAGTAAAACTTCCTATATCATCCCACTTGAAATTACTCTTTATAACATACGCTTTTCTGGTTTTTTGCATAATACCAAAATCTACAGATATTCCTTCTATTACCTCATATTCTTCTCTAATTATTTTATCTTCTTCTTCCGTATCTATCTTGGTGTATATTCTCATCATGCTTTTATATATTTTAGGCAAATATTTCTCCATCTCTCTTAGATAAACATCTGCTCTCCATATAAACATTCCACTATTCCATAAATATTCTTCACTAGATACTAGATCTCTTGCAATTTCTACATTAGGCTTTTCTAAGAACCTTTCCACCTTATAAGTAAAACTCTGATTGTTAACCTTATCCCCCATCTTTATATATCCATATCCTGTTTCCGGTCTTAATGGCTTTATTCCTATGGTTACTAATCCCCTTCTTTTTTCTACTATATCTACACCTTGTTTTATAATATCAGTGAATTCTTTCTCATTCTCTATATAGTGATCTGAAGGTAGTACTATCATAGATGCATCCTTATCTTTTTTTAAAAGTTTTACAGCTGAAAGCCCTATACATGTAGCAGTTTCTCTATTGTAAGGTTCTGCAAATATATTTTCTTTTTTCAGTTCTGGTAATTCTTCATATATTTTGTCCATATACTCTTCATTAGTTACTATATATATATTATCATTATTTACTAATGGTTTTATTCTATCTACAGTTGCCTTTAGGAAACTTTTATCATTTATTACCTTTAAAAACTGCTTTGGGTTTTCTGATCGTGATAATGGATATAGCCTTGTTCCTTTTCCACCTGCAAGTATTAATGCATATAACACAGAATCCTCTCCCAATAATGCTATATTCATATATTATGTATAAAATATAGCATTTGTGAAAAAACATTGTATATATTTAAACTACTAACAAGTTATTCTTTAATATTTCTTTAGAATAATTTTTATATAATCCACTTTTCATCAAAAATTCGTAAAATTTTTCCATTTCTCTTTCTGGATTTCTGTAAAACTTACTCCCTCTTATTTTATAAAAAGACCAGCCTAATCTAGTCAGATCCATCTCTAAATCTAGAATATGTTGTATATTATTATTTTCATATAACTCACCATCATCGCATATTACCGCAATTCTATTATGTTCACCTTCTAGTATAAAATCTATAATATATTTACCTAACTTTATATTAGATTTTATATCACACTTTAAATTTTTTATATTATCATATATGTCCTTTTGAAATTTTGTTTGCATAACATAATTTATATTGGGTAATTTACTTTCGTAGTTCTTATAATTATTAAAATAGTCTATTAACTTATATCTTACGCAATTACTATTTAAATTTTTATAATTTATAGAATAAAACAAAAATATTTGATTTCTGGCTCTGCTTACTGCTACATTAAATCTTTTTGTATCAGTTTCTTTTGTTAAGGCAGTATATTTCATATTGTCTCCAACTACCATGGATAAAAATATTATATCCCTTTCATCCCCTTGAAAAGAATACGCATCTCCACATACTAATTTTCTTCTTTTTATTTCTTCTTTACTTAAATTATTTTTTAATAAATTTTCTATAAATTCACTTTGAGAATCTCCTAGTAGAGATATCACCCCCATGGTCATATCCTTATATTTACTATCCCTACAGCACTCTAGCACCTTATTAACTAATGCTTCTGCCTCATTGATATTTAATTGTTTGCTTTTCTCTCTATATCCATCTTCAACTTTTATACATTGCACAGCTGGATTAAAAACCTCTCTCTTTGTAGGATACCTAAGAGGTACTATTAAATCTGAATAACATAATTTATTGCTAAACTGAACTATTTCTGGCACAGATCTAAAGTGTTCTTTAAGCATTGTTCTATCTTTAAATGTTCTAAGAGCTGTATCATACAAACTAGTCTGCAAATCAAACCATTGGCTCTGAGGTATACCATCTAAATACTTATCAATAAAATTGTTTATCATGGCTTGATCTGTGCCCACTACTTCTGGGCTAATCTGTTTATCATCCCCAACTATTATTGCTTTCTTAGCTCTCATAAGAGCAGATATGGCAAATATATTACTTTGACTACTTTCATCAAATATTACCACATCAAACTGTTCTTTAGATGGTTTTATATTCTCTATTATCTTATCTAAAGGCATAATCCAAACAGGAATTATGCCTTTACATTTTTCCATTTCTTCCTTTGCTATGTTGCTATACTCTAATACGAATTTTCCCCTCCCTTTTCCGATTCTTTTTACAGCTTGTACCCATGAAAATAGACTTCTTTTTTGCTCTTCATTAATATTTGATATTACATTTTTCCATGCTTTTTTACTAATTATTTGATTTATTATTTTCTTTTCCTTATTTTTTTCTTCTATCAATTTATCTTGCAACTTTTTTTCATCTATTTTTTCTAACTTTTTAAACAAATCGTTATATTGAGCCCATTTCCATGCATTTTCCCAATTATTAAATTTATAATCTTTTTTATAATTTTCTAATACAAAGTCTAATGTCTTAGGACAATTTTCCTCCAACTTTTTATATACATAGTTTATTTCATCCATATTGGACTTCATTGACATAATTTTTTCTATATATTCATAAGCTTCCTTTATATAATTTATATTTTCTTCATCTATTCCTTCTACTATACAATTTAAACTTTTAAAGTTTCTAACTTGTTTTTTTATTATTTCCATAAAGGCCTTTAACTCATTATACTCATTTATTGATTTTATACATTCTATACACTGTATGAAATATTCATATGTGCTTATTTCATACCAATTTATATTAATAGGTATTCTTATTCTTCCTAATAATTTTATTATTTTATCTCTATACTCTCTATTCCAATTCATAATAATATCTAAATTATTAGTTATATATTCTACTAAAATTAAATTATCTATATTATAATTTATATCCTTTTTTACATAACTATTTATTATATTTTCCCACAATCTATTTAAAAAACTATAAATTTTTCTTTCTTCTATATAGTCATTCATAATAGTTAGTTGCTCTATGGTTTTTATATTTTCTCCATTTATATAACAATTTTTAAAAATATAATCATATTTATTATTAAATACTTTAAATATTTTACCAATCTTCTTTTTACCTTTAACTTTTGAATATACCATCTGAAAATCCTTTATAAGTATATCCATATTATCTATTTCTTTTATTTCTATTGAATATTGATTTATATTGCTTCTTATTTTTATCAAATTATCTTTATAACTATTTAAATTAAGTAAAAAATTATTTATTGATTCTCTAAAAATTTCACTTGAATAATATAATTTAAACATTTGTCCTATGATAGGATCTTCTGTTATATCTTTCATTTTTTCAATACATTTATACAAAAATTCTAATAACGTATTATAATTACATTTGCATTCTGCAGGTATATACCATCCTTTTATTTTATCTTTATAGAAATTCAAATTACTTTCTAAATATATCATTTTATCTAATTTATTTTCTACTTCATTGTATAAAGGCATTTTATTACATATAAACATAAGATCATTAATATTATTTATATACCCTTTACCCTTATCTTTTAATAAAGATACTAATTTATTAAACTGCTCCTCATTAACAGGCTTTATATCCTCATATCTTATATTGTCTTTAATCCATCCATATTTATATTCATTTTCGTTTAGCCAAGATCCTATATTAATTAATTTATAGTAATTTCCTCCATAATATATTTTTTTATTTTCCATAAACTCTATTTCTTTTAATTTCTTATATAAAACTTCTTTATTTTTCTTACATTTCTCTCTTTCATTGTTCAAAATATATAAATCATCCATTATGTCACTTGGATTTTTGCATAAATTATCAGATATATTTTTAATGCATTCTTCTAATTCATAATCTCCATCATTGTTATCTAATAAATTTACACATAAAGGCTTTATATCTTCAGGTATTTTATTTATTAACACTTTTAAAGCTCTACTTGTTTCACTGGTAACCAAAACTTTTTTACCATGAGCTAAAAAATTACATATAAGGTTTGCTATGGTATGGCTCTTTCCTGTACCTGGTGGCCCTTGGACTAATATAGCCTCATTATCACATATTTTTCTTGCTATAGAAATTTGCTCTTCATTAGCATGTAGTGGAAATAATATATCTTCTTTACAGCTTTTCCATTGATCTTTATCAATAATAGTATTATCTTCTATTTCCTTTTCATCTACTAAAGCCTCTATAGTCTTAGGTATATCATAACCTTTGTCTATTACATCTATCATTGACTCTATTTCTTTAACCCATAAACTATTATCTATTTTCCTTATTATAATCACTGGACAATTATATATAACGGGTTTTTCTGTTAACTCTATTTTATTTATATCTTTTATATCTTTAAATTCTACTTCTGAATTATTATTTAATAATAATTGTATTTTATTTTTAATATTTTTATAATCCATTATATCTATTTCTTCTTTTTCCCAGTTACTTTTCAGAGTAAGGATTTTTTTAAATATATTTTTATTAAAAAAATCACAAGCCTGCATTTCTAATTTTATATTTTTACAAATGTTTAAATTTAAAATATCTTCATTTTCTATAAAATCAACTTTAATCTTTGATGTTATCATCGGATGAATCACATTTTTGCTGGTTTTTAACGCTAAAATAGCTTGTCCTAATATTAATTCATTTTCGTCTTCTCCCATTTGCTGTTCTAAATAATATTTATAAATTTTATCATATATATCCCCTGCTTTTTTAGATATTTTTATATTAATATTATTATTCTTATCTTTATTTAAATTACAATAATTATTTCTAGCTATGTCTTTTTTAGTATATGCAGCTTCATATGTTCTAACATCACTTGAACTTTTATTCATTTTTTTTATTCTTAAAAGATAATAAAATATATTTTTTATCTTCTCTGAACACTTCATATGTACACCTCCACTAATTTTTAGAAATAATATATTAACTTTTATGTTAAATTATACCATTTACTATTGGTATATTCAAAAAAATCGTAATACAAATTATTATGAAAAATTCTTTAATTTTATTGTTTAATTTAAGCTTTTAAAAATTATGATAAAATAAAAAAAGATGTGCTATTTATCTACACATCTTTTTTATAAAATATATTAATAATTATCTATTTTTTACAGGAATCTCTTTCTACTATTTTATATTGTAATACATAATCATTATTTTCTAATTGTTCTTTGTTTATTATTTTTATAAGCATTCTCATTCCTACAGATCCCATATCATACATTGGCTGTGCTACTGTTGTTAATTTAGGATAAAAAACATCAGCAGAATATATATTATTAAATCCCATAACATCTATATCTTCAGGAATTCTTAAATTTTTATCTCTTAAAGCATTTATTGCTCCCATAGCTATTTCATCATCAGCACAGAAAATAGCATCTACTTTTTCATTTTCTAATATTTTATTTACACCTTCATAACCATCCTTTACCTTCATACCACCTAAATAAACTAAGTTTTTGTTTTCTTCAATATTATTCTTACTTAAAGCTAATTTATATCCTTCATATCTTAAAGCTGCACCATTTGCCATATCTTCATGCAATCCTATGTAAGCTATATTCTTATTGCCTTTATTAATTAAATATTCTGTAGCATCTAAAGCTGCTTTTAAATTATCTATAGTTACACTTGGTAGATTTTCTTTATTATCTTTTGTTTCTACTAAAACTACTGGTAGTTGCAAGCTTTTAATTAGTTCTAATATATTTTTTTCCAAGGAATTACTCATATATAGAACACCGTCTGCCATTTTCTCTCTTAATACTCTTAAATACTCCATTTCTTTTTCTGGATCTAAATCTGTATTACATAGCATTATATTATAATCATATATATTAGCTACATCTTCAGCTCCTCTTACAATCTCTGGATAAAATTGATTTGATATATCTGGTATTATTATTCCTATGGTTTTAGATTTTTGTGTTTTTAAACTTCTAGCAACTATATTAGGTCTATATCCTAATTTTTTTATTGCATCTAATACTTTCTTTTTAGTATCCTCATTTACAACATCTATATTGTTTAATACTCTTGAAACCGTAGCTATGGAAACTTGAGCTTCTTTAGCTACATCTTTTATTGAAACTGCCATTCAAATCACTCCTATTATTTATTAAAATCTAAAATATTTATATTTATAAAATTTTCTATTCTTTAATAGTTTTCCCTTATTACAATTATTATAATAAAAAACGTGCATAGAATAAACAATTTTTATTCTATGCACAAAATTGTATGTGCTATTTAACAACTTTCATTGCTATATTGTAATCTTCTCCGTTTATTTTACATTGAGTGTAATCTGCATTTTCATCATAACTAATTTTTTGTGATAGAGTCTCTGCTTTTATTTCATCTTCATATTTTTTAACTATGGCATTTAAAGTATCATTTCCTGATACATATAAATTAATTTTATCTGCCACTTCAAATCCGCTTTCTTTTCTCATATTTTGTACTTTACTAAGTATTTCCCTTAAGAAACCTTCTTCTTTTAATTCTTCTGTAATATGCGTATCTAGTACTACACCTATTTCTCCTTCACCAGCAAAAGCAAATCCTTCTAGTCCTTGCATTGTTACAAGTAAATTTTCTGCTGTAAGTTCTATTTGATCTTCACAACCTTCAATATCTATAAATACAGACTTACCATTATTTATATTTTGAGCTAATTCCATTTGGTTCATAGCACCTATAGTTTTTCTGATAGCAGGTATAAATCTTCCATATTTTTTACCTAATACAGGTAAATTAGGCTTTATTTCAAAATTAACATAGTTAGAAAGATCTGCTCCAGATACAACTTTCTTTATATTAAGCTCTTCTTTTATTATATCCTCATAATATTCTGGTAATTCCTTTGTGCTAACTAACATCTCTTGAAGAGGCTGTCTGTTCTTTATATTAACTGAATTTCTAGCACTACGTCCTAATTTAACTATTTTATAAGCTAAATCCATTTTTCCTTCTAAATCTTTATCCATACTACTTTCATCATAAGATGGCCATTTACACAAATGAATACTTTCTTTTGCATCTTTATCTAGATTTACAACTAGATTTTGATACATTTCTTCTGTAATAAATGGTACAAATGGTGCCCCTACTTTTATTACTGTAGTTAAAACTCTATATAATGTTGTATATGCTCCAATTTTATCATCTGTAAGTTCTGTACTCCAAAATCTTGATCTATTACGTCTAACATACCAATTTGAAAGTTCATCTACAAAATCTTCAAGTAATAATGAAGCTTGAGTTATTCTATAGCTATCTAAATGTTCTTCTACATCTTTAATTAAAGAATTAAGCTTAGATAATATCCATTTATCCATTACATGTTCTGATTTAAAGTTCTTATATTCTAATGGGTTAAAGTTATCTAAATCTGCATATAAAACATAGAATGAATATACATTCCATAATGTACTTAAGAATTTTCTTTGAGTTTCTCTTACATCTTCTTCTGAAAATCTTGTTGGTAACCATGGTGCACTAGCTGTATAGAAATGCCATCTTGCCGCATCAGCTCCTTCATTTTCTAGTACATCAAATGGGTCAACTACATTTCCCTTAGATTTTGACATCTTAAGTCCACGTTTATCTAATACATGGCCTAAAACTATACAGTTTTCATAAGAGCTCCTTCCGAATAATGCTGTAGATATAGCAAGTAACGTATAGAACCATCCTCTAGTTTGGTCTACAGCTTCTGATATAAATTGAGCTGGGAATGTTTTATCAAATAATTCTTTATTTTCAAATGGATAATGATGTTGTGCAAAAGGCATAGAACCTGAATCAAACCAGCAGTCTATAACTTCATTCGTTCTAGTCATTTCTTTTCCACAGTGTGGACAATTTAATTTAACTGCATCTATGTATGGTTTATGAAGTTCTATGTTTTCTGGAACATCTATTCCTTTTTCCTTTAATTCTTCTATACTTCCTATACACTCCCTGTGTCCACAGTCGCATTCCCATATTGGAAGAGGTGTGCCCCAGTATCTGTCTCTAGAAATACCCCAGTCTATTACATTCTCTACGAATTTTCCAAATCTACCTGTTCTTATATGATCAGGATACCAATGTATACTATTATTATTTTTTACTAAATCATCCCTTAAAGATGTCATTTTTACAAACCAACTATCTTTTGGATAGTATAAAAGTGGTGTATTACATCTCCAACAATGTGGATAAGAATGTGTAAATTTTTCTGATTTATAAAGCATACCATTTTCTTTTAGATATTCTAATATTTTAGGGTCTGCTTTTTTTACAAACATTCCCTTCCATGGTTCTACTGAATCTACAAAATTACCTTCACTATCAACTAAATTTATTAAAGGTAAATCATACTTTTTACCTGTTTTACTATCATCATCACCATAAGCTGGAGCTGTATGAACTATACCAGTACCATCTGTAAGAGTTACATAATCCGCATGTACTACGTAGAATGCTTTCTTTTCAGGTGCTTCAAATTTAAATAATTGTTCATATTCAACGCCTACTATTTCTTCACCCTTAAATTCTTTAACTATTTCACATTCACCTTGTATTACTTTTCCTAAAAGTTCCTTAGCTAATATATAATGTTCTCCATCATTTAATACTTCCACATAATCATAAGACTTATTTATTGCTAATGCTACGTTACTTGGTAATGTCCAAGGAGTTGTAGTCCAAGCAAGAAAATATTTATTTTCTTCTCCTTTTATTTTGAATTTAACAAAAGCTGTTGACTCTTTCACGTCCTTATATCCTTGAGCCACTTCATGAGAAGATAATGCAGTTCCGCATCTTGGACAATACGGTGTTACTCTATGGCCTTTATATAAAAGTTCTTTTTTCCACATTTGTTTTAATGCCCACCATACAGATTCTATATAGTTATTGTCATAAGTTATATATGGATTATCCATGTCTACCCAAAATCCTAATTGTTCAGACATTTGCTTCCAAAGACTTGTATATTTAAATACACTATCTTTACATTCTGTAACAAACTTTTCTATGCCGTATTCTTCTATTTGTGGTTTACCTGATATACCTAATTTTTTTTCTATTTCAAGTTCTACCGGAAGTCCGTGTGTATCCCAACCAGCTTTTCTTAATACCTTATATCCTTTCATAACTTTATATCTTGGAATAAGATCTTTCATTACTCTTGTAAGAACGTGTCCTACATGTGGTTTACCATTAGCTGTTGGTGGTCCATCATAAAATGTAAAATATTCCCCATCTTCATTTGAATTTAAACTTTTTTCTATTACATCTTTACTTTTCCAAAGATTAGCTATATCTTTTTCTCTTTGCACAAAGCTTTTATTAGAATCGATTTTATTGTACATAATCTATTGCTCCCTCCTATAATTAA
The DNA here is from genome assembly GCF_943736985.1 of Clostridium sp. Marseille-Q2269. Classification (GTDB taxonomy): domain Bacteria; phylum Bacillota; class Clostridia; order Clostridiales; family Clostridiaceae; genus Clostridium_F. The sequence goes on from NZ_CALSFS010000008.1 coordinate 112,545, forward strand.
TATTTCCCATATTAAATAAAAAAACTCCATCCACAATAGGACGAAGTTACATTCGCTATACCACCTATAAAACTTTAAACAATTTTCAAGTACAATATAATTTTAATATTATATTAGACTCTATTCTTTAACGCAGAAATACGAGAGAACTTACTTGCAAATCTTTCAGTCTCCAGCTCCCAGGGGATTTTCTCTAGATCTATTCTGTAGACTTTCACCAACCGCCCACTCTCTTTAAGAAATCAATTTAAATACTCTTCCTGTTCACCGCTTTTAAGATATTATAGTATACATATTTTTTATTGTCAATTACTTTATTTATAAAAAATTAGAAATATTAGAACATATTTTGAATACTATATATTTATTTACTAAAACTAAGTTTAAAATACTTTTAAACTTAGGAGGTAAGCATGAAAATTAAATGGTTAGGTCATTCTTGTTTTATTTTAGAAAGTAGTTCTAAAACTACTATATTAACCGATCCCTATGAACCTAGTATAGGTATTCATAGTCTGAATTATAATTCAGACATATGTACTATAAGTCATAATCATTTTGATCATAATTTTAAAGATGATCTAAATAAAAATTGCATAATTATAGATACTCCTATACAGTATAAACATAAAGATTTAAAAATAAAAGGATTCAAAAGCTATCACGATAAACTTAAGGGTCTTAAAAGAGGAAATAATATAATATTTAAATTTAAAATAGATGGTTATGACATATGTCATCTAGGTGATTTAGGTCACTTATTATCAAAAGACTTTATTTCTAATTTAGGTAACATAGATGTATTATTTGTACCCATTGGAGGCAATTATACACTTAATGGTAAAGAAGCTGCTACTTTATGTAAAAACTTAAATAGTCATATAGTAATCCCAATGCATTTTGGATTAAATAATATAAAAATCAAACTAGATGGTTTAGAAAATTTTTTACTACATATGGATAAAAGACTGCAAATAGGCTGTGATACAATAACCTTAGAAAACAATATAAGAAATTACACTAATATGGTTTATATACTCAATATGTATTAATATATTTTGCATAAATAATAAAAATACTTTTGTTATATATCAATTAAAGCCGCTAAACACATTGTTTAAGCGGCTTTCTAAATCCATATAATAATATATTACAGTGATATATATTATTATAATACTGATAAAACTTACTACTTTTATAAATTTAAAGTAACAATTTTATCTTTATTTAAACTTCTTTTTACATCAATTATTCTTTGATTAGATGATCCTCTATATTTTAAAGATCCATCTTTTTTTAATTTATCATACTTACCATCTACCAGTACATCTATTAAATTCATTAATTCTTTAAGTTGTACATTTTTATTAACTTCTTCTTTAATATATTCAAAAGTATAGCCTGTATAACACCATATATTTAATCCTAATTCTTTTATTTCTTTAGCTAAAATACTTAACTCTTTTGTATGTTCTAGTGGTTCTCCTCCACTAAAGGTTACTCCTCTTATTAATGGCATATTACTTTCTATTCTTTTTGATATATCCTTTAGTGACACTTTATCTCCATAGCAAAAGGATTGCATTTCTATATTTTGACATCCTTCACAATTATGTTTACATCCTGATACAAATAAAACTGACCTTAGTCCAGCTCCATTAGCTAATGAATTATCTAAAAAACCCGCTACTTGTAAATACTTATTATTCATGGCTAAACACCTCAATTATTATACAGTATAGATTTTTTTATGTTTGGAATTATTTGATGTTCTATCAGCTCTTTCTGCTACTTTGCCAGCTCCAAATCTTTCATCTAAACTTAAATATCCCGTTACCCTTGATATTCCTTGTATATTTGTGCTTCCACAATTACAAACGTCCTCTTCCACTCCAAGATATGTTCCACATTCTCTACAATATTTTATATGAAAATTTATTCCCATATATGATATGTTAGTATTTCTATATGCATATTGAATTATATCCATAATTATTTCTTCTGATGGGTAGTCATCTAATTCAATATAACTTATATGTCCACCATTACATAACTTATGATAAGGAGCTTCTATATTAATTTTTTCTTTGATTGATATGGAAAATCCTACTGGTATATGATAACTATTTGTATAATAATTTTTATCTGTAACACCCTTTATTTCTCCAAAAACTTTCCTATCTTGAAGAATAAATTTACCACTTAAGCCTTCTGCTGGTGTGGCATAACAACTCCAATTCAATCTGTCTATTTCTTTATATTTATCACAAAAATCTCTTATATATGAAACTATTTTTAGTCCTAATTCTCTGGCTTCTTCTGTTTCTCCGTGATGACTTCCTACAAGTGCTGTTAAAGTTTCAGCTACTCCTATAAAACCTATAGCCCAAGATCCTTCTTTTAAAATAGGTTCAATAGAATCATCCGGTGATAAATTTTCTGAGCCTTTCATAAGTCCTTCACCTACAACAAACGGTAAGTCCTTTACCCTTAGTTTTTTTAACACATTATATCTATGCAATAAAGATTCCCTTGCTGATTCTAATCTATTATCTAGTATCTCAAAAAATTTATGTATGTCTTTTTTAGCTAATATACCGATTCTAGGAAGATTTATAGTTGTAGGAGCTATATTACCTCTACCACCGGGACCTTCGTCTCCATTTATATTAGAACATACATAGGTTCTGCATCCCATAGTAGCTGGAATTATTCCTTTATCGTAATATTCCTTATTAAAATCCGAATCCATATTCATAAAGGTAGGATTCATTCTTTTACCAGCTATCTTAGCAGCTAATTTAAACAAATAATAATATGGATCTTTCTCTTCTCTATTTACTCCATCTTTTACTCTAAATATTATATTAGGGAATATTGGTTGCTCACCCTTACCTAACCCTTTTTCATATTCTTTTAAGAATATTTCACATATTAAAGCTGCATCTTTACTCTTTGGTATTCCAATATTTATAGAACTAAATGGTACTTGAGAACCTGCTCTAGAATGCATAGTATTTAAATTATAAACTATTCCTTGCATAGCTTGATGTATACGTAATACTAGCCTATCTTCTACTAACTTATCTATTTTTTCTTCCTTGAAACTATCTTCTTCTAAACCTAATTCTTTTAAATCTTCTAGTATATCTTTTCTTATTTCTGATCTAGTATTAGGAATAAACAATGCCATATCATTATCAAAATTTACATGAGCTTGACCTCCGAACATATCATTTTGAGTAGATTGGAGTAATATACAACTTAATTCCGCAGCACTTTCAATTCTCTTGGGAGCATTAATTGTACCATAACCTGTATTAAAACCTCTTTCCAATATTTTACCTGTATCTATATTCAAACAATTTACTGTTAAATTGTAACTATCTAAATCATGATAATATATATCTCCGTTTTCGTGCAATTTAGCTAAATGTTTCGGCATTACCCCTAAATTGTACCATTTATTAGATTCACTAGCTATTCTTAAAAGTTTAGAACTAAAATTATTGCCTACATTTGCATTATCTCTATCTGTTTCCACTCCTATTTTTTCTATAGCTTTCATCAATCCAGATTTTATTTCTCTTATTTTTGTTCTTTCTTTTCTATAATTTGAATAAGCATATCCTATTTGCTTAAATCCGCTATCAATTAAAACATGCTCAACTAAATTTTGTATATCCTCCACGGATATTTCTTTTTTTTGAGAATCTTCTATGTTTTTTATAACACTTTGAGTTAAACTTATATTTTCACTTTCCTTCATATCAAAAGCAATTTCTTCTGCTGCTCCCTTAATTGCATTTGATATTTTAACAACATTAAACTCTACCTTTCTACCGTCTCTTTTCACAACATATAGCATATTATCTTCCTCCTACCTACAACATATTGTGTCTATATACTTTGAACATTATACTATCTTAAAAATTTTTCAGCAATTTTATATTTAAATAAATATAGTGATTAAGTCTAATTAATTCTATTTATCTAACTTTTATATTAAATTTTATACAATATACACACTTGATATTTATATATATTTATACTTCAATACAAATTGCATAAACACTTAAATTTATATATTTTTTATTACAAAAAACAACAAGAACGTATATTTTATTTCTGTAAATACAATTTATTGTATTTATATAAAAAATATACGTTCTTTTTACATTATATTATTATATTTTATTTTTTATTCTATTTATTTTAGTTATATTTATACTGTATATATTTTTATTGCTTCTTATATTTTCTATTACAGATAAAAAGTTTAATTTATTAGTTATAATTATATTCAATCTTATTTTTATTATTTCTTCATCATTAATGCTTCTATTAAAAAATTTTATACTCTTTATGTGAATCTGATTTTTTAATAATTCTTTTAAAGTATATTCTATAATATCATTATTAGATAAATATTCTATAGTTATATAGTATTCTCTATTTTTATCACTTACTACTCTTTCTATTATCTCAAAAACAATTAAAGATAATATTAAACCTAAGAATCCTATTACACTTAAAAAATAAAATCCTAATCCTACAGAAATTCCTATACAAGCCACTACCCAAATACTAGCTGCCGTTGTTAGTCCCTTTACAGAACCTTTGTCTCTTATAATAGTTCCTGCACCTAAAAAACCTACACCTGTAATAACTTGGGAAGCCATTCTAGATACATCTGCACTGAGCAAATACTTAAAATCTCCATCTGTTCGTATAATTTCTTTCATATATTGTATTATATATAATTGTATCATTACTGCTATACAGGCTCCTATGCATACCAATATATGAGTTCTGAACCCCGCTGGTCTATTCTTTTTTTCTCTTTCAAACCCTATGGCTCCACCGATTATTATAGATAAAAATATTCTAAATATAACCTGGTTCCTATCCAATATATTCACCTCTATACCTATGAATATATGCCAAGAATTTTATCAGGTTACTATTTCATACTATTATTTTATTGTTTTTATTAATATACATATTTTTATCAGCTAAATTTATTACTTCTTCATAGCTTTCATTATTATAATTTTTTAGCTCACTTATACCATAACTAAAATCTATATTTATTCCTCTTATTTTATTTTTATTAATTTTCTCTCTAATATTCTCCATAAAATTTATAACGCCATTATCATCTAAATTATTGAATAACACTATAAATTCATCTCCACCAAATCTAAAAAATAAGTCATTATCTCTTAAATATCTTTTTATTAAATTAGCAAAAACCTTTAAAATAAAATCTCCAGTACTATGTCCGTAAATGTCATTTATAGTCTTAAAATTATCAATATCAATTAATACTAAAACTTTATTACTTTCCTTTGTTTCATTTTTCATTATTTCATTAAAATATCTTCTATTAAAAATTTTTGTTAATTCGTCATAATTAGCCTTATATATGAGTTCTTCTTTTATCATGAAGGACTTTATTATTAATTGCAATTCATCCTTTATATAGTCCATTAACTTCAAGTCTTCCTTTTTAAATCTATAATTTCTCTTTGTACAATCTATATTAATCTGTCCAAATAATTTGTCATCCATATATATAGGTGCTGAAATTATACAACTAATGTTTAATGCCTTTAGTTCTTTAAATTTATTTATGGTATTCTTATTCAAAATTTTTTCATCTAACTTTACTGGCTTTTCAATTATAGCCGTTTCTTTAAATCCATTTATCTTATTTAAATAAACTTCTTTTTTGTTAAGCTTTATATTTTTAAGCTTACTATCATATCCTAGCATTGCTACATAATTAAAGTTTTCTTCGTCATCCATTATTAAAATGCTTCCTTTACTTGCCTTTGGTATTAAATTTATAGCTGTTTTTAATATTATTTCATATACTTTATCTACGTTTTTTTGTTTATTAACATTTTTTGTCATATCATAAATTATATTCTTAGCACATTGTAGTTTTTTCATACTTTTTCTTAAATTTATTATGATGATATTTTCATATATTATCATAATTAAAAATAATATACTGATAAAAACATATAACATATTAACCCCCAATTAATTTATATAATTAATGAATAATATATGCGTTTTATAAAAAAATATATAAAGGAGGTGCTACTATGTTAGGTGAAATTATAGACATGAATGAAGAGAATATCATAGTTAAATTTAGCAATGGTTTAAGTTTAGCTTTAGATATTGAAGATATTAATAACAATGCTAAAATAGGCGACAAAATAAACATAAACCCATGTACAGAGCAAACCCCTTATAATAAAATTATAAATTTTTTCTAATAACTTTTATTTCTCTTGAGTGTATGCAATTTTTATTTTATATCTAATTTATCTACGTATTTAACTTTATATACAATAATTCTGATTTATTCTTAAAAACTATTTGAGTAGGATATATCTATGTCCTACTCTATACAACTTATAAGACAAGTTCTATTAGTGTATATATCAATCATAAAATAATAATTTCATAGCTTATTGCAGTTTGTCCTACCATCAAAAGTTTAACAATATCACAAATATATTTATTGACATGTTCATTATACCAAATATTAGAAATTTAGTAAATCTACTATATTTTTATATTTTGTTAAAATTAGTTTAAATTTTATATTTTATTATATACTATTTATTTCTATATTATGGTTCTTATAGCATTAACAGGACAAGCATATTCTGCCTCTTTACCATATTGTTCTTTTAATACAGGTATTGGATATATTGTTAACTGTGCCTTGTCATCTTCTCCCATCTCAAATAATCCGTCTCCTATATCTCTACACATGCCACATCCTATACATTTATCCCTATCAATTTCTATCTTCATTATAAACATCTCCCTAGAATATAAATTCTTATACAATTATACTTAACTTTTATACTTATTTTTATTCTTAAAATATTTAACTGTATTTAAAACATAACTAATAAAGCTTCAATGAATATTCATTGAAGCTTTATTATTACTTATATAAATTTTTAAAATTATTATATAGCTGAGTATATTCTTCATTATTTATGATAAATGATTCTACTTCTCCCATTTCCATCTTTTCAGATAAATCCAGATTTATAGGCATATCTGCTATTAATGGTATATTCAGATATTCAGCTTGCTCTTTAGCTGATTTTTTACTAAATACATTTAGCTTTTCTCCACAGCTGCCACATTTTATGTAAGACATGTTTTCCACCACACCCAACACATCTATTTCCATTTTTCGTATCATTATAACTACTTTCTTAACTATCATAGAAACCATATCCTGAGGTGTAGAAACAACTACCATTTTACTAACAGGTAAACTTTGCATTACAGTTAGAGCTATATCTCCAGTTCCTGGTGGCATATCTATAAGCAAATAATCTAATTCTCCCCATTCTGTATCAGTATACATTTGAGTTAAAACACCTGTTATTACAGGTCCCCTCCATATAACAGGAGCCTCTTCTTGCTCTGTTAATAAATTTAAGGACATTACCTTTATTCCCGTCTTAGTTTCTACAGGAATGATTTTAACTTCATCATTTTCTCCTGTTGGAATTATAGCCGCTCTCTTATCACTAATACCAAAGAATCTTGGCATAGATGGTCCTGTTATATCGCCATCTAAAACACCTACTTTATAGCCTTCTTCTCTTAATTTAGTGGCTAATATACCTGTTATTGTTGATTTTCCTACTCCACCTTTTCCACTAATTACACCTATAACATTTTTTGCATTGCCATATTTAAAAGTTTCCTTAGAACAGCTTCCTTCACTGCTGCATTTTGCTTTACTAGCACAACTATCACAATTACTCATAAAAAAACCTCCTATATATTTCAAAGTAAATTTATAGTGTAATTATATCACTTATACAGTTATAAGCAAATGCCCTAAACTTTACTCATATCTTAATGCATCTATTGGATTTAGTTTTGCTGCCTTCTTAGCTGGATATATACCAAAGAATATTCCAACAGAAGAAGAAAATAATATAGCTATAAGTATAGCTTTTATAGATACTGATGGGGCTATCTTTATAAATTTCCCTATAATTTCTGCTGATACTATACCTATTGTCATACCTATAAGTCCACCTATTAAAGATATTATTACAGATTCTGTTAAAAATTGTATCAATATATTTTTTGTGGTTGCTCCCAATGCTTTTCTTATACCTATTTCTCTAGTTCTTTCTGTTACAGATACTAGCATTATATTCATAACTCCTATACCACCAACTAATAATGATATAGCTGCCACTGCTCCAATAAATGTAGTAAATATTCCTATAACTTTATTTACTTGATCTAATTGTTTTAACATATTTTCAACTTTATACATATCTTTTCCCTTATTATGATGTCTATTTTCTAATATATTTTTAGCCCTAGTGCCCACTTCTTCTGTGTCATTTTTATTTGTAGCTATAATATATAAACTATCTATATTAAATTCTTCAGGATATAAATTTTTTACAAACTTTATAGGACATGTTAAAAAAATAGGGGTATCTTCTCCACCACCACCACCAAATGGCCCTGATTCTGACTTAATAACTCCTATAATAGTAACTTGTTTACTGGCAGTTTTAGTAATGACTTTTAAATTTCTTCCAACTACATCCTCTGTTCCAAACATATTTCTAGCTGACCTTTCATCTATTACAACTACAGATTTACCTTCTTCATGTTCTGCTTCATTGAAAAATCTTCCATACATCATTTCTGCATTATTCACATACTGTACATCTGGAGTTGATCCATCTATATACAATCTTTTATTTTTAGTTCCTTCTGTAACAAAACCGTCTTTTCCAACCATTGGTGCTACATATTTAACTTTATCTATTTTATTCTTTATTATATCAGAATCTTCTAAATTTATATAATCATTATTTCCTGCTTTTGATTGATCTACTTTTACGCTTACTGTGGCAGATCCTATTTTTTCAAATTCTCCAGTTATACTGTTTTGTCCACCTTTACCTAAAGATACTATAGTTATAACAGAGCTTATGCCTATAATTATTCCTAACATAGTTAAAAAAGATCGCATTTTATTTGATTTTATGCTATCTAAAGCCATTTTCAAATTTTCTAAAAATTTCATTATACTATCTCCCTATTTAAAACTTTTTCATCTGATACTATATGGCCATCTCTAAATTTAACTATTCTTTTAGTATATTTAGCAATATCAGGTTCATGGGTTACCATTATTATAGTAGATCCATCATCATTTAAATTTTGAAAGATTCGCATTATGTCCATTGATGATTTTGTATCTAAGTTTCCTGTAGGTTCATCTGCCATTATAACTGATGGATTATTCACTATAGCCCTAGCTATAGCAACCCTTTGTTTTTGTCCACCTGATATTTCATTAGGTTTATGATTAATTCTTTCTATGAGACCTACCTTTTCTAAAGCACTTAATGCACGTTCTTTTCTTTCTTTTAATGGTAATCCTGCATAAACCATTGGTAGTTCCACATTATCTAATATTGTCATTCTAGGTAATAAGTTAAATGCTTGAAAAACAAATCCTATTTCTTTATTTCTTACATATGCTAGATCTGTTTCTGTTAAATCTGTTACATTTTTACCGTTTAATATGTATTCTCCCTTGTCCATTTTATCTAAACAGCCTAGTATATTCATAAATGTAGACTTACCAGAACCAGAAGGCCCCATTATGGATGTAAATTCTCCTTTTTCTATTTCTAAAGATATTCCTTTTAAAGCTTTAAAACTTATTTCTCCTGTATTATAAGTTTTTTCTATATCTTTAACTATTAACAATTTTTATCACCTACTTTTCTTGTACACTAACGCCTGTTTTAATAGAATTATTAGGATTCAATATAACTTTTTCCCCTAGTTTTAAACCACTTATAATTTCAGCTTCCATATCTGATTGTGTTCCTAATTGAACTGCTTTTTGTTTAACTATTCCTTGTTCTACAACATATACATGTGATTTATTATATTTATCTGTTTTTATACTTTCTAATGGTATCTTTAATACATTTTTAGATTCTCCTAATAATATATCTACATCTACATCAAATCCTACCTTTAAATCTTTTGCATTATTTTTAGAAAGATATACTTCGCAATCTAATGTAGTTTCATTTCCTGCCTTTAAATTAGCTGGATTATCAACTTTTTTAGCAGTAGGTGCTATAAAATCTACTTTTGCTTCATACTTTTTACCATCATCTTTAATATAAACTTTCATACCTTTTTTAACTTTTGCAGAATCATATTTTCCTAATGAAATACCCACTTTTAAGTCATCTATGTTTTCTACTACAACTAAAGGTTGTGCTCCTGTACTTACTCCACCACCTTGAGCATTGACTGCTGTTACTACACCATTGATATCAGATACAATATTTTCTCCACTCTCATTTATTTTATTATTAGCAGATTCAACTTCTAATTCAGCTAATCTTACAGAATTTTCTGCTTGTTGAATTTTTTCACTTGATATTGGATTCATTTTAGCTTGTACAGAATTTTGTTGTGATTCTAATTCTTTTTTTTGCAAAATAGCATTATCATACTGCAATTGAGCTATCTCTCTTGCATTTTCTAACTCAGGCATATCAAAACTCAAAAGAGACTGATCTTTCTTTACTTTATCTCCAACTTTCACATCAACTTTTTTAATCTTTCCTTGTACTCCAAAATATTCTTTCTTGTTTTTAGAAATCACGGATCCTGTGGTAGATAAATAAGATTCCACATTTCCTTTTGTAACTTTAACCGTTTTTACGCTTATATTACTATTTTTTTTACTTTTAAAAATTCCTAGAATTACAAATAAGGCGACTATTACTACAGCCCCAGTAATTATTATAGTCTTCTTTTTCATGTTTACCTCCTATAAAATATTAAATATTTACTTTAATTATAATTTATAAACACTAATTATTAAATACATAAAAGGGAAATATAAGATATTTTTAAATATTAATCCTACAAATAATTAAGATTCTTCTAAAACCCTATGCATTACACAGGATTTTAAAAGAATCTTTATTAAAAATTATTCGGTTGCTCATTATATATTTTTATGTTCCAGCTATTATTCTTATACTCATCTACAATATAGTATTTTTTCTCTGTTCTTTTTTTATTGTTATTAACTTTAATTACAGCTTTATACATAGTAGATTTGTAACCTTCTGTATCTACATTAACATCTATATCCTTATGGACATTAATATCATTAACAAGTTCCACATTACTAAAATTATCCTTTAAATCAGCTTTAAATTCTTCCAAATCAGTAGATAATATAAATTTAGAAATTTCAACATCATCTTTAATGTTTATACCAATTTTCTCTTTATTGTTTTTGTTTATATTTTCCTTTTTTAAAACTTCCATTATAGATTTATAATATACATACTTAAAATCTTTAGGCTTTCTTATAGTCCAAAAACTTTTTATTATATCATTATCTATTCTTTTAGATACTATGTAAACTTTATTTTCGCTATATAGGTTTCCTGCTTCCTTCTTATCTAATCCAGCTATATAGTTAAACTTATAAGCTTTATTACCAGCTTCATCCATTTCAAATATATAATCTGGCTCTAAAGATGACTTTGATTTTGCTGGTTTAGCTGAGGATAAAATGTCATATAGCTCATTTATTGCATTCTTATCTGTAATTATAAATCTAAATCCTTTATCTCTGGTATTTTGTATTATTATTTTTTGTACTTTATTTTCCTTTATATATTCAAAATCATTATTTTTAAGACCTAACTTTAACTTCATTTTATCTATGCTATTACACCCCGTAACAGAAAAAGATAAAGAAAAAACTAAAAATAATAAAATAAATTTCTTATGAAAAATCTTTTTATAGAGCAATTAATTATACCTCCATGTACTTTTATTAAAATATAACAACATTATAACACACTTTTTCTTGTTGTAAATTAAAAACACATTGTATTGAAATTTCAACACAATGTGTTTTTCTAATATTTATAAATAATGCTTTTCAATATACTATTAAATACTGTTTGTATGCTCTCTTGATAATATTCTTCCTGTACGAAAAATGAAACTCTAATAAATCTTTCCTCTAACTTTAAAAAATATTCATAAGCTACATATTCCTTATCTTCTTTTAATATGGAATATTCAGTTAAATATCCTTTCATATTATTAATATCTACAGGTATAATGTTGTATTTTGTATAATCTATCTGCTGTCCTTCTGAAGCTTCTTTACTATGTTTAATAAATGTTTTTAAATCACCTTTATAATTCCATACTTGTATAAACCCATGCATATTCTTTTTCTTATCTATAAAAGAATTATTATAAATTATATCATGTCCATTAACAATTTGCTCATTTGTTTCCCAGTTTGAAGGAAGTTTATAAGAAATTTTATCCATTAATATATTATATTCTTTAAAGGAAGAAACATCATTATGAATTAAAGCTGCTATTTTCAATCTATTATCAAAGTTTTTTTCTAACCCAAAAAGTACTAGCATCAATCCAATTATTATCATGGTTACACCAAATCTTTTTTTATTTACAATTAATACTTTCATATGATTCACTTATATACAGCTAAGTGATTCTTCACCTCCACATGGCTACTTATATATCATATATATGCTTTAAAAACAAATTTATTATTACTTATTAATTCTATTTATAAAATATTAATATATACAACATCTTAAATAAAAAATAGAGACATGTGTTAACATGTCTCTATTTAACTGGTATTAATATATTATTATTTTTATAATCATAAAACATTAGCCAATATCCAAGATTATTTTCTTTATTTTCAACCCAAGTTACAAATCCTGATTTACCTCTTAGTGGTTGTTCTTCTCTATTTTTATTTCCTGGAATTCCATATACTAAATATTTCATGTTTCCTTCGCTATCATACTTATATCCTAAAATATAATGTTTATATTTTTTTATATAAGAATAATATCTTAACATTGGATTATATAAGACCATAAATTTATCATAATTACAAGTATCTCTCATATCATCTTCATTATTAGCATCTATTTTATACCAATTACAATTTTTTATTTCATCTGTTATGTTATCTACACTCTTTAGATTGTCTACTAATGATCTAAAATACTTACCTTCTAAACCAATAGGCGGAATTTCAGAATTCCTTTGTTTATTATCATTTTTTTCTATGGATTGTTTTACTTTAGCTATATCTTTTTCATCATATTTAGTTGTTTCTTTATGTTCTTCTTTATTTTTTTTATTTTCATTTTTATTGCCTTGTACCGCTTTTGCATCTCTATCTTCTTCTTTATTTTCTTGGAAAACCTCTTTGGTATTATCTTCTTCTTTATTTTTCTTGGCAGTCTCTATGTTATTATTTTTATCTTTATTTTCCTCTACTAATTTTACTTTATCAACTTTACCCTTGCTTGTTTCATTGTCTTTAGCTTTTATTTCTTCTATGGTCTCTTCATATTTATCGAATATTGTTTTATTAACTGGTTCATCTTTTACAACTTCCTTTTTTCTCTCTTTATTTTCTACCATATCAAATGATTTCCATGCTGGTATATCTGTTGTTGAAAATCCACTCATAACAGATATTACATTTGAATCTATTAGTTTTATTATTGCTGCTCCTGATATTTTATCTGCATTTATTCCTGAATTTCCTATGTTGTCCACTGGATATTCATAACATATGTCTGCCCTTCCATATTCGTCTATGTTCATTTCTCCTATTTTTATTATATCTTTGGTTCCCTTTTTATTACATATTAAAGCCATATAATAAGGTGCGGATTGTTTTTTTATGTTTTGAACATAATAAGATATCTTGCACTTACCATTTTTATTTTCCAATTTTACATATCCTGATGCAGATTTATCTCCACCTAAAGAGTATCCTTTTTCGTCTTCCTCTAATATTATAAAGTATCTACTATAATTCTTTTTTTGTGCCACTTTTTATTGTACCCCCAAATATAATTATTCAATATAATATATGAGTTATGTTTCAAAAAGTGAACTTAATTATTTAAATTATAATATATCATATATACAATCTGATAATTCTCCAAATTCTTCTATTGATAAAGTCTCTCCTCTTCTCTTTGGATCTATACCGGCTCTTTCAAAAGCAATTTCCATATTTTCTTTATCTACATTTAAACTTTTTAGTGCATTCCTTAAAGTTTTTCTTCTCATATTAAAAGAACTTCTTACTACATTAAAAAATAATTTCTCATCCTTTACTTTTACTCTTGGTTCTAAAAGTCTATCTAATTTAATAACTATAGAATCAACCTTAGGTCTTGGTATAAAGGAATTTGGAGATACTTTTCTTATTATATTTGTATTACAATAATACTGCACCAAAACAGTTAGTGATCCATATTCCTTACAGTTAGGTTCCGCATTCATTCTTTCCGCCACTTCTTTTTGAATCATTATGGTTAAAGATTTAAAATTACATTTTTGTGTAAGTAATCTTGATATAATAGGAGTAGTAACATAATAAGGCAAATTTGCTACTAATTTTATAGATTCCTTATCTTTCATCAACTCATTAAAATCAATTTTTAATGCATCTTTATGTATTAGTGTAAAATTATTATATTCTTTTAGTTCTTCTTGTAAAATTGGTATTAGATCTCCATCCAATTCTATAGAATAAACTTGTTTTGCTTTTTCTAAAAGCTCTTTAGTTAGTGTTCCAACTCCAGGTCCTATTTCTATAACTGTATCCTCTTTACTTATTTGTGCTCCCTCTGTTATATCTTCTAACACAGATGAGTCTACTAAAAAATTTTGTCCTAAATTCTTATTAAACTTAAATTCATATTTATTAACTATTTCCCTTGTATTCATTTTATTTATTCCCCTTATCTAAATCTTTTATAGCCTTTATAAATTCTTCCTTTGATATGCCAAAATTATTAAGTCTTTTTATAAACTGATTAGTATTACAGTATCCTATTCCCAAAGCCATTCCTAACTTTTCTCTTCTTTCCTTAGAATCTACATTGGCTGTCAATTTAAAAAATATCATATCATTCATATCAAATTCAGCTCTCTCTTGCTTAACTTCACATTTAGCTAAATTTAATGCTCTTATTATAGCTTCTGGAGATGCATTCTCCACACCTATATCATCTTCCTTTGTTCCTTCTTCCTGTGATATATAGGCATGTTTTACACCTTTGACTCTATTACATATATATTTTCTTATTTTATCTCCAGCATAGTCAGGATCCGTTAGCACTATTACTCCCTGTCTCTTCTGTGCTTCTTTTATTTTTTTTATAACTTTAGAATTTATTCCAAATCCACCCACCGCTATCATTTCTGCATCTACAGCTCTTTTTACTGCTGTAATATCGTCTCTTCCTTCTACTACTATAACTTCCTTAATCATAATATCCCTCCAATATAACTATTATATAATATTTTTAGTAGAAAAAAATAGGAGCTAACGCTCCTATTTAAATTAATCTAAAATATAAACATTTACCCATCTTGAACCCCAATTTGATACTTCAACACTAGAATCAAAATATAGATCGATAACGTTTCCTTTTATTGCTCCACCAGTATCCTCTGCTATAGCATATCCATACCCTTCAACAAACAGCTTTGATCCCAAAGGTATCACTCTTGGATCTACTGCTATTGAACTATATCCTCCTGAGTTTCTTCTTGCTGTAGTTCCCGTAGCTGTCACTCCGAAACCAGGGCTTCCAGGACTCTTGCCTGTATCTTCATAACTTGATGTATATGCTGTAGCTCTCATTGTTAATGATCTACCACTTGGTGTACCACTAACACTTCCCCCTCTTGAAAGAGTGGTAATATCGGAAACTTTAGTTCCCATTGCAACTACCTTAGATACCGGTTGCTTTTTAATACTTTCTGATATCACTTTTCGTGCTTTTTCTTTACCATTTTCATAGACTACTTTAACTGTTATCTCATTCTCTCCATGTTGTCCTTCTCTTAGGACCTTTTGGTTACCTTTATCAATAGAATCATCTTCCTTAACCACTGTTTCGTAGTCCATATTTTTTTTGCTCTTTATTATTTTTTCTTCTACTCTTGTAACTGTTACTTTTAATTCTTGCTTAATTTGTTCTTCTTTGCTTGGGGCTACTCTATCAAGTTTCTTGATTTGTATTCCCTCTGCTTTAAGCATATTTCCTATGTTGTCTTCTGCAGATCGAATAGCTAATTTTTTACCATCAACTTCTACATTAACTTTAACTGCCTTCTTTATGCTTAATTTACTGCCTTCTTTAATTTCAGTGTCTAATTTGGGTTCAACCTTATCCTTTGGTCCTATTTTTATATTTTTCGACTTTAAGGCTTCTTCATATGTTTTTTTAAATGTTGTAATTTTTTGATGTTCTTTTCCGTCTATTGAAACAATTATTGTTTTTCTCATATTTGTAAATACTATGCTCGCTGTCATTAAGATTACTACAACAATGAAAATTGCCTTCGGACCATTGGAAAAATATTCTCTAATCTGGTTTCTTAATTTTTCCACCATAAAAACCTCCTTCGGGCAAGAGCAACATTAGCTATTATATTCGCTATATTTAAATATGTCAAATTTGCTCATGCTTTTAGTTAGTAATGCAGCCTTTGTGCATATTTTGTATATATAAATTATTATATAATTGCTTTTAAAATAAATAATGTCGGTGGAATATCTTAAAAATAAAATTGTTTATATGATATGGAAAACAAATAAATTATAGAAATATTTTCCATCCATTCACTGTTTATATTATTTAACATCTATATGAAATAAATCTTTTATATTAATTAATATTTGTGAAGTTACTTGTTCAGAACTTATTTCTTTTATTTCTGCTATTTTATCTATCATATATTCTATATATTCAGACCTATTTCTTTTACCTCTTAATGGAACAGGAGCCATATATGGACAATCAGTTTCAACTAATATCCTATCCATTGGAATATTTTTTATAACTTCCAATATTTTTTTGGCGTTTTTAAAAGTTATTACTCCGGTAACCCCTATATAATATCCTAGATCCACACATTGCTTAGCAAATTCTACACTTCCAGAGAAACAATGAACTTCTCCTTTTACATTGGGGAATTGCTTTATAATATCTAATGTATCTTTATGTGCATCTCTATCATGTATAACTACAGGTAAATTTAATCTTTCTGCTAATTGCATTTGATTTTTAAAAGCTGCTATTTGAATATTTCTTTCAGGATTTTCATCATAATAATAGTCCAATCCTATTTCTCCTATAGCTTTTACTTTTTTATGTTTTGATAGTATTTCTATTTCTTTTAAGGTTTCGATATTAATTTCTTCTGCATTTTCTGGATGCACTCCTACTGCTGCATAAAAGAAATCATATTTGTTGCTCAACTCTACTGATGTAATAGAAGTGTGCAGAGAAGACCCACAATTTAGAATCCCTAATATACCAAATTCCTTAAGTTCTTTTATAACCTCACTTCTATCTTCATCAAAAGCTTCGTCATCATAATGGGCATGAGCATCAAATATCCTATATTTTTTCATAGAATTGCCTCCAAATCCCAATATTTTATTTTTTCTTTAAACTTTATTAATATATTCTTAATAATTTTCTATTTTCTATATATTATAATTAAAATTTTTAAATTAGTCAAAACTAATCTTTTTATCAATTGAAATTTGCTGGAAAATAAATTATATATTCCCTAATATAGGAGAAATAATTCCGATTATAGCTCCCAATAATCCTCCCAGCCACGTTATTGCTTTTAATTCTTTACTAGATATTTCAAGTATTATTTCTTCTGCTAAATAAACATCAAATTCATTTATTCTATCTTCTACAATGCCAGATATATCAAGGATGGATATAACTTCTTCTGCTTGGTTCTCTATAAATTTATTATATACATTTTTCACCATATCGTAACTAGTGCTTAGTATCCCTTCTTCATTACCTTTACTTAACTCACATATAGGTGTTTTCATAAAAGTTTCAACTATATTATTTATTAGATTATTAATCATATCTTTTAAATTTTGACTTTTTATAAAATTATCCAATATATTATTGATAATTTTATAAGGATCTATATTTATTTTTTGAATTATATCATTTAATGAACTCTTTTTTTCAATATGACTTTCTATTTTATCAACTATTCCCATAGTTATTTCCATAGATTTTAATTTTTGGGATAGTATATCTACTGTTTCTTCCATAATTTCAGTTCTATTATTCTGTGGTATATTTTCTATAATATCCTTCAAATCTGTATCCAAAATTTTATCTATGCTCTTATTTACCAATGATACAATTTCTTCTTTTGTTTCTTCTCTTCCTAAGTATTCTTCTAAAAATGCAACTACTTTATCTGACATAGAATTAATATCTAAAAACATTGACATAAAAGAATTTACATTATTATTTATAACTTCTCTTAATACTTCTTTTAATTTTCTTATATTTTCTTCTTCCTTAAGTATGTCATTTATGTAATTTGATAAGCTATCTTTTTTTCTATAAACATATACCTTTATGTTTGAACTAACATTTTTAGGTACTATACTTCCTATTTTTCTATTTAAGAAATCCTCATCATTTATATTTTCCACAATCAAACTTTTTAAAAGATAGTTAAAATTATCAGATTTTAAATATTCATCTGTATTAGCTATTAAGGTTGCTTTTATTTGTTTATATGTATGGCTACCAGTAATATGGTTCCCCCTAATACATAGTGTTTTATCTATTTTATTTTTTATAGCTTGCTTTATTCTGTCTATATTTTTCTCATTTCTTAAATTATTGATAGTTAATTTCTCTAAACTATTCTTTAAAGAATCTATAAAATACTCATATTTATATCCTAAAAATTCTTTAAATTTATCCTCTAGAGTTTTTTTAGTTATTATTAAAGAATATACTTTTTGTCTTATCCAAACTTTAAGCCTGTTATTCATGTTTTCACTACACAAAGACTTTATAATAATATCACTAGATAACAAATGTTCACCTATGGCATTACCAACACTTTTTGCTATTCTAGTTTTTTCTTTTGGAATAAGCCCTGGAGTAAAAGGAACTTTTATACCAAATATCCTTTTTTCTTCATAGGGCCTAAATAACATCTTTATTGCTATCCAATTAGTAAGATATCCTATTACTCCACCTACTATTGATGCCATTAAAAATTTCATCTTCCAAACTCCTCACTTTAATATTTTGTATTAAATAATACAAATAAATTATAAATTTTAAATATATTAAATTCAATATATTATGTTAAAATAAAGCTGCTAACAAAATTACTTTTGTCAACAGCTTAAAACTTTTTTCCAACTAAAAATTTTTAATGCTATTTTACTATACTTCCTTCTTCAATGTCTCCAGCTATAGATGTTACAAACAATTGACTATCATCCTCTGTTGCAGCTGATAAAATCATACCTTGTGACAATTCTCCCCTTAATTTAACAGGTTTCAAGTTTGCAACTAATATTACCTTTTTCCCTATTAAATCTTCTGGTTTATAATGCTTAGCTATTCCTGAAACTATCTGTCTTTCTTCTCCACCTAAACTAACTTTAAATTTAAGCAGTTTTTTAGCACCTTTTATAGCTTCACAATCTAAAACTTTAGCCACTCTTAAGTCTATTTTTTCAAAATCATCTATTGTTATTTCCTCTTTTATAGGAACTATATTTTTAGATTTATTTTGTTTTAATTGTTCTTCTTTAAGTTTGTTTAGTTCTTCTATTTTCTTATCAATATCTATTCTTGGGAATATAACTTCTCCTTTTTTAACTTCAGTACCTACTTTAGTTCCGTTAAATTGACTTAAGCTATCCCAACTTAATACATGTGCATTTATCTGTTCATTTATTTTCATACTTGTCTCTGGTATAAATGCTGATATACATACTGATATTATTCTTAAACTTTCTACTAAATTATATAGAACTGTACCTAATCTTTCTTTTTTAGACTCATCTTTTGCAAGAATCCATGGTGTTGTTTCATCTATATATTTATTAGCTCTCCCTATGAATTTCCATATTTCCTCTAAAGCCTCTGGAATTGTTAATTTTTCCATGTTCTCTTCTACTTTTATTGGGGTTTCAAGAGCTAACTTTATTAGATCTTCATCTATTTCCTCTTTGAATTTTCCATCTGGTATTTTCCCATGAAAATATTTTTCTATCATAGCCACTGTTCTAGACAATAAATTACCTAGATCATTGGCTAAATCTGAATTTATCTTCTTTATAAAAATTTCATTATTGAACATTCCATCTGCTCCAAAAGGTATTTCACGAAGAAGATAATATCTTACAGGATCTGCGCCAAAATTATTTACCAAAACTACTGGATCCACTACATTACCCTTAGATTTTGACATTTTTCCGCCATCTACCAAAAGCCATCCATGACCAAATACTTGTTTTGGAAGAGGTATATCCAATGCCATAAGCATAATTGGCCAATATATAGTATGAAATCTTAATATATCTTTTCCTACTAAATGAACATCTGCTGGCCAGTATTTTTTATATAGTTCATCATTTTCTGTATTATATCCCAATGCTGTTATATAATTTGCAAGTGCATCTATCCATACATATATTACATGTTTTTCATCAAATGTTACTGGTATGCCCCAATCAAAAGTTGTTCTAGATACACATAAATCTTGAAGACCAGGCTTTAAAAAATTATTTATCATTTCATTTTTTCTTGATTCTGGTTGTATAAATTCTGGATGAGATTCTATATGTTCTATAAGTTTAAGAGCATATTTTGACATCTTAAAGAAATAAGCTTCTTCTTTTGCTTTTTCTACAGTTCTACCACAATCTGGGCATTTTCCATCTTCTAATTGAGTTTCCGTCCAAAAAGATTCACAAGGCGTACAATACCATCCCTCATATTGGCTTTTATATATATCTCCCTTGTCATACAATGTTTTGAATATCTTTTGAACTAACTCAACATGATAATCATCTGTAGTTCTTATAAATTTATCATAATCTATATTCATTATTTTCCATAAATCTTTTATTCCTGCTACTATTTCATCTACATATGCTTTTGGTGTAACCCCTTTAGCTTCTGCCAATCTTTGTATTTTTTGTCCGTGTTCATCTGTTCCTGTTAAAAACATTACATCATAACCGGTAAGTCTTTTAAATCTAGCCAAAGTATCTGCAGCTACTGTTGTATAAGTATTTCCTATATGAAGTTTAGCTGATGGATAATATATAGGCGTTGTTACATAATAAGTTCCTTTTGACATTATTAATCCTCCTTAATTTTTGTAATATAAAAACCTCTATATAAAACTTTTAGTTCTATATAGAGGCGTAAATTTCGCTGTACCACTCTAATTCACTTTTACTTCGCAATAAAAGCCTTAATAAGTGACTTAAATATATTAATTATCACTTTACAATATAACGGTTGTTACCGTGTTCTCCTACTACAATTCAAAGAACCTGCTCTGGAGCCATCTTCATAAGCTTCTATATAATCGGCTTTCACCTTACCCGACTCTCTTTATATATCTTCACTTATTACTCTTTCCTTCATAGCTTTTAGTATTTAGTATTTAGTATTTAGTATAATGATATTGTAAAAATAAATTTCTGTCAATATATTCATTACATATTATTCTTTCTATAATACATAAAATTATTCTAATAAATCCATAATTTCTTCTATAATTTTTATAGATTTATATAACCTTTCTTTTTCACTTGAAGATAGATTAATTATTTTTTCTTCTACTGTATCTACCTTCTCTTTTATTTCTTTATGTATTAAATTTATACCTTGTGCTGTTAATCCATAAAAAGTATTTCTTCTATCCTTTTCATCAACTTCTCTATAAACTAATCCTTCTTCCATCATCCTAGTTAACATTATACATAAACTAGATGTGGACACATTTATATATGTACTTAATTTTTTTAATGATATTTTACTATTTTTATTTAAAATAAACAATGTTATGAATTGCTGTTCTGTTAATTTTAATGAAATATTTGAATTTAAATATGCTTTCGTTTCTTTTTTCATATTAATCATAAATTCTATAAGTTCTTTTGATAATTGTGTACTATCCATTTCTATCCTCTTTCATTTTATATTAACTTTAGATTGTATTGTTTTCAATCAGCTCATTATATTTTAATTTAACAGATTTTAAATCCTGCCAAAATAAATTTTTCTTAGATTCATCTCTAAATAAAGCTGCTGGATGGAAAGTCCCCATGATATAATAACCTTTTTTTTCTATCCACTTCCCTCTATCTCTTGTTATTCTAAATTGTTCTCCCATAATATACTTTAAAGAAGTACCTCCCAAGCACACTATAATTTTCGGTTTTACTAATGCTACCTGATTTCTTAGATATTGCAGACAAGCTTTTGCTTCTTCTTCTTTAGGTGTTCTATTGTTTTCAGGCCTGCATTTACAAACATTACATATATAATAATGTTCCTCTCTTTTAAGATCTAATGCTAATAATGCTTTGGTAAGTAATTGACCTGCTTTTCCCACAAATGGTATTCCTGTTCTATCCTCGTCTGCACCCGGAGCTTCTCCTATAAAAATAATAGGTGCATTTATATTTCCATCTCCAAACACCATATTAGTTTTATTTTTAACTAAAGGGCATTTATTACAATCAATACATTCATTATATAATTGAGACCACTTTAGCATGTTTTCACCTCTATTTCTATACATTAATGCTTCACCTTAATTTTAACATACAAATATATGTTTATTAACTATATTGCTTTATTTTATGGTATAAGTTAATATTAAGTTGCTAATATTTTGGAGTGGGGGAATTCTATTGAAAATTGATAAAGAAAACATAAAAGTTGTATTGTCTTTAGCTCTTCCTGCAGTAGGAGAAATGACTTTATATATGATGATATGGGTTCTTGACACTATGATGGTTGGACAATACGGAGGACAAATTGCTGTAAGTACTGTAGGACTAAGTTCCGAAATAATATATACTTTTACAAATATATTTATAACTGTTGGCCTATCTATTGCTATAACCTCTGTAATAGCTCGAGCCTATGGGAGTAAAGATTTACATTTGGCTGAAGAATATGCATCTGTTGGATTATTTATAGGAATATTCATATCCTTTTTTATTTCCATTATATTATTTAGTTTTCCTAAGGCTATTCTTAGTCTTGCAGGCTCTAAAGAAAACGTATTAGTAAATGGAACCATATATATGAAAATAGTTGCTCTAGGAATATTTTTTAGTATGTTAACTAGCTTAATGAATTCCATAGTTAGAGGATATGGTAATACTAAAACTCCTTTATTTATATCTGTGTTAATAAACATAGTAAATTTAACATTAGACTATGGACTCATATTTGGGAAATTGGGATTTCCTGAATTGGGAATAACAGGTGCTGCCATAGCAACATCTATAGCAAATGTATCTGGTTTTCTATTTGGACTATACTATTTATTTACTAAATCTAAAATTAAGCCTAATATAAAATACATTAAAAAGATTGATATAAATCGTTTAAAATACTTAATAAGATTATCTATTCCTTCATCAATGCAAGAAGCCTCATTAAATTTAAGTAGATTGATTAATACATTTATGATAATGCATTTAGGGACTGTAGCCTTTGCAGCCAATCAAATAACAGTCACCGTAGAATCTATATCTTTTATGCCTGGTTGGGGTTTTGCTGTAGCAGCTACTACATTAACAGGTCATAAAATTGGTGAAAAAAATATTGAAAAAGCCAAAGAATATTCCTATACCTGCGCCTGGCTGGGGATTTTAATAATGGGAATAATAGGCCTACTTTTTCTTATATTTCCAACCTCTATAATAAAGCTATTTATAACAAATTCTGAAACAGAGGTTATAAAATTAGGAAGTATTTGTCTTATGATAGCTTGCTTGGAACAAGTTCCCATGGCAATATCAATGATACTTGGTGGATCTTTAAAAGGTCTTGGAGATACTAAAACTCCATTTATAGTTTCCTTTATTTCTGGTTGGCTTCTTAGACTTCCTCTAATGTTTTACTTTATATATATAGTTAAATCTTCAGTAACCTATGTTTGGTGGATCACAGCCATTCAATGGATATTTGAAGCTGTATGCTTAACTATATTATTTGGGAAAAAATTCAATAACAGATTACATCTTAATAAAAAAACGCTCTAATTATTGGAGCGTTTTTTATAACATTATATTAGTAACTAATATAGCCATTATTATAGCTACCATATCTGCAAATATAGCAGCCCATAATGTATGTCTTATTTTTTTTATACCAACAGCCCCAAAATAAACTGTTATTGTATAAAAAATAGTTTCTGTAGATCCCATTATAATAGATGCCATTTTTCCTATATTGCTATCTGGTCCAAACTGTTTTAATATATCTGCAAATACCCCTAGAGCACCGCTTCCTGATAAAGGTTTTATTAAAACTAGCGGTACCAATTCTCCTGGTAATCCTATCAAATTTGATACCGGTCTTAAAATACTTATTAAACAATCCAATGCTTTGGATTCCCTAAATACAGCTATAGCCACCATCATGGCAAGAAGATATGGAAATATTCTAATACATATATTTACTCCGTCTTTAGCGCCCTCAACAAAACATTCGTATACTTTTACTTTTTTACTCATTCCATAGGCTATTATTAAAAGTATAATAATAGGAATTATGGCTTTAATTATATAATTCATAAGCATCCTCCTTTAAAAATACTTCTGTAACATTTTGCAAAAAACTACTCCGCAAAAGGCTGCTGTAGATGTAACTATTATAGCTGGTATTATTATTTCTCCTGGATTTTTAGAACCCATAGCTGCCCTTATAGATATAACCGTTGTGGGCACTAACTGTATACAAGCAGCATTTAATACTAAAAACAATGCCATATCATTACTAGCTTCATCTTCTCTTATATTTAATCTTTTCAGCTCTTTCATAGCTTTTATTCCAAAAGGAGTTGCTGCATTAGAAAGCCCCATCATATTGGCTGTCAAATTCATTGTTATAGATCCTAATGCTTTATTATCATTCTTACTATCTTTAAATATAATTTTTAAAATTGGCTTTATGCATTTAGCTATTTTATCTGTTAAACCACTTTCTTCTGCTATTTTCATAATTCCACACCATAAACTCATAACCCCTACCAATCCTATAACTAGTTTTACAGTTGAATTTGTACATTCTATTATAGACTTTGATAGTAGTTCTCCATTACCTGAAAACACTCCAAAAATTACTCCCACTAAAAATATAATTCCCCATATAATATTTACCATAGTACCTCCTTTTTAAAACAAAAATATATTTAATGTATATGATATATTTCTTTAAATAATAATTGTTTTGGTATATGATTAAATTATTAAATTAATTGAAATCATTATATTATAGTGATATTATATTTTTTAAATATTTATATTAACAAAAACAAATTAGGAGGCTTTTAATGACTATACGAGAAATTATGAAATATATAGAAAGTGAATTTTCTATTATAAATAAAACACCTTGTGATATATGCGGAAGTAATTACTTAACTAAAGAATTATCTATTAATTTACTAGAATCTGTACCTTATGATGTTTGTGATTGTATTTGCTCTAAATGTGGGCACCATAAGACTTTCAAATTTTATGCTCCATTTATAGATAAATCTAAAGAAGAAAATTATTTAAAAATAATAAATTAAATAATTGAAAGTAACAGCAACTAACCATTATATTGCCTGGGCAATATAATGGTTAGTCTTATTTAATAAATATCACTAATATAATAGCTTATAATTATACTATCTTTTCAGCTGATTTAAAAATAAATAAAAGCTATGAAATTAAGGTTTTATAAATACCCCCTATTTCATAGCCTTTTATATTTAAAAATAAATTTAACTAATCATATAGTTTTATATATTAATCTATTGAAATACTTACTAAAACCCAAATATTAATTCTTATTATAATTAATATTTGCTATTCTATCTTTAAAATTATCCATACCTTTTAATGAACTAATATAAACCCTCTTCAAAGTATACATTCCATTTTGTTTATTAGTCCATCCACCTTGAGTAGTCACTGCCATTTTATATCCAACATATTTAGCTGCTTTTATAGATTCTTCATTCCATTTGCCATAGGGATAAGCTATGTACTCCACCTTATGATTTAATATTTTTTCTAAATCATCCTTTGCTCTTTTCATAGTTTGTACTTGCTTTTCGTAGGATAAATCATCTAACTTATCGTGATTATATGTATGACTAGCTATTTGCACACCTGCATCATCCATTTCTTTAATCTGCTTTGAAGTTATAGATCTTTTATCCTTATCTATATTGCTAGTTATAGCAAACACAGTGGCCTTTAGTCCAAATTCTTTTAATATTGGATATGCATTAGTATAGTTATCCACATATCCGTCATCCAAGGTTATAACTATAGATTTTTCTGGAACAGGTTTATTTTTATCTAAAAAACTATATAATTCATGTAATGTTAATGTAGTATATCCATTATCTTTTAAATACTTCATTTGCTCTCTAAACTGTTCTTTAGGAAGCCTTAATTCATTCCCTTTTTCATAGTCAATTGAATGATACATAAGTACAGGTATAGATTTATCATTATATATAAGTGGCTCTTTATTAAATATCCTAACTTTATTAGGATCATTAACTTTGCTCTCTTGTTTTTTAGGTTGTTGTTTATTTTTATCAACATTATTATTACTTATATTGTTTTTCTTTGCACATCCAGCTAACAACACTGTTGTAGCTATAATAAAAACAAGGAAAATCAAACTTTTCTTCTTTTTCAAAAACTTCCCCTCCTATACGAATATTTGGTAATTTAAATTATATCATATATACTATTAATTAATAAAGTTTAAAAACTTGTGGATATTCTCTTAATTTAAAAGTGGATATTTTTTAAAAGCATATATTAATATTATAATCTTATATATTATATATATAGTTATTAACATTATCCACAGATAGCTTGTTTATAATTTGTGTTCGCATTGTTAATTTAGTTAATATTCCTATATTTAATTGTGAATATTATCCTTTAAATAGTTTTCATGACTATATTTGTAAAACGCAAATTTTAAAATTAATTTTTTTATTAATGTTGTCCACATATTGTGCGTAATTTGTGGACAACTTATACTATTCTGAATATAATATTATTGAATGGTAATATACAAACTAAAATTGTTTCAATTTTCTTAACATTTGTTAAATTATATGTTATCATTATAATATAAACATGTTGCGAAAGGTCGTGTGTATATGGGTAAAAAAATAATATATGTGAATTTTAAAAAAAAAATGATATCCAATAGTCATAAAAGACCTTTCTTATTATTTTTGCATAATTCTATACGCAATAAATTTTTATTCATTTACAATAAGCATCTTAGCAGATCAATAAAATTAATATATTATAAGAAAAATGATAATAAAAATATATCTTAGTGTGCAACTTTGTTGCACTTTTTTTTAAAAATATATATGATTATATTATAATATGAATTTATTGGAGGTTTTTTAATGAGAATAGGATTTGGATATGATGTGCATAAATTAGTGGAGAACAGACCTTTAATAATAGGTGGTGTTACTGTTCCTCATAACAGAGGTTTACTTGGCCATTCCGATGCAGATGTATTAGTACATGCAATCATGGATGCCTTATTAGGTGCTGCCGCATTAGGGGACATAGGAAAGCATTTTCCTGATTCAGATAAAAAATTTAAAGATATATCAAGCATGTTGCTTTTATCAAAAGTTAAAGATTTGATAGAACAGGAAGGCTATAAAATTATAAATATAGATTGCACTATAATAGCTCAAAGGCCTAAGATGGCTTCTTACATAGATACCATGAAACAAAATATCTGTAAATGTCTAGAATTAAATGATAATATGTTAAATATAAAAGCTACAACAGAAGAAGGATTAGGTTTTACAGGCAACGAACAAGGAATTTCTGCTAACGCCATTTGTCTTTTAGATTAATACTACAAATTTAAAATTATATATTATTAAAGCATAAGAGTTCACTTAAGAATATAAGTGAACTCTATAATTTAAAATACTATTCTATTTAAGATCTTCTCTAAATAAAGGCATAGACATACATCTTGGGCCGCCTCTTCCTCTAGATAATTCAGATGATGGCATAGTTAGAACTTTTACATTATTCTTATCTAATATTTCATTAGTCACATAATTTCTTTCATAAGTTATAACTTTTCCTGCTGAAATAGCCAAAGTATTTGAACCATCATTCCATTGCTCTCTAGCAGATATAATTTTATCTCCCCCACCACAACGAATAACTGTTATATCTCTCTTTAAATATTTAGATAAAATACCTTCTAAGCTATCTATTTCTTCTTTAACTTCAAGTTCCTTAGTTTTTTCATTATAAGTTATAGCATTTACTCTAAGAGTTCCTTCTATTTCTGGATGAACTGTAAATTTATCATGGTCTAACATGGTAAATACTGTATCTAAGTGCATAAATGCCCTTGTCTTAGGTATATCAAACATTAATATAACCTTGAAGCTTTCCTCTGCTTCAAATATATTTCTAGCTACCTTTAAAACTGCTTCACTATCTGTCCTTTGACTATGTCCTATAGCTAAAACATCATTAGATAAAACTAGTTCATCTCCACCTTCTATGCAATGTTCTCCTATTCTATCATACCATAATGGTATATTTGAATCTTTAAATTGTGGGTGATATTTAAAGATATATTTTGCAAACATAGTTTCTCTTCTTCTTGTTTTAGTTCGCATTGCATTGATTGTTATTCCTTTACCTATTGTTGCAAAAGGGTCTCTTGTAAAGTATAGATTAGGCATAGGATACATTAAGAAAGGATATTCTTCTTTAGATTCATCTAATCCTAATTCTTTTTTTCTTATACCGCCCATAATTTTACAAACTAACTCTTTTTCTTTCATTGATCCTAAATAAGTCTTTATTTTTTCTACATATATTTTATCTACAGTTTCACTTTCTTTTATTGCTTCATCTACAAATTTTTCTCTAATTTGCTTATTCTCTATGGCTTCTGCTGCTAAATCCTCTAAATATAGCACTTCCACGCCATTATTCCTTAATATATTAGCAAAAGCATCATGCTCTTCTTGTGCTACTTTTAAATAAGGTATATCATCAAATAATAACGTTTCCATATAGGATGGAATTAAGTTTTCTATTTCTTCTCCTGGTCTGTGAAGTAAAACCGTTTTTAGATCTCCTATTTCTGAATACACATGAATATTTCTTTTTGTATTCATAGCCTTGTGCCCCTTTCAAGTTGATATTTATATTAATATTTTTTATTATTTTTTGCTAATTCCTAAGTACATGTTAATAATTATTTATTAAACTGTCAATATTATGAATATTCTCTATTAATGCATAAATGATAAATTATGCATCTTATATCAAATTAGATTTTCCCCTTATATATAATATTTATGAATTTATTCTGCTTTAAATTTATAAACATATAATTATATAGGTTTTTTTTACATATTTTTTAAAAAGCGTATATTTATAATATTTATAAATATACGCTTTTTATGTATAAAGGAATAAAAAATTTTTTTTATGAATTAATATACTGATATAATGCTGATAAAAATAAATCACTTAAAAAGCTACTATTAAACATCAATAATAGCTTTTTAAGTGATTTATAATAATTTAAAACTTATCTATTCTTCATAATCTGATTTGTCATGTTTAATTTTATTTGTATAATCTGATACTATGTTTTTAACTAATTTTTTTATAGCACTAGCTTGACATATTAAAGTCATTACTATTAGAAATATAGTTATTCTATTCTCTTCATCGCTATCTAATTCTAATTTTTTTATTATATCTTTTAATTTCTCTTCATCAAAATGTTGCCTAGCTACAAAATCTTTAAAGCTATCCTTTTGTATATCAGAAAATATTTTATATGCATTTTCCCAAGATATTATATCATCACTTCTATCATTTATTTCATTAAAAGCCAATGTAAATACATTTTTTATTTCCTCTGTAGTAAGTAACGGCCTCATATAACTTAATAAAACTAGTTGAACTAAATGAAGTTTAGTATATCCTCTTTTCTTACCGTCATGAGGCTTTGATATTACTTCATTTTTAATATAATTTTGAACTATATTATTGGTGTAATCTTCCTCTTCAAATTTATCATTTAAATAATCAATTACTTGTGATAAAAATAGATCATATTTAGGAAAATCTTCATAATCTACTATTGTATTATTAGATATTTCTTTTGCAAGATTGTTTATGTATTCTATTTTTTCTAAATTGTTATCTTCCACCTTTATAGACCTCCAAACATACTTAAGTTTACCCTAAAACATATTAAATTAAACTATAAAATTGAATATTATTGGTATAAATATGCATGTTATCCACATTTTATTAATAGTTGTCCACATATTTCTGTGGATAATTTAACTGTTTTAATCTATGTAATTTATTATAAAACTCTTTTGCCATTTCTCTTTATATATAAATTCATTATTTTATAATATACTATTCCCTATTCATTGGTTTTTTATATATTATAAATTATATATACCAACAGACAACTTCATTTTCACTTACCCCTTATATTTTATTATACCATAATTATATTAAAATAATTATAATTAATTTAATATATTTATCAATGATATTAAACAAAAATTTACATTTAATATTTAATTTGTTAAAATTATTGTTGTATTATTATATTATATTGTAATTATAATATATAAAATTACTTTTTATAATAAATTATTTTTCAATTCGACACTCTTCTTTATTTATACATATAATACCTATTTTATTTTATTTTATTAAATCTTATTATTATCTTATGATTATTTTATATTTTTTCTTAAATTTCCTTGTACCCATTGATATACATAGGTTATAAGCTATTTTTGCCAATATTTGTTCTATTGACTTTTCCCTTTAATGGTAGTATATTAACTATTAGATGGAAATACATAATTAATTTGTAAATCAAATATAAAATATGTTGACTTTTAATGTCATATTTGCTATTATTTAATTAAACTATTGTCGAAAATTGATATTATTCGAGGAGGAAAATATATGAAATCAACAGGTGTTGTTAGAAGAGTAGATGAATTAGGAAGAATTGTTATTCCTATAGAATTAAGAAGGACATTAGATATTGCCGAAAAAGATGCTTTAGAAATATATGTAGATGGTGAACAAATAATATTAAAGAAATATGAACCAGCATGTATATTCTGTGGAGATGCTAGAGACGTTCTAAACTATAAAGGTAAAAATATTTGTAAACACTGTCTTAACGAAATAAAAGACAACAAATAATTTAAAAGCCTCAATTTGAGGCTTTTATTTTTTTACAATATAATTAAAAGTGGAAACCATATAGTCTCCACTTTTGTTTTATATAAAATTTTATTTAATTATCTTATTCTCACACCTGCATAAAATTTCCATATTGGCGAAATTTTTACTACATCTCCTGTTTGAGGAGCATGTATTATTTGTCCTCCACCTATATATATACCTACATGTCCTGCATGTGGGAATACTAAATCACCAGGTTGTAATTGATCTTGTGAAACTCTTTCTCCAGCTCCAATTTGTCCATAAGTATCCCTAGGTAAATCTTTACCTGCTGCATTTCTATATACATATTGTACAAATCCTGAACAGTCAAATCCACTTGGTGAAGTTCCTCCCCAAACATATGGAACTCCTTGGAATTGCATAGCATATCCTACTACATCTCCATGAACTGCTGGTGCCACTGGTCTACTAGAGCTAGCTGGTGCTTCTATAGAAACACTACTTCCTCCTCTTGATTGAGATAAAGATTGTTGTGCTGCTTGTCTTTGTGTTGCTTCAGCTTCCGCTCTTCTTTGTTGCTCTTTTAAATTATTAAGTACTACTTGTTGTCTATCTTTTTCTGCTTGTATACTACCTAACTTTGTTTGATTTTCTTCTTTAAGTTGTACTATTTCTTCACTTTTCTTATCTAAGGCAACTTTTTTTTCTTTAATCTCTTCTTTCTTAGTCTTTAATTCTTTTATAACTCCTTGATCAAATCCCATAACTTTTTTAACTGTGTCTATTCTAGTTATTAAGTCACTTAATCCTTTTGATTCTAATAGCATATCCGCATAACTATCAAAACCACTTATGTACATAGCTCTTACTCTTTTATTAAATAAATCTTCACGGGATTCTATTTGTTTTTGTGCCTTCTCTATATCTTTCCCTAGTTTAGTTATTTCCTTTTTATTATTTTCTATATCCTTGTCGTTATTTTGTATTTTATATATTAAGCTTTGTATACTATTGTCCATAGTCTGTATCTTTTCTTCAAGCTCTACTGTCTTATCGGGTGCTTGTCCATTAGATGGTGCTGCCACAACTTTTGCATTAACAGATATAGATAATGCTAAGGCTATTACTGCAGCTAAAATTTTTTTATTCACTCTCTATCTTCCTCCCATTCCCCTTTTATAATTTTGACATAAACACATTATATCATCATTTCACTGACAAACTCAACTTTAAGTAGAATTTTTTTTAAAATTCTTAATTTAATCTGTACTTTATTAAATTTTTATTAAAAATAATACCCATTTATTTATATATCTACATATTAGTTATAT
>NZ_CALSFS010000009.1 GCF_943736985.1 Clostridium sp. Marseille-Q2269
GTTGTAATTGATCTTGTGAAACTCTTTCTCCAGCTCCAATTTGTCCATAAGTATCCCTAGGTAAATCTTTACCTGCTGCATTTCTATATACATATTGTACAAATCCTGAACAGTCAAATCCACTTGGAGAAGTTCCTCCCCAAACATACGGAACCCCTTGAAATTGCATAGCATATCCTACTACATCTCCATGCGCTGCTGGCGCTGGGGTTGATGGTCTACTAGAGCTACTTTGTGATGAATCTTCAGCTGGAGCTTCTACAGAAACACTCTTTGATCCTCTTGATTGAGATTCAGATGCTTGTGCTACTTCTTTTACTGCTTCTTTGTTTTCAGCTGCTTGTTGTGCAGCTGCTTGTTTTTTAGCTGCCTCAGCCTCAGCTTTTCTTCGCTGTTCTTTTAAATTATTAAGTACTACTTGTTGTTTATCTTTTTCTACTTGCATACTACCTAACTTTGTTTGATTTTCTGCTTTAAGTTGTAATATTTCTTCACTTCTATTATCTAAAGCAACTTTCTTTTCCTTAATTTCTTCTTTCTTAGTTTTTAATTCTTGTATAACCCCTTTATCAAATCCCATAACTTTTTTAACAGTATCTATTCTACTTATTAAATCGCTTAATCCTTTTGATTCTAATATTATATCAGCATAACTATCAGCACCACTTATGTACATAGCTCTTACTCTTTTATTAAATAAATCCTCACGAGACTCTACTTGTTTTTGTGCCTTTTCTATATCTTTACCTAGTTTAACTATTTCCTGTTTATTATTTTCTATGTCCTTATCGTTATTTTGTATTTTATATATTAAGCTTTGAATACTATTGTCCATATTTTGTATTTTTTCTTCAAGCTCTATAGTTTTATCAGGTGCTTGTCCATTAGATGGCGCTGCCATAACTTTAGCATTAACAGACACAGATAGTGCAAATGCTATTACTGCGGCTAAAACTTTTTTATTCACTACACTTTTCCTCCCATTACTTTATTTGTAATATATATTACAAATATATTACATACCTATTACAGATATATTACATAGAACTATTATATCACTATTTTTCCTTTATGCCCAACTTTGGCAAAAATTTTTTCAAAATGTTAATAATTCATAAATTCTATAAATCTATAGAATATTTATAAATCTCTGATTTAGTTATTTTTCTATCTTTAGCAACTAATTTTATAGATTCTTTTTTACTATAACCTTCATTTATATATTTTTTTATATGCTCTTGTATACTTATATTACACCATTCCAATTCTTTTTCTTTTTCTATTTCCTCTATAGATTTTCCTTCTAATACTAGTACATACTCACCTTTAGGTTGTTGTCTTTCATAATGTTTTATAACTTCATCTAATCCATCTCTTATAATTTCTTCATGTACTTTAGTAAGTTCTCTACATACAGATATACTTCTATTTCCTAAAGATTCTTTTAAAAAGTTTAAAGATTCCTTCAATCTATGAGGAGATTCATAGAAAATTAGTGTTTCCATTCTATCTTTTACATCTTGCACTAGCTTTTGTCTATTTTTATTTTCTCTTGGGATAAAACCTTTAAAAATAAACTTAGTAGTATCCATTCCAGAGTAAACTAAAGCTGTAGTAAAAGCTGTAGCTCCTGGTAATACTTCAAATGACATTTGATTTTCTATGCACTTTTTTATAAGAACATATCCTGGATCGGATATACCAGGCATACCAGCATCAGATACCAATGCTATACTTTTTCCTTCTTTTAAAATATTAATTATATTTACACTTTTATCTTCTTCATTAAATTTATGATAACTTATTAATGTCTTTTTTATATTAAAATGATTCAATAATTTCAAAGTTTGTCTTGTATCCTCTGCAGCTATAATATCAACATCTTTTAGCACATCCAATGCCCTTATTGTTATATCTCTTAGATTTCCTATAGGAGTAGGAACTACATACAATTTCCCTTCTTCTACATTAACCATATAATAATCTCCTTTTTATTTATTCCATTCCATAAATTTTTTTAACTTCATTTGTATATTCATTATTTTCATTATAGATATATAATGGACTATCCCATTTTAAAAATTCACCACCATTTTTTTGTCCTTCAATTAATAGCATAGAAGGTGCTTTATCTACTGATGGATGTATAGTTCTTATTAATTTAGGTTCTATATTATACTTTCTCATCACATTCATTATATCTACTATTCTATCTGGTCTATGTATCATATATAATCTGCCTCTATCTTTTAATAGAACCTTAGAAGCACTTACCACATCGTCTAAAGTACAACAAATTTCATGTCTAGATATAGCATTTTTATCGTTAATATTTATAATGCCTGTTCCTTGAGTTTTATAAGGTGGATTTACCGTAACCACATCTGCTTTTTCTATACTTTTTAAAAGCTTTGTATCTTTTAAATCTCCCTCTATAAACTTAATTTTTTCCTGAAGATTATTATATTTTACACTTCGCTTTGCCATATCTACAATTTCTTTTTGTATTTCTATTCCCATAATATTGCTAGCATTGGTTTTACCTGCCAATATAAATGGAATTATACCTGTACCACTACATAAATCAACCACTTTAGCTCCATTTTTTATTTTAGGAAAGTTTGCTAAAAGCACCGCATCTATTCCAAATCTAAAGGCTTGTTTTTTTTGTATAACATGAATTCCTTTTAGTTGAAGATCATCTAGTGTTTCATCTTTTTCCATAATTTTATTCATACAATTCACCTTTTATATAAATTTTTTTATTCTATATATAATTAAAGTAATTTATTAATTGTACCATATATAAAGTTATATATTACAAATAAAAAGACCGTCTTTTGACGGCCTTTTTATTAATAGTAAATTAATCTTGAACTGGTGCTCCTACTGGACAAACATTAGCACAGTTTCCACAATCAATACAAGTATCTGCATCTATATCAAATATAGAATCCCCTTGACTTATAGCGTTAACTGGACATTCTGCAGCGCACGCTCCACAGCTTACGCAAGCATCTGTAATTTTGTATGCCATATGTAACACACCTCCTTAAAAATTACACAACTTTATACGATTTATATTTTACCATGTTTTTAGTAATTTTTAAAGTAATTTTTATATAACCGTATAACCTATATTTTCTATAGATTCTATTATCTTATCCACGTCTACAAAATAATTATCGTATATAACGCTTACTTCTTTTTTCTCTTTACTTATTTCACAAGCCACTACACCTTCATTATTAGCTACAGCACGTTTTACTTTGTTTATATCATCTACTGTTCTCATATCACACACCTTTAATAGTGCCTTCATAAATCTTCCTCCTATTCATCTTTAAGCAATTCTTTTATTATTGTTTCATCTGCATCATCTATTTCAATATTTATTTCTTCTGCGTCTACACTTTCTATATTACCTTCATAACCGCCAGATATAAGTTCTGCTTCTATTATAGGCACTAATTGTATAAATTCTTCATTATCTTCACTTTTAATTTTAACCTTAACTTCTTCCTTTACCACATTATTATCCACTACTTCTCCTTGTCCATAAGGAGTTTTAACCATTGATCCTACCTTAGGTAACACTTTTCTAATATTTTCATAGGTTTGCTGTTCATAATTTAAACAACACATAAGTCTTCCACATATACCTGAAATTTTAGTAGGGTTTAAGGATAAATTTTGTTCCTTTGCCATCTTTATTGATACTGGAGCAAAATCACCTAAAAATATAGAACAACACATAGGTCTTCCACAAGGTCCTAATCCTCCAACCATTTTTGCTTCATCCCGCACTCCTATTTGTCTTAATTCTATTCTAGTTCTAAATATTGAGGCTAAATCTTTAACCAATTCTCTAAAATCTACCCTGCCATCTGCTGTAAAATAAAATATAACTTTATTATTATCAAAAGTATATTCTACATCTATTAATTTCATATTTAATTTATGTTCTTGTATTTTTTGTAGACAAGTTTCTAATGCATATTTCTCTTTATCTTTATTCTCATGATGTTTTTTTATATCCTCTTCTGTAGCCTTCCTAATTACATTTTTTAGTGGTGCTACTATTTCATCTTCATTAATCTTCTTTTTAGCAATAACTGCTTCTCCAAATTCTATTCCTCTTATAGTTTCTACTATAACGTATTCTCCCTTATTTATCTCTATATTGCTGGGATCAAAATAGTATATTTTTCCTGCTTTTTTAAATCTAACTCCTACAACTTCTATCATATTATACCTCCTGCATTTTTATAAGCATTGCATCAAACACTAGAGTGGAGTTTATATTTTTACTTAATTTATCTCTTGTATCATTTATTATACTCACCATTTTATCCAAATTTATATATGAATATTTTTCTGATATATCTTTTATATATTCTTTCTTATCTATATTTAATAATAACTCTTCATCTCCAGTTTCCTTAAATAATAATGAATCTCTAAGATATGATAAAATACAAGTTAAAACTTCTTCCCAAGTTTCTTTATAATCTATTAAAAATTTTTCGTATTTGGTTAAATAATCATAATTACTCAATTGTTTTGAATCTTTCACTATTCCTAAACTCATATCCCTTATGTATTTTAATGATTCATCTTCAATAAATCGTTCCGCTTTGCCTGGAATTCCGTCACTAAACGCCACTGCTGAATTTATATTTTCCTTTTTTATTTCATTATATTTATGTTTTATAAATTTTTCTATGTCATATGGTTTTAACCTATTTAATTTAAATATTTCACATCTAGATTTTATAGTATCTAGCATCTGTTCCATACTCTCACATAATAATATTATATAAACACCATTAGGTGGCTCCTCTATAGTCTTTAAGAAAGCATTTTGAGCAATTTCTGTTATTACTTCAGCTTTATATATTATAATAACCTTTTTACTTCCCTCTATAGGTTTTTTATTTATTTCTTCTATTAAATTTCTTATGTCATCTATCCCTATAGATTTTTTATTAGTAGGTTTAAATTCTATTATATCTGCACAACTTATCTGTTGTTGTTTTTCTAATATAATTATAGCTGCTTCTTTAGCAAGTATGCTCTTACCTATACCATCATCTCCAACAATAATAGAGGCATGAGAAAACTTACCTTTAACTATTGAATTTTTAATTCTATTTTTTATATTTTCATGCCCTATTATTGTATATGAATTCAAATATACCACTCCTAATTAAACCCTTACAAATTTATCTACATCTACAACAAATACAGTAGCTCCTCCAACCTCTACTTCTATCGGATAAGGAACATACATTCCTGCTGATCCAGTTACAGGTGATGGTGATGTTACAATTTGTTTTCTAACCTTACATATCTCCTCTATTTTCTTTATTAATTTATCTACGTCTTTTTCTTCTACACCTATCATAAGGGTGGTATTTCCAGCCTTTAAAAATCCTCCTGTAGTAGCCAGTTTTGTAACTCTAAATCCATCTTCTGTTATTTCATCTATTAAATCTGAGGCATCGTCGTCTTGAACAATAGCAATAACTAATTTCATACTTATTACCTCCTTAAGATTATTATATTAGAGTTTGTTACCTATATTTTATATTTTTTTATACAAGTTTACAATTATAATTAATTTTATTTATCAAAATCTATATATTTTTTACTATTTCAATTATATCATTATTTATTTCATCTATACTCTTAATATTATCATTATTAGTACATTCAATTCTATTCCATTTATATTTTTCTGATATATATTTGGAATTATTATATGATTCTAGTAAATATTTATAATTATTTTCGTGTATATCTTTTTCTTCTTCTCCAGTAAATTTATTATTCCTAGTTTCCATAAGCCTTTTACTATATTTAGGTGGCATATCTAAAAATATAACGCAATCTGGTATTGGTAAATTAAATTTTTCAAATTCAAAATCCCATAACCAATTTAAAAATTTATCTTTAGCTTGTACATTATTTATTTTAGCCGCTTGATGTATCATATTAGATGTAGTATATCTATCTGCAATAACAATTCCACCGTTTAAATAAAATTCTTCCCAATCTTTCTTATAAGAGGCAAACCTATCCACTGCATAAAAAGCAGATGAAGCATAAGCATTTACACTATCAGGATCTTGTCCAAATTCACCGCTTAAATACATCTTTATTAAAGTAGATGATTGGCTTTTGTAATTAGGGAATTCTATTTTCTTAACTGTTTTACTCATACTTACCAATTTATCATATAGTTTTTTTGTTTGAGTAGCTTTACCACTTCCGTCGCTACCTTCTATAACTATTAGCTTACCTTTTTTCATCTTTTCCTCCAACATTTATACTTATTATTTTACTATTTGAATGTTATTGTCTTCTAGTCCTAATACATCTATTCCATTATTTTTACAATAAGATATATATCCTATTATTTTTTCATTTATCACTTCTCCTGCCATTATTACCGGCACTCCTGGAGGATAAGGAACTATATTATTGTAACTTATTTGCCCTAAAGAATCTTTATAATTTACCCATAAATAATCTTTCTCTAAAACTTCATAGGGATACATTTTAACATTAGTTTCTATATAATTATATTCTAAATTGTAATGATGGTTACTTTTATTACTATATTCCTTGTCCAAATTATATAAACATTCATATAATCTGTCCATAACATTTTCATCATAGAATGGAGATAATATTAGAACTACATTATTACCATCGTTCATTTCACATTGTATGCCACATTTTCTTAAACACTTAGATATATTACTAGCACTTATGCCATTTTTTATATTTATTATATACCGTGTCAAATCTATAGCCAATATGTCTTTAGTTTTAGCGTTTAATTTTTCTATATCTTTATTATTTAATACATAAAAATTATCCAATAAATTTATTTTTTTTCTATAATAGTTTGATACATTAATCAATTTATTATAATGATATTTTCCGTAATTTTCCAAATAAAATCTACTATAGTCCATAGAGCATAAAAATAAATAAGAAGGACTAGTACTAGAAAAAGCACTTATATAAAAATTAACTTTATCAATATTAACACTAAAATCCTTTCCTATATGTAAAAATGCTGTTTGAGTCAAACTAGGGAGAGTTTTGTGAGCACTCATTACTACCATGTCTGCCCCCATTTGTAGAGCACTTTTAGGCAGATCTTCACATACACCAAAATGGGCTCCATGTGCTGAATCCACTAAAACTTTCATATTATATTTTTTAGCTTCTTTTATTATAATTTCTAAATTAGAACATACACCATAATAATTAGGATAGGTAATCACTATACCTTTTGCATCTTTATTTTTCTTTATTAAATTTAAAAAATGCTCCAAATCTATTGAAAGTGGAGCATTAAATTGCTTATACACCTTATTTTTTATATATACTGGTTTTAATTTTCTCATAATTATTCCA
This sequence comes from Clostridium sp. Marseille-Q2269, assembly GCF_943736985.1. Lineage (GTDB taxonomy): Bacteria > Bacillota > Clostridia > Clostridiales > Clostridiaceae > Clostridium_F. The sequence continues at coordinate 7,435 of NZ_CALSFS010000009.1, forward strand.
TTAAATATGGATCTATGACAGTTTCTTTCTACAATTATCTTATCTCCTTCTTCAAAAGAAGAAAATATCATAGCTAGATTCCCACTAGTACTACCATTTACTAAAAAATAAGATTTTTTAGAATTATAAAACCGGCTTAAAAGATTACCGGACTTTTTTATTATCCCTTCACTATTATGAAGATTGTCTAGCCCATCAACTTCTGTTAAATCACATTGAAGTATATTTTCGCAAAAATTTCTACCTTCTCTAGTAAACAAGAATCCTAATGATCCTTTATGTCCAGGCATAGAAAACAGTATGTTCTTTTCCTCTATATATTTTAAAACTCCATTTAAAATCGGTAATTCTCCCATCTAATTTCCTCATCCTTTATAAAAGTTTGCACTAAGTTTTTTCTTATACATTGTTTATAAAACTCATAAAAGTCTGTATTCATATCACTATTTACCATTCTTTCTTCGCAAACATCACATATTCCTTTTCTGTTTATAATTATACCACTATTTAGAGGCTTACCACATATAATACAACATTGTTTTTTCATATTTATCCCCCTTATTATATTATTATAAGTAAATTCTTGCCCCCTCATATATATTTTATTCATTAAGTACTTAAAAGTTATTTTGTCCACATAAATTTATATAAATTTTTATTATGCAAATTTTATAATATAATATTCCTAAACTGAATATATTACATTTATTAATATTTATAACTGTAATATAAAAATTAATTTAAATGAGTACCTATCATTGAGGCGCTCGGTAAATTAATAAAATTTTATTATAGTATTTTTAAACATATGTATTTTTAATTATTACAATTCATCATATTATAATAAATTAATTTTTTTATTATCTAAATTGTTTTTTGATTTTTATAATTTAAATAATAATTTATTTTATTTATATTGGACATAATAATATAATCTACATGTTTTAATTGGAGGTTATATTTATGAAACAAAAGATAGTATCCTACTTAAAATCTATAGAAACAGATTTGTTTAATATATCCAAATATCTATATGATAACCCTGAAGAAAGTTTTAAAGAATTTAAATCCTATAAATATTTAGTAAACATTTTAAAAGAAAATAATTTCAATGTACAAGAAAATTATTTTAATATTCCTACTTCATTTTGTGCTGAATTCGGTAAAGGACATCCTAAGATATGTTTCTTCTGTGAATACGATGCTCCTAATGAGCTGGGGCACATATCCGGACATAATTTAGTTTCTTCTATATCTATAGGAGCTGCTTTAGCCCTTTCAAAAGTAATAGATAAATTTTCTGGTACCATTATTGTAATGGGGACTCCAGGAGAATCTTTAAGTGGTTCTAAAGTAACTTTAGCTAAGCAAGGTGCTTTTAAAGATATAGATGTAGGCCTAATGGCTCACCCTGATATAGAAACCTGTGAAAGTGGTTCTTCAATGTCTATTCTTCCTTTAAAGATAAAGTTTAAAGGAGAAAAAACTTTAAGTTATGAAAACCCTAATATATTTTCCTCATTAAATGGTGTTTTATATACATTTAACTGTATAAATCTTTTGAAACAATCTATTGATGAAGATTTTTATATAGATAAATTAATTATTACTAGTGGTAATGATCCATATGTTTCTTCAAATACCACAGAAGCTAGATTTTATATAAGATCTAAAAATATATCTACTGGCATGTATGTGGAAAATAGAATACGACAAATAGTAGATAATGTTAAATCTATTTTAAATTTAGATTCAGAAATTTGTTTCTTTGAATTGCCTTATAGGGAACTAATAACTAATAAAAGATTGTCAAGATTATTTTGCCATAATTTAAAAGAAGCTGGTATAATTGATATTTGTAATGAGAAGAATACTGTATCAGGCCTAAGCTTAGGAACAGTAAGTCACTATATTCCTTGTATTCATCCTTACATATCTATATTAGACAAAGGAAATTCTGTAAGATATTTCACTAAAGAATTTAGAGATGAAACTTTAAAAAAATATGCTCATGAAAATGTTATGAAAACTTGTCAAGCTTTAAGCTTAACAGCATTAGATTTAATTGAAAATGGTAAATTATTGCAAGACATTAAAAAAGAATTTTTTAATACAATAAAGCAAGAGACTAACTAGCTAGTCTCTTGCTTGACAAATATTTTATCTTTGAAATTAAATTGTTACTAGGTTCAAAATAGAATTTCTTAGTCTTATTACCATGTTTATATACACAATAATAAGTATATCTATTTAATAAAGAACAAGTATATTTTTTAGAGTTACTTATATTTATTGCTGATTTTATTCCAGTACATTTACCAAAATAAATTATATCTTTCAATTTTATATTTTCTACTACTTTATCATAATTACCTTTTATCTTATGAATTATAAATTGGTCTGCTATTATAAAATATGAGTATTTTATCTTACATTTAAATACTTCTAAAAAGATTACTAATATAACTATGCATAATAAAGAAATATTTAATACTTCATCTGCTCTATAATCATAAAATTTGATGTTTTTTACTAATTCCACTAAAAATAAAATTCCTACTAATAAAACAAGCATAAAAAACAAAACCGGAACTGTTCGTCTAGTCACAGTTTCTTTATACATATTTCCCATTTCATAAACCCTCCAAAATAATTTAAAATAAATTTAAAATTCCTTCACGCTCAAGATTATACTAAGCTTTTAAGTATTAATCCACCGCAATATTTGCTGTTTAAATACATTTAAAGTTCTTTTAATTAATTAAGATGTGTTTTTCTTTAACTATCTCTGTTTTACTGCTATTTTATATATATAGCTTTATATAAGGTTAAATATTAGACAATATCTTTTCTTCCATTATTAAACTATTAAAATATATTGATTTTGTAAATAAATATGATAATATATGCTGTATAATATATAGTATTGTTTATTATAATTATTTTCTTAATTTTATTTATATTACTGATAAATTATATACATTGAGGTGACCTTTATGATTTCTATTTATAAGAATACTGAGCAAGACAAAACAATAAAAAAATTGGATAATATAGAACCTGGCACTTGGATTAACATAGTTGCTCCTTCTGAACAGGAACTTATTTTTGTATCAAAAAAAGCTGGAGTTCCTTTAAACTTTTTAAAAGCTGCCCTAGATGAAGAAGAAACTTCACGAATAGACATTGAAGATAATAATATGATAGTAATCTTAGATATACCCTTTACGGAAATGGAAGATAACTCATTAACTTATGATACTTATCCTTTAGCTATCATTAATACTCCAAATAACATAATTACAGTATGTTTAAAGAATAGCAAAATTTTAACAGACTTTTTTAACAATAAAGTAAAATCTTTTTATACTTTTAAAAGATCCAGATTTATTTTACAAATATTATATAAAATAGCTAGCTATTTCCTTTTATATTTAAGACAAATAGATAAAAAAAGTCTTATGATAGAAAAGAAGCTTCATAAGTCCATGAAAAATAAAGAACTTATTCTTTTATTATCCTTAGAGAAATCCCTAGTTTATTTTTCTACCTCCCTAAAGGCTAACGAAATAACCTTAGAAAAAATGTTGAAATTAGATACAATACAAAAATATCCAGAAGATCAAGATGTTTTACAGGATGTTATTATAGAAAATAAACAAGCAATAGAAATGGCGAACATATATAGCAATATCTTAAGTGGAACTATGGATGCCTTTGCATCTGTAATATCCAATAATCTAAATATAGTTATGAAATTACTTGCATCTATCACCATAGTAATGTCTATACCAAACATAATATTTGGTTCCTTTGGAATGAACTTAAATGGAATTCCTTTTGCTAAATCTCCTCAAGGATTTTGGATTGCTTATGGAGTTACTGCTTTACTATGTATAGTTTGTACAATAATACTTAAAAAGAAAGACTTGCTATAATAAATTATGAATATTAATAAAAAATAGGGACTTATTCTAATATATTACATAAAATTAATTATTAGGAGTGATTTAATGTTATTAAAGCATTTAAATATAGGAGATACTATAGGAATAGTTTCTCCCTCAAGTCCTATTGAAAAAGATATTGTCTTAAAAAACATTCAGCTATTTAAAAACTTAGGATTTAATATTAAATTAGGTGAACACATATATGATAAACATGGTTATTTATCTGGTAAAGATACAGATAGAGCTGAAGATTTAATGAATATGTTTATAGATCCTTCTATAGATATGATTCTCTGTTCAAGAGGCGGTTATGGAGCCATGAGAATACTACCTTACTTAGATTTTAATATTATAAAAAATAATCCTAAAATTTTCGGTGGCTTTAGTGATATAACGGTTCTATTAAATCATATAACTTCTAAATGTAATTTCACTACTTTTCATTGTCCAATGCTTTCCTCAAACTTTCAAAACATTTATACTCTACAGAATTTTATAGAACCTTTAATGAATGATTTTAAATCTTACGAAATATCAAATCCTACTTTTATTCCGTTATTCTCTAAGAATAATGCTGTAGTGGAAGGGAAACTTGTGGGGGGAAACTTATCTTTAATATGTAGTACTTTAGGAACTCCTTATGAAATTGATACTTCATCTAACATTTTATTTTTAGAAGAAGTGTCAGAGGCCCCTTATAAGGTAGATAGAATGCTAACTCAATTAATATTATCTGGGAAAATTGAAGCTTGCTCTGGAATCATATTAGGTCAATTTTCAGATTGTAACATAAGTGAAACTAAGAACAATCCTTCCGTAGATGAAGTTATATTAGATAGGTTACTATATACAGACAAACCCATTATAACAAATCTAATGTGTGGTCACTGTGATCCAAACTTAACTTTACCTATAGGTGCTCACGTAAGATTAGATTGCGCAAATAAATTGTTAACAGTTTTAAAATATTAAAAAAAGAGTTTTAGTATACTAAAACTCTTTTGGAGGCGCCACCCAGATTTGAACTGGGGATAAAGGCTTTGCAGGCCTCTGCCTTACCACTTGGCTATAGCGCCATATTCAACTCAACATAAACTATTATATCAGAAATTTATAATTTGTCAATATAGAAATTAAAAAACTAGCCAAAAATTTGGTTAGTTTTTTAAAATCGCTTTTTCTAAAACACTACCTATAGAGTCATGAATAACTAAATCAGCCTTTTCATCAAATGATGTTTTTCCTTTATTTATTAAAATTAAATTTTTTCCCTTATAATAATTAATTAATCCAGCTGCAGGATATACTACAAGAGATGTACCTCCTACTATAAGAGTATCTGAATTTTGTAAATAATATATAGCTTCATTTATTATATTCATATCTAATCCTTCTTCATAAAGAACTACATCTGGTCTAACTATGCTTCCACATTTTTTACAACAAGGTATATCTTTTTTAGTATTTTTCTCATTTGAAATATATTGAAGATCATATTTTTCTCCACAATTAACACAATAATTTCTATGAACGTTGCCATGTAGCTCCAATACTTTTTCTGATCCTGCCATCTGATGTAATCCATCAATATTTTGAGTTATTATAGCCTTCAGTTTCCCCATTTCTTCTAACTTTGATAAAGCATAATGAGCCAAATTAGGCTTTGCATCTTTAAATATCATCTTATCTTTATAAAACTCAAAAAACTCTCTAGTATTACTTTTAAAAAAGCTGTGACTTAATATTGTTTCTGGAGAATACTTAGAATTATTTTTTAATTTATACAATCCATTATTAGATCTAAAATCGGGAATATTACTTTCTGTTGATACTCCCGCTCCACCTAAAAATACTATATGTTTGCTATCATCTATAATATGTTTTAACTTTTCAATTAGCATAATATCATCTCCTAAATAGGTTGTTAATTATAATTATAATATACCAATAGTACACTTCTTAAAACGCAATTATAATTAAAAAAATAAGAACTCACTTAAATGAGCTCTTATCTTTATAATCATCTGGCAACGACCTACTCTCCCACAGGGCCTCCCCTACAGTACCATTGGCGCTTTGAAGCTTAACCTTCGTGTTCGGCATGGGAACGGGTGTTACCTTCAAGCCATAATCACCAGATTATATCTGTTTGAAAGAATGTTCTTTCAAAATTACACAGTGAATTTTATTTTTGGTCAAGCCCTCGACTTATTAGTATCAGTCAACTTAACATGTTGCCATGCTTACATCTCTGACCTATCAACCTGGTGTTCTTCCAGGAGTCTTACTAGCTTACGCTATGGGAAATCTAATCTTGAGGTTGGCTTCACGCTTAGATGCTTTCAGCGTTTATCCAGTCCCAACATAGCTACCCAGCTGTGCCACTGGCGTGACAACTGGTGCACCAGAGGTTGGTCCATCCCGGTCCTCTCGTACTAAGGACAGCTCCTCTCAAATTTCCTACGCCCGCGACGGATAGGGACCGAACTGTCTCACGACGTTCTGAACCCAGCTCGCGTGCCGCTTTAATGGGCGAACAGCCCAACCCTTGGGACCTACTTCAGCCCCAGGATGCGACGAGCCGACATCGAGGTGCCAAACCTCCCCGTCGATGTGGACTCTTGGGGGAGATCAGCCTGTTATCCCCGAGGTAGCTTTTATCCGTTGAGCGATGGCCCTCCCACGAGGTACCACCGGATCACTAAGCCCGACTTTCGTCCCTGCTCCACCTGTATGTGTCGCAGTCAAGCTCCCTTCTGCCTTTGCACTCTTCGCGCGATTTCCGACCGCGCTGAGGGAACTTTTGGGCGCCTCCGTTACTTTTTAGGAGGCGACCGCCCCAGTCAAACTGCCCACCTAACAATGTCCCGTGACCAGATTCATGGCCGCCGGTTAGAACCCCAGTACTGTCAGGGTGGTATCCCAAGGTTGACTCCACTCAGGCTGACGCCCAAGTTTCCAAGTCTCCCACCTATCCTGTACAGACAATACCGAGATTCAATGCTAAGCTACAGTAAAGCTCTACGGGGTCTTTCCGTCCAATCGCGGGTAGCAAGCATCTTCACTTGCACTACAATTTCGCCGGATTTGCTGTTGAGACAGTGCCCAAATCATTACGCCATTCGTGCGGGTCGGAACTTACCCGACAAGGAATTTCGCTACCTTAGGACCGTTATAGTTACGGCCGCCGTTTACTGGGGCTTAAGTTCACACCTTCGCTTACGCTAAGTGTTCCCCTTAACCTTCCAGCACCGGGCAGGCGTCAGCCCCTATACATCAGCTTTCGCTTTAGCAGAGACCTGTGTTTTTGCTAAACAGTTGCTTGGGCCTATTCTCTGCGGCCTACTTTCGTAGGCACCCCTTCTCCCGAAGTTACGGGGTCAATTTGCCGAGTTCCTTAACAGCAATTCTTCCGATGGCCTTAGGATTCTCTCCTCACCTACCTGTGTCGGTTTGCGGTACGGGCACCTATTCACTCGATAGAGGCTTTTCTTGGCAGTGTGGAATCAGATACTTCGCCATAATGGCTCCCCATTACACCTCAGCTTAGCTTGACGGATTTGCCTATCAAGCATGCCTAAGTGCTTAGACGCACATCCAATAGTGCGCACATCTTATCCTTCTGCGTCACCCCATTTCTCAAACGTAAATAGGCGGTATCGGAATATCAACCGATTGTCCATCACCTACGCCTTTCGGCCTCGGCTTAGGTCCCGACTAACCCTGAGCGGACGAACCTTCCTCAGGAAACCTTAGGTTTTCGGCCAATAAGATTCTCACTTATTTCTCGCTACTTATGCCAGCATTCTCACTTCTGTACAGTCCACCGCTCCTTACGGTACGACTTCAACCCATACAGAAAGCTCCCCTACCATATATACGTAGTATACATCCATAGCTTCGGTGGTAAGTTTGAGCCCCGGACATTTTCGGCGCAGGATCTCTTGACTAGTGAGCTATTACGCACTCTTTAAATGAGTGGCTGCTTCTAAGCCAACATCCTAGTTGTCTTAGAAATCCCACATCCTTTTCCACTTAACTTACACTTTGGGACCTTAGCTGATGGTCTGGGCTGTTTCCCTTTTGACTACGGATCTTATCATTCGCAGTCTGACTGCCGTGATACAAGTACATGGCATTCGGAGTTTGATAGGGTTCGGTAACTACTATAGCCCCTAGCCCATTCAGTGCTCTACCTCCATTACTTAATTACACGACGCTAGCCCTAAAGCTATTTCGGGGAGAACCAGCTATCTCCGAGTTCGATTGGAATTTCTCCGCTATCCACAGCTCATCCCATGGTTTTTCAACACCAACGTGGTTCGGTCCTCCACGAGATTTTACTCTCGCTTCAACCTGGCCATGGATAGGTCACCCGGTTTCGGGTCTACACCATGCAACTTTTCGCCCTTTTCAGACTCGGTTTCCCTTCGGCTCCATACCTTAAGTACTTAACCTTGCTACATAATGTAACTCGCTGGCTCGTTCTACAAAAAGCACATCGTCACACTTTAACGTGCTCCGATCGGTTGTAGGCACACGGTTTCAGGTTCTATTTCACTCCCCTTCCGGGGTTCTTTTCACCTTTCCCTCACGGTACTGCTTCACTATCGGTCACTAGGTAGTATTTAGCCTTGGGAGGTGGTCCTCCCTGCTTCCCACAAGGTTTCACGTGTCTCGTGGTACTCTGGATTAGATCTTAAAGTCTTCTCTTTTCATCTACAGGACTATTACCTTCTGTGGTAGGGCGTTCCAGCCCTTTTCGATTAAGATACCTCTTCTTTTATGATCTATCCGCAACCCCAGAAACAAGTTTCTGGTTTGGGCTCTTTCCCGTTCGCTCGCCGCTACTTAGGAAATCGATTTTTCTTTCTCTTCCTCCGGGTACTTAGATGTTTCAGTTCCCCGGGTTTACCCTTATACACCTATGTATTCAGTGCATAATACATGGGGTTACCCATGTGAGTTTCCTCATTCGGAAATCCTTGGATCTCAGCCTATTTGCGGCTACCCAAGGCTTATCGCAGCTTATCGCGTCCTTCTTCGGCTCCTAGTGCCAAGGCATTCACCATGCGCCCTTTGTAGCTTGACCTTAAAATTGTATTCTTACAAAGGATTTTTATACCTTTAGCTTTACTTTATTCACTGTGCAATTTTCAAAGAACATAGCTAGACATCCAAAACCTACGATTTTGTGATGATCAGCTACTTCTCAATTCTATTGAGAAGTTTCAATTTTGAGAGAATGGTCTCTCAAAATTAAACAGAGAATTCAGCCTTTTAGAAAGAATTTTCTTCTTTCTATTCTCCTTAGAAAGGAGGTGATCCAGCCGCAGGTTCTCCTACGGCTACCTTGTTACGACTTCACCCCAATCACTAATCCCACCTTCGGCCGCTGGTTCCTTACGGTTACCTCACGGACTTCGGGTGTTACCAGCTCTCATGGTGTGACGGGCGGTGTGTACAAGGCCCGGGAACGTATTCACCGCGACATTCTGATTCGCGATTACTAGCAACTCCAGCTTCATGTAGGCGAGTTGCAGCCTACAATCCGAACTGAGATAGGTTTTTGAGTTTGGCTCCACCTCACGGTCTTGCGTCTCTCTGTACCTACCATTGTAGCACGTGTGTAGCCCTGGACATAAGGGGCATGATGATTTGACGTCATCCCCACCTTCCTCCTGGTTACCCAGGCAGTCTCATTAGAGTGCTCAACTTAATGGTAGCAACTAATAACAAGGGTTGCGCTCGTTGCAGGACTTAACCTAACATCTCACGACACGAGCTGACGACAACCATGCACCACCTGTCTCCTTGCCCCGAAGGGCTTCACCTATCTCTAGGCTATGCAAGGGATGTCAAGTCCAGGTAAGGTTCTTCGCGTTGCTTCGAATTAAACCACATGCTCCGCTGCTTGTGCGGGCCCCCGTCAATTCCTTTGAGTTTTAATCTTGCGACCGTACTCCCCAGGCGGGATACTTATTGTGTTAACTGCGGCACAGGGGGAGTTGATACCCCCTACACCTAGTATCCATCGTTTACGGCGTGGACTACCAGGGTATCTAATCCTGTTTGCTACCCACGCTTTCGTGCCTCAGCGTCAGTTACAGTCCAGAAAGCCGCCTTCGCCACTGGTGTTCTTCCTAATCTCTACGCATTTCACCGCTACACTAGGAATTCCGCTTTCCTCTCCTGCACTCTAGATATCCAGTTTGGAATGCAGCCCCCAGGTTAAGCCCGGGGATTTCACATCCCACTTAAACATCCGCCTACGCACCCTTTACGCCCAGTAAATCCGGACAACGCTCGCCACCTACGTATTACCGCGGCTGCTGGCACGTAGTTAGCCGTGGCTTCCTCCTCTAGTACCGTCATTATCGTCCTAGAAAACAGGGCTTTACAATCCGAAGACCTTCATCACCCACGCGGCGTTGCTGCGTCAGGGTTTCCCCCATTGCGCAATATTCCCCACTGCTGCCTCCCGTAGGAGTCTGGACCGTGTCTCAGTTCCAATGTGGCCGATCACCCTCTCAGGTCGGCTACGCATCGTCGCCTTGGTAAGCCATTACCTTACCAACTAGCTAATGCGCCGCGGGTCCATCTCAAAGCAATAAATCTTTGATAAGAAAATCATGCGATTCTCCTATGTTATGCGGTATTAATCTTCCTTTCGGAAGGCTATCCCCCACTTTGAGGCAGGTTACCCACGTGTTACTCACCCGTCCGCCGCTAATCCACTCCCCGAAGGGAGCTTCATCGCTCGACTTGCATGTGTTAAGCACGCCGCCAGCGTTCGTCCTGAGCCAGGATCAAACTCTCAATTTTAAAGTTTAATCTCTTCTCAAATTCATTGACAAGGTTTATTACCTTATCTTACTGGCTGTTACAAGAATGTTTCTTGTTTATTCTCTGTTTAATTTTCAAAGACCACATCGCCTCAGCGACTTTTATATCTTAACAAATCTGTTGTTCTTTGTCAAGAACTTTTTTCAAATTTATTTTCTTAAATCGGTCACCGTGTTTCAGCGACATGTATTATTATATCATCTTCATTTTTCATAATTACATATTTACATCTATTTATGCTAATTTATCAGCATTTTTCTCTTAATTATTACATATTACTCCGTTTTTTTTATGTAGATACACTTGGTAATGTTGCTGAATTTACATAAATATATCTATATATTTCTATATATTTCTATATAAAATTAAGTTTATTCTATTATCTCTAATTATTAAATAACAAATTTACAATATATATTTTATTTATTTAAGAATAAAATTCATAATCTATTTTCAATATTAAAGCTCTATATAAAAAACCTATAATCATAATAATTAATAATATTTCTTTATAAAGATTTAACTTTACTATATAATTTATATCATATGTTTATTTTAAATACTAGTAGTATTAAGATTACAAATTTACTCTATAATTATCAAATTAATTAATATGTACATATTATAGTAGATAATACCTGAAAATATTCTACAATATATCACATATATACAAACTTATTAAATAATAATAGATAATAAAAATAAATTAATTAATAAAAGTTTTATTGTTGAAAATAGTTTTATTGTGTATAAAAAATATATTTATAATATCAAATTTAGATCTGTTTTTCTTGAATAATTTTTTATCAATGTAACAATAAATATATTAATAATCATTATATTAAATGTATATTTAGTATAAGTATACAATATTGAAAAAGTTATCTTACATTAAATAAGAATAGAAATACTTTTAAAGCTAAAATTAATAAAAGATTATAAATTTAATAACATATAATAATATTTATAAAAATAACCGAAATTAATTAAATACTGATGAAGAGGAGTTTTTTTATATGAATGTAGAGCAATCTTTAAAAAATAAAATTAAAAATATTTCAGAAAATTATAAAGAAGAGAAAATAGGTGGATATATCACAGGTGATGGTCCTATTCCTTGCAACATTTTATTTATAGGAGAAGCTCCTGGGAAAAATGAAGTAGAAGAAGGTAAACCCTTTGTTGGAATGGCGGGTAAAAATTTTCAAAACTATTTAAATTCTATAGGCCTTAACAGGGAAAGTGTGAGAGTTACTAATACTTGCTTTTTCAGACCAATACGGATTAAAGAAAGTAAAACTGGAAGAACAACTGTAAGCAATAGGCCTCCAAAAGTTTCAGAAGTAGCTTTGTTTAGTTCTATATTAGATGAGGAAATTGATTTAGTAAATCCAAATTTAATAATAACCTTAGGAAATGTTCCACTAAAGAGACTAACGAATTTTAAGTCTATTGGTGAGTGCCATGGAAATGTTTATTTTATTGAATCCTTACATAGATATGTATTCCCAATGTATCATCCTTCATCTTTAACCTACAATAGAAGTGAAGAGTTTCATAATACCTATAAGACTGATTGGATTAAATTAAAAGAAGTGCTAGATAAAATTTAAATCTAGGACTTGTAATTATAAAAATATATTTTTATATAACTCCAAAGTTATATTATAAAAAATTTGTTATACTTAATTATACTCTGAAAAATATTAACATTAATATGTTTGTTTTATAATAAACTTTCTATTTTTTATATAAAAAAGCACTTTACAATTATGTAAAGTGCTTTGGTGATCCACCGGGGAATCGAACCCCGGACAACATGATTAAAAGTCATGTGCTCTACCAACTGAGCTAGTGAATCATATCATCTGGCAACGACCTACTCTTCCACAGGGCTTCCCCTGCAGTACCATTGGCGCTTTGAAGCTTAACCTTCGTGTTCGGCATGGAAACGGGTGTTACCTTCAAGCCATAATCACCAGATTATATTTGTTTGAAAGAATGTTCTTTCAAAATTACACAGTGAATTTTATTTTTGGTCAAGCCCTCGACTTATTAGTATCAGTCAACTTAACATGTTGCCATGCTTACATCTCTGACCTATCAACCTGGTGTTCTTCCAGGAGTCTTACTAGCTTACGCTATGGGAAATCTAATCTTGAGGTTGGCTTCACGCTTAGATGCTTTCAGCGTTTATCCAGTCCCAACATAGCTACCCAGCTGTGCCACTGGCGTGACAACTGGTGCACCAGAGGTTGGTCCATCCCGGTCCTCTCGTACTAAGGACAGCTCCTCTCAAATTTCCTACGCCCGCGACGGATAGGGACCGAACTGTCTCACGACGTTCTGAACCCAGCTCGCGTGCCGCTTTAATGGGCGAACAGCCCAACCCTTGGGACCTACTTCAGCCCCAGGATGCGACGAGCCGACATCGAGGTGCCAAACCTCCCCGTCGATGTGGACTCTTGGGGGAGATCAGCCTGTTATCCCCGAGGTAGCTTTTATCCGTTGAGCGATGGCCCTCCCACGAGGTACCACCGGATCACTAAGCCCGACTTTCGTCCCTGCTCCACCTGTATGTGTCGCAGTCAAGCTCCCTTCTGCCTTTGCACTCTTCGCGCGATTTCCGACCGCGCTGAGGGAACTTTTGGGCGCCTCCGTTACTTTTTAGGAGGCGACCGCCCCAGTCAAACTGCCCACCTAACAATGTCCCGTGACCAGATTCATGGCCGCCGGTTAGAACCCCAGTACTGTCAGGGTGGTATCCCAAGGTTGACTCCACTCAGGCTGACGCCCAAGTTTCCAAGTCTCCCACCTATCCTGTACAGACAATACCGAGATTCAATGCTAAGCTACAGTAAAGCTCTACGGGGTCTTTCCGTCCAATCGCGGGTAGCAAGCATCTTCACTTGCACTACAATTTCGCCGGATTTGCTGTTGAGACAGTGCCCAAATCATTACGCCATTCGTGCGGGTCGGAACTTACCCGACAAGGAATTTCGCTACCTTAGGACCGTTATAGTTACGGCCGCCGTTTACTGGGGCTTAAGTTCACACCTTCGCTTACGCTAAGTGTTCCCCTTAACCTTCCAGCACCGGGCAGGCGTCAGCCCCTATACATCAGCTTTCGCTTTAGCAGAGACCTGTGTTTTTGCTAAACAGTTGCTTGGGCCTATTCTCTGCGGCCTACTTTCGTAGGCACCCCTTCTCCCGAAGTTACGGGGTCAATTTGCCGAGTTCCTTAACAGCAATTCTTCCGATGGCCTTAGGATTCTCTCCTCACCTACCTGTGTCGGTTTGCGGTACGGGCACCTATTCACTCGATAGAGGCTTTTCTTGGCAGTGTGGAATCAGATACTTCGCCATAATGGCTCCCCATTACACCTCAGCTTAGCTTGACGGATTTGCCTATCAAGCATGCCTAAGTGCTTAGACGCACATCCAATAGTGCGCACATCTTATCCTTCTGCGTCACCCCATTTCTCAAACGTAAATAGGCGGTATCGGAATATCAACCGATTGTCCATCACCTACGCCTTTCGGCCTCGGCTTAGGTCCCGACTAACCCTGAGCGGACGAACCTTCCTCAGGAAACCTTAGGTTTTCGGCCAATAAGATTCTCACTTATTTCTCGCTACTTATGCCAGCATTCTCACTTCTGTACAGTCCACCGCTCCTTACGGTACGACTTCAACCCATACAGAAAGCTCCCCTACCATATATACGTAGTATACATCCATAGCTTCGGTGGTAAGTTTGAGCCCCGGACATTTTCGGCGCAGGATCTCTTGACTAGTGAGCTATTACGCACTCTTTAAATGAGTGGCTGCTTCTAAGCCAACATCCTAGTTGTCTTAGAAATCCCACATCCTTTTCCACTTAACTTACACTTTGGGACCTTAGCTGATGGTCTGGGCTGTTTCCCTTTTGACTACGGATCTTATCATTCGCAGTCTGACTGCCGTGATACAAGTACATGGCATTCGGAGTTTGATAGGGTTCGGTAACTACTATAGCCCCTAGCCCATTCAGTGCTCTACCTCCATTACTTAATTACACGACGCTAGCCCTAAAGCTATTTCGGGGAGAACCAGCTATCTCCGAGTTCGATTGGAATTTCTCCGCTATCCACAGCTCATCCCATGGTTTTTCAACACCAACGTGGTTCGGTCCTCCACGAGATTTTACTCTCGCTTCAACCTGGCCATGGATAGGTCACCCGGTTTCGGGTCTACACCATGCAACTTTTCGCCCTTTTCAGACTCGGTTTCCCTTCGGCTCCATACCTTAAGTACTTAACCTTGCTACATAATGTAACTCGCTGGCTCGTTCTACAAAAAGCACATCGTCACACTTTAACGTGCTCCGATCGGTTGTAGGCACACGGTTTCAGGTTCTATTTCACTCCCCTTCCGGGGTTCTTTTCACCTTTCCCTCACGGTACTGCTTCACTATCGGTCACTAGGTAGTATTTAGCCTTGGGAGGTGGTCCTCCCTGCTTCCCACAAGGTTTCACGTGTCTCGTGGTACTCTGGATTAGATCTTAAAGTCTTCTCTTTTCATCTACAGGACTATTACCTTCTGTGGTAGGGCGTTCCAGCCCTTTTCGATTAAGATACCTCTTCTTTTATGATCTATCCGCAACCCCAGAAACAAGTTTCTGGTTTGGGCTCTTTCCCGTTCGCTCGCCGCTACTTAGGAAATCGATTTTTCTTTCTCTTCCTCCGGGTACTTAGATGTTTCAGTTCCCCGGGTTTACCCTTATACACCTATGTATTCAGTGCATAATACATGGGGTTACCCATGTGAGTTTCCTCATTCGGAAATCCTTGGATCTCAGCCTATTTGCGGCTACCCAAGGCTTATCGCAGCTTATCGCGTCCTTCTTCGGCTCCTAGTGCCAAGGCATTCACCATGCGCCCTTTGTAGCTTGACCTTAAAATTGTATTCTTACAAAGGATTTTTATACCTTTAGCTTTACTTTATTCACTGTGCAATTTTCAAAGAACATAGCTAGACATCCAAAACCTACGATTTTGTGATGATCAGCTACTTCTCAATTCTATTGAGAAGTTTCAATTTTGAGAGAATGGTCTCTCAAAATTAAACAGAGAATTCAGCCTTTTAGAAAGAATTTTCTTCTTTCTATTCTCCTTAGAAAGGAGGTGATCCAGCCGCAGGTTCTCCTACGGCTACCTTGTTACGACTTCACCCCAATCACTAATCCCACCTTCGGCCGCTGGTTCCTTACGGTTACCTCACGGACTTCGGGTGTTACCAGCTCTCATGGTGTGACGGGCGGTGTGTACAAGGCCCGGGAACGTATTCACCGCGACATTCTGATTCGCGATTACTAGCAACTCCAGCTTCATGTAGGCGAGTTGCAGCCTACAATCCGAACTGAGATAGGTTTTTGAGTTTGGCTCCACCTCACGGTCTTGCGTCTCTCTGTACCTACCATTGTAGCACGTGTGTAGCCCTGGACATAAGGGGCATGATGATTTGACGTCATCCCCACCTTCCTCCTGGTTACCCAGGCAGTCTCATTAGAGTGCTCAACTTAATGGTAGCAACTAATAACAAGGGTTGCGCTCGTTGCAGGACTTAACCTAACATCTCACGACACGAGCTGACGACAACCATGCACCACCTGTCTCCTTGCCCCGAAGGGCTTCACCTATCTCTAGGCTATGCAAGGGATGTCAAGTCCAGGTAAGGTTCTTCGCGTTGCTTCGAATTAAACCACATGCTCCGCTGCTTGTGCGGGCCCCCGTCAATTCCTTTGAGTTTTAATCTTGCGACCGTACTCCCCAGGCGGGATACTTATTGTGTTAACTGCGGCACAGGGGGAGTTGATACCCCCTACACCTAGTATCCATCGTTTACGGCGTGGACTACCAGGGTATCTAATCCTGTTTGCTACCCACGCTTTCGTGCCTCAGCGTCAGTTACAGTCCAGAAAGCCGCCTTCGCCACTGGTGTTCTTCCTAATCTCTACGCATTTCACCGCTACACTAGGAATTCCGCTTTCCTCTCCTGCACTCTAGATATCCAGTTTGGAATGCAGCCCCCAGGTTAAGCCCGGGGATTTCACATCCCACTTAAACATCCGCCTACGCACCCTTTACGCCCAGTAAATCCGGACAACGCTCGCCACCTACGTATTACCGCGGCTGCTGGCACGTAGTTAGCCGTGGCTTCCTCCTCTAGTACCGTCATTATCGTCCTAGAAAACAGGGCTTTACAATCCGAAGACCTTCATCACCCACGCGGCGTTGCTGCGTCAGGGTTTCCCCCATTGCGCAATATTCCCCACTGCTGCCTCCCGTAGGAGTCTGGACCGTGTCTCAGTTCCAATGTGGCCGATCACCCTCTCAGGTCGGCTACGCATCGTCGCCTTGGTAAGCCATTACCTTACCAACTAGCTAATGCGCCGCGGGTCCATCTCAAAGCAATAAATCTTTGATAAGAAAATCATGCGATTCTCCTATGTTATGCGGTATTAATCTTCCTTTCGGAAGGCTATCCCCCACTTTGAGGCAGGTTACCCACGTGTTACTCACCCGTCCGCCGCTAATCCACTCCCCGAAGGGAGCTTCATCGCTCGACTTGCATGTGTTAAGCACGCCGCCAGCGTTCGTCCTGAGCCAGGATCAAACTCTCAATTTTAAAGTTTAATCTCTTCTCAAATTCATTGACAAGGTTTATTACCTTATCTTACTGGCTGTTACAAGAATGTTTCTTGTTTATTCTCTGTTTAATTTTCAAAGACCACATCGCCTCAGCGACTTTTATATCTTAACAAATTTGTCGTTCCTTGTCAAGAACTTTTTTCAAATTTGTTTTGAAAAGTTATTAAGCTTATTCTATACTCAGACTCAATAGCTTACTATGTTGCCTAAGCACCTTAAAGACAAGACATATCTTATCATGTTTATATCCAGTAACTATAAATAAAATCTTTGATTTTCTACATATATAATCATTTATCTAACAAAAACTTAAAGATACTTAATATTTCTTATATTGATACTCTTGGATATGTTTTTGATATTTATTATGATAGAATAGTTTATTAATAAAATAATTTATATATACAAATAACACCTATTTAAAACAAGTGTTATTTATTTTTATAAATTATTAATATTATATATGGTATTTCCGTGAAAATATAAATAGATATAATATATTTTTTATATATTATACTTTGATCGTCTGTTTGAATACTTCCATTTTAATTTAGTTTTATTTTATGAAAGCATCTATTTTTTCTGACTCTATTCATAAACTTTTTAATACTATAATGTTTTATATGATGAATTGTATAATCAAGTTCGATATAAAAAGAACATATTTAAACTACTATATCGTGGTTTGATTTCTAAAGGAGGCTTAATAGTTTTAAGACAAAAAGGTAAGTGCTGAAGAGCGTGGAAATATTTTAATCAGAATCTCTATAAGCAATAGACCGAAGTAAGTTAATAAAAGGGACTCTTTTGGTCATTAGGAGCTAGCTACTATTGTTTCAAGTAGAGGTAAAAGTAAAGATTTTTTAGCAAGTTTTGTTGAGTATAAAACGAGACTATACACTGCTATAAAAATTCATTATAGAACAGCAATATCAATGGAATATTCAATTAGACAAGTTCCCTTAACTATGCCAATAGGTGCTTTTAAAACTACAACTGTAAATAGAGGCAAATAATTTGCTTGTTATTGAAAAATAAAAGAGACTTAGGTATAAAAGCTTATTTTTCATTAATGACATACTAAGAAAATGTTTAGAATTAAATTCACCAATTCAATCTTTTTTACACCAGGTGTCCCACTTAACTTGACAATTCATCATATAGAAAAAGACCTAGCATATTATGCTAGGTCTTTCCTGGTGGCTCGACCAGGAATCGAACCAGGGACACGAGGATTTTCAGTCCTCTGCTCTACCGACTGAGCTATCGAGCCATATATCATCTGGCAACGACCTACTCTCCCACAAGGCCTCCCCTGCAGTACCATTGGCGCTTTGAAGCTTAACCTTCGTGTTCGGCATGGAAACGGGTGTTACCTTCAAGCCATAATCACCAGATTATATCTGTTTGAAAGAATGTTCTTTCAAAATTACACAGTGAATTTTATTTTTGGTCAAGCCCTCGACTTATTAGTATCAGTCAACTTAACAT
>NZ_CALSFS010000010.1 GCF_943736985.1 Clostridium sp. Marseille-Q2269
AAGTATAATATCGTCTCAATAGGTAATTTAGCTTTTGAAATTGCCTAACTAAAGTATATAATATAATAGTATTTATAAAATTTAATATTAAATATTAATGAGTTGCCACCGGGTAACTCATTTCATTATACTTAACTTTATTCCTTTAGGTCTTAGTAGGAATGAATGTTAGGTATTTTTTTATGTTTATTTTTAGGAGGGATCATGAAAATGAGTGTAAAAGGTACATTTATGCGCTATGTTTTAACAAATATTATGGGAATGGCTGGTCTTTCATGCTATATTTTAGCGGATACTTTTTTTGTATCTAAAGGATTAGGTGTACATGGGTTAACAGCTCTAAATTTATCAATTTCTATTTACAGTTTTATTAGTGGAACGGGACTTTTGATTGGAATTAGTGGTGCTACAAAATATTCTATTTATCAAGCACAAGATAAAAATAAAAAAGCAAATATTATATTTACTAACTCTATTAAAATTGGGATTTTATTAGGAATATTTTTTTTGCTAATTGGTTTATTTGAATCATCAAAACTTAGTAGTTTATTAGGAGCAGATGAAAATATCTTTCACATGACAAATACCTATCTAAAAACACTACTATGTTTTGCGCCTTTTTTTATTCTTAATAATATTTTTATAGCTTTTATTAGAAATGATGGAAATCCTAAGCTATCAATGTCTGGAATAATAACATTAATTTTAGGAGTATTCTTTGCTAAAAAATCTTTAAAAAGATTACAAGAGAACGTATAAATTAGATATCTTTTAGATTTACTATATTAAAATTAAAGCTATTTTAAAATAATCTCTTATTTTGTATTATAGATTAACTGTATTTATATTGAAAAAAATTCATCACCTAAAAGGCGATGAATTTTTTTCAATATTATATTAATTCTACTTTGTATATTAATTTTATGTTAATTTTGATTCTACATATTTGTATTTTTATTACTTTCAGAAGATACAGTATTATATTTTTTTGCAAGATATGGCATTATTACTCCTAAACCAATCAATACAAATGGAGTTATAATATTAAGAGATAATTGGAATATATCGGTAGAATACATACCTCCAATACATGCAAATGCAGTAAATGCAAAACACCATACTCCAAAAATAAAACCTACTTTATCACTCTTTACAAAATAATACTCTCTTTTGAATTTTTGTCCTGCCTTCTTCAATGCAATATAAGCAAGGAATACCCATAAGTAACGAAGTGGCATACATACAGCATTTAATTTTACTAGCCATCTAACTAACTCGTCTACATTACCAATACCCAGAGCTGGTACTATAATTAATATTGATACTATTACTGTAATAAGCTTATTACCATTTTTATATGATCCGTATTTATTTTTTTCAAACATTTGTCTTGGAATAAAACGTTCGTCTGCACTATCTAGTAGCATTCGTAATGGTGCATCAATTGATAATATCAATACAGCAAATTGAGAAATAATATTTGTAATTGCATATATAACTACAAATAGGTTCCCTACACTGTAATATTCACCTAATTTTTGGAATGCATAATATGCACCATTAGTCATTAAATCCTTAGGAACATTATTAGAATCGAACATCATCCCAAGTGATACTGTACCTAAAATTGCACATACAGCAACCATGATTGCTAAAGCTATCATTCCTTTTGAAAATCCTGTTTCTGGATTTTTCATTTGATTAACGTAAGGTGATATTTTTTCACATCCACCTACTGCAAATACCAAAATAGCTAAATTTGTAAAGAACCGCATATCAAAAGTTGGCATAAAGGTCTTAAAAGACCAATCTATTGTATTTAAATGTGCTGGTGTAATTGCTGGTGCTACCATCATTAAAATTATAAATAAAATAGACATTACAAACATTGCTGTTCCTGCTAGTGTTGCTAATTTTTTTAATGGATTTAACCCCTTTGATGCAATATACATACCAATCAAAAATATTATCAAACAACTTAGTTGCATAAGCTTTGTATTCATAGAACTAATTCTTTTATCTTGAAAAATAGCCCAACTTGTTGCAATCATAAGACCTGATGGCTTTTGTGAAATATAAGGCATATGAACTATCCAATATGTCCATCCAGCATAATATGCAAGCTTTGGTCCTATGGTTTCATGTATCCAAGAACTTACGCCTCCCCCACAATCTTTAAAGGCTGATCCTAGTTCTCCTACCATTAAAGCATATGGTACAAAGTAAACCCCAAAAATTATAATCCAAGAAACAATTGCCTTAAGACCGTTATACTCTGAGAAACCATTAATAACATTACCAAAACCCCATACAGTTGAAAATGCCATAAAGGCAAGAGTATACCAAAGAATTTTTTTATCTTTATTTTGTGACATAACATATTCCTTTCTGTTTTTAATATTATTATTTAGATAATAACTTATTGTATTCATAATGTATTTATGACTATACGCTATGAATTGCAGAAAATTTTATATAATAATTTTATGAACTTATCTCTGCAATACACAACTGAATCAATGACCCAAAATAAATAGTTGTAATAATATAAGTATTTCTTGTTGTTATGGTTGTTGCTATAATTTATATAATTCTATACACTTTACAATTTCTTTTATACTTTTTATTTATTACTACAACAACTATTACTTATTACTCTTTATTTATTACTTATTATTTATTATTTCTTTACTTACAAGGCCCTTATAAGCCTCTTAGTACCCCCTTGTAAGCACCTTATAATCCCCTTTATAGATGCTTATAATGATTCCTATATACTTTTATAACCCACTAAAAGAACATATGAATTTATTAATAAATTTTTACCCCAATTAATAAATGATTTAAAACATATTTATACCCCTTTATAGCCCCTTTAACTAAAAATTAAAATTATTCTAAAAATTACTTTTTTCATGTCTTAAAATAGCTTGTCTGTTTATAAAATATATTAATAATGAGTTAATTTATTAATATATCTTGATTTTTATAAATAGCTATTTTATTAATTAATGTATGTTTATTTTATAAATAACTACTTTACCTCCTTTCATATTTTAGACGTAATAATCGTTAATAATAATATATCATAAGTTATAATATTTTTTAAAATGCCATTTTTCTTGATAATTTATTAAATTTTGCAATTAAACTTGTATTATGCCACTTAAATATGATTTCCATTATTTAAAACGTATACATAAAAATTTATATTTTATATTAAATAGAATAATCTACTACTATATAAATTATTTTTACATAAATTCAATAGATTGAGATAAAATGTTATCATCTCAATCCAAATTTTATATCTTTATTAATAATGCATAAATTGTATTTTATTACACAATTTATATAATAAATTTTCATAAATTTTAGAATTTATTCATTTTTATTGTATTCCCATAAAATTACTTGTCACTTTTAAACATTTACATTTTAAAATATTAAAAATAATTGTTGAATTTTTTTTAATATTCGGTAATACTATATAAAAAAGAAAAGTTGTGATGAAAGAAGGGAGATGTATAATATGTTAGAAAAGAAGTACGGTCTTTGGACTACAGTTTCTATGGTAGTTGGAATAGTAATAGGTTCCGGTGTATTTTTTAAGGCTGATAATATTCTTATGGCTGCAGGTGGGAATGTAAAAACAGCTTTAATTGCATGGTTAGTAGGAGCAATTTCTATGATTTTTGGAGCTTTAGTTTTTGCAGATTGTTCTAACAGATTTGAAAAATCTAATGGAATAGTTGATTATGCTGAAGGCATGATGTCAAAAAAATTTGCTTATTTAATAGGATGGTTTAACGGAATTATTTATTATCCAGCATTAGCTGCAGTACTAGCATGGGTAGCTGCTAATTATACTGGTATTTTATTTAATAAAAGTGGTAATTTTGTATGGATTATGGCTGCAGTATATATGATAGGAATATATATTTTAAATTACCTTTCCCCTATACTATCAGGGAAATTTCAGGTGGCTTCAACATTTATTAAGTTA
This sequence comes from Clostridium sp. Marseille-Q2269, assembly GCF_943736985.1. Taxonomy (GTDB): domain Bacteria; phylum Bacillota; class Clostridia; order Clostridiales; family Clostridiaceae; genus Clostridium_F. The sequence continues at coordinate 4,007 of NZ_CALSFS010000010.1, forward strand.
ATTCCTTTAATTGTTTTAGCTATATTTGGTATATTTTACGGTGTTAATCATGGAGTTTTATCAAATAATCTTTCTACAATACCAAATATATCTGGTACGGGTACAGGTTTCTCAGCTGCAGTTCTAGGAGCAGCTTTTGCATATGAAGGATGGATTATTGCAACTACAATTAATGCAGAAATAAAAGATTCCAAAAAGACTCTTCCTAAAGCACTTATATTTGGTTCATTAACAATAGTAATCATATATATATTATATTTTCTTGGTATAGTATCAATACTTCCAACAGGAACTATATTAAAACAAGGAGATAACGCCGTTAACGTGGCTGCTGGCCTAGTACTTGGAAATTTTGGAGCGTCTCTTCTTACAGTATTTATAATAGTATCCTGTTTAGGTACTCTTAATGGACTTATACTTGGAGGTTCTCGTTCTTTTTATTCTTTGGGTATTCGTGGTCAAGGTATTAAACCTGATCTATTCTCTAAAGTAAATAGTAAAACTGATATCCCTACTAACTCTACCATAGCAAATTTTATTTTAATTTGTATATATTTAGTAGTTTGGTATATGAACTTTGCAGGACTATTTCCTAATAAATTATTTATAGACATTTCAGAATTGCCTATAGCCGTAATATATGGCATATATATAGTTATTTATATAGCATATATGATAAAAATGAAAAATTTATCATATATGAAAAGATTTGTTATTCCAATTTTAGCTCTTATTGGAGCTTCAATAGTGGTATATGGAGGTCTTTCTAAACCTTCTGTACTAGTGGATGTAGGTATTTCAATGTGTGTATTCCTTTCAGGTTTGCTATTCTATAAAAAAAATTAATTCAAAAACCTTGTAGTATTTTTATATACTGCAAGGTTTTTATAAGTATATGATATTATTCTAAATACTATATTAGCTAGAATAATTATTTTTTAATAATAAAACATCTCTTTCTATTTGTTCTATGCTACTATACTTTTTCTCTATACCTAGTAATCTTTTTAAAAAATACCTTTCCTCATTAAACAAATCCAGTTCTTTATGCCAAGGCTTTTCTATAAAGGATTTGTCATGAAATGTTGTGTAATATAAATGTAATAAAAAATCCCTCAGATAGTAAAAATCCAGATTTTTAGTATATTCTTTATTGTTGATCCATCTGGCTAATCCAAAATCAACTAAATAAACTTTTTTATTATAATATATTGTATTTGGAATTCTTATATCTCTATGTACTATTCCTCTTTTATGCAAATACTTTAGAATTTGAATAATTTCAATACATATATTATATATTTCTTGTCTTTTAAAGATATATTCATCTTCACAAATAATTTCTTCAAAGGTTTTTCCATGTTTATACTCTAACACATATCCAAAAAAATTTTCTAATTCTACTTTCTTTATAAACTTAGGAATATAATCATGATTAATACTTTTTAATATTTCTTCTTCATAAATGACTTTACTTCCTATTTTTTTTAACATTTTTGTTTTTAATTGCTTTAATATATAGCGACTTTGATGATGTTCAACTAAATAACAAATTCCAAACCTGCCTTCACCAATTATCTTTAAAACAGTATATTCATTAATTTTTTCCTTTGTCAAATATGTTTTATTTTTTCTAAAAAACTCTATGACCATGAACTGTATTTTTTCCTAGGATGATGCCTCTTATGTGAATCTGAGTAAGATCCTTTTCTTGAAGAAAATGCAGACATCATAGATCCTAAAAATCCTGATTTGGATCTAGTATGTCTTTTATAATAATTACTTCCTCTATGTTTATTTTTATTGTATCCATTGCTAGATGAGTTAACTAAATTAAAAATTTTAGATAATATACTCATATAATCTCTCTCCTTCTATTTATTAAACTTTAGTGCCTTAGTTTATTTTCTTACTGTTTGATTTATTATATTATATCTTAAGTTACTTTTATTTTTAACTATATTTACAAAATATTATTTTTTTATTTTAAGTAAAAAAGATTATATCCACAATTTATTAATATATTAAATCTATTTTATTTCCTCAAATGCATAAATAGCCGCACCTAATGCTCCAGTTAATTGAGCCAATTCTGGCACTTTTATATCATGACCTAATTCTTTTTCCATGGCTTTAACTATGCCGGTATTTCTAGCTACTCCTCCTACCATAACCACTTGCTCTTCAATGCCTACTCTCATAGCAAGGGTAGATACACGCCTTACTACAGATGTATGAATACCTGCTACTATGTCTTCTTTTTTTGCATTTGCTGATAGATGAGAAATCACTTCTGATTCTGCAAATACAGTACAGGTACTACTTATTGGAACCTCATTTGTAGATTTTTCTGATATCTCCCCTAATTTAGATACATCCGTTTCGAGAACTCCTGCCATAACATCTAAAAATCTACCTGTACCAGCAGCACATTTATCGTTCATAATAAAATTTATAAGCTTTCCTTTATTATTTAATTTCATAGCCTTTGCATCTTGTCCGCCGATATCTATAATTGTTCTTGCTCCTGGTATTAAAAAAGCTACACCTTTAGCATGACAACTCAATTCACTTATTTGTTTATCTGCATCTTTATATTGAATTCTTCCGTAACCTGTAACTACTGTTTTTTCTATATCCTTTTCTTCTAAATTAGATTTTTCTTTTAATTCTTTTATTAATTTTGAAGGTCCACTAGTTCCAGTACCCACAGGAACTAGTACACTAACCACAATTTCCTTTCCATCCTTCATGATAACGCCCTTAGAAGTAGTGGATCCTATATCTAATCCCATTGTATACATTTGTATCTTCTCCTTTATAAAAAATTTTTATTTAGGATCTACAGCTTATATATTATCCTTTGATAATATATTTTCTTTAGATATTACATCTTCTTCTAATACATCACTATCAACTTGTGATAATGTACTATGATGTTCTTTTTTAAATCTGCTATTTTTTATTTTTCCTATCACTATACATGGAATAACCACAGCAAATATACCCATTATTCCAACATATCCATAACCAACAACAACAATATTAGTTAACCCAAACAATGAAATTGCCATAGATAAAACCATGCATACAAAAGATATAGCTCCTCTTCTTTTTTTTATATCAATAGGCTTCTTAATAACATTTTCAAATCTAGCTACAGCTCCAAACACACATCCTATACCTGTGGATACAAAGGCTAAAAACAATACTATTGAATAAGAAAATAATAAAAAATTACTATTCAAACGTTTACATATATACAATATTGGTATAGTCTCTTTTTGTGTTCCTGGCATCCATGCAAGTAACATTATACAAGATAATGTTATCATGACTCCATTTAGTATAACTCCTAAAAACATTGATTTATTAATAGCCTTATCAGATTTTAAAGTATCACTTGCACTTAATACAATTGCAACTACAAAGGCTTGATAACCAGCATATCTAAGTCCACTATACAAAACTGTTCCAAAGGATGAAGGTGAATATTGTGTGGAAATCATTTGAGAAAGATTTCCTAAATTAGCCTTTATCCCTGTAACCACTATAACTGTTAAGAATATTAATATTAATATAGTAATAATAGTTGAAGCTTTTCTTATTAATTCAGATCCATATATGGTTAGTATATAGAAAATCCCACCTGTAATTAATACTCCAACAAAATAATTAACACCATAGTTCTCCATAAGAGAAGCAGAACCTGCTATAGATCCTCCTGTCCCTAATAACACTATCATTAAATATCCTATTTCAAAAACTACAGAAAAAACTTTATCATAATGGCTTTATAAATTAAATATTATCTTTATAATGCCCCCTCATCCAAATATATTAGAATAGGGGGCTATAATAAATAGTATAATATAATTAACTTTTTATATTAAATTTAGGGCTAATGTGCTATTTTATGTTTTTCAAATAATTCTGTAATACGATTATCGTCATTTAATAATTCTAATAATTTAGGCACTACATCATATAAATCTCCCACTATCCCATAGTCTGCTACTTCAAATATTGGAGCTGATTCATTTTTATTTATAGCAATTATTATATCTGATTCTTGCATACCTGCTAAATGCTGTATAGCTCCTGAAATTCCACAAGCTATATAAACTGTTGGTTTTACAGTTGTTCCTGTTTGACCTACTTGGTGTGAATTTTCTATCCAACCAGCATCTACAGCAGCACGAGAAGATCCAACTACTCCATTTAATTTATCAGCTAATTTTTTTAATAATTTAAATCCATCAGCATTTCCAAGACCAAGTCCTCCAGACACAATAAAGTTTGCATCTGTTAGTGATACTAACTCTTTTTTAGATTTAACTATTTCAACTACTTCTGTTCTTATATCTTCTTTAATTAAATCTGCACTTAATTTTAAAATTTGGCCCTTTCTATTTTCATTCTTTACGGCTTTATCCATAACTCCTGGTCTTACTGTTGACATTTGAGGTCTATTATCAGGACATATTATTGTAGCCATAATATTGCCTCCAAATGCTGGACGAGTTTGTTTAAGTTTTTTATCTTCTGGGTCTACTTCTAACTTAGTGCAATCGGCTGTTAATCCAGTATCCAAATTTGATGATATTCTAGGAGCTAAATCTCTGCCTATATGAGTTGCACCAATTAAAACAATTTCTGGTTTAATATCATTTACTGCATCTACTATAACCTTTGCATATCCATCAGTTGTATATTTCTCTAGCAATGGATCATTAGCATAATAAACTTTATCTGCACCAAACTGTATTAGTTCATCTGTCAAATTGTCAACATTGTATCCAAGCAAAACTGCACACAATTCTACTCCAATATCATCGGCTATCTTTCTACCTTCTCCTAACAATTCTATAACCACAGGAGTTATCTTACCCTGTCTTTGTTCTGCAATTACCCAGACATTTTTATATATACTTAGATCTTTTTTTATATCCATATTACCCTCCGATCAATTTTATATAATATGCTTTTGTTTCAAATTTACAACTAGGTTTTCAACCACTTCTTCTGTTGATCCTTCTAGAACAACACCCTTACCTTTAGGTGCTGGAGTAAATGATCTAAATACTTTAGTTGGAGAAGCCTTAAGACCTACTCCTTCTCTTTCTATATCTAGGTCATCAATAGTTAAAACCTTTATTTCTTTTTTATAAGAATCAAATATTTTATCTACCGCCATATATCTAGGATCATTAAGTGAACTTACAGCTGTTAATAATACAGGTTTTTTTACTCTAATTATTTCGTAGCCATCTTCTAGTTGTCTTTGTACTGTTACATTATCTCCGTCCATTTTGAAATCTTGTACATAAGTAACCTGTGGAATACCTAATTTTTCGGAAATTTGTGGACCGACCTGAGCTGTATCCCCATCTATAGCTTGTCTTCCAGCGAATATAATATCATAATCTCCAATGTTTCTTATGGCTGATGCAATAACCTTTGAAGTAGCCCAAGTATCGGAACCTGCAAAGGCTCTATCACTTACTAAATAAGCATCATCTGCTCCCATTGCAAGACATTCTCTTAACATAACCTCTGCCTGAGGAGGGCCCATTGAAACAACTGATACATTTATACTCTCATCTTTATCTTTCATTTTTAAAGCTTCTTCAAGTGCATTTGCATCATCTGGATTTAATATACTTGGAACACCCTCTCTTATTAATGTTCCTGTCTTAGGATCTATTTTTACTTCTGTTGTATCCGGAACTTGTTTAACGCATACTACTATCCTCAAATCTTTAACCTCCAATTTTGTTTATTTCTTAATATATTATTTAAGGGCTTTTGCCGCAATAACCATCTGCTGAACCTGAGATGTTCCCTCATATATAGATGTAATTCTGGCATCTCTATACATTCTTTCTATTGGATAATCTTTCATATATCCATATCCACCATGTAATTGTAATGCTTTATAAGCCACTTCATTTGCAATTTCTGCAGCATAATATTTTGCCATTGCAGATTCAACTCCCGGATTTATACCAGCATCTTTCTTCTCCGCTGCATCGTATACAAGCCATCTAGCAGCTTGAACCTTAGTTTCCATATCCGCAATTGTAAATTGAGTGTTTTGGAACTTCGCTAAAGGTCTACCAAATTGAACTCTTTCCTTAACATATTTTATAGCTTCATCTAAAGCACCTTGAGCTATTCCAAGAGCCTGAGCAGCTACTCCAATTCTTCCAACATCAAGTGTATTTAATGCCATTTTAAAACCTTTACCTTGTTTTCCAATAAGGTTTTCTTTTGGAACCTTTACATTTTCAAATATTAAATCTGCGGTTTCTGTTCCCCTGATGCCCATTTTATTTTCATGGGCTCCAGTTGAAAATCCATCCCATTTACTCTCAACTATAAAGGCTGAAATTCCTCTTGAACCTTTACCTTTTTCTGTCATGGCTGTTACTATCGCGAAATCACAAATAGGTGCATTTGTAATAAATGTTTTTCTTCCATTTAAAATATAATGATCTCCATCTAAAACTGCAGTAGTTTGACCAGCACCAGCATCTGATCCTGCACCTGGTTCAGTTAACCCAAATGATCCTATATATTCACCTTTTGCAAGAGGCTTTAAATATTTTTCCTTTTGCTTATCTGTTCCAAAATTAAGTAAAGGTAGTGCTACTAATGATGCTCCTGCTGTTATAAAAGTTCCTGTAGAAGCACAACGTCTGTTAATTTCTTCCATTATTATGCAGTAAGAAACATAATCAGCGCCAGCGCCACCATATTCTTTAGGTATTACAGGACTAATAAATTTATATTTTGCAAGCTTTTCTATTAGTTCTTTAGGTAACTTACCCTCTATATCAACTTGTTCTGGAATATCTTTCAACTCTCTATCTACAAAATCCCTTACGGACTTTCTCAAAAGTTCATGCTCTTTCTTAAATAACATACTTTCCTCCTTTTAAATTTACGACCTTACAAAACTGTAGCGATTTTTACTATTAACTCTATATTTTTAATAATATTACAGTGTCATTCATAAAAACCGCTACATAGTTTGTATAAGGAAATTTAATTATTTTTATATAAAATATTTTTAATCTAACAAACCCATTAATCCCTACAAAGTCTTATATATAACTAAATAATCATTCTTAAATTTAAATATATAATAAATTTTCTAATGTTAAATGGACTTTAAAACTATAACTTTAAATTAAGGTTCTATTTATAATATTTCTGAGAATGTTTGAATTCTTGTTCTTATTTGTTCAACGCTCTTATTTTGTTGATCTACCTCTACCATTGTTGTAGGAATATCTTCTTTTTCAATATCCTTTTTAACAACTGGGTAATCGTATTCTTCAGGATCACAGAATTTCATCATGGCAAATACTACACCATCACATTCTTTATCCTTAGCTGCTTTTGCAATCATTGATCCTCTAGCTTTCTTAGGATCATATGCTAAAGAACATCCTTCAATATTTGACCACTGTCTTGCTAATCTGTCTAATGAATTCTTTCCTTCAGGTACATCTGTTCTAAATTGTCTACTTTCTTGAGCTAGATCATCGCCTACTATTCTTAAATTGTTTTCTTCAAACACATCAAGCATTTCTTTTGAATCTAATAATATACCAGTTACAAATACTTTTTTGCCATTATATTTTTCTTCTGGCAGAGCATTTAATAAATCATTTAGTTCTTTTACTATCTTTGTATGCTTATCTTTTCTCATAAAGAATCCACTCTTTATAACAACATTTCTTTCATAATTATTTATTGTATTGGTATGCTTAGCTGCTATGTCTACAAAATTTCTCATTACTTCTCTATGTTCATTGTATATTTCTATACTATTTTCTAACTCTTTTTCAGTTATCTCTTTTCCTCTAATCTCTTCTATCTTTTCTTTTATATATTTGTATTCTTCAACTAAATACTCTACACCAGCTTCTAATTTCCTATTTTGAGGATGAACTAATGCGATGTATGGAATGTCTTTAATAGCAAATTTCCAATTTTGGCCCATGCAATTTAATGTATCACACATTCCAGGAATAATAACAGCTGATAAACCATCATATATACCCTTCAATCCAAATTCCATGCAGGATTGCATTATTGAGCAACAAAATGCTGGATAATATTGTTTAGCTAAATTAGCTTCAACGTCCCCTCCCCATATACCTATTGGAAGCATATCTGCTGCATATACTATTTCTTCTGGAGTATACACTGGAAAACATCCTATTACTTTATTTCCTGTTCTTTCTTTATAATCTGAAACAACTTCTTTAGGGTTTTTAGTAATTCCCTCTAATTTAGATAAAATATTTTTTATATTATCCATTATTTGTTTCCTCCTTTCTTTCTTTCTTCCATAACTTCCACTAATCCTTGGATTCTTGTTTCAAATTGAGCTTTGCTAAAGTTTCTTGGATCTGCTTGGTCTCCATCAAAGCCTGCATATGGTATACCTGTTTCTTCAAAAACTTTTCTTTCCATTTCATATTGAATAAAACTCATTAACTTACAGCTTCTATTCATATGATAGAATGCTCCATCACAATTTCCATCTATTAAAGAATCTATTCTATATTTACACATTGTCTCTAAATTAACATTATTAAACATAGTACTATAAGCTCTAGCCATTCCATCTAAATCGTTTACTTCATATTGTAATGCCCATGCATGAGGGTAAACACTTCCAGTCATATTAACGCCATAGTTTGCTAAAGTCCTCATTTTATATCCTATATATGGCCAACATGGAATACCTTCCATCATAATTCTATATTTTTCTTCTCCTCTAAATGAAGTTTCTTTATTTTTAATATTTTCTTCTAACTCAGAAATTAACAATTTAAATGCATCTGTAGTTTCTTTTTTACCTCTATAACATACAATAACAGCCATATAAGTAAATAAATCAAATCCATTCATTGGTGATGGGAATGAACCTGATGGTAAGCTCATAGAATATTTCCATAGTTTACCATTATTAGCAGATATCCTCATAACCTCTTCTAATTTTTTAGGATCAAATTTCTTTCCAGAAATTTTTTCAAGTTGCTTTATAGCTTCTTCAAATTGAGCTCTAAGGTATTTAATTCTACTCTCTGTTACTTCATCTTCATTATTAAATGTAGTGTCTATCATTATTAATGGTATATCTAATTCCTTTGCTATGTTTTCGTACCACTTAATAACTTGATTACAAATATTATTGCAACAGCATATAAAATCAGGTTTTGGCATATTTAAGTTCTCTGAACCACCCTTTTCTAGAAGCCCAAAGTTTGTTCTTGCATAGGCACATAAATCAATTGAATAACCAGCGCTTTCTGCTGCTTCACAAAGGGATAAAGACTCTTTCTTAGCTGCAACACCTGCTGCTTGATTTTCTGGATATAATACATCCAAATCAAAAGCCTCTACTAATTCCTGTGGAAATACAGAAGTTGACCAACCTACTGGTTTTCCTGCTTCCTTTGCTTTCCAAGCATCTGCATATGATTTAGCCAATATACCATTAATTACTTTTGCTGCTTTTTTCTTTTCATCTTTCTTATCAGCCATTTATATTCCTCCCCCTTCTAAATATAAGTTTTTATGCCCTCTATTAAAAACCTATATGACTAATTTATTTTATTGCTTTTTCTTTTCTCATTTCTTCTATTTCTTCTTTGCTATAACCTAAAGATGTAAGAATTGTATCAGTATCTTCTCCAACTTTTGGTGCAGCTTTATATGGTCTCATTCCAGCCTCACTAAACTTAACAGGTGAATTAACTAGTACGCCAGTATTTCCGCTATCATATGTTGTCTTAAATAAATAGTCATTTGCCCATGCTTGTTCATCTTCTAATATATCTTCACAATATTGTAATTTTTCATATGGTAAGTCAGCTTTATCTAACAATTCTGCCCATTCTTTTAAATCCTTTTTAATCATTTCATCTTCTAATATTCCTACAAAAGTTTCAACATGTTTTACTACTTCAGATTGCTTATTAAATCTTTCATCTTCAATTAGGTCAGGTCTATTTATTACTTCTTTACAGAACTTAGGGAACCATGCATCATATTTTAGAAGAGCTAATTGTATCCATCTATCATCTTTACACTTATAAGTTGTTGCTAATGGATTATTAGGTGTTCTTCTTGATAGTGGCATCTTATTTCCGTATTGAGCTGTAGTAATCATTAATCCCATACCAAATATAGCTGTATGATATAAACTTACTGTAACTCTATCCCCTTTTCCAGTTAATGTCTTTTTGTGTAATGCTGCTAATATACCTGCAGCCAAGCTTATACCAGCATAATGATCTCCAAAACCTGCATTCGTGTTAGCTGGTGATGTTCCTTTTTCCATTAAGGATGTACTTACAGCTCCTCTTGCAAAATATGCAGTGTAATCAAATCCTGGCTTATCCTTAAGAGGGCCTTCTTCTCCATATCCTAATATATGTGCATGTATTAGTGAAGGGTATTTATCCTTTAATTGTCCATAGGATAGTCCACTTCTCTCTAATGCCTTTTCTCTGACATTTGTTACAAAAATATCTGCATCTTTAAGTAATCTTCCTAATACTTCTTGACCTTTTTCACTTCTAGTATTTATAGCAACGCCCTCTTTATTTCCATTTTCAAGTTCAAACATAGGATTTTCTTCATCCTTTGCAGGTGAATTATATACTGTACCTACAAATCTTAAATTATCTCCTTGAACTGGTTCTATTTTAATTACTTCAGCTCCCCAGTCAGCTAATAATTTTGCACAACTAGGCGCTGCAACAAAGCTTGATAATTCAACTACTTTTACACCTTCTAAAGCTAAACCTTCTTTTGTCATTTTAACATTCCTCCTTAAATATTATAAATAATCCAATTTACTCTATTGAAGTGGTTAAGTTTTCTTTAAAGAAAACTTGTACCAAATTCATCTATGTTATGTTCATTTACTTCATTATCATATTATTCAATTAATTTTAAATTATGATTGTTAAGAAAATTGCAATTATAATTTAAAATTCTTTCTTTTCTTATGCTTTCTAGTAATTTATATTTATTAAAATGTATTTTAATACCTATTTTTAAAAATTTTCAGAAAACCTTTTCATGCCAATCATTAAACTTATTATTATTTTCACTTATATAGATCTATAGGATGATTAAATATAAAACAATTAAATTTTTAATGGTTCATCCCTCTTTCATTTCCATTTATATGTGGTATATATATTGAAAATTACATTAAACAAATAATTCTGGTTCTTTTCTATATATAAAATTATTTTTCAATTGACTTTTATGTATCAAATACTCCTTATCTTGGAAATATTTTGCTTGTACAGGACATTTTTTGATACATGCACAGCATTTAATACATATTCCATTAAGCTTACTTACATCTTTAAAATCGATGGAGCCCATAGGGCATACTTCTGCACAAAGATTACATTTTATACAATTATCTTTTGTGCTTGGTGTAACTTTTCTTATATCAATGGGATTTCTATTTTCATCTCTTGGCATATAATATTTTTTGTAGCACTAAAATACATAGTATTTATTGTTTTATAACCCATTTTTTGCCCTCCCTATTGGTATAAAAGTTATAAAAAAATTACACTTACATATAATATATAGAATTTGTTTTTGTTATCTTATGTTTTATTTATTACTATTTATAATAAAAAACATATATTCTTGTAAAATAAAATAGAATATTTTAAAATTAAATCTATCTTTACTACATAGGTTTTAATACTTATTTTTCCAATATTGATTGGTATTATTTACATAGTGATTTTTTTAATGTATATTGTATATTGTAATAATTTTAATAATATAACTACATTTACTAATAAGGGTTGGTGATTAAATGGATTTTATCAAATATTACGGTTCAATGATAAAAAAAAATATAGATAAGCCTCATAAGGCCTGTAATCTTTTAAAAGCAGGATATTCTCTTAATTACAAACTTATGGACAAGTTTCCTAACCGTAAATTGCCTCCATCATTACAATATCTTGATAAAATATGCATGAAATATATATTAGAGCCAATTAAGTACCCTGATAAATCTGCAATGGTTAATCTGTTTGCTCCTACTGAGTTTTTACATGCCATGAATATTTATCCTATGTTTGTTGAAGGAATTTCTTCTTACTTATCAGGTACCAAATGCGAAGATGGCTTTATAAATTATTCAGAAAAAATGAATATTCCAGAAACTCTTTGTAGTTATCACAAGGCTTTTATAGGAGCTATTCAGTCAAATGTGATAAAAAGTCCAAGATTTGCAGTGACAACAACCATAGCCTGTGATGCCAATGTAAATACATTTAGGCATGTTAGAGATCAGTTAAATATTGATTTATATATTATTGACATTCCTTATGAATATTCAATAGAAGGAGAGGAATATGTAGCTATTCAACTTAAAGAAATGGTATCAATGATAGAAGATATAATGCATATTAAATTGAATGAAAATAAATTAAAAAAAGTACTAATAAATGAGAATTCATCAAGACAATATCAGCTAAAATACATGAAAGAACTTTCTTATAGGTATTTTCCCAATACATTGACTTTTGAAATGTACAAACTATTTACATCCCATGTAGCCATGGGAAGAGTTGAAACTTTAGCGTTTTACAAGAAACTCTATGAAGATATATTAACATATGATAAATGTGAGTGTACAAAATTCTTGTGGGTTCACTTGATACCATTTTATCAAAATACCCTTAAGAATTACTTTAATAACAATGATAAAATGCAGCTATTAACTTCTGATCTATCCTTTGACTATATTGAAAAATTAGATGTTAATAATCCTTACAATGCTATAGCTAAGAAACTTATACTTAATCATTTTAATGGTCCTCACTGTAGAAGAGCAAAAAGTATATTAAATTTAGCCAAAATTCTAAAGACAGATGCTGTAATAAATTTTTGTCATTGGGGTTGTAAGCAATCCAATGGAGGATCTATGATACTAAAAAAAGTTATGGAAGAAAATAATATTCCTTACCTATCTATAGATGGAGATGCTGTGGATAGAAGGAATTCTCATGATGGTCAACTTAGCACCAGATTAGAGGCTTTTTTTGAAATTTTGAAAAATAATAAAGGAGGTATGAAAATATGATTTTATATGCTTGTAAGTATACTCCTATTTCAATACTAGAGGCCTTTGACGAAGTTCCTATAAAAATTAATCCTTTAGCTTCTACCTTTCATAGAGCTGATGCACTTATGCATCCAAATATGTGCTCATACTGTAAATCTCTACTTGAAAGCCTTATAGACTGCAATAATGATCAATTAGTATTAATGAACTGCTGTGAAAGCATAAAAAGATTATATGATGTTTTAAAATGGAATTCCAATATGAAATATGTACATATGATAGATTTGCCCCATAAAAATAATTGTTGTTCTCGTATACTACTACAAAAATCATTTATGAAATTTATATCTTCCTATGAAAGTTTCACCGGTAAAAAATTTAATGTTGAAAAATTTAAGCTATCTATACAAAAACATAGTGCTTCTGAAAAAAATAATAATATTGTTCAAAATAAAATTGCTATTTTAGGGGCCAGATGCTATGAATCCCTTGAAGAATCAATATACGAATCCACAGGATCATATCCTTTAAATCTTACATGTACTGGAGAAAATTTTATATCAGATGAAATACCAGACTCCTGCGGTAATATGGATGATCTTATTTTATGGTACGCTGGAGCTATTTTATCTCAAACTCCCTGCATGAGAATGTCTGATATATCCCATAGAAAAAAACTTATTCTTTCTAACAACATATCAGGAATAATTTATCATACAGTAAAATTTTGTGATTACTATTCTTTCGAATATGCATCTATTAAAGACAAAACAAATATTCCAATATTAAAAATTGAAACTGACTATACTAATCAAAGTAAAGGACAACTTTCTACTAGAATAGAAGCATTTATTGAAAGATTTAAGAATAAAACAAAATTAGATACTAAAGTTTCATGCATTCTGGAAAAAGATTTATATGTGGCAGGTATTGATAGCGGATCGACTTCTACAAATGTGGTAATTTTAGACCAACATAAAAATATAATGAGTTACTCCATAGTAAAAACTGGAGCTAAAAGCATTTATGGTGCAAATAATGCATTGACTTTGGCTTTAAATAAGGCTAATCTTTCAAAAGATCAACTTAAATACACTGTTTCCACTGGTTATGGAAGAATGAATATTCCTTTTACAAATGAAAATGTAACTGAAATAACCTGTCATGGTGTTGCAGCTCACCATTTGAAACCTAATGTAAGAACCATTATAGATATTGGTGGACAAGACAGTAAAGTTATAAAATTAGATGAACATGGAAATATAAAAGATTTTGCCATGAACGATAAATGTGCAGCAGGTACAGGCAAATTCCTTGATATGATGGCCAGAACCCTTGAAATAGACATTGAAGAAATGAGTGTTGAAGGTCTAAGTTGGAATGAAGACTTAAAAATCACCAATATGTGCACCGTATTTGCAGAATCTGAAGTTGTGTCTCTTATAGCTGAAAACAAAGAAAAATGTGATATAATTCACGGACTTAATGATTCAATAGCTTCAAAAATGCTATCTCTTTTAAATAGAGTAGGAAAAGAGGAGTTTTACATGATGACTGGGGGGGTTGCAAAAAATCTTGGATTAGTAAAATCTTTAGAACTAAAGCTTAAAAGTAAAATTTTCATATGGGATGAACCTCAAATATGTGGTGCCTTAGGTGCTGCATTAATAGCACTAAATAAAGTTCAAAGCTAGGATACATAATCTTAGCTTTTTACTTTAAGTCTTAATTTAATTATATCTTTAAACATTTCTTAAATAATATCTAATTATGATTTAAATTTTTATATTCCTATTTATATGCTATTATTACTTAAATATTATATATTAGCTTAATGCTACAATCTTTGTGCAATAGAATTTAATTCCTCAGACATAGAAGTTATTTCTTCTATACCTGCTGTAATTTCTTCTGAAGCAGCAGCTTGCTCTTGGCTTGATACCAAAGAATTTTGGCTTTTCTTGCTTACATCTTCTACCTTTATCTTAATATTATCTGTTAGTTGTTGAATTTTGGGTACTGTACTTTTAGATTGTTCTGATAGTCTTCTTATTTCTTGTGCAACTACACCAAATCCTTTGCCAGCTTCCCCAGCTCTTGCAGCTTCAATAGCGGCGTTTAATCCAAGCATCTTTGTTTCATCTGCTATTTCTTTTATAAAAGAAGATATCTCATTAATTTCTTCTGATACAGCTATTATTTTACTTATCTCCTCATTTAGATTCTGTTCATTTATATGTATTTGTGATGCTGATGCTGCCAATTGTTGAATAGTTGCAGAAATTTCTGAAAGATTATCTTCAAGATTATTTGACATTGCACGTAATTTATCTGCAACTTCTTGTGGCATAATTATACAAAAGGAACCTACAACTTTACTTGAGTCTTCTTCATCAAATAATGGATGAGCTGATAAAATTACAGGGACCCCATATTCTAAAGTTTTTACTTGTTCTAATTGTGGTTTCTTCAGCCTCATTGCTCTACTTGCTATAAAATCTTCATTAAGTTTATTTCCAACTTTTAAACTTGGAACATGAAATTTTTGAAGATTGTATATTTATAATTTTATCCAAATCTGTTGTTAACAGAAATCCTCCTTCTTGGAACATTTCTGACAAAATTGGTGCAAAGCTTCTAAAGGATTTAGCAATAGGATGTAATTTTGGAACTGCCATAGCAAAGGCTCCAACTACATTTTTTTCATCATCCACAATTGGAATTGAGGTAATAGTCAATCTTACACCATAATGTGCTCGATCAATGTCTTGAGATAATATTTTTCTTTCACGCATGGCAACAAGAGTAGTGCTATCACTACTCAATTTATTTCCTACACTAAGAAGTTTAATATTAAGTGAATCAGAAGATTTAGTCCATACTATTGTATCTCCTTCCATTATTCCAAATATGACGCCCTCAGGAATTGTATTTGTCTGTATATTAGCCAATACCTTTAGACTCTCTAGTTCATTTACCGAAATCATGCTATCTCCTCCGTATATTAGGGTATTTATGACATACATATGCAGTATTCAATTATTTATATATTTTTTAATAAAATATCCTCCATATGTTAATAAAATTTACTGATATTTTTTTGGTTCATTTTACATAATTCTACATAAATTTAGTTATTCCTTCTTTATATTACAACTTTAATGATATATTATAGATGTTATATGGACAAAATACGGGTTTTAACCCCTTTTATTTATAGTTCAATAATTATTATACATTTTAGTTAAATCCTTCTTTATTCATTTAAAATACTTTTTAAATTTTATTTTCTATACTTATACTTATTTTTGTTCCTACATTAACCCTACTTTTAACCTGTATGGTCCCTTTATGCTCTTTTATAATCCACTTTGCTATAGAAAGACCTAATCCACTTCCCCCTTTATCCTTTGTTCTAGATTTATCAACTCTATAAAATCTATCAAAGATATAAGGTATATCATCTTTTGGAATCCCTAATCCTGTATCTTCAACTGTAATAACAACTTGATTCCCATTTATATACCACTCAATATATATTTTACCATCTTTCGGTGTAAACTTTAAACTATTATCTACAAATATTCTTAAAGCTTGCTTTAACAATTTGTAATCTGCAAAAACTAAAATATTTTTATTGCTTTTATTAATAATATTATGATGTGAATCTATTAATTTAGTTTCCCGTACAATCTCATCTAATAATGTATTTATATAAAACTCTTCTTTATGGATCTTCTGGCTTTTCTTATCAACTCTTGCTAAAAATAATAATTTTTCAACTAATTCTTTCATATTTTCTGATTCACCTTTAATAGCAGCAACCGCTTCTTCTAATACTTCTTTATCATCTTTTCCCCATCTATACAGCATATTAGCATATCCTTGTATAACTGCAATAGGTGTTCTAAGTTCATGGGAAGCATCTGATACAAAACGATTTTGATTTTCATAAGACTGTTCAATCCTGTCAAACATATTATTAACCGTTTGTGCAAGTTCTCTTAACTCATCATGAGAACCCTTTACGTTAATACGAGTATCTAAATTTTGCACATTTATTTTTTTTATTGTGTAATTCATTTCATTTATAGGATCTACCACTTTTTTGCCTATGTCAGAACCAGATTTTATAATTATACTTATAACAATAATATTTAAAATTCCTAAAATAATCATTGCCAAGTAAAAATATTCATTTTCATTTTTTAAAGCTTTTATAACTTGTATATAGTATATCTTATCCTTTAGTTCAAAACTTTTATTTATGACCATTCTTTCTAAATTATCATTTCCTTTTATAATGTATGGTTTATCTATTTTAAAGTCTCCATAATATTTCTTAATATTTTTATTGGTTGAATAAACAATGCTTTTATCCTTTTCAAAAACACTTATAAATGTATCTCCTTTTTCCGCCACACTATCTATCAATTTCTCTGGAATTTCTGAAATGCTTTTTATATTATCTGACACTATTTCTGCATACATATTTATGTTGCCCTTAACTTGTTTCATTAAGAAAGAGTTAAATCCAAATAAAACTATAGATGTAAATAAAAATAACAATATTGATATTATAGTTGTATATATAAAATTCAACTTAAAAGTAATAGAAAACCTTAATCTTATTTTAAATTTACTTAATAAAGGTTTAATAGTTTTAAAAATTAACGTTATTATGTTTTTTATAATCATATAAATACATTTTAAAAAATATATAATATTCTTTATAAAGTTCAATTTTTTATTCATCTTTTAAAAGATATCCCACTCCTCTAATAGTATATATGAATCTTTCACTATACCTATTATCAATTTTTGTTCTTAAATATCTTACATAAACATCAACCACATTAGTGTCCCCTAAATAGTCAAACCCCCATACTTTATCTAATATCTGTTCTCTAGTTAAAGCAATATTTTTATTTTCCATAAAGAGTTTTAATAAATCAAACTCTGTTTTTGTAAGTTCTATAACTTGTTTATTGTAGCATACAATGTGCTTATCTAAATCTAATTCTAGTGCTTTTATAGAAATAATATTAGAATGTTTTACTTGTAATTCTTTTCTTTTTAATGCCACTCTTATCCTAGCCAAAAGTTCTTCTATGGCAAAAGGTTTTGTAATATAATCATCAGCACCAGTGTCTAGCCCCATTACAATATCTGTGGTTTCCTCCTTAGCTGTTAACATTATTATTGGCATATCTGATGTTTGACGTATTCTTCTACAAACTTCCATACCATTTAATTTAGGAAGCATTACATCTAATAATATTAGATCAAACTTTTCATTTAAGGCTTTATCTAATCCCTCTCTACCGTCATATACCTTGCATGTTTCATATCCCTCATATTCTAGTTCTAACTGAATAAACCGTGAAATTTTAACTTCATCCTCTATTATAAGAATTTTTTTCTTATTTTCCCTATCCATGTTCATTCCTCCAAAAATTATTCCACTTATCTAAAAAACTATTTATATAAATTATACCTTAACTAATAACCTTAAGTATTTATTTCTACCTAACATATTTTTATTATACAAAATATTCTCCAACTTGTATAAATATATACAATAAAAAAGACTGTGAGAAAATATATTTAATTCTAATATAATAAATATATTTTTTCAGACAGCCATTTTTACTTTCATAGGATAATTATTAAATTTAAATCATAGTTTATTTAAAATTTATTTAATTACTCACTTCTTTTTCTTCTGATAAATCATCAACTATATTATTAACCTTTGTTGACACCTTATTTAAAATATCATTAATCTTTGAGTCTTCTCCTGAATTTTTTTCTATTCTGATACTATGCTTTGTAATTAAAGCTAGTATAGTAGCAACTATTGCCACTGGGAACGCTAGAACAGTACACAATATAATAACATTAACTGGTGCTTTTAATACAGTATCCTCTTTTTTTCTAACTACAACCTTAGTTTTATTACCTTTTCTAATTAACACCTTAATCTTATCAAAAAATTTACTTTCACAGCCAAAATCCTCATTGGTCTTTTTATTCTTTTCAAGATATACTAAAGCTTCTATAACATCTCCATCAAATTTTTCTAATACCTCTTTTGCTTGTTCATAACTTATATTTGCTCTTTTTCTTAATAAGTCTATTTGTTCTAAAGACACATTCATTTAAAAATCCCTCCATTTTTTATTATATATTTTTAAGAAACTATACCTAATACTACTTTCTTAATTCATATATTTACTTTATGGCTTTATTATATATAGCCATAATTAGAGAGACTTTAATAAAA
This sequence comes from Clostridium sp. Marseille-Q2269, assembly GCF_943736985.1. Lineage (GTDB taxonomy): Bacteria > Bacillota > Clostridia > Clostridiales > Clostridiaceae > Clostridium_F. The sequence continues at coordinate 23,431 of NZ_CALSFS010000010.1, forward strand.
GATTAGAATTTGATTAGAAATTATAATTATTTTAAAACTATTTAAAATGCTAATATATTTAAGCTCCCACAATGTGAGAGCTTAAATATACATTATTTTAATTATTTAATTATTCTAATACGCTCTTCTAATGGCTTATATTCTTTTGCATCTGGATTTGTTATTGGCTTACCAAAAGGCATTTGAGCTATAAACTTCCACTTCTCTGGTATACTCCATTGTTTTTTTACATCTTCTTCTATTAGTTCATTGTAATGTTGCACTGAAACCCCAAATCCTTCTATTTCTAATGATGTCCATATAACTAACTGATGCATACCACTAGTTTGTTGAGACCATATTGGGAAATTATCTTTATATGATGGGAATTGTTTTTGAAGATCTTCTATTATATTCATATCTTCAAAATACAATATTGTTCCGTACCCATTACCAAAAGAATCTATCTTTTTCTCAGTGCTTTGAAATCTATCTTCTGGTACTATCTTTCTTAAAGATTCCTTTGTAATATTCCATAGTTTATCATGTTCATTTCCTAATAATAGTACAACTCTTGTACTCTGAGAATTAAATGCAGATGGTGTATGTTTTACTGCATGTTCAATAATTTCCTTAATTCTATCATCTGACACTACTTGTTCTTTACTGATTCCATAAAATGTACGCCTTTGTTCTATAGCTTCATAAAAATCTTTTTTCATTTCCAATTCCTCCAGCTCCATATTATATTTGGTTATTAAATAAAGGTAACTATTTTTCTATAATAATATATTCTTGTGCTTCAGTTATTATTTGGAATTAATTATAATTTTATTATTTCATAGATTTTTTAATAGTCAATAATGATTTTTATTTAGTTATTATTATTCCTTACTTTATATATTTATAAAAAATAAAGAATCTTCTAAAGCAGATAGAAGATTCTTTGCCGTTAATTATAGTATAGTTTATTTTTAATTTAAACCATTTTAACCATTCTATATAAATATTGTGAACAATATTTTTCTTTTTTTTCAAATTTATAATCTAATTTTTCATAGAACTTTCTTACGTTTTTATCCTTAGCCAATAGCGAACATCCCTTATACCCTTCTTTTTGGGCAATTTTTTCTGCTAATTTCATTAACTCTTTCCCAATTCCAAGACCTCTAACTTCTTTAATTGTAGCTAAGTTTGCTATATAAAGTTCTCTTTTTCCTCCCTCTTCTAAACTCATTCCCTTAATAAAATCCTTTATAAATTTTATCTTGCTATTAATCCCTTTAATCATAAAAAGCAAGTTTAAACTAGTTTTAGTATCTAGCTGTGCTATTTCTTCACTATCTAAAAGAATTATAGCTCCACAGATTTTATCATTGAATTCTGCTACCTTTATATTTAAATAAGAATATCTTGATTCAGTACTTAATACTAATAACTTAATTCTATTTAAAATTTCTTCTTTAGTGCCCTGGCCCCAAATATGCTCTGGAAGATCCTCAGTATCATATATAAGACCAGTGATAATGGGGGCGTCCTCCTCCACTGCATCTCTTAATGTGAAGTTTTTCATATTTATCCCTCTCTCATAAAATTTTCATTTAAATACTATAAGACCATTATATAGTAAAACAGCCTGTTATTTAAGCCCGCAGAGGCATAGCATTATGGTACCTTTGTACTATAATTGGTTTTTTACTAATTTATACAATTATTGTATTAGTACTTATTATGTAAAGGAATAATACCTAAATTTGTTATATCAAAAAATTTGCTTTAATCTTATTAAAATAAAATTCAGCTGAAGTAAAAACTCCAGCTGAACTCATCTAAATTTTATTTTATAATATTAAACTTAGTACAATAAGTTCTACCAATCCTACTGCCCAAGCTATAGTAGTAGTAACTGACCAAACTCTTATTTGCTCTTTTGCATCTTTTATTCCAAGAGAACGATTAACTACCCAGAAATAGCTATCATTAAAATATGAGAATAAAAGTGATCCCATACAAGCTCCAAGAGCTGCTAATATTGGATTAACATTTGATGCTGCAACAATTGGCGCTGTTATAGAAGCTGCAGTTATCATGGCAACAGTTCCACTTCCTTGGATAAGTCTTACTAAAGATGCTATGATAAAAGGTATTAATACAACTGGCATATGAGAACCTGCGATTAATTTTGCTATATAATCCCCTGTACCACTATCACGAAGTACCATACCTAAAGCACCGCCACCACCAGTTACTAATATTATTATACCAGCAGATTTTATTCCTTTTTCCATTTCATTTATAACTGTCTCTTTATTTAACTTACCTGCTAATCCATATATAGCTATTACTAGACCGAGTCCTACTGCAATTATAGGAGATCCTAAAAATTGAACCATAGTAACAAATCCACTAGGGCCTATTGTTTTTTGTTTAACTAAAACATCTAGTATAGTATTTAAAAGTATTAATATTATAGGTGTCATTATTGGTGCAAAAGCCATAAAAGTAGATGGTAATTTCTTGTTCTCTTCTTCATCTTCAAAATTATATACTGGCTCTTCATATTCTCCTCTAATCCATTGATCTTCTTCTTCTCCTGGTATTTGATATATCTTTTTGCCTATATATTTTGCATACCCCATACCAACTAGTGCCATAGGTATAGCTAAGATTATTCCCCATAAAAGAAAACTACCTACGCTTACTCCAAATATACCTGCAACACCAACTGGTCCAGGTGTTGGTGGCACTAAACTATGAGTAATTACAAGACCTAATCCCAAGGATACACCTAAAGATACAACTGATTTTTTTGTTTTTCTAGAAATAGCTTTTGCAAGTGGCGCTAAAATTATAAATCCTGAATCACAAAATATAGGTATAGATACTATGAATCCTGTTATTGCTAATGCTAATTCTTCCCTTTTCTTTCCTAAAAATTTTATAAAAGTTCTGGCCATTCTTTCTGCTGCTCCAGATACTTCAAAAATCTGACCCATCATTACTCCAAAACCTATGATTATACCAATGCTTCCTAAAGTTCCTCCAAAACCTTTAGATATAGAATCGATAATTTTATTAGCGGGCATTCCTCCTACAAGTCCAGTAGTAGCTGCTGCAATAATTAGTGCGAGAAATGTATGAATTTTTGTTTTTAGTATTAAAAATACAAGTATGCTAATTCCAACTATAAGTCCTAATATCATTTGATTTCCTGCTACTGTGTTTCCCATTATTTTTCCCCCTTATGTTTTTTGTAAAGGTATTCATTTGTAATATAAAACTAGTAAAATTTTATGTATTTAATTTAAGTTGTTTAAAATAAGTTATTCTAAACTCAGCTCGAGTAAAAACTATTATCTTTATTAGCAAAACTCAAGCTGAAGCTTAGAACCACCTTATTATAAAAAACTCTTATTTACATATTGATAAAGTTTATTTTTTAAATTTAGGTGAATATTTAGCAGCTAAGATTATAGCTTCTACCATACTTACAGCACTAGCTATTCCAGTTCCTGCTATATCTAATGCTGTTCCGTGATCTACAGAAGTTCTAAGTATTGGCATCCCATTTGTTACAGCAATAGTTCTTTCAAAATCTAATGTCTTTGTTGCTATATGTCCTTGATCATGGTATAAAGATAATACTGAATTATATCTTCCTTTAAGGGCTAAATGAAACACTGAATCTGCTCCTATAGGGCCTTCTACTTTATAACCCATTTTTTGAGCTTCTTCTATAGCTGGAACTACCTCTTTCATCTCTTCATCTCCAAATAATCCATGCTCTCCACTGTGAGGATTAAGTCCTGCTACAGCCATTTTACCACCCTTTACTCCTAGCTTTTCTAAAGCTTCAGAGCATCTTATTATATAATCTAATACTCTTTCTTTAGTTACTAAATCACATGCTTTTCTTAAAGAAACATGTCTTGTTAAAAAGAATACTCTCATTCCTCTAACTTCAAACATAGTAAGAGGATCTTCTGTATCTGTTAAGTCTGCTAAAATTTCAGTATGTCCAATATAATTTATGTTTCCTTTTTTTAATGATTCTTTGTTTATTGGTGTAGTGGCTATAGCATCTATTTCTCCTTCTTTAGCCATTTCTACAGATTTTTTTATATATTCAAAAGCTGCCTTTCCTGCTATACCTTGAACTTTACCTATTTCTAATTCATTTATATCTATATTATTTAAATCTACCAAATCTATAGTTCCTAAAGTAAACTTACCATCTTCTGCTTTTTCAATTAAATTTATATTTAAATTCATACCACAGAATTCCATAGCTTGTTTAATTACTTTTGCATCACCTATTAGTATAGGATTACATTTTTCATAAACTTCTTTTTCATTTAATGATTTTACTACTATCTCTGGTCCTATACCAGCTGGATCTCCTATTGGTACTCCTATTATTGATTTATTATTAATCATATTTAGTCCTCCTTAGTCACAATTAATATTTTTAAGTAAATAATCTATGCATAGTTCCATTGCGTCTTCTTGTCCTACCATTCCCCCTTTACTTACTATTCTCATATCTGGGAATTCTCCTTCTATAAACTTGCCATAAGCGGCTAAAGGTATAACTTCATCTAAAAGTTCTAGTCCTGCTGAATTAAATTTTCTGCAAATACTAACACTTATATCTCCACCACTGCTAAATATGCCTTTTATAGATTTTATTTCTTGCATTATCTTGTAACTCATTTCAGCTACTGCAGTATTCATTATTTGAGATAAAAATTCCTTAGTAGTATTTTGTTTTTTTGCTTCCTCATCTAGATTAATTCTTACTTCTTCATATAATGAATCCAATACTATACAAAATATATCATATGAATCTTGATTTGCTATAACCTTATTTGCTATCCTGTCTATTTCTTCATGCTTTGTATTTAAATCACTTAATAGTTTTCTAGAATTTATATCTATTTTAAATATATTTCTATCTTTTAAAATTCTCTCTAACTGTGCTCTAGTAGTGTCAGTTATACTTCCTATTGACATAAGCACTTTATTGTTTTTATTTTTATTGTTATCTTTATAATTCACTTCTTTTTTATTTTCCTTATCTAAAGCAACATACTGTTTTATTGTTTCTGCAGTAAACGGGCCTGGATCTACACATGTAAATTTAATATTTGTATTTATTAATGCTTTTGATATAATCTCTAAATCCTTATTATCTACAGCATCAAATATTATTAATTTTTTACTCTTATTGTAGATATCCATTATTTTATCCTGTAAATTTTTATATCCCTTTTTCACATCTTCAAGATATATAGATGCAACTTCATATTTACTTTGCTCTTTCACCAACTTTTCAATTACCGAAGAATTTATAGGTTTCTTACCATCCTTTGCTGCATCAGTATCTTCTAAAGATTTACCATTTACTAAAAGATACCCTCCTACAGCTTGTCTATTAGCATCTGGAAAAGATGGTACTATGGCAGCTATAGTATCCCTAGGAAGAGAATCTAACATTCCGTCTATTTCTGCTCCAATGTTCCCTCTTAAAGTGCTATCTATTCTTTTGCCGTAAACTTTTACATCTGAACTAAAGAAAAATTCTGTTGCTTGAAGCACTCTTTCATAGGCATCTTCTTTTTCTACTCCTCTACTATCGGTTGAATAAAGAACTGTATCATATGCTTTTCCCAAATCATCTTTTTTTAATGAATTCATAAGTGTTACAGTCTTTAAATTTAATTTTTTAATTAAAACGCCAGTTGCATTAGCTCCAGTCAAATCATCAGCTATGATAACATAATTTAACATTTAATATCCTCCTTGAATTACTTAATTACTAATGGTAGTTTAATTACTTATATTTATTCTACGTTAACTACTGTTACATTTAATGATTCTAAATATTTGCTTTCATCTTTATTAAATTTTTTATCTGTAATAATGCAATTTAATAATTCTATAGAAAATATATTTACAAAAGATTCATTATTAAACTTACTGCTGTCTGTTAGAAGAACAGAATAAGATGCAGATTTTACTATACGTTTCTTTAAACTTGCCTTTTCAAAAGTAGGAGTAGATAGTTTAAAATCTGAGTCTATACCAGAGGTTCCTAAGAAAGCTAGATTAACCTTTATATTAGATATAAATTCATCTGCAGTAGGTCCTATTATGCAGCCTGTTTCTTCTTGTACTCTTCCTCCTACTACATAAGTTTTAATATTGTTTTGATATAGTTCTAAAGCTATCTTAAGGTCATTTGTTATGACAGTTATATTTTTTATCTCACTAAGTCTTTTAGATAGCTCAAAGGTTGTAGTACCTGCATCTAAAAATATACTGTCCCCTTCTTTTACTATACTTAGTGCTTTTTCTGCTATTTTTTCTTTTATAGATATATTGCTTATTTTTTTTAAATCATAAGCTTGTTCTGATAAATAAATAGATCGCTTTACAGCTCCACCATAACTTCTATATAAAATTCCTTTTTCTTGTAATCTATCAAAATCTCTTCTTATAGTCATTAAACTTACATTTAGTTCATTAGCAGCATCTTCAACTTTTACACTTCCTAATTGATTTAGCTTTTCAATTATATAATTTTCTCTCTCTACAGGAAGCATGTTATCACCTCTTATTTTTTAATATAAATAATTATTAATTTAAATAATTCTATTCATAAATTTATTTGTTCTTTTCATTTCGTTTTGCGTGTTCGTTTTTGTTAATTAAAATATTATACTTCTTTTTATAATTTGTCAATATCTTTTATTTTCCTTTGTTTTTCAGCATTATTTGATATTTTTATAACAATTTTACTTTATAATGTGATAAAGCAAAAGATTATATAGTTAAATATCTAACAACAACTCACAATAATATTTTAGTCATTAATATATTATATAAACCCTTTAAAATTTAACATACGTTATACAATTTTAAACTTATTATTTAACCCTAACAAATTAAAATCTTTAGGTGCTACTATGTACACCTAAAGATTTTAATATTAAGTATTCTTACTTATTTTTAAATTCCTATTAAAAATAACTTTTGTTATAGGAATTCTTAATTTTATATAGTAATATTATTATTGCTATACATAAAACTATAGTACATGCAATACCCGCTTCCGGACCAAATGCACCTCCTGTAAACAGCTCTGATCCTACTAACTCTAAATTCATTAAACTTCCAACTCCTGTTTTTAAACCACTTACCTCAAAACCAAATATATTACCTTGAAAAAAGTTCCAAGCAGCGTGCAATCCACAGGCTCCCCATATATTTTTCGTTTTTATAACATATAATCCAAAAAGTATTCCTGTTATAAATAAATTTAAAGCTGCAACTAAACTTACATTAGGATTAAAAAAATGTAACAGAGAAAATAATAATGAAGAAAATATTAATCCTATGGTAATGTTATATTTTGCTCCTAAAACATTCATAAGCCAACCTCTTACCAATATTTCTTCCGTTGCACTCTGAATTATCCAACCTGGTAAAACTATAATAAGTGCTCCTATATTAGCTAAATTGAGACCACTTACTAAATTTATATGACTTGTAACTGTAAGTAATATTACTACAAGTGAAAATAGTATAATTCCTAAGACAAAACCCAAAATATATTTTCTTATAAATTTTTCTCTACAGAATCCCATACTCTCAACACTGCGATTTTCAAATGTTTTTACCCAAGCAAATGTAATTAAAGCTGAAAATAAAAAACCTGTTATTAAATTAATTGAAAAATTAATTGGGGTATTATTAGAAACTTTAAATGTTGTCTTTATTATAATAAATATAATACCTCCTACTATTTCTCCTATAATCATAAATAAAAATACTAATAAATATGAAATGATTATATTATATAGATGTTTTGATTTTTTAGCCTGTCTAATTAACTCTGTTTCCTTTAAAAACATAAATACTCTCCCATCATATAATTATTGTAAATTTTACTATATTATATAATCGTATTATTTCTTATATACCTTAAAATAAAACAATTAAATTACCATTAAATTTTACTAATAAATCTAAGGTATATTTAAATTAATTATTACCTGTCTATTCCAAGTATTATGCCATTTTTACCCTCTTAAATTTCTTATTTTATACAGCTGTTTTGTAAAAATATCTCTTTTTTTCTTGCTTTCAGTTGGAAAAATTGCATTTATATATTTTAGTCAAACTTAATTATTAATTATTTCATAAGAATATATAAACCAATTGAAAAAGGCATCTAAAATGTTATAATAAATATATATTTATTATAATGGAACTAAAATTTAGGAGGCATATTTCCAATGAGTAAAAAAAGAACTAAGGTAAAGAAAAAACATACTAGATATAGCATTATAAGTTTAGTAGGCCTACTAATAATCTATGTATGTATGGTATTATATTTTAACAATCATTTCTATTTTAGAACAACTATCAATGGTATTAAAGCTTCCGGCAAAACCGTAGAAGAAGTGAATAAAGAAATAGAACAAGAAGTGAATACTTATACACTCCAATTAGAAGGAAGGGATGGATCTAAAGAACAAATTTCAGCTAAGGATTTTAACCTAAAATATAATCGTAATGATGCCATAAAAAATTTAAAGGATAATGAGAACCCTTTTAATATATTTAAGGGTATTTTTAAGAAAAAAGAATATCAGATACCTAGAACAATTTCTTATGCTGAAGATAAATTAAAAGAAATTACTGATAAAATGATTTTCTTTAATAAAAATAAGATAGTTAATCCTAAAGATTCAAGTTTAAAATATACAGAAAAAGGTTATGAAATTATACCTGAGGTTATGGGAAATAAGGTTAAGGAAGATGTTCTATATAGAGAAATAAAAAGCGCAATATTAAAAAATAAAAATATTCTAAATTTAGATAAAGATAATTGTTATGATAACCCTAAACACACATCAAAATCTAATGAAGTTATTAAAGCTAAGAAAACTATGGACAAGTATTTACAAGCAGTAATAACTTATGACATTAGAGGAAATAAAGAAGTCGTAAATGCTCCTAAAATAAAAGATCTAATTAAAACAGATGAAAATTTCAATGCTGTTGTAGACAAGGATAAAGTACGCTCATACATAGACAACTTAGCCTACACATATAACACTGTTGGTAAAACAAGAAATCTTGTAACTCCATCAGGTAATCATATAAAAGTAAGTGGCGGAAGCTATGGTTGGGCTATTGATAGATCTAAAGAAACTGAAAATCTAGTGCAAGCTATACAAGAAGGAAAAACTATAAACAAGAAACCTAGTTACGCTCAGACTACACCTTTTACCGGTGATGATGACATAGGAAATTCCTATGTTGAGATTGACTTAACACAACAACACTTATGGGTTTATAAAAATGGAAATGTTGTTGTAGATGGAAATGTTGTTACTGGTAATGTAAGCTTAAATCATGCAACTCCTGAAGGAGTTTATAAAATAGATTATAAAGAAAGAAATGCAACTTTAAAAGGTGAAGACTACGCTACTCCAGTTAAGTTCTGGATGCCTTTCAATGGTGGTATTGGTATGCATGATGCTAATTGGAGAACAGAATTTGGTGGAAGTATATATAAAAACAGTGGATCTCATGGATGTGTAAATTGCCCTCCTGCTTTAGCACAAACTATATTCGAAAATATAGAAGCAGGAACTCCAGTAATTTGTCATAATTAATAAAGTAAATAATAACTATTTATATATGTATAAAATAGACAAATACAGAAAAGAAGACTCTATCCAAGGAAAACTTTGGTAGCGTCTTCTTTTATTGTTTATTATTATATTTAATGTTAATTATCTTTATATTTTAATAATATAGCTTCTAAAACTTAAGATTTTTATTTATAATACTTTCAACAAGTTCCAAATAATCTCCATTGTATATAATAGTTCTATTTGCTAACATTACTGCAATACCGTGAACCATAGACCACATAGCTATTACATCTCGTGTATACTCTTCTTTTTTTATATTTATACTCTTTAAATATTCAATAGCTGAGTTCTTAAATATTTCAAAAGATCCTGAAACTTTAGCTTCAAATTTACTTTCATCCGCCACAATCCCATATTTATAATTGTTTAAAAATAAAAATTTTAGATAATCGGGATTTTCCACCATAAACCAAACATATTTTTTCCCAAGCTCAGTAATCTTTTTACTTGGATTATCCTTACATATTTCTGTTATTTCTATTAAAGATTTCTCAAATTCACTAAATACATAATTAGATATGGCATTAATTAATTCTTCTTTATTTTTAAAATGCTTATATGGAGCTGAATGACTTACATTGCATAAAGCAGCTACTTTTCTTATGGAAAATTTATCTGTACCTTCTTTATTAAGTAATTTTAATCCTTCTATTATTAAAGTTTTCTTTAAATCTCCATGATGATATGCATAAGTTGCCATATAAAATGCCCTCTCTTTCAAAATACAAATATATTATAATTTATTGTATCATTTTATGTTGACAATGTAAACTTACTATAGTATACTAAAGCAAAGTTTACACCATAAACATGGTTTTATCCATATATGAAAGGAGAATTTTTATGTTATTAGTTCATGATTTATCTAAAAAAAATTTAAATGAAATATTACCTTTTGTATCAAAAAACACCAAAATATTATCAAAAGAAACAGCCCCTATACAACCTTGTTATGGCTGTTTTAAGTGTTGGAGTAAAACTCCTGGTAAGTGCATTATAAATGATTTTTATACAGAAATGCCTAAATTTATTTTGCACAATAATATTTTTATTATAATTACCAAAATACATTATGGTTGCTATTCTCCTTATATTAAAAATGTTATAGATAGATCTATAGGTATCTTACTACCATTCTTTAAATCGGTTAATGGAGAAATTCATCATGTTTCTAGATATGATAAATTTCCTAAATTTATAGCCATAGGATATGGAAAAGATATCACATCTGATGAAAAAGCTACATTTAAAAAACTAGTGAAGGCATACTGTATAAACTTAAGTTTTACCCAGTATAAATCTTTTATAGTGGATGATATATATAAAATAAAAGATGTTTTAAAAAATTTATAAGGGAGGTAATTTTCATGAATAATCTATGTATTATAAATGGTAGTCCAAAGAAAAAAAATAGCAATTCTTCGTACTTTATTAATGAATTAATACAATTGCTTAATAATAACATTAAAACAAAAGAATATTATGTAAGTGAACTTATGAAAGATACAAGCTCCCTTAATGAGATCCTATCTTTTAATAAAATCATTCTTATTTCTCCTTTATATGCTGATTGCCTTCCAAGCCCAATGCTGGATTTTATGATATGTTTTGAATCTTTCCTTAAAAACAAAAAAGGTTTAAATACTGATATGTATTGCTTAATAAATTGTGGATTCTTGGAAGGAACTCAAAATTCTATAGCCATTGACATAATGAAAAATTATTGTACAAGAATAGGATTCAACTGGAGACTTGGCATAGGTATCGGTGCTGGTGAATTTATGATTAATTCAAAAAATATACCTCTTAATTCTAAAATGAAACACCCCATATATGATGCACTTTTAACATTAAAAAAAGATATAGAAAATATTAATAATAGCATTACTCCTCAAAATAAGATCCTTGTTAATGCTAAGATGCCTAAATTTATATTTAAATTGGCTGGTAATATGTATTGGAAAAGAATAGCTAAAAAGAATAATTTAAAAACAAAAGATCTTTATAAAAGGATTTATTAAAAAAATATTAAACTCTTCTCCCACATGAACTTAACATATCTTAATATAAATGAAAAAGGAGCTGTCCCACTAATAATAAATCCTACAATATATTGTGTTAACTTTAAACTTGTAAAACAATATATTGTGCTTAATTTTTTTTAATGAATGGGACAGTCCCTTTAGCTTTCTATGAACATAATGAAGCTATATATTTTATCTTCATAAGATTGGTTATTTATTTCACTGAAGAATATTATAAAACCTAAAAATTTAGTATTTTTTATTAATTATGTTATAAATATTTAAAATTAACATGAACTATTAAAATCAATATTAATTGTTATAGTTATTAACAATGCTCTTCAATTCTTAGTTCTGTTTTTAATCTTCTTCCAAATTCTTTATCTGCTTTAGAAAAATTATCTATAGCTTTCAACTGAATTCTTATATCAACTTCCCACATATCTGCTGCTATATTGCTTATTAATGTATTCTTTTCCTTATCTGTCATAGCTCTATACCTTTCACCCGCCTGTAAAAAGTCTTGACTTTTATCTATAGTTTTTCTTACCAAATTTCCTTCAACATAAATAGGCTCTTTTTTTCCTTTTGGGTGCTCCAAAGGTTTATTGTCATTTAAAGTATTAGGTTTATAATTTATGCTTCCTTTATTATAAAAATATCTCATAGGTCCATCCTGAGTATTATTATTTACCTCAACTATAGGTTTATTTATAGGCAACTGCTGAAAATTAGCTCCTATCCTGTATCTTTGAGTATCCTTATATGAGAAGCTTCTCCCTTGTAAAAGTTTATCATTAGACAATGCTACCCCTGGTACTATATTAGATGGGCAAAACGCTATTTGTTCAATTTCCCCAAAAAAGTTTTTAGGATTTTCATTCAATGTTATCTTTCCAACTTCAATCAATGGGAATTTATCTTCCGGCCATACTTTAGTTGCATATAAAGTATCGAATTCTAAGCATTCAGATTCTTCCATTTCCATAACTTGTACTTTCAAAAAATACTCAACTTTTCCTCCTTTAGCTATGGTATCATATAGATCTCTTGTAGCTATATCTGGATCAACTCCCGCAAGTACTTCAGCCTCATGCCTATCTATTGTCTTAACACCTAAAGTAGGTATCCAGTGATATTTAATAAGTACTCTGTGTTCCTTTTCATTGATCCAAACATAAGTGTTAACCCCAAAACCTTCTATAGTTCTATAACTTTTAATTGTGCCTAGATCAGAAAATAAAAAAGATATTAAAAATTATTAATAACTTTTAATATCCTTATAAATTTATATTCTTTTAATACTTACATCTATTATAATTACTTGGAGATATTTGAAACCCTTAAACTTTAATTAATACATATGTGCCATCTTGACTTTTAACCTGTACCAGTTTAAGTCCTTTATATCTCTTTAATTCTTTTATTATACATCTAACAGAATCCACATCTAAACATTCTATATATTTAATACTTTCGCTGTTATTGGTTGATTTTTTACATATAGCCTTAAAAATTTTTAATATATGTGGCAAAAGAAAAATAGGAACTGGAATAAACATTTTAGTACGTTCACTTTTTATTACAATTTTCACTTTTATCACCTATTCAATAACTATTCTTACAATATCACCTTTACCTGAATTTACTGATACTATTTCTCCTAGCATTTCATTTTCTATTGCTTTACTTATGGTTTCTGTTAACATTTCTAAGTCTAATCCCTCCAAATTACTATTTTTTATAGGTAATTTTCCTGATACTTTTAAAATTGAAGTTAATACAGGCACTGGCATATTAATTCTTACATTATCTCCTTCGGAAGAGTCTACATGCACCTTAAGCATTTTATCATTGTAGCTCCCCAAATTACTTATGTTAGTTTTATTATTTGTATACATAGCCTCAATAAGATCTGCACATTTTTCTACATCTATTCTATCTTCAGATAACATGTTCAATATTTTTATTAAATCTTCTCTCATAACTATCCCTCCATTATTTTATTAATCTTTTTTCAATATTTTTATTGCCTCATCTGCAGATATTTCTCCTCTTTCTAAGGCTCCTATTACATCTTTTTCTTCTTTGTTATTTTTAATTAATTCTTTATACCCTAATGCATTAATTACTTCATCTAATTTTGATCTAACTGTAGGATAAGAAATTCCAAGTTGCTTTTCTACATCTTTAATACTTCCTCTGCACATAATAAATACTTCTATAAATTTCAGCTGTTCTTTAGTTAAATAATCAAACTTAGAAAATTTAAAATCATTTTCTATAACAGTATTACATGAAGAACAATTAATCCTTGTTATTTTTAGCTTTTTTCCGCATACTGGACAAACCGTTATTGCCTTATATATCATCCTATCCCTCCTGTTATTTTATATAATACTCTTATATGTTAATATAGTCAATAGTTAAACTTAATTTTATTAATGTATATATTAATAAAATTAAGTTGTATCTATTATATTATTAATTTATTTAATATTGAATATGTAATACTTAATGTTTTTCTATTTACTATATATAGTTATGCATTAAAATAAAATTCTTATTTTTCAACTATTATATATACCTAAATATAAATAATAATACTAAATATAAATTATATAAAATGAGCAAATATGTTTTTTATAAGAATCCATTTATAACCTGTATATAAGTTATTTAAATGACACATTATATATTTTAAGTAAACATATTTATTTAAAATTATTATAATCGAGGTGATACAAATGAAGAAAAAATTCAAATTAAGTATATCTATTTTATTATTAGTTGTAGGTATATTTTCATTTTTTACAATAAAAAACAAAGTTACTTCAGCTACAGATAACAATAATAGTGTCAACCTTGTTTTAGATTCACAAAACAACGATAAAATTCCAGCAAAATTTCGTAAATCCTCTGATTTATCAAATCTAAAGGGCAATAAAAATATAAATCTTACAGGATTAGATACATTAAATATTTCTGGAAGCAAACAATTTTCTGAGCAAAATCTTCCCATTGTAATAAGTAATATAAACACTCAACTTCCTATAACAGTTGTTGATTTAAGACAAGAATCTCACGGATTTATCAATGGATTACCTGTTAGTTGGGCTAATAAAAAGAATAACGCTAATGTAGGATTGACTAAAGCACAGGTTTTAGAAGATGAAAATAAAAAACTAAAAAGTATTAAATTAAATTCACCTATTAGTTTTTATAATCATCCTAACAAGACCATAATTCCAACTAAAGTTGAAAATGAAGAACAACTTGTTAAGCATAATCTTTTATCTTATATTCGTGTACCTGTTACTGACACCAAACTACCTACAGATGATATGGTGGATTATTTTGTTGATACAATAAAATCTAATCATATAGATACATGGTATCATTTTCACTGTAAACAAGGTATAGGCAGAACTACTACTTTTATGATCATGTATGATATGATGAGAAATTCAGAAAAAGTTGCTGCTGATGACATTATACAAAGACAACTTTTATTAGCAGGATTTGATGAGAAACATATGAAATCTTTTTATAATAATGAAAGATATAATTTCCTTCAAAATTTTTATAAATACACTAAAGAAAATAGTCATAAATTTGATGTGAAATGGAGCGATTGGAAAAAAACTCTTAATACTATGAATACAAGAAGCAATAGTTTTTTTCCTATTGCTTCTTCAAATAAATCAAGTTCTAATTATATAAAAAATACTAAAGTTCCTTCTCACTTATATGTTATATCTCAAAATGCTATGAATTCTAGTGAAAGAACAATGATAGCTACCCTTCAAGGAATAGTTAATCCTAAGTGTTCCCACCAAATATACACTCTTAATTCTTCCCAACCTGATTATAAAATATGGTTAAATAATTTAAAAAATAATTATGGTATATCCTATGAAAATATTTCAGATCCTTGGAAATTACTCTCTATATACAAAAGTTATGTTAAAGGATATGTACTTTATAGCAATAAATCATCAGAAGATCCTTCTATAAATAATGCTTGTTCTTTTGCATCATTAAATGATTCTATTGCTATTGATGAAAGTATTGAAAAGAATGTACGAGCCCATAGTATAAAAAATGTTGCTGGAGATTGTAGAAACACTGATAAAAACTGGGCTTATAATAAGCTGTGGAATTGTGGATTAAATCACTCAATGGTAATTCAACTATCTCCCAAAAGAGATACAGCTTTAAGAGATTATGCTATAATGACCAGAGCTCTAATCTTTTATGAAGATAGTATAAAAGATACTTCGCTTAGGGATAAAGTATTCTCATCTATGAACTCTAATTCCACTTGTCTAGGCTGGGGACCGGATGAATTTATAAATGTAAGTACCTCATCAAAATATGGTGTAAGTATGGTAGCTTCAGATTGGTCTTATAATTTAACTGTATTAAGTGCTTTTCCATCTGTTGCTATAAGTCAAAAGTCTATTTCAAACATTCCCAACAACAAACAAGCTCATTATGTAACATTTATTATGTCAGATGGAGACAATCAACAATGGAATCTTGGAAATAATTATAATTCTCCTAAATGGTACGGTTCTAACCATAGGGGAAATTTTAATATGGGTTGGTCTTTAAGTCCATCTCTATACTACTTAGCTCCTACTGTATTTAATTTATATTATAAAAATGCCTCTTGTGGAACTAACAATGATTATTTTGTAGTATCTCCATCCGGTAATGGATATATATATCCAAGTAAATTTAATAAAAATGACCTGCATGATTATGTTACTACCCTAAATCGATATATGGGCAAAGTAGATGAAAAGTATGTGGCAATTATAGATGATTCTTCTTTTTATAATACTACTCTTTGGGATAAATTCACCAAAGAATCCAATATAGATGGGTTATTTTATCTAGATTATCATAAACATGATAATTACAATGGTAAAATAATTTGGTCTAATAACAAACCAATAATATCTTGTAGAGATCTTCTTTGGAATAATTTAGAAAATGAAGATGAATTAGTAAGAAATATAAATAAAAGAATTGATTCTGGTGAGATAGGTGTTGATAATCCCAATAGTTATACTTTTGTATATGTTCATGCTTGGAGTAAAAACTTAGATAATATTGAAAATGCCATTAACAAACTAAGAAAAAATCCTAATGTAGAAATAGTTACCCCTGAAACTTTTATGGAGTTAATAACTAAAAACATTAAACATTAAACTTTAAAAATTGTTAATTATAACAAAAAAGAGCTAAAGCATTTTATTTGCCTTAGCTCTTTTAAACTTAATAAACCCTTTCTAAATTTCTCTATAGATTTCATGATATTTGTAAATAATGTCCTATATAATTATTTATAGCTACCCTTTATAATTCTATATAGATACTCTTTTATATAATAGATAATCTTATATACTCTTTCACATATCTATCCTATAATATGCATTATAGATTAGATCACCTTGGTCAGTATTTTATAGTATCTATATCTTTTTTATAATGCTTTTATTATATCTACAATTTTTTTTGTAAATATATTTAATAGCTTTTCTCCTTTTTCTCTTGTAGCTCTTGTTGGATCTCCATAAACTCCACTTTTACTTAAATCTCCTAATGAAATAGTTGATTTCCCATATAGCAAAGGTTTATCAGGATATTCTTTAACTGCCTTATCCATATTAACTAACTCAGGATTTATGGCTAACATAAGAGATGTTTCAAACTCACAGGCATGTATAAGACCATACCAAGTGTCTGACTCCATAATTTCCTTCATTACTTCATTCATATCAGGATAAAAAATATATATTACTTTTATCCCTATTTCATCCTCTAATTCTCTAGCTGCGTATTTCATAGAAGCATTATTAGCATCATGTCATTTATAACAATAAGATTTTTCACTCCATATCTATCTAAACTTGAAGCTGTATCCTTAATTATTTCCTCCACATTATGTTGTTTTAGAGTAATTGTACCAGGTATATTTCTCCATACCCAAGAATATCCGAAAGGAATAGCTGGCAACAATAATGCTTCCGTTTCTTCACATACCCTTCTGCCTAATTCTTCTGCTATAATTATATCTGTACCTAGGGGTAAATGATGACCATGTTGTTCTAGAGCTCCTATTGGTAAAACGGCTACAGATGTTTTTTTAAAGCTGTCTTTTATTTCATCTCTGGTCATATTTATCATTTCATATTTGTTTTTCATAAAAATCATCCTTTTTTTTATGACTTTTATATACTCTTTAGCATTATTTCTTACATACTCTTTATCTTGTTTTGATGAACCTCCAGGTACAAGATCACTACCTATTCCTACAGCATAAAAACCATTCTCTAGAAAATAATTAATATTTTTTATATTCACTCCTCCCACTGCAACAAATTTCATGTTTGGAAATGGATCCTTTAAACTATTAATATAATCAAAACCTAATATATTAGCAGGAAATAACTTGCATATATCTATTTTTTCTGCCATTGCCTGTGCAACTTCCCCAGCAGTAAATACTCCAGGTAATATACTTACATTTAATCTGTTTACATATCTAACTAATTCTCTATCAAATCCAGGAGTAATTATATACTTTGCCCCCACTTCTAAATACTTACTAACTTGATCTTTATTTATAACTGTTCCCACTCCTAAGTTTATATCTGAATTTTTAAAATTCTTATATATCTCATCTATAGAAGCAATTCCTTCTTTTTCATCACTTAAAGAAACTTCTATCCAATTTATCCCTTCTTCTAATAATACTTCAGCAATAAATGGAGCATCCTTAGAACTTATTCCCCTAAGTATTGCAACAATATGATTTTTTTAGTTTTCTCATATAGTTCCTCCTATACTTACTTCTAAAACTGTGACAACCACTCTGCAGGATTATTTTTGAATATAGTATCTATTTGTTCTTTTGAAATACCTTCATCCATAAGCCGCGGAATAAATTTTGTTTTTATAAATTTAAATCCTGGTCCTCCTCCGTATGCTTGTAAATATGATGCTCTTCCCATATCTCCAGAAATCAATATTTGATTTATGAATCCATGATTAATTAAATTTTTTATAAGATCTACTCTTATACTATCAGGATAATATTTTACTTTTCCTGGGCCATCAAATTGTATATATGCCCCTCTTTCAGCTAATTTCAAATGATAATATGGGTCTGCATTTCTATCCAAGTCTCCAACGGCTACCTTAGTAAGATCAATTCCTTCTTCCTTTAATATATCTAACATTTCCATACCCATAGTACCAGCCTCAGTATGAAGCCATATAGGTGCACCAGTTTCCTTATGTGCCATAGCAATTGCCCTTGTAGTTTTATCTTCCAATGGGTGAACTAAGTTATACCATGATCCGCCTTTTAAAAATCCTGCTTTTGCATCAGTATCATCCATCCCTACTTCTACATCATGAACTAGAATATTCATTATTTGTTTAATATTTTTCTTCTACCCATTTTGGATAATATATATGCTTATTAAATCCTGTTGTAGCAACCACATTAACACCTGATTGTTGAGACATTCTTTTTAAAACTCCACCGTCTCTACCGTAATCTATTGTGGAAGCCTCAACTAGTGTTTCTCCTCCTACTTCCTTAAAATTTAATAACTCTTTTAAGCTTTTACTATAATCACTTAACTCAAGATCTCTATCCTTTTGTGATGATGGTGGTACCGCATGTAAATGTTCATGAGAATAGGTAAATCCTAATTCTTCTTTATTTATATCTCCTAAAACAGTTCTAATTTTCCCCATTTTCTTATCTCTCCTAACTTATTAATTTCCATATTATTCTTATAAAAATTCAATTTATACTGCCCAGTTTATTAGCTTTATATTGTAAATATAAACAATCACTATCAAGGCCATAAATAACTCAAATACAAAATTATTCACACCTAAATTCCAAATAATTTACCTACAAGTCTCATTATAATTATAACTATTATAGAATCTGATGAAGCAAACCATAATCCTGCAACTCCATATTTGGTAACATTTACTAGTGGATATGCTAAAGCAATTAATAATGAAAAAGAAAATCCTAAGAACAATCCTGCTATTATAGCACCTCTTCTTCCTCCTGTTTTATTACCAAACACACCTGCTGCTCCACCCATAAAGAACAAACCCATAACACTTGGTAATACCACTACTGGAAGAAAACTTGATATAAATGTTACTATTAATCCTCCCACTATTGCTGATAAAAATCCTATTGTAACTGCCATTGGTGAATATGAATAAAAGATTGGTACATCAAGAGCTGGCTTTGATCCTGGTACTATTTTTTTCTCCTATACCTTTAAAAGCTGGAACAATTTCTCCAAGAAATATTCTTACCCCTTGTAAAAGTACTAATATACCTGCTACAAATGTGAAAGCTTGAATTATACTAAATAAAATTATGTTTTGACCATTGCTTAGTTTTGATACCACATCTTTACCTGCTGCTAAAGCTGTTACTATATATATTCCCGCCATAACCATGCCCATTAATATAGACATATCTTTTAGAAAATCAAATTCTTTAGATACTTTTATTTCCTCTGCTGATCTGGATTTATCTCCAAATATTCCACCTATTACTCCTGATAAGGAAACCAATGAACTTCCCCAAAAACCAAATGCTACATTATCATTACCTGTGACTTTTCTAACCATAGGCTGAGATATTGCTGGAAATAAAACCATAGACACTCCCTGTATTACTGAACCTATTAAAATTAGCTTTGCCCCACTAAACCCCATTTGATCAAGAACTATAGCCATTGTACCTGCAAAACTAAACATCATATGACCTGTTAAAAAAATGTATTTCCAAGGTGTGAGCCTGGCAAGAATCAAGTTTATGAGAAATGAAAATACCATAATAAGTGCTGTTTCTCTACCTAATAATTTTTGAACTGCTGCTACAAGAGAATTGTCTTCTGCTACAATACCACTTAACTGAAATGCACTTGTAAACATTGTACTAAAAGGGATAAGTGCATTTACAATTATTGTAGCACCTGCCTGTAAGATAAGAAAACCAAAAATAGTTTTTAAAGTACCTTTTATTATGTCAGACCCAGATTTCTTTAAAGCTGCTAAACCTACTAGTGCAATTATGCCTAAAATGAAAGCAGGATTACTCAAAATGGCTGTAATAAAAGATAACATAAATTTTCCTCCTCTTTACTATTTATCTTTTAGTTTTATAAGGTAAGGTACAATTTTATTTTCTATTTCATTTTGGTCAAGTATATTGTCTATTCCTATTACTTCAATATTCTCTTCTTTAATTTCTTGTGATATTTCCATTGAAGCTACTATAAGATCACATTCTATTCCTTTAAAAAATCCAAGATCTACTGCTTCTCCATCTACTTCAACACCATGTTTCTTGCCTATTTTTTGAATATTCATCAACTGAATCACCTCTTTTCACATTAGTTTATGTTTATAATTAAATAATCAAACAAAGTTTTATTTGATTTTATTACGTCCATACAAACTAACATTGTATTTATATTTATCACCTCTTATAGTTACATTAGTAAACTCAATGGGTATATTGTCTTTTATATAAGATAATCTTTCAAGATATAGCACAGGTGACCATATATCTATTTCAAGGTTTTCTGCCTCAAATTCTGTTGATTCTCTAGCCTCTAAGGTTTCATCTGCTCTTTCTAAAATAATACCGTATTCGTTTTCAAGACTATCATATAGAGATTCCTTATTTAATCTTTTTTCTTTAATACCCTCTACATATTTTTCTCTTAGATAATTTATCATTATAATAAATGGTTCATTATTTACATATCTTAATCTTTTTATTTGTATTACTTTTTCAAATGGGGATAAATTTAATTTGGTGACGAGTTTTTTAGATGGGTTATCTATTCTATTTATTTCTGTGGATACAGTTTTAAGTATCATTCCTTTTTCTTTCATTTCTTCTGTAAAGCTAGTTATTCTCTCTACATTATGAACAATCTTTGGTTCTTGTACAAATGTACCACTACCTTGTTTTTTTTGTATAACTCCTTCAAGTACAAGCTCATGTATAGCTCTTCTTACAGTCATCCTACTCACATTATACATTTTTTCTATTTCAAGTTCTGTTGGAATACTATCACCTGGTTTGAGCTCTATATCTATTTTTCTTTGAATTTCATCCTTTAATTGTTCATATAGAGGTATATGAGATTTTTTATCAATCATATTTTGTCCCTCTCTTTTTTGATTTTATTTTAATTGATTATAATGAATAAATCAATACATATGTATAATTTATTATATTTTATTATATTTTGTCTTATTATCTATTAATTCATTATGATATTTGTAATAATTCATTATAATGATTATAAAGTATTATTTTCTACTGTACTATATTTAAAATTTACTCCTATTCTAATAACTTTCCCTATATAAAATAAATTTATAAATATAAAAAGAGCATCTCATTTTTCATGAAATGCTCTTTTTGTTTCTTTAGAGTACCCATCTATTTTATATAGTAATAAGTAATTGATTTATAAGTATCTCTCTAATACAAAATATTAAATTCTTATTGAGAGAATATTTAAAAATAAACTTATTTACTTAAATATTCATCAATAGCTTTAGCAGCATTTTTTCCTGCTCCCATAGCAAGTATTACAGTAGCAGCTCCTGTTACAGCATCGCCACCTGCATATACTCCTTCTCTTGAAGTTAATCCTGTTTCTTCTTCTGCTATTATACATCTTCTCTTATTGATCTCTAATCCCTTTGTAGTATGTGATATTAATGGATTTGGAGATGTTCCAAGAGACATTATTACAGTATCTACATCCATTGTATATTCAGAACCTTCTATTTCAACTGGTCTTCTTCTTCCAGATGCATCTGACTCTCCTAATTCCATTTTCACACATTTCATGCCTTTTACCCAGCCTTTTTCATCTTCTAATATTTCTACTGGATTTCTTAAAAGATCAAATATGATTCCTTCTTCTTTTGCATGATGTACTTCTTCTACTCTAGCTGGAAGTTCTTCTTCTGATCTTCTGTATACTATATGAACCTCTGCTCCAAGTCTTAATGCTGTTCTAGCAGCATCCATAGCAACGTTACCGCCTCCTACTACAGCTACTTTTTTACCTACTTTTATAGGTGTATCATACTCATCTTTAAAAGCTTTCATTAAATTATTTCTTGTTAAGAATTCATTAGCTGAAAATACTCCATTAGCATTTTCTCCTGGAATTCCCATAAATTTTGGAAGTCCAGCTCCTGATCCTATAAATACTGCATCAAATTTTTCATCTTCTATAAGTTCATCTATAGTAACGGTTCTTCCTATGATTACATTAGTTTCTATTTTTACACCTAATTTTTTAACATTTTCTATTTCATGTTTTACTACTGTATCCTTTGGTAGTCTAAATTCTGGTATTCCATAAACTAAAACTCCACCTGGTTCATGAAGAGCTTCAAATATAGTTACATCATAACCTTTTTTAGCTAGGTCACCTGCACAAGTAAGTCCTGCTGGACCACTTCCTATTACTGCTACTTTTTTATTTTTGCTAGTTTCCTTTTCTGATAAATCTATATCATGTTCTCTTGACCAATCTGCTACAAATCTTTCAAGTTTTCCTATAGCTACTGGTTCTCCTTTTATACCAAGAACGCATTTACCTTCGCATTGGCTTTCTTGAGGACAGACTCTTCCACAAACTGCTGGTAGTGCACTATATTTTGCTATAGTCTTTGCTGCTTTCTCAAATTCTTTATTTTTAACATGTTGTATAAATTCTGGTATCATTATTGAAACTGGGCACTTTGTTACACACATTGGTTTCTTACAATTTAGACATCTATTAGCTTCTGCCACAGCTTCTTCTTCATTATATCCTAAACACACTTCTTTAAAGTTTTTTGCCCTTACTTTTGGATCTTGTTCCCTAACTGGTATTTTCTTCATTCTATCCATTATGCGTTACCCCCTGCTCCTATATGACATACATGTCCTTCTTTTTCTTCTTCTATTTTATGAAGTCTTTTTCCTTCTTCTGTTTTATATAAAGATTGTCTTTTCATAGCTTCACCGAAATCTACTAAGTGACCATCAAATTCTGGTCCATCTACACAAGTAAATTTTGTTTCTCCACCTACAGTTACTCTACAGGCTCCACACATTCCTGTTCCATCAACCATAAGTGTATTTAAACTTACAATTGTAGGTATTTTATATTCTTTTGTTAGCTTAGCTACAAAATTCATCATAATCATAGGTCCTATAGTTATTACCCTATCATATTTTTCTCCATTATCTATTAATTCTTTTAATTTATTTGTTACAAGTCCATGGAATCCATAAGAACCATCATCTGTACAAGGATATACTTTAGCTCCTAACTTTGTCATTTCATTTTCTAATAATATAAAATCTTTATTTTTTCCTCCTATTATAACTTCAGGCTTTATTCCTCTTTCACAAAGCCATTTTACTTGAGGATATACAGGTGCTGCTCCTACTCCACCTGCCACAAACATTAATTTCATTTTTTTAAGAGATTCTAAATCTTCTTCTACAAATTCTGATGGTTGTCCAAGAGGACCTACAAAATCCATAAAATAATCTCCTGCTTTAAGATCTACCATTCTAGTAGTTGATGAACCAACTGCTTGTACGACTATAGTAATTGTACCTTTTTTTTCATTATAATCTGCTACTGTAAGTGGTATTCTTTCGCCTTTTTCATCTATTCTTACTATAATAAATTGTCCTGGCTTTGCTGATTTAGCTACTCTTTTTGCTTCCACTTCTATAGAATATATTTTTGGTGCTAATTCTTTTTTTTCAATTATCTTATACAATCTCATTCCCCCTATTTTGTTGTTCTATTAATGTGATATTTTTATTAGAAATAAATATAAACACTATAAGTGCTTTAATAAGTTTTTTATAAACTTAATTTAATAATCATTAAAAGAACTTATATTAATTTTTTATATTTGAAACTAAGAATTCTATTTATAAAAATTCTTAGTTTCAAATATAATTTTTATCCCAATCAAAAATTTATAATATTTTAAATCGACATGAAACTCTAAAACTTCCTCCTTATATTAAAGGAAGCCTTAGAGTTATAAGATAACTTTCTTATCTACAAAAATTTGTTTATTAATTAAAAGAGAAGTACTGCAATCATAATTATAGCTATTTTTTATCTTCTCTTATTAAATTTTTTAATTACACTTTCACTTAAAATTCTACATCTTCTCCATAATATGTGCAAGTAAATAATTTCTCCATAGTTGCATCATCAATTTTTCTTGGATTTGATCCAGTACAAGCATCTAACACTGCATTATGAGAAATATATTTAACATTTTCTTTAAATTCATCTTCTTTTATACCATATTCTTTTAAAGTTAATGGTATATTCATAGTTTTGTTCATTTCT
Source organism: Clostridium sp. Marseille-Q2269 (assembly GCF_943736985.1). Lineage (GTDB taxonomy): Bacteria > Bacillota > Clostridia > Clostridiales > Clostridiaceae > Clostridium_F. The sequence continues at coordinate 48,634 of NZ_CALSFS010000010.1, forward strand.
CTTATCATTTCTATTAAAGATTTAACTAATTCATCAGTATTTTCACCTTTAAGTCCAAGTGTTTTTGCAATAGTAGCATATCTTTCTTTGCAATCTTTAGCATTATATTGGATTACATAAGGTAAGAAAATTGCGTTAGCACATCCATGAGGAATATGGAATACTGCTCCTGTTTTATGAGCCATTGAATGTGCAATTCCAAGTAATGCATTAGAAAAAGCCATTCCTGCTAAACATTGAGCTAAATGCATTTGTCCTCTTGATTCTTTATCTCCATTATAGGATTTAACTAAATGTTCTTTTATCATAACTATAGCTTGTATTGCAAGTGGGTCTGAAAATACAGATCTTAATCCTGCTACATAAGCTTCTATAGCATGAGTTAATGCATCCATACCAGTATGAGCTGTTAATTTAGCTGGCATTGTTTGAGCTAAATCTGGATCTACTATAGCTACATCTGGAGTCAAGTTAAAATCGGCTAAAGGATATTTAATTTTTTTCTTGTAATCAGTTATAACTGAAAAAGCTGTAACTTCAGTAGCTGTTCCACTAGTTGATGGTATAGCAACAAATTTAGCTTTTTGTCTTAATTCAGGTATTCCAAATGGTACAACTGCTTGTTCGAATGTGAAATCTGGGTACTCATAGAATATCCACATAGCTTTTGCTGCATCTATTGGTGAACCACCACCTATTGAAACTATTAGATCGGGCTTAAATTCTCTCATAACAGCAGCACCATTCATAACAGTTTCAACTGATGGGTCTGGTTCTACGCCTTCAATTAATCTAACTTCTATACCTGCTTCTTTTAAATAACTTTCTACTTTATCTAAAAATCCAAATCTTTTCATCGAACCGCCGCCAACAACTACTACGGCTTTCTTACCTTTTAATGTCTTTAATGATTCTAAAGAACCTTTTCCAAAATAAAGATCTCTTGGCAATGTGAATCTTTCCATAGTTAGAACTCCTCCTAATATTTATTTAATGTTAAAATATTTTTAATAATTTAGTAATATTAATATTGCACAAATATTTAAAGCAACTACCATGCCAAAAATTTAACAAACTTATAAAATTTTATTTATATTTTTTATTCATTAGTATATAATATTACAAAATATAAAATAATATTTATGTTTTTAAAGCTTTTTCCCCTGAATATATGCTTTTTTAACATAATATATTGTAATAACAATTTATGTGATAAAATAATAACTATTTTGTTAAAAAATAAATTAATATTTATGACATTTGCCCTATATAATAGAAAAACCAAAGCAGCTTAGTGTATTATTTTTATACACTAAGCTGCTTTGAACTGTATGATTTTTATACATTGTATAAAAATCATACAGTTTGTTTTTATATTTTTGTTACTTACTTATAAAACAAAAGTATAGTTTTTCACTATATATTTAACATAATAAAATCAATATTTTAAATTTCATATTTTTTAATTTTAGAATATAGAGTAGCTCTAGTTATACCAAGAGCTTTTGCGGTTTGGGACATATTATCATTATATTCATTTAATGTATTTATAATAGCTTCTTTTTCAATTTCAGCTAAAGTTTTTATCTTACTACTATATAAAAGTTCTATGTTATTTTCGTGAAAACTATGATTATCATTAGCATCTTTACAATCTTGTTCCAACATAAAAGAACTATCTCCATTTAAATTAACTATGTTCTCAATAAAGTTTTCTAACTCTCTTATATTCCCTGGCCAATTGTACTGTAACATATTAAAATATACATCTCTCTTTAATTTAGGCATTGGTTTATTTAACTTTATAGCTTTATTCCTTAAAAAATATCTAATAAGTATAGGTAGATCTCCCTTTCTTTCTCTAATAGGAGGTAACTTTATAGGTATTACACTTAATCTATAGTATAAATCTTGTCTGAAAGTTCCCTTATCTACCTCTTTTTTCAAATCCTTATTAGTAGCACCAATAATTCTAACATTTACAGGTATTATTTTATCTCCTCCAACTCTAGTTACATATCCTTCTTGCAGAACTCTTAGTAAATTCACTTGCATGTCTAAAGGCATTTCTCCTATTTCGTCTAAAAATAAAGTACCTCCATTAGCTAATTCAAATTTTCCTGCATGTCCACCTCTTCTAGCTCCTGTAAAAGCTCCATCTTCATATCCAAAAAGTTCACTTTCTATTAAACTTTTAGGTATAGCTCCACAATTTATGGCAATAAAACTATTTTCTCTTCTATCACTATAATTGTGAATAGATTGAGCCAATAATTCTTTACCTGTACCACTTTCTCCTTCTATCAATACCGTTGAAGGTGATGAACTTATACTTTTAGCATAATTTATTACCCTTTTTATCTCTTGGCTTTCTCCTACAATATCTTGAAAATTATATACTGCTCTCATTCCACTATATTTATTTACCAAATCTAATACAGTTTTTATTTCCTTAAAAACTATAACCATTCCAATCATTTCATTTTCTATTCTTATTGGTGTGGCAGAAACATTGTATCTTCCTTTAATGTATTCATCATTTAAAACTGCTTCTTTATCTTCATAAGTTTTACCATTTCTTATTCTCTCAAATATATATTTCCAATTTGGCAGTATACTCTCCACAGATTTCTCCAAAAGATCCTTATCCGTAATATTAAGTATACTACAAGCAGCTTTATTTATAGTTTTAACCTGTCCATTAGAATCCACCACATATATTCCCGAAGATATTGAATCTACTATAGTATTCATATATTGATAAGTTTCTAATAATTTTTTATTTGTATTATCTATTTTTATTTGATTTTCTATAGATTTAACCGTTGCTACAACTAATCCCAAAGTGTGAGCATGCACCCTATCTCTGTCTCCAGTTAAATTTAAACATCCAATTATCTCTCCATTTATGTCATGTACTGGTGCTGCAGAGCATGTCCATCTATGATAAGCTTTTATAAAATGCTCTTTTTCAGATATTTGTATAGGCATGTTTTCCTTTATAGCCGTTCCCATAGCATTAGTTCCAATACTGTTTTCAGACATAAAGGCTCCTACTACCATATTTAAATTATAAGCTATATCTATTACTTCTTTATCTCCAGTGATTTTTAAAATACATCCTTCTTTGTCTGTTAAAATTATAAAAAATTCTGATCCCTTTAAGAAGTCATATATTATATCTATAAAAGGAGAAGCAACCTTTAAAAACTTCTTATTCTTCTCTATATTATTAGTAATTTCCTTACCTTTAAGAATTTTTTTAGGGAAAACTCTATTTTCCTCTATGCCAAAATATACAGATCTCTCATGAGATTTTTTTATTATATTATCCTGTTTTTCTTTACCATAAATCAATCTATCACTTCCTTATGGAAATATTATATCAAAATTTAGATTTTTATATAATTTTATATTTTAATTTGTAATTTTATTATACCATTAATAAAAATTCTACTTATACAGTATTAAACTTAATTTATTTTTCAGAATATTTCCAATTGCTATATTGCTATTTTTATATCAATATATTATATTAGAGTTGTTAGGTAAATTAAGGCAATAAATAAATTTAATTACTGAATTTAACATATATTTAAAAGAGGAGGATTTTATGGATACTAAATATTCAAATTTATTTGAACCTATTAAAATAGGTAAAATGGAAGTTAAAAACAGATTCGTAATGGCTCCTATGGGACCTGCTGGACTTTGCTCTGAAGATGGCAGTTTTAATGAAAAAGGTATTGAATACTATACAGAAAGAGCAAAAGGTGGTACCGGCTTAATAATGACCGGTGTTACTTATGTTGAAAATCACATAGAAAAATGTGCTATGCCTTCTATGCCCTGTCCAACAATAAATCCTACAAATTTTATAAAAACAGCAAAAGTTCTTACTGAAAGGGTACATGCCTATGATTCAAAAATATTTCTTCAGTTAACAGCAGGTTTTGGACGTGTTAGCATACTTAATATGGTTGGAAATGTTACTCCAATAGCACCTTCTGCTATTCCTCATAAATGGAATCCTGAAATAACCTGTAGACCTCTTACCATAGAAGAAATAGAAACTTATATAAAAAGATTTGGTGAATCTGCTGTTATAGCAAAAGAATCAGGTTTTGATGGTATAGAAGTACATGCTGTACATGAAGGATATCTGCTTGATCAATTCACTATACCACTATATAACAGAAGAACTGATAAATATGGTGGAAGTTTAGAAAATAGATTAAGATTTCCTATAGCTATTCTTAATGAAATTAAAGAAAAATGCGGTAAGGATTTTCCAGTATCCCTTCGTTATAGTGTTAAAAGTTATGTAAAAGGCTTCAATGACGGTGCAGTACCTGGGGAAGACTTTGAAGAAAAAGGTCGTGATTTAGAAGAAGGGCTAAAAGTTGCAAAAATACTAGAAGAAGCTGGTTACGATGCATTTAACGCAGATGCTGGAACTTATGACTCTTGGTATTGGAATCATCCACCTATGTATTTTGAAAAAGGAATGTATCTTTCACTAAATGAAAAATTAAAGAAGGTGCTTAAAGTTCCTGTAATAACTGCAGGAAGAATGGACAACCCTCACCTTGCAAGTGAAGCTATATCTTCTGGGAAAACAGATATGATAGGCTTAGGCAGACCTCTTTTAGCTGATGCATATCTTCCAAGAAAAATAAAAGAAGGAAAGATTAGAGATATTCGTCCATGCTTATCCTGCCAAGATGGATGTATGGGCCGATTAGCTTCTGGTGGTGGAATTTCTTGTGCTGTGAATCCTGCTACAGGTAGAGAAAAAGAGTTTAGACTAACACCTGCTACAACAATAAAAAACATATTAATTATTGGTGGCGGTGTTGCTGGTTGTGAAGCTGCAAGAGTTTCTTCTCTTCGTGGTCATAAAGTTACTTTGTATGAAAAGACAAATAAATTGGGTGGAAATATTGTACCAGGATCAGTACCAGAATTTAAAAATGATGATAAGGCTCTTATGAAATGGTACGATAATCAGTTGCAAGAAATTGGTGTTGATGTACATTTAAATACTGAAGTTACAAAAGATTTGGTTCATAAAACAGATCCTGATGTAATTATTGTAGCTACAGGCTCAACACCTAAAATATTAAAACTAGATGGTAATATGGAAAAAGTTTATACCGCTGAAGATATACTTTTAGGTAATAAAAATCCAGGACTCTCAGTAATAATTGTAGGTGGTGGTTTAGTCGGATGTGAAACTGCTCTTTGGCTTGTAAATCAGGGAAAAAAAGTTACTATTGTAGAAGCCTTAGATAATATATTAGCATCTGGTCCTCCCATATGTCATGCAAACAGCCAAATGCTAAAAGATCTTCTAAAATTCCATAAGGTTAATATTAAAACTAACTCTTCAATAGTTAAAGTAACAGAAGAAGGTGCTATAGTAAAAGAAGGAAATAAGGATTCTACAATTGCCGCTGATTCTATTATTTTATCTGTAGGATATAACTCTAGAAGAGATTTATACCATGAATTAAAATTTGATGATAAAGAAATGTATTTATTGGGAGATGCAAGAGAAGTAAAAAATATTTTAACTGCAATATGGGATGCTTATGAAGTAGCAAGAAATATATAAAAGCTGTGATTTAACATTTCATGTAAGTTAAATTATAATTAAACCATAAACAATATATTTTATATTAGGGCGTGTCTGAAAACTGGTCTTATGTCAATATCTTGGACACAAAAAGTCAAACTTTTTTTATGCTACACTTCTAGCTAATAATTCACATTGATCTGGGGTCATGTAATTAATAGAAGAGTGTAGCCTTTTTTACTAAATGATTGTGTAATATTAAACTTTTTACATAGCTCCTTTAAGTCATTACTAGTGTATTGAGATCCTAAATCGCTATGGAATATTAGTTGCTTATTTTTATGAGGAGATTGGCTGAAATAAGCATTTTTTAAGGCTTTAACAACTAAATCATTAGTCATTCTTTTACCGAAAGCGTAGCCAATTATTTTTTTAGAATGTAAGTCAAGAACTGAAGCTAAATAGCACCAACCATCTTTCATAGTATGAATATATGTAATATCTCCTGCCCATTTTTCATTAATAGAAGTAGTAGTAAAATCTCTTTTTAAAATGTTTTCCAAACCTTCTGCTACCTTTTTAGTTGAATGAGGTTTGTATTTTTTTACAGTTATTGCACAAAGGCCAAGTTCAGTCATTCGTCTTTGAACTCTCTTTAAGGATACTTTAAAGCCTTCTGTAGCAAGTATATGATGAATCCTAGGAGCACCATATATGCCTTTATTTTCTTTATATATCCTTTTGATAGCTGATTTTAATTCCTCATTTTCTATTTTTCTTGCAGATTTAGTTTTATCAAAAGATTTATAATATGTGCTTCTAGCTACGCCTAGAACGGTACACATAGTCTTAATATCATGATTGCTTTTATTACTATCTATAAATTCTATTACTTCATCTAATTTCTTGTTGCAAATATGGCCATAGCTTTTTTTAATATTTCATTTTCCTCTTTAATTCTTGCCATTTCCTTTTTTAAAGCTTTGATCTCCTTCAATGTAATAACTTCATTTTCATCTACTTTAATTTCTTTTACATCTTTAATCCATCCGTTGATTGTTGATTTTGCAATGCCATATTCGCTATTTAGCTCTGATAAGCTCATGCCTGACTTAAATAAGTCTACTATCATATCTTTATATTCTTGATCGTATCTTCTGCCATTTCCCATAATGGACACATGCTTTCTTAACTAAATATTATTTTACTTAGTTCGATTTAATGTGTCCACTACTTTATACTAGCACCACTATATAGAACATAAGTATAATATAAATTTATCAAAATCCGATAAAATATATATATATATAATCACTATGTTTCTAAAATCACCCCAGCAACTAGTGACATAAAAAATACAGATGGAAAAATAATAGAATATGTTATTAATCTATTAGATACCATTAATGATATTTATAACTTTGATTTAAGAGAAGATAAAATATTATTTAATGATTTGATAATTCATTTCAAATCTATTCTAAGCTCAAAATACTATAATTTAAACAAGATTAATCCTTTAATTAATAGTATAAAAAATAACTATCCGCTAGCATTTGAAATTACCTTAACTTCTATTGAAAAAGTTTTTAAAAATAGTATATATGATTTTACAGAAGATGAGATAGGTTATGTATCTTTACATATTGGTGCTGCTATAGAAAGATTTTCTCAAAATAATATTAAGCATAAAAATACTGTTATCATATGTGGTTCAGGATACGGCTCAAGCAGATTATTAGAAGCTAAAATAAATAAGGTATTTCTTGAAAAGCTACAAATAATTGACTGTTTATCACTAAATCAACTTGATACATATAATCTATCCAATATAGATTTAATAATTTCTACTATACCCTTAAAGCATAAAGATATTCCTGTTGTTTTTGTAGACTTTTCTTTGATAAGTAAAGATATTCAAAACATCTCCAAAACAATTACAGATAATTCTATAATATCTACTAAAATATTATCAGAGTATTTCAGTAAGGAGCTTTTTATATATGAACCACAAGTATCTAGTAAAGAGGATTTATTAAATTTAATGTGTGATGCTTTAAACAATCAAGAAATAGTTTTTCCATCATTTAAGAAATCTGTGCTATATAGAGAAACTTTATCTCCTACTAATTTAGATGATTTTTTAGCCATTCCTCATCCTATGGAGCTATCATCTATAAAAACTAAAATCTGTGTTGCTATACTAAAGGAACCAATAATTTGGAATAAAGATATTTCTGTTAAAGCTGTAATTATGCTAGCTATAAATAAAAATGATTATTTTGAAATGGGAACTATCTATGACATATTTCTGAAAATTATCAATAGTGATACTTTAAAAGATAAGCTAAGCACTTGTAGTACTTTTGATGAATTTATTTCTGTATTAAATTCAACTTCGGGTTAGTTTTATAAATTATAACAACTTTTATGCTGTCATTACCAAAAAATAATTATAAATAAATAATAGGATTAAAATGATTATTTCATCTTAATCCTATTATATGTTTTAGTCTATTAATCCTTCTTTCTTTAAGAATTCTGTTGCAACTTGCTTAGGATCCTTTTTGTTTACGTCTACTTCATAGTTTAAATTTCTCATTTTTTCATCAGTTATTTTTCCATCTAATTTACTTAATACTTCTCTAAGTTCTGGATATTTTTTTAATGTGGTTTCCTTTATAATTGGAACTGCAAAATAGTCTGGAAAGAAGTGCTTATCATCTTTTAAAATAACTAAATTAAATTGTTTTACCATACCATCTGTTTTAAAAGCATCTATAACTTGAGTTTCGTTATTGACTAATGCTTTATATCTTAATCCACCATCTATTGGTTTAATACTTTTAAAATTCATATTATATGCTTTATTTAGCCCTATAATCCCATCTTGTCTATTGTTAAATTCTATGGTAGGCCCTGCTATTATATTAGCTGATTCTCTTGATAAATCTGATGTAGTTTTCAAATTATACTTATTTGCAATATCCTTTGTAGTTGCCATAGCATAAGTGTTATTAAAACCTATAGGATTTAATACTTCAATTCCAAATTTATCTTTGAAATCTTTTTTAACTCTATTATAAACATGTTGTTTATTTCTATTAGGTTCCTTAATTTTTAAAATATTTCCATAGGCGGTACCTGTATACTCAACATACATATCTATTCCACCACTTTTAAGTGCATTAAAGCTTACTTGAGTTCCTCCTAAATTTAACTTTGTTTCAACATCTATATTTGTTTTATCTTTAATTAACTGCTCTAGCATATTTCCTAAAATAAGTTGTTCCGTGAAATTTTTTGAACCTATAACTATTTTTTTCTGTGTCATTCCTATTATTTTAGGAGCTATTAGTGATATCAATATACAAACTCCAACTATTGATGCTATTATAGTATTTCTTTTTTTATTTGTAGCACCTCTCTTTACCTTCATGGTACCATCTGCTTTTTTTATACCATTCGGCATAGTTGCATCCTCTATTTTACCTGTTATATAGTCTATTATCAAAGCCAATATGGCTGCTGGGATAGCACCAAATAATATAAGGTTGTTATCCACAGTTTGTATTCCTGAGAACACTAAATACCCAAGTCCCCCTGCACCAATAAAGGCTGCTATAGTCATAAGTCCAACAGATGTTACAGATGCTATCCTTATCCCTGCCATTATTATTGGCATTGCTAAAGGTATCTTTATTAATTTAAGAGTTTGAGTATTTGTCATACCTAGACCTTTAGCGGCTTCCAACATATCTGGATTTATATTGGTAATTCCGGTATAAGTATTTTTTATTATTGGTAACATTGAATATAACACAACCATAGTTATAGCTGGTGGTGATCCTATTCCTATTACAGGTATCAAAAATCCTAAAATAGCTAAGCTTGGTATAGCTTGAGTTAAGTTTGCAAAGCCTATTACTACTTTAGCTAACTTTTTATTTTTAGTAATAATTATACCAAGTGGTACTCCAATAATAACTGCTACCAAAACTGATATTAAAGTAAGTTCTATATGTTCCCCTAGAAGAGATAATATTTGTGCTTTTTTTAATACTAGCTGCTCTATAAAACTATTCATGTATTATCTCCTCCATATCTATATATTGACTACTTAAAACTGATATTAAACTACTTCTTGTTATAAGTCCTAAAAGTTTTCCATGACTATCCCTTACAGGCAAATAGCCTCTTTTTAGGTTGTTAAATTGGTCTAATAGTTCTGGCAGACTAGTATCTCCAAGAACACATTCTGGATTTTTATTCATTACTTCCTCAACCAATTTGTTTTTTTCTTTTATTTTTAGAATATATTCTAAAGTTATATAACCAAGTAACTTTCTTTCTTTATCTATCACTAATAAACTATCTACTTTTTTATCTCTCATTATTTCTCTTGCCTGCAAAAGATTTCTCTTAGGAGTAACTATTATGGGAGTTGTTATCATAACATCTTCTGCTCTTATCATTTCTGGCTTAGTCCATATTTTGTTTTTACCTACAAATTCCTCAACATACTCTCCTGCTGGATTTTTTAATATATTTTCTGGAGTATCATATTGAAGTAATTTTCCATCTTTTAATATACAAATTTTATCTGCTAAGTTTAAAGCTTCATCCATATCATGAGTAACAAAAACTATAGTTTTTCTATATTCCTTTTGAATATTAAAAAGTTCTTCCTGAAGTTCTGCTCTGGTTATAGGATCCAATGCACTAAATGGTTCATCCATCAAAATTATTTCTGCATCTACTGCAAAAGCCCTAGCCACTCCAACCCTTTGTTGTTGACCTCCACTTAATTCAACTGGATATCTATCCATGTATTTTTCTGTATCTAATCCAACCATATTTAATAATTCATTTGTTTTGTTATCAATTTCTTCTTTAGATTTGCCCATAAGTTTGGGTATTATTTCTATGTTTTCTTTGACTGTTAGATGGGGGAAAAGACCGGTTTGTTGTATTACATATCCTATGCTTCTTCTTAATTTTATTGGATCTACTTCTTTTATATTCTTTCCATTGACTAATATTTCTCCCGATGTAGATTCTATTAGTCTGTTTATCATTTTTAACAATGTAGTTTTTCCAGAACCACTAGATCCTATTAATACAACTAAATTACCCTTTTCTATTTCTAAATTAAATTTTTCTATTACACTAACATCTTTATAACCTTTTTTGATGTTCTTAAATTCTATTATAGTATTCTTCATAAATACTTAACTCATCTTCCTCTCTTATGTTTAAAATTACATTTATTTGCATACTAGCAACTTACTCCTTGGACAAGTTGTATCTTTAATGCTAACACATCTATATACATATATCAAGTTTTGTTAAAAAATCCTCTTACATACACATATACTTATTGTTTTTTTTATTGTCTATTTTTATGTGTGAAAATACAATTATTTGTCTAAATACAAATAAAAAAGAGTATCTTACTTTTTAGTGAAATACTCTTTAGGTTCTATAATAACAAATTCTACAGTTCTTTTAATATTTATTTAGTAAGATCTATTCTAAACTTTAAATTATTTCTTATTTCATAATATCCTAAATCATTAGTACCTATCTTATATTTTTTATTTTTATCTAAAGGCTGAAATTCCATTATATACTCATTAGGATTATTTTTATCTTTTTTTATCTCCATATTATTGTCCTTTCTTTGTACTCCATTATCTTTATCATCCATTATGAATAGCTCTTTAGCTTGTAAAAATGCTGCATTTCCTTCTACTTTATATTTAACTATAGTTTTATCTTTATTAGTTTTTATTTCTTTTATTATAAGTTTACCTAAATTTCCTTGAGAAAGCTCTATTGGATATACTCCATTTATATTTTTATATACTGTTGGTATATATATTGATCCATCAGCAGATTTATATTTTTTGTATTCTTCCCTATCAAAATTAGTTTTATATGGTATCACAGTTAAATACTTGGGAATAGATTTTAAAGCAACAAAATTAAGATTATAAGCAAAGTCCTTTGAAGCCTCTTTTTCATATTCCTTAATATTTGAACCTTTTAGTGTAATTTCATTACCTTTATCATCAAAAACAAACCATTCATCGTATTTATATAAATTTTGCCCTGTTGACATTTCTCTCTTAAAATCTTCTTGTCTCATTTTAGCCGCTTCCTTACTTTTATCTTTGTAAGTACCAGTAACAGTTATATTAGTATTCATAGGTGTAAAGCTTACTTTTTCTACCTTAACAAGTGCATCTTCAAAGTACACTTTAATATGGGGCTTAAATACACTAGAATTCCTAGATGCCTCATCCTTTGAAACACTAAATTTAAAATTCCAATTTCCTTGTACACCATATATATTATTTATATTTAAATCCACATCAAAGTTATTTTTAAGATTCATATCCCTTATACCTATACTATCCGAATTTATATAAGTATTACTATCTAAATATTTACCATCAGAACTACCGCCACCACCATAAGACTCTTTACCATCTATCTTAATATATGGAACTAAACTAAAGTAAAAAGAACTAGCGTGTTTTCTTTCTTTAACTATATTTTTTATGTTTCCTATAGTTTTTATAGTATAACTTATCATTAATTCGCCCTCATCGCACACCACTTCGTTTATAGTTAAAGTTATGCCTTTATCAGTAACACTTTTATTTATTATATTGGAATATTTTTCATATTGTCCTTCCTTAGGTACTTCATTACCTACTAAAGCCTGAATTACTGTTTTAAATTCTGAAATATTTTTTGCAACAGCAGTTATATTTATACCAATAAGAATTACGGCTATTATTAAAGAAGCAACCATAGCCTTACCTTTAAATCCTTGTCTAGTTTTTTTATCTTTAACTTGCTTTAACAAATTCTTTTTTAATCTCTTTTTCCTCAAATCATCCATGTTTAAATCTTGTTTTTCTTCATCTTCATTTTTATCCATATTAATATAATTAAATAACTCCAATATATCCTTATCTTCAAATATATCCCTATTCATTTACACACTCCTCCTTATGTAAATTTTCTAACTTTTTTTTTAAAATTTTTCTACTTCTGGAAAGTCTGTTATCAACTACACTCCTATTTACACCTAAAAACTTTGCTATATCGACTATATCTTCCTGTATTAAATATCTTCTTATAAAAATTTCTCTATCTATGTCCTTTAAATCTTTTATCATTTTTATAATGTCCTGTTTATTTTCCTTTGACACAATGAAATTTTCTACCTGATCTTTTGATTGAAAATTATAATTTTCAATACAATCTAAATTTGTATTTTTAATAATTTTTTTCTTATAATTTATTGCTTTATACTTTGCCACAGCTTTAAACCAATATTTAAAGCTTCCCTTTTCTTCATGAAACTTATCTATGTTATCCCATAGACACATAAATATATCATTGATACATTCATCTATATAAGTTGAATGATCTTTAGAACCAAATACTGAAAATACTACTTTATATATATAATCGCAATAAGTATCAAAAGCATATTCCAAAGCTTTAGGATTTTTATCTTTTAATTCATTGATAAAATTCTCTTCATTTATCTGCATACTTACCTCCTGATGATGATTTGTAGTTATATTCCATTATACTAAATAATTACTAAAAGGCCTTTCATATACTAATACAAATGTTTTTATAACTTTCTATCATAAAATGAATTTTTTCCTAAAATTATTTCTTCATGTAGAAATATTAAAATTATCTTTACTATGTTAAGAACAAATATTCTGAAAGGCATCCAAAAGAAAAATATAAATATAAACTATATAAAATGATTTCAATAATTATGTACAAGTAACTTTAATAATACAAATCTATCTATATTCTCATCCTTTTATATAAATTTAAAAAGGTAAACTGTATCCTGCAGCATAGCACAGCCTCTTTTCTGTGTCTATTCTACAGGATACAGTTTACCTAAATTTCTTATTTTATAAAGTTTAATTTTCTTATTAATATAATTTTTAAAAGCCTCCAAAAAATCTTTTAGCTATATCTACTGCTTCCTTTGCATCTTTAGCATAATAATCTGCCTTTATCATTTGTGCATATTCCTCATTAAGAACTGCTCCTCCCACAAAAACTTTGCAGTCTACTCCACGCTCTCTCAAAAGCTTTATGGTATTTTCCATGCTCTTTACTGTAGTAGTCATAAGGGCACTTAATCCAACTAATTTTATATTATTCTTTTTTGCTTCTTCTACTATTCTTTCCTCTTCAACATCTTTTCCTAAATCTAAAATATCAAATCCGTAATTTTCTAATATAACTTTAACTATATTTTTCCCTATGTCATGAATATCTCCCTTAACAGTGGCTATTAATATTTTGCCCTTGCTTATTTTAGGGGAATTACTATCTTTAAAATTCTCTTTTATAGCTCCAAAAGATTTTTTTACTGTTTCTGCGGATTGAATTAACTGTGGTAGAAATATTATACCCTTTTCATATTTATCTCCAACCTCATCTAGGGCAGGAATTAATTCTTTATTTATTATGGAAAGTTCCTCTCTATCTTTAAGAAGCTCCTTGGTTTTATTATATGCTTCTTCTTTTATTCCTTTAACAACCATTTCTTTTAAAGTTAAATCATGATTTTCTGTTTTAGGGCCATTGTGTTTTATATCTTTATTACCATAAGTCTCTATATAATTTACAGATCCTTTATCTTCATTATTTAAAACCTTAAATGCATTTATAATATTTATCATTTCTTTATTATTAGGATTTAATATAGGTAAATCTAATCCTGAGTTAAGACTCATAGCCAAAAATGTTTTATTTATAAGCTCTCTATTAGGAAGTCCAAAGGATATATTAGATACTCCAAGTACTGTTTTAACTCCTAATTTATCTTTAACCAAAGTTACAGCCTTAAGAGTCTCTCTAATTTCTTCTTGCTGTGCTGATGCTGTTAAAACCAAACAATCAATAAATACATCCTCTCTTCTTATTCCATATTCTAATGCTTTATTAACTATTTTTTTAGCTATTTTTAGTCTTTCTTCAGCCTTTTTAGGTATACCTTTGTCATCTAAAGTAAGACCTACAACTGCAGCTCCATATTTTTTTATTAATGGTAATACATTTTCTAATATTTTGTCTTCCCCATTTACAGAATTAACTATAGCTTTACCATTGTATAATCTTAATGCACTTTCTATAACTTTAGGATTATTTGAATCTATTTGAAGAGGTGTATCTATTATAGATTGAATCTCCTTTATAACTTTTTTTATGGTTTCTTCTTCATCTATTTCTGGGAGACCAACATTTACATCTAATAAATCTGCCCCAGCTTCAACCTGATTTATAGCCTCTTTTAATATATAATCTATGTCATTATTTTTAAGAGCTTCTTTAAATAGCTTTTTTCCTGTAGGATTTATTCTCTCTCCTATTATCTTAACACCATCTATTAACACGGCATTTGTAGCAGAACATACACCAGTTATATTTTTTTGTTCTAACTTTTTTACTTTTACGTTTGTTAAAGCACACGATATTTCTTTTATAAACTTATCTGTAGTTCCACAACATCCCCCTACTATTCTTACTCCTTTTTCTACAATACTTTTTTGAAAATCTGCAAATTCTTTAGGTTTAACATCATAAATAGTTTCTTCATTTATAACCTTGGGAAGACCAGCATTAGGCTGAACCATTACAGGTATGCTTGAATATTTTATTAATTCATCTACAATATCACCTAATTCATTTGGTCCTAGAGAACAATTAATACCTAAAGCATCCACTCCTAATCCTTCTAATGTAAGAACCATGGATAAAGGAGTGCATCCTGTGAAAGTTCTCTTATTTTTTTCAAAGGTCATAGTACAGAACACAGGCAAGTCTGTATTTTCTTTTACTGCTAAAATTGCTGCTTTAGCCTCGTAAAGATCTGTCATAGTTTCTATTAAAATTATATCTGCTCCACTTTTTTTACCCTGTACAACTTGTTTTTTAAAAATTTCATAGGCTTCTTCAAATTTTAATGTTCCCATAGGCTCTAAAAGTTGACCTATTGGTCCTATATCCAATGCTATAAGTATTTCTTTATTTCCTTTTGCCACCTTTACATTATTTATGGCTGCATCTATAATGTTTTCAACAGAAAACTCACTAGTTTTAAGTTTAAGTTCATTTGCTCCAAAGGTATTAGTTGTTACAACCTGCGCTCCTGCATCTATATATTTCTTATGTATATTTATTATTTTTTCCGGTTGTTTTATGTTTAAGTCCTCTGGCAAATCAGAAATCTTAAGACCTGCTTTCTGAAGCATTGTACCCATAGCACCATCAAATATTAATGTATTATTTTTTATATATTCTCTAACATCCACATGTCTCACCTATCCTTCTAAAATTACAGCTTTCAAATTTATTGCATCCATTACAAGATTTCTTTTTTACTACAGTCTCTTTTGGAATTATACCTATAATGGCAGTTACAGATTTTCTAGGTATTAGTATATTATGAGATGAAGCTGTTAATCCAATAGTTCTCTCCGCATTCAATGATTTTAATAAATTTCCCTGTACTGATATATCTAGATCACCATACCCAGGGCTATATCTCCAATTTGTATTTAGATTTTCTTTATCTGCCTCTTTTTTTATCTTATTTTCTACAAAATCGCAATATGCTTCTATTGCTGTTGTAGCACAGGCATCTAAAATCACTGCTTTAGTCATATTAAATTTTTCATAATATAATATTTTTCTATCAATATTGCTTCCTAATGTAGCTGCCATTACACAGCATTTATTAGATGTTTTAAGATGATTTGCAATATCCTTTCCCTGAAGTTTTAAATGAATATCTATTAAATGAACTTGATTATCTATTTTAATTCGTGAATATTTATAAGTACTTCTTAAAGTTGATAAAATTTTTATTTCTTTTATACACTCTTCTATGAGAGTATGTATTTCACTTGATATATTCTGCCCCCTATATGCTAAATATCTTAATATTTCATTTTTATCTATATTTAAATTATTGTTTTCCATGCTTTTCACCCTATCTATCAAAATTACAATATTAATTTAAATCTTTATAATTTCTGGGTATACATTCATATTTTCTTATATAGAAACATAAAATATTCTATAATTAAATAACTAACTTATAAATATTTTGTTTAATATAAATTTAAAATTATTATAATCACATTTTATTTCTCATGATTTACCCTACGATGAGAAATTTCTACATGCCATATTAAATACAAATTTTAAACTGCTATATCTTTATTTATAGAATTAAATATGGATTTTGTGCTTTCTGTTATTTTCTTTGCTATATATGGATTATTCATTGTATATAAATGTATTCCTTTTACTCCACTGGATACTAAATCTACTATCTGTTCTACTGCATATGCTATTCCAGCATCTCTAATAGCATCTTTATCATGTTCATATTTATCTAATATTTTTATAAACTTTGTTGGTAATGTAGCACCGGATATTTTAACTATTCTCTCAATTTGTTTTTTATTAACTACAGGCAGTATTCCTGCTTGGATAGGTATATTTATATTATTTTCCTCAGCTTTGTTTAAAAATTTATAAAATAAGTTATTGTCAAAAAACAATTGAGATATTAAATGTTCTGCACCTTGGTCTACCTTTCTTTTTAATTGTTTTACATCCTCTTCTAAACTTTCACATTCAATATGTCCTTCTGGATAGCAAGCCGCTGCCACTCCAAAATTATTACTTGTTTTTATTTTATTTATAAGCTCAAAAGCATAATTATATTCTCCCGTAACACTTTTATCTTTTGGGATATCTCCTCTTAGTGCCAATATATTTTCAATATTATTATCCTTAAGTTGATTTAATATTAAATCTATATCACTGCTAGTTGAATTTATACAAGTTAGATGTGCTAATGCTTCTATGCCATATTTATTTTTCACCAAAGATGAAAGTTCACAGGTTTTATTGTCTCTTAAGCTTCCCCCTGCTCCATAGGTTACGCTTATAAAATCTGGAGTTAAATCTTTTAGCTCTTCTAAAGTATCATATATTGTATTTATAGATGATGTAACTTTCGGTGGAAAAATTTCAAAGGAAAAAACCAATTTCTTTTCGTTAAATAGTTCTTTTATACGCATTTTAAAGCCTCCTAATATTAAAACAATTTTTGTAATTTATATAATATTTAAAATATTCAAACTGAGAAACTTTAAAATAAAAAACCTAAAGGATAAATCCCTTAGGTTTGAAATTCCTAGATGTATATCCTCATCTCTCAGCTTATGCTGCAGGATTTAGCACCTTATAATTATATATAGGTTGCCGGGCTTCGCAGGGCCAGTCCCTCCACCTCTCTTGATAAGTGTGAAATTTTAACTTACTAAATTTTAAGTGTAATTATATACTAAAAAACTACCATTGTAAAGATTTTTTTAATATTTTTTATTAGAAAATATTTTTATACTTTAAACATATAAAATTTATATAAAAATCTATAAAGTAAATTATTGAATATATCTGTTTCATTCTTTGATTTTATTTGGAAATTTTTATTTTTTTATTCTAATTTATAATTAAAGTGCTACTATAAATAAATTGCTATTTATATGAAAAATTTAAGTTATGTTAAATAATTTTTAATTATAAACATTATTTCATATAATTATTTATTTTTACCTTAAATAAATTAATTTGCATTTTAACCAAATATATGTATAATAAATAATATATTACTACTTTAATATTTTTATTAATAAAATTAAACTTTTTATTAAATATTAAGGTAATACAAATAACATTTATTTTGTGAGGTGTAAATAATGAAAAGAAAATTTATTAAAATGCTGTGCTCATTAGCAATGACTTGTATGATAAGTGGAAGTTTTGCAGCTAGAGTATATGCATCCCCTAAACCTATTACTAATACTAATAAAGCTAATATTTCAACAAACAGTAATAATCCTGAGAGAATTCCTACTACTCAATCTAAGCCTTTAGGTTTAAATTATGCTAAGGCTAATACAAAAAAATATTCCTTTAATGATTTAAACAGGATGAGTACTAGAGAAATTTTAGATCTAACTTCTAAAATAAAATGGAATGATATTTCTGACCTTTTTGAGTATAACGGAGATACTTATGCTTTTTATTCAAATAAAGAACGTGTACAAGCATTAATAGATGGTCTATATGAAAAGGCTCAAACCTATACTAGTACGGATGATAAAGGAATTGATACATTAGTTGAAATTTTAAGATCTGCATTTTACTTAGGTTATAATAATGATTCTTTAAAATATTTAAATGATAGAGCACTGCATGATAAATGTATACCTGCAATGCTTGCTATAGAAAATAATCCAAACTTTAAACTAGGTGAAAAAGGTCAAGATACAGTAATTAATGCTTTAGCTAAACTTATTGGTAATGCTTCTTGTAATGCTGAATTAGTTAACAAAGCCACTCCTATTTTAGAACAATATTATAGAGAAATGAGCACTTATCCAAAGGATAAAATAAAAGCCGATGGTGTTTATAATATTATGAAACAAGTAGAATACGATATATCACAATATACATACGAACATAATATTAGAGACGGTAAAAATACTCCTTGGAATAATAAAATAGATACTTTTATAAATGCTGTCTCAAAATTTGCACTTATATCTAATATTACAGAAGACAATGCTTGGATTGTAAACAATGGTATTTACTATACTAGTAAATTTGCTCCATATCACACTAATTCATCCGTTCCTCATGCAATATTAGATAAATGCCTTCAAACACTTCCTGCTTATAGTGACTCATACTATGTGGCAGTAGAAAGATTAAAAACAGATTTTAACAGTAAAGATTCAAAAGGAAACCCTATAGATATTGACAAATTAATTGAAGATGGTAAAAAGCATTATCTACCTAAAACTTATAGTTTCGATAATGGAAAAATGATCATAAAAACTGGAGATAAAGTAGATGAATCAAAAGTTCAAAGACTTTATTGGGCATCTAAAGAAGTAAAATCTCAATTTCATAGAGTAATAGGCAATGATAAACCTTTAGAAAAAGGTAATGCAGATGATGTTTTAACTATGGTAATATACAATAGTCCAAAGGAATATAAACTTAATAGAACTTTATACGGATATGGTGTAGACAATGGTGGAATGTATATTGAAGGTGATGGTACTTTCTTTACTTACGAAAGAACTCCTGAAGAAAGTATATATAGCTTAGAAGAACTTTTCCGTCATGAATTTACTCATTACTTACAAGGTCGTTATCTAGTACCAGGCTTATTTGGCAGAGGTGATTTTTACAAAGGAAATAATTCAAGAATTACATGGTTTGAAGAAGGTTCTGCAGAATTCTTTGCAGGTTCAACTAGAACTTCTGTACAACCTAGAAAATCAATGGTAGGTGGAATAGGTAGAACTGCTCAAGAAAGATTTACTGCAAATAAAACATTACATTCAAAATATGACGATGGATGGACTTTTTATACATATGGCTATACTTTCTCAGATTATATGTATAATAACAACAAAAAACTTTTCAGTGATTTAGTAACTACTATGAAAAATAATGATGTTAAAGGTTATGAATCTATAATACAGAAATTAAGTAGCGATCCTCAAGTTAACCAAAGCTACCAAGATCATATGCAAAAATTAGTTGATAATCAAGAGAATTACTCAATACCTTTAGTATCTGATGATTATATGAAAAAATATGATAGCAAAAGTTTAGATGAAGTAAAATCTGAT
This sequence comes from Clostridium sp. Marseille-Q2269, assembly GCF_943736985.1. Taxonomy (GTDB): domain Bacteria; phylum Bacillota; class Clostridia; order Clostridiales; family Clostridiaceae; genus Clostridium_F. The sequence goes on from NZ_CALSFS010000010.1 coordinate 68,995, forward strand.
ATTGAAAAAACTATAAATTTAACAAATTCAAAAATAACTAAGGAAAGTTCTCAATACTTTGATACTTACACTCTAAATGGAACTTACACACTAGCTTCAAACAAAGGTGAAGTTAATAATTGGAATGACATGAACAATAAGATTAATGAATCTTTAAATAAACTTGATAAATCAGGATGGGGTGCATATAAAACAGTTACTGCTTATTTCTCAAACCCTAGAGTAAATTCAAATAATCAAGTTGAATATGATGTTGTTTTCCATGGATTACTATCTCATAATAAAAACTTTAATGAACAACCAACAATTAAAGTTGACTTCCCTAAGACATGTAATGCAGATGAGGAAATTAAATTTTCTAGTGAAGGTTCAAAAGATGACGGTAAAATAGTTTCTTATAGTTGGGATTTTGGAGATGGTTCTACTAGTAGTGAAAAAAATCCTGTTCATGTTTATAAAAATGGGGGAACTTATGCAGTAAAACTTACTATTACAGATGATAAAGGTCTAAAAGCAGAAAAAACTTCAAATATAACTATAAATAAAGTTTTAAAAGGAAATGCAAAGTCAGAAAAAGAAGACAACAATGATTTTCAAATGGCTAACCCAGTTTATTCTAAAGATTTAGTAAATGGTTCTGTTAGTTCTAAAGATAGCAGAGATACTTTCACATTTAATGTTACTAAACCTTCAGACATAACTATAACTCTAGAAAAAAATAATAAAGATAACGGAAAAGTAACTTGGCTTTTATATAGTGATGAAGATAAATCAAACTATATTACTTTCCCTAAGAAACAAATAGGAAATCAGCTTTCTGATACTTTAAAAATAGATAAGCCTGGTAAATATTATTTAGTAGTTTATGTCTCTGATGGAGAAAAAGCTGATTATAAATTTAATATAGACGGTGCCATATCAGCCTCTGCAGCAGGTGATAAAGATACTGACAATAACAACAAAGATGACAATACCGATGCAGATAAAGATAAGATAGTTATATCAGAAAAAGAAGATAATAATTATTTTGATAAAGCTAATAGAGTTTGTAAAAATCAATCAGTAAAAGCTTTGTTAGATAGTAATGATGCTAATGACACTTATTACTTTGATGCCTTAGCTGCTGGAACCATAAATGTAACTATGGAAAATACTGATAATAACTCTAATACATTTAATTGGCTTGCTTATAGTAGTGATAATACAAGTAAATATATTGCATATCCTACTAAAAAAGAAGGTAATAAGCTTTCTGGAAGTTTCAAAGTAGATAAACCTGGAAGATATTATATAGTAGCATATAAAAATTCTACAAATAAAATCAACTATAAATTAAATATAGATGGTAATATTGATAATGCTCCACTTAAAAATGATATCCATGAAAAAGAAAACAATGATTCTTTCAAGTCTGCAAATAAAATTGTTCTTGATGCTCCTGTATTAGGGGGATTAAGCGCAAATGATGTTCAAGATACTTATTCATTTGATGTAAGTGAAGCTAAGGATTTAGATATAAAGCTAAATAATTTAAATAATTTAGGATTAACTTGGACTCTTTATAGTGAATCAAACTTAAACAATTATATTGCTTATGGTTCAAAATCAGGTAATACCATAATAGGAAAATCTCATGTAACTCCTGGTAAATATTATCTATGTGTATATAAATACTCTGGTAACTCTGGTAATTACTCATTTACAATAAAATAGTTTTGTATATTAAAACTTAAATTATTTTTCACATAAATACACTATTGAATAATTCTATTCAATAGTGTATTTATTACTTTAATTTTATATTTTAATATAAAATTTTATTGTTCTACTATTCCAATTATATAAAATCTTCTCCAAATACCCTATGTTATGTTTATGTTTTTAATATTACTTATTTATACTTTATATTAATTTACTCAATTGGATTCATTATTAAATTCATTTTTTAATATAACCATTAACATTCCTTAGAATATAGTCATTATAATTACAAACAAATTATAATTACTTAAATATGCTTAAATTAACTTGATTAATTCCTTATAAATGCTTATAATTAATTTATAAAGTTTTATTATGGAGGATTAAGAAATTGTATCAAGAAGAACGAATGGATAAAATACTTGATCATTTAAAAATAAATAAACGTATAAGAGTAGATGAAATATGCAAAATGTGTAATGTTTCAAGAGATACTGCACGGCGTGATTTAGTAAACCTTGAAAAAAACGGTTTAATTCTTAGAACTCATGGTGGAGCTATACTACCAAATGTAAAGGATAAAATAAAAAATTATAAAGATAGACTTCATTCTTGTTCTAAAGAAAAAAAGCTTATAGCAAAACTCGCCACTTCTCTAATAAAAAATGGTGACAAAATAATAATGGATACATCAACTACAGTACAAATTTTCGCAGAAATGCTTGAAGTTGATAATTGCTCTATTATAACAAATTCAATAAATTTGGCTGATATATTATCAGGAAAACCTGATGTAGATATTCATTTATTAGGAGGAATACTAGATAACCAACATAAATTTTTATATGGTTCCAATACCATAACTATGCTTTCCAATTATTTTGCTGATAAAGCATTCATCGGTGCTCTTGGAATGTCAGAAAATGGTGTAACAGTGGCTGACGCAGAAGATGCTTTTGTTATGAAAAGAATGATTGAACAATCTAATGAAACTATAGTTCTAGTAGACCACAGCAAATTTGGTACTAATGGTTTTTTTAAAGTATGTGATTTATGTGATATTGATTTAATAGTTACAGATAAATTACCTAATGAAAATTTAACTAAGATATTTGAAAAAAACAACATAGATATCATATCAGTAAATGAGAAAGGTTAGGGTGGACAATAATGAAGTTAATAGCATTAGATCTAGATGGTACATTATTAAATAATGATAATGTCATAAGTAAAGAAAATGCAGAAGCAATTAAGTATGCTCAAAGTAACGGAATAGAAGTCACACTTTCTACAGGGAGATCTCATTTTGATGCTTCTTCTATATGTGAAAAAGCCAATATATGTACACATATAATTAGTAATAACGGTGCTTCTATTCATAATAAACATAATACAAAGCTATATTCTCTATGTATAGATAAAAACCATGTAAAGGAAATATTACACTGGCTAGACCTTAATAACTTTTATTATGAAGTATCTACAGATAAAACTATCTATACTCCCTTTAATGGTAAAGATATATTAAAAATAGAAGTAGATAAATTAATTAGTACTAACCCTAGATATTTTAAAATGGAGAAACTCCAACAATCTTTAGAAAGACAATTTGTTCAATTGGGATTAGTTTCTGTAAACAATTATAAAGAAATATTAGATAAAGATGCTGATTTTTCCAATATATTAGCCTTTTCATTTGACGAGGATAAAAGAAAATCCTCTATGGATTACTTGAAAAATTTAAATAAATTTTCAGTATTCTCCTCTGGAGATCATAATTTTGAAATGGTAAATAAACATACCTCAAAAGGAGCTTCACTTGAAAGATTAGCATCAATTTTAAATATATCCCTAGAGGACACCATGGCTTTTGGTGATAACTATAATGATGTGTCTATGTTTGAAAAAGTAAAATATAGTGTAGCTATGGGCAATGCAGATGACCGCATTAAGTCCATGTGTAGATTAGTTACAGATACTAATTATAATAACGGAGTGGCAAAAATGATCTATAAATTCATAGACTAATTTTATAAAATAGTCTAAATTAACTTGTTGTGCTAGTTAAATTAGACTATAGAATCATACTTTGCACGTTAAACCAAGGCTAGATCAACTGACAGTAATATTAGCTTATTTAAAATAATAAAATTAATTAATCTCTTATGGGCGTGACCTTTTGGGCGTAACCATAAGTTATTAATACAGTCAGGATATTTTTCCTGTACGGAGACTGTTGATAAAAATATTTTATCAACAGTCTTTTTAACTGAATTTTCAGTTAAGTATTAAACTAAAAATCTAACCTATAATAACTTCTGGAATTCTACACTTAGTTTTGAATTTTTTCATAAAGCATATTGTGATATTAATATAATTTAACCTCATACTCTTTTAAAACTTTTAATATATCTTCACTTGGAGCTTTATCTGTAATTATGCCCTTAATACATTGTAAAGTTGAAAATGCGTATATACCTTCATAATAAAACTTTTCCTGCTCCATTAGTATATATGATTCATTACTTTGAGATATTATAGCTTCCTTAGTATTTCCTTCTTCTAAATCAAAATTACAAACAGTTCCATTTTCTAATTTCACACTAGAACTTCCTATAAAAGCTTTATTAAATGTATATTTTTTTAAAGTATTAATAGTTTCTGCTCCAACATTTCCACCTAGCTCCTTATTATACACACCCCCTATTACAATTAAATTGCAATTAGAATCTTCACCAAACAAGATAGGTATAGAACACATATTAGTTACTAAAGTTATTCTCTTATTTCCCTCGGCAATGAACTGAGCTAACAAAAAATTAATACTAGATATGTCTAAAAATATAATATCCTTTTCCTCTATTAAATCAAAAGCTTTTTTAGCAACCACTTGTTTATTCTCAATATTTTTATATATTCTAGTATTAATATTTATACTCTTTTTAAGATTACCATTAGCAATTGCCCCTCCATATGTTCTTTTTAAGTCTCCTTGTTTCTCTAATTTCTGAAGATCTTTACGTATCATTCCCTCAGACACATTAAACATTTCACTAAGATCTTTTACTAAAACTTTACCTTCTTTATTAATTATATCTATTATTTTTTCTAATCTTTCCTCTGCAAACATTTTATATCTCCTATATTGTTTAATATTATACTTTTACAATTCTTGTATTTAACTAAAGACTTTACAATAAAAATAAAATTTAGTTTATCACTATATCATATTTTTAAATTTATATATTATATTTATATATTATAACCTAAATTGATAATAAACAAAACAGAATAATAATAAATTTTCTTGACAACAAATACAAATACTACTACAATATAATTAAATAATAATAAATGATATAAAATAGTAATAAACAAAACTATAAGGAGTAGTGCTATGGAAAAAACCCTCATTTGTAATATAGAAAAATATGCTACCCATGATGGACCTGGAATTAGAACTGTAGTTTTTTTTAAAGGCTGCCCTTTAAAATGTGCTTGGTGCAGTAATCCTGAAACTCAAAAAAAAGAAAATGAACTATATTATAATAACAAAAACTGTGTGAGTTGTGGAAGTTGTGTAAATGTTTGTACGAAAAATGCCATTTCTATCAAGTATGGCTCAATATATATTGATAAATCTAAATGCATTAATTGTGGTAAATGTACAGACATATGTCCTATGAATGCTTTAAATTTAGTTGCAAAAGAAATGGATGTAGAAGAAGTATTCAAAGAAATTATGAAAGATGAAATTTTTTATAACAAATCTGGTGGAGGTGTAACCCTATCTGGTGGTGAAATATTAACTAGCGGAAATTTTGCTTTAACCTTACTAAAAAATGCAAAAATAATTATATAAATACAGCATTAGAAACTAGTGGATTTGGGAGCTTTGACATACTTTCAACGTTATCACAATTTTCTGATTTAATAATGTTTGATATTAAAAGCACAGACAATGAAATTCATAAAAAATTTGTAGGTGTGGATAATTCTTTAATACTTAAAAATTTAGAGCAACTTAGCAAAATTCACAAAAATATTATTTTAATAATTCCCCTAATACCTGGTATAAATGATACTTATAAAAATATAGAAAAAATTATAGAATTAGCTTTAAAAAATAATATTAAAGAAATTCATATTTTACCCTATCACTCTCTAGGTAAAGAAAAATACAATCAATTAAACAAAGAATATTCTCTTCAAGAACTAAGATCTCCTGATAACGATAAAGTTGATAGGTTTAAAACAATTATAGAAAAAAATAATATTAAATGTGTTGTTGGAGGTTAAATATATGAAAAATTATATTATTAAAAGTGAAAGAATAAAAAAATTAAGAGAAAATATATTAAACAAAACCCCTTCTGTTTGTATTGAAAGAGCTAAATATTTTACACAGTCCTATAAAGAAAATGAAGATAAACCTATATACATTAAAAGAGCCAAAGCTCTTGAAAAAACTTTAGAAAATATGAGTATCTATATTAAAGATGGAGAATTAATAGTTGGAAATCAAAGCTGTAACGAAAGAACTGCACCAATCTTTCCTGAATATGCAGTGCAATGGATAGAAGATGAATTAAAGGAAAAAGGTAATTTTAACAAACGAGAAGGTGATAACTTTTACTTAGAAGAAAACAAAATAGATGAACTTCTTGAAATAATACAATATTGGAAAGGAAAGACTTTAAAAGATAAATGCTATGCTATAATGCCAAAAGAAATAGAAGACGCTATCAATGTAAAAATAATACATGGAGAAGGAAACATGACTTCTGGAGATGGTCATATAATTCCAGATTTTGAAAAAGCTCTAAAGCTAGGACTTAATGGTATTATTAAAGAAGCAGAACATGCTTTAAAAAATATTGATATATGTGAAAATAACTCCTTTAAAAAAATAGCTTTTTTAGAATCTACTATAATTGTAAATAAATCTATTATAAATTTTGCATTAAGATATAGTAAACTAGCAAAAAAACTAGCTTCTAATACTAAAGATAGTATTAGAAAAAATGAATTACTTTTGATATCTAATATATGTGAAACTGTTCCTAAGAACCCTCCTAAAACTTTTATGAAGCTATTCAAATGGTTTGGTTTATACATTTAGTAATACAAATAGAGAGTAACGGACATTCAGCTTCTCTAGGTCGTATGGATCAATATTTATATCCTTACTACAAAAAAGATATTGAATCTGGTAAATTACAAAATAATTTTGCTAAAGAACTATTAGAATGTTTATGGATAAAATTATTTTCCATATTAAAAATACGTCCAACCTCTCATGCAGGTTACGGTGCTGGTTACCCTACCTATCAAAATGTAACTATAGGTGGTTCTAATGAATTCGGATATGACTGCACTAATGATTTGAGTTATTTAATATTGCAATCTGTTGGTGAAATGAAGTTAACTCAGCCAAATCTTTCTGCAAGACTTTTTGAAAATAGCAGTGAAAGATTTATAAGAGAATGTGCAGAAGTTATAAAAACAGGTTTTGGTATGCCTGCTCTCCATACAGATGAAATAATAATATCCTCTCTACTAAACAAAGGAGTGAATTATAAAGATGCATACAATTATGCTATGGTTGGTTGTGTTGAAGTAGCTGTTCCAGGGAAATGGGGCTATAGATGCACTGGTATGTCATTTTTAAATATGCTTAAAGCTATAGAATTAGTTTTAAATGATGGATATGATGAAAGAACACATAAAACTTTATTTAAAGGGAATGGTACTTTATTAGATTTTAATACTTTTGAAGATCTATGGTGTTCTTGGGAAAAAAATATATCTTATTACACTAAGCTTACTGTGGTACTAGATAAAATTGCAGATACAAACTTAGAAGAATTTCCTGACATATTCTGTTCATCTTTAGTAAGGGATTGTATAGGAAGAGGAAAACCTGTAAAAGAAGGTGGTGCCATATATGATATAGTATCTGGCCTACAGGTAGGCTTAGCAAATGCATCAAATTCATTATTTGCTTTAAAAGAACTAGTTTTTAATAAAAAACTTATTTCTCAAAAAGAAGTTATGAACGCATTAAAAAGCAACTTTGCTGGTACCAAAGGTGCTAAGATAAAAAAAATATTAAGCTCTGCCTCAAAATACGGAAACGATATAGAAGATGTAGATATTATGGCTAAGAAAATTTATGAAACCTATATACAAGAAATAAATAAATATACCAACACACGATATAAAAGAGGTCCTATTGGAGGTATTTATGGACTTTCAACCTCTGGAATATCATCAAATGTTCCTATGGGATGTGTTACAGCTGCAACACCTGATGGGAGATCTGCATGGACTCCAGCATCGGAGGGAGCATCTCCATCTCAAGGTTCTGATACTCAAGGCCCTACAGCAGTTTTGAAATCTATAAGTAAATTGCCTACTATATTAATGACAGGTGGACAACTATTAAACATGAAGTTCTCTCCTAATTTATTAATAGGAGAAGATGAATTTTTAAAATTTATAAGTCTTATAAAATCCTTTGTAGCAATGAAATGTTGGCATATACAATTTAATATTATAGATGCTGAAACTTTAAAGGCAGCACAACAAAACCCACATAAATATAGAGATATAATTGTTAGAGTGGCAGGCTACTGTACCCAATTTGTAACTTTAGATAAAACTACTCAAGAAGATATAATATCAAGAACAGAAAAAGCACTTTAGGAGGTTTTATTATGATATACATGATAGACACTGCAAATATTAATGAAATAAAAGATGCTATGGAGTTTTATCCACTTCATGGTGTCACCACAAATCCAACTATTCTTTCAAAAGAAAATAAAAATCCTATAGAATTATTAAAAGAAATTAGTAGCATCATAGGAGAAGAAACACCGTTACATGCCCAAGTAGTCTCCACTTCTTATGAAGGCATTATTAAAGATGCCAAATATTTAAAAGAAAATATTGATGGAAACTTATATATAAAAATTCCCGTTACTAAAGAAGGGATAAAGGCTATCAAATATCTTAAGTCTAAAGACTATAAAATAACTGCTACAGCAATTTTTACAGCTCAACAAGGATTGATGGCATCTGTAGCTGGTGCTGATTATATAGCTCCCTATGTAAATAGAATTGATAATATAAGTGGTAATGGTATAGAAGTGGTATCCTCTTTAATGGATATGTTAAAAAAATATAAACTATCTACCAAAATATTAGCAGCTTCATTTAAAAATGTACAACAAGTTAATGATCTAAGTAAAATTGGAGTTCACTGTGTTACTGTAAATAAAGATATTTTTGATAAAATGCTTCACCATCCTATGACTGATTGGAGTGTTGATAATTTCGCAAAAGATTGGGAAAAGTCTTTTCATAGAACTTCTTTAATTTAACTATGTAGATTTTAAAATTTTTATGTAGGTTTAAACAAAATCCTCCATAGAGTGGATGTTAACATAAAATTGTTAATAGATTCTATATATTAAATAAAACTACAATAACCCCTTCAGTATATATTTAAAAGGCCCTAGATAAAATATACTTATCAACGGCCTTTTAATATATATTATTTTATTTATATTAAACATATATACCTATAGGAATTATTTGTATAGCAGGTGCATTTATTTCCGTTATTATATTTTTAGGTATAGCTATATTGTTATTTCTAAGTATATCTAAGTATGGATTTAAATTATTTATAAAATCCATATAATAATCATCCATACCTGTTTTATCCATTAAGCATATACTTTTCTCATTACTCACACACCTTAAAACTTTTCCTAATACTGTACAAGGGAAATTTGAATTATCATATACATTTTTACAACAAAAAGACTTTTTATCTACATTTAACACTGCTCTACATTTATTGAAATCCGTTACTACATTAGCAGAATCATTAGATTCAAAAATCTTTTTTAAAATATCCAGTTGTTTTTCTATTACAGAGTAATTAGTAATATTATTTTTCATATCTGTAGTTTGTAGTAGTTTATTTAACTCTGATGGCTCATAACATTTTATAGTATTACATATGTTTGTTATTTCATTATAAGTATACTCTGTCATAGTATTAGAATTAAACTCTACATATTCTCCGGATTGTATATTATTATTAATAATATCATCTTCTGTAATATATCTTAACATATTTCTATTTATAAGATTATTTCTCAAATCATAAAATAAATAAAACTTAGTATATATCTTTTTTATAGTCAATTCATTTCTATTAGCAGACCTATCATCTAATGATCCTGAAAAATCATTTATTGTAGTTTCTGAAATATCTTCCACTTTATTACGATCTTTATCGTTATTAGATATCTTATTGTCCTCTGAACATTGATTTTTACATCCCTTTTGCAATCTTATAAAATCACTTTTATCTCTGGTACATCTTATAGATTTGCTTTCTATAAATCCATCTATAACTATAGGATAAATATCTAATAATAATCTTTCATTTAAATAAATAGGCATTACTCTTAATCCATTCAAAGATAATCTGAATCCATAATCAGATTTTCACCTGCCTTATATATTGATACTTATCATATCTATATATATTTTATTAAAATGATATAAATTACTTTTTAAATATATTTATTAAATTAATTACCTATTAAGAATCCATATAGAGTAATTTAGAATGCCAGCAAAACTTACCCATATTATATATGGTATCATTAAGTAAGCTGCTACTTTATCAATTTTATAAAATTCAAAGGTAGTTAATAAAATAAATATAAGTAATAATAGCAATTCTAAAAAAGCTACTCCATATAATCTAAATCTAAAAAATATAATTGTCCATAAAAAATTCAATGCTAATTGTATAAAAAAATATACAAGTGCTTTACTTATGTCTTCCCCCTGTTTTCCTTTTATTATTATTTTATAAAGCGCTACTGCCATAAGTAGATACAATATGGTCCAAACCACAGGAAATACCCATCCTGGTGGAGAAAAAGCTGGTTTTATAAGTTTAGTATATAAATTTTTATCAACCATTCCTAAAAATCCTGATATTAATCCTAAGCTTTCTATTGCTATAACAATAAATATAAGTAGTTTTATATCCTTCCAATGTTTTACTTTGAATATGTTCATAATTATCTCCATGATTATTAATATCTATTACATTATATGATCTCTTATTTTTTATATACTTACAAAGGAATTTTTATCTTATATAAATCATATATTTTTAATATTAAAAATTATAGAATCAACAAAAATTTTATAAATCTAATACTATAGATTTTAATTTTATACTAATCTAAAAATTTCAAACCGAAAGCACACCTACATTTAATAGGTGTGCTTTGAAAAGATGTGTCTTTTTAATTAAATACATAATAATGTTACATTATTATGTATTTAATTAGAATTTACTTTATAAATTATTTTAAACCATAAGCTGTACTTAAAGTCATTTATTTTAGCATGGGTTAGTATAGTTAGCAATTATTCTTACTCTTACATTCATTGATGAACATAAGTCTCTTGTTGGAAGAATAAAGCTAAATCTTCTATTAACATTTGTACATGGTGAACTAGTTTCATCTGAGCAGCCGCATCCACCGTGACCACTTACAGTAAAGGTTTGAGATCTAAAAGCTAATACGTTATTAGAGTCATCTATAATTATACATCCTACAGTTAATTCCTTTCCAATACAAACATTTCTTAAAACTACATTTACTTGTAATAGTCTTGATGTATCAGCCACATTTATAGGATCTGTTACTGTTCTTTTACAAATTTCACAAGGTTTAAAATGAATACAATTACTTCCTTGTTCTGCATTACAGAATTCTGATATAGTAAAAGTATTTACATCTAAAGCTTCTTTGTTTACCATCTTTTCTTCTGAAGATTTACTCATAACATTTATCCCCCTTTAACTAATTTAAATTGCATGAATTAAACGTCCTATACTATACTATATTAATGGGTGTTAATAAATGTTACCCTTGTTTTTTTATTTGTTAAGCCTCATCTTCACCTAAATTCATATCATACTCCATATCTATATTTATAGAGTTTTCTTTTAACTTTTCTATATCAATTTCACTAAAATTACTGTTATCCAAATTTATTTCTTGTGATTCTAAATTATTTAAATCATGGGATAAATCTATTTTTTCTATATTGGGCATTTCCATTTCATCTGTATTTTCCTGTTTTATTTTATCCACATTAATATTCTTTATTTCTTCCTGTGGAACTTTTTTCTCTACATATACATCGTTATCTTCCTCGTAAGGCACTTGTTGTTTTAGCCTTATATCCTCATTTTCATACTGTACTTCATCTTTTACAATTATATCTTTTTCTTCATTTTGCTCTTTTTCTTTTAAATTATAATCTGTTATTTCTTCCTTTAGAACTTCTTTATTCATATATTCATCTGTTACTTCTTTATGTGGAACTTCTTCTTTTATTTCTACATCTCTTATTTCCTTATATGGCGTATTCTCTTCTATATTTACATCATTTACTTCTTCATATGGAATCTGTTGCTCCATATTTATATTTTTTATTTCTTCATATAAATGTTCTTCTTCTATATTGGTTTCTGGTATATCTTCATATATGGTGGCCTCTCTTACATTTACGGACTGCACATCTTCATATTGTACATCTTTCATATTTTCATACTGTACTTGTTCAATATCTTCATATTCTACATCTTCCATATTTTCATACTGTACTTGTTCAATATCTTCATATTCTACATCTTCCATATTTTCATACTGTACTTGTTCAATATCTTCATATTCTACATTCTCATTATAATTAATTCCTTGGTCATAATCTTCCATAATTTCTGTGTATTGATTTTCTGTGTCTAAAATTGTCCCCATACCAATCAATAAAGATAGTGAAAATTTATTTTCGTTTAAAGCTGCAATAAATGCTTCTTCAACAAATAGAATTGGCTTTATATCATCTGCAAAATTAACATCTACTGGAAGCAATCCAGAAATGATCTTATTAACTTCTGTAGAATAAATATTGTCATCATATGGATTTTCTGAAAACAATATTCTTATATTTATAGACCCTTCTATAAAAATTTTATACTCTTCTTGAGTAAATATATACTGCCACTCAGTTATTTTAGGCTCTACAAAAACTTTTAAAATTTCTCCTATTTTTAGATTATTATTTACAAGACCTATTGTATAAGATTTACACAATTCTTTATAGGGATATTGTATATTATGTTTACTTATTTCCTCTTGAGAAGTAATTCCTTCTATTTCTATAGGTTTATTTTCCATAATAACACTCCTTTCTTATAGAATTTGTCCTTTCATAAATAGTTTATGTTCTTTTATTTATAACGTGTAATTTTTAACTATAATAGAAATGAAATTTTTAGGAAAGATATAAATTTACTCAATACATTTTAAAATTAAATGTTCAAATTTAAACTTGTTTTTTTAATTGATATTAAATAAATAATTTTAATACTTATGATGTAGGTTATAATAATAATAAATCCATATAGAAAGGAATATATAAAACAATGGAATTTGAATTTGTTAAAATAGAAACCTTTATACCAGAAGAATATATAAGCCAATTAAGAAATGAATTAAATCATATAGGGGCTCTTAGCATAGGTGGAAACTATGATAACTGTATGATGATTTCTAAAGTTAATGGTTCATGGAGAGCTTTAGAAGGATCAGATCCCTTTAAAGGTGAAATAGGTAAAATATGTGAAACAGAGGAATGTAAGATAGAATTTTGTTGTAATAAAGACGTATTAGAAAATGCAATATCTACTATAAAAAAAGTTCATCCATATGAAATACCAGTGATAAATATAATTCCTATATTAAATCCTTTTAAATTTTAATTATATAAAATAAAAAATAAGAAAGTATAACTTAGGACTTTTATTCTTTCTTATTTTTAATTAAAATACTTAAATTTTATATTCTATATCCTACTCTTCTAACAGTTTTTATATACATACAGTTTTTTGGATCTGTTTCTATCTTTCGCCTTATATTTGATATATGAACCATTACAGTATTATCCGATTTAAAAAAATTTTCTTTCCACACTCCTTTGTAAATTTCAGGTATACTCATGACTCTCCCCTTATTTTTTGCCAAAAGATCTAAAATACAAAACTCTTTTTGTGTGAAAATAATCTTTCTATTACCTATGAAAACTTGTTTTGTATTAGAATCAATCTTCAAGTCTCCTATTTTAATTATTGATTCACAATTGCAGCCTTTGGTAACTTTACTGTGCTTTTTTATTTCCAATCTTACTCTTAATATAAATTCTTCTCTAGTAAATTGCTTAGTTGTATATTCTGATGATAATCCAATTATTTTATCAACCACCTTACCTTCTTTTGTAGATAAAAATATTATAGGTTTATTACATTTTTCTCTTATTTCATTACAAAGTTCAATTCTATTCAATTCATCTATCATTATATCTAATATTACTAAATCTACACACTCTTCCTTTATAATCTTTAAAGCATTATGACTATCTGAAACCTGTATTTTATCATAACCTTCATTTCTAAGATATGTAGAAACAGTGTTTGTTATTATATTATTATTATCAACTATTAATATTTTTTCTAAGATTAATTATAGATTTTGTATGCACCTTCTTTTTTTCTATAAAAATAGTATAAAATATAAATATTAAAATATTAGTAAAGAATTCTTACGAATTATTAACATTATTAAATTGTTTATACTTATATTTAGCATCAATTGATAATTAAAAGGACAATTCATAAATTCATTATGCAATGGTTTTCCCATTATATAAAACATAATTCTTTTATAACAATATTGAAAGTAAATAAACTATAGGCATTAGCTATTATAGCTAATGCCTATAGTTTATTAATAATGGTAATTTTATAACTTTGGAAATATATAAATTAATCATCTATACCATGTTAACTTTAATACATTAATTTTCACTTTCAGTTATTGCCAAAGCTGCAGCTCCTAATACTCCTGCTTTTCCTCCAAGCTTTGCTTTTTCTATTTTACAGCTATCACTAATAGCCTTCCAACATCTATCTTTAACTTCTTTATTTATTGTATTTATAACAATTTCTCCTCCGTTTATAACGCCTCCACCTATAACAACCATTTCTGGATCAAAGGTATTTACTATATTGGCTACAGTTATACCTAAATAAGATAGACAGAATTCTAAGACTTCCTTTGAAATCTTGTCTTCATTTTTAGCTTCTTCAAAAACTTCCTTAGCAGTTAAATTGTCATATTTATTTAAAGAACTTTTACCATTTTTTTTACAGGCTTCTTTTGCCCTTTTCATTATTCCAGTACCAGAACCTAAACTTTCTGCACATCCTCTATTTCCGCAACCACATTCTGGGCCATCCTTCATAACTGTTGTGTGACCTATTTCTAAAGCATTTCCTGTATGTCCTCTATATATTTTATTATTTATTATAGCCCCTCCGCCAATACCTGTACTAGCAGTTATGTATATCATATTTTCCGTGCCTTTTCCTGTACCAAACATAAATTCAGCTAAAGTAGCTACATTAGCATCATTATCTAAATATGCTGGAATATTATATTTCTCTTCTATAGGTTTAACCAAGCTAAAATTTTCAAAAGGTAAATTTGAAGATGAAAGTATTATCCCTCTCTTAACATCTAATGGTCCTGGTGAACCTATTCCTATAGCTCTAATTTCTTCTGTATTTATACCTTCTATAACATGATCAATAGTATCTATTATTTTATGTAATACTTCATTTTCTCCCTTACTTGCCTCTGTTTTAACATGTCTTTCTTTTATTACATTTCCCTCTAAATCAACAAGTGCTGTATAAATCTTTGTTCCACCTAAATCAACACCTACTACATATTTTTTATTCATGTTATCACCTCAATAGTTAGTAATGTATATTTTTAAATTTTATGTTATAATTTTTAAATTTTATGTTATAATTTATAAAATTTATTGTTCATTTATATGATTTTCATTATATCAATGCTAGTAAAAGTTTACAACAAAAGGTGTTTTCAAATTCATTAATATCACTAATTTATTATGGTAAATTCAACAAAATACTCACTATTTTTAGTATATCCTTGTGCAAACGTTTGTCCAAAAGTTTATATTAATTATATGTATTTTTATATACTATATAAAAATACCAATCTATCTAAAGGATTCTCTTTCCATAAAAATTGTTTCCACTATATAATGAGTTCTTGAATTATCTATTCCTTCTATATTATCTATCAATAACTTAGTAGCATAATATCCAAGGGCTGACCCATTTATATCTACAGAAGCTAATTGAGGTCTTTGAAATATATCTAATGGTATATTATTAAACCCAACTATAGAAGTATTATTTAAATTTTTTTCTTGTAATGCCTTCATAGCCCCTATAGCTAATAAATCATCCATTGCAACTACTGCTGTAGGAATTGTTTTTTGTAATAATTTATTCATCTCAGCAAAACCTTCTTCTTCTTTAAACTCCTGCCCATAACTAATCAGCTTTTTATTAAAACTAATTCCATTCATCTCTAGCGCTACTCTATATCCCATTTCTCTATGCTTGCACATATTTAAATCCTTTTCAGCTCCTATTAAAGCTATCTTTGTATGTCCTTTATTTATTAATTTACTAACTATTTTATACATAACCTTAAAATTATCATTATCAACCCATAGTATTCCTTCTGTATCTTTCAATCTTCCCATAATAACAAAAGGAAAATTTATATCTTTTAAATATTTTATATTTTCATCATTTTCTTTTGGCCTTAGTAAAAGTATACCTTCTATTAATCCACTACTTGTTAAATCTCTTATATGTTTTTTCTCACTTTCTTTATTATTACTAAACGCATAAGTTATGTAATATTCTTTTTTTTCAGCATAGGAACTTATACCTTTCATAGCTTGTATAAAGAATGGATTTGATAATAAATTTTCTGCTTCTTCTGGAAGCACTACTCCTAATATTCTAGTTTTATTATTAACTAATCCCCTTGCTATTGCATTGGGTTTATATTTAAGTTTTTCTATAATTTTGTATACCTTTTCTTTTGTTTCATCACTTATTCTTGGATGATTTGATAATACTCTTGAAACTGTAGAAGGTGAAACGTTTGCTTCTTTAGCCACATCTTTTATAGTAATTTTCATTCTATTATCTCCTTTTAATACATTATATATAGTAACACAAAACTTTATTTTACTTATATTATCCATATATTATATAATTTTATGTTACAAATAAATATTTTAATTAAAAGTAATCATCTATAGCTTACCAACTAATTTAAATTTTCTCAAGAAAAAATTATAAATAAGAAAAATTTAAATATTAAAGCCTATAAATTGTAACAATAAATTTATAGGCTTATAATATAAATTTCCAATAATAATTTACTCATAAAAATTTACTATTTTTATATTATCTATTATAGTTTCTAATAATTTCGTTAAGAGTATTTAAATGAGTGTAATAATCATTGACTATAGCAATAACTTCCTTCATCAAACTAGAATCTAAGTCCTTATTTTCTTCTTTAAACTTTTCTGCTTGCTTTATTCCCATTTCCATAGCTTTTATAGCATGATCACAAACTTCTAGGTCATTATTTACAGGTATTAGCTTTATCTTTTGAAAAAATTCTGCCATAGTTCCAGAAAAACCCAAAGTATCTGGAGCATTTTCTCCCATTTGTTCTATTCTATTAGTAATAGCTTCTTCATGTCTTTTAAAAGACTCTATAATATTTCTTAATTCATCTTTAAGTTCTACATTTTGAGCCTTATCAAGATAATCTTTAAAAGTACTACCACCCATGTGTATACCTTTTAAAAATTTATCCATTTTTTTTGCATCCTTTTCTAATAATGTATTCATAGTAAAATCACCTCAACTTATTTTTATCCTATAGCATCTTTATTATACTTATATAAATTTCAAAAAATAAAAGAACTGTCTCATAATGTATGAAAATACAATATAAGAAGTCCTTTCTCTATTCTATATCTAAATTTTATTTAAAAAATTAATAATTAACAATATATTTTAGATTATTTTAAAATATTTTTGTATAACAATTTATTTTGACTCAACCTCTTTATTATATTAATTATATAATTAGATCCATTCAATAACTTCCTTTTTTGATTGTCTTGTTTTTTCATATATTTCAGCTTTTGGTGAGCGATATCCGAAAGCTACCATAACTGAAGCACTATAATGATCTGAATCCATTATATTGTTATTTTTTAATATTTCATTTATTTTTTCTCTATCAAAGCCCTCCATTGGACAAGAATCTATTCCAATTTGTGCAGCCGCAGACATCATATTAGCTAATGGAATATATGTTTGCTTTGAAGCCCAGTCAAATAATTTTCTTTCATCAGTTAAATCAAAGTCATTTTTTTGAAATTTAGAATAAAAATCTGCCTTCATTTCTACAACATCAGATGGCAATTTTTGTACATTATTCATTATATTAAAAGTGTAATCAGATCCTGCAGCAGTATCAATAGCTTTTCTTGCAAGAATTATAACAAAGTAACTAGCTGTTGGTAGTTGACCTTGAGCTCCCCATGAATATTTCTTTAATTCTTCTCTTATTTTTTTATCCTGTACTACAATAAATCTCCATGGTTCAAATCCAAATGAGCTGGGTGATAATCTAGCTGTTTCCAATATAAAATCAAAGTCTTCTTTAGAAACCTTTTTTTCAGGATCAAATTCCTTACACGCATATCTAAATTTAAAAGCATTTAAAATTTCTTGTTTTTTATTTTCCATTACTTTCACTCCTTTTCTTACTTATATCTTAGTGTTATACTAAGAATAAATTAATATTCTATTAATAACAAGTATGCACTTATTTGTTAGATACTAACTTAAAGGAGAGCAATGGATGAATAAAGAACAAAATGATAAAAAAATATGTTTAAGAGCTACATGCCCAATGGAATTTACCATGAATGAAATCGCTGGCAAATGGAAGCTAGTTATACTTTGGCATATTTATGATGAAAAAAATATTAGATACGGTGAATTAAAAAGAGCAGTAAATAATATATCCCACAAGATGTTAAGCAATCAATTAAAAGAATTAATTGATTCTGAATTAGTCCATAGAAAATTATATAATGAAGTCCCTCCTAAGGTAGAATATTCATTAACCACTAAAGGTAAAACCCTTATACCCTTATTAAATATGATGTATAATTGGGGATTAGAATTTATGAACTAAACATTGTATGATAACTTTGTATATAAATTAACTTGTTGTGCTAGTTAAAGTCAGCTTATAAAATTATATTTTACACATTAAACTAAGGCTAAGAACTGTCAGTAATATTGGCTCAAAGTTTAACTTATCAAAATATGATTTCTAAAGCCACTTTAAATAGCACGAGATATTAGTTTTTGTACTTAGCTATAATTATATTAAATTCTTTAATCTAAATGTAAATATAATTATATTAATATATTCTAAATAAAATAAAAACTATAAAAATACTATCTACTTATCTTTATTACGTTTTATTTCTTCTTTTAGTGCTTTTATTTCCTTATCCTTAGTGGCTATTATTTTCTCATACTTTCCTTCTCTTTCCCCCCAATTTTTATTAAGTAAATTTATAAACGAAGCCATTTCATCTGCACTTCCTGAAATACGATTAAATAAAAGAAGATTTAATGCTAACACTTCTGGAATTTCTTTATGACAATATCTCAATTGATGATCAATTTCTCCATAACCTTCTTCAAATATTGTCCTTACTTGAATTTCTGCTATAACCCTTTGATTTGTTGGAAAAAATTCTATTAAATAATGCACAGATCTATATCCGGATTTTCTTGATTGAATTTGAATATTAAGTTCATCAAATCTTTTAGTGTCATCTCCTTCTCTAACATTAGCAGTTATCTCTATAACTTTCCAAGTATCCAAGATGAATTTATGTATGTCTTCCCAATCCTGTTTAAATATATGTATAACCCTAATACCTATTAGATCATTTATTTCCTCTTTATAATTCTCAACAGTAAACTGAAAATCTTCACCATATTTTTCTTTTCTATTAGGAGTCTTTCTAATAATTTTTTCTATTAATCTTTCAGGATCTTTAACCCTAGATTTAACAGAATGTATTTTGTTATGGGTTCTTAATATATTAGATATAAAATCACTTTGGCTTTCGTAAGTATCTCTATATTTATTAAAATCTAAATATATATCATTTAAATTATCCCATTGTATTTTGTTTTTAATAATATCTTGTTCTATTGAAGGATACTTTTTAAAAAAATCTTCTTTTATAAGTTTGTTTTTCATGCTTTCCTCCCATTTGATAGACTTTTTTGTTATGCCTTTAAATATGAATTATATAAACTTCTACATATGAATTCTTATAAAAATAAAATTTAGGAATTACAAGAGATGATGTGAAATCACTTACTCCTTGATCAAATGTTATTACCTGGGAAATTCCACTTAATACAATCATTAATTCTGTAAAAATTTTACTATATTTGAATATTTATCAAAAACTATATCTATAAGTTCTCTTAAATTCAATAGTTATCACCTCCCACATTATTATATATCAAGAACATGGGTATTTTAAAATATATTTTTCTATGTGATTTTAAACTTTAATGCTTTAAATATAAACATCCACCTAATAAATATATAGATTAACTATTAGTTGAATATTCTTTTATTTTTAAAATTATTTCTTTTGTCAGTTGATAATATCATCCTTAATGTCAATATCCATTTCATCGCCCTGTTTAAAATATAAAAAACCCGTCTCTTAAATAAGGGACGGGTTAAACCGCGTTACCACCCTAATTCTATAAAAAGACCCATGCAAAAGAGACCTTTTATAGCTCTTAGTTACGTATACACCAATATGCTGATCTTTTAACCATAAAAGATTCCGACAAAACTTATTAAACTAATTTTAAGGATATGGGTTTCATGATTTTATAAACTATTTTAGTTCTGGAAAATATTCTTTGTTTGCTTCAATAAGTGCATCTAATATCTCTTTTGCTTTATGAACTGAAGGAACAGTAGCATTTAATGTTAATGCCTTAAGGGCTTTATCGTATGATCCCTCTAGTGCAGCATCAACAGTTAACTTTTCATAAGTATTTTGATTTACCATCATTGCTCTATAGAATGTAGGTATTTCTATGGAACTATTAACTTTTGCACCATCTTTCCCTATTGTTCCGAAGGTTTCTATAACAATATCATCATCCATATTAGAAAAGCTCCCATTGTTAACTACATTCACCATAAATCTTTCATTTGTATCGTTGGCTATAGCAACAGCCTGATCAACTATAAAGTCTCCATGAGCATCTAATGAATGTTCAAATTCCTTAATAGAATTAGCCTTTATAACTGCCTTGGCCTCTTCAAAAATCTTCTTTCTTCTTCCATCCATAACTTGATTTGCTCTTGTATAATTAGGATCTGATTTTTTAACCATAGCTTCTGGAAAATAATAATACTGCATATAAGTTAATGGTATATACTCAGGAAAGGCTTTTACTCCCTTGGCTATATTTTCAAATGTTTTTACCCAGCTATCATCTAGATGTCCAAAATCAACTAGTTTCATTTTGTCACCTTTTAACATAATATCTCTTAATTTATGAATTAACTCTTCTCCTAATTTATTTTTAATTGAAGTAAACCATCCAAAATGATTCAATCCAAAATATTCAAATGTTAGTTCTTTTTCTTCATATCCAAGGGTTTGAGCCATAGCCATTTGTTGAACTATAGGCATATCACATATAAATAAAGATTTTGATTCAGGCACTTCTCTTCTAACAGCTTCTGCTAAAATTGGAAGTGGATTTGAATAATTTATAACCCATGCATTAGGAGCATATTTAACTACATCTTTTGTTATTTTAATTATTGAATAAATGCTTCTCATTGCAAAAGCAAATCCACCTGGTCCACATGTTTCTTGACCAACTAAACTATGAGCTAAAGATACTTTCTCATCTTTCTCACGCATTTCTAATCCGCCTGTTCTTATTTGAGTAAATACAAAATCTGCTCCTTTAAAAGCTTCTTCATTAGAAGTAGTCCATTTAACTTCTGCTTTAAAATTTTCATCCCTAAATAATATCTGAAGGTATTTTCCCATTATTTCTAATTTTTCTTTATCTACATCTTGTAATACTAATGTTTCAATAGGCATTCTATCATAAGCATTCATAATACTTCTTACTATTCCAGGTGTATAACTACTTGCTCCTCCAACAATTACAATTGTATACTTTTTCATAAATATCTCTCCTTAGTTTTAAATATTTTTATTTTCTATTATGATTTCTATAAAAAATTCTTTAACTATAATAAGTTATTTTAGTAGTATACTCTAGCTATCAATTGTCATAACCATAGTATAAGCATCTCCCCTATAATAATTAAGGGTACATTCTATGGGAGTATCTTTTGAATAGGTTACTCTTTTACGTTTTAAAATAGGTTCATTAGCATTTATTTGTAAAAATTCACTAAGTTCATCATTGGATAAAATAGCCTGAACTTCTTGAAATGCTTTTGATGGCTTATATCCTTCTTCAGTTAAAATTTCATATATGGACTCAACAGATAAATCAGCTTCAAGCAATCTGGGGCATAGTGAATGTGGAACATATGACTTTTCTAGATTAATAATCTCATTATCTGCTAATCGCAATCTTTGTGTAAAAATAACCTTTTCATTTTCTAAAATTTGAAGTTTCTCACATAAATATTTATCTGGCAATATTATATCCTGACATATTACTTTACTTGATGGTTTCATATTTTTATTTCTAATAATTTCAGTAAATCCCATAAGTCCTGGAAAGAATCCTACTTTATTTTTAGATACAAAGGTTCCTTGCCCTCTTTTTCTATATAAGATCCCTTCTTCAACTAAGTTATTAATTGCTTTACTTATCGTCATTCTACTTAAATTAAATTCATCACTTAAAATTCTTTCCGATGGTATTTTTTCATCAACCTTATACTCACCTTCTTGAATTTTTTTTCTAATTATATTTTCTAATTGATAATATAATGGAATTTTACTATTATCATCTAGTTTCATTTTATCTCCTCTTTCTTAATTTGGAATAGTGGTCTATACCACTTCCTTGATTAAAATATACCATATACTTTTTACTAAGTCAATGAAGAATTTAAAAGACTGTTGATAAAATGTATTATCAACAGTCTTTTAAATTCTTCATATTCTATATACTTATCTATCATATTTATAATTTATAAATTCATTACATCTTTTATTTTTCTAAACATTTAAACGCTTTGATAAATTCAAGTACGGCTTCTTCTTTAGTTGCCCAAGAAGTAACTAATCTAATAGCATAATTCTGATCATCTATCTTTTCCCAAATGTTAAAAGAAAATTTTTCCTCTAATATTCTTATATATTCATTACTTAAAATTGGAAAAATTTGATTACTATTAGATTCCACAAAAAACTTACAGTTTTCTTCTTTTAATCCTTTAGTTAAAATAGAAGCCATTTTATTGGCATGCTTTGCAAGATCAAAATAAAGATTGTCTTTAAATAATTCTTCAAATTGTATTCCCAAAAGTCTTCCTTTAGCAAGAAGAGCACCTTTTTGTTTTATATGATATCTAAAATCTTCTTTTAACACTTCATTTTTTATAACTAAAGCTTCACCTATAAGTGCTCCATTTTTAGTTCCACCTATAAAGAATGCATCTGAAAAATCACACATATCTTTTAAAGTTAAATTTGATTCTTTAACATAAAGAGCAGAACCAATTCTTGCACCATCTACATACAAAATAAGATTATTAAGTTTACAAAATTCACTTAAAGCTTTCATTTCTTCTTTGTTATATACTGTTCCTACTTCTGTGGCATTAGAAATATAAACAAGTCTTGGTTTTACAAGGTGTTCATTATTATAAGCATCTAATACTTGCCGAATTTTATCTGTAGCAATTTTTCCATTAGTTGAATCAACAGTTATTACTTTGTGACCAGTATATTCAATAGCACCTGTTTCATGTCCTGCAATATGTCCTGTATCCACGCATATACAAGCTTCGTGAGGTTTTAAAAAGGCACTAATGGCAATTAAATTTGTTTGAGTTCCACCGGATATTAGATGAACATCTACATTCTCATTTTGTACTAATTTTTTTATTATAGAAACAGCATTTTTACTATGTAGATCCTCCCCATAACCTTCTTCTTGATCCATATTTGACTCTGCTAGTGCCCTTAAGATTCTTGGATGACATCCTTCACTATAATCATTTCTAAAACTATACATAATAATAACCCTCCTTTTTTAAATGCGCCTAATTCTAGTATGTCGCTATAGTAAAATAGCTATTTCATAAAATTAAGAATACTATAGAAGCATTTATTTTACAAGGATTATTTAAGAAAATTCAAAATCATCTGTCTTTGTCACAAAATTATCTTTGAATACTTACAAACTAATATATCTTAATAAATTTATTTTATATTTATATAAAAATTTCACACTTATATTTTTATTTTAAATCATAATCTATAATTATTTATTTCTTATTGTTAAAGCCAAAATTCTGGTTATATTTTCACTGGCTTTTTCCATGTTTATTTTTCCTTCTTTAAGTGCAGTTTTTAAGTCTATAGCTCCTCTTAAAATGTTTACTATAGAATCAATACCGTTTTCATATAAAACATCCACATCATCACCTATACGACCTGCAAAAGCTATAACTGGTATATCAAATTCTTTTGAAACCCTTGCTACTCCTAAAGGTGTTTTTCCGAAAATAGTTTGAAAATCAATACTTCCTTCTCCTGTAAATACAAAATCTGCCTCCTGTACTTTTTCTCTTAATTTTGTATATTCAATTACAAGATTAATTCCTCTTGCAAGCTTAGCATTTAAAAAAGCTATAAGAGCAAAACCTAATCCGCCTGCGGCGCCTGCTCCTTCTAGATTTCTTAAATCCTTACCTATTTTATTTTCTGTAATATCTGCAAAATAAGATAGATTTTTATCTAATTTTTCAACTATATCCTTTGTTGCACCCTTTTGTGGTCCAAAAACATGGGAAGCCCCCTTTTCTCCTACAAGTGGATTATCAACATCGCAAGCTACTCTTATATCTATATCTATAAGTCTTTTATCTAATCCATCTAAATCAATTTTATTTAATTTATCTAGATTTCCTCCACCAAATGGTATTTCTTTTTCTTTTTCATCTAAAAACTTAGCTCCAAGAGCTGTAAGCATCCCTGTACCAGCATCATTAGTTGCACTTCCTCCAATACCAATAAGTATTGTGGAAACCCCTTTATCTAAGGCAGCTTTTATAAGTTCTCCTGTTCCATAAGTTGTTGTATATAAAGGATTCCTTTTTTCCTTTTGTATAAGATGAAGTCCACTAGCACTAGCCATTTCTATAGCAGCAGTTTTACCATCTCCTAATATTCCAAACATAGCATCTACTTCACTTTTACCATCTGGACCAGTTACTTTAACATTAACTATTTCTCCCTTTGTTGCATCTACCAAAGATTGAACTGTTCCTTCCCCTCCATCTGCCATGGGTACTTTTATACATTCTGCATTTTTTAATACTTTTTTTATTCCTTTTTCCATAGCATCTGCCGCTTCTTTTGCAGTCATGCTTTCTTTAAAAGAATCCGGAGCTAAAACAAATTTCATTTTATTCAATCCTTTCCATACTATTGCTCTAGTCATTGTATATATTGTTATAATTGGTATTACTTAATAAATATTTATATCATAAAATTTAAATATAGAATAATAGGTCTACTTTGAAAATATTCCAAATATTAAAGTTGAAGCTATGGTCATTGAAAGACCTACAATTGATTCATAAGGTATAAGATATAATCTTTCCTTCATTTTCATAAATACACTTCCTCCTGTGGAATGAAAGAAACTTCCATGAGGAAGATGATCTAAAACAGTTGCTCCTGAATGTATCATTGCTCCTGCTGACAAAGGCTTTATACCAAGCTCAGTTATAGTTGCTCCAAATATTTGACTTGCAACAGCTGACCCTGAAGTTGTTGAAGCGGTTGCACCAGACATTAATATTCCTGCCACTGGAGCTAATGCAAAAGCTGGTAGTCCAACTACATTAAGTCCTGCCACAATTGCATCTTTAAGTCCTGAATTTGCTATAATACCTGCTATAGTTCCAGTTCCTATAAGTAGTATTGCAACTGGTGCCATTTTATTTATTCCACTAATGGCATATTTATTTATACTTTTTATTTTTCCCATAAACAAGCATCCAACAATTCCACCTAATGGAAGTGCAATAAGGGGATCTATATTTATATTAAATAAAGGTCTAAGAGATAATAACACTATTGCAAGTAATGGACCTATAATTGCTGAGAAAAATCCTGGCATATCTTTTGATGAAGATGAAAGTTCTTCTGATACCACAAAACTTCCTTTTTTAGTTAACCTTTTTGCAATTATGCATGTGACTATAAGACCTACTATTCCTGGAATTATTCCCGCTACCATAACTGATGTAAGTGGTACTTTAAAAGAATCTGATATAGCTATAGCATTAGGATTAGGGGACATTACATTTCCTGCTTTTCCTCCTCCGATCATAGCTAACAGTATTGATGTTTTTGAAAGATTAGCTCTTTTGGCAATAGCTAGAGCTATAGGTGCTACTGTTATAACAGATACATCTACAAATACTCCTGCTGCTGTAAGTACTAACGTAGAACAGGCTAAAGCTATTAAAGAATTTGTATCCCCTATTTTATCTATAATTGTTTCTGCAATTTTCCCTGCTGCACCTGATTCTATAAGTACACCTGCAAGAACACCTGCTGTTAATATTCTAAGTATAGCTGGCATTATTCCCTGGGCACCTTTTATCATTAATGTTACAGTATTAGCAAGCCCTGCTCCTCCAACTAACCCTCCTACTATAGCCCCAAGTATAAGACCATAAGCTGGATGCACTTTTTTTATAATAAGCGCAATTGCCACCGCTAGTCCCACAATGGCTCCTAAAGCTGTTACTTCCATAAATATACCTCCATCCTTTGTTTTCGTTTACATATTATATATAAATTATAATTTTCGCCTATTATTTTTTCATTATTCATAAATATAATTAATAAAAATTTTTTTTGTTCATTTGAACAAAAACAGAAGAATATCTAACTTTTGTTTACAATTTTTAAGGGTAACTACTAATATTCACCATTCACACAAAAACTCTTAAACTCTCTCTAACTTTACAGTTAAAAGTTTAAAATCATAGATATATATACTGTAATTTCATATTGAAATTACAGTATATATTAAAAATATCACCTTGAAATAATTAACAAATTAAAGCAAAACAAACAATATCTTTACTTTAATTTATACACAATATACGCTACATAAAGTTCTAACAGATCTATAACTTTTTTAGGATCTTTACCTGTTATTTCCTTAATTTTCTTTAATCTATAATTAAGACTATTTCTATGTATAAACATTCTTTTAGCAACTAGATTTAACTCTCCATTAAGGAAAATATAATTTTTTAATGTTTCTATAAGTTCTATCCCCTTATTCTCCTCTTTTAATTTGTCTATTGTTTTTAAAAATTTTTCATTATTTTTTTGTTTAGATAAATAATCCATAAATTCTACTTGTTCATATTTGTATATATCATTAGGCATATCTAATTTCTTTATAATATTAATTACTTTTTTTGCTTCTTTTACTGACTTTGCAAAAAACTCATTTCTGTTACCTATAGCAATCTTATCTATACATTTAAATATATTTTTTATGTTCTGTATCCTTTTTTCTAATTCCCTATCCCATTTCATAAAAATTAATATGTTTTCTTGATTAAATTTTAAAATATACTCTGTAGCATACAAATATGCATTAATAAAATCTATGTTATTTTTATTATCATTAAAGTTAATTATTACAGCTACTCTCTCTATATTTAAATCTACATTTAAAAGATTAGCTCGTTCTAAAAAATTATTATCATAATCACTTACATAGGCCCATTGATATAAAAACTCCTCTTTTATTTGTTCTTTAACTCTCTTTTCTTTAAATACATATTCTTGCTCTATTAAAAGTTCTGCAGTTATTTTAACCAAAGATGCAAAAGGCATAACTTTTTCAGGTTCACCACTTATTCCAATAACTCCTATTACATTATTGTGAAAAACTATAGGCATATTTACTCCAGGTCTTGCTCCACCATTTTCTTTGTAAATAGTGATTATTTCATTATTTAAAATAGCCTGCAATGCTCCTTGGTGTAAGTCTCCTATTCTTTTTTTATCTCCACTATCTATAATAACACCTTTATTATTCATCATATTAATATTATATGGTATGACTTTCATTACTTTTTCTACAATTTTTTTTGCATATTCTTTTGTAAGATTATTCATTTTAATCCCTCTTTAAGGCTTATATTTTAATATTTATTATACATCTTATTTATGTATATAATGAAAAAAACTTTAAAAATAAATATATTATTAATATAGCTTCATTTCAAATCTATAATAAAAATCAAAAAACTCATCCTAATATTCCACTGAATGTTCCTTTTAGCTAGCATAATTTATATTCTAATTGTAAAACATAAACTATATGTAGTATATGTATAAATCAAATAAAAATAAGTCTCATTCTAGTTACTAGAGGACATATTAATAGGAGTGATATTATGAGCAAAATATTAATTACAGGCGCAGGCTCTGGCCTTGGAAAAGCTGCTTCTATTGCTTTAGCTAAAAGAGGTCATAAAGTTTATGCCACCACTCATACAAAACCTGAAGCAGATGATTTAAAAGAAATAGGTTTAAGAGAAAACATAAGTAAAAATATTGAAAGCTTTAAATTAGATATAACCTTAAAAGCAGATAGAGATATTGCAAAAGATTTAGATGTAGATGCATTAATTAATAATGCTGCTATAGGAGATTCTGGTTCAGCATCAGAGGTTCCAGTTGATAAATATAGAACTGTATTTGAAACTAATGTATTTTCCCCTTTAGAACTTACCCAGATTGTATTTAAAAATATGGTTAAAAAGAGTGAAGGAAGAATTATCTTCTTATCCTCATTGTCTGGTAGAATAACAATGCCTTTTTTATCACCATATACTTCTAGTAAATTTGCTTTGGAAGCAATAGTATCTTCTCTAAAAGAAGAGGTAAAAGAACTTGATAACTCAAATATTGATATAATTTTAATTGAACCTGGAGCTTATAAAACTGGATTTAACCAAAAAAACATTGATAAACAATTTGTATGGATGATGGAAAAATCTTATTTTAAAGATAAATCATCAAAACTAAAAAATAAACAATACAATTATTTTGAACTAACAGAGGAAAAATCCTTTGATTCTATAATAGCTCAATATATAAATGCTATAGAAGATAAAAAACCTAAGTTTAGATATAAAGCGCCTTTAATTCAAAGTGCTTTTACTCAAGGACAAAGGATATTAGGTAAATAAAATCTGTATAACAAAAAAGATAACAAATTGTTATCTTTTTTGTTATTTATATTGTATATTTGTATCTTCCCAGGTTTACTTATATAAATGCTAAAATCTTATTTTCATTAATTATATATTGTACTTTTTCACTATCTTCTGTTTTTATCTTTATTTTACGTATAACACCTAGTTTATTAATCTTAAACTTTAAAAGTCCATAATCCCATTCATAGCCATCGATTTCTTCCCATTTAAAAAAAGCACCATAATCTATTGTGACTCCATTTTCGCCTATAGTATAATATTTGCTTGAAAAAGTTGAAACCATCTGTCTAGTACAAATTGCCACGAATATTGCATGTATTATATATCCAATATTTATAGATTTGAAATCAGAATAATCTATCATAAATATAAACAAAATAACTGTTCCTATAATGGCTACCATAAGCTTTAGGTTTTTTCTTTTCACTATAACTTGTCCCAATTTCTTCTTAGCTAAATATTCTCTAGACAAAAATATTATAGTAACTAAAATACTTATGATAGAAATAACCATTTGTAAAATATCTAGCTTAAACATGATTTATCCTCCTGTATATTTTCATTTGTGATCATATATAATCTATCATAATACCCAATTATGTTATATTTACGTTCTAAATATAACCTCTTCTTTTGAAAACATGTATCTTGCAAACAAAATAGCTCCCAATATATATACAGCTATCCATCCAAAGGTTATTGCTATATGAGTATAATTATAAATTCCACCTAAAAATTCTTTCATAAGACATACTCCATTTGTAAGTGGTATATTAAAATAAATCATGGGTATATTTTTAGGGTCTTTCATCATAACCATATAAATTAAAACCATTGCTATAACAGTCATAGGACTTAAATAAGTTTGAGCTTCTTTAAATGATCTTGCATATATACTTATAGCAAGTTGAATTGCTCCAAACACCATTGTATATAAAATAGGTAAAATCATAATTAGCACCAAAGTAGCTGGTCCTAAATTTAATCCTGCTTCTCCAAACATTCCATTTGGTTGCTTCATTGTTAGTATTATTCCTAATAAATAAGCAAAAGACATTAATATTCCCATTACCGTTATTGCAAGAAACTTTCCTACAAGTAGGGATGCTCTTCCTGCTTTTGTGGTAAGAAGTGGTTCTAAAGTATCTCTTTCTTTTTCTCCTGCACCAAGATCTACAGCTGCTCCGATTGTACTTGTTGCACTATAAATCATTAAGAGTAATGGAATCATCATGGAACCAATCATTTTACCCATTCCATCATTTTTATCTCCCACTATATTGTCTACAACATTAACTGGATTTAATATAGATTGATCTATGTTTTTCTTTTCAAGTCTTTTTGAAACTATTTGCTTGGAATACTCAGTTATATACTCCTTAACTATTGATACAGCTACCATAGCATCACTACTAGAATTATCATATTTTAATTCTATTTTTTCATTTTTATCCTTTGATATAGCCTCATCAAATCCCTTTGGAATGGTAAGTTTTAAGAATATATCCCCTTCTTTTATGCCCTCATCAATATTTTTAGACTTTACAATGTTAACATTTTTATGAGATTTTATAAATTTAAAAAAGCTGCTATTTCCCTTATCTTCTATTGCTATCTTAAGGTTATCCTGCACATTTTTCTCATCTGAATTACCCATTTTACCAATAAAAAAAGACATGGCTGGTAGAAGGATTATTGGAATTAATATACTTAATATTATTGTTTTCTTGTCTCTAAATAAATCTAAAAGTTCTTTTTTTAGAACTACTAATGTTATATTTTTCACATAATCACCTACTTTTTTTATATTATCTTGAAATCCACCTTTATTTTCCTATTAATTTTATAAATATTTCTTCTATATTATTATTATATTTTTCTTTTAAATCATTAAGCTTGCCATCTTCTACTATTTTACCTTTGTGGATTATAACAATTCTATCACATAGTTTTTCTACTTCTGGTATTGTATGACTTGAAAATATAATTGTTCTACCATCCTTTTTACATTTTAATATAAAGTCTTGTACAATTTTCGCAGAAGTTACATCTAATCCTATAGTTGGTTCATCAAACAAAACTACAGATGGGTTATGTACTATAGATCTTGCAATAGCTACCTTTTGTTTCATACCTCTTGAAAACTTACCTACTCTTCTATCGAGATATTCCGTCATTTCTAAACTTTCAGCAATAGCTTGTATACTGTTATGAGTTTCTTCATTAGACATACCATTAAGCTCTGCAAAATACCTTATATTCTCTCTTGCTGTAAGTCTATCATAAAGTCCTACCTCCCCACCAAATAAAATTCCTATTTCTCCTCTTACTTGGTCCGCTTCTTTACTTACGTCATGTCCATTTACCACAGCTTTACCTTCTGTAATCTTAAGCATAGTTGCAAGCATTCTAAGAGTTGTGGTTTTACCTGCTCCATTTTCTCCAAGTAAACCAAGTATCTCTCCATCATTTGCTTTAAAGCTTATATTATCCACAGCAGTGACACCCTTTTTAAAACGCTTAGTTAAATTTTTAACTTCAATCATTCCTTTATCTAAACCTCCTTAATAATAGTTTTTATTATACTAAACTAATTTTAGTATATAGTAAAATATTCCTTTATTAAAATTAAGAATATCATATAATCATTATTATTACAATAATTAACATAATCCTCTTTTTTCTTGTTAACTATAATAAAACTATGTATTATGTATATTATTAAATTATAAAAAGTACATTTTGCATTTTACAACTACATATTACTATTAGAACAAATTATAATAATTATATCTCTAAAGTTTCTATAAATATAAAAATGCTCTTTAAATTAATAAAATATAATTAATCTAAAGAGTATTTTCACAATTAATCTCTACCACATTTTATTGTTTATATAATGTTCTATTAACCATATAACTTCCTTAATTTTTTATAATCTATTTTATCTACTGTATCTTCATTAGTACTTATCCAAGGCAAAGCTAATTCATTTTTACCTTCTTCCTTTATAAAATTAGCTCTTGTTATGGTAAACATATTAAATTTGTTCTCATGAAAATTATTGTAAATACCATCTAAGAATTGACCTACTAAATATTTTAACATAATAAGGTTAATTTTAATTATTTTTGTTATATTTTAAATAATACTTTACAATCATTTCCTTTAAGTTAATACTTTATTATATTTGTATCACAATTTAACTATATCGTAGTTATATTTTAAAACTTTAAAACTCTATTATTAAATATGTCTGATACCCATTAAATTTCTCTTATAGTCTTAATACTCACTCTTTCAGACATCTTTACTGAATTTTTTCCTCTTATGGTAATATATTCTATTGGTATACCTACTTCTCTTGCTATTATAGCTTTTACCCTTTTCCTACAGAAATTACCTTGACAAAATCCCATACCTGCTCTAGTACGCCTTTTTATAGCATCTGTAGATTTTATTGGTATTCCTCTTTTTATAGCATCTATTATTTCTGCTTCTGTTACCTTTTCACATCTACATATTATGTTCTTTTTAGGATCCTCATCATCTATTTTTCCTTTAAATGTTTTGTCCTTTTTAACGATTATAGCTTTCCTATAGGGATTAAAATCTTTATCTTTTATAAATTTTAATCCAGATTCTTTAAGAATTTCAACTATTTTTTCTGCTATAGCTGGTGATGATGTAAGTCCTGGTGAATCTATACCTGCTGCATTTATAAACCCTTTAATTTTACTTTCTCCTATTACAAAATCTCCTGTACTACTAATTGCTCTTATGCCTGCAAAAGTAGTTAAAGATTTTCTCACATCAAAATCTGGTATAGATTTTCTAGCTGTTTTTATTATATACTCTATGCTTTCTATATCTGTTCCTATATCTTCTTTATTATCTACATCCTGTGCATCAGGGCCTATCATAAAGTTTCCATGATAAGTAGTAGTAACTAATATTCCTTTACCTTTTTCATTTGGTACTTGAAATATAACCTTGTTTACAAGATATCCTTGATCTTTTGTAGAAAGTACATATTGTCCTCTTCTTGGTAATATTTTAAAATCATCCATTCCTAACATGTTTGCTACCTTATCACTATACAAGCCAGCAGCATTTATAATATATTTACTTTCTATTTCACCGTTATTGGTCCTTATTATAAAATCTTTATTTTTCTTAACTATATCTAATACTTTTGTTTCTAGTTTTAAATCTACACCATTTTTTATAGCATTTTCAGTGAAAGCTATAGTCATCTCATAAGGGGATGCTACACCAACACTTTTATCGTATAATGCTACTTTAACATCTTGATTTATATGGGGTTCTAATTTTTTTATTTCATTTTCATATATTATTTCAAGATCATTACATCCTACTTTAATTCCATTTTCATATAATTTCTTTATTCTATTTTCATCTTCTTTGTCAAAACCTATTACTAGTGCACCTGTATTTCTATATCCAAAATTAAGCTCTTTTTCAAGTTCTCTATACATACTGTTTCCTTTTATGCATAACTGTCCTTTTAAAGTTCCATATTTAGCTACATATCCACCATGAACAATGCCACTATTTGCTTTTGAAGCCCCTGTTCCAACATCTTCTTCCTTTTCTATAAGACATATTTTAAAATCATATTTTGATAGTTCCCTAGCAATAGCTGATCCAACTACTCCTGCACCTATGATGGTTATATCATACATAATTTCACCCTCTTTCTTATACTTAGTTTTGAAATTGCTAACAATTAATATCTTTTAATATTTTTTATTACCATAATATTATTTTAAATCTTAATATATGAAAACAAAAGCATAATTTATACTATTTAATTTGCATTCTATCTCTCATCAATAAATCCAAATATAGCTTATAATTATATTCATCAAAACACACAAACATAACTTTCTCTATATTTTTATATTCTATTAAGCTTTCCTTTACAGCATTATAAGCAACCTTTGCCGCTAAATCTTTAGGGTATTCATAAACACCTGTGCTAATATTAGGGAAAGCCACAGTTTTAATATTATTTTCACAAGCTAATTTTACACTATTTTTATAACAATTAAATAAAAGAGCTTCTTCATTATTATGCCCTCCATGCCATATAGGACCTACAGTATGAATAACATATTTAGCTTTAAGATTTCCTCCTGAAGTTATTACTGCTTCTCCTGTACTTAAAGATCCTATTTTATCTACAATTTTTTTACATTCTTTAAGTATATTTTCTCCTTCTGCTCTATGGATGGCACCATCTACACCACCCCCACCTAGTAAGCCGCTATTAGCAGCATTAACAATAGCATCTACATTTTCCTTTGTAATATCTCCTTTTATTATATTTATTTTGTTTATATATGATGTACACAAAATATAACCCCTTCTCTAAAAAAACAATTAATATAATTTATTTAAATATAACACTACAATTAGCTGAACTAAAATTATAAATGGAATACCATATTTAAATTTAATATGTTTTGTCTTATGCCTAAATGTTTTCATGCCTATATAAGATCCTATACTTCCTCCCAATATACATATGAACAATAAAGTATTCTCCTTGATCCTCCATTTATTTGCCTTAGCTTTTTCTTTATCTATATACATAGACAAAAATCCTAATAAATTCAATAATATAAAATAATATTTAATCATAACTTCTCTCTTTCTTTCAAATTATCTTCATTAATGTTATCTAGTAAATAATATACGTACTTGCATTTTCAATCATATTATTAATCAATTGTACCATATTTTTCTTTTATCTATATAAAACTGTACACAGAATTCATATAAAATTACAATAATAAAAGTGAGTTATAAAATTCATATATACATAGCTTTTTTTAAAATAATATAATTTGTTATAAGTAAAAAGTATAAATTATTATGGGTGAAGTTAGTTAAAGTAGAATTTATGTAATACAAAAACACTGCCTCAATATTAATTAAGACAGTGCTTTTTTTATTCAACTTCTTTTAATATTTCATTTTTTATTTTATTTATATCAGGTACATAACTTTTCAAAAGTTTCATGTTTCCCTTTAAAGTGTATTCACCTAAATAAGCTGGAACTAAGAAACTGTCACCTTTCTTAATTTGTTCTTTATTGTCACCACTTGTTATTATTCCTTCACCTTCAACACAAGTAAATATAAAAAATCTTTCTTTGTCGCTACATTCCACTGCTTCCTCTAAAATATCATAAAGTTCTAATGAAAATTCTTCACACAAGCATAAATAAGTTTTTTCGTATCCACTTTCTATAACTTTTAAGCCTTTTCTTTTATTTGAGCTTAATTGTAAGTTAATTACATCTAGTGCCTTCTTTACATGAATTTCTCGTCCTCTATTATAATCGTAGACTCTGTATGTGGTATCACTATTTTGTTGAATTTCTGCTATTACCACACCTTCTCCAATAGCATGGATAAGGCCACTTTTTACAAAATATACGTCACCTTTTTTTACTTGAACTTTATTTAAATGTTTTTCAAC
This sequence comes from Clostridium sp. Marseille-Q2269, assembly GCF_943736985.1. Classification (GTDB taxonomy): domain Bacteria; phylum Bacillota; class Clostridia; order Clostridiales; family Clostridiaceae; genus Clostridium_F. The sequence continues at coordinate 104,857 of NZ_CALSFS010000010.1, forward strand.
ATCTCCTGATTCAAGTGCATCTTTTATATCTTGCTTTGTTACTCCTTCTTTTGTCCCTACCACAAGATTTGCACCTTCAAATGCATCTACTACATACCATACTTCTGTTTTTCCTAATTCACCCTCTACTTTTCTTGCATATTCATTTTCAGGATGCACTTGAACAGATAAAGGCTCATTAGCATTTATAAGCTTAACTAAAAGTGGAAATTTTTCTTTATCTATTTTTGTTCCTAATAATTCATCTTTATATTCTTCTATAACCTGCTTTAAAGTTTTTCCCTTAAAGATACCATTAGATACAATACTCATACCATTTTCATGACAAGCTACATCCCAACTTTCTCCAATATTTCCCTTAGGTAAATTATCTCTAAATAATTCTAAATGGCGTCCACCCCATATTTTTTCATAATATAAATTCTCAAATTTTAATGGATACATAATCATACTCCTATTCTTAATTTTATATTTTAAAATTATTTGTAGTTTCTTAAAAAAATTATATATTACTATTCATCTAAATGTAATGGTTTATTGTATAAATAAAACTATTTTTTTCTACATACTAGGGTAAATATCTTATATCTGTATAAAAAACATATAATATATAAACTTTTCTTTTAATTATAAAATCTATAAATCTGATGGAAATACTACGCCCATCTGCTTTCTAGCTTTTTGTAATATTCTCATTACAATTTTTGAAGTACTATAAGAATTTATACTTGACTCTAATTTTCCTGATTTAATAATTTCTACAAATTCTTTTGCTTCATAATACATTGTATCCTTTGATTGAGATATTGTAATATCTTCTACTTCACCATTTTTATATGAAATTTTTATATTTTCTGGAGTGTGTATCTTATCTATAATCATATTACCATTCTCACCTTGTATTTCACTCGGTATAGAAGAATTAGCTATTTTAGAATGCATTATTACAGCATCCATATCTTCATAATTTAAAATTAAACTTCCTTCTCCATCAACTCCAGATTCTAATAAAACACCTGTTGCGCATACTTCTTTAGGTTCTCCAAAAAGATGTACTAACGGATAAATGCAATAAATACCTATATCCATAAGGGATCCATTAGAAAATTTAGGATTAAATGTGTTTGGATTCTCTCCACCCTTATATTTATCATATCTTGAAGAGTATTGACAATAGCTGCTAAAGTATCTTCTTATTTTACCTATCTTATGTAGATTATTTTTTATAACATAAAAGTTTGGTAAAAAAGAAGATTTCATTCCTTCCATTAATGCTACTTTATTTTCTTTAGCTATATTTATTATTTCCTCCAACTGTCTCAAATTAGATGTTATAGGTTTTTCACACATAACATGTTTTTTATTTTCTAAAAATATTTTAGCTTGAGAGGCATGAAAAGAATTGGGACTGGCTATATATACTGCATCTATACAATTACTTTCCGCCATCTTGTTAATATCCGTAAAAATTTTACTTATTGAATATTTACTCCCGAATTCCTTTGCTTTTTCTTCTGTTCTAGAATATATTGCAGTTAACTGAAAATCTTCTACTAACTCAGCACATCTTATAAATTCTTCTGTTATCCAACTAGTTCCTACTACTCCAAATCTTATCAAAAAATCACTTCCTATATTACATATTTATAAAAATGTTATTCAACATTTTTTACTATAACAAATTATGAGTTGTTTACAAATAAAAAATTCAAACTACATAATTAAAAACTTTAATGTTAAGTGGATATAATTGTTACATCTGAATTATACTTAATCTGTTTACTTATTTGAATTAGTACATTGTTAGAATATAAATTATGTGTAGTTTGGATAGAATGTGTAACCTTTTTAGGGGTATATTGGTTTATTATATGTTCATCCTCTATTAGTACACTTTTTAATTCTTTTCTATCATGTGTTAATGCATATTTCATCTCATCTTGAAAATAGCTTAAAATGCTGCCTTCACATTTTTTTACATTAAAATTTTCAAATAAATCATAAGGTACATATCCCTCTTCATAAATCACATTATCTTCTGTTTTAATTATTCGTTTATATGTGTGTAAATATTTTGAATTAAACTTCTCTCCAATATGATTTAAAATTGTTTTAAACTCTAACACAATTGTAGAATGTTTTGCTTTACTTTCAACACTTAAAGATGCAATAGTAGTATTTAAATAAAATTCTCTAGGATTTATATAATATCCTTTTCCTTGTTTAGAATTAACATATCCTTTTTCTATTAACTTTTTTAAAGCCCTTCTTACAGGCTCTCTAGATACGTTATATCTTTTACATATCTCATTTTCAGAAATTAACAATTCTCCTTCTTTAAATTCTTCATTTAATATTAATTTCTTTAATTCACCGTATACATAATCTTTTTTGGTAGTCATTTATATCCTTCCTTTATGCAACTGTAGTATATAAAGTTTTAAATCTTTTCATTTTCAATTATACCATTTTTTAATCCATTTTCTTTTAAAATTTTTTTCCACTTAATTTTATTTTCTTCTGAAGGAATTTGAAACTTAGTCTGTTGATTTACATATTTAAATCTATTAACTTTTATTAAATTATGATATGGTAAAATGTCTACTTGCTTGATATTTTTATATTTATTTGAAATACAAGAAATAGCTTTAAAATGTTCTTCTGTATCATTTACACCTGGAATTATAGGACATCTTAAGGTTATAATTTTATTATTATTATTTAATAATTCTATTATCTTATAAAAATCAAATTCTCTTCCAACATATTCTTTGTATCTTTCTTTATCTGTTAACTTATAATCTAACAAATATTCATCTACAAAATCTATTGTTTTTTCTATATTATTATTAATATCATATCCACTAATATCTAAACAAATATTAATACTTAGTTCTTTTAATTTATGGCCCAGTTCACAAATAAAATCTATTTGGTTAAGAGCTTCCCCTCCACTAAAGGTAACTCCACCTTTAGAATTATCATAATAATCTTTATCTTTCATAATAATATTAATTAATTCCTCAGTTGTATATTTCTTTCCATACTTACTATAAGCTTTCATTGGACAAACTTCTATTAAATCAAAATTTTCATCATGCTTTGAAAAATCTATTTTTAATTCATTATTTATTATTTCTATGCCATCACCTTTTACATATTTAACACATTTGCCACATAAAATACATTTCTTAGGATTGTAATTAAATTGTATTTTAGGAGAAATAGATTCTGGATTATGACACCATTTACATCTTAAAGAACAACCCTTAAAAAATAGGGTTGTTCTTATTCCTGGACCATCATTAACAGAAAAGCGTTGTATATCAAATAATATTCCTTTTTTACTCATTGACACTTACTTCCCTTCCTTTTAATCATTACAGGTTCTTGCCATAATTTCTCTTTGAACATCATCTTCCAAATTAACAAATCTTGCACTAAAGCCACCTACACGAACTGTCAAGTTTTTATATGCTTCTGGATTTTTATATGCTGCTTCTAATTCTTCTTTTCCTACAACATTTATCATTAATTGGGGTCCGCCTTTTTTAAAGTAGGTAGAAAATAGAATCTTTATTTTATCTTTTTCTTTATTAAACATTTTTTTAGAAAATTTAATATTTTGTACACTTCCTCCATGAATATCTGCTCTTATTTTAGCTAATGAGTTTAACATTGCAGTTGGGCCATTTATATCAGCTCCACTTTGTGGATTATTAGCATTACTCATATATAAACCAGCTATTCTTCCATCTGGTGATGATGCTGTAGCTCTCCCCCATTCTGTATTAACTTGATTATTTATTACAACTACTAGCCAACTATCCAATCCAACTTTAGGAGCTTGTTTAGCTACTTCATTACAAGTAAATTCATGAAGTTCCACTGCTAATGAATCTACATAGTCATCATCATTTCCAAATTTAGGGCACTCTTTCATTTCTTCTTGAACATCTTCAAATCCATCAAAATCTTTTGATAGTATTTCTTGAATTTCAGTTAATGTGTATTTTTTATCATCAAATACTAATTTTTTAATTGCTGCTAATGAATCTGCAGTACTCATATTACCATACATTTCATTTGTACCACCTAGATGTTTTACACCACCATTTAAAACCATTTTACCTCTACCTATACAATCATCTATTAAAATACTAGTATATATAAATCCTACCTTTCTATTCATAACCTTATAGGAATGTGCATGAGCTTCTGCTGTTAATTCAATATAGTATGTTAATAGCTTTTTATATTCGTTGAAGAATTCATCAAAACTTTTAATGTGCTCCATTTTCTTTAATTTAAGTTCACCATATTTATATTTATAATTCCACTGATCCACACCATCATGTATAAATATTGTTAAAGCTTTCAATAAATTAATGCATGCATTTGGTGTACCTACTCCTTGGCCTGAAAGTACAAATTCTCCACAACCAAAAGGAACATATTGTTCTGCTGTTCTTTCATCTACATGCATTGTTTTCATAACAGCAGGAACATTTACATCATCATTATAAATAATAGGATAAGTTGTTCCTTCACCTATAGAATTAAGAGCTATATCATATATTGCAGGATCCATTCCTTTATAAATTCTTAATGTAAATTGTGGTTCTACTAATTTTGCTCTTTTTGTAGCTTCTATAGCTAGTCTGCAAAAAACATCTGCATTTTTAGGATTTCTTCTTCCTCTGCCTCCAACAATAACCCTACCATTTACATTTGTTCTTTTAACTTCTATCAATCTCCATTGAGACTCTATATATTCAATTGCTTCTTCTTCTGTAATTATTTTATTTTCCAAATCATGAACTAAATAATCTCCTAAATAGTCATCCATTCTACCATAATTAACTACACCGGATACTGATGAATATAACCAAGCTAGTTGCATTGCAGAAATAAAAGAATTTGGTTTATCATTTTCAATTGTTTTAAGAGCTTTTAACAACTTCTCCATTTGATTTTTTCTTTTAGGAGAAAGACTTTCTTTTTGAAGCTTAACTTCAACCTCTCTTATGTGATGCGTAACTACATTTTGCAAAAGCTCTAATGCTTCAATCATAACCTGATATTCTTCTGTTGAATTAGGATTTATTTTTCTTTTTGAATTTATCAAATCTTTTAATCCATTTATTCCATTTTCAAGTAATAAATTATAATTTAAATACATACCACTAAAACGTGCAGTAATAATTGCTGGAAATAATACATCAACAAAACGCCCTAATACGTTTTCTTTTAGTCGTTCTCTATAAAAAACCTCTCTTGTATCATTTTCTTTCCAATATTCTTTTAAATAATCAATATCTTTTTTATACTTATCTCCAAGCTTTTCAAGTAATGAATCTAATTTTTCTAATCTACAATAATGCCCTGGTCCTCCAACAGATGTAACACTTCCAAAACCAATTAGTAATGCATCTAATCTACCTAAAATTAAATCATCTTCATACATTGGTCTAAACACTTTTGGGAAAAGTACTTTTAAACACTCTATTTCTCTTTTTAATTTTTCTTCATCTGTATATTTGCTGTGTACTCTTGTATACTCTAGCATAGTTTTTAATTGTTCTAATTCATTCATATATAAAGGTTCTTTTGGTGCTACTGCTACATTGGTGTCATTTTTTCTTAATTCTCTTATTACCATAAATACACCCTCCTAAATATTTATCATATTATGATATACTTATAATTACAAGTTTTATAAAGCCGTATACTTTATTATATCATTTATATATAAATCATTGAATTTCAATAATTATGAATTGTAATTACAAGTTAATTTTATATCTTATTTTCATATGAGTCAAGTTAAATTTAAATGAACTATGGAATAGTTATATTATTTATAATTTTGTTAAAAATTACTTTGATTTTTTAATAATTATAAATTTAAATTACGTTATAACTTATAACGTTAATATTAAATCATTATATAACCATATAAAAACAGCAACCTAATTTTTATTAGATTGCTGTTTTATATTATGCTGCTGAGATAGATTTTTTTCTTCTTTTATTGAGTAATTTTTTCATAAATATTGTTGCAAATCCAGTTACAAGAGAACCTGCCAACATTGCTAACAATGCTAATAATGGTTTATTTATAGCTCCAAATAATACAACTATTGGGCCACCATGAGCTACGTTATTTCTAATTCCGAATAAAAAACCTAAAACGCACGCTACTACACTACCTAACATATTAGAAGGTATTATAGCTAAAGGATCACTAGCTGCAAAAGGTATAGCCCCTTCTGAAATACCAACAAGTCCCATTGCTAAAGCTGCTTTACCATTAGCTACTTCTTCTTCATTAAACAACTTCATTTTTTTACCTATGAAAGTTGCTATTGCCATACCAATTGGTGCTACTGGAATAGCACAAGCTTGTGCTCCCATGAATTGAGTTTGTCCATTAGCAATTAACCCTACACTAAACATAAATGCTACTTTACCAAAAGGTCCGCCCATATCAAATCCTTGCATCAAACCTATAACAATACCAATAACAACAAGACTTCCTGAAGATAGAGATTGTAGCATTCTAACTAAAGAATCCATTAATGAAGCTATTGGTGCACCTATAACTAATATAAATATTGCAGATATAGTTAATGAACCAAGAATAGGTATTATCATAATTGGAACTAAAGGCTCCATCATCTTAGGGAATTTCCATGATTTAATCCATTTAACAAGATATCCAGCAATAATTCCTGCTATAATAGCTCCTATAAACCCAGTACCTGAAGCTGCATGATAAAAAGAACCATCATTAGCTATCCATCCGCCTATCATACCTGGTGCTAATGCCGCTCTGTCTCCAATTCCATAAGAAATATAACCAGCAAGTATAGGTATCATAAGTTTAAATCCTACTGTACCAACATTAAGTATTTGGTTCCAAAAACTATCTTTCGGTATCTGAAGACCATTTGGAGTAGGCTTACCACCTACAGCAAGAGAGATTGCAATTAATAATCCTCCTATTACTACGAATGGTATCATATATGAAACACCATTCATCAAATATTTATATAGTCCTGTTTTTTCTTTTGAAGAACTATTTGAAGATGTTTTTTTATTATTAGATGCGTATATAGGTATATTACCATTTAAAGCCTCATCTATAAGTTCCTTAGGTCTATCTATAGCTTCTTTTACATTTACAAATATAACTTTTTTTCCATTAAATCTATCTAATTCAACTTGCTTATCACAAGCTACAATAATAGCCTCAGCTTTATCAATTTCAGCTTTTGTAGGTACATTTTCAACTCCTACAGACCCATTTGTTTCTACTTTTATATCCACTCCAACTTCATCTGCATATTTCTTTAAAGCCTTTGCTGCAAGATAAGTATGAGCAATACCTACAGGACAACCTGTAACACCTATTAAAAATCTTCCATCTTTCTTCTTTTCATTAGACTCTTTTTCCTCTTCTTTAAAAAGATTAAGAACTTCCTTTGCACTGTTAGCTTTCAACAAAGCTTGTTTAAATGAAGCATCAAGTAATCTTGAAGTTATTTCAGACAATGTTTTTACATGTAAATCACTAGAATTATCTGGCATAGCTATTAAAAAGAATACTTTAGATTTCTCTCCATCTAAAGAGTTACAATCTATACCTTTTTTACTTATCCCTATAGCAATGGAAGCTTGTTTTACATTGCTTGATTTAGCATGTGGCATTACTACACCATCTTCAAAAGCCGTAGACATTTGACTTTCTCTTTCTAATACATCATTTACAAAAAGCTTTACATTTGTAATCTTATCATTTTCATATAAAAGTTCTGAAAGTTCTTTTATAGCTTCTTCTTTTGTGTTTCCCTTTAAAGAAACTTTAATTAAATTTATATTTATCATATCATTAAAATTCATTATATCACCTCTTAGATTTAATAAGTTTCATAAAGTTTTCAAAACAATCTGCCTTTACTAATTCCAATACTCCTTTTTTATCATCTAATATTGAAAAAAGTGTATCAAATATATTTGTAAAATCTTCATCTGTCATTTTTTCAAGGGCTAATAAAAGTACAATTTGAACCATATTCTCACCCCATTGAATAGGTTTCTCTAATATCCCTATAGCAATCTTTGAATCAATAACGTTTTCAAACAATGCATGAGGTATAGCTACTAAATTACTAATAGATGTGGATGATATTTGTTCTCTTTCTATAACTGATTGTAAAAATTCTTCTGTAACACAATTTTTATCGTTTAGTAATTTACTTAATATTTTTATGACTTCAAACTTATCCTTAGTTTTTATTCCTTTAATATATAAATCCTTGTGGAACAAATCATACAATTTAATTTTTTCACTTACTTTTTCTGAGTCTTCTATAACATCTCTTATTTTTTGTAAATCTTTTTTCCCTAATAAAGAACTAACATATATAACAGGAACATTATTAACCTTAATAGGTATAGTACTTAATATTAAGTCCGGTTTTTTTAATAATACTTCTTCAATTTTATAAGATGGATGTATACCCGTTATAATAATATTAGGAAATGTATTTCTTATTTTAGAAGCTAATAACTGTGCTGTACCTATCCCTGTAGAGCAAATTATAGCTACCTTTTTAATTGTTTTTTTCCCTATATCCTTTTTTCTTTCAAGAGAAGCTCCTATATGCATTGCTATATATCCTATTTCATCTTCATTAATCTTTAGATTAATATTATGCTCTAATACTTTGCTAGCAACAACACCCATTTCAAAGGCACGAGGATATTCTTCTTTTATTTCATTTAATAATGGATTTCTTAAATTCATATTATACTTCACTCTATTAACGGCAGGCTTTAAATGTAAAACTAATCCATAAATTAATTTTTCGTCTTTTGAAAAATTAATTTTGTATACTTCCTCTAATTTTGTTAACATGTCATATATAATTTTAAGTAAATTACTTCCTATAACAGCTTCTAGTTCTTCCATATTAAGCTCTTCATCTTTTAATGCTTTAATTCCAAGTAAATGTATTGTGATATATGCTTTCTCTCCATGGGGTATACTGATACAAAACTCTTTTTCTAAAGTATTTACAATTTTCTCTGCCATTTCATATTCTTTTTTACCCTTTAGATTTGTAATTTCAGTTGGAGGTAAGCTAATATCTTTTCCTTCTTTAATTCTTTTAATTGCTATTGCAATGTGTATTATTAAATTATTAAAAGCAACATCAGATAACTTTAACGAAGTTATTTCGTCCATATCCAGTATAATATTTCTTATTTTATCAACATTCATATTTAAAATATCTTCTATATATTTTGTATCACAAATACTCATAAAGTAATCTGATATAGAATATCTAAACTGCATTTCATCCCCATGTATTTTTATGCCATAATTAGGTCTTTTAATTAATTCTAAATTATTCTTTTTAACCCACTTCTCAACTTTATCAATATCGTTGTCCACAGTTGATTTACTTACATATAACTCATTGGACAATTGTTCCAAAGTTATAAATTTGCTAGTATCTAAAAGTCTTTTTATTATATAAAAAACTCTGTCTTCTGGAAGTATTGCTATATTGTCTTTTGTCCCTTCAGTATATTTTTTTAATACTTTGAAAGTGTTGTTATTATATGGATTAACACTATATCCAATTCTAGGTGTAGATGTAATTTCTATTTCTTCTGTCTTTAATTCCTTATTTAATAGTTTTATATCATTCCGTATAGTCCTTGAAGATACTCCAACTACTTTTGATAAATACTCTCCTGTAATGGGCCCATTACATTCTATAAATTCACTTATTATTTTCTTTTTGCGCGCATCATAACTCAAATTCATCTCACCTCTCTTGTACTTGTAATTATAAGTCATGTACTATGACAATGCAATTCAACAATTTTCCGCATATATTGCGGAAAATTTATTAAGGGAGTTTTAATGAGAACTCAAATGTATTTTAATTAAATCAATTCATAATTTTCATGATAAATATAACTTTTTAAAAAATTACTTAATATTTAGCAAATTAAAATAACTAGATATTAGTATTCCAATACTAATATCTAGTTATTCAGTGTATTATAAAACATATTTTAAAACAGTATAAAATTTTATGTTATATTTTCAAAATAGATTTAATTTTATTTTTTCATATTATTTTAAAATTTATTCCTTGTGCTTTTCTTCTTCATAAACAGAAGGTAATATTTTTGCTAAGTTGCTATATTCTTTAATATTATGAAGAAGCAACCTCTTTGCTACTTCTAATGGCACCTTATCACCTTCTGGTAAAATCTTAACTGGTTTTTTATCTACAATATTATATCCAATCCAAAATCTTGAACGAAGTTCTATTCCATGTTCTACTGATCTTATTGAATGACACATAACTGCATCATCCCCATTTCCTGAAACTATTGACAAAACATTAGATTGTTTTAAAAGTTTCATATCAAATCCCATATCTTCTGGAGACATAAAGTTTATATAAATAGTCCTTGATCCAAATCCTGTATCCTCATCAACAGTGTGAGTGACTCCCCATATTCTTTCTTCCATAGGAATGTTTTTATTCAATAGCCTTTCCCGTTTTGTAGTTTTAATTCCAAAATGATCTTCTCTATTCCATATTTTATATCTTAATGGTTCTAATCCATGCCAAGCAAACCACCAATCAAACATTTCTTTAGTAACTTTGGGCATTTTTATAATATTAGAAACAAATCCAGTACCATTATCCATTACACAATAACCTACTTCAGCATCAAGGTATCCTATGTTTAATAATTCATCCTTATTTTCTATAGTTAGTGCTTCCTGTGATTTTATTGGTCCTTCCATGATTTTTTCTAGTGAATCTTTTGGCTGTTTTGCCATTTCCATATAATAATATTTAGAATAGCTAATATTCTTTTCATAATCTTCTAACTCTTTTATATATGACATACTTATTCCCCCATTATTTATTTTTACATATATTGTTTGTTCATTGATTTTAATAATTATAATATTCTATAATTATTTCAAACTGCAAAATCTTAATTATTTTAGGATTAATTATATTAACACAGTAAATACTTATAAAACAGTTTGTCAATAATATGTAAATAAATATCAAATTTCTATTGCCATATTAAATCCTGCATGAACTGCACTATATACATTACCTATTTCTTTGCCATCTCCAATTACATAAACTTCTGTTTCTGGAATTGTATGTCTCAGTGTATCTATAGTTTTCCTACGCCTTTTCATTCCTAAAGCTAATAGAACTGTATCAGCCTCATATTCCTTCCATTGAAACTTAGAATTAATTGTCTTGATGCCTTTTTCGGTAATTTCTTCCAATTTAGTATTAGTTACAACTTTAACTCCATGTTTTTTTAGTAAAGATTCTAGGGAAAATCTATTAATTAATGAAGCTCCATTAAGTAAAGCCTCTGAACCTTGCATTTCTATTAAAGTAACTTCTTTGCCTTTCATAGCTAGACTAACTGCTGATTCTGCACCTGTCAGTCCACCACCAATTATTATAACGCTTTGTCCAACCTCTACTTTTCCACAATCTGCATCACCTGACCAATGAACATGACCCTTATGAATTCCTGGAATATTAGGAATAAGTGGTGTTGCACCAACAGCTAAAATTAATGCATCTGGATTTTCTAATTTTATAGTTTTCTCTGTAGCTTCTGTATTTAACTTTACTGTTGCTTTACTCTTTAAAGTTTGATTAACTATCCACTTTAAGTAATTTCTTAGATCTTTTTTAAATTCAAGATCTATAGCATAATTTAAACTACCACCTAATTTATCTTCTTTTTCAAAAAGAACAACTTCATGTCCTCTTTCAATAGCAGTAAGTGCAGCTTGCATTCCAGCTGGTCCACCTCCAACTATTACTACCTTTTTCTTACTATCTGCCTTTGGAATTTTACCATTAGGATAATCTATTTCACGTCCATTTATTGGATTAACTGCACATCTAGTCTTTTTAAAAAAAGCTGAACGACCACAACATGTATTACAACGTAAGCATGGTCGTATATCATCTGTTTTTCCAAGAACAGTTTTCCTCATAAACTGAGGATCTGCTACAAAAGGTCTTGCCATTGCTACAAAATCAACTAATCCTCTTGATAATATTTCTTCTGCATTATCTAAAGTCATTACCGAACCAACTGCAGTTACATATATATCGCTACCAACTGCTTTCTTAATTTCTTCCGCAAAATGTATATTTAACATATACGGTATATACATAGGTTGAATCATATATTGAATTGTAAATTGGTTAGGAAGCATACCAGCGGAAACATGTAGAATATCAATCTTATCTTTTATTAATTTTACAAATTCAATTACTTCCTCAGTTTTCATGCCACCATGAACCAGTTCATCTGCACTAATTCTATATTCTATAATAAAATTTTCACCAACTCTTCTGCGCACAGCATCTAATAATTCAATACAGAACCGTGCTCTATTTTGAAAACTTCCCCCATATCTGTCTGTGCGTTTATTTACATAAGGAGATAAAAACTGTGCCGGAAGCATGCCATGAGCTCCATGAATCATTACCATTTTAAAGCCACTATCTTTGCATCTACCAGCAGCATCTGCATAATCTTGAATAGTTTTATTTATCAATGAAATATCCATTTCCTCAACTTCTCCTGGAGTCTTTCCTTGCAATTTTGAAAAATATTCATCAATTTCTGCTGGTTTTGAAGTGGAGCTTACTGGTTTTAATCCTTTAGATGCTAGATTTATTGAATTAGCAAACCGTCCTCCATGATTTAGTTCTATAGAAATTAATGCTCCAAATTTTTGTACTTCATCTGCTAAATGATCTAGTCCCATCTTAACATTATCATTACCTAAATTAATTTGTCCTTCATGATCCATAGCATGTTCCCAGTTCACAGCAGAATCTCCTACTGTAACTATTGCTGCACTTCCCCTTGCAAAAGTTTTATAAAATTCTATAAGTTCCTTTGTAATCCATCCTTCTGGTGTGGCCATACAAGGTACCATTGGTGCTACTTCAATTCTATTTTTAAATTCTACACCTTTAATTATTATAGGTTCAAATACATGCTTATACTTCTTCATAAAAAATACACCCCTAATATTTATACTATAATTTAAAGCATGCTATATAAGTTTTTTAAGTAAACCTATATGGTATGTTTTAAAATTCAAATAGATAATTATAATACTATGATTTTATTTTTTTATTTCGATACCTGGAAATTTTAATTCTTTATATTTAGCAAACTTTTCTTTAACAATAGCTAAATTTTCTTCTGTATAAAATCCACCTTGTGTATGCTCAATTTCTCTTAAATGCTTTTCTCTTCCCTCTACAGATGTACGATCACGACTTAAACCATCTTCCTGAATCACAAACTTCCACTTGCCATCTTCTGTCTTTTCTAAATTTCCACCTGCACCACATACTTGACATTCAACTGGGAAACGTACACCATCCCATTGCATTTCTCCCAAAATTAACGCATTAGAATGGCAATGTGGGCACCATCCCATATTCTCTTCTCCCATCCATGCTCTTTCTTTAGCTGGAGTATTTAATGATTTCATAATGTTTTCTCCCATTTTATGAGCACGCTGAATCATGTCATCATGTAATAAGCATTGTTTTGGTGCTGGTACTCTAGTTGCTAAATACATGTCTACTACTTTAAAATCATTTGTAAAACAGGTAGCTTGTATACTTTCTAAAGCCATTGATTGCCATGAACGAGTAGAACCACCAACTGAAATTAATCCAGCAACTCTATCTTTATGTTCAATTGCTCCAATTAATTCTAAAAATGCTGACTCATATGCTAAATTTCTATGCATAAATTTTAAATATGTGGCTGTTGCCGTTAAATCATATGTAGGCGCTGATACAATTAAGGCATCTACATTTAACATTACTTTCATGATTTCTTCTTTATCATCTTTTTTACTTAGTGTACATCCAACATTTTTCCCATTAATCATCCCCTGTGTGCAAGCTGTACAACCTGAACATTCCATGATATTATAATCTCTTAAATTAATCATCCTTACATGTGCACCTTGTTCTTCACATGCAAGTAATGCCTCTTTCAATAAAATTTCCGAATTTGAATCCTTTCTTCCTGCTGTAATACCTAATACTGTAAAACTCATACTGTCATCTCCTTTTCATAATGTTAATATGTCTGTATTTTATTATTTTTTAATAAAACATAAATTTCTGCTTACAGAAACAAATGAATTAGTATAATATTAACATGTATAGAAATGCCATTCATCCAAAATAAGTTTTAAAATATTAACTTGAAATATATAATATTTAGACATTTTTATAATTATAATAAAGTAAGGAGAAGCCTATGCAGAAGAAATATGATTTATATAAAAAGAAATATGAACTTTATGATAGTTTATTCACTAAAAGTACTGTAGATGAAATTGTTAATACATCTGAGAATTTTTTAGATAATCCCATTTTCATTTTAGATACAAGCTATCGTATTATTGCCAGATCCAACCTTGCAAAGACTGAAAATTCAAGTGTTGAATCACATAACGGAGAAAATTATCTTCTATCAAATACTATTAAATTGATGAAAAAAGATAAATGCATGGATACTATTTATAAAACAAATACTGCTTTCTTTCATTATTCTAATGAAAATTTAATCTTTTGTTCAATTAGAGTTAATTGTATCACCATTGCATATATAACTATTTTGCAAAGCAAATGTACCTTTCAAAAAGAAGATCTAGATTTAACAAATATATTATCCAAAGTGCTTTCTATACAAATGCAGAAAGAGAACCTATTTATAAGTAACTCTGGATTAGATGAAGAATACTATTTAATGGATTTATTATTAAATGGTTTAGATAGTATCAGTTACGCCAAAGAACGTTTAGCTCGTAGTAATTTTATCTTAAATAAAAATCTAGTAATACTTTCAATACCATTTAAACAAAAATACAAAGATTATAGACATAACTTTGCATTAAAGCAATTAATTCAATCTGTAAAAACCATATTTAAAAATTGTATTTCAGCATATTATTCTGATAAAATTATTTTTCTTATTAGCAGCAAAGATGAGTATATTATTTATGACAATAGAAAAAAAGATTTATTAGAATTTTTAAATTTAAATAATTTGAAATGTGGGGTCAGTATTGTTTTTCAAAACTTATTGGATATACAAGACTTTTTTAATCAATCAGTGCATGCCTTACAATTATCAATATATATGAAAATAAGTAACAGACTTAATTTTTTTGAAAATTATATAGAATATTACTTATTTTATATAGCTACACATCCAACCAATGATTTATATAAACTAAATTTAATAAATTTAGTTCATCCTTGGATTAAAAAACTTATAAAATTTGATAATGAGAATAATACCCAATTATTTGAAACTCTAAAAACTTATCTAAAAAATGATAGAAATGCTAATAATACTTCCAAACAACTGCATATACATAGAAGTACTTTCTTTTATCGTTTTAATAAAATAAAGAGTTTGATTAATATGCCTTTAGAAGATAATAATAATCTATCTAAATTAGAGTTATCATTTAAGATTTTAAATTATAATGCATTACTTAAATAGAAAAATAGTGCATCATACTATCTTATATGTACTATGAACATAATATTAACCCATTATTTATATGTTTAACTAAAAACAAGTATGATGCTTATATATCCTATTTATTTCATTAATTTAATTATTTTTTTCTTAACACCATAATAGCTGAAGTTCATTTTTATTTTCTGTACTTTAAATTATAGATTATTACTATCTATTGCTATCTAAATTTACATTTTATTCTTTCTGTTATAGTATCATCAGAAATATTTAACATACTGTCTATAATCTCAGTTTTAAATGATCCTGTCCCCTTAGCATGCTGAGAAAGCTCGCCACATATCCCCATAAGAATTGTAGCGAGAATAGTCCCTTCTAGTATATCATGAGAAGATATATAAGTTGCTATAATGGCCGTAAGCATGCATCCTGTACCCGTTATCATTGAAAGCATTTCACATCCATTTGTTATTAAATATGTATTAAAACCATCTGTTACTATATCTGTTTGTCCTGTTGCTACAATAATAGCACCTGTTTTCAATGACAACTCCTTCATCATTTCTATATTTTCATCAATATTTTTTTCTGTTGCAATATCAGATATACCAACATCAATGCCTATTGCGTTACTTTTTATATTACAAATTGCTTTTATCTCAGACATATTCCCTTTGATCACATTGGGCTTGCATTCTAAAATAATTTTTTTTGCATACTCTAGTCTAAGCCTACTACATCCAACGCCTACAACATCAATTATTTGTGGAATTTTATTTTCAAATGCTACTTTACCAGAAATCAGCATAGATTTCATTCTATTATCTGTTATATTACCAAGATTAATACCCAGTGCTTTAGAAACGCCAGTAATTTCACAAACCTCTAATTGATGTTCTGCCATAATAGGTTTACCACCAACTGCTAAAATCATATTTGCGCAATCATTCATTGAAATGGGATTTGTAATATAATGTATAAGAGGTTTTTTAAATTTAACATCCTGTTTTATTTGTAATAACTTCTTCATTGTTATTTCTTGGTTTATCATAAACTCTAGCCCCCAACCTTATTTGAATTTTTTTAAGTATACCTCTTCTTTTTAATTCGACTAAAAAAATAAATGCAATTATTCCTCCTATAAGCGTTCCCATAATAAATGAAGGAACATAAAACATCCATGTAAGTCCTGTTCTTCCCCATATAAATGTCATAATAGGGTATGAAAGTATAGCTCCTATGACTCCTGTTCCTATAATTTCACCTATAATAGCACATATCAAGATTCCTTTAGACAATCTGTATAAAATTCCAGATAAAACTGCTCCAAAAATTGCTCCAGTCAAAGCTAAAGGTGGAATTCCCATAAAAAACATTCTTATCACACCTATCAATGTGGCACAAATCAACGAATACCAAGGGCCAAGAAGTACGGAGCATACAATATTTATAAAATGAGCCATAGGACACATTCCTTCAATTCTGAGAATTGGTGAAATCACAACCCCCATTGCCACCATCATTGCTAGCATAAGTTTTTTTAATAATTTTGAGTTTTTTTCCATAATAAAAATACCTCCTAATAATATTTAACTCCCTAATATATCATATAGGAGATAAATGTTATTATTGAGGTATACTCTTATATACTCTTAGCATAACCAAATAGCAATCCCATATATGATATAATCCATATTGGTCGGTCGAAGCTCAAAAGCTTCCTCTCACCTTGAAACACAAGTTCCCTCGCTATTTAGTTGTTTTGTTAATATAAACAAAGGGCGCTCCCCCATTGCTTATGAAACATATACTATTTAAAATAAAAATGAGATATACCAAACTAAGGCATATCTCTTTATACTCATAAAATATATAAATAGTATAAAATATTTCCTTACGTCGGCATTACCCGAATCAAGTTATAGGTCGAAGCATAAGCTTCCTCTCAGCCTGATATACAAGCTCCCTTTTAAAAAAATTATATCATATTATTTTACTGGACTCAATAAAATCTTTTATTAAATCATAGTAAAAACTTATATACATAAATATTAATTAATATTTTATTTTATGCTTCATCACCTCACTTAATAATATTACTTAACTACACATTACTATTATGTTTCAACATTTATTTTCTAATATTATCATTACTTATTTTCATTTTATATCTTTATAAAATTTATCCAAATAATTTTATTTATTAGTATTCTCTGCTTTATAATATAATCTTTCCATATGTAATACTTATGATACTCTGTTCTATACCTTTTTAGTTTATTATTTTCAGTAAAAAATTTAATTGTTTTTGATCATATTAGGATTTTTATAAATATTTGATTTTTATATAACATATAAAAGATCCCATTGCCAATATCAATGGGATCTTTTTAAAAAATAAGGAGGTCTCTAACTATACCCAGTTTATGGGAATCTTTATATTTAATATTCTATAAGAATTTAAATATTCCTTCTTAAAATCTCTAAATAAATATTTTTTTAAAATTTATTTATTTTTTAATGGAAAATAACATTCAGGTGTTTCATCATTAATAGTCTTAAACTCATAACCTTTATCTTTATAGAATTTTATTATATCAGGTAAAACTTTACAAGTATTTTTTTTCATATAATCACAGTGCACAAGTAATATTATAGGTTCAGATTTTTTATTAATCTCTGTAGCTTTTTTAAATATTTTGTTAGGTGACATCTTTGGTTTTATACCATCTTGTGAGTCAACATTCCAATAATATACCTTAAAACTTTTTTCTCTAATTGACTTTTAAATTCTTTATTCAACCTCTTTACACTACCCCCTGGGAATCTAATTATATTTGTATTAACACCTGTTACTTTATGAATTTCTTCCTGACATCTTAACATTTCATCTATAAATACCTCATTACTAGAATATATTTTTTTGAAATCATGAGTATAAGTATGCAATCCCATACTGTGTTCTTCATTTTGTATTCTTTTTATAGTATCTTCTTATCCTTTAATTTGATTTGCTATGATAAAAAAGTTGCTTTCACATTGTATTTTTTTAATGTATCTAGTACCTTATTAGTATTTTCACTAGGGCCATCATCAAAAGTTAAATATATTACATTATGTTCTTCTGAATGATTTTTATTAGTTACTTTATTATCAAAAGCATATACACAAATACTTGATATACATAGTAATAAAACTAAACTAATACTAAATTTAATGCTTTTTTTATATTTTTATAATTCTCTAATTGTATTATAGGAATATATATATTTTAGATGTTGAAAATCATTTCTTATTATAAAATCCTTCTTTCTAATTATTTTTTATATATATAGTTATACTCTGGTCTTCCCACATTACCATAAACAGGAGTTACTTTTACTCTATTTATATTTTCTAAATAATCCATATATTTTTTCACTGTAACATTACTAATGTCTGTTTCACAAGATATTTCTCTAATAGTCCAAGTTTTACATTCTTTTCCTTCTAAAACTTTAGCTATTTTTTCTAAAGTTCTCTTTTGCAGTCCTTTAGGAAGATGTAATTTTTCTTGATTTTCAAGACAGGATATATTATCTATTTCCTTTTGCTTAAATTCATCACTCTTTGCTAAAACTTCCTCTATAGACATATATTTTTTTATAGCTTCACTAAATCTATCAAACTCGAAAGGTTTTACTAAATAATCTATTGCACCATAAGCAAAAGCTGTTTTAATTTCATTTCTACTATTTGCTGCAGTTACCATAATAATATCTACAATGTACCCTTTTGCTCTTAAACTCTTTAATATATCTAATCCACTTTTTTTAGGTAAATAAACATCCAAAATAATTAAGTCTACATGTTCTTTATCTAGTACATCAATTATTTTCTCTTCTTCTGTAACACATCCTAAATAATTTAATCCTTTTATCAAATTTACATAACTTTTATTTATTAAAGCGACCATAGGATCATCTTCTACTATAAGAACATTTTTCATTATCTTTCCTCCTTAAATAAAGTTATAATAAATTTCTTTTCATTTTTTTCTTCTTTCAAATTTATAATCCCTTCATGAAGTTCTACTTTTGTTTTTACAAGATAAAGACCAATACCAGCATTTTTATCACTATTATATTTTGAAGAAATACCTCTTTGAAAAATCTTGTTTCTTATACTTTTAGGTATGGCCATACCATTATCTTCCACTTCAATATATATTTTCTCATCATCTTCTTTTAACTTAACTTTAACTTGTTTATTATCATTATTTTCACAAGTACAAGCCTCAAAAGCATTACCTATGAGATTGCCTAATATAGTTATAAGATCATCACTGCAAATTGGCCCATGATCTTCGTAAAGACATGAATCTTCTGATACTTCAAATTTAATATTCTTCTCTTTAGCAATAAGTTTTCTACTTATTATCATAGCCCTAATATAAAAATCCCCTATATAAGAGTATTTTTCATTATTACTCTCTTGCATCTTTTGAGTATTCATTATATATTTTTTTGCTGCATCATACTGCTCTATATTTATAAGCCCTAATATAACATGAAGCTTATTTTTAAATTCATGAATACTAGCTCTTAAATCTTTAACCAATTCATCTGCACCAGTTATTTCCTTTGCAATCTTTTTTATATCTTTTTTATCTGTAAATATAATTACCTTACCTAAATATTTTTTTTGTTCATATATAGGATTAATTGTTACAAAAAGATTTTTTCCATTAATACGTATTTCTCTCATATTAATTAGCTCATTTGATTCCAAATATGGCTTAACCTTTTTTAAAACTTTTTCTAATGAAAAATCTTGAAAAAGCATTGCACAATTTTCATTTATCTCTACCACTTTATTACTATTATCCAATGCTATAATTCCATCACTTATGTTATCTATAATAATCTTCTTTTCCTTATATAATCTTGCTATTTCTTCTGGTTCCATATTAAGCATTGATTCTTTTATGCCTCTTACAAAATACTTAGTAAAAATAACAGTAAATAAAATTGCCACAACAAACAATAAACAATACAATATCTGTGTTTCCCAAGTCAGCCATTTTACATCATTATAATATTTACCTACCATAACAAAACCAACTCTTTTATTATTATAAAATACAGGCTCAAAACGTCTTAATGTAACTCCTATGGATCCTTGTGTTATAGAATAATAGGCTGTCCCTTTTTGTAGTACATCCTTTTTATCCTCACCTATAAATATATCCCCTATTTGCTTTACATCATTATGAGAATATTTTACTCCATCTATATCACCTATTACTATTATGTCTGCATTAGGAACACTTTTTACATACTTTTCCGCAATTTTTTGTATTGTCATATCATTTTCTTTTTTGGCAAGCTTTTCTCCTATTTTATCAATATGACTTACAGTGAAAGCTATAGTATATAAGTTGTCCTTTATACTTTTGTTTATAAATGTAGTCTTATCATACAAAAATATTCCATAGGATATTATAATAGGTATTACTGCTATCAAAATTGCTCTAATTACTATCTTTCTTTCAAATTTACCTCTCATATTTATCACCAATTTATATATTTGAAAATATTATAACATATTTATTCTTTTTTTGCTAAATCCCTTCTATTATTTGGTATATTATTTTAATATAATTAAAATAATATTGAAATATATGCTTTTTACTACTAAATACTTTCTTACCAATCTAATTATATCCCTAAAATTTATAAACATTATTATACTTCACTTTATCTTAAATATATATACATTATCATAGAAATAAATCACTAGAACAAACTCTAGTGATTTATTTGAAATTACGCTATTTCATTTTCACATTTCCCTGCTGTAATAAATTCATTCATATTTTTATATGAAATACTAATCATATTAGTTAATGCTTGATCAGTAAATGATCCTATATGTGGTGTTACAATAACTTTTGGGAACATATCCACTAGTTTGTTTACTGCCTTGTTTTCAAGTTCTCTTCCTCTTAAATTTTTGGAGAAAAAGCTGGATTCTCCTTCAAAAACATCTGTACCATATCCTCCAAGTTTTCCTGATTCAAGAGCATCTGATATAGCATCATTATCTTGAAGTTCTCCTCTTGCAGTATTTATAAGTATTGCTCCTTTTCTCATTTTAGATATAAATTCTTCATTAATCATATGATAATTTACACCTTTTATATATGGAACATGAATTGTAACTATGTCTGATTTAGAAAGCACCTCTTTAAGAGCCATAAATTCAACTACTTCTTTGGCTGCATCGCTTTGGAATACATCATAACCTACTATTTTAGCTCCAAGACCTTTGAAAAGTTTAGCACTAGTAAGACCTATTTTCCCAGTTCCGATTACCCCTACAGTACAATTTCTTATTTCTTTACTAAACATTTTAGAATCTACAGTAAAATCTTTTTTTCTAGTTTTGCTAGCAGCATAAGCTGTATTTCTTAATAGCATCATAGCCAATGTAACCGCTAGTTCTGCTATTGCATTTGGTGAATAAACAGGTACTGTAGCAATTCTCATTTTAAATTCTTTTACCGCTTCTAAATCTATATGATTATACCCAACAGTTCTTGTAAGAATATACTTAACTCCATTTGAAGCTAAGAATTCTATGTTCTTTCTGTCTGCTTTGCAATTTCCTCTTATCATCACTGCATCCGCCCCTATAGCTTTAGCAGCATTTTCATAATTTAAAAAATCACTAACTAACTCAATTTCATATCCAAAATTGTTTAATTTATTAAAATAAGTAACTTCTATATCTCTAACACCATAACATACGATTTTAGTTGACATCATTATACCTCCCATTTAATTACTAATACCATAAAATCTATGCAAATAAGTTCAATTGTTTTATAACTTCTAATGCTACAATCCATATAGGCATAAACACTATACTAAATATAGTTGAAAGGAAAGAACAATTTGAAGTAATAAGTGCTTCTTTATCAAAGCTAATTGAATAAGCTGCTGCCACTGTAGCTGTAGGTGTAGCCATTGCAATAACAACTGTAGCCAAAGCCATATGAGAAATTTTTAATATTCCTGTAACTGTTAAAATATATAATGCAACAATATTTAAAGCAGGAACCAATATTACTTTCATAAGTGTATAGTACCAACATTCTTTAGAAGATACTGCTTCTTTTAAAGAAATTGTAGCAAGTTTACCACCTATAGCAAGCCAAGCCAATGGTGAACATAATTTTGCAAGATAATTTAATGGACTATATAACCATGCAGCTGTTTTATCTATTCTTAAGAAAGCATAACTAGCTGTTTTTCCTCCTTCTGTAACAACAACTTGTGGAAGTGATTTTTGAACTACCCAAATTATCATACCAAAAAGTGTGGCTAACACTATAGGATTAAAAATTATTTTTTTAATATTTGCCTTGTCCATTTTTAAGCCAGACATCTTTACATATCCATAAGAATATAAGAACGCTCTATATGATATATTAAGTATTGATGCATACATTACTCCAGTAGCTCCATAAACAGCTTGTGTTATTGGGATACCAAAGAACGTAGTTGAACCGAATATAGTAAGTACCCTTAAAACTTCTTTTTTATCACCTTTAAATTTAATGTATAATACCTTTGTTATTATTATTAGTAATACGTACATTGCGAATCCCCATATAAGAAGATTCATTGCTTGTTTTAAAGACTTACCATTTATATCTTGCATAAATGAGTTATATGCCAATGCAGGTAATGCAGCTGATAATACAACTTCACTTAAAATCTTTGATGTGGAATCTTTAAAAACTTCCTTCTTTCTTAAAAAATAACCAAATAATATAATTAAAATTGATGATGCTATAGCTCCTACAATTTTAGAGTCTGTGGCTATTTTAATCATTATTTCCATAATATTCACTTATTTTCTACCTCCTATAATTATAATTTTCCCACTTTAAATATTAGGTTTAAATATAGATTGTTTATTTTTTAACTTTGAATGGGATATTAAATATATTTTTATGTATTTATTACAGAAAAGCTTCTCTACTTTGATATTTTTTATACTATCTTATTTTATCTTAATAGTACATCTTAACTAACTTTTTTAATAATTAATTAATTTAATTAAATTAATTAAATTAATTAATTATTTTTTAATTTATTAAACAGAATACTTCTCACATAACTATAATTTAAATTGAAAAATTCTAAAATATATATTATTTTATCTCAATTAATGTTATTTAATTAACGACTATTTTTTAATTACTATCTATAGCAAACCCTTCATAGTTTACTTAATCTATTTAATAAAAAAAGCTCTATGAACTTAAATTTCATAAGTTCATAAAGCTTTTTATTATTTTATGCTACTAAGCTTTAACACCATAGTTTATTATTAAATTAGCTATTTCGCCTATATTAGAATATCCATAAACCACACTGTTTACAACCTTGCAAGAATATATTTTTTCGTTATTGTCATTTTCAACTACAACGCAGTCTCTTTTCAGTCTGCCATTATAATATAAAATATCTTTAACAAAATTATGTGGTTTATTGTATTTTTTAAAAGCTTCTGCATCAATATAGTGCATTAGAGCTACATCACCTTCCATAAGTGCAAATCTACAATCAAAATCTACAGGCCAGCAAGAAGGGGGACATATCATGAGTTCTGGTTCATCTATTACTCTAAGATGACATCCTATTACTGGTAACTTATAATTTTTAATTTTACTTGATATAAACTCTGGTATATCTGGCATTTCTCCATTATATTTAAAAGCCCATATCATATCGTCATCCTCAATAATTTCAAATGCTTCTTCACTTTGCAAACATATTTTAACAACATCATTTAAAATTTTCCAGTTATTACTTATGGGCTCTTTTTTAATATATCTATGCTTATTTAAAATTTCTTTTTTCATTAAATTAATATGTTTATTAGAATTTAGTGTATGTAGTGCTTTTTCTTTTTTAAAACCACATAAGTCAATTATATTCTCGGAATCATAATTATCATTACATTGTATGGTTAAAGGGTTTTCTATATCATCGCATATAAGTATATCACAGGTATTTATATAATTTGTAACAGCACCAATTATAATAATATTTCCTTTTTGTGCGTAGTATTCAGCTTTATTTAATATATTAGTAATTTTTTCTTTATTGTCACTTAAAAAAGTTAATTCATTTTCTATATCATATAATTTTTCTATATTACATGGGGATAGTATGCGCCAAGGGAGTGTGTCTCCATAAGTTCTAAGTAAAAGAATATGCTCTCTGTATTCCTGCAAATAGGTATCTTTATAATTATTTTCTGCTTCTATAATCTCATGTACTATTTTACTTTGAATATTATATAATTTAATTGGTGAGTCAATATTATCTATTTCTTTTAATAAATTTCTTCTTATATATTTTAAATTATCCTCTACTTTCATAAAGAAACCTCCAAGTACTCCTAAACTATCTATTAATATCTATTTGTTGTTTCTGTTTGTTTTTAAACCAATACTTTATTCCTAAGGCATTAAATATTATAAATAACGTAACTCCACATCCTATAAGTTCATTAATTTTTAGATGGGAATTATAATATAAGAAAAAAATCGAAAGATCTATAATAATAATAGAATTAACTACTAAATTTAATATATATTTAAAAAAATCATTCACATTATTCTCCCCCTTTTAAATAATTTTTTAAGTTAATTAAATGATATTCATTTAATTAACTTAAAAAATTCATAATTCAATATTAGCACATCCTATGACCCAAGTAAAATAAGCTTAATTTCACTTCATAATTTAAATATAAATAACTTTAAAAATTCATAATTTATTTATAAACTAACTCCTTGTGCCACTTAAATTGCGCTTACATAATCATATTTTTCACATTAACCCAATACTAAATCAACTGACATTAATATTAGTTTATTTATAACTTTATAAAATAAAACAACAAGCCCTATTTATAAGAACTTGTTGCTTTATTTTGGTATATATAAATCAATATAATAATAAGTTAACTTTTTGTGCTAGTTAAAGTTAGCTTATGGAATTATATTTTGAAATAACTTTGTTTACTATTCCGTAGTCAACGGCTTCTTGAGCATTTAGCCAATAATTTCTATCAGTATCCTTTTCCACTTTTTCAAAAGATTGTCCAGTAGCCTCACTAATTATACTATTAATTCTTTTACGTACTCTCAATATTTCTTCTGCTTCAATGCCAATATCTGTAGCTTGTCCATTAAAGCCACCTAATGGTTGATGTATCATATATCTTGTATTTGGTAAAGAATAACGATCTTGCTTATCTGCTGCAAGATAAATTGTAATAGCAGCACTTGCTACCCAGCCTGTACCAATTACAATTACTCGTGGTTTAATAAATTTAATCATATCATGAATTGTATCTCCAGCCTCAACATGACCACCTTGACTATTTATAAATAATTTTATTGGTTCATCTCCCATTTCTTGTAGAATAAGAAGCTGTGTAGTTATTTTTTCTGCTAGTTCTTGATTTATTTCTCCTGAAATTATGATTGATCTAGATTTCAACAATTTTTCTTGTACTAAAGTTGATTTTTCTTGTTTCTGTTCTTCATTATTCATTATATCATCCTCCTATAAGTACTATAATTAATTTTAATAATAAATACATATTTATTATATTATAAACATTATGAATTTAACTAATTATAACATAATAATGCTAAAATTGTTAATAAGTTAATTATCTAATTTAGTAAGCTCCGATCATATTAATATATTTATTTAAATTTTGAAATAAATATAAACATATGAATAAGAGCCGTCAATTGCGACGACTCAAAATTTTATCTAATCTGTAGGTTCTTCAATTAAAGTAGCAAATATAAATTTATGCACATGACCTCTATCAAGAGTAGTTGTTCCATAAACAAAGTGTACATGTCTACCATCGCCAACTGGTATTGCACGGCCAGTTCTAGCTCCAACTTCATGAAGATGTTGCACAGCAAAATCTGAATTTCCTAATAACTGATGGACATGACTATTGCCACTTGGTATGGCCTCACTAGTAACTCCAGCAAAACGATGATTGTGTGGTATTCCTTCAAAAATTGTAGTACTACCTAAATATTCGTGTACGTGAGTTTGACAGCTTTGAGTTTGTTCTTTTTCACAATCAAAATTTTCATCAAACACAACAATTCCTCCTTTGAAATGAACAAAAATGCTTGTCCTATTATATAATATGAATATCTCTTTGAAAGGTTACCTTACACATGAAACTTTTTAATAAAGAATGAAAATTTCTATTAAAACTATTAAAATAAAAAACAAAAGAGCCCTTATGAGCTCTTTAAAACTTTTCCGCCATATCTTTTAATTCTTCTGGAAGATATTCTTTTAAATATTTAAAATGTATTCTATCTGCCATTTCTGCTGTGGCATAAAATTTAAGATATAAATTTCTTAATTCATCAATTTTTATAGGTTTATCTGTTTCATACTGATCTGTTAAATATATGTCTAATAACTCCATAGCAACATCACGACAATTTCTTTGTATTGGTATCAGATTATTATTTGTTATTTGCTCTGCCATAATATACACATCCTCTCTACATCTTAGTATATTCTCATATATCTAAATATGTTAATGTAGGATGTAAAATATATATGATGTTATTTATATGATTTAAATATAGATTTATGTACCATTAATATTACTCTTCCTTCTCCAGTTCAATTAAAGTCATAATACTATAGTTAGCCAAATCCATTAATGTGTCTTTTATAGATTCATCTACTAGAGCATCCTTAGTGCACAAACTTTGCAGCCTATTAACCTTATCTGTAATTCTAGTCACAGCACTAATTATACCTAATTTCTTATATGTTTCTCCAAAGCTATCACCATAATCATGATTTTTATCTTTATATAACTTATTTAGATTTTCACAGATTTGTTTATGCTTATTTGCTTTATCCATATTATTACCTCCTTATATAATGTAGTTGTAACATTTGATAGAAAACATCTTTATTTTCTAACGAACATTATCAATCTACTTTTTAAAATTATTCTTATATTTTATTTAGCCTATCAGATAATTAATCTCTTCATTTTATGTTTTCTATTAAAATATCTGACAGGAAACTTAACGTTAAAATTAAATCATTGTATAATATCTCCTGAATAGAGGTTAGATGGAAACCTCCAGGGAATCTCGTAGAGATTATACCCGTAAATTAGCGTATCATTCCATCAGTGAGATTTCTATGGTTTAGCTGGTTGGGTTTCCCGTAGGGTGTTCCTATTGAGAATTCCCCCTGTCACAAATAAGGTTATAGGCTCATTGATAGAAGTGGATACTCTATTCTATCTCAAACTAATTAAGGTAAAGGAGATATTAATTATGTCTAATTATTTTTATAATCCAACAGTAGGTATTGATGTTTCAGCAGACTTTTCTATAGTTTCTATTCTTGCACCTAACGGTGATATTTATAGGAAGGCATTTAAGATTAAATATGACGTGGACGGCTTTAACCACTTAGTTAAAGAAATAAAGAAAGTGGAAAAAGAGTTTGACATGAAAACAGGCATTTTCATGGAGTCCACTGGCGTGTACCACTTATTTCTTTTCCACTTTCTTAAAACCAACAACTTAGAGGCTTTTGTTATTAATCCTCTAGTTACTAATTCTAACAAAAATAAAAACATAAGAAAAGTGAAAAATGATAAAAAGGATGCCTTAGCTATGGCTAAAATAGGTAAATTTGAAAATATTAAAGCTTCTAGCTACTTTGATGTTTCTATTTTTACTTTAAAATCTTTATGCCGAGATTACTATAAACTTGTTGATACAAGATCAACATTCAAGAAAAAATTATCTGCTGACTTACGTGTGGTATTTCCAGGATATAACAGTGTATTTTGTGATATAACTGGAGCAACTTCAATTGCTATTCTTAAGTGTTACCAAACACCTCAATCTATTCTTGATACTCCTAGAGAACATATTGTAAAAATTCTTAGAGAGTCATCTAAAAAGAATTTAGCTTGGTGTAACAATACTTATGATAAATTAATTAAGACTGCTTCTAATGCTAAAGATATTGCTATATCATCCATTGGATTATCAACAAAAGTAATTATTAATATTGGAACTATTGAAAACTTTAATAAACAAGTAGAACTAATATTGAAAGAAATAGAAAATGTCTTATATAGCAATGAAGTTTCTTCAAAGTTTTAAAAAAATATCCTGTTATTGATGTCAATACCTGGCGTTGGTTTTATTTCAGCTGTAACTATACTAACTGAAATCGGAGATTTTCAAGGTTTCTTAAAACCTAAGCAGTTAGTTGCATACTTTGGTGTTGACCCCTCTGTTAATGAATCTGGTAAATTTAAAAGTGATAAAGACAAAATATCCAAAAGAGGTACTCGATTTGGACGTAGAGCTTTATATGCAATAGCATTAGCTTCTATAAGAACTAAACGTACTGGGGAAGCCAACAATAAAATCTTACTAGACTACTACAAAAATAATCTAAATGGTAAAAAGAAGAAGGTAGCCTTAGTAGCTATTATGCATAAACTTATTAACTATATCTTTGCCGTTCTACGTGATCAAAAAGAATATGAACAACGTTTACCAAAAATTCATCTGTTTTCTATAGATTATTTTCTCCATGCATTTAATTTGTATGTCTATTAAATTAAGATTTAGTTACATTGTATATTTGTATTATTACTTAAAAATCACTAAAAATCCAGATAAAAATAATGCATCACTTTATTAAATTACTAAATTTTTAACTTATTCTTCTAAAATGAAATATATTATATAAGTTTATGTAACAAAATCATATTTAAAAAATATTTTAATAGTATAAAGATAAAGTGGAGGAATGGGCATGGATTACGAAATAAAAGATTGCATAGATGCTGGTAGTGAATATTGTCCTTGTCATTTAGCTGAAACAGGAGATTGTATACTATGTTCTCAGTTATCTGGGAAAAAATTTTGTGATTGTATAAATTGGAAAGGTGTTTGCATATACCAAGAATTTATATGGAATAACAAAAAGGCTAAAGACGAAAGAGAAACTTATTTAGGCAAAATTATAAAAAAACATAACATAGAAGATAAAACTATAGTTTTAACCATAGAACTGAGCCATAGATTATGTCAGCAATTAGTTTATCCAGGTAGCTTTGTATTTTTAAGAAATAAAAATCATTCTGGTTTTTATGATACACCTATTTCTATAATGGCCGTAGATACAGAAAAGGATTTTATTAAGGTAGCCATTGAAATCAGAGGTGTAAAAACTAAAACCATAGCAAATTTAGATAAAGATGATAATATTTGGGTAAGAGGCCCTTTCTGGAATGGAGTATTAGGCCTAAAGAACGTTTATAGAACTAAAAATGGAACCAGTCTTTTAATCTCAAGAGGCATAGGCCAAGCGCCTTTGGTACCAGTTATGAAAAAATTACACTCTAATGGAAATAAAATAATAGCTATAATTGATAATTCTGGTTATGAAAATATACTAATAAAAGATTATCTTAAATTATACAATGCAGAAGTTATAGAACTAAACACTTTAAATTCTGGCGAGCTTACAGAAGAACTAAAAAATAAACTAAAAGATATTTTAGATAAGGAAGATATTAATATAATTCATTGTTCTGCTCAAGACATTATAATATATAAGCTTGTTGAATTTTTAGGCGACAAAGTACCAATATCTAGTTCTAATAATGCAAAAATGTGCTGTGGAGAAGGAGTTTGTGGTACTTGTACTGTAAGATATAAAGGACATATAGTTAAGCGATTATGTAAAGTTCAAACTGATCCTAAATATGTATTTAAAGAAAGACGTCTTATTTAAATATATACAAATTGCTTAAGCACATATACCTGAAATATAAAAGCATAAGTAATATAATATTTTTTCAAATTATAAAATTAAAAATCTAAAAATAATATAATTAACATAAAACCCCAAGAATTTCACTTGGGGCTTTATTAATACCTTTAATCTTCATAATTTGAAGATTTTATCTTTAGTTTACCAACATTTAGTGATTATTATGTCTCAAAAAATTGTCGTACTCATTAAGTAATTTATCTAATCTTTGGCTTAATAGTACTAGCTCTTCATCAATAAGTTGAGATTTTTCACTTATTAGTTGATTCATTAGTGTCCTAACTTCTTCTATTTTCTTTAATAACAATTCTTCTTTTGACATAGTATCCCCCCTTTCTAGATTCACTATATAAAATTGGAAGGATACTATGTAATAATTTGTAATAAAAGAAACACTTAGAATTTAATCTAAGTGTTTCTTTTACAATATATTATTCTTTATTTTTATATTGGCTAAACTTTTTCATATCATTCATATCACAACTTACATGGATAAATATCTCCACAATTTAAGTATTATTATATTTTTAACATACATTTCTTTTACTTTCATTTATTTAATATGACCTTAACTATTCTTTAACATTAAGTATTAGGATATTCTTCTATTAATCATTACCTATATTCTCTTTTTTACCATTCCATGATAATAATCTCTGGCTTCTTTCTAAACTTCTAATTCGAGTTACATCCTGCATCATTTCTAACACTCCTTTAAAGTTTCCCACTTCATCTCTTACAGCATTATAAATAATATAGATAAACTTTCCTCCAATTTCTAACCAAAATTCTGCCTCATCCTTTTCTCCTGCTCTAAATGCTCTAAATGCTCTAATTATTTCTTCTACCGTACTTACACTTTCTCTAGGGTGACAATTTTCAACCTTTCTCTCAATTACTCCTGCACTTCTTGGAAATACTCTGTGTTTAGTATCACTATAAAATTTTACAATTTCATTTTCATCATCTCCCTTTCTCATCTTAACAAAGTCTTCCTCAGACAAGATTTCTATTGAGGTTGGATAAAGAATTTCTTCTTCTTTTACCATCATATCCTCTACCATTTCAATCACTTCATCCTGAAGTTCTAAAAATTCCTTATCCTGATCAGCTTCTAAATACCCTTTAGCTTTTTTAATAATATCCCTAATATTATTATCTAATGTCCACATTACCTTAGATGGCTTATCAAAGCCTTTACCTTCTAATGCTGGGAACAATTGATTTTGTTTTCTAGCAAAGTGAATATTAATTTTCTTCAACTTATCATAAAGTTCGGCCCATTGATTCTTTATAAATTTCTTCTGAAGTATACTTCTCATTTTATTTAGAACTCTTCTAATAGCATCTACTTCATCTAAGTAAGTTCTAATTGGATGTCCTAAATCAATATCTAACTTATTGTTTATAAGAATTCCTTCAAAAATTTCTAAAATTCCATCCATTTTTTCTGCCAATTCATCATCTGAAATACCATATTGTTGAAGATATTGTTCACATATTGCAAATTCTTCAGGTGTTATCTTATCAAAGCGCTCCTTCATCTCTCTTTTAGCCTCTTCTAAAGAAATATTACCTTTTAGATAGTTAAGTTTAATTGTAACGATTTTTTTAATCTTCTTATTATCCAGATTTAAATATTCACCCATTTTAATCTTTTCAAGTTCTGTTTTTAGATAAAAGTATACATGAAATTCTTCCTCACTTACTTTTTCTATATATTTATTAAATGCCTTTTGTTCCATCATCTTATACATTGGAAAAGGTTCAAAATCTTTAATGACATGTATACCCTCTCCTGGTTTTAAACTTTAAATTATCTTTGTTATACAATCTTTAAAGGATTCATGCTCACCACGACCGTCTATGGTAATATACTTTATTTGTTTTTTCATATTTCATCATCCCTTCTTAATTAATGTAAACAATTTAAAATATACTTTATTTCAAATGATTAATAATTTTATATTATCTAATATCTCGATATAAATGATAATATCTATCATTTATAATGTATCACTTTTATTATTTTCTAGTCTGTGATTACTATCACAAAAATATAGAAATTGTAACTATGTTATTAAAATAAAATATTTAAATCTAATTATTCCAATTGATACTGACATTAGCAGTAAAAACCTTATATATTATTCTACTTTTGGGTTTAATTACTTGAAGATCTTTGTATACTTTCTTTACTTTTTTATAAACTAAAATCTCATCTTCTATAGTAAAATTTCTTTTAAAATAAGAAAAATAATTAATGTCTATATAAAAACTTTATGTAACAAAAGTATTTTATATAGACATTTTTATAATATGAATATAAAGTAAAATTTTTATGGTAATGAAAAAAATAACTATTAGTTTTCTAAAAATAGATTCTCTTTTATTATCTATTCATATTAGTTATATAATTTATTATATTAAAGAGATTTATAACTTTAGTCTATAATATATGAATAAATGTAAATCATTCTAATAAAGCAAATATGTTATTTAAAAAATTTTAAATATTCACCATATCCTTCTTCTTCAAGCTTATCCTTAGGGATAAATTTAAGTGCAGCTGAATTAATACAATATCTTAATCCACCTAACTTTTCTGGTCCATCGGAAAATACATGTCCTAAGTGAGAATCAGAATTTTTACTTCTTACTTCCGTTCTAATCATTCCATATTTTTTATCAGCAAATTCTTTTACTATTTCTTTATCTATTGGTTTGCTAAATGCAGGCCATCCACAAGAAGAATGAAACTTATCATCTGAAATAAATAAAGGTTCTCCATTTGTTATATCTACATAAATACCATCTTCATGTAAATCCCAATATTCATTTTCAAATGGTGGTTCTGTTCCATCTTCTTGGGTTACTTTATACTGCTCTTTCGTTAATATATTTTTTAATTCTTTTTTAGACTTTTTACCATAATTTTTATCCATACTTCCTCCTTCGTTTCGTATTTGCAAATTATTTTTTAAAGTTTAAATAAAAATTTTTATATAGTTTCTTATATGACATTTTCTACATGTTTTTATATGTTTTATTATACACTTTACTACCCTATATTGTTATAGTATTTATTATTCTCTTTAGCCATATTTCCTATACTTAAAATAAAAGCCTAATATTATAAGTTTCTGTACTTTATTATATCGTTAAAATTTTACATATTCATCTAATAGTTTTGACTTTAACCTAGTAATATCATTATTTTCCCTGTAATAATATTATCATTAGCCTTTGTTACATTATCTTTGTTTCCATAATACTTTTCAATTTTTTCGACTCTTAATATATTTTCCATTTATAGCTCCCCTTTTTTATTTTATGTGGGATTTTTTAACTTAACCTCATGTAATTTATTTTACACAATAAAATTTACAGTATCAATTGGAGTAAATTTTATTACTATTACATTTTATTACATTAATTTTTATTATAATAAAAAAACACCACAAAATTCATTTAAATATCGTGGAGTCTATAAATTATTTGTTTTTGAGTTGTTGGATTTATTTATCTATGTAACGTTTATCTTAAGCACATAATCAATAGAATGTCCTTCATCCCATGAACTAAAAATTAAGAAAATATATTCTCCCTTTTCTTTTGGGGCATTAAAGGAATTTCCATTTACCACTTGTTCCTTTAATTTAATGTCTGACTCTTTATCTTTATTGTATATTAATAAGTACACATTAGTTTTACGTGGCTGTCTCAATAAAGTATTAAAATTAAATTTTATTTGTCCACCTTTTTCTACAGGAGACACTCTAAGTTCTTTAGCTAAATTTATTGGACTATCAGCCAAACTTGAATTTCCAGGTTTGTTAGCCAAAGTATAATCGCCTGTTGCAGTTTCAAATTTACTCTCATTATATGTAACATTAATATCAGGTGGCCATAAAGGAATGACTTTTTTCATAGGTTTAATCCAGAATAATACGGAAACTAACAATACTATTATTATAATACTAAAATATTTTTTCAAAGCATAACCTACTTTTAACTTGATTTATTTTTATTATATATGAATATTAAACTCTTTGAATTTAAACATTCCATTTCCATGCTTTAAATGACCATTTTCATATGCCCAGCACCAGGTATTAAATATAATTTTTTATTTGGTGCATTAATTTTTTTAAAATATTCTTCCGCAATAATATACGGAGTTTGTCAATCATTTATTGTTAATTTTTATATATATTTTCTTTATTAAAATTAATACAGCATAAATAATAAGAATATTCCCAAAGAAATATAATAAATTGATTCCCATTCCTATATTTCCATCAAACAAATTAGTTAAAAGCTGTAAACTGCCTTTATTATTTTGATATATTGACCAATACCTACAAGGAAATCCAAATTTATATTCTATAAAAATTCCATTTTGTGTTACATTTGCTGGTACAATAAAAGAAATAATAATAACTATTAGTACACTTACCTTAAATTCCAAGGTCTGAATTCTTCTCATTTCATTCACCTTTCTACAGCATTATTACACAATAAATATCTTGATAAAATATATTTTTATAAACTCTTTACTAGCTCAATTAAATCTTTTTTATTATTTAAATTAGGCTTTTCTAAAACTATATCCAATAATTTATTCAACACAGTTCCTATTTCTTTTCCTTGTCTTATTCCTAATTTCATTAAATCATATCCAGTAATATCTAAATCCTTCACTTTTAGTGGTTGTTTTTCACTAAGTATTTTTTCACACTTTATTTTTAAATTTAATACATTATGAAAATTATGATATTCTTTGGCACATCCTTTTATATCAGCCATTTGTAGCTGAAATAAATCATCCAAGTTATGAATTCCTACTCTATTAATAAACTTTTTTATGCTAGAATCTTTTAATTTGTCATCTATGGTCATATGATTATAAACTAACTTATGTACCTTATCTATTGTTTTATTATCAAATTTTAATCTTGTTAGTATTTTTTTAGTAATATCAGAACTTATTTTTTCATGGCCATAAAAATGCCCTTGCCCATCATCCCCTATACTAAAACACTTAGGTTTTCCTATATCATGTAATAACGCCGATAATCTTAATTCTAATTTATTAGGTATATTTTCTAACACACACAATATATGATCATACGCATCTTTATCATGATGTTTATTATGTTGTTCAAACCCTATACAATCTTTTAGCTCAGGAATAATATAATCTATCAAATTTAATTTAACCATATTTCTTATACCATAAGCAGGTTTACTACTTATTAATATTTTGCATAATTCCACTCTAATTCTTTCTATAGATACATTGCTTATATTTACACTTAATTCTCTTATACTAAATTTTGTAGATTTTTCTATATGGAAATTTAATTGTGAAGCGAATCTTATACATCTTAACATTCTTAGTGCATCTTCATTATATCTATGTAATGGATCTCCTACACATCTAATAATTTTATTTTTTAGATCTTCCACGCCATTAAAATAATCTACTAATCCATTTTTTTCACTATAAGCCATAGCATTAATTGTAAAATCTCTACGCCTTAGATCTTCTTTTAAACTTGATGTGAATTTAACTTCTTTAGGATGCCTATTGTCTTCATACTCTCCATCTATTCTATAAGTTGTAATCTCGAAATTTTCATTATTAAATATTATAGTAACTGTTCCATGCTTAAGTCCAGTAGGAATAATTTTGCATTGTAGGTTTTTAAATATTCCCATTATTTGTTGTGGTTTTGCATTAGTGGTTATATCCCAATCATTAGGATTTTTACTTAGTAAACTGTCTCTAACACACCCTCCTACTATATAACCTTCATATCCTTGATTTTCTAAAGTATCTATAATATATTTTACCCATTTAGGTATTAGAATTTTTATATGTTCACTTATCATTATTTATCACACCTTTATTTCTATAACTGTTTCTTGTACCTTGTTATAATTAAGTTTATCAGATAAATCTATATTACATGATTAATATTTAAAATCTTTTTCATATTATATACAAAATTAATATTCTCATTTGTATTTGAATATCTTGAATAAATATAATTTCATTCTTTATAGTATTTAGTATATGTTGTTACTTATACATTAACATCCATAGAACTTTAGATATTTCTCAATATCAGATTATATATATTTAGCACTGTGGTTACCAGTGAATATATGATTCTCACAATTTACACCTTTTTTATTCAATATTTTATGTAAAATTGAACAGCCTTTATAAAATCCACCTTCATCTTTATCTCCGGCATCCAGATAAACTCTCATATCAGAAGAAATATTAGTGTTTCTTGCAATGTATATTGGATCATATTTTTCCCATACACTCATGTCCTTATAATATAATTTATCTTCATCATCAAGCTCCAATTCCAGAGCAGGCATATGTGCTCCTACTTTGGAAAATATATGCTGATATCTAAATGCATTATGAAGAGCTATATACCCTCCAGCAGATACGCCTCCTATATATCTTCCTTTTTTATGCTTTATAGTCTTAAAGGTATTATCTATTAAAGGCACTATTTCTTTTATAAAATAATCTTCGTACATTCCTAAATTTATAATTCTATTACCATCTCCATTATGAGACACCTGTTTACTCATTAAAGATGAATTAATCCCTCTGCTGTTTTCAATTCTTGGACATACAATTATCATAGGTTGAATTTCTCTATCTTTTATCAATTTATCAACCTTAATATTCATATCTATTTGAAACATTATATTTTCGTTTCCACTTCTTCCATGTAAAAAATATAAAACTGGTAGAGACTTAAAATTATTATACTCCTTGGGCAAATATACCAACATCCCCATTTCTTTATCAAGTATATTACTATAAAAAGTTATTTTTTCTAATTTTGATTTATTCATTTTCATACCACCGTATTGAAAATTTTGCTATTTATAATAAAACTCACTTATATTATAATATCTATATTTACTGTATAATTAAAGAATTATATTGCTAAATTTTAGTACAATTTTGATATAAGGATATAGATATGAAAAATTTACAAACTTATTATTCTAAGAAAATGTCCAATCCAAACTTGGGCATAGACATATTCCTAGCAGAAAACTATAAAAAAGGCGTAAAATTTAACACACATTGGCATGAACATATGCAGCTATATTTTTTTACTAAGGGTAGTGCTTTAGTTGAACGATCTTTCAGATATTGTCCATATAAGTACCTATCATTTTTGTAGAATTTTTAAGCAGGTGACAGGTAAAACAACTACAGATTATATTAATGGAATAAGACTAGAGAAAGCTGTTCAATAAATGATGTTTCCATGCCATACTCCAAATATAATTGATGACATAATTATGGCAGTTAGTGCTTTATACTTGTTTAAGAAACCTTCTAAAATAATTCCTCTTAACACTATTTCTTCAAAAACAAGTAATCACCTACATTTCTAAATTTTTCATGTAAATAATAATACTTTTATAGTTATTTAAAAATATACTCTTAGCCAAATTTAACATATATTTTATATTTTACCATTATTATATGGTTATTGTATCATAAATTATTTTAATAATACAATGTTATAAAATTTACAGAAATATTAAAAACCTACCTTAAAACTTTATAACTAAAAGCTTAAGATAGGTTTTAAAATAAAAAATTTATAAATAATAGTACTATAAAAATTCCACCATCTACTTTATAGAATAAGCCAGCCATCTAAAAAATTTTCCTATACTTTTAAATGAAATTATATTACACAGTAATTCTGTCAGCTTTCCAAATTTTCTATAAAACAAATTAAAGGCTAAAAATGGAATCCATTGTTTTTTAGATTTGGGCAGTCTTTTCATTATATTTTTAAATGTGTACACTTCTTTGTATATCCATATATACCCGTTATACAATTCTTCTGCCCCCATATTCTTAGGTTTATATACCACATGGGCAGTATTATAGTTTGACAAATCAAAATCTATAATTCTATTTTCTTTTATTAATGATGAGTATAACTTTGTACCAGGATATGGTGTAAGAATATGTGAAGTTACCGTTTCTATCTTATTTTTAACTATCCATTCTAATGTATTTTTAAATACAGAAACATCATCTTCATCTAATCCGAAAACAAAACTTGCATTTATCATTATTCCTCTTTTATGAATTTCATCTACAAGTTTCTCATATCTATTTACACTATTTTGCACCTTGTGTACACTATCTATGGACTTTCCATTTATACTTTCAAAACCTATAAATAAACTTTGACAACCAGACTCTTTCATTTCATCTAACAATTTAGGCATATCTACTATATTGGAAGTAACCGCTGCGTTCCAT
Source organism: Clostridium sp. Marseille-Q2269 (assembly GCF_943736985.1). Classification (GTDB taxonomy): domain Bacteria; phylum Bacillota; class Clostridia; order Clostridiales; family Clostridiaceae; genus Clostridium_F. Next base: position 143,761 of record NZ_CALSFS010000010.1, read on the forward strand.
TTTAGTTCAAGAGGTTTTATTTCCTGTAATAATTTTTTTGTCCATTGAGGATTTCCAATAAAATTATCATCAATAAACATTATATGTCTTGTTTTTAATGCCTTTATATCTTTAATTACATCTTCTATGGGTCTATTAATATAATTTTTAAGCATATTTTTGCAACTATTATAGCAAAAATCACATTTAAATGGACACCCTCTGCTTGTACTAATTATATTTGTATATAAATACTTTTTATTATCAATAATGTAATAGTTGGGTGCTACTATTTCTTCCCCTTTAATATTCTCTGTATCATAATATATATTTTTAAGTGAATTATTTTTTTTATCCTTAAGAATTTCTATCCAAACTCTCTCTGCCATTCCAACACATATTACATCAAAACTATTAAGAGCTACCTGTGGATCCGCTGTAATATGTATACCTCCTGCAATTACTGTTACTCCTCTATTTTGAAATTCTTTTGATATTTCAACTGCTCTATTCATAACATCTACAGTAACAGTTATAGCCACCAAATCTACTGGATCATCAAAATCTATCTTTTCAACATTTTCATTTTCAATAATAACTTCATGTTCCTTTGGAGTAAGATTTGCTATTGTTAATAAAGCCAATGACGGAGACATTCTTGTTTTTAATTTTGTATCCATAGGTCTTGGCAACATTGCAGGTTGAATTAATTTAATTTTCATATATTACCTCCCAAATAAACCTTTATAACATACTCTCATTCAATTTATAGTTTATAAATCATTTCTGTATTCTAAAATATCACCGGGCTGACAATCCAACGCTTTACATATTGCCTCTAAAGTTGAAAATCTAATGGCTTTTGCCTTTCCATTTTTCAATATAGAAAGATTGGCCATGGTTATTCCCACCCTCTTTGTAAGTTCTGTTACACTCATTTTTCTTTTAGCCAACATCACATCAATATTAATTATAATCGCCATTTTATCTACCTCATACCGTTAAATCATTTTCTGACTTTATATCAACGGCATATTGTAAAAGCCTTTGAAGAACAGCAGCAAAAACTGCAATGACGGCAGATACAAAAATAATGATTAATGGTATTGCTACCACACCTGGTGCATCATCTACATCTGCTATTGGATATAAAAAAGGTAAGAGTATAGCATATAAAATACTTATGGTAATCCCACAATATTTTATATGCTTTAAAGCATTTACAGATAATTCAGAAAAAGCTTTGTTCTTATCAATATAACTTAAAAGCCTTAAAGCTTGATACAGGGCAAAGAAAAATGTTATAGCCGTTGCATATATACCAATTAAAATGGGATAGTGAAAATAATGTACCATTAAAGGCAATCCAAATATACACATACCCAGAACCGGAATTCCAATGATAATAACAGCTATTTTTAGAAAAATTGTTGAATATCGTTTCATAAAAACACCTCTCTTTTAATTTCTATAATATAGGATACCACACATTTTTATTGTTTATCAATAAATTTTTATTAATTTATATCATATTTTTATCGAATCATCTAATTTGCAATTAAGGTGCTCTTAAGGTTAAAATTAAAGAATTTATTTTTTATAATAACCTAGCTTATGAAATTCATACCATTCATTAATCTTATCCACAGGCTTAGCCTTTAAATATAACATAATCTCTTTAGTAAATTCCAATGTGGCTGTCCCATTTGCAGTAATAACATTACTATCACATACCGCTTGTTTTTCAATATAATTATTTTCACCTTTATAATGAGGAGTTTTCAATTTGAAAAATTCCAATATATTACTTGAATGTTTTCTACTATCTAAATATCCATTCTCCCCTATAAAAAAAGTAGCACCGCAAATTGATGCCACTGGAATGTTATGAGCAAATTGCATGATTAACTATAAGTTTAATATGATTATTCTTCTCTTTCACCCATCATCACCATCAATTAATAAAAGCATTGCAAAATTCTTAGGATAATCATTTATAGAATAATCCGAAAGTAAATTCATATTCTAATTTAACATTTATATCATCTCTTGTCTTTTCTTTTTATCTTCTTCTATTTCTTACTTTCTTTATTATAAATGTAATTATTACTATAGCAATAATTAAAGTTAAAATATCTTTCCATATTCCACTATAACCGTAATCTATAGTTTCCCATGTACCATTAGATCTATTTACAACTACTGTATTATGGTTAGTTAATATTCTATACATCCAATAATTATCCCAAAAGCTACCTCTAAAACTATTACCATGAGGAGTATAATAAGTAGTATTGTACTTAGGTGCATTATAATGATTATAAATTACAGTATTATTAATATTTTTGTTGGCATTTGTATTTGTATTTGTATTTGTATTTTTACTTTTATTCATATTCTTATTAACTTTAAATTTTCCACCTTTAAATCTTTTAGGGTACTTAATCTTAAATGAATTGCTTTTAAAACTACTTGATTTGTTACTTTTAAAGCTACTTGAATGGAAACTTGAACGACTACCACCTCTTGAGCTAAGCCCTTTTGCTTGTACATTAAAGGCTATTCCTATTGATATTATAGTTATTAACAATAAAGTCACCATTTTATTTCTTTTCATTAATTTATCTCCCTTTGTTTTTATAATTTATTTTAAACTTATTGTAATACTAATATGTTTTATACTCTTATTTTATTAATTCGAACTCTTTATTCAAATCTTCTCCCCTATTAGTCAATTTGTCAATATAATTTACAAATATAATGTCTTCTTCTAAATCAATCATTTTAACTGTCTAAACCTTTTATTTATATTGAGACATAAAAACACCCCAAAATTCAATTCATGAATAATGCGGTGCTTAAGTAAATTATTTATTTTTTCAGTTATGGCATTAAATAAGAAAAGTATAAAATAAATATGATTAAACGTTACATTTAAAATCCAACATAAGTTTCTTGTTCTCAACTGCCAAGCTGATACTAAACAAAACTTCCATTATCACCATCATCATTGCAAGAATATGAGGTTCGAAGTTTATACCAACTATAAGAGACAAAATTGGTATTAAAATAGCTAATACTGCATAAGACTTAGATTTATAAAGCCAACCATATGGCAACAGGTGTGCTCCAAAAATTATTGCTAGTACCATTAGCATTTTTTCAGGTACAGTTGGATATATCCACATGGCAATCAGTAAATATATCATCTGATTTAGAGAAAAAATAATTCCCAAATTAGTTAACGGATTTTCTTTATTCTGAAAATTCACCTTTATTATTTTAGATATAAGAAATGCTAAAGGCATTAATGGTGCCGTAGCGCAAAATGTAAGTAAGTTCTTAGTTAAAATATGTAATGATGTTAAATGAATAATTAGTACAACACACCAAATAATAATTGATGCTAATATAAAATGTAACCCTTTCTTTTGCTTAATAGCACAGCATAAACGTAATTCTTCTAAGCTCATATTCAATCCTCCATACAAGTAAAATATAGATATTTTTTATTTTTTATCTTTTTTATTAGTAGACACTAAAGAGCATAAAATAGCAGCACCGATTGCAATCCAAATAGCAATATTCATTTGAAATTTCTCCTCTCAAAATCTAATTTCATTTATCTAATTTAAGTAAATTATAACATATTTTATATATCACATTATTCAATTTTCAAAAATCATCATTTCTATTTTTACTTTTAATATTTACGTCATATTATCTTTATATTGCGACACAAAAACGCCCCAAAATTCAGACTCAAATACTACAGTGTTTTAATAAATTATTTGTTTTTTCAGTTGTTATGCTAAATATAAATATTTAAAGTATATACTTGTAGAAAACTATAAATTTTCTTTAAATAAAATATAAAAATACCCTAAAATTAATTTAAATATATATTCACTCACACTTTTAGGGTATTTTTTTATTACTCTGAGATTTAAAATTTATTTAAACTAGCAAGTATATATGTTGACAAGCTAGTATTCATCATTTTTTTAAATAATCTTTAATCAATATTTTTCTAAAATAGAAGTTAAAAGTTTTCCATCGATGTTTCCACCAGATAGAACAAGGGCTATATTTTTTCCACCAATTCTTTCTCGATGCTCCATAACTGCAGCTATAGTTGTACAACTTCCTGCTTCTACAATATATTTTTCTTCTTTTGCCATAAAACTAACTGCCTTAGCTATAGATTTTTCTGTTACAATAAGGAAGTCATCAACATAATCCTTGGCCATTTCATAGCTTAGCTTTCCGATACCACCAACCAGAGCATCACATATTGACTCTTTGCTAGGATATTCTTCATAGAAGGTATTGTCTTTATAAGAGTCTATCATAGCAGGACATGCTTCTGTCTGTACACCAATTATACGAATGCCTGGCTTTATTGACTTTGCAGCAACTGCAATACCTGTAATAAGACCTCCACCACCAATTGGAACTACTATTGTATCAATATCTTGATTTTGCTCAAGGATTTCAATGGCAATTGTTCCTTGGCCACCATATATTTTTGGATCACTATAATATGCATCAATGAAAGTTAGACCGTTTTCCTTTATATATGCCATTCCAAGTAAGTGGGCCTCATCATAATTTTTGCCCATAAGCATTACATCCCCACCAAAGTATTTAATCTTATCTATTTTACTTTGAGGAGTGTTTTCAGGTACAATAACTTTTGCATTCTTTATGCCAAGAATAGAAGCACCGTAACTAACAGAACTACCATGATTTCCAGAAGAAATTGCTGCAATTCCACACTCTTTTTCTTCTTCAGTTAAAGTCATCATTTTATTTAAAGCACCTCGGATTTTAAAGCTTTTTGCTCTTTGAAAAGATTCCAGTTTAAAGAAATATCTTTTATTTTCATCTCCTAAATAATAGGATTCCTCTAATGGTGTTTTGCGTATATAGTTTTTAATGCGTTCATAGGCATTTTTTACTTCTTTATAATTAAAACTCATAATGTTATTCCTCCTTTTAAAGTTTTGATTTTGAACCTAATTTATTTTTTTCTGCAAGTTGTAGTGCAACTTCAGCTGTAGCAATATCTAAAAGTGCCATACCAGTAGCATCAAATATTGTTATTTGGTCATCGTTTGTTCTTCCATTAACTTTATTTAATATCAAATCACCTATTTCACCAATTATATTTCTTTCGTTTATCACTCCTTGCTTAAGAGGTATTTCTATTTCACCTACATCCTTACAGTGTTCCATGTCGTCTACAAATATTAAAGCTGATGACATAATTTCTGAATCTATTTCTTGTTTTCCTTCCATATCTGCACCTATACAAGAAATATGAGTACCTTTTTGAACCCAATCTTTTTTTATAATTGGCTTTCTTGAAGGCGTTACAGTTATGATAATATGACTTTCTTTAACTGCAACTTCCAAATTTTCTACGGCTCTAAATATGATATCTTCACTATTAATTTCAAATTCGTCTTGAAGTCTATTGCGAATACCAGCGACAAAACGCTCCGCTTCTAATAGATCTAACGCAGCTACCTGTACTTTTTTTATATTTGGCAGTACCGTTAAAGCTGCAGCAATTTGGAAAGCCGACTGATTGCCTGCACCTACAATTAATAGATTTTCTGAAGTCTTTCTGGCCAAATATTTTGCTCCTAATGCCCCTGCTGCTCCTGTTCTCATTCCTGTGATATAAGAAGCATCTGTGATTCCAATTGGCATTCCAGTTTCGGCATCAAACACAGCAATCATTCCAATTAAAGTTGGAAGGTTTTTTTCTACATTTGCACCAAACCATGTTACAGTTTTGTGACCGAAAAGTTGCTTACTTTTTAAGTAGCCAGATTTAATATCCAAATCTGCTTTACCTAGATCAAATTCATAAAAGACAGTAGGCCATACATCTGTCATTCCTTCACTTTTTGATTTATATACAGATTCAACCACATCAATTACTTGGTTCATTTTTAGAGTTTTTGATACGTCTTCTTTGCTTAATACTTGAATTTCAAACATATTAATTAACCTCCTTTAAATTATTCAAGAAATTTTTAGTTTAATTTATATTTATTAGCTCCTATATTAAAATCCTATAAAATATCCCCCCTTTAACCAATATGAATTGAACTATTCCTAAAAAACAATAAAGCACCAGATCTCATCTCTCCTAAAAATAGGCCCTAACGAAATGAAATCTAGTGCTTTTTATTATTCTTACCCGGGGGTAAGAATAAGCATCATGTTATTTAATTGGTAATATTATATTATAATATTTTTCTTAAATCAACAAGAATTTAATTTCATATTACGAACATTTTAAAATAAACTTTAAAAAAGTAATACCCACTAAATAAAAAAAACCCTATAATATAAACAATATGAGCACCTAAACTATGGGCAAAAATAATAAACTTATTAAGTTTTAAGTGTTGTACAAAATTATACAATGAGTTTCTTTAAAAGCAAACATTTTTTCAATGTTTTTAATAATAAAGATGTTGGTAAATAATAAAGACGTTCAGGAAATATATTCCACACTTGTATAGTAAGTGCCCTGCAACCTTTATAGCCTTCTCTTAAAATAAGTATTGATAGTTTTGCAAAATCATCCTGATTTACATAAATTTCTTCCAAACCAGCTTTCATAACACCTGCTAAAAATTATACATAGTTTGTTTATAGTAAAGTAATTATATTCTTTGACACCTTTGGATTAAGTCCTACTTTATTCATAACTTCTTAAACTTTTAAAAACCTATCTGTTATTTTCCCATGTTTTTGTCCAAGAATTGTAGATGCATTTTTCACTCCGAATATTGTATAATAAATAGAGTTTCCTTCTTTTCCTCCATCCATAATATGTGGTTGTAGAAAAAACTTTAAACTCTATTAAATAAGGTTCAATTTCTTTAATATTATAAATCCATATATTTTTCAAAATTAATATATCTGATTTATCATCTATTTTTAAAATAATAGGGAATATTGATATTAGTTGATTAGCTTTTACAGTAACATTAATAAGATCATAATTTTCATCTTCACTTATTTTGTCAACAATTTTAGGGTTATATAATACCTCTTTATGATTTTCTTCTCCAAATCTCATATCTAAACAACGTATAGTATTTCAATTATCTGTTTTTTACCTTTACGAACAAAATGTGTAATATCATTACCTGATTCAAACAATTGCCATCTATAAATACTTCTAATAATTCCAGTACCTGTAATAAGAATTTTCATATGCAATATATACCACCTTTTGTAAATTTCAAACCATCTAACTATTTATTTATATATACATTCAAGTGAAGTTAATTTATATATATCAATAATACATTGTACGTTTATGAGCAAATTATATCATTATTTGTCATTATATTCAGAATAACATCTTACTATACTACTCTAATATTACACATAAAAAACGTAGTTACCTAGAATTTTGCTTCTAAGTAACGACTTTATTTATTACTTTTCAAATTTATAAGTTACTTAGATGATATTGAAACATTATATTTAATAAGCTTCCTTATTAAAATCTTCTGTACTGATCTTTAGTAGTTAAATCTTTATCTAAAACTTTTTTTAAACCATTTAAAATATGTTCCTTATCCAAAGGTAATACACCTTGAAGATTCACAAAATTAGATGCATGATTTATTCTTAAAGTAGTGCCTTTAACTTTAAGCTTTTCCACAAGACTTAAAGCTTCTAAAACTAGCTCTTTTGGTGTTAACAATTCAAATCTTCCTGCTTTTATATCCTTCATAAGTTCCATTTCACCACTAACTAAAAGTGTCATTAAACTTACAAAGTCAGGATTTATTATATTAAGAGCTTCTGCTGTTTTTGTTATATGTTCCTTAGATAATTTTTTACCCCCTAATCCTAAAAGCACTGTTGTATAAATTGTTATTCCTGCTTCTTTAAGCAAATTTGATGCTTTGATTGCATTGTCTACTGTTGAATTTTTATGTACAAAAGTTAAAACTTCATCGCTTCCACTTTCTAAGCCAAGATATAGTTTTTTTAATCCATTTTCACGCAGCAATTTTAAGTCTTCAGGACTTTTTCGAAGTACATCGGTAAATCTTGCATAAGAAGCTACATGAGTGCATTCTGGATATATTTCTTTAATATGCTTTAGTATTTCTAAAATACTTTCTGTTTTTAACACAAAAGCATCCCCATCAGCTAAAAATATCTTTTTTATATTTGAATACATTTTTCTTGTTTCTTTTAGCTGATCCACTATATCACTGATTTTTTTAATTCTGAAATCTCTATCTTTATACATACTACAAAATGTACACTTATTATGGGCACAGCCTGAAGTAACTTGAAGGATTAAACTATCATATTCCATTGGTGGTCTATATATATTTTTTTCATTTTCCATTTAATAAACCTTCTTTCATTTGATTTCTTTATTTTGAATTTTATGCTGTATCTAGTAAGTCTTATTTATGTTTACCCATCCATCTGAACCCTAGTTTATTTAGTATGGAGACTTCTACTTCTGCTAGTTGTGGAAATTACATAATTGTATTTATAGTTCTTTCTGACATTTTATCATTATAAATTTGAATGGAGGTGTATTTTCCTTATTCTTATGTGGCTCATCAATTTCTACAAATTCTATAAGTCCATATTTACCAAATTCTTGTTTTATGGAGTCAGAATCATAAAAAAACATTTTTACCCCTTCCATTATCTCAAAATAGTCTTTACCCAGTTGTTTGCCCTTTCCAAACATTGGAGCTTTCTTTGAAATAGTAGTAAAAATCATATATCCATTTGGCTTCAACTGATTATAGCAATCTTTAATAAATTTATTTCTCTCAGCATTATTCAATAAATGAATAAGTGCGTAACAAAATATACCGTCATAAAGTTTATTATCAAAAGGCATATCACTTACTGAACCATTAAAGATACTAATATTAAGCCCACTTTGTCGTGCTAATTCAATGGCTGTTTTTGAAATTTCAATACCTGTTACATTTATTCCGTTATCAATAAAAACATTTGCGTTTCTACCATATCCAATACCAGGTATTAATATATCCTTAACTTTCTTTTCAATAAAAAAATCTTTTGTTAAAATTGCTGAATCTGATGGTTCATTCCCCCACATCATCTGATTTTGTAAAAAACTTGATTCCCAGAATTCTGTCATACCTTTCTCTCCTTTATTTTTTATTCTAATTATACTTTATTTACTTCGTATTTTTTACAATTGTTTATTTGTTCAATTACACATTAGGTAATTATAGAATCACAAACATTCAACATAACTTATTATAACCCATTCTAAATGTGGTAGCCAAATTTCAACTCAGTTCTTTAACATAGCCTAAAATTAATGAAAAACTTTTATAATAATTTATATTTTTTATTTTGGTTGGACTAGGTTTCTTTTACCTCTACTTAAAAGTAATACCCTATGGCAAATGGAAGCCTGTACAAAAATTTCTATTTGGATATTTTAAAAAAAGTAATGCTCCACTAAATTAAAAGATACCCCATAACATAGACAAAATAAGTCTATCTATAGGGTATCTTTTAACTAATAAGGTTGCATTTCTTTTGTAATTATATTTTGTCCTTGGAATTGCTTATTTCTGTAGCTACAAAGAAATACTTAAAAGTAGCAGATATAAGCTAGTACAAGGCTGCCTATTTTAAAGTATTACGCCCTAGCGGATTATAGGCTTTAGATAAGCTACTTAATGAGCCCTATGGAATACCTAAAATTAAGCATTGTGTAATTAGATAAAGTTTCTTTATTTTAAAATACATATACGCACATTATTCTTAGCAAAAAAATCACTATATAATGAAGAAGGAATATAATTTTCAATGTAGAATATTACAACATAATAGAATAAGAAAATTGAAAAAATAGATAAAAATATGAATTAAAAACGAATAATAGTTTATTCATTTTCATGTGAACTATATTTTTTATTAGCTTAAAATAAAAATAGTTTACAACTAATTAATCATTTTGGAGGTAATATAATGAATAATATTGACTTTGATAAAATAAGAAAAGTTGCTGAAGATTACTATAGAAATGGAGATTTTTATTGTTCAGAAGCGGTAGTTAAAACTATTAGAGATGAATTTAAAATAGAAGTTTCAGATGATGCTATAGCTATGGCATCAGGATTTCCAGTAGGTATGGGAGGTTCAGGATGTACTTGTGGCGCTATAGCAGGTGGAATAATGGCACTTGGTATGGTGTTTGGTAGAAAAGAAGCAAAAGACCCTATAGTTGCAAAATCCATGGAACTAAGTAAAAAATTACATGATGATTTTAAAAAAGAACATAAAAGTCTCTGCTGTAGATTTCTAACAAAAGACATGGAATTAGGTTCAAAAGAGCATATGGATCAATGTATAGCATTCACGGGTGAAGTAGCGGAAAGAGTAGCAAGAATAATAGTAGAAAATAGATAGGTAACAAGAATATATATTCTACATAAATAATGAAAATCCTTTTTGTATAAATTTAAAAGGCTGTTTACAAAATATGTTTATCAACAACCCAAGGAAAATATAATTAATTTTTAATTATATTTTCCTAATTTATATAATTCTCATCTATTATATACTAAGCGCTCTTTTAAATATTACTGAACCATCATCTGGTTTTGGCATCCATCCTATTCCCTCATGAGGTTTGGCCAAAGCACATACAAGTTCCCATCCTTCTTCACCATAATTATTAAGTTCATTCTGTAAATTAATAGGATTACCTAAATTCTTTATAGAATTAATTTCAATAACTTTATATTCCCATTTCATATACATCACCCCTTAATTAATTCTAATAGAAGTGTAACTTAAAAATTTATTTATTGTTTCTCTATAATCTCTGTTGAAAACCATCCTCGTGTATTATTAGCAATTCTAACAAGAGTTAACATTATAGGTACTTCAGTTAAAACTCCTACTACTGTGGCAAGGGCTGCTCCTGATTTCAATCCAAACAAAGATATTGCAACTGCAACTGATAGTTCAAAGAAATTACTTGCTCCTATCATGCCTACTGGTGCAGCCACATTGTGAGGTAATTTCCATAGTTTTGCCCATCCATAAGCAATAGTAAATATAAGAAATGTTTGAATTGTAAGAGGTACTGCAATCAATAAAATATGAAGCGGATTGTTTAATATAATCTCTCCTTGGAATGAGAAAATAATAACTAAAGTTAGAAGCAATCCTATAATAGTTATATTATCGAATTTCTTTAAAAACACATCATTAAAATACTCTATTCCCTTATTTTTTATAACTGATTTTCTTGTTAAAAAGCCTGCTGTTAAAGGTATAACAACAAATAATATAGTTGATAATATTAATGTTCCATAGGGAACTGTAACATCACTTACTCCCAATAAAAACGCTACAATAGGTGCAAAGGCTACTAATATAATTAAATCATTTACAGCTACTTGAACTAAGGTATATGCTGCATCTCCTTTAGTAAGATAACTCCATACAAATACCATTGCTGTGCATGGTGCTGCTCCTAATAGTACTGCACCTGCTAAATACTCTGTAGCAAGGTTTCCTGGAATAAATGCTTTAAACACAACCTTTAAGAAAAATGAGGCTATTAAATACATTGTAAAGGGCTTTATAAGCCAATTAGTAACGCAGGTAACTATTAACCCTTTAGGTTTTTTAGTTACACCTACTATACTATTAAAATCAATTTTTAACATCATTGGATATATCATAAGCCAAATTAAAATAGCAACTGGTATTGAAACATTGTAGTATTCAAATTTATTCAAAGTTTCAGGTATGGACGGAATAAATTGTCCTATAAGTATTCCTACTATAATGCAAAGTGCTACCCATATAGTAAGATATCTTTCAAAGATACCTAATCCTTTATTTTTTTCTTTACTTTTTAAGGGCATAATTAATCCTCCTTTATAAAAATTCATAGTTTAAAATCATAAATTATTCCGTTAAATCAATTTCATTGTTTTTTATTCTTTCCGCTAAATCTTTAATCTTTTCTTCAATAATTTTTGCTGTTTTAATAAACTCTTCATCACTTTTACCTGTAGGATCTTCTAATTCCCAATCTTCTGTATGCTTACAAGGTAAGAAAGGACATACAACGTTACATCCCATTTTTATAGCAATGTCTACTTTTGGTATATCCGTTAATAGTTTAGACCTATGGTCTTTATTCATATCTACTTTATACATTGTCTTTATAATTCTTACTGCATCTTGATTTATTTGTACTTTAGTTTCTGTACCGGCGGAATATGAATGAAAAACATCAGATGCAAACAATTTTCCTAACGCTTCTGCCATTTGAGATCTACAAGAATTATGAACACAAATAAATGCTACTTTAGGTTTCATGAAATTATCCTCCGCTAAAATTATTTATATATAATCATGTTTATATATAACTCCACTACAAAATTAATTTTTACATTTTGCAGTGGAGTTATTCCTAGTTCACTAAATCATTAAGTATTTCACCTTTAACCTCTTTAGGAATCCACTGTATAACTGCAAAATTTCCTTTAGATATTTCATTCACTTTGTTAATCCACTGTACCTCATTGTTGACTTTTACCTTTAAGATAGAATTTGTTGTATTGGTTGCATAGAAACTTGAATTGATAACCCACCATTTACTGTGAATACCAGCTCTATTTAAATCTTTCTGCAATCTTAAAGCCTCATAAACAGGAGTAGTTTCAGCTAGTGTTGCGATGATTACTTCTGTATTTTCCTCATTTCTAAGCTTAGGTAAAAGCTTCTTAACTGATTCTGGAATATCTCCTTGTGAACGTTCAATTTCTTTATTATAACTTTGAGTAGAGTCTAAAAGTAATAAAGTGTGCCCTGTTGGTGCTGTATCAATAACTACAACCTCATTTTCTGACCTTTCAACTATTTCTGCAAATGCCCTAAATACTGCTATTTCTTGAGTACAAGGTGATCTTAAATCTTCTTCAACATAAGCAATATCATCTTCACTCATGGTTTTTCGTGCTTTACCTAATACCTCTTCTTTGTATTTTTCTAGTTCCTTTTTTTCGTCTATATGGCTTAAAGTGATTCCATAACTTTCATCTAACACAAATTTTAAATGATCTGCTGGATCAGTAGTTGTTAAATGTACTTTCTTTCCTTTCTTAGCTAACCCTACAGCAATTGCAGCAGCTATTGTAGTTTTACCTACACCACCTTTACCCATTGTAAATATTACTTTTTTATCAGTATTATATAAATCTTCTATTACCTTATTTAATTTAGGTAAATTAGTAGTGTTTAATTTTTCATCATTATATTTAATATTATTATTCTTTAAAAAAGCTCTTACATTTTCTAAACCTGTTACATTATATGGTCTTAATGGGATTTGAAAAGTTTCAACAGTCTTTAGTGATTGTGGAATATCTTCTAATGCTTTTTGTTCTTTAGTATAAATAGCATTAGAAAGATAATCTTCATGCTCTTCAAGTACTCCATTAATAACTAAAACTTGATTGTTTACCCCTATATCTTGAAGTTCTTTAGAAGCTCTTTCAGCCTCCTTTAAAGGTGATACTTCTGGGCGTGATACAAGTATAAGTGTAGTTTTATCCTTATCCGCTAGAGTATTTACTGCATTTTTATAAACTTCTTTTTTACTTTCAAGTCCTGAAAGCTGTCCTAAACATGAAGCACCATGTGTACTTTCATTAATAAAATTGCTCCATGCTGAAGGAAGCTGCAACATCCTTAGTGTATGACCTGTTGGTGCTGTATCAAATATAATATGGTCATACTCTTTTTCTACTTTTTCATCAGTTATAAAGGTTGAGAATTCATTAAATGCAGCAATCTCAACAGTACATGAACCTGAAAGCTGTTCCTCCATATTACTCAAAACTACTTCTGGTAGTTTTCCACGATAAGGTGCTATTACACTTTCTCTATATTCCTCAGCTGCTTCTTCTGGCTCAAAGTTTGCAACTACTAAATTAGGAACTTCTTTTATAGTAACTCCCTTATTATTTAATTTTGTATTAAAAACATCTTGAAGATTTGAAGCTGGATCTGTACTAACAAGCATAATTTTTTTACCTTTATCAGCTAAAGTTACCGCTACAGCACAAGCTGTTGAAGTCTTACCAACTCCACCTTTGCCAGTAAAGAATAAATATTTTGTTAAGTTTATATCTTCTACATTAAATTTTTTAAACATTATATCCCCCTTTTCTTTTTAGCAACATCCATCTTTACAATTACAACCTTTAGATGGTTTTTTTATAGTAATTTTTAAATAATCCTCTGGTATATCTAACAATTTACAAAATTCTTTGTTAGTTGGATACGCTTTTGTTTTTACAATAATACCATCAATCATTGTAACTGGAAGTATTTCTACTCCTTCTTTATTTAGAATTTCATTTATTTTCTTATTGTCAACAAATATTTGTGGATTACTAGTTAGATTATATCTTTCAACTAATATTCCATTATTCTTTAATCTGTTTATTGTTGTAGCTATCCTCAATAATTCTGGATTAACAGATGGGCCACATACTCCTGTTGAACAACACATAGCTGGATCAAAAATTATCATTTTTTTCATGCTTATTCACTCCTCATTTTTTTATTTACAATTACATTTTGATTCATTCTTACAGATACAGTCGTCTGTATCCGTTGTAATGCTCATAAGAAATAAAATTAGTTTATTACAATTAGTAATATTTAATGAATAATATGACCATAAACCTTCTTTTCTAGATTCTACAAGACCACAATCCATTAGAACCTTCATATGATGAGAAAGTGTTGGTTGTGTAAAACCAAAGTGTTCCAATATATCACAAGCACACTTTTCTCCACAAGATAATATATCAATTATTTTTAATCTACTACCATCTGATAATGCTTTAATAATTTTTGCATTATCATCATAATTTAAGCTCATTGATTTCCCTCCTATATAGATATTTATCTATACATAGTATAGAATGTATTCTATATAATGTCAACATCATTTATATTTATCAACTCAAAATACACCTATATATAAACATTTGTCTATATAGAAGTATATTATGCAAATAATATATTAAATGTGAACATGAAAGTATTAACTATAATCTAAGTTATATATTGTGTAAAATAGATCAATCAATACTAATATTATTTAAATAATTATATAAATCAATAAACACCTGAAATAATAATTGCAAGTATAAATAATTTTTATGCTTTAATAAAAAAATACTATAGAACATTAAGCTCTATAGTATCTTTTATAAATATATTAAATTATATTCTTTAGTTAGGCAATTTCAAAAGCTAAATTACCTATTGAGACGATATTATACTTATTATGATATATTATCCATATAATATGAAAACACTTGCCCAATTTTATATGATGAATTTTTAAAAACTCTAAGGGATTTTTAGCTCAGATAAAATATCTTTTAGTTCAATATTCTGTTTTGATTTTTCATATATAAAGCACACAAGTGCTTTTGCCGTCAGGCTGTTTAGATATTTCTGAGTTTCACCTATAGTCTTAAAATCTCCGTGGTTGGAACTAACTCTAAATAATTCTAAAAAATTATAGATTAAGAATACTATAAGAAAATATCGTTCTATAGACAAAATGCTACGCATTCTATATTTATCAAAAGCTAAATTGCTTTTTAAATATTTATATGAAGTTTCTATAGTCCATCTGTGAGAATAATATTTAATTATAGTTTCTGCATTTAATAAGATGTCGGTAGACAGCAAATATACTGGGTTCTTGAATCCATCATGGGTGACTTCATAGCAAATAAGTATTTTAGCATAAGGGAATTTAGAAACATTACCTTCATAGGTATATACTCTATAGTCCTTACCTTCAACTGTAACAAGGTCTAAGGTGTTAGGACTAAGGAATTTTTCAAATTTTGATAACTGCATTGAAATTCCTAATGGAGATATTTTTCTGTTAGATTTAATTGCTCCTATTAGGTGGTAGCCCTTTGCTAAAGATGCTTCTATTAAATTATTATTTGTATACCATGAATCCATAAGACAATAAATTTTTTCACAATTAGATGGAGTTTTAAAAGAAGTTATAAAATTTTTTGCAATATCAATATTAGATTTAAAATTTTTATTTAAATCTTTGCAAAATTCCTTTTTATAGTAAGGTTTATATTGTAAAGGAATAGATTTATCATTTACAACAAAATTTGAAGTAACCACACAATGTGACCAAATATTTTTGTCTTCTGTATGAGAGTAATTATAAGATAATCCTTGCATTTTCTTTGCTGATTTCTTGGGATTTACAGTATCATCTATAATCAAAAATCCTACGGATTTAGGTTTAATATTATGCTCAAGGAAAAAGTTTAAATAGCTAATTCTATTGTTGTTCAGAAGACTATGGTCCCATTTAGAATGGCTTAAAAATCTATAAATACAACTTTTGTCTTTTGAATGCAACACATTTTTAGCAATTTCAGATAAAGTTTTAGTGCCAGGTAAATTAATTAATCCATTGGCAATATTGGTTAAATGATTAAATTGAGGCTTAGACATTCCATAATTTACATCATTTAAGTAATTGTAAAGTTCATTATTAATGGATACAATATTAGTACTTGGCATACTTCTTACCTCCTGTGTTTGTATTTGTATGGTAACTTTTATATAACACAGTGAGAGAAAGTATGCCATATTTATTTTTTGGTAGTTTTACCAATTTAGATTTTTATTTTGCATAACTAAAGTTATATTATTAAATTTTTTAAAAATCTAAAAAACATACTAGGGCGTGTCTGAAAACAATATATCAAGAGCTTATTTAGATAAAACAAAAATGGCAGAAATATAAACAAATGCAAGAAAAGAAGAAGAAAGCGTATCATATCTAGTAGCAATTCTTCTAAAATGCTTCACTTTATTAAAAAAGCATTCAACTAGATGACGCTCCTTATATGTCCACCAATCACAAGGCCAAGGATTCTTTGAATTAGATTTTGGCGGAATAGTATATGAGGCTCCCTGTGACGTTATATATTCTCTAATTTCATTTGTGCCATATGCTTTATCAGCTAAAATATTACTACTTTGTATATCAATGTTTGAAAGGATATCTATGGCTTGTGTACTGTCATGTAAATTACCAGATGACAATTGGAAGTATACCGGATTGCCAAGGGCATCCACAACTGCATGAATTTTTGTCGTATGTCCTCCGTGGCTTAATCCAATATGTTGTTTCGTTTCGTTGTTTACAGCCCCTTTTTAACACCTGCACTATGTTGGTGGGCTTTAATGCATGTTGAATCGATACTTAAATTTTCATAATCTGCTTCTGAGGTTAGCTCTTTAAAAATTACTACTAAAGTACCGTCATCACGCCACTTACAAAAACGACTATATACTGTTTTCCATGACCCAAAGCGTTCAGGTAAATCACGCCATGCAGCACCGCTTTTTGCAATCCATAGTATGGCATTGAACATAATTCTATTATCTTTGGGTGGTCTTCCTGTCTTTGCAACGGGAAATAAGTTTTTTATTTGATTCCATTGTTCATCTGATATTTCGTAGCGTTTTTGTGTCATTGTTTTAACCTCATAGTTTTTTATATTATTATACCTAAAATTTAAGTCTTTTGCACTAGTTAGTTTTCAGACACACCCTAATTTATAACTAAATAATTTTATATATATTTTTTATAATTTTAAAATTATTTTAGTGAACAAATTCTTGTTGACATGCATCATTTTTATTAAAAATAGCTATTTTATCAATTAGATTTGTACTATGCTTATTTAAGCCTACTATATTTACATTTGAACCATTCTTTTTATATTTAATCATAGCCTTATCAATTGCGCCAACACCTGATTCATCCCAAATATGTGCTTTAGATAAATCAATCTCTATAGAGTTAAACTTATCACTAAAATCAAATTGCTCTAAAAAATTTGTTGCTGATGCAAAGAATAATTGCCCTTTTACTTTATACACTTTCTTATTACTATTTTCTTCTACAATAGAGATGACTTTTATCTTTGAAATTTTTACTACAAAGAAAACAGCGCTTAGTATTGTTCCCAACAATACTCCAATAGCAAGATTATGTGTTAGTACAACAACAGCTACAGTTACTATCATTACAAAAGAATCACTCTTAGGTAACATTTTCATTTTCTTAATAGAACTCCAATCAAAGGTACCTATTGAAACCATGATCATAACCGCAACCAATGCCGCTAAAGGAATTTGTACTACTAGTTTATTTAATGCAATTATTAAAACCATTAAAAATATTCCTGATGAAAATGTAGAAAGACGACTTCTACCACCTGATTTAATATTAATAACAGATTGTCCGATCATAGCACATGATGCCATTCCTCCAAAAAAGCCAACAATTATATTACCAATACCTTGTCCAAAACATTCTTGTGTTTTATTACTTGAAGTTTCAGTCATATCATCTACAATTTGTGATGTTAATAATGATTCAATCAAACCTACAAATGCAAGGGAAATAGAATATGGTAATATCACTTTAAATGTTTCAAAGTTTAGAGGAACATTTGGAATTAAAAACTTTGGTAAGGTATTTGATATATGACCCATATCTCCAACAGTTCTAACATCACTTTTAGTAAGAATAGCAATAGCACTAATTACAACAATAGCAACTAATGGAGATGGTATTGTCTTAGTTATTTTAGGAAATATATATATTATTAATAGCCCACCTGCCACCATAGCATACATCTGCCAAGATTCTCCGGAAAAGCTAGGAATTTGTGCCATGAAAATTAAAATAGCTAAAGAATTCACAAAACCTACCATTACTGATTTGGGAATAAATTTTATTAAATTTCCAACTTTTAATGTTCCCAATATCATTTGTATAATACCTGTCAATATAGTTGCAGCAAACATATACTGTACACCATGGTTTTTTACAAGCCCTACCATTACAAGAGCCATAGCTCCTGTTGCTGCTGAAATCATTCCTATCCGGCCACCTGAAAAAGCAATTACTAATGACATACAAAATGAAGCATATAGTCCAATCATAGGATCAACTCCTGCTATAATAGAAAAACCTATAGCCTCTAGGATAAGTGCTAGTGCAACTACAATTCCCGACAGAATATCTCCTTTAATATTAGAAAGCCATTCTTCTTTAATTTTTTCTCTCAAAACATCACCTCTATTTAAAATTTATATGACTTTTTCCGTAAAAGTCTATTTCCGTTTCGCACAAGAATAAATTATACCTGCATAATTATCTAAATTCAAGCATATTTATATATATTATTTTTATATGAAAGCAATATAAAGGGAAAAGGTTTAAATATGATTTTTATAAAATTAGCACATCATATTTGTAATTTTATATTTCCATTATAATAGGAAGTATTATAGGTTTTCTTTTAGTTTTTTTATATAAAAATTGACCTAAATCATTTCTTATAGTAGCCTTTATTACTGACCATTCAGTTATATTATTACTAATACACTCCTCCACTGACTCCCTTACTAAATTTTTGGAATCCCTTAGTAATTGCTCTGACTCTTTAATATAAACAAACCCTCTAGAAACAATATCAGGACCTGCTAAAACACTAGGACCTTGTTTATCAATTGTTACTACTATTGTTATAATACCATCCTGTGATAAATGTCTTCTATCTCTCAAAACTATATTGCCTACATCTCCCACACCTAATCCGTCTACCATTATTCTTCCTGAAGAAACTTTGTTTACAATTTCTGCTTTTGTAGATGTAATTTCAAATACATCTCCTATATCTAAAATAAAAATATTAGATTCATTTAGACCTAATTTTTCAGCAATCATAGCATGTTGTTTTAAGTGTCTGTATTCTCCATGTATAGGTATAAAATACTTTGGTTTTAAAAGTGAATGTACTAATTTAAGTTCTTCTTGACATGCATGACCAGAAACATGTATATCTTCTAAGGACTTATAAATAACTGCTGCTCCTCTTCTATACAATTGATTTATCACATTAAATATAAATTTTTCATTTCCTGGAATAGGAGATGCAGAAATAACAATCATATCTCCTGGTTCAATCTTAATTTTTTTATGAGTACCTGTAGCAATTCTAGTGAGAGCTGACATAGGCTCGCCTTGACTTCCAGTTGTAATAATTGTAATTTTGTCATTAGAATATTTACCAATTTCATCTATCTCTATTAATGACTTAGTTGGTATATTTAAATAACCTAATTCCATTGCAACTTGTGATATTCGTTCCATGCTCCTTCCACTAAATGCAATCTTTCTTCCTTCCTTTATAGACGAATTTGCAATCTGCTGAACCCTATGTATGTTAGATGCAAAAGTAGCTACAATAACTCTCCCCTTTGATCCATTAAAAATATTATCTAATTTTTCACCTACAGTTTTTTCAGACATTGTATATCCTGTTCGCTCTGAATTTGTACTATCTCCCATAAATAATAGGACACCTTGCTTACCCAGCTGAGAATATCTTTTTAAATCAATAATTTCTCCATCAATAGGAGTATAGTCAATTTTAAAATCTCCACTATGAACAATCACACCTAAAGGAGTATGTATTGCTAATGAACAACTATCCGCTATACTATGATTTGTCCTTATAAATTCAACAGAAACTGTTTCTAACTTTATAACATCCCCTGGTTTTACAATATTAAGTTCACACTGTGATAGTATATTGTGTTCTTCCAATTTACACTTTACTAACCCTAAAGTTAATTTTGTGCCATATATAGGAACATTAAGTTCCTTTAAAATATATGGAAGGGCTCCAATATGATCCTCATGACCATGGGTTATGAAAAATCCTTTTACCTTATGACTATTTTTCATCAAATATGTTATGTCCGGTATTACAATATCTACCCCATACATTTCCGCATCTGGAAAAGCTAACCCGCAATCAATTACAACAATCTCGTCATCATATTCAATAGCTGTAATATTTTTTCCTATCTCACCAAGACCTCCTAGTGATATAATTTTCATCTTACTTTTATTTTTCAAAAAATTCCCTCCTTCATATAATTATTATTATCTTTTTTCCAGGCTAACTTTATAATGCTTTCTTAATATATATTAAATAACTGTATAAAACTCACTATTTACAGATGAGGTTCTATAACTTTGTCTTAAAGTTTTGTAATTATTATCTTATCCAAAAACATTATCAATAATTTGCTGCCAATTATTTATTGCTCCATAAGAATGTATTCCCTGAAAAAGATCTCCCAATAAAGTGAACATATTAGTATTTAAAACATAAAACTGAAATACACTGAAATCCTGCGCCTCATCTATTACTATACTTCCACTTGTTTTTTAAATTCTAAACCATTTCTAAAATAACGTACTGTACAAACATTTTCATTTACATTAAATATTTCTATCTTATGCATGCCATAATTTTCTAGATGTTTATTAATCTTTTTAAATCCTTCTAAATCTTCTTTTGTTACTTTTTCATCATAAAAAAACTAAAGGAATATTTAGCCCATAATTCCAATAATTCATGAAATGATGTATTATTATTTATTATCATTCGTGTACCTCCTGATAAAAAAATTATAATCTTTCTCCCCTTTTTAATTTTTCAATAAATTCAGA
The DNA here is from genome assembly GCF_943736985.1 of Clostridium sp. Marseille-Q2269. GTDB lineage: Bacteria > Bacillota > Clostridia > Clostridiales > Clostridiaceae > Clostridium_F. Next base: position 165,434 of record NZ_CALSFS010000010.1, read on the forward strand.
TAAATCTTCTTTTTTAACACGCCAATGTCTTCCTATTTTAAAAGCTGGAATCTTTCCTTCTTGAACTAATTTATATGTTGTAACTTCACTAATTTTAAAATATTCTGCAACCTCTGCTACTGTCATGATTTCATCATATTTTTCATTTTCTTCTTTCATCTTAACAATTCTCCAATCTATTCAAATTTTTTATATTTGATTTTATTCTATATCAAAAATGTTCTGCTTCTATCCTTTAAACATTTTTATTATATACAATATTTTATAAATAAACAAGTTATTTTATATTATAAATCAAATAACTTATAATAATTTAATTTAATTATAATAGATAATAAATTATTATAGAAGCTTATTATAAATTTCACTTAATATTATATTACCTCATATATTCCAGACATGAAAAAACATCTCATGTAATAACACAAGATGCACATATTTTTAATTTCTGTCCAATTTACCTTAAATATTAGCAACGCCCTTATTAGAAATTTTATATAAAAAATATTGAACTATTTTTTATAGTATCTCTAATGAAAATCAAAATTCAAAGTTATAATAAAACAAATAATGAAATTTATTTTTGTAACTTTTACTCTCTCATTATTCTATTCCATGTCTTTTCTCCTATAATTCCATATATCATAAGAT
>NZ_CALSFS010000011.1 GCF_943736985.1 Clostridium sp. Marseille-Q2269
TCAAAATCCGTCGAGGGAAACTTCGTGCGGGTTCGACTCCCGCCTTCGGCACCATTGCAAACACTAAGTTTGCGGACTTTGGATTAGTTTTCCAAAGTCTTTTTTATTTCTAAAATGTCAGTAGAATTATTAAAACCAAATAGAATTAACTTGTTGCTCTAAAAAAATCAGGAAATTTATCTAAAAATTAAATATTAAATATTTAATTTTTAACATAGTACTAGACTTTTTTAAAACTTTACTTATGAAACAGCAAGTATTTTAGTTATTATTCTAGTCATTAATTTCAAATGTGATTTAGCTACTATTTTTAAAATATTTAATTGATGGGAGAACTTAGAGTTAACTTTTTCAAAAAGTCTACGCTTTTTTAAGATTAGTTCTCTTATTGATTTGGGAAGTTGAAATTCACGGTTATTTTTTTAGTTATATTATATTTATAGTACGTTCTTTTTTAAATTCTAAAGAAAGAAGATTGCCTATATAGCTTTTGTCACCAATTATATTTAAATTTGAAGTGTTACTAGTTAATTCTCATAAACAGTCTCTATAATCTATATTAGCACAAGTTAATGTAAAATCTCTAATATATCCATTGATAGAAATTAATGAATAGATTTTAAAACCATAATAAGTTTCTCTTTAGATGAACCTCTTCCATATGAATCAAAAGCTTTATATGTTTTGTGGAAATGAGCTCTATGGAATTTACAAGTATAAATGGGCATAGATCTATGGTTCTAAATTCATTTTTATTATGTGCAAGAATACTTGAAACTCTGTGTATTATTATTTCTAAAACTTTCATAAGGACTCTATGAATTCTGTTAAAACGAGTACCGTTACAAAATTTAAGGAACAAATCTTGTGAGTTATTTTACTATCACTCATAATACATTTATTAATATTTCTACGATTTTTAATATGTTCTGGAATTATTTCTTGGCAAATATCATTGATTATAACAAATACAACAGTTATAAGATCGTTTAAATCTTCTATAACTTGTGATAGCATTTTGCTTATAAGTCTCTAACATATATATTTCATCCATTATTAAATTGGTGGTGCTTTTTAACAATAGGGTATCATACTATGCTAGTATGCTAGAGCTTTGCTATTTGTAAATACTGTAGCGCAACGAGTTACTTTAATATAATTTTATGCAAGTAAAAAAACACCTAATATTCATCATATTAAGTGCTTTTCTAGTATGCAAACATTATTAGTATAGGAGTTTTTCATCTACTTGATCTGCAGTTGTATTTTGTAGGCAGATTACTGCTTTTATATATTTATCTATGTAGTGCTCTCCATGTATTAGGCCCTACTATTCCATCAGCAGATAAACCTCTTGAAGATTGGAATCTCAAAACAGCCCTTTGAGTATTTGGTCCGAAATATCCATCAGGAGTTCCTGCATTAAATCCTTTGTTATTCAATGCCCATTGAGCAGCTCTTACAGCTGCTCCTTGAGTTATATGCCCATAACCAACATAAGTTCTAGTAACATCGACATAAATAGGAGCGCTATAACCACCATAATTGTGAACTGAAAATGATAATGTTTCAGCTTTAACTGGTTTCGCTACCCCTAGTGTAGATGCTGCAAATATACCAGCTGCTAAAAGTACTGTACTTAATTTTTTGAAATTCTTCATTATTATTCCTCCCTTAAAATTTATGTTTTAAATTGAATCACTTAATAATATTAACATAATTTTCATGGGAAATACACTGTATATGAACCATATATGGATTATTATATATAATTATGTATATTATACTACATAATTGATTAAATTTCTTTAATTTACTAATAAATTAGATTAATATATTCCTAATATACTAAAAATTTCTACATATATTTAAATTTTTTTAATTTGTCTTAAATAATGTTTCCCTAATTTTGTCTACATTATAATACCTTGGGTATATATTCATTTATACTAATATTTTTATATTTTAGCAAGTTGAACAATTAAAATTTTAAAATTGTGGACATATTACCTCTTTATAGTAAGGTAGGTATTATTATACGTGTAGATAAGTTTTGTGTTCTTATTTAATATTATGATACATCTTTTAAGTTGTTGGACTTTTGATTAATTGCAATAGCAACATTAATTAGAGCAATAAAACTTAAGAGTGCTATTGTTTTAACTTTACGTATGCATAATTAATGCAAATTATGTAAATTAAAATGTTCTTTTAATCTAGAGTCATATATTTCAATTGAAGTTCTTCCATTATAAAAATTTTGCTAACTTCAGTGTTTGTATGCGAGTAGCACAAATATCTATTATTCTTCTTATAATTAACTTTAAGGAAATAACGGCAATAACCATAGTTAGATGTGGTACACCACATGATCCAACAGGAACAGTTTATTTTGACAGTTGTATGGGAACATCTGAATTTTAGATAATTTCCATTTTTGTCCCAATAAGTTAGATCATAACCTATTGAACATACTGGAGGAAAATTTTCTTTCAAACCTTCTGGAGGAAAACACAGATCTCGAGAGAGAAGGAATATCATTGCCTGAGCTTTAGACTCATTATTTATATAATCATAATTTTTTTGAAAATCATAAACTAAATCCATCATAATGTAATACTTAGTATCTATGCTGCCTGAATATTTTACTATAAACTTTTTTATTAATGGTAGAACTAAATCAGCGTTGCTGTGACTTGCTGTGGAAGGTACTATACTTAAAGGTAATTCACTTTTCCAAGCTGCTAATATATGAAGCTTATATGGAAATCAACATATTTTATTACTATCTTTGCCACGCTTAGTACCTAGGTTAGCTGATTTACGATCATTTCCCAATTCTATTTTTGTTTATAGTTTCTCGTAAGTATATATTTTAGTAGAATCAATAGAAATCTTAGGATCAGCTATTAAGCATATTAACTTATCTATTTTTACTAATTCTTCAAAGTCTTTTTTCTAAATAAGGGGTAATTAAAAAAAATTAATTAGCACAGGAAGTTAGTATAGTAGAGAATAAAATATATTATAATAAAATATCAGGATATTTTAAGTATTATTAAAAATAAATTATTAATTTAGTGTATAATGGTTATAGTTTAAATTATAGAGGAAATGATAAAATTACAGTAATTACTTTGATGTATTAAAGACATTTAAGTGTATCTATCATAGTAGAGTTATTTTAAAATTTAATAATATACATTGTGAATTTTGGAGGTTCGTTTATGAATAAAGAAAGATTATTAATATTGGATAGTAATAGTTTATTAAATAGAGCTTTTTATGCGTTGCCTGATCTTATGACTGAAGATGGAATTCATACTAATGCCATATATGGATTTGTAAATATGCTTTTGAAGATGAAAGAAGAAATAAAGCCGGATTATATAGTAGCAGCCTTTGATAGAAAAGCACCTACCTTTAGGCATGAAGAATATAAAGATTATAAAGCAGGAAGAAAAAAAATGCCAGAGGAACTAGCCCAGCAGTTTCCTATAGTAAAAGAACTTTTGACTGCATTAGCAATAAACATATTTGAAATTGATGGATTTGAAGCAGATGATTTAATAGGTACATTGTCTGTATTTGCAGAGGAAAAAGCAATAGAAGTTTACATAGTTACAGGAGATAAAGATGCCCTACAATTAGCTACAGATAATGTAAAAGTAGTTATAACTAAAAAAGGTATTACAGAAAAAGAAATATATGATAAGAATAGAATGATAGAAGAATTTGGGGTTACACCTAAAGAGTTTATAGATGTAAAAGGTCTTATGGGAGATTCTTCTGATAATATACCTGGAGTACCTGGTATAGGTGAAAAAACCGCATTTAAGCTTATAAAAGAATATAAAAGCATAGAAAAGGTACTTGAAAACATAGAAGATATCAAAGGTAAGAAGTTAAAAGAAAATTTACATGAATATAGTGAGCAGGCTATATTTAGTAAAAAATTGGCTACTATTATATGCAATGTACCTATAGAGATAAGTTTAGATGAGATAAAATCAAAAGAAGATTATGATATAAATAAAGTTAGAGAAATGTTTAAAAAATTGCAATTTAAATCTCTACTAAACAAAATAGGGAAGGATTCAGTAGAGGAAGTTTTAGATGAGAAAGTAACTTACAAAGATATAGTCTCCATAGATGAATTTAAAAACTTAAAGGATAATATAATAAAACATAAAGAAAATGATTTATACGTATACTTTAAATTAGACAATGTGGTTTTATTCTTTAAATCAGAAATAAAAACTTTATATATTAATTTTATAAATGATATTTACAAGATAGATTTTGAAAGTTTTTTAAAGGATAAAAGAGAAGACTTTATAGGTATATGTAAAGAAATATTTGAAAATGAAGAAATCAAAAAAATTACTTATGATTCAAAGAATCCAAGAACAATATTAAGAAAATTAGGTATAGAGTTTAATGGTATAAAATTTGATGTAAATTTGGCAGCATATCTAATAGATCCAGTAAGAAAAGAATATGAAATGTTTAGTTTAGCTTCAGAATATTTATTTAAAAATATAAATGAAGAAGATGAAAATTTAAAAATAAAAGAAGTTAATATAATGCCACAGCTATACAAGATATTGGAAGAAAAAATAAAAGATCAACATATAGAAGAACTATTATATAATGTGGAACAGCCTTTAACAGAAACATTATCATCTATGGAAGCTGAAGGATTTAAGGTGGATAAAGATATACTGTTACAATTAGAGAAGAAATTTAAAAGGGAAATAGAAGCTACTCAATCAGAAATATATTCAATGTCTGAGGATGAATTTAATATAAATTCTCCTAAGCAGTTAGGGAAAATACTTTTTGAAAAGTTAGATTTACCTGTCATAAAGAAAACAAAGACAGGATATTCTACTAATGCTGAAGTATTAGATAAATTAAGAGATAAACATCCTATAATAGATAAAATAACTTATTATAGACAGTTAACAAAAATATACTCTACTTATATAGAAGGCCTAAAATCTGCTATAGAGGAAGATGGAAAGATACATTCAAACTTTAATCAAACTGTTACAGCTACAGGAAGATTATCTAGTACAGAACCAAATCTTCAAAATATACCTATAAAATATGAAATGGGAAGAGAAATAAGAAAAGTATTCGTTCCTAGTACAGAGGATTCTGTAATACTTTCAGCAGATTATTCACAAATAGAATTAAGGGTATTAGCGCATATATCAAAAGATGAAAATATGATAAATGCTTTTAGTGAACATGATGATATTCATACTAAAACTGCTTCAGAAGTATTTAAAGTTCCAATAGATGAAGTGACTCCTCTTATGAGAAGTAATGCTAAAGCAGTTAATTTTGGTATAGTTTATGGTATAGGAGATTTTAGTTTGTCTCAAGATTTAAATATAACTAGAAAAGAAGCAAAAAAATATATAGATGCTTATTTGGAGAGATATCCTAATGTAAAATTATATTTAGAAAATATAGTTAAGGAAGCTACTGAAAAAGGTTATGTAAGTACTATATTAAATAGAAGAAGATATATAAAAGAAGTTAAGGCTTCAAATAAAATAGTTAAAGCTGCAGGAGAAAGATTAGCTATGAATAGCCCCATACAGGGAAGTGCAGCGGATATAATAAAGCTGGCTATGGTAAATGTTCATAGAAAATTAAAAGAATATAAATTTAAAAGTAGTATAATATTACAGGTGCACGATGAATTAATATTAAATGTTTATAAGAATGAACTAGAGAAAATCAAAGCTTTAGTAAAAAAAGAAATGGAACAGGTTTTAGAATTGAAGGTTGCCTTAGAAGTGGATATAAACACAGGTAACAATTGGTATGAAGCTAAGTAGGGAGTTGTTTTATGAATTGCTCAGATAGTATTTTTAAAATTGGACTTACAGGTGGTATTGGTGCAGGAAAAAGTACTATATCACAAATGATAAAGGAAAAAAATATACCAGTAGTAGAGGCAGATGAGATAAGTAGAGAAGTTTTAAACTTGTATCCAGAAATTCTAATAAAGGTAGCAGATATTTTTGGAAAAGAATTTTTAGATGATAACGGGAATTTAAAGAGAAAAGAATTTGGTAGTTATATATTTAAAAATAAAGAGAAAAGAATAGAATATGAAAATATAATAATGCCTTATATAACACAAGAAACATTTAGAAGAATAAGGGTACTAGAAGAAAGTAAAGAGTTAATTTGTATATTAGATGCCCCTACACTAATAGAACAAGGTTTATATAAGAAGATGGATGTAAATATATTAGTTTGGGTAGATAAGGATACACAAGTAAATAGGGTTATGAAAAGAGATGGATTGAGTAGAGAAGAGATTATAAATAGAATAAATTCTCAAATGCCTATAGAAGAAAAAAAGAAATTTGTAGATTATATAATAGATAATTCTAAAAATATAGAAAACACAAAGGGAGAATTAGAAAAGATTCTTATGGAATTAATGATTAAGGCAGGAAAGAAGGGGGGAGTGCTCTAATATTAGGGCAAAAAAAAGTGAAGTTTTTAAGAAGGCTTTTGATTATAATATTAATACTAATTTTACTAATAAATATAACAAATATAGCAAAATATATTTTCCCTATGAGATATAAAGATTATATAGATATGTATGCTAGACAGAGTAATTTAGATCCTTATTTTGTAGCAGCAGTTATAAAAACTGAAAGTAATTTTAAAAAGACTGCTACATCTAAAAAAAATGCACAAGGTCTTATGCAAATCACACCAGAAACAGGAAAATGGATAGCAGAACAAATGAAAATGACCAATTTTAATGTGAATGATTTGAAGGATACAGAAACTAATATAAAAATGGGCTGTTGGTATCTAAATAATTTAAAAAAAGAATTTAATGGCAATATGGATCTAGTATTAGCCGCATATAATGGAGGACGAGGCAATGTTCAGAAATGGCTAAAAGATGCTGAACATTCAAAAGATGGAGAAAATCTTCACTACATACCTTTTAAAGAAACGGATAAATATGTAAAAAAGGTAAAGGTTGTATATAATATATATAAATTTCTTTATAAAAGATAAATAGTGATAATTTAATTACTTTATTGACAACAATATAAAAATATTATAATATAACTATAAATTATTTCATTAATAAATTTTTATGTGTGAAAGTTTAGCAGGTGTGCTGGAATCGGCAGACAGGCACGTTTGAGGGGCGTGTGTTCAAGGACGTATGGGTTCAAGTCCCATCACCTGCACCATTTTACTTTATAAAATATGTTTTAAAGTAAAATGTGAAAAAATATAATTTAAATATAATATTGTATTTAATTAATGTATATATATTGTGAAAACATTTTCTTAATATATGAAAAAAACTATTGAAAAATTATAAATTAATGTTTATAATGAATATAGAAAATAAATTAATAAAGCTTATAAATTCTGGGATATACGCTAGGCTCTATATTTTGAACCTACATCACAAGTACGGGAGTTCAACATTTAGATATGGATATGTGCCTTATTATGAGACCTTCGGACGGCATTAAGGAGATAGAAACATCTGTGAGAACACCCACCTATCGGAAGATAGGTGTCAAAATTGGAGCTACGGTATTTTGGATACTAGAATAAGATATAAAGAGAAGTATTTATACTTCTCTTTTTGTATTATATAGAAATTAAAAAGTTCATAATACTATTAAAAATATCTTTTTATGAGACTATTTATTAAGAAAATCATATATGGTATAATTGTATAGGTTATACAAAGACTAATTTATTAAGAAAAAATTATGGGAGGAGTTTTTATGCCTAACAAATTTTTAATTATAGATAATAGTATACTTCCGGATATCTTTGAAAAGGTTGTAAAAGTAAAAGAACTTTTGGCTAATGGAAAAGTGAAGGACATAACAGATGGTGTAAAAACGGTAGGAATTAGTAGAAGTACTTATTATAAATATAAAGATTTTGTGTTTTCTGTATCTGAAGGGGTTAAAAGTCAAAAGGCAACTATAGGATTGCTGTTAGGACATGAAAGAGGAAGTTTATCAAAAATATTAGATACAGTAGCGGAACATAAGTGTAACATACTTACAATAAATCAAGATATACCTATAAATAATACTGCAAATGTAAGTATAACTTTTGATATATCACAAATGACTGTAGGTTTAAAAGAGTTAGTTGAAGAAATAAAAAGCACTAAAAACGTAATAAAAGTAGATCTAATAGCTATGGAGTAAATAATAAGAACCTTCATCTTTTTATAAGATGAAGGTTTTTATTTTATACATAGAGAATATAATTAAATCATAGTTTCTAATAACATCTAATAAATTTTAACAAAAACTAAGAGTTGTTTTTTATTATGATATAAATAATTTAGAATCAAATATAAATTACAAATAATTTATATTTATACACTTATAGTTAAAAAAATATAGCTGAGATATTATTTAATGTGTGAAGAGTAACATGTATAAGAATTCTTTACACATTAAGCTTTGTTAGATATTAATATATAAAGGATTTTTAACAAAACTGTAGAATAACTTTATAAAGTAAGGGGGGATAGAATGTTAGATGTAGATATTAGATATCAGGATATAAAAATAGTTAATATAGACAAGGAAAACATAGAAGATATTTTTTATATGATGAAATCTAACCAAAATGAAGCAAATGTAAATTACCATCCCTTAACAAATGTAAAAGAATTAGAAGATACATTTATAGAATATTATTTAAGTGAATGTGAATTTTTTATTAAAATAATGTATAAGTCACATTTGATTGGAGTTATAAAAGGACGAGCAGAATTTAAAAATCCAAATGAAATTTGGATATTGTATTTTTTAAAAGATCGGTGTAAGTTAGGAAACGAAGAATGGTATAATAT
>NZ_CALSFS010000012.1 GCF_943736985.1 Clostridium sp. Marseille-Q2269
TTTTTAAACAATATGGAATAGATGATTTTTACGTAGTTGTTAACAATGATAATTTAAATTTAATAAATATATTTAAAAAAAATGGTTTTGCTATGTCAAGAATATATGAAAAAAATCAAGGTAATAATATAAGTAGTAATGAAATAGTACTAAAAAAGCTAAGATATTCAAATAAAATTAAATATTATATATGAAAATAATCTTTATAAAATTTAAATAATACAAGTGCTTTTATAAACTTTAAAAGCTATGAGATTGGAGTGTACTAACATAATACTCTGACCTGATGGCTTTTTGTTATTTAATTGAAAAATTCCGTATTAGTTATATTTATAAAAATATAGAATATATATTTATAAAAGCAATTAAATGATTGTGGGAGGGATGAAAAAATGAGATACACACGATATGATATTAAGAAGAGAAATAAGTTTAATTTTACATTTTTTCTAATAATAGCATTAGTATTAGCATTAGCCTTTATATTGGGAACAGTAATATTTAATCTTGTATCACCTGGCAATATAAAAACAGGTAATTTGGCTAAAAAACAGAATGCTAATATAGTAAAATCTAAAGAAAATAAAACTAATAATTCAACCTACATAGCAATACAAAAAGGAATATATGCTAAAAAAGAGAATGTGTCTGGAGTTTTAAATAGCTTAAAACCTTATGGAAATGTATTTACCGTAGATGAGAATGGTAAAACCAGAGTTTTTTTAGGAGTATATGAAGAAGATGAAGGAATAAAACTAATGAAAAAGTTAACGGATAATAAAATAGATAATTCAAAGATGACATTTGTATTAAATAAAAAAGATTTGTGTGATGCAGAAATATCTGAGATTATTACTGCTTATATTAAGATAGTGAATAAATTATCTGAAAAAGATGTTAAATCTGTAAAAACAGAAGAAATTAAAAAATGGATGTCCTCATTAGAAAAGGTAGATAAAGACAGTGCTAATATAAAAGTTTTAAATAATCTAAAGGAGCATATAAATAAATTACCTAAAGATTTATCAAGGGATCAAGCAAGCAAAAGTTATATTTTTATTTACAATAATTTAAAACAATTGAACAATAAATAGCATCTAATTTTAAGATGCTCAGATTTTTCAAGAACCTCATGCATTTCCATGAGGTTTATTTTTTCCTTAAAAAATTCTTTAGATACTTGTTTAAGTTTTTATTAAATGATAAACTATACTAGATATAATTTTAAGGTGGGGTTGTTATGAAAAGTCCAGATAAAAGTAAAAATTTGTTAGGAGTTTTTATACTATTAGGGGCTATTTTAGGTAGCATTGCTGGTGAAATATTAGGTTCTAGCTTTACTAAGTTATCCTTTTTAAAAACCGCATATAAAGTAGGAACTACTTCACCGCTGAATTTAGATCTAAAAGTTTTAAATTTAGCTATAGGTTTAAATTTTGAGATTAATATTATGACTATAATGGGTATAATATTGGCAATAATATTATACAGGAAATAACAGGAAGTGATATCAGTGGAAAATATTATATTAGCTTCTGCATCTCAAAGACGACAAGAACTTTTAAAAAGGATAATGGAAAATTTTCAGATTATAGTAAGTGATTTTGACGAAAGTAGCATACCTTTTAAAGATGATATACCCTCTTATGTAATGAACTTAGCAGAGGGAAAAGCACGGTCTGTCTGTAAAAAGATAGATGAAAATAGTGATTTAATAATAGGGTGTGATACTATAGTAGCCTTTAACAATAAAATCTTAGGAAAACCTAAAGATAAAAAAGCGGCTATTGAAATGTTGCAAGCTTTAAGTGGCAATGACCATCAAGTATATTCTGGATTAGCTATATTAGACGTAAAGTCTAATAAGATTATAAAGGATTTTGTTTGTACTAGAGTTAAATTTTCCAAATTAACTTTTAAGCAAATAGAAGACTATGTTAATACAGGAGATCCTATGGATAAGGCAGGAGCATATGGTATTCAGGGAAAAGCAGGAATTTTTGTTGAAAATATCAATGGATGCTATTATAATGTTGTAGGCTTACCTTTGAATAAATTAAATTCTATGTTAATGGAGATGGGGGTAAATCTTTAAAAGGAGTTGTTTATTAAATGGACAATGGCTTTAAAATAAAAGATTTGCCTAAAAATGAAAGACCGCAGGAGAGACTTATAAGGTATGGAGCAGAAGCTCTTTCAAATTCAGAACTCTTGGCAGTTATTTTAAGAACTGGTACTAAAAATCAAAATATAATGATTCTTGCAAGTAATTTGATTAGAAAAACTGGTGGTTTGGATCAGCTTTTTAATCAATCTATAGAAGAATTGACTAGTATTAAAGGTATAGGGGTAACAAAAGCAGTTCAAATATTAGCATTATCAGAGCTTTCTAAAAGGTTTAAAACTTATAGATCTGGAAATGAATATAAGATAAACACGCCTTTAGATGCTTCTAATTTAGTTATGGATGATATGAAGTATTTAAAACAAGAAAAACTAAGAATACTAATTTTAAATACTAAGAATATAGTTACATATATAAAAGATGTTTTTATAGGAACTCTTAATTCGTCTGTAGTACATCCAAGGGAAATATTTTGTGAAGCAATAAAGAAAAATGGTGCATCCATAATTATATGTCATAATCATCCATCAGGGGATCCAACCCCTAGCAGGGAAGATGTAAATGTAACTTTGAGATTAAAAGAATGTGGTAGTTTAATAGGAATAGATTTATTGGATCATATAATAATTGGCGAAAATAATTATGTAAGTATGAAAGTTAAAGGTACAATATAACTAAGGAATAGAGAGGAGTAAAACTTTTATGAGATTGTTTGGTATAACTAAAGATATGGGAATAGATTTAGGTACAGCAAATACATTAGTGTATATTAAGGGAAAGGGGGTTGTTTTAAGCGAGCCCTCTGTTGTAGCTATAAATAAAGATGTAAATAGGGTTCTTGCTGTAGGTGATGAAGCAAAACAAATGATAGGTAGAACACCAGGAAATATAGTAGCTATCAGACCATTAAAAGATGGAGTAATAGCAGATTTTGATGTTACTCAGATAATGCTTAAAAAATTTATAGAGAAAGTAAGCCCAAAGGGAGGATTTACTAATCCAAGAATAGTAGTCTGTTTTCCATCAGGAGTTACAGAAGTAGAAAAAAGAGCCATTGATGAAGCAACAAAGCAAGCTGGAGCAAGAGAAGTAGTTCTTATGGAAGAACCAATGGCAGCAGCTATCGGAGCAGGACTTCCAGTTAACGAGCCTACAGGAAGTATGATAGTAGATATAGGTGGAGGAACTACAGAAGTTGCTATTATATCATTAGGTGGTATAGTAACAAGTAAATCCTTAAGAGTAGCTGGAGACGAACTAGATCAGTCTATAATAAACTACATAAAGAAAGAATATAGTTTAATGATCGGTGAAAGAACATCAGAAAATATAAAAGTAGAATTAGGTTCAGCTTATGAAACTGATGAAGATAAAATTATGGAGATAAGAGGAAGAGATCTAATAACAGGATTACCAAAGGTTATAACTATTTCTGAAAAAGAAGTTAGAGGAGCCTTAAGTGAACCGGTTATGTCAATAATAGAAGCTATAAAAACTACACTAGAAAAAACTCCACCAGAACTTGCATCTGACATAATGGATAAAGGAATAATGTTAGCTGGAGGTGGCGCATTACTTAGAGGATTAGACCGCCTTATAAATGAAGAAACCCATATGCCTGTTCATATTGCTGAATCTCCACTTGATTGTGTAGCTGTCGGTGCTGGTAAAGCATTAGATACTATAGATAAAATATTAGATAGCAAAAAATAATAGATTATGAAATTCTTTAAAAACAAACTGGCAGTAACTATAATTGTACTGTCAGTTGCCTTTTTAGTATTAATAACACAAAGTGCAGATAGAGGCAAGATGTCCTTTGTTGAAAGCGGTATAGGGTCAGTGGTTAATCCAGTTCAAGGAGTTTTTTATAAAATAAATAAAAAAATTAGAAATTCTATTGGTTTTGTTCTTAACATACCGGATGTAAAAAAAGAAAGTGTAGAATTAAGAGCAGAAAATAGTAAGCTTAAAAGTCAGCTAGCAGAGTATAGCTCTTTAAAGAGTGAAAATGATAGATTAAGAAAAATGCTTAATTTTAAAAATCAACGTTCGGAATATGACTATGTTGGTGCGGATGTAATTGGTAAAAGTGGTGGAAACTATTTAGATGAATTCACTATAAATAAGGGAACCAAAGATGGAATAGCAAAGGGTATGATTGCTATAACAAATGAAGGCTTAGTTGGGCAAGTAATAATCACAGGTGGAAATTGGGCTAAAGTTCAATCATTATCCAATGAAAACTTGGCCGTTAGTGCTATGGTAGATAGCACTAAAGAAAATAGTGGTATAGTAAAAGGTTATAAAGATAACCAGAATAATATTTTAGCAAAATTATATTTTTTACCTATAGATTCTAAGATAAAAAATAAAGACGTTATATTGACTTCTGGTCTTGGAGGTATGTATCCTAAAGGCATAAGAATAGGAGAAGTTACAAGTGTAGAAGTAGATAAGGGTAAAGTAATGAAAAATGCTACAATTAAGCCTTATGTGGATTTAACAAAAATGGAAGAGGTATTTATAGTAGTGCCTAAAAATAAAGGGGAAGTAAAATATTAAGGTGATGCATATGAAAAAGAAATTAACATTAGGGGTTATTTTGATACTACTTACCATATTAGATAATTCTCTAATGCCTTTTATAGAAATAAAAGGGGTATATCCTAGTCTTTTATTTATCTTTATAGTAAGCTATTCTATAATAAGTGATAAATGGGAATCTATTTGGGTTGGTGTTTTTGCTGGAATTCTTCAAGATTTATATTTTACTAATGTAATTGGTATGAATTCTTTAATAAATATGTTTGTTTGTTTAATATCAGCAGAAATAGGAACTAATATAATAAAAGGAAAAGTTTTAGTACCAGTTATATCTTCTTTTGTATTAAGTATATTTAAAGGAGTTTTGATATTGACTATAGCTTATTTTCTAAAGATTGATATGAACTATAGATTAATAGGGTTTAATAGTATATATAATGCCGTAATAACTATTGTTGGTTATAAAATAGTATATAATTTATCCAGGAAAAAATATATGGATAGAAAGTGGAAATTCTAAAGGAATGGTGATTTAGTCAATGAAGATAAACAAAGATAAAAAATTTACTAGATTTGGTGGCCTTATGATGGTAATGATATTTATAATTACTGCAATTATATCTAGGCTTGTTTATTTGCAATTTATAGATTCACAAGAATATATAGAAAAAGCCAACAATAAATCCATAAGAGAAATTCCAGATCCTGCTCCAAGAGGAAATATAATAGATAGGAATGGAGTAGTGTTAGCTACTAACAAGCAAAATTATATGCTTATATATAATGAAACTGCAGAAAATAAAGAAAGCTTTTTTCCTACAATGGAAAAAGTATTTAGTATATTAGATCAATATAAAGAAAAACAAACAGATGATTTTGAACTAAAAATTAATCCTTATAGATTTGAATTTAAAGCAAGTACAGCTGAAGGTAAAAGAGCAGTTGAATTAAGATTTAAAAAAGATAGAGGATTAGATGAAGAAGTTATGAAACAGTTATTTCCAGGTAAAGATAAAAAAGAAAAACAGGAATTAACAGAAGAGGATAATGCTAGAATTGATGAAGAATTATTAAAAATAACACCAGAGCAAACTTTTAAATATTTATTAAAACAATATAAAATAGATTCATCAAAATATTCTCTGGATGAACAAAGAAGATTTATGCTAGTAAAAGATGCATCAAAAATGCAAAGTTTTTCAGGATATAAATCTGTAGATGTAGCAAGCAATATAAAGAAAGAAACAGCATTTATATTTCTTCAAAAATTAAATGATTTACCAGGAATAGATGTAACTACTCAACCTATAAGAACTTATCCAAACAATGAAGTGGCATCATCAGTTTTAGGATATATATCTAAAATAAGCGGTGATGATGAAAAGTATAAGGAAAAAGGGTATGATGTTAGCTCAGATTATATAGGAATAAATGGAATAGAGGGAGTTTTTGAAGAAAGACTTAAAGGTTCTAAAGGTGGAAGAATTGTTAAGCTTAATAAAAATGGTAGAGTTATAGAAGAATTAGGAAGAAGAGAACCTTATCCAGGACAAAGCATACAGCTTACAATAGATAAAAACATACAAGCAGCTGCTGAAAAGGCTTTAGATGATACTATGAATCAGTTAAGGGCTAGAGGAGATACGGCAAATGCTACTAGGGGAGCAGCTGTAGCAGTAGATGTAGATACTGGAGAAATATTAGCCTTAGTAAGTAGGCCAGGTTTTAATCCTAATATATTTTCTACTCCAGGTGAACTAACTCCTGATAAATACAAACAATTTTTTAATCCGGATTTAGCTGAATTTGGAAAAAATTATATAAATACTAGAGGATTATCTGGAGGAGATACAGGAGCAAAATTAAATGAGTTATTTCCAATAGATAAGAGCATAAAAAATAATAAAACTATAAGACAGGATCCACATGATATATATCCTAAGCCATTATATAATTATGCTACTATGTCAATAGTACCACCAGGATCTACTTTTAAACCTATGACTGCAATAGCAGGTCTAGAAAGTGGTGCTATAGATCCAGGGTTTGGTATACAAGACAACGGTGTGTTTGATGATGGTAAGGGCTTTAATAAAAGATTTTCATTTCAATATGGTTATACTGATTTAACAAAAGCTCTAGCAGTATCAAGTAACCCATATTTTATGACAGTAGGTAGCTTATTGAGAAAAATTGGTGGAGATGATATATTAGCTAAATATGCTTGGAAATTTGGATTAGGAGTGCCACCTAATTCTAATGTGAAGCCAACAACAGGTATAGAGATACCAGAAAATTTTGGACAGGTATTTAATAAGTATACTTTAACTAATTTATATGGTCAGCAATATCTGTGGACTACTATGTCTACATTAAACGTAGGGAAAGATTCTAGAGGAAATGAATTCCCAGTTATAGATTTATATGATAGAGATTCAGATTCACAACAAGTAAAAAATATAAAAACTTCTATAAAAACATTAATAAAAGAATCTATAAAACAAGGACCTAAAAAATTTAATTCAGAACAATACAAAAAACTATTTAAGCAGTTAATGGCAGAGGATACAGCACAGAAAAATAGAAATATAACGGATAAAGATATTAACAAGATAATAGATGTTATTAGTTATATAACAATTTCAGATGCTCATTCTCAGTTAAGTCTTGGAGCAAATATGTATAATGCCTCTATTGGTCAAGGCATAAGTAGTTTTACTCCTCTGCAGTTGGCAAATTATACAGCCACTATTGCAAATGGAGGAAATAGATATAATCTTCATTTAGTAAAAAAAATATTAGATTCTGACAAAAATGTTATTCAAGATGTAAAGCCACAAATAGCAGAGAAAACAAATGTGAACCAAGGGACTCTTGAGGCAGTTAGAAGAGGTATGATAGAAGTTGCTTCTGGAGAAGGTGGTACTGCAGCTAATGCTTTTAATGATCTTCCAGTTAAAGTAGCAGCGAAAACAGGATCTGCAGATATTAGTGAAGATCAAGGGGATTTTGGAAGAACATCTTATGGTGTGCTTATAGCGTTTGCACCTATAGAAAAACCTAAAATTGCAGTTTCAGTTATTATATTTGATGGACAACATGGTTCATATGTAGCTCCTGTGGCAAATGCAATATTTAAACAATATTTTACTAATCCTAAGGATGCTAAAGCACAAAAGACTGAAACTAAAAAAGTTCCTAACTAAGATATAAACAAAGGATAATAGTTTATATATAAATTATTGCCATATAATACACAATAAAGACTAATAACTTATAATATAAAAATAAACATGGCTGTGATTTTCAGTCATGTTTATTTTTTATAAAATTACGAAAAGTTCTTAAAGTATGCTTACGAGAAAACGAAAAATAAAGAGATATAAAAAGATTATTAAAATCCCCTGTAATTTAGAACAATTTAATAAAATATTTTTAAAATTATCTGTAATTAGAAGGATTTAATAAAAATATGTTGAAATATGAATTGAGATAGTGTTTTTATAGCTACTTTGGAGGTTTTTATTTTGGAAGACAATATAGTAATAAAAGGTAACAAAGAAGGTCTTGTTGTAATTATAAATATGAATAAGTTCAGAGACTTTAATGATATGATTCATTCTTTAATACAAAAATTATCTCATGGCAAACAATTTTATAAGGGATCTACATTAAAAATATCTACGGAATTAAAGCTTATAAATGAAAAAAATTTAAGAAAGCTAAAAGATGTTCTTTTTGAAGAATTCATGATAAAAGATTGTATATTTGAAGATAAAGAAGATAAATCCAATAAACCCTTTAGTGGTATATACGAAGGTAGAACAAAATTTATAAGGAAGACTGTAAGGGGAGGACAAGTAATACGCTATAACGGTAATCTAGTTATAATTGGAGATGTTAATTCTGGAGCAGAAATATATGCAGCAGGAAATATAATAGTTTTAGGAGCCTTAAGGGGACATGTTCATGCTGGATTTACTGGAAATCATAAAGCTATAGTAGCAGCTTTTTATCTTCAGCCTTCTATACTTCAAATAGCCAATGTTATGACTAGGTCACCAGAAGATAATGTAAAACCTCAATACCCAGAAGTTGCAAAGATTAAATCAAGTATAATGGTAGTGGAACCATATCTACCAGACAAATTTATATAAATTAAGGAGGACAAATAATGGGAGAAGTGATAGTTGTTACCTCTGGTAAAGGCGGAGTAGGAAAAACAACCACATCAGCTAATATATCTACGGCCTTAGCTGCAATGGATAAAAAAGTAGTTGTTATAGATGGAGATACTGGATTAAGAAATCTTGATGTTTTAATGGGACTTGAAAATAGAATAGTATTTACTTTATTAGATGTAATAGAGGAAAGATGTAAATTAAAGCAAGCATTGATAAAGGATAAAAGATTAAATAGTTTATATCTATTACCAACAGCACAAACAAGAGATAAAGAAGATGTAAAAGTAGAAGATGTACTTAAGATAGTAAATGAACTAAAAGGTGAATTTGACTATGTAATTTTAGATTGCCCTGCTGGTATAGAAAGAGGCTTTGAAAGTGCAATAGCAGGAGCTGATAGAGCTTTAGTAGTTGTAAACCCAGAAGTAACATCTGTAAGAGATGCAGATAGAGTCATAGGAAAGTTAGATGCTAAAGGAATAGATAATCATCAGCTTATAGTAAATAGATTAAATTATGAAATGACACAAAGAGGAGATATGCTAGATATTGAAGATATAATAGATAGTTTAGCTATAAAACTTATAGGGGTGGTACCTGATGATAGAAATATAACTATAGCTACTAATAAGGGAGAACCTATAGTTTTGGATAATGGAGCCACAGCAGG
Organism: Clostridium sp. Marseille-Q2269; assembly: GCF_943736985.1. Classification (GTDB taxonomy): domain Bacteria; phylum Bacillota; class Clostridia; order Clostridiales; family Clostridiaceae; genus Clostridium_F. The sequence continues at coordinate 9,527 of NZ_CALSFS010000012.1, forward strand.
ACAGGCTTTCAGAAACATTGCAAAAAGAATCACTGGAGAAGATGTACCTATAATGGATTTAAGAAATAAAGAACAAGGCTTCTTTAAATCTTTTAAGAAGTTATTTGGATTAAAGTAGGAGTGATATAATAATGGATTTATTTAAGTTTTTTTCAAAACAGTCATCAAAGGATTTAGCTAAGGAAAGACTTAAACTTATATTAATACAAGATAGAAACTCCATATCTCCAGAAGTATTGGACTCTATAAGAGAAGATATGCTAAAGGTAATATCTAAATACATAGAGATAGATGACGATGATGTGGACATAAAGATGAGCAGTGTAGATGAAATAGAAGGTATGTCTCCCGCATTAATAGCCAGTATTCCAATAAAAAGAATAAAAAATAATAAATAAAAATTTAAGAATTTATTTAAGCTATGTATAAATTTATACATAGCTTTTTGCATGTGATGTGGTATAATCATATTTGTAATCGAGGGGGGATAAAATGTTTGATAAATTTTTTATAAATAAAAAACTTTTAAAAGAATTAGATTATAGTATGATTATAATTGCCGTGGCAATAATGATTTTTAGTTCTTTAAATATATATAGTGCTACTCATATGAAAAGTGGGCCAAGCTTTCTAGAAAAACAATTAATATGGTTAGTTGTGGGATTAGTTATAATTTATATAACTTTAATATTTGATTATATTATTATTGAAAACTATGCTAACATATTTTATTGGTTTACTATATTTTTGCTTATCTTAAATGATACAATTTTTAAAAAGACAGTTAACGGTGCAGGTTCTTGGATGGAAATAGGACCAGTTTCATTTCAGCCTTCAGAATTTGCTAAAATAGCTCTTATTATAATATTAGCTAAAAAACTAGATGATATGGAAGGAGAAATAAATAATTTAAGAAACTTCTTTACATTAGTTTTTTATGCTGCTATACCTATGGCATTAATTATAATTCAACCAGATATGGGAATGACCATGGTGTTCTTTTTTATTGTATTAGGTATGTTTTTTATAATAGGTTTAAATGGAAAGGTAATATCAGGAGGTATTGCTGGTCTAACAGCATTAGTAGCTATAATTTGGAATTCATCTTTGATGCCATTTTATTGGAAAAGCAGACTTACTTCATTTTTACATCCCGAAGCAGATGAATTAAATACAGGGCATCAACTTGTTCAATCTAAGATTGGAATAGGCTCTGGTGGATTTTTAGGAAAAGGATTCTTAAAAGGAACACAGGTATCTGGTGGATATATTCCCGAAGCTCATAACGATTTTATATTTTCTGTAGTAGGGGAAGAATGGGGATTTATAGGAGCAGTTGTTTTATTGATTTTTTATGGAGTACTGATCTATAAATTTATAAAAACTGCCAAAAGCTCAAAGGATATATTTGGATGTATGGTGACCGTTGGTATAACATCTTTCTTTATGTTCTCTATACTGCAAAACATAGGAATGACTATAGGAATATTACCTATCACAGGTATAACGCTACCTTTTATGAGTTATGGAGGAAGTTCTACATTAAATAACTTTTTTGCATTAGGATTAATATTGAACATAAATATGAGAAGAAAGAAAATAAACTTTTAATAATGAAGTTAATAATATTTAATAAAAATAATATTTTATAGATATAGTTTTTGGAATTGGGACTGTCCCATTAAAGAATTTAAGCACAATGTATTGTTTTATAAGTTTAAAGTTAACAAAATATATTGTGGGATTTATTCTTAGTGGGACAGTCCTATTTTTTTACAAACAATCAAAAAATTAATACAAGGAGTCTATTTAGTTAAATAAAGGTTGAACTAAATAGTTTTTTATTTTATGAAAAAATTATTATTCATATTGAAAAGTTAAGTGTTTTTTATAATATATTATGCCAAAAGTAATAAATAAATGAAAAGCTCAATATAAATAAGAATATAAAAGTATTATAGGAGTGAGTATATTGTATAATTCTCAATATGAAGAATATTATAATTCATTAAAAAATAGAAAATCTAATAATTTAAGGAATAATAATTATTCACCTGTAAGTTGGAATAATAGAAGGGAAAATTCAAATAAGAATTTTTTTCAAAAACGTATTATTAGAGATTTAGTAGGTGTATTTTTGTTGCTTGTGATTGTTTTAGGGCTAAAAGCTTTTTCTAATTCTAAAACACAAATGGTGTACAATTACTCCAAAAAGATGGTTGATCAGAATTATGATTATAAGGCTGTAATGAATAAGGCTAAAACTTTAGATGTGAAACTTTTAGAAGATAATATTTTAAAATATATAGATACTTTTAAATCTAAAGTTACAGGACAAAAGACCATAGAGGAGATAATAAGTAATGATTTTGTATTACCTGTAAATGGAAAAGTAACTTCTAAATATGGAGAAAGAGAAGATCCTATAAATAAAAAGAGAGCTTTCCATAAGGGAATAGATATAAATTCTAAAGAAAATACAAAGATAGTGGCAAGTTTTAGTGGTACAGTAAAAGAATGTGGAGAAGATAAAGAATTAGGTAAATATATAATTTTAGATCATGGACAAGGTATAGAAACTAAGTATGCACATTTAAACCAAATAAAAGTAAAGAAAGGTGAAGAAGTAGAAAAAGGGAGAAGTATAGGTAAAAGTGGGAATACTGGGAAAAGCACAGGAGCTCATTTGCACTTTGAAATAATTTATATGGGAGAGAATAAAAACCCACAGGATTATTTTGCTAATATAAAAGAATAAAAATAATGTATAGTGAATATTGTAGTAGATGTAAGCAATTTTTAAGAGGCAAATATGGTAAAAATAAATAAATATTTTATTCCTTATGTGATATTTCTATTTTATTTAGGTTATAAAGGAAGTTTCCTATTATCCATTTGTGTTGTGTTTATTCATGAGATAATTCATTATATAACAGCAAGATATTTAGGATTTACAGGTTTTAATATAGAATTTTATCCATTAGGTCTATCTTTAAAATTAGATAAACTAGAAAATGCTAATTTTAAAGAAGACTTATTAATATCATTATCAGCTCCAATAGTTAATATTTTTTCTGCCATAGTGTTCTTTATGATTTATGGAAAATTTAACAACTATAATATATATTTATTATACAAGAGTAATTTGATAATAGGTGTGTTTAATCTTATACCAGCTCTTCCGCTAGATGGTGGGAGAATATTAAGAGACATATTATGCTTTAAAACCTTTTATAGACGAGCAAATGAGATAATTATAAATGTTAGCATTGGTATAAGTGTTTTTTTTATGTTATTATATATTTTTTTATTTATGAAAGGTTATAATAATTTTAATTTAGGTATAATATCTTTATTTATAATATGGGTTTCATTAAAAGAGAAAGAAAGGGTAGCTTATATTATTATGAGACATATAGTTAAAAAACGATCTAAGTTCATAAAACGAGGATATATTGAAAATCAGAATATATCTGTTTATTATGGTAATAGTCTGCTACAGGCACTTTCACTTGTAGATAAAAGCAAATATTGTGTATTTACAGTACTAGATGATGGTATGAAGATATTAGGAACTCTATATGAAAATGAAATATTAGAAGCCTTAAAAATTTATGGTAATATAAAAATACATGAATTTATTCAGATAAAAAGCAAAAAAAAAATATAAAATGTTTTATAAGCATGGATAATACAATGGATTCTTTTATAATTGTTTTTATCCATGCTTATGTGTTAAAATGTAATAATGTGATAAACCATGAGGAGGAAATTTGATGAACAGAATATCAGATGATGTACTATTCAGAGTGGAAAAACCTGCTAGATATATAGGTGGAGAATTAAATTCTTATAATAAAGATTTAAAAGATATAGACATAAAATATGCATTTTGTTTTCCAGATGTTTATGAAGTTGGAATGTCTCATTTAGGGATGAAAATACTTTATTACATATTAAATGAAAGAAAAGACACTTTCTGTGAGAGAGTATTTGCACCTTGGCCGGATATGGAAAAAATAATGAGAGAAGAGAACATTCAACTATACGGATTGGAAAGTAAAGATCCTATAAAAGATTTTGATTTCATAGGATTTACTCTTCAATATGAGATGAGCTATACTAATATATTAAATATGTTGGATTTAGCTGGAGTTACTATAAGAGCCTCAGAAAGAGGAGAAGATGAACCTATAGTAATGTGTGGTGGACCATGTGCCTATAATCCTGAACCACTTTATGACATAGCAGATATGTTTGTTTTAGGTGAAGGAGAAGAATTAAATAGTTATATATTAGATTTGTATAAAAAATATAAAGGCAAAGGAAAGAAAAAAGAGTTTTTAAGAGAAGCATCTAAGATAAGAGGAGTATATATACCATCTCTTTATGATGTTACATATAAAGAAGACAATACAATAAAAGAAGTTAAACCTTTATTTGAGGATGTTCCTAGAAAAGTAAAAAAGGTTATTATAAATAATATAAATGACGTAGTTTATCCAGACAAATTTGTAGTACCTTATACTGATATAGTTCATGACAGAATAGTTTTAGAAACCTTTAGGGGATGTACAAGAGGATGTAGATTTTGCCAAGCTGGAATGATATATAGACCTGTACGAGAAAAGAAAACAGAAAAATTATTAGAGTTATCTGATGATTTAATAAAAAACACAGGATACGACGAAATAACGTTATCTTCTTTGAGTATATGTGACTATTCAGATATACAAAATCTTGTGTTTTCAATGGTAGAAAAACACAAAGAAGGTAAAGTAGGAGTAACACTACCTTCTTTAAGAATAGACTCTTTTTCTGTAGATTTAATAAAAGAAATTCAAAAGGTGAGAAAAACAGGACTAACTTTTGCTCCAGAAGCAGGAAGTCAAAGAATGAGAGATGTTATAAATAAAGGTGTAACTGAAGAAAATCTAATGACTTCGGTAAAAAATGCTTTTGAATCAGGATGGTCTACTATAAAATTATATTTTATGTTAGGATTGCCTTATGAGACTATAGAAGATGTTATAGGTATATCTGATTTAGGACATAAGGTTGTAGAAAAATATTATGAGATTCCAAAGGAAATAAGAAAAAAGGGTCTTAAAGTTACTGTAAGTACATCTATTTTTGTACCAAAGCCATTTACTCCATTTCAATGGGCACCACAGGATACCATGGAGAAAGTAAGAAATAAAATAGAAGTTTTAAGAGGATCTATAAAGAGTAAACAAATAACTTACAATTGGCATGAATCTTTGGTAAGTTATATGGAAGCTATATTTGCAAGGGGAGATAGAAGACTTTGCGATGTATTAATAAAGGCTTTTGAAAAAGGTGCTAGATTTGATGGGTGGAATCAATATTTCGATTTTAATATATGGAAAGAAGCATTAAAAGAATGTAATGTAGATGGCGATTTCTATGCATATAGACAAAGAGAATATGATGAAATACTTCCTTGGGATTTTATAGATACAGGGGTTTCAAAGGAATTTTTAATTAAAGAGAACGAAAGAGCTAAAAATGCAGAATTAACTCCAGATTGTAGACAGGGATGTAAAAATTGTGGAGTAAATGTTAATTTAGAAGGAGAGTGTTTTGAAGGTGCGATATTTAATTAAGTTTTCAAAAGAAGGTAATATAAAGTTTGTATGCCATCTAGACCTTCAAAGAACTCTACAGAGAAACTTTAAAAGAAGTGGATTGCCTGTAGAATATTCAAAGGGATTTAATCCTCATATAATTATGTCTTTGGCACAACCCTTATCAGTTGGATCTTACTCTATAGGAGATTATCTAGATGTGTCATTTATAGAAGAAGAGAATGAAGATGTAATTGTAGATAAATTAAACAGTACAGCTCCTTCAGGTATAAAATATTTTAAAGCTGTAAGATTAAAAGAAGGTACAAATAAAAAAGTATTTAAATCTATGGCAGCAGTGGCAGCAGCAAAATATATAATAAAGATAAAATATAATAATACAGAAAAATTAGAAGAAGAATTAAAGAAATTATTAAATATAGAAAATTGGGATATAATTAAAAAAGGCAAAAAAGGAAGTAAAAGTGTAAATATAAGACCTATGATTAAAACCATAGATTATTCTATAACTGATAATATACTGAAGATAAATACCTTAGTGAATTGTGGAAGTATACAAAATCTTTCACCAGATCTTTTGGCACAATTTATAAAAGAAAATACATCTAATGTAAAAGAAAATAGTTTTGTAGATATACAAAGAAGAGAAATATATGGTGAATATAAAAATAAACTAGTAGCTCTTTCTGATTATGCTATGTATGTTTAACTTATTTTCGTATTTATAGAAGGGAAGTGCCTTTACCATGAGAGAAGTATTTATAGAAAGGCAAAGAGATAACACAAGAGTAGTTTTAAGAGAAAACAAGCATATAAAAGAATTATATATAGAAGAAGATAATAAATCTCCCCAAGTAGGAGAGATTTATGTTGGAATGGTGAAGAACATTATTCCTGCTATAAAAAGTGCATTTGTAGATATAGGATGGAATAAAAATGCTTATCTTTATTTAGATAAAAAGTTTAATAATACTCATATAAAAAAAGGAGACTATATTTTAGTAGAGATAGTTAAAGAGGATCTTAATAAAAAAGGACCTAAGGTAACTAATGCTATAACTATACCTGGAAGATATACAGTGCTCCAAATACTCAATCATAATATAGCTTTTTCTCAAAAAATAAAAGACGAAAAAGTAAAAAAAGAAATACAAGAGAATATAATAAAGCCAGACAATGTAGGAATATTGATAAGAACAGAGGGTGTAAATACTACCATAGAGAATATAAATAATGAGATAAAGATATTATCTAAAATATATGATTCATTAATACAAAAATCTAAGTATAAGATGAATACAGGTCTTCTATTTCAAAATGGAGGAATAGTAGGGAAAATACTAAGGGATAGATTAAATGATAATATATCAAAAATCTATGTAAACTGTGAAGAAGATTATGGTTATGTAATGGAATTTTTGAAATCCTATGGAGAAAACAATGTAGATCTAAACATGTATGAAGGAGAAAGAAACATTTTAGATTATTATTCTATAGAAAAAGAAATATTTTCTCTTAGAAATAAAAAAGTTTACTTAGATTGTGGAGGATATATAATAATAGAAAAAACAGAAGCAATGTATGTTATAGATGTTAACTCAGGTAAAAATATAAAAGGTAATTCCATGGAGAAAACTATTTTTACTACTAATATAGAAGCTGCAGAAGAAATTTGTAATCAAATTATACTTAGAAATTTAAATGGCATTATTGTAATAGATTTTATAGATATGGATAATGAAAATCTTAAGGAAAAAGTTTTAGATAAATTAAAGCAAGGACTAAAAAGAGATAAAAATAAATCTGTTGTATATCCATTTACAGATTTAAATTTAGTTCAGATAGGGAGAAAAAGACAAGGTAAGACCATATATGATTATATAGAGCAGCCATGTAAATGCTGTAATGGCAAAGGGTCAATAATTAGTTTTGATTATATGAAGCTTTTACTTAGAAATGAAATAATAAACATTTCAAATATGAAAGAAATAAAGGACATATATGTAGAGATAAATAAAAGATATAAAGATTATATAGATAAGAATAAAATACAATTTATATCAGAGATTGAAGCTTTAGAAAAAAACATTTATGTAAAGTATACAGATATTCAAAACCAATATAAGGTAGAACCTTTAATATTTAAAAATCAAGTGAAAGATGTAGAAGAGTTTAAGGTTTATTAATAAAATTTCTTTACAAAGAAGTCCTACTGTGGTAAAATGGCTTTTGTAGACCGCTCAGAAGAGGTAATAAACATGATTTTCATGTGCCTTAATTGGCGAGACTGGAATGAGGAGGTGTTTTTAATGTACGCAGTTGTAGTTACTGGAGGAAAGCAATATAAAGTTGCTGAAGGTGATGTAATATACGTTGAAAAATTAACAGCTGATGTTGATTCAACAGTAGAATTAGACAATGTTCTTTTAGTAGGAAAAGACAACGGAGAAACTGTTGTTGGAAAACCAATGGTAGAAGGTGCTAAAGTTACAGTTAAAGTATTAGCACAAGGAAAAGCTAAAAAAGTTATTGTATTTAAATACAAACCAAAGAAAGACTACAGAAAGAAACAAGGTCACAGACAACCATATACAAAAATTCAAATAGAAAAAATTAATGCATAATTATGGTTAATGTTATATTTGAAAAAGAAAATAATAATATAGTACTAGTTAAAATGAGTGGTCATGCTGAATCTACTGATGAGGGGTATGACATGGTTTGTTCTGCTATATCTGCTATATCAATTACTATAGCAAATGGTATAACAGAAGTATTAAAGGTGAAGCCTTTAATAGAAAAGAAGGATGGATTTTTAAGCATAGATTTAAGATCTTGCACTAAAGAAGACATACATAAATGCCAGATACTTATGGATACTATGTTATTAGGAGTAAAGAGTATAGAATTAAATTATGGTGAATATATAAAACTTACAATAGAGGAGGTGTAGTCATGTTAGTAATGAACCTTCAACTATTTGCTCATAAAAAAGGGGTAGGTAGTTCAAAAAACGGAAGAGATAGTGAAGCTAAAAGATTAGGAGTAAAATGCTCTGACGGACAATTCGTTTTAGCTGGAAATATATTAGTTAGACAAAGAGGAACAAAAATTCACCCAGGTCTAAACGTTGGAAGAGGTGGAGATGATACATTATTCGCTAAAATTGACGGTGTAGTAAAATACGAAAGACTTGGAAGAGATAAGAAAAAAGCTAGTGTATATCCAGTAGAAGTTGAAGAAGTAGTAGCTGAATAATTTAAAGCACCCTTGTAAAGGGTGCTTTTTTAGGATTCAATTAAGTAATACTTACATTTAGATAAAATTCTAATTAATTATATAGATACTTAATATTTTATAGAGTAATAAAAAGATTTTTATTGTATTAGTGGATTTTAGACATATATTAAGGCTAAAAATCATTAAAATTATATAAATATTATATAAAATAAGATTTATATACATAAAATAAGATATAATAATAACTGACTTTAAATTAAGAAAATAACATAAAATTTATGTTAATATAAATACAAAACTTTTTGATAAATAATATAATAAAAAATTATAAAACTTATATAATTAATTTTATATTTAAATTATTACAGTTTAATTTTATGGGAAGTATTATATATTAGTTATCGAAATAAAGAGGAGTGAAAAACTTTGTTTATAGATACAGCTAAAATATTTGTAAAATCAGGAAAAGGGGGAGACGGATCCATCTCTTTTAGAAGAGAAAAATATATAGCCTTTGGTGGGCCTGATGGAGGCGATGGTGGAAAAGGTGGCAATGTAGTATTAGTAGTAGATCCTAATATGACAACTCTTTTAGATTTTACATATAAAAGAAAATATAAGGCAGAGCCAGGAGAAAATGGAGCAGGTTCAAAATGCTTTGGTAGGAATGGAAAAGATTTATATATAAAAGTACCTATGGGAACTATAGTTAAAGATGTGGAAACAGAAAAGATAATGGCAGACTTATCAAAGCCACGAGACTCTTATATAGTAGCTAAAGGTGGAAGAGGTGGAAAAGGTAATTATAGATTTACCACACCTACAAGACAGGCACCAGATTTTGCAGAGCCAGGTATGCCAGAAGAAGAAAGATGGATTAAATTAGAGTTAAAACTATTAGCAGATGTAGGACTTATAGGATTCCCTAATGTAGGAAAATCTACTTTGTTATCAGTAGTATCTAAAGCTAGACCTAAGATTGCCAACTATCATTTTACTACATTAAAACCTAATTTAGGAGTAGTAAGTGTTGAAGGTGCCAATAATTTTGTAATTGCAGATATACCAGGAATAATTGAGGGTGCTTCAGAAGGAGTAGGTTTAGGATTAGATTTTTTAAGACATGTAGAAAGAACAAGGGTATTAATTCATGTAGTAGATATATCTTCTGTAGAAGGTAGAGATCCTTATGAAGATTTTTTAAAGATAAATGAAGAATTAAAAAAATATAGTGTGAAACTTTATGATAGACCACAAATAGTAGCAGCTAATAAGTCTGATATGTTATTTGATGAGGAAAAATTTCAAGAGTTTAAAACAAAACTAGAAAACTTAGGCTATAAAAATGTATTTAAGATATCTGCAGCTACAAAAAAAGGTGTAGATGATCTTATGAAGGAAGCTGTGAGGATATTAAGTACTATACCTGTTACAGACTTAGAAATCTCAGAAGAAGATAAGTTTGTAGAAGAGGAAAAGAAATTTACTTACAGTATAAGAAAAGAAGATAATACTTACATTGTAGAAGGAAGTTTCGTAGATAGACTTTTGAATGCAGTAAATGTAAATGATCCAGATGATTTAAGGTATTTCCATAAAGTACTTAAAAATAAAGGCGTAATGGAAGAATTAATGAACATGGGTATTGAAGATGGAGACATCGTAAGATTAAATGATTTTGAATTTGACTTTTTATTATAATATGCACTTTTAGGAGGAATACAATAATGATAACAACAAAGCAGAGAAGTTTTTTAAGATCTTTAGCTAATAATATGACCCCTATATTTCAAATAGGTAAAGATGGAATAAATGATAATTTATTAAAACAAATACAGGATGCATTAGAAGCTAGAGAATTAATAAAGATATCTGTTCTAAAAAATAGTTTCTATACAGCAAAAGAAGCTTCTAATGAAATATGTGAAGAATTAAAGTGTGAAGGTATCCAATGTATAGGAAGCAAAATAGTTTTATATAAAAAATCTAAAAAGAAACCTAAAATAGAATTACCACAGTAGACAAAAATAATATAAAATTTACATGAAAATTTTATTGTTATTTTGTAGTGGTAAATTAATTTTAACTACCTATGCCATATACACAGAAAATTAGGTATTAGGTAGTTAATAATTAAATAGTTTATAACAAATGGGGGAGTTTTATGATTAACAAAGCTATATTTGGAGGCACTTTTGATCCTATTCATAATGCTCACATAAATGTAGCCTATGAAGCTCTTGAAAGATTTAATCTGCAAGAGGTTATATTTATACCAGCAGGAAATCCACCACATAAGATAACCTTAAAAAAGACACCAGCGGATGTAAGATATGAAATGGTTAAATTAGCAATAGAAAAAGAAAAAAGATTTACTATAAGTGATTTTGAGATAAAATCTGGAGGGGTAAGTTACACATATAAAACTTTAAAACACTTTAGAGAGAAAGAGCCAGAAATAAATTGGTATTTTATAACTGGTGAGGATTGTTTATCGTGTTTAGAGCAGTGGAAACATGTAGATGAAATATTTGATATGTGCAATTTCGTTGTATTTAGTAGAGAGGGATTCAAAGAAAAAGAAGAAATAATAAGAAAAAAAAAAGTAGCCCTAGATAAATATGGGGAAAGAATATTATTTATGAATGCATCTATATTAGATATATCTTCTACAAAAATAAGAAATAGAATAAAGGCTGGTAAAGAGGTAAGGTTTTATATTCCAGATAAGGTTTATAAATTTATAATCAAAAATAACTTATATAAATGGTAAAATTAATATAAAATTATTACACATGAATTTAGTTTGTGTGTTTATTACTTTCTTTGGGGAGGGGCAAATATGTGGACAGAAGAACAGATAGATGCATATTTAAGACAAAATTTAAAAGAAGATAGATATAAACATGTAATAAGTGTAAAAGATACAGCTATAAAATTAGCCAAAAAGTATGGAGCTGATATATATAAGGCTAAAATAGCAGCTCTGTGCCATGACTGTGCAAAAAACATGAGCGATAACGAATTATTAAGTATAATAAAAGATCATAATATAAGCTTAGATTGGATTTCATTAAAAAATTTGCAAATAACTCATGGATTAGTGGCAACAATAATAATGAAGGAAAAAATGGAAATAGAGGATATAGATGTATTAAATGCAGTAGAGTATCATACTACAGGACGAAATAATATGAGTATATTAGAAAAAGTTATTTATTTAGCTGATATAATAGAACCATTAAGGAATTTTAAACAAGTAGAAAACTTAAGAAAGTTAGCATTAATAGATATAGATAGAGCCATGATAGAATCTCTAAATTCCACGATACAATATGTAGTTAGTAAAGGAGAACTGTTACATATCAATACAGTTATAGCGAGAAATTGCTTAGTAAATGATAAATTGTAGGTGAGATGTTATGAGTAATAATATTAAAAAGAAAAAAAAGTCTAGTAAAAGAAAAAATAAAGCTTTAAAGATTGTTATTGTTTTATTTTCTTTTATTATACTGTTTGGTGTTCTTGGATACTTTTATCTTTTAGGATTTACGAATAATTCTAAATTAGGAGAAGGTAAAATAAATACTAAGAAAGCAGAATCAGGTGAACCTGTGAATATACTTGTTGTTGGTGTAGATATCGGAAATCCTAATTCTAAATCTGCGTCGGATCCTAAAAGAACAGATACTATGCTTGTGGTAAATTATAATCCTAAAACTAAAAATATAAAAATATTGTCTGTGCCAAGAGATACCCGTGTAACTATGAATGGCAAAAAAATAAAAATAAATTCAGCTCATGCTATAAATGGAGTTAATGGGTCCATAGAAGCTATAGAAAATCTTTTGGGCATACAAATCAATAATTATGCTAAGATAGATTATGAAGGCTTTAGAAAGGTTATAGATGCTGTAGGCGGGGTAGAGATGGATATAACAAGGAATATGAACTATGATGATCCATCACAGAATTTACACATACATTTTCAAAAAGGAACTACAGTACATCTAGATGGGAAAAAAGCAGAAGAATTTTTTAGGTGGAGAAAAAATAATAATGGAACAGGGCTCGCAGATGGAGATATAGGAAGAATAGAAAATCAACATAAATTTATATCTAAGGTAGTAGATAAAGTTAAGAGTCCAAGTATAATACCTAAGATTCCTAGTATATTAAGTACAATACCAGATTATATAGAAACAGATATGTCACCAGAAGAAATGATAAAATATGGGTATGCTGTAACCAAAGGGGATAAATCTAATATTAATATGATTACTCTTAAAGGTGAATCCAAATATATAGGAAATGTGTCATATTTTATATATGATAGAGAAAAAAATAAAGATACATTAGATGCTTTTAGAGCGGGAGAAACTATACAAGATAGTGATGCTCAAATAGATAAGGGTCAAATTAAAATTCAGATATTAAATGGGACTAAGGTTAATGGTTTAGCAGCCGATTGTGAGAAAAAACTAAAAGAAATGGGATATAGTAACATTGTTACAGGAAATGGCAAAAGAAGAGATTTACAAAAGTTCAAGTAAACAAGATAGTTCTATACCTACCACGGAAATAGAGAATTATTTAAATATTCCAAATATAGAGAAAAATATACAATCAGGCGAAAATTTTGATATAATAATATTGTTAGGAAAAGATTTTGCTAATAATAGAAATTAAAGGGAGGATTATTTTATGGAAAAAGTAGTTATAAGTACAAAAAAAGCTCCAGCAGCATTAGGTGCATATTCACAAGCTATTAAGGTAGGAGATTTGTTATTTACTTCAGGACAAATTCCACTAGATCCAGCAACAGGAGAATTAATCTCTGATGATATTAAAAAAGCAACAGAAAGATCTATGGAGAATTTAAAAGCTGTATTACAAGAAGCAGGAACTTCTTTTGATAAAGTTATAAAGACAGTTATTTTCTTAAAAGATATGAAAGATTTTTCATCAGTAAATGAAGTATATGCAAAATATTTTAAAGAAAATCCACCAGCAAGATCTTGTGTAGAAGTTGGTCAATTACCAAAAGATGCATTAGTAGAAATAGAACTAGTAGCTATGATATAGCATACATAAAATCATAGGTTAAAATTATTAACCTAGACTGTTGATAAATATATTTTATCAACAGTTTTTTAATTTTACACAAACATTTTCAAAATAATATAGGAATGACTATATATAAATAATATATAATTCCGAATATTGTAAAAAAATATTGAATTGCTTTTAAAATTATGATATATTTCAAATTATTTAAAAACTAATATACAAAAGAACGTATATTGAATGGGGGCGTGTTTATGATTAAAATTATGGTTGGTGGTCAGCTGGATAAGGCAAAAGTTTTAGATGAAATTAAAAAATATCCATGTGAAGGAATTTCAGCAGAAATCAAGTCTGATTTTGAAGCTGCAATAGCTGTAAAAAATGGTGAGTTTGCCGGTGTGGATGCACCAGAATCAGGAGTATATAAGCATGGATATGAAGTAGTACACTTGGGATACTGAATAGATCCTAATGTACAACTACCAACCATTATGGACAAAGCTGGTATGATCATTTCTTTATCTGGAAAGTTTGCAGATATTATTCAAACATCAACTAATCGTGTTTTTTCAGGAGTTGACACAGAAAAACTATTTCAGCATTTTCAAAGGGAAATAGAACAAGTTAAAGAGGGGTTATTGTGCTTAAATATACAAGAAACAGATTTAGCAGGACATTCTGAAGATATTATGCGATATGCTGATGTATTGGAAATATCAGATAGATGTATAAAATAGATATTGCTAATGCTAACAAGGGATGATATTATGATTATAATGGCTGATCATGGTAATGATCCAACAATTGGTCATAGCAATCATACCCGAGAAAAAGTTCCTCTTTTAATTTATAAGAAGGATTTAAAAAATGTTTATATTGGAGAACGTTATACCATGGCAGATGTAGCTGAAACAGTAGCAGAATATTTTAATGTCAGTAAACCCCAGTATGGAACGTCATTTTTAAGTAAATTATATAGTTGATATATTCATGTAATTAATATAGTTAGTATACCATGTATGATTGTTAAAGGAAAAATTGTGTTTAAAGTTAATTTTTCTAGGAGGTGTTTAACATAAGAATAGTTTTAGTGAATAATTATGAGGAAATGAGTAAAAAAGCAGCTGATATGGTAGCAAGTCAAGTTATATTAAAACCAGATAGTGTACTAGGATTGGCAACTGGTAGTACGCCTTTAGGTATGTATAAAGAATTAGTAAATAAACATGAAAATGAAGGATTAGATTTTTCAAACATTAAAACTTTTAACTTAGATGAATATTATGGATTAACAAAAGATAATTCTCAAAGCTATTATTACTATATGATGAATAATTTATTTAATCATATAAATATAGATTTAAAAAATACAAATATACCAAATGGAACTACTAATGATATAGAAAAAGAATGTGAAGAATACGATAAAAGAATAAAAATGGCTGGTGGTATAGATATACAAGTATTAGGAATAGGATCAAATGGTCATATAGGATTTAATGAGCCAGATATAAAGTTTGAAGCTGAAACTCATCTAGTTAATTTAGATGAAGAAACCATAGAAGCTAATTCAAGATTTTTTGATTCTAAAGAAGAAGTTCCAACAAAGGCTATAAGTATGGGGATAAAAACTATAATGCAATCTAAAAGGATTGTTCTTCTAGCTAATGGCAAAGGAAAGGAAGAAGCTTTATATAGAGCTATAAAAGGGAAAATAGATCCTACTACTCCAGCATCTATACTGCAACTTCATAATAATGTTACTTTAATTGTAGATAAAGAGGCAGCAGCCAAAATTAAATAATCATAAAATTTTATAGAAAACACGTATGTCTAAATTATTTAAGTCATACGTGTTTTGTTATTATTAAGATAATTTACATAGAATAAGTTTTCAATATGGGTAATAAATAAAAAGGATATTCTTAATCACATACAAATTTATTTCATTTTGATATATAATACTATAGTAAAATGTATTATAAAAGTTAAAGGAGTAGGATTAATGAGTAATAAATTAATCTTTGAAGTTAAAGATATAAATCATGATATTGATATAAAAGATTATTTAAGGGAAAGAGAGAATTTATCAGGGAGATTTGTTAGAAAAGCACTTAGAGAGGGAAGAATATTTGTAAATGGAGAGAAAGTAATAAGAAAACGTAAACTAGAGAAAGCTAATTTAATAGAAATATATATGTCACAAGAGGAGCATCAAAATATACAGCCAGAATCTATGGATATAGAAATAATATATGAAGATAGTGATATTATAGTGATAAATAAGACACCAGGAATAGTAGTACATCCCACTAAGAGCTATCCTACAGGTACTCTATCTAATGGAATATTATATCACTTTCATACAACAGGAGATAGATCTATAGTAAGATTGGTAAATAGGCTAGACAGAGATACATCTGGACTAATAATAGTAGCTAAAAATCAATTTGCACATATGAGATTAGCAGAGGATATGACAAAAGCTAGTTTTAAAAAAATATATGTGGCAGTAGTACATGGAACATTAAAGGAAAAAGAGGGAATAATTAATTTGCCTATATATAGAGAAGA
This sequence comes from Clostridium sp. Marseille-Q2269, assembly GCF_943736985.1. Classification (GTDB taxonomy): domain Bacteria; phylum Bacillota; class Clostridia; order Clostridiales; family Clostridiaceae; genus Clostridium_F. The sequence goes on from NZ_CALSFS010000012.1 coordinate 26,017, forward strand.
AGGAACTGGATCTATTAAAAGAGTAGTAGATGATAGGGGGCAAGAAAGTATAACAAGATATAAAGTATTACAAGAGTCATCTAAGGGTAGTATAGTTAAGTTACAGTTAGAAACAGGGAGAACTCATCAAATTAGAGTACATATGTCTCATTTAGGCCATCCTCTTTATGCAGATTCTTTATATGGAAATAGAGATGAAGAAAAGGAATATATAGAAAGGCAAGCTCTACATGCTTATAGACTAGAATTTCCACACCCTAGAACAAGAGAAATTTTAAAATTGCAGTGTGATTTGCCACAAGATATAAAAGAGCTAATAGAAAAAATAAAATAGATATATTAAATTAAAATAAAGATTGGGTTTAAAAAATAAAGGCTATTAATTAAAATGTCCATATAAAATAGATTCTTTAATCTTTCTATTTTATATGGACATTTAGCTTAATTTGTAAGATATAGTGTTTATATTATAAAATATACATTTATTATAGAGAGTGTTTACCTTTTTTTGAATTTAAAAATTTTTTCGTGGTTTTGAATATTACAAATAATATACATATAGCTCCCATACACATGAAAATTATAGTTCTTGTATTTAAACGATTAGTATAAATATTATTAGTAAAGAAATTGTTTGATTTATGATCCACACCACTTTTTAAAGTCAGGCTTCCTATACTATTAGATCCTCTGCTTAAATTAGCACTTAGAACCACATCACCTTTTTTAAATTTAAGATTTTTAAGATCTGTATTTTCTAATTTTAAAGCAGGATTTATGTTATCATTTTTTTGCTTTAAATCATAAAAATCTTTTGATGCATATAGTGGCACTTTCAAATTACCGTTTGTATAAGTTGTTACATAAGAATCCTTTGGGTATAAAAGATTCAATGTGTAATTATTAAATCCATAATCAAATAGTTTTACGGCATCTTCAAAAAAGTGTTTTTCTTTATCATGAATCAGAGCTACTATAAGTCTTTGATTGTTTCTATTAACACTGGCTACATAAGAATGATCTGATTGAATAGTATATCCGGTTTTACCACCTTCACAATTCTTATAATAAAAATCTGAATATTTTTGTATAAGTTTATTTTCATTCCACAAAGGTCTTTTTTCTTTTGACTTATTTGTAGATGGTATATTGTAAGACAGTGTTGTTGCTATTTTGCTGTATTCAGGTTGTTTAACTAATTGATTCATAATAAGGGCTAAATCTCTAGCAGAAGTTCTATGTTTAGGATCATATAATCCACTAGGATTTACAAAGTTTGTATTAGTGCAACCTAATTCTTTAGCACGTTTATTCATTTCTTTTGCAAAATTATCTACAGATCCGCTTAAGTATTCAGCTAGTGCTTCAGCACAATCATTAGCTGAAGCCAATAAAAGTCCATATAATAAATCTCTTACTTTAATTTTTTCTCCTTCAAATATATATATTTTGCTTCCATCAATCAAAGGAGGTTTTTTACCTATAGTGACTATATCATCCAAATTTCCTCTTTCTAAAGTTAAAAGAGCAGTCATTGTTTTTGTAGTAGAAGCTGGAGGATATGATTTGTCTGGATTCTTAGAGTGAATTATTTTACCTGTTTTTGAATCCATTAAAACAACACCGTCAGCAGCTACGTTAAAATTAGGAACAGAATCTTTTGCTAAAACTATATTAGAAGAAAATATTGATAATAATAAAACTAAACATAATATTTTATAAAAATTTGGTTTCATTATATTAAGTAAACCTCCCATTTCTACATAATAACAAATTTTATTATATCAAAAAAACCATTAATATGCGAATTAAAATTATATATGTGTCAATAATTAGAATAATTAAGGAATTAAGTTATATTTAGATATATTATATTAGTTAACAATTTGAAATGTAAATAATCATATTGTGGAGTGATAATCATATGAAAGATAAGAAAAAAATAATAGGATCTATAATAATAGTTTTTATTTTAGGAGTTTTTGTTGTTATAGGATATGTATTATCAAAACCAGAAAAAGCTAGTGTAAATGAAGAAGAAATATTTGTACAAGACGTTAAAACCCCATCAAAAGAAGAGTCTAAATCTAATAAAGAAATAACTGTTTATGTAAATGGAGAAGTAAAAAAACCAGGAGTGTATAAACTTGACGAAAGCAGTAGAGTGGAAGATCTTATAAAGATTTCTGGAGGATATACTAATAATGCAGATACTTATAAATTAAATTTAGCTAAAAAACTTAAAGATGAAGATTATATTTATATAGAAAAAAAGGGTGAAAATAATATAAAGGGAAACAAAACAGAAGCTCAAAATAATTCTGAGGCTAGCTCAGACGGAAAAATAGATCTAAATCATGCATCTAAGGAAGAATTAAAAACTATACCAGGTATAGGCGATGTAACTGCACAAAAAATATTAGACTATAGAGAAAAAGAAGGGACCTTTAAAAGTTTTGAAGATCTAAAATCTATAGGAAGAATTGGGGATAAAACTATAGAAAAAATAAAAGAAAAGGCAGATATAAGGTAAAGCTTTTCATGTTTCTTTTAAATATTTAAAAAATAATATATAATTATTATTGAATAATTTATTATTTTAATGTAGTTGGGTTTTTATAAAAGAGAGGTGCTTAAAATGTCAAATAATATAAATATCAAAGAGGGAGAAGCTTGCGCTGTAAGAAATAAAGAAGTAAGACTTACAGAACTTTCAAGAACATCAGGATGAGCGGCTAAGATAGCACCGGGAGTGCTCTCAAAAATACTTTCAAAATTACCTAAAATGGAAAGTGAAAATTTAATAGTGGGAATAGAGACTGCAGATGATGCAGCAGTGTATAAGATAAATGATGATACAGCTATAATACAAACATTAGACTTTTTTACACCTATAGTAGATGATCCGTACACATTTGGTCAAATAGCTGCAGCTAACTCCTTAAGTGATGTATATGCCATGGGCGGTAAACCTGTTGTGGCATTAAACATAGTCTGTTTCCCATCTTGCTTGCCTATAGAAGTATTAGGAGAAATACTTAAAGGGGGAGCCGATAAGGTTATAGAATCAGGGGCTGTGGTAATAGGTGGACATACTGTTGACGATAATGAACCTAAATATGGTTTGTCAGTAACAGGTACTGTACATCCAGATAAAGTTTTGAAAAATTATGGATGCAAAGAAGGCGAAGTATTGATTACTACAAAGCCTTTAGGCATAGGGATTATAAATACTGCAATAAAAGGAGATATGGCATCTAAAGAAGCAAAAGATGCAGCAGTAAAATCTATGAGTACCTTAAATAAATATGCAGGAGAAATAATAGCTAAATATAATGTGAGTGCTTGTACAGATATTACTGGATTTGGTTTCTTGGGGCATGCATATGAAATGGCTAGTGCATCAAACGTTAGCTTAAAATTTGATCATAAAAAAATATCTTATATAAAGGAAGCTGAAGAGTATGCTGAATTTGGATTAGTACCAGCAGGAGCTTATGCTAATAAAGACCATATTGAAGGTAATGTTGAGTTTAAAAATGTTCCTGTATTTATGCAGGATATATTATTTGATCCTCAAACTTCAGGTGGATTATTAGTTTCTTGTTCAAAAGAAGAGGCAGAGAAAATTATGCTAGAGTTAAATGAATTAGATTTAAAATCTTCTATTGTAGGAGAAGTTATAAGTAAAAAAGATAAATATATAATAGTTGAATAAATGTATATCATATTTATAACAATAAGAGTTGAATACATAACATAGTTGAGAAATGGAGAATGGGGTATGGATAAAAAACATTTACTACGAAATTTACCAAAAATAGATGAGTTATTAAAAGAAGATATTATTAATAAGTATTTAGAAAGAAATTCTAGAACTTTAGTAGTAGATAGCTTAAGACAATCTATAGATTATTATAGAAATGAAATTTTAAAAGATAATATAGAAAGCTTTACAAAAGAAGATGTTCTAAATTGTTTTGTAGACAATTTAGAAGAAAATAAAAATACTAAATTTAAAAAAGTTATTAATGCTACAGGAGTAGTAATACATACCAATTTAGGAAGATCATTGTTGGCCAAAGAAGCTATAGATAATGTTGTAAAAGTAGCAGAAAACTATAGTAATTTAGAATATGAATTGAAAACAGGAAAAAGAGGATCACGATATAGTCATGTAGAAGAATTAATTAAGAAAGTTACAGGTGCTGAGGCTGCTATGGTTGTTAACAATAATGCGGCAGCGGTAATGTTAGCATTAAATACACTTTGTGAGGAAAAAGAAGCCATAGTATCAAGAGGACAATTAGTAGAAATAGGAGGTTCTTTTAGAGTCCCAGATGTAATGAAATTTAGTAGAGCTCATTTAGTAGAAGTAGGTACTACAAATAGAACACATCTATATGATTATGAAAATAATATAAATGAAAATACTGGTGTTTTACTTAAAGTTCATACTTCTAATTTTAAGATACTAGGATTTACAGAAGAAGTATCATCAGAGGAAATGGTACAATTAGGTGGAAAATATAAATTACCTGTAATGGAGGATATAGGAAGTGGTACTTTAGTTGATTTTTCTAAGTATGATTTTACTTATGAGCCAACAGTTCAGAGCAGTATTGATAAAGGTGTAGATGTGGTAACCTTTAGCGGAGATAAAATGTTAGGAGGACCTCAAGCTGGTATAATAGTAGGTAAAAAGAAGTACATAGATAAAATGAAGAAGAACCAATTAACTAGGGCATTAAGAATAGATAAAATGACTTTAGCAGCTTTAGAGGGAACTTTAAAATATTATATAGATGAAAAGGAAGCTATAGAAAATATTCCAACATTAAATATGATTTTGAGCTCTAAAGAAATTCATAAGAAAAGAGCCAAAAGATTAAAAAGAAGACTTGAAAATAATGTTCAAGATTTTAATTTCAAAGTATCAGAAGATTGTTCAATGGTAGGTGGCGGTTCAATGCCAGGAGAGAAAATACCTACTTATGTAATAAAAGTAACTAGCCATAAAATAACTGCAGAAAAGATAGAAGAAAAATTAAGATTGAGTAAAAATCCTATAATAGTTAGGGTAAGCAAAGATGAGGTGATTTTAGACATAAGAACCTTGTTTGAAAGAGATTTTAATATAATAACAGAAGAATTTAAAAAACTATTAAAATAATTGAAAATGGTGATGTGTATGAAGAATATAATAATAGGAACAGCTGGACATATAGATCATGGGAAAACTACTTTAATAAAAGCATTAACAGGAAGGGAAACTGATACTCTTAGAGAAGAAAAAGATAGAGGTATATCTATAAATTTGGGATTTGCATTTTTCGATCTACCTTCAGGTAAAAGAGCAGGAATTGTAGACGTACCAGGGCATGAAAAATTTATTAAGAATATGCTAGCAGGAGTTAGTGGTATAGATGTGGTTCTTATGGTCATTGCAGCAGATGAAGGAATTATGCCACAAACTAAAGAACATTTAGAAATATTACAACTACTTAATGTTAATAAAGGAATAATCGTTTTAACTAAAACAGACATGGTAGATCCAGAATGGGTAGATATGGTTAAAGAAGATGTAAGAGAAGAATTAAAAGATACTTTCTTAAAAAATGCATATATATATGCTGTATCTTCAAAAACTAAAGAAGGAATAGATAAATTAATAAAAGCAATAGATGATATAACAGAACATATAGAAACAAAAGATGTACAGGGACATTTTAGATTACCCATAGATAGAGCATTTTCTATAATAGGATTTGGAACTGTAGTAACGGGAACAGTAATTAGTGGTTCCATAAAAGAAGGACAAACTGTTCAAATTTATCCTTCAAAAATTGTTACAAAAGTTAGAGGAATTCAAGTTCATGAAAAACCAACTAAAGTAGCAGAAGCAGGACAGAGATGTGCAATAAATTTATCTAATATTAAAAAGAAAGAAGTAGATAGAGGAGATGTAGTATCTATAGAGAATCTTATGGAGCCATCTATGATGATAGATTGTAAGCTATATTATTTAAAAAGTGCATCAAAACCGCTGGAGAATAGACAAAGAGTTAGATTATACCATGGAACTAGTGAAATAATATGTAGAGTTGTTATATTAGATAAAGAATGCTTAAATCCAGGAGAAGAAGGTTATGTTCAATTAAGACTGGAAAAACCTATAACATGTCAAAGAAAGGATAGATATGTTATAAGATCCTACTCACCTATGGTAACTATAGCGGGAGGAGCTATAATAGAGCCATTACCTAAAAAATCTAAAAGATTTAATGAAAAATATATAGAGGAATTAAAATTAAAAGAAAGTGGAGATACATCTAATATAATAGAAAAAGTTATAGAAAAATTAAGCACTAAATTCCCAAATCAAGATGAAATATTAAAAGCATTAGGAAAAAATGAAGAAAATATATCAGATGAAATAAAAGAATTAATAAATTCACAAAAGATAGTATCTTTTAGTAATGGAGACAAAACAGTATACACTCATATAAGTTATATAGATAAAAAAGTAAAAGAGATGACAAATATATTAAAAGAATTCCATAAGAATAATCCTTTAAAGTGGGGAGTTTCTAAGGAAGAATTAAGAATAAGAGCTTTAGGTAAGGAAATAAAGCAAAAGACTTATGATAAACTTTTAGAACTTTTAGAAAGCAAAGAATTAATAAAACTTCATGGGAAGTATATTTCAGATTACAATTTTAAAGTTGATTACACAAGCGATCAAAAACTTATTTATAATAGAATAATAGATAGTTATGAAAAAGGCAAATATATGCCACCTAAATTTGAAGAACTTATTTCTAAAGAACAAGATGAGACTGAATTTAGAAGGGTTTATGAGGCCATATTGGAAGAAGGAACTTTATTTAAAGTAAATGAAGATTGTATAATTTTAACATCAGATTATAATGAAGCAAAAGAAAAAGTAAAGAAATATATAGAGAATAATAGCAAAATAACAGTAGCTGAATTTAGAGATATGATGGATACTAGTAGAAAGTATTCTTTGGCTATACTAGAACATTTTGATGGAATAAAATTCACTAAGAGAAACGGTGATGAAAGAGTGTTATACTAATAATTTACCAGCTAAGAAATTTTAAAGATTAAAAATTAAAACAAGAAATACTTTTAGTAAATAGGTATGTAAATAAATAAACTGTTTTAATTATTTATGTATCTATATCGTCTAAAAGAATTTCTTGTTTTAGTATATATTTTTAAAAGATTAGATCAGGATTTTTACATAATGTATCTGTTTTTATAATTACATATGCTTTTTAGTATAAGGGTGGTAAAATTACTTTAAGTGGTGAATTTTCTTATATTTATAGAAAAGATTACATTATTTTTATATATTATTTGATGATAACAAAAAAATATTTAAAATAATTTATAATAAGTAGAAGAATGGGGAATTTTAATTATATGTGTTGACTTTGGTAAAAAGTTTATATATAATAGAAATCGGTCTTTATAACATGGGAGTAGATAGGTGCTGGTGTGCCTGCCGGTCTTCAAAACCGAGTTGTCGTGCTAAGACCACGATGGGTGGGTTCGATTCCCACATATTCCCGCCAAATTTTAAAATAAACCTCTAAGTAAGTAATATCAGTGGGTATACAGCTTAGAGGTTTTACTGTTTCCTTAAAAATAACTTAAAAGTTGTGTAGTAGTTGTGCAGTAGAAATTTAAAATAATTTATTTAGCTTATCAATAGCCTTATTTTTTTTCCTCTGGCATAACATGAGTATATATATTCATAGTGGTTTTAATATCACTATGGCCCATTAATGTTTGAACTGTTTTTATAGGCACTCCAAGTTCAAATAATCTAGTGGCATATGTATGCCTTAAAGTATGAAATTTTTTATATGGTATTTTAGCATCTTTTAATATTTTGGTATATCGTTTAACTAAGTATCTAGTATCTAAATAATGACCAATTGGTCTTATGTCAATATCTTGGACACAAAAAGTCAAACTTTTTTTATGCTACACTTCTAGCTAATAATTCACATTGATCTGTGGTCATGCAATTAATAGAAGAGTGTAGCCTTTTTCTGTTATACCATCCTTCAATATATTTAAAAATAGCTCTATTAGCTTCTTGGAAGGTACGATATGCATTTCTGTATATTTCTTCTTTTTTTATAGATGAATGGAAAGATTCTATACAAGCATTGTCATAGGGACAACCTTTTTTACTAAATGATTCTGTAATATTAAACTTTTTACATAGCTCCTTTAAATCATTACTAGTGTATTGAGATCCTAAATCGCTATGGAATATTAGTTGCTTATTTTTATGAGGAGATTGGCTGAAATAAGCATTTTTCAAGGCTTTAACAACTAAATCATTAGTCATTCTTTTACCGAAAGCGTAGCCAATTATTTTTTTAGAATGTAAGTCAAGAACTGAAGCTAAATAGCACCAAAAAAAGATAGCTCCACTTAAGGAACTACCTTTTTGTTTGGAAAGTATAAATTATAGTATCAATGATTGTATTTTAATTATGTTCAACTTAAAAATTATTTATTCAAGTATTTTAAGAGAAATATTTTTATTCTTGCAGAATGCTAACAGTATTAATATCATCTTACAATTTTCTTAGCCAATAAGGGAAGGGACTCAAAACGAGCCCCATTCACATGGAATTTGCTATGATATATATTATGCATAGCAGTGTAGTGTTTTGGGTTATTTTTATTATACCCAAAAATAAAAATTTTAACTATATAAAATTATTATTTAAGAAGGAATGTTATTTATAATTATCTATTAACATAAGTTAAATATAAAATTAAATACAGAAAAAGGAATTTATTTAGAAGAATAGAATACTAAATATAAGCACCTTTCTAAACATTTTAAAAGTCCCTTTTCAAATATAGAAAAGAAGTCCTATATTTATTTTAAGGACTTCTTTTTATGTGTAATTTTTAATTGTGTGCCTAAATCTATTTTTTATTATATCCAATATTGAACATAAGAATTAATAATATTATTATAGTATATTTTAGGAAAAAAGAGTCCTATTCAATAGAACTCTTCTTTTTTGGAAAATATAAATGTTTAGTTTATAGTAACTAATGATATATTAATTATGTCACATTTAAGAATTGTTTATTCAAGTATTGGAGAATTTATAGAAGTCTAAAAGTATAAATATTATTGTATCAACTTACTTATTAGGGGAAGGAGCTCGTTGGTGTGAGCCCCTCTACATGGAATTTTCTATACATACCAATGTATAAATTAAATCATCTTTATTATAACCAACTATGATGATTTTAATTATATAACTTTAGTTATGCAAAATAAAAATCTAAATTGGTAAAACTACCAAAAAATAAATATGGCATACTTTCTCTCACCGTGTTATATAAAAGTTACCCTAAAAATACACACACGGGAGGTAAGAAGTATGCCAAGTACTAATATTGTATCCATTAATAATGAACTTTACAATTACTTAAATGATGTAAATTATGGAATGTCTAAGCCTCAATTTAATCATTTAACCAATATTGCCAATGGATTAATTAATTTACCTGGCACTAAAACTTTATCTGAAATTGCTAAAAATGTGTTGTCATCAAAAGATAAAAGTTGTATTTATAGATTTTTAAGCCATTCTAAATAGGACGATAGTCTTCTGAACAACAATAGAATTAGCTATTTAAACTTTTTCCTTGAGCATAATATTAAACCTAAATCCGTAGGGTTTTTGATTATAGATGATACTGTAAATCCCAAGAAATCAGCAAAGAAAATGCAAGGATTATCTTATAATTACTCTCATACAGAAGACAAAAATATTTGGTCACATTGTGTGGTTACTTCAAATTTTGTTGTAAATGATAAATCTATTCCTTTACAATATAAACCTTACTATAAAAAGGAATTTTGCAAAGATTTAAATAAAAATTTTAAATCTAAGATTGATATTGCAAAAAATTTTATAACTTCTTTTAAAACTCCATCTAATTGTGAAAAAATGTATTGTCTTATGGATTCATGGTATACAAATAATAATTTAATAGAAGCATCTTTAGCAAAGGGCTACCACCTAATAGGAGCAATTAAATCTAACAGAAAAATATCTCCATTAGGAATTTCAATGCAGTTATCAAAATTTGAAAAATTCCTTAGTCCTAACACCTTAGACCTTGTTACAGTTGAAGGTAAGGACTATAGAGTATATACCTATGAAGGTAATGTTTCTAAATTCCCTTATGCTAAAATACTTATTTGCTATGAAGTCACCGATGATGGATTCAAGAACCCAGTATATTTGCTGTCTACCGACATCTTATTAAATGCAGAAACTATAATTAAATATTATTTCCACAGATGGACTATAGAAACTTCATATAAATATTTAAAAAGCAATTTAGCTTTTGATAAATATAGAATGCGTAGCATTTTGTCTATAGAACGATATTTTCTTATAGTATTATTAATCTATAATTTTTTAGAATTATTTAGAGTTAGTTCCAACCACGGAGATTTTAAGACTATAGGTGAAACTCAGAAATATCTAAACAGCCTGACGGCAAAAGCACTTGTGTGCTTTATATATGAAAAATCAAAACAGAATATTGAACTAAAAGATATTTTATCTGAGCTAAAAATCCCTTAGAGTTTTTAAAAATTTATTATATAAAATTGAGCAAGTGTTTTCATATTATATGGATAATATATCATAATAAGTATAATATAATCTCAATAGGTAATTTAGCTTTTGAAATTGCCTAACTAAAGTAAATAAGTTTTTTGAAATTTGGATAATAGCATAATCTATTAAATCTTTTAAATAATCTATGTTTTTTTATAGAAGTGATTTTATATGACTATTAGCAATCATATTATAGTATATTCAGTATACATATTGTATAGCTATATTGAGATATTTTTTTATGGATAAATTTAACACGACTATTATTAAGATAAAATCAAATAATATAATTATGCAAAAATTATATTAAATGGAGGTAATAATATGAGAAAACTTTCAGAAGTAGAAGTATTATCTTTAACATCATTACTAAAAATGGAACAAGATGGATTAATTGTACAAAAAGCAATTAATACATTAATAACAGATGATAACTTAAGAAGACAAGGGGAAGCTAGTGCATTAGCATCAGAGGGTAGAATAAAAGGATTGCAACAATTTATTAATGAAAATGAAATAATAACTCCAAGGGAGGTACAATAAAATGGCAAAGATAATTGAAAACATGATTAAAAATAATATTAATGTTAATGATGAAGTTATATCTTTAAATATGCTTTCTGCGGGAAAAGCTGCAGCTGATGCATATCTTAATGCCACATTAACAAGTAGTACTCCAGAATTAAGATCCATATACTCTGCCAGTTTAAATCAAATAGTTGGAGGTCATAGTTCTCTTACAGAATTAGCTGTAAATGAAGGTTGGGCTAAACCTTATGATTCATCTAAACAGCAATTAAGTGATACTTATAATGAATCAAGAAATGTAATTAATAAAATTGAACAATAGTATAAATAAAAGCTTATTGAAAATTTAAAAATATGTTACTTTTTATAAAATTTGAAGGTAAATTAGATTGAATAGACCCTTTCTTTCAATATTTTATTATTAAAGTAAAAATAAAAATATAAAAAAACATCTAAAAGATTAGATGTTTTTTATATTTGGAATAATTAGTACAATGATAGGAAATTATAACATGGAATATAAAATATGGAGGTGTTAATTTTGTTTGAACATAAAAAACAATTACTACATGAAGTAAAAGTTGAAAGACCCAATCCACAATATGCTGTATTAATGCAAGAACAATTAGGAGGAGGTAATGGTGAACTAAAAGCAGCAATGCAATATATTTCTCAAAGCTTTAGGATAAAAGATCCTGAGATAAAAGATCTTTTTTTAGATATTGGTGCAGAAGAATTAAGTCATATGGAAATGGTATCCCAAACAATAAATTTATTAAATGGTCATGATGTGAATAATGAAAAAGTTATTAATGGTGAAATTCAGACACATGTACAATGTGGACTATCACCTGTTCTAATTAATTCATCTGGAGCTCCATGGACAGCAGATTATGTAACTGTTACAGGGGATTTAGTTGCTGATTTATTATCTAATATAGCATCTGAACAGAGAGCAAAAGTTGTATATGAGTATTTGTATCGTCAAATTGAAGATAAAGAAGTAAGAGCAACAATTGATTTTTTACTTAATAGAGAGGAAGCTCATAATGCTTTATTTAGAGAAGCATTAAATAAAGTTCAACATTCTGGTTCAAATAAAGATTTTGGAGTTACGGAAGATTCTAAACTCTACTTTAATTTATCTAATCCAGGACCAGAGCATGAGGTACCAAATCCCACTCCTCCTTCATTTGAAAATCCAAGAAGATAATTAATATAACAATAAATAATTTTAATGTAAAAAAGTTATAGAAATATTTATTTATCCAAATAAAAGGAATGAATCTTATACACTATAATATTCATTCCTTTTAGTTTATACTTAATTTTTGATATTATAATTTTATGGTAACGTAATTTTCATTATAAACATATTATATAAAGTAGTATAAATCAATATATTTTGGAGGATAGCATTGAAACTTAATAATATTAAAGAAATAACCTTATTTGAACATCATTTCTGGCTACAAATTTTAGGAGATCATTCTAGGTTTATTTTAAACTCACTTTCATCAAAAGAAGTAGAATTCATAGAAAGAGCAAACAAATTTAAAAATTTATTCGATAACCTATTAAAAAAATCTAAACAAAAATTATCACAAGAAGAACTTATTATTTTAAATAATCATGCTTATGATGCAGCAATGAGAATTAGAGAATTTAAGTTAAGTATAATTAATAGACAGATTACTGATAAAATTATCATTTCATTACCTCCTACTTTTATAAATCATATGGTTAATGAGGTAAGTGAATATATATGCATATTAACTGAACTAATGAGAGGAAATATATATCCTGCAGGAGATATTTATCTTCATCTTTTATGGCTTCCTGATGGATCAGGTCATGCATCTAATATATCCAGTAGCCTTGATATGACAGAAAAAAAATTAATTGAAAAGAGTAAAGAATATTCTAAAGAATTTGATGAATTATACTTAAGAACTATAGAATATAATGGTTATACAAGAATAGGTATTTGTAATTTCCCTGCACTTGATAAACTTAATAGCGATGTAGATAAATCAATGAGTTGTTTTAAAGAATTTTTGAATGAATTAAAAAAAGGGATTATAGAAAATAAAATACTTGCAACACTTGTACCATTAGTGCCAGATCATATGTTTAGAGAAGAGTGTTATTATTTAACTAAACTTTCAATGGTTTCAAATATAGAGAAACCTGAATGTGATCCTACAAAACCAAGGATAGAGTATTAGGGTGTGTCTGAAAACTAACCAGTGCAAAAGACTTAAATTTTAGCTATAATAATATAAAAAACTATGAGGTTAAAACAATGACACAAAAACGCTACGAAATATCAGATGAACAATGGAATCAAATAAAAAACTTATTTCCCGTTGCAAAGACAGGAAGACCACCCAAAGATAATAGAATTATGTTCAATGCCATACTATGGATTGCAAAAAGCGGTGCTGCATGGCGTGATTTACCTGAACGCTTTGGGTCATGGAAAACAGTATATAGTCGTTTTTGTAAGTGGCGTGATGACGGTACTTTAGTAGTAATTTTTAAAGAGCTAACCTCAGAAGCAGATTATGAAAATTTAAGTATCGATTCAACATGCATTAAAGCCCACCAACATAGTGCAGGTGCTAAAAAGGGGCTGTAAACAACGAAACGAAACAACATATTGGATTAAGCCACGGAGGACATACGACAAAAATTCATGCAGTTGTGGATGCCCTTGGCAATCCGGTATACTTCCAATTGTCATCTGGTAATTTACATGACAGTACACAAGCCATAGATATCCTTTCAAACATTGATATACAAAGTAGTAATATTTTAGCTGATAAAGCATATGGCACAAATGAAATTAGAGAATATATAACGTCACAGGGAGCCTCATATACTATTCCACCAAAATCTAATTCAAAGAATCCTTGGCCTTGTGATTGGTGGATATATAAGGAGGGTCATCTAGTTGAATGCTTTTTTAATAAAGTGAAGCATTTTAGAAGAATTGCTACTAGATATGATAAGCTTTCTTATTCTTTTCTTGCATTTGTTTATATTTCTGCCATTTTTGTTTTATCTAAATAAGCTCTTGATATATTGTTTTCAGACACGCCCTAATAAACATATCTAAAGTATATTCAATTTAAAAAAAATATTTATCCAAATATTAAAAAAGGAATATTACTATTTTAAAAGAATATTAGATATAACGGTTTCTCAAGAATGACCTCTCAAAGAAAAAAGAGCTATACTTTATCAAAGGGAGGTCTTTTAATGTTAAAAAATATAAGTATATACTTATATTTCAAAGGAGTATATTTCAAGTGTAGCAAAATCTATAAATTATCTATTTAAATACTTAGAAAATATTTTAACATTATAGGATATTAAAAGAATAAATATTTTATTATGAACACTTGATTTCGATTTTAAAATTTGCAAATGATTTATAATCATTTTTAGATGTAAATTATATAGTACATTGGTAATTATGTTTATTTGTTTAGTATTTAAGAAGGAGTATTAGAATATTACACATAAGGAACATCTATATTTAGGCATAAATTTCATCATAAAAAATAGTTCTATTTATTTAAAATAGAACTATTTTTTATGAAAGCGTGTAGGTATCGAGTTGTAGTACTAATATTAGTTATTAAATATTTAAAAAAATATTATAAATTTTATAGAAGGCCAACAGCATAAATATCATCACAATAATCTTATCTTTTAATAAGGGAAGGGGCTGGAGATAAATAAGCTCCATTTAAATGAAATTTTCTATGCATTATACATATCACAATGTACTAATTAAATCTAATACTAGTATATCCGAATATAATAATTTTAATCATAAAAAATTAAAAATTTTAAAAGGATTTTTTGTATTTAAAGAATATTAAATATAATGTTCTTTAATAGTTTTTCACTTTTTTTAAAACATAAAAAAGAGTCTACATTTATTTTTATGGGCTCTTTTGGTACTGTATCTATAATTATCTTATTAGGTGTCTGAGTCTATTTCATTATACCCAAATAAAATAATTTTAAATATGAAAAGGAATATAGTTACAAATATAGAATATTAGACATAAGACTTTCTAGAGTATAATTATAGGCCACTTTACACCAAAAGAGTTCTATTATTAATAGGGCTCTTTTATTGTATGTGTATATTTATTTTGTTTGGGTGTCTGAATCTATTTTTTAGTATATACAAATAAAATAAATTTCAAATATAGAATACTATTATATACTTCCTATAGTTGTTTATTCTTGTAAATAAAAAGAGCCTAAGATATAAATCCTAGACTCTTTTTATATTATATTTACTGAGTGGGGGTTCCAAATCTATATTTATTATATACATAATAAGTAATTTTATACATAAGCAAAGAAATATATTTCCATTTATAGAATGTTAATATTAGGAAATGGTTTTTTATAAATTAACTATGATTAATTATGAACGAAGTAAATTTAATTTTATCGAAAGATATAAGTAATTTAGAAGAGAAGTGCTCAGAAGTATTAGCTGATATAGTTGCAGAAATGTTAACAACTGAAGAGCTTGAGTATTTAATATCGCAACTTGAAAATAAAAAATAATAAATTTTATTAGGGGTTATATTATGAATATAAAAAACATAAAACTAAAGCTAATAAAGGGAAAGAACACTGCAGCAATAGTAACAGAAGCACTTTTAAAATTATATGAAAATAATGCTGAAAAAGTATTAAATCTAAATGAAGATAAAAAGTAGTTTTTAAAATATAAAAACTCTAGAGGGTTAACCTTTAGAGTTTTTTATTTATAAAGTTATCAACAATGTGAATAATAAAAGGGTGGTAAAGCTGAGATTATCATACATATTTTTTTTCACACTTTTCCCAAACTAGTTTCAAATTAAGCTAATTTGGTGAAAAAAGGTATATGCATTAAACCAAGTAATATCAATGGTTATGAGGATTGATGAATTTTATTAAATTTTATAAATACAAAGGGTGGGTTCGATTCCCACATATTCCTGCCAAGCTGAATTAAAAGTCTATAAGCCATAGTACCAAAAGGTACTATGCTTATAGACTTTTATGTTTTTGATAATTTGTTAAAAAGTTGTTGGATTAAACATTAAAAATTAAAATTATATAAAATGTATTAGTAATTTCGTTAATTTTAATATAATATAAAAAGTATAAATAAATTAATATTATTGTCAGTTAATTTAGAGTCGATTTAATGTGTAAAATATGATTCTGTAAACTGAATTTAACTAGCACAAGAGTTAAGTCAAATAATAGTTATTTATACTTTTTAAATAAGTTACTTAAACAGGCATATGATTAAAGCATATAAAGAGTTAAGTAATATATACGACAATAGAATTAGCAAAATTATGTAGTTTAAAACTTGGAGGTAGAGGACCTTGACTAATTTTTATAATCATACCTGGGTAGATGTAGTAAAATATTTAAATAGTGATTCTTATTCAGGACTTTTAGATAGTCAAATAGATTTACATAGAAAGAGATACGGTGCTAATGAATTTAATTTAGGTAAAAAGAAAAATGTATTTTATTTTATATTAAATGAAATAGCCCAACTATGGTTTTTTAATATAATCTTATGTTCAGTTTTACTTTTCATATCTAAAGAATTCATTTGTTTTTCTATATTAATTTTCATAGCTCTAGTAAATATAATTTCTATAGTTCATGTAGAATCAAAAGAAATTAAAAACGTAAAAACTTTAGAAAAATTAAGTATAACTGGTGCAAGAGTATTAAGAAGTAGCTTAACAAAGAATATAAGTTCTACGGAATTGGTAGTAGGAGATATAGTTACATTAAAACCAGGAGATACAGTGCCTGCTGATATAAGAGTTATAGAGACAGAAAGATTAAGAGTGAACGAGGCTGTAATTACTGGAGAAAACTATGTGGTAGAAAAGTACTCCACTAAAATAGAAGATGAAGAAATAAGAACATCAGAAATGAAGAATATATTGTTTAAATCTTCAACAATAGTTTCTGGTGAGGCAGTAGGAATAGTAATAGCTGTAGGAGAAAATACAGAAGCATTTAATATAATAAGTAAATCTTCAGAAAAAGAGGAAGAAAAATTTTCTTTGAAAAATAGAATGAGAAAAATAGCAAATCAAATAGGATTAATATTTTTAATATTAGCTATTTTAGCATCTTTTATGAATTATATAATGGGTAATGATATACGAAACATAATAAGTAATAGTTCTATATTAGTATTTTCATATATACCAATTACGCTTATATTAATTGTTATATTTAGTTCCTTAATAATAATTAAAAAAATGAAAAAAGAAGGTATACTTTTAAAAAATATATCCATAATAGAGAAATTTGCAAAGGCGTCTATAATTTTTATAAACAAAACTGGAGCATTATCTGAAAAAACAATGTATGTTAAAAAAATGTATACCAATGGTAAATCCATTCCTTTAAATGAAGAAACTATAAAAATAGATAGAGAATTTAAGGATGATCTAAATGTAACTAGGCTTTTACAAATAGGTATTTTATGTAATGATACAGATTTTAAGATAGGAGAAATAAGAAATTTTAAGAATGATTATGCAGAAATAGCTTTAACAGAACTTGCTATTAGAAATGGCATAAATAAAAATTCTTTAGAAGAAGAAAACAATAGAGTATTTCAAATACCATATGATACAGATAAAATGATAATGACTACTATTAATAAAGTTGATGGAAATTATAGAGCAAATATAAAAGGTTCATTAGAGAGTATATTAGGTAAGTGTACTCATATAATGAAAAATGGTATAGAAGTAGAAATAAGTGAAGAAGATATAAATAATATAAAAATGGCAGATATGGAGATGTCTAAAAACAGTTTATCTGTTATGGGATTTGCATATAGAAGCTTTAATTATGAGCCAAGCTCAAAGGGAAATATAGAAAGTAATTTAGTCTTTGTAGGTATTATAGGTTTTAATAATCCTTTAAAAGATAATTATGAGGAAGCTATAAATTTATCAAGATATCTTTGTGTTTATCCCATAATAATTACAGAGGATAACAAGCTGGCTGCTTATTATACTGGAATGAAATTAGGAATACTAAGAAAAGTAAATCAGGTTATATCTGGAGTAGAGTTAGATAATATGAAGGAAGAGGAAATCAAGGATAATATAGACAAAATAAAAATTTTTTCTAGAATTAATTATAAGCATAAAATAAAAATAGTTAATAATTATAAGGGAAAAGGATATGTAACTGTTATGGAAGGAACTAAGTCAAATGATTTATCCTCATTAAAATTGGCAGATGTAGGTATAACAGATTCTAGTAGCAGTTTACTTGAAAAATTTTCAGATATAGTATTAAAAGATTGGAACTTAAAAAATTTACTTATGAGTATAGTAGATTGTAGAAAAATTTTACAAGCATCTAAAAATGTTAGTGTATACATAATAACAGCACTATTGTCTACATTTTTGTTCTCTACATTAATTAATAGTTTTTATTCTATTTCAGATTTTAAATTTTATATACTTTGGATTAATTCTGTAACTATACTAATATCATCTTTAGCTATTATAATGCAATATAAAGAAGAAGATTACTCCATAAATAATTTAAAAGAAGATCACTATATAATTAATAAAAATAGATGGTTTATAATTTCTACGTCATTAATAATAGCAGCTATTTCATTTTTAAATTATAAGTTTTCTTATTCCTATTCCAAGGAGACTGCTGTAATAAGTTCGTTTTTTATATTAAATTTATTATTAAGTACTTCTATTTGTATATTAAGTAAAACAATTATATTTAAAAATAAATTATCTAACATTTTTGTAGCTGTGAATGCATTATTGCCTATAGTTATAACTGCTATATTAGATTATAGTATTCTATTTAAAATTTTTAACCTTCAATATTTAAAAATATTTATAGGTATAATAGTTTTATGGTTTATTGGAATAGTATTCAATAGTTCAAGAAAAAAACTCTCATAACATGTTAATAACATTAATAGAATTTAAATATAGCTTAACCACTAATATCAATGATTAAAGAATTTTAGGATGGTTAAAATAATAATATGGAGGTGGAGTGTTTCATGAGCTATAATATTTTTGAAACAGTTGTAAAAGGAAGCAACACAGTATTCTTAGATATACCTTCAGAACAATATTTTTCATGCTATGACAAACTAGATAAAAAGTCAGCAGATAACATAGTTAGAGACTATTTTATAAGTAAAGGAAATAAAAAAGATGCTGAAGCTATGAATATAAAATATAATGACTATACAAAAAGTATTCAAATATTAGCTAAACTTCAAAGTTAAGGAGATAGTTTATGGAAAAACCATTAATTTATTATGCTATTTCAGTTTTTTTGGGGTGTATTTCTACCTTGTTATTATTTAATAATGTATTATTAGGTGCAGTGTTTACTGCATCTTTTTTAATAATCATTTTTATAAATGAAGATACAAAAAACTTTATCATAATTTTATTATTTTTTATTTTAGCTATGTTTAGTTTTTATAGTTATTTTAATATAGATGTTCCCAATACTATTCAGGTTAGAATTGAAAAAGGAGAAAAATATTATTGCCTTGGAAAATACAAAGGAAGAAATATTCTTATAGTAGGAGAAACTAAAAATTTAGAAGAGGGTCTTAAAACTACTATAGAAGGAACTTTTAGAAAAGATGTTAAATATGATTATGGATCTGTAGGAATCTTTAAAGTAAAGAAAGTAAAAGAAAAAAATAAAGATATAATATATGGCATATATAATTTTAAATCTAAGGCATATAGTAAATTTAAAGAACAATTGGGAGAAAACAAAACTGCTATGGTAATGTCTTTATGCTTTGGAGAAACTAAATATATATCTAACAGTCATAAAGATACATTAAAAAAATTAGGGGTTATACATGCAGTTAGCGTATCAGGTTTTCATATGGGCATAATTTATAAACTGTTGGAGAGAACATTAGGGCTTGTTTTAGCTATTCCTGTATCTTTTGTATATGTAATCCTAACAGGCATGAAATCTTCAGCCATAAGAGCTTTTATAATGATTATAATATTAAAGTCTTCTAAAAAAATATTTAGAAAATATGATAGTTTGTCATCTATAAGTTTATCAGCCATAATAATATTATTAAATAAGCCATATTACATATCAGACATAGGCTTTATGCTATCTTTTTTATCTACTTTGGGTATTATTTTGTATAATAAAAAAATATCTAAGGTTCTTTATAAATTACCAAATAAAATTAATTCCTGTGTAAGTCTTACATTAAGTTCTCAAGTGTATACTTTCCCATATATATGTTTTAACATTAAAAGTTTTGGTTTAGGTTTAATAATGGGAAATTTAATATTAGTACCTCTTTATGCACCTATAGTTTTATTAGGAAATTTAGCAATAGTATTAATTAAAATTCCAATTTTATTTAATATTATAAATAAAATTATGTATGTTTTTTTAATGATGATAGATGGAGCGCATTATTTATTATCTAATATAACACCAGAATGCATTTATGTAGGTGCATTTGAAGGAATATGCTTTATACTCATATATATTAGTTATATATTATTTAATAATGGCTATAAAAATACAAAGTATTTACCGTTAACTTGTATAATATTTTTTATCTTATTTAATTATACTTTTTTTCCAAGTGTAGATTTTTATAGAGAAAAAGATTATAATATTACAGTTGTAAAATATAAGTTCAAAACTATTATGCTTTGCGATTATGAAAATAATGCTAGTAAAAATATATTAAATGTAAAAGAACAAGTAAATCCAGATAAGGTTATTACTAATATAAAAAATAATGAAAAGATAAATGTAGATAAAAATTTAAAAGTGTATGTTTTAAATAATGGAAAAGAACGGAGTACATATGATAAAGCAAAGAATCAAGATAAATATAGGAACATTGATGTTCTGTTAAAAAATAAAAATAAGAATATAATTTTTACAGAAAAATCTATTAGTTTAAATAAGGGGAAAAATAATTATGTTATAATAAATTTAAAAGAAAAAAATACCACATCCATATTAAATAAAAGATATGTAGTGGTTTTTAATAGAATTTTATGTTTAAAATAGATGAAATGTCAAATAAGGAGTGAACATTTTGTTAGATATACTAGAGTTTGAACACAATATAGAGAAATATATAAATGAGAATTGCTACATTTTTTCTGGTCATCATGAACAATTGATAAAAGAAAATATAAAAAAAATAATAGATAGCAACATAAAAAGTGATTTTAGGGATTTAAATTATGTTCAATTTGATGGATCACAATTAGAAGAATTTAATACAGTGTTTAATGCTTGTGAGACATTACCTTTTATGAGCGAAAAGAAGGTTGTATTAATATATAGAGCAGAATTTTTAGATGATAATAAAAGTGATAATAAAACTAAAAAATTATATAAAGATATAGAAAATTATATAAAAAGTATTCCTTCTCATTGTATTTTTATTATGTATTATATAATGAATAATAAAGGGATAAGCTAAGCTATAGAATAAAAAAATTAGATAAGAATGCATGTATAGTTACTATTGACAAAATTAAAGGACAAAATTTAGAAAGAAGAGTAGAGAAATTCTTTGATGATAGAGGAAAAAAAATAGCCAAAATACCATTGAAGGCTTTTATACAAACTATAGGAAATGAAAATTTAAGCTACATAGAGAATGAAGTAGAAAAGTTATGTACTTATGCATTGCATGAGGAAATAGAAAAAAAACATATCAAAGAAATGTATGAAAGCATAAAAGATGAAGATATATTTGATTTAATAAATTTTATATCTGAAAAAAAACCACGAAAAGCTATAGAAATTCTAAATGAATTAATTTATAAAGGTCAAAAAATAAATCATATATTAGTTATGATAGAAAAACAGTTTAGAAATCTATATCTTGTAAAGATAGGAATGGAACAAGGGAAAACTAAGGAAGAGCTTGCTAAAGAGTTGAAAATTCATCCTTATGGTTGTAGTGTGCTCATGAACCAAAGTAAGAAATTTACTTTAAGACAAATAGAAAAATCCATAAATTTAGTTATAGAAACAGACCAAAAAACAAAAACTACTTCTGCTAATATGCAAACAGAAGTAGAATTATTAATAATAAACTCTACATGTGCTTAAAATAAATAAACCCGTTTAAATACGGGTTATTTATTTTAAGCATTTAATGCGTTTAATTTTGCAGCTAATCTAGATTTTGTTCTAGCAGCTTTGTTTTTGTGGACTATTCCTTTTGAAACAGACATATCTAAAGCTCTAGCAGCTTTTTCATAAGCAGCTTTTGCTTCTTCAACGTTTTTACCTTCAACAACAGTTAAGAAGTTCTTTATTGTTGTTTTTAATGAAGATCTTAACATCTTATTTCTAAGAGTTTTAGTTTCTATAACTTTTATTCTTTTCTTAGCTGATTTAATATTTGCCATTTTTTCACCCCCTCGTGTTTTTATAGGGTTTTAGCAGTTTTGGGGAAATCTGCGTATGTAATAATCATTAAGATTTAACAAATGATATTATAACATTAATCATGATACACTTCAAGTGATTTTATTATAAAAGAATAATTATAAAAAATCAGTGAAAAATATATTTAGAAAAAATATATTTTTTAATAAAGCTAGGAGGATGTACTATGTTTAATATAAGAACAGATTTAGCTATTGAAGCTAAACAAATATATGAAGAGCAAAATAAAAGCAAAATAGATGGAGTTCAGGTATATGAATATAAAGAAGAGGATGTAGATATAACAGAGGTGAAAATAGTAAATGATAGTGGAGAATTGGCTATGAAAAAACCAAAAGGTTCTTATATAACGTTAAATGTTCCAGAATTTGCTCATTATGATAGTGAAACATTAGAACGAGTTAGTAAAATCTTAGGAAAGGTTTTAAAAAAAGTTATAAACATAGATAAAAGCATGACAGCTTTAGTTGTAGGATTAGGCAATTGGAATGTTACTGCAGATTCTCTTGGACCTAAAGTTGTTTCCAGAATAATGGTTACTAGACATTTAAAAGAGCTAGTGCCAAATCAAATAGATGAAAATATTAGACCTGTTTGTGCTATATCACCAGGTGTTTTAGGAATTACAGGTTTAGAAACTAGCGAAGTTATAAAAGGAATAGTACAAAAAATAAAACCTAATATAGTAGTATGTATAGATGCTTTGGCTTCAAGAAAAACTGATAGAGTAAATAATACAATACAAATAGGAACCACAGGAATATCACCAGGAGCAGGTGTAGGCAATAAAAGGATGGAATTAAGTGAAAAGACATTAGGGGTGCCAGTAATAGCAGTTGGTGTACCTACTGTAGTAGATGCTGCAACTTTAGCTAATGATACCATTGATATGGTATTAGAAGATATGATTAAGAATTCTAAAAAGGGAGAAAAATTTTATGAGATGTTAAAGTCATTAGATTCAGAAGATAAATTTAATATGATAAAAGAAGTAATAAATCCTAGACTAGGTAATCTTATAGTTACACCAAAAGAAGAAGATATGCTTATAGAGTCATTATCTAAAATAATAGGAAATGGAATAAATATAGCCTTGCAGCCTGCTTTTCAATTAGAAGATATAAATAAGTACTTAAATTAAAGAATATAATTAATAAAGGTTTTAAATAATCTATATAATGAAATTTATATGATTTTATTTCTTGTTCTAGTTAATTATTTTAACGCAATTTACAGATAGAAAATCCTAAAATATATAGTAACCTTATATTAAAAACCAATTTTGAATATTTGTGTTAAATTATAGAACGAAAATTTTTAAAAATTATTTCATAAATATAGTAATAAAATACTTTTCTCTCCCATAAAATTATATATAAGTAGGATAGGGGGAGGAAAAATGAATTACAAAAGTATAAGGCCAAAAACAAATAGAAACAATAATAAAGCGTGGATAATTTTATTCATGATATTAATTTTTTTTGTGGGAACAGTACCTTGTGTAGCTAAAGCAAAAGAAAAAGTTAATTTTAATAAAAGAAATATGTTTTATGTTCAAATATTAAACTATGCTATGCCTACAGTAAAAAGTATTTCTTTTAATGAAGAAGATATGGCAGAAAATAAGTTTACTTTTAAAAATTTTATGCTTCAAATAATAGGATTGAACATACATAATCCTATGTCATTGATAGAAAAAGAAATGCCTGTTTTAAATCTTAATTCCTCTGAAAAAAATACAGAGGATAAAAGTGTAGCATTAAGTCCTTTTAAATTAGAAGATAAAGAAGTGTCAAAGTATAAAGCAGAAGAAGTAAAAGAAGATTTGAATTTGGACAATAAAGTAGTGAGTGTTCAGGAACCAAAATTAAAAAAGAAGTTAAATCCTAAAAAACCAGAGGTGTTAATATATCACACCCATACCACAGAAAGCTATAAACCAGGAGAAGCAAGTAATTTTGACAATGATAAAAATGTTTGTGCAGTAGGACAAGAGCTATCAAAAGAGCTTATAGATAATTATGGTATAAATACTTTGCACGATAAAACAGTACATGATGCTCAAGCCTATACACAAAGTTATGCAAGATCAGCAGTTACGGTGGATAAACAGTTAAAACAGCATGGAGATTTTAAACTTATAATAGACTTACATAGAGATGGTGGAAGCAACAAAAAACCATTTCTAACGAAATTAAATGGAGAAAATGTAGCAAAATTTATGCTGGTAATGGCAAAAAAGAATCCTCATTTTAATCAAAATAATAAGATGGCTAATAATATAATAAATACTTCAAACAAACTATTTCCAGGGTTCTGTAGAGGAGTATATTATTATAATTACGGTACTAGATATTTCAATCAAAACAAAAGCAATAATGCAATTTTGCTAGAAGTAGGGGCAGATATAAACACTACATTAGAAGCTAAAGCTTCAGCAAAATATTTAGCTAGAATTATTGCAGAATGTTTAAATAAATAGCAAAATTGAATAAATAGAGAAAAAATGGTACATCCTTATAGTAAGAATAAAAAAGGGGTGTACTTTTTTATGGAAATAATAAAAAAGAGAAAAAAGTTTAAATTAAATTGGAACAAATATAAAACAGTTATATTATTAGGTGTGTTAATAGCTATAAGTGGTTTTCTTATTGTGAGTAATACTATGCCTAAGTTTGTAAAGGACAGATCAAAGGTAGCTATTTATTTTACTAGAAAGCCTTTGGATATTAGACTGAAGACCGAAAATTATACAATATATATGAATGAAAAAATATTAAATGATATAAATATCAAGACTTATGCAACTTTTAATAATGTGAAAAATTCCACAGATAATTTTATTAAAAATGAAAGCTTAAATAAAATAGGAAATGTGATTTACTATATAAAAGAAGGAATATTAGAAGTTTTTGGTAGTAGAGGAGTACAATAAAATAAATAACTAGGTATTTCACCTTTCAGTTGACATATCACCGGAGTTTTATGTTATAATTTACAGTGATTATTTTTACAATCTTGGAATTGAAATTTGTTATTAAAAACCTATATGTTATTTGGGGGTAAAGATATAATGCAAAGCGAAAGACAGAAATACATAAGAAATTTTTCAATAGTAGCGCACATAGATCATGGAAAATCTACATTAGCAGATAGATTAATAGAAGCAACAGGAACACTTACAGAAAGAGAAATGGATACTCAGGTACTAGACAATATGGATTTAGAAAAAGAAAGAGGAATAACTATAAAATCTCAGGCTGTAAGATTAATTTATAAAAGAGATACTGGAGAAGAATATACACTTAATTTAATAGATACTCCAGGACATGTAGACTTTAACTATGAAGTTTCTAGAAGTTTAGCAGCTTGTGAAGGTGCTATATTAGTTGTGGATGCAACTCAAGGCATACAAGCTCAAACATTGGCTAATTGCTATTTGGCTTTAGACAACGAATTAGAAATAGTTCCTGTTATAAATAAAATAGATTTGCCAAGTGCTAGACCAGAGGAAGTAAAGAAAGAAATAGAAGATGTAATAGGAATAGAAGCAGAAGATGCGCCTTTAGTTTCAGCTAAAACAGGATTAAATATAAAGGATGCATTAGAAGCTATAGTGGAAAAAGTGCCAGCACCAGAAGGTGATGAAAAAGGCTCTTTAAAAGCTCTTATATTTGACTCATACTATGACAGCTATAAAGGGGTAGTTTGTCATATAAGAGTAAAGGAAGGTACTATAAAAGAAGGTACAGAAATAAAACTTATGAACACAGGAAAAGTCTATGAGGTAGTAGAGGTAGGAGTTTTTGTACCTAATTATATGGCCGTAGATGAATTAAAAGCAGGAGATGTTGGTTATGTAACTGCATCAATTAAAAATGTTAGAGATGCAAGAGTGGGAGACACCATAACAGAATCTAAGAGACCTGCTAAAGAGGCGTTATCAGGATATAGACCTGCAGTGCCTATGGTGTTTAGTGGTATATATCCAGTGGATGGAGCTAAATATGAAGAATTAAAAGAAGCATTAGAAAAACTTCAAGTAAATGACGCAGCACTGTCATTTGAACCAGAGACTTCTATAGCTTTAGGCTTTGGATTCAGATGTGGATTTTTGGGCCTTTTACATATGGATATAATACAAGAAAGATTAGAAAGAGAGTTTAATCTAGATATTATAACTACAGCACCATCTGTTATATATAAAATAACAAAAACTGATGGAACTCTTATAGAATTGACAAATCCAACTAATATGCCAAATCCTTCAGAAATAAAACTTATGGAGGAACCTATAGTTAAATCATCTATAATAACACCATCAGATTATGTTGGTGCAGTTATGGATTTAGCTCAAAATAGAAGAGGCGTATTTAAGGATATGCAATACTTAGATACCACTAGAGTATCTCTAAATTATGAAATCCCTTTAAATGAAATAATTTATGATTTCTTTGATGCCTTAAAATCACGAACAAGAGGATATGCTTCTTTTGATTATGAATTGATAGGATACAAACAAGCTGATCTTGTAAAATTAGATATATTACTAAATGGAGAGATAGTAGATGCTTTATCCATGATAGTGCCAAATGAAAGAGCTTATGCAAAAGGAAGAAATATGGCTCAAAAATTGAAGGAAATAATACCAAGACAAATGTTTGAGATACCAATACAAGCAGCTGTAGGAGCTAAAATAATAGCAAGAGAAACAATAAAAGCTATGAGAAAAGATGTTCTTGCAAAATGTTATGGTGGAGATATATCTAGAAAAAGAAAGCTTCTAGAAAAACAAAAAGAAGGAAAAAAGAGAATGAGACAAGTAGGATCTGTAGAGGTACCACAGGAAGCATTCATGGCAGTATTAAAAACAGAGGAGTAATAGTATATAGGTTAGGAGTGTTAGTTTTGAATAGAGAGGATAAAAATACAGAAGTGTCACTTTATATACATATACCTTTTTGTATGCAAAAATGTTTATATTGTGATTTTACGTCCTATAGTAAAAAAGAAGATTTAATGCTTAAATATGTTAAAGCCCTCTCTAAAGAAATTGTTAATAAAACAAAGAATAAGATAATAAAAACAATATTTATAGGTGGGGGTACTCCCACCTATTTATCTTTAGAAGCTTTAAATATTTTAAAGGATGCTTTAAATTATGTTCATAAAAAAGAAAATTTGGAATTTACAGTAGAAGGTAACCCAGGAACTTTTACAGAGGATAAGTTAAACTTATTGAGAGCCATGGGGGTAAATAGGTTAAGTATAGGGCTCCAAAGTTCTAAAAATTATATATTAAAAACATTAGGTAGAATTCATAGTTTTGAAGATTTTGTTCATAGTTTTAAAATGGCTAAAAAACAAGGTTTTTCTAATATAAACGTTGATTTAATGTTTGCTGTTCCAAATCAAAATCTGGGTGAATGGAAAGAAACTTTAAAAGAGGTAATAAATTTAAATCCAGATCATTTATCCTGTTATAGTTTAATAATTGAAGAAGGAACAAAGTTTTATGACATGTATGAAAAATCATTGTTAAATCTTCCAGGAGAAGAGGAAGAACGTGAAATGTATGAATATTGCATTGATTTTTTGAAAATAAATGGATACTCACAGTATGAAATTTCAAATTTTGCTAAACCTAGTAAGGAATGTAGACATAATTTAGTGTATTGGAATTTGGAAGATTACATAGGTTGTGGAGTAGGGTCACATTCTTATATAAACAATGAAAGATATGAAAATACTAGTTCTATAGAAAAGTATATAGAAGAAGTAAATCTAAATAACCTTATAAAAATAAATTTTCACATTAATTCTCAGAAGGCAAATATGGAAGAGTTTATGTTCATGGGACTTAGAAAAACTGAAGGAATATACATAGATAAATTCAGAGAAAAGTTTGGTGAAGATATAACTGATATATATGGTGACGTGATAAACAAGTATAAAAAATTCAATTTATTAATAGAAAAAGAAAAAAGAATATATTTATCTAGAGAGGCTGTAAGTATCTCAAATACTATACTTTGTGACTTCATAGTATAAGGACTATGAGATAAACAAAGTATTTTAAAGGAAAAATGAGATTTTAAATAGTTAATATAAATTTTTTTATAATATCAAGAATAAACAAAGTAAAATATGAAATAATTAAGTTGACAAATAATTTATACAATGTTAGATTTTAATCATAGTAATTAGCACTCGTTGCTAGTGAGTGCTAATAAAAGAGGTGTCAATATGATATGGATGAGAGAAAAATCAGGATACTTCAAGCTATAATAAGAGATTATATTAATAGTGGAGAACCTGTTGGATCAAGAACTATTGCTAAAAAATATGATTTAGGAGTAAGTTCTGCAACCATAAGGAACGAAATGGCAGACTTAGAGGATATGGGATATTTAGAACAGATTCATAGTTCATCTGGAAGAAAACCATCAGATAAAGGCTATAGACTATACGTGGATAAACTTATGACATTATCAGCTTTAACAGAGCACGAAAAAATGCTTATAAAAGATCAAGCTATAGATTCAGCCTTATATGAAATAGATAAAACCATAAAGCATTCTATAAGTATACTATCTGAAATAACTAAGTTAACTTGTTTGGTAAAAGCCCCTTCTATGATAAGAAGTAGGTTGAAATCAATACAAGTAATTAAAATCGATAAGTATAATTTATTATTGATTGTTGTAACGGATAATGCCATGATAAAAAACATGCTATTAAGAGTAACAAAAGAAATAGATGAAGGCTCCTTAATAAAAATAAATAATTTATTAAACTTAAAATTAAAAGGACTAAGCCTAAGAGAAGTAAATGTAGAATTACTAACGGAATTAAAAAAAGAAATGATAGGATATGGTGATATATTAAAAAATATTCTATCATCTATATATGAAGCTCTTACAGATATAGAGGATGCAGAAATATATATGGAGGGAGCCACAAATATATTTAATTACCCTGAATATAATGATGTAGACAGGGCTAGAGAGTTCTTATCTATGCTAAATGATAGAGAAAAGGTAGAAGAACTATTATATGTGGATTCTGATATTGCTATAAAAATAGGAAAAGAAAATTTTGTAGAAGATGCAAAGCAATGTAGTGTTATTTCAGCAGTATATAGTATAGGTAAAACACCAATAGGAACTATAGGGGTTATAGGGCCTACAAGGATGCCTTATGAAAAAATAATATCAGCTGTGGCTACGCTAGTTAAGGTAATAAATCATACTTTAACTGATGACAATAATATTCATAAATAATATGTGGATAGAATGGAGGTATATAATTGGAAAAAAGATGTAAGGATGCTAAAGATACTGAAATGGAACAAGATTGCTGTTGTTGTAATGAGGACAGTGATAAAAAAGTAGAAGATGAAGTTAAAGAAGATTTAGAGTTTGAAGAACTGGAAGAAGAATTAGAAAAATCTGATGACTCTTCTCATGACTCTAATGAAGAAAAGATAAAGGAATTAGAAGATATGAAAAATAAATTAAAAGAAGAAAATAAAAAATTAGAAAATCAGCTAGAGGAAATAAAAGAAAGATTAGTTAGAACAGTAGCTGAATATGACAATTTTAGAAAAAGAACAACTAAGGAAAAAGAAGAGTTATATGTTAGTGCTTGTGAAGATGTTTTAAAAGAAATGCTTCCAGTTTTAGATAACTTACAAAGAGCAGCAACAGTAGAGGGTTCAATAGAAGATATTAAAAAAGGAATAGATATGACTGTTAAACAGTTTGAAACTTCCTTAGAAAAACTAGGAGTAGAAGAAATATCTACAGAAGTTGCTTTTGATCCTAATATGCACAATGCAGTAATGCATGTAGAAGATTCTAATTTAGGAGAAAAAGAAATAGTAGAGGTATTCCAAAAAGGATACAAAAAAGGTGAAAAAGTTATAAGATATAGTATGGTAAAAGTAGCAAACTAGATAAAATTTTATTATAAAAACTTAATAAATTACAAACTAGGAGGGAATATTAAAATGGCAAAAATAATCGGAATTGACTTAGGAACAACAAATTCTTGTGTATCAGTTATGGAAGGTGGGGAACCAGTAGTTATACCAAATGCGGAAGGTTCAAGAACAACACCTTCAGTAGTATCTTTCCAAGCTAATGGAGAAAGATTAATAGGTCAAGTAGCAAAAAGACAAGCTATTACAAACCCAGAAAAAACTATAATTTCTATAAAGAGATATATGGGAACAGACCATAAGGTTAATATAGATAACACAGAATATACACCACAACAAATATCAGCTATGGTACTTCAAAAATTAAAAGCAGATGCAGAAAGTTATCTTGGAGAAAAAGTAACTCAAGCAGTTATAACAGTACCAGCATACTTTAATGATAGCCAAAGACAAGCAACAAAGGATGCAGGAAAAATAGCAGGTCTTGAAGTTTTAAGAATAATAAATGAACCAACAGCTGCATCATTAGCTTATGGTTTAGATAAAATGGATACAAATGAAAAGATATTAGTTTATGACCTAGGTGGTGGTACATTTGATGTATCAATACTAGAATTAGGTGATGGAGTATTTGAAGTTAAAGCTACTAATGGAGATACAAAACTAGGTGGAGATGACTTTGACCAAAAATTAATAGATTATATAGCTGAAACTTTTAAAGCTGAAAATGGAATAGATTTAAGAAACGATAAAATGGCTATACAAAGATTAAAAGAAGCTGCAGAAAAAGCTAAAATAGAATTATCATCAGCAACACAAACAAATATAAATTTACCATTTATAACAGCAGATGCAACAGGTCCAAAACACATAGACATGAATTTAACAAGAGCTAAATTTAATGAATTAACTCATGATCTAGTACAACGTACATTAGAACCAATCAAAAAATCATTAGATGATGCTGGATATACAATGTCAGATATAGATAAAATTATAATGGTTGGTGGATCAACAAGAGTACCAGCTGTTCAAGATGCAGTTAAAGAATTTACAGGAAAAGAATTAAGTAAAGGAGTTAACCCTGATGAAGTTGTTGCAATGGGTGCTGCTATTCAAGCAGGAGTTTTAACAGGTGAAGTTAAAGATGTATTACTTCTAGATGTTACTCCATTAACATTAGGAATAGAAACATTAGGAGGAGTTGCAACTCCATTAATAGAAAGAAATACAACAATACCAGCAAAGAAGAGTCAAGTGTTCTCTACAGCAGCTGACGGTCAAACATCAGTTGAAATACACGTAGTACAAGGTGAAAGACAAATGGCAGCTGATAATAAGACACTAGGAAGATTTACTTTATCAGGAATAGCACCAGCTCCAAGAGGAATACCTCAAATAGAGGTAACTTTTGATATAGATGCTAATGGTATAGTTAATGTATCAGCTAAAGATAAAGGAACAGGAAAAGAAGCTAATATAACAATAACAGCTTCAACAAACTTATCTGATGATGAAATTGATAAGGCTGTAAATGAAGCTAAGAAATTTGAAGCAGAAGATAAAAAGAGAAAAGAATCTATAGAAATTAAAAATAATGCAGATCAAACAGTATATCAAACAGAAAAAACATTAACTGAATTAGGAGATAAAGTATCAGCTGAAGATAAAGCTACAGTAGAAGAAAAATTAAAAGCACTTAAAGATATTAAAGACGGAGAAGATTTAGAAGCTATCAAAAAAGCAACTGAAGATGTAACTCAAGCTTTCTATTCAATATCTTCAAAGATGTATCAACAAGCTAATCCAGAAGGTGCTTCAGGTGCAGGCTTTGATCCTAACAATATGGGTGGAACAAATGCAGGTAATGATTCAGCTGGAAATGATAAAAAAGATGATAATGTAGTAGATGCAGATTATAAAGTTGAAGACGATAAATAAAAAAATAAATGACAAATACTAAAAAATTGTATAATATATAATAGGTATGACTTAAGGGAGGGAGTTTGTACTCCTCCCTTAATTTAAGTGAAAAAACAATTTTAGATTACATTGAATTAGATAATTAGGTGGTGAAAGATAGGAATGCCTAGCAAAGATTATTATGCATTACTTGGAGTAGATAAAGGTTCTAGTCCAGAAGATATAAAAAAAGCTTTTAGAAAATTAGCTATAAAATATCATCCAGATAAAAATAAAGGTAATAAAGAGGCTGAAGAAAAATTCAAAGAAATAAATGAAGCATATCAAGTACTTTCTGATCCTCAGAAGAAAGCTCAGTATGATCAATTTGGAACTACAGATTTTAATGGAGCAGGTGGATTTGATTCATCAGGCTTTGGAGGATTCGATTTTTCAGATATGGGAGGCTTTGGAGATATATTTGATTCCTTCTTTGGTGGTGGATTTTCTTCTGGTGGAAGAAGAAAAAATGCTCCTCAAAGGGGTGCAGATATAGAAACTGCTATAAATCTAACCTTTGAAGAAGCAGTTTTTGGTGTAGAAAAAGAAATATCTGTAAATAAGAATGAAAAATGTGATACTTGTAGTGGAACTGGTGCAAAACCAGGAACAAGCCCAAAAACTTGTGATAAATGTGGCGGTAGTGGAAGAATTAGAATCCAAAAGAACACTATATTAGGAAGTATGGTTACAGAAACTTCCTGTGATAAATGCGGCGGTAGTGGAAAAGTTATAGAAAATCCATGTCATAAATGTCACGGAAAAGGTAAGATTAGAAAAAACAAAAAGATTAAAGTTAATATACCAGCAGGAGTAGATACAGGAAATGTTATTCCATTAAGGGGACAAGGTGAACCAGGAAATAATGGAGGTCCAACAGGAGATCTATATATAAATATAAGAGTAGCTTCTCACCCTACATTTAAAAGAAAAGGCTTTGATATTTATATAGAAAATCATATAAGCTTTGCTCAAGCTGCTTTAGGTGTTGAAATAAAAGTACCTACCGTAGATGGAGAAGTTAAATATGAAGTACCAGCAGGAACACAGCCAGGAACTGTATTTAGGTTAAAAGGTAAAGGTGTTCCAAAGATAAATAGCACAGCTAGAGGAAATCAATATGTTACTATAATAGTAGACATACCAAAACGATTGAATAATAAGCAAAAAGAGGCTTTAGCTATGTATATGGAAGCAAGTGGCGAAGCACCACAAGGAAAAGATAAGGGTAATATTTTTGAAAAGATAAAAAAAGGTTTCAAGGACTAATATAAGGAAAGTGCTAAGCACTTTCCTTATATTTTGTGGTGGATTCTTATATTTTTAGGTATAATATATTAGTAACGTTAGATAAATCGTATAATTATAGTTATTAGTTTTTAAATAGAGTTAATTTATAATAAATAAATTAACAATAGTTTTTTATTAGAAGGAGGAATTTTCAATGGATAAAGAATGGTTAGAGATTTGTATATATACAAGTAGTGAAGCTTTAGAAGCTATATCAGGAATATTATATAATACAGGTGTAAAGGGAGTCTCAATAGAAGATCCCAAGGATATTGAGTTTAAAAAGAAACATCCTGGAGATTGGGATTACTTCGATGAAACTTTATTAACTGTTAAAGATACTGCTATAGTAAAGGGATATTATAAAGAAGATGATAAATTTAATGGATATTTAGAGTACATAAAAGAATCAGTAAGTAATTTAGGTGAGTTTGGAATAGATAAAGGTAAAGGATTAATAGAAGTTCATAAGGTAAATGAAGAAGATTGGGAAAATAATTGGAAGAAATACTATAAGCCAACTAAGGTTTCAAATAAAATAGTTATAAAACCTATATGGGAAAGTTATGATAAAAAAGAAGAGGAAATATTGGTAGAATTAGATCCAGGCATGGCTTTTGGTACAGGAACTCATGAAACAACAAGAATGTGCATAAATGCTTTAGAAAAATATATAAAAGATGATACAACTGTATTTGATATAGGTTGTGGATCAGGTATATTATCTATAGCAGCAGCTAAGCTAGGCGCTAAACATGTAATAGGGGTAGACTTAGATCCAGTAGCTGTGAAATCATCTAAAGAAAATATTAAATATAACAATTTAGATAATATAGAAATACTAGAAGGCAATCTAATGGGAGTTGTAGATGGTAAGGCTAATATAGTAGTAGCTAACATAATAGCAGATATTATAATATTTTTAACAGAAGGAGTTAAATCTTTTATAGAAAAGGATGGATATTTTATAGCTTCTGGTATAATAAATTCTAGAAAAGAAGATGTTATTAAAAAGCTGGAAGAAACAGGTTTTATTATACAAGAGGTAAAAGAAGAGGGAGAATGGGTTTGTATAGTATCTAAAATAAGTTAATGGATATACTTAACTAACAATTAACACTATATAAATAGATTATACCTACATAAGTAGGGGGAATCTTAGTATATATGTATTTAATTCAAATTTTAAAGTATTAATTTATATTTATTTCTTATAAGAAAATATTAAAGTAGGTGATTATTGTGCATAAATTTTTTGTGCCAGCTGAAAATATAGTTGATAAAAAGGCTAAAATTGATGGTGATGATGTTAAGCACATCTATAAAGTATTGAGATTAGAGTGTGGAGATGTTATAAACATAAATAATTGCCAGGGAAAAGAATACAAAGGTGAGATAGAAAGTATAGATAAAAAGGCTGTCTTTGTAAAAATACTAGAGGAAGTAGAAGTAAATAACGAGAGCCCTTTAAATATTTATTTATATCAAGGACTTCCTAAATCTACTAAAATGGATCTAAT
Organism: Clostridium sp. Marseille-Q2269; assembly: GCF_943736985.1. Classification (GTDB taxonomy): domain Bacteria; phylum Bacillota; class Clostridia; order Clostridiales; family Clostridiaceae; genus Clostridium_F. The sequence goes on from NZ_CALSFS010000012.1 coordinate 61,503, forward strand.
AGTTCAAAAGGCCACTGAACTTGGTATAAAAGAAGTAGTACCAATATTAACAGAAAGAGTAGAGATAAAAACTTTATTAAAGGAATTTAAAAAGTTAGATAGGTGGAATAGAATTGCACTTGAAGCATGCAAACAGTGTAAAAGATCTTTAATTCCAACAGTTAGAGAACCTTTAGAGTTTAATGATTTACTGGAAGAATTAATAAATATGGATTTAATAATTGTACCTTATGAAAATAAAGAAAATTATGGAATGAAATCTCTTATAAGGGATATAGAATGTGAAATAAAAAATATTAAAAATGTAGGAATAATTATAGGGCCAGAAGGTGGATTTGAAGAAAGTGAAATAAAAGCTTTAGAAGAAATAAAGGCTAATATAATAACTTTAGGACCTAGAATATTTAGAACGGAAACAGCAGGTATAGTATGTACTTCTATAATTTCATATGAATTAGGAGATCTAGGAGGAAATATATAATGAAAGTTGCTTTTTCTACATTAGGATGTAGAGTAAATGTATATGAGACAGAAGCTATGACAGAAAAATTCACAAAGCAAGGATATGAAGTGGTGGATTTTAATGAAGTAGCTGATGTATATGTAATAAATACTTGTACAGTGACTAATATGGGTGATAAAAAATCAAGACAGATGATAAGCAGGGGAAGAAGACAAAATCCTAAAGCCATAATTGCAGTAGTAGGTTGTTATTCTCAAATAGCTTCAGAAGAAGTATCTAAAATAGAAGGGGTAGATGTAGTCTTAGGTACTAGAAATAAAGGAGAAATAGTTTACTGGGTAAATAGAGCAATGGAAGAAAAAACTCAAGTAATAGAAGTCAAAGACGTTCTTAAAAATAAAGAATTTGAAGAATTAAATATAGAAGAATACAGAGATAAGACAAGAGCTTTTCTAAAAATACAAGATGGATGTAATAGATTTTGTTCTTATTGCCTGATACCTTTTGCAAGAGGAGCAGTGTGCAGTAAAAACCCAGAAAAAGTTATAGAAGAGGCTAAAAAACTTTCTAAACATGGATTTAAAGAAATAATTTTATCTGGTATAGATATAGCCTCTTATGGCTTTGATTTAAAAGGAGAATACAATTTAACAACTATACTAGAACAGATAGATAAAATAGATGATATTGAAAGAATAAGAATAGGTTCCATAGACCCAACATTTTTTACAGAAGAAGAAATAAAAAGAATAGGTAAACTAAAAAAATTCTGCCCGCATTTTCATTTATCCCTTCAGAGTGGATGTAATGAAACATTAAAAAGAATGAATAGAAAATATACTATAGAGCAGTATAAAGAGATAGTATATAATTTGAGAAAAAATATACAAGATGTTTCTATAACAACAGATATAATAGTAGGGTTTCCAGGAGAAACAGAAGAGGAATTTAATAAAACTTATGAATTTTTAAAGGATATAAAATTATCTAAAATGCATGTGTTTAAATTTAGTCCAAGAACAGGTACAAGAGCAGAAAAGATGGAGCAGCAAATAGATGGCAATATAAAAGAAGAGAGAAGTAATAAAATAATAAATTTGGATAGAATTCTTGAAAAAGAATTTATGAACAAATTTATAGAAAGAGAAATGCCAGTATTATATGAAAAGGAAACTAAAGATGAAGGTATTTTTGAAGGGTATACTCCTAACTATATAAAAATATATGCAATAAGTTTAAATGATATTACTGGAGATATAATAAATACATCATTGAAAGAAGTATCAAAGGATTTTATTAAGGGAGAAATTTATTAGAGTAGAAGGATTTTTAATATATTTATTGAATATTTCACTTAGCAGGAGGTGATATAATGAAAAATTGTATTTTTTGTAAAATATTAAAGGGAGAAATACCAAGCTCTAAAGTGTATGAAGATGAAATAGTATATGCTTTTAATGATATAGATCCAGTTGCGCCACATCATATTCTTATAATACCTAAAGAACATATAAGTTCTTTGAATGATCTAACAGAAGAAAACAGTAAAGTTATAAGCCATATATTCATGGTAGCTAAAAAGTTAGCTAAGGATCTTAATATATCAGAACAAGGTTATAGAATAGTTTCTAACTGTGGAGAGTCAGCAGGACAAACTGTTTTTCATATACATTTTCATTTGATAGCAGGAAGAAATTTGAAGTGGCCTCCAGGCTAAAAAACTTATTAAAGTCCATATATTAAGTTGTTGACAGTTTCCCAAAATATGTTGTATAATAGCTAGTGTGTTATTTAGCCCGCAATTAACTGCTTTGTTTTTACTAAATTGAACTAGCGGAGGGAGGGAGAAAACATGTCAGAAATAAAAGTTGGAGAAAATGAATCATTAGAAAACGCACTAAGAAGATTTAAGAAAAAATGTGCAAGAGCTGGTGTTTTATCTGAAGTAAGAAAAAGAGAACACTACGAAAAACCAAGTGTAAAGAAAAAAAAGAAATCTGAAGCTGCAAGAAAGAGAAAATTCAAGTAGTCATAAATTAATAGATTTCTTTGAAAGAGGGTATTATACAATAATGTCTCTTAAGGAAACACTACAAGACCATTGGAAACAAGCCTTAAAAGCTAAAGAAAAAGAAAAAGCTAGTACTATAAGTATGGTTAAAGCTGCAATTCTTTTAGCAGAAAAAAATTCAGGGAAAACGCTTGAAGATTCAGAAATAATTGATATTTTATCCAAAGAGATAAAACAACGCAAAGAAGCTTTAGAAGACTTCAAGAAGGGAAACAGACAAGACTTAATAGATTCAACTAATTTTGAAATAGAAGTTTTGCTAAAATACCTTCCTCAGCAGTTGACAGAAGAGGAAATTACAGAAATTATTGAAAAAGCAGTTAATGAAACTGGTGCAAATAGCATGAAACATATGAAAAATGTCATGAGTATAGTTATCCCTAAGACTAAAGGTAAAGCAGATGGTAAACTTGTAAGTGAAAAAGTAAAAAATATATTGAGTAAATAGTAAAAGCTGAGTAAAACTCAGCTTTTTATATTTGTATATATAAAATCATATTTGTCATTTATTAAAAAATGCTTTCATAAATTAATATGAAAGTATTTTTTTTATTTGAGGTGAAAAATGGGTAAAAAATTTTATAATGCAAAAGAAACTGTAGCAGATAAGTTAGATTTACCGAGAGATATAATTTTAAATCAACCAAAGATAACAGTTACTGGTAATGAAGAAATAGCTATAGAAAATCATAGAGGAGTAGTTGTTTTTGAAGAAAAAGTGGTAAAGATTAATTCTGGAGCTGGATTGATATCTATTTATGGTAAAGATTTTGAAATATTATTTATGGGGGGAAGTACTATTACTCTAGGAGGAAAATTTAAATCTATAGAATATGAAGGGTCTGAAGTAGATGAAATTTGATAAATACAGAAGTGCTATCATAACTATAGAAATTCAATCTATGATACCAGAGAGATTTATTAACCTCTTATGGAGAAATGGTGTTAAAGTTAAAAATGTAGTTAAAAAAAATGTAACTACATTTGTTTTAGATATAAACTTAAGAGATTATGTTGTTATGGAGGATATAGCTAATAGAACAGGAACAAAGGTGAAAATAGTTAAAAGAAAGGGAATTTCTTTTTTGGTTTTATTTCTAAAAAGAAGATTTTCATTGGTGATAGGTATATTTATTTTTTCTTTTATAATATACTTTATGTCAACATTTATATGGAATATAGATATAACGTCAACTAATGGTATAACACCTTATGAAATAAGACAACAATTAAAAAAATATGGTGTAAAGCCTGGAATAAATAAAAGTAATATAGATGTTTATAAACTAGAGGAAAAATTAGTTAAAGATATAGATAATATAATGTGGGTAAAAGCTAGAATTGAAGGGGGCAGACTGGTAATAAAAGCTGAAGAAAGGCAATCACCTCCAAATATAATAGAAGAGGATGAGCCATGTGATTTAGTTGCAAAAAAAGATGGTGAAGTACAAAGGGTATATACTACTTCTGGAAGTGCTATAGTACAAAATGGAGACATAGTAAAAAAAGGAGATATTTTGATTAAGGGAGAACAAGGAAAAGAAGAAGAAACTTATGAAGTTCATTCAGCAGGAAAAGTATTTGCCAGAACATTTTATGAAAAAATTGAGACTATAAATACCTATAGAATAAAAAGAAAAAGAACGGGTAAAAAAATAGATAGGACATATATTAATTTTAAAGGTAAAAAACTATATTTGAAAAAAACTATAAATAAATTTAAAAAATATGATAGAATAGAGAATAATAAGTTATTTATGGGAAAGGAAACTTTATATGAAGTAAAAGAAGCAAGAGAAGATATTGATGTGAAAAAAGCTGTAGATAAAGAATGTGAAAAAATATATAAGAATATAACCAAGAACTTAGATAAATCTGTTAAAATCATAGATAAAATTACGGATTATTCTCCAGAGGGAGATGTCTGTAAGATTAGAATGTTGATTATAGCGGAAGAAGATATAGCTGTTCCACAAAAAATAGAAGTTACAGATAAAGAAGAAGACAGCTAAAATAAAGGTGGTATTATAGTATATGAAAAAGATTACCATGGAAAAAATAAAAAATGACGATAAACTAAAGAGAGGATTAGTTTTTTTTATTACATTTTTATTTATGTATGTGGTACTTATAACATCATTTGTTACAAAAAAATATGATTTAAAAGAGGGCGATATAGCTAAAGTTGATATAAAAGCTCCAAGGGAAATAAAAGATGAAGTGTCTACTAAAGCTAGGTTACAGCAGGCTTTAGATTCAGTGCCTATACAATATAGTAAGAGAACAGAAGTTAAAACTGAAGTTTTAAGTGAAATAAATAATTTTTTTTCACAAGTAGACTCTTTAAAAGATAAAAAAATAGAGGAAAAACAAAAGATTCAACAATTAGACCAGAACGGTAAAATAAATATATCAGAAAGAGAACTAATTGAGATATTAAATCTAGATAAAGCACAACTTAAATCGTTGCAGGATGTTCTTATTAAAGCAATATCAGATTTATATGAAAATGTAAATATAAGTGATGATTCACAAAAGGATAATGCCCAAGATATAAAAAAGGCACAGGAATATATTTATGTGAAAGTGAAAAATTCTAAGTTGTCTAATTCTAAACAACTTGCAGTAAGTATAGCCTATTCAGAAATAAAGCCTAACTTTTATTATGATAAAGATAAGACAGAGGAGTTAAAGAAAGATACTTTAAAAAATACTCCACCAGTTATGATAAAAAAAGATCAAACAATAGTTAAAGAAGGAGAGCCAGTATCTAAATATCAATTAGATTTATTAAAGGATATAGGGTTGTTAAATAATAATAATAATTTTGAATGGTATATATTTATAGGATTAGCTGTTTTAATAGTATTAGTGCTTTTCATACAGTATGGATATATATATAAATACTACAATGAAGAATTTAATAAATTAAATAGTTTGATATTAATAAGTTTAAATAATTGCATAGCTATATTATTAGCTAGGAGTATGTATACAATATCCCCATTTTTAATACCATTAGCATCTATACCTATGATATTAACTTTGTTATTAAATCATAAGATATCCTTATTTACCAGTCTTGTAAACTGTATTTTAATAGCGGTAGCAGTTAATTTTGAAGTAGAGATTATTTTAATAGCTATAATGAGTGCTGTTTTAGGATCTACTATATTAAGGAAGATGCAAGAGAGAAATGATATATTGTATTCTGCATCTTATATAGCTATTATAAATGTGATTCTTGTTTTTTCATCAGGTTTTCTTTTAAGTAATAGCGTTATAGATGTAAGTAAAAAAGCTCTATTTACCCTTATAGGAGGGGTTCTTTCAGCTATACTAACAATAGGACTTCTTCCTCTATTTGAAAATTTATTTGGTATAGTTACTACTATTAAGCTTTTAGAGCTTTCAAATCCTAACAATCCATTACTTAAAAAGTTATTATTAGAAGCTCCAGGAACTTATCATCACAGTATATTGGTAGGAAATTTAGCTGAAGTTGGTGCTGAAGTTGTAAATGGGAATCCAGTATTGGCCAGGGTATCTGCTTATTATCATGATATAGGAAAGACTAAAAGACCATATTTTTTCAAAGAAAATCAAATAGGAAAAGAAAACCCTCATGATAAAATATCTCCTAACTTAAGTACTTTAATAATTACATCCCATGTAAAGGATGGATTAGAGTTAGCTAAAGAATATAAGATACCTGAAGTTATACAGGATGTTATACAACAACATCATGGTACATCTTTAGTAAAATATTTTTATATAACTATGAAAAATAATAGTGAAAGACCTGAAGATGTAAATGAGGAGGATTTTAGGTATCAAGGACCTATACCAAGAAGTAAAGAAGCCGCTATAATAATGCTAGCAGATAGTGTAGAAGCGGCAGTAAGATCTATAAATGAACCTACTAAAGGTAAAATGGAGGAAATGGTGAATAAAATAATAAAGGCAAGATTGGATGAAGGTCAGCTAGATGATTGTGATCTTACTTTAAAAGAAATAGGCTTAATAAGAAATGCCTTTTTAAAGGTGCTTATAAGTATATACCATCAAAGAATAGAATATCCAGAAGATAAATGGATGAAAGATAGGAGGACCAAATGATATATTTAGATAATAGACAGGATAAGATAAACATAGATGAAGAGTTTCAAAATAAAATAAAAGAAATAATAGATTATGCTCTAAAAGAGGAAAAGGTAAATATAAATTATGAAATAAGTGTTGTGTTTATAGACAATAATAATATAAAAGAAATAAATAAAGATTACAGAAATATAGATAAAGTAACAGATGTATTATCCTTTCCTATGTTAGATTATGAAGAAGGAAAAGTATTTAAAGATTTATATGTAGATTATGAATTTGATGAAAGTGACCTAGATGAAGGAAAGTTAGTTCTAGGAGACATAGCACTTTCGCTAGAGAGAGCAGAAGAGCAAAGTAGAGAATTTGGTCATAGCTTTCTAAGAGAGGCTTGTTATTTAACCATACATTCAGTATTGCATCTTTTAGGATATGACCATATTAAAGAAGATGAAAAAGTTGTAATGAGACAAAGAGAAGAGGAAATATTAAAAAACTTTAATTTGGGAAGGTAAAGATTTATTTCTTTTAACCTGTAAAGGATGGTGTGTAGCCATGAAAGTAAATAAACTTTTGGATAGCTTCAATTATGCTATAGATGGAATAATACATGCAGTTAGAACCCAGAGGAATATGAGAATACATATGCTTTCTGCTCTTTTGGTTTTAACTGCCTGTTTTTTCTATGATTTATCAAAGATAGAATTAGTAGTAGTATGCATAACCATTACTTTAGTTATTTTTGCAGAACTTATGAATACTGCTATAGAATTTGCTATAGATGCTACTACAAATTATTATCATCCATTAGCTAAAGTTTCTAAAAATGTAGCAGCTGGAGCAGTCTTATTGACAGCTATAAATGCAATAGTAGTTGGATATATTATATTTTGGGATAAATTAAAATATATGAATTTCGTATTAATAACTAAAATAAAAAACTCCAATCCTTATGCTATATTTATCATATTAGCTATAGTTTGTATAGTTACAGTAGTGGTGAAAGCTATATATGGAGAAGGAACTCCCTTAAAAGGAGGAATGCCTAGTGGACATAGTACCATGGCATTTTCTATAGCTACAATAATAGCTCTTATAACTAAAGAATTTCCTGTAGTTATGCTAAGTTATTTTTTAGCTTTCATAGTAGCTCAAAGCAGAGTAGATTCAGAAGTTCATTCTATATTAGAGGTAATAGTAGGAGCTTTATTTGGAACATTATTCACTACTTTGCTGTATAGAATATTTGGATAGTTGAAATGATGTAAAATAATGTTATAATTTATTTACACTATAATTTGTAGAGTAAATAGTTTATCCAAACGGGAGGATTTATAATGAAATATGACGAAATTATAACAAAAGCAATAGAAGCACGAGAAAATGCTTATGTTCCTTATTCAAAATTTAAAGTAGGAGCAGCTCTATTAACAGAAGATGATACTATATATACAGGATGTAATATAGAAAATGCATCCTATGGTGCTACAAATTGTGCAGAAAGAACAGCTATATTTAAGGCTATATCAGAAGGTTATAAAAAGATAAAAGCCATTGCAGTGGTGGGAAGTTTTGAAGAATATACCTATCCTTGTGGAATATGTAGGCAGGTTATAAGTGAATTTGCAGATGGAAATATAGACATAATAATAGTAAAAGATAAAAATAATTATGAAATAAAGAAACTAGATGAAATTTTACCAGGAGCCTTTACTAAAAAGGATTTAATAAAATAGACGAGGAGATAAAACATGTTTAAATCAGGATTTGTAACTATAGTAGGAAGACCAAATGTAGGAAAATCAACGTTGTTAAATGCCATAATGAAAGAGAAACTTTCCATAGTTTCATGTAGACCACAAACCACAAGAAATAATATACAAACCATATTAACAGAGGATAATTATCAACTTGTATTTGTTGATACACCAGGAATACACAAACCTAAACATAAATTAGGAGAATATATGGTAAAATCAGCATCAGATGCTATGAAAGATGTGGATTTAGTACTTTTTTTAATAAATCCAGATGAAAAACCTGGCAGGGGAGATTTATTTATAATAGAACAATTAAAAGAAGTAAAAGTACCGGTATTTTTAGTTTTAAATAAAATAGATGAAAATTCACAAGAAAAAGTAGCAGAAACTTTAAAAACATATTCAGAACTTATGGAGTTTCAAGAAATAATACCTATATCTGCTCTAAAAGGAAAAAATGTTGATTTACTTAAAGAATTAATGTTCAAATATATACCAGAGGGACCACAATATTATCCTGAAGATATGATAATAGATCAAAATGAGAGGTTTATAGTGGCAGAGATAGTAAGGGAAAAAGCTTTAAGACTTTTATCAGAAGAAGTGCCTCATGGTATAGCTGTAGAAATACTTCAAATGAAGAAAAATGAAAAAGGCACTTATCATATAGAGGGTAATATATTATGTGAAAAAAATTCTCACAAACCTATAATTATAGGTAAGAATGGTAGTAAGTTAAAAAAGATATCTCAACATGCAAGACAAGATATAGAAGCTTTTCTTCAAAGTAAAGTATATATAAGACTTTGGGTTAAAGTAAAAGAAGAGTGGAGAGATAACCAAAGTTTATTAAAAGAATTAGGTTATAAAAAGATGAAATAAATAATATAGGGAGTTGATTTTCTGTCACTATATAAAACTAGAGCTGTAGTAATAAAAACTCAAGAATTCAAAGAAGCAGATAAATTAGTTTGGTTATATACAGAAAAGTTAGGTAAAATAACTGCTATAGCAAAAGGTGCTAAAAAAAACAGAAGTAAATATTTATCTAATACCTCACCTTTCTGCTATGGAGAATATGTATTATATAAAGGGAAAAGCTTATTTAATTTATCAGAAGTCCAGTTAATAGATTCATTTCAGGACTTTTTAAGAGATTTAGATACATTAACTTATGGATCTTATTTTTGTGAACTAATAGATATATGTACAGAAGAAAAAGAAAGTAATAGAGAATTATTTCAAGAATTCGTTAAAAGTCTATTTTTAATGAAAAATAAAGTAATAGATTTAGATATTTTAGCAAGGGCTTTTGAAATGAAAATTTTAAAACATACTGGATATGCTTTTAATTTTAATCATTGTTTGGAGTGTGGGAGAAAGATAGAAACTTCTAATTACATAAGTCTGCAAAGTTTAGGTGGAATATGTAATTATTGTAATAAGATAAATGGTATATCTGTAACCTATGCTACTTATAATATATTAAAATATATATATAAAACTTCGTTGGAAGAACTTTACAGGCTTTCTATTGATGCAAAAACTAAAAAAGACATATATAAAATTTTAAGTACTATAATAAGTGAGAGCTATTTGAAGAAACCTAAAAGTCTCCAAATATTAAATTATATAAAGGAGGAATAAAAATGGAAATAACATTAGAAAAAATTGATATTGTAAGAGAAAGGACAGGAGCAACTTATACAGAAGCTAAAGAGGCTTTAGAGGCTTGTGAGGGTAATGTAGTAGATGCTTTAGTATACATGGAAAATAAAGAGAAAGAGCAGAAAGAAGATTTTTATACTACAAAAGATGAATTAATAAAATGGATAAAAGAGACTATAAGAAAAGGTAATGTTACTAGAATAAGAGTAAAAAAAGAAGAAAAAGTTATAGTGGATATACCAGTAAATGCAGGTTTAGCGGCTACAGCTGCAGCAGCCATTATTTGGGCGCCTATACTATTAGCAGCTTTGGCAGCAGCTATAGTAACTAAAGTAACCATAGAAATAACAAAAGAAGATGGCAGCGTAGAAGTGATCAATAAAATAATAAAAAGTACAGCTGAAGATGTAAAAGACAAAGTAAATGAAACTACTTGTGATATAAAAGAAAAGTTTTCTAATAAGTTTGATAATGAATCAGATGAAAAAGAAAACAATTTCTATAGTTATACAGTTAATTTTGAAGAAACAGCAGATGAAGAATGTGATAAATGTAAAAAAGAAGATTCTGCAGAAAATAAAAAACAAGAATAATATAATAATTACTAGCTAATTATAAGGGTGTAAATTTATAATGAAATGAAAAACACCTTGTTAAACAATAGATTTTAATTGTATCTATAAAATTTATATTGTTACAAGGTGTTTTATAAATTTTCAAGTGGGACACAAAGTGATGTGGTAGTTACAAAAATGACCAGCAGTATTTTATAAATAATAAATTAAAGTGTAGCATAATATATTAAAAATAGTATTAATTATTGGTTATATATATAATAAAGTAGCATATAAATCTAAAAGTTACATATTATAAAAATAATTATAATAAAAAATTATAACAAATTCCTCTGTAAAATAAAAAAATATAAGAAATAAAGTAATATTGAGAAAGCATTAATAAGCATAACATAAATTTAAATAACTTAGCACAAATAATTAAAAGTGATATACTATTTAAACTAAATTGATGATATAATATATATAGTTTAGTTTTATAATTTAAATGTTTAAAATCTATTTAATTTTAGGAAGAGGGTGAAGGCAATTAAACTATCTGAAAGACAAGAACAAATAGTGGAACTAGTAAAAAAGAATGAGCCTATAACTAGTGAGAATTTAGCAGGATGTTTAGGAGTTACAAGAGCAGCCTTAAGACCAGACTTAGCAATATTAACTATGATAGGTATATTAGAGGCTAAACCAAAGGTAGGATATATATATTCTCATAAGCCTTCATATAGTTTGTTACAGGACTATATAAATGATATAAAGGTTAAGGATATAATGTCTAAGCCTGTAATGGTAAATGAAAATACTACAGTATATGATTCTATACTGCATTTATTTTTAAACGATGTAGGAACATTATTTGTGCATAATGAAGAAATATTAGTTGGGGCAGTATCAAGAAAAGATTTCCTTAAAGTTGCTATGGGTGGTACTGATATGCATAACGTACCTATAGGAATTATAATGACAAGAATGCCCAATATAGTATGTGTGAATAAAGAAGACTCTGCTTATTATGCTGCACAAAAGATAATAGAACATGAAGTAGATAGTTTACCTGTAATAGAAAAGACAATAAAAAATAATACTGAAGAATTTAAAATTATAGGAAAAGTATCAAAAACTAATATTACAAAATTATTTGTGAAGGTTGGAGAGAGTGTTTAAAGTAAAAGTTTTAACCAGATAATTACTTATCTAAATATATAAATCACAAAGAAATTTTACAGAGGGGATGTTTATTATGGAAAATAACAAGTATGTTTATCTTTTTAGCCAAGGAAATGCATCAATGAGAGAATTGTTAGGGGGAAAGGGAGCTAATTTAGCAGAAATGACTAATTTAGGAATTCCAGTTCCTACAGGATTTACAGTAACTACAGAGGCTTGCATAAAATATTATAAAGATGGTAAAAAATTAACACAAGAAATAATAAAGCAAATAACAGATTCTATGGAAGAATTAGAAAAGAAAACTAATAAGAAATTTGGCAGTGAAGAAAATCCTCTACTAGTTTCAGTAAGATCAGGAGCTAGAGTTTCTATGCCAGGAATGATGGATACTATATTAAATCTAGGATTAAATGATAAAACAGTAGAATCTTTGAGTAGACTTACAAACAATGCAAGATTTGCTTATGACTCATATAGAAGATTTATTCAAATGTTCTCAGATGTAGTTATGGGTATAGATAAAAGAGATTTTGAAGATGTATTAGATGAAATGAAGGATAAGAAACAAGTTAAATATGATACAGATTTATCATCAAAAGATTTGAAAGAAATTGTAAGTAAGTTTAAACAAATATATAAAAAAGAATTAGGAACAGATTTTCCACAAGAACCTAAAGAACAACTATTAGCAGCAATTACAGCAGTATTTGGTTCATGGGATAACCCAAGAGCTATAATATACAGAAGATTGAATAATATACCAGGAGATTGGGGAACAGCTGTAAATGTACAATCAATGGTATTTGGAAATATGGGAGAAACATCAGGAACAGGAGTGGCTTTTACAAGAAACCCTGCTAATGGAGAAAATAAAATATTTGGAGAATATCTAATAAATGCTCAAGGTGAAGACGTTGTAGCAGGAATTAGAACACCTCAACCTATAGCAAAATTAAAAGAAGATTTACCACAATGCTATGAAGAGTTTGTGACTATTGCTATAAAGCTTGAAAAGCATTACAAAGATATGCAAGATATGGAATTCACTATAGAACAAGGTAAATTATATTTTCTTCAAACTAGAAATGGTAAAAGGACTGCTCAATCTGCATTAAAAATAGCTGTAGATTTAGTAGAAGAAGGAACATTACAAAAAGAAGAAGCTTTGTTAAAAGTAGATCCAAAACAATTAGATACATTGTTACACCCTAATTTTGATGAAAAAGAATTAAAAGCTGCACAAGTTATAGCTAATGGGCTTCCAGCATCTCCAGGGGCTGCTTGTGGTAGAATTTATTTTACAGCTGAAGAAGCTAAAATGCATCATGAGAAAGGTGAAAAGGTAATATTAGTAAGACTTGAAACATCCCCAGAAGATATAGAAGGAATGATAGCAGCAGAAGGAATATTAACAGCAAGAGGTGGAATGACATCTCATGCAGCGGTAGTTGCTAGAGGTATGGGAACATGCTGTGTAGCAGGTTGTTCTGAAATATCTATAAATGAAAAAGAAAAATATTTCCACGCTGCAGGAAAAACTTATAAAGAAGGCGATTATATATCTCTAGATGGAAGTACAGGAAGAGTTTATGGACAGTGCATAAAGACTGTGGCTCCAGAGATAAGCGGATACTTTGGAACATTCATGGAATGGGCAGATAAAGTAAGAATATTAAAAGTTAGAACTAATGCAGATGCTCCAAGAGATGCAGCTCAAGCAGTTACATTTGGTGCAGAAGGAATAGGTCTTTGTAGAACAGAGCATATGTTCTTCCAAGAAGAAAGAATACCAGCTGTTAGAGAAATGATACTTGCAAATACGGAATCTCAAAGAAGGAAAGCGCTAGGTAAATTATTACCAATGCAGAGGGAAGACTTTGTAGGAATATATGAAGCCATGGGAGAGAGACCAGTGACTGTAAGATTACTAGACCCACCATTGCATGAATTTTTACCAAAAGATGATGAAGATATAAAAGACTTATCAAAAGAAATGGAAGTGAGCTTTGAAGATTTAAAAAGCACCGTAGCATCATTGCATGAATTTAATCCAATGATGGGTCACAGAGGATGCCGTTTGGCTGTATCTTACCCAGAAATAGCAGAAATGCAGACCACAGCCATAATAGAAGCGGCTATAGAGATTGTAAGAAATAAAGGAATAAACATTAAGCCGGAAATAATGATACCATTAATAGGGGAAATAAAAGAAATGGCTTATGTAAAATCTATAGTTGTAGAAACAGCTAATAAGGTATTACAAAGAGAAAAAATAGATATGGAATATCAAGTTGGAACAATGATAGAAATTCCAAGAGCTGCTCTTACAGCAGATGAAATAGCTAAAGAAGCAGAATTCTTCTCCTTTGGAACCAATGATTTAACACAAATGACATTTGGATTTTCAAGAGATGATGCGGGTAAATTCTTAAATTCATATTATGATAAAAAAATATATGAATTTGATCCATTCCAAAGAATAGATCAAACTGGTGTAGGAAAGCTAGTAGAAATGGCAGTGAAATTAGGAAAGCAACAAAGACCAGATATAAAATTAGGAATATGTGGAGAACATGGAGGAGATCCTTCATCTATAGAATTCTGTCATAATGTAGGATTAAATTATGTATCTTGTTCACCATTTAGAGTACCAGTAGCAAGATTAGCTGCAGCACAAGCACAAATAAAAAATCCAAGAAAGTAGTTTTATTTTATAAGATGGATTAAAAATCATAAATCAAATACAAATATATAAATAAATTTTATTAGTTCTTAATCTGGCTTTAAAATTTTTAAATTTCTCATGTAGGTGAGTAACTAAGAGTTAACAGATATATTTTCTCTCTTAGACATAAAATTTTAATACAGTCAGATTAAGAACTTTTTTAAAGTGAATTAGTCTATAAAATATATTATTCATCTTAATAGTATGAATCCAAATTGTTTTATTTTTTACAAGTCAAACTTTTATTGAATTTGGATTCTATGTGTTTACCAAATAAATATACAAATTCACTTTGATTATCAATATCCTCAACAGAACTTTTTAAGATTTTTTGAAAAGATTTTTTATTACACTTGTTTATATTTTTATAATAATCTCTAGATATTTTCCAAAACTTTTGAGGAAAAGATAAGTAGCTCAATATATACCTGTATTCATCTAAATTTAAAGGGATAAATTTGTCATAGGATTCTAATATTTCAATTGCTAAGTTAGCATCCCAGTTTGTATTTTTTCTCCTTAGGAGCCTTCTTAAAAAATAACCTATATCATGAACCCTATAGTCTATAGCACATTTATCAAAATCTATAACCCATATATTATCATTTGGAGAGAGAATGATGTTTTTATTAACATAATCTAAATGACATAAACATCTGTGTAGATTATTATTATTTATACTATGAGATATATCTACAGAAGTTTTTGCTAACATTATGTTTTTTTCAAAATGTTTAAGAAAAAAATCAGAGAATTTATCTTTTTCTTTAAAGGCATAATTAGAACATTTTAAAAGATGAAAAAAATGTTTTTCATGGGATCTATAGATGCTATCACTCTTTTCTTTAACTTTACTACCTTTTATGGGAACAAATTTTTCTACACTAACATGCATTTTCCCTAAATTTTCTATGGAATAGACAATATGTTCTTTTTTATCATAATCACATTTTTCGCCTTCAATCCAAGGAGTAAGTATAAAAAACATATTCTTATAATTTACAAATCTATTTCCATCGGAAGCAGGCAGAATTCTTGGGACTTTGATTTCATTTCGATAAAACCATTCTACAGCAGAATAAACAAACAATAAATTAGGCTCATCATAATATACTTTTTTTAGGCAATAAGAACTATTACCATAAGTAACTTTATAAACAGCTCTTTGCTTTTCTGTATTTTTAAATTTGATTTGACAAATGTTTGCAGTTTGCAAGTTATATTTGGGAAGAACGTATTTTTTTACGTTTTCTTCAGATAATAAGCTTATATCAAATGACTTAGACTCATAAGCCATAGAAACACTCCTTAAAAAATATTTTCTTTTATAATGATATTAATTAAAATCATTTATTATAACGGATTCCTAAAAAAAGGAGTTCTTAATTTAATATAGAATTAATAACACAAAAACATTTTATTGTTAGGATGATAATATATTATGAATATAAGAGAAACAATTGAAAAAAAAGAACAATTAATATTAAATGAAAAGGCATGTCTTTCTACAAATTCTAGGGGACGAGAAAGACCAGAAGAGCAAGACCATATAAGAACAGTGTTTATGATAGATAGAGATAGGATTATTCACAGTAAATCCTTTAGAAGATTAAAGCATAAGACTCAAGTATATATAATAACTTCTGGAGATCATTACAGAACTAGGCTTACTCACACTTTAGAGGTGGCACAGATTGCAAAAACAATAGGAAAGGGCATAGGACTTAATGAAGATTTAATAGAGGCAATAGCTCTAGGTCATGACATAGGGCATGTAGCCTTTGCTCATAATGGAGAAGAAGTGTTAAATGAGTTATTATCTAATGGATTTAGACATAATGAAAATAGTGTAAGAGTCCTTAAAAAAATTGAAAATGAAGGTAGAGGATTAAATTTGACTAAGGAAGTATTAGATGGTATATTGCACCACAGTGGCTTTTCTAGAAACTCTCCTAAGGCCTATACATTAGAAGGCCAGATAGTTAAATATAGTGATAAGATTGCCTATGTAAATCATGATATAGATGATTCTATAAGAGCAGGACTTTTACTTCAAAGTGATATACCTAATGAGTTACTATACTGTCTTGGAAATACCCATGGAAGAAGGATCGATACTTTAGTTAAGGATTGTATAAAAAACACATTAAATAATATAAAAAAAGGAATTATAGAAGTATCACTAAGTGATGAAAAACAAAAAGCTTTATATGAACTTAGAAAATATTTATTTCAGAAAATATATAATGGTGACATATTAAAAGTAGAAAGGGACAAAGCTAAATTTGTACTAAAACAAGTTTGCCATTATTTTGTTAAAAATCCTGAAAAAATGCCGAAACTTTATAGAAGAATAATAGAAGAAGAAGGGTTATATATAGGAGTAGCAGATTATATATCAGGAATGAGTGATGATTACTGTTTATATGTTTTTAATAATATATATGTACCTAAAGTAGTTATATATTAAAAAAGTATGAATTGGGTATAATATTTAATGTAAAAAAAGTAAAATTTATAAATTAATGAAATAAAAAGTAATGATATATAACTAAAAAATAAAAATTACTGAAATTTGAAGGAAATTTAGCATTTATAAAGAATATATTATAGTGAGTTTATAACGAAAGTTTAAAAATATTCGAAAACCTAGAAGGAAATATAAAGTTTTTGTCGAATATATTATTTTTGCCTACGTATTTTTAAAATAATATATTCATAAAATATTAAAGAGTAAGGTGGGAGTAGTCATTGATATCGGAAGATGTCGTCCAAAAGGTAATAGAGCTAAACGATATTGTAGATGTTATATCAGGGGACATAAAGCTTAAAAACAGTGGAAGGAACTATTTTGGGTTATGTCCTTTTCATCATGAAAAAACACCTTCCTTTAGTGTATCGCAGGATAAGCAGATATATAAATGTTTTGGATGTGGAGAAGCAGGAAATGTTGTAACTTATGTAATGAAGACTAAAAATATTGCCTTTCCTGAGGCAATAAAAATTTTAGCAGAAAGAGCAAATATAGATATACAGGAAGATAAAAAAGAAAATAGAAATAATCCTAAAGATAAAATCTATAGAATAAACATAGATGCAGCTAGGTATTTTTTTAATAATCTCATAAAGAATAAAAAACCTATAAATTACTTTTTAAATAGGGGTGTTACAAAAGAAATAATTAAAAGGTTTGGTATAGGATATTCTAAAGATAGTTGGGATGGTCTTTTAAGGCATCTAAAGTCAATGGGATATACTGAACTAGATATGCTATCTGGAGGTCTTATTATAAAAAGTAAGAAAGGATCTTATTATGATAGATTTAGAAACAGAGTTATGTTTCCAGTCTTTGATTATAGAGGAAAAGTAATAGGGTTCGGCGGAAGAGTACTGGATAATTCTAAACCTAAATATTTGAATTCACCAGAAACTATGATATTTAAAAAAGGTATAAATTTATATGGTTTAAATTATGCAATAAAAGAAAATAAAGATAGAGTATTAATAATCGTAGAAGGATATATGGATTGTATAACATTACATCAATATAGCATAAAAAATTCTGTAGCATCTCTAGGAACAGCTCTAACTACAAATCAAGCTAGACTTTTAAAACGATATGCAGATAAAGTCATAATATCTTATGACGCAGATACAGCAGGACAATTAGCTACAATGAGAGGTTTAGAAATACTAAAGGATGTAGGGCTTAACGTAGAAATACTAACTGTACCAGATGGAAAAGATCCAGATGAATTTGTAAAGGCACATGGAAAAGAAGCCTATTTAAAATTAGTAAAGGAAGCACTACCTCTTATAGAGTATAAAATAAAAATTAGCAAGCAGGACCTAAATATTAGGGATAAAAGGCAAGCTATAAGATATGTAGATAGATATATAAAAATTATAAAAGATTTAGATCCTGTGGAAAAAGATATGTACATAAGAAGGCTATCAGAAGAAACTAATATAGAAATTCAGACTTTATATGACCAATTTAATAAAAAAAATCAAGATTCTAGGAAAAATGAAAGAAAAATGAATATATTAGAAGCTTTTGGACAAAAATTGTATCTAGAACCAGCTTATATACGAGCTGAAAGATTTATCCTCCAATTAATGTTTAATGATTACAACATTTATGAGTATATAAAAAATAATATAAATGAGCAGGATATAATAGAGGATACTCATAAGACAATATATAAATATATAAGGGATACTTTAGAAGACTCAAATATAGAAAACAAAAAATTACATATAGAAACTTTATGTAATAAAAACGTAGAAACATCTAAAGAATGGGTAAATATATTAAATACCAATTTTATTTATAAACAAGAGGAAAGTAGTAAATTTATAGATGATGTTATTTTAAATATTAAAAAATATAAATTGGAAAAATATAAAGAAGATTTACTTAAAAAGATTAAAGAGTATGATACACAAGGAAATTTAGATGAAACTATAAAAATGAGCCAAGAACTCATAAAAGTACAGAAAACCCTAAGTGCCATGAAATAATGGCGAAAGGAGGCTACACTTATAATGAAAGAAAAGAAGAATAATGCTAAAGATAAAAATGAAAAAATGAAATTAGTGAGACGCTTAATAGATAAAGGTAAAAAAGGTGGATCATTAAGTTATAAAGAAATTATGGACGAATTAGAAGAAATAGATTTAAGTCCAGAGCAAATAGAGAAGATATATGATGTATTAGAATCTATGGGTGTGGAAGTTACAGGTGACATGAATGATATAGACGTAAAGGAAGAAGATATTGATTTATCAGTTCCAGAAGGTATTGCTATAGATGATCCTGTGAGAATGTATTTAAAAGAAATAGGTAAAGTAGCATTATTAACTTCAGAAGAAGAAATAGAATTAGCCCAAAAAATAGAAGCAGGAAATATGGTTGCTAAGAAAAAACTAGCAGAAGCTAATCTAAGACTTGTTGTAAGTATTGCAAAAAGATATGTGGGAAGAGGAATGCTATTCTTAGATCTTATACAAGAAGGAAATTTAGGACTAATAAAAGCCGTAGAAAAGTTTGATTATAGAAAAGGCTATAAATTTAGTACCTATGCTACTTGGTGGATAAGGCAGGCTATTACAAGAGCAATAGCAGATCAAGCAAGAACTATAAGAATACCAGTGCATATGGTAGAAACTATAAACAAACTTATAAGGGTATCAAGACAGTTGTTGCAGGAATTAGGAAGAGAACCACAACCAGAAGAAGTAGCTAAAATTATGGAAATGCCTGTAGATAAGGTGAGAGAAATAATGAAGATAGCTCAAGAGCCAGTATCATTAGAAACTCCAATTGGTGAAGAAGAAGATAGCCATTTAGGAGATTTTATACCAGATGATGAAGCACCAGCACCAGCAGAAGCAGCAGCGTTTACCATGTTAAAAGAGCAACTTATTAATGTACTTGATACATTAACACCAAGAGAAGAGAAAGTATTAAGATTAAGATTTGGTTTAGATGATGGAAGAGCTAGAACCTTAGAGGAAGTAGGAAAAGAATTCAATGTAACAAGAGAGAGAATAAGACAAATAGAAGCTAAAGCTCTAAGAAAATTAAGACATCCAAGTAGAAGCAAAAAGTTAAAAGATTATTTAGATTAATGCACCAATATAAGGTGCTTTTTTTTTCTTACTTATAATGATATAATGTTCATGTTAAGGTAGGTGATAACTGTGAAAAAATTTAAGCCTATGAGTGGATCAGGATTAATTTCTGTAGCAACTACTACTATACTGTATAATATAGCAGTAATTTTAATAATGTTTTTAGTTAATTCTTATGAAATAATGGAGCTGTTAAAAATTTGTTTAATAGGATTGGATATATATTTTATTTACTATATATTAATGTATTCTACAGTTTCTTATTCTTTAGATAAAGAGAATATGTATATAAACAGTATATTTGGTCTAAAGAAAGTTGTAATACCCATTAAAGAAATACAATATTATAAGAAACAATCTGGATATATAAAGAGTATGAGAATATCGGGTTTTAGTAAATATTATTATGCTATAGGTAGAAATATAATAGATAAATTAGGTAATACTTATATGTATGTAACATCTAATAAAAGCATATTATATTTAAAAACAGAAAAAATAAACTATGGAATATCTCCTCAGGATATTGAAGAATTTGAATCAATATTAAAGCAATCAAGAATAGAACAGGGAGATTGGAATTTTAAATTAAATAAAAATACTAATATATTTAAAGATAAGAGATATTTTACACCTTTCATAATTGTGACCATTATGGTGTTAATAATAACCTTAACCCCTATAATACTTTATTTGTATAATCTCTTACCAAGCAAGATGCCTCTTGTATTTGATGCTAAATTTAATCCAGTAGGCTTTGGTGAAGGTAAACAATTTGCTTTTAAACAAATGATGTATGGGGCATTAAATATGGTTATATTATTTTGTATGTATTATGTATCATATTTCTATTCAAAATATGATAAGGACTATGCCTATAAATTTTTATATATATCATTGTTTTTTTCAACAATATTTTTAATATTTCAAATAAGAATACTACATGTATTTTTATAATTTTATAACTTAAAACAATAGATGTAATTTTTATTATGATAAAAGATAAGTATGACATATAGTAGGAGTTAGATATGGAAATAAGCTTAAGATTAAAAGAAATAGCTAATATGGTAGATAGATGTGAATCAATAGTAGATGTTGGTACAGATCATGCATATATACCCATATATTTGATAAAGAATAACATTTGTAAAAACGCTATAGCTGGAGATATAAATAAAGGGCCTTTATTTAGAGCACAAAACAATATTGCCTTTCATAATTTGCAAGGTAAAATTCAGTGTAGATTAGGGCCAGGACTTACTAAAATATATCCTAAAGAAGTTAATGGTGCTATAATTGCAGGAATGGGCGGGCATCTTATAAAAGATATATTGGAGGAATCAAAGGAAGTTTTTAAAACCTTAGATTTTTTAGTGTTACAACCTGTGCAAAATCCAGAAGCTTTAAGGAAACATATATATAATAATGGATATAAAATATTAGAAGAATCGTTAGTGTTTGAAGACAATAGATTTTATGAAATAATAAAAATAAGATATGATAAAAATGTCAAGTCTATAGATCCTATATACTATGAGATAGGACAATATTTGATAAACAATAGACACCCATTGATAACTAAGTTTTTATGTAATAATATTGACAAATATAAAAAAATACTACAATATATAAAAGAAGACACAGATAGTTCAAAATTAAGAAAAGTAGAAATTAAGAAAAAAATATTTAAATTGGAGGAGCTTTTAAATGAATTTAAGTGTTAAAAACATAGAAAATGAAATAGAAAAATATGCTCCTTTATATTTAAAGGAAAGTTATGACAATGTAGGTCTTATGATAGGTGATCATAAAGCTACTGTAAATAGAATATTGGTTGCCCTAGATTGTACTTTAGATGTAATAAAAGAAGCTAAGGAAAAAGGATGCAATTTAATAGTTACACATCATCCTTTATTATTTAAGAAGCCCTCTTCTATAACTACAGATACTTTATTAGGTAAAAAAATAATAGAGCTAATAAAAAATAATATAAATTTGTATTCTAGTCATACAAATTTAGACTCTACAGAAAATGGTTTTAATGAAATAGTAGCACAGCTTTTAAATTTAGAGAATATAGAGGTTATAGATCCTAGTACTTATAATAATAAGGCAGGCATAGGACGAATAGGGCACTTAAAAGAATCTATGACTTTAGAGAAATTATGTGAATTTGTAAAGAAGGCTTTTAATATTTCTCTACTAAGATATTCAGGAGAAGATTCTTTGAAAATAAAAAAAGTTGCCATAATAAATGGTAGTGGTCAAGACTATTTTGGTAAAGCTAAAGCCTTAGGAGCAGACTGCGTAATAACAGGGGATACCACATATCATTATGTAAGTGATTTAATGGAAGAAAAAATAGCAGTTATTGATGCAGGCCACTTTCATACAGAATGGCCAGCTTTGCAATGTTTTTATGAATGGTTAAAAAATAGAATAGAAAACATGGGCTTTAAAAATGATGTTCTTTTAGCTGAGAACAATTTTTCGCCCTACAAATATAAATAGAAATGAGTTTTATTCACTCGTTTCTATTTTTTTATATATCAATAACATAGAGTTAAAACTTATTAGGTATAATATAAGGAGGTATTTCTTTAAAATTAAAAATTGTATTTTAAAGGAGAAGAAAATTATGAAAAATTTAAATTTACTAATTCAGCTTCAAAATTTATATATTCAATTAGAAAATAGTAATAAAGTACTAAAGGATGGTTCAGATATATATTTTTTAAAAAAATTAAAAGACGAGTTTGAAGAAAATAAGAAAGCATATAAATCTAAAGAAGAACAACTAGAAAATATAAAGAGAGAATATAAAGAAATAAGTTTAAAGATAAAAAAAGAAAATAAAAATATAGATGAAAAAGAATATACTCTATATAATGAAACAAAAAATAACATAAAATTAATACAAAGATTAGAATCAGATATAGAAAAGAGTAAGAGTAGAATAAAATATTTAGAGAACTTAGGAATAGAATTAATAGAAAAAGATGAAAAAATAAGTACAGAAAAAGAATCTTTAAGAGAAGAACTAAAAATAATAAAAGTAAATTTTGATGAGTATAAAAAAACAAGTAGTGAAAAAATAAATAAAGCTAAAACTGAAATAGATTCTTGTGAAAGGTCAATAAAAAGTCTAAGAGATAGTATTGAAAGAAATGCACTACAAGAATTTGATAAAATGAGAAAAGTTAAAAAAATAGCTATAGTACCTGTAGAAAATGGAGTATGTACGGGTTGTAGGGTCAGGGTTTCCAGTGTGATTTTAGATAAAATAAGGAAACAAGAAAATGTAGTTTATTGTAATAATTGTGGAAGAATGATTTATAATTCAGATTCAAAGAAATCAAGTAAATAAAAAAATAAATTTTATAAAAATAAATTTGATTTTTATTTATAGCTGTGATATTATAGTACTTGCGAGTAAACCAGACAATCGCTGCCGTATGCCGTACCGCGTACGGGAGAGGAAAGTCCGAGCTCCATAGGGCAGGGTGCTGGGTAATACCCAGTGGAGGCGACTCTAAGGAAAGTGCAACAGAAATATACCGCCAGATTTATCTGGTAAGGATGGAAAGGCGAGGTAAGAGCTCACCAGCGTATAGGTGATTATACGGCTATGTAAACCCCATCTGGAGCAAGATCGAATAGGAGAGCAGAGAACTTTGATTCTCAGGGGTAGCCCGTCCCGCTCTCGGGTAGTATCGCTGGAGCCTATTGGTAACAATGGGCCTAGATAGATGATTGTCTAATACAGAACTCGGCTTATAGGTTTAGTCGTACCATTGAAAACACTAGGTTTTATGCCTGGTGTTTTTTAGTAAAAAATTATAATTCAAAAGAAAGAGATTTTTAAACTATATTTTATGAGGTACATAATAGCAGAAAATTATTGATGGAGGAAGTTATTATGAGTAGTTCAATTAAAGAAATTATTATAAAATTTGTTTTCGTGCTTTTGGTTCTTTTTATCGTAGGGCATTTTATAAAATCATTAGAGCTTAATATTCTTAAATCATTAGCAATATCTTTTAGTATAACATTAATTGATTTTATAGTATACGTAATAAAAAAATCTAAAAAAAAGTAAAATACTTTTATATTAAGGTGCATGATTAAAATAATTCTACTGAAGGTATAAATTAAGTAACTATCCTTGTGCGTGCTATGTTAATAGCGTGTTCAAGGCGATCACAGCTGTCTAGTATTTTATAGAGATATGACAGTGGAGTAGATATAAAAATAATAATTTAGAAGGAGTAGGAACTTTTTTCTGCTATATTTAATATTATATTTTTAATGTCATAAATTATTTTTAGAATTGTAATGGTGTAGTAAATAATTAAATAAAAGTTATATAATCTGAATATTATAAAAAATCACAATAAAAATAATCAAAATATATTGACAATATTTAAATTGTAATATATTATTAATATAACAACTGGTAATAACCTCATTACCAAATTAGATTAATAAATAAGTTGAAAAAGTATTTAATAGTTATAACATAAATTTAGAAGGCATATATTTATACTGGTACTTACATCAGTATAACATATAAAGAGATAATTACATCAGCATGATGAATAAGATACAGGAAGGTGAAAATATGTCTAAAATTTTTAACATTGAAGAACAGACATTAAAAGATTTAGGGGGGATCAATACAGCCAGGGAAATATATCAACAACCTGAGGTTTGGATGGAAACATTAGAAATAATAAAAAATAATAGAGAAAGAATATCAAATTATATAGGTAAACGATTAGAAAACAAGGATTTAAGAATAATTTTAACAGGAGCTGGAACTTCAGCTTTTGTTGGAGAAGTGGCAGCACCTTATTTAGCAAGACTTTTAGGAAAAAGAGTAGAAGCAATTCATACAACAGATATTGTTAGTAATCCGGAAGATTATTTAGAAAAGGAAATACCAACCATATTAGTATCTTTTGCTCGCTCAGGTAATAGTCCAGAAAGTGTAGCTACCTATAATTTAGGAGAAAATTTAATAGATGACGTAGGACAACTTGTTATTACTTGTAATAAGGAAGGGGCATTAGCTAAAAAGGCCGAAGAGGATGATAAAAATCTTGTTATTTTAATGCCAGAAAAATCTGATGATAAAGGGTTTGCTATGACAAGCAGTTTCACATCAATGTTATTGACTACAATAACTGTATTTGATATGGACAACTTAGATAAAAATATTGAAACTATGAAGTATGTAGCCAACGATGCTTCAAAAATACTTAGTGAAGCATCAAAAG
Source organism: Clostridium sp. Marseille-Q2269 (assembly GCF_943736985.1). Lineage (GTDB taxonomy): Bacteria > Bacillota > Clostridia > Clostridiales > Clostridiaceae > Clostridium_F. The sequence continues at coordinate 86,952 of NZ_CALSFS010000012.1, forward strand.
ATATTTTCAATCTTGTTAAATTAAATTACGATAGGGTAATTTACTTAGGTTCATCTTCTCTTAAAGGACTGGCCAGAGAATCAGCTTTAAAAGGATTGGAACTTACAAGCGGAAAAGTTATAACATCATATGATTCAGTTTTAGCATTTAGACACGGTCCTAAATCAATAATAAATGATAAAACATTAGTGTTTATGTTTATGTCAAATGACGAGCATGCAAGGAAATATGAAGTAGATTTATTAAAAGAAATAAGTGGAGATAAAGGAAATCATAAAGTAATTTCTATAACATCAGAACGTGATAAAGAAGTGGAAGAGAATTCATATAAAATGTTTGTATTAAGTGAGGAATGTAAGAATGTAAAGGAAGTTTATTTAGCATTAGATTATATACTATATGCTCAAATGTTTGCATTCTTATATTCAAAGGAACTTGGAATTAGCCCTGATAACCCAAGACCAGATGGAACTGTAAATAGAGTTGTTAAAGGTGTAATTATTCATGAATATAATAAATAATATTAAATTAACATCATTGATTTCTTGGAAATAGTCAAGAAATCAATGATAAGAAATAGATAATTATTTAAATGGTTAGGGAGGAATGTATTATGGCAAATATTTTAATGACAAGAATTGATAACAGATTAGTACATGGGCAAGTAGGCGTAACTTGGGTAAATTATTTAGGAGCTAACTTGATTGTTGTTGCAAATGATGAAGTTTCTACTGATGAAATCAGACAAAATTTGATGGATATGGTTGTACCAGATGTTATAGGAACAAGATATTTTTCAATACAAAAAACTATAGATGTTATTAATATGGCAGCAGAAGATCAGCTAATATTTATGGTTTGTGAAACACCACAAGATGTTTTAAGGCTTGTAGAAGGTGGAGTTCCTATAAGTAAAGTTAATATAGGAAATATGCATTTTAGTGAAGGAAAAGAGCAAATATCTAGTACAGTTTCAATTGATGAAGAGGATAAGAAAGCTTTAAGGAAATTACATGATTTAGGTGTAGAACTAGAAATAAGAAGAGTTCCAGATGAAAAGATTGAAGTAGATATATTAAAATTTATATAAATTTTAATATATCTAAACGTTAATAATGTTTTTTATATGAACTATAAAAATATAATAATAAAAAGTGTATAAAGGAGGAAACAAGCAAATGTTAATTCAAGCACTATTAATTGGTCTTCTGGCTGGTATACTTGGAATAGAACAATTTAACTTCTTATTTCACTTCCATAGACCTATTTTCTCAGGAATACTTGTAGGTCTTATATTAGGGGATGTTCAATCAGGTATTATAGCTGGTGCAACATTTGAATTATTCTGGGCTGGAATGGTTCCTTTAGCTGGAGCTCAGCCACCAAATGTAGTTATAGGAGGAATTATAGGTACAGCATTTGCAATAATAACTAAGCAGAGTGCAGAAGTTTCATTAGGAATTGCCCTTCCATTTGCTTTGGCTGTACAAGCAGCAATAACATTTTTATTTACCCTTTTCTCAGGATTTATGAAAAAAGCAGACAAATGTGCAGAAGATGCTGATGTAAATGGAATTAATAAAGTGAATTATGTAGCACTAATAGCATTATTTGGTTTTAACTTTATAATTGCATTTCTACCTATATATTTAGGTGCAGATTCAGCAAAAGCCCTTGTAGATGTATTAAATTCAACTACTGCCGGAAAAGTAATAATTGGTGGTTTAGGAGTAGCTGGTGGAATTATGCCAGCAGTAGGTTTTGCTACTTTACTTAAAATAATGCTTAAAAAACAATATGTAGCGTTTTTAATAATTGGGTTCATGCTTTCAGCATATGGAAAATTGGATATACTGCCAATAGCCTTAATTGGTGGAGCAATAGCTGCATATGATTATTTCTTAAATGAGAAGAAAGGAAATACTACTAGTAAAAGGGAGGCGCCTTCACATGGAATCTAATGTAAATGGTTACGAAAATCCAAAACCAGAAAAAGTTATAACTAAGAAAGATTTAAATAGAATGGCATGGCGTTCAATGTTCTTACAGGCATCATTTAATTATGAAAGAATGCAAGCTTGTGGGTGGCTATATGGCATACTGCCAGGACTAAAAAAGATACACACAAATAAAAAAGATTTATCAGATTCAATGAAAGACCATCTGGAGTTTTTTAACACTCATCCATTTTTAGTAACTTTCATTATGGGTATAGTCCTTGCTATGGAAGAAAATAAGGCAGATAGAAATACAATAAGAAATATAAAAGTTGCTACTATGGGACCACTAGGGGGAATTGGAGATGCATTATTTTGGCTTACGCTACTTCCAATATGTGTTGGAATCGGAGCATCCTTTGGTAAAGCAGGAAGTGCTTTTGGAGCAGTAATATTCTTAGTGCTATTTAATGTAGTTCACTTAGGTTTAAGATTTGGATTGATGCATTATGGATATAATACAGGTGTAAAGGCTATATCACAGCTAAAAGAAGGTACAAAGAAAATATCTAGAGCAGCATCAATACTTGGTATAACAGTTTTAGGTGCATTAATATCTTCATATATCAAATTAGAAACAACAGCTGTAATTACTGCAGGTAAAGCAAAAGTTGCATTGCAAAAAGATGTTTTAGATAAAGTTTTAATACACTTATTACCTCTTTTATATGCATTATTAATGTATAGATTAGTTAAAAAGGGTTGGTCACCACTTAGACTAGTTTTATTGACTGTTGTTGTAGGCATAGTGGGTAGATTATTTAACATATTATAATAATTGATTCATATTCTTAAACTTTGAAGTTAGCATAAAAAGAAAGGGTGAACAAAATGATAGGAATAATAGTCAGTGGTCATGGGAATTTTGCTACAGGGCTTACAAGTTCTTTAGAACTTATAGCAGGTAAGCAAAGAGATTTAATTGCTGTAGATTTTACTATAGAAGATACAACAGATACTTTAAAAGAAAAAATGGAGAATGCCATGGATGAGTTAAAACATTGTGAAGGATTAGTAGTTCTCACTGATATAATCGGAGGTTCCCCTTTTAACACAGCAGTTCTGTTAGGTATGTGTAAAGAAAATGTTACAGTTATTTCTGGAACTAATCTAGGCATGATTTTAGAAGGAGCTTTATGTAGAGAAGGATTAACAATGGAAGAACTTAAAGATACCTTGATTAATTCTGGAAAAGAGGCTGTAAAGATTTATGAAAATAAAAAGAAAAAACAAAATTCTTGTAGTGGAATTTAAAATTGGAGATGAATAAATTTGAAATTAGGTATAAAAGTTAAAAAAGCTTATTTAGAAGATAGAATTTTAGAAAATGCGTTGTTAATAATTGAAGATGGTTTAATAAAATCAATTTTAAATTTAAAAGATGAAAAAAATATTAAATTAGATCGAGTTTTAGATATGAAAAATTACAATTTAATGCCAGGATTGATAGATACACATATTCACGGTGGGGCTAGTTTTGATACTATGGATGGAACGTTTCAATCTATTAATGAAATATCAAAGTATTTATCAACTAGAGGAGTAACATCATTTGTTCCTACCACAGTAACAGATGATATCTCAAATATAAAAAATGCTGTAGATAATGTAAAGGAATGTATAGAGAAAGTTGAGGGTGCTGAAGTATTGGGATCTTATGTGGAAGGTCCATATTTAACTAAAGAGCATAAGGGAGCACATCCAGAAAATTTATTAAAACATATAGATATGGATGAAATAAAAGAAATATTGGAAGTTGGAGAAGGAACAGTAAAAACCATTACAATTGCTCCAGAAAAAGAAAATTCAATAGAATCTATAAAATATATTACAGATAGAGGGGTAAATGTATCTATGGGACATACTAGCTCAGATTATGATAGAGCTATAGAAGCAATAGATGCAGGTGCTAAAATAGCAGTGCATATTTATAATGGTATGAAAGGATTAAAACACAGAGAGCCAGCTTTGATAGGGGCTGCATTAACAAGAGATGATGTATATTGTGAGCTTATAGCTGATATGATTCATATACATCCAGCAGCTATAGATATAGTAATAAGATGTAAGGGAAAAGACAAAGTAGTGTTAATTAGTGATGCTATGAGAGCTGGTGGACTAGAAGATGGAGAATATATGCTTGGAACATTGAAAGTTATAGTGAAAAATGGAGTTGCAAGAACTGAAAGTGGTTCTTTGGCAGGTAGTACAACTAATTTAATGTATTCCATAAAAAATATAATAAAAAATGTTTCAGTTACAGATATAGATGCTATAAATATGGCTTCATTGAATCCTGCAAGACTCTTAAAAATTGATAAAGAAATAGGAAGCATTAAAGAAGGCAAAAAAGCAAATTTAGTAGTTGTGGATGATAATTTTAATATAATAAAAACATTTATAAATGGGAAGATCGTATACGAAGTTTAAAAGAATAAAATGGGTAAAGTAAATTTAATAAAAAACATAATGATGTAATTATCACTTGTTTATATTAAAACTGTGAAAAATAGGAGTGATACAATGTTAGTAACAACAAAAGAAATATTAAAAAAAGCTCAACAAGGAAAGTATGCTGTTCCAGCATTTAATATTCATAATTTAGAGACAATAAGAGTGGTAGTAGAAACTGCAGCAGAAATGAAATCACCAGTAATAGTAGCTGGAACACCAGGAACAATTGAATATGCTGGAGGAGAATATTTAGTAGCAATATTAGAAGCTGCATCTAAAAAACATAATATACCAATAGCATTACATTTAGATCACTTTGAAGATGTAGAAAAAATAAAAAAATATATAGATATAGGATTTACATCTGCAATGATAGATGCATCTAAAAAGTCTTATGAAGATAACGTGAAAACAGTAAAAGAAGTTGTTAATTATGCTCATGAAAGAGGGGTAGTAGTTGAAGCGGAATTAGGGAAATTAGGTGGACAAGAAGATGATTTAATAGTAGATGAAAAAGATGCTATGTATACAAATCCACAACAAGCAAAGGAATTTGTAGATAAAACTGGCATAGATTCATTAGCAGTGGCAATAGGAACGGCTCATGGACTTTATAAAGGTGAACCTAAATTAGATTATGATAGATTAAAAGAGATAAAAAAAGAAGTAGATATACCATTGGTATTACACGGTGCATCAGATGTGCCAGAAGAATCAGTTAAAAAGACAATAGAACTTGGGATATGTAAAGTAAATATAGCAACAGATTTAAAAATACCATTTGCAAATGCGGTAAAAGAATATTTTAAAGAAAATCCAAATGCAAATGATCCAAGAAAGTATATGACTCCAGGAAAGGAAGCAATGAAAGAAATAGTAGTAGCTAAAATAAAAATGTGCGGAAGTGAGAATAAAGCATGATAACTGTATTAAATTTAAATGCATCTGTGGATAAAAGATATGAAATACAGGATATAGAAAAAGGAAAAGTAATGAGGGCTAGATCTGTAGAAAATACTGCAGGTGGTAAAGGGATACATGTAGCTAATGTGGCTACTATTCTTAAAGAAGATGTTTTGGTTACAGGTTTTTTGGGTGGAAAAACTGGAGAATTTATAGAAGATAGACTGAAATACATGAGAATTAAAGGAGAGTTTGTAAAAATAGAAGGAGCTACGCGAGAATGCTTAGCTTTTATAACAGATGATTCACTTCAAACAGAAATACTAGAACCAGGCCCTGAAATAAAACAAGAAGAGTTAAAGGTATTTTTAAAAAAATATGATGAACTTCTTAAAACAAGTAGCATAATTTCTGCTTCAGGAAGTGTACCTAAAAAAATTCCTAAGGATATATATAAGACTCTTATAGAAAAAGCAGAAAAGCAAGGTAAAAAATTTTTACTAGATACAAGTGGAGAACTTTTACTTAATGGAATAGAAGCAAAACCATTTTTTATAAAGCCTAATCAAGATGAGATAGAAATGATAACAGGAAATACAGTATCTAACGAAAAAGATATAATAAAACAAATAAATAGATTAAGAAATATAGGAATAACTTGTGTAGTAGTATCTTTGGGTAAACATGGATCCTTAGTAGGATATGAAGATAAAATGTACAAAGTAACCGTTCCTAATATAAAAGCAGTAAATCCAGTAGGATCAGGAGATTCATTTGTAGGAGGATTTGCTGTGGGTCTTGAAAGAAATTATAAAATACAAGATACAATAGCATTAGCTGCAGCTTGTGGTACCGCTAATGCAATGGAAAAAGAAACTGGCTTTGTTAGAAAAGAAGTAGTAGATAAAATATTAAAACAGGTTAAAATAAAGATGATTTGATATAAAATTTTGTTGTGGTTAATGTTTAATTGTAGGATTAATTTTTGATAAAGGGGATGTGTTATTTTGTATATCTTCTTTATTTTTGTTCAAAATAGGTATAATTAATTGAAAATATATTATTGTACAATTATAATATATTATGATTGGTCATAACAACACTACAATATTTAAGAGCAAAAAAGAAAATATTATAAAGGAGAAGCAATGTGAAACAAATAGACAAGACAAGTAGAATCCCGTTATATTTACAACTTATGGATATATTGATAAGTAAAATTGAGAATTCTATGGAAAGGGGAGATAAATTACTTTCTGAAAGAGAAATCTGCGATAAGTATGATGTTAGCAGATCAACTGTACGACAGGCTATAAGTGAATTGGAGAAAGATGGATATATATATAAAATTCATGGTAAAGGAACTTTTGTATCTGATAAAAAAGTTCATCAAGATTTGATTCAATTCTATAGCTTCACTGATGAAATGAAAAAATTAGGGAAAGCACCTACTTCTAAATTGTTAGAATTTCAAATTATTAAAGCTAATATTACTTTAAGTAATAAAATGAATGTACCAGAAGAAGAATTGGTTTACCAATTCAAAAGACTGAGACTTGCGGATAATATACCTATGATTGTGGAAACCACATATATTCCTTATGACAGATTTAAAGATATAACAAAGGAAAAATTAGAAAATAATCCGTTATATGATATATTAAGAAATGAACATGATTTAAAAATAGATATGGCAGAAGAAATATTTAGGCCTGTTTTAACTAGTAGTGATGAGGCTAAAATTTTGAAAATAGAAAAAGGAAGTCCCAGCTTAAAAATAGCAAGATATACTTATGAAAAAAATAATATAATAGAATATACCGTAAGTATTGCTAGAGGAGATAAATTTAAGTATAGGGTTAAACTTGATAATATAAAATAGTATATAATTGCTATATTATAAACAGCTAAAATATAATTAAAGACTAGAAAATTTTTCTCATCCATTTTGTTTTATATTTAAAAGTTAAAATAATATATATTCAGAAGTATGTTTATAAGGATCTAAAGAATATTATAGTAGAAATAATTATGCAGTTAATTATTAGAAAATTTAATATAGAATAATTGCAACTTAAGAACTATTTATGTTAGTAAGGGATTTTATTTTAGTTATAAGTTTTGTCTTAGAAAAATATTTGATATTTTTCTAATAAGAAGATTGCAAATCTTAATATATATAACATCAAAAGAGTGATAAATAATTATAAAAAAGTACCTATGAATTAAATTTTTAGGTACTTTTTATTATAATTATAATAAAAAAATATAATTAAATTTAAGTATAATGATAAACCCCAAAATATAAGATAGTATAACGTATTCATAAAATTAAAAATCTTGTTAATTAGTATTTAGAATTTAGTGAAATTAGGAAATATTAATGAAATTTTTATTGACATTAGTTTTTTTTCTGTTACAATAGATTAAAAATAGTTAACAAACTTGAACAATAATTAGTAGATAAATATTTAAGTTTATATTTATGGAAATTTAAATGTTATAGTATTTTATTTAAAAGTATTCAATTTACACTAAATAGATTAGTTTTATGTTGGAGGAATATTATGGAATCAATAATTAGAAAAGTTAATGTAGGACAAGTACAATTTAGAAACTTTTATTTTAGCTGGGGCTTTTATTTTAGCGCTAGTACTTTGTCTTACAAAAAAATATTTAAATACTTTTCTAATGAGAAAATTATAAATTTTAAAACCGATAAAATACTTATAGGTTAATACTAAAGTAAATTTTGGTAAGTTAAGAGTCTCATTAAGAGGCTCTTTTTTTTATTTTAAAATTATTAATAAAACAAAGGGAGATGTAGAAAATGGTAGTAGTATTAGAAAACAATTTATTAAAAAGAGAATCAGAAAGTATCAAAAACAAGATAAGTAAATTAGGAAATATAGAGATTAGGGAGGTTCAAGGTGATAATTATACAATATTAGGTCTTATAGGTGATACCAGCAATTTAGATCAAAAAGAAATTAGTTGTATGACTGGGGTAGAAAAGGTTATGCATGTTCAAGAACCTTACAAGAAAGCTAATAGAATTTTTAACCCTAAAGATACTGTAATAGATATAAATGGTAATAAAATAGGTGGAAAGAAATTATCTATTATAGCAGGACCGTGCTCTGTAGAAAATGAAAGTCAAATCGTAGAAATTGCCCAAAGTGTAAAATCAGCAGGAGCATCCTTTTTAAGAGGAGGAGCTTACAAACCAAGAACATCTCCATACAGTTTCCAAGGATTAGAGAGTGAAGGATTAGAACTATTAAAGATTGCAAGAAGACAAACTAACCTGCCTATAGTTACAGAAATTATGTCCCCTAATTTAGTAGAAAAATTTCAAGAAGATGTAGATATAATTCAAGTTGGAGCAAGAAATATGCAAAATTTTGATTTGCTTAAAGAATTAGGTAAGACCAACAAACCAATACTTCTAAAAAGAGGACTAAGTGCCACTATAGAAGAACTTTTAATGTCTGCTGAATACATAATGGCAGGAGGCAATGAGAATGTAATACTTTGTGAAAGAGGAATTCGTACATTTGAAAAATACACTAGAAATACATTAGATTTAAGTGCAATCCCTGCAATAAAGAAATTAAGTCATTTACCTATAATAGTGGATCCAAGTCATGCTGCTGGATTGTGGTGGATGGTAGAACCTTTAACTAAAGCTGCTGTAGCAGTTGGAGCCGATGGTATAATAGTAGAAGTTCATAATGATCCACAAAATGCTAAATGTGATGGAGCACAATCTATAAGACCAAAAAGATTTGAGAAACTAATGAAAGATATAAAAGATATTGCACTTGCAGTTGGGAGAGAAGTATAAAATGGATTTCTCGGATTTTAATGTATCTATTGTGGGTTTAGGGCTTATAGGAGGATCTTTTGCTAAAGCTTTAAAAAAATGTGGTTTTAAAAATTTATGGGCTATAGATATAAATCAAGATAATTTAAAAAAAGCAGAAGAATTAAATATAATAGATAAAGGGTTTACAGAGTCAAGTATTCCTTTAAATAAATCTGACATTACAATAGTATGTTTATATCCTGAATTGGTAATAAATTTTATACAGGATAATATAAAAGAATTCAAGAAAAACTCTATAATAACAGATGTTGCAGGGGTTAAATCTAATATAGTTCATGAGATTCAAAATCTAATTTCTGATGATATAGATTTCATAGGAGGTCATCCAATAGCAGGAAAAGAAAGCAAGGGGTTTGAGATTTCCTCAGAAAAGATATTTGAAAATGCAGACTATATTTTAACCCCTACATCACAAAATAAAACTGAGAATATTAAACTTCTAAAAGAGATTATTAGAGCAATTAAATTTAAGAAAATTATAGAAGTAACTGTGGAAGAACATGATGAAATGATAGCCTATGTAAGCCAATTGCCTCATATAATAGCTACTGTAATTATGAATAACGGCATGGTAGATAAAGAGAATATATGCATAGGGGGAAGTTTTAAAGATATCACAAGAGTTTCCAATGTTAATTCTGATTTATGGGTAGAACTTTTAATTAAAAATAGAAGTAATGTAATAAAACAGATAGAATATCTTAAAAGTCAATTAGGATCTATAGAAGAGTTATTAAAGTTAAAAAAATCTAATGAATTAAAAAGAATATTTGATAAAGGACGAGAGAAAAAAGAGAGGATATGATGTAGGTGAAAAGTTTAAGTATAAACTTGCCTGATACAAGCTATTCTATTTATATTAAAAAAGGTTTATTAGACGAAGTAGGATGTAAAATAAAAAAAATATATACTGGACAAAAGATAGCAATAGTTACAGACGATAATGTATATAAATTATATGGTGATAAAATTAAGAATGTATTAGAAAAAAATAATTTCAATATAAAATTTATTGTCATAGAAAACGGAGAAAAAAGTAAATCAATAAGTGTACTTCAGGATATATATAACGGATTTTTAAATTTTAATCTTACAAGAAGTGATCTAATAATAACTTTTGGAGGTGGAGTTGTAGGTGATATAGGAGGATTTGCTGCAGCTACATTTTTAAGAGGAGTACCATTTATACAAATTCCTACCACATTACTTTCTCAAATTGATAGTAGTATAGGAGGAAAAGTTGCAGTTAATTTAGGAAGAGGGAAAAATTTAATAGGCAACTTTTATCATCCTAAAGTTGTATTTATAGATCCAGAAGTTTTAAAAACATTAGATAAGAGAGTTTTTAATGATGGATTAAGTGAATGTATAAAATATGGCTGTATAAAAGATGAGGGGCTTTTTTCAAAGCTTTTAAATTATGATTCTTACGAAGATCTTTATAAAAATATAGAATATATAATATATAGTTGTTGTAGTATAAAAAAAGAATTTGTGGAACATGATGAAAAAGATACAGGTAAAAGAATGATTCTTAACTTTGGACATACTATAGGACATGCTATAGAACAATATTTTAGCTATGACGTATATACACATGGAGAAGCGGTGGCCATTGGTATGTATATAATAGTAAATAATTCTGAAATCATAGGTGAAACTAAGAAAGGTACAGCAAAAAAAATAAAAGAATTATTAATTAAATATAATTTACCTTGGAATGTGGAAAAAATGGATATGAATGAAATTATAAAAACAATTAATTTAGATAAAAAGATAGATGGAAATAATATAAATTTGATTTTGATTAAAAATATAGGAGAAAGTTTTATAAAGAAAATAAAAAAAGAACAAGCATCAAAATATATAATTGGATGTTAATTTAACTTCTTGTGTTAGTTAATATTTTATATTGAAATTACTCTTTTTAAAGTTAAAGAATATCTAAATACAAAAATATTAATATAGTATTTTCAAGATTAAAGAAATTTAGTTAGCACAATAAGGTAAGTTATAAATAAGATGTGTTATTTAAATATAGATACTTTATTATAAAAGTTAATAATTATAGTTAGTAAAAAATTTTAATATAAAAAATTTATAATTAAAGATGGAAGAAAAGCGGGGAGATTTATGAAAGATTTAAAAATAGAACCAAGCAACTTAAGCGGTAATATAAGCATACCTCCTTCCAAGAGCATGAGTCATAGAGCTATAATTTGTGCTAGTTTAAGTGAAGGAACAACTAAGATAGAAAACATCATTTTTTCAAATGATATAATAGCTACGTGTGATGCTATGACATCATTAGGGACAAATATAGAATGCTTGAAAAATCAAAGTGAAATTTATATACAAGGTAAAGAAAAATTGGAATTGATTAATGATGTAATTGATTGTAATGAATCTGGTTCTACTATAAGATTTTTAATACCTATAGCATTGACTCAAAACAATAAGGTTACTTTTAAGGGAAAAGGAAAATTAGTAGAAAGACCATTGGATGTGTATTATAAAATTTTTGATGAGAAAGATATAGAGTACAAAAATGCAAATAATAAACTTCCATTAGAATTAAAAGGTCCATTAGTATCTGGAACTTATAAATTAAGAGGTGATGTTAGCTCTCAATTTATAAGTGGATTACTATTTGCATTACCACTTTTACATGGAGATTCTAAAATAATAATAACAACTAACCTTGAATCTAAAGGCTATGTAGACTTAACACTTCAGATGCTTAAGAGATTTAATATAGATATAGAAAATAAGAAGTACAAAGAATTTTATATAAAAGGTAATCAAAAATATTCCAGTATGAATTATAATGTTGAAGGTGATTTTTCACAAGCTGCTTTCTTTTTAGTGGCTGGTATATTAGGTGGAAATATAGTATGTTGTAATATAAATATACATTCTGTTCAAGGTGATAAGAAAATATTAAAAATAATAGAAGATATGGGTGCAAATATAAAAGTAGAAAATGATAAAGTTAGAGTTTTAAAATCTTGTACATATGGAATTGATATAGATGTATCACAGTGCCCAGATTTAGTTCCTATACTTTCTGTATTAGCAGCTTTAAGCAAAGGAAAAACTAGAATAATAAATGCTAAAAGATTAAGAATAAAGGAATGTGATAGATTAAGAGCTATGGCTACAGAACTTAAAGTTCTTGGAGCAGAAATTGAAGAATTAGAGGACGGATTAGTTATTACAGGAAAAGACATGTTAAAGGGTGGAATAGTAGATAGTTGGAATGATCATAGAATAGCTATGGCTTTAGCTATAGCTTCAATAAAATGTACAGAGCCTGTTATAATAAAAAATACAGATGCAGTTAATAAATCTTATCCTGATTTTTGGGAAGATTTTAAAATGCTTGGAGGTAAAGTAAATGAGTGGAGTATGGGGAAAAAAAATTAATATATCCATTTTTGGAGAATCCCATGGAGAAGCAATTGGGATAGTAATGGACGGATTGCCTAGTGGATTAAAATTAGATTTAAATTATATAGATTATGAAATGAAAAGAAGGGCTCCAGGTAAGAACTCAATATCTACAGCTAGAAAAGAACAAGATAGGTTTGATATATTAAGTGGGTATTTTGAAGAAAGAACCACAGGAACTCCTTTATGTGCCATTATAAAAAATAGTGATAAAAAATCTAAAGATTACTCAAAGATTAAAGAAGTAATGAGACCAGGACATGCAGATTTTACAGGTAATATTAAATATGAAGGATATAATGATTATAGAGGAGGAGGGCATTTTTCAGGTAGAATAACTGCGCCCCTAGTATTTGCAGGGGCAGTAGCAAAGCAAATATTAGAAAAAAAGGGTGTAGTTATAGGAAGCCACATAAAATCTATTAAATATATACAGGATACTAATTTTAATTTAATTGATATAAAAGAAGAGCAACTTAAAGAACTAAGATTAGAAGAGTTTCCTACAATAGATAAAGATAAAAAGGAAGAGATGAAAGAAATAATTTTACAAGCAAAAGAAAGAGGAGATTCTGTGGGAGGAATAGTAGAGTGTGCTGCTATTAATTTAGATTCCGGATTAGGAAGTCCTTTCTTTGATTCTATAGAAAGTACCCTATCACATTTGTTATTTTCAATTCCAGCAATAAAGGGTGTGGAATTTGGAGCTGGATTTGATATAACTGAAATGCTTGGTTCAGAATCTAATGATGAATTTTATTATGAAGATAATAAGGTAAAGACTTATAGTAATAATAATGGAGGAATATTAGGTGGAATAACTAATGGAATGCCACTTGTTTTTAGATGTGCCATAAAGCCTACCCCATCTATATCGAAGACTCAAAGAACTATAGATATAAATAAAAAGGAAAATGTTATTTTAAATGTTACAGGAAGGCACGATCCTTGTATAGTTCAAAGAGCTGTGCCTGTAATAGAAGCAGTAACAGCTATTGCTCTATTAGATGTTTATTTAAATAAAAATTAAAAGTAGGTGTTCTTTATGAATAAAAATGAATTAAATCAGTTAAGAAATCAAATAGATGAAATAGATGAACAATTAATAAAATTATTTGAAAAAAGAATGAATATTGTGGTGGATGTAGCTAAATATAAAAAAGAAAATAATATGCCTATATTTAATAGTGAAAGAGAAAAGGAAGTATTAAAAAAAAATGTAGATAGATTAAAAAATGAAAATTTTAAATTATATGCTGAAGAATTTTTTAAAGATACAATGTCTATAAGTAGAAAATATCAATCATACAAAATGTTTTGTGAAGATAATAAAAAAGAATCAAAAGAAAATTTATGTATGAGTAAAAATCACGAATTAATATTTAATGAAAATAATAAGATAGGATTTCAGGGTTTAAGGGGATCTTTTAGTGAACAGGCTTTGTTTGATTATTTTGGAGAAAATATAAATACAATTAACTTTGAAACCTTTGAAGATGTATTTATAAATTTAAAGAATAAAGTTGTAGATTATGCAATACTCCCTTTAGAAAATTCTTCTACTGGAGCTATAGTGGATGTATATGATTTGTTAAGAAAATATGAATTTTATATCATAGGAGAAAAATGTATAAAAGTAGAACACAATATTGTGGGAATAAAGGGGTCAAAATTAGAAAGTATAAAAGAAATATATTCTCATCCTCAAGCTTTTCAACAAAGTAGTAATTTTTTAAATAAATATTATAACAGAGCAAAATTAATACCATATTATAATACTGCCATAAGTGCAGAATTTATAAAAAATGAAGATGATATAAGTAAAGCTGCCATATCTAGCAAAAGAGCTTCACAAATATATGGATTAGAAATATTAAAAGAAAATATAAATAATAATAATAATAATAATACTAGATTTATTATAATAGGAAGAGAATTAATTGATACTCCAAATAACAATAAAATAAGTGTAGCCTTTTCTTTAGAGCATAAGGCAGGAACATTATATAACGTGCTAAGATATTTTTCAGATAACGATCTTAATATGTTAAAAATAGAATCTAGACCAACAGGAAATAAAAATTGGACTTATTTATTTTATATAGATTTTGAAGGAAATAATAAAAGTGGAAAAGTTAATAATGCATTAAATTTGATAAAAGAAAACAGTGAATGTTTTAAAATCATGGGATCTTATATTAAAGATCAATCTTATGAATAAAAATTTGGAGGAATAAATTTGTATATATACGGATTACTAGGAGAAAAACTTGGACATAGTTTATCACCGCAAATACATAAATTAATATTTGAAAAATTGGGTGTTAATGGTGTCTATAATTTGTTTGAAGTAAATAAAAAAAATCTTAAAGATGCAGTATGTGGAATTAAGGCATTAAACATGAAAGGCATAAATGTTACTATACCATATAAGATTGAAACTATGAAGTATATAGATGAAATTTCTAAGGAAGCAAGTAAAATAGGAGCTATAAATACTATAGCTATAACAAATAATGAACTAATAGGATATAATACTGATTATTATGGATTTGGAATGATGCTAGAAAAATTTAATGTGGACATAAAAAATAAATCTATAGTAGTTTTAGGTAGTGGAGGAGCTTCTAAAGCTGTAGTTCAATATTTAAAAGATAATGATTGTAGCAAAATCATAATTGCAAGTAGGAATATGAATGAAGCTAAATGTAAGTTTAAGGATTGTGATATAATTTCTTATAAACAATTAAATAATATATGCAACTCTGAAATTATAATAAATTGTACACCCATAGGAATGTATCCTAATACAAATAAATCTACAGTTGAAGAAGATATATTAAATAAATTTAAAGTAAGCATAGATCTAATATACAATCCTTTAGAAACATTGTTTTTAAAAAAATCTAAATCTGTAGGGAATATCTGTATTAACGGATTATATATGTTAGTTGGTCAAGCAATAAAGTCAGAAGAATTGTGGAATAATATTAAAATTGATAAAAAAGTAATAGATGAAATTTATAGTGAATTAATAAAAATAATATAATAGATGAAATATTTAATTAGATTAGGTGATTTTAATGAAAAAAAATATAGTATTGATAGGAATGCCAGGTTGTGGTAAGACTACCATAGGAAAAATTATAGCTAAAGAAACTGGGTTAAAGTTTTATGATGTAGATGAATATATAGAAATAACTACAAATGAATCCATTCTTAGTTTGTTTAAAAAAGGAGAAGAATATTTTAGAAATATAGAAACTGAAGCAGTAAAACAAATATCTAAAAAAGAGAATATAATTATTTCTACTGGTGGAGGAGTAATAAAAAGAGAAGAAAATATAAGATATTTAAAAGAGAATGGGAAAATATTTTTTATAGATAGGCCTCTAAATAATATATTAAAGGATATAGATATTGAAGCTAGGCCTTTATTAAAAGATCAGAAAGCTAATTTAATTAAATTATATAATGAGAGATATAAACTTTATAAAAAATATAGCCATTTTACAGTTACTAATGAAGAAAAATTGAGTTTAGTAGTGGATGCTATTATGTCAAATTTATAAAGTGTACAAGTGAAAGTCCTTATTATCTTTATGGAGGTGCTTTAGATGAAAATTTTATTAATCAATGGTCCTAATTTAAATATGTTAGGCATAAGAGAAAAGAACATCTATGGAACTATGACCTATGATGAAATGTGTTCTTATCTTAACAAAAAAGCCAGTGAATTAGAAATAGATTTAAATATTGTTCAAAGTAATATAGAAGGTGAAATAGTTACATATATACAATCTGCCTATGAAAAATATGATGGAATAATAATAAACCCAGCAGCGTATACCCATTATAGTATAGCTATATATGATGCTTTAAAAGCTGTAAATATGAAAGCTATAGAAGTTCATCTTAGTAATATACATAAAAGAGAAGAGTATAGAAAAAAATCAGTAACAGCGGAGGCCTGTATAGGCCAGATATGCGGATTTGGTCCATTTGGATATGTTATGGCTATGAACGCAATAAAAGAATTATAAACTTATAGAATTAACATTTACATTATAATATATATCTATTTCTTAACCATAATAAATAGATTATTGGTATTATTAATAACATCTATATTTGAAGTGTATATTAAAGTTTGTATGAAGATATAAATTTTAGGCTGCACTCTAAATAGGTGTTTTTTATTTTTTATAGAAATTATTTAAAAACAAAATACAGTATATTTATATAACATAATGTGTAGGTAAAATTATGAATTTGTAAACTAAAAAATTTCTCAAGAATATATTAAAAGTAAAAGCAATATTATATTAAAAGAAAAAATATATAAGAGGAGAGTGTTTTAGTGAACAAGTTAAAGAATAAAAAAGCTATTGTTTTAATTGCAATTATAATTGCACTAGTAATAAGTTTGGGCTTGTATAGATACAATAGAGTCCAAGCGTATAATAGAGTTATAGCTACAGCTAATAATTATATGGAGAAAGGAGAATATGATAGGGCTATAGAAGGATTTAAAGAATCCTTAAATTATAAAAAAGACAAAGAAATAGATAAAAAAATAAAAGTAGCACGGGAACTTAAAAATAGTAGAAATGTATATGATGAGGCCATAAAATTATTAGAAAATAAAAAATATGAAGAAGCCTTGGATAAGTTAACTTCTATAGATGAAGATAAGGAAAAAGTATATGTTTTAGCAAAAGATAAGATAGATGAATGTATAAATGAACTAATAAACTTAGCTAATGAAGACTTTAAAAAAGAAAATTATGAACAGGCTAATAAATATTTAAATATAGCTTTAAAATATGATAAAGAGAATAAAAAAGCAATAAATATAAGAAACGATATAAAAAATAAAATAGAAGAAAAGAAGCATAATGAAGAAATAGACAGAAAACAACAACAAATAAATAATTTAAAAGAGAATAAAAAAGCTAATAAATATGAAAAGTATAGCAAATCTAATAAAGAAAAAAACAATAATAAAGAAAAAAACAATAATAAAGAAAATATAAATTCTAAGAATAATTATATCAGTGAAAATAAAGCTAGAGATCTTGTGGAATCTATAAAACCTTCTGATGTTACTTTAAATTATTTAGGAATTGATACAGTACCGTATTCTCACACAACTACCCCTTATAAGGCATTCCCACAAGAACTTAAAAATAAAAAAGTTTACGTATTTGAAGGTATATATGGTAAAGGTGATGCCAGTTATGCAATAAGTCAATATTATGTTGATTTTAGTGGCAGAGTTTATAAAGATACCTATCCAAGTAATCTTAAATGTATAAGAGTTAAATAAAATTAAAAAACCATTAATATTTAAAGGCCATGAATTTTGATATTATATTTTAAAATTCATGACCTTTATTTTTAAGAAAATTTGTTAAGTGTAATTTTTTATTTCTATTAATATAGCAATTACACCATAATAAAAAATATATAAAAAAGAAATAAAAATGAACAAGAAATAATTGACAAATATGTGTTTGAAGTGGTAGGATAACATTAAAGAACAAAACAAAACATAAAAAAACAAAACATAAAAAAACAGAACAATACAAATAAAATATAAAAATTTATTTATATTTTATAAAGCACAAATATTTAAGGTTATTTATATATTTGGAGGTGGGATTAATGAAAGTAGCAATATGTAGTGATAAACACTCTGAAAATTTAAAAAATGTATTAGTTACTTATGTTAAAGAACTTGGACATAGTGTGGAAGTTATTCAACAAGGTGATGATCTAAAAAATTATCTTAATAATATTATTAAAGTATCAAAAAAAGCAGTAAAAGGTGATATAGATAGAGTAATATATTTAGATGAAGTTGGAGCTAGATCTTTTATGATATCTTCAAAGATAAAAGGTATGATAACAGCATGTATTAGTGATGAACATTCAGCAAAAATGACAAGAGAACATAATTCTTCTTTAGGATTAGCTTTAGGATCAGATCTTGTTGGAGAAACTTTGGCTAAGAATATAGTAAAAACTTTTATAGAAAAAAACTTTTCAGCAGGGAGGCATATGGTAAGGATAGATATGTTAAATAAAATGGCATAGAAAGGGTGAATAAAATGAAAAGAATAGCAATAGGATGCGATCATATAGTAACAGATATAAAAAATGAAGTTAGAGATTGGCTCATTTGTAAAAGCTATGATGTTGTTGATTTTGGAACTTATGATAAAGAACGAACCCACTTCCCTATATTTGGGAAACGAGTGGGGGAAGCTGTAGCTAATGGAGAATTTGACTTTGGAGTAATTATGTGCGGTACAGGTGTTGGTATAACAAACTCTGCCAATAAAGTTAAAGGTGCTAGATGTATTTTGGCAAGAGATATTCATACAGCTAAAATTGCAAGAGAAAAATATGATGCTAATATAATAGGGGTAGGTGGAAGAATAACAGGTATAGGATTAATGGAAAATATAATAGAAGATTTTTTAAATACAAAATTTAATGATAGTGAAGAGAATAAAATAACTCGTGACTTTATAAATGGATTAATAAGTAAAGATGCTAATAAAGGTGAAATATTTGAAGATGAAAGGAAAAAATGGAAAGAGGGATATTACCATGATTAATGAAATTTCTAATTTGTTTAGAGAAGATTTAGTCTTTATAGAAGAAGCTGAAAGTAGTGAAGATATACTTTCTAAAGTGGGTAAAAAGCTAATAAAAAGAGGATTAGTTAGAAATAATTTTGTTGAAGAAATAATAAAAAGAGAAGAAGAGTATCCAACGGGAATAGATTTAAATGTAGTTTATAGTAATCATAATATTCCTAATGTAGCAATACCTCATACAGAAACAGAGTATTGCAACACTAAAAATGTGATAGTAGTAAAATCAAAAAATAATATAAAATTTAAAAATATGATTTCTCCAGAAAAGGAGCTAAATGTTAGATTTTTATTTATGATATTAAATAATGCAAAAGATTCTCAAACAAATATTTTAGCTAACATCATGGGCTTTATTACACAAATTAAAAATATTGAAAAACTTTGCAATGCAGCTGATGAAAAAGAAATTTATAATGTAATATCTGGATAAACATTGAAAAGCTTAACATATAAATATTTATCTATAAAATGATTTTAATAAATAAAAATTTTATTAAGTTGGGGGTAGAATATTATGATAAAGATATTAGCAGCTTGTGGAGCGGGAATAAATTCAAGTCATCAAATAAAAACAGCCATAGAAGAAGAAATGGAAAATAGAGGTTATGAGGTGATAGCAGATACAGTAGTTATAAAAGATATAACGGAGGATATGTTAAATCAATATGATATTTTCACACCAATTTCAAAACCGGATTTTGGATTCCAAATAAAAATACCTGTAGTAGAAGCTGGTCCAATATTATACAGAATACCAGCCATGTCACAACCAGTATTTGATCAATTAGAAGAAATAATAAAAAGTTATAAATAATAAATTAAAGATAGAATGATAATAGGGGGATAAAAAATATGTCAGGTATAATTGATTTTGCCAATAGCATATTTCAACCTATAATAAACCTAGGGGCTCCACCAATGATGCTTATTGTTTTAACTATACTAGCAATGTGTATGAAAGTTAAGTTTACAAAGGCATTGGAAGGTGGTATAAAATTAGCTATAGCATTAACAGCAATGGGGGCTATTATAGGTATATTAACTGGAGCTTTTGCACCAGCACTACAAGGGTTTGTTAAATCAACAGGAATTCAATTGTCAGTAACAGATGTTGGATGGGCTCCACTTGCAACAATTACATGGGGGTCAATGTATACGTTGTATTTCTTACTGATATTAATAATAATAAATATAATAATGCTAGTGTTAAATAAAACGGATACTTTAGATGTGGATATATTTAATGTATGGCATTTAGCAATTATAGGATTAATAGTAATGTATTATTCAAATAACAATTTAGTATTAGCTACAGTATTAATTGTATTAATAGGTGTACTAAAATTCATAAATGCAGATTTAATGAAACCAACATTTAATGATTTATTAAATATGCCCAATACCAATCCAACAACAACAACGCATTTAAATTTTATGTTAAATCCAGTAATAATGTTATTTGATAAAATATTTGATAAGATTTTCCCTTTCATAGATAAATATGATTTTGATGCAGCTACATTAAATAAGAAAATAGGATTTTGGGGGAGTAAATTTGCTATAGGATTGTACTTGGGAATATTTGTTGGATTACTAGGGAAACAGCCCATAAAGGATATATTTAATTTAGCTTTTATAGGTGGAATGTGCTTAGAACTGTTTTCAAAAGTAGGAAGCTGGTTTATAGCAGCTGTTGAACCATTATCTCAAGGAATAACAAATTTTATGAGTAAGAAATTACAAGGAAGAACATTTAATATTGGTATAGATTGGCCATTTTTAGCTGCAAGAGCTGAAATGTGGGCAGCGGCTAATGTATTGGCACCAATAATGTTATTAATGGCTTTAATATTGCCAGGAAATAAAATACTTCCATTAGGTGGTATTATAGCTATAGGATTAACTCCAGCTTTATTAGTAGTTACTCGTGGTAAAATATTAAGAATGATTATAATAGGAACATTAATGTTACCAGTATTTTTATGGTCAGGCACAGCAATATCCAATTTTGTTACTACTACAGCTAAGGCAGTGGGGGCATTCCCATCAGGTTTATCAAGTGCAGCTGCTATAACCCATTCAACTCTTGAAGGTCCTATAGAAAAGTTTATAGCTATAGCAGTGGGGAGAGCTGGTATAGGAAGAATACAAGATATATTGATAGCATTAGGTTCATTAGCTGTATATATAGTATTATTTATATGGTATACAAAACAAATGAGAAAACGTAATGAAGAATACTTGAAGAATAATTAAAATTTAATTATATTTTTTATAAAGAGGATATAACCATTAAATGGATATATCCTTGTTTAACAAAATTATATAATAAAAATATAAATGTTCATTGATTACATTCAATAACGATGATAAAATAAAAACAAAACAAAACAAAAACGAACATTTCTTTTTAAATGAATTTGGAGGTATTATTTAGTGCTTAAAGAAGAAAGATTTCAAAAAATATTAGAATTAATACAGAGAGAAAACATTATAAAGATATCAGATGTCACGAAACTATTAGATGTTACAGAAATGACTGTTAGAAGAGACCTGAAATATTTAGAAGGAAAGGGGCTTTTGATTAGAATACATGGAGGAGCTAAAAAGAAAACAGAAACACTTTTTAAAGAACTATCACATAATGAAAAAAGAAAAATACATGTGGAAGAAAAAAAATATATAGCAAAGTTAGCAGCAGATTTAATACATGAAAATGATATTGTATATGTAGGACCAGGAACTACTAATGAATATATATATGATTATATTAATGTATCATATGCAAAAATAATAACAAATTCCATGTCAATATTTTCAAAATTTAGAGATGATAAAAGATTTGAACTTATATTAGTAGGGGGAAGATTTCGTTCAAGAACTGATGTATTTGTAGGCAATTTTACAAATGAAATACTTCACAAGATAAGAGTAAAGACAGCTTTTGTAGGAACAAATGGAATATATGAAAATAATATAACAACATCTAATGAAGAAGAAGGAGTTTGTCAAGGAATAATATTAAATAATTCATCAGAACGATATATCCTTTGTGATAGTAGTAAGATAAATAAAGAAGATTTCTATAGTTTTTATGATTTAAATGAAGTTACAGCTATTATTACAGATAATAAAATAAATGAAGCACTAAGAAATGAGTATGAAGATATAGTTAGGATAATAAATAAATAATTTTTAGTTTAAATATGCATAAGGGATGTGGATAAATGGTTAATCTAGTAACAACTAAAAAAATGTTATTAAAGGCACAAGAAGCCCATTACGCAGTACCAGCATTTAATATTCATAATTTAGAAACTATAAGAGTTGTTGTAGAAACAGCATCAGAAATGAGATCACCAGTTATAATAGCTGGTACTCCAGGTACAATAAAGTATGCAGGTCCAGAATATTTAGTGAATATTTTGGAAACAGCAGCTAAAATAAATAATATTCCAATAGCTTTACATTTAGATCATTTTGAGGATGTAGAAAAAATTAAAAGATATATAGATATAGGGTTTACTTCTGCAATGATAGATGCATCTAAAAAGTCTTATGAAGATAATATAAAAACAGTAAAAGAAGTTGTTAGTTATGCCAATGAAAGAGGGGCAGTAGTTGAAGCAGAACTTGGTAAGCTAGATGGACAAGAAGATGATCTAATAGTAGATAAAAAAGATGCAATGTATACAAATCCACAGCAGGCAAAAGAATTTATAGAAAAAACGAGAATAGATTCCTTATCAGTAGCAATAGGAACAGCCCATGGTGTTTATAAAGGTAATCCCAAATTAGATTATGATAGATTAAGAGACATAAGAAAAGAAGTGGAAGTTCCATTAGTATTACATGGAGCATCAGATGTTCCAGAGATGTCAGTTAAGAACACAATAGAACTTGGAATATGTAAAGTAAATATAGCAACAGATTTAAAAATACCATTTGCAAATGCAGTAAAAGAGTATTTTAAAGAAAATCCAAATGCAAATGATCCAAGAAAATATATGACACCAGGGAAAGAAGCAATGAAAAGAATAGTAGAAGAAAAAATAAGAATGTGTGGAAGTGAGAATAAGGCATAATCACTGTAGTAGATCTAAAAATTAATATTAAAAAATCATAATTAAGTATATGAATCTGAACTACATTAATAGAAGGTATCTTAAAATTAAATCTATTTTAAGGTACTTTTTTAGTGTGCTCAGCATGTGTACAACTTGAAGATAAAAGTACGCTGAGGTTGACCATGGGTACCACTAACTGACAGCAAGAGTATACACAGTCAAATATGAAAATATGACAATATGAAAAGGGAATAATAAAATAATTATTTTTCTACTACTTGATTTATTTTCTTAATTTTAAAAGAATGAAAATTTTTATATAGAAGTTTTATTAAGTTATAAATATAAATTATATAAATGAATTTATTAGATTAGGAGAAATAAATATGGAAAAGACTAAAATTTTATCTCATAGAGGGGCTAGTGCTTATGCTCCAGAAAATACTATAGTAGCTTTTAAAAAAGCTATAGAAATGAATACTGATGGAATAGAATTGGATGTTCATTTGTCTAAAGATGGACATATTATAGTAATGCATGATGAAAGAGTAGATAGAACTACAAATGGCAAAGGCGAAATAAAAGATCTTTTATTTCATGAATTAAAGGAACTAGATGCAGGTTCTTGGTTTAGTGAAAAATATAAAGATGAAAAGATACCTACTTTAGAATAAGTTTTAAAGTTAATAATACATATAAATATTTATTTAAATATAGAAATAAAAGCAGGATATAGATATTACTCTAATATAGAGAAAAAAGTTATAGATATGATAGAAAAATATAAAATTATAGATAGAGTTATCATATCTTCTTTCCATCATTATTCTTTAGTAAAAGTTAAAGAAATAAATCCCAATATAAAAACAGGAATGCTTTATGAAGCAGCCTTATATGAACCTTGGGAATATGCAAGGTATATAAAAGTAGATGCAATTCATCCTAATTATATTACGCTTACAAAGGAATTTATAGATAAAGCTCATATCAATAGCTTGGAAATAAATCCGTATACAATAAATGATGAGATAACTATGGAAAGATTAATAAAGAGTAAAATAACTAGTATTATAACTAATTATCCAGATAAAGCTTATAATATTATTTCAAAACTTAAATTATAGAATATAAAAAGTTATATTTACATAAATATTTAAATAATTAATATATTCATATATGTTCATTTGCAATAGAAAAGGATGCATTAGCTACAAGAAAAATATTTAATAGATTTAGGCTTAAAGTTTTAGTAGTGCTAATAACACTATAAAATTTTAAGTCTTATTGGTTTGTATAAAAATATTAAATTTATATTAATATGCATATTAGAATAAAATATATTTTTAAATCAGGTATTTAAAGTCATTAATATAGAAATACTAAAGTTTATAGGAAAGTTACAGAAATCTATATTTTAATAAATCCCTTTATAAAAAAGAAAGGAGGTATTTCATGAGAGGAAGTCTTAAAATTTATAAAAGAGATCTGCAGAATATAACAACAAATTGGGTAGCTATAGTTGTAATGCTAGGTCTTATGATATTACCTTCTTTATACGCTTGGTTTAATATAAAGTCTTCTTGGGATCCCTATTCTAATACAAAACTAATATCGGTGGCTGTAGTAAACAAAGATAAATCCGCTTCTTTTAATGGGGTTACTATTAATGTAGGAGAAGAACTTATAAATAAATTAAAAGCAAATGACAAAATAGGATGGAAATTTGTTGATGAAAAGGAAGCTGAGAAGGGGATAAAGTATGGAAAATATTATGCTAGCGTAGTTATACCTGAAGATTTTTCATATAAAATATTATCTATAACTAGAGACAAACAAGAAAAACCTACTCTGATTTATTCTGTAAATGAAAAAAGCAATGCAGTAGCTCCTAAAATAACAAGCAAAGGTGTTACAACAGTACAAAATGAAGTTACAAAAACCTTTGTAAAAACAGTGAATGGTATTATATTTGATATATTTAATAATGTAGGTATAGAACTTGAAAAGGGAAAGCCAAAACTAAAAGATCTAATGAATATGATTTTTTATGTTAATGATAAAATACCTGAAATAAATGCTTCTATAGACAAATTAGAAAAAGGTGCTATAACATTAGAACAGTTTATAGAAAAAATAAATAAAGATATTCCATTAATAAAAAATACTATAGATAAAGCTCTAAATGCAGGAGATAAAACAAAATCATTTTTAACAAAGTCCAAAGAAGGAATAAATAATGTGGCTCCTTATATAAAAGAAGATTTGATTATAGCAAAAAAAATAAATAGTACGGCAGAAGTTTTAATGGAAGAAGGTATAATATTATCAGAAAAAAATTCTGCAGAAGCTAAAGAGAATCTATTAACTTCAAAAGATAAATTAAATAATGTAAAGGAAATTTTTAATAATATATTAGAATTATTAGATACTATAAATAAAGATAAAAAAAATAATATAATAAATGATTTTCAAAATGATATTTTAAATTCTAAGGAAAGATTGGATGAAAAAATAGAAATTATAGATAATATACTTTCGTCTATAGATAGAGGGGAAAAAATATCTAGGGATGTTATAAATATATTAAAGAGTAAACATAATAAGATAAATTCAGTGCTAGAAAATATTATAAAAGATTTTAATCCTAAAATAGTACCAGCTATAAATAATGTTCTTAATGATTTGATAGTTGTGGCAGATAATACTATACAGTTATTAAAAAATGCTAATTCAAACTTGCCAGAAGCTACAGATTTATTAGATAAAGGGTATGTTGGTGCAGAAAATGGAATAAAAGGTATAAAAGTTCTAAAATCTAATTTACCATCTATAGAAAAATCAATAGGCGAAGTTGCAAATAAGCTGAAAACTTTAGATGATGATAAAAGATTAAATGAAATAATAAAATTACTGAAAAATGATGCAAAAACAGAAAGTGAATTTATATCAAATCCTATACAAATAAAAGAAAATAGAATATATCCTATTCCAAACTACGGATCAGCAATGGCTCCTTTTTTTACTACATTATCACTCTGGGTTGGCGCCTTGATATTAGTTTCTATACTTTCAGTAGAGGTAAAAGATATAAAAGAAGTAAAAAAATTAGAAGTCTATGAAAAATACTTTGGAAGATATCTTACATTTGCCACTATAGCTATATTTCAAGCTATAATAGTGAGTTTAGGAGACATATTTTTATTAAAAGTATATGTATCGGATAAACCAAAATTTATTTTATTTTCAATATTTATAAGCATAGTATTTTCTATGATAATATACACTCTAGTATCTGTTTTTGGTAATATAGGTAAGGCTTTAGGAGTAATATTATTAGTTCTTCAAATATCTTCTTCAGGAGGAACTTTTCCTATAGAAGTGACTCCTAGATTTTTTCAAATTATAAATCCAATGTTACCTTTCACATATGCTATATCAGGTATGAGAGAGACTGTAGGAGGGGTGATAGAAAGTATATTTGTAAGGGATATAGTAATCCTAATAATTTATTTTACAATATCTATACTTATAGCTTTGTTGTTAAAGAAGAAACTGGAAAGGATAAATAAAAGTTTCATAAAAAAGTTTAAAAAAAGTGGATTAGTAGAATAGTAATTAGAGTATGTGATTTAAGTCACAGAATTATTGATGAAAAGACATTATTATATAAATATATACAACAAAATTTTGTTAAATTTTATTCTATAATTAAAATTAAAAGGAGAAACTTTTATCATGAAAAAACAATTAATAAAAAACATAGATTTTGCAACACCAATAGAAATGGAATCTTTAGTAAATTATGAAGAGGGTACAGTTGTAAGTAGAACTTTAGCACAAGGAAAACCATTAAGTGTAACTTTATTTGCATTTGATAAAGGGGAAGAAATAAGTTCACATTCAGCTTCAGGAGATGCTATGGTTTATATACTAGATGGTGAAGCAGAAATAACTATAGGAGAAGAAAAATTTAATGTAAAAAAGGGAGAGACTATAGTAATGCCAGGTAATGTACCTCATGCATTATTGGCTACACAAAGATTTAAAATGCTGTTAACAGTAATATTTAGTTTACAATAAACATCATTTAAAAAGTTATTTTCAAGATGGTATATTATAAATATATAAAATTATAAGTTTTATTTTAAATTAAAAGCTATGAAATATAAGGATGATACCCTAACTTCATAGCTTTATGCATTTATAGCAGTTAGTTAAGGTTTAATTTAATAAATGGATTAGTTTAGTAATGCTTTTTATTTAGAAAATAAATTTATTAATTAACTATATAAAATGCTAATTAATCAAATATTGTTACAAATTTTATAGAGTACATATCAGCCATAACTAAATGATTAGTATCCACTTCATTTATTAAAATATAACTTATTCCAACTCCTACTAATGTACCTTCTCTATCTATTAGCAAATTTGTGCCTATTAAAAATTCTACTTTTACTCTTTTACCTATTTGAGTTTTTAGAAAGCCTTGGTTATATAATATATCATCTTGTACAGAAGGTACAAATTGTGTACCATTAGGAGTAGGTGCAGGAGTAGTAGGTAGATTTTGAGATTGATTAGTGTTCATAGGTGATCCACTCTCAGTATATATAGAATCTTCATTAGCTATGTTATCGTTACATCTATTCATCTCATTGTAATTTATGTTATCTGTAGAAGAAGTCATGTATGGGTTATACATTGGAGAATTACCACAAGCCATATAAGGCATAGGTCTCATATTTTGGCCATAACTATTATTTTCTAAATAAGGACAATCATCAATAAACATAAAATTCCTCCTAATTTATTTATTAAGTTTGTGCATATAACTCAGTTGGATTATAAAAACAATGTTGAACAACTCTTACTTGAAAAGAGCCTACACCATTCGATGGAAAAATATTAGGACAAACGGGTCTAAAAGGATTAAAATACCAAAGTGAATATCCTATATTATATAATCTATTACCAGATAATGCCCAATCAGCAATATCATAGTGAATTTGTTCTGGTGGGCTGGCCCAAATAGTTTGAGGGTTTGCAACCCCTCTTAGCACATCTCTTACACAATCAAATTGACCGGGTTGATATATAATGTTTCTTATATCTCCTTGACCAATCCTATGATATTCACCATATGGTACTCTAACTCTATTCATAACTACGGTAGCCACAGCCCGCATTCCATTGTCCCCTTCTCCACCGGCCTCACATTTTATAATTCTAGCTAATAATTCCCTATCGGAATATGCCATATAAAATACACCTCATAAAAAGTCATTACAATATTAATTTATTCATAGTATAAGAAAAAGTACTAACTATTTTAAATTTTTATTTTAAATTTATATAGTTAAGCTATGTTTAATTACAGAAAAAAATTAGTTAAAAGGAATATTCCATATGTACATATTATTAAATTGTTTTTTAATAGTGTAATAATATATTACATAAAATTAATACAAAATTTCTTCTAAAGCTGGTAAGTTTTTTATTGTTATTATGTTTCGTTGAAAATCTATTAAATCATCATTTTTCATATTAACAAGTTCTCTTGATAAAGAAGGTCTTGGGATACCAAATATTTCAGCCAAAGTCTGTCTAGATATAGTTAACTTTAAATTTAAGCTATTTTGTTTCTTATATTGCTCTATTAAAAAACTAGAAATTTTTTGGCGAATAGTTTCATAAGATAAATTTTTAACTTTTTTATTTAACATTAATATTTTATTAGATAAAAGCCCCATTAAATTATTTAAAATTACAGAATCTAAACTACAAAGTTTAATAATATCTTCTTTAAGTATAAACATAACCTTACTTTTAGAAGAGGATACTATAGTAGAAGGATATTTATTCATAGAAGAGAATACAATAACTTCACCAAAAATATCTCCAGTGATTAATGGTGTAATAGTAACGTTTTTCCCAGAAGAAAATAGTTTTTGTATTTCTATATTTCCATCTAATATAATACCTATACTAGAACAAGCATCACCTTCTATAGCGATTATTTCATTTTTTTCATAATCTTTTACTTTATAATTTATATTCTCAAGAATTTTTTCTATGAATTTTTCCTGAAAATTTTTAAATAATATACATTTGCTCAAAATTGAAAAAATGTTATTCATAATAAATAAACCTCCATAAATTTTATAATGGTAACATTAGTTACAGAATTATTTACATAATAATACTATAATAAATATAGAAAATCAATTAGGGGGTAATATAAAAATGATTAGAAAGATAGTTAATATAGATAAAGAAAAATGTAATGGTTGTGGATTATGTGTAACAGCTTGTCATGAAGGAGCTATGGAGTTAATTGATGGTAAAGCAGTTTTGATTAGTGATGAATATTGTGACGGTTTAGGAGATTGTCTTCCAGAATGTCCTACAGGAGCCATAAAAATAGTAGAAAGAGAAGCTGTAGAATATAATGAAGAATTAGTAGAAAAGAGAATGGCTATAAAAAAATCTTTAGAGGAAAAAGAAGAGAAAATGCCATGTGGATGTCCTGGAACTATGGCTAAAGCTATTAAAAGACCAATTAAAAAGTCAAACTTAAAGATAGAACAAAAAGATTATAAAAATAATGAAAGAGCAAATATGGATTCAGAACTACAACAATGGCCTATTCAAATAAAATTAGTTAATACAAAAGCTCCATATTTACAAAATGCAGATCTATTAATAGCAGGGGACTGTACTGCTTATGCTTATGGGGATTTCCATAAACAATTTATAAAAGATAGTATAACATTAATAGGATGTCCAAAATTAGATGATAATGAATACTACAAGGAAAAAATAGCAGAAATATTAGAAAACAATAACATAAAAAGTATAACTGTAGTGAGAATGGAAGTACCTTGCTGTGGTGGGATAGTAAATGCAGTTAAGAAAGCTATGTTAAAATCAGAAACTATAGTACCATTTAATGAAGTAATAATAAGCACAGATGGAAGAATAAAATAAGAAAATTATAACTTTATTTAATATGGACATATAGGGATTACTAGGATTTAAAGATACAGGTTATTTATTATAGTAAATATAGATAAAAATTAAATCTAAAAAAGATGATCACTGTTAAATACAGAAATCATCTTTTTTAGATTTTATAATATAAGTATAATTGTTTTAACGTTTAAAATTAAAAGCTATTAATTAAAAATTCAGCTTATTTAAAAATAAGTTATGATTCCAGTGATTTAAATTGTCATTGAAGATCTTTTAAGGGCTGCATTTATTGAATTATATAGTATAACTGAGGCTATAGTATTTATTATGCATGCAGGCACTATAACAGTTGTAACTAAAACCATAAATGGAGCTGGCAGAGAAACTAATAATAAAGCAGAACCTAGAAAAATGAAACCGCTTATAAAAGTTCCTATAATTGACAATATAATCATTCTTAGCTGATTTTGTATCTTTCCATCTGTAATTTTGATTAATAGGAACATTATATTTGCTGTAAGTATTTTATCTATCAAGTTAGGAATTTGACCTGCAGGAAAAGTTGTGGTAGCAGCTGTTAAAATTCCTGATAAAATGCCAATTACTAGTGTGGTTTTATAATCTTTTGCTATTACTAAAGCTATAAACATCATGGTCAATAAAAAATCTGGTTTCATTCCAAATAATAATGGAGGTGAAATTTGGTGTAATAATAAGCCTATGGCTAAAAGTAGTGAACATATTATCATTTTTTTTAAGTTCATAGTAATATCCCCTTTCCAATATAAAAGATAGTTTGTTTTTAGATATAAATTAAATTTCCAACTATACCACTCAGTTCAAGCCATAGTTACACCTCCTTTAATGTTTATTATAGATTTTTATTGTATAAATTTATAAAGTATAAGAGTTTAAAAACTAAATTAATAATAGATTAAAATTAATTTTTAAAAATCAAAAAATCCTCTATCCTAATATTTATTAGGACGAAGATTATATTCGCGGTGCCACCTAATTTATGTTTAAACAATTAAAATTTAAACATATCTCATTATTCAGGTACTAACATACCCTATCCTTTTTAACGGTAGGCTTCCGATAAATACTACTTTCTATAAAAGATTTCGCTTTATTTCTCTAAGGCCCATTCACTAAGACTCCCATTGCTAAGATTCCACCATCCTTAGCTCTCTTTGAATATTTATCTTAGGTACTCTTCCTTATCAGTGAATTATATTATTTATTTTTTAAAATTATAACACAGTAAATTTTAAAAGTAAAGTAATAAATTTAAAGTTATAATATAGAGAGGGTTGACAAAAAAATATATACTGTATATATTATATATATACAGTATATACGATATGAGGTAAGGTGTTTATAATGAAGATATTAATATCAAATGTTTCAGAGCAACCTATATATGAGCAAATCCTTTCCCAAATAAAATCTGCTATAATGCAGGAAGAATTAAAAGAAAATGAGTTACTTCCGTCTATAAGAAATTTGGCTAAAGAAGTTGGAGTGAGTGTTATAACAACAAAAAGAGCTTATGAGGAACTTGAGAAAGAAGGTTTTGTTGAAACAGTAAAGGGAAAAGGAACCTTTGTAGCTGCTCAAAATAAGGAGCTTTTAAAAGAAAAGAAAATAAAAATTATAGAAAAAAAATTGAATGAAGTTATAGAAGAAAGTAATTTATTAGGGATTTCATATGAGGAGATAGTGCAAATACTAAAAGTATTATATTTTAATTAAAATTATATTTTACATATAAATTATGCATATTTATATTTATATTTATATTCTATGGAATTACAATTTGGAAGTAGGAGATGAAATATATGTCACAATTAAAAGAAAAGTTAATTGAATCAACCATACATTCTATCATAATAATGATAATCTCATTATTAGCATCATTTTTTATCATTATAAATTTGTCAAATGAATTATTCATGTGGATAGTATCTATGGTTGGAGTTCTATTTTTATTAAGTTATATGAAAAAGAAATATAAAAAAGAAGATCTAATTATATACAGTTGGGTATCATTAATATTTATAATTTTCATTGGAAACTTAGTTGGCAAAATTATTCCAGCATATAGTTTAATTTCGGCAGGTGCAACATTATCAGTAGTAGATATTTTAAGTTTTACTAGATTTGGATCAAGAACTACAAATGCTAAGGTAATGGCTAATAAAAAATTGATGTGGAAATTGATAGTATATGGCAAATCATTTAAAAACAAAAATCCTGTACCAACCAGTGGATTTGGAGATTATATGTTTTATACTATGCTACTTTCAGGTATATATAAATTAAGTAATAGCTCTAAGATTTTATTTTATGGTGTTGTATTAATATTTATAGGTTGTGCAATAAACTGGATTATAATTTGGAGCATATGCCATAAAAAGTGGTATAAAGGATTTCCTGCTACGGCTATACCATTTGTTTTAATTCTTATATTAATTCTTAAGATTATAAATTGAGAGAGTATATAAAAATTATTATTATTTTTATTAGATATAAAATATATTTGTGTATGAAAAATGTATCATATATTATAAAAATTTGTGACATATGTTATAAATTTTTATAATAAAAGGGGGATTGTATATGGATAAAATATTAGAAATAAATAATATAAAAAAAGAATATAATAAATTTTAGTTTAGACAGAGGATATATTATGGGATTTATAGGACCTAATGGAGCAGGAAAGAGCACTACTATAAAATTAATTATGAATTTAATAAAAAAGGATTCTGGAGAAATAAAAATATTTGGAAAAGATAATATAGAATATGAAAAGGAGATAAAAGAAAAAATAGGTTTTGTATATGATGAAAATTATTTTTATGAGCATTTAAATATAGAAACCATGAAAAAAATAATAGCTCCTTTTTATAAAAATTGGGATAATCAAGTTTTTTATAAGTATTTAAAAACTTTTGATCTAGATCCTAATAAGAAAATAAACAATCTTTCCAAAGGTATGAAAATGAAGTTTTCATTAGCTATAGCTCTTTCTCATAATGCAGAACTGATAATAATGGATGAGCCAACAGCTGGATTAGATCCTGTATTTAGAAGAGAAATTTTAGATATATTATATGACTTAATACAAGATGAAAATAAAAGCGTATTTTTTTCAACTCATATAACTACAGACTTAGAAAAGATAGCAGATTATATAACCTTTATAAATGAAGGGAAAATGGTTTTTTCAGAGAATAAGGATGACATAATGGAAAAATATTCTTTAGTAAAGGGCGGATTAGACTTTTTAAATGAAGAAACCAAAAAATATTTCATAGGGATAAATAAAAATTCTTTTGGATTTCAGGGGTTAACATCTTCACCTAATGTTATAAGAGAAATATCTAAAAAAGATGACATTATACTAGAAAGACCTACCTTGGAGGATATTATGGTTTACACTGTAGGGGGGAACACTAAATGCTAAATTTAATAAAAAAGGATTTAATGATTACCAAGTCTTATATGATGAAAGTTTTAGCTGGTATAATATTTTCTATATTTATTTTTTACAATATTGATAAACAGAATATGTTTGTATATTGTATGTATGTATCAGTTTATATTATTATAACTACATCTTTTACTTATGGAGAAATATCAAAAGAAGACTATATATTAAATTCTCTTCCAATTAAAAAAAATCAGGTGGTTTGGGCAAAATATATTTCGGTAATACTTTATTTTGCATTCACTTTAATAGTTATTTATATAATAGCTTTTATAGCTTATATCCTTAATTTTAGAAATATAATTGGATTTCCAACTATAAAAACTGTAATTTACAGTTTAATTGTTATTTTGGTTAGTACGGGATTACAATTACCAATATATTTTAAGTTTGGTTATAATAGAGGAAGGATTATAGCCATGATTATATATTTTAGTATTTTTGCAGTTATATATAAAAATAGTGAGTACAATATGGTAAATAGTAATATTGTTTATGAAACATTGGGAATACTAAGTATAATTTTATTTGTTATTTCTATTTTTTTGTCCATGAAAATATATAGCAGTAAAGAAATTATATAATTATCAATTTAATTCATGACTATTTAATAGTATGAAAAATACACAGTGTTATTATAACAATAATGATATTAAACTATTTATATGAATAATATCTTTGAATTTAAAAAAAATAAAAGTATATAATTAATAGTATATAGTAATTTTAGGAGAGATAGATATGATTGTAGGTACAGCTAAAATATATTTATACGCTAATTGGGTTCATTCTTTAAAAGAGAAAAGAATGACAGTAAAAAGTATAATTTTTAAAACAAAAAATAAATTTAATGTATCCATAGCAGAAGTAGAAACACAGGATGTGCATCAAAGTATTGTTATAGGTATAGCATGTGTGAGCAACAGTACTAAACAAGCAGATAGTATAATACAAAATGTAGTAAACTATGTGGAAGGAAATACAGAGGCTATAGTTCAGAATATAGAGACTGAAATAATATAAGTAAATTTAATAAATCTTTACAAAGAATTTTTCACAGTATATAATTAAGATATAAAATATAATAATTAATAATAGCAGGGGTGCCATAAAGGCTGAGAGGAAGTTTTCCAACCCTTTGAACCTGATGTAATTAAGATTACCGTAGGGAGCAATTACAATATATAACATATTAGTAATTTATGTATAGTATGAAAAGCTTGCCTTCAGGTTAGCTTTTATTTTTTATTATGATTTAATAACTTAGGGGGGAACGAATATGTATATAGATGCTCATACTCATTTATCAAATTATAAAGATAAAATAGTAGAAGCTTTAGAATGTATAAACAAATATGGTATATACACATTAGATAATTCAATGTATTTAGAAGAATATAAGGAAAGTATTAAATTCCAAGATAAAAGCAAATATATTATAAGTTCTTTTGGAATACATCCTTCGAATGCGTATAAATACACTGATCAATTAGAATCATTAGATTATTTTATAGAAGAGAGTCCTATAATTGGAGAAGTTGGATTAGATTTTTATTGGGAAAAAGATAAAACAAAATATGAAAGTCAAATAAAAGTATTTAAATATTTCGTAGAAAAAGCTAAAAAACAAAATAAAATAATCAATGTTCATACAAAAGGAGCTGAAAGAGAAATAATTGAAATATTAGATAGTTATAAAATAGAAAAAGCTATAATACATTGGTTTTCTGGAAAAGAAGAAGATTTAAGAGAAATGATAAAAAGAGGATATTATTTTACAATAAGTAGTGAAATCTTTTATTCTGAGTATATAAGACATATTTCCAAGGAAATTCCTATAAATAGATTGTTAACAGAAACAGATGGACCAGAATCAGAAAAATGGTTAAGTGGAAAATTTCCTATGCCAGATATAATTATAGATATACTATCTAAATTAGCTAAAGAAAGAAACTTATCAGAAGAAGAAATGAAATACATAATAGAAAATAATTTTAAGGATTTTGTATTGAAAGATATAAATAAATATTAGAATCAGTATTTGAGTCCATTAATTTATATATTGGAATTATTTGATTTGAATTTATAGAAACTTTCAATACAACAATATTAAGTATTGCATTTGACAGCAATATTTAGATTATGTAACATATATACTAAGATAATAATTTAATAACACGGGGGAATTAATGTTTTTGATTGAGAGGAAACAATAGAGTTTCGACCCTTAGAACCTGAACTGGATAATGCCAGCGGAGGGAGTATTTAAGGTTAATTAACCCCTTATTCTCTCTAGAATAAGGGGTTTTTAATATTTATATAAAATATAGTAAATCTATATATAAAAATCTTTAAATAAATTTAAAGGAGGAATAGAAATGGCAAATGTAAATTTAAGCTTACAAGTATTGCCTGTAGTTAGAGAGGAAGAAATATACCCTGTTGTTGATAAGGTTATAGAGCTTATAAAAAATTCTGGAGTCAAATATGAAGTTGGTCCTATGGAGACAACTATGGAAGGAGAACTAGATGTACTTTTAGATATTGTAAAAAAGGCTCAAGATATATGTGTTAACGAAGGTGCACAAAGAGTAGTTTCAGTTGTAAAAATAGATTATAAACCAGAAGGTGTGACAATGAATGAGAAAGTGTACAAATATAGGAAATAAAATAATACCTATTATATTTCAGATACTATTAATATTTATATGGCAAATTGTTATTGATAAAGGTAATATACCTAAATATATATTAGTATCTCCAAAGGATATAATAATAAGTTTATTTGATATAATTCCTAATATAAAAGAACATATATATATTACATTAAAAGAAGCAATGATAGGATTTTTTGTTTCAATAATATTCGCATTGTTAATAGCTGTATTAATGGATGGGGTAAAAATTATTAGAAAGTCCTTATATCCAATATTAGTTATATCTCAGACTATTCCAATAATTGCAGTAGCTCCTTTATTTATAATGTGGTTTGGATTTGGTATCTTACCAAAGATTATAGTAGTAATATTGGTGTGCTTTTTTCCTATAGTTATAAGTCTTTTAGATGGATTAGATTCTGTAGATGAAGATACCATAAACTTATTGTATTCAATGGGAGCTAATAAGATTCAGATATTTAACCATGTGAAATTTCCTGCATCCATGACTAATTTTTTTTCAGGACTTAGAATAGCAGCTACCTATAGCATAATGGGGGCTGTTATAGGAGAATGGTTAGGAGGAGACAAAGGCCTTGGAGTATACATGTTAAGGGTGAAACAGTCTTATGCTTTAGATAAAGTGTTTGCAGTAATATTAATTATAATAGTTTTAAGTATGAGTTTGTTTGGTTTACTATTCTTAATACAAAAGGTTGTAACTCCATGGAACACAGAAATGAAGAGTATAAAATAAAAATTTGTTTTAAATATATATCATATAAGTATTTAAAAAAGTTAAATTAAGTAAAAGAGAGGGAAAAATAATGTTAAAGAAAAAAATTTCTATAGCACTTGCAGCTATTCTAAGTGTAGCACTTTTAGCAGGTTGTTCTCCTAAAGATACTGTTAAAAAAGAAGAAGGTAAAAAATTAAGAAAAGTGAAAGTTATATTAGATTGGGTACCAAATACTAACCATACAGGACTTTACGTAGCAAAAGATAAAGGTTACTATAAAGAAGAAGGGTTGGATGTGGAAATTATACAACCATCAGAAGGCGGAACTTCAAGTTTAATTGCATCTGGCAAAGGAGATTTTGGAGTAAGTTATCAAGAAGATGTTACATATGCTAAAACAGCTAAAAATCCATTACCAATAAAGGCTATAGCTACAATAATACAACATAATACATCAGGGTTTGCAGCACCAAAGAGTAAAAACATAAAAACTCCAAAGGATTTTACTGGTAAATCTTATGGAGGATGGGGTTCACCATCTGAAAAGGCTATATTAAAAGCTATTATGGCAAAAGATGGAGGGGATTTTTCTAAATTAAAAATGGTAGATATGGGATCAGAAGATTTTTTTGTCGCCACAAGAAAAAATATAGATTTTGCATGGATATTTGAAGGTTGGACAGGAATAGAGGCTAGGCTTAAAAATATACCTTTAGATTTTATAGAACTTAGGAAGTTGAATAAAAACTTAGATTACTATACTCCAGTAATAATAGCTAATGAAAATTCATTAAAGAAGGATCCAAATCTAGCTAAGAAGTTTATGAAAGCTACAACTAGAGGGTACGAATATTGTATAAGTAATCCAGAAGATAGTGCTAAAATTTTATTAAAAAATGCTCCGGAAATAGATGAAAAGTTAGCAATAGAAAGTCAAAAATATCTAAAAGATAAATATAAAGATGATTCTAAAAGATGGGGAGAAATGAAGGAAGAAGTATGGAATAATTACACTAAGTTCCTTTTAGATAATAAGTTAATAGAAAAGAATATGAATGGGAAAGAAGCTTTTACAAATGAGTACTTGCCAGAAAAATAAATTAGAAGTTAAAAATATTAAAAAATATTTTGACAATAATATAGTTGTAAATAATATATCTATAAATGTAAAAGAAAAGGAATTTGTTAGTATATTAGGTCCTTCAGGATGTGGTAAAAGCACAATTTTTAATATTATTTCGGGTATTTTACCTTTGCAAGAAGGAAAAATACTAATTGATGGAGAAGATTATACAGGTAAGGTTGGAAGGGTAAGTTACATGCACCAAAAAGACTTACTACTTTCTTGGAAAAAAGTCATTGATAACGTAGCTTTACCTCTTATAATAAAAGGTAAAAGCAAGAATGAGGCTAGAGAGGAAGTAAAAAAGTATTTTCATACTTTTGGATTAGATGGATTTGAATATAAGTATCCTTTTCAACTATCCGGTGGTATGAAACAAAGGGTGGCACTTTTGAGAACTTATATGTTCTCAAAGGATATTATGCTCTTAGATGAGCCTTTTGGAGCATTAGATGCTATAACCAGATCAAAAATGCACCAATGGTTACTAAATGTAGCTAAAGAGCTAAATACAACTATATTATTTATAACTCATGATATAGAGGAGGCAATATTTTTATCAGATAGAATTTATGTGTTATCTGATAAACCTGCCACACTAAAAGAAGAAATAGTTGTAAATTTACCTTCTCAGCGACAAAAAGATATTATAACTTCTTCTAATTTCAACCAAATAAAAAGAAAAATTATAAACGTACTTTAATCTCAACAGAACCTCTTAAAAAGAGGTTCTACTTTTTGTGTTTAAAAACACATAGAATATTTCAATTGTAGATTATTGTATAAAATTGTATAATAAGTATGAGTTTTTATAATGTAAAATAAGGGGATATATAATGATAAGTAAAGAAAAAATATTAGATACATTAGAAAGATTAGTAAAAGTACCTAGCATATCAGGAACAGAAAAAGAAAATTTAGCAGTAGATGAAATTTATAATATTTTAATGGATATAGATTATTTTAAAAATAATAATGATAATGTAAAAATACATAATATAGAAGGAGACATGCATAACAGACGGTTTTTAACAGCCCTACTAGAGGGGGGGAATCCTTCTAAGGAGATAATAATACTCACAGGACATTTAGATGTAGTGGATATAGATGAATTTGGAACTTTAAAAAATATAGCGTTTGACTACAAAAAATACACTCAAAAAGTATCTAATTTAGTATTGGATGAGGATTCAAAAAAAGATTTACAGTCTAATGAATGGATATTTGGTAGAGGAACATCAGATATGAAATACGGATTAGCTCTTTATATAGAGTTGTTAAGGGAGTTATCTAAAAGTAGAAATTTTAAAGGAAATATATTATTTTTGACAGTACCAGGTGAGGAAAGTAATTCAGAAGGTATGCTAGGGGCAATACCTTATTTATCTAAACTAAAAGATGATGGATATAACTTTAAGTGTTTATTTTTATCAGAATGTTGTATACCTAAATATGAAGGAGATAATATTAAAAGAATTTATATAGGTTCTGTAGGAAAAATAATGCCTACTTTCTTTTGCGTTGGGAAGGCAACTCATGTAGGAAATCCATTTGGAGGTCTAAATCCTAATCTGTTAGTATCTGAAATAAATAGATTAATAGAATATAATGTAGATTTAAGTGATGAATATAAAGGGGACACAACCCCACCACCAGTTTGTTTAAAACAAGCAGACTTAAAAGAATTATATTCTGTACAAAATCCCATATATACATATTCTTATTATAATTTATTAACAATAAAAAAGACTCCAGATGAAATAATGAGAACATTAAAATCTATATCAAAAGAAGCTTTTTGCAATACTCTTAAAATAATAAAAGAAAATTATAAAAAGTATAAATCCTTATGTGGAAGTAAGCTTGAAGAAGATTTAGATATAGAACCTAGGATTGTAACTTTTGAAGAATTATATAAAGAAGTATTAAATGAAAACAAAGATTTCTCCCAATATATACAGAAATCTATAGAAAAATGGAAAGAGCAGAAATTAGATAATCAAACCATAGGAATAAAGATAATAAAAGAAACTTTTGAAAAATATAAATATCAACAACCTATGATAGTAATTGCATACAATGTACCTTATTATCCACATAGATATTTTGATAGTAAAAATCCTAAATATACTAATTTGTTAAACTCATTAGACAATATGAGGAGATATTCAAAAGAAAAATATAATGTAGATATACAAAAGGAAAATTTTTTTATGGGAATAAGTGATCTAAGTTACACTGGCTTAGATGAAAACTTTAATATAGAATATATATGTGAAAATATGCCTGGACTAGGTTACACATATAAATTCCCTGAAAAAGAACTAAAAAAATTAGATATACCATCTGTAATATTTGGAGGATTTGGTAAAGATTTTCATAAATATACAGAAAGATTAAACATACCATATTCAATGGACATAGTTCCACAGTTGTATATGTATATTTTAAAAGAAATGCTACAGTAAATAAGAAAATTACGACTTAACACCTTTAAAAGCATAAAAATTAAAACAGGGAATACTTTTAGTCAATAGATGGCTATAAAAATAAAGAATACTAATATTTGTATCCTAAGATTTAAGCTAACGGTCTAATGCCACGTCCTGTGGCAACTAGTCCTAAGTAAACGTCCTGTTTACTTTACGCTT
>NZ_CALSFS010000013.1 GCF_943736985.1 Clostridium sp. Marseille-Q2269
GGATAAGATTTTGACTCTAGGTATATTAATAATTGATATATAGGGGTATAGCTCAATTGGTAGAGTAGCGGTCTCCAAAACCGTTGGTTCCGGGTTCAAGTCCTCGTGCCCCTGCCATACATAAAGCCAGTAATCATAAAGGTTACTGGCTTTTAAATACACACATTTATTATTGTGGTTTTTAAGCATTTGGTTGTATTTTGGTTGTCCTCCAAAAATATATGCTTAAGAATCACTATTTTTTTATAAGAAATTTTCTGCTTTTGAGACTTCTTCTTTTTGCATTTTTGTGTTTACATGAGAATAAGTGTCTAAAGTAAAACTAACTGTACTATGCCCTAATCTATCTGAAATGACTTTAGGGTTGGTACCTAATTTTAATAATAAAGTAGCGTGAGTGTGTCTTAAATCATGAAATCTTATCTTAGGTAGATTGTAATCTTTCAGCATTTTAGGAAAGTGTTGACTTATATAATGGGGATCTATAGGACGACCATCTTCCCAACAAAGAATGTAATCTAGCTCTATTCCATATTGTAATTTACGTTGTAAAGCTTCTTTTTTTAAGCTTTGTAAAAAAATAATAGTAGTATCTAAAAGTGTTACTATTCTATTTGAATTTTTAGTTTTAGGCTCCTTTAATGTTAGTTTACTATCTATTCTTTGCAAGGTTTTATTAACAATCATAGTACCATTTATAAAATCAACATCGCTCCATTTTAAAGCACATAGTTCTCCAACTCTTAAACCAGTGTGAACAGCTAATAAGGTAGGGGCATAAAGCTTATGATCCTTTATTTGCTCTAGGTAAAAAGATATTTCATCTGGTTGCCAATATTTCATTTCATTTTTAGTGGCTTTAGGCGGAGTAACTAAGTCGCATGGATTAGTATTTATAAGTTGCCATTGTTGGGCGTGTTTTAATGATAGATGAAACATGCGATGTATTTTAATAACTGTATTATTAGAAAGTTTTCTTTTGGTTATCAAATCTTCATAGAACTTTTGAATAACCATGGGATTTAACTTAGATAATTTATATCTTCCTAAGTATTTAGTGATATCTTTTTTAAATTCATTATATCGCTTGTAGGTACTGGGTGAACAATTACTTTTGGGGTAAGTTTCAAGCCAATAATCCATATATTCTTTAATAGTCATTTTATCATTAGCAATTAGTGTACCTTTTTCTATTTGGGTTATTATTTCTGCTAAAGCTGCTTCACATTCTTTTTTAGTTTTAAATCCTCTTTTCCTTTTATATTTTTTCTTACCTTTCTCATCAGTACCTATGTATACAAGGTATCCCCAAGAAGAACCTTCTTTTCTTATAGTTCCTTTCAATTTACTTCCTCCTTTTAAAATTGTATTATAAAATTCTCACATTAAAGAGAATAATTTATCTTAGTACTAATCTTCTTCGAAAATTTCTATCATCTTTAGAAGCTTTTTTCTATCTGATGGAGAAATTTTTTGGATTCTATTGAATAAAATTTGAAGGTCCTCTTCCATTTTATCTATATCATCCTTTTCATCAATATCATCTTTTAATAATTGTTGCCCTGTCATACCTAGTGCTATAGCTATCTTATTTAGGACATCAATACTGGGATTATATCTATCATTTTCAACATCTGCTAGATAGGAACGAGAAATATTGGCTTTTTCTGATAATTTTTTTTGTGTTAAACCTAATCTTTTTCTTACTTTTTTAATATTTTCACCTATAGACATATCTGAACTCCTTTTAACCCATAATGTCGTTATTTCCGACTATGGTACTATTATAATATTAAAAGTACGGAAATACAATAAACTAAAAGACGGAAATACAAGTAAAATTTAGCATTTAGACGGAATAACAAGTAAATGCGGTATATTTTTCTGTAATGCTTTCAAAAGCTTATTTTTACTTTTTTACTTTTTGACGGATATACAATACAATTATACATGAAGGGAGGCAATTTGATGAATAAAAAGGAACAACAAGAAATTATAGGACAAACTCTTCGGAATAAAAGAAAAGAGTTAAACTTAACACAATTAGAGGTATCTAAGGCAGTGTGTATTTCAAGAAATTATGTATCAGATGTAGAAAACGGAAGATATATGCCTAGTGTAAAAGTATTATTAAAATTAGCAACTTTTTTAAAATTAGATCTTAATTTTTTACTAGATATGACGGAAATACAAGTAAACATATAGGAGGAATGTAAATGTTAAGCCCACAAAAATTTGCAAAAGAAAGCGGATTATCATATCAACAAGTTTTACAGATGTGTAAAGGTAAAGAAATTAATGCATTAAGAACAGAGGGTGGACATTTCAAAATACCACCAAAAGAATTAGATAAATTTAAAAATAGTAATTATGTAACAAAAGAAGATTATTTACAAATCATTAGAGAAAACGAAAGACTCAAAGCATTATTAGAACAATTTAAAAAATACGCTTTAAATTTAAATATTTAGTAGGAGGCAAACAAAATGCAAAAAGTAATTTTAAACATAGAAAATGGACAACCTATGGTAGGGAAAAGGGAAGACAACTTACAGATTTTTAAAAATAATGAGTTTGGAGAAGTAAGAACAATACAAATAAAAAATGAAGTTTGGTTTGTTGGAAGAGATATAGCGGAATGCTTAGGATATAGTAATCCATTGAAAGCTATAAGAACTCATGTTGATGAAGAAGACAAAGGGATGAACGAAATGGACACCCCAGGAGGTAAGCAAAATTCAATATTCATTAATGAAAGTGGACTTTACAGTTTAGTATTAAGTTCTAAATTACCAACAGCTAAGAAATTTAAAAGATGGGTTACATCAGAAGTATTACCACAGATAAGACAAACAGGTGGATATATACCCCATAGTGAAGATGAAACAGAAGAAGATATATTAGCTAAAGCAATTCTAATAGCACAAAAAACTATAGATAAGAAAAATAAAATAATAGAAGAACAAAAACCATTAGTGAATTTTGCTAACAGAGTGGCAACATCACAAAATAGTTTATTAGTTAGAGAAGTTGCAAAGTTAGCTAGTAAACAAGGAATAACAATAGGTGAAAAAAGATTATGGAACAAATTAAGAGAATGGAATTTAATATTTAAAAATAGTAGAGAGCCTAAACAGTGTGGAATAGATAGAGGATATTTTGAAGTAGTAGAAGGCACTAAGGAGAGTTCTAAAGGTACTTTCACATATAAGACAACTCGTGTTACTGGTAAAGGTCAAGTTTATATAATTTCAAAACTAGGAAAAGAATTTAATAAATAATCAAGTTAGTTTTTAGGAGGGATTAAATGGACGTAATGATTGGAGGCACTATTGTAGACAATGAAAGGATTGAGCAAGCAGTTATTAATATTATTAACACACTGGCTTACAATGAATTAAATTATGATAGTTCTAATTATGTATTAAATTTAGTTAAAGATAAATTAGGAGA
Source organism: Clostridium sp. Marseille-Q2269 (assembly GCF_943736985.1). Taxonomy (GTDB): domain Bacteria; phylum Bacillota; class Clostridia; order Clostridiales; family Clostridiaceae; genus Clostridium_F. Next base: position 3,454 of record NZ_CALSFS010000013.1, read on the forward strand.
AAAATGTTTTATTAAAGCTTAGGAGGGATAGAAATGAATAAACACTATTCTAAATGTAAAGACGAAAAAAATGCTCCTGAAGTACCAGTTCAAGAGCAAAAAATAAAAAAAACATTAAGTAAGTTTCTAATATATATGGTAATTCTAAGTATATTACAATTAAGCTCAACTATTTTTTCAGTAGTATATGCTGAAAAGCAAAAAGCTTATTTGCAAGATTATTATAATAATCTTCAACAATTAAAAAAAATTAATAAAGGGTACAAATAGTAAAAGGAGGGACTATATGAATAAATCTAAATGGGAAATAGAACTTGATAAAAAAATAGAAGCCCAAAATAAAAGAATAATGGGCTATGTAATAAATATTTTTATAAGTATGATTACATCAATAGTATTTACATTATTACTACTTAAAGCAGTAGGTGGTAAGTAAGTATATGATCCCTGAAGTTGATATAGAAACCAATATAGGTACTATAACACTTTTATATATAAATTCCTTAGTTTGAAGCCACTCGAATTCTTTATAGTTTTGAGCTTCATAGCTAAGAAAAATATTAAAAATAGTATCATCACCATTATCACATTCAATATAACCTTTACTTTCTAAATACCATAAAATTTTATCAACTTCGGAATGAGTAAATTTTTTAGATAAATGTAGCATCAAAAATTTAGAACCGCTAACATAACCAATATCATTTTTAGCTTTATTTAAAGCTTTAAGTACTTGTTTCGATTTTCTATCTAACATAAATTTTCCCCCTTTCAACAAAATTTTACCACAAAGGGAACAAGCAGTAAAAGGAGGACATAGATGAATAAAAAAGAAAAAATAGCACTAGGAATACTTACAATATTATCACTGACACTATCAATAGTGTCATTTATAAGAAATTTTATTAGTTAGTCGTAAAGGGGATGATAAAAATGACTGAAGTAGGACAAGCAATAACAGAAACATACAGCCTACTTATAGTTACAACAATTATGATATTAGATATAAGAAGAATGATAAAAAATAGTAAGATGGGTTGGATAGCAGTAGCTTTAACACCAGTATTTATATTACTAATTAATATAGTCTACAAATAGAAAGGAAATATAAGTATGATAGTAAAATTTAAAAATATTGGACATAGCAATAAAAATTTTAAAAAGAACATAAAAGAAATATCTTATGAGGAAATGGTTAGATGTGTTGCTCCATATTGTTGTAGTTCATCAAGTAGTATATGGTTTTCATTTACAAATGAAGAAAGGACAAGAGGTCGTGTAAATGCAAATTTTCATACTATAGGATATTTTGAGATAAAAAAAGAGATGGCTTAAGCCACCAAAAAACTTGAATAAAAAATCGCTAAATACAGTTTATAAGAAATTGAAGTATTTGTAAAGTTTAAAATACAGAATAGAATTTCTACAAAGTTAGGAGGTTTAAACCTTGAGTGACAATAAAAAATATTATTATATAAGAATTAAAGAAAGTTTTTATGATACGGAAGATATGAAGATTTTACAAAGTATGGATAATGGGTATTTATACTCAGATATATTAATGAAACTATATTTAAAATCACTTAAAAATGAAGGAAGGTTAATGTTTAAGGAACATATTCCATACAACCCTAAGATGGTTGCTACAGTAACAGGGCACAATATTGCTATAGTAGAAAAGGCTATAAAAGTATTTATGGAGTTAGGACTGATAGAAATACTGGATAATGGAGCTATTTATATGCTAGATATACAAAATCTCATAGGTAAAAGTAGTTCAGAGGGAGATAGAAAAAGAGAGTATAGAAAGAAAATAGAGGCTGAAAAGCAAAACTTATTACCAAAAGGACAAATGTCCGACGAACGTCCACCAGAGATAGAGTTAGAGAAAGAGTTAGAGAAAGAGTTAGAGAAAAAGTTAGATATAGAGAAAGATACAGAGTTAGCGAAAAAGAAAGGAAGTAAGAAAGAAGGTACTAAGAAAACTTACAATACAATAATTGATGAATATACAAACAATGAAGAACTTAAAAATACTATATTAGAATTTATAAAAATGCGAACTTTAATAAAATCTAAAATGACAAATAATGCATTAGACTTAATGCTTAAAAACTTAAGTAAATTATCTAATAATGATGATATGAAAATTAAGATATTAGAACAATCAATAATGAATAGTTGGAAAGGTGTATTTCCATTAAAAGACCCTATAAAACAAAATGCTAGTAATATAGATTCTAATAACGTATTTTTAAATATGATGGATAGGGGTATGTAAATGACAAGAGAAGAAACTATAGTTACATTAAGTGTTATTAAAGCAGCATATCCGCAATGGGCGAGAGGATTAACGAAAACAGATGCAGATATGATGATTAATTTATGGTCAAGTATGTTAGAGGATTTTGAATATAAGATAGTACAAGTAGCCATTAAAAAGATTATAGCAACTAATAAATTTCCACCAAGTGTGGCCGAAGTTATAGAAGCTATTAATTATATAAAAACAGGTGGACAAGCAGAAATGACAGAGATAGAAGCGTGGGGATTAGTTAGACGAGCCATAAAGAATTCCGCTTACAATGCAGAGAAAGAGTTTAATAAGTTACCAGAAAAGATACAGCAGGCTATAGGGAGCCACAATGTACTCCATAATTGGAGCCAAGAGGGCATTAATGGTATAGAAACTGTTATAGGGTCTAATTTTATGCGGAGCTACAAACAAACAGTAATAAGGAAAAAAGAAGAAAAACAGTTACCACAGAGCATTAGAACTATGTTAGGAAGTATAGGTAATAAAATGATTGAGGGGGAAGAATTGTGCTAAATAATAATCAAAAAAAGATGTGTGAAAAAATAATAAAAAATAGCACAGAAATAAAACAAAGTTTTGTAGCTATGGAAGAATTAGCAGAGTTACAACAAGCTATTAGTAAATACCAAAGAGAACCAACTATATTTAATGTAGATAATATAATTGAAGAAATGGCAGATGTTTATATAATACTGGAAGAATTAAAATATGTATTTCCCATGTATGAAGATGAGATAGAAAAGCAAATAGAGTTTAAATTGCAAAGGGAATTAAAAAGAATAGCGGATAAAAATTCGTAATTTGAAATAATTCCAAAATAGGAAGGTGGAATAAAAAATGAATAATTTAGAAAATAGTATAAAGGATTGTATTACAAAGGAGATTGAAAAAGGGATTATAGAAAAAGTAATTGCAGAACAATTAGAAAAGTGCATTGAAAAATCAATAAGTGATATGTTTAGTTGGAGTGGAGATGTAAAAAAAGTTGTAGAAGAAAAAGTAAAATCAGTTATGATTCCATATTTAGAAAACTATGATTACTCACAATATATAACAAAGTTAGATAGTGTTTTAGTTGATGTTTTAAAAAGTAGTGCTTTAGATAATAAAAAAATGCTAGAAAACTTTAAAGAATTAATGACCAGTGAAGATATTAAAGGAGCAATTAAATTAAGTGATATATTTAAACAATGGACGGAATATTGTAAGGAAACTATTGATAAAGACAATATAGATATGGATTATGAGGGTGGTTATATAACTACAAGTTTTGAAGTAGAGGAAGTTAGTAATAGCTGGAGCAGTTATAAAACTTATATGGTTACATTTGAGTGTGAAGAAGATGAAGAGTTAAAGTTTGAATTTAGTATACAGGCATGGAAACCAACAGCAGATAGTAAATATACCAGCAATTATAAAAACAGTTGTGATTTAAGAAGCTTAAGATATTTAAATGACTTTGAAATACTAATGATGAGAATAAGTGAAGGTTATGAAAATATAATCTTGGATAGCGAAGGAGATAGCGAAGATACATCTATAGAATATGAAGAATAATGCGCAATCTGAAATAAAAGCGAGGTAAATATGAATATTGAAGAAAGTATTATAACTAATTTACAATTCAAAAATTGGAGGGCAGATTATGCAAGAAAAGATTAATTTAGGGCAAATAACATCATTAATTTATTGTGAAGATTGTGGTATACCTATTGAAATATATCCCTCTCAAAAAGAAACTGTGTGTAAAAATTGTAACAAGAAAATAAATCTTGAATATATTTTCGGTGTAGATTTAGCTAAGGACTATAATTCATAATTCAAAGAGCAGCTGCAGGAGCTGAAATGTTTACGACGTAAAGGAGTGATAAATTGAATACAGCAATAATGTTTAGTAGTAAAACGGATTTATGGGCTACACCTCAAAACTTTTTTGATAAATTAAATAAAGAGTTTGATTTTGATCTAGATCCATGTGCTACCCATGAAAATGCCAAGTGCTCTAAATATTTTACTAAAGAAATAGATGGTCTAAAACAGGATTGGCAAGGACATAAAGTATTTTGTAATCCTCCATATGGACGAGCTATAAAAGATTGGGTTAGGAAGTGTTATGAGGAAAGTTTAAAGCTTAATACAACAGTGGTGATGTTAATACCAGCTAGAACAGATACAAAGTATTTTCACGAATATATTTATAATAAGGTTAAGGAAATAAGATTTATAAAAGGAAGGCTGAAATTTGGAGATGCTAAAAATTCAGCACCATTTCCAAGTATGGTTGTAGTGTTTTAGCGTCACAATTCAAATAAATTATAAAGTTAAAGGAGAGATAATAATGAACTTCGGAAATTATATAGAACATGAATATACAAGAGAGATTACATGTCCATTCTGTGGATATGAGTATGTAGATAGTTGGGATTATGAAAATAACGAGGAAGATTTAGGATTAATGGAATGCCCAGAATGTGAAAAGCTATTCTATGCATCTAGAGAAATTGAGGTTACTTATTCTACAGAAAAAGCTAATTATGGAACTTGCAAGAAATGTAAAGCCGAACATGTTGTAATCGAAGACTATTGTTCTTCTATAGGAGAATATAAAGGGCTTTGTGTAAAGTGTGGGGAAAAAGAAGAAGCAAGACTTTACACAGAATATGCAAACACAAAGAGGTGATAAATATGTTTTTAGTACAACAATATTATTTGTTTAATGGCGAGGTTAAGTCACACACATACAGTATATGTGAAACATTTAAAGAAGCTTATAATGACCAAATTAAAGCATATAAAGCACTTCCAGAAATGTTTATAATTTTCCCAAGCATACCAAGTAAAATAAAAGATGAATTTCTGAAATTTATTTTAAATAAAAATAAAGACAAAAATATACTAACAATAATTAATTCATAGTTCAAATAAAATTAAATAGGTGTAGGGATTAAACTAAGTATTTCTACACCTATAGTGTACTAGAGTAATAAAACAATATAACGGTTAGGAGAAAAAAATATGAAGATTGAACTAGGATATATTAATTTTGGGGATCAACTTAATATATTTAACTTAATTAAGTATATAGATGATAAAAAAGAAAATAAGAGATCTTTAAATAAGAATGGAAATAAAGAAGTGAATACAGAAAAATAAAGGAGTATAACTATGGCTAAAATGAAAGGAAAAACAAAGATACTTATATTACCATGTAAAGATTTTAAACATAGGATTAGACTTACTAAGCATTACGAAAGGGATTATATTATAGAAAATATGAATGGATATTTGTATATGGTTAGGAGGGTATAAAGGTGCTAAAGGTTATTTTATGGAGCATAGATATAATTAGTTTAACTATACTAATGGCAGTTATAAAAGCGCATAAGAATCAATGCAGTATGTGCCACTACAATTGTAAACATTGTAGTGAGAGCGATGTTTGTGGCATAAAGAGGAGGAATAAGGGTGAAAGAAACCTATAATAATTTATTAGAATTGATTAAAATAAATGAAAACATAAAGCAGAATTGTGAAAATAATTTAAGATTAATAGAGAGATTTTTATTAAAACAAGGTCCAAAAGGGTTCCCTAATAGTACAAGTTATTTAGATGCTGATTGTATCCATGGAAGCAAAGGGGAAATGCATGTAGAAGATTATGGGAAACTAATGAATGAATGTGAAAAACTTAAAAATATGATTTTTTTACAACATAATATTTTGGAAGGACTTTATGAAACTAAAAATAATATAGATAAAAAGTTGAAAAAATTAGAAGGGATCGAATATGAGGTAGCTTATTTAAAGTTGGTCAAAGGATATACTATCCATTCTATAGCAAGTAAACTAAATATAAGTGAAAGTTATGCAAGACAAATAAGCTCCAGAATATAAAGAGTGTACTTTTTGTGTACTTTATTAATTCATAAATGTGATATAATGATAGTGTAGAAAAAGCAGGGCTTATCGTGCAATAAGGTAACTGCAAAAATAAAAAACAAATATAATATATTATGTCTATATACTAAAAAAACACTTAAGGAATTAACCTTAGGTGTTTTTATTTATGAAAGGATGTGAGGATATGCTAAGTATGTATACAAGTTACATGTGTATTTGTTGTAAGAAAGAATTTGTTTTATTAACAGAAGAATTACAAAATGCAAAAGGATACTTAGTATGTCCTTACTGTTCTAGTAAAAAAGTTAAGAAAGAAAATATAGCAGATAACTTAAAAGAGTGTATGGGACATAGTAGTTATAAAAAGATAAAAGGAACAATAAGGCAGGTGAGATAGTTGGGGATAAAAAGGCCTGCTAAACCAATTACTAGTACAACCAAAGTATTAGATATACAAGACTATCTCAAATATAAAAATCAAAGAGATTATGTATTATTTATACTGGGAATCACAACAGGGTATAGAGCAGGTGACTTAGTTAAATTAAAGGTTAGAGATATTAAAGAAGCTTTAAAGAGAAATGAATTTACAATTTATGAAGGAAAGAAGATGAATTGCAAAAACATAAAAGAAAGAAATAGAAAACCTAGAACTGTTGAGTTACTTCCTAAAGTAGCTAAGATATTAAAGAACTGGATTGCAAATAAGAAAGACTATGAATATATATTTCAATCTAGAAAAGGTATTAATCAACATATAGGAGTACAGGCGGTAAGTAATACATTAAAAGAGGCAGGAGAATATTTTGGCTTACATGACATAACAGCACATAGTATGCGTAAGACTTATTCGTATAAAATTTATATAGAAAGTAATAGAGATATAGTTGCAGTTAAAGAGTTATTAGGACATAGGAGCATAGAAGAAACTAAAAGATATATAGGACTTGATAAAGAAAAATATCATCAATACTCAAAATCATTAGGTGAGTATGTGAGATGATATTTTATTTTTTTATTATTCAATGTTTAAAAAATTACATAGTAAACATTGAAGGTACTAAATTAAGTGCATATATTAGAAGCTAATTTTTAAAATGAATATGCTATTCACCTATATAATTAAACATTCAAACAGAAAAATCCGAACGATTAAATAAAAAAACAATATAATATACGTATAAAAAGAGGTGTTTTAATTGAGTAAAGATAAGAACATAAAGGTTGCTTTTAAAAATGGTCAGGGAAGTATATTTGAAGGGTCTGTCATACTAAATTCAAGTGAGATAAGAAGTATTGAATATGATGAGAACAGGTATGCAATGAAACTTATTAATAACGGATTTATTAAGATGGAAATTAAGATGGAGAAAAATAGTGGCGAAAGAGTTTGCTAAAGCTTTTTATAAAAGCACAGCATGGAAGAAATGCAGAAACAGTTATATTAAATCTGTATATGGTCTATGTGAAAGGTGTGGCCGACCAGGATATATAGTACATCACAAGATGATGATAACTAAAAGCAATATAAACAATCCAGATGTAACACTTAATCATAATAACTTAGAGTATCTATGTTTAGAGTGTCATAACAAAGAACATAACTTTGGCAGAGAAAAAAATTCCAGTATAAGGAAAGGTTTTGCGTTTAACAGTAAAGGAGAATTTGTTCCAAGTCCCCCCATAAAATAATATTTATATTATCTTTGAAGGGTTCGATGTGCAACAACAATTTTCCTCCGCATTAATTTTCCAAAATGAAGGGGGGTATATTTTTGAGTATTTCCGAACAATTAGAAAGAGAAAAGAAAATTAAACAAGAAGTAAACAGAATTAAAAAATTATATAAGGATTTTCCAAAAGATAAAGTTAAGGTTTTAGAAGGTCTTATAAATCAAGCTTCCTTTATGAAGATTTCACTTGAAGAAGTAAAAAGTGATTTAATTAAAAATGGATTAACAGAGTTGTTTGAGCAGGGTGACCAATGTTTTGATAGAGAACGACCAAACTTCAAGATTTATACAAGTCTCATGAAAATATATACCAATGCTATGAAACAATTAATTGATCTATTACCAGTTGAAGTGAAAAAAGAGGAAACGGACGCATTAATGGAGTTCATCAAGAAAGGGAAGATTAAGAAATGACATATATAGAGGAATACTATAACAAAATTATGTCAGATGAAATAGTTGCTTGTAAAAGGATTAAGCAAGTTTATTCTATGTTAGTTGATAAACTGCATAATGAAGAAAAGTATTATCCTTGGATTTTTGATGAAGAAGCAGGGAACAGACCTATAGAGTTTATTGAAACATTTTGTAAACAAGCACAAGGAGAACTTGGTGGGGCTTTAAAGTTAGAATTATTTCAAAAGGCTAAACATCAAGCGGTATTTGGGTTTGTCCATAAAGATACAGGGTTTAGGCAATATCAAGAAGTATTAGATATTAGAGGTCGTAAAAATGGTAAAACCACTGAATTGGCAGCAGATGAATTATATATGTTAATTGGTGATGGAGAAGGTTCACCAGAAGTATATAACATAGCAACAAAGCTAGAGCAGGCTAAAAAGGGATTTAATGAGTGCTATAAGATGGCTCAACAATCAAAAGATTTAGGTAGGCATCTAAAGAAAAGAAAATCAGATATTTATTTTCATGCGAATTATGGGACGCTTCAAGCTTTAGCTAGTAACAGCAATGGACTTGATGGTTTAAATAGCCATATGGTTACTATAGATGAATTAGCAGCTATTAAAAATCGAGATATCTATGATTTAATGAAACAATCAATGTCATCAAGAAGACAACCTTTATTAAATTGTATTACTACTAATGGCTTTGTAAGGGGTTCTATATTTGATTCCCAATATGAGTATGCTTGTAAAGTTTTAGATGGAAAAACAGAAGATGATAGATTCTTACCATTTATTTATGAACTAGATGATAAAGAAGAATGGGACAAAGAAGAATGTTGGATAAAAGCAAATCCAGGATTAGGCCCTATTAAAAAAATAGAGTTTTTAAGAGATTGTGTAAAGAAAGCTAAATCAGATCCAGCATTTAAAGCTACTGTATTAGTTAAAGATTTCAATATGAAAGAAAATTCATCTACATGTTGGCTTAGATGGGACGAGCTTAATAACGAAACTATATTTAATATTAAGGATATGGGATTTAAATATGGTATAGGATGTTTTGACTTAGCTGAAACTACTGACTTAGCATCAGCTAAAGTTTTATGTATGAGACCTAATGATAATAATATTTACGTATTATCAATGTACTTTATCCCTGAAGAAAAGCTAAATAAAAAAGAGGATAATAAAGAAGATGATAATGTTCCTTATAAACTTTGGGAAAAACAAGGTTTAATAAGAGTATGTCCAGGAAATAAAGTTAATAAATTTGACATGCTGGAATGGTTTAAAGAAATAAGAGATAAGTTTGATATTTATATTCCTTGGATTGGATATGATCCATGGCATGTAGATGATAGTTTACTTCAAGCTTATCAAGATGAATTCGGTAAAGATGCAATGATTAAAGTAAGACAAGGTGTTTTTACTTTATCAGCACCTATGAAAGAACTTAAAGCGGATCTAGAAGCACATAAAGTAATTTATAATAATAATCCTATAGATAAATGGTGTTTAAGTAACACTGAAATCAAGACAGATATAAATAATAATATACAACCTATTAAGGGTGTAGATAATAGAAAGCGTATTGATGGATGTGTAGCACTTATTATTGGGTATGTTGTTCTAAAGGATAAAATGAGTGAGTATGAAATAATGATTTAATAAGGGGGTGAAAAATAATGAGTATATTAAATAAATTCTTAAACAGAAGTCCATCAGTGGTTAGATTTGAAATGATAGCAGATAAGGGCAATGGATTTTATTCATGGAATGGAAATTTATATCAAAGTGATATTATAAGATCCTGTATAAGACCTAAATCAAAGGCTATAGGGAAACTGGTTCCAAAACATATTAGAAATAATAATCAAGATGGATTTTCAATTAACCCAGAAACATATATGAGATTTTTACTTGAAGAACCAAACCCTTATATGACAGGGCAAATACTACAAGAAAAAGTAGCAACTCAATTACAATTAAATAATAATGCTTTTATATATATAAATAGAGATGATCTAGGATATCCAACGGAACTATATCCTATACCAGCATTAGGAGTTGAGGCCTTATATGATAAAGAAGGTTCATTATATCTAAAATGTACATTGATTAATGGGAAAACTTGTACTTACCCATATAAAGACGTTATCCATTTAAGACAAGATATTAATAATAATGATATTTTTGGGGAAAGCCCAGCAAAAGCATTAAATCAGCTCATGGAAATAGTAACAACTACAGATCAAGGAATTGTTAAAGCTATCAAAAATAGTGGAATTGTAAAATGGTTACTGAAGTTTAATCAAAGCTTAAGACCTGAAGACATGAAAAAACAAACAGATGATTTCACTAAGAATTTTTTATCAATAGAAAATTCTGGAGGAGCTGCAGCAACGGATGCAAAATCTGATGCTAAGCAAGTAGAACCTAAAGATTATGTTCCCAATGCTGCTCAAATGGATAGAACTATAGGAAGGTTATATTCATTTTTTAATACAAATGAAAAGATAGTACAAAGCAAATACAATGAAGATGAATGGAATTCCTATTATGAAAGCGAAATCGAACCTTTAGCTATGCAATTTTCAAATGAGTATACAAGAAAATTATTTTCAAGAAGGGAAAGAGGATTTGGAAATAAAATAATATTTTCAGCTAATAATCTTCAATATGCATCAATGAGTACTAAGATGCAGTTAGTACAAATGGTGGATAGGGGGGCATTAACACCTAATGAATGGAGAGAAGTTCTTGGACTTGAACCTACTGAAAATGGAGATAAGCCTATTAGAAGATTAGATACTACGGTTGTGAAGGGAGGTGAGTAATAAGTGGATATTGAAATTAAAGGTGACATTATCGAAGATGATAATAAATGGATTTATGATTGGATTGGATGGAGTTATACAAGTCCTAAAAATGTAATATCAAAACTTAAAGAAGCTAATGGACAGCCAGTAACATTAAAGGTTAATAGCCCAGGAGGATCAGTTGCAGCAGCATCAGAAATTTATACAGAATTAAGAAGTTATCAAGGTGAAGTTAATATTCAAATTGTAGGATTAGCAGCAAGTGCAGCAAGTGTTATTTCTATGGCAGGAAAAAGTTCCATGTCACCAACGGGGCAATTAATGGTACATAATGTATCGAGTTCAGCTTGTGGAGATTACAGGGCAATGGATCATATGTCAGGTATATTAAAAAATGCAAATGAAACTATTGCAAATGCTTATATAGATAAAAGCGGAATGAGTAAAGAGCAGGCACTTCAATTAATGAATAATGAAACTTGGTTAACTGCTGAAAAAGCAAAAGATCTGGGGTTAATTGATGAGATAATGTTTATGGAAAGCTCAGATCAATTTAAAGGATTAAGCAATTTCAATAAAAAGGTTTTTTATAATTCTTATTCAACTATACCAAAAGAATTATTAAATAAATTAGAAAATCTCAATCAACCATCAAGAGAAAGCATGGTTGATTTTTTTATTCAACAAAAGGCACAAGCACAAATAAACTTACTAAAATTAGGAGGAATAAAAGATTATGAATAAAGAACAGTATATTAAACAAAGGAATGCATTAATAGAAAAGGGACAAAAGTTAATAGACGAAGGTAAGTTTGAAGAATTTAATACTACAAAATTAGAAGTGGAAAAACTTGATAATGATTTTGAAAATTCAGCTAAATTACAAGCAAACTTAAATTCACTTAAAGATAATTCTAAGTTTACAAATATAAGTTCAAAGGGCGTTGATATAGCTGGTGGAGTTGTAGTTGATAGCACATCCAATGAATTGGATAGTAATTATACTAATTCTATTGAATATAGAAAAGCGTTTATGAATTATGTTGTTAAGGGTGCAGATATTCCAAGAGAATTTAAAAATTCAACTACAAAAACTACAGATGTAGGAGAATTTATTCCAGAAACTGTTTTATCTAAAATAGTAGAAAAAATGGAAGCAACGGGCATGATCCTTCCTTTAATAACTAGAACTGCTTATAAAGGTGGAGTTAAAATACCAACTTCAACTGTAAAACCAACTGCTACATGGGTAAGTGAAGGAAGTGGAAGTAACAAACAAGGGAAATCAACAAGTTATATTTCATTTGGATATAATAAACTAAGATGTGCTATTTCATCAAGCCTAGAAGTAGACACTATGGCACTACCTTTCTTTGAAACTACCTTTATAAATAATGTAGTTGAGGCTATGACAAAGGCTTTAGAACTATCAATTATAAGTGGTACAGGAAATGGTCAACCAAAAGGTATATTGCTTGAAACAGTTTCAAATGACCAAAACGTAAATATTGAGGCTGATAAAGGATTAGAATATAAAACATTAACAAGTGCAGAGGCAGCATTGCCATTAGCTTATGAAAATGGTGCAGTATGGTTTATGACTAAAAAAACATTCATGGAATTTATGTCTATGACTGATTCAAATGGACAGCCTATTGCAAGAGTTAACTATGGTATAAATGGTAATGCAGATAGAACTTTACTCGGAAGAAAAGTTATATTAAATGATTATATGAAAAGCTACGCAACTACAGTAACAGAAGATACAGTAGTTGCTTTCTTATTTAATCCAACTGATTATGTGCTTAATAGTAATTTAAATATGACTATTAAAAGATATGAAGATAATGATACTGATGATATGGTTACTAAAGCTATAATGTTAGTCGATGGTAAAGTAGTGGATAAAAACTCTTTAGTAGTTATAACTAAAAAGTCAACAGTAAAGGCATCAGAATAAGGGGAGTAATTTCTTCCCTTTTACTCTTATGATGGAGGTGCCAAATTGCTTGAAAAAATAAAATTAGTACTAAGGTTTGATGATGATGAGTTTGATGGAGATATAGGAGAAACCATAGAAGCAGCTAAAGCTGATTTAGAACTATGTGGTGTAGATAAAAATAAAATTAATGAAACAGATCCATTAATATTAAGAGCAATAAAAACATTCTGCAAGGCTGAGTTTAGTACAGATATTAAGGAAGCGGAACGATATAGAAAATCATACGAAAGTATTAGAGACCATATGACGTTATCTAAAGATTATACTGAGGTCACTTAATTAAATAATTAAGAGGAGACAATATGGCTATTAATATACAAAAATTAGATAAAAGAATAATTATAGAAAAACGTATTGTAGAATACGTTAAAGGATTTAAAAAGGAAACTTGGCATGGACATTATGAATGTTGGGCTGAGTTACTAGATTTATTTAATACTGAAAAATATGCAGCACTTCAAGTGAAGTTGGAGAATAGTATTAAATTTAAGTGTAGAATGTGTAGAAAATTAAAAGAATTAATAGGTGATGACTTAAAAGAATATAGGTTAATATGGAATAAAAAAATATATGAAATAAAATTTGTAGACTCTATGAATGGCAGTAGAACAGAAATTGTTTTGCAAGTTTTAAGGGTGAATTAATATGCATATAGGAGTTAATGGATTAGATGAACTAATAAAACAGGCTGAAGAATTAGCTACTGGCAGAGAGTTAGAAGCAACAGATAGAAAAGCTATAAAAGAATGTATAGATAATGCAAAACCAATTGTAGAAAGCACTGCTAGAGTATCCACAGATGTAATGAAAAGTGGCAGAAAGGGAAGTAGAACAGGGATACATTATAAAGATGTTATAAAAACCAAAGTAGGAAAAAAAGATGGAAAGGTTATAGGGTATGTACAAGTAGATGATGGTAAAAGTAATAATTCATGGTTTTATAGTAGATTTGATGAATTTGACTATGGAAATAGCAAATATCCACCAAACAAACCCTTTCAAAAAGCTTTCAAAGGTCAAAGAAAGAAATGGGATGAGATATTTAAAAAATACTATGAACAACTAATAAAAAAATTAAATGATTAGGTATGGAGTGATAAATGGATATACAAGAATTAATTACAAGTATTTTAAGTGAATCGAATGTACCTGTTATTTACGGTTGGTATGATAAGGAATTAAATAAAGCTCATATAACTTTTTTGGAAATAGATACAGAGGAAACAGATTATCAAGATGATGTACCAACAAGTATAGAACATTTAATACAAGTTGATATCTGGACAAGAGATGGACAGGAAGCCCAAAAGTTAAAGAAAGAAGTAAAAGAAAAATTAAAGAATAGTGGATTTAGATTTCAAAATGGACAAGATAAGTTTGAAATGGATACAAAACTATGGCATATACCACAAAGGTTTTTAATAATAGAAAATATATAAAGAAGGAGCCGATATAATGGTAGTCAGCAAAAAAAGAAAGATACAAGCTTCAATGATAGAAAATGGAGTTATAGTAATAGATTTAAATAATGATCTAGATCTGAAAATAGATAATAATAAAGTTATAGTTTTTAAAAAGAATAATACTGCTCAAGAAATGTAAGCTCAAGAGCAGTATATGTCTTATTTAGTAGAATTGTCGACCTGTAATGAGGGACATTCCATTTGAACTTTTTTGCATGTACAACATCCCATAAGTTTAACTGCTAAGCCAGATCCTGGATTAAACGTTGGGGGATTGATAGTGGTGTCTACAGTTGTTAATACAAAAGAGCTCCCTGATGTAGGCGGTATTTCTCCATAAGTTAATGCACCACAAAATGGACAATTAGTTAGCACAAGTATCACCTCCCTTTAAATATTATTTCTACAAATAATTACAAAATCCTTTAATTGGATGTACTAAAAATTAAGAAAGGAAATGATAAATTATGGCAATAAATAGAAATGTAGGTTTAAGAGATTTATATACAGCTGATGTAACTACAAATACAAAAGAAGAATATACAACTGGTAAACCAGAATTATTAGCTAGAGCTGTTAGTGCTAAAATACAAGAAAAATTTAATAGCCAAACCTTATATTCTGATGATAGCCCTGAGGGAGCTATAAGAAGTTTTGAAGGTGTATCTATAGACCTTGAAGTAGATAAATTGTTATGCCAAAAAATTGCAAGCTTATATGGCCAAAAATATGAAAATGGTTTTTTAGTAGGTAATACACAAGATACAGCAAAAGATAAAGCACTAGGTTTTAGATCCAAAATAGGAGATACAAATAAATATGAGTTCTATTGGTTTTATGTTGTTGGAGTAGATGGAGGACTTGAAACAGAATTAGAAACATTAGCAGAAAAGCCGAAGGGTGCTAAAGTTAAAATTAAGCTTCTAGGTCGAGGTAGGGAAAAAGATGATAATTATAAAATAGTTGTAAATGAAACCGAATTGATGGAAGGAGAAACTGATGCAATGGCAGCTATAAAAGCTTGGTTTAGTAAAGTTCAAGAACCAGTAGCAAAAGTAGCATAATATATGGGTGTACTTAATATGGTACACCTTTTGTATTAGAATTTAGGAAAAAATAAATATTGCTCCTAAGAATTTATAAGAATAAGAATTTTTAAAAGAAAACAAATAATAGAGAGAAGGTTAGATTATATGAAAATAATTATATGTGAGAAAACTTATGAGCAGACTAAATTTAAAGGTAGAATAACAAGAAATTTATTAGAAATACAACAACACTTAGAGGAAGTGGGAGAAAATTTTAAAGCAAGTGATTTAGATTTATTATGTCAATTTATAGTTAATGTATTTGATAATGAATTCACTACAGATGATTTATTAGATGAATTTGAGTATTCAGACATAATTTTAACTTTTAGAAAAATTACTGATGAAATTAATAAAAAAACAAAAAAGAAATTTGAACAACTAGCAAAAAAATAGCACCCTCATATTCCTGTGAATATGGGGGTGAATCTATATGTAAAGAATTAGATGAAATGTACGCTGATGAATATGAATCAGAATGTGAAAGAATAGCAAGATATACAGATGTATTATTTTATATATACAGGTCAGCTATGCAAAATATGGCTACATTTGAAAGTTGCGAAGAAATGGATATTGTTGCATATATAGATTATTTAATATTTTGCATAGATCATAAGAAAGAATTTGAACAAAGTGAGCAGGTGAATGAATAATGGGAGCTAATATCAAAATTAAATCTGAATCTAAATCCTTTCAAGATGATATGAAAAAGGTTGTACAAGACTTAAAGACAATGAATAGTGAATTAGGTGTAGTTACAACAAAAGCTGAATTATTTGGAAGTGAAACGGATAAATTAGGAGCTAAATCTAAAACTTTGTCTCAAAACATCAAAGGACAAACAAAGTTATTGGATTTACAGCGAAAAACTATGAGTTCCCTTACTGGAGATATAGGTAAATATAAAAATAGAAATGAAGAATTAGGTAAATCAATAAAGGATGTAGAAACTAAATTAAAAGATGAAATTAAAGCCAATGGTGAAAATTCTAAAGAAGCTAAGAAATTAACTAAAGAATTAAATAGTTTGCAAAAAGAATACAAGGCCAATGAAAAAGCTATTGATAAGGCGGAAAATAATATAAATAAATATAGAGAAAAAACCGCAGAGACAGAAAAGGCCATATTAAAAAATAACAAGGCTTTAGAGGAGACTAATAAAAAACTTAAGAATCAAAAGTGGGAAGAACTTTCTGCAAAGATGGATAAAGCCAATAATAAAATGGTAGACGTAGGAGGTAAAATTGCTAATGTAGGAAGTAGTTTAACTACAAGATTGACACTCCCCATAGTTGGACTAGGTGGTGCCAGTGTAAAAATGGCATCAGATCTAGATGAAAATATGAATAAAGTTAACAGCGTATTTGGTAAAAATGCTGACGGAGTAAAAAAGTGGTCTGAAACAAGTATTGAAAAAATGGGTATGGCAAGTAGTACTGCTTTAGATATGTCTTCTAAATTTGGAGATATGGCAACTTCAATGGGACTTCCTATTGATAAAAGTGCTAGTATGTCTAAAAATTTGACTCAATTAGGTGCAGATTTAGCAAGTTTTAAAAATATTAGCTTAGATCAAGCATCTACTGCACTAACTAGTGTGTTTACTGGAGAAACGGAGAGCTTAAAAGGTTTGGGCATAGTAATGACAGAAACAAATTTACAAAGTTTTGCATTAGCTAGCGGATTTAAAAAATCAAGCACTAATTCAGTGGAAGCACAAAAGGCAGCATTAGCACACGAAAAAGCACAAAAGAGTCTTAATGAAGCGATTAAATCACATGGCCAAAATTCTATGCAGGCTCGTGAAGCTGATTTAAAAGTGAAAGAGTCACAAGAAAAGTTAACTAAAGCTATGAAGGGCGGGAAATTAGAGTTAACTGAAGCTGAAAAAGTACAACTTAGATACAATTATGTTATGGATAAAACAAAAAATGCTCAAGGGGACTTCCAAAAAACTGGAGCAGGTACTGCTAACCAAATGAGAATGTTAAGAGAGAATGTTAAGCAGTTAGGTGCTAGTGTAGGACAAGAATTAATTCCACAGGTTTTACCTTGGATAAAAAAAGCAAATGAATGGGTAAAAGGATTATCAAAAATGGATACTGGAACTAAGAATTTGATAGTATCTATCGGGAAGTTTGCAGCTATAACTGCTCCAGCTATTATGGTGGTTGGAAAGGGAATAAGTTTTATTGGTAATTTTAACAAAGGTATAAAATCCACTATTGGATTTATGAGGGATCTACCATCTAACACTAAGAAAACAATAACCAGTATAAAAGATTTTAATAAAAATATGGGTAATGGTGTTAAAAGTATAGCTAATTTTACAAAGAATATAGGTAAAGCAACTTTTACTAAGTTTACAAATGGATTAAAGCTTGCGGGAAATGGAGCTAAAACTGCTGGAATGTATATTGGCACTTTTGCAAAGAATGTGGCACTAGCTACTAGAAATATAGCTAAGGCTGGCTTTACTAAACTTGCTAATGGTTTAAAATTAGTTGGACAAGGTGCATTAACTGCTGGAAGGAATATAGCTACTTTTGCAAAGAATGTAGCAGTAGCAGGGTTAAATGCTGCAAAAGCCACTATAAGTTTTATAGCACAGAAAACCGCATTAATAGCACATAAAATAGCTACTATAGCTAGTACAGCGGCACAAACTGCTTTAAATGTAGTTATGAATATGAATCCTATCGTTCTAATAGTTACATTGATAGGAACTTTAGTATTAGCATTAGTTCATTTGTATAAAACAAATGATAAAGTAAGAGCTATTATGGATAAATGTTGGAATGGAATTAAAACAGCTGTTATTACAGTTGTAAATGGAATTAAGGCGAGTATAACTTCTGCATGGAATGGAATAAAGTCCGTTACACAAACAGTGTGGGGTGGCATCAAGATGTTAATAGTAAATCCAATTAAAGGAGCAGTTGATTTTATTAAAGGAGCAGTAGAAAAAATTAAAGGCTTTTTTAACAATATGCACATTAAATTACCTAACATCAAGTTACCGCATTTTAGTTTAGAAGGTGAATTTAGTCTAAAAAAAATGTCAGTCCCACACTTAGCTGTTAATTGGTATAGTGAAGGTGGTATTTTTACAAGACCTACAATATTAGGTGGTATCGGTGTAGGAGATGCAAATAGAGGATTTGGTAGAAATGCAGAGGCAGTATTACCATTAAATCAACTTTGGAATAAATTAAATGATAATTTTGATAGATTAGCACAACGACTAGAAAATAATACTAATAAAAATGGTGATGTAATAATTAAAATAGAAAATTTTAATGGTACAAAACAAGATATGCGGAATTTAGCACAAGAATTGGAGTTTATGACAAGACAGCAAAAGCTAGCAAGAGGAGGTAAGATTAAATGATACATAAATCTTGGTTTATATGGAAAGATGTTAACAGCTTAGATTTAGGGATAATTGTTAATAAATTACCTTCTATAATTAAAAGTGAAAAAAATATAGAGAGAATAGAAGTTGTAGGTAGAAATGGATTTTTAACACAAGATTATAATACTTATAAATCCTGTGTTAAGTCTGTAGAATGTACTATAAGAAATTTAGATAATATAGATCATATATGTAGTTGGCTCAATGGCAATGGCTATGTGATATTCTCTAATGAAGAAGATAAGCTCTATAAAGCTACTATAATTAATCAAATACCTATAGATAAAATAGCAAGAACTTATCATAATTTTATAATTCAATTTGAATGCCAACCTTTTAAATATGATAGATATTCTAGTCCAATAATAAAAATAACAGAAAATAACGTAACTAGAAATAGCAAAGTAATACATCCACTAGCTACACTTAATTATACTGGTGGTAATTTAGTAGAAGTAAATAAGTTACCAGTTATAAATGAAAGTAATTCTATGGAGATAATTAATCCTGGCACTGTAGAAAGTGCTTCAGTTATAACTATTTATGGATATGGAAATATAGATCTAAACATAAATAATAATATAATTAATCTAACAAATATACAAAATCACATAACAATAGATAGTGAAATAATGGATTGTTACAGAGATGGACAATTATTTAATAACTATATGAAGGGAGAGTTCCCAACCTTCAAACTAGGAATAAATAAAATATCTTGGATGGGGAAAATTCAAAGACTAGAGATAAAACCAAACTGGAGGTGGTTGTAATGGCTTATACAAGAACGAATTGGGTGGACGGATTTACACCACTAAATTCGGATAATTTAAATAATATTGAAGCTGGTATTGCTAAAGTAGATAATTCATTATTGAACATTTATACAAAAAATGATTGGAAAGTTTATAAAAAAGATGGATTTACATTCTTTGAATTTCCCAATGGAATCCAAAGAATAACTGGTGTTGTTGATTCAGTTGTGGGGAGAGGTTATGCAGCTATTGCATTGCAAAATTATTTTAAAGAAATATTTGATATAGATCCTCAGATTAAATACGGTGAGGGTGGCAGTGAGGAGAATAAAGTTGTGATAGGTTCAGTTCAAATATCTCCAGTGAGCAATACTAATATTTATATAAGACTGCTTACTGGAGATGTACCACAACAACCACGTAAAATTTATTTTCAAGCTTGGGGAATTAAAAAATGATTAAATTATTTGAACCTACTGCCACAGACTTTACAACTAATGGAGTAACTATATTAACTAATGCTATAGATGCAGAAATTTTAGAAGAATTAAATGGAGCTTATACACTTACTTTTAAATATCCTATAGAGAAACCTAAGATAGTAAAAGGTATAATACAATCTAATGTTAATGTAATTACTAATAAGAGTACAATAGTAGGAACTAGGACAGATGTGAATCTGCATCCTAAAAGTTATTTTCTACAGAAAGATTATATAGTTTATGCCAATGGCCAAGCCTTTAGAATATACAATGTTAAGAGGGATATGTCTACAATAGAAGTTAATTGTAGGCATATTTTTTACGACCTTTTAGATAATTTTTTAGAAGATGTAAGACCAACTAAATTAAACAGGCTAGACGCTTTAAAGTGGATTTTAGAAAGAACTCAATACCCTCACAAGTTTACTGCTACTGGTAATCTAGGTGGGACAAATACAAGAAATTTTATAAGAAAAAATGTTGTAGAGTCCATAATGGGTGAAGAAAGTATTTTATCTACATGGGGGGGAGAAATAGTAAGAGATAATTTTTCTATAGGTATATGGGATTCAAGAGGAAATGACAGAGGAGTTTTAATACAAGGCGGTAAAAATTTAGTAGGTATAGAGGAAGATTTAAATACAGATAACGTAATTACACGTGTTATGCCTACAGGGCTTGATGAGAATGATACTGTTATTATGCTCCCAGAAAAGTATATAGATAGCCCATATATAAATGCTTATCCCCATCCAAAAGTTAGACATATACATTATGGAGATATAAAAGTAAATAAGGAAACTGGAATAACTAAAGATGATGTAATAAGATTATTAAGATTAAGAGTTAAGGAACTTTATGAAGTAGAAAAAGTAGATATTCCAGAAGTTAATTACAAAGTGGATTTTATAGAACTTAGCAAAACAGAAGAATACAAGAATTATATATCTTTGGAGAAAGTAGAAGTTGGGGACACTGTAACAGTAAGATACAATAAATTAAACTTAGATATAAAAGCTAAAGTAATAAAAACAACTAAAAGACAGTTAGGAAATACGTGGATTAACGATACTGTAGAGCTAGGTAATTTTAAAAAAGATATAAGTAATTCTCTAAATAAAATAGATTCTATAACAACACCAGATGGGAAAGTTAAAGGTGAAGTAATATGGGGGTCGATAGATGCTGCAAAGGCAACTTTAAAAGCTATGGCAGATAGTGCAGAAACGCAAGTGGAAAGAGCAGCTTTTTTCGAGGATAGGGATACAAATTCTCCTACCTATGGAGCAATGTGTCTTGGTACTAGGGGGTTCCAGATAGCTAAAGAAATGTCTAACGGAGAGTGGCAGTGGTCTACCTTTGGAACTGGCCAAGGATTTACAGCGGACTTAATAAGTGCTGGTGTATTAAAATCTTTAGATGGTACTTTAAAAATAGACTTGGGCGGTGGAGCCTTTAGAACATATAACAATACAGGATTTCCAGCAATAGATATGGAAAATATGAATCTTAGTTTTTATGATTGGAAGAAAGCCAATAGTAAGGTTGGCATGTTTTATACATCTTACCAATTAGATGAGCCTCAACAAATGGGCTTGTCATTTGCTCATTTTCAAGATTATATTATGAATTTAACTTATTATAATCCAAGTGAGGATAATTACCTTGCTTATATTACATTTGATAAATATTTTAAGAGAGATACAACTCGACAACCGATAACAATATCTGAAAATATGGATGTAAGACGAAATATGTACTGGTATTGGGCGGCTAATAATGCAGTTATGGCAAGTTTACAATTATGGTCTACGGGTTTGAATATCGGATATATGGGAGATAATTCGAGACTTAATTTTGGTAGGCAATGGACAGATAGTATGGATATAATGTTTAGTGCTTTAAATCATAGGACATCTTCAAATCATGTAGGTTTTGCAAGTTGGGAAAATGCTCATTTCGATAAAGAAGTAAGGGTATCTGGTGCTTTAAAAGTAGATGGTAGTAAGAACTCACTTCAAAAAACCCAACATTATGGGGACAGGTTAATAAATGCCTATGAAACAATGGGTTATTATTTCGGTGACTTAGGTAGTGGAATAGTTGGAGAAGATGGAATTGCTATTGTAGCTATAGAAGATATGGTAACTGAGGTTATGAATACTGATATACCTTACCACGTGACTTATACCGAAATAGTTCCGTATGAATTAACAGATAAAGAAGTGAAAAAGCGTTCTCCATTTAGGTTGGTTGAAATGAAGCCAACTTATTTTATATTTAGGGGAGAACCTAACACACATTTTACATGGGAACTTAAAGCTAAAAGAAAAGGCTATGAGCAGGTAAGGGCTGAAAATAATGCCAATGATACTAGACTTAATAATATAGATGATCATATTGAATTTGAATCAACTGAAGAAAATGACAATTTAGAAAATGTTTTATTAGAAGAAGATACTTTAATTGATAATTTATTAGGGGGTTTTTAAATGAAAGTATTAACAGGAATAGCAATAGTAAATAGAAGTGAAGGTAAGAGAATAGCCTACACATGTTCAAATGTAAATGAGATCACTGGAGAGATAATCGAAGACAACATAAAAAAATCATTCATAGCACTAAATACTGATTTATTGGAACATGTAAAAGCGTTAGAAGATTATGTAAAAGAAAATAAAATTGAGGTCTAATTATGAGCATTTTTATAGGAGGAGATACAACAGAAATACCTTATAATTTTTCTACGAAAGTAGCTGGTAGTATGACAGAATGTCCTATGAAGTGCTACTATGCTGATAGTCCAGAATTATTATTTCCAAATGATACTAAGTGGATTGAATTTACCCAAGAAGAATATGATAAATTAAAAAAATTAGATAATATTGTATCTCCTAATGGAGGATATGGAGTTGGAGAAAAAGGACAATTTCTTATAGAATTAGACCTTAATGGATTGTGTAATAGTTTATATGGTGGATCTAATACTGTTTTAAAAAATTCCATTAAAGAAATAAAGGCTTATACATGGGCTATGGGTTCTGGAGATAATGGCGGTAATATTGGTTATAAAGGTGTAAGTAGAATGTGGGTACCAACTGGAGGGTATTGGACTTTAGATTCATGGTTGGACAAAGGCACAGCTTTTAATTATTCAGATAAGATAGAAAATATGTATTCACATTCTTCAGAGGTGACCAATCTAATTACAAATAAGAATAAAATATATATATTAATATCTTCTGGTTATCCAGCCAGTGGAACTATTCCAAGTAAAGTATTCTTAGATTATATAAATATAAAATTAGAACTAGTAAGACAACGAGATAAAATAGATCCAATTGATATAGAACTAGGAGAAGAATGGAGTGTTTTACTTAAGGGTGTAGCAATTAATCCCCAATCCCTTGAAGCTAATCAAAGCATTATTAATATTGCAAATTCATATGGGAGATTTTCATTTTATAGACAAGGCACCAACAAATTACTTAGATTATGGGAAAGTTATAGTTTATTGACTGAAGAAACAATAACAACAGAAGCTAATAAATTTCAAGTATGTAATATACTTATAATCAAAAAGGACAATATGATAACTGGTTATATAGCTAAAAATAAAGATAATAATATTTATAAAGCTTCCATAAGAACTTCATTAACAAAAGGACTTTATAAATTATATCTTGGTAGAGCTTCAATGGACTTAGAATACTCAGATTCATTTATAGAAGATATTCAAGTTTTAAATAACAAAACTTTTAAGGATAAGGAAGCAGAAATAATTTTAAAAGGTAGAAATGAGATAGATCAAAACAATAATTATTATAATAAATTAGCAGAGAAATATAAAAATCCTAATATATGTCCAACATTAGATAACTTTTATATTAACTTACAGTATAGCTCACCAGCTGTAGAATTAAAAGATGGGAAATTATTTATAGAGAATACTAAATCCCGAAACGATAGTAATGAACAATATGTATTTTCTAAAAAATTTCAATTGTTGCCTAATAATAGGTATGAATTACAAGTGAATTGTGAATCTATAGGAAATTGTGAGGTGTTTATATTAAACAGTAAAACCCAATTTGGGCTAAGTGTTTTGAATGGTAAAAAATTAACTACTGGAATAAATAAGTTTGTATTTACAACTACAGAAACAAACTGTCCATTAGATTCTCAACACATTCGATTGGATGTAAATACATGGGATTCTAAACTAGTTGTGAATAAAATAGAATTAAGAAGATTAGATTAGAAATAGAGAGGATGATAATATGTTTTATAATGTAGAAAAGAAAGTAAGCTCCATATACAATACAAGTGATTTACAAGTAGTAGGATATGTAGATGTATTTATAGATGAAGATAAAACTCAAAAGCTAACAACCATAAGCTTTAATGAATTAGGAATTTATTTAGCTTTTAAAGATTGCCCTAAGGATAAAGAAGAATTTAATAATTTTATAGATTCTAAAGCTTTAGAGGAAATAAATAAAGAAGAAATACAGAGCAAGTTACAAGAAGTTAAAGTTGCCTATGATATGGGATTAATAGAACTAAATAATTTATAAATGGGAATTAGAGACCAGATAGGTCTTTTTTATTTTATTTAAAACAGGAGTGAAGTTTATGAGATATGAAATAACAAATATTAATAATGAAAATTTAACTTTAGATAGTAGAGAAGTAGCTTATAAAATGATAGGAACTAAAGGCGCTCAATTTACAGTAACATATATAAATAAGATAGAAAAGATGATAATATGTTAAATATAATTTTAAGCTTTAAAAAATGAAAAGAGAGGAGCATCTATTAAGATACTCCTTTTACTTAAGAGTGACACATTAAATATTTTGTATATTAAATTTTAGTTTATTATTTTAATGCTTCAGCTACTTGCATAGCTTGAACAGTAACATCATAATTGTGTTCATCTTTAACGGTTATAAATAAAACTTTCTCTTTTTCTATATCTACTGTAATGGTAAGTGCTATAGGTAATGCTAGCATTACACTACCTGTGCTTTCATTCTGAACTGCAAATAATATATTATATTGATAAGTTGTTTTATGAGCCTCAGTACTTTGCCAGAATATCCAAGCATCTCCATCTTGTTGTTGTAAATCAGTAAAAGCTTCTTTTATAGCTTTTTCATAAGCTTCTGTTTCAGCTGCAGTTAAACTAACAGATAAGAGTTCTTGTAATAATTCTACAACTTTATCTATCATTGCTTTGACTACAGCTGTGCTTTGTGAAATTGTTTGATTCACTGTACCTACTATAGCCATTTCAGGGTGATTATTAACTATATCAATAGCCTTTTGAAAGTTAAAATTTAAAACTTTTTTATCATTAATAGTAACATATTCTACAGCACCTTGAAAAGCTCTAGCCATTTGTAACGCTTGACCAACATATTGTACGCCTACACTAAATATTTGCTTAAATTTAATTGTCTCACTTTCTTCGTCTCTTGATAATAAAATAACTTTGTCAAATCCTTTGGTATTCATAAAAAACCTCCATATTATAAATTTGAATTATTAATTTATAATATTCAACGATATTTAATAACTTTATTAAATAATTATTGATTTACTATAAATTTAATTTGTCACTTTAATAATATTCTATAGAAATTCAATTATTACTAAAATATAAATGTTTTTAAAGAGATGATGTCTCGATAATTTAAGTATTATTCTCACAACATTTTTGAACATAGACTATTGATAATATTGATTTAATAGTACAATATAGAAATGAAATTAAACAAAAATCAAAATTAGGACAGTATATATTAAGAGATGAAGGGCTAGATGATATATTATACAGTGAAAAAATAAAAGTGTAAAAAATTTAGAGGAGGATAAATAATATAAAAGCTAAATGTATAGAAGAACTCGAATTTATAAAAGAGGACACAATAAAATAAATTCCAAAGGTAAAGTAGACACCAAATAGGTGTTTTTATTTTGCATATTTTTAATTAAGAGAGGTGACATATGAATATTGAAATATCAATATTATACACTATTTTAGGTGCTGCATTAAGCTATTTAGGGTATAAAAGACTTAAAGAAAAAGATAATAAGGAAGAAGGAAAAAATGAAGGTATAACTGCTTTAAAGTTAGATTATATTTCAAAAGGTGTAGATGATATAAGATTAGATTTAAAAGCAGCAGATAGAAAAATAGAAGATGTAAATACTAGATTAATTAAAGTAGAAGAAAGCACTAAGAGTGCTCATCATAGAATAGATGGATTAGAAAAGGAGGATTAAACTATGGAATTTATAAAACAATTTCTACAAATAAAAAAGATAATAGCATTATTAACAACTATAGTATTTTGTACTTTAGCACTAAAAACTAATATATCTAGTACAGAGTTTCTTTCTGTATTTACATTAATAATAGGATTCTATTTTGGTCAGTCTAGTGCTAGACAAGCAGTGAAAGAAAGTAAAGAGCAGGAATAAACCTGTTCTTTGTTTAATTAAATATAAAAAAAATATGGGAGGTATTTATATGAAAATAGGATTAAGAGGTGGACATTCCCCAAATTGTAAAGGTGCAAGTGGATATTTAGATGAACAAAGTTGTGTAAGAGAGTTATATTATAAGATTAAGCCATTATTAGAAGCACAAGGTCATATAGTAATTGACTGCAATAGTAATGCTAGTAGTGTAAATGAAGAGTTAAACCAAGGTACAAATAAATGCAATGCTAATAACTGTGATTTATATATTCCATTACATATGAATGCATCTAATGGACAAGGTAATGGTGTAGAGTGTTGGACTTACAGTTCAAGTAGTAGCACAGCTAATGCAATAGGAAATAGAATATGTTGTAATTTAGCAAGTGTAGGTTTACAGAATAGAGGTGTAAAACATAGTACAGGATTACATGATACCAGAGCAGTTAAAGGACAAACTTGTTTGGTGGAAATTTTATTTTGTGATAATAAGCACGATACTGACATATGGAGAAATGTAGGAATTAATAAAATAGCTAATCATATAGCTAGTGCTATATGTAATAAAACTATAAGTTCTAGTTCTCATAGTATTAGTTCTTCAAAGCCTAATACTTCTTCTAGTTCCTCAACTATCTATGGTACACATAATTTAATAGGAGCATTACAAAAAGAAATAAATAACCAAGGTTTTGGAAATATTGCATTAGACAACATGGCGGGAGAGGTAACATTAAATAGCGCACCAATGTGTAAACAAGGTGCTAGAGGAAATATAACTAGAATTATACAAAAAATGCTTATAAATATAGGTTATCCAGTTGGAAGCTATGGAGCAGATGGAGTATTTGGAGAAGGTACAGTAACAGCTATAAAAGCACTACAAAAAGATTGCAATTTAAATCCAGATGGAATTGTAGGAAAAGAAACATGGAAAGCATTATTTAGGAATTTAAAATAGATTTAAAATCCGAGGACGTTTCAAACGACCACAAAAATTAATCATAAATTAAAAAATAAGTTTTAGGGGTACTTCTTTAATGGGAGTACCTCTTTTTTATTTGTTTAATATTATGAATATTGGTTAAAACTTATAAATAGAATTTAATTAGAATAATAAATTTGATTTGTTAATCAATTAAGTTAAATTGTAGAATATTGAAGTTTAAATGCTTTTATGGTATTATATAGAAAAATATATAGCTTGTACCAAAAACTTCAATCTTCTATATTGAGAGGTGTGAAGTATGGGAAAAGTAATAAATTTTTTTAATAGATGGGGGGATGATGGAATGAATTCAAGTAATAAAATTTATAATGTTATAGATGTGGCTAAATATGTAATAAATAAAAGTATTGAAATGGAGACCCCTATAAGCAATCTTAAATTGCAAAAAATATTATATTTTATTCAGGGTGAGTTCCTTTCAGTATTAAAAAAACCAGCTTTCTTGCAAGAAATTCAAGCATGGAAACATGGACCTGTTGTGCCAGAAGTTTATTATGAATTTAATAAATATATAGCAGATGAGATTACTTCTAAATTTAATGATTTTAATGAAACAATTCTTGAGAAAAAAGACCGTAATATAATTGATAAAGTTATAAAAGATAATTTAAATAAAGATGCATGGAAACTAGTTCAAATTACACATAAGCAGTCCCCATGGATAGATAATTATAAACCAGGAGAAAATATCATTATACCAAATGGTGATATAAAAAAATATTTTTGTAATAAGCATAAAGATAAGGAAAGAAACAAGGAAATATGAAGGATGTAGAATGCAAAAAATAAATTATCATGAAAGTTTTGCGGCAGAACAAGAAAAAGATAATGAAATTAAAAATATAATTAAAGATATAATAGATAAAGGTGTAGATGATATTGATGCTTTTATACAAAGATTTAGTGAAGTGTACAATCATGAGTATAGGCATAAGTATTCTGAGATACTGAAACTTTTGATGAAAATTAAGTCTGAATCAGGAGCTGAGTCATTAGATTACTTAGTATTAAATATGAATATTTTAAAAGAACATATTTCTTGTTCCCAATATAGTTTTAAGAAATCTTTTTTTAAACTGTATGATCATATAATGTTGGAAGTAACCCGAATACAATTATACTATGATTATGAAAAAAGAGAAAAGTTAATTGAAAGCAAAGTAAATACAGCTAAAAATCAATTAGAGTATTATGGAAATTTATATAATAATTTAAGTACAGATATTAATGGATTATATTCAACTGTTAATAATGTTAATGAACAACTTCAAGGTTCTAATGCACAATCTATATCTATACTAGGTATATTTTCAGGTATAGTTATAGCTTTCTTTGGTAGTATAAAAGTTGCAGAAAATATTTTTTCAAATTTGGGTGAAGGTATAAGTAAATGTAGGATTATTTTTATGGCAGGATTGGTAGGATTTATTTTGTTTAACACCATTTTTGTGTTGTTATATTTTATTGCTAAAATTTCTGATAAAAATATTGCTACTGGTAATTTTAGTTTATATTACCGTAAATGTTATGATTGGAATTGCTGGGATGAAGAAAAAGGATCCTATAAAGAAAACAGCAAAAATATAAAAAAATATAGGAAAATTTTAGATTCACCGTGTAAAAGATTGAAAATTAGATATCCTATTGTATATTGGGTCAATTTATTTATGCTATTAATAATTACAATGTCATTTGTAGTATGGCTCATGCAAAATCAAACTATATTTAGAATTTAACTAAGATGATAATGTTGATATTGAATAATTACATAATGTGGATTAATAAAAAAGATGGTAGTTCCTTAATTGGAGCTACCATCTTTTTTTTATTGGGAAAGTATAAATATTATTATTAACTTGTAAGAAAGAAGGGCTGAGCTCTATTAATATAAATTTTCTATTCATGTTGGTGTAGTGTTTTGGGTTATTTTTATTATACCCAAATAATATAATTTTAACTATAAAAAATAAATATTTAAGCAGGAATGTTATTTATAAATGTAGAATTATACTCATAAGACTTTAGTGATCTAAAGCACAGGCCGCACTTAATAATAAAAAGAGCCCTATTTTAAATAGAGCTCTTTTTATTTGGAAAATATAAATGTTTAGTTTATAGTACCTAATGATATATTAAGTATGTCACATTTAAGAATCGTTTATTCAAGGATTTTAGGGAAAATATCTTTATTCTTGTAGAAGGTTAATAATATTAATATAACTATTATCAAATAAGTGGCTCCATTAACATGGAATTTTCTATGCATAATGCATATCACAGTGTAATTAAATCCAATTCTAGTATATCCAAATATAATGATTTTATTTATAAAAATTAATACATTAAGAAGGAATTTTTATTACAAATATGGAATATATTAAATAACACACCTTTTAAAAAAACACCTTTTAATACAATCCATTCCTCTTTTGAATATATCAAAAAAAGAGTCCATATTTATTTTGTGGACTCTTTTTATTGGTTAATTTTATTATATATTAATACAATAAAAGGAATTTATTCATAAAAGTAGAATATTAAATATAAGGTCTTTCTGAAAAATTTTTAAAGTCCCTTTCCAAATATAGAAAAGAAGCCCATTAAAAAGTACAGGGCTTCTTTTTACTATATAATTATGTATTAACCCATCTAAATTATATACATAGAAGAATAGTTTTAAACGTAAAAAGGAATATTGTTAAAAATGTAGAATACTATTATATACTTCCTATAGTTGTTTATTCTTATAAATAAAAAGAGCTCAAGCATATAGTGGGGGCTCTTTTTACATTATATTTATCAAGTAGGACTTTTAACTCTACTTTTATTATATGTATAGAAACTTATTTTAGTTATAAATGAAGGAATATATTAACATTTATAGAATATTAATATTATATGGTTGTTTTCCGTAAATAACTATGTAATATGCAATTCTTCTTAAATAGCGAAAAGAGTCTACTTGATATAGTAGGCTCTTTTTATATAGTTTAAATTTAATATTTTATTTACAAATATAACATTTTTGGTATAATTAAACTATATTTGCATAAGGGGGAACAAAAAAATGAAAAAAGTAATAGGAATTATAAGTATAGTGTTATTTGCGCTTGTTAGCTTTCAATCCTGTGCAGCAGGCACTATGAATGCTCTTAACAACTCCAAAGAAACAAGTGGGTCAGCAGGATTTATGTTGGCTATATGTATGCTTGTGGCTGGAATTATAAGTATAATCTCTAAAAAAAGCAAAGGAATGACCATAACAGCTATAGTTTTTTATGCAATAGGTGGAATAATTGGACTAGCTAATGTTGGTGCATTTAAAGATTTACAAATTTGGTCAATTCTTAATTTAATATTTGCAGGATTATTGATATTCCATATTGTAAAAAATAAAGAGTTGTATACTAAAAAAGTTAAATAATTTAAAAATAAAGTTCTAGTATTATCTAGAGCTTTATTTTTTATAAGTTTTCCAATATCATTTCCCTTTCTAATGCCTATATGTCTGAAATTACACATCTTGGAGCATAATTACTTAATTATTAAAGACTGTTTAATAAAGTTTATATAAAAATAAAAAGTCCTTGTATAACCGTACAATAAATTACTGGTAATAACAGCTTACTTTTTCTTTTACTTGTATAGAATGGTTCCATTTTATTTGTTCTACATAAAAGATAGTCTAGGGATATATTAAAATAGTCAGCTATTTTTACTAACAAATGAATATCTGGTTCACGAATACCATTTTCATAGTTAGCTACAGCAGAACGTGTTGTGTTGAGAACATCTGCGATTTGATCTTGGGTTAAATCTCTATCTTCTCTTAATCCTTTAAGTCTATCTTTAAATACCAATATAATCACCTCAAATAAAAATTTTATCATTAGAGTATATTGGAATTATTGAGTGTCACATTGTGTGACGCTGATATTAAACTATTTCATAGAACAAACGTTCTTTACAGTAATGGATAAAAGTGCTATTATTATGGTAACAACTCGATTAGTGGAGGGATTAAGATTATGGAAAAACTAGAAACACAAAATTATAAATTTGATGATAAAGTAATTTTATTAAAGCAAAAAATATCTAGATTAGAAAATGAGAATAAAAGACTTAAAATTATTTTAAAAAATATATTTATTTTTATAAGAAATAATAGTATTATATAATTTATACTGGTTGTATTTTGGTTGTGTAAATTTCAAAAAATATAGGCAAAATACAAAAAAATATTATCTATGATTTTATTAAGATGTACTTATTTAGTGCAATTCTAATAAACTAGGAATATTGGAAAAAGAGTTCGAACGAACTCCAAAACCGTTGGTTCCGGGTTCAAGTCCTCGTGCCCCTGCCATACATAAAGCCAGTAATCATAAAGATTACTGGCTTTTTAATAAAAATAATTTATAGGTGATGGAGTTCACCATAACTGCTTAATGCTAATGACTCCTACAGGTAATACTATAAGTATATCTGTAGGAGTTTTTATATTTACATTTTATTGTGGAGGGATACTATGACGCAATTAAGAAAAAAGTTTTTAGGCATTACAGAAAAAGTAAATCATGCTGCATTATTAGCCAATTTAATAAAATGGGCTATATTAGGAAGTATAGTGGGGGTAGTGATAGGAGCATTATCAGCACTGTTTTTAATTAGTTTACAAACTGTAACTGATAAACGTATGGAATATCCTTGGTTAATTTATTTATTACCATTAGGAGGGGCTTTTGTTAGCTTTTTGTATGCTAAATATGGTAAAACATCTGGTGAAGGAAATAATTTAATCCTAGATCAAATTCATGGGGGAAATAAGGAAATACCATTAAGGATGGCACCTTTAGTTTTTATTGGAACTATAATTACTCATTTGTTTGGTGGATCTGCAGGAAGAGAAGGAACAGCGGTACAGATGGGTGGAAGTATAGCAGAATATATAGGAAAATTATTTAAATTAGATAGAGTAGATAAAAGAATTATACTAATGTGTGGAGTTAGTAGCGGTTTTGGATCAGTATTTGGAA
Organism: Clostridium sp. Marseille-Q2269; assembly: GCF_943736985.1. Lineage (GTDB taxonomy): Bacteria > Bacillota > Clostridia > Clostridiales > Clostridiaceae > Clostridium_F. Next base: position 36,373 of record NZ_CALSFS010000013.1, read on the forward strand.
CTCCATTGGCAGGAACCATTTTTGGCATGGAAATCATATCAATAGGTACTATGGAATATAGTGCATTAATTCCTTGTTTTGCAGCAAGTTTTACCGGAAATTTAGTTGCCACAGCCCTAGGAGCAAAACATTCCCACTATGTAATAACTTCTATTCCTGAGTTGTCAGGGATTGTAATAATAAAAGTTATTTTTGCTTCATTATTATTTGGAGTTATTAGTATAGTTTTTAGTGAAAGTATACATGGATGTAAAAGAATATTTTCTAAGTTCTTTCCAAATCCAATGATAAGAAGTATGGTAGGAGGAATAGTAGTAATATTATTAGCTACACTTATTGGAACAAGAGAATATTTAGGACTAGGATTGCCTGTTTTATCTACTTCTTTTCATAATGTTTTATCAAAATTTGCATTCTTATGGAAGATAGTATTTACAGCAGTCACTTTGGGTTCAGGATTTCAAGGAGGAGAAGTTACTCCATTGTTTTTTGTAGGGTCTACTTTTGGAAATGCATTGGGAGGAATTATTAATTTATCACCATCTTTTCTTGCTGGCTTAGGACTAGTTGCTGTGTTTTGTGGTGCAACCAATACTCCAATATCATCTTTTGTTTTAGGTTTAGAACTATTTAATGGAGATGCAATTATTTACTTATTTATGGCTTGTATTATTAGTTATCTATTTTCAGGTTATCATGGAATCTATACCTCACAAAAAATAAGTAGTGTAAAAAGCAAGATACTTCAAATACCAGGGGACACAACTATAGGTTCTATAAGACAATTTAAAAAATAAAATCCTAAATTTACTTTAATTTTATTTTATTTAATATATATGATAAAATTATATAGGAATTAAATCTAAATTCATATTAATAGCATTGTGCTGGAGGGTCTAATAATGAAGGAAATAGATTTAGTGATTATAGGCGGAGGACCGGCAGGTATGGCTGCTGCCATTTCAGCCAGAAACCAAGGAATTGATAATATCTTAATATTAGAAAGAGAAGACACATTAGGCGGAATACTTAATCAATGTATACATACAGGATTTGGAATACATGTATTCAAAGAAGATTTATCTGGTCCAGAATATGCTCAAAGATTGATAGATAAGGTAAATATATTAGAGATAAAATATAAAATAGAGACAATGGCTTTATCTATAGATAGAGATAAAATTATTAAAGCAGTTAATCCTCAAGATGGAATGTTTACCATAAAAGCTAAAGCTATCATACTAGCAGTAGGCTGTAGGGAAAGACCTAAAGGAGCAATAAGCATACCAGGAAGTAAGTGTGCAGGTATATATACAGCAGGTTCTATACAGAAATTTATAAATATAGAAGGTTATATGCCTGGTAAAGAAGTGGTTATATTAGGTTCAGGAGATGTGGCTTTGGCTATGGCAAGAAGAATGACCTTAGAAGGAGCTCATGTAAAGGCTGTAGTGGAGATAATGCCTTATTGTTATGGAACAGAGAACAATGTGATTAATTGCTTAGATCAATTTAATATACCACTTAAATTAGGTCATACTGTTGTAAATATAAAAGGAAAAGATAGAGTACAGGGAGTTACTATAGCAAGAGTAGATGAAGATAGGATGCAAATACCAGGTACTGAAATGTATATACCTTGTGATACTTTAATGTTATCTGTAGAGCTTAGAGGAGACAGTGAAATTATAAGGAAAACTGGTATAGAATTAAATAAATCTACTTGGGGGCCTAAGGTAGGAGAAAACCTCCAAACTATGGTGGATGGAATATTTGCTTGTGGAAATGTGTTGCACATATTTGATACTGCAGACAATGTAACTAAGGAAGGGTATAAAGTAGGAGAGAGTGCTGCTTACTATATTAAAGGTAAGAACTTTTTGCAAGGTAAAAAAGTAGAGTTATGGGCAGATAAGGGGATAAAATATCTATTACCTAATTTTATAAATTTGGAAAATTTAAAAGAGGATGTACAGCTAGAATTGAAGTTTGATAAGCTATATGAAAATCAAGATATTTATATTTATTATGACCAAATTAAGGAGAAATTAAGTTCAAATGAAAATATAAAACCTGAAGATATTATTAATATAAAAATATCTAAGTATAAACTATTAAGTTATAACAACTTAAAGAAGATAACTATAGGCATAAAGTAATATGGCAAATTAAAATATATAGTTTTAATGAATCTATTTAGTAGAGTATACATAAGTTATATAACATTAATAGAATTTATTAAAATAGATTTAATTTTAAAATCACAACTATAAAAAGCACTGACAAGTATTGAAATGAGGCTGTGGCATTAAAGAATTTAAGCACAATATATTGTTTTACAAGTTTAAAGGTAACACAATATATTGTAGAATTTATTCTTAGTGCGACAGCTCAATTTTATTAACTTTAATTTTGTTAAATATAGGTTTAATTATTTCTATGTAAATACTTTTATAAATTTGTATTAAAATAATTTTGTTAAACATTTTTACAAAGTATCATTGTTTGTTTATTAGCGGTTACCATGTCACTTTTATTTATAGGTTTGCCACAGATTTCACATATTACTTTATCATGAGATACTACTAAAGGCTTGGATTTACTTTTATTATATTTATTTTTTTTATTAGGTGGAGGATTATAAGTTATAGGTTTATCTGGAGTGTTCTTTTTTATAATATTATAATCTATTTTAAAAGAACTTTCTCCAAATAGCTCTAGTTCAAAACGAGGAAATTCTTTATCATAAAATTCTTCTATTATTAATCTTGTTATTTGAGCATCATTAACTATAAGACCACTTTTTTCTATTCCATCAAATATACTTTTAGTTATGTTATTGGTATCTGGGTGGCGTTTTTCGCTTTTATAATACACTTTTAGTACCGCAATCAAGGATTCAGATAATACTTTGTTAGGATTTTGAAGCCTTGTTTCATAAGCTATTTTTTCTTCATATACTGCATATCTATCATGATATTTACCGGAATTTAAAGGCATTATAGCTCGTCCTTGTAAATTGAATAATTTAAAATTAGATTTAGATATGGGGGACCCATCAACTATTACTTTGGCGTAGTTTTTCATATTTAAACTCCTTTTGATATTCTGTAATTTATTATAACATAGTTCATCAGAAAATTTGGATATAACAGAGTCAATTTTGTGTTAGCTATACTTAGATAATTTTTTATGATAAAACTACATTTGAATATCTAAATTCAATAAAGTATAATGTAATTTAGATTTACAAAAGAGTGATAAAGTAAACAGTTGATATATAGTTGAGTACATAAAAAGGAGTAGAGATTATGAAAGAAAACATAAATATTTTAGCAATAGAAAGTAGTTGTGATGAAACTTCCGCAGCTGTGGTGGTTAATGGCAGAGAAGTTTTATCCAATATAATAGCTTCACAAATAAGCACCCATGAAAAGTTTGGAGGAGTGGTTCCAGAAGTCGCATCAAGAAAACATATAGAGGTTATAGGCACAGTTGTACAAGAAGCTTTAGAAGAAGCAAATCTTACTTTAGATGATATAGATGCTATTGGTGTAACTTATGGACCAGGATTAGTGGGAGCGTTACTTGTGGGATTACAATATGCAAAAGGGTTAGCTTTTGCTACAGGAAAGCCACTTATAGGAGTAAATCATATAGAAGGACATATAAGTGCTAATTTTATACAATATAAAGATTTAAAGCCACCCTTTATGTGCTTAGTGGTATCAGGAGGACATACATTTATAGTTTATATGAAAGACTATGGTGAATTTGAAGTATTAGGTGAAACTAGAGACGATGCAGCGGGAGAAGCTTTTGATAAAGTAGCCAGAGCGATAGGTCTTGGATATCCAGGAGGACCTAAGATAGATAAGTTATCTAAAGAAGGAAATGAAGAAGCTATAAAATTTCCAAGAGCTAATTTTCACAATGATACGTTAGATTTTTCTTTCAGCGGAATAAAATCAGCTGTATTAAATTATTTAAACAAGAAAGAAATGAAGGGTGAAGATGTAAATAAAGCAGATGTGGCAGCTTCTTTTCAAAAATCTGTAATAGATGTTCTTGTAGACAATACTATAAAGGCTTGCAAGAGTAAGAAAGTAAATAAGATAGCTGTAGCAGGAGGAGTAGCATCTAATTCTTGTTTAAGAGAGACAATAATAACAGAATGCAAAAAACAAGGAATAGAAGTATTAATCCCCCCATTTATATTGTGTACAGATAATGCAGCTATGATAGGTAGTGCAGCTTACTTTGAATATATTAAAGGAAGAAGAACTTCTTTAGATATAAATGCTGTACCAAATTTAAAGTTAGGCGAAAGATAGAACATGAGAAACTTTCAATAAAGGTAAAATTTCATATAATAATGAAGACTTTTTTTATAAATAATATGATAGTTTATAATAAAAATAAACTACTATATAGCCTATAAAAAAAGTCTTTTTTATGGTATGTATAATTATTAATATTAATATTATAATATTGTATATATTAAAAAACTATTAATAATTATCTAAAAATGTTAAAAAGTATCACTATATTACTGAATATAGTAAGATATAATTATATCATCATATTAAGTTTATATTAACAGTAAAGGAATTTTTTTATATTACAATACCTTTACAAAAATAATAAACTAGAATATCAAATGAAAGAAAAACAAGAAAAAATGCAATTGAAAAATTTTATAAATTATATATAATGTAGAGGTATATTTATAACTTAGAAAATAATGCGGTAAAAAAATAGGGTATTATATAAAAAAGGGGGATAACAATGAATAAATTTAAAAGAGTGTTAGTAGCAAATAGAGGAGAAATTGCCATAAGAGTATTCAGAGCATGTCATGAGCTAGGAATAAGGACTGTTGCAATATATTCTGAAGAAGATAAATTCTCATTATTTAGAACGAAGGCAGATGAAGCATATCTTATAGGAAAAAATAAAGGACCTATAGATGCTTATTTAAATATAGAAGAAATAATACAATTGGCTCTAAAAAAAGGGGTGGATGCAATACATCCAGGCTATGGTTTTTTATCAGAGAATTCTGAGTTTGCCAGAAAATGTGCAGAGGCAGGAATAGAGTTTATAGGACCTACATCAGACATGATGGAAAAGTTAGGAGACAAAATAAAATCTAAAATAGTTGCAGAAGAAGCTGGAGTATCTACTATCCCCGGAGTTCAAAAACCAATAATATCAGAGAAAGAAGCATTAGAATTTGCAAGGTACTGTGGATATCCAATAATGCTTAAAGCAGCTGCCGGCGGCGGTGGTAGAGGTATGAGGATAGTTAGAACAGAAGAAGAATTAATATCCTCCTTTAATAGTGCAAAAAATGAAGCTAAGAAAGCTTTTGGTATAGATGATATATTTATAGAAAAATATTTAGAAAATCCTAAACATATAGAAGTTCAAATATTAGGAGATAAGCATGGAAATATAGTACATTTACATGAAAGAGATTGTTCTATACAAAGAAGACACCAAAAGGTTATAGAATTTACACCAGCTTTCGCTCTTTCAAAGGAAAAAAGAGAAGAAATATGTAACGACGCTTTAAAAATAGCAAAAACTGTTGGATATAGAAGTGCAGGTACATTAGAATTTTTAGTAGACACTACAGGAAATCACTATTTTATAGAAATGAATCCAAGAATACAGGTAGAGCATACTGTTACAGAGATGATTACAGGAATTGATATTGTTCAAAGTCAAATATTAATAGCTGAAGGATTTAAATTAGATTCAGAAGAAGTAGGGATAAAGTCCCAAGAATCTATACAAACAAGAGGATATGCTATTCAATGTAGGGTAACTACAGAAGATCCATCCAATAATTTTGCACCAGACACAGGGAAAATAGAAGATTATAGAACGGGTTCAGGATTCGGTATTAGACTAGATGGAGGAAATGGATTTACAGGTTCTATTATAAGTCCATATTATGATAGCTTATTAGTAAAAACAACATCTTGGTCTAGAACATTTAATGATGCTATAAGAAAATCTACAAGAGCTATAAAGGAATTTAAGATAAATGGTGTTAAAACTAATATAGGATTTTTGATAAATGTTTTAAATCATGAACAGTTTAAAAAAGGTCTATGTGATACTAACTTTATAGAAAAGAATCCACAATTATTTGATATAACATCAAAAACTGATGATGAAATTAGAATATTAAGATTTATAGGTGAAAAGGTAGTAAATGAAACCCATGGTATAAAAAAGGATTTTGATGTACCTACAGTACCAATAGTAGATGAAAATTTAAAATTAAGAGGAACTAAGCAAATATTAGATGGAAATGGACCAAAAGGATTAATAGATTGGATAAAGAATGAAAATAAGCTTCTTTTAACAGATACAACTATGAGAGATGCTCATCAATCTCTTATGGCTACAAGAATGAGAAGTGTAGATATGTTTAAAATAGCTAAGGCTCAATCAGTGCTTGGTAAAGATTTATTTTCAATGGAAATGTGGGGAGGAGCAACTTTTGATGTTGCTTATAGATTTTTAAATGAATCCCCTTGGACTAGATTAGAAGAGTTAAGAAAAGCTGTACCAAATGTATTGTTCCAAATGTTAATAAGAGGAGCTAATGCAGTTGGCTATAAAAATTATCCAGACAATGTTATAAGGAAATTTATAAAACAATCTGCTAATTCTGGAATAGATGTATTTAGAATATTTGATTCATTAAATTGGCTAAAAGGAATGGAAGTAGCCACAGATGAGGTTCTAAATCAAAATAAAGTTGCAGAAACTTGTATGTGTTATACAGGAGATATATTAGATGAATGTAGAGATAAATATAGTCTCCAATATTATGTAGATTTAGCAAAGGAAATAGAAAAAACAGGAGCTCATATACTTGGAATAAAAGATATGTCAGCTTTATTAAAACCATATGCTGCAGTTAAGCTTATAAAGGCATTAAAAAATGAAATATCTATTCCTATACATCTTCATACACATGATACTACAGGTAATGGTGTAGCAACAGTGCTTATGGCAGCTCACGCAGGGGTTGATATTGTAGATACTGCTTTTAATAGTATGTCAGGGCTTACAAGTCAACCAGCACTAAATTCTATAGTTGCAGCATTAGAAAATACAGATAGAGATACAGGTTTAGATTTAACAGATATGCAGGAGTTATCAGATTATTGGAGCGCAGTAAGACCGGTATATAGTCAATTTGAGTCAGAGTTAAAATCAGGCTCAGCAGAAATATATAAATATGAAATACCTGGAGGACAATACTCTAATTTAAAACCACAGGTAGAGAGTTTTGGACTAGGTCATAAATTTGAAGAAGTAAAAGAAATGTATAAAAAAGTTAATGAAATGCTTGGAGATATTATAAAAGTTACCCCATCTTCAAAAGTAGTTGGAGATTTAGCTATATTTATGGTTAAAAATGATTTAACACCTGAAAATATATATGAAAAAGGGGAAAAAATGGCATTCCCAGATTCAACGGTATCATATTTTAAGGGAATGATGGGTCAACCAATGGGGGGATTCCCAGAAAAATTACAAAAGTTGGTTTTAAAAGGAGAAGATCCTATAACTTGTAGACCAGGAGAAATGCTACCCTCAGAGGATTTTGAAAAAATAAGAGAGTATTTAAAACACCAATATGGTTTAAAGGCAACAGAAAATGATATTATAAGTTATGCTTTATATCCAGAGGTTTTTGAAAAATATTTAGATTTCTTACAAGAGTACGGAGATTTAACTTATATGGGAAGTGATGTATTTTTCCATGGACTATATGAAGGTGAAACTGCTGAAATAGAATTACAAGAAGGAAAAACTTTTATAGTTCAATTATCAGAAATAGGTAAGGTAGACTCAGAAGGAAATAGAACAGTTGTGTTTGAAATAAACGGTAATAGAAGAGAAATGAAGATAAAAGATAAATCTAGTTTAATGGCACAAAGTATAGCTTCTAATAGTACAAAGATGGCTGATGCTTCAAATAAAAAACATATAGGTTCTAGCATACCAGGTACAGTACTAAAAGTTTTGGTAAATAAAGGTGATAAAATAAAAGAAGGAAATAGCTTGATTGTAATAGAAGCTATGAAGATGGAAACTAATATAGTAGCCAGCTTTGGAGGCGTAGTAGAAAATCTCTTAGTAAAAGAGGGGGATCAAGTTAAATCAGGACAATTGCTTTTAGAATTAGAATAATATAAAAAAAAGCACTGCTTGGGGAAGCGGTGCTTTTTACTATGGGAAGTTTATAATGGGTTTTACTAGTTTTATTTATCTATTTTATATATACATTATACAATAAAAAGGTGATTGTGTCAAAACATTAACAATAAAAATTCAAAAAATTATTAAAATAAAGAATTTATATTGGGGATATTATGATAATTATCGAATGATATTAATAATTTATAATTTAAAAATGTCAATGATTTCTATATAATTGTTAAACATATAATTATTATTGATAGTTTTTAATGAAATATATAGTATAAGAAATATATGGTATAATTAATATCACTATATAAAATAATAGGCATAGATAGTAAATTTAGAAAGGAGAAAATAATACCATGAATTTAAATTTAGGAGAAACATATAATGGATTTAAATTGATAAATGAAGAAGAAATAAAAGAAATTAATTCTGTAGCCCAAGTATTTGTGCATGAGAAAAGTGGAGCTAAGTTACTTTTTATAAAAAATGATGATGATAATAAGATTTTTTCTGTAAGTTTTAGAACTCCTCCAAAAGATAGTACGGGAGTAGCTCATATACTAGAACACTCTGTTTTATGCGGTTCAAGAAAATTTCCTGTTAAAGAACCATTTGTAGAATTAATAAAAGGTTCTTTAAATACATTTCTAAATGCTATGACTTTCCCGGATAAAACCATGTACCCTGTAGGAAGTACAAATGATAAAGACTTTACAAACTTAATGGATGTATACTTAGATGCAGTGTTGTATCCTAATATATATAAATATCCTGAAATAATGATGCAAGAGGGTTGGCATTATGAAATAGAAAATAAGCAAGATGATATAACATATAAAGGTGTAGTATACAATGAAATGAAGGGAGCTTTTTCTTCTCCAGAATCTATATTATTTAGAAAGATACAAGAATCTTTATTACCAGATACCATATATGGCGTTGAATCTGGTGGAGATCCCGATCATATACCAGATCTTACACAAGAAGATTTTAGAGAGTTTCATAAAAAATATTATCATCCGTCTAATAGCTATATGTATTTGTATGGAGATATGGATATATTAGAAAAATTAAAGTTTATAGATGAAAATTATTTAAAAGATTTCAATAAACAAGAAGTAGATTCAAAAATAAAACCACAAGAACCATTTAAAGAGCCTAAATATATGGAAGTTAAGTATCCTATATCTAAAGAAGAAAAAATTGAAGATAAAACTTATTTAAGCTTAAACTTCTCTGTAGGTAAATCTATAGATAAAGAAGCATACTTAGCTTTTGAAATTTTAGAACATATACTTCTTGAAACGCCATCATCACCATTAAAGAAAGCTCTATTACAATCAGGAATAGGTAAAGATGTTTTTGGTGTGTATGATAATAGTATACTTGAATCTACAATTAGTATAATAGTGAAAAATTCTAATAATGATAAAATACAAGAATTTAAATCTGTAGTATTTGATACACTTAAAAAGCTGGTTAGAGAAGGAATAGATAAAAAATTAATAGAATCATCAATAAACTTAAAAGAGTTTAGTTTAAGAGAAGCAGATTATCAGGGATATCCAAAGGGTTTAATATATAATATGAAATCTATGGAAAGTTGGCTTTATGATGAAGAACCTACAATGCATTTAAAATATGAAGATGTACTACAAAAAATAAAGTCTGCATTAAGTTCTAATTATTTTGAAGATTTAATAGAAAAATATATTTTAAATAATAATCATTACTCAATTCTTGTTGTAAGGCCAGAAAAAGGTCTTGAAGAGAGAAGAATAGAAAATATAAGAAAAAAATTAAAAGAATACAAAGAAAGCTTAACAGATAAAGAATTAGAAACACTAATACAGCAAACCAATAAATTAAAGGAAAGACAAAATGAAAAGGATTCTATGGAAAATTTAAGTAAGATTCCATTACTTTCTATAGAAGATATAAATAAAGAAGCAGAAAAGCTTCCATTAGAAGAAAAAAATATTTTAGGAATTAAAACTTTATACCATAATGTATTTACCAATAAAATTTCATACTTTAACTTATATTTCAACACAAGGTCAGTAGAAAAAGAAAATATACCTTATACAGGGCTATTGGCATTTGTTCTTGGAAAAGTAAGTACAAAAAATTACAATTATCAAGATTTATCTAACGAAGTTAATATAAGTACAGGTGGAATTAAGTATAATACAGAAACTTTTAATGTAAAGGAAAGTTATGAAGACTATACTCCTATGTTTATTATAAAGTCTAAATGTTTAACTAGTAATATTAAAGAACTTATGAAGTTGTTGTCAGAAATATTAAGTAACTCTAAATTTGATGAAAAAAACAGATTAAAAGAAATAATACAAGAATTAAAATCAAGATTAGAAATGATGATGTTTGACAGGGGACATATTGTAGCTGTTAAGAGATTATTTTCATATTTTTCATCTCACGGCAAATGTGATGAACTTTTATCAGGAATAGAATTCTATAAATTTATTGTGGATATAGAGAAGAATTTTGAAGATAGATTTGAAGAAATAAGTAGAAATCTACAAGAGGTATTTAATCAAATATTTAATTCTACAAATTTACTATTAAGTATCACTGGGGAACAAGAAGAGTTTAATGGAGTAAGTAAAGAATTCAAAACATTATATGATAGTTTAAAAGAAGAAAAATTAAAATATAATAATTACGAATTTGAATTTAACAATAAAAATGAGGGATTTTCCACTTCTTCTAAAGTTCAGTATGTAGCCAAAGGATATAATTATTTAAAATTAGGATATAAATATAGTGGAAGTATGCAAGTTTTAAGAACTATAGTAAATTATGATTATTTATGGAACAGGATTAGAGTACAGGGTGGAGCATATGGTGCTTTTGCATCTTTTGTGAAGAATGGGAATATGTTCTTTGGGTCTTATAGAGATCCCAACTTAGTAAAGACTATAGAAGCTTATGATGAAGCATTTAAATATGTATCTCAATTCAATCCTGAAGATAGAGAAATGACGAAATACATTATAGGAACTATTTCTGATTTAGATACGCCTTTAAGTCCTGCTGCAAAAGGAGAAAAATCAACAGAAAATTATTTAAGAAAAATATCTTATGAAGATATGCAAAAAGAAAGAGATGAAATATTGTCTACTAATAAGGAAAAAATAATAGCTTTCAGTGATATTATTAAAGATTTAATGAAAGAAAATTATATATGTGTTATAGGTAATGAAGATAAAATAAAAGAGAATAAGGATAAATTTAATAATATAATAAATTTATTTGAATAATAAAAATAGTATGTTGTAAATTTGCAACATACTATTTTTATATTATATTATTTTGCTATGTCTAAATTATCTTTTTTTGAAGTAGTTTTTTTCAAGAATAATCCCAAAACTGCTAAAGCTACCACAATGCCTATAGGATATCCAATTGAAGGGTTAAGTTTAAATCCTTCTGGAGCTACAAGTATATAAGTTATAGAAACTGCAGTCATAAAGGTAGCAGGTATAGTTGCCATCCAATGAGATTTATTTATATTATATAAGTAAGCAGCTGCAGTCCATAGAACTATCATAGCTAGGGTTTGATTTGACCAAGCAAAATATCTCCAAACAACATCGAAATTTATTTTTGTTAACACAAAACCTATCACGAATAGAGGAATACTTATTGCTAATCTATTTTTTATAGGTCCTTGTTCATAATTTAGTAAGTCTGCAATTATAAGCCTAGAACTTCTAAAAGCTGTGTCACCAGAAGTTATAGGACATGCAACAACTCCAAGTATGGCTAAGGCTCCACCTATTTTACCAAGAAGAGAATTTGAAATAGTGTTTACTACCCAAGCTTGTCCTCCGTGAGCAGCCATTTGCTTACCAAGCTCTCCAGTGTTGCCAAAGAAAGTCATTGCAGCGGCAGCCCATATTAAAGCCAGTATACCTTCAGCTATCATTGCTCCGTAGAATATTTGTCTTCCTTGTTTTTCATTTGTTATACATCTAGCCATTAATGGAGATTGAGTTGAATGGAAACCAGATATAGCTCCACAGGCAATTGTTACAAACATTAATGGCCAAATTGGAAGTTTTTTAGGATGTAGATTTGCTAATGTTATTTCTGGTATATGATAACCTTTAACTATTAAGCAAGTAGCAACTCCTATAGCCATTATAAGTAAGCATAAACCGAATATAGGATATATTTTACCTATAATTTTATCAACAGGAAGCATAGTTGCAAGAATGTAGTATATAAATATTACATATATCCAAACTACTTTATTGTATCCAGTTAATGTATTTAAAAGACCAGCAGGTCCTATTATAAATACAACACCAGTAAGAATTAAAAGTATTACTGAGAACCCTCTCATAAATTGTTTGAAACCAGGTCCAAGATATTTACCAACTACTTCTGGAATACTTGCGCCATCGTGTCTTACAGATAGCATACCTGAAAAATAATCATGTACTCCACCTGCAAAAATAGAACCAAATACAATCCATAAGAATGCAGAAGGTCCCCAAAGTGCACCTGCTATAGCGCCAAATATTGGACCTAAACCTGCTATATTTAAAAATTGAATCATAAAAATTTTCCAAGCGGGCATAGGAACAAAATCTACTCCATCTTCTAATCTTATAGCTGGAGTTTTTATTGTTTCATCAGCCCCAAACATTTTTTCTACTATTTTACCATAAATTAAATAACCAATAACAAGTGCTATTAATGAAAGAAAAAATGATATCATAAAATTACCTCCTACCCAATACAATCGATTACATATCGAAATTTAAATTATATAATAATGATAATATAGTATTAAATTTTTATTAACAATATTATTATGAAAGAACATAAAAACACATTAAATTGTAAAAAAATTTCCCTGTTTAGCAATTTAGTATAGAAAAAATATTTATTTATTGTATAATTTATTAAAGAATATTTAATAAATTATATATAATACTGTAATTTAAGGAGAAAAATCCATGATATATATACAATTATTACAAAGTATGTCCTTAATTGGAATATCAGCTTATTTATATAGCCAAACTAATACTTTTAATAAATTTCTTAATAATAAATCACATTACAAATATAAGATTTTGATGATAATTTTTTTTAGTGTCTTATCTATATTGGGAACTTATACTGGGGTTAATATAGAACCCTATGCACTAGCAAATGTAAGACCCATAGGATCTATAGTAGCAGGATATATAGGTGGACCATTAGTAGGTGTCATTGTAGGGACTATAGCAGGAACCCACAGGTATCTTTTAGGAGGATTTACAGCTTTTGCTTGTGCTATAGCTACCATAGTAGAAGGTCTTGTGGGTGGAATAGTTAATAAAATAAAAAGAGATAAACATATAGATGTTTTAACAGGTGTTACTGCAGCAATAATCGCAGAAGTATTACAGATGACCATAATTTTATTAATATCAAGACCATATGAAGACGCACTACAGTTAGAAAAAATTATAGCTTTACCAATGATAATCACAAATTCCATAGGAGTAGGTATATTTATAAATATTATAAATAATACTGAAGAAAGGTATAAAAAAATTGCTGCTATACAATCTCAGAAAGCTTTAAATATAGCAAAAAAAACTTCAATTTATTTAAGAAGTGGTTTTAATCAAGAAATTTCAGATAAAGTATGTTCAATAATATATGAAGCAATAAATTTAGAAAGCATATTTATTACAGAAAATAAAGGCATATTCTCTTATAATGGAGAAGAAATAGATAAGGAAAAACTAAGAGATAAAATAAATGAATATTTTAATATTAAGGATTATAAGTTAATAAAATTTCAATATAATAATAAAGATAAGCTCTTCTATTGTATACCTATATATACAGAAAAAGATAAATTTAAATTTATTATAGGAATAGAAATTAAATCTTATAAAAGTGTAGATAAATATTTCAGTGATTTTGCTAATGAATTAACGGCTCTTTTGGCTACTCAAATAGAACTATATGAATTAGATCAATTAGCTCAAGAAGTCTCAAAGGCAGAATTAAAAATGTTAAGAAATCAAATACATCCTCACTTTCTATTTAATACACTAAATACTATAGCATCCTTTTGTAGAACTGATTCCATAAAAGCTAGAGAGCTTATACTAAATCTTTCAAATTATTTTAGACAAACCTTAAAAAGACAAGAAGAAAAAATTATTTTAAAAGAAGAAATGGAATTTTTACAATCTTATTTGGCTATAGAAAAAGCTAGATTTGGTGATAGACTAATAGTAACTATTAATATACCAGAAAAGCTTTTAGATTTTAAAGTGCCTGTCTTTATACTTCAACCAATAATAGAAAATTCTATGAAGCATGGAATATTAATAAAGCCACAGGGAGGAGAGGTAATAATTACTGCGGTAGATGAACAAGATAAAATTAAGTTTTCCATAAAAGACACAGGGGTAGGTATGGATAAAAATAGGCTTAATCATGTAATTAAAAACTGGCCAGGAATAGGTCTTTCAAATGTAAATAAAAGATTAAAATTACTTTATGGAGAAAGAAGTTATATACATATAGTAAGTAATCTAAATGAAGGAACAGAAGTTATATTTCGTATACCTAAGGAGGCATTTTAGATGAAAGAAATTAGAGCCATTATAATAGAAGACGAAAAGCCAGCTATAGAAGAACTTAAATATGTTTTATCTAAATATAATTTTTTAAATATAATAGATGTAGCTATAAACGGCAAAGATGGATATGAATTAGTAGAAAAATTACAGCCAGAAGTAGTGTTTATGGATATAAATATACCTGTAGAAAGTGGTATGACTTTATCAAAAAAAATAAAAAAATTTAATAAAGATATAAATATTATATTTATAACAGCCTATGAACAATATGCATTGGAAGCTTTTGAAATAGATGCTTTAGACTATATATTAAAACCTTTTGATGATAAAAGAATAGATATAACTATAAAAAGATTGCAAGAAAAAATCAGAGAAAAATATAAAGAGAAAATTCCTGTTATGATAAGTGATATATTAAATAAGTTGGAAAAAGAAGAAAAAATATTTAAGAAAATACCTTGTGAATGCAACGGCAAAATAGTGTTAATAGATACAAAAAATATATATTATTGCTATACTATGAATGATAAAACATATGTGAAAACAGATTCACAGGAGTATGCAACTCACAATACATTAAAAGAAATAGAAGGGAAGACAGATTTGTTTAGAGTCCATAGAAGTTATATAGTAAATATGGATAATATAAAGGAACTATATTCTTGGTTTAATGGTACATATAAATTGGTTATGAGCGATAAAGAGCAATCAGAAATTCCTGTTAGTAGAAATAATGTTAAGAGAGTAAAAGAAATATTAGGAATATAAAAGGATAAAATTATATTTTAAAAATGAGATTAGTTTAATATAAAAAATAAAAGGGGCTGTGGCGCTAAGAATAAACGCTACAATATATTGTGTTAACTTTAAACTGTAAAACGATATATTGTGCTTAAATTCTTTAATGCGACAGCCCCTTATTTTGAAAATTTAAAGGTAAGATTTATTTCAATTTGTTTTTTATATTATTCTGCTAATTGTTCCCATTTTGAATAAAGATCTTCAACTAATTTTTGTTTGTTTATAATATCTTTATTTATTTGTTCACTTTTAGTGGAATCTGAATACACTTCTTCTATGCAAAGTTGTTGTTGAAGTGATATTATTTCTTCTTCCAGATTTGTTATTTCTTTTTCTAAATTTTTTATTTTAAGCTTTTCTTGCTTTAATTTTTTTTCTTCTTCTTTTTTTCTCTTTTTTTCATGATGTATTTGAGTTTTGGTTTTTGAATTTTCAGAGGTTATAGCTTCATAATTAAATCTGTTAGGGTTAATTTTTTTATGCATATAGTAATTATAATTTCCCAGATATTCTTTTATACCATCTATATTTAATTCGTAGATTTTTCCTATGGATTTATTTAAAAAATATCTATCATGAGATATAACTAAAACTGTACCATTGTAGATTAAAAGAGCATCTTCTAAGGCTTCACGAGACATTATGTCTAAATGATTAGTAGGCTCATCTAAAAGAAGAAAGTTAGATTTAGAAAGCATTAATTTTAATAAATTAACCTTACATTTTTCTCCACCACTAAGCTTTGATATTTCTTTAAAAACATCATCACCGGTAAATAAGAATGCAGCTAAAGCATTTCTTACTTCTGTAGTAGTCATTTCAGGAAATTCATCCCATATTTCATCAAGTAAAGTATTATTTTCATTTAAATCTGATTGCTCTTGATCGTAATAACCAATATATACATTTTTACCTACATATTTTGTACCACAGTTGCTTTTAATTTCATCCATTATTATTTTTAATAATGTGGTTTTACCTCTACCGTTATCCCCAATCAAAGCTATTTTTTCGCCTCTTTTTATATCCATTTCCACATTTTCAAATAAAGTTATATCCCCATAAGATTTACTTAGATTTTCTACGTGAAGTATGTCATTCCC
Organism: Clostridium sp. Marseille-Q2269; assembly: GCF_943736985.1. GTDB lineage: Bacteria > Bacillota > Clostridia > Clostridiales > Clostridiaceae > Clostridium_F. Next base: position 53,141 of record NZ_CALSFS010000013.1, read on the forward strand.
ACTTTTTATTTGAGTTTCGAAACTTATTTTTACAGGTTTTGGTAAGTTATCCGGAGCATCTATTTTTTCAATTTTATCTAAAGATTTTTGTCTGCTTTCTGCTGCTTTTATACTTTTTTCTCTGTTAAAGGATCTATACTTTTCTATTATTTTTTCTTGCCTTTTGATTTCAGCTTGTTGAAGATTATATGCTTTTAACTTTACTTCGTACTCTTTTTTTCTAAGTTCTATAAATTTAGAATAATTGCCGTTATAGCAATTAATATGACCATTTATAAGTTCAAAAGTTTGATTTGTAATTTCATCTAAAAAATATCTATCATGGGATATAATTAGTACTGTACCTTTATAAGCTTTTAAATATTCTTCTAGCCAATTTATGGCTGTTAAATCCAAATGATTTGTGGGCTCATCTAGAAGCAATATATCTGGACTTTGGAGCAAAAGTTTACAAAGAGCCACTCTAGTTTTTTGACCACCACTTAATATATTTATTTGTTTAGTAAAATCCTCTTCTTCAAAACTTAATCCTTTTAATACTCTGTGAATCTCACCTTTATAGGTATAACCGCCTCTATTTATATATAAATCTGTATAAGTAGTATAATCCTTTATGATTTTATTATGGTATTCTTTATTATTCTCATCATAAGGTTCATTCATCAATTTTTCTAATTTATTTAATTTTTCTTCCATTTTTATAAGTTCATGAAAAACCTCTAATACTTCCTCATAAATAGTATTGTGAGAATCTAAAGAAAGATGCTGTGCTAGATATCCTAAAGATTTAGATTTATCTATAAATATATCACCATTATCTTGTTCTAAAGAAGACGTTAGAATTTTAAATAAAGTAGATTTACCAGCACCATTAGGACCTATTAATCCAACTTTATCTCCTTCATTTATATTAAATGTTAAATTATCTAAAATAGAATCAATACCATAAGTTTTTGAAATATTTTTGCAACTTAATACAACCATTAATTTCACCATCCTTAACAAATACTATTCTACTATGTATTACATTTTTTTTGTAGTGCTATATAGGACTATTTTATTTTATTTTTTACTTTAGTATTCACTAATTTTAGTGTATAATATTTAATTATATGATACAATATAGGTAATAATATTAGTAAAAATATGATATTAAGAGGTGTAATATGGATAAGAAAAAAAATATTTCGATGGCAGTTATAAGAAGATTACCTAAATATCATAGATATTTGTATGAATTATTAAAAAATGATGTAGACAGAATATCTTCAAAAGAATTAAGTGAGAAAATAGGTTTTACTGCATCTCAAATACGCCAAGATCTAAACTGTTTTGGAGATTTTGGTCAACAAGGATATGGGTATAATGTTAGAGAATTACACCATCAAATAAGTAACATATTAGGACTAAATAATCCTTATAATAGTATAATTATTGGAGCAGGCAACATAGGTCAGGCATTGGCTAATTATACTAGATTTGGAAAATTGGGAATTGATGTAAAAGTCATGTTTGATACAAATCCTAAATTAATAGGATTAAAGATAAGAGAAATAGAAATATTAGACATTGATTACTTATCTGATTATCTAGAAAAAAACAAAGTAGATATAGGAGTAATATGTGTACCTAATGATAAGGCTCAAAAAGTAGCTGACGTTCTTATAAAAAATGATATAAAAGGTATATGGAATTTTGCACCTATAGATTTGTCAGTTCCAGAAGATGTAGTGGTAGAGAATGTTCATTTAAGTGATAGTCTTCTAACTTTAACTTGCTTAATAAATAAAACTGAATAAAATATTAGATTTTATTTATTTTAAGATTTGGTTTGTTATTCTATTAACAAACCAAATAAAAAATTGAAACCTTTTAACGGTTCTCTTTACATAGGTAAAGAGGGCCTTTTTATATTTGAGAGTAGTTAAGTTTTAAAATTATTAATTTGATAAAAAATACAATAATTATGTTATAATTATAATGAAAATAATAATATAAATACAGGGGAATAAGGGGGAGTAATTATTATGTACAAAATATTAAAAAAGGAAACCATTGCGCCTAATATATTTCTGATGAAGATTAAAGCGGAAAGAGTAGCAAGGTCAGCACAACCAGGACAATTTGTTATAGTTAAGATGGATGAAAAAGGAGAAAGAATACCTCTTACTATATGTGATTATGATAAAGAAGAGGGTAGTGTAACTATTGTTATTCAAGCTATAGGTTCTTCAACAAAAAGAATGGAAAACTTTAAAGAAGGAGATAGTTTTAGAGACTTTGTAGGACCACTAGGACAACCATCAGATTTTGTGTATGAAAATTTAGATGATGTAAAGAAAAAGAAAATGGTATTTATAGCAGGTGGACTTGGTGCAGCACCAGTATATCCACAGGTGAAATGGCTTAGTGATCATGGTATAAAAGCAGATGTAATTATAGGATGCAAATCAAAAGAACATCTAATACTAGAAGAAGAAATGAAAAAAGTGGCAGGAAATGTTTATGTAGCTACAGATGATGGTTCTTATGGATACAAAGGACTTGTAACTAATCTATTAAAAGAATTGATTGACAAGGAAGAAAAGGCTTATGATCATGTGGTGGCAATAGGGCCTATGATTATGATGAAGTTTGTAACTTTACTTACAAAGGAATATAGCATAAAGACTATAGTAAGTTTAAATACATTGATGGTAGATGGTACAGGAATGTGTGGAGCTTGCAGAGTAACTGTAGGCGGAGAAACTAAGTTTGCCTGTGTAGATGGCCCAGAATTTGATGGACATTTAGTAGATTTTAATGAAGCTATGAGAAGACAACAAATGTATAAAACAGAAGAGGGAAAGAAGATATTAGAGGATCAAGAAAAAGCAGAAGGACATGTATGCCATGTAGGATTGGATGGTGATAAATAATGGGAAATAGAATGAAAAGGGTTTTAGTAAGGGAACAAGATCCTATGAAAAGGATCACAAATTTTGATGAAGTCTGTTTAGGATATACAGAAGAAGAAGCTGTAGAAGAAGCTAAAAGATGCCTTCATTGCAAGAAACCTATGTGTGTAGGAAAGTGTCCTGTAAGTGTTAATATACCAGATTTTATAGAATATATTAAAAATAAGGAATTTGAAGAAGCAGCTAAATCAATTGCAAAAGATAGTGCATTACCAGCAGTTTGTGGAAGAGTATGTCCTCAAGAGACTCAATGTGAAGGTAAGTGTGTTTTAGGAATAAAGGGAGAATCGGTAGCAGTAGGTAAATTAGAAAGGTTTATAGCAGATTGGTCAAGAAAGAATAATGTGGATTTAAGTAAAACAGAAGATAAGAAGAATAAAAAAGTAGCAGTAATAGGAAGTGGTCCTGCAGGGCTTACATGTGCAGGAGATTTGGCCAAAAAAGGATATGATGTTACTATATTTGAAGCTTTACATGAACCAGGGGGAGTATTAGTTTATGGTATACCAGAATTTAGATTACCTAAAGACACAGTAGTAAAGCATGAAATAGATAATGTTAAAAAATTAGGAGTTAAGATAGAAACTAATGTAATAGTTGGAAAAACTGTAACTATCAATGAATTAATAGAAGAAGAAAATTTTGAAGCTATATTTATAGGCTCTGGAGCCGGATTGCCTAAATTTATGGGTATACCAGGTGAAAATTTCAATGCAGTATTTTCTGCTAATGAATTCTTAACAAGAACAAATCTTATGAAAGCCTTTAAAAGCGAATATGATACACCTATAAAGGTGGGAAAAAGAGTTGCTGTAGTTGGTGGTGGAAATGTAGCTATGGATGCTGCAAGAACTGCTAAAAGGCTTGGAGCTGAAGTACATATAGTGTATAGAAGATCAGAATCTGAATTGCCAGCTAGAGTAGAAGAAGTTCATCATGCCAAAGAAGAAGGAATAGAGTTTAATTTACTAACTAATCCTGTAGAGATCTTAGGAGATGAAAATGGTTGGGTGAAAGGCATGAAATGTATTAAAATGGAATTAGGTGAGCCTGATCAAACAGGTAGAAGAAGACCTATAGAAATATCAGGTTCAGAATTTACCATAGAACTAGATAGTGTAATTATGTCTTTAGGAACATCTCCAAATCCTCTTATAGCTGCTACAACAGAAGGATTAGAAAATACAAAACGAGGATGTATAGTAGCCGAAGAAGAAACTGGAGCTACCACAAAGTCTGGAGTATTCGCTGGTGGAGATGCAGTAACTGGTGCTGCCACTGTTATATTAGCTATGGGAGCAGGGAAAAAAGCAGCCAAAGCTATAGATGAATATCTAAATAATAAATAATATTAAGTTACAATTAATATTGACAAATATGTATAATTAGTTATATTGTATAAGCTGTACTCTAAATTTAGAGTACAGCTTATTTATTATTAGATTTTGGTATATACTATTTAGAAGTATAAAAATTTATTTATAAGGAATGATTTATATGGATTTTAATTATGTGGAAAATTGTAAAAACGGTATAGTTGTAAAAGACGTAAGAAATTTTGAATTAGACCATATTTTTGAATGTGGCCAATGCTTTAGATGGTATAAAGAGGAGAATGGTTCTTATATAGGTGTGGTACATGGAAAAGTTATAGAAATAGAAAAAGTTAATAATGATGTGGTATTATATAATGCAACGGAAGAAGATTTTAAAAAAATTTGGGTAGAATATTTTGATTTATACAGAGATTATGGTGAAGTGAAAAATATATTAAGCAAAGATGACATATTAGCTGAATCTGTTAAATTTGGTCACGGTATAAGACTTTTAAAACAAGATCCTTTTGAAATAATAGTTTCATTTATAATTTCTGCTAATAATAGAATACCTATGATTAAAAAAGCTATAAGAAATATAAGTGAAAGGTGGGGGGGAGCCATAGAATATAAAGGTAAGGTATACTATAGTTTCCCTAAAGTGGAAGAACTTAAAAATGCTACAGAAGATGAATTGAGGTCATGTGGTGTTGGTTTTAGAGCTAAATATATAAAAGATACAGTAAATAAAATATATCAAAATTCTATACAAGAATGTAAAGAATATAATAAAGAATACGATATGCTATGGATAAAAAATCAGGAAGATGATATATGTCATAAAATGTTACAAAACTATAGTGGTATAGGAGCTAAAGTTGCAGACTGTGTTATGTTGTTTTCTATGGGAAAATATTCTGCATTTCCAGTAGATGTTTGGGTTAAAAGGGCTATGCAATATTTTTATTTAGCTCCAGACGTATCTTTGAAAAAAATAAGAGATTTTGCACGAGAAAAATTTGGAAATTTGTCAGGATTTGCTCAGCAATATTTGTTTTATTATGCAAGAGAAAACAAAATTGATGTTAATCAGAAATAATGTTAATAAAATCACATATAGAAATTAATATTTATCTTAAAATAACTCAAAAATTTTGTTATAATTTAAATGTTTATGTATTAAAATTTTTTTGTTTGGTTTACTAATGAAAAAATATATACAAATTATAAAATGATGTTCAATGAACATTTAAGAATATGGAGGATGTTTCATGATAAAGTTTGAAACTGAACTAAAAAGGATAAAATATTTAGTTCTAAAAGATGTGGCTGAGTTAGCTCAACAAGATAATATTAATAAGCTAGAAATGTTAAAAATACCATACAAAATATTAAATGAAAAGCAAGCAGAATATAGATGCTGCGTTTATAGAGAAAGAACAGTAGTATACGAAAGGGCTCAGCTAGCTGCAGGAATAAACCCTGACGATAATTTAACAAATGAATTAGAAAGCATAAAGGATAGTAATCAAATAATGTATATAATAGCATCTGCCTGTGATCAGTGTCCTATAAACAGATTTACAGTAACAGAAGCTTGCAGGGGATGTATACAACATAAATGTATGGAGGTCTGTTCTGCTAAGGCTATAGCTAGAATAAATGGTAAAGCATATATAGATCAAAATAAATGTAGAGAATGCGGTTTATGTAAAAAGGTGTGTCCATATAATGCTATAGTAGAAGTTATGAGACCGTGTAAAAAAGTATGTCCTACTGGAGCATTAGAAATAAATCCAGAGGATAAAAGAGCTATGATAGAAAATGAAAATTGTATTAACTGTGGAGCTTGCATGGCTGCATGTCCATTTGGAGCTATTTCAGATAAGAGCTATATAGTTGATATAGTTAAATTATTAAAGGAAAAGAAAAAAGTGTATGCAGTAGTAGCACCAGCTATTACAGGACAATTTGGACCATTAGTAAAAGTTGGACAAGTGAAGAATGCTTTAAGAAAAGCAGGCTTTAAAGATATGGTAGAGGCTGCATGTGGAGCAGATGCAGTAGTATTTAGTGAGTCTGAAGAATTTGTAGAAAGAATGGGACAAGGCCAAAAATGCATGACAACATCTTGTTGTCCAGGCTTTGTAAATTATATAGAAAACCAATTTAAAGATTTAGCAGGAAATATATCTACTACAGTATCTCCTATGGTTGCTACTGGAAGAATGATAAAAGAAATGGACAAAGATGCCTATGTTATATTTATAGGACCTTGTACTGCTAAAAAGAGTGAAGTTTTAAAAGAAGAATTAAAAGATGCAGTAGATTATGTTATGACTTTTGAAGAAATAGCAGCACTTTTAGGTGCTTATAAAGTAGAACCATCAGAATGTGAAGAAGATCAGGTTCAAGATGCTTCTACTTTTGCCAGAGGTTTTGCTCAAAGTGGTGGGGTTATATCAGCAATACAAAACTTTATTGATTCTAAAGAAATAGATATAAAATTTAATCCAACTAAGGTTAGTGGAAAGGATGAAATCAAGAAAACTCTCATGTTAGCTAAAGCAGGAAAAATTCCTTTTAACTTTGTAGAGGGAATGATGTGTGAAGGTGGATGTATTGGAGGTCCGGCAACTATGGTTTCACCTATAAAAGCCAAAGGTCAATTAATTAAGTTTAGCAAGGAATCTGAAAGTAAGGATGTTGTAGAAAATAAGAAAATGGAAAATTTTGAAAAAGTAAATATGCATAAGCATAAATAATAAACAAAAGTATTTTATTTGATAAATAGCTATAAAATAAGTGATACCTATAATTGTATTGTACTTATTTATAGCTATTTATTTTCTAAAAAGTAAATTTTATTTTAATAATTTTAAAAATTTTCATATAAATTTAATATAATTTTAAAATATTAAAAAAATAATAAGATTTAAAAATGGTAATTTATAAAGCAAAATATGATATCATTTATATAAATAAAAAAATACTAATTCGTAAAAAATAGGAGAATTTATGATGAAAAATATAAAAAAATATATAGAAAAGAATGTAAATATTATTAAGCAATTATTAGTTGATAATAAGGCAACCATAATAGTATCCTTATTTTTTTTATTTATAATTTTTATAGGATATATATATTTTAAAAATTTTACTGTACTAAAAGATCCTAATAAGATCAAAAATATTATATTATCTTATGGTAGTTATGGGATTATCATATTTTTATTATTTCAAATAATTCAAGTGGTTGCTTTTTTTATACCAGGAGAGGTAATACAAATAACTGGGGGATATATATACGGGACTTTACTAGGAAGCATATATTCTCTTATAGCAATAGCATTAGGAAGTATATTAGTATTTTCACTGGCCCATGTATATGGTAGACCTTTGGTACATAAAATAATTTCTAAAAAAGATTTAAAATTTTTTGATAGATTGCTAAATATAAAAAATATAAAATTAATTGTATTTTTGTTATATTTAATACCTGGAATACCTAAAGATGCATTAGGATATATATGTGGTATATCTGATATTAAATTTAAGGATTTCTTTATATTATCTACATTAGGGCGAATTCCAGGCATTCTAGCCTCTGCTTATTTTGGAGCAAGTATACACAGAGGCAATAAATCTATTTTAATAATAGTAGGGGTTATAGCATCCTTGCTTTTCGTAGTAGGTGTATTAAAAGGAGAGAAGATGATAAGAAAGATAGGGAAAAATAGTGACAAGTAGAAAATGTTGGGACTTAAAAAATATGCTACAATTGGTATTAAAAACAGGATATGTGTTTAGAAGGTGGATATTATTTCAATTAGGATATTGGAATTTTCATATAATACCTTTTGTATCACATATCCATATTTTTTATGATGCTAATAGAGTATAGGGTTTTTATGTTTGGTAGCATAATTATTTTTTTAAATGTGCTTTATGTGTGTTTTTATACAATATATAACATATCAAAGAAGAAAGTATTATGAAAAATAGTATAAGTAATAAGCAATGAAAAAAGAAGGTCTCAGGTAATAAATCTATAATAGGATCTTTGTCAGGATCGAATAGCCAGTAGTTGTTAGAGAAAAAAATCTCATGGAAGATAGTAAACCCTTTATCAAAATTTAAAGCTAATGGAACAATTAATAATAAAGGAATAATAATAGACGAAATAGAAGAATATTTTAAAAACCTAACACTTTTAGTTATTTTTAATTTATAATATATAGCATGTATGGAAATAAAAATATTTATAATTAAAAATTTATCTAAGAAATTAAATATATTTTTAACATCCCTAAAATGTATTATCCCTTTTTTGGATGAAGGTAAGCTAGGAAGAGAGAATATAATGTTTTTATGACTATTTAAATAATAGACCAAATAATTGTAATTTTCTTTTATTTCTTTTATATTCAAATCTGTGTTTTTAGTTAAAGATAAATTTGTAATATCCCAGTAGTATAAGATTTTAAAATTAAGTGTTATTTTAACAGAAATAACTATAAATATAATAGTTAAAATAATTGATAATAGTATATCTATAAAAAAATCTTTGTTCTTTAATTTCATAACGGAATCTCCTTAGCTATAAAACGTATATGTATATTCTATAACAAATACGGTATAAAAAACATATTTTTGTGATAATAATACAAATATATAAAAACCATAGAAAATAATACTAAAATAACAAAATATCGATATATAGCATTATAAATTCAAAATATGGCTATAATTAAGCTATTAAATTCTTATTTCAAATTTGATATTATAAACGCTATTGCCTATTATAATAATTGTATTAGCACTCAAGATTAACGAGTGCTAACAAATAAAAGATAATAATTATTTAAAATATAAAAATATTTTAAGGAGGGGTTTAAATGAAGATTAGACCACTTGGAGACAGAGTAGTAATTAAAAGAGTAGAAGCAGAGGAAACCACAAAAAGTGGAATAGTATTACCAGGAGCTGCTAAAGAAAAACCACAGGTTGCAGAAGTAATAGCTGTAGGACCTGGTGGATTAGTTGATGGAAAAGAAGTTAAAATGGAATTAAAAGTAGGGGATAAGGTATTATTCTCAAAATATGCTGGTAACGAAGTTAAAATTGAAGGCGAAGAAGTAACTATACTAAAGCAAGATGATATATTAGCAGTAGTTGAAGGTTAATTAAATATTTTATATTAGGAGGTATGAGATATGGCAAAAAGTTTATTGTTTGGAGAAGAAGCTAGAAGATCAATGGAAGCTGGTGTTGATAAGTTAGCTAATACAGTAAAAGTAACACTTGGACCAAAGGGAAGAAATGTTGTTTTAGATAAAAAATTTGGATCACCATTAATAACAAATGATGGTGTTACAATAGCAAGAGAAATAGAACTAGAAGATCCATATGAAAATATGGGTGCACAACTTGTAAAAGAAGTTGCCACTAAAACAAATGATGTAGCAGGTGATGGTACTACTACAGCTACATTATTAGCTCAAGCTATAATAAGAGAAGGATTAAAAAATGTTACAGCAGGAGCTAATCCAATACAAATAAGAACAGGAATAAGAAAAGCTGTAGAAAAAGCTGTAGAAGAAATCAAAGCTATTTCTAAGCCTGTAAATGGGAAAGAAGATATTGCTAGAGTTGCTGCTATATCAGCTGCTAGCGAAGAAGTAGGAAAACTTATTGCAGATGCTATGGAAAAAGTAGGTAATGATGGAGTTATAACTGTAGAAGAATCAAAATCTATGGGAACTGAACTAGAAGTAGTTGAAGGTATGCAATTTGATAGAGGCTATGTAAGTTCATACATGGTAACTGATACTGAAAAAATGGAAGCAGTATTAGATGACGCGTATATCTTAATAACTGATAAGAAAATTTCTAATATACAAGAAATATTACCTATTTTAGAGCAAATAGTTCAACAAGGCAAAAAATTATTAATAATTAGTGAAGACATAGAAGGTGAAGCTCTAGGTACATTAGTAGTTAATAAATTAAGAGGAACATTCACTTGTGTAGGTGTAAAAGCACCAGGATTTGGAGATAGAAGAAAAGAAATGCTTCAAGATATAGCTGTTTTAACAGGCGGTCAAGTTATTTCTGAAGAATTAGGAAGAGATTTAAAAGATGTCACTATAGATATGTTAGGAACTGCAGATAGTGTAAAAGTTACTAAAGAAAACACTACAATAGTTAATGGTAAAGGTGATAAAACTGCTATAAAAGAAAGAATATCTCAAATAAGAACACAAATTGAAGATACAACTTCAGAATTTGATAAAGAAAAATTACAAGAAAGACTTGCAAAATTAGCAGGTGGAGTTGCGGTTATAAGAGTAGGCGCAGCTACAGAAACTGAATTAAAAGAACAAAAATTAAGAATAGAAGATGCTCTTGCAGCTACAAAAGCAGCAGTAGAAGAAGGAATAGTTCCAGGTGGTGGAACAGCATATATAGATATTATACCTAAAATGGCTGATTTAACTTCTGATGTTACAGATATTAAATTAGGAATAAACATAATAAGAAAAGCCCTAGAAGAACCTGTAAAACAAATAGCTAATAACGCAGGTGTTGAAGGATCAGTAATAATTGAAAAAGTTAAGGCTAGCGAACATGGTATGGGATATGATGCTTTAAATAATAAATATGTAGATATGCTAAAAGTTGGTATAGTTGATCCAACTAAGGTTACAAGATCAGCATTACAAAATGCTGCTTCAGTTGCATCTACTTTCTTAACAACAGAAGCTGCAGTAGCAGATATTCCAGAAAAAGAAAATTCAGCGCCAATGGCACCAGGAATGGGAATGGACGGAATGTATTAATAAAAATAAGAGACTCGATGTATCGAGTCTCTTATTTTTATTATTATATAATTACTTATATTTTCAAATGTTTTTTTGTATATATTACATAATTATTTATAAGATTTTTCATGGAACAGGAATAAGATTTTTCTAATTTGAACATTAAATTGTTCATTTTTTCTCTGATAATTTTCTTATCTTTAGGACATGTACTTATAAATTACATGTAATTTTTATAATATTATTACATGGATTCTTAATAATATTAATAAATGTTTAACATGAAAAATAAAATTTCAACACTAAAAATGAAATTGGTATTGAATTTATCTTTTTTATGAAGTATAATACTAACAAATATTTTTAATAAAAAGAATAAAAAAAATCATAATAAATTGTAAATGCAATAAAAAAATCAATATTTTAAAAGTAACTCATATATCCCCATAATAAGGATGGGAGTATCTACCGAAAACCGTAAATTTTCGACTATGAGTGATCATTAATGATGCTACAATAAGAGCGTATTAATTTTCACTTATAGTTTTAGTGTTAATTAATGTGTTTTTTTTTATATTTTTATAGAAGGGATGATTTAAATGGCAAAAATAATAAAACAAGCATATACTTTTGATGATGTTCTTTTAGTTCCAAATAAATCAGAAGTTTTACCAAAGGAAGTTAGTTTGAATACGTATTTAACTAAAAAAATAAAATTAAATATACCCCTTATGAGTGCAGGAATGGATACAGTTACGGAAGCCAAAATGGCAATTGCTATAGCTAGAGAAGGCGGCATTGGAATAATACATAAAAATATGACTATAGCAGAGCAAGCTAGTGAAGTGGATAAGGTAAAAAGACAAGAAAATGGAGTAATAACAGATCCATTTTATCTTGCACCGGATAATACCATACAAGATGCATTAAATCTTATGAGTAGATATAGAATATCTGGAGTACCTATAACTACAAATGGAAAATTAGTAGGAATAATAACTAATAGAGATATATTATTTGAAAATAATTATGAAAAAAAGATAGAGAAAGTTATGACTAAACAAAATCTTATAACTTCATCAGAAAATACAACTGTAGAAGAAGCAAAAGAAATATTAAAATCCCATAAGATAGAAAAGTTACCTTTAGTTGATAAAGATAATAATTTGTGTGGGCTTATTACTATAAAAGATATAGAAAAAATAAAGAAATTTCCTAACAGTGCCAAAGACTCTAGAGGAAGACTTTTATGTGGTGCAGCAGTCGGAGTTACAAAGGATATGATAGAAAGAGTAGATGCCTTGGTAAAAGCTCAAGTAGATGTAATAACAGTAGATACTGCACATGGCCACTCTAAAGGAGTTATAGAAGGAGTTAAGGAAATAAAGGCCAAGTATCCACAGATTCAAATTATTGCAGGAAATATTGCAACAGCTGAAGCAACTAAAGATCTAATAGATGCAGGAGCAGATTGTATAAAGGTTGGAATAGGACCAGGATCTATATGTACAACTAGAGTAGTTTCAGGGGTTGGAGTTCCTCAACTTACAGCAGTTATGGATTGTGTTGAAGAAGCAAATAAAAAGGGAATACCAGTAATAGCTGATGGTGGAATTAAATATTCAGGAGATATAGTTAAAGCATTAGCTGCTGGAGCTAAAGTTGTTATGATGGGTTCAATGTTTGCAGGTTGTGCAGAAGCACCAGGAGAGACAGAGATATATCAAGGAAGAAGTTATAAAGTATATAGAGGAATGGGATCATTAGCTGCTATGGCCTGTGGTAGTAAAGATAGATACTTCCAAGAAGATAATAAAAAATTGGTTCCAGAAGGTGTAGAAGGAAGAGTGCCATTTAAAGGAGCAGTAACAGAAACTATATATCAAATGTTAGGTGGTATTCGTTCTGGTATGGGATATTTAGGAGCTCCTACATTAAATGATTTATATGAGAATGCTACATTTGTAGTTCAAACATCTTCAGGTATAAGAGAAAGTCACCCTCATGATATTTCAATAACAAAAGAAGCACCAAATTATAGTGTTAATCAATAAAGGAGGCACATATGAATAAAGAATTAGTGTTAGTAGTGGACTTTGGAGGACAATATAATCAATTAATAGCAAGACGTGTAAGAGAAAACAAAGTGTATTGTGAGATTATACCTTATAGTACATCAGTAGAAAAAATAAAAGAAAGATCACCTAAAGGAATAATATTTACAGGTGGACCTAATAGTGTATATACACAAAATGCACCTAGAGTTCAAAAAGAGTTATTTGATTTAGGAATTCCAGTTCTAGGTATATGCTATGGAGATCAACTTATGGCTTACAGTTTAGATGGTGAAGTAAAAAGTCCTGATAAGAGAGAATATGGAAAAACAGAAGTAAACTTAAATAACAGTAGTTTATTGTTTAAGGGTATAAAAGAAAAAGATCAATGTTGGATGAGTCATACAGATTACATTTCAAAAGTGCCAAAAGGATTTAAAATTATAGCAACAACAGATGAGTGTCCTTGTGCAGCTATGGAGAATATAGAAAAAAAATTATACGGAGTTCAATTTCATCCAGAAGTAGAGCATACTTTGTTTGGAAAAAAAATGCTTGAAAATTTCTTGTTTGACATATGTGGTTTAAAAGGTGATTGGACTATGAGTTCCTTTGCAGAAGAACAAATAAAATCTATAAAGGAAAAAGTAGGAAATAAAAAAGTAATATGTGCTTTATCTGGTGGAGTAGATTCATCAGTAGCAGCGGTAATTGTTCATAAAGCCATAGGAAAACAATTAACTTGTGTATTTGTTGATCATGGTTTACTTAGAAAAGATGAAGGTGATCAAGTAGAAAAGATATTTAAAAATCAATTTGATATGAATTTGATAAGAGTTAATGCACAAGACAGATTTTTAGGAAAATTAAAAGGGATTTCAGATCCAGAGAAAAAGAGAAAAATAATAGGAGAGGAATTTATAAGAGTATTTGAGGAAGAAGCTAAAAAATTAGGTGACATAAGCTTCTTGGTTCAAGGTACTATATATCCTGATGTAGTAGAAAGTGGAACAAATACATCAGCTACTATAAAAAGTCATCATAATGTAGGTGGACTACCAGAAGACATGGAATTTAAATTAATAGAACCTTTAAGAGAATTATTTAAAGATGAAGTAAGAGCTGTGGGAGAAGAATTAGGTATACCACATAAATTAGTGTGGAGACAGCCTTTTCCAGGACCAGGTTTAGCTATAAGAGTATTAGGTGAGGTTACAGAAGAAAAACTAGCTATTACAAGAGAAGCAGATGCCATCTTTAGAGATGAGATAGCTAAAGCAGGCTTAGAAGAAAAGATATGGCAATACTTTGCTTGTCTTCCAAATATCCAGTCAGTTGGAGTTATGGGAGATGAAAGGACATACTGTCATACAATAGCTTTAAGAGCAGTTACATCTTCAGATGCTATGACTTCAGATTGGGCAAAAATACCTTATGAAGTATTAGACAAAGCATCAAGAAGAATAGTAAATGAAGTTAAAGAGGTTAACAGAATTGTTTATGATGTAACTTCTAAACCACCAGCAACTATTGAGTGGGAATAGAAAGGATTTTAGCTTCAGTTTTAATTTTAAAAGTATGTAATTTAAAATAATAAAAGACAGGGCATTACTTTAAAGTTTATGATTAGTATTAAAATAAGACAACAAATGTATGGTTTGGGGTAATTTTCATATATAAAATTAACTAAAGCAATATGAGAATTTAATTACTGTATGAAAGTTTTATTAAAATTGATATTTGTATGATATAAAAGGTGTTTTAATTTATTTTAAAGTTACCAAATATTAAGTAACTTTAAAACGCCTTTTATATTTTTTTGTATTAATTTCTGTAAAAATTTAAGTACTAAATAAAGATATTAAAAATTTAATATATTAAGCAAATTGAATTATTAATATTTTAAAAATTGAAAAATATATTTTCTATTTTTGAATATATTTATAATATTCATATAACAGAGTATTATATTTCAAAATTTATATATATTTGTCATGAAGATTTTAGTTGATAATAAGATAAGGTTAATGTAATATCGGCATGATTGTTCAGGTTATATTGCCCAACAATGATTTATGAAACAAAGATGAGAAACTGATAATTTTCAAATTTTGGTTAAATTCAGAATAATTGTTATATTGACTAGATTTTACTTATGTGGTACATTGATAAAGAATAAACAATTAAATAAGGAGTGTGAAAAATGACAAAACAAAAAACAAAAAAGGATATTTTTGTACCAGGATTCGCACTATTTGCTATTTTTTTTGGAGCTGGAAATCTAATTTTCCCACCTAGTTTAGGTATGGCTTCAGGGAAAAGTTGGGCTTTAGCTGCATTTGGATTTTTACTTACAGATCCGGTACTACCAATTTTAGGTGTTATTGCAACAGCTAAAGTAGGAGGAAAGGCTGAAGACTTAGGTAAAAGAGTTAGTCCTAAATTTGCAAAGGCTTTAGGAGCTTTGTGTATATTAGTTGTTGGCCCTTTATTTTCGATTCCAAGAACTGCAGCTACTGTATATGAGATAGCTATAAAGCCAGTAGCACCAAAAGTGCCAATTATAGTTGTATCATTGATATTTTTTATAATAACTTATATGTTAGTTAGTAATCAAAGTGGTGTAATGGACAAGATTGGCAAATATTTAACTCCATTATTGTTAATTTTTTTAGCTCTTATAGTAGTGGCAAGCATAGTAACACCTGTAGGAGAAATAGTACAAACAAAGCCTAATAAGTTTTTTTTAGTAGGTTTCCAAGAAGGTTATCAAACTATGGATGCACTAGGAGCGTCATTGATGTCTGGAATAGTGTTAACAGATTTAATTTATAGAGGATATAAAGATAGTAAAGATCAAGAATATATGACTATTAGAATAGGTTTAGTTGCAGGATTTTTATTATTATTAGTATATGGTGGACTTACATTTGTAGGAGCTACTGGAAGTGGAATATTTAAACCTGGCATTACTAGAGTTGATTTATTATTACGTTTAGTATCTGGACTTTTTGGAAAATTTGGTGCAGTTGCTATAGCTATAATAGTAGCATTAGCCTGTTTAACTACTGCAGCTGGTCTTACTACAACAGCAGCAAATTATTTTAATAGTATAAGTAATGGAAAACTTTCATACAAGGGTATTAGCATAGCTGTAGTATTATGTAGTATATTTTTATCTGTAATAGGCGTAGAGGGACTAATAAATATAGCTGTACCAATTTTATCAACTATATATCCAGTAATGATAGTTCTAATACTAATGACATTATTTGATAAGCATATTCCTAATGGTCACGCATATACAGGAGCAGTATTAGGAGCTTTCTTAGTTAGTCTTATTATAAACATAAATAGTACATTGGGAATATTAAATGGACCTATGAAAATAATAAAAAAATTACCTCTTTTTGATGGAGGATTTCCATGGATAGTACCAACTATTGTATTAGGTCTTATATTTATGATATATGGTAATATAAAGAACGCCAAAAATTTAGAACATGAAAATTCCTTAAAAGGTTAGGGTGCTAAAGCACAACAGTGATAGAAAGCAATTATATAAATATTAAAATTTTATACTAATATAACTATAAAATAGATAGTTTAAATGGAAGAAAAATATTGATAAAATTTCAACAGGGAAATTCATGAAATGAAAAATAAGGGATATAATTTATTAACTATGAAAAGTGCATTAAAGCTAGATAATCAACGGGATAAGCTTTAATACTACAAATATAAATATATGGGAATTCCAGTAAAAATGAAATTTTTACTGGAATTTTAATTCATTGATACTATTAAATTACAAATTAAATTGACAAAAATAAAACGATATGATAATCTGTCTTTGACAGAAAAACTTATTATATGATACTATATTCCATCATGCTATATTTAAACAGTTATTTTAATATTATTCTACCAATAAGTTGATAAATTTAACGAATCCGAGGTGTAGTTATGGGACTTTATAATGTTACTATAGGTGAGTATCTTAAAAAAACTTGTAGAAAATTCCCTAATGATGTTGCTATTCAGTCTTTAGAAGTACCTGATGGTATTTTATGGAGTGAATTAGATCAAATTACAGATGATATAGCTAAAGGCATGATTGTATTAGGACTTAAAAAGAAAGATAAGTTAGTTCTTTGGGGTTCCAATAAAAAGGAATGGATTTACATATTTTTAGCTGCAAGTAAAATAGGCGTATGTACAGTTACTTTGAATACTAATTACTTGCTACAAGAAGTTGAAAAAATTTTACAAATGGCTGATGCGAAAGCTATAGCCTTTATGGAATCATTTCACAATACAAGTTATATAGACATTATTGAAGAAATTAAAGAGAGATATGACAAAGGATTATCTAAAATACCACAAATAATGAAGTATTTTATCTATTTTGGAGAAAAAAATCGACCAGAATATACAGGAATAGAACATTTAATCTCTTTAGGCAAAAAATTAGAAGAAGATAAATTTATTTCAACTTGCAATGAAATAAAACCAGATGAAGTTGTTAATATTCAATTTACATCAGGGACTACCAGTTCTCCGAAAGGTGTTATGTTAACACATTATTCTCTTGTAAACAATTCATTTATAACTGGTGAGGCTTTAGATATTACAAATAAAGACAAGCTATGTTTAGTTGTTCCATTTTTCCACTGCTTTGGATTAACAGTAGGAATACTTTTATCTATAGGTAGAGGATGTTCCATGGCCTTAGTAGAATCTTATAAAATAGCTCCACTTATAAATACTATAGATACATTTAAATGTACAGTTCTACATGGCGTTCCTACAATGTTTTGTAGAATATTGGAGGATGACGGCACGAATATAAACGTTTTCAATACCGTAAGAACTGGAATATTAGCAGGAGCAAATACTACAGACGAGCTACTGGATGGAATTATAAAAAAGTTAAATATAAGAGATATTCAAGTGGCGTATGGACAAACGGAGACTTCTCCTGGATGTACTCAAACTTTAAAGAAAGATTCCATTGATAAAAAATATAATAGTGTTGGTAAGCCTTTACCCTATGTGGAAATGAAGGTTATTGATATAAATACAAAAAAAGACTTGCCCGTAAATAATGTTGGCGAAATATGTGTTCGAGGATTTAACGTTATGAAAGGCTACTACAAAAATGATGTATTAACTAGAAAAACCATAGATAGACAAGGCTGGCTTCATACTGGGGACCTAGGATTTGTAGATGAAGAAGGTTATTATCATATAACTAGTAGGATAAAAGATATAATTATAAGAGGTGGAGAAAATATAAATCCTCATGAAATTGAGGAAAAATTATTATGTCATCCTGAAGTTTCAGAGGTAGAAGTTATAGGTGTTCCAGATAAAACATATGGTGAAGAAATAGTAGCATGTATAATTCTTAAACCAGAAAGTTGTCTAACAGAAAAAGAAATAAAAACATATGTTTGTGAAAATTTAGCTCATTATAAGGTTCCCAAATACATAGAATTTTATGATGAGTTTCCTTTAACAGATACAGGAAAAATAAAAAGGTATGAACTACAAAAATGTTTTGAAAGAAAATTTGAATTAAGACAATCTATTTAAATTAATAATAAATTCTATTAATAAAAATCTATTTAAGGAGGCTTTTTTTATGGAAAACAATACAAATATGTTTAGTGGAGTAAAGGTTATCGAGTTAGCAAATTTCATAGCTGCTCCAGCAGCAGGTAGATTCTTCGCTGATGGTGGTGCAGAGGTAATAAAAATTGAATCACCTGCAGGCGATCCTTTAAGATATACAGCTCCATCAGAAGGAAGACCATTACTTGAAAATGAAAATACTACTTATGATTTAGAAAATGCAAACAAAAAAGCAGTAGTTGTAAATCTTAAGAGTGAAAAGGGTAAGAAGATTTTACATGAAATGTTACAAGGAGCAGATATATTATTAACTAACTGGAGAACTAAAGCTTTAGTTAAACAAGGATTAGATTATGAAACATTGAAAGAAAAATACCCTAAATTAGTTTATGCACAAATAACTGGTTACGGTGAAAAAGGTCCTGATAAAGATCTTCCAGGTTTTGATTATACTTCATTCTTTGCTAGAGGTGGTATTTCAGGTACTATTTATGAGAAAGGAACTGTGCCTCCAAATGTTGTTCCAGGTCTTGGAGATCACCAAGCTGGTATGTTCTTAGCAGCAGGTATGGCAGGAGCTTTATATAAAGCAAAAACAACAGGAAAAGGAGATAAGGTAACAGTAAGTCTAATGCATAGCGCTATGTATACATTAGGTATTATGATACAAGCTGCTCAATATCCAGATCATGGTTTAGTATATCCAATAAACCGTGAAGAAACTCCTAATCCATTTATAGTTTCATATAAATCCAAAGATGATTACTTTGTTCAAGTTTGTATGCCACCATATGATGTTTTCTATGATAGATTTATGACTGCTTTAGGTAGAGAAGATTTAGTTGGAGATGAAAGATATAACAAGATAGCAAATCTAAAAGATGGCGGTGCTAAAGAAGTAAGCAAGATAATAAAAGATCAAATGATTACAAAGACAAAAGATGAATGGGATAAGATATTTAGAGAAGCGGACATTCCATTTGCTATTGCACAGACTTGGGAAGATATATTAGAAGATGAACAAGCTTGGGAAAATGATTATTTATATAAGATGAAATATCCAACAGGCAATGAAAGAGCTTTAGTAAGACTTCCAGTATTCTTTAAAGAAGCAGGATTACCAGAATATAATCAAGCACCATTAATAGCAGAAAACACAGCAGAAGTTTTAAAAAATATGGGATACACAGAAGAACAAATTAAAGAATTAGAAGCAAATAAAGACATTATGCTAAGGGAAGAAAAATAATGAAAGATATTTATACTTTAGGTGTAGATATAGGTTCAACTGCTTCAAAAACAGTAATATTAAAAAACGGAAAAGAAATAGTAAGTCAAGCAGTAATAGATGTAGGGGCTGGAACAAGTGGCCCCAAGAGAGCTATAGATTCTGTGCTAAAGGAATCAAAATTATCCATTGAAGATTTAGACTATGTTGTATCTACTGGATATGGAAGAAATAGTTTGGAATTTGCTAATAAACAAATTTCGGAGTTAAGTTGTCATGCAAAGGGTGTCTATTTTGATAATAATAAAGCTAGAACAGTTATTGATATAGGCGGACAAGACATTAAAGTATTAAAACTAGCTAATAATGGAAGACTTTTAAATTTTATAATGAATGATAAATGTGCTGCAGGAACAGGAAGATTTTTAGATGTAATGTCTAGAGTAATAGAAATTCCAGTTGATGAATTAGGAAAAAGAGCATTGGAAAGTAATAACCCTTGTACTATTAGTTCTACTTGTACAGTATTTGCAGAATCAGAAGTAATTTCTCAACTTTCAAGAGGAGTTAAAACTGAAGATTTAATAGCGGGTATTTGCAAATCTGTTGCATCAAGAGTTGCTAGTCTTGCTAAAAGAAATGGCATTGAAGAACTAGTAGTTATGAGTGGAGGCGTAGCTAAGAATATAGGTGTAGTAAAAGCAATGGAAGTTGAATTGGGTAAGGAAATTTATATATCTAAAAATTCCCAATTAAATGGAGCATTAGGAGCAAGTCTATACGCTTATGAAAGTTTTCAAAAAGAAAGGAGCTAAAAACATGAGTGATAGAAATAAGGAAGTAAAAGAAAAAAAAGCAAAGCATTACCTTAGGGAAATCGTTGCTAAACATTATGAAGAGGCTCTTGAAGCTAAGAAAAATGGAGAAAAAGTTGGATGGTGTGCATCTAATTTCCCACAAGAAATAGCTACAACATTAGGGGTAAAAGTTGTTTATCCAGAAAATCATGCAGCAGCTGTAGCAGCTAGAGGAAATGGACAAAATATGTGTGAACATGCTGAAGCTATGGGATTTTCTAATGACGTATGTGGTTATGCAAGAGTAAACTTAGCTGTTATGGATATAGGTCATAGCGAAGATCAACCAATACCTATGCCAGATTTTGTACTTTGCTGTAACAATATCTGTAACCAAATGATTAAATGGTATGAACATATAGCTAAGACTTTAAACATACCAATGATTCTTATAGATATACCATACAATACAGAGGACACTATTTCAAAAGATAGAGTTAAATATATTAGAGCTCAATTTGATAATGCAATAAAACAACTAGAAGAAATAACAGGCAAAAAATGGGATGATAAGAGATTTGAAGAAGTAATGAAGATATCTCAAGAAAGTGCAAAACAATGGTTAAGAGCAGCATCCTATGCAAAATATAAACCATCACCATTTAGTGGGTTTGATTTATTTAATCATATGGCAGTGGCTGTCTGTGCAAGGGGTACACAAGAAGCTGCAGATGCATTTAAAATGTTAGCAGATGAATATGAAGAAAATGTAAGAACTGGCAAATCCACTTATAGAGGGGAAGAAAAACAACGTATATTATTTGAAGGAATTGCTTGTTGGCCATATTTAAGACATAAATTAACTAAACTTAGTGAGTATGGAATGAACGTAACAGCAACTGTTTATGCTGAAGCATTTGGTGTTATATATGAAAATACAGATGAATTAATGGCTGCGTATAATAAAGTTCCTAATTCAATTAATTTTGAAAATGCATT
This sequence comes from Clostridium sp. Marseille-Q2269, assembly GCF_943736985.1. Taxonomy (GTDB): domain Bacteria; phylum Bacillota; class Clostridia; order Clostridiales; family Clostridiaceae; genus Clostridium_F. Next base: position 74,953 of record NZ_CALSFS010000013.1, read on the forward strand.
GAAGATGAGATTAAATGCTGTTACAAGCACTAATACAGAAGGTGCTGTGATTCATATAAATAGAAGCTGTAAACTATGGAGTGGATTTTTATATGAACTAGGAAGAAGATTAGAAAAGGAAACTGGAATTCCTATAGTATCATTTGATGGCGACCAAGCAGATCCAAGAAACTTCTCAGAGGCACAATATGATACTAGAATTCAAGGGCTGGATGAAGTAATGGTTGCTAAAAAGGAGGCTGAATAATATGTCAAATCCAGATAGATTCTTTAATGAGTTTAAGGATGTAGCGGAACATCCTAAGAAATATATAATGAAACATATGGAAGAAACTGGACAAAAGGCTATAGGATGTATGCCATTATATACTCCTGAAGAACTTATATTAGCTGCTGGAATGTTCCCAGTAGGTATATGGGGAAGCAATGTAGAACTTTCAAAAGCTAAAACATATTTTCCAGCTTTTATTTGTTCAATATTACAAACAACACTAGAAAGTGCATTAAATGGAGAATATGATATGTTATCAGGAATGATGATAACAAATTATTGTGATTCATTAAAATGTATGGGTCAAAATTTTAAACTAACTGTTGAAAATATAGATTTTATTCCAGTAACAGTTCCACAAAATAGAAAAATGGAAGCTGGAAAAGAATTCTTAAAGAGTCAATATAAAATGAATATTGAACAGCTAGAAAAGATATCTGGAAATAAAATAACAGATGAATCCTTAGAAAAAGCTATAGAAATATATGATGAGCATAGAAAAGCTATGAACGATTTTTCTTTGTTGGCATCAAAATATCCAAATGTAATAACACCAACTAAACGTAATTATGTTATGAAATCTGCTTATTATATGGATAAAAAAGATCATACTGAAAAAGTTAAACAATTAATGGATGAGATTAAAGCTACAGAGCCAACTGAATTTAAAGGAAAAAGAATTATAACTACAGGTATAATAGCAGATTCAGAAGATTTGCTTAAAATATTAGAAGAAAATAATATGGCTGTAGTTGGAGATGATGTAGCACATGAATCTAGACAATATAGAACATTGACACCAGAGGCAGGTAACCCAATGGATAGATTAGCAGAGCAATTTGCTAATAGAGAGTGTAGTACTCTATATGATCCAGAAAGAAAAAGAGGTCAAAATATAGTACAAATGGCTAAGGATAGAAATGCAGATGGAATCATATTCTTTATGACAAAATTCTGTGATCCAGAGGAATTTGATTATCCACAAATGAAGAAAGACTTTGAAGAAGCAGGTATTCCACATGTTGTAATAGAAACTGATATGCAAATGAAAAATTATGAACAAGCTAGAACTGCAATTCAGGCTTTTGGAGAAACACTTTAATAAAGATTTTCAATATTCACTGTGAACTTTATTAATTGAAGCATTGATTTCTTTTCACTAATATATTATTAAAATTTATACAAGGTGCATGGAAAGAAATCAATGTTTATATAAATTATCAAATTCATTAATATATTAGGAGGGATATAATGTTTTTCACAGAACAACATGAACTTATTAGAAAATTAGCAAGAGATTTTGCAGAGCAGGAAATAGAGCCTATTGCAGATGAAGTAGATAAAACTGCTGAATTCCCTAAAGAAATTGTGAAAAAAATGGCCGATAATGGTTTCTTCGGAATAAAAATGCCTAAAGAATATGGTGGTGCTGGAGCAGATAATAGAGCCTATGTAACTATAATGGAAGAAATATCAAGGGCATCTGGTGTAGCTGGTATATATTTATCATCACCAAATTCATTGCTTGGAACACCATTCTTATTAGTTGGTACAGAAGAACAAAAAGAAAAATATTTAAAACCAATGATTAAAGGAGAAAAAACATTAGCGTTCGCTCTAACAGAACCAGGTGCAGGTTCAGATGCAGGAGCACTTGCAACAACTGCTAGAGAAGAAGGCGATTATTATATATTAAATGGAAGAAAAACTTTTATTACTGGAGCACCAATATCTGATAATATTATAGTATTTGCAAAAACAGATATGAGTAAAGGCACAAAAGGAATTACTACATTTATAGTAGATAGTAAACAAGAAGGAGTGTCCTTTGGTAAACCTGAAGATAAGATGGGTATGATTGGTTGTCCTACTAGTGATATTATTTTAGAAAATGTAAAAGTCCATAAATCTGATATACTTGGAGAAGTAAATAAAGGATTTATAACAGCAATGAAGACTTTAAGTGTAGGTCGTATAGGAGTAGCTTCTCAAGCTATAGGATTAGCTCAAGCTGCTGTAGATGAAGCAGTAAAATATGCAAAACAAAGAAAGCAATTTAATCGACCTATTGCAAAATTCCAAGGAATTCAGTTTAAATTAGCTGATATGGAAACAAAATTAAATGCAGCAAAATTGTTGGTATATAATGCTGCATATAAAATGGATTGTGGTGAAAAGGCAGATAAAGAAGCATCTATGGCAAAATATTTTGCTGCAGAAGCTGCTATACAAATAGTAAATGATGCACTACAAATTCATGGTGGTTATGGATACATAAAAGATTATAAAATAGAAAGATTATACAGAGATGTTAGAGTAATTGCTATATATGAAGGAACTTCTCAAGTTCAGCAAATGGTAATCGCATCAAATCTTTTAAAGTAAGGAGTGGAGAAATTGAAGATAGTTGTATGTGTAAAACAAGTACCAGATACTAATGAAGTAAAGATAGATCCTGTAAAAGGAACTCTTATTCGTGAAGGTGTACCTGCAATATTAAATCCAGATGATGCTAATGCACTAGAAGAAGCTTTAAAATTAAAAGATAAATACGAGGATGTAAAGGTTACCGTTATTACAATGGGAATACCATCTTCTTCATATATGTTAAGAGAATGTTTAGCAATGGGAGCTGATGAAGCTATATTAGTAACAGATAGAGCTTTTGCAGGAGCAGATACCTGGGCAACATCTAATGCCTTAGCTTCAGCTTTAAGAAAAATTGGCGATTATGATTTAATATTCGCTGGAAGACAAGCTATAGATGGAGATACAGCTCAAGTTGGCCCACAAATAGCAGAAAGACTTAATATACCACAAGTAACTTATGCTATGGGCTTTGAGTATAACAAAGAAGATAATACTCTAATTGTAGACAGACAATTAGAAGATGGTTATGAAAGATTACAAATTAAATCTATGCCAGCATTGATTACTGCTATTAGTGAACTAAACAAACCTCGCTACATGACAGTTGGAGGTATAGTAGATGCATATAAAAAAGATATTAAGATATTTACAATTAAAGATTTAGATGTTACTCCAGATGAGGTAGGTTTAAATGCTTCTCCAACTTCAGTATTTAGATCTTTTGCACCAGATAAAAAATCAAAAGGCGTTATATTAGAAGGAACAGCTAAAGAAAAAGTAGAAAAATTAGTATCAGCACTTCAATCTAAACACTATATTTAAGTTTTGGGAGGTTTATTATGGCTATCAAGATTATAAAAGAAAAATGTAAAGCATGTGGTATATGTGAAAAACAATGCCCATTTGATGCTATTCATGTAATTAACGGATTAGCAGAAGTAAATGAAAAATGTACAATATGTGGAGCCTGCGTAGAAGCTTGCCCATTTGATGCAATAGAAAAAGAAGAAAAGAAAGTTGTGAAAAAAGATATCAGTGATTATAAAGGCGTATGGGTATATGCAGAGCAAAGACAAGGAGAACTTACTCCAGTTGTAATAGAATTATTAGGAGAAGGTAAAAAATTAGCTAATGAAATAGGCACAGATTTATCTGCAATTTTATTAGGAGATAATGTGGCTGAGTTATCAAAGGAATTAATAAAGTACGGAGCAGATAAAGTATATGTAGCCAATGATAAAAAGCTAGAAAATTATACAACAGATGCGTATACAACAGTAATTTCAAATGCTATAAATGAATACAAGCCAGAATCAGTTTTATTTGGTGCAACTCATATTGGAAGAGATTTAGCTCCTAGAATTGCAGCAAGGGTTGATACTGGACTTACAGCGGACTGTACTAAATTAGAAATAGATCCTGAACAGAAAAACGTAAAACAAACTAGACCTGCTTTTGGTGGAAATCTAATGGCAACTATAGTATGCAAAAACCACAGACCACAAATGTCTACAGTAAGACCTGGTGTTATGGAAAAAGCAAAATATGATGAAGGTAATAAAGGGGAAATAATAGATATAAAGGTAACACTAAGCGAAGATGAAATAAGAACCAAAGTTCTGGAAATAATTAAATCTTCTAAAAAGCAAGTTTCTTTAGTTGATGCAGAGTTTATTGTATCTGGTGGTAAAGGACTTGGAAATCCAGATGGATTTAAATTACTACAAGAATTAGCTGATTTGTTAGGTGGAGTAGTTGGTAGCAGTCGTGCAGCAGTTGATATAGGATGGATAGATCATTCACATCAAGTTGGACAAACTGGAACTACAGTAAAACCTGTTATTTATGTTGCATGTGGTATATCAGGAGCTATTCAACACGTTGCTGGTATGTCAAATTCTGATATAACAATAGCTATTAATAAAGATGAAAATGCTCCAATATTTGAACTTGCAGACTATGGAATTGTTGGAGATTTATATGACATAGTTCCAATATTAATAGAAGAAGTGAAAAAAATTAAAAAGGCTAATTAATTACATCAATAATAAGAAGCAAAATGAGTTTTCCCTCATTTTGTTTCTTATATACTTTATATGTAATAGTTAAAAAAATAATAATATTTATTAATTATTATAATAATTTCAAATTTGGCCTATATGTAATATACCTAAATAAACTTATAGATCATGACATATTGGTTTATATAAAATATAAATTTTGAAAGGAGAAGATAAAATGTCAGCAGATAAAAAAAATATAACAGCAGGAACAAAGCAGAAAAAATCAGGTATTCCAATATATCTAGGAATCGCTAGCGTATGGTTTGGAGCACATTGTGGACCAGGGATAGCTTCAGGTAAACAAACGGCTGTTTTTTATAGCGAATTTGGCAAATGGGCATTTATAACTCCTATCATTGCAATGATATTAATGGGACTTTGTATTTATTATTCTGTGGAATATGCTCGTCTAACAAATGCCAAAAATTTTAGAGAATTAACAGATAACTTATTTCATCCATATGAAAAAGTGTTTTCTACATTCTTTGAGATTACATTTATAGCAACTGTTCTTATGGTTGTAGGTGGATGTATAGCAACAGGAGCGGCTGTTTTAAATGAGTATGTTGGTCTTCCAATACTTGTAGGAAGTATAATACTAGTAGTAATTACTATATTATTATCAATGTATGGTGCTAATTTAGTTCGTTCTTCATCAACCGTTATGACTGTATTCATTATAGCTTGTTTAGTAGCTATGGTAGTGGTTGGATTGTTTTCTACAAAAGGTGATTTTTCTGGTAATTGGTCAGCTAAGTCATTTAGTGATGTTTCACCAATGAAAGCTATAATAATGGCTATAGTTTATACTGGCTTTCAGTCAGCTGGAAATATTGCAAATGCTATATCTGTTTGTGGGGGGATAGAAAGCAAAAAGGAATCTAGAAAAGCAGCTATTTTAGGTACTGTATTAAATACATTACTTATTTTAGGAATCGTATTTTTATTATTTGCATACCCAGATTCAGTAAAGAAAACTTTACCAAACTATTTTGTAGCAGATAAAGTTGGATCTTCTGTATTATTATTTTCATATGTAGTAATGGTATTACTAGCAGTTATGAGCACCAATGTTTCTTTTTCATTTTCCGTGGTTGCACGATATGGAGAAAAGCTTCCTATGAAACCAGGAATAAAAAGAGATTTTGCTATAACATTAATTTTAATGATACTTTGCGTAGTAGTATCTGCTTTAGGGCTAGATGCTATTGTAAGTAAAGGATATAAATATTTAGGATATGCTTGTATATTCGTAGTAGTTATTCCAATAATATTAATTGGATATAAGAAAACAAGACGATTATATAAAGCTGAAAGCAAGAGTGAATTTAAAATGTAAAAATAGACTTATTAAAGTCTGTTCTATATGTATTTGATATGAATAATGTGCCTTATTATATTTGACAAATTAAACCCTTATCGTATAAAATATGACAGTGCTAAAGCAATATTTATATATTAGTTTAATATTAAATTAACAATGTCATAAATAATCTGTAATATTATTAATTTAATATAAAGACAATAAAGCTATGATAATGTTAAAATATCATTTGATATTAGATAAAAGCGTAATATTTATAAACTATAACATCTGTTTAGAAATACTTGAATTCATGAGTGAAATAGCGTATAACAGTAATAACATATAATATTAGATATAACCATTTGAATAATAAAAATTTAACAAAAAAAAGTTTCTAAACTTGTATTTTATACTATAATTATGGAATATATTATTTATATTGACAAATAATAAACAATATGATAGGCTGAATTTGGTAGAAAATTATGAAAAAGACAACTTAATATATGGGGGGTATAATTATGAAAATTTTAGCTTACTGTGTTAGACCTGATGAGGTAGACTCATTTAAGAAATTTTCTGAAAAGTATGGACATACTGTTGATTTGATATCAGATTCTTTTGGTCCTAATGTAGCTCATTTAGCTAAAGGATACGATGGTATCTCTATTTTAGGAAATGATACTGCCAATAGAGAAGCATTAGAAAAAATCAAGGATTGTGGTATAAAATATTTAGCCACTAGAACTGCTGGAGTAAACAATATAGATTTTGAAGCTGCTAAAGAATTTGGTATAAATGTAGCTAATGTTCCAGCTTATTCTCCTAATTCAGTTTCTGAATTAACAGTAGGTGTTGCTTTATGCCTAACAAGAAAAATACCATTTGCATTAAAGAGAGTAGAGCTTAATAACTTTGCATTAAATGGATTAATAGGTGTAGAATTAAGAAACCTAACTTTAGGAATCATAGGAACAGGAAGAATAGGATTAAAAGTAATTGAAGGTTTTTCAGGGTTTGGTATGAAAAAAATGATAGGTTATGATATCTTTGAAAATGAAAAAGCTAAAGAATACATTGAATATAAATCTTTAGATGAAATATATAAAGAAGCAGATATAATAACATTACACACACCTCTAACAGATGATAATTATCATATGATAGGAAAAGAAGCTATTGCTAAAATGAAGGATGGTGTTTTCATAATTAATGCAGCACGTGGAGCGTTAATTGATAGTGAAGCTTTAATAGATGGCTTAAAATCAGGTAAAATAGCAGGAGCTGCTTTAGATTCTTATGAATTCGAACAAGGAGTTTTCCATAATAATAAAATGAATGAAATCATGAGAGATGATACATTAGAAAGACTTAAGAGTTTCCCGAATGTGGTTATCACTCCTCATTTAGGATTTTATACAGATGAAGCTGTATCAAATATGGTAGAAATTACTCTTATGAATTTACAAGAGTTTGAATTAAAAGGAACTTGTAAAAATCAAAGAATGTCTAAATAATCCATAGAAAACGTTTTCAAACAGCTTGTGAATTAGCTTGCTTGGAAAACGTTTTCAATAATTAAAAAATTAATTTACTTTGTTTATACTATCACTAGTTTTCAAAACATGCATCACACTATCTAAACTAGTATCTACTATATTTTGAACTGCAGTAGTGGTGAAGAATCCAACATGGTGAGATACTAAAACTTGATCCATTTTTAATAACTTATCTAGTTGAGGATCAGGAATTTTAGTTGGATCTACTATTTTATTTAAGAATAATCCTTCATTTTCAAAAGTATCCAGAGCAGCTCCTGCTATTTTCTTTTCTTCTAAAGCTTCAATAAGATCTTCTGTATTGATAATTCCACCACGACCAGTATTTACTATAAAGGCATCAGATTTCATATATTTTAAATTATCTTTGTTTATCATATGTTTTGTGCTTTTAAGTAGAGGGGTGTGCAGAGTTATAACATCAGCTTCTTTTAATACATCTTCTAATGATTCTTTATAAGTAAGAAGATTATCCTCTTCTAATTTTTTATCAGGATAAGCATCATAAGCTATAACATTAGCTCCCAAACCTTTAAAAAGCTTTGCAGATGTTCTACCTATCTTACCAGTACCAACTACACCAACTGTTATAGATCTGACTTCTCTAGCTATAAGATCAGCTGACCAACGATAGTCACCAAAAGCTATTCTTTTATTAATGGCCTTTATGTTTCTAAGTAAATTCATTGTGTGAGTTACGGCCAGTTCTGCAATAGCATTTGGAGAATAAGCAGGAACATTAGTTACAATAATATTGTAAGCTGAAGCCATTTTTAGATCAATCATATCAACACCGGCAGTTCTTGAAGCTATTTGGTTGATGCCATACTGTTTAAGACAGGAATAAACAGTTTCTCCACCTAGACTATTTGTTTGTTGAATTGCAATTCCATCATATCCTTTTGCTTTAGATACAGTATCTTCGGAAAGAGCTCCATCATATAGGTCAATCTGCACTTCAGGGTTAGCTTCTAGCCATTTCTTAACAGCTGGCTTTTCGTGCTCACGCACACTATACATTAATATTTTCATAATAAATTTACCCCCTTAATAAATTACATATATTTTAAACATAAAAGTTTATCAGAACAGATTAGCGCAAAAGCATAAGAGGAATGTTAATTTTTTGTCTTGAAAAGTTAGAGTCCTATAGTATATATAAATATGAACATAGCTTAGATAATATGACTCTTATACGCTATAAATATATTATTGTAGTTTAAAACATATATAATGACATAAATGAATTATATAAAATGGATGGGAGTATAATAAAAATTACATGTTTATATGGATAGTATTATAATTATAGATGGGAATGGAATTTAAATAGGATGATTACTTCACATTGAAGAAATCATCCTATGTTTTGTAAAGTTAAAATAAATTATTAAAAATAATGAGTATTTAAATTAATAATCCCATAGCTATTAAATCGTTGTACACTCCATCATTAAATGATTCTTTTTTTAATATACCTTCTTTTTCAAATCCAAATTTTTCGTAAAGTTTTATAGCTGTAGGATTATTTTCATTAAGTAAAAAGATTTATTTTTTTAGTTACACCATTTGATTTTGCCCAGTTTATAAGACAATCCATGAGTTCTGTACCTAGGCCTAGTACCCAAAAATCTTTGCTTATAACTATTCCAAAGGTTCCCACGTGTTTACCTTTTTCCTTATATGTAGATTCTATTGATACTATACTTATTATTTTATTTCCATTTAGGGCTAATAGTATTATTGAATTATTCTGTTGATTAGTTAATTCTATTGATTCTTCATAATCTTTTAAAGGAATCTTAAACTCATCTTTGCTAAAGGAGAGAAAATCTGTTTCTCCGCCTACTAAGTTATAGAAATTGATCATAGACTGGGCATCTTCTTTTTTAGCTTTTCTTATGGTTATTTCTTTCCCATTTTTTAAAATTACATTTTTCATATGCTTAATCTCCTTTTAAATTGAAATTATTTTTATTTAATATGAACATTGATTCCTCAAAACTTATTAATATATAAACGTTTTAATAATAAAATATTACCCCTAAAAACGTAAGAGCATTCAACACTAAAAGACAACAAAAGATAAAATTCTTAAAATTTTAATAACTATTTAAAAAAATGTATATTTTAACTAAGATTATTTATATAATATATGTACAGTTTATAAAATGAGCATAAATAATTTTCTATCTTTAGTATGTAATTTGTTATGTTGTAAATAATTTTACACTTATTTATAATATAATTTATTGTGAAATAAAATTAGTTTATAAAAATTTTATAGGAAAATCTATTGATACTATTAAAAAAAGTTATATAATTAAATTAAGAGAAAAATGACTTTAAGTCAATAATTTAGTTGGGAGGACTTAAAATGGTTCTAAAATCTAAGATTAAATCTACTTATGGTGGAAAGTTTTTAGAAAAAAAACTATTAAAAGAAAAAAATTTATATGAATCAGCGTATGAACTTTTTATAACAAAGGGCATAAAAGATACTTCTATAGATGATATAGTAAAAAAAGCAGGGGTAGCTAAGGGGACTTTTTATCTATATTTTAACAATAAATATGATATTATTGATAGGATAATTATAAAAAAAAGTTTGAGTATAATTAAGGAAGCACTGAAATATACTATGACTGAAAGCAAGGGCGATTTTATAGAATCTGTACTTTGTTTTACAGATTATATAATAGAATATCTAAAAAATAATAAAAGATTGTTAAAGCTTATACATAAAAATTTATCCTGGGGTATATTTAGGAAGGCGTTATTAAATTCTAGTCAAACAAAGGAAATTACAGATATAAGAAATATATTTAAGCATATAATAATGGAACAACATTTAGATGAAAAAGAATTTGAAAAAAGATTATTTATGATTATAGAATTAACGGGTACAGTTTGTTATAGCTCTATAATATTAGAAGAACCTTATCCTATAGAGGAGATGAAAGCATCTCTATTTGATGTTATAAGAAAGATAATACAGCCTCTAACCCAAAAGAATTTATAGGATAAAACTATCTGAAACATGGAATAAAATGTAACAAAATAGGAGCCGTTTCTATTGATTAGGCATGAATATTTTGTTATAATATATTAAAATAATAAAATCATGTGAGATTTAAACTGGTAATATAAAGAAGTACATCCCCTTTATTTGGGAATTATGTTCTTTTTGACTGGTTATAAATCCTAAATAAAGGAGGATGTAATACAATGGCAGATAAGACTTTAACATGTGAAGATTGTGGAAAAGAATTTGTATTTACTGAAGGAGAACAAGAATTCTACAAAGAAAAAGGATTCGAAAATGAACCAAAAAGATGTCCAGAATGCAGAAAATCTAGAAAACAAGAAAGAAACAATAGAGGCTTCAGAAGATAATAGAATAATGAGAAAATGGCTGTTGAATTACTTCAACAGCTTTTTATATTAAAATGTAAATAATTACATTGGAGGTATTAATATGAATAAATCTTTAAGTTTAGACCTAAGAAAAGTTAAGTCATATGTAGAGGATCATGAATTACAGTATTTAGAATCAATGATAAAGGAAATGGATAAAAATCTTTCTAGTAAAACAGGTGCAGGAAATAAATTTTTAGGTTGGTTAGATCTGCCAGTAAATTATAATAAAGAGGAATTTGCACGAATAAAAAAATCAGCAGAAAAAATAAAAAATACGTGTGATGTTCTTATTGTTATAGGAATAGGTGGGTCCTATTTAGGAGCAAGAGCTACCATAGAAGCTTTAACTAATACATTTTATAATGATTTAGATAAAAGTGATAGAAAAGCTCCACAAATATATTTTGCAGGTAACAACATAAGTTCTACTTACATGGCTGATTTATTACAATTAGTTAAAGGTAAGGATATATGTGTAAATGTAATTTCTAAATCAGGTACAACTACAGAACCAGCTATAGCTTTTAGAATATTTAAAGAATTATTAGAAAAGAAATATGGAAAAGAAGGAGCAAAGGAAAGAATATTTGCTACTACAGATGGAGCTAAAGGTGCACTAAGAACTTTAGCTGATTCAGAAGGATATGAAACATTTATAATACCAGATGATGTAGGAGGGAGATTCTCAGTTCTAACTCCAGTTGGGTTATTACCTATAGCTGTATCAGGAATAGACATAGATGAAATAATGAAAGGTGCAGCAGCAGCCAGAGAAGAATATTCTTCTAAAAATTTAGAACAAAATGACATATATAGATATGTAGCAGTAAGAAATTCTTTATATAGAAAAGGAAAAACTACAGAAATGTTAGTTAATTTTGAACCATGCTTACATTATTTTGGAGAGTGGTGGAAGCAACTATATGGAGAAAGTGAAGGAAAAGATGGAAAGGGAATATTCCCAGCAGCAGCAGACTTTTCAACAGATCTACATTCAATGGGACAATATATACAAGATGGTCTAAGAAATATGTTTGAAACATTTATAAATGTAGAAAATCCTAGAAAATCAATTATAATAAAAGAAGATGAAGATAATTTGGATGGTCTTAATTTCTTAGCAGGTAAAGATATGGACTATGTAAATCATCAAGCATCAAGAGGTACAGTTTTAGCTCATAATGATGGGGGAGTTCCATCCATAGTGTTAAATGTACCAGAATTGACAGCTTATTACTTAGGACAATTAATTTATTTCTTTGAAAAGGCTTGTGGAATAAGTGGATATGTATTAGGAGTTAATCCTTTTGATCAACCAGGAGTAGAAGCTTATAAAAAGAATATGTTTGCTCTTTTAGGAAAACCAGGTTATGAAGACATGAAAGCTGCACTAGAAGAAAGCTTTAATTAATAGGATTTTTCTATGAGAATATTAGTAGATGCAGATGCTTGTCCTGGAAGAGATATAATAGAAAAAGTAGCTAAAAAATACAAAATAGATATTATAATGTTTTGTGATATAAATCATGTTTTAAAAAGTAATTATAGTATTATTAAATATGTAGATCATGGTTTTCAAAGTGTGGATATGGCTTTAATAAATGAAGCTAAGAAAGAAGATATAATAATAACACAAGATTTTGGAGTAGCTGCTATGGCACTTGGAAAAAAAGCCAAGGCTATAAATCCCAAAGGATATATATTTAGTGATAGTAATATAGATAGAATGCTATTTGAAAGGCATGTAAGTGGAAAAATGAGAAGGGCAGGTAAAAAAAATAATTCTGGTCCTCGAAAAAGAAATTTTGAAGATGATGTTAGACTAGAAAAAAATCTTATAAAACTAATAATTCAGTAGAAAAAATAACATATAAATATATTACTAAATTCTTTTAAATATAATTAAAAGAATTAGCAATGAAATACATGTAATTCATTGCTAATTCTTATTTTTATGTGTTTATTTCATATCTTTAAATTCTAAATTATCTTGAGGCCCTTCAGGAAATATTAATCCATTATTTAATCTTTCTATTATAGGATATCCTTTTTTTGACTTACCAGTAAAAACAGAGGATTTTTTATATACATAATCTCCATCATATCTATCTAATTCTTTCATAAATTTATCAACCTCCTTATAATAAGTTTTCCCAAGGTGGTATAATAATATAAATAGAATAAAATACTATTACATAATTTGGTATTATAGTATAATGTATTTGTTAATGTTTTTAAGAGAGGATGGTATTAATAGTGGAAGAGTTAAATATTATTTTTGATAAGGAAAGTCCTCAGCAAAAAAATTCTAGCATAAAGATTAAAGCTTTTATAGAAAACAATGAAAAATTTTTATATAAATTTATAATAGGAAAAGAAGGTATGTGGAATACAGTTAGTGATTTTAATTATGAGAACACTATAGATTGGTCACCTAAAGAAGAAGGCAAATACATAATAATGGTACAAGCTAAGAAAGAGGACAGTTCCAAACCTTTTGATTTCATTAGTAAATTTGATTATGTAATAGGTGAAATAGACGAAAAATTTATAAGAAATGTGTATTTAAATAAAGATAATCTTAATATAGGAGAAAGAATAGAAGCGGTAGTTGAAAGTAATAGATTCCCTTTGATGTTTAAATATTGGATAAAAGAAGATGATAATTGGAAGCTTATAAAAGATTATTCTACAGAAAATAGTATAACTTTTGTAGTAAAAAAGCCGGGTATACAAGAACTTATGGTTGAATGTAAAGACTTAAAATCTGTTAAAGATTATGATGATTATTTTAAAGTAGCTTTTAAAGTTAATTCTATAGAGAATGTCGAAATAGTAGACTTTAATTGTTTAACTAAGGAATTAATATGTGATGAAGATTTAGTTTTTAAGGTAGAATCTGTTTATGAAGAAGGTAGAGATATATTATATAAATTTATAAAGATAAATAGTAATGGTACACAGGAATGTATACAAGATTATTCTAGTAACAATGTAGTATCATACATAGAAAAAAATAGTGGAGATTACAAGTTATTATGTCTGGTAAAGGATATGTATTCTCAAAACGAATTTGATGATAGAGCCATGCTGAAATTTACTGTTAAGCCTTATAGAGACATTGTTATAAGAAAGTTTACTACTAACTTAAATTCACCTCAAATGACGGATACAGCCATAGAATTAAAAATAAATGCAGAAGGTGGAAAGGAACTTTTATACAAGTTTATAATAGCTGGGAATCATATAGAAGATTCAGGATATATAAGAAATAATATATATACGTGGAAGTCATCTGTACCAGGTAAGTATTCTATAGAGGCATTGGTAAAAGATGCTTCCAGTGAAAATGAATACGATGATAAATCTTCTATAGAATATACAATAAATTTAGAATACATTAAAGAACCTATAAAAATTGAAAAAGTAATATTAGATAAAGGGAAACATGTTTTAAAAGGAGAAGAAGTAGAAATAAGAGCTATAAGTAATGGAGGAAATAGTGTAAGATATGCCTTTTCTATAAAAAAGGATGGTAAGCAGCAAGAAAAGATAGATTTTGGTACTTGTAATTGGGCTAAATTTATACCAAAAGAAACAGGTATATATGAACTAGAAGTTTTAGCAAAACACAAATATTCATCTAGAGAATATGATTCTCATTATGTAGCATATATAAATAGTCATAACTATATACCGGCAATAATTGATTATGTTATATATCCTATCAAAACTAGTTATATAGTGGGAGATGAAATATTACTAAAAGTTATAATTCAAAATACAAAGGATAATTTAATAAAGTATATTTTAAAGATAAATAATGAAAAGGTAGAAGAAACGGATTACATTGAAGATAAAAATTTTAAATATGTACCTAAATGCAGCGGATATTATACTATAGAGGTATTAGCTAAAAATAAAGAGAGCAAAGAAATTTATGATTCTAAAAAAGAAATAAAATTTTATGTAAGAGAAGCTTTACCTATAACAAATACAAAAATAAAAATTAGTAGAACAGACGTAAAATGCAATGAAACTGTAACTTTCAGTGTGGATAGTGATGGTGGAAATGCAGTTCTTTATCAATTTTATATTATGAATAAGGGCGAATGGAATTTAGTTCAAGATTATAGTAGAAAAAAATATTATACATTTATGCCATTTAATAAAGGGAAATATGAAGTTTTGGTATTGTCTAAAAGTAGTTTCTTAAAATGCGCTTATGAGGATTATGATATATTTAAGTTTAAAGTATAAATAAAGCAGTAATATAGACGATAATAGTAAATATATGTTTAAAAGTGGTGGTGAGTTTATGAAAATAAATGGTAGCGAAATGGTATTGCAACAAATGTTACAGATGCAATTGATGGGGCAAATATTAAAATCATCTTTTGGGGATTCATCAAATTTTCAAATAGTTTTAGATAGTCTATTAAAGGCTATGGAAAATAAAGAAAATGGTGATTTAAATAATATATTGTCATTAGATGGAGAAACAAATAGTAAAAATAAATATTACGGTGCAGGACAAAGATTAGAAGAAGCAAAAAGAGAAATAAACAATATAAAAACTGAAGTAAGAACAGGAAATACTACTATAGATAGTGCTGTAGAAAAAGCCTCAAGGAAGTATGGAATAGATAAAAGTTTGTTAATGGCAGTTATAAAACAAGAATCAGATTTTAATCCTAATTGTGTTTCAAATGCTGGAGCTAAAGGATTAATGCAGCTTATGCCAGATACTGCTAGAGAAGTTGGAGTTAAAAATCCTTTTGATATACAGCAAAATATAGATGGTGGAGCAAGATATTTAAAGAGAATGTTAGATATGCACGGAAATGTAAAAGAATTAGCCTTGGCAGCATATAATGCAGGGCCAGGAACACTTCAATGGAGAGGTGTAAAAGATGTTTCTGATATAAGCAAATTACCTAGTGAGACAAAACATTATGTAAAAAATATAATGAGAAATTACGGAAAATAAAAAGGAAAGTGCAACGCACTTTTCTTTTTATTTGTTATAATGGTAATACTGATAGTATAATAATCAAAACTAGGAGGAATTCAATGGAACGTTTAGATAAAATACTAGCTAATTTAGGATATGGTACAAGAAAAGAAGTTAAAGCATTGATAAAAAAAGGCCAGATAAATGTAGATGGTAAAGTTGCTAAAGATAACGGAATGCAAATAGATCCAGAAAAGAATAGAATATCTATATTCGGTAAAGAAATAGTTTATAAAAAGTATATTTATTTGATGATGAATAAGCCAGAGGGAGTAATTTCTGCGACTTTTGATAATCATGATGAAACCGTTGTGGATCTATTAGAAGATGAGGATAGAATTTTTGAACCTTTTCCTGTAGGTAGATTGGATAAAAATACAGTAGGATTACTTTTACTTACCAATGATGGTGAACTAAATCATAGACTTATATCTCCTAGATGGCATGTAGATAAAATATATTATGCTAAAATTAATAAAAAAGTAACTGATGAAGATGTAGAAAAATTTAGAAAAGGGATAGTATTGGATGATGGATATAAATGTTTTCCTGCAAAGCTTGAAATAATAAAATCATATAATGAAGGATCAGAAGTTAGAGTTACTATACATGAAGGAAAATTCCATCAAGTTAAAAGAATGTTTGAAAGTGTTGATAAAAAAGTAATTTACTTGAAAAGAGAACAATTTGGACCACTGACATTAGATGAAAGCTTGAAACAAGGAGAATATAGAGAACTAACAGATGAGGAAATGGATATATTAAAGAACATATAAAATATTAAATATAAATAAAATAATTATAAAATTATGAATTGGAAAGCATCATTTAAAAAAAAGTTTACAATAAAATTTGCAAAAAAATGTTGCATTTATTAATGTCATTCATTATAATAGGTAATGCAAGGATAAGTAAAAAGAATAAATAGCCCCCTTTTTATTTATTAACAGCAGCCTATAACCCCAATAGGCTGTTTTATTTTTTATTATTATATATTTATCTGATTTTATAGATTAATATATTAATACATGATAAAATTAAGGTAATAATAAAGCCGAGTTTGAATAAGGAGCTGAAACATATGGATCAGTATAAATCTAAATTGGAAAGCCAAGAAATGGACTTTCTGTGTGATGCTTTTTTAAGTTTAAAAACCAAAGAGGAATGTTATAGATTTTTCGAAGATATATGTACTATTAATGAGATAAAAGCTTTAGAGCAAAGAATTGAAGTGGCTAGAATGCTTAGAAAGAAAATTACATATTTAGAAATAGCATCAGCTACAGGGGCAAGTACTGCAACCATAAGTAGGGTAAATAGATGCCTTAATTATGGAAGTGACGGTTACAAAATAGTATTAGATAGAATAGAAAATAAATAGATCAAATTAATTATTATGTGCTAGTTTTTGCTAGCACATTTTAAATTTATAATAATGTTTAACTAATATTTAAAATGATATAATATTAAAAGAGTGTAAAACAGATAAACTTAGGGAGCTGATTAAATGGATTTAAAAAATAAATTAAATAAAGAACAATATGAAGCTGCTACTACCATAGATGGGCCTTTATTAATACTAGCTGGAGCAGGATCAGGTAAGACAAGGGTTTTAACTCATAGAATAGCTCATATGATAGAAAATTTAAATATATATCCTTCTAAAATTTTGGCTATAACTTTTACAAATAAAGCTGCTGGAGAAATGAAAGAAAGAATAAAAGCTTTAGTAGGAGATGTAGTAGAAGGAATGTGGGTTTCCACTTTTCACTCTAGCTGTGTAAGAATATTAAGAAGAGAAATAGATAAATTAGGATATGATAAAAATTTTACTATATACGATACTTATGATCAAAAAACTTTAGTTAAGCAATGCATGGAAGAACTTAATATAAATGATAAAGAAATTACAGATAGAGAGATAATAAATACCATAAGTAATCAAAAGGATAATTTAATATCACCAAAAGAATTTAAAAGAATTTCTAGCGGAAATTATAGAACAGATAAGATTGCAGATGCGTATGTTTTATATCAAAAAAAATTAAAGACTAATAATGCATTGGATTTTGATGATTTGATATATAAAACTGTGGAATTATTTAAGACAAACAAAGAAGTGCTAGAGTTTTATCAAAGAAAATTTAAGTATATAATGGTAGATGAATACCAAGATACTAATAAATCTCAATATGAGTTAGTAAAGTTATTAGCTTCTGTTCATAGAAATATATGTGTAGTTGGTGATGATGACCAATGTATATATGAATGGAGAGGCGCTGATATAAGTAATATATTAGATTTTGAGAAAGACTATAAAGAGGCTAAAGTTATAAAATTAGAGCAGAATTATAGATCAAAAGGAAATATACTAAATGCTGCTAATGAAGTTATAAGAAATAATTGCCAAAGAAAAAACAAAGTTTTAAGAACGGAAAATGAAAGCGGAAATAAAATAAAGATATTTAGAGCATATTCTGATATAGATGAAGCAAAATTTGTAGCATCTGAGATTAAAAAAATAATATCAGATAGTGATAAATCTTTTAATGACATTGCTATTTTATATAGAACTAATGCACAATCACGTATTTTTGAAGATGTGTTTATGAAAAGAGATATACCTTATAGATTAATAGGTGGATTAAAATTCTATGATAGAAAAGAAATAAAAGATATAATGGCGTATTTAAAACTTATAAACAATCCATTAGATGATATAAGTTTAAGAAGAATAATAAATGTTCCTAAAAGAAGTATAGGTGATGCTACGGTAAAAAAGGTTCAAGAATTTGCAAATGAAATGGATGAATGTATGTATAGTGTGCTCTTAGATGTAGATCAAATATTTACATTGTCTCAAAGAAGTATAACGTCAATTAAAAAATTTGTAAGTATAATGAATAGTTTTATAAGAAAAAAAGATGAAATGAGTGTGTCTTCTATTATAAAACAAATATTAGATGAAACAGGATACTTAAAAGAATTAAAGAATTCCAAAAATCCAGATGATATAAGCAGAGTAGAAAACTTAAAGGAACTGGTTTCTGCTGCTACTGATTTTGAAAGAGAATCAGAGGATAAATCCTTAGGAATGTTCTTAGAAAAAGTAGCATTGGTTACGGATATAGATAATTATGATGAAAATTCAGATAGTGTAGCTATGATGACTGTACATAGCGCTAAAGGACTAGAATTTCCTGAAGTATTTATGGTTGGTATGGAAAATGGAATATTCCCAGGTACACAATCATTATCAGATCCAAAAGAAATGGAAGAATCAAGACGATTATGTTATGTTGGAATCACAAGGGCAAAAGAGGAGTTATATATAACATCAGCAGAGATCAGAAAAGTATTTGGAAGAACTGTAGCTTATGCCTTATCTGATTTTGTAAGTGAAATATCAAAAGATTTAAAAGAAAACGTAAATATTACTGGAGAAGTTGGTACTAGCAAGGTGTTACCTAAAGATTTTGGTATAAGGTCACAAAGAACAAACAGTATTAATTCCTTTAAAGCTCCTATTCAAAATAATGCACCTAAAAATCATATAGATTCTAATATTCTTAATATAGGTTCAAAGGTAAAACATAAAGATTTTGGAATAGGAACTATAGTTAGTATGAATAAGGTTTCAGGTGATATAAAGCTAACAATTGCTTTTGATCGTAGAGGGATTAAAATATTGATGCTTAGTATGGCTCCAATCGAAGCAGTTTAGGAGGTGTATATATGGATAGCAAATTAGAAAAAATGAAAGTGCTTGTGGAAGAATTAAACCAATATGCCTATGAGTATTATTCATTAGATAATCCTAGTGTATCTGATAAAGAATATGATTTAAAATATGATGAACTGGTATTATTAGAAAAAGAAACTAAAACAACATTGCCATATTCACCAACTCAAAGGGTAGGTGATAGCATATTAGGAGAATTTAATAAATATACTCATAAAGGAAGACTTTGGAGTTTGGATAAAGCTCAGAGTATGGAGCAGTTAATAGAATGGCATAATAGAAATTTAAAAGCTATAGATCAGTACAATTCAATAAATGAAGAAAAATTGCCTCCTTTAAGATATATAGTTACAAAAAAATTTGATGGATTAACAATAAACTGTACTTATGATGAAGATGGAATTTTGATAAAAGGAGCCACAAGAGGAACGGGCATTATAGGAGAAAATATAACAGCTCAAATAAAAACCATAAAAACAATACCGCTAAAGATAAAAAATAATCATGTTATAGAAGTGCATGGAGAAGCTATAATGACTAAAGGGGCTTTTGAAGAGTATAATAAAACCGCTGAAGTTCCTTTAAAAAATTTAAGAAATGGTGCAGCGGGAGCACTTAGAAATTTAGACATTAAAGAGACTTCAAAAAGAAATTTATCAGCATTTTTTTATGATGTAGGTTATAACGAAGGTCCTGAATTTGAAAGTTATACAGAAATGATGGAATTTATAAAAAATATGGGATTGCCACAGGATAAGTACATTAAAGTATGTACTAATATGGAAGAAATAGAAAAGGAAATTCAACATATAGAATCTATAAGAGAAGACTTAGATTATGATATAGACGGTGCAGTAATTGTTATAGATGATATTAAAACAAGAGAAGTATTAGGATATACAATAAAATTCCCTAAATGGGCTATAGCTTATAAATTTGAAGCTAAAGAAATTACTACAAAACTTTTAGATGTAGAGTGGAATGTTGGAAGAAGCGGGAGAGTTACTCCAACAGCTTTATTAGAACCAGTAGAATTAGGTGGAGTTACAGTAAAAAGAGCTACGCTAAATAACATGGATGATATTCAAAGAAAAAATGTAAAGCTAGGGGCTAAGGTTTTGGTTAGAAGATCTAATGATGTTATACCAGAGATAATGGGTGTGGTAGAGGAATCACTTGAAGGCACTAAAGAAATAGAAGCTCCAGAGATATGCCCATATTGTAATAGTCATTTAGTTCAAAATGGAGTGCATTATTATTGTGATAATACATTATCTTGTAAACCTCAAATGGTAAAAAGTATAGTTCATTTTGCTACTAGAGAAGCAATGAATATAGCAGGATTTAGTGAGAAAACAGCAGAACAACTTTTTGAAAAATTAGATATAAAATCTATATCAGATTTATACAAGATAAAAAAAGAACAATTATTAACTTTAGATAAATTTGGGGATAAGAAATCTCAAAATCTCATAGAGGCTATACAAAATAGCAAGAATTGTGATTTGCCATCTTTTATATATGCGTTAGGAATTCCTAATGTGGGTAAAAAGACTACTAATGACTTGGTAGTAAAATTCAAAACTTTAGAAAATATAAAAAAAGCAACAATAGAACAATTAGTAGAAGTTCCGGATGTAGGTGAAATAGTAGCTAAGAGTGTTTATGATTTTTTTCAAGATGAAAAAATTATTAATAATATAGAAGAGCTCTTGAATTTAGGGGTAAATCCTCATTATGAAGAAGCTAAAATTGATGAAAACCCTTTTATGAGTAAGACTATAGTTGTTACAGGCAGCTTAGTTAATTATAGCAGGGGAGAAATAAAAGATAAGTTACAGTCTTTAGGAGCTAAAGTTTCCAGTAGCGTAAGTAAAAATACAGATTATGTATTAGTAGGGGATAACCCAGGATCTAAATATGAAAAGGCAGTTAAACTAGGAGTAAAAATAATAACTGAAGAAGAATTTTCTAATGAAATAAAATAATTACATTACGGTAACGTATATTTACAATGAATTAGAAATAGTATATTATTTAATTTATAGTTATAGCTCAAAGAATGTGGAGAGGATAAGAATGAGAAAGTATATAAACATATTGGGATGGATAATGGTTATGATAACCACTGTGGCTTTGCTAGCTACTTTACTTACTATATATCAATTTACATATATAAAATATTTTGATAGCTATTATACTCTTCAATGGTGTATGTTTTTTACTATGATTGTTTGGGCTATTAAGATGTTGAATTTTTCAAAAGGAACCAGGGATAAATTTTATTCTTTAGTTTGTGTTTTCCTTGCTGTAGCTAATATATTTTTTATATATATGAAAGTATATTAATAAAAATAACTATATTAAACATTAATTGCTATAAGTGAGGTAAATAAATTATCTATTAAATAATTATATTTAATATTTTAGACTTTATTATAAAAAATAATTAACTTTAAAATAGGAAAATCCTATCTAGTTACATTAATACGACTAGATAGGATTTTTATTTATAAGTATTAATATGAAACAATACTACAAATATATTGTAAATTAACTGATTCATTGATTAGAAGCCTTTACAATATAAATTATATTGAATATTTATGTTCTTTATATAAATACATTTGTATAAAAATATAAACAAAAATTATTGACAAAAATAAAGGCAGATGTTATTATATTTTTGTGTTCAAACCGAGGACATGTGTATATATAATAGATACATAGAAGCTAAAGGGGGCAGAAAAATGAAAAAGCTAGGTCTTTTAAGTAAATTAATTTTAGGAATTATATTTGGTATTTTACTAGGAACAATATCTAAGACTTTAGGAATGTACAATGTTGTTAGAGCTTTAAATACATTTTCAGGTTTATTTGGAGGATTTCTTAATTTTTGCATACCATTAATTATAATAGGTTTTGTAGCACCAGGTATTGCAGACTTGGGAAAAGGATCAGGAAAGTTATTAGGAATCACTGTATTATTTTCTTATATATCTACTATAATAGCTGGAATGGCTGCGTTTTTATTAGGACAATCTATACTTCCTAAACTAATTAGAAGTGGTGGAAATGTGTTTAAATCCAATATATATTTAGAACCATTTTTTAAAGTAGATATACCACCAATTATGGGGGTTATGTCAGCACTAGTACTTGCTTTTGCTCTAGGAATTTGTCTTCCTTATTTAAAGGGGAAAAATCTTTTAGAGGCTACAAAGGATTTTAAAGGAATAGTTGAAATAATAGTTAGAAGTGTAATAATACCATTAGTGCCTATTCATATAGCAGGTATATTTTCAAAACTAACAGCTTCTGGAGAAATAGTACAAACATTAAAGACCTTTTCATCTGTATATTTAATAATAATACCACTTCAAATGGGATATATACTATTACAATATATTATAGCTTATGTTGTTTCAAGAAAAAATCCAACTAAAGCCATAAGGAATATGATACCAGGATATATTACTGCTTTAGGAACTCAATCTTCAGCGGCAACTATACCTGTAAATTTACAATGTGCTAAGAAAAATTGTTCATCAGATGATATAGTTGACTTTGTAATACCATTATGTGCAACAATACACTTGGCGGGAGATACTATAACTTTAGTATTAGGGGCTATGGGCATAATGATTATGTCAGGTCAAATACCAACAGCATCTATGATGGTGCCATACATATTTATGTTAGGAATTACTATGGTAGCAGCGCCAGGTATACCTGGTGGCGGGGTATATGCTAGCTTAGGATTACTAAAAGATATGCTTATGTTTAATCCAGTACAACAAGGATTAATGATAGCCATACATTTTGCACAAGATAGTTTTGGAACAGCTACAAATGTTTGTGGAGATGGAGCTATAGCTATAGTTATAGATAAGCTGTTTAAAAAGAAAATAATTTCTGAAGAAAAAACTATTAAAGGAGAGTCTTTAGGGAAGGCTATATAATATAATAAATAAACTACCTAATTTTTACAGGTGGTTTTTTTATTTCTATGTAAAAAACATATATTTGTGGTAAAATAAAAATATTAGCCTTCATAAGGTAAAAAATAATGTTTATATAGTAAGGAAGTGATGGATAAAATGTCAGTTTCAAAAAAGGATGTAGAATATGTAGCAGAGCTTGCAAGGTTAGAATTTAAAGAAGAAGAAAAAGATAATATCCTAGATGACCTAAATAAAATATTAAGCTATATGGAAAAATTAGATGAATTAAATACTGATAATGAGGATATAGTAGTAAACCCATATTATATTGAAAACAAATATAGAGAAGATAATGTAGAAAAATCTATGGAATTAAAAGAAGTTATAGATAATGCACCGGAAAGCTTAGAGGAATATGTAATTGTTCCTAAAGTTATAGATTAATAATGATTCTTTTGATTTCTTAAAAAGGAGGAAAACAATGGATTTAACTAAACTAACTGCACACCAATTAAAAGGTATGCTTAAAAATAAAGAAGTTAAAGCAGAAGAAATTACAAAAGCTTTTTTAGATAGAATACATTCAGAAGATGATAAATTAGGAGCATACTTATATGTTTCTCAGGAAGAAGCTATAAAAGAAGCTAAAAAAGTTGATGAAAAAATAGCAAAAAATGAAGAATTAAAAGTATTAGCAGGTATACCAGTAGGTATAAAAGATAATATAAGTGTAAAAGGAATGCAAAATACATGTGCATCCAAAATACTACAAGGATATACTTCACCTTATAATGCTCATGTAGTAGAAAAAATTAAAGAAGAAGAAGGAATAATCCTTGGTAAGCTAAACATGGATGAATTCGCTATGGGATCATCTACAGAAAATAGTGCATTCAAACTTGCAAAAAATCCATGGGATTTAGAAAGAGTACCAGGAGGGTCTTCAGGTGGATCTGCAGTGGCAGTAGCAGGATGTGAAGCACCATTAGCATTGGGAACAGATACTGGTGGTTCTGTAAGACAACCTGCATCATTTTGTGGCATAGTTGGATTAAAACCTACATATGGAAGAATATCAAGATCAGGAGTTATAGCTTTTGGATCTACATTGGACCAAGTTGGACCAATGGGAAAAGATGTTGAAGATTGTGCATTATTAACATCAGCTATATCTGGCTTAGATAAAAAGGACTTTACAACAGCAGATAAAGAAGTACCAGATTATAAAAAAAGTTTAACAAAAGATATAAAAGGTAAAAAGATTGGTATTCCTAAGGAGTTCTTTGGAGAAGGGCTAGATAAAAATGTAAGGAAATCTGTAGAAGAGGCCATAAAAGTATTAGAAGAAAATGGAGCAGAAGTTAAACCATGCTCTTTACCATTAATGGATTATGGACTATCAGCTTATTACATAATATCTAGTGCAGAAGCTTCATCAAATTTGGCTAGATTTGATGGTATAAGATATGGATATAGATCAAAGAATTTTAAAGATGCTCAAGATATATATTTAAAATCTAGAAGTGAAGGATTTGGAGATGAAGTTAAAAGAAGAATAATGCTTGGAACTTATGTGTTATCAGCAGGATACTACGATGCTTACTATAAGAAAGCACTGAAGGTAAGAAAGCTTATAAAAAATGATTTCCAAAGAGTATTTAAAGAGTTTGATGCTATAGTGTCGCCAACATCTCCAACTACGGCATTTAAAATAGGTGAAAAGAAAGATGATGTAATGGCTATGTATCTCTCAGATATATACACTGTTCCAATTAGTGTGGCAGGAGTACCAGCTATATCATTACCATGTGGCATGGTAGATGGTCTACCAACTGGGCTTCAAATTATATCAGATTATTTTAAAGAAGATGTTTTGTTTAATTTAGCATATAGTTATGAGCAATCAGTAGATTTTCATAAAATGAGAGCAGATTTTTAAGTATATAGTAAAAATAAAGGAGTGAAAAACATAGATGGATTTTGAAGCAGTCATAGGATTGGAAGTACATTGTGAACTTTCAACAAATACTAAAATATATTGTGGGTGCACTACAGAATTTGGTGGTAAACCTAATACTCATGTTTGTCCAATATGTTTAGGACTACCAGGTTCACTACCTCAATTAAATAAAAGAGTAGTAGAATACGGAATTAAAGCAGGATTAGCTTTAAATTGTTCTATAAATAAAGTTTGTAGAATGGACAGAAAAAATTATTTTTATCCAGATTGCCCTAAAAATTATCAAATAACTCAAGATGAAGTTCCAATATGTAGAGACGGATATATTGAAATAGAGCTAGAAAATGGTGAAAAGAAAAAAATCGGTATAGAGAGAATACATATGGAAGAAGATGCAGGAAAGCTGCTTCATACTAATGCTGGAACATTAGTAGATTATAATAGAGCAGGAGTTCCTCTAATAGAGATAGTATCAAAACCAGATATTAGAACTCCAGAAGAAGCTACAAAATATTTAGAAAAATTAAAGAGTATATTATCTTCAATAGAAGTTTCAGATTGTAAGATGGAACAAGGTTCTTTAAGATGCGATGGTAATATATCTGTAAGACCTATGGGCAGTGAAAAGTTTGGAGTAAGATCAGAAATAAAAAATATGAATTCATTTAAAGCTTTAGAGAAGGCTCTATCATATGAATATAATAGACATGTAGAAGCTGTAACTAAAGGAGAAATCTTAGAGCAAGAGACAAGAAGATGGGATGAAGCTAATTCTGTTACAGTACTTATGAGAAGTAAAGAAAAAGCTAATGATTACAGATATTTCCCAGAAGGGGATTTGGTTACATTAAATATTTCACATGAATGGGTAGAAGAAGTAAGAAAGACTATACCAGAATTACCATATGAAAAAGCTGAAAGATTTGTACAACAATTTAAAATACCTAAATACGATGCATCAGTATTAACTCTAACTATGGGTATGGCTAAATTTTTCGAAGAAACAGCTATAAAGAGTGAAGATGCAAAAGCTGCTTCTAACTGGTTAATGGGAGATATTTCAAGACTTATGAACGAAAAAAATATGGAAGTTAAAGAATTGAAATTTAATCCAGAACAACTAGCAGATTTAATTAAATTAATAAATGCTGGAACTATATCTAACAACATAGGTAAAAAGGTTTTAAATGATATGTTTAAGTCAGGTAAAAATCCTAAAGATATAGTTGAAGAAAAAGGTTTAGTTCAGAATAATGATGAAGGTGCTATATTAGAAGTAGTTCAAAGAATTATAGCAGATAATCCACAATCTATAGAAGATTTCAAAAATGGAAAAAAAAGAGCTTTAGGATTCCTTGTAGGTCTTGTAATGAAAGAAACAAAAGGGAAAGCCAATCCTCAAATAGTAAATAAACTAGTAAGTGAAGAAGCAAATAAAATGTAAATATCAAAAATCCTCATATAAAAATATGAGGATTTTTTTATGAAAAATAATTTAAATATATGTAAAGTTTAAAATTATTGTTTATTTTACCTACTAAGTGTGAATAATTAGATATAGCATAACACTTTTGTAACGGGGGGGTAGAATGAAAAAAATTATATGCTTCTTATTAAGTATTACGTTAATTTTATTGACTGGTTGCATAGAAAAAAATAAAGAGGCTAATTCAAATAATTTCAATGAAGGCATAAGAGATTATTTAATATATAATATAGAAACTATGCCCAAGGATCTCATAATGTTAGATGAAACTTCTCCAAGACAAGAAGATTTATTAATAAGTCTATTTGATGGTCTAGTGGGAGTAGATAAAAATAATAATATTGTACCAGAATTAGCTGAAAAATGGGAAATTAGTAAAGATGGTATAGATTACAAATTCCATATTAAAGATAATTTATTTTGGAGTAATGGTAATAAAATAGTAGCTAGAGATTTTGAGGATTTTTTTAAAGATGTTTTTATATATTTCAAAGAAAATAACATAAAATTTAATGAATTAAATTCTATATATGGAGTAAAAGATTATTGGATAAATGGAAATTTAGATAATATAGCTATAAGGGCTAAAAAAAATAACATATTGGAAATAAGATTGAATAATAAAGATTCTGATTTTTTAAAGATTTTATCTAAACCTAAATATAAGTTAAGAAAAATAGATGATGAAACTAAGAACTATAAAGAAAATTTTAATAATATACAATATACTGGAGCATTTCAGATAAGCAAAATAGATAAAGAGAATATAACTATAAATAAAAATAATAAATATTGGGATAAAGAAAATATAAAAATGAATAAAGTAGTATTTAAATCTATAAAAAATAGTGAAGAAGCATTAGCTTATTTAAGAACTGATAAATTAGATTTGTTTATGAATCCTCCTATAGTTGAGCTTGAGAATTTAAATAAAGAAGGATTCATATCTAAAAAATTATCCTTAGAAACAGCAAATATAGTATTTAATAAAAAAGATTATATAGATTTAAATTTAAGAAGAGCCTTGGATGCTTGTATTAATAGACAACAGATATGTTCAGATATATTATATAATAAAGCAGTGCCATCGGTAGCCTATGTACCAAATAACCTAGAAGAAAATGATGGTGTAAACTATAGTAAAAATTATTTTAGTATAAATGAGAATTTAAAAAGAGCAAAAGAGTTTTTACAAAAGAGTGAATATAAAAAATCAAATAAAGATCTAAAAATTATATCAATGGAGGATCCTATTTCTAATAAAATAATTAACAACTTAATAGAAAAAATAAAAGACAATTTAGATATAAACATCCTATTGATTAATTGTAAGAATGAAAAAGAATTGAAACAAAAAATGAAAAATGGAGATTATGATTTAGCTTTTATTGTAAATAAGTCTAATAAAAATAACCCCTTAAAATTTTTGTACAGTTATACTGGCTATTCTGTTCAGTATAGAGAAGCTCTAAATAAAATTGAATCGGAAGATAACATGTGGAAAAAAAGAGAACACATAAATAAAGCACAAGATATTTTAGTTAAAGACTTATATAGCATACCGGTTTGTTTCTTTTACGATATATTGTGTAAAAAAAGTAGGGTACAAGGACAGTATATTGATATGAATGGCAATATTGTTATAAAAAAAATAACCCTAGTACCCTATAATTAATATTATTTTATAGTAGTTTTATTTTTAGCGGAGTTAATAGGAAGAAAATAAGCACAATTAGCATTTTCTTCGTGAATACTTAAAAAGGGACTAATATAATTTAATATGCATCTTCCATTTCTATTGTTTTTACATTTTTCAGAACAAGGTATATTCATACAAAGCCCTCCTGTAAAGTATTTTATTACCAATGCTTGTACTTATTGATATATGATTATTATATCCAAAAAATAAATTAATATGAGGATATTGCACTGCAATATCCTCATATTAATCTTTAAGAGTATATAAAGTTAAGAACCATATAAATAAATTTTTGTCACTATCAAAAGAAGTTCTAACATTAGTAAATTGCTGCTTCTTTATATTGTACTGTACATATTTACCTAGAACTGGTGCTATTTCAATATCCTCTGGACATGGTATAGATGCCATTCTAAAGTATTGTTCATCTAGCAAATCTTCTGATTTTAAAGAAAAATTTTTATATCTTTGAATATCATTTAGAGCAGGCTCTTGGGGCCAGCTTAATATTATTCCAGAATTTATTATCTGATTTCTGTAAAATTTAAGTAATAGGTTTTTATCTGAGTTTTCTTTATCGAATTTACGTTCATTAAGCAATACTAAAAGATATAATATTAATTCATCAGAAGAATATTTTATTTCTTTTTTATCAGTATTTTTAATGAACATGCTTAAATTATCATTATATAATTTTGTTAATGATGCATATATTTTTTTACTTAAATGTTTAAATTTTAGTATGCCTAAGTTATGGTATGACATTAAAAAGTTTATATAGGATAGGCAATAAGTATCAACTTTTTTCTCAGTATTTAAATCTTTTTCTTTTAATTTCTCATATAAAAGTTCTGATAAATCAAGTAATAATACCTTGCTATCATCATTTTTGGAATATTTATAGAATACATTCATTCCTAAGCATAATTTAGATATTTCATCTGTAGAAAGATTATAAAGTTCATCCTTATATTCTAAGAACATATTAAGTATATCTAGAGAAAAATCTTTATAGTTAGAACAATAATCGTCTTTATCCAATAAAGAAACACCATAGTAAGCGCACATTAAAAAACATTGATCTGAAAAGTTAAACTTTTTATCTTTTTCCTTAAAATTTATATTAGATAATATGCTATCGCATGCATCTACTTTATTAACAAATACTCCTTCTTCATTTCTAAAGTAAGTTACAAAGAATTCTAATTGTTTTTTACATAATTTATTGTATAATTTAGTATAAGAGTATAAATTTTTATCTTTATCTTTAAATTGTTCATAATATTCTATTAATTGAAGAAGAGATAAAACCATAAAGCTATTACCTAATATGTTTACTTCTTTTTTGAATTTACTATCATTCCATACTAATTTTTTATCTGAATTTATAAGTTTAGGATTAGCTTTTTTATATATACATAATAACGGTGTTAATGAATTTAAGTTTTTAACATTGCTACAATCATTTTTCAATTTTAATTCGCTAATTGGTATACAAATACCACAGTTGGAATGAAGTATTATGTTTTCTAGAGATTCCTTAGCTAGAAAGTTCATTTGGGAGTAAATGTTACTTGTATTTAATGTATTCATTCTTAAAAAAGGACCTATATATTTCAAAAAACACACCTACCATAAATTAATTCTTATACTATAATATGTTATAGAAGGGTGATTTAGTGATACATAAATAAAATATTTAATTTGTTCGGAGGATTGACATATGAAAAAGAAAGTTATTGTTGCAAGTAATAATAAAGATAAAATAAGAGAAATAAAACAAATATTAAAAGAATTTAATATAGATGCTATATCAATGAAAGAAGCTGGTATTGATATGGATATAGTAGAGGATGGTAATACATTTTTAGAAAATGCGTACAAAAAAGCATCAACTATACATAAAATCTTACCAAATTATATGGTAATAGCAGATGATTCTGGACTTATGGTGGATGCTTTAAATGGAGCTCCAGGAATATATTCTGCTAGATTTGCAGGTGAGCATGGAAATTATAAAAAAAATAATGAAAAATTATTAAAAGAGCTAGAAGGGAAACAGGAAGAGGAAAGAACAGCTAAATTTGTTTGTGCCATAGTATTTATAATAGATGTAGATAATGTAATAAAAGTTCAAGGAGAAATTAATGGTGTTATAAGAGAAAAAGAAGAAGGACAAGATGGATTTGGTTATGATCCTTTATTCTATGTACCAGAGTATAAAAAAACTTTTGCCCAAATGGATTCACAAATCAAAAATTCTATAAGTCATAGAGGAAAGGCTTTTGAAAAATTAAAGTGTGAATTAAAAAACATATATAGATAAGGAGGGTAAATTTTGAAGATTGGCGTTATTAGTGATACACATAGATATATAGGAGATGTTAACCATTTTATAAATGTTTTAGGCAATGTAGATTTAATAGTCCATTTAGGAGATAACGTAGAGGATGTAAAAATATTATCTTCTGTTTATAGAGGGAAAATAATTAATGTGCGAGGAAACTGTGATTTTTCAAAGGTAGCTCCATCAGAATTAATAGAAGAAATAGGAGGAAAAAGATTTTTTATAACTCATGGGAATAAGTATGATGTAAAATATGATTTATCTAGATTAAGATATAGAGCATTGGAATTGGGAGTGGATATAGTACTATTTGGGCATACTCATGTATCACAAATAGAGTATATAGATGGCATATGGTTTATTAATCCTGGCAGTCCATCATTACCCAGAAATGGAGTTAAAAGCGTTGCAATTATAGGCCTTGAAGGGGATAAAATCGTTCCTGTTATAAAGAATATATAATAAAGTTTTAAAAAAAGATAAAAAAAAGTATTGACGAATATAAATATATGATGTAGAATAGTCTATGTCGTTGAGAGTTGTAACAGCAACGAAAAAAATGACAAAATAAAATAATAACTCGAAAAAAACTCTTTAATATCGGGGTGTGGCGCAGATGGGAGCGCGCGTGGTTTGGGACCATGAGGTCGCAGGTTCGAGCCCTGTCACCCCGACCAAAAGAGTGCGGGTGTAACTCAATGGTAGAGTGCTAGCCTTCCAAGCTAGTTACGAGGGTTCGATTCCCTTCACCCGCTCCATAATATGCGTCTTTAGCTCAGATGGATAGAGCAACGCCCTTCTAAGGCGTGGGCCAGGGGTTCGAATCCCTTAAGACGCACCAAATAAGTGCCATTAGCTCAGTTGGTAGAGCACCTGACTCTTAATCAGGGTGCCCAGGGTTCGAATCCCTGATGGCGCACCAATTTAACCTAATATGGTGGGCATAGTTCAGTTGGTAGAGCGCCAGATTGTGGTTCTGGTTGTCAAGGGTTCGAGTCCCTTTGTTCACCCCATAATGGGATGTCGCCAAGCGGTAAGGCATAGCACTTTGACTGCTACACGCGTAGGTTCGAATCCTGCCATCCCAGCCATTATGATTCACTAGCTCAGTTGGTAGAGCACATGACTTTTAATCATGTTGTCCGGGGTTCGATTCCCCGGTGGATCACCAATAATCAAATAATATGCAGGTGTGGCGGAATTGGCAGACGCACTAGACTTAGGATCTAGCGCCTATGGCGTGGGGGTTCGACTCCCTTCACCTGCACCATATTTTTAAAAACAATGCGGGAGTGGCTCAGTGGTAGAGCGTCACCTTGCCAAGGTGAACGTCGCGAGTTCGAATCTCGTCTTCCGCTCCAATATGCGGGTGTAACTCAATGGTAGAGTGCTAGCCTTCCAAGCTAGTTACGAGGGTTCGATTCCCTTCACCCGCTCCATAATATGCGTCTTTAGCTCAGATGGATAGAGCAACGCCCTTCTAAGGCGTGGGCCAGGGGTTCGAATCCCTTAAGACGCACCAAAATACGGTGGGCATAGTTCAGCTGGTAGAGCGCCAGATTGTGGTTCTGGTTGTCAAGGGTTCGAGTCCCTTTGTTCACCCCATAATGGGATGTCGCCAAGCGGTAAGGCATAGCACTTTGACTGCTACACGCGTAGGTTCGAATCCTGC
>NZ_CALSFS010000014.1 GCF_943736985.1 Clostridium sp. Marseille-Q2269
TAATATAACTATAGAAGTAAAAATAATTTCTATAATGCCGGTAACTACTACTAATACTTTTTTTATATACTTAGCATTAGTTATTAATGCAATTAAAAACACAAACAAATGTAAAATCAAAGAAAATATTGATAAAAAAATTGAATTATAAATAATATAGTTTAATATATAAATTATATTTAGATTTAATTTATATACAAATGCTATTAATAAAGGTAAAGTAATAACAAAATATATGCTTAATATTTTTGCCAATAATATTATTATTTGATATAAAAAACATTGTTTTAATGTTACAGGGGATAAAAACAATATCTCTATTTTTTGGTTCTTAAAATAATCTTTATATATTTTTAATGGGATTGTTGAAGTCATTAATATACATGTAACAAATAATATTAGATTATTTGCTACTACAACTGATGAATAACTTACATTAAATTTTTTAAGTAGATGTACTATAAAAAATATGAGTCCTATCATAGAAATTATAATAAATAAAACAATATTAATTATATCTTTTTTACTAAACTCATTAGTTATTCTATTCTTTAATATTTTAAATTTAATATTTAATATATTAAATATCATTGTTAACACCTGTTTTCTCTATAATCTCAACAAATTTATCTTCTAGAGAAGATCGAGCTGTTAAATTTTCTAATTTATCATTAAATTTAATTTTTCCATTATCTAAAATAATAATATCAGTACATATATTGCTTGCAACATCTAAATCGTGAGTAGAAAAGATAACCATTTTATTGTTTTTTGCAAAATCTTTAATAAAAACTTTTAATTTTTTTATGGTTATTGGATCTAATCCTGTAAATGGCTCATCTAATATTAAAATTTCAGGATTATGTATTAATGCACTTATAATAGAAATTTTTTGTTTCATTCCTTTTGAATATTCGGAAATCATAGTATTAGACTTTAATTTTATATCAAATAAATCTAAAAAATAATCTATCTTATTTTTAAAATCTTCTTCATCTTTATATGAATATAAATTTGATACAAATTCAATAAATTCTCTTCCTGTTAAATCTTCATATAAATTAGGATTATCAGGAACATATCCAATTTTACTTTTAATTTTATTATCTAAATGTATATTAAAGTTATTTATAAAAACACTTCCACAAGTTGGTTTTAATAATCCTAATATTATTCTTATAGTTGTAGTTTTTCCTGCCCCATTAGGCCCTATTAATCCATATATATTATTATTTTTAAGACTTAAATGTTTAATATCCAGTACTATATTTTTATTGTAAACTTTTTTTATATTATTAAGTAAAATCATTATATATTTCCTTTCATGTAATAC
This sequence comes from Clostridium sp. Marseille-Q2269, assembly GCF_943736985.1. GTDB lineage: Bacteria > Bacillota > Clostridia > Clostridiales > Clostridiaceae > Clostridium_F. The sequence goes on from NZ_CALSFS010000014.1 coordinate 1,334, forward strand.
TATATATTTACATTATATCAATAAAAAACTTAAAAAAAATATATAATATATTTTTTTTAAGTTTTTTATTATAGCGCAAATAATTGTGTAATTACATGCCTAAAATTTGTCTTATTTGATCAGCTATCCAGGCTGCACTCATACCTCTATCTATCCATTTCATTATAGTAGATTTATGAGCCCATACATATTTAACAGCTTTAGATCCATATTTTGCTACGGCTTTTAAAACAGCACCCATTGAAAATTCCTCCTTATAAATTTAATAAGGCAAGCTTGTCTTTGTTAATATTATAACATAAAATTCTATAATATCAACCATTAATTTCAAATTTTTTTATAAAAATACAAGTTTTATGGTTTTTTACATAATTATTCAAAAAAATTTACAAATTAACATTTTTCTGAATACTTATGTAAAAATTACCTGACTGATAGTTATAAAATACTTATTAAGTACATACTTTAATTTTATAATTTTTTAAAATCAATATAGGCATCCATAGTAAAGCCATGGTATCTAAACTAGCTATGGTTCTCTAGTAGTTTAGATACCATAATTCTCAGCATCTTACAAAAAATATTAATAAGCTAATGGCTCATACTATAATACAAAGGTTTCATGCAACAATTACTTAAATAAAGATTAATTTATATTAGGGTGTGTCTGAAAACTAACTAGTGCAAAAGACTTAAATTTTAGCTATAATAATATAAAAAACTATGAAGTTAAAACAATGACACAAAAACGCTACGAAATATCAGATGAACAATGGAATCAAATAAAAAACTTATTTCCCGTTGCAAAGACAGGAAGACCACCCAAAGATAATAGAATTATGTTTAATGCCATACTATGGATTGCAAAAAGCGGTGCTGCATGGCGTGATTTACCTGAACGCTTTGGGTCATGGAAAACAGTATATAGTCGTTTTTGTAAGTGGCGTGATGACGGTACTTTAGTAGTAATTTTTAAAGAGCTAACCTCAGAAACAGATTATGAAAATTTAAGTATCGATTCAACATGCATTAAAGCCCACCAACATAGTGCAGGTGCTAAAAAGGGGCTGTAAACAACGAAACGAAACAACATATTGGATTAAGCCACGGAGGACATACGACAAAAATTCATGCAGTTGTGGATGCCCTTGGCAATCCGGTATACTTTCAATTGTCATCTGGTAATTTACATGACAGTACACAAGCCATAGATATCCTTTCAAACATTGATATACAAAGTAGTAATATTTTAGCTGATAAAGCATATGGCACAAATGAAATTTGTTTATATTTCTGCCATTTTTCTTTTATCTAAATAAACTCTTGATATATTATTTTCAGACACGCCCTAAAATAATACATTTACCTTTTTCATATTTATAAATTGTTATCATATATAATTTCATACTATTTTTTAACAAAAATAAAGACCACTGATTAAATATCAGCAGTCTTTGTGTTTTGTTTTACATTAAGCACTTTGTGTTTTAGAATGACTATCTTCTATATCAAAGTTTACATCTTTTAAATTAATAACTTTTGTTTTATGTTTTATTTTATATCCAAACCACAAAACAAAGAATATTGGTAATCCTATATAAGATGCTATTATTCCATTCCAATCAATCTTAGCAGCTTCAAAATAACTAGCACCTTGTCCCAAAATAACAATTATACATAGTACTAATGCTATTATTGGACCAAGTGGGAATAATTTTGCTTTATAAACAAGCTTCTTTAAATCATATCCTTGAAACACATATGCTTTACGAAAACGATAATGACATAGTGCTATTCCAGCCCAAGCAATAAATCCTGCAAGTCCTGATGCTGCAACAAGCCACACATAAACAGTAGTTTCAGCATAAATGCCTGTTAAAAAACAAGCTGATGCTACTAAAGTAGTTAATGCCAATGCATTTACCGGAACTCCCCTTGGATTAAGCTTTCCTAACCATTTAGGAGCTTTTCCTTCTTTAGCCATTGCATATAACATTCTACTTGAAGCATACATTCCTGAATTTCCACAGGATATTACTGAAGTTAAAATAACTGCATTCATTAATGATGCTGCAGCTGCAATACCAGCTCTTTCAAATACTAATGTAAATGGACTTGTATTAACTCCTGCATCTGTATAAGGTATTATTGCACTTACAACAAATATTGTTCCTAAATAAAAAACTATAATTCTCCAAAATATTGTATTAATTGCTTTGGGTATAGTTTTATCAGGATTTTCACTTTCACCAGCAGCTATACCTACCAACTCTGTACCTTGAAAAGAAAAACCTGCAATTAAAAATATCATAAAAATAGATTTAGCGCCCCCAACAAATGGAGCATCTTTAATAGTAAAGTTTTTAAGTCCTACAGTATGTCCCCCTAATATACCCATAATAGTTGCAATACCTATTAATAAAAATACAATAACAGTAAATACTTTAATACCTGCAAACCAATATTCTGATTCTCCATAAGCTTTAGCAGATAATAAATTAAGTCCAACTATTAATATAAGAAATAGAACACTCCAAATAATAGCAGGTACATTAGGAAACCAAAATTTCATAATTAGTGATCCAGCAACCATTTCAGCCGCAACTGTAATAGCCCAGTTATACCAATAGTTCCATCCAAGTGCAAATCCAAATGCAGGATCTACAAATTTTGAAGCATAGGTCTCAAAGGAACCAGACACAGGCATAAAGGTAGCCATCTCTCCTAAACTTGTCATTAAAAAGTAAACCATAACTCCTATACAGGCATATGCAGTAAGTGCTCCTCCAGGACCTGCCTGCTTTATAGTAGCACCTAGTGCTAAAAATATTCCTGTTCCTATGGCTCCACCCATAGCTATCATATTAAGATGTCTTGCTTGTAAGCTTCTCTTAAGCTTATGTGAACCAGAATTATTTTCTTTTGTATTACTCATTTTTTCTTCCTCCTTATCGGTTTTATTTTCCGATAAGCGAATTAACTAAGAATAGAATAAAAAATACCCTGAGACTATCTCAGGGTATTAAAGTATGCATTTATATGTACAAATACATTTTAATTCCACAACGAATGATAGCTCCCCACAAATTATTTTTGTGACAGTTTTGTATATATTTTATACAAACCCAGCAACACAACATTAAAGCATTTGTTGTATGCTTCGGCGAAAATTCCTTTCAAACTGCTTCTCAGTGCTTATCTCCACAATTTTACTCTTAAAGTTCGCTCCTCTACCTCAGTTATTCACTTATGATTATTTAATATACACCATATTTAAAAATATGTAAACATGTTTGAAAAAATTTTAAATATTTTGTAAACTATTTTAAAAGAAATAATATTAATACTCCGTATTTGTATTCATAAATACAAATACTTTAAGAATCTATAATTTATCTTAAATAATTTTAAAATTATGGGGGTCATAGTACTAAAAACTTATATACAACATATTGATTTACAAATTTAAGATTATCACAATATATTGTAATATTTATTCTTAATACCATAGTCCCTTATTTAAATATCAAACTTTATGATATTTATATTGTGGTCTACCTACTTTGCCGTATTCCACTAATTTCTCTACTTTATTTTCTTTTTCCATAAACTCAAGATATCTTCTAACAGTTACTCTTGCTATGCCTAATTTTTCTGCTAAATCCTCTGCTGTAAGATCCTTATCATTTCCTTGTTCTATTTCTTTCCATATAGAATTATATGTGTATTTATTAAGCCCTTTAGCGAAATCGTCTTCACTTTGAGATGTATTAGCCCCAGCTATTACCTTATCTAATTCCTTTTGTTCAATTACATCATTTTTTTTAAATTCATAATATCTGCTCTTAAATTGAATAAGGGCTTCCTTAAATCTTTGAAAATTAAATGGTTTTATAAGATAATCCACAACTCCACCTCTAAAAGCCTGTTGTATTCTTTCAATAGATTTATCTGCTGTAATTAAAATAATATCTATATCTATATTTTTTTCCCTTATCCATTTTAATAGGTCAATACCATTTTCTTTAGGAAGATATACATCAAGTAATATTAAATCTGGTTTTTTAAGGGATATAAATTTTTTGGCCTCATCAAGATTGGAAACTGCTTTATATAAAGAAAATCCTTCTACTCTTTTTAAAAACTTAGAGTTTATTTCTCTAACCATAGGATCATCTTCTACTATCATTACTTGAATCAAGATTATCACTCCTTGTCATAGGTATAGTAATATTCCAAAGGGCACCATTGTCCACTTCAAGTTTTATTGTGCCCTTAGCCTCATGAATTATCTTCTTTACTATATACATTCCATATCCTCGCTGTCCTTCCTTCGTTGAAAACCCTTGATGATATATTTTTTCTCTATATTCTACTGGAATTCCACCACCATTATCTTTAACTACTATATTTAAATAATCTTTATTTTCCACTATTTTTATATATATTAATCCAGTACCATCATTTTTAACTTCATCTAGAGAATTTTCTATTAAATTTCCTATAATTGATACGATTTCCTCTGGAGTAATATACTGAGGTAACTTTGTAAGCTTTGAATTTTCATCTATTTTTAACTTAACTCTACATTCTTCAGCTTTATTATATTTTGATAATAACAAGGCAGATATGGAAGGATTTTTTATATTATGAGTCAAAATATTGCTTATATTACTTCTACTTTTAGCCATATCGGAAATAAATTGTAGAGCTTCATCATACTCTTCTAACTGTATAAGTCCTGAAATAGTATGTAGTTTATTCATAAATTCATGATTTTGAGCTCTTAAAGACCAAGCCATTTTTCTAACACCTGTAAGCTCTTCTGCCATTCTAGTCACTTCTGTTTTATCTCTAAAACTAGCAATAGCTCCCACAGTCTTTCCTCTATTCATTATAGGAATTCTATTAGTCATTATTGTGGTATCATTTATTTTCTGCTCTCTTTCAAACTCAGATTTCCCTGTTTGTAATATATTAATCATTCCCGTATTTTGAATAATCGCCTCTATATTCTCACCTATAATCTGCTCTTTATTAACCTCATTTTCAAGATGCAATATTTTTAATGCTGAATCGTTAATAAGAGTAATTCTACCTCTATAGTCAACTGCTACTAATCCTTCATGAATAGTATCAAGTATTCCCATCTTTTCATTATAAAGATTTGTTATTTCTTCAGGTTCAAGCCCCAGCAAAATATTTTTTATATTATTGGATAATAAAATTGCACCTATTGTTCCTGCCATAAGTCCACCAAGACCAATTAAAATTATATATAAAATAGCTGTATGCTTGGCTGTCTCAATATTTTCAGTAAGAGTACCTACAGAAACAAAACCTATTTCCTTTTTATTTCCTTTATCATATATAGGGGCAAAAGCTCTCATTGATTTCCCTAAGGTTCCTGTAGCCTCAGAAATGTATGTTTCACCTCTTTTAACTACTCTATACTCATCTCCTCCTTCAAATTTTTTTCTTATCATTTTAGGATTTGGATGAGAATATCTAATTCCTTCATTATCTGCTACAATTATATATTCAATCTGCTGTAAGTTTTTAAGCTGCATATTTATATAAAGACCAATCTTTCCGCTAGGGTCCTTTTTTTCTAATGAATCTACTATCTGAGTAGAATGTGCTACCATCTCTGCTACATTCATAATATTAGTCTTAGCTTTACTTTCAATATTTCCAGTCATCCATGAAACCACAAAAGAAATAATTATAGATATAGAAAGGAAAACCACTGTAATAATTAATAAGGTAATCTTCGTTTGTAACTTCATCGCTTTTCTCATATTCTCACCTTAACCTTAATATATAAATTCAAACCTTACAATTAAAAACTTAAAAAACATGAAATCATAGAAGACAATGGATATACATATAAGGATTAATATAAAAATAGATATTCTAATCCTATTATATAGTATTTCTTTCGTTATTGTCTTCTATTTTTCCATGTTTAATTAACTATTTATATAATTGTACTAAGCCTTAATGATTATCTTTATCCTGCACTAACTTCATTGTTTAATTTTTTCATTTTATTTTTATTAGCCATCTTAAATACATAAGATACAATGAATGGACATACTATAGCAGATACTACGCAGGCAGCTGCAACTTGTGCAGTAGCCACAGTTGCTACCACTGCTAATGTTGGATCTGCCGCTGCAACAGCAGCTGGTGTAGCTACAGCATTTCCTGCAGTGGATCCTGTTGCTAAACCAATTATAGGTTCTTCTTTAAATAATTTTAAAAGCACATAAGCTCCTATTCCAGTTAAAGCGGCTATTATTCCTAATAATATTCCAGGACCTCCAGCTTTTACAATAGTTTCAAGATTCATTCCTGCACCTAATGGGAAAGAGAAAAATGGAATTAATAACATTTTACTGCTTCCAAGAAATTTTCTCATATCCGTATCTAAATTTCCTAAAATCATTCCTATTACAATTGGAATCATTACTGCCACAAGAGCCTTAATAGGAACTTGAGCAAGGCCTGATGCACCTAATGCAACTAATGTGAAAAATGGACCATCTTTTAAAGATAATAGAGCATAAGCACCTACATCAGTTTCATCACCATACTGTGAAGCAAGAGATGCATATAATCCACCATTACAATTTGTTAGGGCTGCAAGAATTGCTAATGGGGATAAACCTAACACCCCAGCAGGTCCAAAGACTTTTCCTACAAATATACCAATACCCGCCCCTACTATAAATTTTCCTGTTATTAATATTGCGCCTTTTTTTATTGCCTTTGGTGCTAATTTAAAATTAATTTGTGAACCAATTAAAAACATAAAACAAGCTAAAATTGGTGATGCTGCTTTTTCGCTAAACAATGCAGTTGTAAATCCACCTATTTTTAAAAATTGTGGAAAAAATGTATTAATTAATACCCCTAAGAAAAGAGGAACAACCATCATACCCCCTGGAATTTTATCAAGGGTTTTCTTAATTGGAATTTGCATTCTTATACCTCCATTACTTTAAAATAATTTTTATACTCTCGCTACTCCGCTTTTTCTAGCTGCATCTTTTATTGCTTCTGCTACATTATGGGCAACGACTCTATCTAGTGCATATGGAATTACATTGTCCTCATTTAAATCTTCATCTTTTATCATATTAGCTATTGCATATGCTGCTGCGATTTTCATTTCTTCATTAATTTCTGTTGCTCTAACATCTAATGCTCCTTTAAATATTCCTGGGAACGCAAGTACATTATTAACTTGGTTAGGGAAATCTGATCTTCCTGTTCCAATTACTCTAGCTCCTGCTTCTTTTGCCAAATCTGGCATTATTTCTGGAGTTGGATTTGCCATAGCAAATAATATAGAGTCATTGTTCATTGATTTCACCATATCTTGACTTACTATTCCTGGTGCTGAAACCCCTATAAATACATCTGCACCTACTAATGCATCAGCTAAAGTTCCTTTAAGATTATCTGGATTTGTTACTTTTGCAAGTGCTTTTTTAGCATCATCCACATTTTCTATTCCGTCATAAAGAATACCAACCTTATCGCATACAATTAAATTTGCTACTCCTAAAGAAAGTAGTAATTTAGATATAGCAGTTCCAGCAGCTCCAGCACCATTTACAACAACTTTTATATTTTCTATTTTCTTATTAACTACCTTTAATCCATTTATTATTCCTGCCAAAACAACTATAGCGGTTCCATGCTGGTCATCATGAAATACAGGTATATCAAGTTCTTTCTTTAATTTTTCTTCTATTTCAAAGCATCTTGGTGCCCCAATATCTTCTAAATTAATTCCACCAAAACCTGGAGCTATAAGTTTTACAGTCTTTACTATCTCATCAACATCTTTTGTATCTAGACATATTGGAAATGCATCAACATCTGCAAATTCTTTAAATAAAAGAGCTTTTCCTTCCATAACTGGTAATCCAGCTTTAGGACCTATGTCACCTAATCCTAACACTGCTGTTCCATCTGTAACTACTGCAACCATATTTCCTTTTGAAGTATATTTATACACATTCTCTTCATTTTCATGAATCTTTCTGCATGGTTCTGCAACTCCAGGAGTATAAGCTAAACTTAGATCGTCTCTTGTTTTAACTTCCATCTTTGATTTTATTTCTATTTTACCTCTATTATCTTCATGTAATTTTAAACTTTCTTCAAAATAATTCATTTTTATATCATCCCTTCATTTTTTATATAAATGGTGTAACCGTTTCCTGTAGATAAATCATATCATCAACCTTAAATTATTAAAATATTTTAAACTTTAAAAATATATTATGGTCATAAAAAATACTTTGTTATAGTTTTAACATCGTTTACATTGTTGTTATGTCTTATTATCCTTTCATAAATAAATGTTATTTTAAATTTGTCTTAATTTAAAAATTATAAAGTTAGATCTAAATGATTTACTCTAATGTTTTATTGAAAAGTACATTTGAAATACATTTAAAAAACCCCAAAAAATCAGGACTGTGGCACTAAGAATAAATCCTACAATATATTGTCTTAACTTTAAACTTGTAAAACAATATATTGTGCTTAAATTCTTTAATGCCACAGTACCTTAATTTAATGAAACTTATATTTATTTAAATCTAAACATTAAGAAACTAATTTCATTAGAAAGTTACAATCACACTTTCTTTTTCTTTAACTTCATTTCCTGTTTCTATAACCATATTAGGATAATCAGAATAATTAGTTATTACTAACATAGTATATGTTGAAAACCCTTTATTTTTAATTAATTCTTCATCAAACTTAATAAGATCTTGTCCTTCTTTTACCGAATCTCCTTCCTGTACAAAAACTTCAAAGCCTTCTCCATTCATAGAAACTGTATCAATTCCAACGTGAATTAATGCTTCTACTCCATTTTGAAATTTAATTGCAATTGCATGTTTAGACTCCTCCATAACTACTGTAATTTCACCATCTGCTGGTGCTTTTACTATATTGGTAGTTGGAACAATTGCTAATCCATCTCCCATAATTTTTGATGAAAATACCTCATTTGGTACTTCATCAATTGGAATTAACTTTCCTGATAAGTACGCTTTTAATTTTAAATTTTTCTCTTTCTTTTTAAATAATGAAAACATATTTGACCTCCTAGAATAGAATTTATACTATATAACAAATAATAATATGATTTTTTTCTAATAATATTATTATATTTATTAATCCCTCCCATTTGTTGAAACATATAATTTATTTTGATATACTTATGTGAACTATAAAGAAAGGATTTGACGAAAATTGTTAGATTGTATCGATAATAATATTTTAAATACATTAACTCAAAGTGAATTATCTGTACTTCAATATATCGATGGCCACTCAAATGAAGTACTTAATATGAGTATTCAAGAATTAAGTGAAAAAGTTTTTTTCTCAACTGCTACAATTTTACGTCTATGTAAAAAACTTAATCTTAGTGGATTTTCTGAACTTAATTTACTTTAAAAAACAATATTTCTTCTAACAATTTGCTTAGATCCACAGCTGTTTCCACTAAAAAAGTAATAACGGATTTATACAGTGAAATTGAAAATACAGGCCGTCTTCTTGATACAAAAACATTAAATACTATTGCAGGTTATCTTTTAAGCGATAAAAAAATTCATTTATTCTCCTATGGGTTAACTAATATGGCCTTTGAGTATATGAGTTGAAGATGGCTTAACAATTCTCATACTACCAGTTTTCTTTAATAAGTCTTCATTTACTAATAACATGTCTTTAATATCTACTCTAAGCCTTGAGATACAATTATTAACTGCTACTATGTTGTCAATTCCACCTAATCTATTAATGATTTTAATAGCTAAATTAGTTTTTCCAGATGAAGCTTTAGACGAATCTTCTTCTTCAACATCTTCATTTACATCAATAGAAATATTCTTATTTGTGAAATACCACTTAAATACCATGTAATAAATAACTGCAAATACTATACCTACTAATATTACAATATACCATCTTGATCCAGGTACTAAAACTCCATAAATCAAGAAATCAATAATTCCTCCACCAGTATTTCCAATTGCCACACCTAGTAAACTTAATATACCAAAGGAAATACCTCCCATTATAGCATGGAATAAGAATAGTTGTGGAGCAATAAACATAAATGAGAATTCTAATGGTTCTGTAATACCTGACACAATAGATGCAGCAACTCCTGCAACCATTAAAGCCTTTACTTTAGGTTTCTTATTATCAGGGGATGTCTTATATATAGCATAAGCTGCTGCTGGAAGTCCAAACATCATAAATGGCATTTTACCTTGTCCTAAAAAGGCTGTAAATTGTTTTAACTGAGAAATATCTACCTTATCAAAGAATTGAAGGAATATATTTAAACATCCTTCCACACCTTGATATACTCCACCTACAGATGTTGTACGGAATACACCATTTAAAACATGATGTAGTCCAGTAGGAATTAAAATTCTTTCTAAGAATCCAAACAAAAATACACCTGTATGTCCTAAACTTGCAATTAAGCTCCCTAAAGAATTTATTCCTGATGAAATTGGAACCCAAACAAATGGAATAACTTGTCCAAGAAGTGTCATAGCTCCTATAACTACAATGGCTACAAATCTCTTTCCACCATAAAAGGCAATAGCTATAGGGAAGTCAATTTTATAAAATTTATTATGAAGCATTGATGTTAATATACCTGTAAGGATACCTGCAAAAGCTCCCATTTCTATAGTTTTCTCAATTCCTAAAATATTTGACATTTTAAGTGAAGCAAAGTTGAATGCTCCAGAATTAATAATAATTGATGCACTTAATAAAAATGTATAATATCCAATGAATCCTGCAAATGCTGCAATCTCTTTTTCTTCTTTTGCTAATCCAAAAGCAATACATATAGCAAATAATACTGGAATCATTCCAAAAACTGTAGCAGTAATCGTTTTAATCAAAGTTAAAACATATACAATTACTGAATTTTGTAAAAAAGGTAATGCTGCTTGAATTTGTGGTTTAAGTAGTGCAGAACTTAGACCTAATATTAAACCTGCAGCGGCTAAAGTAGCAATTGGTAACATTAAACTTCTACCTAGGGCAGAGAAAAAATCCATTATTCTATTTTTCTTGCTCATACACATTCTCCTTTTTAATTAAACATTTGTAATATCTCAATATTCTAAAGCTTTTCAATCTATATAAATATGCATATTTTTCTAAAAATTTTAAATATAATAAAGGTAATTAAAACTTATTCATATTTAATTACCTTTATTAAAGTGTTATTATGCTCTACTTAAGTTCTGGCCAATATCCTTTGTTTTCTTCAATTAATGCATCCAATACTTTTCTAGCTTTCTTTCCATCATTTATTAATCTATTAATGGTAAAAGCTTGTAATGCTTTTGTATAGGATTTTTCATAATAAGCATCTATTAATAATTTTTCACAAGACACTTGATTTACCAATAATCCTAAATAAAATTGTGGAATATTACCAACTCTCATAGGCCTTGGTCCGTTAATGCCAAGTTCTGCAACTACTTCTACCATGGCATCATCTTGCATATTATTTATTGCTCCATTATTTTCTACAATAATTATATATCTTTTATTTTTATTGTAAGCAATGGATGCGGCAACTTCTATCATCATCTCTGCATGGGCATCACTTTCAAGCTTTATAATTCCTTCTGTGGTTCCTGCATCAATTACTTTTCTACATTCAGTGAAAACACGGTTTTCTCTATGAGCCATAACTTCATCAGCTCTTGTAAAGTTTGGATCAAGATGAGATGCCTTATAATCTGGATATAAGTAATATTGATCATAGGTATTGGGTAAATAATCTGGGAAATCATTCATAAGTGTTTGAACCATTCCATAAGTATCTAGCCAAGATTGATCTCTTTGCTCTGCATCTTGAGGTAAAAAACCTTTTTCTTTAATTAATTTTTTTAACTTAGGTAATAAATCTTCTCCTGTATTTTTATCATATATGTGTGTAAACCAACCATAGTGATTTAATCCAAAATATACTGGATCTAAAGTTTCCCAATCACAGCCTAACAAACGACTGCATGAGCGTACAACATTTTCAGGCTGATCACATATATTTAAAATCTTAGTATCATTAGGGAACTCTCTTCTTAATGCTTCTGCAACTATTGCTGCTGGGTTAGAATAATTAAGTATCCATGCATTTGGAGAATATTTTCTTATATCATAAATAGCTTTAATCATTTCTTTTGTAGATCTTAATCCGTAAGCCATTCCACCTGCTCCACAAGTTTCTTGTCCTATAAGTCCCATACTTAAAGGAATGTGCTCATCTTTTGCTCTCATTTGTAAACCACCAACACGCATTTGCATAAACACAAAATCCATATCCTTATAAGCTTCTTCAATATTAGTAGTATATTTAAAATCTAATCCTTCATAATTCTCTTTCATTAAGATTTGCCCAAACTCTCCAATTGGGTTTTGTCTTTCTGCATCTATATCAAATAATACCAATTTATTAAGAGGTAAATCATTCTTGCATCTACAAAAGGATTTTAAAAATCCTGGTGTAAAAGTACTTCCGCCACCTACAATAACTACATTATATTTTTTCATAATATTCACTCCTAATTCAGTTTTGATAATGGCCACTTATCTTTAATGATATTTTAAGTTTTTATTTAATTATTATCAATATATCTTAAAAGTATAGTTATGTATAATGACGTATGTAATTTGTTACTTTAAATGTTATTTGTAACACTGGGCATTCTACTACATTTTTATATATTTCTTTATGTGAATCACTCTATTTTTATTAATATCTCTTTTTAACGAATACTAGCTAATAAAATTAATTTATTAATGCTATTCTATAATGAATTATTAAATCATTTAATATATTTTTAAATTTTTCACTATATTATTGTCTATAATTTAAACTAAATCATTCTCAATATTAAGTATGATTTTTTTATTTAAATTAATATTTAGTTTAAATAAAAAAGAACAGTTTAGCATGAGCTCTAACTGTTCTTTTTAATATAGTGACAACCTACCATAAAAAGGTTTTATTACTTTTTTAGAAATTTCATTAATGTTTTATTGTTATATAAAAATAATTTTAATACATGCTACATTATTTGAATCCGTATTTTTACTTGTTTCACCTGTTGATTTATTTTAATCTGTATTTTTTTGTTCCACCTAATGCTCATATTCTTGAATTAAATTAAAAATTCCTATCCACCTAAAGCCTTTTCTCTTTAACAAAATTTCTAAAAATTTATTATTTTCCTTTGCATTTTTGTAGGAATGCATCTTCATTAAAAAATTTTATATTTTGTCCCCTTTTCTTTAAATCCACTGCCCTTTTAAGTTTATTGCTCATTTCTTCCCTATTCAAATCCTTTATATCTTTCGTATTGGTTACTATGCACGTTGTCTTCCTAGTTACGGAACTTCCAACAGTGCCACTAAGCTTTCTAACCAATATTATTGCTTCATCTCTTGTCATAGACACTAATCCGCCAGTAAATACAACAACCTCTTCTTTAAATGCAGTAAAGCTAAAATCTTCCGTTATGTTTTTATTTTTATTGGGGTTTTGTCTATTAGATCTTTTAAATATCCTTCCTTTAGTTGAAAATGGTTTGTATCCATCCTCATTTACATATCCTAGCGTTACTCCAATTAACTTTGATATTTCATTAATATCCTTTGAATTCAATTCTTCTGATATATTAAGTAAGATATTACTACATGCCATTGCATCTTCCAAAGCATCATGATGTTGAAAGTCATATCCTAAAAACTTATTTACTGTATTCAATCTTGCATTATCAATATTACTATAAAAATTTTTAGAAAGCTTCATTGTACATATATACTTAAAACTTGGAACTTTTATATTATAAAGTTCTAATGTATTTCTTAATACAGACATATCAAAAGAAGCATTATGAGCTATTACTAAATTATTCTCAAAATAATGTTTAATTTTCTCCCAAACTTTATCAAACTCCAATTCGTCTTGAACCATATGAGGCCTTATTCCATGAATTCCAATATTTATTGGCATAAATCTCATTTCCTTAGGCTTTATCAAGTGATGTACTTTTTCTATAATCTTGCCATTTTCCACAACCACAATTCCTATAGAGCATGGACTATTCCTTTTTTCATTTGCAGTTTCAAAATCTATAGCTACGAAATTCATTTATCTTCCCCTACATTTATATTTGTTTACTATAATTTCTTGTGATATTATTATAACATTGAATACAAAGGAGTACTAAATATATGGATGGTAAAAAGAGAGAAGATATTTATCCAGGAAGAATTGTAGATATTGTATTGAAGGAAGATCAACGTACTGGAAAATTGACAAGAGGAACCGTGAAAAATATACTTACAAATTCCAGCTTTCATCATAGGGGTATAAAAGTAAGATTAAATGATGGTAGAATAGGAAGAGTTCAAATTATAATAAAATAGGTAAAACCCATCACAACTCTGTGATGGGTACTTTATTGTTATATAAAAATACTTTTCATATATACTACATAAATATATTACTACGTTACTTACTTGTATCTCCAGTTGTCTCACCTGTTGATGGTTTTACATCTGTACTTTTATTTGTTCCGTCTGTTGATGATTTTGTATCTGTACTTCCCGTTTTTCCACTTGTTGATTCATCTGGATTTGTATTTTTATTTTCTCCACTTGTTGATTTATTTGAATCTGTATTTTTATTTGTTTCACCTGTTGATTTATTTGAATCTGTATTTTTATTTGTTTCATCTGTTGATTTGTTTGAATCTACATTTGGGGTTGATCCATCTGTTGATGATTTCGTATCCATATTTTCGTTTGTTCTATCTGTATTTTTAGTTTTTTCACCATTTGATGGTTTTACATCTGAGTTGTTAGTATCTCCATCAGATGATCCTTTTATATCAGAAGATTTTTTAGTACTATCAGTTTTTATATTAGGGGTCTGTGTATTAGTAGAGTTCCATTTGAAATAAAACTTTCCTAAAGCCCCAATAACCACAACTAAAATAATGGATACAACGACTATCATTGCCTTTTTATTCTTACCAAGCTTATTATTGTTATGAATATTTTTTCCTCTTTGTTTATTTATTGTTTTTGAACTATATGCCACTTCATTATTAGCCCTTGTAAAATCACCTTTTTTATTAGAATCTACTGCTCGATTTTTTTTCATTATCTTTGCAATCATATTATTTATATTAGAAAATATGGATAAAACTCCTTTTTGATCTGAAGAATGTACTTGTTTAAATTTTTCAGGTGATCTGATTATAACAGCAGGCTTATTATTCAATCCATATTCATTTTCTACATATAATGTAACAGAAAATTCATCATCATTACTTAAAAAAGGTATATTTACATCTAAAACATCATCTTCTATTGAAGAATCGAATTTTAAACCCTTTGTTATTTTAGCATCCGTAATTTTTAAACTACTTTTTGGGCTTTGTACATGTAAAGTTATATCATGAATTATTTTATTTGATATATTCTTAACAGTAACAATATATGCATGAATATTTTTGTTATTTATCTTTACAGGTATATTCTCTCCTATATTACATAGTAGTCTGGGTGCTAAATTTTTATAATAATCTAACAGTAATCCAGATATAAATGATATTATTATGGTTATAATGGCAGTTTTAATAATATTTATCATGTTACTCTTCGCTTCCCCATTCCTTATATTATGTATTAAATTATAAGATACATAGATATTTGTGTCAAACTCAAAAAATTGGAATGGAAATTTCGGTGTCTTATATGGTTTTGTTATATTGAAACTACCTACATCATTAATTTGTAATATTATACTATTTCATTTTTGATTGATTCTACTACATTACTTTTTTTAATGCAGTTTGAAGAAAAATAATATGATAAAAAAATAGATACAATTATAAGTATAGTATAGGTTGAAATTATTCCTACTGGGAAAACAAACATAAACTCGGACCATGTTATTAGGGTTAAATGCATCATATAAAAACAAATAAAAAATATTATTGGGATACTTACAATAATAGGTGTTACAGCAAAGAATAAACCTTCTATCATCAGCATTTTATTTAATCCTTTTGGTGTTAATCCTACTGATCTAAATATAGCAAATTCTCTCTTGCGTACTCTAAGATTATTAGAAATTGTAGAAAAAACATTAAAAATACCAATTAAACCAATCATTAAGGCTATAGCAAAAACACCACTAGTTGTAGCTTTTTTAACCAGCTTATCATGATTTTTTCCTTCCAATAGACTCCATATCCTAAAGTCTTCGGATCCAAGGTAAGAACTACAAATCTTAGTTAATTTTTTCTTTGTGCTGGCACTAACCTTATCACCCACCAATAAATCAATTGACATAATGTTGTATTCAAGCATGCGATCTGGTGAAAAATTACTAACTATTTTCTGATATGTTTTCATAGGTACTATACAAGCTATGCTGTATCCACCTGTTGATAGTTCACCTGGAAAAATTTTTGTAACAGCTCCTACTTGAACATTAAATTTATAATTTCCATTAATATTTTCCTCTACTTTTTCATTTAAAACTAGCTCATCGCCATCTTTTATATTTAATAACGGCATGTTTTGTCCAGCTTTTGACCCTTTTGGTGTATAATATGTGCTGTCTAATAATATTCCTGTAGGTTCCCCATCTTGATAATATTTTTTAGAGTCAATACCAATTTCTTCACAATATTTTTTAAATGATTCATCGCTTAATCCAACTAAATTTGCTATAATTCTATGCTTCCCATTTTCATTCAATACATTATATTTCATGGTATTTACTCCATCAAACCCTCCAGATTTAGAAAAAACATCTGACTCCTGTTTTGATGTTACATAGGTTGAAGTATGTACTTGTCTTCTTACTACGCTTTTTTTAACTTCAGGCAAGGAAAGAATTTTATTTATCATTTCATCACTTGGTTCATCTGTAATATCTAGATTAACCCTCATATCATATTTGATTGTTTCATAATTTTTAGACTCAGCTAATTTGTATATATACATTACGCTAATATATCCAACTATTAAGGTAAAACAAATTGCAAGAGATAGTACAGCAGTACGTAAACTTTTTTTATTAGCTGAAAATTGCGATTTTGCTAGTACACCTTCTACACCAAATATTTTTTGTATTATAGGATGATTTTTCGGTTTCTTTAATTTGACTTTGTTATTATTTTGACGTATTCCAACAATAGGTGATACTTTAGCTACTTTTCTTGCTGGAATATAAGCAGATATTAAAACGGTAATCAATGAAATACTAATAGCAAAAACAACTACTACCCATGAAAAGGGAACATTTATTTTTTTGAAATCCTCCATAGAACTAAGAATTTCATTAATTTTAAAAACAACTGTATAACTAAATATATATCCTATTATAATGCCTATTGGTAATTGAACAAGCCAAAGTAAAAAGCCTTCATATAAAACTGAATGTTTAATTTGCTTTGGGGTTGCTCCTAAACTTTTTAAGATACCTAGTTGTTTAATCCTGTTATTGGCAGATAAAGAAAATGCATTATAGATAATAAGAATAAATGCTCCCATAACTAATAAAGTCATTATTATTATCATTGCTATTATTGCAATTATTTGAGTGTTTTCACCGTTTTTATTGCTAATTCCATATAAATTTAATAAAGGTGTATTATAACGAATATTATATTTACCATATTCATCCTGTTTTAATCCCGTAGACTTAGCTATTTGGGGTAATAACTTGTAAATTTTATGAGGTTTCTCAAATCGTATATAAACTGTAAGTTCATCTTTAGATTTAATTTGTGAATGATCCAAGTATCCCATAGCAATATATCCAGGATATGCAGACACTCCAGAATAATCCATTTCTCCAACTATGGTATACGTCTTAGTCCCTGTTACCTCGAAAGTCTCACCTGATTTTTTGAAATCTTGGGTTTTAATCATTTTATCACCCAACATACGATTACCTATGGGAATAGTCAACTTATCACCAACTTTATAGGAAGGATTATCCAAGAAGAATAATTTTGATAAAACAATTTCTCCAGATTTTTGAGGAAGTTTACCTTTCATAAGATCATCTTGATTACCCATATCCGACCAAAAATTTGCATCTGCATCTCTCATTAATAGATAGGGACGTTTTGTATTTGAAAGTTTAGCAGTAATCCACTGTCCTTTAACCATGGTGGTTTCAACTTCTGGGTTTTCTGTTACATATTTTAATTTATCACCTGATATAGCATCCCATAATTCCCCATGCCAATAACCTTGCTTTTCAATTCTTATGGATACTTGTGCTTTCCATAAAGTATGTACAAATATACATAATGAGCATAAAAGTGCTGAGGCAATTATAATAGCAACTATTATAGAAATTGTATGTCTTTTATTCTTTTTCAAATGATGATATGTATATTCGCTCATGATATTCATTATTTAATCACCTCATCTGATGCAATTTTACCATCAGCTATTCTAATCATTCGATCTGCTGATAGTGCAATTTTTTCATCATGAGTTATCATTAAAATAGTCTGGTTATATTCTTTATTTGAAATCTTTAACATTTCAAGAATACTTTCAGAATTTTTCCTGTCAAGGTTTCCAGTAGGTTCATCTGCTAAAATAATAGAAGGTCTATATATTAATGAACGCCCAATAGCAACCCTTTGTTGCTGCCCACCTGAAAGCTGGTTTGGTAGGTAATTAATCCTTTCTTTTAAACCAAGTATTTCTACAACCTTATCAAATTCTTCCTTTTTAGGTTTTCTGCTATCTAAAAGCATAGGTAATAATATATTTTTTTCAACAGTTAAAGTAGGGATAAGATTAAAAAATTGATATATTAGTCCTACCTTTCGGCGACGAAATAAAGCTAATTTAGTTTCATTCATGGATGAAATATCAGTATCATCAATATAAATTTTACCTTTTGAAGGTTTATCCACTCCCCCTAACATATGTAGAAGTGTAGATTTTCCTGATCCACTTGGTCCAATTATTGAAACAAATTGTCCTTTGTTTATTTTCAAATTTAAATTATCCAATGCAGTAACCTTTGTTTCACCTATTCCGTAGGTTTTTGTAAGATTTTCAATTCTTAATATTTCCAAAATATTTTCTCCTTTCTATAGTTCAATACCTGGTAAAAACATGTTTTTTACCGGGTGCTTTCTTTTATATACCACTATAATACCTTTGTTAAGTTACATTTTAGTGACATTGGTAATTAATTTTTATAAAACTTTATTATAAATTTTGCTCCTCCTGTCTCCTTATTTACAGCAATAATTTCACCATTTTGTTTTTTATTATTGAATTTGCAACAGCAAGTCCAATCCCTACACTGTCTTTAGATGAATTCACACCCTTATAAAATCTAGTAAAAATATTTGGAATATCCTTCTTATGAAATCCTGTGCCATTATCTTCAATTGTTATTTGTGTGCATATTGGGGTTTGTTTATAATCTATAGAAATTTCTCCTCCATTCGGTGTGTGTTCAGAACAATTTTTTACTATATTTAAAATAGCTTCATTGATCCAGTGAAAATCACCAGTAAAAAATATATCACTATTATCTTTTATAAAAAGTTGTTGGTTCTTTTTTTCTATCATTAAATGTAACGGCTCAACAGCTACATGCACTAATTCATCAACATTGATAGATGCATATTCTAATATCATTGCATCTGCATCAATTTTTGAAATTATTAATAATGAGGATACTAAATAATTTAAACGCTGTATCTGTGCTGAAATGCTTTCAATATATAAGGATTCTTCTCCTTCAATATAACTACTTTCTAACAATTCAACCATAAGGGACATAGATGTAAGAGGGGTTTTAAGTTGGTGGGATATATCTGCAAGATTATTACATAGCTTCTCTTTTTCTTTTCTTTCCTTTTCCCTACTTTCTCTAAGCATCATAACTGTTTTATATAATTCATCTTCTAAAATTGAAAATTCGTCTTCTTTCTTCTCAATTTGCATTTTATAAATCCCTTGATTTATATTGTAAATATATTCTGCTAAATTGTGTATACGTCTGCGCTTTATAATATTTAAAATTACTAATGAACCTACAAAATAAAAAAATAGTAAAGCAATTAATAATAAAATACTAATAACTATTTTATTAAACATTTGATAATTATTAAAATTACTTTTAAAATCTTCAACATAACTGTATTTTTCTAATACTTTTCTACCCTTATTTATATCTGTTGAATTTTTCTTTTTTAGTGCCGATACCAAAGCTTGTTCAATATCAGAATTATCATTAACTCCAGCCCCTATAAGTTGTGCTGTTTTCTCATAAAAATTTTTCTTTGCCTGCGTATAAATGACTCCACCAAATATAGCACAAAGAAGTGTTATGTATACTAAACTACTAAGAAACCACACTATCATACTTTTTTTCTTCATATAAATATTTAATCCTCCATTCTATAACCTATTCCTCTCACTGTTCTAATAAAAGAATCATCTCCTAACTTCTCTCTAAGACGTTTAATTGCCACGGATAATGTATTGTTATTTACAAATTCTCCATTACAGTCCCAAAGCTTTTCCAATAAAATGGTTCTTGTCAAAGTACGATTTTTATTTTCTAGCAATTTTAGTAATAAATTATACTCACCAACTGTCAATTCTATTTCATGGTTATCTTTATACACTCTTCCTTCTGACTTTATTACTTTAATATCTTTACAACATAAAATGGACTCTTGTTTATTCTGTTTAAGGGTTCTACGTAAAACAGCAGTAATACGAGCTTGTAAAACACTTAATTTAAACGGTTTTGTAATATAGTCATCCCCACCCATATCTAGTCCTTTTATCATAGTACTTTCTTCATCTGTCACAGTAAGAAAAATAATAGGAATATCTTTAATTCTTTTTATATAACTGCAAAAATCAAATCCTGATCCATCAGGAAGATTTAAATCTAGTAATATTAAATCTATATCTGTTTTAAAAAGCTCTTTTCCTTTTTTTAAATTTTTACCATGAATAACTCTGTAATTATTTTTCAATAAAAATGACTTAATTCCAAAAGCAATTGTATCATCGTCTTCAATTATCAAAATTGTAACCATTTCTGTCTCTCCTTAATCTCTTATAATTGTTATCTTGGTTTCTTACATATTTTAAATAATTAAATGAATTTTCATATATTTTAATCATATAATAGTTCATATGAAATGCGTTATGATCAATGTTTCATAGAAGTTTCAATGTAAAATAAATTTTTGAAAATCTAGCTTAAGCTGTTATGCTAATAAAATTATTAATATAATTTATAAATATAATCTCTTATGTCTAAAAATCTGGACAAATTTAATAAGAAGTTAAAAATATATACTATAGCTTTATAGTAAAAATTCTACCACAATTGTAAAAAACATAAAAATTATTTATAAATATGTTATTAAAGTAAAAATAAATCATATGATATATCATTTACCCTAAATGTTAACAATAAAAAAGCATCTCTCATGAGATGCTTAAGTAACTACTATACAATTATAAAATTTCATATTATGTTTATTTAAAGTAATACGCATATACCTTAATCACTTAGTTTTTCAATATGGGAATATTGAGATAAAAGTTTCTCATTTGCTATTTCCAGCTGTTTATAATTTATATAAGAATTTTATCTATATCTAGATTGTTCCCTTAAACACTGCCCAATGAGTAGTAATAAATTCTGTTACTCCCATTCCCATAGCAAAGAATAATAAAAGCATGACTAATACTACTGCCCCAAAATCATATTTCATTTTTTCTTCTTTATTTATTATATAAGCTGTAAGAATTTCTATTCCTAAGAGCACTAGCACCATAGGCCAAAAAGATACTATTAAAGAAATGTCAATGTTGTTAATAACTGATCTAAGTAAAAACATTATTCCAGATATAACTAAAACAATACCTGCAGTTAATGTCCCTACTCTACGTCCTTTAAGCATCTATTTTACACTCCCTTTTTTTCCCCTTAATAAGTCTTATACCAATAACGATTATTGTCACCCCTATAATTATCTTAGGGATTTGTTTCATAAAATGATGTGTAACTGAATAGATTTCTTGTGGAATATATCCTTCTAAAATATTTAGAATATTATCACCCATTAAATAAATACCTGAAATTAATACTACTACACCAATAGCAAGATTACGTTTTTCAAATATACTTTTATCTAATTCTGATAATTTATCTATAGAGAATAAATACTTATCTTCTAAAATTAAAAATTCTTCATCATCTACACTTAATCTATTCATACAATCGAAAAATGAGTAAAACCAAATAAGTGGCAAAATAAATAATAATGGTCCTATATCAAGCCAAGTGGAAAAAAATATTAAAAATAAAAATACAGACATAAAAGACACACCTATTTTCATAAATCCCATATACATGTGTCCTGCCCCAGGCAAAAGTGAAAAAACAAAAGTTAAGAATTTACTTTTCTTTTTTATCATTATTAAAAACCTCCATTTTAATTATCTTTTCAGAAAATGTATTAAGATTTGAATTAATCGAATTTATAAAACTTAAATTTAATGGCTTTACATGGTTTACTTTTGTACTGGCCAAAAAATTTAATCCATTTGAAAAAACCATAATTAATGCTATACTAGCAGCAATTGCAACTCTGGCACAGTACCTATTAAATTGAATATTATTTTCTTTATTACTTTTTATTTTAATTTGTACTTTTTCTTCGAAACCTAAAGGAGCTTGTGCAAGTTCGTCATTTTCAAAACTATCAGCAAATATACCAGCACATTTCTCACAATCACTAATATGATCCAATACTAAAATCAATTCTTCGTCCTTAAGAGTGCCAAATTTAAGTGACTTTATTGTGTATTCAGTTAAATGTCCTTCTTTGTTAAATAATATTGGCTTCACATAAACTCCTCCTTCCATAAATCTCTTAATAATTTTTTTGATCTATACAATTGTGTTTCTAAAGTTTTTATGTTTTTTCCAGTTTTCTTTGCCAAATGTGAAAGTTTAATATCTTTACAAAAATAGCTTATGGCCACAGTTTTATATGGCTCTTTTAATTTATTACATACTGCATATATTCTCTCCATGGCATTTTTTTTAACTATTGTTTCTTCTGGAGAATCTCCATGATCTTTTATGTTCTCATACTTTTTATCCCATAAACTAATATTTGTTCTTATTTTGCTCTTAAAATAATCTTTACACTTATTTGCAGCAATGGTAGTAATCCAAGCTTTGAAGTTGCCACCATCAAACTTTTCATAATTTTCATATGCAGCTAAAAAAGTTTGCTGTGCCAAATCTTCAGCATCGAAATAATTTTTTGTAAAGGATAGACAAATAGTAATAATTAACCGTTCATATTGTTTTATACAATTTGCAAATTGTTCCTTCTCAATAATTATCACCACCTTCTTTTATCCTTACATTTAATATAACGATTGAGAACTAAAAAACACTTCAATATTTAATATAATTATAATAAAAATTTTTATGAGCTTACTAAATGCTACTTTATCACCTTTTTTCGCTAACCTAGCCAATTCTATCAAGTCTGTATGTTCCATTTTAACCTCCATATTACAATATACTCACATTTTACATTCATGTATTAGATAAGTTAGGGTCACTTTTGGTTCTTTATTCAATCAAAAATACTGGAACAGTTTTTTACCATTCCAGTAATATAATCATCTTTATATATTTTAGATATTTTGTTTATTAATTCTATACAACTCTTGCTTGTTAAAAAATAATCTAAAAGATTTGTTATAATAACAGACTTTTTTGTTGTTTTATAAAATTAAAAGATAATCATAATGCTTTATTATAAAATTTATATATATCTCCATTCACATATAATAGAAACCCTATTTTTTTCAAACTTTGATGTTATAATTCCCTCCATCTTTTCCATTAGACTTTTTACAATAGAAAGTCCAAGTCCTGCACCTTGTCCTTTTCTTACCTTATCTGCCATATAAAATCTATCAAACATACATAGTACATCTTTCTCACAAATACTAGTACATATATTAGAAATTTTAAATATAACTTTATCATTACTTCTTTCTAAATTTATTTCAATATCTTTTTCTCCATATTTTAATGTATTAGAAAGTAGATTCTCAAATACCCTTTCTAAACTATCCTTATCACCCATTATAAAAATGGGGTTATCCACAATATTTATTTTTGGTTCAATTCCTCTGCTGTGAAAGGCTTCATAAAATGATAATATTTCATTACGTACCATATTAGTTAAATTTATTTTTATCATATCTAATTCATAATCTTCACTTTCTATTGAAGCTAATTCAAAAAAATCATTTATAAGTATATTTAATTTACTAGTTTTACTTTTAAGTATATCCATTGCTTCTTTTTTATCTATTTCATCATTTTCAAGTAATTTTAGATATCCTATTATTGAAGTCACTGGAGTTCTTAAGTCATGAGACATATTAGCTATTCCCTGTTTCAATGTGTTTTCAAACATTATCTTTTCTTGTTCATTTTTTTTATATAGTTCTAGATACTCATTAATTTGAAAACTAAGCTCTTCTATATTTTTATCTTTTATTTCAGTATTAACCTTCTTATTTGTTTTTCTCTCATTAAATTCTCTAATCTGATTGGTAATATCTCTTATTTGTCTTTTATATAAAAATACCTTAATACACATTACTATTGAAAATATAATCATAAAAATCACGAACAAAATAACAGCAAATAAATACATCTCATTTCTCCTAATTTATATAATAATTTTTTATCTTGATTACTTAATATCTTTATGTTTTACATATAAAACACTTATTAAAGTTGTTATTGTAAAAATTACTATTGATGAAATTATTGCACTTATGATAACTGATTTTGGTGCAAATCTTGCTAGTGCTTCTCTACCAACAATAACAGGAAATACGCATTTAATTATAGCTGGAATAGGTGGCTTCAAACCTAATGCTTGAAATGCTAATGTAAATAAAATTGGTGAAAAAGCTGTACACACATTACTTCTTATTATTATAGCAATCATAGAAACTATGGACATTGTTGCCACACTATACATTATCCCAATAATAACTACTCTAATTAAATATAATATAGTGCTATAATTTAAAGTTTTACAAAATCCATAGTTAATTGAAACATGTATAACTAAAATTGTTGTATATATTAACTGTAAAAATAAAAAAGTTATTATAAAGACTATTAATTTACTTAATATAACTTTACTTCTCTTATATCCATAAATAAAACTTTTATTCATATTATGCTTTAAGTCTTTAGCAATAAATTCTCCTGCAAATAAAGAAAATATAAAACTTGTAATCACAAGCCATTCAAATGCAAATTCTATTGAATCCATTCCATTTACAAGATAAAGATGTTCTTTTTTCATACTTGTTATATTTGAATAGTAACTATGAATCATAAGAAATAAAACCAATAGTGTTAATATTATAATTCCAATAAGATACTTGCTCTTTTTTAATTTATAAAATTCTCCTCTAATCAAATTACTCATTATCTTCCCCTCCAACTAATTTAGTAAAATAATCCTCTAGGGATTCACCCATTTTCATTATTTCTTTAACTCCTATATTATGTTTGGCTAGAGCAAGAGTAATCTTTTCTCCATCAAATTGGTCATATATTCTTATAATGTTATCTTTCAAAACTTCGTAATCTTTTATTCCCAGTTCATTTTCTAGAATAATTGACACACTTGAAGAATCACTTATTTTTAAGTGAAGATACATTTTACATTTATTTGAAAGTTCACTTGAAGTTATTTCTTCAACTAATTTCCCATCATTTATAAAACCATATCTATTTGAAATATGGGTAAGTTCAGATAATATATGGCTTGATATTAAAATAGTAGTTCCTCTTTCTTTATTTAATTTAAGTAAAAGCTCTCTTATTTCTTTTATTCCAATTGGGTCTAATCCATTTATAGGTTCATCTAAAATCAAAAGTTCTGGATCACTTAATAAAGCCATAGCAATTCCTAATCGTTGTTTCATTCCTAATGAGAAATTTTTAGATTTCTTTTTTTCTACATCCTTAAGCCCTACTAGATCTAAAACCTCATTAATACACTTAGTTCCCGGAATCCCCCTTTGAATTTTTATAAGTTCAAGATTTTCTTTTGCAGTCATATTAAGATACAACTCTGGTGATTCTATTAAAGTACCAATTCTTCTTCTTTCTTTTATAACTTCCTTTTCTTCGCTATGATCGAATAACTGAACTTGTCCTTCATTAGGTATGGCAAGACCTGTAAGCACTCTAATCATAGTTGTTTTGCCAGCACCATTTTTTCCTACAAATCCATATATATCACCTTTTTTAATATTAATAGATATACTGTCTAGCACCTTATGTTTTTTATATATTTTCGTGATATTACTGGTTCTAATTACATATTCATCCATTCTATATTTCCCTCCTCTTATAAATCATGTTTTTATCCATGACTACCTGCTCTAATACTTCCATGTTCTTAAAGTTGGAAGTAAAGATCAGCTATGTCCCTGGATAACGATTTCTAAGCTTTAGAGGAGTGAACACTCTCCTAAAACTAAGAACTCTGTTTATAATAAACAATGATTTATAAGAAAACTTTACTAAAACCTTTCAAAAGTATTAAATCTTATTAATATTTATTTTTATGCTAAATTTAAACTGACTATTTTCTTAATCTATACCCCATTGCCCAGATTGTTTCTATGTAATCATAATCTTTATTATTGGCCTTGGTCAGCTTATTTCTTAATCTACTTACATGTACATTTACAGTATTGTCCTGTCCTAAAAAATCTTCTCCCCATATGCTTTCAAAGATATTAGATTTACTATAAACCTTATTAGGATTAGTTAATAATAACTTCAATACTGAAAATTCTCTTGCTGTTAATGTAATTATAGTTTGTCCAACTTTTACTTCCTTGCTTTCTACATTTAAAGTAATATCTTTATAACTTAAGATATTGTTTTTTCCCTCACCTGTACAAAATTCTAAATACCTTCTCAGATTGGAATTTACTCTTGCAACTACTTCATCTGGATCAAATGGCTTACAAATAAAATCGTCAGCTCCTTTTTCTAATAATTCTAGCTTAGTTTTTTTGGATGTTTTTGCACTCACAATAATAATTGGAGCTTTAGTTATTCCTCTTATTTTTAATATAGCTTCTTCTCCACTGAGGCCTGGAATCATTAAATCTAATAAAATCATATGCAATTCTTCATTTTCTACACACATTAATGCTTCCGTTCCTGAAAAAGCTCCTCTACATTTATATCCCTTATTCTCAAAAATACTACAAAGTAATTTATTAATATCATTATCATCTTCAACTACCAAAATCTTAGCTGTTTTATACATAAACTCTCCTCTTCTAATCTATATAAATTTATTTATTGTTTTTTCATTTCTATATGTATATATTTTACCATATTTTTCTACATTCTTAGTAAAATAAAACTGTAGTAAGTGACCACAAAATACCTGCATAAAAAGTTTCCTTAAAATTGAAACTTATATCTTAGTTATTAGCTTACTTGTGAAATAAACTAGGTAAAACCCACCACAAATATGTGATGGGTTTTAGTTATTCAAAGACTTTAGCAATTGAATTGTACTTTCCTGTTGCTTGAGTACTTGGGAAAACATAACTTGGGCTACTTGTTGAAGAATACTATATTTAGTGTAATTCATCAATTCCTCTTGTTAATTGGTTGATTTCCTCTTGGATATTCTTTCTGTCCTCTGGAGAATTTGTATCATTGGCTGCTTGTACCGCTAATTCCCTCATTCTTTGAAGTATGGATTGAATTTCTCTCACTCCACCTTCTGCAACTTGTATCATGGAAATACCATCTTGAGCGTTTCTTGATGCCATTTCAAGGCCTCTTATCTGTGCTCTCATCTTTTGTGAGATTGCAAGTCCTGCTGGATCATCAGCTGCTCTATTAATTCTCCTACCTGAAGCAAGTCTTTCCATAGCCTTTCCAGCCAAAGTACCATTTATCATAATATTTCTATATGCAATCATAGCCTTTAAATTATGATTAATTATCATACCACTATCCCCTCTCGTGGTATTAAACACTTTCACTTTTAAATATGGTAATTATTTTTATTATATCATAATATTTATATTTATACTAAAATATAATCATTATAATTATTATTGTAAATTCATCAATAAAACACTAATGAAAATGAAATTAATGTATTTCATGTAATAAATAAAAAGAACCATAAAAATCTAAATTCTAAATTTTTATTTCAATTCTTCTACATTCCATTTAACAAATAGTATAAGTCCTAAATTAATTATTACTGTTATTAATAAGATCCTTCCTATGGGTATGTGCATATGTATTGCTTGTCCAAATATCAATTGTCCCGGTATAACACTTATAGTTGCTCTGCTGTTGAAAAGGCTGACACACTCCCTAACATATGCCCCGGTACTTCTTTTTGTATAAATGTTAAAGTTAGTACATTTGATAATGATAAAGATAACATAATTGCCATACCACCAATTCCAAAAAGCCATGCTAAAGTATAATTATTTAACTTTATAAATCCTAATATAGACATTAACATAACTCCTGCTATCATAGGGAAATATGTATAATGGACTTTTTTCATTGAAAACATATTTGGTTTTAAACTTATCCAAAGACTTCCTAATACCATGCCCAATACACATATTCCTTCTACTATTCCATAAATCTCTGACGGAAGCTCAAGTAATATGTTTATAAAGTATGGGGCAACTATAGATAATATGGGTGCCGTAAAATTCACAGCTGAGCTCACTTGATTAATTATTCCATTTGCTGAAGTAAGTTTATCTTTATCCACTATTTGTGGAATTAAAGATACCACTGCTGGCCCATATAATGTAGAACATATGGACAATATAAACATAACTACTGCAGCTATAGATTCTGTATCTCTTCCTTTAAATAATATAAAGGCATACACACCAATCAATACTGAGCAGAAGAAATCTAAGTATACCATTATCTTTTTTCTATTTACTTTGTCTGAAAGCCTACCTGCTATTGGAGCAAATACAATATACGGTATAGTTGATATTGCTAATATATTAGCAAAAGCAGCTGTACTCCCTGTAAGCTCTAATAAATATAAAGACATACTAAATCTTTGAATTGCATTTCCAAAAAGTGAAATAATCTGCCCTATAACTATTATGATAAAGTTTTTATTTTTCATGCCTCTGCCCTAAAAAGTTCATATTCCATACATACTGGGTATTTGCCATTTTCACTTTCTTTAAGATTAGCATTTACACCATATATTTCTCTTAAAGTTTCTTTATTAATTACATCTATTGGCTTTCCTTCACAAACAATCTTTCCTTTTTTAAGTCCAATTATATTATCTGCAAATCTGCAAGCATTGTTAAGCTCGTGAAGCACTATAACTATAGTAATATTTTTTTCTTTATTAAGTCTTTGAAGTACTTCTAATACCTCAAGCTGATAAGACATATCCAAATAGGTTGTAGGCTCATCAAGCATTATAATATCTGTTTCTTGAGCTAAAATCATAGCAATCCAAGCTCTTTGCCTTTGACCACCAGATAAATTTTCAACTTCTCTATGACTAAATTCACTAAGCCCAGTTTCTCCTATTGCCCAATCAATGATTTGTTTATCATGACTATTTAGTCCACCTATCATTTTTTGATGAGGAAATCTTCCATAGGCAACAAGTTCTCTAACTGTGAGTCCACTTGGACAAACTGGTCCTTGGGGAAGAAAAGCTATTTCTTTTGCTATATTTTTTTCTTTTATTTGATTTATATTTTTATTATTTATTAAAATGTCTACATTTTTAGGCTTATTGATTCTTGCTATAGTTTTTAATAAAGTTGACTTTCCACATCCATTTGCTCCGATTATTATGCTTATCTTCCCCTTTGGTATACATAAATCCATATTTTCAATTATAGTATTGTTTTCATATGATACTGATAAATTTTTTATATTAATAACTTCCATAATTATTTCTCCTTCATCATTAAATAAATAAAGTATGGTACTCCAAATATGGATACTATTATTCCCACTGGAATTTCAATTGGAGAAAATAAATTTCTTGAAACTGCATCTGCAAGAATAATTATTATAGAACTTATTATGGCGGATATTACAACAAAATTCTTATGATATGGGCCAACTAATTTTCTTGCAATATGAGGGGATATAAGCCCTAAAAATCCAATATTTCCTGCAAAAGCTGTTGCTGTTCCTGCTAATATAACTGCAAAACTTAAAAACTTTTTTCTCTCTTTTTCTAAATTTAATCCTAAAGATATAGAAAGCTCATCTGAAAGATTTAAAACATCTAATTTTTTATGATTTAATAAAACTAATATAAACATTAAGGTTACTATTAAAATTATTATCTTTGCATAGCTCCATCCAGATACCCAAAAGCTTCCTGAAGTCCAAACTAGCACTCTATTGTAATCTCCAACGCCTCCTCTAAAGGTAAAAAAAGTTATAAAGGCATTAAGACCTGCATTTAATCCAATTCCTATTAATAGAAGTCTTTTAGGTTTTATTCCATTTTTACTAGATAGTATATATATTATAAATGAAGCTATTCCCGATGCTACTATAGCCATAAATGGTAGTACAAATACTGAAAATTGTCCAAGTTCACTATAGTGATTAGAAGTTTCATAGGTAATAAATAATACTGCGGCCACAGCAGCTCCTGCATTTATCCCTATTATCCCTGTATCTGCTAAGTCATTTTTAGTTATAGTTTGAAGAATTGATCCTGATGTTGATAAGGCAATTGCTACGGAAATTCCAACTAAAATTCTTGGAAGCCTGATATCTAATATTGCTGTATTTTCAATCATTGTTCCATTTCCAATAAGTATATTTATAACTTCTCCTACAGAAACTTTATATGTACCCCAACATAGTGTAGCCATAAAAGAAATAAGTAATAAGACTAATAAAATTATTAATATTACTTTGAATCCTTTCTTCTTCATTAGCCCCTCTCCTTTCTAGCCACTGATATGAAAAATGGTATCCCTATTAATGCGGTAAATATTCCAATTGGAGTTTCATAAGGATCAAATAACATTCTTGCTGCAATATCTGAATAAGTTAAAAGCACTGCTCCTAATAAAAAAGAACATAGTATGTTTATTTTATAATCTTCTCCTAATATTTTTCTAACTACCTGAGGAACAATAAGTCCTACAAAACCTATATTTTTTCCTACAGCTACTGCCGCTGCACACATAGGTATCATAACCATAAGTGTTGTGAATCTTA
This sequence comes from Clostridium sp. Marseille-Q2269, assembly GCF_943736985.1. Taxonomy (GTDB): domain Bacteria; phylum Bacillota; class Clostridia; order Clostridiales; family Clostridiaceae; genus Clostridium_F. The sequence continues at coordinate 32,817 of NZ_CALSFS010000014.1, forward strand.
TCTTTTCAGGATTTTCTCCAAGACCTATGGCAACATCATCACCAAGATTTAATATATTTATCTTAGGTGACAATAGAATTGATATACTAAGCCCTATAACTCCTGCTATAAATACTAATCTGAAATCTGCCCAACTTGTATTTCTAAAGCCTCCAAATACCCAAAAACCTATCATTTGAGATTGATTTGACAATAATCCAATTATTGTGGTCAATGAAATAAAAAATGTACTCATTGCTGTTCCTGCCAAAAGTATCTTTGCTATGGAGTTATTATTTGCTTTGTTTGATAGGAAACTTAAAACTATTAATCCAGTTATCAATGCTCCTATAAAAGATGCTATCATAACAGTGCTAGTACTTATTGTTATTCCTAGCACATAAAAAATAGCTATTACTAAAGTAGCTCCTTGACTTACACCTAAAATAGATGGCTCAGCTATAGGATTTCTTGTAACTCCTTGTATCATTGCTCCTGTCATTCCTAAAATTCCTCCTGTAAATAATACAGATAGAACTCTTGGAATACGCACATTTCTAATTAACATAAGATTAAGAGTTTCACTATAATTAAATATACTATTCCATATATCTAAAAAATCTATATGGACTGCTCCTAGCATTATAGCTAGAAGCAATCCTATTATTATAAGTAAGGTAGTAAAACTTATAAAACCTATGGTATATTTTTTATTTCGTTTCATTTAACATGCCACCTATTTTATCTAGTAACACTTCTCTACCTATTGGACTGTACCCTTGATTAAAATATGGTGAAGCTCCTAATTTAACTACTTTTCCTTTTTTAACTGCGGGTAAGTTATTCCAGATTGCATTTTTCTTAAATTGATCATAATCTTTATCTGTTGCCATTAGAAATATATAATCAGATTTAATGGCTGCCAAACCTTCATAAGTGACTACAGGAAGACTGATATTACTTTGTTTTGGCATTCCTTGTGGTTTAGAGAGTCCCATATCTTCATATAAAACAGTACCAAAACCTGCTCCATCAAATACAAAGAATTGTCCACCACTTGCTAAAAACGAAAGATATGTACTTTTTTTCCGTATTCCTTTTTAATTTTATCTCCTGCTGCCTTAGCCTTTGCTTCATATTGTTTGATCCATTTATTTGCTGCATCTTCTTTATTAAATAAATTTCCTAAAGATATTATATTATCTTTCCAGCTTAATGCATCTAATTTGACCATAACTGTAGGAGCAATTTTACTTAATTGTGCATACATTTTTTCTTGAACTGTTGATATAACTATTAAGTCTGGTTTTAGATTCATAACAGCTTCTGTATCCATAGTACTCTGCATGCTATATCCTAAAATTTTTGCTCCTTTTAATGTATCTTCTAAATATGATGGAAATTTTTTATAATCATAGGCATCACTATTTGCAGTTCCTATAACCTTATATCTTAAAATTGATAAAATATCACTATTACCACTTAAATCTACTATTCTTTTAGGCTCTGCTGGTATTTTAACCTGGCCTTTTACATCTTTAACTGTTACAGTCTTTTCTGTTGCTTTATCATTACTTGAATTACCTTTGGTTCCACAACCTACAAGCATTATAGTAGATATACAAAAAATTGCTAATATCTTTAATACATTCTTTTTCATAATTATTTAATATGACCTCCTTGATAATTGATTTTCATATTATTTTATTTGTTGTAATTGTATATGATATTCACTCTCATTTCAATCATTGCAACTAATTTAATAATTTTATCATCTATTAGACTAATTTATGCTATAATAAACAAAGTTCTTAAAAGTATTATATCCAAATGAAAATAAACAATTTATTAAGTGTTTTATAATTTATGGAGTGACAATTAGTAATTATACTTAGCTTGTGTATAAATAATTAAGTGTTTAAAATTAGGAAAAGGAGGGATAATTTATGATTTGTAAAACAACAAAAGATTTTCAAAATACCGTTTTAAATAAAATGACTTTTTCAGCCTATCCTATGGGAAACTATACTCTATATAAAAATAAATCTAGACCGGAGCTTGGATATTTTATTAAATATGGCAGAGAAGGCTATTATGATTTAGGAATTGGTGATTATACTATACCATTAAATTTTTCTCTTTCTTTTGATCATAATGAAGAATTAATGCGTTTTGGTACTGTATACACTGGGGAGACTAAATTTAAAATTGAAAACAACCCGGTTTCTTCCTTTAGTCCTTCCTCATTTTTTGTAGTAGAAAAAAGCCTAAAAGGAAAACAGGCTTGGAAAAAAGGTCAGCACTTTCATGGAGCGGAAATAACAATTTATAAAAAATACTTTGATGAAGTAATAAAACCAATCTTTCCAAAGACTATAGATTTTAGTGATTTTATTAGTAACTATACTTATCACTATCTACCTCTGGAAATAGCTTCTATTATTCAAAACTTAAAAAATCTAGCGGAAGCTGATTGTCTAGATCCTTTATATTTAGAAAGTAAGATTTTAGAATCTATAGCTCTGCTTTATAACCAGCTATATTCCTCACCACAAAATGCTTTTACCAACCAATTAAATTATGGACATATTAGAATAGGAGAAAACAGATATATTACTTTAACTGCCTCAGATGTAAATTCCATAAAAAAAGCCCACAATATTTTAACAAAAGAAGCTTGTGATCCTCCTACCATTAAAAGTTTAAGTAAAATGGTGTTTCTAAATGAACAAAAATTAAAAGCAGGTTTCCTATTAAAATATCATATGTCCATTGGTGAATACACTAATTCCATCAAAATGACAATGGCAGAGAATTTATTAACTACAACAGATTTAAGCATTGATGAAATATCTAAAATCATTGGCTACAATTATAGTGGAAGTTTTATAAAAATGTTTAAAAAAGTTCATAGAAAAACCCCCTTAGTTTTTAGAAAAATGAAGGGGTAAAATGAAATTTAAATATATATTTAAATATTATTTACACAATAAAAATTACCTAACTATTAGATTATTGTAAATAAAAATTTGGAGCATAGGACTTAGAAAAAATCCTATGCTCACTTTTAAAACAGTGATTACTCCCTATCTAAATAAATTTTATTATATTGTGATTTTAAATCTTCTCTGTAACCTTTCTTAACCCCATGAAAAATTCCACCTCTCTTAATATAAAATTAAAACTCCCCCTAGATAAACAATATGATCTAGGGGGAGTTCACTTATATAAAAATCTTTTATTATATTCACATTAAATCAAATATAAAACATATACTTATAAATATTTTAATTTAATAAAAATAAGTATATGTAATATTTTTATGTGTATTTAAAGTTATTTTATCTTTATAAAAGAGTTTAATAGAAGATATTGTTCTTAAAATATATGCTAAATTAAAGCTCCATACTAGAACTTTAAAGTATTTTAAACTATTTAATTTTAATAGCCTAGTTAAGAACAACTAAAATCATCTCTTCAAGTCTCCTTTTTTATAAAATAATTACCTTGAATGGTATCACATGGAATTTAAACTGTCAATGTTTTGAGGCTAATGAAATTTTCACTACTTCTTTAGTTAATTAATTCTTCTTTCCTATGGATTTCACCGCTCGTTTTACCACATCAAAAAAACTTAATGAACAAACCATACGATTTTTGTCGACATAATTTCGAATAACACGAAGTACCTTTTTTGCTTCTTTAGAAGCGAAAGTATAGGTACCATTTTTCTTAGTTCGGATTGCATATCGAGGAATCCACTTTCCTTTTAACAATACAGATGCAATAACATAGTCAACCTCTTCCCAAGGAATTTGAATATATTTGCCAGAGTCACGAGAATTGTAAAACTCAAAACCTTTGTCTCCTATCATAATTTTGCCATAGCTTGCGAATCCAGTAAAAGCTGTTGCATCAATTACTAAATCAACCTTTGTATTAAGGGATTGAACCATTTAACTTACACCTCTTTTCTACTTAATATATAATTTTATTTTATTATATATTTTATATCTATTTCTATTAATTATTTGAAAAAATTTAAAACAACATATATTAATTAATTTATTATCTTCACTTTAACTAATTTATATGTTAGCAAAAACCTAGGCTAAAAAGCCTAGGTTAGGTAAAAACATTACATTAAGCCTATTAAGTGGAAAACAATACCCACTATGAATAATCCCAAAATAATTACAATCGGAGATACTTTCCTCTTAAGTAACCACATACAGATAAGTGTAACTATTAATCCTGCAAGTCCAGGAATTAATAAATCTAAGTTATTTTGAAGAGTTGTAACCTTATGATCAGTTAATGACAAACCTGCTCCTTGTTGCACAAGAGCTTCTTTTATGCCCTCTGCTCCACTTGGAAGTTTACCCCAATCAATAAAAGCTCCCTTACTCAACTTAACGGATGATACCACTGGTGCAAATTTAACAGATACCCATCTGTTAACTAATGATCCTAGAATGAACATACCAAGGATGGATGCTCCTTTTGTAATATCTTGTAATAAACCACCTGACAAATCATCAGTAATACGAGATCCTGTCTTGAAGCCAAACTCTTGTGTATACCACATAAATGCCATACGAATAATATTCCAAGCAAAGAAAAAGATAATTGGTCCAAGTATGTTACCACTCATAGCAAGTGAAGCAGCTAATCCTCCTAAAATCGGTCTAAGAGTGAACCAGAAAACTGGATCTCCAACACCAGCTAAAGGTCCCATCATACCAACCTTAACACCTTGAATAGCTACGTCATCTATTTGTGCACCATTTGCACGTTCTTCTTCTAAAGCCAGTGTTACACCAAGAACTGGTGAAGCTACATATGGATGAGTGTTAAAGAATTCTAAGTGACGTTTTAATGCTTCTGCTCGATCTTCTTTAGTCTTGTATAATTTTTTGATTGCAGGAATCATTGCAAATGTCCAACCACCATTTTGCATCCTTTCATAGTTCCAAGAACCTTGAAGGAAAAATGAACGGAACCACACAGCAATACGATCTCTTTTTGTTAATTCTATTTTTTTTGACATTTTCGTCTCCTCCTCCTTCTTAGTATCTATCAATAAGATCACCTAATGGATCACCCATATTTGAGTTCCCACCTTTACCTGAGCCACCTTGTTTACTAAGTGCTAAGTAAATAAGAGCTAAGGCTACACCTATTGCACCAAGTCCTATAAGTGTAATTTGTGAAATAGTTGCTAATACAAAACCAATTGCAAAGAATGGCCATACTTCTTTTGTAGCCATCATATTGATTACCATTGCGTAACCAACAGCTACAACCATTCCACCACCTATTGCTAAACCATCTGTTAACCAAACAGGCATAGACTCAAGTAACGTACGAATTGGACCCGCACCAATTGCTAAAATTAGTGCTGCTGGAATTGCTATACGTATTCCCTGTAAACAGATAGCAGCTATTTGCCACATTTCAATAGCTCTTATATTTCCTTTTCTAGCTGCAATATCCATAAAATGTACAAATGCTGTAGCAATTGTACGACAAATAATTGTTAATAATAATCCTGCAACTGCTAGAGGTACAGCAATAGCAATTGCTGAAGCAATTCCTCCCTGACCTTGTCCTCCAAGAACTAAAATTATTGCAGATGCAACAGATGCTAATGCTGCATCGGGAGCTACCGCGGCACCAATATTTGCCCAACCTGATGCCATCATTTGAAGAGTACCACCTAAGATTAAACATGGTAATAAATTACCTGTGACTAAGCCAATTAAGGTACACGCTACTATTGGTTGATGGAATTGGAATTCATCCAATATACCTTCTATACCAGCTAGAAATGCTACAAGAATCACTAATAGCACTTGAACTATATTTAAAGTCATAATTATTAATCCTCCTTTTCATTTAAATAATTATATTATTTTTGTTTATTTAATTCATTTTGTGCTTTTTTAAGTATTTGGTCCATATTTTCCTTGGAATCACCTGGTACTTTACGAACATCAAAATTAACTCCAGCTTGTTTTAACTTATTGAATACATCCACATCTTCTTGATTCATAGCAAGTACTTTATTCAATTGAATCTTACCTGTAGAGTGAGCCATAGAACCGATATTTATTGTTTCTAAATGTATTCCACCTTCTACAACCCTAAGCACATCTTTTGGATTTTCAAAAAGAAGTAGTGCTCGTTCTCCACCAAAATGTTCATTATCTTTTCCAAGTTTAATCATATGATCAACTGGAACAACATGAGCTTTAACACCTGGTGGCACAGCTTGTTGGATTAACCTTTTACGAAGTTCATCTTTAGCTACTGCATCTGAAACAACAATAATTCGTGTAGGGTTCACAGTTTTTGTCCAAGCAGTAGCTACCTGTCCATGAAGTAAACGAGAGTCAATACGGGCTAAAACATATTGGAATGATCCTGGTTTACCTACATTAGTTTGTTGAGTAGAAGTTGCAATAGTTTTGCCAGCATCTACTGGTTCCAATTTTTCTGGCTTAACTTTAACTCCTTCTTTAGCTGATTTTAAGATAGAAGCCGCAATTTCCTGGGCAGATTCCATTGAAAGACGAGAAGCATAAGCTTCAATCACCATTGGTAAATTCATACCAGCTACAATTGCCCATTTATCTTTATGTTCTTCAAATAGTGTATTAGCTTGGTTGAATGGTGTACCACCCCAAAGATCAACTAAGAATAAGATTTCATCTTGGTTATCAAAGGATTGGATTGATTTTTTAATTTTTGCTTTCAAATCATCAGGTCCTTCACTAGGCATCAACGTAACAGCTTTTACATTTTCTTGTTCTCCAAAAATCATTTCACTAGATTGCAAGATACCTTTAGCAAATTCTCCGTGACTAGCGAGAATAATTCCTACCATTTTTATACCTCCTATTTTTTTATTTATTACAAAAACAAAGGGCATGAGCATTAGAAAATAAAACAAACTAACATAAAAGTGAAATTTTATCGCATTACGTGCACACTGAATTAAATGATAAAAAATATGATAATATCTTATAAAACTTTTTAAAATATGCGATATAACAAATTTATATTATATTATTTTATTTATCTATGCTCATGCCTAATTTAATAGTAACACGCTAGATATTCCTATAATTTACTTAGAAACTTTTACTATATATATTTCTATTTTGATTACGCTTTCATAATATCATTTTTTCTTGAATTTTTCAACAAAATTTAAGAAATTTTTTTAAATTTTTAAATTTTCTAAATTATTGAAACTTTATTTCACAAAAATGGTTTTTATTGTATAACTAAACATTTACATAACTTATATAACACAGTTATAAAATTTTAGTGTATATTAAAATTATTACTTACTATTTCATTTATTGTACTATCTATCTTAATTATTCTTTACTTCTCTATATCAATTTGTTTTTTAATTTCCATCTTCTTTTTTTTTAATTCATACGCTATATTTATTTCTTCGCTTTTTAAAAGGATGTCTGTGCATTTTCACCCATAGTACCCTTGTTTAATTTACTCTAACTCATTTTCAAGAGATAGCATTTTTTCTTGTCTCATTTCATGCAAAGTTTTATGGCTACCTTTAATCATAGCCCAACAATAAATTCTAATTGTAGACCATCCAGTAACCTTCTGTCCCCATTTATTAAATGTAAGTTTTTCACCTTTAAAATCAACATATTTAGTATCAATAACTGTAGCTTCTGAATTATCTGCATTCTTAATCTTAGCAATGTCTCCTGCTTTAATAATTCCCCACTCAAACAACTTATCCATTCCTGGAAGTATAGTTCTTGTAATGGGTGTATCTCTTTTAGTTGCATATGTAGGTAGTTTTTTATTATCCACCTCAACATAAAAATCTTCTAAAGAAGGTGGGGGTAATATTCTATTAATATCTATAAAATAACTATCCTCTATTTTCATTGGACTTAATTCAAAGCAGCTAATATCAACATCATTTGATATTAGTCAAGCTGCAGCTGATAATGTTTGCTTATCAAAGTATGATGCTATAAGTATTATTCTTTGTTTTGAATTAAAGGTTTTTAATGCATTATTCTTTTCAAGAAAATCATTTAAAATTCTTGATGCTTTTTCATAAGCAGTTAAATCTCCAAGTTCAAATTCATCTCTATATTTTTCAATATATGATGCAAATATTTTATCAACTAAATCATCTGGAGTTTTGATTTTAGCATAACTTGCAGCATACCTTATAGCTTGAAATTCAAAAGCTTCTTTTCTTTGCCTAATATCTTCAACATCTCTTTTAATTTCAATAAGTACAAGATTACCATTTTCATCTACTGCTGTTAAATCACTTCTACCATTTTCTTTGTTTACAACTTGCTTTCCAACCACAAGAAGAGTTTCTTCTTGAAATATAACTTCTATGTTCTTTCTTAAGAATTCTTCTATATGTTCTTCTCTTAAGTTTAAAGATTTAAAGTTTGTATTTTCTATTTCAATATCTTCAAGTTCTATAGAGTCTTTCATTTTTACTGGAATTAACATATGGTTTACCTGCCTAACTATTTTATATTTAAGATTATAGCCTTTAGAAATATTTGTATACTTACTACAGTTAAATTTTAAACTATATTTATTATTTATACTAACAATATTTATATCTTTCATTTTATTTTTTACTTTTTTGAGTACTAGCATTTATCCTATTGAGAGGCAGGATCTCATTTGCTAATATCCTAAATTTCTATAGGATATTTCACATTTTTTTCAGATGCTTCTACCCGTTGTGAAGAGATACTTTAATAAACTCACTTGCTACTTGCTTTCCTTAATGTGTTGAATGCTATACGCTTAGCTCCAACCTTGGTATAAGATACCTCTTAAAAGTAATGGTGGAGTGAAAATATCAGCTATTAATTTACAATACATGACCATACTGATAATATTCCATTACTTTACTAATTATTGATTTGTGCACACACTTGATTATTTAACAAATATTTAATCAAACAAGATCTCATTCAAATTATTAACTTACGCTGTTCCCAAGCAAATGAGGGAAAGTGAATACCTAACTTTCCCTCTAACAACAAATTTAAATTTTTACGCCTAAAATCTTCAATTGTTCATTAATCTCAGCTTCAAGCTCAGCAATTTCCTTATTATCTTGCTCTAACAGCTTATTTATTTCTTCTAAATCAATTGGTTCTTCTTCCTCAAAAGTATCAACATAACGTGGTATGTTTAAATTAAAATCATTTTCTCTAATTTCTTCAATAGATGCTAAATGAGCATACTTTTCAACGTCTTTGCGTTCCTTATATGTTTTTATTATTTTATCAATATCTTCATCTCTTAAATTATTTTGATTTTTATTCTTTTCAAAATCATTACTTGCATCAATAAATAATATATCTTTATTTTCACGATTCTTCTTTAACACTAAAATTACTGTTGGAATACTTGTTCCATAAAATAAATTTGCTGGTAATCCAATTATTGTATCAAGATAATTTTTACCAATTAAAGTTTCTCTTATTTTTCCTTCTGCTGCACCTCTAAACAAAACTCCATGAGGTAAAACAATAGCCATTGTTCCAGTCTTATTTAAATGATATATACTATGCAATATAAAAGCATAATCTGCTTTTGAAGCTGGTGCTAACTTCCCATATTCACTAAAACGTGGGTCTTTTAATTTAGTTGAATCATTATCCCATTTTGCCGAATATGGTGGATTTGCAACTACTGCATCAAAGCTACGTGGATGATCAATACCTTTTGCATCTGGACCATCTGGCCAATCACTTTCCAAAGTATCAGCATTACTTAATACCATATTGTTATAAGATATACCATGCATCATCAAATTCATACGTGCCAAGTTATATGTAGTTGTATTCAATTCTTGACCAAAGTACTTTATTGGAGTGCCTTTTGGTAATTCTTGACCTACAGTAAGTAATAAAGAACCTGATCCCATTGTTGGGTCATATACACTAAATAATTCATCTGATTTTTCTACGCCTTCTGTTACTACTTTAGCTAAAATCTTACTTACTTGATGTGGTGTATAGAATTCTCCACCCTTTTTACCAGCACTAGCCGCAAATTGACCAATTAAGTATTCATATATTTCACCTAAAATATCTTTTCCATCATTACCTTTGTATTCAATACTATCAACTAACTTTACTATATTGTTAAGTGATTTAGCGCGTTCATTTGTAGAACTTCCAAGACGAGAATCTCCTAAATTAATATCATTAAATACTCCGCGGAAATCTTTTACTGCTTCTTTATTTAATTCTGCATTTTTATTAAAGTTATCAAAAATAGTTTGATAGTCACTAGGAATAACTTGTGAATCATTAATTTTATCAATCAATGACTGCCATGTATCCTTTGGAGTAATTGCATATCCTAAGCTTGCTGAAATATCTTGCAGATAATCTTCTAACTCTGACTCATCTACTTGTGAATTATAGGATTCATTAATAGACTCCCCATCTATAACGTCAATAACATTATTCTTTAACAAATACTCCTCTTGATGTTCTGATAAATATCTATAAAACATAAATGCCAATATATAATTTTTGTACTCTGATGCATCCATCGTTCCACGTAATTCATTTGCCATTGCCCATAATTTATTAGTAATTGATTGTATATTATTGCTCATTATTTTTATTTCCTCTCTTTTATTAATTTGCTTTAGATAAACATCTGTTGTAAAAGTGCCTTCTTTTGTTGTTGTAAATGCTCTAACTTACGCTGATGAATGGTGATAAGGTTTGATAATTTTTCAATAAAGTCAACGATTCTATTTTGTTCATCAATATCATGAGGAACGCAAATATTGCCTTCCAGAAATCCTAAATCAGTAATGTTAACATTGTTCCTTGCCCCGACATTAACTAATGGATATAAATAGGCATCCAATCTACTCTTATCCTCAAAATAACTTTGAATAATGCTAGAATTAACATCAGAAACACTATTATAAACGCAATATAAAGATGGAACTATACCTTCTATTCCTTTATTTGTCTTAATAATTCCATTTGGATAACCTTTGATAGGAGATTTTGTGTATATAACATCTCCTTTATTTACTATACGGTAATTTTTAATTGATTCTTCTGTTGAACGTAGTCCAAAAAAGATATGTTTTTTTGTTAGTTCTGTACCTAATGATGCAGCAAGAACATCATCTTGAGTATATTTACCTGTATTATTTTTTTCAGTAGACGGGATTAATAACTCTCCCAATTTACGCTGTTCCCACGGGCCAGTAAATCCCTGAAAACGAAGTTCTGGAAAATTTTCACCATTTCTAGGAAACATTTTTTGCAGCAAACTTTTCTTCTTATCTTGTAAGTGATTTAACTTACGCTGATGAAGGGTGATAAGGCTATCGAGATTTTGAAAAAAGTTACCTATTTTCCTCTGCTCCTTTTTTGATGTGCTAGTCATTACTTCTAAAGATAACAAACATTCTGGACTAACTGATTGCCTTTTTGTAACGGTTCCTTCTTCAAATCTAAGTGCCTTTGATTTGAAATTTTCAGTTGTAACAATTCTTTCTATAAATGAAGGTTCTTCTTGTGTTGTGAAAGTCACATATATAGGAGAAATCACGCCTTTTCCATACTTATTTCTATCAATCGCTCCATATTTTAGATTAGCAGGATTATAGACAATATCATCAATTTCTGTAAGCAGATATTTTTTGGTAGTTTCATCTGAAATCAACTGGTCTCTATTATTTGTTTTTCTTTCTCTTAAAGGAATTACACCTTGCCCAGAAGCAAATGCAAGTCTTGGAGCATCTTCTGAAATTAATTGTGTTATTTGTCTTCTTTTAAGTATGTCTCCCAACTTACGCTGTTCCCAAGGGTCGGTGAATCCTGGAAATCTTAGCTTTGGTTTATTGTTGTTTTTTCCCATTGTTAACTCCTTTAATCCTTCTGATCTCCTTATCAAAATCAGAAACTATTTTTTGATTTTTGTTAAACTCTTGATATTCTCCTATTGCCTTTTCTTTAGCAGTGCTATGGGAAATACGTCCATGACCTTTTAAGATTTCATAACGATTGAATTTCAAAAATTCATCAATACTTATCGCAAAATCTTCCATAGATAACAACGTTTCATCTTCAAGAAGTCGCTCAACATAGTCGAAATAAGCTGAGACGTTACGTTCAAGGCCCCTAATTTCCTTTTCTGATAAGTAATTTTTAGCCACAAGCACATCAGACTGCAAAATTCGGCCATTAGGAGAGTTCTTCCAAGTAGTAAGCCCCATATGTTCTTTATCTCTATCTGAACTATTATAAATAATTTCTGCAGCTGTTTTACCAGTTATTCCAAAATGAAATTTATTTTGAATAATTGCATAAAATTTTTTTGTGATTTGTGAATTTTTATCGTAGTCATATGAAATTTCTGCAAACACATCTGTGATTTGTTGCCAAATTCTACGTTCACTTGCTCTAATTGAGCGTACAGTTTCAAGTAACTCACGGAAGTAATCTTTACCCAAAACATTCTCACCTTGCTTCATGCGCTCAACATCAATCTTAAATCCTTTTTTGATATAGTCTTTCAAAATATCAGTGGCCCAAATTCTAAATTTTGTTGCTTTTTGAGAATTAACACGGTAACCAACTGAAATAATGGCATCTAAATTATAAAACTTGACCTGTTTTGTTTGGGTTTTTCCTTCTATAGCGCCGTGCTTTGTGGTATTTGCCAAAACGGAAACAACCACTTTCTCATCAAGCTCTTCAGACTGAAAAATGTTTTTAAAATGTTTGCTTATAGCAGAAACACCCACACCAAAAAGCTCAGATATAGCTTTCTGTGTCGCCCAGATTGTTTCATCTTTCATCACGACTTCGATTTTTTCATATTCATCATACATTAAAAATTGTATCTCGTTCATTTAATCACCTTCTTAATTTTCTACTAACTCATCAGCTAATTCATAAATGGCCTCACGCAAACCGTTGCGGTACTTGATTTTAGATAAGGCTTGTACATCTTTGCTGTGTGCTAAAGTCTTGTAATCCACGCTTGCTTTTGCAATTATATCTCGAATTTGACCAGTATCATCTAAATCTTGCACGCCATAACGATGGGGACTAAACAATTGGCGCATCTCTGCACTTGTAATAATATCTGTAATTCCCCATTTTACTCTAAAATCTAAGAATAGTCTATCAATACTTACATTGCTAGCCGCTTGAATAATTTGCTCACTATGGCTAAGCTTTACTGGATATTTAAGATTAGTACCCTCCGGCGGATAGTACCCTTTGATAATAGCCATTGCTGCATTTATAATTTTCATCGCGTAATTTCTATCATCTAATCCATTAGCAAATTGATCAATTCTCTCTTTCGTAGCTTGTGCTTCCTCTTTCTTACCATCATGTACTTGATTTAATAATTGTTCTACCAATTCAGTTAAATAATCATAATCTATTTTTACATCCTTCACATGAGTCATTTTTAACTCAATTTGATAAAAAGGAATTTTCTTTTCTTTTGATATATGTTGTTTAAGCTCATTGGTTAAAACTGTAGTAAGCATAGTTTCCTCTTCACTTGTCATGCCTAATTTTTCAACTAATTCATCAGGATTTTCATAATTGAAACCTACTGCATTTCCATCAACTTCTTCAGAGTTGTATTGCTTAAGTTTTGCCATACCAGCATTGTAATCACGTATTAATTCAAGCATATCTTCCTTTTTTTTCTCCGAAGGTGGTAATTGTTGAAATTCATTAGTTAAATCACTTAATTTTTTAACTGTCTCTTTTACTTCATTAAATACCTCTTCAAAAGGTTTTGCTACAATTCCATCTTTTTCATTAGCTTTACGTTGCTCCTCATCTGATAAAATTGCAGAATCCTTATTTGCATAAATTGCCAAAGCCTTATTCATAAGCTTCTCATTATATGCGGGCCAACGATAATTTACAATACGCCCCCAAGGTTTTTCTTGCATATCAGCAATACGATTTGTTCTTGAATAGGCTTGAATAAGTCCAGCCCCTTTAAGTGTTCTATCTACATAAAGGGTATTAAGTTCTGGTGCATCAAATCCAGTCAAAAGTTGATCTACCACAATTACAATATCTAAGTAATTCTTATCTGTAGCAGTTTTATTCAGACGACTAGTAACATCTTGTGTATATCCTGCTACATCATCCATGCCAAAGCTTGTACTAAATTCTTTATTATAAATATCTATCGCTTCAAATAAGCCTTTATTAGTTTCAAGCATACTATCATTATTGGAAGTATTTAAACTAAATGTAATTGCAACCTTCAGTACTTGTTTGTCATTCTTCCTATTCTCATCATTTACTCGCTTAAACTCTCTAAAATACATCATCGCCATTGGTGTACTAGCCTTTCCGCCGCCTACATGCGTTGTAAATAATGCATTATACTTACCTTCATTTGAACGATTTCTCCAGTTAGTAAAGATATCTTCAACTACAAGTTTTACATGGTCAAGATTTTCATCATAAAAACTTGGTTCAACTGCATCATCCATATCTTCTTGACTTAGATTATTAATCTTTTCTATAATTTTTTCTTCAGTCCACTTTGGATAACGTTCTCTGTAAAAGTTTGGTAGGTATTCTAATTTCATTTGTTCTTCATCAATTGTTGTTTCAAAATCAACTTTAAAACCCAAAACATTTCTATCTGCTATTGCTTCACGAATGGTATAAGCATGTAAAAGTGGTCCAAAAATATCTTCAGTTCGTAAACCACTAGTAGTCTCATCAAACATTGGTGTTCCTGTATAACCAACCCAAGCAGACTTTTTAAAAGCCTTTTGTATCTTTTCAAAACTTTCACCACCAGTTGAACGATGTGCCTCATCCACGATAAATACAATATTTTTATCAGGTGATTTAAAAGACTTACGTTTTACTAAGGTATCAAGCTTTTGAACAGAAGTAACAACAATATTATTATCTTTGCTCTTTAGTTTACGACTTAAATCATTAGTATTATATGTATTTTGAACACTGCCAATGGTATCTTCACTAGCATCTGGATCATATGCTCTATAATTTTCATTTGTTTGTTTTGTTAAAGCAATTCTATCTACCACAAATACTACTTTATCAACTTTAGGCATACGACTTGCAAGCCAAGCTGTTTTAAAACTAGTTATTGTTTTACCAGAACCAGTAGTATGCCAGATATAACCTACTTTATTTGTACCAAACTCAAAATCAACTCGTTTTAAATTTTCAATTACATTCTGGGTAGCATATACTTGATATGGGCGCATTACCTTTAGCATTTGTTTGTTTTTTGTGCCATCCAAAATCATATAATTAGTAGCCATTTGATGTGCCATTGGAATACTTAACATTGAATCAGCAAACTCTTTCCAATTACGTACAATGGTATTATCACTTTTACGTTGCCAGTTAAAAGCAAAGTCTTTATTAAACTTATCTGATGTGGTATTAGCCATATACTTCACGTTATTTGGTGTAATTGCCACCAATATTTGCAGAGTAGAAAAAATATCCCGATATTGGTTTTCCTCAGAATATTGATGCATTTGATTTAGTGCTTCATTGACATCATGTGTATCACGTTTTTCTTCAATTTGTATTATAGGTAAACCATTAATAAGAAGTGTCGTATCAAAACGACGATTTTGTTTTCCAGTGATAACTGCAGGACGTTCAATCTGATTAACTACTTGATACACTGTATCTCCAGCACCAATTTGTTTTTGATCAAAAACTGTTAAAAACACGTGACGACCGTCATCTAAGTCAATTTCCATTTGTGATACCCCATTAAGTCCATATAAAAATTGTCCAGCTTCATATGGTGTTTGAATATTAGATATAATCTTTTTCACTTGATTAAATTCTACAGTACTTAAAGGATGATCAAGTGTATTTTGATTGTGCCTCTCAAGAATCTCTTTAAAGTTGTCCCAAAGCTTTTCTGTAGTTTTAATTTTTGGTTCATACTTCCACAGTTTTGTTTTTATACAGTAATCAGCAGGTTTTTCTCTAACAATAAAATCACTGATTCCTTCTAGGTGTTCAGGTTTAGTTATTGTTCCACTGGTAATATACTGTATTAACTCAGTTTCAAATTGCTCTTCATTCATTTCTCACATGCCTCCTCTAACTTGGATAATCTGATTTTTGTTTCAAGTTCTGCTGTTCTATTTCTAAGGGCTTGTAGCCTTAATTGATTAAAATAAACTTGTCCTATAATTTTTTGCTTATCTATGGAAGGTATTTTCGGTATTTCAAGCTGTTTAAGTTGCTTTAGAGTATATTTTAAAACTTGAGACCCTTGTAGTCCCAGAACAAACTGTTTCTTGATTGTTCTGTTTTCATTAATAAGATAAACTAAAAACTTTGAATCAATTTTATTGCTAGGTAATAACTTAACGTAGTTTTGCGTATAAATATATCCATCATGCTCTTTTCTTACTATAGTTGCAATTCCCGTGATTAAACTAAATACTACATCACCATGGCATAAGGTATTTAATTTATCATTGGTTCTGACTTGTTTATTGACCACAGTTTTTGAAATAATACCTACCAAATCATCTGTTAAATCTGTTTGACTATAATAAGTAAAAAGAGGTGTTTTTTCATCAAACACTTCAGTAATTCTAAACTGAGGCGACCCACTTACTAACTCAACTAATTTGCTTAACTTTTCCATAAAATATTGTGCCTTTCTAAAATTACTTTATTTACCATGATGTAATCATATCACAAAAGGAATTTTATTGCAACTATTAAAAATGTAATTTTCTAAAATTACATTTTAATTATTTTCAGCTAATTATTTTTGCCAAAAAGTGCACACCCCAACCTAAAAATGCACCCACCTTACTAAAATACATAAGGTGTGTGCATTTTTTAATTACATTTCCAATTTCTATCTTCAAAACTTGTTTTTCAAACACTTCATTTTCTCCAAAAAACACTAAAAGCCACTGAAATCAGTGACTTTCTATTGTATCAATATTATAGTTTATGTATGGTGGAGGCGAGGGGACATGTTATTCCATTATCTCTAATGGCACTGACTATATCTTATGGTGAAAACTTGTAAGTTTTCATCATCTTGGCATGTTATAGAAGTTATATTATAGTTTTAAACTTCTATCCTAGTATTTCTTACTTAAGAAAATTTTATTTCTTAAGGTTAGAAACCTATGAGTCGATACACGGCTGTTGGGTTTCCCCACATACCACTCGGTATTGCCGACGCCTTTACGTTTCGGTTTCACCGATAAAGCCAAGTTTTCACTTATGAATTACTTCATAAGGCGACTCTCTTTTGAATCGAACCCCTGTCCGAAAGCAGCAACCCCTGAGCATCTCCGAGTGCAGTTTATCCTTTTACATTCCCTCCTCTAAGCGCCGATAAACAGGCTCTTAGATTTAGTAGCTTCATTAATTCCGTTCCTTACTCAAAGCTTTGTAAGGCTCGGGACCCCACTGTCGACGCCAGGCCCTAAGTCGTGGGTCTCTTAGGCTGACGAGCTGCAACTATTAGGCAGCTAATGCAAAATTATCGTTTGCGATTATCTTTAAGTTCCCAGTTTTTTAACGCAGGTACAGGATCCCTTCGACTCGCTTCTCAGGAGCAACTTGCCCCCGTCGAAACCATTGCGCCCCCATATTATAAAAATTTATATGGTTTTTGCAACGATATTTACATATTAAATTTTTTAGTATCTATAGTTTACAATATGAAAATGTAATTGTCAAATACTCTTACAAGTTAAAACTGTCAATACTTTGAAAATATGCTTATTAAATACTATTTTTAGTCATTATTATAAATATATTTAGAATGTAATTATAAAATACTACTTGTGCATATTAGTATAACTATTTTTTAATATATTACTCCATAAAAACTATGCACAAATCAATTCAGTAAACATATAATATATTATTATTTTAGGAATTTCAATATTTATTTTTTACTATTTTTACACAAATTTTTGAATTTTTGTTTTAGTTTTCATTGACAAATATTATAATATTATTTATAATTTAGTCAAAAATACTATTCAAATAGGTATACTAAGAATTAAAAGCTATGAATAGAGAAAGTACGTTAATAGAAACTTTCAGAGAGAAGTCTCCCCTGGCTGTAAGAGACTTTAAGTGAAAATTACCAGAAGTGCCTCTAGGAGCTCTTTTTCGAATAAAGTAGATTTTAGCGTGTACGCCCGTTATAGCGTTATGGTATGTTTGTACCTGATACTTAGAGTTATATGCCCTTTGACATATAAACAGAGTGGGACCGTGGAATATAACTTCTGCCTCTGTACTAGAGGTAGGAGTTTTTTGTTTGCAAAAATTTAGTTAATAAAACACTATATACAAAATTAAAATTCTAATGTTTATTTAAAAATTAAAATATTTTAAAAGTGAAAATATTTTAATTATATTAATAAGGGGGATTATAAAATGAAAAAATTGTTTGATAATTTAATTTTCAAACTTGTTCTTGGAGTTATCATAGGTATACTAATTGGTTCCTATGCTTCCAAGGCTACAATAGGTGTAGTAATTACCATAAAATATGTTTTGGGTCAAATTATTTTCTTTGCTGTACCTTTAATAATATTAGGTTTTATAGCACCTTCCATAGCTAGACTAAAACAAAATGCTAGTAAATTCTTAGGTATAACAGTGCTTATTGCTTATATTTCTTCTGTGGCAGCTGCATTTTTGTCTATGGTTACTGGTTATGCCTTAATTCCTAAACTTTCCATAGCATCTAACCCAGAAGGTTTGAAAAAATTACCAGAATTAATATTTAAATTAGACATACCACCTATTATGAGTGTTATGAGTGCTTTGGCTTTAGCCTTATTATTAGGTCTAGCTACTGGATGGAGTAATTCAGATTTGGTTGAAAAATTATTAGATCAATTTCAAAATATAGTTTTAAGTATAGTAAATAGAGTTGTTATACCTATACTACCATTTTTTATAGCAACGAATTTTTCAGCTTTAGCTTATGAAGGAAGTCTAAGTACACAATTACCAATATTTTTAAAAGTTATAATTATAGTTTTAATAGGTCATTTTATTTGGCTTACTGTTCTTTATTTAGTTGGAGGAGCTATTTCAAAAGAAAACCCATGGGAAGTATTGAAGCACTATGGACCTGCCTATCTCACAGCAGTGGGAACTATGTCTAGTGCAGCTACTTTGCCTATAGCTTTAAACTCTGCTAAAAAATCATCAGTTCTTAGAGAAGATATTGTTGATTTTAGCATACCATTATGCTCTAATATTCACTTATGTGGTTCTGTTTTAACAGAAGTTTTCTTTGTAATGACAGTTTCTCAAATCTTATACGGTAAATTACCACCTTTTGGTACTATGCTATTATTTATATTATTACTAGGTATATTTGCAATTGGAGCTCCAGGGGTTCCGGGCGGAACAGTTATGGCGTCTTTAGGATTAATCATCAGTGTGTTATCCTTTAACGAAGCTGGTACTGCACTAATATTAACTATATTTGCCCTTCAAGACAGTTTTGGAACTGCATGTAATGTAACTGGAGATGGTGCTATAGCACTAATGCTTACAGGTATTGCTAAGAAAAAGAATTTATAAATTTAAAGTTTCATATAGACATTTAATTTTAAAAGAATATTATATCTTAAAAATATATTTAATTTTAATATAGCGAAAATAAAAATACATTTCATAAACATATGAATCAGTTTATGAAATGTATTTTTTATTGTAGCGGTATTAAAATTAAATATATTTTATACACCCTTATTCATTCTTAATATTTACTTCTTTCTTTAATCTGTCTATCTATTTCTCTTTTTGCTGCTTTTTCTAGCATAACATCTCTCTTATCATAATTTTTCTTACCCTTAGCCACAGCTAAACTAACTTTTACTCTTCCATGCTTAAGGTATAATGATAGAGGAACTAGCGTGTATCCTTGTTGAGTTGTAAATCCTACCAACTTATATATTTCGCTTTTGTGAAGTAATAATTTTCTATCTCTTAAGGGATCTTTATTATATATATTACCTTGCTCGTAAGGACTTATATGCATATTTCTAACAAAAACTTCTCCATTTCTAATATCAGCATAACTATCTTTCAAATTTGCTTTTCCTTGCCTTATAGATTTAACTTCTGTTCCTACTAATTCTATACCTGCTTCATAGGTTTCTTCTATAAAATAATCATGCCTTGCTTTTCTATTTTCTGCAAGAGTACTGTTTCCCTTCTTTTTACTCATAAAATCACCGCCTAACGGAATAACTTTTTCGTTGTAATAATAAGTATATCATCTATACATACTCATTTCAAACATAAGGACTTTAATTTATCTTATAAATAATTCTTCTGTTTGTGATAATATATTAAAATTGGTTAAATCATAATGTAAAGGTGTTAAGGTCACATATTTATTTTTTATATAATACACATCTGTACCTTCATGTATATCCTCATTTTTCTGCCCTTCTAATGTAAATATTTTATTTCCTTCTTTATCTGTTTCCTCCGAAAATCTAGTATTAAAAATTCTATTTCCTACTTTACATACTTTTATTCCTTTTATTTCTTCTTCACTGCAAAAGGGTACATTTAAATTTAAAACTACATCATTTTTCAAATCCTCTATTTGGATTTTATTTAACATTTCTAATGTATATTTTGCAGCTATATTATAATTCTCTTTTTTGTCTTTTCTAAATTCTGTAGATACAGCAATGGAGGGTACCTTATACATAGCTCCTTCTATAGCAGCAGACACTGTTCCTGAATATAATATATCATCACCTATGTTGAGACCTTTATTGATGCCTGACATAACTATATCAATATTATCTATACCTAACTTATCTAAAGCCACTCTCACGCAATCTGCTGGAGTTCCACTTGTGCTATAGGCTTTCACTTTATAAGGTTTCTTTACCTGTTTTACTACTATAGGTTCTCTTATAGTTATAGAGTGACTTGATGCACTTCTTTCGCTTTCTGGTGCTACCATAATAACATTATGATTCTCACTTAATAGTTCTCCTAATGTATTTATTCCCTCAGCATTTATACCATCATCGTTAGTCAATAATATATTCATATTTAGCCTCCATTTTATAGATTTTTATTCTTTTAATATAAATCATACACTTATAATATTAGTATATTTTTCATAATTTTACTATTATATATGTTTAATAATACATGGCTTTCTAAATTATATATTATATAGTTGTCCATTATTAAAACTTTTATAATATATAAATAAATTAATATAATATAATATAAATTTTAAACTAATGCATTCTTATATACTTTAGAATTATTAACTTCACAATAAATCTATAAGAAAAACTCAGTATTAACTTTAAACTGAGTTTCTCTTAAATTTATTTTTTATCTATAAATTAGCATTAAGTTTTGTATCTTATATATTTTCTGACTGTTCCTTTTCCTCATGTTCTTTTATAATATCAAAATATATTTCATGGCTAAATAAGTCCACTTTTGAAACTTTAATTTTCACTGCATCCCCTAATCTATATACATTTTTACTAGCTTCTCCAATTAAACTTAATCGTCTTTCATCATATATATAATAATCATCAGATAGTGTACTTATATGAACTAGCCCTTCTACAGTATTTGGTAGTTCTACAAACATTCCAAAGTTAGTTACTGAAGATATTATGCCTTCATATTCTTCTCCTATTCTTTCGCTCATGTATTCTGCTTTCTTTAGATCATCTACTTCTCTTTCCGCTTCTTGGGCTATTCTTTCCATTTCAGAAGATTGCTTAGAGGCATATTCTACTTCTGTTGTAAGTCTTGCCACTCTCTTATCATTAATCTTTCCATTTATATATTCTTTTATTATTCTGTGTATCATAAGATCTGGATATCTTCTTATTGGTGAAGTAAAGTGACAATAATATCTTGCGGCTAATCCAAAGTGGCCTATACATTCTGGAGAATATCTAGCCTGCTTTAAAGAACGTAAAAGTAATGTACTAACTACTGTTTCTTCTTTTTCTCCTCTTACTTTTTCTATAATGCTTTGTAGTGCTTTTGGATGAATATCATTACTCCATTTTATAACATATCCTAAGTTATGAACGAATTCATTAAAATGCATTAATTTTTCTTCATCTGGATCTTCATGTATTCTATATACGAAAGGAAGATTAGACCAGAACATATGCTCTGCTATAGTTTCATTACAAACAAGCATAAATTCTTCTATTATTCTATTGGCTATAGCTCTTTCATAAGGTTTTATATCTATTGGTTTACCCTTTTCATCTAATATTATTTTGCATTCTTCAAAATCAAAGTCTATAGCCCCTCTTTTTAACCTTTTCTTATAAAGTACTGTGCATAATTCCTCCATAAGTTTAAAACTATCTACTAAATTACTATATTTATTTATAGTTTCTTCATCCTTGTCTCTTAATATTTTAGTTACATCTGTATATGTCATTCTTTCAGTAGTTTTTATTATACTTTCCACTACCCTATGATCCACCACTTTACCACTCTTATCTATTTCCATAAAACAACTTAAAGTTAATCTATCAATTTTAGGATTTAAACTACATATTCCATTGGATAATTTTTTAGGTAGCATTGGTATTACTCTATCTATAAGATATACTGAAGTTGCTCTTTTTAACGCTTCTCTATCTAGTGGATTCTTTTCTTTTACATAATGAGATACATCTGCTATATGTACTCCTAAATAGTAGTTCCCATTAGATAGTCTCTCTAAAGATATTGCATCATCTAAATCCTTAGCATCTTCTCCATCTATAGTAACAATAGTTAAATCTCTTAAGTCTTCTCTTTTTTTATATTCTTCTTGTGGAATTGTCTCTGATATATTCTCTGCATAACTTTGTACTTTTGCTGGGAATTCTTCTGGTAGCTTATTTTTCTTTATTATAGTCAATATATCTATGCCTTTTTCTTCCTTATAACCTAATATTTCTATAACTCTTCCTTCTGGATTTCTTCTCTTTTCTGGATAAGTCACAATTTCTGCTACAACCACTTGGCCTGTTTTTGCTCCATTTCTATGTCCCTTGGGTATAAATATATCCTGATGTATCTTTTGGTCATCAGAAACTACAAAACCAAAATTTTTACTATCTTCATATACTCCTATAATTGTTTTATTTCCTCTATCTAATATTCTTATTATTTCACCCTCGCACCTTTTACCGTTAGCTGATTCTTTAGTTATTTTTGCTAGTACCCTATCATTATGCATAGCTCCATTCATGCTAGATGCAGGTATAAAAATATCCTCTCTTTCTTCTTCTGGTATAACAAATCCAAATCCCTTTTGGTTACCCTGAAGCTTTCCTACAACTAATCCCATTCTAGATGGTATTCCGTAATGTTCTGTTCTTGTTTTAACTATTTGACCATCTTTTTCCATATCCCTTAACATTTTTTCAAATTCTTTATATTCATGTTTAGTTACTCCAAACACTTGCTTTAATTCTTTTATGTCCATAGGCTTGTATGCCTGTTCTTCCATAAAAGCTAATATTGTTTCCTTTACTTTCATAAAATCCCTCCTATAATTAAATATTTCTAATATATATTCTAAGCATTAATCTATTTTTTTATAATATAATCCACAATTTTTATATGTTATATTATATCATAGTAAATATATCCATAAGTTAATAAATATATTTTAAAATTTTTTATAAAAAAATAGCTGTTAATTATTTACATTAAACAGCTAATTAAATTCATACTCTTTTAAGTTTTTTATTATTTAGCTAATAAATTTTGTGCTAATACTATGGCAGCAAATAATACAGAGCTTATTACTGTAATTCTTGATAACATAGATTCAGAAGTTCTAGTTCTATTCTTTGAATAAAAAGTTTCTGAACTTCCACCCATAAAACCACTTAATCCATTAGTCTTACTAGGTTGCATTAAAACTACTATAATTAATACTATTGAAACTATAGTTAACGCTACTATTGAAAATGTATGCATTTTATATCCTCCTAATATGTAAAAGATTATATATCCTTACTATTACAATAATCCAATTTAATTCATAATATATAATTTTATTTTAACACATAATTTACAGTAATACAACGACTTAACTTTAGAGATTTATATTCATGTTGTAATCACAAAACCCATTTAAAATTGTATATTTAAAATAACAAAGTGCTACTCACAAGATGAGTAACACTTTATTCCAAAACTATTATCTATTGATATTATAGAATGCTTTTAAACCTCTATATTCGCCCATATAATTAAGTTCTTCTTCTATTCTTAATAATTGATTATATTTAGCAACTCTTTCTGATCTTGCTGGAGCGCCTGTTTTTATTTGTCCTGCATTCACAGCAACAACTAAATCAGCTATTGTTGTATCTTCAGTTTCTCCTGATCTATGAGATACTACTGCTGTATATCCAGCTCTTTCTGCCATTTCTATAGCATTTAATGTTTCTGTTAATGTTCCTATTTGATTTAGCTTTATAAGAATTGAATTTGCAACTCCTAATTTTATACCTTTAGCTAATCTTTCAGTATTTGTAACGAATAAATCGTCTCCTACTAATTGGATTTTATCTCCTACTTTTTCAGTAAGTATCTTCCATCCATCCCAATCTTCTTCTGCCATACCATCTTCTATAGATATTATTGGATATTTTTCTACTAGTTCTGCATAGTAGTTTGCCATTTCTTCAGGAGTTAATACTCTACCTTCTCCTGCTAAATTATATTTTCCATCTTCAAATATTTCTGATGAAGCTGGATCTAAAGCTATAAATATATCTTTTCCTGGAGTATATCCTGCTTTCTTTATAGCTTCTACTATAACTACTATAGCTTCTTCATTAGACTTTAGATTTGGAGCAAATCCACCTTCATCACCTACTCCTGTATCATATCCTTGTGATTTTAATGTTGATTTTAATGAATGGTATACCTCTGAACACATTCTTAAAGCTTCACTAAAAGAAGGTGCTCCTGCTGGCATTATCATAAATTCTTGAAGATCAACATTATTGTCTGCATGCTTTCCACCATTTATTATGTTCATCATAGGTACTGGTAAAACTTTAGCGTTCACTCCTCCTATGTATTGATATAAACTTATTCCTAAAGATTCAGCTGCAGCTCTTGCACAAGCTAAAGATACTCCTAGCATTGCATTAGCGCCTAATTTCCCTTTATTATCTGTTCCATCTAACTCTATCATAGTTTTATCTATAGCTACTTGATCTAAAGCGTTCATTCCAACAAGTTCATCTGCTATTATGCTATTTACATTATCTACAGCTTTTAAAACACCTTTACCTAAATACTGAGATTTATCTCCGTCTCTTAATTCTACTGCTTCAAAAGCTCCTGTAGAAGCTCCTGATGGAACTGCTGCTGTTCCTACTGTTCCGTCTTCTAGTTCTACTTCTACTTCTACTGTAGGGTTACATCTTGAATCTAATATTTGTCTTGCATATACATCTACTATCTCCATATAATTTTTCATTTTGGGTCCTCCTTATTTTTAAAAAACTTATTTTTCTCAAATATAGTTTCCCTATTATTTAATAAGACTATTCCCTGTCATTTGATTTGGCTTTGGAAGATCCATAATTTGTAACATTGTTGGTGCTATATCTGCTAATCTTCCGCCATCTTTTAATTCCCTACTGTTGTTAGATACATACATAAATGGTACTGGATTTGTTGTATGAGCTGTCATAGGCTTTCCTGTAGAATAGTCTATCATTTCTTCAGAATTTCCGTGATCAGCTGTAATAAAAGCAGTTCCGTCTTTCTCTAAAATCTTTTTCACTATTTTTCCTACACAGTCATCTACAGTCTCTATAGCTTTTTTTGCCGCTTCAAAAATTCCTGTATGACCTACCATATCTGGGTTAGCAAAATTTAATATTACCATATCATATTTATCTTCGTCTAATCTTTCCAAAAGTTTATCTGTAACTTCATATGCATTCATTTCCGGTTGCATATCATAAGTTGCTACCTTTGGAGATGGAACTAAAACCCTGTCTTCTCCTTCATTAGGTTCTTCTACTCCACCGTTAAAGAAGAAAGTTACATGAGCATATTTTTCTGTTTCAGCTATTCTTAATTGTTTTTTGCCTTTTTTACTTACATATTCACCTAAAGTATTAGTTAAGTGTTGTGGTGGAAAAGCTACTTCTACATTTTCCAATGTACTATCATATTCTGTCATAGTAACAAAAGTTAAATTTAAAGCTTCTCTTTCAAAGCCATCAAATACTTTATCGTTTATAGCTCTGGTAAGTTCCCTGGCTCTATCTGGTCTAAAATTAAAAAATATTACTGAATCATTATTTTGTATTTTTGCTTTAGCTTTTCCTTCTTTTAATACTACTGTTGGTAAAACAAATTCATCAGTTTTGTTATCTTTATAAGATTTTTCTAATCCTTCTATAGATGAATTAGCTTCTTCACCTTTTCCTAATACAATAGCATTGTAGCAAAGTTGTACTCTTTCCCATCTTTTATCTCTATCCATTGCATAATATCTTCCTGATACTGTAGCTATCTCACCTACACCAATTTCTTTCATGTAGCTTTCTATTTCTTCTATATATTCTTTAGCTGATGATGGGGCTACATCTCTTCCATCCAAAAATGCATGAACATAAACTTTTTTCACATCTTTTTCTTTTGCTAATTTTATTAAGCCTTTTAAATGATCTATATGAGAATGTACTCCACCTGGTGATAAAAGGCCTAAAAGATGTAAGATAGAATTGTTTTTATTTGCATTTTCTATAGCTTTATTCAAAGCTGCATTTTCAAAAAAATCTCCATCTGAAATAGCTTTAGTTATTTTTGTAAGAGCTTGATATACTATTCTTCCTGATCCTATATTTAAATGTCCTACTTCTGAATTTCCCATTTGTCCTTCTGGAAGACCTACATCCATTCCGCTAGCACCTAAATGAGTATGTGGATATTTTTTTAATATACTATCTAAATTAGGCTTATTAGCTGCTGATACAGCGTTACCATCTACTTTATTTGTTAACCCAAATCCGTCTAATATCATCAAAACTACTGGTTTTTTACTCATAGTTTACCTCCTCAGGTGATGAAACTAGTAATTTACTATAGCTGCAAAATCTTGTGATTTTAAGCTTGCGCCTCCTACTAGTGCACCATCAATCTCTTCTTTAGCCATTTGTGCTTTAATAGTACCAGGTTTAACAGATCCACCATATTGGATTCTTACTTTATCTGCTACTTCTTTACCATACATATCTTTTACTACAGTTCTTATATATCCTATAGTTTCATTTGCTTGTTCATCTGTAGCAGTTTTTCCTGTTCCTATAGCCCAAATTGGTTCATATGCTATAACTAATTTTTCTACTTGTTCTTTAGTTAATTCTTTTAATCCAACTTTTATTTGTTCATTTAAAACTTTTTCTGTTACGTTTCCTTCTCTTTCATCTAAGCTTTCTCCGCAACAAACTATTGGAATTAAATTATGTTCAAATGCTTTTTTTACTTTTTTATTAACAGTTTCATCTATTTCATTAAAATATTGTCTTCTTTCACTATGTCCTATAATTACATAATGAACTCCTAATTCTTCTAACATTTTAGGCGCTATTTCACCTGTATAAGCTCCATTTTCTTCAAAGTGCATATTTTGAGCTCCTACTTTTATATTAGTTCCTTTAACTTCTTCTAATACTGCTGGAAGGCACACATAAGTAGGGCATACAACTACATCACATTTTGCATCTTTAACAAGTGGTTTTAGTTCTTTAACCAATTCTACTGCTTCTTTTACAGTTTTGTTCATTTTCCAGTTTCCTGCTATTATAGCTGTTCTCATTATAAAATCACTCTCCAAATATATTTTTTAATACATGTCTTTTTTCCTATTTGTCATTAAGAGCTGCTATTCCTGGTAGTTCTTTTCCTTCTAAGAATTCTAAAGAAGCTCCTCCACCTGTAGAAATATGAGTCATCTTATCTCCAAATCCAAGTATATTTACTGCTGCTGCACTATCTCCTCCGCCGATTATAGTTACAGCATTAGAATCTGCCATAGCCTTAGCTACTTCTATAGTTCCATTTGCAAAGTTTTTAAATTCAAAAACTCCCATAGGTCCGTTCCATACTACTGTTTTTGCTGATTTTATAGCATCTGAATATATTTTTGATGTTTTAGGTCCTATGTCTAATCCCATATATCCATCTTTAATGTTTTGATCTTCAGTTACAACAGGAGTTGCATCTTTATCAAATTTATCAGCTATTACATTGTCTATTGGCAATAATAATTTTACACTTTTTTCTTTAGCTTTAGCTATCATTTCTTTTGAATATTCTACCTTATCTTCTTCAACTAAAGAAGTTCCTATAGTATATCCTTGAGCTTTTAGGAATGTATATCCCATTCCTCCACCTATTATTAATGTATCTACTTTATCTAATAAATTATTTATAACATTTATTTTATCTGAAACTTTTGCTCCACCTAATATTGCTACAAATGGTCTTTCTGGTTTTTCTACTGCATTTCCTAAGAATTTTAATTCTTTTTGTATTAAATATCCGCAAGCTGCTTCTTTTAAATAATTTGTAACACCTACTGTTGAACAATGTGCTCTATGAGCTGTTCCAAATGCATCATTCACAAATAGATCTGCAAGAGAAGCTAATTCTTTAGAAAAATTCTCTTCATTTTTAGTTTCTTCTTTTCTGTATCTAGTATTTTGTAATAATACTACATCTCCATCTTTCATTTCTTCTACAGCTTTTTTAGCATTTTCCCCAACTACATTATCATCATCTGCAAATACTACTTCCTTATTTAACATTTCTGATAATCTTTTAGCTACTGGTAATAATGAAAGTTCTTTTTTAGGTTCACCCTTTGGTTTTCCCATGTGTGAACAAAGTATAGCCTTAGCACCTTTTTCCATTAGATATTTAATTGTTGGAAGTGCTCCTACTAATCTATTTTCATCTGTTATTTTTCCTTCACTTAATGGTACATTAAAATCACATCTTACTAATACTTTTTTACCTTTTACATCTATATCTTCTATACTTTTTTTATTATAATTCATTGACATCCACCTCTTTATATAATATTATTGGGCTCATTAGCATATATAATTTGTAATTTATGCTACACTATCTTATTTTATTTTAGCTTTATTGCTATAATAATGTCAATATTTACTATATACTTGTAATAGATTTATTCGTTATAATAATATATTACATCAATATTTTTAACTCAATATCAATAATGTATAAAAAAGGTTTGGACTTATATATAACAAACCCAAACCTTTTTTCCCTTAAAAGTAGGACTTTTAATATATTTATTAAAAGTATCCTCTCTATTTTTTTATATTAAAGTCTATCAGCTACAAATTTAGTTAGGTCTGCTAATCTATGAGAATAACCATATTCATTGTCATACCATGAAACAACTTTAACTAATCTATTGTCTATTACACTAGTTGATAATCCATCAACTATTGAAGATCTTTCGTCTCCTCTGTAGTCGATTGATACTAGTGGTTCTTCACTGTATCCTAATATTCCTTTTAATTCATCTTCAGATGCTTTTTTAAATGCTGCGTTAATTTCTTCTACAGTTACATCTTTTTTAACTGTGAAAACTAAATCTGTTAATGAAACAGTTGGAGTTGGTACTCTTACTGCCATTCCGTTTAATTTTCCTTTTAATTGTGGTAATACTAATGCAACTGCTTTAGCTGCTCCTGTAGTTGTTGGTATCATTGATTCTGCTGCAGCTCTTGCTCTTCTTAAATCTTTGTGTGGAGCATCTAATACTCTTTGGTCTCCTGTATATGCATGAATAGTTGTCATTAGTCCTGCTTCTATTCCAAATTCTTCGTCAAGAACTTTAGCAAATGGAGCTAAACAGTTTGTTGTACAAGATGCATTTGATATTATGTTATGGCTTGCTGGATCATATTCATTATGATTAACACCCATAACTATTGTTTTATCTTCATTTTTAGCTGGTGCTGAAATCAAAACTTTTTTAACAGTTCCACCTATATGAGCCTTTGCTTTTTCTGCGTCTGTAAATAAACCTGTTGATTCTATTACTATTTCTGCTCCTGTTGAATTCCAATCTATGTTTTTGGGATCTCTTTCTGCAAATATTTTAATTTCATTTCCGTTAACTATGATTGAAGATTCTTTAGCTTCTACAGTTCCGTCAAATTTTCCATATAAACTATCGTATTTTAATAAATGAGCTAGTGTAGCTGGGTTTGTTAAATCGTTGATAGCTACAACTTGTAATTCGTTTTTATAGTTTTTTACCAAAGCTTTAAAAACATTTCTTCCTATTCTTCCAAATCCATTAATAGCAATTTTAACCATTCTAAGTACCTCCTAAAATTATAAACATTATTATTTTTTATATATATTTTTATCTTTTATAAACTAAATTATTTACTTTCTAAAATATTAATAATTTCTCTAGCAGCTCCCTCATCTGTTATTAATACACTATTTTTATTTCTGAGTTCTGTTGCCAGTATAGCCTTAGCTTTCTTCTGACCACCTGATACTGCTATAAGTTTATCTACATTTTTTATGTTTTCTCTTTTTATACCTATAGTAGGACTTGAATATACTACATTACCTTCAGTATCAAAATAATATCCAAAAGCTTCTGCCACAGCACCATTTTCTTTTATATAATTTATTTCTTCTGGCGCCATTCCTCTTCTTCTTCCCATTACTTCAGCTATTCCTATACCATGTATTAATATATTAACTTCATATATTATATCTAATACTTCTTTTATTGATTTTTCTTCCATAACAGCTTTTAATGCTATCTCACTAAGGTTATCTTGTACATGCATTAATTTATAATTAGCATTAATTCTAGAAGCTAGATTTGCAACTAAAGTATTAGCTTGCATTTCTACATTTCTACCTATACCACCTCTTGCTGGAACTACTACTACATCTTTTAATGTATTAATTTTTGGCATATTATCTATAACTTCTTTTACATTACTACCACCAGTTAATGCTATTATATCTTTATCTTGTACTATATTCTTTAAATAATTAGCTGCAGCTTTTCCCAATTCATTTTTAACTGTTTCATCTTCATCTAAATTTCCTGGAACAATTATTACTTGGAATATTTCTAATTTGTTTTTAAGTACATCTTCTATTTCTTTTAATCCTTTTACTTCATGTATAAAAGATTTTAACTTTTCTATTATTTTTTCCCCTTCTTTTGTTACAGTCATACCTGAAGAATTAATATCTATTAAGCTTTGACTTTTTAGGAAATTAATTTCTGTTCTCACTATTCTTTCTCCTATTTCTAAGTCATTTGCTAAGACTCTTCTTCCTATAGGCTGTTTGTAGTAAATAGTTCTTAATATGTTATATCTTTTTTCTAAAAGCCTTAACATTTCTGGAACTATCTTCTGCTGCAACTTTAGAATATCTTCCATTGCGTACACTCCTCAGCTTTGATTAACCCTTGGTCTTTTTAAGTCCCTTATATCTTTTTTATGTCCCACCTATATTATAAGATAATCCTTTCTACTTTTAAAGGGTTTTTTAAAAATTTTTTTATTTTTTTATTTTTAACATTAATTTTCAAAATTCAAACTTATTTTTCCCCGAAGATTATTTTTAATTCTATATATATTTAATTTTGTTATATAGCTTATGATTAATAAAATATTTTTCAATAAAAAAAAGCATGATAGTGTATAACTCATGCTTTTAAAAACGCTTTCTACATTTTGAAGATTTTATTCCCATATCCTCTCTATATTTTGCCACAGTTCTCCTAGATATCTGTATACCTTTATTGTTTAATATATTGCATATTATTTGATCAGAAATAGGTTTTTTCTTATCTTCTTTATCTATAAGTTCTTTTATTTCTCTTTTTATAAATTCTGCAGAAATATCTTCTCCTGTACTATTAGTAGCAGTTATTCCTGTAGTAAATAAGTCCTTTATAAGTATGGTGCCTCTATTAGTATTTATATATTTATCTCTTATGGCTCTACTTATAGTGGACTCATGCATACCTAAACTATCAGCTATTTCTTTTAATGTCATAGGTCTTAAAAATTTGATTCCAAAATCAAAATAATCCCTTTGTATTTCTAATATTTTTTCTAGTACTCTATGAATTGTAGACTTTCTATTTTCTATACTTTTAATTAAAAAAACAGCACTATTTAATTTTTCTTTCACAAAATCTACTGCATTTTGATCAGTGTCATTTAAAACAATTTCCTTGTATAAATTGTTAACTGTTAATTTAGGCAATAATTCCTCATTCATAATTATATAATACTCATTATCTATTTTTTTTATATATGCATCTGGTACTATATATTTTACTTCGTCACCTGTATAAAATCCCCTTGAAGGTTTAGGTTGAAGGGTCTTTATAACGTCTCCATATTCCTGTGCTTTTTTTATTGATATACCAAGTTTTTTGGATATAACGTTGTATCTGTTTTCTGCCACTAAGTCAAGATAATTGTCTATAATTTCACATATTTCACTATGGCTTATGGACTTCTTTTTTAATTGTATCTTTAGGCATTCCTTTAAATCTCTTGCACCTATACCATCTGGTTCTAAAGATTGAACTATATCTATAGCTTCTCTTATTATATTTAAGGGAACCTTTAACTCTTCAGATATTTCATCCTCTCCTACCGCCAGATACCCTTTATGATCTATATTTTCTATTATATATAAACATATTGATTTCATGTATTTATTTTCATTTAATTCTATTATTTGTTCCTGCAAATACTCTTTTAATGATTTTTTATGAGATATAAAATTAAAGGGTGAGGGTTCCTCTTCTTTACTATATCCACTATAGTCATTTCCGTTATCCTCTAAATGTTTAACTAGTTTTTTATAATTTATGTCATCTATAGTTTTGTCCTCTTTACTGACATTTTGAGAGTCTAAAACAGGATTTTCTTGAATTTCCTTTTCAACATATTGTTGTAACTCATATGTAGACATTTGAAGAAGTTTAATAGATAACTGCATTTGTTGTGTCATTATTAATTTTTGTTCCTGAGTTAAGGATAAACTAAAATTCATACTCATAAATTTCTATATCCCCCCTTTATTTTAATTATATCATAAAAAAAATTCTACTACGACTAAACTTAAATCAAAATAAAAACTTGCCAAATGGCAAGTTTTTATCGCTGACCCTTTTCATAGGGTTCTCCGTCTGCAGCTGGTGGTGTAGTTTTACCTACAAAACCTGCTAATGCCAACATTGTTAGTATATATGGTATACTTGAATAAAACTCTGATGGCAAATTCCAACTAAAACCTTGAGCAAATATTTCAAAGGAACCTCCAAAGGCAAATAATAAACAAGCAAACATAGTTCCAAACGGCTTCCAATTGCCAAATATCATAGCTGCTAAAGCAATGAATCCACGTCCTGCAACCATTCCTTCTCTATAGACAGGAGTTATTCCTATTAATGCTGCTCCACCCAGTCCTGCTAAAGCACCTGATAATATAACGCATAAATATCTAACTTTATAAACATTTATTCCTAAAGTATCTGCAGCTTTAGGATGCTCTCCCACAGCCCTAATTCTTAATCCAACTGGTGTTTTAAATAAAACATAATGAGCTATGAAAACAAGTATCAAAGCTATAATAACAAACCAATTTATTCCTGATAATATAGGTCCTATTACAGGTATTGATTTTACTGAAGATGGTACATTATAAGCTAATGCTTTAACTATATCTGTTTGACCACCCTTTTTAAAAATTTTGAAAATCAAAAAGCTAGCTAATGCAGATGCAAACAAGTTTATGGCTGTACCTGATATGACTTGATCTGCTTTTAAAGATATACTCAAAAATGCATGTAATAACCCAATCAAAGCTCCTGCTATTATTGCAAACAAGATACCTACTAGGGCACTTCCTGTTATATATGTACCAAATACCGAAAAGAAGGCTCCCATAACCATCATACCTTCTAATCCTATATTAACTACACCAGATCTTTCTGAAAATACTCCTCCAATACCTGCAAAAACTAAAGGTGTAGCTGTTCTTAATGTAGCTGTTAATAACCCTATTATGATTACACTATCCATTGATTAACACCTTCCTATTCTTTTTCTCTGAGAAATATTTTACTATATAATCAGTTGCGACAAATATTATTATTATGGATTGAATAAGATATACTATTTGTTTAGGTATTCCATTAAGTTGTAACATTTTTGAACTACTATTTAACGCTCCAAATAACACAGCAGAGGCTATACATCCTATAGGATTATTCTTTGCAAGCAATGCAACTGCTATACCATCAAATCCAAATCCCGGCAATGCCATCATATCTTGGGCTTGATGCATAACACCAGCTACATGAGTAGCTCCACCTATGCCTGCTATAGCTCCTGATAACACCATAGCTAAAATTGTATTTTTAGCTATATTAATTCCACCATACTCAGCTCCAGATGGATTAAATCCAACTGCTCTTATTTCATATCCTACAGTTGTCTTCCATAAAAGCCAATATATAAATATAGCAAAAACTATTCCTATTATTAAACTTATACTTGCTCTACTAAGATTACTAAATCTTAACAATTGAGCACTCTTTTGAATTATAGGTGTACTAGCTGAACTTTTAACAGCAAATCTAGATCTTAATATTATATAATTTGCTAAATATAAACCTAAATAATTCATCATTATTGTATTTATAACTTCATTTGTTCCTATTTTAGCTTTTAAATATCCTGGTATTCCTGCCCAAATAGAACCTGCTACTATTCCACCTAATATTATTAATATTGCATGAACAACTGGATTTAAACCTGGAATAAGTCCTAGTATTGCTGCTGATATCATTCCTACTATAAATTGTCCTTCTACCCCTATATTAAATAGTCCGCATCTAAAAGCTATAGCATTAGCTACACCTGTAAATATTAAAGGTGTAACATATATCATTGTTTCAAGAGTTTTTCTCTTATCTCCAAAGCTTCCTTCCCATATAGTTTTAAAAAGATCACTAAAAGCTGAAAAATATTGTGTTATTGAGTAACCTTTCGCCCACATAACAAAGAAAACAGATACAAATATAGAAATTATAATTGCACCAAAAGGGAACGCTAAGGATTTAAAAACGTTTACCAAATTATTTTCAATCTTACTTTTTTTTACATTTTCACTCACTTTATTCCACCTCTTTACTAGTATCTTCCAACGAGCCACCGGCCATTAATACTCCCAATTTTTGCTCTGTTGCATCTTTTCTATCCAATACTTTTATTATGGCACCATCATACATAACGGCAATTTTATCGGATAATGATAATATTTCATCCAATTCTAATGAAACTAAAAGAACCGCTTTCCCATTATCTCTTTCTGATACTAATCTTCTGTGAATATATTCTATAGCACCAACATCTAATCCTCTGGTAGGTTGGGATGCTATTAGTAATTTTGGATCCTTAGATATTTCTCTAGCAGCTATAAGTTTTTGTTGGTTACCTCCAGATAATGCAGATGCATTAACTTCATCATTTGGAGTTCTTACATCAAATTCTTCTATAAGTTCATTACAATGCTTTCTTATAGCCTTATAATCCATAACTATGCCTTTACTAAAAGGTGCCTTATGATGTTTCCCTAAGACAGCATTTTCATAAAGTGAATATTTAAGTATTAATCCCCTCTTATGTCTATCTTCAGGAATATGCCCTACCCCTTTATCTATTATTTGTCTTGAGGATTTATTAACTATCTCTTCTTCGTTAAGTTTTATACTTCCACTTTCCGCTTTTCTAAGGCCTGTTACAACTTCTATAAATTCACTTTGTCCATTACCATCTACCCCAGCTAATCCAATAATTTCTCCTGATCTTACAGAAAGATTAACTCCTTTTAATACATTAACTCCTCTTTTATCCTTAGCTTTAAGATCTTCTACCTTTAAAACTTCTTTACCCAGTTTTTGAGATTTCTTATCCATTTCAAGACTAACTTTTCTACCTACCATAAGTTCTGCCAATTCATCTATATTTGTTTCTTTTGTATTAACAGTACCGGTAACTTTACCCCTTCTTATTATAGTAACTCTATCACTCATTTTCATAACTTCTTTTAATTTATGAGTTATAAGAATAATAGACTTTCCTTGTTTTTTTAGGTTGTCTATAATCAATCCTAATTCATCAATCTCCTGAGGTGTTAAAACTGCTGTAGGCTCGTCCAATATCAATATTTCAGCACCTCTATATAAAGCTTTCAATATTTCAACCTTTTGTTGCTGTCCTACTGATATATCTTCTATAATGGCATTCGGATCTATAGAAAATCCGTACTTATTTGATATTTCTTCTACATCTTTTATTGCCTTATTTATATCTATCTTAAGCCCTTTTCTAGGTTCTGTTCCAAGTACTATATTCTCTGCTATAGTAAAATTATGTACTAGCATAAAATGTTGGTGAACCATTCCTATTCCTTGTTTAATAGCATCATTAGGGCCTAATATTTTAGCTTCCCTACCATTGACAAATATTTCACCTTTTTCTGGTTGATACAGTCCATACAATACATTCATAAGGGTTGTTTTGCCCGCACCATTTTCACCTAATAATACATGGGTCTCACTTTTATTCAAGTCAAAGTTAACATTATCATTGGCTACAGTTCCGGGAAAAACTTTGGTTATGCCCTTCATCTCAATTACTTTTTCCATGCGCTTATTCTAGTCACAAGTCTTTATACTTCTGGGACTAGATGCCTCCCTCCATGCATTTTTTTAATATTTACAAGTTTTCAAACATTTCTTAATAAAATTATAATATATCTGGTTTATAAAAGCTAGATGTATTTAACATCTAGCTTTTATTAACATTTATATTCCCTAATTTTTTTCAATTAACTACTTTACTTCTGTTGGAGTAAAGTTAACTAACTCTGCTCTTGTAGCTGGAACTTTTATCTTATCTTCTTTTATAGCCTTTTTATATTTTTCTACTACATCTAAAACATCTTTTTTAGTGTTTTTATTAGATGTAGGAGCTATATCTACACCATCTTGTTTTAATCCTAATTCTATATGGTTTCCACCTTTAAATTTACCATCTACAACTTCTTTTGTTGCATTGAAAGTAGCAACGTCAACTCTCTTTATCATACTTGATAGTATTATATCAGCATATTCACTTAACTCAACTGCTTGGTCTCTATCAACACCTATTGCCCATACTTTTTTATCAGACTTATTTAACTCTTTTGCTGCTTTAAATAATCCTATTCCAACTCCACCAGCCGCATGATATACAACATCACAACCAGCACCATATAATGACTTCCCTAATTCATATCCTTTATTTGTATCTCCAAAACTATCTGCATATTTTACCATTGGGCCTGGTTTATCCTTTGATCCTATTAAGCCTTTTGCTGCTTCTGGATTAACTGATTTAACACCAGCTATAAAACCCACTTCAAACTTGTTTATAGGAGCAGAATCCTTACCACCTATAAATCCAACTTTATTTGTTTTTGTCATTTTACCTGCTATAACACCCATTAAGAAAGAACCTTCTTGGTCCTTAAATGTTAAACATTGAACATTAGGTAAATTTACCTTATCACTATCAACTATAGCAAAATTTTTATCAGCATACTTTTTAGCAACATTTGTCATAGCTTGTTCCATTTGATATCCTACACCAAATGTTAAGCTTGATCCATCATTTACTAAAGCTTCTAGATTTGATTCATAGTCTTCTTTTTGTTTAGATTCTATTGGTTTATAATCTACCTTAAGTTCTTTTTGTGCTTTTTTAACTCCTGCATCTGCAGCCTGGTTAAATGATTTATCATTTAATCCTCCCTCATCTGTAGAAAGTCCTATTTTTACTTTCTCTTTCTTATCAGCTGGTTCTCCTGCAGAACTATCCTTACTACCGCAACCAGCTAATAATGAAATTGTCATAACTGCAGTAGCTAATAGAGCTATTATCTTTTTCTTCTTCATTAAATTCCCTCCTATGATTATAATTGTTAATTTTCTAAATAATTAATGAATTCTACAAAGAATGAATTCTACAAACACTTTATTTTCCCTTCTTTTTTAATGCAATATATAAAATTTTATTAATGTTTTGTTAATTTAATCTATTTATTTTACATTTATTAATTATAGTTAGCATATATAATAAATTTTACATTTTGTAACAATAGCTAGTTATACTTATGAATTACTTTAGAAAACGTATACATACTATCTATATTATAAGCTATATTCTTATAACCAGAATATAGCTTATACACTTTTATTAATAATCTTCTATAAAGAATATACCACAAGCTCCAGGTCCAGCATAAATTCCTACTACACATCCCACCATACATTCTATAAAGTCAGTTTTCTCTTCATTAAGATTATCTCTTAACGTTCCTAATATATCTTTATTTTGTACATGTAGTAAAATACAAGGTTCTCCTTGCTTTAAACCTAGCTTGTGTATGTATTGAAATACAGCTCTTATAGCTTTCTTACTACCTCTAACCTTATCTTTAACTACCATTTCACCATTTTCTACAGCTAATATTGGTTTTATCCCTAATACATTTCCTATAAAACCTGCAGTTTTTGAAAGCCTTCCCCCTTTTACTAAATAATCTAAAGTTTCGAAGGCTAGTACACTTTTAATGTGTGGTATAGTTTCTTTTACACCCTTTACTATTTCATCCATAGAGAGACCTTCATCTCTTAATTTACAAGCCTTAATGACTAAAAGTCCCAATCCCGATGTTACATTATTACTATCTATAACCGTAATTTTATCACTATTTAGCATATCTTTTGCTAACCATGCTGATTGATAAGTACCACTCATTTTAGATGATATATGTATAGAGAGTATATTATATCCTTGATCTATATATTCCTTATAATGTTCATAAAATCTTTGAGGATTTATCTGAGAAGTTTGGGGAAATATATTTTCCTTTTCTATTTTAGTAAACAGCTGCTGTAAATTTATATCTACACCATCTTTATAAATCTTGTCTCCAAAACTCACAAACAAAGGTATTACTTCTATATCATATTTTTCTATTATTTCAATAGGTAAATCAGCTGTACTATCTGTTATAATTTTTATCTTCTCCATGCTAAAATCCTCCTATTTCATATCTGGGAACCCAACTTGTCTTAAAACTTCATATGTAACTATAGCTACAGTATTAGACAGATTTAAGGACCTAGTAGTTGTATTAATCATAGGAACTCTTATACATTTACTAGGATCACTATCTCTTATTTCATCAGGCAATCCTGAAGATTCTCTTCCAAAAACAATAAAGTCTCCGTGTTTATATTTAACATCTGTATAAAAATTATTACCATGAGTAGTTGAAAAATAGAAATTTGAATCTTTATATTTTTCTCTTAGCTCATGGTAAGATTCATATATAGATAAATCCAAATATGGCCAATAGTCCAATCCTGCTCTTCTTAAATGCTTCTCATCTAAACTAAATCCTAGAGGCTTTATTAAATGCAATTTAGAATTTGTAAGCACACAAGTTCTTGCTATATTACCAGTATTTTGTGGTATCTCTGGTTGAAATAATACTATATTTAAACTCAAAATATTTCCTCCCATTTTTATAATATATATTTAAACTAATAAGTATAAAACAGATATCATAATAACTATATTACTCCATTATAAAGTTTTAGTAAAGAATAAAGAATTAACAATATGTTAATTCTCTATATAATGTAATTTATACTATCTTTGGAAAATAGCCCTGTTATATTCTCTTTAAAAAAGCTTTTAATGCTATCTAGATCTTCATCCTTATATATATATTTACCATATCCAAATTGCCCATATTTAAACTTTCTATTTTCTTCTTCCATAGGTAGATTTGTATTTGAAAATACACTTAATATATTCTCTTTAGCTCTTTTTGTAAATCTGTGAGATATTACTTCAAATTCTACTGGAACACCTTTAAACATAATACTTATATTTTTCAATAACTCTAAATAATCCTTTTGCCATCCTTCATAAATAAATACTGGTGCTATAATAAATCCCAAACTATATCCAGCTCTAGCTATTTTATGAGCAGCCTGAAGCCTATCTAAAACTATTGGAGTTCTATGTTCAAATTTTTTTATTACATTATCTGTATTAATGCTAAACCTAATAGTAGTATTTTTATTATGATTTAAATCAATTAAACTATCTACATCTGTAAATTTAGTTACAAATCTAAATTTCATATTATCCTTTTTACCAAAAAACTCGATAGCATCCCTTAAAGAATGGCTATAAGGTTCTACAGGAATAGGGTCCGATGTAGCCGCTCCTTCAAAAATTGTAAACTGAGGTAATCTTTCTTTAGAATATTTCTCAGCTTTACTCAATATTTCTTCTATGTTTACATACAATTTAGTATAAGGTCGTTTACCCATTTGAGTATTTAAATAACAATATTCGCACATACCCATGCATCCGCTTACTAAAGGTAGTTGGTAATGAGCTGATGGTTTGCAACTTTGAAAATTTAATGATTTTCTTACACCTACCACTAATATGTTCTTACCATGAACATACATTTCATTTGGAGTTTTTTCTCCTCCACTCATTACTCTTCCTGTCTTTGAATATTTTATTTCTATATTTTTATCTTTTAATTCTTTTAACATTTCTTTTCCTTTATCATATTCCAAAGCTTTTTCTTCAAATATCACTGTTTGGGGAACAAACATACTATCACCTCTTAATGGTAGTATGTTCATTTATAATATAATTTATTTTCTGGTGCCCCTTTTTATAACCTTATGAACAGGTTTATAAAAATCAGTATATAATACTTCTTTTTTTTCAACGCTACCATTTTCTACAGTGCTTCTATAAACTTTAACTTTGTATCCTGTACGTGGCTCTTGTACTATTTGAGTTTTACCTAATGGCATATTTCCATCATCAATATAATTTTCTTTAGGTTTCACAGTTTCATATATTTCAGAGCTTATATTGTAGGTTTTGTTTTTTAACTCCTTATTAGAATATATATTAAAAATTACATTTGATCCATCTGTTATGCCTTCTATATATATTGGATAGGTTAGTGTATTTTTAAACTTATAATCTAAATTTCCGTAATCTATGGTAGCGTCCATTCCTATAGGAACATAAGATGCTGGAAATGTATGTGCCGTTCTTTCTGTAGAATTTATATTTGCCCTTAGCATAGCATTATATAATGTGCTAGATACCTGGCAAATACCTCCCCCTAGTCCCGCTTCAACTTTATTTCCAACAATAACTGGTGCTCCTTGGTAACCCCTACTTGCTGTCCTTGGACCTACAATATCATTAAAACTAAAAATTTTCCCTGGCATTATTACAGTTCCGTTAATAGACTTTGTTGATATTACTATATTATTGGCTCTTTGTGATGAAGAGATAGATCCATAATTAGTTGTATATGATGATATAGTGGAATTTATAGTTTCTAAATGTTTTTTTGTTATTTCAGCTTCCAAAATGCTAAGTGGAGCTTGTTCATTTATATCCTCTAAGCTTTTACCGCCCATCTTAGAATATAGTATTTTCTTCAACTTATCTTTTTCTAGTTTCAGTCCATCTTGTTCATCAATTATAGATATGGAACCTTTATCTATAATTATTTCAGCATTTTTAGATTCCTCATTTATATCTTTTTCTATAGAATCTATAAATTCATTTAAAACTTTTTTATCATAATAAAATTTTAACAAATAATTTCTAACATTTTTAAATTTAATTATTCTATATTTACTCAATATATTTAAGTTTTTTCCATAACTATAGGCATTATTTATAGTATCTTCTACATTATATCTAGGATTCAGCTTAGCATATGATAAATTATAACTTTTATCATCCCAAATTATATTTATATTCTTCTTAAGTATGTGTTTTGAATATTTATCTTCTATTATGCTTTTAGCTTCATTTTTAGTTTTTCCCGTTAAATCTATGCCTTGTACGAATACTCCTGGATAAATTAATCCATTAAATTTAGTCACTTCTATATAAACATGATAAAATATTCCACATAGCATTAACGTTAATAATAAAATAAAAATTAATATTTTTTTATTCTTCACCAAAAACCACCTCATTAATTAATATTAAAATTCTGTTATAAAATACATAA
Organism: Clostridium sp. Marseille-Q2269; assembly: GCF_943736985.1. GTDB lineage: Bacteria > Bacillota > Clostridia > Clostridiales > Clostridiaceae > Clostridium_F. Next base: position 75,161 of record NZ_CALSFS010000014.1, read on the forward strand.
TTTCAAATAAAAACTCCTTATATTTTATTATTTCTAATATTAATTATTGATTAATATGCATAAAAAGAAGATATCTTAAAATATAATTTTTATATTTTATTAATTTATCATTGTTATTATTTTGAATAAAGATTAAAAATAACATTGCCATTACTTGTATATGATTCTATATAAACAGGGCTTTCTAAAGTATTTTTAAACTTATAATCTATATTTCCATAATCTACAGTAGCATCCATACCTTGTGGTACATAATGTACTGCTTTAGTGTGATGAGATCTCTCTACAGATTCTAAATTACAATTTGCTACAGCATTAAATAAAGTTGAAGAAACTTGGCATACACCTCCACCTAGTCCATTTTCTATCTTTTCACCTACTATAATTGGTGCTGCTTGATATCCTTTTTCCGCGGTTCTTCTACCTACAACTTTATTAAAACTAAATACATCTCCTGGTAATAATATTTTCCCATTTATAGAACTTGCAGACATCTCGATATTATTTGCTCTTTGGCATGAAGATATAGATCCATAATGACTTGAATAAGATCCTATCATTCTACCTACTCCTTGTAGCTTGTCTGCTGTAATTCTAGGCTGAATGGTTTTCATTACAGCTTTTTCTATTATATTATTAGACACATGTCCGTCTATTTTTGAAGTTAATTCTTTTTTTAATATATCTATATCTAATTTTTCTCCATTTCTATGAGATATAACATTAAATGCTCCACCATTTGCATCTAATGAGGCATCCACAGGATTTATATTTACATCCTTTTGTATTTTTTCAACAAATGAGTCTATTACCTTCTTGTCATATTTGAAATCTACAAAATAATTTTTAGATGTTTTATTTTTTATTAAACTATATCTTTTAAATATTATTAAATTTTTCCCATAAGCTTCTGCCTCTTTTAATACATTTTCTAGATTATTTACAGGTTTTAAATCAGAATATTTTAATGTATAAGTCTTATCTTTTGCCTTTACATTAATAGTTCTACTTAATAACTTATTCCAGTAATTTTCCTTTACTATATGTTTTGCTTCTTCTTTGCTCTTGCCAGATAAATCTATACCTTCTATAGAAACCCCTGGATAAATTAAGTTATTATAAGACTTTATGTTATTATATTGATATGTTATGAAAGCTGATAAAATCATCAATAACATCGCAGATAGACTCATTAGTATTATCTTCATTTGTTTAGATTTTTTTCTTAATTTACTTCTTCTTGAATTAACCAAATAAATCACCTCTCTCAAAGTCATAAATATTATACTACAAAAGGTATAAATTTCCTATTGATTAATAGTTATTTTCTCTGAATATTTTAAAACTTGAAATTTTAGTATATACTTGAAAGTAATAAAATTATATTTTTAGGGAGTGTTCGTATATGGATTATCATAAAAAACTTATATTAAATTATTTAAAAAATGTATTAACTATCCCAAGTCCAACAGGTTTTACTAATCATATAGCAAACTATCTAAAAAAAGAACTAGATACAATTGGCATAAAGTACACCATAACAAATAAAGGTTCCATAATAGTTACTTTAGAAGGAGAAAATAAAAGCTTTGAGCGAACTTTATCTGCCCATATGGATACCTTAGGTGCTATGGTTAAATCCATAAATGATATTGGAACATTATCTATAGTTCCAATAGGCGGATTTATGATGAATTCTATTGAAGGTGAAAATTGTAGAATTCATACACTAAATGATGAAGTTTATTCAGGCACAATACAAACTACAAAGCCTTCAGTTCATGTTCATGGAAAAGAATCTTATGATTTAAAACGTTCTCCAGAAAACATGGAAATAATATTGGATGAAAAAATATCTTGTAAAAAAGATGTAGAAAAATTGAATATAAATATAGGAGATTTTGTTTCCTTTGATACAAGAAATATCTTTACTGAAAATGGCTTTATAAAAAGTAGACATTTAGATGATAAAGCATCTTTAGCTATTCTTCTTTATGCCATAAAATATATTCATGTAAATAACTTACCATTATCTTGTACTACTAATTTCTTATTTAGTAACTATGAAGAAGTAGGTCATGGAGCTAGTTATATACCAAAAAATACTAAAGAATTCATTGCTGTGGATATGGGAGCCCCTGGTGAAAATCAAAATTCTTCTGAGTTTAGTGTATGCATATGTGCAAAAGATTCTACTGGTCCATATGATCTAGACTTTAGAAAAAAATTAATTAATGTATGCAAAACTAGCAATATACCTTATAAAATAGATATATATCCTTCTTACGGTTCTGATGCAAGCGCTGCTCTAAAAGCAGGTTTTGACATAAAAACTGCATTAATAGGTCCTGGAGTATACGCATCTCATGCCTATGAAAGAACTCACATGGATTCAATATTAGCCACTCTAGACCTAATAATAAAATACTCTGTATCTTAATATTTAATTTTCCTTTTAAATTATGAGTTTTTAATCGTTATAAAAATGCTCTAATCTAATGTATTTTATTAATATAGAAAATATGTACTAAAAGAATTAACTAATATATTTAAGGAAGGTGCTAAAGTTATGAAAGCAGAAATACTTTGTGTAGGAACTGAATTGCTATTAGGTGATATTGTTAATACCAATGCCCAATACATATCTAAAGAACTAGCCAATATGGGAATAGAAGTTTATCATCATTCTGTAATTGGTGATAATGAAACTAGATTATTAAAAGAGCTTGAAAGAGCCTTCCATTATTGTGATTTAGTTATAACTACTGGAGGGTTAGGACCTACTAAAGATGATTTAACTAAAGAAACTGTAGCTAAATTTTTTAAAGAAGATTTAATACTCCATGAAGAATCTTTAAAACAAATAGAAAAAAGACTATCCTGTTTTAATAAATCAATAACAGAAAGTAATAAAAAGCAGGCATATTTTCCTAGACATTGTGAAATATTAGAAAACCCTAATGGAACTGCCCCAGGATTTATAATAGAAAAAAATAATAAAACAGCTATAATACTACCTGGACCTCCTTATGAAATGCAACCTATGTTTGAAAATAAAGTAGTGCCTTATTTAGGTAAACTAACAAACTCAATTATAAAATCTAAAGTTTTAAGAATAACAGGCTTAGGTGAAAGCGATGTAGCAGATCTAATAAACCATATTATAGAAAATCAAACCAATCCAACCGTAGCTCCCTATGCCAAACGGGGAGAAACTACGTTAAGAATCACAGCTAAGGCTGATAATAAAGAAGAAGCTTTAAAATTAATAGCTCCTGTAGAGGAAAAAATAAGAAATATACTAGGTAATAACATATATGGCTCTGGCCAAACTCTACTAGAAGAAGTAGTGGCAAATATCCTTGTAAAAAGGAATTTAACTATAGCTACTGCAGAATCTTGTACTGGTGGTTTATTAGCAGGAAAACTTATAAACTTTCCTGGCATATCCTCTGTATTTTTAGAAGGGGCTATAACTTATAGCAATGAATCTAAAATAAATAGATTAAATGTAAAAAAAGAAACTTTAGAAAAATATACAGCTGTAAGTAAAGAAGTTGCCCTAGAAATGGCTGAAGGGATAGCAAAATCTGCAGGTACGAATATAGGAATCTCTACTACTGGAGTAGCAGGTCCTGGTGGTGGAACTTATGATAAACCTATAGGATTAGTTTACATAGGCCTTTATATAAACGGAGAAACCTTTGTTAAAAAATTAAATTATTCTGGTAATAGGCAGTTTATAAGAGAGCTAACTGTAACTAGAGCATTGGATTTCTTAAGAAGAAACTTAATATAAGAAATTTGCGACGTAACAGACTTTAAATCATTAAAATTAAAACAAGAAATACTTTTAGTCAATAGATGGCTATAAAAATAAAGAATACTAATATTTTTATCCTAAGATTTAAGCTAACGACCTAATGCCACTTCCTGTGGCAACTAGTCCTAAGTAAACATCCTGTTTACTTTACCCTTAAATCTTAGTTTACAATAAAGTATTCTAATTATTTTTCTAGATATCTATTTTCCTTAAAACTATTCCTTGTTTTAATCCCTTTAAAGGCTGTTATATAATTTTTCAGTTTCATATAAATATTTTAAATTTAAATATAAAACAATTGGTGTTATCCAGGAAATTAATCATACGAATTTTCATTGCTAGCGTATAAATATTTAGTATAAAAATTAACATATGTAAATTTTATGAATGATATACTTACTCCGCATGCTACGCATGAATTTTCTAACGAAAATTTTTTAAAAGCCCTTTCTTTTAATGATAAAAATAATTGTAGATTTTACGTAACAAAGAGGAGTAAAATCCTCCTTTTGTACTTGCTATTCAACAGAAAATTACGTTTAAATAGTTATACTATCTTTCCTTAGATTAAAAAATTGAGATATGTGGTGTAAAAGGCATTTAAACAAAATTAGAGATCCTTGTTTGTTTTTCAAAAATATATGTATATTCCAAATTATTGTTTGAGCGTTCAGCGAGTTATGATTTGGAATCATATATTTTAAGAAAAAACAAATTAGAATCTCTTATGGTCGTGAGTTGACTTTTTAACCACATATCCCTTTTTTAAATCACGGATAGTATAAAACTCTTTTAAGTTACAATTTTGATAACCCCATTTTTAAAGCTACTTTTTTTACTTCCTCTGCCACAACTTCTGCTACTCTTTTATCAAAGGCTCCTGGTATTATATATTCTTCATTTAATTCATCTTCTTGTATTAAAGAAGCTATAGCTTTAGATGCTGCTAATTTCATATCCTCATTTATAACTTTAGATCTTATATCTAATGCTCCTCTAAATATTCCTGGAAATACTAATACATTATTTATTTGATTTGGGAAATCAGATCGTCCTGTAGCCACTACTCTAGCCCCTGCTTTTTTTGCCTTATCTGGCATTATTTCTGGAGTTGGGTTTGCCATAGCAAATACTATAGAATCTTTATTCATAGATGCTACCATTTCTTCTGTTAGTATATTTGGAGCTGATACACCTATAAATACATCTTTACCCTTTATTACATCTTTTAATGTTCCTTTTTCATTTTCTTTATTTGTTACTTCTGCTATTAACTTTTGTGCTTCATTTAAATTATTATTACCTTTTACTAATGAACCTTCTTTATCACACATTATTATATTCTTAGCTCCTGCTTCTAATAATAATTTACATATAGATATTCCTGCAGAACCAGCACCATTTATAACTATTTTTGCTTCTTCTAATTTTTTTCCTATAAGTTTTAAAGCATTATATATTCCTGCTAAAACCACTATTGCTGTACCATGTTGATCATCATGAAATACTGGTATATCTAACTGTTCTTTTAATTTTTTCTCTATATAAAAACATTCTGGTGCTTTTATGTCCTCTAAATTTATTCCTCCAAATCCTGGAGCTATAAGTTTAACTGTTTTTATAATTTCTTCAGGGTCTTTACTATCTATACAAATTGGAAATGAATCTATATCTGCAAATTCCTTAAATAAAAGAGCTTTTCCTTCCATAACAGGCAATCCTGCATAAGGTCCTATGTCTCCTAATCCTAAAACTGCTGTACCATTAGTTACTACAGCCACTGTATTTCCTTTCATGGTGTATTCGTAAACTAAAGATCTATCCTGACTTATTTTTACACATGGTTCTGCAACTCCTGGTGTATATGCTATAGATAAATCTTCTTTATTTTTAACTTGTATTTTCCCTTCTATAGACAACTTACCTTTGAATTTTTTATGTACCATTAGTGATTTTTCTTTAACATCCATACTATTTCCCCTTCCTTACTTATGAACATATTATTTAAGAACTTATCCACATGTGGATATATTTAATATGAAAACCATCTTAAATATATAAGATGATTTTCTACTATAAGTAAACTCTTATATTTAAGATGGCTTAACTTCTTCATTATAATATTTACAATATTTTTTTATAGTACATTCTTCGCATTTAGGTTTTCTTGCTATACAACATCTTCTTCCATGAAATATCAAAACATGGTGCATTAATATCCATAAATCCTTTGGTATAACTTGCTGTAGCTGTTCTTCTGTTTTTAACACATTACTAGCTTGTGCTAATCCTATCCTATTTGAAACTCTAAACACATGTGTATCTACTGCTATGGTTGGCACCTTAAAAGCATTTGCTAAAACCACATTAGCAGTTTTTCTGCCTACTCCTGGTAATGAAGTTAGATGGTCAAAATCACTGGGAACTTCACTTTTAAATTTTTCTTCTAACTCTTTACAAAGTGATAATATATTCTTAGATTTATTTCTATATAACCCTATTTTTTTAATTTTTTCCTCTAATTCTTCCCTTGTCAACTTTAAAAAGTCCTTAGGAGTAGCACATTCCTTAAATAAAACTTTTGTTACTTCATTTACTTTTTTATCTGTGGTTTGAGCAGATAATACTGTAGCTATCAAAAGTTCAAAGGGATTTCTATGTTCTAATTCACAATTAGCATCAGGATATGTGTTTATTAATATGTCTATAACATCTTTAATTTCATGATTATCCAATTGAAATTCACTCCCATAATTTTTCTTCTATATAAAGATCGGTTTATTAGATTTAATCTTTCTTATGGTATATTCCTCTATATTCTTCTGGTATTAATTTGGCTATTTGACACATAAGATAATCCATAAGCCTATCCTCGTACTCATGCTTTGATTCATCTTTATCCTTTTTAGGTAATTCTACTGGTTTACCTATATTTACTGTTACTTCAGCATATTGAAAACTCTCTAAAGTCATATCTTTATCATTTATAGGTAAAAGTTTTTCTGTTCCGCTAAGTCCTAAAGGTATTATAGCAGCCTTACTTAATTTTTGTATTAAAATTACACCTTTTTTAGGTTCCATTAATTTTGCATTTCTGCTTCTAGTACCTTCTGGGAATATTAAAATATTATTTCCTGCTTTTAAAGTTTTTACTATTGTATATATAGCCTCTTTATCTGCAGTATTTGGCTTTATTGGTATAGTCTTTGTTATTTCTAATCCAAGTTTTGTTAAAGAATTATCTTTAAGTTTAACTCCTGCTATAAAAGTTACATCTTTGTCTTTTAATACTTTATTTATAATTAAAGCATCAGAATTACTTAAATGATTAGAAATAAAAATAATTGGTTTTTCTATATTTTCTAAATTTTCTTTACCTTTTATGGTCAATTTAGCATATTTTTTTATATAACTATCTAATATTTTTTTTGATAAAAATCTTACAAGACTTTTAGGCATACATCCTATTATTTTTGTCATTGTAGGAGAAATCATACACAACACCTCTCAAAGCTCCTAATTTGTCATATTACTAACAATTGTAAAACACCTGGATTTACCAAAGTAAAATTCAGATAGAACAAAAACTCACTCTGAATTAAGTTTAACTTTATAAACATTGTTCTAAATAAATTATAATTATTATTTCTTTAAAAGTCTATGATAATAATCTAATACATAAGGAGATTTTATATTTTTCCCCTCTACTTTTACATTGTTATTCAGTGTAATACAATTAATTAAAGCATTTCTTTGCAATATACTTTTTCCTCTCCAACCACAGGATGTTAGTTTATATTTTTCTTTAAAATCCTTATTATTAATATATATTAACTCTTCTAAATTTAAATTTTCCATATAATTAAAAGGTTTAAATTCTTCTATATCAGAAGTAATTACATTATTGTTATAAGGACATATCCTTTGACAAGTGTCACAACCAAACATCCTTCCCTTTAATTTGGTCATCCATTCATCCTCTATATGTTTTTTTTGAGTAATATAAGATAAACATATATTAGGATTTTTACTACTTAAAGAATCAGTAGGGCAAACTTTAATGCATCTATTACAGTCCTTACATTTACATTCTATTGGCTCATCTTCATCCATTTCTATATCTGTAATTATTTCTCCTAAAAATATATAGGAACCATATTTTTCTGTAATAAGCATATTATTTTTCCCTATAAATCCTATTCCACACAAATATGCAATGTACCTTTCTGGAAGATCATTGCTATCTACAAAATATTCTGCTCTATAACCTTTACTTTTTATAAAATTACATATCTTTTGTAAATATTCATTTACTACAATATGATAATCTCTACCTTGAGTATACTTTGAAAAATATATATCACATTTATGATCTAAATTAAATAAATAGGGAAAAGCAATAGAAATTATTGTTTTCCCCTCTTTCATATATTGAAATGGATCTACTCTTTTATTTATATTTTTACCTTCAAATTCATTTTGTCTGTTTTTATTTTGTCTTTCTGTAAATTCCGGTATAAGTTCATGAAAAATCCTGCATTTTGTGAATCCTACTAAATCTAATCTTAAGCTTTTGCAATATTCCTTTATAGATTCCTTACAATCCATACTAATCTTTTCTCCTAAAAATTATATTATCATATCATTGTATATTACTTTTTTAACACCATTATAATCCCTTATTTCTATAACAGATGGTTTTTTATCATATCTTACTACCTTTGCTGGTATCCCTACTGCTGTTGCATTATCTGGCACATGGTGTAAAACTACTGCATTGGCACCTATTTTTACGTTATCTCCTATATTTATAGGTCCTAATATTTTTGCACCACTTCCTATTATAACATTATCTCCTACAGTAGGATGCCTTTTTCCTTTATCTTTTCCTGTTCCTCCTAAAGTTACTCCATGATATAAAGTTACGTTATCTCCAACCTCTGCAGTTTCACCGATAACAACACCCATTCCATGATCTATAAAAAGACCTTTGCCTATAGTTGCACCTGGGTGAATCTCTATACCTGTAAAGAATCGGGATATTTGCGATATAAGTCTAGCTAAAAAAAATAAATGTGATTTATAAAGCAAATGTGTTATTCTATAGCTTAGCAAAGCATGGATAAATGGATATAGTATAAAAACCTCTAAAATATTTCTTGCAGCTGGATCTTTCTCTTTAGCATTCTTCAAATCATATATCAAAAGTTTAATAGGATTTTTCATATAATTCACCTCTTTTATTTGTCATATAAGCCCGTAGACATATATTTTTCCCCACCATCTGGAGATACAGTTACTACTTTTTTACCTTTTCCTAATTTTTTAGCTATTTTTATAGCTGCAGCTATATTTGCACCTGAAGATATGCCTACCAATATTCCTTCTTCTTCTCCAAATCTTCTTGCATATTCATAAGACTCTTCATCTGTTATAGTCATTACTTCATCTACTACATCTTCTTCATATACATCTGGTATAAATCCTGCTCCTATTCCCTGTATTTTATGAGGTGCAGCTTTTCCTCCTGATATTACTGGAGAGCTATAAGGTTCAACAGCTACAACTTTTATATTTTTATTAAACTCTTTTAATCTTCTTCCGACACCAGCTATGGTGCCACCTGTACCAACTGAAGCTACAAAAGCATCCAAATTCTCTACATCTTTTAATATCTCAATACCAGTTGTTTCATAATGTTTTTTTGAGTTAGCTCTATTTGAAAATTGCTGAGGAATAAAGTATCCTTTTTTATCTCTAGCTAGTTCCTCTGCCTTTTGTATAGCTCCTGTCATACCTTTATTACCTTCTGTAAGAACTAATTCTGCTCCATAAGCTTTTATCATATTTCTTCTTTCTATGCTCATAGAATCTGGCATTATAATAATAACTTTATAACCTTTTAATCTACCTACCATAGCAAGTCCTATTCCTGTATTCCCACTAGTAGGCTCTACTATTACATCACCTGGTTTTATCTTTCCATCTTTTTCTGCCTCTTCAATCATGCCTAATGCTGCTCTATCCTTTATGCTTCCACCAGGATTAAATTTTTCTAATTTCACATAAACATCTGCCATATTTTCTTCTTTCATATTATTTAATTTAAACATGGGTGTGTTTCCTATTAACTCTATAGAATTTTCATATAACATAATTAATCTCCCCTTATTAAACAAATTTAATATAAAAAAACTCCATCTCTATAAAATATATAGAGACGAAGTATATGCTCCGTGGTTCCACTCTAGTTAGATATTAACAATCCACTTTATCAGGTACTTAATAAACTAAATACCTTATCACTATAACGGGCGAACCCGATGCAGCCTACTTTATTCGGTGCATAACTCCAAAGGGCACTTCACATAAACCTTCTTTAGAAATTTTCCAGCAAATTAATTTCCTCTCTTGAAAGATTGATTATACTACTTTCCTTCTTCAACGTTTTTATTTCCGACTATTTTAGTACGAATTCTATAATATAATTATATGATATTTTTTAAATTTGTCAACTACTTATCTACAAAATCTATGTTTACCTATTATTTTTATTAATGGCCTTGACCAAATCCAAGAACTTGTAGCTGTAGAAGGATTAAAATAATACATAGCACCACCAGAAGGATCCCACCCATTTAAAGCATCCCTAGCTGCATTTATAGAGCTTTGTTCCATTTGTGCATGTATTTGACCATCTACTATGGCAGTAAATGCACCTGGTTGATATATAACTCCAGCCACGCTATTAGGGAACTTAGGATTTCTTGTTCTGTTTAAAACTACTGCTCCTACTGCTACTTGACCTTCATAAGGTTCCCCTCTTGCTTCTCCATTTATTAGTCTAGCTAAAAGCATGACATCTTGATTGTTAGAACTTTTATTTCCTCCTGCACTTGAACTTGAACTTGATGAAGATTTAGTTCTTATTCCTAATGCAGCTAAAGTTCCATCACCTATTACTCCATCTACTTTCAAACCATTTTTAGATTGAAAATTTCTTACAGCTTTATAGGTTTTGTAGCCATATATTCCATCTACTCCACCACTATAATATCCCCAGGCTCTGAGTTTTGTTTGAACCTGGGAAATAGTATCTCCTCTATTTCCATAATAATATGCTACAGCCTTAGTAGCATTTGTATAAGGCAATATATAAAGAGTAGTACTGCTGTAAGCCAACATTATAGCTAAAACATATATTATTGCTCTTTTTAAATATATATTCTTCCTCATAATACTCCTCCCACAAAATCCATAGTTTTGCTATTTATCTTAAAATTAGTTTGCGCATAAAATTATAAAAAATACTCATTTATAAAATAAAATTATTAGTTTCTACAAGTTATTAGATCAAATTTTAAACATAGTATTTTCAAAAAATAAAAAACCGACTTTTTAAACAAAAGTCAGCTTTTTTATTTATAATTCAAACTGTAACTATTTTAATTTTCTTTCTCCACATGGGTGCAAACACGTCTTCTATAATATCATCTATAGATATAGTTCCACATAACTTATTTTCTCCCTCAATTACTGGAATAGATATTAAATCATACTTTATTGCTAATTCTACAGCTTCATTTATATGATCTGTATCATTGACTTTTATTATATCCTTATCCATTATATCCTTAAGCTTATCCTGTGGATTGGATATTATTAAATCTGTGAGGGATATATATCCTTTTAGCTCTTCTTTTTCATCTACAATATATATATAATAAGCTTCTTCATCTTTAGGTTTTATTTCTCTTAATAAATCTATAGTTTCTTCAGCAGTTATATTTACATTAAAAGATATAAAATCTTTATTCATTATACTTCCAGCAGTCTCTTCTTTATAATTCATAAGCTTTCTTATATCTTTAGCATCTCTCTCTTCCATAATAGAAAGCATTTCCTCTACTTCTTCCTCTTCCATTTGTGCAAGCACATCTGCCGCTTCATCTTTTGACATATTATATATAATTTCAGCTTTCTTTGAAGAAGTCATTTCTTCCAACATTTCTGTTTTTACTTCTATATCTATTTCTTCAAAAGTATCCGCCGCTAAATCATCATCTAAGCTTTCAAAAACTAGTTTTCTATAGCTGTCATTCATGTCTTCTATGATATCTGCCAAATCTGCAGGGTGTAAAGTTGATAATTTTTGATAAGATACAGATAATTTTAAATTATTATTTACCATTTCTAAGGATTCTACACTATCCCACATTATTAAAGTATCTTCTATTTTTTTATTAAATATTTTATAAATGCTTCTTAATAAATTTTCCATTCCCATTCTTCTACTTAAGGCTAGTGCCCCTGTATCTACAGCTATTACTTTATACTCTCCTGCGATTTCTCCAATTCTCAAATCGTGAACTTTAACCATTTTTTTCCCATTTATATCAATTATCTGTTTATCTAGAAGATGCTGTGATAATAAATAAGAATATTTTCTTAATATTATATCTCTAGTTCCTATTACTTTTATAATAGTTTTACCTTGATCTTCATAAAAAGAAATATTTTTAAACTCATAATTCACTATTTCTCTTGATTTTTTTATCTTATATGCAATAGCTCTTGGATAATCATCCTCAGAAGTTACATAGATATCTATTAGCTTACCTATGCAGTCCCCATACTCATCATATACCTTTTTATTGATAATTTTACTTAGGAAAAAACTTTGTAGCTTCTTCATAAATATTCCTCCCTTCACATTTATAGAGGAATATCCTAAGCTACAAATAAAAATATATGCTTAAACAAATATTCCTCTACAAAATAATACAAATTTTATTTGATCTATTGTCCCATCATACGGACCATTTTCCATTTTGTATCACCATCCCAATGTTTTCCAAAAAATTATAAAACAAAAAGAGCCTATAGGCTCCTTATATACATAACTAAAACTTTAAAATTAATCAACATCAATCGTTGAGTTTTAGCACTATATAGCTTTGGACCATTGCCAGCTACATTAAGTAAAACCTTATGTCGGTAATACCTGGTGACCCATTGGCATCTCTCGATGTTTCCGGGCAGTAGCGTATATCTATATAGGAGCCTCACCTAACGTACATTATTAAGATTTTGTCTTATATTTTTATTATATTGTTTATACCTTAATTTTGCAACTGAATTTATCAAATTTTTTTAAATTTATTCATTATTTAAATTTACATTCTTGTATATTATTCTCTCTTCTTCTTATAGCATATTTCTTCTTTTTAAATTATTTTTGATATTGAACAAAATGAAATGTATAATGATATTATTAGAAAATTGTATTTTAGATAGGAGAATGAAAATATTGAATAATATAGACTTTTTACCCATAAGTAAAGAGGATTTTAAAAAACGAAATATAGAAACTTTAGATTTTATAATAGTAACTGGAGATGCTTATGTAGATCATCCTTCCTTTGGTACAGCAATTATAGGCAGGGTATTAGAAAGAGAGGGCTTTTCTGTAGGAATTATAGCTCAGCCTGATTGGAATGATATAGAATGCTTTAAAAAACTAGGTAAGCCTAAATATGCATTTCTAGTTAATTCTGGCAACATAGATTCTATGGTAAATCATTATACTGCATCTAAGAAAAAACGACATGATGATTTCTATTCTCCAGGAGGTAAATCTGGACATAGACCTGATAGAGCAGTTATTGTTTACTGTAATAAAATAAAAGAAGCTTTTAAAGATTCTCCCATAATAATAGGAGGAATAGAAGCTAGCTTAAGAAGATTCGCTCATTATGATTACTGGGATGATTCAGTAAGAAGAAGTATTTTAGAAGATTCTAGCGCTGATTTATTAATATATGGTATGGGAGAAAAACCTATAGTTCAAGTTTGTAATCTTTTAAAATATGGTATGAAAATAGATAGCATAAAAAATGTAAGGGGTACTGCATATATGGGAAAAGATATATCTGATTTACAGGATTATATTGAAATTCCATCTTTTGAAGAAGTTTGTGTAAATAAAAAGTCCTATGCAGAAGCTTACAAAATACAATATTATGAGCAAGATTCTATAAGAGGGAAAACTTTGGTACAAAAACATAAAGAAAGATATTTGGTACAAAATCCCCCTCAACCACCATTGTCTCAAGAAGAAATGGATGAAGTTTATGCACTTCCTTATGCTAGAACTTATCATCCTATATATGAAGCTGAAGGTGGAATTCCTGCCATTAAAGAAGTAAAATTTTCAATTACTAGTCATAGAGGTTGCTATGGTAGTTGCTCATTTTGTGCTTTAACTTTTCACCAAGGAAGGGTTATTCAAAATAGAAGTCAACACTCTATATTAAAAGAAGCTAATATGATGACTACTATGAAAGATTTTAAGGGTTATATACATGATGTTGGTGGACCTACAGCTAACTTTAGGCACAGAGCTTGTAAAGTTCAAGAAGAACATGGTGCATGTAAAAATAAACAATGTGTATTCCCAAAAGCTTGTAAAAATCTAATTGTAGATCATAAAGAATATTTAAGTTTACTAAGAAAAATAAGAGAAATTCCTAATATAAAAAAAGTGTTTATCCGCTCTGGTATTAGATTTGATTACTTAATGTATGATAAAAATGATGAATTTTTTAAAGAATTATGTGACCATCACATAAGTGGACAATTAAAGGTTGCTCCTGAGCATATTAGTGATAAAGTTTTAAAACTAATGGGAAAACCTAATAGAAGTATCTATGATTCCTTTGTAAAAAAATACTATGACATAAATAAAAAAATTCATAAAAATCAATTCTTAGTTCCTTATTTAATGTCAAGTCATCCCGGTAGTGATTTAAAGGCAGCTATAGAACTAGCTCAATATATAAAGAAAATGGGATATACTCCAGAGCAAGTACAAGATTTCTATCCTACACCTGGTAGTTTATCTACCACTATGTATTATACTGAACTAAATCCTCTAACAGGAGAAAGGATTTATGTACCTAAAGATCAAAAAGAAAAAAGCATGCAAAGAGCATTGCTACAATTTTCTGTTCCTGGTAATTATAATTTAGTAAAAGAAGCTCTAGTAAAGGCTCATAGAGAAGATCTAATAGGTAATGGTCCTAATTGTTTAATACCTTATAATAAGCCTTATAAAAGGGCCCAGAAGGTAAATAATGCCAATCATTATAACAAACATAATGATCATAAAGTTAAAAATGATTTTAGAAATAACAACAACTCTAAAAAAACTTCTCTTTCTAAACATAAAAAAAGAAAATAAACAGCACTTAATGCTGTTTATTTTTTATTTTACTATTTTATTTACAGATGTGTATAACGTATATATCCAAATAATATTACCTAATACATTTGGAGGAAATACATTCACATTAAAAATACTTAATATAATATCCGCTATATTTATAATGATGCTAAAGAATATTAAATATAATATAGTCTTATTTATATGTTTATTACTGTGTTTCATAAAGCATAAAATTAAAAGTACTAAATTAATAATTATGAAGAAAATATATATATTAATAGGTGCTAATAATTTCATTATATAAAATTGTTCATTAAAAATATTCATTTTCAAGCTATATTTGCTAATAAAGATCATCAAAATAGATAATATTATAAGCATTATACAAATTATATATCTTAAATTAAACTTATTATTTTTTATACATATATAAAAACATATTATCATAGCCGTGGGAACTGCTAAAAAGTCTAAAAAATATATCCATTTTAACCAATATAAATTTTTAATATTATTAATAAATAATAATAAACCTAAAGACGTAAATCTCAAAATCATAAAAAAGTATACTAAAATAGATATGAATTTTATTTTATATGGGGCTCTAAGAGCTTTTCTACTACCTTCTAAACATATAATAAACATAAGTAATATGGATGATATATATATAAATACATTTATCATAATTAACTAACTTCTCCAATTTAACAATGCTACTACTTATATTTATTAAGTTTATAATTAAAATATTACTATATTAATCTAATATTCCTAAAATATCTAGACCCTCTTTCTCACATTCTATACATATTGGAAAGTCAGGGCCCCTTTCTCCATCTATATCTGTAACTATGCCTTGGTTACATTCTATTTCTAATTTATTTGTTTTAAAATATATTAAAGCATTTACATCTTCTAAATGTTCACCTTTTAGCATTTTTATAAATAACCCTATCATATCTTTAATAGCACAAGCTTTTATTATTATTACATCTAGCATACCATCATCTACTTCTGCCTTATAAGCCATATGTAAATTGCCCGCTGTTTGTCCATTGAACACCATCATAAGATACATTTCTCCATTATAATTCACTTCCTGGGATTTAACATTGATAGGTATCTTTCTGAAATTAGGCAACTGTTCTAATCCCTTTACATAATAAGCAAGCTTACCCATGGTATTTTTTAAATTAACATCTGTTTTTTGTGATACATCTGTAAATAACCCTGCACTAGCTACATTGATAAAGTATTTATTATTTATTTTACCTAGATCAACTTTTTTTACAGAACTTGTTAATATTTGTTCACAAGCATCAGAAACATTTGGCGGCATACCAATAAATTTAGCAAAATCATTGGCAGTTCCCGTAGGTAATATTCCAATTGGAAGATTAATTGAAAACTTTTTTAAATGATTCACTACATTGTCTACCGTACCATCTCCACCTGCAACTAATATATATTTATAACTTTCATCAATACATTTAAAAGCATCATCAAGATTATATTCTAAACTTATCCTATAAGGCACTACTTCATATCCATATTTCTGATGTATTCTTATCACTTGATCTATTTGAGATGCTATAGCCTTCTCTCCTGAATATGGGTTATAAATAAATTTTACCTTACTCATTTTAAATCTCCTCTTACAGTTTTAATTTATAATTAATTAGTTATACCATTATATAATAGCAAATCCACAAGATTTTAACAATAAATCCTGTGGATATTTTAACTTAATTATTCTGCTCTGAAATACCACTTAAAGCTTTTTGAGCTTCATCTTCATGATTAGGCTCTATAGCTATATCCCCTAGGGAAACTATTCCTACTACATTCTCATTGTCTTCTACAGGTAATCTTCTTATTTGCCTTTCGCTCATTATTCTTGCTGCATCATGTATATCCATATCTTTACTTGCCATTACAGGATTAGATGTCATAACATCTGAAACTTTAATATTGTTATCTAATCCTTTTGCTACAGATCTTAGGGCAATATCTCTATCTGTGATAACTCCAACTACCTTGTCATTTTCACAAACAGGTATAGATCCAACATTATATTGGCTCATAAGTTCAGCTGCTTTCTTTATAGATTCATCTCTACCAACTGTAGCTACATTTTTAGTCATAACGTCCATAACTTTCATAACAACACCTCCATATATATTTTATCCACTATATAGTTTTTTATTTAACCAATTATTATCAATTTCTTAATTAATTATTAATTATTGTGATTTATAACTTATATATATTTGCAAAATGTTGTATAATATTATATATTTCAAGTAATAGGAATTATATTTTTAGGAGTGATAATACAATGGCAAAAATACAAAAGAGTGCCGTACCAAATGCTTTTACTTTAGGAAATTTAGGTTGTGGCGTTATGTCCTTGATGATGACATTTCAGCAAAACTATAAATGGGCTGCTTTATTTATACTAATCGCAGGTTTAATGGATAGATATGATGGAAGAGTTGCTAGATTCTTAAAAGTTGATAGTGCTATTGGTAAAGAGCTAGATTCTTTAGCTGATTTAGTTTCTTTTGGTGTAGCTCCTTCTATATTAACTTTTCACATTTATAATTTTAGTAATTTAGGAATATTGGGTTATTTATTAGTACTAATGTTCCCTCTAGCTGGAGCGTATAGACTTGCTAGATATAATACTACTGAATTTGATGGTTGTTTTGCTGGCATACCTATAACCTTAGCTGGTATGTTCATGGCTTTATATTGTTTACTTACATCAAATAGAATTGGATCTTCAACATTAACTATAGTTTTAATGATAGTCTTATCTTATCTTATGATTAGTAATTTAAAATTGAAAAAATTTTAATAAAAAAATCGTGGTTTTCCACGATTTTTTTATTAACTAATTATAAATTTTAATATATTACTACTAAAATCTATGCAATATAATAATATGCAAAAGCTACTATTATATAAGTAGCTATTAAAATTGCTCCCTCAAACCAATATGTTTTTCCATCTTGGAAAATAAAAAATGACATTATAGCAGCTATCATAGCCATAATTATTTGAAAAGTTGTAAAAAGTAATGACATGTTAAACCCTAATATACAAGAAAATATTACTAATATAGGCGTTACAAACAATGCTATCTGTATACTTGATCCTATGGCTATTTCTAGACTTAAATTTATTTTATCCTGTGCAGCACATAATATAGCAGCTATATTTTCTCCTATGTTTCCCAGTAATGGTATTAAAATTATTCCAATAAATTCTTCAGATACATGATAATTTATTACCACTTGATGTATATTACCAATAAGTTTTTCACTTATAAAATATAAAAATATAGTGCTTATAAGTATGCCTATCAATAGGTCAAAATATGGTTTATCTTTTTTTATTCTTATTTCTTCATTTCTATCACTTACTATAAAAAGATTTCTATGGGTATATAAAGAGAAAATTAATCCTAATATATACACACATATTAAAACCACTGCAATTTTCATACTAAATGAAGTAATTAAATTATGAGATAACTTAGATCCGTATTTATTTACTGATGCTATTATAACCATAGTAGACAATGCTATAAAGAGCATACTAAAATTAGTTCTTGCAACTATTTTATTGAATTGTTGCTCTTTATACTTTATTCCACCAACAAAAATAGATACTCCCAATACCAAAAGTATATTGCATATTATGGAACCTATAAGAGCAGATTTAGCCATAGATATCATTCCAAGCTTAATAGCCCATATACCCATTGTCAATTCTGGTATATTTCCCATAGCTGCTGCTAACAATCCACCTCTTTTTTCTCCAATATACTCAGATATACTTGAAGTAAATTTCCCCAAAGCTATAGCTAAAGGAATTATTCCTAAAGAATATATTAATATATTTATTACACTATTATTTAAATCCACCTTACATAAAATTACAGAAAATATATAAAGAGCTATGTGTTTCTTTTTCATATAGAACTCCTTTGTAAATAATTCTTTTAATTATTAAGTTTTAAATTTTTTCTATCCATTTATCCATTTATCCATAGTTGAATCTAAATCCATATATACTGTTAAATCATCACAGCTCTCTCTATCAAAATCATATAAATCTTCCTCTAACAATTCTAAAAAATATTCATATGGGTAAAGCAATTCCATTTTATCCACCCCTTTAACTTATTTGTAATTTTCTATAGTAATTTTAAAATATCTTTATCCATATCTATTTTATTCTCACCTTATAAAGTTGTTACTGAACATTATAAGAAATTTGCGACGTAACAGACTTTAAAGGATTAGAATTAAAACAAGGAATACTTTTAGTCAATAGATGGCTATAAAAATAAAGAATACTAATATTTGTATCCTAAGATTTAAGCTAACGGCCTAATGCCACGTCCTGTGGCAGCTAGGCCTAAGTAAACGTCCTGTTTACTTTACGCTTAAATCTTAGTTTACAAATAAAGTATTCTAATTATTTTTCTAGATATCTATTTTTCCTAAAAGTATTCCTTGTTTTAATCCACTT
>NZ_CALSFS010000015.1 GCF_943736985.1 Clostridium sp. Marseille-Q2269
TTACCTTATCTTACTGGCTGTTACAAGAATGTTTCTTGTTTATTCTCTGTTTAATTTTCAAAGACCACATCGCCTCAGCGACTTTTATATCTTAACAAATCTGTTGTTCTTTGTCAAGAACTTTTTTGAAATTTGTTTTTGTCATTTTTAACAAATAAAAAATAACAACTGTTCTTGTTTGTTCTAATTTCACAACCAAAGAACAGTTGTTATTATATCACATATAGTAAGGTTGTTTACTAATCAATATGCCTTTATACAAATTTAAATCCAATTTTTCTTTTAAATACTCTAATTAACTGAAAATAACTATATATGATACACCTAGCATAGTTTATTTATATATTATTATTTACTATATAATAAGTAATATGATCTTGCCATTTTCCATCTATGTATAAATAATTTTCATTTATACCTAGTTCTTTAAATCCACACCCTTTTAATACTTTTTGAGACCTAATATTGTCTACTAAAGTTGAAGCTTCTATTCTATGTATATCAACTTCATTAAATGCATAGTCTATAAGCAATTTAAGTGCTTCTTTCATGTAGCCATTTCCTTGGAAATCTTTATCTATTGAATATCCTACATTACAATTTTTAAATACACCCATTATTATATTTGATATCTTTATCTTTCCTATAAATTTTTTATCTTTATATATGCCGAATTCTAGGCTATTTCCATTTAGGTATTGTTTATATGAATCCATCAATAAATCTTTTTGACCCTTTAAAGTATAGAATGTTTTGTCTCGTGTAGGTTCATATTTTTTTAAATGATGTTCATTTCTTATATAATAATCTAATAATTCTTCTGCATTTATAGGTGTTACAAGTTTTAATTTAATATTTTTTCCTTCTAAGTTTATCTCTTTATATAAATTACATCTTCTAAAAGTATCTATATCCAATCCAAATAAAAACTCACTACTTTTTATACCTTCTATTAATCTACTATGGTTTATAACACCTTCTAGGTAAAACCCATATTCCATAAAAATAGCTGGATTCATATTTTCATTTATTATAATATTTATTTTACAAATGCCTTTTTTGTAAAATAAATATTGTAAGAAATCTTTTAATATATAATTCAAATATATATTAGAATTTTCACCATCTCTATAAAAATTTAATCTAAAGCAACAATATTTATTTGTTTTAGATAATTCTAATATGAATATTCTACCTATACTTATACCTGCAATATCTTTAATTATATATTCATTCACTGTACCTTTAGCTAATTCTATACTCACCTTAAACTTATTGCCCATAAACTCTCTCTCCTACACATAAAGAATTTCAAATCATTTTTTTGTATTTCTGTGTATTAAAAACATGAACATTAAAGAAATAAATAAACTTGCAGGAATAAGGCAATAGGCTTTATAAATACCTGCTAAGTCATTTAACCATCCCATAAAGAAATTTATACTCATATTTACAAATGAAGATAATGTTACTACTATACCTGTTATATAAGCACTATGATTGGGATAGTTTTTACTAACAGTTAATACAGTAGTAGGATATACTATTGAAAAAAATATTCCAGATAATGATATCATTATTAATCCCATTTGTCCCAATGTTATCCCTGTTGTATACATTATCAAGGCTATGGCCAAAGACACACATACAGCTTTTATGTAGTTAAATTTTTCAACTACAAATCCACCTACCAATCTACCTAATGCAAATAAGGATGAAAATAAAAATATATAATATGAACTTTGATTCTTATTATATTTATATCCATTTTCCATCAGATTTACAAACCAATTTGCAGTAGCCATTTCACTAAAAGCATAAAATCCTAATCCAAATACATAAAAATATAGTAGTTTGTCCTTAAAAATTTCTTTCCATTCTAATTTATTATTTTCTTTGGACTTGTCAATTTTAGGAACCTTAATAAAAAATAATAATATATATATTATAAGAGTTATAATTGATAAATAAATATATATTCTTCTCCAAGTTATGCCTCTATACAAAAGCATTCCAGAAATTCTTTGAGATATAGCTAATCCCATTCCATAATTAAAATGAGTTAAATTCATTATTATTGCCTGAAAGCTTATAAAAATAATAGGTATTATTGTATTATTGGATATAGCAAGAAAAGCTTGTCCTCCATTTATCATGAACATTCCTATAACAAGAATGCTGTAATTAGGCGCAAAATTTAATAATAAAAATGATATACATATTATTAAAAGCCCTGTTCCATATACTGTCTTTTGGCCTTTCCTTTCACACAATATACCACCTAAATATGTAAATAATGTGTATCCTAATGTACTTATAGTAATCATTAATCCTATCTTAGTATTACTTACATTGAACTCATTTTTAAATATAGGTATAAAGATTCCTCTTGTACTATCACAAACAGCTACCAATATCATGGTTAGAAACATATATAACAACAATATTAAATTTTTATTTTTTTCTTTGATGGCTAATCCCCCCTAAATCTTTGCTCTTAATAATTATAAAACAATCATATTCAATTTATTTTATTATATCTTTTACCACTTCTCCTGCTATTATAAGTCCAGCACAAGGTGGAACAAAAGCTATGCTAGCTGTAATTGGTCTTCCTTTTTCATTTATTGGTCTATTAGCATTTTTTATTGGAGCTTCTTCTGAATATAAGACCTTAAGACTTTTTATATTTCTTTTTCTAAGTTCAGATCTCATAATTTTGGCTAATGGACATATCTTAGTATCATATATATCGGCTATTTTTAATTTAGTAGGACATAATTTATTTCCAGTTCCCATACTACTTATTATATTTACATCATTATTAATACACCATACTATACTTAATATTTTTGAAGAAACCGTATCTATAGCATCTACAACATAATCTGTATTGTTATCTATTATTTCATTTATGGTGTCCTCATCTATATATAATTTATGAGCTTTTACATTACAATTGGGATTTATAGATAATATTCTCTCTTTCATTAGCTCTACTTTAGATTGACCAATAGTATTAACATTGGCATGAATTTGCCTATTTATATTAGTTATATCTACTGTATCTTTATCAACTATTGTTATATTTCCTACTCCTGACCTAGCTAATGCTTCTGTTACAAAGCTTCCAACACCCCCAACTCCTAAAACAACAACTTTACTTGTACTTAATTTTTCTACAGCTTCTTTTCCTATTAAAAATTCAGTTCTTTGTAACCAATTATCCATTATAATCCTCCTTAACTTTACGACAATACTCTTATTTTATAACAAAATCAATTATTTAATCTACAAAAATTATAAAAACCCCTATTCTTATATAACCGATCAATTTAAGAATAGAGGTTTAAATCATAAACAGTTTTATAAAGTTATATAAATATTTTACAACAAAACTAGTCCCAGCCTTTTTTAACCGTTAGATTGTTGTAAAATTATAATTTTAATAACAATATATAATCATTTAACCCTTATTCCGAAACATGAATTATACATTATTAAAAAATAAAACTTTAAAAACTGTTATTATCTATTTTTACTAATATAATACATTTAAAATTTTACCATATTTTTATTATTTTATCAATATATTATATCTGTTCCATTAGTTATATATTTAATGTAGATTCAGTTTCTGAACAATACTTAGTAATTATACACTTTTCTATATTTCTAACACATTTTCTGCAAATACAATTTTGCAAATTACCATCACAGTTACTTATTAATGTGTTTATACATTTACTACAATTATCGTTATTTATATTCATATTATAACACCATTCCTCTTATTTTATATCTAATAATTTTATTATGTTTTTTTCTATTTGATCTATTCTTTTATCTTTATAAAATATTGCATTACTTGGACATATATATATACATCTTAAACATAATATACAATTACTATGAAAAACTATACCTCCATTTTCAAAAACTATATTACCTTTAGGGCAATTTCTAACACACATACCGCACTTAATGCAATGTTCTGTACATTTAATATTATTTGATAACTTTGGTAAAAATTTATTAAATCCTTTAGATGTTATTTTCCCAAATAATAATCTAGTTTTACTTATATTTTCTAAATATGTTTGTCCTGTTGAAAATTTGTCTATAATTATATCTACTTTTTTTTCTGCATTTGTTAATATATTTTCCATATCCACTTTAGTAGGCTTTTTCCCTACAGAAAAATAATAATTATTTATCATTTTTATATTAGCTTTTACAACTACATCATAACCTTTACTACTTAAAACTTTGCGCATATTTTCTGGCTCACAGGCAACATTTGCACCTTGAGTAGAATATACCATGCATTTAATACTTTTTTTTACTTTAGGCATATTATTAACAAAATCTTGTACTAATTTTGGACCCATTTCAGCATAAATAGGTGTTCCTATTATTATAAAATCATAATTATTAATTTTCATAAATATATCATCATCAATATTTTCTATACTAACTTTATGTATAATATTGCCTAATTTACTAAATTTATTTTCCATTAGATCAGCTACCCATTTGGTATTACCTGTTCCACTAAAATAAAATAGTATCCCTTTCATGTTAATCCTCCCATCGTAATACCTTTATAAAATAAATTTTCAATATACAATAACATTATATAACATATTATATTTTAAAAAGTATTAAAACTTCCTTAAAAGGAGCTTAAGTTTAAACTTAAGCTCCTTTAGGATTATTCATTTTCATCTCTATCATGCTCTTTTTTAAAATTAACTCTATATTTATCCATAACTTCACTAAATATATCTGCTGCTGGAGGGGGTGTATATGTTATAGCATTTGCTCCTGCTTCTATAGTTTCCATTATACTAGCTTCATTTGGTCCTCCTGTGGCTATTATAGGAAAGTCTGGGTATCGTTTTCTTATTTCTCTTACTATGTACGCTGTCTTTTTAGCTCCTGATATGTTAAGTATGTTAGCCCCTGAATTAATTCTGGTTTCTATATCTTCATATTGTGAAACAATTGTTACTACAATAGGGATATCTATGGTGTCTTTTATTTGTTGTATTACATCATTAGGAGTTGGATTGTTTACAACAACTCCCATGGCTCCTTTAAATTCAGCATCTAAAGCTAAATTAACCACTCTTTTCCCTGTAGTTAATCCTCCACCTACTCCACAGAAAACTGGTATATCTGCAGCTAATATTAAGGATTGCGTTATTATGGGTTGGGGAGTAAAAGGATAAACTGCTATTACGGCATCTGCATTAGTATTTTTAATAACGGCAACATCTGTGCTGTATACAAAGGATTTTATTCTTTTTCCAAAGACTCTAATACCACTAGCTTCTCTAATAATTGAAGGAACTTCTATCATATGGCTTCTCAATACACCTTTTATTTCTGGCACTCGTTTAAGTGTTTTATCACTTCTGTTGTTCATTTTTCCCCTTTTTCCTCCTTAAAAAGCTTTAATTTTTTAATAAATAATTCTATATATATTTATTAAAATCCTTTTTATTTTTATACTCTTCTTAAAATTTTAAATTTATTCACGTGCAGTTGATATACTAGTATTTCATTATCTTTGTTATTACATTTCTTCCTATTTCATCTTCTTCCATATGATATATAGCTTCTTTTATAGGTATCCAATCCATCCATTCTACTTCCTCTGATTTATTTAACTCTCCACCTTCATATGTTGCCATAAATGTAATCATAACTATATCCTTAGTATCTAAATAGTCGCTTCCCAAATATTTTAAGTCTTTTATAGTAATTCCCGCTTCTTCTTTAACTTCTCTATGGACAGTTTCTTCAATTGTTTCTCCGCTAGATACATATCCTGATAGAAGAACTTTAGAATTTTTAAATATGTAACTTTGCTTTAATAATAGGATTTTATCATCTTTAACTACACCTACTACAATACAAGGCTTGGGGGTATCAAAATACATTATATTATGATTTTTACAATATGGAACTCCGCCTTCATCCCAGCTGTATTTTTCAATTAATTTTTCTCCACATAGTGGGCAGTATTTAAATCTCATAATTTAGCTTAATAAAAAGCATTCCCTCCCCTTCCTATAATTTAAACTTCACTCTAAATTTCTATTGGTATAGGGTTATTTAAAGAAATACTATTTTCTTCAACTAAACAATCATAGGCAAAAATATCTACATTCTTTTCTTTTGCCAATCTTAAAGCTTCTCCAAACTTTTTATCCATTTTATAATATGGAGTAAACCTTTTTACACCGTTTAATTGTATTAAAAATAATATTCCTGCACCCATACCCTGATTTTTCACTTCTATTAGCTCTAGTATATGTTTTGTTCCTCTTTCTGTAGGGGCATCCGGAAACATAGTTAAGCCATCAACTTCAAGAGTTACTCCTTTTACTTCTAAATAATATATTTCTCCGTTTTCCTTTTCTAATTTAAAATCAAATCTACTTTTACCAAAGGTTTTTTCTCTCTTAATATTAGTATATTCATTAAGGGGACTTATTTTAGATTGCTCTAATGCCTCATAAACCACTTTATTAGGTATCTGGGAATCTATATTTATAAGCATATTACCCTTGTATCCTGCTATTAAATCATATCGAGTTTTTCTATTTTCATTATTTTCTTCCCTCAATACAACTGTGGAACCTGGTATTAATATTTCTTTACATCTTCCTGTATTGGGTACATGCACTACTTCTATTTCATTATTTATCTTTACATAAGCTTTAAATCTATTTGGTCTTTTTATGAATTCAGCTCTTAATACATTTTTTATTATTTTCAAATTTATTTTATCGAAAAAATTTCGATAATCCTCCCCTCATACTATATATAAATTCAAATATAATTATACACATATCCACAGATTTTATCCACATGTAAACTTGTGAATTGTTGAAAACTTTTACTTTTAAAACTTATTCACATGTTTATAAAAATAATTTAAATATTATAAGAAATATAACTCCAGGTATTCCAAAAAAACCTGCTATTAATGCCGTCCATATATTTATGCCTATAGAAAAATTAAAAAATCCTCCAACAATATTTAAAAAAAACAATAATAATGTTCCTAAAACAGCATTTCCTATTAGACTTAATAAAATTTTTAATGGCCACGAAAATATCTTTACCACTATAAATAACAAAAATATAGCTAATATAAAATAGGCAATATATTCTACTCCCATAAGTTCAACTCCTTTCAATCTATATACTATATCTATATTCTATATTAATACTAAAAATTATATATTGTTTTAATATAATATTAAGTAAAAAATAATAAAAAATAAACCACTAGATTTTTTGTTTCTAATGGTTTAATAATTATAAATTTTATCCTACTTGAACTTCTTTTATATTCTCACAATATTCTACTTTAATGCCCTTTTCTTTAGCTTGTTTTAGGAGATAAACATATTTAGATTTTAATGCCTCTTCCATATATATAGCATAATCAATTAATTTAGGATCATTTGTGTTTTCAAACAATCTTCTACTATTGTCTATTTCTGATATCACGTTGTCTATGGATTCTAATAATAACTTTTCTCCATAAGCTCTATCTTTTAATTTTTTCATTATAAAAAACCTCCCATTTTATCTCCTATTTGAATAATAGACATAAAATGGGATTTATATTCATAAATTTTTTTTATAATTCTATTCTTCCTTCTAAAGCTTTAGCTAAAGTAACTTCATCTGCATATTCTAAATCTCCACCTACTGGTACTCCATGAGCAATTCTTGTAACTTTAACTCCTAGAGGTTTTAATATTTTAGATATATACATAGCTGTTGCTTCTCCTTCTACGTTAGGATTAGTAGCAACTATGACTTCATTTACACTACCATCTATTCTTCTTATTAATTCTCTTAATTTTATGTCTTGGGGACCTCTACCTGCCATAGGTGATATATTACCATGTAATACATGATATACTCCATTATATTCTCGTATTTTTTCCATAGACATTATGTCTTTAGGTTGCTCTATTACGCATATAATAGATTTATCCCTATTAGGATTACCACATATAGCGCAAGGATCTTTGTCTGTAAAGTTACCACATATAGAACAATATTTAATTGTCCCTCTTGCTTTTACTAAGGCCTCCGAGAATTCTTTTACCTCTTCTTTAGGTAAATTTAATACGTATAGAGTAAGTCTTTGGGCTGTTTTATAACCTATACCGGGTAATTTAGCAAACTCTTCTATTAATTTTTCTATAGCTATAGGATAAAAATCCAAATCTTTCACCTCTGTTTTTGCTTTAGCTTAAATTTAGAACATTCCTGGTAAGTTCATTCCTCCAGTTAATCTTTTCATTTCGCTTGAAGTATCTTCTTCAGCTTTCTTTAAAGCTTCGTTACATGCACTCATTATTAAATCTTGAAGCATTTCTATATCATCTTCATCTACAACTTCTGGTTTAATTTTTATGTCTATTATTTGTTTTTTTCCATTAGCAACAGCTATGACTGCGCCTCCACCAACTGTAGCTGA
Organism: Clostridium sp. Marseille-Q2269; assembly: GCF_943736985.1. Classification (GTDB taxonomy): domain Bacteria; phylum Bacillota; class Clostridia; order Clostridiales; family Clostridiaceae; genus Clostridium_F. The sequence goes on from NZ_CALSFS010000015.1 coordinate 8,516, forward strand.
AAATTCTTTCTTTTCCATTTCACCCTGCATTTTTTCCATATCTTGTTGAAGCTTTTGAGCCTGTTTTATTAAGTTATTCATATTTCCTCCACCCATGTTTGGAAATCCGCCTCTTGCCATAAAAAATTCCTCCTTAATATAAATAATTCGATTTTTATTATATCATAATTGTAATATTTAACTAGCTATTCATCAATTATTTCTACTATATTTTCTCCAAATGTATTTTTTAAAATCTCCTCTGGTAAATTTTCTTCTTTAATATTTTCTTCTACTTTATATATTATTCTAATCTTTTCTTTTAGTACCTGAGAAAAAATTTCTTGTACTATTTTATTGTTCTCTGGTTTTTCCAATCTCTTTTTATTAAATGAGTATTGTTTACTATAATTTAAAGTAATAGTTCCTTCTTTACAATTAGATATATTAGCAGTAACTAAAGCTGCATATAATACCATAAGCCGTCTTGCTTTAAAAGCTTCTAATATATCATGCCACATTTTTTTTACATTTTCTATAGTTAGTTTAGAATCTTTATTATATTCCTCTATTACATTTTCTTCTATTTTATCATATTTTATATTTTCTTTAATTTTCTTTATTTCAAATTCTTTTGATTTTAGATTTTGATTGTCTTCTTTAGGTTTTAATGTTATATTCCCCGATTTTATAAGTTCTTCCATCTTATTAAGTCTTGAAAGTATTACTTCCTTAGATGTATCATATTCTATTTTACACATTTTAAGTACAGCTAATTCTAAATATATTCTACTTTGTTTTACCCATTTAGATTGTTGTTCTGCTTCTTGAAGTATTCTTATATTTCTCATTATCTCTTCTATTCTTATTTTTTCAGCTTGCTCTTTTACTAAATCAATATTTTCACTAGACATATCTAGTATTTCATTTGGATTATTACTTATCTTAACCATAAGTATATTTCTAAGATGTGTTATCATATCTTTTATAAAATTATATATATCTTTTCCGCTCAATACTATATCTTCTATTGTTCTCATAGATGCTTCTACATCTTTTTCTATTATACTATTTGTAAGTCTTAGTAGATTTTCATTAGTAACTAAACCTAGCATATCTAAAACCTGATCGTACTCTACCTTTCCATCTCCAGTAGATATAACTTGATCTAGTATGCTAAGAGCATCCCTCATAGCTCCATCTGACATTCTAGCTATAAGATTAAGACTTTTATCATCTGCGTATATGCCTTGTTCTGATACTATTGATCTAAGTCTTTCAAATATTTCTTCATTTTTTATTCTTCTAAAATCAAATCTTTGACATCTTGATAATATAGTTATAGGAAGTTTTTGAGGATCTGTAGTGGCTAATATAAATATCACATTACTTGGAGGTTCTTCTAAAGTTTTTAAAAAAGCATTTACAGCTTCTTGAGTTAGCATATGGACTTCATCCATTATATAAACCTTATTTTTCCCCTCTTGTGGTGGATATTTTACATTTTCTATAACCTCTTTTATATCTTCTAATTTTCTCTTAGAAGCAGCATCCATTTCTATTACATCCATCAATGTTCCACTATTTATTTTTTTGCAAATTTCACATTCGTTACATGGCTCACCATCTTTAGGATTTAGACAATTTACTGCTTTTGATAATATTTTAGCTGTAGATGTTTTTCCTGTACCCCTTGTTCCACAAAAAAGATAAGCATGAGCTATTCTTTTCTCTATAACCTGATTTTTAAGTGTTACTGTTATGTGCTTTTGTCCAACTACATCTTTAAATGTTCTTGGTCTCCACTCTCTATATAATGCGGTATAACCCATTGTTACCACCTTCTTACCATAAATAATTGAAACTATATATAATATTATACACTAATATTTTATTATAAAAAATAAAAGGTACCATTAAAAGTACCTTTAAAATTCTTATTAAACCGTGCACTTCGCTTTGTCTGTTAACTTATGAGCGTTACCTGTATAGTTAGCTCAAACCAGGTTGATCCACGGCACACGAAAGTGTTCACTTACCGCTGCTTCCTTCCGGATCTGACGGAGTTCATGAATTTCCGTTGCGTGGGACCCAATTATCAACACCACTTTTACAGGCCAGACCCCACAAGTTAAAGCCTAGGCGAAGAATTCAACCCTGCTATAGCGGATTGCAGGTTACAGGGCACCGCTAACTCCCCATCTAGCACGGAAAGATTAAATGGCGGAGAGAGGGGGATTCGAACCCCCGATAGAGTTTCCCCTATACACGCTTTCCAGGCGTGCTCCTTAAACCGCTCGGACATCTCTCCATAAAATCTTTCAATTATTATTTTATTATCAACATAAAGTATTATACTATGAAATTATAATAACTTCAATACTTTAATATAATATTTATATAGAATATATGTAATTTTTTTAAATAAAATACATTAAATGTATTTTTACTTTTTAAATTATAATTTTATAAATTTTTTCTTATACTTTTAAAAAAATTTGTTATTATATTACTACACTCATCATTATATAGCCATTTAATACTTATATTACTTTTTAAATATTCGTTGTTTGTAATATTTACTATAGATCCACAAGCCCCTGCTACAGGATCAAATGTACCTATATATAGTTCACTTAGTCTAGATTGAATTATTGCACTAGCACACATAGAACATGGTTCTAATGTTACGTACATCTTACATCCTTTTAGCCTCCAATTATTGATTGTATTACAAGCCTCTCTTATAGCTAATATCTCTGCATGGGCAGTGGGATCGTTTAATACTTCTTTTAAGTTATGACTTTTACCTATAATTTTATTTTCTTTAACTATAATAGCTCCAACAGGCACTTCTCCCTTTGCTAATGCTTTTTTTGCCTCCATAATTGCATATTCTATATAATCATTCATATAAAACTCCTTTTTATTAGAATCTATTTATATACTATTATTTATACCTTTTTATATTTAATCGAGTAGGAGGAAAAATTAATTAAATTTTCCCGACCTCTCACACCATCGTGCGTACCGGTCTGGTACACGGCGGTTCTTTAAGAATTATGTGCTTTCATATAAATAGCCGATAGGCTGCATAAACCTACGGTTTTAAAGAATTGATTATTTAGAGTAGTTTGTAAAATAGGACTATTAGCTATACGCCAGTATCCCTTTCGGGTATTGTCATATTTTATTGCTTGACTATGTGTATATCCCAGCTTTTTAAGATTTTTATATCTTGTTTTAACCCTTTTCCATTGTTTCCATATACACATTCTTATTCTTTGCTTAATCCATATTTCAAAATTTTTGATTATTCCTTTACAGTTTGCTATTCCAAAATAGTTTATCCATCCCCTATTCAAAAGATTAAGTTTTATTATTCTTTCTTCTATCGTAAATGGTTTTGACCTACTGGTTATTTTTCTAACTTTATCTTTGTATCTATTAACAGCTTCAGTATATACTCTTAGTTTAGCAGTATACCTAGCTCAATAGAATGAAAAGCCTAGAAATTTTCTTCTCCAAGGTCTATCTACTTTGCTCTTATCTTTATTTATTTTTAATTTAAGTTTGTTTTCAATAAATAAAGTTATACTTTCCATAACTCTGTTTCCTGCTCTTTGGCTTTTGACGTAGATATTACAATCATCAGCATATCTGCAACTGTCATTCTATCAATACCTGATTTACCTTTATTGGCAACAACCTTTTTATAGGCTAGTTGCATATTTTCTCTTGACAATATTCTTTCTAACGAACCATATTCAAGCCCATCGGTTTCTTGTCTTGTAGTTGCCGTGATTACCCTATGCACTCCGTGCTTATCCTTAGGTTCCACCTTACTTTTAGCCTTAGAGCCTAAATATTTAGTTTTCTGCAATTTTCGAGTATTCTTCGAAACTTGCAAGTTTTAAAACCTCCTAAAGTTCATTCCTTCCCACGCTAACGCGTATTTACGTGGTACTATGACCTCTGCTGACTTCTGATAGTTCAGCTACATATCACTATGTAGGTTATCATTTATGAATTACATCGTCTGATGATATATCTATCAGATATCCCCAGGTAAGAACAACAACCTTCATCTCATGTATCTGCTACATTTACTCCTAAGAATTTGAGTAGTGTTGGACTTTGTTTTGTTTAGCAAACTCGTCCGTCCTTAGTAAGCCTTGTATGTAGTTCGTATCCCTCAGACCGAGACTTTGCCTCTGACTTCCTTCAGATTCCGTCTCACGATGGACACCCTTGTCATTAGCTAGTGGTTCCCACTACTAAGCCCACAACGGACTTTCACCGTCAAGTTGTTGCCCATGCTGGGCACACTAAAATAAAGAGTCCTATAACTATTAAGCTATAAGACTCTTGGTACGCCCGACAGGAATCGAACCTGCGGCACGCAGTTTAGGAAACTGCTGCTCTATCCTACTGAGCTACGAGCGCTCATTTATTCTTTTTACTTTTAATAGTTTATTACAAATCCTTATTATTGTCAACAATTGTATGTATCATAATTAATTTTAACTATAATTTTTACTATTATAGCTAATACTAAAATTAATAATTATTTAATTTATGTAGTATATTTCATTGTAGTATAATATATGTAAAATAGGAGGTGTATATTATGATGGAAGAATTCAAAAATATACTTTTGGCTGGTATTGGTTCAGCAGCTTATACCTATGAAAAAGCTTCTAAATTAGTAGATGAAATGGTTGAAAAAGGTAAGATTACTATAAGCGAAGGTAAAGAATTGTCTGAAGAATTAAAGAGATCTATTAATCTTAATAAAAGGACTAAAAGTTCCTCAAAAGAAAAACCACTAACAAAAGAAGATATAATATCTATATTTAATGAATTAAATTTTGTTAATAAAAAACATCTAGATAATATAAATACTAGAGTAGAATCTCTAGAAAATAAAATTTCTCAATTAGACAAATAATATTAATAAGCCCAACTAATGTTAGGGCTTTTATTTATACTATAATTGTATATAAAAGTTATCAGAGAGGTATTAAGATGCACTTAAATTCAGTACAAAGATTTAAAGAAATATTAAAGATATTAGCATTCTACGGTTTTGGTCATATAGTGGGTTCAAAATTTAATGAAGAAAAAGCTCCTGAAAACTTAAGAAAAGCCTTTGAAGAATTAGGTCCTACCTTTATAAAAATAGGTCAAATATTAAGCACAAGGCCGGATATATTGTCAGAACCTTACATACGGGAATTATCAAAACTTCAAGATAATGTACCTGAGGATAATTTTAGGGATATAAATGAATCATTTTTTAAAGAATTTAATGTATCAATAGAAGAAGCTTTTTTAGACTTTAATAAAAAACCTTTAGCTTCCGCATCAATATCTCAAGTTTATTCCGCTAAACTTCATAATAATCAAGAAGTTATAGTAAAAATTCAAAGACCTGAAATAAAAGAAAAAATGAATATGGATTTAGCAATAATAAAAAAAATATTTACCATTGGAAAGATAAAAACACTTGAAACTTTGATAGATCCTAAAGAAGCCATAGATGAACTTATAAATGCAACAAATTTAGAATTAGATTTTAATAATGAAAAAGAAAATATGAAGAAATTTAAAGATTTTAATAAAAATATAAAATATATTTATACTCCTAATACCATAGATAAATATTGTAGTACCAATATAATCACAATGGAAAAAATTTATGGTTTTAAAATAACTGATATAAACACCTTAGATAAATTAAATTATAATAGAAAAGATGTGGCTAATAAATTAGCTATATCCATATTAAAACAAATTTTTGAATATGGATTTTTCCATGGTGATCCTCATCCAGGAAATATTTTTATATATAAAGGTAAAATATGTTATATAGACTTTGGAATAATGGGAGCCCTAACACCCAATTTAAAAAATTATTTGAATGAAGCTATGGTTGCTGTTGCTTTTAAGGATGTTGATAAGCTTATATCTGTACTCCTATCCATTGGAATAAAAAAAGGCTATATAGATAAAAATAATTTATTTGAAGATATAAATTATTTATTTGATATTTATCTTTCTACTCCACTAAAGAATATAAAAATGTCTACCATGCTTCAGCAAATTTTCCAATGTGCTAGTCGTAATAATCTAGGATTGCCTAAGGAATTAACAATGCTAATAAGAAGTTTAATTATAGTAGAAGGTATATTAGAAAAAATAGATCCTAACATTCAAATATTAGATATTGCTATACCATATGTAGAAAATAATAATAAGATTAATTTCTTTAAAAACATTAATTTAGATGAATTATTGTTAAATAGTTATAAAACCACAGAGAATTTATCTAAAATTCCTAATAAAACTGTTCAATTACTAGATAATATTTTAAATGGTAGGTCAAAACTTCAACTAAATGTTCATAGTTTAAATAGATCTATTAATTCATTAAACAGAATGGTAAATAGAATAGTTTTTGCTCTTATAATATCTTCAATGATAATCGGATCTTCTTTTATACTTACTTCCAATGTGGGCCCTAAATTATACAACATATCTATAATTGGTATATTGGGATATCTCATTGCAGCCTTTATGGGTTTTTGGCTTCTTATATCCATAATAAAATCTGGGAAATTATGATACATTTTATAGCTTTTATTAATTTATTGACATTTATAAGTAATTAAATAATAATTATTGTATCATGCTATAATTAGAAAGAGGTTTTTTAATGATAAAGTATTATAATAGAAAAAGTAAAAATTATGATATAGAAAATGTTGCTGGAGAAAAATATTTGAATTGGACTTATTCCTCTCCCATTGGTATGAATCTTTTAGAACTATTCATAAAGAAAAAAATTTTTTCAAAGTTGTATGGATTCTATTGCGACAGAAAAATAAGTAGTAAAAAAATAAATAAATTTATTGATAATTTTAATATTGATATGTCTCTATCCCAAGATGATTCAAATAATTTTAAATGCTTTAACGACTTTTTTACTAGGAAATTAAAAAAAGAAGCTAGACCTATAAAAGTAGATGAAAATATTTTAATATCTCCTGGTGATGGAAAAATACTTGTATATGAGAGCTTAAATCTAAACTCAATGACTAATATAAAGGGAATGAACTATAGTTTTTGTGAATTAATAAATGACAATAAAGTGGCAAAGAAATATGAGAATGGAACTTGTATAATATTAAGACTATGTCCTACTGATTATCATAGATTTCATTTTATAGATAATGGTATGTGTGAAGAAAGCATAAAACTAGATGGCTTTTACTATTCTGTAAACCCAATTGCATTAACTAAAATTCCTAGTGTATTTTGTAAAAACAAAAGAGAATACTCTATTTTTCATAGTGAAAATTTTCATGATGTAATATTTATGGAAGTAGGAGCTACTTGTGTAGGGTCTATAATACAAACTTATAAACCTAATACTAAAATTTTAAAAGGGGATGAAAAAGGTTATTTTAAATTTGGTGGATCTACAGTAGTTTTATTCTTTAAAGAAAATACTATAAAAATTCATGATGATATATTAAAGCAAAGTAACTTAGGATATGAAACAGCTGTTATAATGGGAGAGCCTATTGGAAATAAAAAATAAAAGTCTTTCGATTTATCGAAAGACTTTTATTTAATGGTGCACCGGGCAGGATTCGAACCCGCGGCCAACTGGTTCGCGACGTGCAGTTTTATAATGTTTTAAAATGCCTTCAAATCCGCTTAAATACTCATTCCATTTTTTAGTTAGTATTAACTTATACCTGTTTATTTTAAGCTATAAGGGGTAAAAAAAGGGGTAAAAATCAATATTACTTTTCATTGATAAATCCAATAAACATAACATTTATATGCATATATAAAAAAACGTAAAAATAATAAATAAAGGGTAAAAAAAATAATATTTAAAAATATCAATATTTAGTGTACTTAGAGTACTGTACTATATAAAACCTAGTAATACCAATGTCTTAAAGTGTCAGTACACTAACTTTTTTACTGTACTTTTAGAGTACTTAGAGTACTGTCAATATAATATTATCATATATATGTGACAAAAATAGTAGATAAAAAGCTAATTTATATGCAAATTTTTAGCTTTTATCTACTATTTTTTAGGTATATTCTTTAATAGATTTCATTGTATATTTTATTAGCAAACCTATATATTTCAAAGGGTTATCCCTATTTTTCATGCTAATTTTATACCTTTAAGCCCCTCCTTTCCTGCTATTTTTTCTCACGCATGCGAGAGAGTTGTTTTGTCGTGCCTACTACCCGTTCTCCCCATACTAAAAATTTTTTTCATTTTTTTGACCCGGGGTACTTACCATCTTTCCTCATTTAATATAGGTTTCTTCTGTTTAACTTTCTACTATTTCTATTTTGCAAATATGATTTTCTCTAATTGGCAACACATCTGCTCTAACCATTACACGCATTAATATAGTTCCTTTTTTTATATCATTCATTACCTTAAAATCTATTTGATTTCTTATACCAACTGCAACAGCATTACTATCCATTACTAATACATGTTTAGGTTTCAATCCGTTACTTTCTATTTGAGTAAGGTTGCCATAAAATACTGGAGTTTGTATGTACTGTCCTGTACTGTCTTTTAATATTTGTAGGCTATATAATTCATTAGGATTAATTCCAATTGTGTCAGGCTCTCCGTTTTCTTTTGATATTTCAAGTCTTGCTTTTGCTACCATATCATAATCAACACTTGACACTTGTATCTTTTTAATATCTACATTATCCATTATCCCATTAGGATAAACACCTTCTTTAGTTGATGCATTACTGTTTGTATATAAAAAATTATTATCTAAAGCTTTTGCAACTGCATCAGAAAAAGCTTTCATTAAAATATTTTCTATTTGGTAAACATCTTGTATATCTTCTTCAGCTACTTCAACATAACCATAAAGTGTTTTTGCTACTAAATCAACTGGCTTTAACCCTAATGAAGTATTCTTTCCTACTGCTCCACGTTCTTTAAAATCTAGTTCCATATCCTCATCAATTTTCCCTATACGAACCGTTCCAGTTTCCATAGGTACTATAGGACAATTGTTTAATAAAACTGACTTTTGACATGCGTTATAAATTATGTCAGCTGATATTCCAATAGGTGCAATTACACTCCCATCTGTTCTCTTTTGTATTTCCTGTTTTATATCTCCATTTTTTAATAATACTTGTTGCGCAAAATTAGTAAAAGACATACCATCTTTAGCACCAAATTTCCTCTTAAAATCTGATTTACTCATTTTAGCAGCCTTAATTCCATTTTCCTTAATTGAATTAATTTTCATGCTTTGTTTTACTACTCCTTCTTCGCTTGAATTAGATGTACTAGCATTTTCTATAAGATTTATAAATGCATCTGCCATTGCTCCTTCATCTGTGCTTTGTAGAGCTTTTTGAATTTCTTCTTTAAATTCTTGTTTTAATATATCTTTACTTCTCATAGACTTAATAAATCCTCCCTTTATTTATTATTTATATAATCATTAAATGTTACTTTTTCAACTTCTTTATTTATTGGTGATGAATAACCACTCGCCGGTGTAATCCCAGTAATTTTTGGCTTTTGTTCTATTGCATTAATTATATTTGAAAATCCCTCCAAAGTTTTGTTGTCATATTCATCACACATTTTTGAAAATAAATCTTCATTTATCATATATCCTTTATTTGATACTGCTCCTTTAAATCCATTAATAGCTTTTTCTCTTTCTTTCCCGGCTATCATTTTTTCATATTCTGCTTTATAATCAATTTCCTGTTCTATATTTTGATTTTTTATTTCATTTTCCATGCTTAATATTCCTCCTCTTCCCATTGGTTACAATTGACTATTGGCTTATTACTATTACTTTTATAACCTATTTTACTGCATTCCCTTTCATATATAAGAACACCCATAGCGCTTTCTACAACGGGAGTATTATTATATTTACAAGTCACACAGGTTTTATTTTTGGTATTCCACCAACACCTTTCTTCATGCTTTTCCATCGCACTTTTATTTATTAATCTTTTTTTATTGCAATGCTCACACTGAAAGATAATCCTTTCTTTCATTTTCTTTATCCTCCTTCTAATCATCTATATAAAAAATAATTTCTCGCCCTACTTCTTCTAAATAGTTTAAATCTGTTAATCCTTTTATAACTCCTTGCTTAAACATATATTTTTTTTCTATTGTTAACGATGAAATTAATGTTTGTGTAAATTCCTCTATTAAGTCATGATGTTCTTTTGGTAAAATCTTATATAAATTTGTTTCTAATTCATTATACTTCTCACTAAGTTCTAAATATTCTTGAATTTTTTCTAAATTAGTTACGTTCTCCTCTAAACGATGAAATTCGCTTTCTATAACTTTATTTATAATATTTTTTAATACTTTATACATTATTTTTTCCTCCTTGCATTTTTCGCTTCAATAGGATAAAATAAAGTTGGATTTGTAGTTCGTTCCTATCGGAATGGACTTTTTTTATTTAAATGGAAAAATCCCATCTTTTATTTCTTCAATATCATTAATTTCAATATCAAGATAATATCCAACACTATTACTCTTTTTCTGTTTTATTCCAAAACTTGATAATTGCCTTCCAAAGTGAGTTGGATTCATAGGTATTATATTGTTTGATATGCACCAACTATCATAGACCTTGTAAACATCACCTTTAGGAATTTTAATACCCTTCTTAGGCACTAAACTTATTTTTTCTTTAAAGAAAGCATATGCACTGTCAACTTCTTCTCTATATTCTTCCATTTCCTGTTCAGCCGCTTGGCTTTTAGTAATTTTCCATTTATTAGCTTTAATTCTTTGTAATCCTTCATAAGCCCACATAAAAACTATGTCTAACTCTTTATTTATTATTTTGTCTGCTAGCTCAGTATCCTTCACCTTATCACATATACCCTCCGCAACTTCTTTCTCTGTACCAAAGGAAGTATTAAAAGGAATTATTATGGGTCTTCTGAAAAATCCTGTGGACTTATCCACTGCACTTGGCATACGGTTTAATCCAAAGAACATAGTCATATTAAAACCTAACCTAACTAAATCCTTATTTTTTCTATTTACTGTTACAGGTTCACCACATACCATTGATTTAAAAAATCCATGTATTTTTTTACCACTTAATTCATCATCACGCACTATATTGACATGTTTACCTTCTGCAGCTGATATTGTAAAATCTCCGCCGAAATCACCCAATCCTATACCACAAATACACCTATTATCGCCTATTAAAGCCTCCTGTATATCAAAGGCTACACTTTTACCATTAGAACCTTCACCCTTGTATATAAAACTGTTTTGAATCTCTCTAGCGTGAGGAGATAACATAAGCCCCCATGTTTCCTGTAGCGTTATTACACTGCCTTTATCAAGTGTACTATCTAAAAACTTTTTAAACTCTGAATCAGTAAATCTATCTTCCCAGTCAGTTATATAATTGGCTTGAAATTGGACCTCTAACTTATACTCGGGACTATGTGATAAGAGTTTGTTATTCTCTATATCAATAATTCCATTTAAACAATTAATATAATTCTTTTCATCATTCACCTTTCTAGCGTCTGTACTGCTTAACATTAAAAGCTCCGCAAAATTCTTTGACTTAGTAACTGTTTTGTCTTTGTCATTTATGGCATATTCAAAAAACATTTTCTGGACTTCTTTCAGCTCCTTATATTCATAAAATCCTTTTTCAGTATCATATATAAACCATAAATTACCTTTTATATAACTGGGTTGTTTTTTTATTATGTGCTGAACCAGTGCCCAATTGTTAACATTGCCTTTATCATCACAATAAGAAGGCAACACATATTTAAGAACACTATCAACCTTTCTTTCTACTTCTTCAAAAGTTAAAGGCGGCATAAACCAACAATTGTTATACATTATAGCCTGAGGTAATAACATTTCCTTTTTTCTCATAGTAGGATTATTTTTAATCATGTACCCTAGCCAACTTATTAAAGTGTTATCTCGACCTTCGCCCTCTTTTACAGATTTATAATATTTATTAGCCTTAAAATCCTTTACCGCTACACTTTGACCCTCTGAACTCTCTTTCTTTTGAGAAGGTTTATCTAAATTTATTAACTTATCAAATAAGGCTTGTGGCATATCTTGAATATCATGTGTATTTGGTTGATATTCCTTAATACTTTTATCAATCTTCACCTTACTATTAGGTAATACAATTAACCCACCATCTGTTCTTATATCTATTCCTGGAGCATAGTCAGCTTTATTTTTTAATCCTTCTTTATATTTAAAATATAAATGTACACCACCTCGTGGAGTTATTACTGCAAATGTATTATTTATTTTTTCCTTATCCTCTTTTGAAAACTCTTTAATGAAATCTCTAAAATTATCAATTCCATTAATATCACTATTCCCATGATTAATATCAATATCTATAACCATAATATTGCTAATTTTTCCACATACAAGAGAGAACCCTGTAACTTGTCCACCTCTTACTTTTCCATCTACTTCCTCTTTATATATTGAGGATACTTCTTGAAGTTCATTTTGATTTTTAATCCAATAGTCTTTATTGCTCCACGGAACTACTGGTATTTTTGAGTAGTTTACTAATGGTACTATTGGGAATAATTTTTTTTCTATAATTGAAGTAAAATTTTCCCCTGTCACTATATCACCTACTTTTTAGTACAGTTTTTATTTGCCCATTCTTGGAGTAATTCACGATTTAAAAAATATTTTGAACCAACTTTCATACAGGGAAAATCTTTCCTTTTCAGTAAATCTTGATACATCATATTTTTTCCTACTCCTAAAACCCTCATACCCTGTGTAGGGCTTATTAATATAGAATTGTTATCTTCCATTTTATTACCTCCATATATTTATTTTTTTTAGATATGCTTTAATTTAATATTGTTCTTGATGAACGATATTGGTATGTTTTGCGAACTTTTAAGTTCGGTATATGTATATAATAAATCATTTAAGATTGTTTTGCAAGTATTTTTTTTAAAAATAGTGCTTTTTTGATTTGTTTAGGATATACTATAGATATAAAAATACTGTTTAACACTAGGAGGGAAGCAAAATGAGTGTTGGAGAAAACATAAAAAAATATAGAAAAGAAAAGAGATTAACTCAAAAACAATTGGCTAAAGAAATAAATTTATCGGAAATCAGTATAAGAAGATATGAAAAAAATATAAGCACTCCTACAATAGAAATTATAAAAAAAATTGCTGAAAAACTTAAAGTACCAGTTTCTTCTTTATTAGGTATTGAAAAGCTTGGTACTAGTGACACATATGTTAGTGATGAAAATAAAATTGCTCATGTATTCTCAAAGAAGGTTCTTGATGAATCGAAGTTTGGTACTGAAGATATTGAAACAATAAAATTAATTAGTGCTTATATAGGGCGTCTTGCTAATGAAAAAGGTATGAAATTTATTGAAGATTGGGGTACCATAATTCAAGATGTTAAAGACATAATAAACGCAGACCTTGAAAGAGAAAAAATTAAATTGGGCACTAAAATAGATTAACAGTACGCTAAGTACACCAAAGTACCATGCTTTTTTAGTGTACTGTTAGTGTCTTAATCCAGTAATATCAATGGTTATATGGATTCAGTACTCTAAGTACACTAATTTTTAAAAAACTACACCTATTAGAGGAGGTCTTTTTTATGGCTAAAACAACTTATAAAAAGAAAGTCATAAATGGTAAAGAATATTATTTCTATAGGCTAAGACATAAAAACATTAGAAAACCTAAAGATATTTATGGATCTACTGTAAAAGAACTTGATGCAAAAATTAAAAATATAACTAAAGAACTGGACAATAATATTACTGATAATAAAAAATATTATGGAGCATTTTTAAAGGACTGGTTATATAACACCCATATGGTAAATAAAAAACCTTCTACTAACGAAAGGTATGACGGTATTTTTAGAAATTATATTGATAATAGTCCTATATTTGAAATAAGATTGAAAGACTTAAGTGCATCAGATATACAGAAGTATTATAACAGTTTAATAAGTAAAGGAAAAAGTATAGCAACTATAAAAAATCTTCACAAAATCATATCTCCTAGCATTAGATATGCATATGATAATAATATGGTTATAAAGGATTTTTCTAGAGCTATAGTAATACCTAAAGAAAAGGAAGAAAAAAGGCTAAAAAAAGTTAAAAAAGTAGAGCCATTTACTTTGGAAGAACAAATGCAGTTTATTGAAGTCATAAAAGGTCATGAATTAGAAATGTTATTTATTACTGCTCTTAATACTGGCTTAAGACAAGGAGAATTATTCGCTCTTACATGGAATGATATAGACTTTAAAACTTCCTGCATAAATGTTAATAAATCATATAAAAGCGTAAAGAATATATCTACTGGCAAGTATGAAAGTATTATACAAACTCCTAAAACTAATAAAAGTATTAGACTTGTTCCTATACCAGTACCTTTAGTAAACAAATTAAAACAACATAAACTAGTACAAAAGGCTCAAAGATTAAAGATGGCTAATTTATATGAAAATAACACACTTGTTTTTTGTAATAAGTTTGGCAAGTATTTAGATAGTGGCAATGTACTAAAGAAATTCAAGAAAATACTTAAAAATAATGATCTAAAAGATAGAAAATTCCATGATTTAAGGCATACTTATGCCACTAGATTATTTGAATTAGGAGAAAACCCGAAAACGGTGCAGGACTTGTTAGGGCATAGTAATATTTCCATTACACTTGATACCTATACTCACGTATTAGAAAGCATGAAGAAAAAAGCAGTATCAAAATTGAATGATTTATATATATCTATGGGGGTAAAATAGCCCTCTTTTTTTATATAAAAAACCTATAAAGGGTAAAAAAGGGGGTAAAACTCTATTTATAATAAAATAAAAAACCGCTAAAACTTAGTAGTTTCAACGGTTTATGGTGCACCGGGCAGGATTCGAACCCGCGACCAACTGGTTCGTAGCCAGCTACTCTATCCAACTGAGCTACCGATGCAAATTTAACATACTTATTTTAACATAAAACTTATTATAAATCAATAATAAAAAGCATTTAACTTCAGAGTTAAATGCTTTGGCGGAGAAAGAGGGATTTGAACCCTCGCACCGGTTACCCGATCTACGCCCTTAGCAGGGGCGCCTCTTCAGCCACTTGAGTATTTCTCCATAGCTTACTTGTATAAAAATGGCGGAGAGATAGGGATTCGAACCCTAGGTACGGTCACCCGTACGCCGGTTTTCAAGACCGGTGCCTTAAACCAACTCGACCATCTCTCCACGTTTTTTTCAATTTTCACTTGATCACATAATAAATTATAACAACTAACATAATATATGTCAACATATTTTTTAAATTTTTATATAAAAATACACAATATATTGTATATCTTAACAAAATTGTATAAAAAATGAAAAGCATTTAACTTCAGAGTTAAATGCTTTGGCGGAGAAAGAGGGATTTGAACCCTCGCACCGGTTACCCGATCTACGCCCTTAGCAGGGGCGCCTCTTCAGCCACTTGAGTACTTCTCCATAGCTTACTTACATAAAAAATGGCGGAGAGATAGGGATTCGAACCCTAGGTACGGTCACCCGTACGCCGGTTTTCAAGACCGGTGCCTTAAACCAACTCGACCATCTCTCCACATATTTAACTTTGTAACGAAAATTATTATAACATTTTAAGTAAACTTTGTCAATATTACTTTTATCTTAATTATATATAAATATCTAATATTTTTATTTATCTATATATACAAATACACTATTTTAAATAACAATTAATGGTGTTCTTATAAAAAATATAAATATGTATTTATATTTTTTATAAGAACTAATACTTAGGTTATTTTATTATTTCTTTTTCACCCATATACCTTCTTAAAGCTTCTGGTATTGTAACTGATCCATCTTCATTTTGATAATTTTCAAGTATAGCTGCAACAGCCCTACCTATGGCAACACCTGATCCATTTAGTGTATGAACATACTTTGGTTTGGATTTCCCATGCTCTTTATATCTTATATTAGTACGTCTTGCTTGGAAATCCTCAAAGTTACTACAACTTGATATTTCCACATATCTATTATAACTTGGCATCCAAACTTCTAAATCATATTTTAATGAAGCTGTAAATCCTAAATCTCCCTTGCATATTCGTACAACTCTATATGGTATACCTAATTCTTTTAATACTTCCTCTACATCATTAATTAGCTTTCCTAGTTCTTCATAAGATTGTTCTTCTTTTGTAAATTTAACTAACTCTACCTTATTAAATTGATGTTGTCTAATAAGACCTCTTGTGTCTCTACCTGCTGATCCCACTTCTGATCTAAAACAAGCACTATAAGCTACATATTTTAATGGTAATTCATCACCTTTTAAAATCTCATCTCGATATAAATTAGTTACTGGAACCTCAGCTGTTGGTATTAAAAAATAATCATCTTGTGAAATTTTAAAAGCATCTTCTTCAAATTTAGGTAATTGTCCTGTTCCTATCATACTTATTCTGTTAACTATATAAGGTGGTAATATTTCTATGTATCCATGTTTTTCTGTATGTGTATCTAAAAAATAAGATATTAATGATCTTTCTAGCCTAGCTCCCAATCCTTTATAAAAAGTAAATCTTGATCCTGTTACTTTTCCAGCTCTTTCAAAATCAAGAATTTTTAAGTCTGTACCTATATCCCAATGAGTCTTAGGTTCAAAATTAAATTTTGTTGGCTCTAACCACTTTCTTATTTCCACATTATCTTTATCTGTTTGTCCATCTGGAACCTGATAATTTGGAATATTAGGTATTCTAAACATTATATATTGTATTTTTTCATTTATTTCAGATAAATTATCATGGAATTTTTTTATTTTTTCAGATAACTTCTTAATTTCAATCAATATACTGGAAAAGTCCTTTCCTTCTTTTTTAAATTTACGAACTTGAAAGGAAGCTCGATTTTTGTTATTTTTTAAAATTTCAACATTCGCTAAAATATTTCTTCTTTCTTCATCAAGTTTTAATACCTCATCAATTATATTTATGTCAAACTTTTCTCCCCTATTACTTAATTCTTCTTTTATTTTGTTTGAATTATTTCTTATTCTCTTTAAATCTAACATAATATTTTATTTATTGGCTGATCCAATAAATCTTCCCTCCCTTTATAATTTTGATTATAAAAAAAGCCCTTCAATCCCTAAAAAGGGACGAAAAGCTCCCCGTTGTCATACTACTAATTCATAATAAATAATCCAATATTAATTATAACCCTATGGCTACTATTATTTATATCAGCCCCTCAGATATAAATTCACAATACAACGCTATTAACTTACACCACATGTTAACGCTCTTAAAGCTTTATACAATTACTACTGTTATGGAAAGGTTTTAATATTTATTTTATATATATTTTATATAATTATACAAATACTATAACTTCATGTGAATTTTAAATAAACACTTATTCGGTAATATTCTTAGTAGCTATTATATCTACTCCAGTATTTAAAATATTCTTACAAATCACATCTCCAATTTCTATAGGACAACCTACGTATAATCTACTTAAAGCCTTTGAACATTCTATCCACAAAGATTTTTCCATAGGTTCACTACTTCTTACTGGTAGAACATTATATCTAGATCCTTTTATTCTAACTAATGTAGTAAGAACATCTTTAGTATTATTTATATAATTTTTAGCATAATCTATTCCTAAGTTGCATTTGTTCCCTTTTATAGTACTATAATCACTATCCTGAATACACACTATACATTTTTTATTGCATCCATTACAAATAAATTCTCTAATCACTTTTTTTCCTCCTAAAATTAAATTGTATCGAATTCTTTAATTCTACAGGGCGTAATCTTCGAATTCTTTGAATCCTTCACTATATCTGTCATAAACTTATTAGTTTCTCTGGCCAATATTGATGCAAGCTTATTTAGACAATAGGTTCCTTGACAACTACCAAATGCTGCTCCTGTTCTCCTTTTTATTCCTTCTAATGTACGTGCACCTAATGGTCTTCGTATTGCATCTATAATTTCTCCCTCTGTTACCTTATTACAAGCACATATTATCTTACCATATCTTTTATCCATGTTTATAATTTTATTTCTTTCTTCTAAAGATAATTCATTAAATTTATAATAATCTCTTCTTTTATCTATAAATTCCTTCTTGAGAACGCATTTAATATTATTAACTATAGTTTCTGTAATAATTTTTGCTATATAAGGTGTCATAGTTACTTGTCCATAATGATTAATTATAACTTTTATATATCCATTATCTATTAACCCATCATCTATTACTATACTATCATCATAATATGGAAATTGATAAAATGTATTTATATCCATTTCATTAATTTCATCTAAAATGGTATAAGAAATATCTAATGTGTCCTTGTAATTTATCTTTTTATAAGTATCCACAGCTAAAACCATATTGCCTTGAACCGTTGGCACAGCCAATATTTTTTTTATATTTTCATTGTCACTTAACTTCATCACTATATTATTAAATTCTTTTATAGAATTTTTTTCTATCAATAAATAATTAAAATTACTCATTTTATAGTTTCTTTTAGTATCTGAATATATTCCAAAGTTCTCATCAGGGGTTGTATTTATAACTATATTGCAATTAAACTTATTTTTATTTGTTATTATTCTATATCCTTTAGATAATTTTTGTATTTCTAATACTTGTTCTTCTAATTTAAAATTTACTCCATTATCAAAAGCTATTTCACCATAGGATATAGCTAAATCAAAAGGTGCTATAGATGCTGTATTTTTAGAATATAACGCTTTTTTCAAATTCATATTTAAATTTGGTTCTATTTTTTCCACTTCATCCTTATTTAGTATTTCTATATTTTTTATGCCTCTTTCTAAGGCTTTTTTATGCATATTTTCTATTTTAGCTACTTCATCATCATTTTTAGCTATTATTAATGATCCCGTTCTTTTAAAGGGAATTTTAAATTTTTTTGATATTTGTTCCATAAGTTTATTACCATTCATCTCTAATTTTGCTGCTAGATCATTTTCACATTCTACGCCATCATAAACTACAGATGAATTTATAAATGCTACATCATCTGCTATATCATAGTCTTTTTCTATTAATGCTATATTTAAACTATATTTTGATAATTCATAGGCCAATGCACATCCAATTATTCCTCCACCTAATATCATTACATCATAATCCATTTTTATCAGCCTTTCTCTCTATTTTAATAATGTATAATTATTAGAGATCTATTAGGTATGTTTTTATATAACCACTTGGAATCCTCCATAGATACTCTTATACATCCATGAGATGTAGGAAATCCTAATTTATCTTTTTCCTCTTCTATTATATTACCATTTTTGTCTACAGGTATAGAATGAATTAAATAATTTGCAAAAAATTTAATATAATATCTACCACCTTGTTTATATTTATTGCTATAAAAATATTTGCCCTTATCTGTAATATAAAATACACCTAATGGAGTTTCTGTATCTTGCTTTCCCATAACTCCTGTTGAACATTTAATACTTTTTATTATTTTATCATTTTTAAATACATTTATCTTTTGATCTATTAAATCCACATCTATTTTATATTCAGTATTTTTATGTAAAATTCCTTTAAGATTATCTTTGTTTTTTTTAATCCATCCTTTTCTTCCTATATTTCCTTCTTCACAAAATATATAACCATTTTTTTCTTTATA
The DNA here is from genome assembly GCF_943736985.1 of Clostridium sp. Marseille-Q2269. Taxonomy (GTDB): domain Bacteria; phylum Bacillota; class Clostridia; order Clostridiales; family Clostridiaceae; genus Clostridium_F. The sequence continues at coordinate 28,324 of NZ_CALSFS010000015.1, forward strand.
ACTAACCACTATATCATCTACATTTAAATAATATAATACTTGACTTTTAGAATCAAACTCCTTATATACTGGTACTTTATTTTTATTTATATAATAAGTTTTTTTGAAACAAGTATTAGACGAGAACACTGATATTTCATCTTTGTTCTTTTTATTTATATCCATTTTGTTTTTATTTACTTCTTTTTCTGTATGTGTTAATTTATTTTTATTCATGTCTTTTGGACTATTGTTTGATTTATTGTTTTCATTATTTGTACTTATATATTTAGTTGTATTTATAAAACAAGGTATAAATAATAATATTAAAGTAAATATGGCAATATATATTCTTTTTTTTAGTTTCAAATTTAATCACTCCAAACTAATTTTCTATATACCGTTATTATTTACATATAATTCTTAGTTTAATCAAAAAAAATAAAAGGTATGTAAATATACCTTTTATTTTTGGTCATCTATTTTATACTATTTAATACATCACCTAATTGGTTTATATTTTCACCATATTTAGACCAATCTCCATTCTTTTGAGCTTCTATTGCGTTATTATAATATTGTTGTGCTTTCTTTAGCTTAGAATCATCCACTATATCTTTCTTACTGTCTTTTTCATTCTTGTTATTTATATTAGTAGTTTTATCATTAAATATTTGTTTTATTCCATCTTCAATACTAGATGCTAACACTAATTTATCATTATAAGATAATATTAATCTTTTCATTTCTGGTATACTGTTTTTACCACTAGCTCTTAAATATAATGGCTCTATATAAATAAGAGAATTTTTTATAGGCAATATTATTGTATCACCATATTGTACTTGAGATCCTTCTTTATTCCACAATGATAGCTCTTTTGATATACTAGTGTCTTGATTTATTTTTTGCTTGAATAAATATGGACTATATATTGTTTTATCTGAAGGTAATTTATATAATATTTTTTTACCATATTGATCTCCATCCATTCTTGCTCCAAATAAAGCTATCATATTATCCTTTTTCATTACATTAAAATAATTTAAAAGAACCATTTCTTCCTTATTTTGGTTTGGGAATTTCATAATTATATAGGGTGCATCATTTGTATTGGTTTCTCCTTCTACTTGCTTTTGATCCCTAGATACTTCCCATAAATCTTCCCCATTATAAAATACACCTGAATCTTTTACATGATACTTTCCTAATACTTTACTCTGGATATTAAATAAATCCTTAGGATACCTAAAATGTTCCCTTATTTCTTTAGGTGCATATTTCTGATCTTTAAATAATGCTTTAAATATTTTAGAATAATTTTTAATTATAGGATCATTTTTATCTGTTATATAAAAATTCATATTTCCATCTACAGAATCTATTACTACCTTAGCTGAGTTTCTTATATAATTTATATTATCGTAAGGCTCTGCATAAGGGTATCTATTTGTAGTTGTATAAGCATCTATTATCCAATATATTTTACCATTATATATTACCATATAAGGATCACTATCGTATTTTAAGAAAGGAGCCACCTTTTTAGCTCTATCCACAATATTTCTATTTATTATTATTTTACTATCCTTATTTATATCTTTTGACAAAAGAAAATTAGCATCTTTTTTATTAATAGCAAATAACACTTTATTTATAAACGACATTTTAATCCCTGCATCACCATTATATTTATTAGTTTTGTTAGAATCCTCCTTAGGATAATCAAATTCACTTATATTAGTATTTACTATAGCATAATCATTGGTCTTCTCTCCAAAATATATTCTTGGATTAGTTATCTTTATATTTGTCTGATTATAAGGTGGTATATCTTTTATAACAAAATCAGGTTGTCCCTCACTAGTAACTGAATTAACTTTATTCATAACTGCTCCAAAACCATGAGTATATATTAAATGTCTATTTTGCCATGTATTAGGATTTAAAGCCTCTGTATCTATTTCTCTTGCCGCCAAGAATACTTGATTATATTTTCCGTTTATATTATATCTATCTATATCTACATCATTAAAGGCATAATAGTATCTTATTATTTGAACTTGATTATAAAATTCTAATGTAGGCTTAAAAGAATTTATTCTTACGTTATCTATACTCGCTTTATTGTCTACTATATCTTGCTTTTGTAAATCATTTTTAATATCAAAATCTCTTACTTCAATATCATCTAAATCGAATGCTTTTTTGGTTAAATCTATATTATTTTTTATATAAGGTTGTTCTAAGGTTTTCTCATTAGATTTAACTATAAAATTTTGTACTAAAATTGAAACCACATTTTGAGATATTATTAAAAACACAGTTATTCCTATACATATACTTATTGGCTTAAATTTACCCTTTAGTATACTTAATAACGTAATTATAGCTGAAGTTAACGTAACTACTACTATTATTTTATAAAACAACAAGGTAGCATGAACATCTGCATAACTAGCACCAAAAGATACTCCATTAGGACTATAAACTAAGTTCCATATTTTTATTAGATATCCAAAAGATATAAATAAAATTATAAGTGCAGATACAACAGCCAACTGTTTTCCTGCAAAAGATTTTATACCATGATTTATATTGGTAAAATTTATATCTTTTTTACTTTGTATTTTATATTTAGCCTCTAAAACAAAGTAAGTTATAAGTGTAGTTATAACTAAAAATACTAGCAAAGAAATTATAACTTTATATAAAGATTCAAAAAGAGGTAGTTTAAATACGTAAAAGGAAACATCTTTAAAAAATATAGGATCCTTTACATTAAAATCTACAGAATTATTAAATTGTAATATCCTATACCAATAACTACTTGAAAATGTGTAAGATAAAAATACTGATACTACAAAATTAAAAATAAAAAATAATTTTTTAGCATATTTTTTCTCACTTAATTCTATATTTATGGTGTTTTTATCTTTATTTGATATAAGGCTTTTGTAATATACCCATATAGATATAAAAAATATTATAAATATAGGAATCATTAACATTAATATAGATTTTATTTTAATAAAATAAACTGACAAATAATTTACTTCTTGAAACCATTTTATATTAATAATGAAATTTATTATTTTATTAAAAAACACTATAAGTAATATAATTATGAATAGTGGTATAAATAATGTTTTTTTATTTTTCATATTATCACCTACCATTTCTATTTAAGAGTCTTCCAATAAGAGAATATTTGGTTTCTATAGCCCCCTTAGGACATAGTTCCTGGCAACAAAAACATCTTATACATTTTTTCATATTCCAAATAGGTATTTTTTTCTCTCCTTTTTTCACCATATCTATAACATTTGGCTTTTCTGGACAAACTTCAGCACATCTACTACATCCTATACATTTTTCTTTTATTAAAGTAGGATCTGGTGCAATTATATCCTTTAAAAAATTTGTAACTTTGGGATTTATAAAATAAAAATCTCCACCTTCTCTACACAATTTAAAATCATTTACAGCCATATGATCTATTTTTTCCCCTAATACTTCTATATCTTTTAGAAAAACACTTCCCCAATTACTATCATAGGCTTCCTTTAATGTAGGAATTTCTAAAGGATTATCATATCCTATTATTCTAACAGCAACAGAATCCACAGCTGTAATACTTTCTCCCATTATAATTGTATTTAAATTATAGGGGTTCCCACTCTTAGGACCATTTCCTTCCATAGCTATAATTCCATCTAGTATAGCGAAATCGGTTCCTAATAAAGTATTTAGGTCTAGTAACATCTTGCAAAAATTATTTGCATTAGGCATTCTTGTATGCCAAGTAGCTTTTAAGGTTCCTGGTATACATCCAAATTGATTCTTTACTGCACCTGTAAAATAAGCCATAGCATGAGTTTTTAATTTTGGTAATGTTATCAGCACATCCGTTTCATATGCATCTTTTGCTACAGTCCAAGATTTACATAAAATGGAATTGTCACATCTTACATTAACAGATTCTTTAAAATTATTAAATTTAACATCATATTTTTTTGCTACATTAAGCAATCCAGATTTTTCAGCTGCTCTTTTAGAATCTCCAAATCCAGGAGAATCTCCAAAAGATATTTTATTAGAATAATCCTGTAATATTCTTATTACTGCTTCAAAAATCACACTGTTAGTTACTACTGGAGAACCCTCATTTTCTATACTAAGCATATTAGGTTTTAAAAGTACTTTGCTATTATAAGGTATAAGCTTTTTTAAAAATAAATCTCCACCTAAAATATCAAACCCATTTCTTATTGTTCTTTCTACTCTTTTCAAATCATAGTCATCACATTTTAAAAGTGCTACTTTATCCATATTATATTTCCTCATCAACTAAATAATTCTTCCTATTTAGCTCTTCTATTATTTTTTTCATTATATGTTCATTATCTGAAGATATAGTATGTAAATGAATTCCTCCTGTAAGTATTAATAACGGTTCTGCTTTATTGTTTTTTATATTTTTTATAAAATTATCTATATCATACATAGATTTTATCATTAACATAGCTTTTATTTCTCCATATACAGGATGTTCTACTACTACATCTTCTACTACTCCACCAAATTTAACTATGGTCTCTAGTTCATTTTTTATATTGTTAGTATTATGACATACGGCAATAATTTTTCTTACTGATACTTTATTTTCATTAGGTATCATATAACCTTCAGGGGTAGCGATTATATTTTTTCCCCCAGCTCTCAAAATAGCTATATCTTTTACTATGACTTGTCTTGTAACTCCTAGTTTTTTGCCAAATTCATTACCTTTAACAGGTTTATTATTTTTTATTAATATATTTTCAATACTTTTTCTTCTTTCTATTGAATCCATAATATCACCACTTTATTAATTTAAATTATCAATATATATTAACAACCTTAATTCTTCATTTATGATATTCTCATTATGATGGTTTTTAATAAGATAAAGCATTTCATCAGTATATTTATTCCATTTTTTTAAAATACAATATCCTAAGTAAGGATGATTATAGTAAATATTAATTGATTTAAGATTTTTAATATTTTTTATTTGTGAATGTGTAATTTTATCCATTATCACTATTATGCTTTTTTTTATAATATTTACTTTATGAATAGATTTACCTATATCGTGTAATAAAGCTACTTTGATAAATTCATCTTTATTGAGATTGTATTTACCTTCTTCATATAATTCTTCTATACCATAAGCTACCTTTATACAATGCTTTTGTTCACTTACTGATAATTTATTAAAAATATCTAATTCATCATCATCTAAATGCATTCTTAAATAGATCATATCATTATAATCTAATTTAGCAGTAGCATTCCAATGAAACTGTTTGATTCTATATAATATTTTATTAAACCTCCTCACCTAAATAATATTATATTAATAGTTTACAATAAATCTATTATTTTTTAAATGGATATAAAAAAATAAGATACTTATGAATTATCATAAGTATCTTATGTTTAATGGTGGAGATAAGGAGATTCGAACTCCTGACCCCCTGCTTGCAAGGCAGGTGCTCTCCCAACTGAGCTATACCCCCAAATGGTGGACCTTCAGGGACTCGAACCCCGGACCTACCGGTTATGAGCCGGTTGCTCTAACCAACTGAGCTAAAGATCCATGTTTATATCTGGCAACGACCTACTCTTCCACAGGGCTTCCCCTGCAGTACCATTGGCGCTTTGAAGCTTAACCTTCGTGTTCGGCATGGAAACGGGTGTTACCTTCAAGCCATAATCACCAGATTATATTTGTTTGAAAGAATGTTCTTTCAAAATTACACAGTGAATTTTATTTTTGGTCAAGCCCTCGACTTATTAGTATCAGTCAACTTAACATGTTGCCATGCTTACATCTCTGACCTATCAACCTGGTGTTCTTCCAGGAGTCTTACTAGCTTACGCTATGGGAAATCTAATCTTGAGGTTGGCTTCACGCTTAGATGCTTTCAGCGTTTATCCAGTCCCAACATAGCTACCCAGCTGTGCCACTGGCGTGACAACTGGTGCACCAGAGGTTGGTCCATCCCGGTCCTCTCGTACTAAGGACAGCTCCTCTCAAATTTCCTACGCCCGCGACGGATAGGGACCGAACTGTCTCACGACGTTCTGAACCCAGCTCGCGTGCCGCTTTAATGGGCGAACAGCCCAACCCTTGGGACCTACTTCAGCCCCAGGATGCGACGAGCCGACATCGAGGTGCCAAACCTCCCCGTCGATGTGGACTCTTGGGGGAGATCAGCCTGTTATCCCCGAGGTAGCTTTTATCCGTTGAGCGATGGCCCTCCCACGAGGTACCACCGGATCACTAAGCCCGACTTTCGTCCCTGCTCCACCTGTATGTGTCGCAGTCAAGCTCCCTTCTGCCTTTGCACTCTTCGCGCGATTTCCGACCGCGCTGAGGGAACTTTTGGGCGCCTCCGTTACTTTTTAGGAGGCGACCGCCCCAGTCAAACTGCCCACCTAACAATGTCCCGTGACCAGATTCATGGCCGCCGGTTAGAACCCCAGTACTGTCAGGGTGGTATCCCAAGGTTGACTCCACTCAGGCTGACGCCCAAGTTTCCAAGTCTCCCACCTATCCTGTACAGACAATACCGAGATTCAATGCTAAGCTACAGTAAAGCTCTACGGGGTCTTTCCGTCCAATCGCGGGTAGCAAGCATCTTCACTTGCACTACAATTTCGCCGGATTTGCTGTTGAGACAGTGCCCAAATCATTACGCCATTCGTGCGGGTCGGAACTTACCCGACAAGGAATTTCGCTACCTTAGGACCGTTATAGTTACGGCCGCCGTTTACTGGGGCTTAAGTTCACACCTTCGCTTACGCTAAGTGTTCCCCTTAACCTTCCAGCACCGGGCAGGCGTCAGCCCCTATACATCAGCTTTCGCTTTAGCAGAGACCTGTGTTTTTGCTAAACAGTTGCTTGGGCCTATTCTCTGCGGCCTACTTTCGTAGGCACCCCTTCTCCCGAAGTTACGGGGTCAATTTGCCGAGTTCCTTAACAGCAATTCTTCCGATGGCCTTAGGATTCTCTCCTCACCTACCTGTGTCGGTTTGCGGTACGGGCACCTATTCACTCGATAGAGGCTTTTCTTGGCAGTGTGGAATCAGATACTTCGCCATAATGGCTCCCCATTACACCTCAGCTTAGCTTGACGGATTTGCCTATCAAGCATGCCTAAGTGCTTAGACGCACATCCAATAGTGCGCACATCTTATCCTTCTGCGTCACCCCATTTCTCAAACGTAAATAGGCGGTATCGGAATATCAACCGATTGTCCATCACCTACGCCTTTCGGCCTCGGCTTAGGTCCCGACTAACCCTGAGCGGACGAACCTTCCTCAGGAAACCTTAGGTTTTCGGCCAATAAGATTCTCACTTATTTCTCGCTACTTATGCCAGCATTCTCACTTCTGTACAGTCCACCGCTCCTTACGGTACGACTTCAACCCATACAGAAAGCTCCCCTACCATATATACGTAGTATACATCCATAGCTTCGGTGGTAAGTTTGAGCCCCGGACATTTTCGGCGCAGGATCTCTTGACTAGTGAGCTATTACGCACTCTTTAAATGAGTGGCTGCTTCTAAGCCAACATCCTAGTTGTCTTAGAAATCCCACATCCTTTTCCACTTAACTTACACTTTGGGACCTTAGCTGATGGTCTGGGCTGTTTCCCTTTTGACTACGGATCTTATCATTCGCAGTCTGACTGCCGTGATACAAGTACATGGCATTCGGAGTTTGATAGGGTTCGGTAACTACTATAGCCCCTAGCCCATTCAGTGCTCTACCTCCATTACTTAATTACACGACGCTAGCCCTAAAGCTATTTCGGGGAGAACCAGCTATCTCCGAGTTCGATTGGAATTTCTCCGCTATCCACAGCTCATCCCATGGTTTTTCAACACCAACGTGGTTCGGTCCTCCACGAGATTTTACTCTCGCTTCAACCTGGCCATGGATAGGTCACCCGGTTTCGGGTCTACACCATGCAACTTTTCGCCCTTTTCAGACTCGGTTTCCCTTCGGCTCCATACCTTAAGTACTTAACCTTGCTACATAATGTAACTCGCTGGCTCGTTCTACAAAAAGCACATCGTCACACTTTAACGTGCTCCGATCGGTTGTAGGCACACGGTTTCAGGTTCTATTTCACTCCCCTTCCGGGGTTCTTTTCACCTTTCCCTCACGGTACTGCTTCACTATCGGTCACTAGGTAGTATTTAGCCTTGGGAGGTGGTCCTCCCTGCTTCCCACAAGGTTTCACGTGTCTCGTGGTACTCTGGATTAGATCTTAAAGTCTTCTCTTTTCATCTACAGGACTATTACCTTCTGTGGTAGGGCGTTCCAGCCCTTTTCGATTAAGATACCTCTTCTTTTATGATCTATCCGCAACCCCAGAAACAAGTTTCTGGTTTGGGCTCTTTCCCGTTCGCTCGCCGCTACTTAGGAAATCGATTTTTCTTTCTCTTCCTCCGGGTACTTAGATGTTTCAGTTCCCCGGGTTTACCCTTATACACCTATGTATTCAGTGCATAATACATGGGGTTACCCATGTGAGTTTCCTCATTCGGAAATCCTTGGATCTCAGCCTATTTGCGGCTACCCAAGGCTTATCGCAGCTTATCGCGTCCTTCTTCGGCTCCTAGTGCCAAGGCATTCACCATGCGCCCTTTGTAGCTTGACCTTAAAATTGTATTCTTACAAAGGATTTTTATACCTTTAGCTTTACTTTATTCACTGTGCAATTTTCAAAGAACATAGCTAGACATCCAAAACCTACGATTTTGTGATGATCAGCTACTTCTCAATTCTATTGAGAAGTTTCAATTTTGAGAGAATGGTCTCTCAAAATTAAACAGAGAATTCAGCCTTTTAGAAAGAATTTTCTTCTTTCTATTCTCCTTAGAAAGGAGGTGATCCAGCCGCAGGTTCTCCTACGGCTACCTTGTTACGACTTCACCCCAATCACTAATCCCACCTTCGGCCGCTGGTTCCTTACGGTTACCTCACGGACTTCGGGTGTTACCAGCTCTCATGGTGTGACGGGCGGTGTGTACAAGGCCCGGGAACGTATTCACCGCGACATTCTGATTCGCGATTACTAGCAACTCCAGCTTCATGTAGGCGAGTTGCAGCCTACAATCCGAACTGAGATAGGTTTTTGAGTTTGGCTCCACCTCACGGTCTTGCGTCTCTCTGTACCTACCATTGTAGCACGTGTGTAGCCCTGGACATAAGGGGCATGATGATTTGACGTCATCCCCACCTTCCTCCTGGTTACCCAGGCAGTCTCATTAGAGTGCTCAACTTAATGGTAGCAACTAATAACAAGGGTTGCGCTCGTTGCAGGACTTAACCTAACATCTCACGACACGAGCTGACGACAACCATGCACCACCTGTCTCCTTGCCCCGAAGGGCTTCACCTATCTCTAGGCTATGCAAGGGATGTCAAGTCCAGGTAAGGTTCTTCGCGTTGCTTCGAATTAAACCACATGCTCCGCTGCTTGTGCGGGCCCCCGTCAATTCCTTTGAGTTTTAATCTTGCGACCGTACTCCCCAGGCGGGATACTTATTGTGTTAACTGCGGCACAGGGGGAGTTGATACCCCCTACACCTAGTATCCATCGTTTACGGCGTGGACTACCAGGGTATCTAATCCTGTTTGCTACCCACGCTTTCGTGCCTCAGCGTCAGTTACAGTCCAGAAAGCCGCCTTCGCCACTGGTGTTCTTCCTAATCTCTACGCATTTCACCGCTACACTAGGAATTCCGCTTTCCTCTCCTGCACTCTAGATATCCAGTTTGGAATGCAGCCCCCAGGTTAAGCCCGGGGATTTCACATCCCACTTAAACATCCGCCTACGCACCCTTTACGCCCAGTAAATCCGGACAACGCTCGCCACCTACGTATTACCGCGGCTGCTGGCACGTAGTTAGCCGTGGCTTCCTCCTCTAGTACCGTCATTATCGTCCTAGAAAACAGGGCTTTACAATCCGAAGACCTTCATCACCCACGCGGCGTTGCTGCGTCAGGGTTTCCCCCATTGCGCAATATTCCCCACTGCTGCCTCCCGTAGGAGTCTGGACCGTGTCTCAGTTCCAATGTGGCCGATCACCCTCTCAGGTCGGCTACGCATCGTCGCCTTGGTAAGCCATTACCTTACCAACTAGCTAATGCGCCGCGGGTCCATCTCAAAGCAATAAATCTTTGATAAGAAAATCATGCGATTCTCCTATGTTATGCGGTATTAATCTTCCTTTCGGAAGGCTATCCCCCACTTTGAGGCAGGTTACCCACGTGTTACTCACCCGTCCGCCGCTAATCCACTCCCCGAAGGGAGCTTCATCGCTCGACTTGCATGTGTTAAGCACGCCGCCAGCGTTCGTCCTGAGCCAGGATCAAACTCTCAATTTTAAAGTTTAATCTCTTCTCAAATTCATTGACAAGGTTTATTACCTTATCTTACTGGCTGTTACAAGAATGTTTCTTGTTTATTCTCTGTTTAATTTTCAAAGACCACATCGCCTCAGCGACTTTTATATCTTAACAAATCTGTTGTTCTTTGTCAAGAACTTTTTTCAAATTTATTTTCTTAAATCGGTCACCGTGTTTCAGCGACATGTATTATTATATCATCTTCATTTTTCATAATTACATATTTACATCTATTTATGCTAATTTATCAGCATTTTTCTCTTAATTATTACATATTACTCCGTTTTTTTTATGTAGATACACTTGGTAATGTTGCTGAATTTACATAAATATATCTATATATTTCTATATATTTCTATATAAAATTAAGTTTATTCTATTATCTCTAATTATTAAATAACAAATTTACAATATATATTTTATTTATTTAAGAATAAAATTCATAATCTATTTTCAATATTAAAGCTCTATATAAAAAACCTATAATCATAATAATTAATAATATTTCTTTATAAAGATTTAACTTTACTATATAATTTATATCATATGTTTATTTTAAATACTAGTAGTATTAAGATTACAAATTTACTCTATAATTATCAAATTAATTAATATGTACATATTATAGTAGATAATACCTGAAAATATTCTACAATATATCACATATATACAAACTTATTAAATAATAATAGATAATAAAAATAAATTAATTAATAAAAGTTTTATTGTTGAAAATAGTTTTATTGTGTATAAAAAATATATTTATAATATCAAATTTAGATCTGTTTTTCTTGAATAATTTTTTATCAATGTAACAATAAATATATTAATAATCATTATATTAAATGTATATTTAGTATAAGTATACAATATTGAAAAAGTTATCTTACATTAAATAAGAATAGAAATACTTTTAAAGCTAAAATTAATAAAAGATTATAAATTTAATAACATATAATAATATTTATAAAAATAACCGAAATTAATTAAATACTGATGAAGAGGAGTTTTTTTATATGAATGTAGAGCAATCTTTAAAAAATAAAATTAAAAATATTTCAGAAAATTATAAAGAAGAGAAAATAGGTGGATATATCACAGGTGATGGTCCTATTCCTTGCAACATTTTATTTATAGGAGAAGCTCCTGGGAAAAATGAAGTAGAAGAAGGTAAACCCTTTGTTGGAATGGCGGGTAAAAATTTTCAAAACTATTTAAATTCTATAGGCCTTAACAGGGAAAGTGTGAGAGTTACTAATACTTGCTTTTTCAGACCAATACGGATTAAAGAAAGTAAAACTGGAAGAACAACTGTAAGCAATAGGCCTCCAAAAGTTTCAGAAGTAGCTTTGTTTAGTTCTATATTAGATGAGGAAATTGATTTAGTAAATCCAAATTTAATAATAACCTTAGGAAATGTTCCACTAAAGAGACTAACGAATTTTAAGTCTATTGGTGAGTGCCATGGAAATGTTTATTTTATTGAATCCTTACATAGATATGTATTCCCAATGTATCATCCTTCATCTTTAACCTACAATAGAAGTGAAGAGTTTCATAATACCTATAAGACTGATTGGATTAAATTAAAAGAAGTGCTAGATAAAATTTAAATCTAGGACTTGTAATTATAAAAATATATTTTTATATAACTCCAAAGTTATATTATAAAAAATTTGTTATACTTAATTATACTCTGAAAAATATTAACATTAATATGTTTGTTTTATAATAAACTTTCTATTTTTTATATAAAAAAGCACTTTACAATTATGTAAAGTGCTTTGGTGATCCACCGGGGAATCGAACCCCGGACAACATGATTAAAAGTCATGTGCTCTACCAACTGAGCTAGTGAATCATATCATCTGGCAACGACCTACTCTTCCACAGGGCTTCCCCTGCAGTACCATTGGCGCTTTGAAGCTTAACCTTCGTGTTCGGCATGGAAACGGGTGTTACCTTCAAGCCATAATCACCAGATTATATTTGTTTGAAAGAATGTTCTTTCAAAATTACACAGTGAATTTTATTTTTGGTCAAGCCCTCGACTTATTAGTATCAGTCAACTTAACATGTTGCCATGCTTACATCTCTGACCTATCAACCTGGTGTTCTTCCAGGAGTCTTACTAGCTTACGCTATGGGAAATCTAATCTTGAGGTTGGCTTCACGCTTAGATGCTTTCAGCGTTTATCCAGTCCCAACATAGCTACCCAGCTGTGCCACTGGCGTGACAACTGGTGCACCAGAGGTTGGTCCATCCCGGTCCTCTCGTACTAAGGACAGCTCCTCTCAAATTTCCTACGCCCGCGACGGATAGGGACCGAACTGTCTCACGACGTTCTGAACCCAGCTCGCGTGCCGCTTTAATGGGCGAACAGCCCAACCCTTGGGACCTACTTCAGCCCCAGGATGCGACGAGCCGACATCGAGGTGCCAAACCTCCCCGTCGATGTGGACTCTTGGGGGAGATCAGCCTGTTATCCCCGAGGTAGCTTTTATCCGTTGAGCGATGGCCCTCCCACGAGGTACCACCGGATCACTAAGCCCGACTTTCGTCCCTGCTCCACCTGTATGTGTCGCAGTCAAGCTCCCTTCTGCCTTTGCACTCTTCGCGCGATTTCCGACCGCGCTGAGGGAACTTTTGGGCGCCTCCGTTACTTTTTAGGAGGCGACCGCCCCAGTCAAACTGCCCACCTAACAATGTCCCGTGACCAGATTCATGGCCGCCGGTTAGAACCCCAGTACTGTCAGGGTGGTATCCCAAGGTTGACTCCACTCAGGCTGACGCCCAAGTTTCCAAGTCTCCCACCTATCCTGTACAGACAATACCGAGATTCAATGCTAAGCTACAGTAAAGCTCTACGGGGTCTTTCCGTCCAATCGCGGGTAGCAAGCATCTTCACTTGCACTACAATTTCGCCGGATTTGCTGTTGAGACAGTGCCCAAATCATTACGCCATTCGTGCGGGTCGGAACTTACCCGACAAGGAATTTCGCTACCTTAGGACCGTTATAGTTACGGCCGCCGTTTACTGGGGCTTAAGTTCACACCTTCGCTTACGCTAAGTGTTCCCCTTAACCTTCCAGCACCGGGCAGGCGTCAGCCCCTATACATCAGCTTTCGCTTTAGCAGAGACCTGTGTTTTTGCTAAACAGTTGCTTGGGCCTATTCTCTGCGGCCTACTTTCGTAGGCACCCCTTCTCCCGAAGTTACGGGGTCAATTTGCCGAGTTCCTTAACAGCAATTCTTCCGATGGCCTTAGGATTCTCTCCTCACCTACCTGTGTCGGTTTGCGGTACGGGCACCTATTCACTCGATAGAGGCTTTTCTTGGCAGTGTGGAATCAGATACTTCGCCATAATGGCTCCCCATTACACCTCAGCTTAGCTTGACGGATTTGCCTATCAAGCATGCCTAAGTGCTTAGACGCACATCCAATAGTGCGCACATCTTATCCTTCTGCGTCACCCCATTTCTCAAACGTAAATAGGCGGTATCGGAATATCAACCGATTGTCCATCACCTACGCCTTTCGGCCTCGGCTTAGGTCCCGACTAACCCTGAGCGGACGAACCTTCCTCAGGAAACCTTAGGTTTTCGGCCAATAAGATTCTCACTTATTTCTCGCTACTTATGCCAGCATTCTCACTTCTGTACAGTCCACCGCTCCTTACGGTACGACTTCAACCCATACAGAAAGCTCCCCTACCATATATACGTAGTATACATCCATAGCTTCGGTGGTAAGTTTGAGCCCCGGACATTTTCGGCGCAGGATCTCTTGACTAGTGAGCTATTACGCACTCTTTAAATGAGTGGCTGCTTCTAAGCCAACATCCTAGTTGTCTTAGAAATCCCACATCCTTTTCCACTTAACTTACACTTTGGGACCTTAGCTGATGGTCTGGGCTGTTTCCCTTTTGACTACGGATCTTATCATTCGCAGTCTGACTGCCGTGATACAAGTACATGGCATTCGGAGTTTGATAGGGTTCGGTAACTACTATAGCCCCTAGCCCATTCAGTGCTCTACCTCCATTACTTAATTACACGACGCTAGCCCTAAAGCTATTTCGGGGAGAACCAGCTATCTCCGAGTTCGATTGGAATTTCTCCGCTATCCACAGCTCATCCCATGGTTTTTCAACACCAACGTGGTTCGGTCCTCCACGAGATTTTACTCTCGCTTCAACCTGGCCATGGATAGGTCACCCGGTTTCGGGTCTACACCATGCAACTTTTCGCCCTTTTCAGACTCGGTTTCCCTTCGGCTCCATACCTTAAGTACTTAACCTTGCTACATAATGTAACTCGCTGGCTCGTTCTACAAAAAGCACATCGTCACACTTTAACGTGCTCCGATCGGTTGTAGGCACACGGTTTCAGGTTCTATTTCACTCCCCTTCCGGGGTTCTTTTCACCTTTCCCTCACGGTACTGCTTCACTATCGGTCACTAGGTAGTATTTAGCCTTGGGAGGTGGTCCTCCCTGCTTCCCACAAGGTTTCACGTGTCTCGTGGTACTCTGGATTAGATCTTAAAGTCTTCTCTTTTCATCTACAGGACTATTACCTTCTGTGGTAGGGCGTTCCAGCCCTTTTCGATTAAGATACCTCTTCTTTTATGATCTATCCGCAACCCCAGAAACAAGTTTCTGGTTTGGGCTCTTTCCCGTTCGCTCGCCGCTACTTAGGAAATCGATTTTTCTTTCTCTTCCTCCGGGTACTTAGATGTTTCAGTTCCCCGGGTTTACCCTTATACACCTATGTATTCAGTGCATAATACATGGGGTTACCCATGTGAGTTTCCTCATTCGGAAATCCTTGGATCTCAGCCTATTTGCGGCTACCCAAGGCTTATCGCAGCTTATCGCGTCCTTCTTCGGCTCCTAGTGCCAAGGCATTCACCATGCGCCCTTTGTAGCTTGACCTTAAAATTGTATTCTTACAAAGGATTTTTATACCTTTAGCTTTACTTTATTCACTGTGCAATTTTCAAAGAACATAGCTAGACATCCAAAACCTACGATTTTGTGATGATCAGCTACTTCTCAATTCTATTGAGAAGTTTCAATTTTGAGAGAATGGTCTCTCAAAATTAAACAGAGAATTCAGCCTTTTAGAAAGAATTTTCTTCTTTCTATTCTCCTTAGAAAGGAGGTGATCCAGCCGCAGGTTCTCCTACGGCTACCTTGTTACGACTTCACCCCAATCACTAATCCCACCTTCGGCCGCTGGTTCCTTACGGTTACCTCACGGACTTCGGGTGTTACCAGCTCTCATGGTGTGACGGGCGGTGTGTACAAGGCCCGGGAACGTATTCACCGCGACATTCTGATTCGCGATTACTAGCAACTCCAGCTTCATGTAGGCGAGTTGCAGCCTACAATCCGAACTGAGATAGGTTTTTGAGTTTGGCTCCACCTCACGGTCTTGCGTCTCTCTGTACCTACCATTGTAGCACGTGTGTAGCCCTGGACATAAGGGGCATGATGATTTGACGTCATCCCCACCTTCCTCCTGGTTACCCAGGCAGTCTCATTAGAGTGCTCAACTTAATGGTAGCAACTAATAACAAGGGTTGCGCTCGTTGCAGGACTTAACCTAACATCTCACGACACGAGCTGACGACAACCATGCACCACCTGTCTCCTTGCCCCGAAGGGCTTCACCTATCTCTAGGCTATGCAAGGGATGTCAAGTCCAGGTAAGGTTCTTCGCGTTGCTTCGAATTAAACCACATGCTCCGCTGCTTGTGCGGGCCCCCGTCAATTCCTTTGAGTTTTAATCTTGCGACCGTACTCCCCAGGCGGGATACTTATTGTGTTAACTGCGGCACAGGGGGAGTTGATACCCCCTACACCTAGTATCCATCGTTTACGGCGTGGACTACCAGGGTATCTAATCCTGTTTGCTACCCACGCTTTCGTGCCTCAGCGTCAGTTACAGTCCAGAAAGCCGCCT
The DNA here is from genome assembly GCF_943736985.1 of Clostridium sp. Marseille-Q2269. Classification (GTDB taxonomy): domain Bacteria; phylum Bacillota; class Clostridia; order Clostridiales; family Clostridiaceae; genus Clostridium_F. The sequence continues at coordinate 44,748 of NZ_CALSFS010000015.1, forward strand.
TCGCCACTGGTGTTCTTCCTAATCTCTACGCATTTCACCGCTACACTAGGAATTCCGCTTTCCTCTCCTGCACTCTAGATATCCAGTTTGGAATGCAGCCCCCAGGTTAAGCCCGGGGATTTCACATCCCACTTAAACATCCGCCTACGCACCCTTTACGCCCAGTAAATCCGGACAACGCTCGCCACCTACGTATTACCGCGGCTGCTGGCACGTAGTTAGCCGTGGCTTCCTCCTCTAGTACCGTCATTATCGTCCTAGAAAACAGGGCTTTACAATCCGAAGACCTTCATCACCCACGCGGCGTTGCTGCGTCAGGGTTTCCCCCATTGCGCAATATTCCCCACTGCTGCCTCCCGTAGGAGTCTGGACCGTGTCTCAGTTCCAATGTGGCCGATCACCCTCTCAGGTCGGCTACGCATCGTCGCCTTGGTAAGCCATTACCTTACCAACTAGCTAATGCGCCGCGGGTCCATCTCAAAGCAATAAATCTTTGATAAGAAAATCATGCGATTCTCCTATGTTATGCGGTATTAATCTTCCTTTCGGAAGGCTATCCCCCACTTTGAGGCAGGTTACCCACGTGTTACTCACCCGTCCGCCGCTAATCCACTCCCCGAAGGGAGCTTCATCGCTCGACTTGCATGTGTTAAGCACGCCGCCAGCGTTCGTCCTGAGCCAGGATCAAACTCTCAATTTTAAAGTTTAATCTCTTCTCAAATTCATTGACAAGGTTTATTACCTTATCTTACTGGCTGTTACAAGAATGTTTCTTGTTTATTCTCTGTTTAATTTTCAAAGACCACATCGCCTCAGCGACTTTTATATCTTAACAAATTTGTTGTTCTTTGTCAAGAACTTTTTTCAAATTTGTTTTAAAAGCTTGTTTTGCTTTCTTGTCCTTGTCTTAAGGACGAGATTTATTGTATCAAAATTTGATAATGTATTTATTATATTAAATTGTATTTAACTAAAATATATCTACATTGCTTCTATTTTCATATTATTAGTTTTAATTTCTTATGTTGATACGTCTGGAGTAGTTGTGTTTTATAATCAGTATATAAATAAGAAAAATCAGCTTTTAAGCTGATTTTTCTTATTTATTCTTCATTCATAGTTTCTTCATTCATAGTTTCTTCATTCATAGTTTCTTCATTCATAGTTTCTTCATTCATAGTTTCTTCATTCATAGTTTCTTCTTCTATTATATCTTCACTTTTTATTTTAGCTATAGCAACTATCTTTTCTTCTTCACTAGTTCTCATTAGCTTTACACCCATTGCATTTCTACTAGTTTTAGATATTTCTGAAATATTTATTCTTATTGCCACATCACCACTATTTACTAACATAAGTTCATCATCTTCTTTTACAAATCTTGCTCCAACTATAGGCCCTGTTTTATCAGTTATCTTGTAAGTTATAACACCTTTTCCGCCTCTTCTATGAATAGGATATTCTTCTATATCTGTTCTTTTTCCAAATCCATTTTCACTTATTGATAATAAAGCTTGATCTGCTAATACAACATCCATAGACACAGCCTTATCATCTTTTCTTAGTGTTATGCCTTTGACTCCTGTTGCAACTCTCCCCATTGCTCTTACATCTTCTTCATTAAATCTTATGCAATATCCATTTTGTGTAACTATTATTATTTCATTATTACCTTTAGTCATCTTTACATCTATTAGTTCATCATCTTCCTTTAAGTTTATGGCATTTAATCCGCCTTTTCTTATAGAAGAATATTTACTTATTTCTGTCTTTTTAACTATTCCATTTCTAGTACACATTACAAAATGCTTCATATCACCTATATCTTTTAATCCTATTATTGTTTGTATTTTTTCATTGTTTTCTATAGGTATAAGATTGATTACATTTGTGCCTTTAGCTGTTCTTCCTGCCTCAGGTATCTCATAAGCCTTAAGTTTATATACCTTACCTCTATTGGTAAAGAACAATATAGTGCTATGAGTTGATGTTACAAACATATTTTCTATAAAATCATCCTGTTTTGTAGATGTAGCTTGAATACCCTTTCCTCCTCTTTTTTGTGAAGAGTATGTATCCATATCTAATCTCTTTACATATCCACCATGAGTTAAAGTTACTATTACCTTTTTATCTTCAATTAAATCCTCTATATCTATATCATGTTCACCTTTTACTATTTCTGTTTTTCTTTCATCACCATATTTATTTTTTATCTCTGTTAATTCTTCTTTTATTATACTTAATACTAATTCTTCCTTATCTAATATTTCTTTGAAATAACTTATTTTCTCCATAAGTTCTTTATATTCATCTTCTATTTTTTCTCTTTCTAATCCTGTAAGTCTTTGTAATTTCATATCCAATATAGCTTGAGCTTGTTTTTCTGAAAGACTAAAGTTATTCATTAATCCTTCTTTAGCTTCAGCTGCAGTCTTAGAGGATCTTATTAATTTTATAACTTCGTCAATATGATCTAAAGCTATTCTTAAACCCTCTAATATGTGGGCTCTTGCTAATGCTTTATCTAAATCAAATCTAGTTCTTCTTCTTATTACTTCCTTTTGGAATTCTAAATAATGAACTAATATTTCTTTTAAATTTAAAATTTGGGGTTGATTATTTACCAAGGATAACATTATTATTCCAAATGTATCCTGTAGTTTTGTATGTTTATATAATTGATTTAGAACTATATTAGGATTTGCATCTCTTTTTAGTTCTATAACAATTCTCATACCATCTCTATCTGACTCATCTCTTAGATCTGAAATTCCATTTATTTTTTTATCTTTTACAAGGTTAGCCATATTTTCTATAAGTCTAGCTTTATTAACTTGATAAGGTATTTCTGTAACTACTATTCTATTTCTACCTTTTTCTTCTTCAATTTCAGCTTTAGCCCTAATTATTACTTTTCCTCTACCAGTTTCGTAGGCTTCCTTTATTCCTCTTGTGCCCACAATCAAACCTGACGTAGGGAAATCTGGTCCTTTTATTTTAGTCATTAAATCAAGTATAGTTACATCTTCATTGTCTATTAGCATTGTTATTCCATTTATAACCTCTGTTAAATTGTGAGGTGGAATATTAGTAGCCATACCTACTGCTATACCTGCAGAGCCATTAACTAATAGATTAGGAAATCTTGATGGCAATACAGATGGTTCCTCTTCTTCACCATCAAAATTAGGAATAAAATCAACTGTGTTTTTATTTATGTCTTTTATAAGCTCCATAGATATTTTACTCATTTTAGCTTCTGTATATCTCATTGCTGCAGCTCCGTCACCATCTACAGAACCAAAATTTCCATGACCATCTACCAATGTATATCTTATTGAAAAATTCTGAGCCATTCTTACTAAAGCTTCATAAACTGCTGTATCTCCATGAGGATGATACTTACCTAGTACATCCCCTACAATTCTTGCGCACTTTCTATAACCCTTTTCAGGAGATAATCCTAATCCTTGCATTGAATATATTATTCTTCTATGTACTGGCTTTAAACCATCCCTTACATCTGGCAATGCACGGCCAGCTATTACACTCATGGCATAGTCTATATAACATTTCTTCATTTCTTTACTTACATCTACAGGCAAAATCTTTCCTTCGTTTAGCATGATTACACCTCTTTACAATCTTATCTTATATATCCAAGTTAACTACTTTATCAGCATTACTCTCTATAAAGTCTCTTCTTGGTTCTACTTTTGTTCCCATAAGTATAGTAAATATTTCATCTGCCTCCATAGCATCCTCTACTGTTACCTGTAATAAAGTTCTATGTTCTGGGTCCATAGTAGTTTCCCAAAGTTGTTCTGGGTTCATTTCTCCAAGACCTTTATATCTTTGAATATTAGTATTAGTATCTTTTCCACCCAATTCCAATAATGCATCATCCAATTCTTTATCTGAATAAACATAAACTTCTTTTTTAGATTTATATATTCTATAAAGTGGTGGTTGAGCTATATAAACATGTCCTTTCTCTATTAATTCTTTCATGTATCTATAAAAGAATGTTAAAAGTAAAGTTCTTATATGTGCTCCATCTACGTCAGCATCTGTCATTATAATTATTCTATGATATCTTATTTTTTCAATATTAAATTCTTTTCCTATACCTGCTCCAAATGCAGTTATCATAGCACGTATTTCATCTGAAGCCAATATCTTATCCAATCTTTGCTTTTCAACATTCATTATTTTACCTTTTAAAGGTAAAATAGCTTGAAATTCTCTATTTCTTCCCTGCTTTGCAGATCCACCTGCAGAATCACCTTCGACCAAATAAATTTCACATAATGATGGATCTTTTGAAGAACAATCTGATAATTTTCCTGGAAGAGATGTACTCTCTAAAATAGATTTTCTTCTAGTAAGTTCTCTTGCTCTTTTTGCAGCCTCTCTAGCTCTTGAAGCTGATAAACCTTTTTCAATTATTATTTTACCTATATTAGGATTCTCCTCTAAAAACGCACCTATGCTTTGGCCTACTATTGTATCTACAATGCCTCTTACTTCACCATTTCCTAATTTTGTCTTTGTTTGACCTTCAAATTGAGGATCTGTTAATTTTACTGAAATAACTGCTGTTAATCCTTCTCTAACATCATCCCCTGATAAATTTTTATCTGTATCTTTTAAATAGTTAAATTTCCTAGCGTAATCATTTATAACTCTTGTTAAAGCTGATTTAAAACCTGCTAAATGAGTTCCACCTTCTATGGTATCTATATTGTTAGCAAAGGAAAAAATATTTTCTGCATAACCATCATTATACTGCATGGCTATTTCAACTATACATCCATCTTTATTTTCATCAACATATATAGGTTGTTGATGTAATCTTTCCTTATTTCTATTTAAATAAAGTACAAAAGATCTTAATCCTCCCTCATAGTGGAACATTTCTTTTTTATCATATCTTTCATCTGTTAATGAAATTTTTATACCTTTGTTTAAAAATGCTAATTCTCTAAGTCTATGAGCTAAAGTATCATATTCAAACCCTAGTTCGTCAAATATCTCAATATCTGGCTTAAAGTATATTGTAGTACCATGTTCCTCTGTATCCCCTACTATATCTAGTCCTGTTTTAGGTATTCCTCTTTCATATTTTTGTCTCCATATATGGCCATCTCTTCTTACTTCTACTTCACATTGTTCTGATAGAGCATTAACAACAGAAGCACCAACACCATGCAGACCACCTGAAACCTTATATCCTCCACCGCCGAATTTTCCACCTGCATGCAATATAGTCATTATTACTTCAACGGCTGGTTTTTTTGCCTTTGAATGCATACCAACTGGCATTCCACGTCCATCGTCTACCACAGTTATAGAGTTATCTTCATGTATAAAAACTTCTATATGTGTGCAAAAGCCAGCTAATGCTTCATCTATACTATTATCAACTATTTCATAAACCAAATGATGAAGTCCCCTTAAACTAGTGCTTCCGATATACATTCCTGGTCTTTTTCTTACAGCCTCTAAACCTTCTAACACTTGAATTTGACTTTCATCATAAACTTGTTTATTTTCTTGTGACATGTTTATCCTCCTAACTTTTACAGCTCATTGTACAAAACTTTTGTTCTTTTGGTTAATGTAGCTGAAGATATAGGAGATAAATATATTTTACTCTTTTTATCTACTTCAGCTATAACAAAAGATTTTGGTTTTTCTTTAGTTATTCTTTCAACAAATCCATCCTCTTCAGCTAATCTTAAAAATTGTATAGTATCTGAACTATACATAGAAGTTTCTATGTCGAATATCCCTATAATATCTTTTGTTGGTACTACTACATTTTCTCCTAAATGAAGAAACATAAATTAATCTCCTTTCAGCCTTAAACTATTTTTATTTTTCCATTATTAACTAAATATAATTGAGATTGTTTTTTATGCAAGTATTTTTCTATTTCTTCTATGCCAGTACAGGTTATTATAGTTTGTATCTTATCAATAGAGTTCAATACAAACTTTTGCCTATTTGAATCTAGTTCAGATAATACATCATCTAATAAGAGTACAGGGTATTCCCCTATAATATCTTTTATTATTTCTAATGATGCAAACTTTAAAGTTAATACAGCTGTCCTTTGCTGTCCCTGTGATCCAAAAACTCTAGTATCTATATTATTTATACTTACTTCAAAATCATCTCTGTGAGGACCAATAGAAGTTGAATTTCTCTCAAGATCTTTTTTCCTATTTTTTTTAAGAATCATTAATAATTCTTTTTCTCCATTATCAAAATCTTTTATATTAGTTAAATACCTAAAATTTATGTCTTCTAAATTATTTGTTATCTTCTTATGTATATTTTTGCCAATAATATTTAATTTATCCAAATATTTATTTCTCTCTTTAATTATAAAAGCCCCATATTTAGAAAGTTGCTCATCATAAATATCAATTATATCATTAATCTTGTTATTCCAACTTTTTAAAGCTATATTTCTTTCAGATAAAATTTTATTATATTGAACTAAGCTGTGATAATAAATATTATCAATTTTACATAGCTCTATATCTATAAACTTTCTTCTGTTTCCTGGGGAGTCCTTAACTATTCTTAAGTCCTCTGGTGAAAACATAACAACATTTAGGTTCCCCATAAGTTCAGATATCTTTTTTATTTTTATTTTGTTTACAGTTATAGCCTTTTTACCATCTTTAAATATGCTTATATCTATAATTTTATCTAATCTTTCCCTTGATACATATGTTCTTAAATATGTATTGCTCTTATCCCATTTTATAAGATTTTTATCTTTATTGGTTCTATGAGATTTTCCTATACTTGAATAATATATACTTTCTAGTATATTAGTTTTACCTTGAGCATTATTACCCACAAAAATATTTGTATTTGGGCTTAACTCTAAATACATATCATCATAATTTCTAAAATTTATTAAGTGCACATTTTTTATATACATTCTAAACACCTAAATTAATTATACCATAATATTTTTTAGTAACAATTATTTAAAATTCACATAAAAATTTAAATAATTTTATATGTCTCATTATTAAATTCTACCAGATCTCCTATTTTTAGTTTTTTACCTCTTCTTGTTTCTATTTCTCCATTAACTTTAACTTCTCCATTTTGTATAAAAAATTTAGCCTCTGAACCTAAAGTTGTTGCTCCGGACCATTTTAAAAAAGAATCTAATTTTATTATTTCTGAATTAATTTTTATTTCAATCATGTTTAAATCCCTCTTTTAATTAATTATTGTTCAACCTTACTGGTAGAACTAAATAAGTACAATTGTTTATTTCTGTATTTTTTATAATACAAGGACTAACGCTACTTGAAAATTCTAAAACTACTTCATCATCTTCCATAGTTTTTAAAACATCTAAAAGATATTTTGAATTAAATGCAATTTGTAGATCTTCTCCTTGCAATACAACTTTTAATTCTTCTCTAACCATTCCTAATTGAGAATTAGATGTTATTACAATTTTCTCATCTGAAAAATCAAATTTAACTAAATTAGTATTTCCCTCTTTAGCCATAAGAGAAGCTCTTTCTATAGAGTTTAAAAGTTCTAATCTTTTAGCTACTATTTTTAGATTATATTCTTCAGGTATTATAGATTTATAACTAATAAATTCTCCTTCTAATAATCTTGATATTATTTTTGTTTTACCTATACTAAACAAAATATGATTAGGAGTAAACGTGATATTTACATTTTTGTTATCTTCTTCTAAAATTTTTGAAACTTCATTTAGTGTTTTTCCTGGAATAACTGCATTTATAGTAGTATCATTATCAACAATTTCACTTCTTAATGCTAATCTATATCCATCTAAAGCTACTAAATTTAACATCTTATCTTTTATTTGAAATAAAACTCCAGTAAGAATAGGTCTTGTTTCATCTTGAGCTGTAGCAAATATAGTTCCTTTAATCATATTTTTTAATTTGTTTTCACCTATTGAAAATATCATATTTTCGTTGATTATAGGCGGATTAGGGAAATCATCTGGGTTCATATATATTAAGTTAAATCTAGAATTTTGACAGATTATTTCTATAGAATTATCTTCTAATGTATTTATTTCTATTAAATCATTAGGTAATTTTCTTATTATATCACCAAAAAGTCTAGCATCTAAAACTATATTTCCATCTTCTATAATATTAGCTTTTACTCTAGTTTCAATACTAAGATCCATATCAGATCCAGTTAAAATTAATTCATCTTTAGTAGCCTTAATAAGTATTCCTGATAATATTGGTAAAGTTGATTTTCCTGTTACTGCTTTTTGAACTATAGATATACCTTCTAGTAATATGTTTTTTTCACAAGTTATTTTCATAAAATTGACCTCCTTTAGTTAACAATTTTTATTGTTAGGATAGAAATAGATAATATATTATAGTAGTAGTAGTAGTAGTAGGGAGTGTTGATATGTTGATAAGTGGTTTAAAGCCTAAAATATCAACAGTTTTTATAACAAAATAATTGTGGATAAGTTAACATTAAAATTAAGTGCTTATCCACAGGAAATATGTTTAATTTATATTTAGTACATTATCAACAAATAAATAAGATATTATTATAAACATTTGTATATTATATTATTTTTGATTGATTCTTTTACTTAATTCGCTTATTGCATTTTGAAGACTTTCATCTTTTTTTAAGTTAGTAGATATTTTTTCATAAGCATGAATAACTGTAGTATGATCACGTCCTCCAAATTCTTCACCAATTTTAGGCAATGACATGTCCGTTAGTTTTCTAGAGAGGTACATTGCTATTTGGCGAGGGAAGGCAATATTTCTTGTTCTTCTAGATGATTTAAAATCTTCTATTTTTAGATTATAATAGTTTGCTATAACTTCTTGTATGATATCTATAGTAACTTGTTTTGTTTGTTTACTTGATATTATGTCTTTCAGGGCTTCAGAAGCTAAATCTACACTTATTTCTTTATTAGTAAGTGAAGAAAATGCTACTATTCTTATTAGAGCTCCTTCTAATTCACGAATATTTGACTTGATCTTTGTAGCTATATAAACCAGTACTTCGTTAGGAATATTTAAATTTTCTACATCAGCTTTTTTCTTTAAAATAGCCATTCTGGTTTCAAAATCTGGTGCTTGAATATCAGCTATAAGGCCCCATTCAAATCTAGATCTTAATCTATCTTCTAATGTAGGTATTTCTTTAGGGGGGCGGTCACTTGATATAATTATTTGTTTGTTAGCTTCATACAGTGCATTAAAAGTATGGAAAAATTCCTCTTGAGTTCTTTCTTTTCCCGCAATAAATTGAATATCATCAACTAATAAAATATCTATATTTCTATATTTATTTCTAAATTCTACATTTTTATCATCCTTTATGGAATTGATTAATTCATTTGTAAATTTCTCAGAAGATACATAAACTACTTGAGATTTAGGGTTATTATCTAGTATGTAATGTCCGATAGCATGCATTAAGTGAGTTTTACCAAGACCAACTCCACCATATATAAATAAGGGATTATATGCTTTAGCGGGTGCTTCTGCTACTGCTAAAGATGCTGCATGAGCGAATCTATTACTATTTCCTATTACAAATGAATCAAAAGTATATTTGGGATTTAACATAGTAGACATTTTATCATTTACAATTATATTTGATTTTTCATTATTCTGATTTCCCTCCATTTTTTCTTCAGTAGTTACAATAAATTCTATATTATATTTTTTAGATGTAAGTAATTTTATTGCATTAACTATAAGATCTTTGTATCTACTTTCAAGAATTCCTTTTGTAAAATCATTTGGTACAGCTAGTTTCAATGAATTATTTTCAAGAGAAATAGGATCAATACTTTTAATCCATGTATTAAAACTTACTTCTGTAAGTTCACCTTTTATGATATTTATGGCCTTCTCCCAGGTTTCTGTAAGGTGGGTATTCATAATTTAATCCTCCAGTCTTGATAGAAACTTAGAATGTTCACATATAGTAAACAAAATATAAACAACTTTATATACATTATTTATATTAACTTGACAATTGTTGAAAAAAATATTCACATGTTTATAATTATGGGTATATAAAAACCATAAATTTAATTATTAACATGAAAAATAGAAAAAAAATTAACAGTTATAAATAAGCTATAACTCGTGTAGATACTAACAGTAATAGGTATTAATGTGAAAAAATAAAATGAAGTAAACAAGTTATGCACAAAGTTATCAACAGCTGTGGATAAGTTATATGTATTAAAAGTTATCAACAGTCCTTTAATAATAATATCAAAACCTATATAGGTATTCAAGAAGTTATCCACAAAAAAATAAAAACTCCTTATATTGCTTTACTTTTCTTGACATTATAAGACTACAAATATATAATTTAATAGTGAAACTTTAAATTAGGGGTATAATGTACGCAAATAAGGATAACATCTTTAATATAAAAAAAGGATGTTAATTATTTATAAGATCTCAAAAGGAGGTGCTGTAGAAATGTTCATGACATATCAACCAAAAAAGAGACAAAGAAAAAAGGAACATGGTTTCAGAAAAAGAATGAAAACTTCATCTGGAAGAAATGTTCTTAAGAGAAGAAGACAAAAAGGAAGAAAAAGATTGACAGCATAAGGGCCGCAGCAGTGGCCTTTTTCTGCAGATGCAGAAAAAAGGAGAATATAGTCTATGAAAGAAAATAAAATAAGAAAGAATAAAGAATTTAGACATGTATATAGAAGAGGCAAGTCTTATTCTAATAAGCTTTTGGTATTATACATATATAAAAATAGGTATAATATAAATAGATTAGGTGTATCTGTCAGTAAAAAAGTTGGAAAAAGTGTGATTAGAAATAGAGTTAAGAGATTAATAAAAGAAAGCTATAGGTTAAATTTAAATGAAAATATGAAAACAGGGTATGATTTAGTTTTTATAGCTAGAAATAGTTCTAATGATAAGGATTATAACGATATAGAAAATGCATTGATAAATTTATTAAAAAAGGCAGGCATATTTAATTGAAGAATTTATTAATATGTATTATTAAGATGTATAGAAAATATATATCTCCTTTAAAGAGACCTAGTTGTAGATTTTATCCTACTTGTTCTCAATATTCAATGGAAGCTATAGAAAAATATGGTGCATTTAAAGGCACTTTTATTTCAATAAAAAGAATACTAAGATGTCATCCCTTTAATGAGGGAGGATATGATCCTTTAAAATAAAATGGAAATTTAGGAGGTTTAAAAATTTGCAATATTTAAAGAATGCGTTTGTTCAGTTCTTTCAATTTATACATGGAGCTGTATCAAATGTAATTAGCAATCCTAACCTTTCTTATGGTATAGCCATAATTTTGGTTACATTAATAATAAGATTAATAATACTTCCTTTAAACATAAAGCAAACCAAATCTTCACTTAAGATGAATGAAATACAACCAGAGATAAAAAAATTACAAGCAAAATATAAAAATGATCCTCAAAAATTAAATCAAAAAACTATGGAGATTTACAAAGAAAAAGGAGTAAATCCTTTAGGAGGATGTTTACCTTTAGTAATACAATGGCCTATATTTATAGCATTGTATTATGTATTTAATACTTTAACTGGTATAAATGGTGTAAGTTTTTTATGGGTAAAGGATTTAGCTAAGGCAGATGTAGTTTTAGCTGTACTTTCAGGTGCAACTACATATTTTTCAGGAACATTAATGGCAACTGGAGACAGTTCTCAAGCTGCACAAATGAAATCAATGAATATAGGTATGTCTATTTTCATGATAGTGATAAGTTGGAAATTAAAATCAGCCCTAGTATTATACTGGGTTATAAATAATTTAATTCAAATAATACAAACAGTTGTAATGAAAAAATTAGAGCTAAGGGGTAAAGCCGAAGCCTAGGGGGTGTGACTTGGGGCATGAAAGTTATTGAAATGACAGGTAAGACTATAGAAGAAGCTATTAATTATGGATTAAAGGAATTAAATACTTCTAAAGATAAGGTTGAAATAAAGGTTATTGATGAAGGAAGCAAAGGATTCCTTAATTTTATAGGTACAAGACCCGCAAAAATAGAGATGAAACTAAAAAAAGATTATGAAAAAGAGGCTAGAGATTTTTTAGAATCTATATTAAAGAGTATGAATGTAGAGGCTAATATAACTATAAAGGAAAAGAAAGAAGTAATAAAAATAGATTTATCAGGTCCAGATATGGGCATAATTATAGGATATAGAGGAGAAACATTAGATTCTCTACAGTATTTAGTTAGTCTTGTAATTAATAAAGACCAAAATAGTGAGTATAAAAGGGTTATACTAGATACAGAGAATTATAGAGATAAAAGAGAAGAGACACTAAAAAAACTAGCAAGAAGATTAGGTCATAAAGTAAGGGAAACTGGAAGACTTGTTAAATTGGAGCCTATGAATCCTTATGAAAGAAGAATAATACATTCAGAACTTCAAAATAATAGCTATGTAGAAACATATAGTGAAGGTGATGAGCCTTTTAGAAAAGTTGTAATAAATTTAAGGAAAGCCTAAAGGCTTTCTTTTTATATTATTGATAATATATAAAAAGAGGTGATTTTATGAAGGAATTTGATACTATAGCTGCCATAGCAACACCACTGGGAGAAGGTGGTATATCTATAATAAGAGTATCAGGGGATAAGGCATTAGATATAGTTAGTAGTATATTTAATGGGAAAAATGACAGACATTTAAATGATATAAAACCGTATACTATAAGATATGGATTTATAATTGAAAAAGAGAGTAAAGATATAATAGATGAAGTATTAGTAAGTTATATGAAAGGACCTAGAAGTTTCACAGCGGAAGATACTTTAGAAATTAATTGTCATGGAGGAGTAATCCCAACTAAAAACATTTTAAAAGAATTAATTAAATGTGGAGCAAGACTTGCAGAGCCAGGTGAATTTACTAAAAGAGCTTTTTTAAATGGAAGAATAGATTTAAGTCAGGCAGAGGCTGTTATAGACATAATAAGATCAAAGACAGATCTTTCTATGAAATCTGCATTAAAACAAGTGGAAGGAACTCTTTCAAATAAAATAAATTCTATAAGAAACAGAATGATTAAAATTATAGCACATATAGAGGCTACTGTAGATTATCCTGAAGATGATTTAGAAGAAATAACAGGGAAAAAAATCAAGATAGATTTAAATGGAATAATAGAAGAAATAGATAATTTGATAAGTGCCTCAGAAGAAGGTAAAATATTAAGAGAAGGGTTAAATACTGTAATAGTAGGAAAGCCTAATGTAGGAAAATCTTCTTTATTAAATGCTTTAATTAACGAAAATAAAGCTATAGTTACAGAAATACCAGGTACTACAAGAGATGTTATAGAAGAATACATAAATATTGATGGGATACCAGTAAAAATAGTAGATACGGCAGGAATAAGAGAAACGGAAGATGTGGTAGAAAAAATTGGTGTAGAAAAATCAAAAGAAAAGATAAATGAAGCAGATTTAGTTATATTTATGTTGGATTTAAGTAGAAAAATAGATGAAGAAGATATTGAAATAATGAATTTTATAAAGAATAAGAAATATGTAATTTTATTAAATAAATTAGATTTAAATGAAGATTTAAATGTAGAAAATGATTTTATAGAAGGATTAGATTCTAAGTATATAATAAAAACATCAGTTAAAAATAATTCAGGATTAAAAGAGTTAAAAGAAAGCATAAAGGATCTTTTCTTTAGTGGAGAAATAAAGTCTGATGAACTTATAGTAACAAATGCTAGGCATCAAGAGGCTTTAATAAGAGCTAAAGAATCTTGTCTTCAGGCAATAGAAATTTTAGCAGATGAAATATCCATAGATTTAGCATCTATAGATATTAGAAATGCATGGAAATATCTTGGAGAAATTACTGGTGAAACTTTAGATGAGAACATTATAGATAAAATATTTTCTGAATTTTGTTTAGGAAAGTAGGTAGTTATATGAAATATTTAGCTGGAGATTTTGATGTAGTAGTTATTGGGGCAGGTCATGCAGGGTGCGAAGCAGCATTAGCTTCTGCAAGAATGGGATGCAATACATTAATATGTACTATGAACTTAGATAGTATTGCTCTTATGGCTTGTAATCCTAATATAGGTGGAACAGCAAAGGGACATTTAGTAAGAGAAATAGATGCTCTAGGTGGTGAAATGGGAATAAATATAGACCATACATTTATACAATCTAGAATGCTTAATACTTCTAAGGGGCCAGCAGTCCATTCATTAAGAGCTCAAGCAGATAAGAAAAGATATAGTGAAAGGATGAAACATTTATTAGAGAAACAAGAGAATCTTACATTAAGACAATTAGAAGTTATAAAAATAGATGTAGAAAATGATAAAGTTAAAGGCATTTTAACAAAAAATGGTGCATATTTTACTACAAAATCAATAATATTGTGTACTGGAACTTATTTAAAGGGTAAAATAATAATAGGAGATATAATATATAGTAGCGGACCAAGTGGATTATATCCAGCCAATGATTTATCTCAAAGTTTGTTAGATTTAGGAATAAATCTTAGAAGGTTTAAAACAGGAACTCCTGCAAGAATAAATAAAATGTCAGTAGATTTTTCTAAAATGATAGAGCAACAAGGGGATGAAAAGATAGTTCCTTTTTCCTTTATACATGATAAGTTAGAGAAAGATCAGATTTCTTGCTACTTAACTTATACTTCAGAAGAAACTCATAAAATAATACATGAAAATATACATAGATCTCCATTGTATAATGGATCAATAGAAGGTGTAGGTCCAAGATATTGCCCATCTATTGAAGATAAGATTGTTAGATTTCCAGATAAGGATAAACATCAAATATTTATAGAACCTGAAGGTGAAAATACAGAAGAATTATATGTTGGGGGAATGTCTAGTTCATTACCAGAAGATGTTCAGATAAAGATGTATAGAAGTGTTCCAGGTTTAGAAAATGCAGAAATATTAAGGACTGCTTATGCCATAGAATATGATTGTATTGATCCTCAACAATTAAATTTAACTTTAGAATTTAAAAATATAAAAGGTCTATATGGAGCAGGTCAGTTTAATGGAAGTTCAGGTTATGAAGAAGCAGCAGCTCAAGGACTTATAGCTGGTATTAATGCTGTGTTAAAAATAAAAGAAAAAGAATCATTGATATTAAAGAGATCTGATGCTTATATAGGTGTACTTATAGATGATCTAATAACCAAGGGAACCAATGAGCCTTATAGAATGATGACATCAAGAGCAGAATACAGGCTGTTATTAAGACAAGATAATGCAGATTTAAGATTAACAGAAATAGGATATAAAATTGGACTTGTAAAAGAACATAGATATAATAAATTTTTAAATAGAAGAAAAAATATAGAAAATGAAATAGATAGATTAAGAAATATACAAATAACAGGGAAAAAAGAAGTAAATGAATTTTTATTGGCAAAGGATTCAGTTGAATTAAGAAAGCCTATTAGTTTATATGAATTAATAAAAAGACCAGAATTAGACTATTTTAAAGTTGAAGATCTAGATATTGAAAGACCCAATTTAAGTGAAGATGAAAAAGAAGAAGTAAATATAATTGCAAAATATGAAGGCTATATAAATAAGCAGCTAGAACAAGTGGAGCAATTTAAAAAGTATGAAGATAGATTAATACCAAAGGATATAAAATATTCAGATATAAAAGGACTAAGATTAGAGGCTATTCAGAAATTAGAAAAAATAAATCCTATAAATATAGGGCAGGCTTCTAGAATTTCAGGTGTATCACCGGCAGATATATCAGTACTACTTATATATATGGAAAGAAAAAATAGAGAGAACTAAAAAATCTTTGTGGAGGTTTTTAAATGGAATTTTTCAATATACTACAATCAGCATGTAATGATGTTAATTTAGAATTTGATGAGAAAAAATACAATCAATTCATGAGCTATAAAAATCTAATACAGGAATGGAATAAAAAAATAAATTTAACAGCTATTGTTGAAGATGAAAAAATAATAAAGAAACATTTTATAGATTGTATAAAAATATTTAAAGCTACTCCTATAGCTGGGGCTAAAAGGTTAATAGATATAGGAACAGGAGCAGGATTTCCAGGTATACCTATAAAAGTATTAAAAGAGGATATAGAAGTAACCTTATTAGATTCTCTACAAAAGAGAATAAATTTTTTAAATATAGTAATAGGTGATCTAAAATTAAAAAATATACACTGTTTACATGGAAGAGCGGAAGATTATTCCCAGGATGTTGAGTATAGACAGTCTTATGATATAGTAACATCTAGAGCAGTGGCTAATTTAGCAGTTTTAAGCGAATTCTGTATTCCCTTTGCAAAAAAAGGAGGTTATTTTGTAGCAATGAAAGGACCTTCTGTAGAAGAGGAAATAACAGCAGCCACAAAAGCTATAGAAATTTTAGGTGGAAAACTAGAGGATATAATAAAAATAGATATAGAAGATACAGATCTAAAACACAATTTAGTTATTATAAAAAAAGTAAAAGAAACTAGTAAAAAATACCCTAGAAAACCAGGTATAATAAAAAAGAATCCTCTAAAATAAATGTAATAATTTGCAACTTAAAAGTAATAAAAAAAAAGAGGAAATTTATATTTAAAGAAGAAATGTAAATAATAGGAAGAGAATAAGAGGGATGGTAGTATGCAAAAAAATATTAATTATATTTCCACTGAAAAAATTATTCCCAATTTATATCAACCTAGAAAATATTTTAATGAAGAAAGCATAGAAGAATTAGCTCAATCAATAAAAGTATATGGTATAATTCAACCTTTATCTGTGAGACAGATAAAAGACGGTGAATATGAATTGGTTGCTGGAGAAAGAAGATTAAGAGCTGCTAAAAAGTTGGGGCTAAATGAAGTACCAGCAGTTATTATAGACGTTACAGATAAGGATTCTGCAGCAATAGCATTATTAGAAAATCTACAAAGAGAAGATTTAAATTGTTTTGAAGAAGCAGAAGCTTATCATAATTTAATACAAGAGCATTTTTATACTCAAGACAAATTATCAGAAGTAATTGGAAAAAAACAGTCTACTATAGCTAATAAAATGAGATTATTAAAGTTATCTAAAGAAGTTAGAGAAAAAATATTAGAAAATAATTTAACAGAAAGGCATGGAAGAGCTCTGTTAAAAATTAATGATGAAGATAGACAGCTAAAGATACTAGCTATTGTTATAGAAAAAAAATTAAATGTGAAAAACACAGAAGAGTTAATAGAAAAAGAATTGTGCAATGAAAGTGATAAAAATTTAGCTTCTGATGGTAAAAAAAGAATAAAAGGAATTTTTTCGCCAGTGGTTTACGTTAATACAGTAAAGCAAGTATTTGATAAATATGGTGTTAAAGCTAAGTATAGATCTAAAGATCTAGATGATAAAATTCAGATAACAATAACAATACCTAAAAAATAGTAGATGTTTCACGTGAAACATCTATTTTTTTTATTAAATTTTAATAAAGTCTCCTAAAAGCCTTTAATTATTATACTTTAAATTATATAATTAAATGTATAATAACAATTAATTAGGTGGTGAGGAAGTGAAAGTAATATCTATTTTTAATCAAAAAGGTGGTGTAGGGAAAACTACAACCAGTATAAATCTATGTTCTTGTTTAGCTATGAATGGATATAAAATATTAAGCATAGACATAGATCCCCAAGGAAATACTACCAGTGGAATGGGATTAGATAAAAATAGTCTAGAATTATCAGTATATGATATTTTAACCTCTGATGAAATAGGAATAAAAGAGGTTATAAAACAAAGTGAGCTTATAAGTAATCTTTATATTTTACCTTCAACTATGTCTTTAGCTGGTGCTGAAATAGAACTAATAGATAAATTAGACAGAGAAAGAATTCTTTTAAATAAATTAAAGGAAATAGAAGAAGATTTCGATTATGTATTTATTGACTGCCCACCGTCATTAGGATTATTAACAATTAATGCACTTGCAGCTTCTAATAGTGTTTTAATTCCTATACAATGTGAATTTTATTCATTAGAAGGAGTGGGACAATTAGTAAATACTATTGAATTGGTACAGAAATCACTTAATTCTGATTTGGAAGTTGAAGGTGTAATATTATCTATGTATGATATTAGAACTAGATTATGTAATGAAGTAGCAGACGAAGTAAAAAAATATTTTAACGATAAAGTATATAAGACAACTATACCTAGGAATGTAAGATTGGCAGAAGCACCTAGTTTCGGATTACCAATAATATTATATGATTCTAAATGTAGAGGTGCACAGGCATACAATAAATTAAGTAAAGAATTTATAGACAAACAATAAAAGGAGGATATGATGTTGAATAAAAAGTCAGCATTAGGAAAGGGATTGGGAGCACTAATTCCTGAAAGATCCCAAGAAAATAAAGATAATATAAATACAATATCTATAAACTTAATAAAGCCTAACAATGAACAACCTAGAAAACATTTTGATGAAGAAAAAATAGCATATTTAGCTCAATCTATAAAAGAACACGGCATTATTCAACCATTAGTTTTAAAAAAAGAAGGAAATGTATATACTATAGTAGCGGGTGAAAGAAGATGGAGAGCTGCTAAATTAGTAGGTATAAAAAAAATACCAGCTGTAGTTATGGATTTGGATGACAGAAGTGTATTAGAAATATCCTTAATAGAAAATATACAAAGACAAGATCTAAATTGCATAGAAGAAGCTCAAGCTTATAAAAATTTAATAGATGAATTTAAAATAACTCAAGAAACTTTAAGTGTAAGAATAGGAAAATCTAGAACAGCTATTGCTAATTGTATGAGATTGTTAGCATTAGATAATAGAGTTCAGCAATATTTAATTGATGGTGTCATAACAGAAGGACATGGAAGAGCCTTATTAGCTCTAAAAGACAAAGATTTTCAATATAAATTATCACAAACAATAATTGATGAAAATCTAAGTGTTAGAGAAGTAGAAAAGCTAATAAAAAACATATACAAAGATAAAAATAATAAAGACACAAAAAATAATGACATTCTTCCCTACTATAAAGATGTACAAAGTAAGTTAGAAAGCCTATTTAATACAAAGGTTAATCTACAAAATAATAAAAATAAAGGTAAAATAGAAATAGAATATTACTCAGAAGATGATTTGCAAAGAATATTAGATATACTAAAATTATAAGATGTTTCACGTGAAACATTGACGGAGGAGATAAATTATGATAAATGTAATAGAATTTATAAATGCAAATTCAGCTTTTATAATTATAGGATTAGCAGCAATAATAATTTTATTATTTATAATTCTTATAACTACTATAGTTTCTTTAAAAAAGTTAAAAAGAAGTTATAATAGAATGATGAGGGGAAGAGGCAATCAAAGTATTGAGGAATTAATAAATGATTATCTAGATAAGGTAGATAAAGCTAAAGAAGAAACAGAATATGTGAAAGAGATATATAGTACATTAGACAAAAGAGTTAAAGCATGTATACAAAAGGTAGCTATAGTTAGATATAGAGCTTTTGATGATGTAGGAAGTGACCTAAGTTATTCAATAGCATTTTTAGATAATGATAACAGTGGAGTAATATTAACAAGCATATTTGGACGTAATGAAAGTACTACATATGCTAAACCTATAGACAAAGGTATATCAAGATATGATTTATCAGATGAAGAAAAGCAAGCATTAGAAAATTGTATAAATAATGTTAATGAAAATTAGAATAAAACCTCCTTTTATGAAGAATAATATTTCATAAAGGGAGGTTTTATAATGAATATTTTCGTGTCAGATGCATTACAAAATTTAAAAAATTCATTACAGAACAGGGGATATAGCACACATAGTAATAATAATTATGATGTAATTATATGTGATTTAAAAGAAGATATGCTAATAAGTACATATTTAAATAATAATAAAAGGAATACAAATATATTAATTATAGATAGTGCTGGTAAAACTATAGAGGAAATAGAAAACATATTAAATTTTAGAATGAATGATTGTATAATTTAAATTAAATATTTTCTATATTAAAACTGTTTTTCTTACTTCCTAAAGTTTTTATAATAGAATGATATATTCCTTTTGAAATACAATTTGCTAAATTCATAACAGTGTATAATCTGGTGTTTTGCAACACCATAAATTCCATAGCGCCAGAAATATTTACTACTCCATTGATACTTAGGTCGCCAATAGCAGGAAGATTTTTATTAACTGCTGATCCAGGATAAAGGGGCTTACTGTCTATTATTATTTTCCCTATATTTTGTATACTTCCTAAACAAGCATCTATAGCTATTATGTATGGGTTTTTATATTTAGAATTTATGATAGAGATGGTTTCCTTTAAATTTTTAGCATGAACTGGATTTTCCAGATTACCAAATAAACTAACTCTATCTCTAATTAAAAATTTAAGCTTTTCTCCTACTAAAGGTCCTAAGGAATCCCCAGTAGATCTATCAGTTCCAACACATACTATAACTATTTCTCTATTGGCTTTAAATGCATAGTATAATTCATTACATAAAATATCTCTCAAAGTAGAAATATTATTGGGTATAGAAGTATCTATAATAGTTTTACTTATCATAAAAAAACCTCCTGTTAGGGATTATATCCACTAAAGGAGGTTTTATACATATTGTAATTATAACAACTCAACTTTCCGCAGTATGTTATAAAATACTACAAAGAATAAACAAAAGAACATACCAGATATACCATTTGCCTTTAATCCTATAAATATTGCTGCTAGAACAGAAACAGGATGTAAGCCTAATGAAGAAGACAAAAGCTTCGGTTCCAGAAGTTGTCTTATTATAGATACAAGTCCATAAGAAATTAATAGACCTATTCCAACAACATAATTTTTATAAATAAGAATATGTATTAAAGCCAAAGGTACATAAATACTGCCTATACCTAATATTGGTAGAAAATCTGCTATAGCAGCTATAATACTAAGCATAATTGAATATTTGATATTGAAAATAAAAAACACTAATAGGGTTTCGAAGAAGGTTATTCCTATTAATGTTAAATAAGATAGAATATATCCGCTTAGCATTTTTTTACTTTCAGAATATATCTGAATAAATTTAGAAGATGATTCATTAGATATAATATTAGATATTCTATTATTATATTTAGTAATATCTTTAGTAAAAAAATAAGTTGATAATAATGTAAATAGTATAAGCATTATTAAATAAGGTATTGAAGTTAGTAACCCAATAAAATAAGAAACTATTTTACTTGTAATAAGTACAATTATATTAGAAATTTTTGAAAATGAATTTCCGATAGTTTTTTCTATTGAATCAGTTATAGACGGTTGCAAATTCAAATAATATCTATATATTTTATCAACATAATTACTTATTTCTTTTTCATGAGAATATAAATAAGTTTGAGCATTTTTACCAAAATCTATCATTTCATGAACTAATGCATTTATCCCTAAGAATAACAAAGTTATTATTATAGAAAAAAATATTAATGTAACTATAAACGAAGCTAGAGAATTTTTAATTTTTAATTTTCTTATTAAATAAGTAGCAGGTTTTTTTAATAGTAATGCAAATAAAAAAGCTAAAACAAAAGGTAGAGTATAAGGTAAAGCTTTAAAAAATACTAAAAAAGTAATAGTATAAAGTACAAGAAATAATATAAATTTATCAAATTTTTCTACAAAATTATTCATTTATTTTATAAATCACATCCTATTTAGTATATTGTTTAGAGCATATAGGGCATAATTAATGTCTTTAATGTCATTAAATGCACCAAAACTAAATCTTAATGTACCTTGAGGAAAGGATCCTATAGATTTATGTGCTAAAGGTGCACAGTGAAGACCTGTTCTAACCATTATTCCAAATTCATTATCTAATAAAAAACCTAATTCAGAATTATCTATTTTTGATGAATTAATAGATATGGTTGCAGTTCTTAAAGAAGAATCTAAAGGACCATAAACCTTAATGGAATTTATATTTAGTAATCCATTTATAAATTCCTTGCAAAGATATTCCTCTCTTTCTTTTATAGTAAATAAACCTTCTTTATTTATATATTCAATGCCGGCTAAAAGACCTGCAATTCCAGGTGTATTCATAGTACCACTTTCAAATTTATCAGGAAGAAAATCCGGTTGTATTGTACTTTCAGATAGACTTCCCGTTCCACCCTCTATAAAATTAGTAGCAATATTGTTTAGTTCATCATCAATTATAAATCCCCCTATACCTTGAGGACCAAGCAAAGCTTTATGTCCTGTAAAGGCTATTGCATCACAGTTTAACTTTTGAAAATCTAAAGGTAAGATTCCAGCAGTTTGAGCAGAATCAATTATAAAATAAATACCTTTATCCTTGCATATTTTACCTATTTCCTCTAAAGGCTGTATGGTTCCAATAATATTTGATGCATGAGATAGAACAACTAATTTTGTATTATCTTTTATCTTATTTTTAAAATCCTTAATATCTAATAGACCTTCTTGTGAGCAACTTAATATGTCTAGTTGAATTTTACTTGCTTTTTCTAATGAGACTAAGGGTCTAAGTACAGAATTGTGATCCATTGAAGAAGTTATTACATGCCACCCATCTTTTACAATGGATTTAATTAATATATTTAATGAAGCTGTAATATTAGATGTAAATACTACATTTTCTATTTTATTAAAACTAAATAAATTCATTAAAGAAATTCTACACTTATATACCATTCTATCTCCAATAAGAGCATTTTCATAACCACCTCTACCAGGACTAGCACCAATATTTTTCATATAGTTTAATATAGACGAATAAACTTTTTCAGGTTTAGGATAAGTGGTAGCTGCGTTATCTAAATAAACTTTCATTAAAAAACCTCCTATGGAATAATATACTACAACAAATATTAAATATCTGTTAATAATCTTTAGAATTACATTAATTATATAAATATTCATATATAATTATAAACTAAAGTTATATAATTGTATATGTTACAATAAAGTTTTATAATTATATTATAAAATAAATAAGAATAAGTGGATAGGTGATAAATTTATGAAAAATTATGTAATAACATTTGAAAATACTCATACGGCAATGGATGGAGAGAGTGTTTTAAAAGAAAAAGGAATAAAACTTATCATAATTCCAACACCAACTTATATAACTAAAAGTTGCGGTATAAGCATAAAAATTGATGAACAGTATTATGAAGATGTTAAAAAAATAATAGAAAATAAAGAGATAAATATTAAAAATGTATATTTAAAGGAGGATAAAGACTACATGTTAGTCATGTAATATTTTATGAAATCAGCATTTGAATTTGGATTAGATTTATTAAAAGGTGGAATAAAAATAGGAAATATAAGTTCCGATTCTATATATATCTTCATATCAAAGATTATTAAAATAGCAATTATATTTGTGTTAATGTATGTGGCTATAAAAGTAGGAAATAAAATAATAGATAGATTTGTTAAAAAACAAAGTAATTTAAAATTTTCATTAGATGATAAAAAAGCAACAACTGTAGGAACAATATTAAATAGTGTATTAAGATATGCAGTTTATTTTATAGGTATTTTTTCTATAATAGAAATTTTATTTGGAAGAATAGGTTCTATATTTGCAGGACTTGGTGGTGCAGCTATAGGTTTGGGAGCTAAAGATATTATAAAAGATGTAATAAGTGGATTTTTTATATTATTTGAAGATCAATTTTCAGTTGGAGATTATATAACTGTAGAGAATAAATCAGGAATAGTTGATACTATAGAGCTTAGAGTAACTAAGTTAAGAGATTTTAATGGAGATCTACATATAATACCTAATGGTCTAATAGATAAAGTAACTAACCATGCTAAAAATGATATAAGATTTAAGATAGAGGTTAGTGTATCTTATGAAGCAGATGTAGAAGAGGCCATAAATGAAATTAATAAGGTTTGTTCACAGTATGCTAAAGAAAGAGAAGATATAATAGTGGAAGAACCATCAGTATATGGCATAACATCACTAGGAAACAATGGTATAAC
Organism: Clostridium sp. Marseille-Q2269; assembly: GCF_943736985.1. Lineage (GTDB taxonomy): Bacteria > Bacillota > Clostridia > Clostridiales > Clostridiaceae > Clostridium_F. The sequence continues at coordinate 68,894 of NZ_CALSFS010000015.1, forward strand.
TATAGTTGTATATGGGAAGACAACTCCAATGAATCAGTGGACAGCTGAGATTGAATTGAGAAAAAAAATATTAATACAATTAAAAAATCATAATATAGAAATACCATATAATAAACTTCAAATTATAAAATAAAAAGGAGAGATTAATTATGACTAAAAATTTTGATCTGGGAGATATAGTAGAAATGAAAAAATCTCATCCTTGCGGTAGTAATAGATGGGAAATAATAAGAATGGGCGCAGACATAAAAATAAAGTGCTTAGGTTGCAATAGAATAATAATGATTCCACGGAGCACCTTTGAAAAAAGATTAAAAAATATACTAGAACATAAAGAAATAGATTAATTTAAACATTAGTTTTTTATTAGCCGTTGATATACTTATATCAATGGTTTTTTTATATAAATAAAAAGTATTAACTATAATTTTTATTTATACATATATATTTTTATATTAATATTACAAATAACCATATAAAAATATATATGTTATTATAAAAATGTTATTAAATAATACCATTAATTTAATATAACATAATAATGACTTATTTTGAGTATGCTAAATAGAATTAGGCTTTGCTAGTATAGATCATTTAATAACAATATAATAAAAAGCTCCAAGAATAAATTTCTTTGGAGCTTTTATAAAATGAAAATTAGGAGAAGTGATAATATGAACCAGTTACCTAAAAATATAGATGAGTTTGGTGAGGCTAGAAAAAAAGGATTTGTAAAAATAAAAGAATTAAAAGATCAAGGACATAAAATAGCAGGAGAGTTTTGTGCATATACTCCCTGGGAAATAATAGCAGCTTCTGGTGCTATACCTGTAGGACTTTGTGGAACAAGTGAAGAGCCAATAGCAGATGCAGAAAAGCATTTACCAAGAAATTTATGCCCTCTTATAAAATCTTCTTATGGATTTGCAATAACTGAAAAATGTCCTTATATGTATTTTTCAGATGTAGTTATAGGGGAAACAACCTGTGATGGAAAGAAAAAAATGTATGAACTATTGGGTAAAATTAAAAAAGTACATATAATGCAATTACCACAAACGCAAGATACAGAAGATGCATTTAAATTATGGAGACATGAAATTATAAAATTGAAAACCTTTTTAGAAAAAGAGTTTGATGTAGAGATAACAGAAGAAAAGATAAAAGAAATGATAAAAATTAAAAATAAAGAGAGACAAGCTCTGAGAAATTTTTATGAGTTAGGAAAACTTGATCCACCACCATTAACAGGAATGGAAATTTTAAAAGTTTTAAGAGGAGCAGGTTTTACATGGGACAAAGAGGAGCAAATAAAGGATATAGATAATATTGTAAAAACAGTAAAACAACAATATTCAATGGGTAATACTAATGTACCTAAAAATGCTAAGAGAATATTAATAACAGGATGTCCATTAGGAGAAGCTACAGATAAAATAATAAATACTATAGAAGAAAATGGAGGTGTGGTAGTAGCTTATGAAAATTGTGGAGGAGCTAAAAATCTAAATTATTTAGTGGATGAACAAAAAGATCCTATAGATGCTTTAACAGAAAAATATTTAAATATAGCTTGCTCTTGCATGAGCCCTAATAAGAAAAGATTAGATTTAATATCAGAGATTGTAGATGAGTATAAAGTAGATGGAGTTATAGATGTAATATTACAAGCTTGTCATACCTATAATGTAGAAACTCAATCTGTAAAGGAGTTTGTAAATAAAGAGAAGAACATTCAATATATGAATATAGAAACAGATTATTCTCAAACTGATATAGGTCAATTAAAGACAAGAATAGCAGCATTCATAGAAATGTTATAAAATAAATATATTGCTTTATAATGGTTTATATGATAAAATTATTTGATGTACGATAAAATCCCTGCTGTACAAAGTACAGCCGTTAGTCCGTGGGGAGGAGGTGAATATAATGAGAAAGTACGAAACTGTATTTATACTAAATCCAGCATTAGATGAAGAAGGTTACAAAGCTAATGTTGAAAAATTTAAAGGTGTAATTGAAAATGCAGGTGGAACAATAGACAATGTTGACCTATGGGGTAAAAGAAAATTAGCTTACGAAGTTAAAAAAGTTAATGAAGGTTACTATACATTAATGAACTTCACAGCTGATACAGAATTACCAAAAGAGTTAGACAGAGTGTTCAGAATAACAGATTCTGTTATAAGACACATGATAATAACTCAAGAATAATAGGGTGGTGTTTTTGTGAATAAAGTTGTTTTAATAGGTAGATTAACTAAAGATCCTGAGTTAAAATTTACTCCAGGAAATGGGACAGCAGTTGCCACCTTTACTTTGGCTGTAGATAGAAGATTTTCAAAAGATGGCCAGAGAGAAGCAGATTTTATCCCTATAGTAGTATGGGGGAAACAAGCAGAATCTACAGCTAATTATATGAGTAAAGGAAAACTTATGGGTGTTAGTGGTAGAATTCAAACAAGAAGCTATGAAGCAAAAGATGGTACAAGAAGATATGTAACAGAAGTCATAGCTGAAGAAGTTAAATTTCTTGAGTGGGGCAATAAGCCTACAACGGATTCAACATATAATAATGGGTCAGAACCAAGTTACCAATCAGGCTCAGGTCTTGGAAATGGAAACAGTTTTGACGACGATATAATTCCAGTGGATGATGGAGACATCCCATTTTAAAGAAAAGGAGGGATAGTTATGGCAGGAAGAGAAGGCGGAAGAAGACAAAGAAGAACAAAGAGAAAAATTTGTACTTTTTGTATGGAAAAATCTGAAGCAATAGATTACAAAGATATCAATAAGCTTAGAAAATTCGTTACAGAAAGAGGTAAGATTCTTCCAAGAAGAATTTCAGGAAACTGTGCGAAACATCAAAGAGAATTAACTAGAGCTATAAAAAGAGCAAGAAATATTGCTTTATTACCATTTACTACAGAATAATATTTAAATTTACATAAAACTGACTACGAATTCGTAGTCAGTTTTTTGTCTATTATTGATTTTGTCAGCAATATAAGGTATTATTGCATAAATAGTGAAATACAACTAAAATAGTAGTATAGGTTAGAAAAGGGGATGGGGCTATATGAAAAAAGATGACTTTAATATAATGTATAGTGTAAAAGTAATAGAAGATTTGAAAGCAGAACTTTTATGTATAATAGGTGATTTTTACAAACTTTTAACTAAAGGAAGTAATGTGGCACAGGAAGCTATACTAGATTGTATATCAGGTGCTATTATAATTTTATATTTATTAGGGGAAAAATTAGGGTATTCTTTTATAGCAGTGGATGAAAACATAAAGAAAAAATTAAAAGTGGGCATAATTGAAGAAGATGATATCGAAAAAGATGGAAGAAATCTAACTAAATTATATAACCATTTTAAAGAAAAGGAGTAATGAGAAAATATATGTATAATAGACAACATAAAACTAATTCTTTGGTTGAAGCAGGGCTTATAGTTTCATTAATGATAGTACTTATAATGTTTAATTTGTATTTCCCTATACTTAGTATTTTTATTACTTTTTTATTACCTATACCTATAGCTGTTTTATACTTAAGACAAGATTATAAAATTACTCTCTGGGCTATACTTGTAACAGGTGTAATAACAGCTATGATAAACAATCCTATTACAGCAGTAATAATTACTATTTCATTTGGTACAATAGGATTTTTATTAGGCTATTGTATAAAAAAACAAAAATCAATTTTTATGACTATTATGATATTAGCAATTGGACTTTTCATATCCAAAATTCTAATTATATTGATACAAATTTTACTTATAAACAAGAATGGTATAATGGAATTTTTCAATAACAATATAGATATGATAAAAAAATCTATAGAATCAACAAAGGAGTTTTATGCTAAGGCAGGGGTTTCAAAACAACAGCTTCAACAAATAGATCAAGTATTTGATATGTTAAAACCAGAATATATATTAACAATTTTGCCGGCTACATTAATAATGATGGCTTTTATAGGGTCAATATTAAATTATGCAATTACTAGAAAAGTTCTTATGAAATTAGGATATAAAAATATAGAACCACTCCCACATATATCTAAAGTATATGTAAATGTAAGAGTGGTAACTATAGTGGCTATAGGATTACTTATAGGGGTTATATTAAAAAGAAAATCTATAGGAGTAGGAGATTATTTTCTTATAAGCTCACAATATTTATTTAAGGTATTACTCTTAATAGATGGTATATCTACTTTTATATATTATATGAGAAATAAATTTAAGATATCTAAAGGTGTCTTAATCTTTATACTCTTTATGACTGTTTTATCTCCTTTAAGTATTATTTATTTTTATTTAGGATTAATGGATGTAATGCTTGATTTTAGAAAATTAGATTCCTTTAGGAATTATAAGGATAATAAAAGCGGGGAATTATAAATGAATAATAATAGGTATGATAATTTCATTATCAATAATAAAGTGTATATGTTTATTATTGCTATTTTAATCATTATTATCTTTGCATATAGACATTTTCAAGTAGGTATAGTATGGGTAGCTATATATTTATTCTTATTATTTTATAGCCTTAAAAACACAACAGTTAAAAAGAAAGAATTAAAGAAATTTATAGAAGATTTTTCTATAAAGATGGATAACGCATTTAAAAGTTCTTTAATGAATTTACCTTTTCCTATGATTGTTTTGTCTAATAAGGGAGAGATCTTATGGTATAACCAAAATTTTTCACTATTATTAAAAAAGGATGGAATATTAGGAGAGAGCATAAATCATATATTAAAGAACTTTAATTTTAAATATGCTTTAGAAGGCAAAAAGACTATTTTTAAAAATAGTAATTTTAAAGATAAATATTATAATATATATACTAATACATTTTTTGATGAAGAAATTGGAGATAAGATATTACTTCTCTATTTTTATGATGTTACAGATATGTTTAATATATTAGTAGATATGGAAAAAAATAAAGAAGGAATAATACTTTTAGAAGTAGATAATTTAGACGAAGTATTAAAAAGTATAGATGCAGATAAGAAACCATTAATAATAGCAGAAATAGAAAGACATATAAACAGTTTCTCTGAGAATATGGAAGCTATGATAAAAAAATATGAGCAAAATAAATATATATTATCTGTACAAAATTCTTATATAGAAAAACAAATGGAGAAAAAATTTGATATACTAGATATAATAAGAAATATAGATACAGGAAATAAAATGTCTCCAACTTTAAGCATAGGGGTAGGAAGGGGAGCTAAAACTCCTTTAGAAAACTATAGTTATGCTATTGCAGCTAAGGAACTGGCATTAGGAAGAGGTGGAGATCAATCTGTAGTAAAAAATAAAGATAAACTTTTATTTTATGGAGGAAAAACTAAAGAAGTTGAAAAAAGAACAAAGGTTAGGGCTAGAGTTATAGCTCATGCCTTAGTAAATCTAATAAATGAAAGTAGTAATGTAATTATAATGGGGCACATGAATTCAGATATAGATTGCTTAGGAGCAGCCATAGGTCTTCATAGTGTAATAAATCAATTAGAGAAAAAAAGTTATATAATTCTTGAGAACTATAATAAAAGTAATGAGTTTTTATTAGATAAAATAAAACAGGATCAGGCATATAAAAATACATTTATAAATAGTAAAGAAACTTTAGATATTATTAATGCTGAGAGCTTACTTATTATTGTAGATTCACATAGTAGGGGATATGTTCAAAATATAGAGTTAGTAGATAAATTTAATAAGATAGTTATAATAGATCATCATAGAAGAGCTACAGATTATATAGAAAAATCTATATTAAGTTATATAGAGCCTTATGCATCTTCTACATCAGAATTAGTAACTGAAATGATTCAATATATGGTAGAAAAACCTAATATATCACCAATTATAGCAGAAGCTCTTTTAGCAGGGATATATGTGGATACAAAGAATTTTTATTTTAAAACTGGTGTTAGAACATTTGAAGCTGCATCATTTTTAAAAAAATTTGGAGCAGATACTATTGATGTTAAAAAGTTTTTTTCTAGTGATTTAGATACTTATATTAAAAAATTAGAAATAATAAAATCAGTAAGTGTAAAAAATGATATTGCTATAGCAATATGTCCAGAAAATATAGAAGATAATGTATTAGCTGCCCAGGCAGCGGATGAACTACTAAATATTTCAGGTATTCAAGCTTCCTTTGTGTTTGTTACAATAGGTGGTGAAATATATATAAGCGGAAGATCCCTTGGAGATATTAATGTTCAACTAATACTTGAAATGTTAGGTGGAGGAGGACATATGACTATGGCTGGAGCTAAACTAGAAAAAATTAATTTAAATGAGGCAGTAAAAAAATTGGAATTAGCTATAGATAAATATTTAAGGGAAGGTGAAGTGTAATGAAAGTTATTTTATTAAAAGATGTTAAATCATTAGGTAAAAAGGGGGATCTTGTAAACACATCCGATGGATATGCAAGAAATTATTTAATCCCAAAGAAATTAGCAGAACAAGCAACAGAAAATAATGTACACATTTTAAATAATAAAAAAGAATCAGAAAGAAGACAAAAATTAAAAGAGTTAGAAGAAGCTCAAAAACTAGCCAAATCTTTGATGGGAAAAGAAGTGAAATTCAAAGTTAAAACCGGTGAGAACGGAAGATTATTCGGTTCTATAACATCAAAAGATATTTCAGAAAAGTTAAAAGAACAATATAATATAGATATAGATAAAAAGAAGATAGTAGCAGAAACCATAAGACAATTAGGCATTTATGAGGCAGAAATAAAAGTTTACCCAGAAGTTTCAACAAAAGTTAAAGTTTCTGTCTTAGAAGAATAGGAGGAAAATTGTGAATTCTCATAGATTAGATGAATTGCAACAGGATATAATAAATGATATAGAAAAAGATATTTCAGATGATATGTCTATTGAATTACAGGTAGATGTGTTATTTGAAATAGTAAAAAAAATAATAAAAGAGTCTAATATAAGAGCTAGAATTGTAAAGTATAAACTAGATAAATATATAAGTAGTAATAATGCATATGAAAAGCTATATGCATTAAACAAAATAGTAAGTGATGGTAAAGGAATTCAAACAGTACCTACAAGTAAGGATGTCGTAGAGGTATTAACAGAAACTAATAGATTAATAGTAGAAATATTGGCTAAAAGATATGTTGAAAACAATATAGAAAAAGAAGTAGAACAGCTTTTAATGGAAAAGCAAGATAAATATATAGAAGAAGTAAAGCTTAATATTATAAAAAAACAAAAAGGACCTGAAAATGCTAAGACTTTAAAAAAATATACTCATATAGAAGAACTTGAGTCTAGAAAATTGACTAATAATATTCAGCATTTATTAAGGCCTGCTTCTTTCTCAGAAATTATAGGTCAAGAAAGACCTATAAAATCTCTTTTATCTAAAATATCATCACCATATCCACAGCATATTATATTATATGGACCTCCAGGAGTAGGTAAAACATCTGCAGCTAGATTGGCTTTAGAGGAAGTAAAAAAACTAAAATATACACCTTTTTATAAGGACTCTAAATTTGTAGAGGTAGATGGTACTACTTTAAGATGGGATCCAAGAGAGATTACAAATCCTCTTTTAGGATCAGTACATGATCCTATATACCAAGGATCTAAAAGGGATTTAGCTGAAACTGGTATACCAGAACCAAAACTTGGATTAGTTACAGAAGCCCACGGAGGAGTACTTTTTATAGATGAAATAGGTGAGTTAGATGATATGCTACAAAATAAGCTTTTAAAAGTTTTAGAGGATAAAAGAGTGGAATTTTCATCTTCTTATTATGATCCAGATGATGAAAATACGCCTAAATATATAAGACACTTATTTGAAAATGGAGCACCAGCGGATTTTGTACTTATAGGGGCTACTACAAGAGAACCTTCAGAAATAAATCCAGCTCTAAGGTCTAGATGTGCAGAAGTATTTTTTGAACCATTGTCTTCTAAAGATATTGAAAAAATAGTTGTAAATGCAGCAGATAAATTAGATGTAATATTAGAAGATGGAGTGGCTAAAACCATAAGTAGATATACCATAGAGGGAAGAAAAGCAGTAAATATATTGTCAGATGTTTATGGATATGCTTTATATAAGAATAAAGATTATAAACAAGGCACAAAACTTAATATAACTATGGAAGATTTAGAGCAAGTCATATCTATAAGTAGATTAATTGCATACGACAGAATAGAAAATAAAGAAAAATTAGAAGTAGGACATGTATATGGATTAGGAGTAAGTGGATACATAGGTTCTACTATAGAAATAGAAGCTACTGTATTTAATGCCAAAGATAAAGGTAAAGGTTCCATTAGATTTAACGATACAGCAGGAAGTATGGCAAAGGATTCAGTGTTTAATGCAGCTTCAGTTATAAGAAAGATAACAAAGGAAGATATAAAAGATTATGATGTGCATGTTAATGCCATAGGTGGTGGTAAAATAGATGGTCCATCTGCAGGGGCAGCTATAACAATATGTATTATTAGCGCTCTATTAAACAAACCCATAAAGCAAGATATAGCTATAACAGGAGAAATATCTCTTAAAGGAAAAATAAAACCTGTTGGAGGTATATTTGAAAAAATATATGGTGCAAGAAGAAAAGGCATAAAAAAGGTAATAATACCAAAAGACAATATAAAAGACGCTCCTTTAGATATAAAAGATGTAGAGATAATATCTATAGATACTATAGAAAATCTTATGGATATAGTATTTTAAATTAAGGAGCCTTTAAGGAGAGATGTTTGTATGGATGCACCTATAAAGAGTATGCCACAGAGTATAGATGCAGAACAGAATGTATTAGGAGCCATGATTATAGATAAAACTTCCATAGCTGAGGCTGTGGAAGTTTTAAAAAGTGAAGATTTTTATAAAGATTCTCATAAAATTATATATAATGGAATAATAGAGCTTTATCAAAAAGATGTAGCTGTAGATATGTTAACTCTTACAGAAAATCTTAAATCTAAAGATAAATTAGAGTCAGTAGGAGGTATTACATATATAACAGAATTGTGTAACTCTATAGTTTCAACAGCTAATATTCAATCTTATATAGAAATAATAAAAGATAAATCCACATTGAGAAGACTTATAAAGTCATCTACTGAAATAATAGAGAATTGCTATAATAAGCAGGATAATGTGGAGGAAATAATAGATTCTGCAGAGAAAAAAATATTTCATATATCTAATCAAAATACTACATCTGATTTTGAGCCATTAAGCAATGTTTTGGAAAGAGGATTTATTCAAATAGAGAATTTATTTAAGAATAAAGGTGAAACTACAGGAGTTGCATCTGGCTTTAGAGAATTAGATGCTAAAACATCGGGCTTTCAAAAATCTGATATGATATTAATAGCAGCTAGACCATCAATGGGTAAAACAACATTTGCACTAAATATAGCAGAGTATGCAGCCCTTAGAGAAGGAAAAAGCGTAGCAATCTTTTCCCTGGAAATGTCAAAGGAACAGCTTTCTTACAAACTACTATGTTCACAAGCCAATATTGATATGTTAAGACTTAGAACTGGTAATTTAGAGGATAAAGATTGGGAGAATATAGCTAGGATTTCAGGCCCATTAGCAGCAGCAAATATATTTATAGATGATACTCCAGGTATATCTGTAATGGAAATGAGATCTAAATGTAGAAGACTAAAAATAGAACATGGTGTAGATATGGTGTTAATAGATTACCTTCAACTTATGAGTGGGGGTAAAGGCTCTGAAAGTAGACAACAAGAAGTTTCAGAAATATCAAGATCCATAAAAGCCTTAGCTAAAGAAATGGATTGCCCCGTTATAGCGCTGTCACAATTATCTCGTGCTCCGGAAGCTAGATCAGATCATAGACCAATGTTATCAGACCTTAGAGAATCTGGATCTATAGAACAAGATGCTGACATAGTTATGTTTTTATATAGAGATGAGTACTACGATAAAGAAACGGAAGACAAAAATATAGCAGAATGTATTATAGCTAAGCAAAGAAACGGTCCTACAGGAACAGTTAAAATGGCATGGCTTGGACAATACAGTAAATTTGGTAATTTAGATGTAATACATCAAGAATAAAATACAAAAAGCTCTATATTTATTTTTATAGGGCTTTTATTTTTTGTGTTTTAATGATTTAATTTATATTAAGGATAACAGATTTTTTGTAATATTACTTTATTAATGTATTTTACTATAGAGTATATAAAATAATATTATTTAAGAAGGAAATACATAAGAAATATTGAAATTAATAATTAATGAAATAAAAGCTTTCAGCTAGAGGAGAGATAGTATATGGATTACAAAAAAGTATATAAACAATGGTTAGATAATAATTATATTGATGAAGATACAAAAAAAGAGTTAAGAGAAATTATGAATAATGAAGTAGAAATAGAGGACCGATTTTATAAAGAGCTAGAATTTGGTACTGCAGGTCTTAGAGGAAAGATCGGAGCTGGTACAAATAGAATGAATATATATAATATATCTAAAGTTACTCAAGGATTAGCAACTTACATAAAGGAAAAAGGTGAAGAGTATGTAAATAGAGGAGTGGCTATAGCTTTTGATTGCAGACATTATTCAAAAGAATTTGCTAAAACTACCGCATTAGTTTTAGCAGGTAATGGAATAAAAAGTTATTTATTTGAAGATCTAAGACCTACACCAGAATTATCCTTTGCAGTTAGAAAATTAAATACAGCAGCAGGCATAGTTATAACTGCTAGTCATAATCCAAAGGATTATAATGGATATAAAGTATATTGGGAAGATGGAGCTCAAGTTTTATCTCAAATAGCAAATGGAATTACAGAAAAAATAAAATCTGTTACTAATTTTCATGATGTGAAAACTATGGATGAAGAAGAAGCTTTAAGAAGAGGCTTATTGAATATATTAGGAGAAGAAATTGATTTTGATTATATAGAAAATGTTAAATCTTTAAGTATAAGAGAAGATATAGACAAAGATATAAAAATTGTTTACACACCTTTAAATGGAACAGGAAATATACCTGTTAGGCGTGTTTTAAAAGAGAGAGGATTTACTAATATTATAGTAGTTCCAGAACAAGAAAATCCAGATCCAAACTTTACAACAGTAGGATATCCTAATCCAGAGGATAGCAAGGCATTTAAATATGCAGAAAACTTAGGAAAAGATGTAGGAGCAGAGTTACTTATAGCAACAGATCCTGATTGTGATAGATTAGCAATAGAAGTTAGAGATGAAACTGGACAATATGTAGCTTTTAATGGTAATCAAACAGGTGCTATTCTCATAAATTATATAATATCTAATATGAATGATATGGGTAAACTACCTAAACATCCTGTTATAGTTAAGTCTATAGTTACTGGTGATTTAGGTAAAGCTATTGCTAAGGAATATGGAGTAGAAACTCAAGAAGCATTAACTGGATTTAAAAATATATGTGGGAAAATACCAGCACTAAAAGAAGAAGGAAAAGAATTTATATTTGGATATGAAGAAAGCATAGGATATGTTACAGGTACATTTGTTAGAGATAAAGATGCAGTAAGCTCAAGTATGCTTTTATGTGAAGCTGCAGCTTATTATAAGACTAAAGGTAAAACATTAATAGACGTACTTAATGAAATCTATAAAAAACATGGATACTATAGAGAAAAACAGATATCACTGATATTAGAAGGCTTAGAAGGTAAAAATAGAATAGATAGAATGATGAAGGCCTATAGAGAAAGTTTCCCTAAAGAAATAGCAGGATCAAAGCTTTTAAGCTATATAGATTATAAAGATAGAATAGAATATGATATGGTAAAAAATTATAGAAATCCATGCAGAATACCAAGATCAAATGTATTAAGATTCTTCTTAGAAGATGGAAGTTGGTATGCAGTAAGGCCATCAGGTACAGAACCTAAGATAAAATTATATATATACACAAAAGGTGACAGCATTAAATCTGCTGAAGATAAAATAAAAGTTATAGAAAAAGAAGTTTTACATAAGTTAAATTCAGTAAAATAGAAGAAATATATTTAATAAAATTTTACAAATAATTAATATATTTTAATGAAAAAATAGTGGTTTATTATAATATTACTTAGCCTGCTACAAATTTTAAGATCTGTGGTAGGCTATATTTTATATAACCTAAGAATATGGTGAAATATTAATTTAAAGGATGGTTTTAGTATGAAAGGAATAATAGATAGGTTTGAAGAAAACTTTGCTGTAATAGAGCTAGAGAACAGGGAAATGATAAATATAGATAAACTTAGAATTCCTAAAAAAGCTAAAGAGGGAGATGTTATAAATATAGAACATAATATAATAACTTTAAATAAAAAGGAAAGTGAGCAATTAAAAAAAGAAATAGATAAATTAACTGAAGATTTGTGGGAAGAATAATAATTAAAATAATAAAACATAGAAAATACTTAATTGTTAAATTTATAATATATTAAAAAATTAAATATATACAAACAAATAACGAATAATAGTTATAAATTTTATAAAAATATTCGTAAAACCTATTGAAAATAATTTAAACCTTTGTTATTATTATATAGCTGGAGGGGATAATTTATGAAAAAATATGATGTTATTATAGTTGGAGCTGGAGCCAGCGGAGTATTTGCGGCTTATGAAATGTGTAAAAATAATCATAAATTAAATATATTAATAATTGAAAAAGGACATGAGTTAAAAAGAAGAAAATGTCCTATAGATGGTAAAAAAATAAAGTCATGTATACAGTGTAATGTTTGTAATATAATGAATGGATATGGCGGAGCAGGTACATTATCTGATGGCAAATATAATATTACTAACAATTTTGGTGGAGACTTATATAAATATGTAGGTAGAGAAGAAGCGTTAAATCTAATGCACTATGTTGACGATGTTTTATGCTCAATGGGAGGAAAAGATGCAAAATTATATTCAACAGCTAATTCTGATTTAAAAACAAAAGCTCTCCAAAATGATTTACATCTTTTAGATGCAAAAGTAAGACATTTAGGAACAGATAGGAATATTCATATCTTATCTAATATATATGATTATCTAAAAGATAAGATAGATATGAAATTTGAATGTGAAGTTTTTGATATAAATAAAGAAGATAATGAATTTGTTGTAAATACCAAAGAGGGAGAATTCTATAGTAAAGATCTAATTTTGGCTACAGGAAGATCCGGTTCAAAATGGATTTCTAATGTATGTAAAAAACTTGGCATAAAAACAGAAAGTAATAGAGTGGATATAGGAGTAAGAGTTGAGCTACCAGCTCAAGTATTTTCCCATATAACAGATGAGGTTTATGAAAGCAAAATAATTTATAGAACAAAGAAATATGGAGATTTAGTTAGAACATTTTGCATGAATCCTTATGGAGAAGTAGTAAGTGAAAATACTAATGGGATAGTTACAGTTAATGGTCATAGTTATGCAAATGAAGAGCTTCATACAGAAAACACTAACTTCGCTTTATTAGTATCTAATAGATTTACAGAACCTTTTAAAGAAAGTAATGAATATGGAGAATCTATAGCAAAGTTAAGCAACATGTTGGGCGGAGGTGTTTTAGTACAAAGATTTGGAGATTTAATAAAGGGAAGAAGAACTAATGATAAGAGAATGGAAAAAAGTTTTACAAGACCAACACTAAAAGCTACACCAGGAGATCTAAGTTTAGTAATACCTAAAAGACAATTGGATGGAATTATAGAAATGATATATGCCTTAGATAATATAGCGCCAGGTACAGCAAATGAAGATACACTTTTATATGGAGTAGAAGTTAAATTTTATAATTCTAATGTAGAATTAAATTCTGAATTGGAAACTAAAATAGAAGGATTATATATTTTAGGAGATAGTTCAGGAGTAACTCATTCATTATCACAAGCATCAGCGAGTGGAGTATATGTAGCAAGAATATTAATGGAAAAATATAATACAAACATATAAAACAATAAAAATGTTGCAGTTATAATTTGGCTGCAATATTTTGTTTTTGAAGGATAATAAGCGAACAATAATCAAATTTCATTATATAGCATTCGCTTTATTTGTTGATATTTTATAATTGTTTTGTTAATATTATAGTTGTGGAAATTAAGTTATTAAAACATAAAAATGTGTAGTATATAAATTATATTTATAATATGATAATTTTCTTAAAATGAAAGTGAGGAAAAATAATATGTCAGCTTTTATAGTATTAGGTGCTCAATGGGGCGATGAAGGTAAAGGAAAAATGACTGATTATTTAGCAGAAGAAGCAAATGTAGTTGTAAGATTTCAAGGTGGTAATAATGCAGGTCATACAGTAGTTGTAGGAGAAAAAGAATATAAATTACACTTAATACCTTCTGGTATACTTTATGATGATAAACTAAATGTAATAGGAAACGGAGTAGTTTTAGATCCTAAAGCTTTATTTGAAGAAATAAGCTATTTGGAATCTTTAGGAGTAAAAATAACACCAGATAGATTAATTATAAGTGATAGAGCTCAGGTAATAATGCCTTATCATAGAGTTTTAGATGGAATAAAAGAAAGAGCTAGAGGAAGTAAGGATATAGGAACTACAGGAAAAGGTATAGGTCCATGTTATACAGATAAAATGGAAAGAAGCGGTATAAGGGTTTGTGATCTTATACATAAAGAAGTTTTTGAAGAAAACTTAAAAGAAACTTTAGAAATAAAAAATAAAATAATAACTGAAGTATTTGGTGGAGAAGCTTTAGATTATAACGAAATTTGTAAAGAATACTTAGAATATGCAGAGAAATTAAAACCTTTTGTAAAAGATATTTCTGTTGTAGTTAATGATAAAATAAAAGAAGGTAAAGAAGTATTATTTGAAGGAGCTCAAGGAACTTTACTTGATATAGATTACGGAACATATCCTTATGTAACATCTTCAAGTACTATAGCTGGAGGAGTTTGTACAGGAGCTGGAGTAGGACCAACAGCTATAACAAATGCAGTAGGTATAGCAAAAGCATATACAACAAGAGTAGGAAAAGGACCTTTCCCTACAGAGCTTTTAGATACTACAGGAGATTGGATAAGAGAAAAAGGACATGAATTTGGAGTTACTACAGGAAGAGCAAGAAGATGCGGATGGTTAGACTTAGTTATATTAAAAACTTCAGCTAGAGTATCTGGTCTTACAAGCTTTGCAGTAACAAAAATAGATACATTAGCAGGTTTAGATACATTAAAAATGTGTACAGGATATAAATTAAATGGAGAAGTTATAGACTATGTTCCTGCTAGTTTAGAAGACTTAGCAAAATGTGAACCAATATATGAAGAATTTGAAGGTTGGGATGATAGCATAGCTAATGCCAGATCTTATAAAGATTTACCTGAAAATGCTATAAAATATCTAAAGAAAATAGAAGATTTTACAGGAACAAAGGTATCTATAGTATCAGTAGGTCCAAAAAGAGATCAAACTATGATGATATCAGAAATTTAATGTATATTATGGGTTGTAGTAATAAATAATAGTATATATATATATAAATAAATATAATATCTTTAAACAAGTCTAATTTATTGATATAATAATAATTAAATTTAGGAAAAGAGAGGTATTATGTTATGAAAATAACTAAAGATATGACTATAGGCGAAATCGTAAGAAATCATGAAGGAGCTGCTGAGATATTAATGAGCTTTGGAATGGGTTGTGTAGGATGCCCATCTGCACAAAGCGAAACTTTAGCTGAAGCTGCAATGGTTCATGGAATGGAACTAGATGCTTTACTAGATGCTCTAAATAAATAATTAAAGCATTTTATATTCCGAAAAAATTTTATTGTATTTTTAAAATTACCACCTATTTTAAATAGGTGGTAATTTATTTTACACTCTTGGTACTTATTTAAATTATTTTATAGTATTTAATTTTATATGGTAAGAGCCAATTGAAGTGTCTGTCCTATAAACGCGTAAATAATATTTACCAGTTTTTAAATTACATGTATTTTCTAATTTATCACCATTATTAGTTGCATAACATATCATAGTAGTTTTATCACTTCCATATAAAATCCAATTAACACTGGATTTTTTTAATTTATCTATATTGTATAAACTTATTTTTACGTTTTTGTTTGAATTTATATCAAAGAAATAAGTATCATTGTCGTCTTTAGCAGTAAAATTACCATATATTATATCTTTATCTAATAATATATTATTAGATTGTTCAAAAGAATCATTAGGTTCTTTCTCATCTTTTATAACTGGTAGGTCTTTATCAGGTTTTTCTATATCACCTGATATTTTTATAGTATAGGTACTAGTTTCAGGAGAGTTAGTATAAACTGTTATATAATAATCTCCCACTTCTTTAATATCTATAGTTTTCTTATTATATTTTGAAGGATCTATAGAATCAGAATTAAAATGATCCTTTAAATCTTTTGAACTATATATTACCCAATTGATTTTACTTTTGGATAAGTTGTTTATAGATATATTTATTTTTGAAGGATCTTTAACTTTAAAAGCATAGGTGTCTTTAGAATCAGTATTACTATTTATATTACCTGTAACTAGGGTATTTGAAAGTGATATTTCATTAGCATCTTTAAACTCATCATTTAGTTCTTTTTCATTGATTTTTGTAGATATAATTTCTTTAACTTCAATATTAGAACTTTTTATATCAGAGCCATTTCTATCATCAGTTACTTTTAAAGTAACTTTATAGTTACCAGGAGTTGTATATGTGTGCTTAGGTGAGGATTCATTGCTCTTAGTACCATCACCAAAATCCCATAGATAAGAGGTTATCTTACCATCTGGATCTGTTGATCCCTCACTTGAAAATACAACTTCCTTATCTTCTAAAATATCAGAAGGAATATTTATATTAGCTATAGGTAATTTATTTGGTACAAAGTTTTCTATACCTTGTTTCCCGTGAAATACTACATTAAATTTAATCTTTTTAGTTGTAGAATCTACAGTATAGTCTGTGAAATAGCAATTAACTGTTTTATAACCGTCCCAACCTAGATTAGATAAATCTTTTAATATATTATTACATTTTTCACTCATTTCTTTCCAATCAGAATTTTTACCTTTAGATACATTCCCTTCAAATGATTGTTTTATAACAAATGTGTTAAATAAATCAGATTTATTTTGAGTGGTAGAAGTTGGCTTAAATTTAGATATAGAAGCTATATCTTTAGCTATATCTTGTATATCTTTATACTCATATTGCTTTAAATAATCATCAGATACTAGTGGAATAGTTAAATTATCATAATTATCCGCTAATTTTTGCATGTGATGGCTATAATTTTTAGACATGATAAAATCGTTACTTAGTTCATTTATATAATTATCATAACCTTTACCATCATTATTTCCAATATAATTAGTTATATTTAATAATGTATTCATATCATTATTATAAAAATAATCGTATAGAGCAAAACTGTATTTATAGAATTCAAAATTTCCAGAACTATATTTTGAATGTAGAGTATTATTTAAAGTAAATCTAGGAGTACTTCTTAGTTCATCTACCATAGATTTTCTAGATAAAACGTTTTCTAATCTAGTAGAACCTGCAAAGAATTCAGCACCCCCTTCTGTGTACCAAGTTAATCTATCGTTATGATATAATGGGCTTGTAGCAAATGTTCCTGGGACTACATAGCGACCTTGTAGATAATGAGTATATTCATGGCGGAAAAGTTCTTCTAATGTATATTTACTTTGGCTTTCTGTTCTTTCATAAGTAAAAAAGGTACCTGTTTCTTCTATATACATTCCACCATTATTAGTATCATAACCGTATACTAAAGAGTTTATCTTCTTATACTGGTCAGGAGAATTATAAATTAGCATTGTTAAGGTATTGTCAGGATTATTTTCTTCTACAGCTTTATCACTACCATAAACTCTAAAAAATTGAGAGCGAACTTCTCTAGAGGCCCAATAAAGTCTTTGTATTTTTTCTTTTGTTACATTATTTCCAGCTCTAATTACCATTTTACCGTCATCAAATTTGTACGTATTGGGTAGATATTTTTTTATTGTATTTTCTTGCAATGACTTAAAATCTACAGCTTTTCCATCTGCGTCTATACCTTTAAAAGTGTAGTTAATTCTTTTAGCAGCTTCAAAGTAAGGTTCAGATCCATCTGAATGAGTTTTTAAAACTTTAGTTAAAATTTTTAACGGCCTATCTTCTGGAGTACAAACTTTTCTTAATCGACTAACTTCATATATAGCCCTACTTATAACCCAAGCATTATCATTATTATAACCTTTCATTAAAGAAAGATTTTCTAAACTGTCAAAGTAAGAATTTATTTTACCATACCATGGTGATAGTTTAGGACTTTTACCATAATTATCACTTAGATAACTTTCAATGTCGTATCCAACTCCATCCATAATTTTAAAAAGAGCATTATTTTTTGTGGTTAAATTTTTATACTCATCATAATTTTCTGAATATTGTTTAAATATTTTATTAAAATTATTAACAATATCACTATCACAGGTGGCATTTCCAATAAGAGCACCTATGGAAGCTATTATGTTATCTTGCTTTTCAGTTCCTAATTTAAAATTAATATTATTTTGAGCAACCTTTATAGCAGGAATACATTTAGAATGGAAACTTCTTTCATTTAAGTATTTTAATTGAGGATTATTATATCCTAAATAAAAACCAGCTCTTAGCACTTCCACTAAAGTGGGAATACCCTCATCATTAGAATCGCTAAATTTATATGAACTTCTATAAAGTTCGTCTATTATCGCTTGTACACGTGTTTCATTGCTAAAGAAAGCATAAGAATCTGATGAGTATTGAAATAAACCTTCTATATCTCTCCAGGAACAATTTTTAAGTATACTTGTTAATTTATCATAGCTTAAAGAGTTTAAATATCTAAAGGTGTATTGCTGGGATTTTTGTCTTGTGGCCTTGGATGTAGATGTGATATTTTTAGAAAGCGTGTTAGGTAAGTCTTTAGCAAAAACTACATTACTACTAGCAGTTAACATAACCGTCAAAGTAATAGTTGAAATTACTTTTTTTAGCTTAGTTGTAGTAAAACAAAAGTTATTTTTTTTCATAATAGTTCCCCCTTTTTAAATAAAATTATTCTTATAATAAAATTATAAATTATATTTATAATTTTATTAATAATTAACATTTATGTAAAAATGAATAAAATATAAATACATGTGGTAAATAAAGTTTATATTTATTAAAAAATTTGTTATGATTAAACTATATTTTATATATAGAGGTGATAAGATGAATCCAGTAATAACAGATAAAAACTTTGAAATAAATTATCATGAAATAGACTTTAAAAAGAGAGTATTATTTACAAATATAATGAATTATTTTGAAGATGTTTCTATGGAGCAATCTGAAACATTAGGAGTAGGACTAGAATATTTAAAAAACAATAACGAAGCTTGGGTGCTATATAAATGGAATGTAACTATTCATAGGTATCCTCAATATGGAGAAAAAATAATAGTTAGAACTATACCATTAGCTTGTAGAAAATTTTATGCTTATAGGAGATTTCAAGTAATAGATGAGGCAGGAAATGTAGTAGTATCTGGAGATAGTATATGGTTTTTAATAGATATAGATAAAAGAAGACCTAAAAAAGTTACTAAAGATTTACAAGCAGCCTATGGATTGTCTGAAAGTGAAGAGGAACCTTTTAAAATAGAAAAAATTAAATTTCCTGAGAAATTTAATTATAAAAGTAAATTTCAAGTAAGATATAGTGATATAGATACAAATCTACATGTGAATAATGTAAAATACATATCTTGGGCTATAGAATCTATACCTTTAGATATAGTATTGAATTATACTTTAGAGAACTTTATTATAACCTATGAAAAAGAAGTGAAATATGGTAATAATATGAATGTATATTCAGAAATAGTACATAAAGATAGTAACCAAATAACCCTTGTACATAAAGTAGAGAATGAAGATGGAAAAAGAGTTACTTGTGCAAAAAGTGTATGGGTTAAATAAATAAAACATGAATCTATTTATAAATTGCTAAAATATAGCTCCTAATTTATAAATTTAAATTAGAAGCATTTTTAGCAATTTATTTTTTTATTTAGTAGAAGCAGATTTACCAGCTATATATCCAGAAGACCAGGCCCATTGCAAGTTAAATCCACCACAATCACCATTTACATCTAAAATTTCACCACAAAAATAAAGATTTTTAACTTTTAAAGATTCTAAAGTCTTGTTTGAAATCTCAGAAGTATCTATACCTCCACAGGTTATTTGAGAGTTTTTAAAAGAGTTAGTACCTATTATTTTAAATTGCCAATTTTTTAACGTATGGAATATTTTTTCTTTTTCTATCCAGCTTATATCTTCATAAGGCATATGAATGTTTTTTATACCACAGTATTTTAAAAGTATAGGTATTAATTTTTTATTTATTATTCCAATTAAGGAATCATGAATACTTCTATAGTAGAAAGTTCCCCAATGATTTTCTAATAAATTTATTAAAGATTCTTCATTAATATTAGGAATCATATCTACTGTTAAATAAATTTTATTATTACTATTTAAATGTCTAGATGCTAAACTGCTTAATTGTAAGATAGGTGGACCAGATATACCATAATCAGTAAACAATATTTCTCCAAATTCTTCTCTTATGGTTTTATTTTGTAATAGAAGTTTTACATTTCCATCAAATTTAATTCCAGATAAAGCTTTTAAATATGGAAAATCTAATTTAAGTTGAACTAACCCAGGAATTGGATCTATAATATTATGACCTAAGCTTTTTCCAATCTTAAATCCTGATCCATCAGATCCAGTATTAGGAGCAGACATTCCACCAGAAGCCATTATTAATTTTTTACACTGAAAGGTTTCATTTTCAGTAGTAATTATGAATCCTTTTTTAGATTTTTTTACACTTGTAACTTTATTATTAAAATAAATAGGAATTTGTCTATCTTCTAAAGCAAATCTTAATATATCTAATACAGAAGAAGCTTGTAATGACATGGGATATATTTTACCTTCACTAAGAGTAATTAATGGTAGACCTAAGCTATTAAAAAAGTTTTTTGTATCTTCCAAATTAAATTCAGATAAAGTAAATTTATAAAAATCATTATTATTACTATTATATCTGCAAGAAGATATGTTTTCATTAGTTATATTGCATCTACCGTTACCAGTTGTTAGAATTTTTTTACCTATTCTATCATTACTTTCTAATATGGCCACATCTGAGCCCATATCTTTTGATATTATGGAGGCGGTAATTCCAGAGGCACCTCCACCTAAAATTATTATTTCGTGATACACATTAAATCTCTCCTTAACTATCAGATAATTTAGTGAATTCTCAATCAATCCATATAATTAGTATTATGAAAATGATATAATTATATATAAGTATAACAAAATACTCAATATGAATTTATAAAATTTTAATGTTTATAATAAATATTATAATATTTATTATAAATAAAAGGAGAGATACTTTTGAAAGCTAATGATTTTTTAAATTATAAAAATTGGGCCGTAGCAGGTAGTGTACTTAGTGAAGGAAAATACGCATATAAAATATTCAATAGATTAAAAGACAAGGGATATAATGTGGTGGGAATAAAACCTGGTACACAAGAAAAAAATGTATTCAATGGTGTTGAAGACATACCACATAAAATAGAGGTATTAGATTTATGTATTAATCCAATAAAAGGGTTAGATATAGTGAAACAAGCGTCAAAACTAGGGATAGATAAAATATTAATTCAACCAGGTGCAGAAAGTGATGAAATAATAAATTTTTGTAGAGAAAACAATATTAATGCTATAGAAGGTTGTGCTTTAGTAGAATTATCAAAATTAGTGTAGAGGAGAGGGAATATGTTTAAGATATATGCTGTGTCAGATTCTATTGGTGAAACTGCAGAACAAGTAGCTAATGCTACAGCATGTCAATTTGGTGTACTAGTAAAAGTAGAAAGAGTTCCTTATATAAAAACCTTTGAGGATGTTAATAATCTTATAAATATAATAAAAAATCCAAACGAAGCAATGATTATATCAACTATTGTTTTGGTGGACATAAGAGAGTTTTTGGTGCAAAGGTGTGTAGAATCTGGCATTCATATATCTAATGTATTAGGTCCTTGTATAAGTTTAGTATCTACTATATTAAATAAAACTCCTGAGTATAAACCTGGTGCTGTTTGGGACATGGATACAAAATATTACAAAAAAATAGAAGCAATAGAATTTGCCATAAGATATGATGATAGTAAAGATCATTCAGGCATAAAGCATGCAGATATTGTTCTAATAGGTTTATCTAGAACATCTAAAACACCTCTAAGTATGTATTTGGCAAATAAAGGTATAAAAGCTTTAAACATACCTCTAATGCCAGAAGTGCCAGTTCCTGAAGAATTATTTGAAATAGATAGAAAAAGAATAATAGGACTTACCATAGATCCTATGCATTTAATTGAAATAAGAAGGCATAGAGTAGATAATATGATGAAGATTCCTACAGAACTTAAATATGCTAATGCTGAAAGAGTATTAGATGAATTAGATTTCGCAGATAGAATTATGAGAAAATTAAAATGTAAAGTTATAGATGTTACTAAAAGAGCTATAGAAGATACAGCATTAATTATAATGGAAGATGTGTTTTCAGATAAAAAAATTTAGAAAATAGTAATAAAAGCAGGGATATAAATCCATAGGAAAGGGCTTTTTTGCTATATTTTATAATAAAGATAAAAGTACTATAAAAAAAATTTAAAAAACTGTTGACACTTTGAAGATTTTCATGTATCATATTCTTTGTTAGGTTGCGAGAGCGAAGTAATAAAACAAAATTTGGCTCCTTGGTCAAGCGGTCAAGACACCACCCTTTCACGGTGGTAACAGGGGTT
>NZ_CALSFS010000016.1 GCF_943736985.1 Clostridium sp. Marseille-Q2269
CATTAGATGAAGGTTACCTTTTAATATTTGACTTGAGAAAAGCTAAAAACCTAGTAGGTAAGACAGAAGAAAAGAAAATTAATATAGAAAAGACCAATAAAAAAATAATAGAAGTTTATTGTTAAAACAAATAATTAACAAGATATTTTCCCAACCGTTTTTAATTTTGAAGCCTAGCTTAGCCATTGAAATATAAAGGTTAAGCTAGGTTTTTACACTGCATTTCTAAAATTTCATAATCGGTTGGTAAAATTTCTACCAAACCTTGTAAAATCAATGCTTGTATGGTATTATTGATTTTAAGGAATGGCTATTTCACTATGGTTGAACATTAACATAAGATGTATTTAAATGAAGTTTTGCTAGCATATTTACTAGCAAAACCAAAAGTTGAACATTAACATAAGATGTATTTAAATTTCCTCGGTTCTCGGTTCCACTTCACCCCTCAAAGGTTGAACATTAACATAAGATGTATTTAAATATTTATCCATTGATTTTCCAACCTTCAATATCCCTGTTGAACATTAACATAAGATGTATTTAAATAGATTTAACAAGTTGTATATCAGATTATCTAACATGTTGAACATTAACATAAGATGTATTTAAATATTACTAATTCATTATACTTATTATTTTGAGTATGAGTTGAACATTAACATAAGATGTATTTAAATGATTCAAGGGCATTACATTTTAAATCTAATCCTGAAGTTGAACATTAACATAAGATGTATTTAAATATAAACCATTTTCGACCTTCCAATCTTTATATCCACGTTGAACATTAACATAAGATGTATTTAAATAGCAGTATTCCATAAATATTTAAAAAGGAGTTGTTGGTTGAACATTAACATAAGATGTATTTAAATATTCTTGTACTATATATTTAAATATTTTCTTTTGCCGTTGAACATTAACATAAGATGTATTTAAATTTTTATTAGCTTGGTCTTTAGTAATAGAATGGTCTTGTTGAACATTAACATAAGATGTATTTAAATGCTGCTAAAGCTGGACAAATGGATGGTACTTTAGGAGTTCAACATTAACATAAGATGTATTTAAATCTTAGGATTTAATTATAAATAATTCAATAAATTTTAGTTGAACATTAACATAAGATGTATTTAAATTTTATTTCCCTCTTATAAAAGCTATGTAACTAATTGTTGAACATTAACATAAGATGTATTTAAATCTGGTAAAGGTGAAAGTATAGAAAATCAGGTGCAGGTTGAACATTAACATAAGATGTATTTAAATATGGTTATGTAAGATTGAATTAATGTATATAATCCCGTTGAACATTAACATAAGACCAAAATAAAGTCATTGGGGTTTATGTACACTTTTAATTTTTGTTTAATCATAAAGGATAAAAACCAATAAAAGATGAGTTGATGAAATTCATCTTTTATTTTTCTAAATAAAAAGTTGACTAATCAACCTTAAATAAGTAAAATAATATTTATTGGTTAATAAATATAGTAGGTGGTAATAATTATGGAAAAAGATATCATGCATTTTTTAAAGCTGAATAGTAAGATTTTTAGAAACACACAGATATATTTGGATAAGGTTTTAAAAAAATATGAATTGACTAGTGGCTCTTGCCCATATCTATTTATCTTAGAGCGAAATGAAGGTATTAGTCAAAATAAAATAAGCAAAGAAATAGGTAATGATAAGGCCATGTCAGCAAGAACTATTACAAAACTTGTAAAACTAGGATATGTACATAAGAAAGAAAATGAAAAAGATTCTAGAGCTTATAAGTTATATTTAACAGAAAAAGCTAGGAATATTATACCTAAAATTAGAGAAGAAACTCAAATTATGGCTAACCTAATAACAGAAAATTTATCTAAAGAAGAGAAAAGAGTTACTATGGAGTCTTTAGGAAAGATCCTTAGCAATGCTGAAAAATTAACAGGACGAGGAGGAATATAAATGATAGAAACAAAGGATAAAAGTAGATGGTCCATATTAATTATAGTTGTAATGGCAATATTTATGGCTACTTTAGATAGCAGTATTGTAAATGTAGCACTACCTAACATGGCTAAAGAATTAAATGTACCATCATCTAGCATTCAATTGGTAGCAACAAGTTATTTAATAGCTATATCTGCAACAATATTAATCTTCGGTAGATTAGGAGATATGCTTGGAAAAACTAAAATATTTAAGTTTGGAGTGGGTTTATTTACATTTGGATCTTTACTATGTGGAATAACAAGTTCTTTTCCAATGTTAATTATAGCAAGATTAATACAAGCCACTGGTGCAGCTGGAACTATGGCTAATAGCCAAGGAATTATTACAGAAGTGTTTCCTTCAAATGAAAGAGGTAAGGCCCTTGGACTTTCAGGAACTGCTGTAGCATTAGGATCTTTAGTAGGACCTGGACTAGGAGGGTTTATAGTCGGTGCATATAAATGGGAATTTATATTTTTAATAAATATTCCTATTGGATTAATAGCTCTGCTTTGTGCCTTTAAACTATTACCTAAGAGCAATAAAAAATCAAAGGAAAAAATAGATGGGGTAGGTTCTATACTATTTATGTTTAGTATAGTTCCGTTGTTTGTTGCTTTGATTCAAGGACAAAATCTTGGGTTTACTAATCCTATAATTTTATTAGGGTTTATAATAGCGATTATTTCTTTTATAGCATTTATTTTTGTGGAAAAGAAACGAGAAAATCCTTTAATGCAGCTACAAATATTTGAAAATAAATTATTTTCATTAAGTATTTTTTGTGGATTCATATCTTTTGTGGTAATATTTTGCAATAATATTATTCAACCTTTTTATCTTCAAGATGTAATGAAATATACACCACAGTATACTGGTTTAATACTCATGATTTACCCTTTGATATTAACTGTAGTAGCTCCTGTTAGTGGACATTTATCAGATAAAATTGGTTCAGAGATATTAACTTTTATAGGATTAATTCTCATAACAGTAGGATTATTATTAATGGGTACTTTAAATGAAAATTCAAATGTGATAAGCATGGTTATGTTCATTTCTGCTATGTCTATTGGTATGGGATTATTTCAATCTCCAAATAACTCTTTAATAATGTCCACAGTATCTAGAGATAAACTTGGCATTGCAGGAAGTATAAATGCACTTATAAGAAACTTAGGTATGGTATGTGGAATAGCGTTAGCCACAACACTTTTGTATACTAAAATGAGTTCTAAAATAGGACATAAAGTTACAGATTATGTGGCAGGAAGACCTGATGTTTTTATATATGGAATGAAAACTGTATATATAACTTCAGCAATAATCTGTCTTGTGGGGGCTATATTAACATTCTTAAGATTAATAACAAAAAATAAGAAGAATTAAGCTTAGTATAAGTAAAATATATCTGAAATAGAATCATTAAATACCAATAAAGATTAATATTTTTTTCAGTGTATTTAAGATTAATAGCCTATATAAAGCATTAGAGTACAATGCCTTATATAGGTATTTTTAACTTAGCTTAAAATGCATAAATATTTGGTAAGATTCATGTGAAATCAACGATTATATAATCTTCTTAAATTTTTATTATTAAGAAGATATTAAATTGATTTAAATATTTTATCATGATATAATCCTTTAATAAATTAAAAGAATTTTATAATTTAATTTTCTACTGTTTCCCAATTTATAATTATAAGGTTAGAGAGAAAGCCCACAGTTCCAGTTGCATACTGAAAAAAAATAAAAGCTTGGGAAATATTGCAAAGGTGTTTCTAAGGGCTCTTTTATTTTGAGCTAATGTAAATTTTAGGAATTGTTTTAATGAAGAAAGGGAGGAGCATATAGTTTAAAAATAATTTAAAGTTAATATGTTTGATGAAGTAATTGGGGAAATAAAATCAATATCAGAAGAAGAGTTTCAAAAAAATCGAAGACCAATTCATGGGTACACACTACAAGAATATATTTCAAATATGATTCTTTTTAATAAGCAATATAAAGGAAAATTTATTTTAAGTGTAACAATTATAAAGGGATGTAATGACGATGATGAATCTATTAATAAAATAAAAAATGCCATTGACAAAATATCTCCAGATAAAGTAACTGTTCAAACAATAAGTGATGAAAGATTTAAGAAAAAACTTGCTGTTACAGATGAAAAGTTAAAGGAAATTTCAGAAAAACTTGTTTAGATAATATGTTATTCAAAAGCTAAGTTGAACACTGAAAAGTTATGTTTAGTAAAACATAGAGACCACATATGTAATCCAATATGAAATTAAGTTAAATAAAGCATAGCTTAATTAGCCATGCTTCAGATGATTGTTTATAAATGGGCTGTCCCACTAAGAGCAAATTCTACAATATATTGTGTTAACTTTAAATTTGTAAAACAATATATTGTGCTTAAATTCTTTAATGGATAGTCCCTTTATAATGCTTTAATTTATAATGGGATATTTATTGAAAAATATAAATATATGAACACAGACAAATATGCTATAATTACAATAAAAATTAAAGAATTACTTCATGCTTTATTTGAAATAATAATCTAAGGAGGAGATTTATAATGGATATAATAATTTATGTAATAATTGGTACTGCAGCAGGGCTTTTAAGCGGATTATTTGGTATTGGTGGAGGAATAATTATAATTCCTGGTTTAATGTTTTTAAAAGGATTTTCTCAACTAAAAGCTCAAGGGACTTCTCTTATTGCAATGCTTCCACCCGTTGGTATACTTGCATTTATGCAATATTACAAAAAAGGAAATACTAATATACTTGCTGGGGTAATTATATGTATAGCTATGCTTATTAGTGCAAAATTTGGAGGGCAGTTAGCTAATGTACTTCCAGTAAGTGTGATGAAAAAAGCTTTTGGAATATTTGTTATTTTAATTGGTATAAAAATTTTCATAGGAAAATGATTCTTGGGCACCTTATTATTCAAGTAGGAATTGTGAGGTGTTTTTACATAGACTTATTACTTCTATTTATCAGTTAAAATTTAATACTCATATATCTTTAATTTATAATATCAATTTATTATGTAAAAGGATAATACTGTAAAATTTAAAATATGAAATTTGTATACAAGAGAATAAATATATTACAAAATGAAGATAGTAAGATGTTATTATAAATAAAGATCTATATATGCAATTAGTCAAATATAAAATGCACCCCATAGAATAAACAACAAAAAAGTTTAACTATAGGGTGCATTTTACTATTCATTTAAGATCACATTTTTATGAAACAAATGTGTCAAATTTATTTTATGTAAAAAAGCAAGAATGCCCATGGAATACTGCATTTATAAAATAAATATATTTTCCTTTAAAAAGGCCTATGAAATTTGTGAAATTTTAAATTCAATTTTAAAAATATTTCATAAGAATAAATAGTAAATTTGATTATTTTATTCAATAGTTACCAGTATAGTTTTAATCTTGAATGAAACCATTTACCCATGCTTGTTTTTCTTATTTTTTGCTTAATTTTTTTGTGGATTAAAAAATAAAAATGAATTTTTAAAAAAAATACTTGCAATTTATCCTATATTCTGTTTAATATATATATATAATATATATATTTTTTTTGATTTGACTGTTAAAAATGCAAAAGAGAATTTTATACTTGCAAAATTTTAGGGGGATGCGTTAATTATGAATTTTAAAATAAATGCTATGGGGGATTCATCCATAATAATAAATCTAAGTAGCAAAATAAATTTAGATATACATTTAAAAATAAAAGGACTATGCAGATATTTAGATCAGCATCCTTTTGAGGGAATGATAGAATATGTGCCGGCTTTTACAACATTAACTATATTCTACGATCCCTTTAGAGTAATTGAAGCATCCTCGGAGAAAGCCTTAAAATCACCCTTTACTTTATTAAAGGAAAAACTACAAAACATATTAAATAAAATAGACTTACAAATAGAGGACAGACCTCGTACTGTAGAAATTCCTGTTTGCTATGATAAAGAATTTGGACCAGATTTGGATTTTGT
This sequence comes from Clostridium sp. Marseille-Q2269, assembly GCF_943736985.1. GTDB lineage: Bacteria > Bacillota > Clostridia > Clostridiales > Clostridiaceae > Clostridium_F. The sequence goes on from NZ_CALSFS010000016.1 coordinate 6,028, forward strand.
AGCAAAGCACAACAATTTATCACCAGAGAAAGTTATAGATATACATTGTAAATTTGAAAATAGAGTGTATATGATAGGTTTTGCACCGGGATTCCCATATCTTGCTGGTATGTCAGAAAAAATAGCTACACCAAGAAGAAAAACTCCAAGATTATCAATTCCAGAGGGTTCTGTTGGAATTGCGGGAAATCAAACAGGGGTATATTCTATATCTACTCCTGGTGGATGGCAGCTTATAGGGAAAACTCCTTTAAAACTTTTTAATACTAAAAATGAAAATCCAAGTCTTCTTTCCTCAGGAGATATAATAAGATTTAAATCCATATCTAAAAAAGAATATTATGAGATAGAAGCTTTGGAGGAATCAATGTAATTATGACTATAGAAATTGAAAAGAGTGGGCTTCTTACTACAATTCAAGATAATGGAAGATATGGATTTAGAAAATACGGAGTAATAGTAAGTGGAGCAATGGATCCTATAGCTATGAGAATATCCAATATTTTAGTTGGAAATGAAGAAGATTCATCAGTATTAGAATCCACACTTATAGGCCCTAATATTAAAATAAATGAAGATTGTTTAATATCAATTTGTGGTGGAGATTTAAGCCCTAAAATAAATGGTATTAATGCTCCAATGTGGAGACCTATATATATTAAAAGTGGAAGTGTTTTAAGTTTTACAGGATGTAAATTAGGAGCTAGAGCTTATATATCTTTTTCTGGATCTTTCAATTTAGATAAAACTTTAGGAAGCAACAGTACCTATATTCGAGCATCAATAGGTGGAATTGAAGGAAGAGCTCTAAAAAATGGAGATGTAATAAATTTAAATACACCTACCACTATAGGTGTGAAAATTATAAATAAGCTTAAAAAAAATATTGATGAGAAAGGGTTTTCTTCTACATCATGGTTTATTGGTAAAAACTTTATATGTAACTATAGTAGTGCTCCTATATTAAGATTCACAAAAGGAGTTCAATTTCATTGTTTTACAGATAAGAGTATAAAAGACTTTTGTAATAATAAATTTAAAATAACTCTTCAGTCAGATAGAATGGGCTATAGATTAAATGGCCCTCAATTATATTTAAAAGAACCTTTAGAATTAATATCTGAAGCTGTAACTTTAGGAACAGTGCAAGTGCCTAAAGATGGGAATCCTATTATTCTTTTAGCAGACGGTCAGACAACTGGCGGGTATCCTAAAATAGCAGATATAGCTTCTATAGACATACCTATTGCAGCTCAATTAAAACCAGGAGATAAAATTACCTTTAGAGAAATTTCTTTGGAAGAAGCACAAAGACTCTATATATTAAGAGAAAAGAAATTAAAATATCTAAAAAATTTAATAAACTTCAAATTTGATTAGGAGGAACTTTTGTGTATAAGGTAGATTTAAATTGCGATATGGGAGAAAGTTTTGGAATCTATAAGTTAGGATATGATGAAGAAATATTAGATTATATAACTTCTGCTAATATAGCTTGTGGATTTCACGCAGGAGATCCTTCTGTAATGAATAAAACGGTAAAGATGGCATTAGAAAAGAATGTTTCTATAGGGGCACATGTTGGATTTATGGATTTAATAGGATTTGGTAGAAGAAACATGGACATGTCTCCTAGGGAGGTGTATGAAATAGTTCTTTATCAAATAGGTGCTTTATATGGATTTGTAAAAGCTGAAGGTGGAACTATAAATCATGTAAAACCTCATGGAGCTTTATATAATATGGCTGCTAAAGATAAAAAATTAGCTGAAGCTATTGCAAAAGCTATATATAAAACAGACGAAAATTTGACTATTTTTGGATTAAGCGGAAGTGAACTAATAACCGCAGGAGAAAAAATAGGATTAAAAACAGCAAACGAAGTTTTTTTAGATAGAACTTATACCAAAGAAGGTACTTTAACACCTAGAAAAGAAGAAAATGCTCTCATAACAAATGAATCTGAAGCTATAAAAAGAGTAATCAGAATGATAAAAGAGGGCAAAGTTACTTCTACTATAGGAAAAGATGTGGCTATTAGAGCAGATACCGTATGTATTCATGGGGATGGAGAAAAATCATTAAATTTTGCTAAAAAAATAAAAAATGCTTTAGAAAAAGAAGGAATAATTTTAAAATAGAGAGGTTGAAGCAAATGGGAAAGATAGATAGAAAAACCTGGAGTACAATTTTAGGCGCGGCTTTTTTAATGGCCACTTCTGCCATAGGACCAGGATTTTTAACTCAAAGTACAGTTTTTACTGAAAAATTAGGTCCTAGTTTTGGATTTATAATTTTAGTTTCTATAATATTTGATATAGGGGCACAATTAAATATATGGAAAATAATAGTAGCTACTAAAAAAAGAGGACAAGATATAGCTAATGAACTACTTCCTGGCCTAGGATATTTTATAGCAGCATTGGTTGTTTTAGGGGGACTGGCTTTTAATATAGGTAACGTTGCTGGTGCTGGCCTTGGACTAAATGTTATGCTTAATATAGATCCTAAAATAGGAGCTTTGATAAGTGCAGTTATAGCTATAGGTATATTTTTGATAAAAGAAGCAGGAAAAGCTATGGATCGTTTTGCACAAACTATGGGATTTATAATGATAATTGTTACAGTATATATAGTTTTTACAGCTCATCCACCAATAGCACAGGCTACTGCAAAAACATTTATGCCCGAACATGTAGATATTATGGCGTTAGTAACTTTGGTAGGTGGAAGTGTAGGAGGATATATAACTTTTGCTGGAGGGCATAGACTTTTAGATTCAGGTTTAGGTGGTAAAAAAGATTTACATAAAGTAAATACAAGCTGTTTTTATGGAATAGGTATTGCCTCCATTATGAGAATTTTCTTATTTTTGGCAACGCTTGGCATAGTTTACCAAGGGCTAAAACTAGATCCTGCAAATCCACCAGCATCTGTATTTAAATTAGCAGCAGGAACTTTAGGATATAAAATATTTGGAATAGTTATGTGGTCTGCTTCTGTAACATCAGTTATAGGTGCTGCATATACTTCTGTATCATTTATAAAAACTTTTAGTAAGTCTATAAATAAAAATGAAAAACATATTATAATACTTTTCATAGTATTATCAACAATAGTATTGTTATTTTTAGGTAAGCCTGTTAAAGTACTAATATTAGTAGGAGCTTTAAATGGACTAATTCTTCCAATTACACTTGGAACAATGTTAATAGCAGTTAATAAAAAAGGTATAGCAGGAGACTACAAACATCCTATGTGGCTTACAGTGTTTGGAGTCATTGTAGTAGTAATAATGTCATACTTAGGAATAAATACATTATTTACTGAAATACCAAAACTCTTTTAAATTTTAAAATAAAGTTTAGTTCATAAGAAGATATAGATAATAATGTAAAATTTAGTTTATAAGAAGATATAGATAATAATGTAAAATTTAGTTTATAAGAAGATATAAATAATAATATAAAGATTTAAATAGTCAGTAACTTCTATAATATATTATCCTAACTGTAAACAGATTAAGAAATAAAAATTTGTTAGTAAAGGGAGATATAATTATAAGGAGGCTGACTATTTTTATTTTACTACTATTAACCTTAACTACACTTGTATTATAAAAATATAGTATATATTTACTCAATGAATCATGGTTATAGCACTGCTATATAAAGAAAATTATTCTATTTAATAAAGGTTTTACTTACATTCATTTGTTTTTATGTGATAAAATAATAGATGTACCCTTACTTTAGGCGTACTAGAAAGGGGGGAGGGAATTATGTCCATATATAAATTACTGGATTTTAGTAAACTTCCTGATTATATTGCACTATCTGAAAGTGGAAAGCGCAATAGGCTAACTGTTCATAATTGGCATGGAGAAAAGTGCACCTTTAAACAAACACAGAAAGAAGAATTTAACTCAATTCAGTGTGCATATCAGCGTTTAGTCAGTCTTAATCAATCAATACAAAGTCATATTGCTAAAAAGTATTATTATGGTTGTATGCCTTGAAATGACAAATGTTTCGTTTAACTATTATAGGATACAGACACTTTAGAAATGAAAAAATAAAATATAGAACTAAAATTATTTATGAAATGTTCTATGTGAATTATATGAATAATGGCATGTAAACGTTATTTTAAAAGGCTATTTTCTGAAGATAAAGTCCACATAGTTAGAACCATGAACATTTTCATAAAATCTAAATTAATTTAGGAGGCATATAAAATGGTTATATTAAATCAGAATGTTAAACATAGTATTTTTGGGGTAGGAGTTATTACAGGAGTAAAAGACCATAGAATAAGTGTGAAGTTTAAAGAGAACATAGGAACAAAAATTTTCTTATATCCTGAAGCATTTCCAAAATATTTAATGGCCGTAAATGAAACAGTAGAAAATTATTTGCAGGAGGAATTAAGTATAAAACAAGAAAAGATACGATTAGAACGTGAAGAAAAAGAACGTGAAGCTGCTGAATTAGAAGAGAAAATAGAAAAAATATCAGTTGGCAAAAAGAAATCAGAAACAGGATCAAAGAAAAAGAAATCTTAAAATTAACTATAGTTATTTTTTATTTAGTAATTAAAGTATGGCAAAATATTCTTAAAAGATAATTATGATTTAGCTTTTAAGATAGAAAATGTTATTAGAGAAAAATACAATTTAAAATAACATTAAAATTAAAAAAGCGCAAGTTAATTTTATGCCGCATTATTCTAATTGAATTTTGCGGTATTTTTTATGGTAGTATATAAATCTCTTCAAGGGAATAATATATTTCAAATAGTTTCAGGAATATATTTGAAATATATTATATAATTGATAAAAAGTTATATTAATACATTTATGCTTACAGAGGTGATACAGAAGTGGAAATTTGGATTGCTATGATAATTATGTGTTTGTTAATTCCAGTTATAATGCTTGGATTTGGTAAATACTTTGTTAAAAATCCACCAGGAAAAATTAATGATCTATTTGGATATCGAACTTATATGTCTATGAGAAACAAAGACACTTGGGAGTTTGCACATAAGTATTGTGGAAAGTTGTGGGTGATCATAGGAAAGGTTATGCTTGGTGTTTCTATATTAGCTATGTTATCTGTAATTAGAAAAGACAAAAATTTTATATTAGTTTTTGGTGGAATAGTTTCTGCAATACAAACCATTGTGTTAATTGGTTCTATTATTCCTACAGAGAAAGCATTAAAGAGGACTTTTGATATACATGGTAATAGAAAAAAATAGTATTATTCTAGGACGGAAATATTAATATAGTATTCATTATATATAATGAAAAAGGGAGAGTGTATTATGATAGAAAATGCTAATATTAAGAAATTAGGAATGGGAAGTTTAGCTCTGCCAATTGCTTTATTTGCAATAATATTTTCATTTACTATTATAAAAAGTAAGAGTGTGGGACAATATATCTTAGGGGCATTGGGAATAAGGTTTCCATTTATGATAATTTCTATAGCTTTATTTATTTTGGCGGTATTTATTGGATATAAACATAAAAGCTATCGTTATGCTAAAATTGGAGCAAAAATAGCTATAGGTCTATTGATAGTATGTGGCTTACTGACAATTGTATCTACAATATTTTAATATAGTAAGAACATAAATTTAAAAGTGTGGTAAATAAACTAATATTACTGTCAGTTGACAATAATCCATTAAGTCAAATGTTTAGTTATATAAAAAGCTTATTTGTTACTAAATCATAGTATTTTATGTCATAGTATTTATAGAAAATAATAAAAACTTTGAATCACCCTGATTATTAAAAGTTAAATAATCAGGGTGGTTTTAAGTTGGTGACCATTATGGGATATAATTACACTGTAGTGAGAAATACAGAAAAAAGAGAACAATATTTAAATCCTAATGTAAATTTGTAGCTAATGCTGAGAATGTATTTTATTATGTATCAAAATATTATAAAATTAAAAATAATATAACTATAAAATAATTTTAAATATTTAAAAGGTATATAAGGAGGAGAATATGTTAGAAAAAAAGAATTACGCAAATGGCCAAAAGGTTTATACATATGATAAAAATAAACTTACCTATTATTATAAAAGTGGGAAAATAAAAGCAGAAGGTATTTTTCAAAATGATGAAATGCAAGGTGAATGGAAGTTCTACAGAGAATCTGGACAGTTATCTCAAATAGGTAATTTTAAGAATAATGAGAAGCATGGCAAGTGGATAAGATTTGATAAAAATCATAAAGAGGAATACAATGAGGAATTTAATGATGGAAAATTAGTTAAATCAAAATAGTAAAATTTATTAATTTAAAAAATCGTTCTGTTTTAAACCAGTGTTTATAATAGAACGTATAAAAGTGGATAAATTAATTTGTCCACTTTACTCCTTAATCCTAATAATTTAAGATTGTTCATAAACTATTAGGATTAAGAAGTAAAGTGGAATTTATATATTTCGGTTATCTTTAAACTGAGCACAATAAAAATCAAAACTAATCAAAAAACTTCCCCTTATAAAAATTCTCATTGTCAAGTTTCTTTGCTGTCAGCCTGAACATGACGCAGCCATCTGGGCATACAATGTCTTTACTATATTTACTATTGCCACCAATGTTCTCTAAATCTCCGCCACTTCTGACCGCCTCCATGATTGGGAACATAATCATCATAACCTTGGAACAGATACCCTGTCCATCAGAATTTATGGGACAGCCATAGGTGCATGTATACTTATCCCCCACTTCCTCGCCGTTTCGGCAGTACCGTTCTGTATGGTCACTGTGAAGAAACCCAGTTACCTCAATTTCAAATTTGTACTCCTCATCATACCATTTTTTCATGACTAACCTCCAAATTCTAATTTATCCAGCAGTTTAATAAACAGCTCACTGGCATAATAATACTATTGTTCAATATTTTATATTCTCATTATACATAATTCATGGATTATAATTCTAGTAATTATGTAAATAAAATAGAAGTCATCCTGCCTGTGCATAAAGAAAAGTAAGTAATCTTAATATAATATGTGAAATTAGCTGTTACATTTATCATATATTAATAGTAGTAGATAGATTTTTTATAAATCACAATATTCTACTACAAAGGATGATAATTATGAAATTAACTAATGAGTTATGGTTTCGTGGTGAAATTGTAACGCCTGATGACATGGGATATGAAGAAGGTAGACAAGTATGGAATAGGGCAATACAAAAATATCCAATAGCCATATTATACTGTACTAGCAGAGAAGATGTTGTAAGTGCATTAAGATTTTGTATTATGAAAAATATTGATTTTAGAATAAGATCTGGTGGACACAACTATGAGGGATACTCAATTGGAAATAATATTATAGTAATAGATGTAAGTAGAATGAAGAAAATAACTATAAATGAATCAAACAATACAGTAAAAATACAATCAGGAGTACAAAATACAGATATTTATGAATATCTAGGTTCAAGAGGATATCCTTTCCCTGGTGGAACCTGTCCAACTGTTGGAGTAGCAGCATACACTTTAGGTGGGGGATGGGGTTTGTCTTGTAGACTATTTGGTTTAGGCTTAGATAATGTAATGGAATTTGAACTTGTAGATTACAGGGGGAAAATAATTATTGCAAATAGAGATTGTAATAGTGATCTATTTTGGGCGTTAAGAGGATCTGGAGGAGGAAACTTTGGAATAGTTACTTCATTAACATTTAGATTACCACCAAAATTTAATAAGGTAACTGTATTTACAATATATTATCCTAATACTACTGCTTTAGAACAAGCAAATATTATGGATGTATTTCAAAATTTATATAAAACATTAGATAGAAGAGTAAATATGAGAGCAAGTTTTTACAATTCTAAAGCTGAGCGTGTAGCAGCATTTATTATAGGATTATTTTATGGAGATGTAGAAGAGTTAAAGAAAATATTAAAACCTTTATTAGTATTACCAAAAGCTGAAGCTGATTTTCAATATACAACTTTTTTAAATGCTATAAGAGAAATTGAGAGCATATATCCAGATAGTGAAAAATTTAAATCTACAGGCACATTTCAAGATACAATATATTCAAAATGTGAGCTGTTAAAATTAGCATCTTCTATTCAACAAAAACCCATAGGTTCAGTATATGCTGCAGTGACTTTTTATGGATTAGGTGGAGCAGTGAAGGATAAAGGAAAGCATGAAACAGCATTTTATTATAGAGATTCTAATTATATTATAGGAATACAATCAGTATGGGAAGATTCTATCTATGCTAAAGAAAATAAACAATGGGTAAATAGCAGATTAGATTATATAAAAACTATAACAAAAGGTTTATTTGTTAATTTCCCATATAGCTCGTTAAAAAATTATGAAGAAGAATATTATGGTGGAAATGTATGGGGATTAAGATGTGTAAAGGCTAAATATGATCCATGTAACATCTTTAATTATCCTCAATCTATAAAAGAATAATTTTACCGCTCACAGGCCTCGGCCTGTGAGTCTTTTATTTATATAAAAATTAAAAATATTAAATATGATTGAAAATTTGATTTGAATCATATTTTATTTATCTTTATGAATATATAATAAGTTCATAAATTAAATCAAGCAACTTGAAGAAAAACAAACTTGAAAATAAAATTCTAAAGACAAAGGAGAATTTCAATGACAAATAATAAGGCTAAGTTACATAATACATGGACAGGATTTAAAGATTGCATAGTATTTAATAAAATTAAAGAAGATGAGGCAGTTATATCCTTATATTTAAGATCATTGGATGGAAGCAAACTTCCTGAGTTTATAGCAGGACAATTTATAGCTATTAGGATTAAAAATAAAGATAACACTTTCACTAAGCCTAGACAATATACATTATCTATGAAGTCCAATGGAGAATTTTACAGAATAAGTGTAAAGAAACAAGGAAAGGGTTCTTTAAGTGAAAGGTTATGCAATGATGTGAAGGTAGGAGGCACCATTCAGATTACGGCACCAATTGGAAAGTTCATATTAAAACATGGCAAAAAACCATTGGTTTTAATAGGAGGAGGAATTGGTATAACACCAATGCTTACAATGGCTAATGAAGCCATAAATACAGGTAGGAAAATACATTTTATTTATAGTGTACCTAATTCGAAAAATCATAGTTTTAAAGAAGAAATAGAAAAATTATGTGAAAATGATAATTTTAAAAGTAATACATTCTATACACGTCCTTGTGAAAATGATGAATTAAAAGAAAATTTTTATATAGAGGATAGAATGACAAAAAAATGGATGATAGATAACTTATCAAAGGATGGAGAATTTTATTTTTGTGGACCAACACCATTCATGAAGGATATCTACCATAATTTAATATCAATGGGTACAGAAAAACAGTATATAAACTTTGAAATGTTTGAAGCAGGAGAAGATATAACAAAAAAATAAATCATTAAAAAATTAGGAGGCAATATATTATGTTTGATTATATAAAAGGTGAAAACAAGACTTTTAAAAATTTAATAAATGGACAATGGGTTAGCAGTATAAGTGGAAATTTTATAGATGTAAAATCACCTATTGATAATTCATTATTAGGTAGAGTACCAGCTATGACAAAAGAAGAGGTAGACAATGCAGTACACACTGCTAAACAGGCTCAAAATAGGTGGAAAAATGTAACGGTAAATGAGAAAGCAGAAATATTATACAAAGCAGCAGAGATTTTACTAAACAATATAGAAGAGCTATCAGAAATTATGATGATGGAAATTGCTAAAGATAGAAAAAGTTGCAGATCAGAAGTTTCTAGAACAGCAGATTTTATAAAGTTTACAGCAGATACAGCTAAAAATTTATCAGGTAAAAGTATTCCTGGAGACAGTTTCCCAGGCTTTAAAAATAATAAAGTAGCAATTGTAAAAAGAGAACCATTGGGTGTTGTACTTGCCATATCTCCATTTAATTATCCTGTAAATTTATCAGCTTCTAAAATAGCACCAGCATTAATGGCAGGAAATTCAGTTATATTAAAACCTGCTACTCAAGGAAGTTTATGTGGATTATATTTAGCAAGAATATTTGAAGAAGCAGGAGTTCCTGCTGGAGTGTTAAACACAGTTACAGGTAGAGGCAGTGAAATAGGAGACTATCTTACTGGTCATAAAGGAATAGATTTTATAAATTTCACAGGTAGTACAGAAATAGGAGCTAGAATTTCAAAAATTACTAGTGGAGTACCTCTTTTAATGGAGTTAGGAGGTAAGGATGCAGCTATAGTTTTAGAAGATGCTGATTTAGAATTAGCAGCAAGTAATATTGTTGCAGGTGGATATTCATATTCAGGTCAAAGATGTACAGCAGTGAAGAGAGTTCTAGTAGTAGATAAAATAGCAGATAAACTGGTGGAAAAAATCAAAGAAAAGATAAAAAAGCTTACTGTAGGAAATCCTTTAGAAAAAGATGCAGATATTGTACCACTTATTAATTCTAAAGAAGCAGACTTTGTTTATGAATTAATAAAAGAAGCAAAAGAAAAAGGTGCAGATTTAGTTGTAGGAGGAAAAAGACAAAGTAATTTAATTTATCCAACACTTTTTGATAATGTTACAACAGACATGAGACTTGCATGGGAAGAACCATTTGGTCCAGTAATTCCAGTTATAAGAGTAAAAAATAAAGATGAAGCTATAGAAATAGCTAATAAATCAGAATATGGACTTCAAAGTGCTGTATTTACAGAAAATATCAATGATGCCTTTTATGTATCTGATAAGTTATAAGTAGGAACAATTCAAGTAAATAATAAAACAGAAAGAGGGCCAGATCATTTTCCTTTCCTTGGTGTAAAATCTTCTGGTATGGGAACTCAAGGAATAAGATATTCAATTGAATCTATGTCTAGACCTAAGGCAATTGTAGTAAATTTTAAGAATAAATAAGAAATTGTTGGAGGGGTTAATATGAAAATTATTTATGTAAGTCAAACAGGAAATACAGAAAAAATGGCAAATTTAATACTAAAAGGAATAGAATCAGCAGGGAAAAAAGCTGAATTAGTAGAAGTGTCATCAATATCACTTGATGATGCAAAAAATGAGGAAGTACTTATTTTAGGATGCTCAGCTTATGGAGCTGAACAATTAGAAGAAAATGAAATGGAACCTTTGGTTCAATCATTAGAAGGAAATATAAAAAGAAAAAAAGTTGCACTATTAGGTTCATGGGGATGGGACAATGGTGAATGGATGACAGAATGGGAAAAGAGAATGGAATCATATGGAGCTGTATTGATAAGTGAAGGTTTAATAGTACAAGAATCCCCAGAAGGTGAAGGGGAAGATAAATGCGTAAGTTTTGGAAAATTAATAGCAAAATCAAAATAAACATCTAAAATTATATAAATTCTCCTTTAATATTGTATATATTATAGTGGGGCTGTGGCACTAAGAATAAATCCTCCAATATATTGTGTTAACTTTAAACTTGTAAAACAATATATTATGGTTGAATTCTTCAATGCCGCAGTTCCACTTTGTATTATCTCTTAAAATTATAATAGAAATTGTATTATTTTTTAAGATTATAATAAAAAGTGTGTATTTGTTTAATATTAAAACTATAATCTAATATGATTTAATAAATATAGTATGTAAAAATTTTAATTACAATTAAATTTAATAATCTGTTAAAGTAATTTTAGCTATACCTCTATTACTCATAAATAAAGTATAATAAATATAATTCTAACAATCCATTAAAACTATTATGATAAAATATTTAAGTTTAATTATTAACATATGTTACAGATATGATGAAAATAATATATTAAACTTTAAATTATTAATATGATAAAAATATATAAATAAAGGAGAGGGTGGATGTTATGAATAATAATTGTGGTAATTGCTGTAATAGCTGTAGAGGGCAGCTTTGTGCAAGTAAGGTTTCAATATTTGAAAATCTTAATAATGAGGAATTACTAGAGATTGTAAAAACCATTAATCATAAGGAGTATGCTAAAGGTGACACTATTTTTACAGAAGGAAATGTAGCAAATACACTTTATTTTATAAATGAAGGAAATATAAAATTATATAAATATACTAAAGATGGGAAGGAACAAATATTACATATTCTTTCAGAGGGAGAGTTTTTTGGAGAGTTAGATTTAATAAAGCCTTCTAAATACGGATTTAATGCAAAAGCCATAGTAAATTCTAAAATGTGTACTCTTACTAAAGATGAAATGAAAGATATAATTATGAGAAAGCCAGAGATTGGAATAAAGGTATTAGAAACTGTAGGGGCTAGAGTGGCAGAAGTAGAAAATCTTGTGCAGAATCTTGCAACTAATGACGTTGATTCAAGACTAGCTTATTTATTAACAGATTTAATGGAAAAATATGGAGAAGTAGCAGAAAACTGTATATCTATAAAATTACCACTATCAAGAGAAGATATGGCCAATTATATAGGTGTAACAAGAGAAACTATAAGCAGAAAATTAAAAAAATTTGAGGATGAAAAGTTAATAAAAATAGTAGGATCAAAAAAAATTATAATTTTAGATGAAGAAGGTTTAAAAGATTATATTTAAAACAAATTTAAATGTAAAGATTTTTAATATTTTTTTAAGAAAATTTGGAGTTACTATATATAAACACACCTTAACTTGTTAGTTGTTTACTAGCAGTGAAGGTGTGTTTTTATATAAAATTAAAAAACTTATAAATTCTTTAGATTTTTATAAGGGAAATCTTAATATTTAGAATTTATAATAAACTTAGAAAGTAATAAGAAGCAGTAGTATTAAATATTTCTAATTAAAAAGGAGATTGGTTATTATGAAGGGGATAAAATTCTTAGTGGAATATTTTAGATCACCAAGAACCGTAGGGGCTATAGCACCAAGTTCTGAGAAACTTGCAGAAAAAATGGTGATAGATATAGATTTTAATAATGCAAATTGTATAGTTGAATATGGTCCTGGTACAGGGGTATTTACTGATAAGATTGTAGAAAGAAAAAGGGATGATACATTATTAATATTAGTAGAATATAATGAAAAGTTTTGTAAGGAACTAGAAAAGAAATATAATAGTAATCATAATGTCATAATAATAAAGGATTCTGCTGAAAATATAGATGTATATTTAAAAAAATACAATATTATAAAGGTAGATTATGTGGTTTCTGGATTACCTTTTGCTAGTTTACCTAAAAATGTTTCAAATAAAATATTGGACAAAACAAAACATATGTTAAAACAAGATGGATTATTTATTACGTTTCAATACACTCTTATTAAGAAAAAATTTATTTCAGATTATTTCAAAAAAATAGAATGGAAAAGAGTTTTACTAAATGTACCACCAGCCTATGTTTTAAAATGTAAAGTTTGTTGATAGTAAAGTCATACTTATGGTAAATAAAATCACAAACCTAATGTAACTTTCTCACATCTATAGCCATATTATAAAATGTAAAGATTATTAAAGTGGTGAAAAGGATGTATTTATACCCAATGACAGATTTTTATAATGATAACTTTTATAACATGAATAAATCTATACAGGAAATAAATGCGCCTAACATTTATGAAGTTCCTTCAGAAGCTTTAGGCATAGACCCAGATTCTATATATACTGAATACAGAGAAATGAATGAAGAAAGTCAAGATACAGAAGCAGATACAGGAGTAGATGCAGATTCTAGGTATGCTGAATACAGATATGTAGATAATGAGCATGAGGATGGTATGTTTAGAATTACTCAATCAGAAATGGCTCTAAGAGAGATGTTTCGTATGCTTTGGGAACAACATTCAGTTTGGACAAAATTGGCTACAATGGCTATAGCACAAGGTTCACCAGCTGAAGAGTTAGTTGTAGCTAGACTACTTAGAAATCCTAAAGATTTTGAGGAAGCTTTAAGACCTTTTTATGGTGATGACATAGCTGCTGAATTTAGCAGATTGCTTACAGAACATCTTACTATAGCAGCAGAAATTGTTAGAGCATCAAAGGCAGGAAATAATAATGCAGCAGAAGAAGCTGAAAGAAGATGGTACCAAAATGCAGATGAAATAGCAGAATTACTTGCTAGAATTAATCCTAACTGGAATGAGAACGATTGGAAGACAATGCTACATGAACATTTAGAACTTGTTAAAGCTCAGGCCGTGGCTATACTTACATCAGATTATGAAAACAGTATTTCAATATATGATGAAATGGAAGCTCAAGCCTTAGAAATGGCAGATATGATGTCAGAAGGAATTATAAAACAGTTTCCAGAAAGATTTACAGAATAATTTTTTAAAAATATGTTATTAAAACCTATCTTAAAACTATTAAATTGTGAAGAGTTAAGATAGGTTTTTATTTTATTAAATAATTAGGTTGGCTGTTCTAATTATAGTTAAATTTACATAACATCAGAATAAATATTATTTAGATTTTATGCTGGTTAGAAAGTCAGCTTTTTTTATTCTAATAGGGGTAACTGGTTCACCGTAAAAATTTATTGCTTCTCCTAATACTTCACAACCAAGTTTTTTCAATATTAGTACTGTGGTATCTCTTGCATCTATAAAAATTTCTTCCATACCAAGTTTGAAAATCTGTTTTAGGGAGAATATGGCCATATCCGTACCAATGCCTAAACCACGTAGTCCGTTATCTACTGCAAATCTTCCCCAATGCCATTTATCATTTTCACACCAAGCAGCCACAATTCCAACAATGTCTTTCTCTACTCTTGCACAGCACCAAATTTGCTGAAAATCTTTATTTATAGGTATCAATTCTTCAGGAATATTTTGTTCGTAAGTAAATATTTCTGTGGCTAATTTAATTGCATCCTCCATGTGGTTAGGAGATAGTTTTTCTATTATTATTCCAGGACCATTATTTTTCTTTTTTTTATTCAATATAATCACTACCTTTATTCATAATATAAATGAGATTATTATATTATATAGGTGTAAATACTGCAATACATAAGATTATGCATATGATTAAATTACTCTCTAATACTTTTTTCTTTTTTAGAAAAACAATTCTTTTATGCATAGGTATAATTGAGAATATAAGTATTATTAAAGTTACTATAAAAGTAGTATAATAATTAAAAAGCTTGTTGAGATAGGAGGAAATAAAAATGAAATTAACATTAAGTAAGTTCCCAAAGGATTTTTTGTGGGGGTCAGCATCAGCTGCTTACCAAGTAGAAGGAGCTTGGAATGAAGATGGAAAAGGAATGTCTATATGGGATGAGTATGTAAGAATTCCAGGCACAACTTATAAAAATACAGATGGGAATGTGGCTGTTGATCACTATCATAGATATAAAGAAGATGTTAGACTTATGAAAGAAATGGGCTTAAAAGCATATAGATTTTCCATATCTTGGCCTCGTGTATTTCCAGAAGGAAGAGGAAAAATAAATGAAAAAGGCATAAAGTTTTATGAAGATTTAGTAGATGAATTAATTAAAAATAATATTGAGCCAGTAATTACTTTATATCATTGGGATCTACCAAAAGCATTGCAAGATTTATATGGTGGATGGGAATCAAGAGAAATAATTGATGATTTTAATAATTACTGTGTAGAAATGTTCAAACGTTTCAAAGATAAAGTTAAGTATTGGGTAACTTTAAATGAGCAAAATATATTTATTAAATTAGGATATTTACAAGCAATACATCCACCTAAAGTTACAAATGAAAAGAGAATGTATGAAGCTAATCATATTGCAAGTTTAGCCAATGCAAAGGCCATTGCATCATTTAGAAAGATAATACCAAATGGAAAAATAGGGCCTAGTTTTGCTTATAGTCCAAATTATCCTGCCACTTCAAATCCAGAAGATGTTACAGCTTTTGAAAATGCAGAAGAACTAATTAATTATTGGTGGATGGATGTATATGCTAAAGGAGAATATCCTAAATGGGCATGGACATATTTAAGTAAAAAAGGAATGGCACCAACTGTTGAAAAAGAAGATTTTGATTTATTAAAAGCAGGAACACCAGATTTTATGGGTGTTAATTATTATCAGACCACTACTGTAAAGAGAAATCATTCAGAGGAAGAAATAGTTTTTCAGATGAATACAACTGGTAAAAAAGAAACAAGCAAAGCCTTTGGAGAACCTGGAATTTACATAACTACAACTAATTTAAATCTTAAAACTACAGATTGGGATTGGACAATAGATCCAGAGGGCTTAAAAATAGGACTAAGAAGAATAACAAGTAGGTATAATCTACCAACCTTAATTACTGAAAATGGGCTAGGTGCCTTTGATAAACTTGAAGAAGGGGACATAGTAAATGATGATTATAGAATAGAATATTTAAAGCATCATATAGAAGCATGCAGACAGGCCATAACAGATGGAGTAGAGCTTATTGGATATTGTACTTGGTCTTATACAGATTTATTGAGCTGGCTTAATGGATATCAAAAAAGATATGGTTTTGTATATGTAAATCGTGAAGAAAATGACGAAAAGGACCTAAGAAGAATCAAAAAGAAAAGTTTCTATTGGTATAAAAAAGTTATAGAAACTAATGGAGAAACTTTGTAGTGTGAAATTATAGAATTTAAACATTAGAAATTTCATATAAGAGATAAATATTCATGTGGCTTTATATAAACTTAGTAGATAAAAATTTTATAATAAACCATAGTGAATAATGATTTAAATTCAATATATAATTTTTGTAGGATATTTTATAAATCTAAATAAATATCCTACAAAAATTATTTTTTATTTTTAAAGAGTATATAGGAGTTATATATTATATCTATTAAAAACACTAAAGAACTTCTAGGGGTGATGTCATATCCTTTAAATTCATTCTTTTCAACTTCCCCGCTGATGGACAATCTTGAAAGGTTTGCTAAAGGTGAATTAGGTGAATTCACTATGCAAGCTGTTTTGAAATTTCCAAAGGAAAGCTTTTCTGCTATTGAAATTAAAGTTTGGGTTTTACCACTGTTTGAAATAAATATAACTAAATCTTTATAATGAAGTGTATTTGGCAATAAATCTATTATGTGTGATTCATATATGTATATAGAATTTTTGTTAAACTGCATCAAAAGTTTTGAAAAATACTCTCCTATAGTTTTAGTAAGTCCCACTGCTACTATTATTATTTTTTCAGATCTATCTATCATTTTGATTAGCTCATTTAAATCATCATGATTAATATTTTCAGCCGTTGAATTAATGTCTGTAACTATAGATTTAATTATGTTTTCGTTTTTGGATAAGTTGTCCTGATTTATACTTTTTATGATGTATTTTAGTTCAGAAAACCCTAAAAGATCAAGTTTATGACACATTCTAATAATAGTTGTGGTACTTACACTATTCACTTCTGCCATTTTGGTTAAGCTCTGAGTTTTTGCAAGATTTAAGTTATTATCTATATAATAAAAAACATGTTTTTCAGAATAACTAAGAGAAGGAAGTTTATTTTGAAATTTAGTTAATAATTTACCCATGAATAAATCTCCTTATAATACTGAATTATAGTATTAGGTTAGGTCAAAATATATAATATTATTCTAAATATATTAATGATTTTAATCAAGATTTATTTTATGTTACTACACTTTTTTATAGGTTAAATATAGTTTCATTTATATGTTAATTTAATTTGTTGTGCTAGTTAAAGTGGGGTTGTAGGATAATATTTGAAATAAAACATTAATATTTGTAATTAAACATTTTATGATGTTAAATCAAGAGATTCTAATACAAAAGATTAAATGGCAAAAGAGATTGGTTTATGTAAAAACATTGCAATAAGTATATATTTTAGGTGAAAATTAAATGTATATATTAAGTACAAATGTACATGTTTTGTATAATGAAAACATTTAAATATATGTTATCAATAGAATATAGATATTAAATTGCCTAAATAAATAAAACTTAAAGTTTATTTTAAAATAAAAATCAATTATTTCAAATTGAAAATTTATTTTTAAGTTTAAACTTTAAAATTTAATATTAAATTTTATCATTTAAGATATATCTAAGGATAAATTTTAAGCATTAAAATAAATTTAAAAAAAGGAGATGAGTTTCATGGATTTAAAACAAATGACAAATGAAAAATTAATCTTATTAGATTTTCATGGTGAATCCAAAAAAGATGTCATAGACACTTTAGTAAATAAGCTATATGAACAGGGTTATTTAGAGTCAAAAGAAGATTTTGTAAAAGCTGTCATGAAAAGAGAGGAACTTTCTGAAACCGGTTTGGAAAAGGGGTTAGCAATACCTCATGGAAAATCTAAATCAGTAAAAAAGGCAGTTTTTGCAGTGGCTAGATTAAACAACAAACTAAAGGATTGGGAAAGTATAGATGAAACTAATGAAGTTGATTTAGTATTTTTGCTTGCAATTCCAGAAGAAGAAGCAGGATCAACTCATTTAAAACTTTTAGCTGAACTTTCTACAGCATTAATGAATGATAACTTTATAAGAAATATTAGGACTTCTAAAACATCAAAAGAATTTATTAATGCTCTAGGCCATAAAGAAAAAGCAGAAAAAGTTAATAAGGATTATGATAAGACAGTATTAGCTGTAACAGCTTGTCCAACTGGTATTGCTCATACCTATATGTCAGCTGAAGCTCTTGAAAAAGCAGGAAAAGAAATGGGCATAAGGGTTATTGTAGAGAAGCAAGGAGCAAACGGTATAGAAGATAGGCACACAAAAGAATTAATTGAAAAAGCAGATGGAATTATATTAGCTACAGATATTGCAGCAAAGGATGTAGGAAGATTTAACGGAAAACCATATATTAAAACAAAAGTTGCAGAACCTTTAAAAAATGCTAAAGGGTTAATCGAAAGAGTATTAAACAATCCAGATGGAACAATAAATGAAGAAAATGGAGTAACATCTAGTGATAATTCAAAGGGGAAACAAAGTATTTTATCTGAAATGACTCAGTCTATAATGACAGGTATTTCATACATGATTCCTATAATTGTTGCAGCAGGACTTATGATGGGTATTGCTAAACTTGGAGCAATGGGTTTTGGAATAGTAAATGAAATTGGTAATGCAAAATATGCTGTATCTCCAAATCAGATTATAAAAATACTTCACTATTTAGATGCCTATGGATCAATGATATTTAAATTCATGTATCCTATTTTCTCTGCTTATGTTGCATACTCAATTGCAGATAGAGGCGGATTGTTATCAGGATTTATAGGTGGTGCTTTTGCCACTGGACTTCACTATACTTTCTGGGAAGTAAAAGGAGGAATTCCTTCAGGATTCTTAGGAGCATTAGTTTTAGGTTTAGTAGCAGGGTATGTTTCAAAATTAGTTAACGAGAAGATAAAGCTTTCAAAAAACTTTGCAGCAATGAAACCTATGTTTTTCATTCCAGCAATAAGTGTATTAGCAGTATTCTTTATAAATTTCTATATAGTTGACCCAGTGTTTGGATCATTAAATCTATGGTTGAAAAATACAATTCAATCAGCATCAGGAGCTGGAACTTATTCTTTATGCATGATAATCGCAGCAGCAACAGCCTTTGATTTAGGTGGACCTATAAATAAAGCAGCAGGAGCTATAGCAATAGGACTTGCAGCTGACCATATATTCCCATTAACAGCTAGGGTGTTATCAATAGTAATTCCTCCTATGGGACTTGGACTTGCAACTATTCTTGATAAATATATTGTTAAAAGACGTGTATTTGATGAAAATTTAAGATTTACAGGTAGAACTTCATTATTATTAGGATTTTTAGCTATAAGTGAAGGTGCAATACCGTTCATGCTTAAAAATCCATTAATAACAATTCCAATAAATATAATTGGAGCAATGATTGGATCTGTTGTAGCAGTAGCATTGGGAGCAGTTCAATGGAATCCATTACCTGCTATATGGGGATGGCCACTTGTGGAAAATTTATGGGCTTATCTAGTGGGACTTTTATCAGGTGTTTTATTTATAGCCCTTACAAATATATTTGTTAGAGCATCAATACTTAAAAAGAAAGAAAGCTAAATTTTATAAAATATAGAACCATTCTTAGTTACTTATTTTCTTTTATATTATTTAATAAAAATTTGCTTTAAATAAATAAAAATTATTATTTTCTAACTTACCTTATTTTATATTTAAAATAAGGTAAAATTTTAATTTTGCTTAGTTTAATGGAGGTCAAAAATGAGTAAAAAGAAAGTTTATGTAGTTCCTCATTCTCATTGGGATAGAGAATGGTACTTTACAATAGAAGATTCTAATGTTCTATTATCTGAAAATATTCCTTATTTGATGGATGTTTTAGAACGGGACAATGATTTTAAAAGTTATGTTTTTGATGGTCAATTATCAGTAGTAGAAGAATTTTTAAAAGTATGCCCAGAAGAAAGAGAAAGATTAAAAAACCATATATCACAAGGAAGAATATTAGTTGGTCCTTGGTATACCCAAACAGATTCTCTTCTTGTAAATAAGGAATCTATAATAAGGAATCTTTTATATGGAACTAGAATAGGGGAAGAAATGGGAAATACCATGAAGGTTGGATATCTTCCAGATATATTTGGTGAAAATATGTATCTTCCATCTATATTTAAGGGCTTTAAAATAGACTACACTGTATTTCAAAGGGGAGTTTATACAGATTCTTTAAATGAAAATTTAAATTTTATATGGCAATCTCCAGATGGTATAGAAACTAAGGCTAATAATATATTTTTAGGATATGGACCAGGAAAATTTATTTCATCTGATGATGAATATATTAAAGATAAGCTAATGCCTATGTTAGAAAAATTATCTTCATTAAATAAATCCACAGATAATATTTTACTCCCAAGTGGAGGAGATCAAGTTCTTGTAAATAAAAAATTACCTAAAATAATTAAAGAATTAAATGAAAAAATACATCATTATGAATTTATACTTTCTGATTATGAAAGTTTTATGGAAGAAACTTGGAAAAATAATAAATTTGAAAATGAAATTTCTGGAGAGCTTATAGCTTGTGAAAAATCTAGAATACATAATACTATTGGCTCTCAAAGATATGATATAAAGAGATTAAACACTTTAGTTGAAAATAAAATTCTATATGTGTTAGAACCTTTGGCTGTTATAGGAAAAGATCATGGATTAAAATATCCACAAAAATGGATTGATATAATGTGGAAGCTTATGTTTGATGTTCATGCTCATGACAGTATTGGAGGTTGCAATTCGGACGATACAAATAGAGATATAATAAATAGATTAATTAAGGTAGAAAGAATTGCAGATAATCTTATAAATTTAATTAAAAAGAAAATAACTTATTCTATTGAACATAAAATAGGAAAAGAAAATATACTTGTAGTATTTAATTTAAAAGCCAATAATAAATGTCAAAACATTGAAAGTGTAATATTTACTCGTAAAAATAAATTTGAAATAACTACATTAAATCATGACAAAGTTCAATTTGATGTGGTGGAGCAAGAGTATTTGAGCGGTGGTAAAAAGGTAGTTGTAACAGCAGAAGGAGAAAAAGAAGTGGAGCTTGAAGGATATTATAAAACTAAGATTAATTTCTTTTTAGATAAAGTTCCATCCTTAGGTTATACTACTTTAGAAATTAAAGAAAAAGAAACAAAAATGGATATATTAGAAGTTTCTAAAGAAAAATTTATAGAAAACAACAAATATAAAATTACTTTTGAAGATGGAGAATTAAAGCTCGAAAATAAAGAGAATAACAAAATAATTCATAACTTAATATGCTTTGAAGACTTGGGAGATGCAGGAGATTCTTATGATTTTTCTCCACTTAAAGGTGATACTCCTATTTTATCTAAAACTTCTTCAATTATATCCATAAAAAAGGGTGAAAAAGTTCAAAAGATGGTTATAAAAAATGAATTTAAATTGCCTAGAAACTTAAATTCTAGACAACTTAAGGAGATAAAAGATACTTTTGAAATATTAACCTATATAAAACTAATAGAAAAAGAGGATTTTGTACGAGTTAAGCATCATATAAAAAATAATGTTAAAGATCATAGAGTTAGAGTTTTATTCAATACTTCTATGGAGAATTTAACTCATTCCTATGCAGATGAGGGTTTTTCAATTATAAAAAGGGATAATAAAAATAGATACATGAAAAATTGGAGAGAAAAAGATTTTAAGGAAGCTCCAGTGTCTATATATGTTCTTGAAAATTTTGCAGCATTATGTGATGGAAATACTACATTTTCAGCTATAACTAAAGGCATAAAAGAGTACGAAGTTTTAGATGGAAAAATATTAGCTTTAACTTTATTTAGAGCTGTTGGTGTTTTGGGAAAAGATAATTTACAGTGGAGACCGGGGAGAGCTTCAGGAATAAACAATAAAGTAGTACACACTCCTGATGCTGAAATGCTTAAAGATTTAACTTTTGAATATGCTATATATTTCAAAGAAGAAAAAATATGTCCTATAAATCTATTTAGAATAGCAGACAATTTTATAGAGCATTTTGAAAGCTACCAAAGACAAAAACTTAATACCTTTGAAGAAAGGTTAGAAAGATTTGAAATACCTTTAGATTGTATAAATGGAGGTGAAAGTTATTCTATGTTTTCCATAGATAACAATAATGTTTTTGTAAGTGCCATAAAAGACAGCTGCGAAAAAGACGGAATCATAGTTAGAGTATTTAATCCAGATGATGAAGTGCAAAGTTTTTCTATTATATCAGAGAAATTTAAAAAAGTAATTTTGTGTAATTTGCATGAAGATGAAGAAAAAGTATTAGAAGAAAAAATAAAAGTACGGCCTAAAGGGTATGTAACCTTAAAACTAAAATCATAGATAGCATTAATTTAAAAAAATAACTGACTAATGTGAGTGGTTTATATGAGTAATCTTTGGTCAGTTATTTTCTTTCCTGTTAGTAGGAAAGAGCTGAACATCCTATTCAACTTACGGAACTTTTAAATAATAGGAAAGCTTAAATAATAAGAAATTTAAAATAATTAGGTGGTAGAAAATATGAATAAGAATCAATTACTTCAAAGTTTAAAAGATAAACTAAAATATATATATGAAGATAAATATAATGAAGAATTCATTTTAAAAATGGAGCAACTTATAACACAATGGGAAAATAAACAGTGGGAAAAAGCAGATAAAATAACAGAAAAAAATATTTATCTTATAACTTATGGAGATAGTATATATGAAAAACATAAAAATACTTTAAGAGCTCTAAATAAGTTCTTAAAAGAACAAGTGGAAGATTCTATAACAGATGTACATTTATTGCCTATGTTTGAATACACATCAGATGATGGATTTTCTGTTGTAGATTATAAGAAGATTGATGAAAAATTAGGTCATTGGCAGGATATTGATGATCTTTCTAAAAATTATAGATTAATGTTTGATTTTGTAGCAAATCACATTTCTAAAAGCAGTGAATGGTTTAAAGGATATATAAATGATGAACAGAAATATAAAAATTTTTTTATACCTTATGATGAAAATTTTGATACTTCAAAGGTTGTACGTCCAAGAACTTCCCCTTTGTTCCATAAATATAAAGGTAAAAATGGAGAAAAAACAGCATGGACAACATTTAGCCAAGATCAAGTGGACATAAATATAAGTCATTTCCCTGTACTAGTTGAGATGACAAATATAATACTTATGTATGCAAATAGAGGTGCTACAAGTATAAGATTAGATGCTATAGGATTTTTGTGGAAAGAATCAGGTACTAGCTGTATGCATCTAAAAAGAACCCATGAAATAATAAAACTTTGGAGATGTATATTAGATTATTTTAAGCCCAATACCCAAATAATCACAGAAACTAATGTGCCTCATAAAGAAAATATAAGTTATTTTGGAAATACAAAAGATGAAGCAAATATGGTATATCAATTTTCATTGCCACCACTAGTATTGTATACTTTCACAACTCATGATTCATCTAAATTAACTAAATGGGCAAAAACTATAGATGTGGTGTCAAATAAAGCCACTTATTTTAACTTTTTATCTAGTCATGATGGCGTTGGAATGAGGCCTACAGAAGGTATTTTAACAGAAGATGAAAAACAAATATTAGTGGATAAAACCTTAGAAAATGGAGGAAGAGTATCATATAAAACAAATAAGGATAATACTAAATCTGTGTATGAATTAAACATAAATTATCATGATGCATTAATTAATAAAAATGAGGATACAAGTGAAGATTTAGAAGTGAAAAAAATATTAGCAGCAAATTCTATACTTCTTTCCTGTATTGGAGTTCCAGCTATTTATTATCATTCATTATTAGGATCAAGAAATGATGAAAAGGGCATGCAAATGTCTGGCATTAATAGAAGGATAAATAGAGAGAAACTTTGTTATGACGCTATTACGAAGGAGCTAAAAACAAATTCCAGAAGAAATAGGATATTTAATGGACTTAAATATATAATAAACTTAAGAAAGAAAGAATCAGCTTTTTCACCTTATGCTAGTCAACAGGTCTTAGATTTAAATAAGAATGTCTTTGCACTTGAAAGAATAAATGAAGATACAAAAGAAAAAATAACTTTTATAGTTAATGTATCTTGTGAAGATGTAGAATTTAATTATGACATTAAAGGAGAAAATATTGTAACTAGAGAAAAAATCAATGGCATAGTTAAACTAAAATCATATCAATTTGTATGGATTAAATAGATTTATTTTTAAATAGAAAACGCCGTAAAATTCAATTAATGATATGCTTCATTTAAAGTAGACAGATTAAAAAATATGAAATCTGTTACCATAAATTTTTTATTTTTAATCTGCTCCTTTATTTAGTATATAATTGTAAAATAATTATAACATGCAATAACATCTAAAAGAGTAAATTTTTTCTTATATGATTCTTAATAATTTTATATTATTTGTAATAAGGATTAGTTTTACAAAAGTTATTTAAATATAAATTGGATATATATTCTATAGTATAATTTTTGCTTGTTCTATTTATACTATTTGTAACAAGAGAGGTTGTATAAGTTAAATTATAAAATGGTCTTTTGTTCTTTACTAAGTTTTGTACCTCTCTTGTTGTCTTAATTATTTGCATATCCGTGATTTTTCTGTTTACTGGTGAAATTAAACAATAAAAGAAGTTTTATTAAAGATATGATACTTAGATTTTAATTATTAGAATTTATTTGGAACTATAACTTTAGTAAAGAATAGATGTATACATAAATGGTAGAGAATTATGGAACTATCACTATATGTATATTTGAAAAGAATTGATATGAAGGTTTCTATGAATCATGCTATTTAAAAATCTTATTACATAAAAAGTAATATGAGTCTCTATTTAAAATCTTATTATATAAAAAATGATATGAGTCTGTATTTCAAATCTTATTATATAAAGCAATATGAGTCTATGTTTAAAATCCTTGGAATTGGAAGCATACTTACATAGAAGTAAAATTATTGAAAAGATATATCGAAAATTTTATTTGTAATATTAATATTATTTTTGTTATATACAACAATATCATTGTTAACAATTTCATCTGAATGCTTAGATGATAGTTTACATTTAACTAAAAAGTATCTCCCTCTAGGTATATTAAGCTTATGTTTTTTTCTGCCTAAGGAAACTTTTATGTATGCAATATTATTATCACAATTTTTACCGCTTATCACTAGATATTTACCTTTATTAGTTTTACAATTTTCATATTCAATACAGCCAGTACACTTATGAGTTTTATGAACCCTATATCTGCAGTTAACTCCTCTAGATAATTCTGCAATACCTAAGGATTTATTGTTAATACCATATAAAACTAATTTTTTATTATCAATATCTATCTGTTTTCTTATAGTAATATTATTAACTTTTACTATAGGCTCATTGTTGTTAATAAAATGTTTTATATTACTTTCTAATTGTTCTTTGTTATTTGTAATAGCATAAGTTTTAAAATATAAAATCAAGGCTGTGCAAAAACATATAATCAATAAAGTATACAAAAATCTTTTCATAAAATCACCTTAAATTCATAATATTCTCTATTTTCCTTCAGACACAAATAATTATATCATGTTCTAATTAGAATAAATAGTACTTTTGTAACATATGTAGGATTAATGTCATTTAAAGTCTAAAATTTGTTGTGAAATTTTAGTAAAGTATGTTTTGTATTTCAACGATATATGGATTGTTAATATAAAGACAATATTAAACTTAATTATAGATTTCAAAATACAACTGAAGCATATTGGAAACTAGATTATATTAATTAATTATAAAAAATAAAACTATATTAACAAACAGTTAAGGAGGCAGAAATGGAATATAGTAAGTTAGATACAAATGCCATGAAATCATGGTTTATATCAAGGGGAATAGCTACAATAATAGTGACAGCAGTACTTTTTATTATTCAATGGTTTTTCACAAAAAAAATTCCTGTGAATTTTTTTATAAACCATAGTTTTGGTATTAAAATATTCATTGGAATAATAGGTTTGATTTTATTATTAAATTTTATTTTATATCCATTTATAGAATATAAACAATGGAGATATGTTATTACAAAGGATAAGATAGAGTTTTCAGAAGGTATATACTATATAAAAACAACTATAATTCCTATAATTAGAGTTCAGCACATAAGGATAAATCAAGGTCCTGTAAATAGAATGTTAAATTTAGCCAATGTGGATATATTTACTGCAGGAGGGAGTCATACAATACCTAATCTAAATATAGAAAAAGCAAATGAAATTGGTAAATATTTAAAAGAAAAAATCAAGGAAAAGGTTGATAAAAATGATAAGTAAACCAATGAGAAATCACTTTTTATATATTATAAAGAACATAATTAATTTTATTAAGAGTTCATTGTTTTTAATAGTATTACTTTTAGTAAAAATGTCAGATATAAGAGTATTATTAGGGGTTCTGGCAGTTGTATCTATAACAATTATTTATATAGTACTGAGTTGGAGAAAAATCATATTCTACATAAAAGATGGTATGTTAGTTTCAGAAAAAGGGATCATTTCAAAATCTAAACAAGAAATACCCTTTGACAAAATAAATACCATAGATTCTACTCAAAGTGTTTTAGATAGAATATTTAAGGTTTATACATTAAAGATAGATACAGGAAGTGTTGGTCTTGAAAAAACAGAATTTAAAGTAATTGTAAAATATGAAATTTTAGAACAGCTTAGAAATACAATATTAGGTTCAACTGAAGAAGAATTTACACATCAACATAGTGGTGAACATATAAAAGGGAACTTTCAGCATTCAAACTTAGAGGAAAATGAGGGATTAGAAGAAAAAGATAGTTTAGATAATTATAATTTATATGGAAACGTCCAAGCACCAGATACACATGATAATTCAGATTTAGATATGAAGATAGGTACAAAAACACAAGGTCTCCATAACAAATTAGATTTAGATTCCAAGGGAAAACTACAAGGACAAGCATCTTGTGATGATTCTAGCTTAGATTTAAAGAGAGAATTAGTAACACAAACATCTTCAAGGAACAATGACAATTCTAAATATTACAATGGGAATGATAAATTTACTAGAAATTCTAAATTTAATAAGAAGGAAGAACCAATAAATAAAAAAGTTATAACAGGAAAAGAAATATTTAAATATGCTACAACTAAAAGTAAAATTCTATGGTCAATAGGTGGATTCTTTGCAATGTATAATTCTTTAGATGATATAGTTAGACATTTTGATATGAAAATTCCTTATATATATAAGTATATAAATTTAAATTCAATACAAACCAAGTCAGTTTTTATTTTAATCTTAGGATTAATAGTTTTTATGGCATTTATATATATGGTTATGGTTATAGGTTCCGTTATTTTTGAAATGATAAGACTCAATAATTTTACAGTAGAAACTTATAGGGATAAAATTAGTATATCCTATGGTGCACTTGATAAGAAAAAGTATTCTTTTAAACTTAATAAAATATATGGAATAAAGTATAAGCAATCAATACTTCAGCAGCTTATGAAAATAGGAACAATAGAACTTATAACTATAGGTTATGGTGATGAGAAAGATGAAAAGGCGATTTTGTATCCTATAGTAGATAAAAAGTCTAAAGATGAATTTATAAGAAATGTATTGCCAGATATGATATTTGAAGGTGATAGAAAAGTACCACCTAAGAAAAGTAAAATAAGATTTATTATAAGAAATTTCATAATTTGGACTGTGATTATTCTACCTATATATATATTATTAAAGATTGTACCTATTAATATAAAATTAACTATAGTTATATTTACTTCAGTACTTGTATTGATTTATAGTTTACTTGATTATAAAAACACATCCTTAGGCACTAGTAAAGATGTATTAATAGTGAGCCGTGGAGGTTTTACAAAAGTTACAACAACAATAAGGGAATCCAATATGCAATCTATAACTAAAAAGCAAAGTCCATTCCAAAAGAAAGCAGGAATTTCTACCTACATAATAAGCTTATATACCAATGAATTAGGAGATTCCATTAAGGTAAAATACATGGACAATTCACTTTATAATAAGATACAAGAAAATATAAAGTTTTAATTTCAGTGTATATGGTATGTAAAATATAAAGTCCTTAGTTTAGTGTGGATAGTATAAAAAATATAAAATTTTTAGTTTAGGGTAGATGATATGGAAAATGGAAAGCTTAAAATTTAGTACATATCATATATGAAATTTAGCAACAAATAGGACACAGGTGGATGGATCTGTGGCACTAAGAATAAATACTACAATATATTGTGTTAACTTTAAACTATAAAACAATATATTGTGATTAAATTCTTTAATGCCACAGCCACATAAAATTAAAGAATAAGAAGGTGCACATTATAGAAAATTCAGTACAAAACTCCATACCAAAAAGTGGAATATCTATAAAAGAAAGTATAATATTAATGATAAAAATATGGATTTATCAAGAAATATATATGCTGCCTTGGCTAGTATTATCAGAAGTTTTAAAGCTAAAAGGGCTAGAATGGATGTGTATTCCTACTGAAGAGTTAGGAAAGATACTATCATATATTTTTGTTATAAAAAAGATGACAAAAAGATTTAGAAAAGTAGAAGAATTTCAGTTTAAGGTTAAATATAAACCTAGTGCAAAAGAATGGATTTTTGTAATGATAGCTGTAATAGCATACATTTTTGCATATGACAATAGCATAGGACTTTTAATAAATCTTATACCAGAAAATGAATGGTTTAAGCAAGCATTTAAGGAATTAGGACAACAACCTTTTTTAATACAACTTATTGCTATGTGTGTAACTGCTCCAATTTTTGAAGAAATGATTATTAGAGGCATAATACTAGAGAGATTAAACAAAAGATGTGGTGCTATAAAAGCTATTTTAATTTCTTCATTATTTTTTGGAATAATGCATTGGAATATACATCAAGGTGTAGATGCATTTTTCGCAGGATTACTTATGGGATATGTTTATGTTAAAACAGACTCATTAATACTTACAATAGCTATGCATTTTGCAAATAATTTATATTGCTTAATAGCAGACTATGTACCTTATTTAGAGAATTTTGAAACTAAAGCTGGATTTGTGGGGGCAATAGTTGGTGCAGTTGTACTTTTTATGATTTGCAGATATTTTTCTAAATCAAAATCATACTCAAAAGAATCTAATATTAAATTAGACTTTTAAATTTATGAGGATTTTACAATATAAATATAATTGTCAGTAATATTGGACTAAAGTTAAATTTACCCAAATATGATTTTTTAGAGTTACTTTAACTATTAGAACATATAAGTATAGTAAGTATCTAAATATTTCATATTCAAATATTAAGAAAAGCACCTTAAAATTAATTTCAATATTCTTCTTTTAAAGTAGACAGATTAAAAAATCTGTTATTAAAAAGGGGAAGTATATAAATGGTTTATATTCAAGGATTAAGTCTGTAAAGTAATATTAAGTGTATAAATATTTTATATTCAAATATTAATAAAAAGCCCCTTACAATTCAAGTTTAAGGGACTTTTTTATGTTGTAGATTTTTTATTTTTTGTTTAATTTAATGCTTTGTGTTTTTTAAAGCAATTGTAACATTATAATAGTGTTACTTTTATATTATATTATTAAGTAAAGAAAAATTTTATTAAGATTTAAGATTCTATTCTCTTTATTGTATCTTCAACACTTTCCACTGTGGCAAATCTATTATTGAATATATTAAAGTTATAGAAATTATATATATCTTCTGCTAGCATACTTTCATCATTAAATGTTGTGTTTGTTTTCTCTGGAATAATAACTTTAAAACCATATTCAAAGGCCACTTTGCAGTTAGTATCTATACAATATTCTGTTTGCATTCCTGTAATTATTAATTCATTTATGCCCTTATCATTTAAACATTTCTTTAGATTAGTTTCTTTGAAGGCAGAATTGTAATCTTTGGTTATTACAATGTCTTTAGGAGTAGGAGCTATATCTTTAAAAATCCTCCAGCCCTTTGAATTTGGATCAAGTCCACCACCAATTTCACCATTATGTTGAATATAAATTACTGGTACATTATTTTCTCTACATGATTCAATTAATCTTTTTATATTATTTATAAATTCATCAGCACCAAAAGGCGCGGCCCACATTAATGAATTTTGAATATCTATAATTAGAAGTGCCGTAGTTTTCATTGTGTAATTCCCCTTTGTAAATTTATTATTTTATAAAAAACATGAAAAATGTTTTAATTGCTATATAGTATAATTATTGGATAATTTGTATAAAAATTATAGCATACTTTATATTATCTTCATATAACTTTTAAATAATTTTTTTATCCAATTATAATTAATAGTATCTGATAGTTAATAATATGATTTTATAAATAAATATAGTGCCAACCCTTTGGGCTAGCACTAATTTACTTTGTAATTTTATTATTCATTGATACCCTGTGTAAATTTATTTTTGTTTATTATTCATCTGAAGATATGTTTTGTAAAATAGATCTTTAAGAACTAACATAGAATTTTCCAAAGAATAATTATATTTTTTCATCATATCTTCTATAAGGTTAACAAATACTTTACTATATTCTTTGCAATCTACTGTGTTTTGATATTCTCCAAGGACAGGATAAAGCTTAGTCCAATCAATAGTATATTTATTAGAACCCTGCAAGGATACTTCAGCAGTTACAATTTCATTATCTTTCAATAAATAATCACAACTAACTTTTAAAGCATCAGATAATTTTGGTATTTTTGAAGTCTCTGGAAAAGCTAAATCAGACTCCCACTTAGAAATAGTCTGTCTTGTAACCTGTAATAATTCAGCTAATTGATCCTGTGTCATATTTATATCTTTTCTAGCCTTAGCTATTTTTTTACCAGTTTTCATTTATTTCTCTCCCTTCGGCTTTATGTTTTAATTGTACCATTTGAAAATAAAAATCCAAACCAACTCACTGTTTCTAAAAGCAACCTACAGTTGCATTTCAATAGTAAATATGTAATTTGCTAAATCAAGTATAAAAAATTATGATATAATTAATTGAAATACAAAATATAGAGGAGGAAAAGCAATGCAGGAAGTAGTACAATCCGTAGATAGATCCCTTTCTATATTGGAAGTGTTATCTGACTATGAAGATGGACTTGGCATTACTGAAATAAGTGAAAAGGTAAATTTACATAAAAGCACTGTACATAGATTATTGGCCACATTGATATATAAGGGATATGTTAAGCAAGAATATAAAGCAAATAAGTATAAACTTACCTTAAAGTTGTTTCAACTTGGAAATAAAAAAATACAAAAAATGGATTTAGTCACAGTAGCAAGACCATATTTAAAGGAATTAGTAGAAAAAACTAATGAAGTGGCACATTTAGTTGTAACGGAAGATACGGAAATTATTTATGTTGAAAAAGAAGAATCACAAAATACAATAAGAACACATTCTACAATAGGGGATAGAAGACCTCTTTATTGTACTGCTGTAGGTAAATCTATTTTATCTTATATGGAAGATGATAAAATAGAGGAAATATGGAATAAAAGTAATGTGCAAAAGCTTACGGAATATACTATAACGGATTTTAATGAATTTAAAAAATATTTAAATAAAGTACGAAAAAATGGATATGCAGTGGATGAACAAGAAAACGAAGTTGGAGTGAGATGTGTAGGGGCTTCAATTTTTAATTATAAAGGTGAAGTATGTGGAGCTATAAGTATTTCAGGGTCTATAATTACTTTTACTGAAGAAAAATTAGAAGACTTTTCAAAACTTATAATTGAATATACACATAAAATATCTAAGGAACTTGGCTACAGAGGATAATGTACCTTTGTTTCTTTTTGTTTTGAAAAATATTTAATAACAAGAATAAAAAAATCTAAGGAACTTGGCTATAGAGGATAATGTAGCCTTGTTTCTTTTTATTTTGAGAAAATATAATAATAAGAATTTTAAAAAATAATAAATAAATTTAAGGAACTTGGCTATAGAGGATAATGTAGCTTAGTTTCTTTTATTTTGGAAAAATATGCAATAATAAGAATTTTAAAGAATATCAAATATATCTAAGGCTAAAAGTTAATAATCCTAAAATATAAAAAATATATGTTTTGATACGTGAAACTAAATTTTGTATAATGGAATAAACCGTAGGATATATAGGAGGAGGAATGATGGTGATAGAAAAATTAAATACTTTAAAAAGAATTATAAATGTAGGCGTAGTTGCAGTTGTTAGAGCAGATAATGCTGATATGGCACAAGAAATATCAAAAGCATGTATAGAAGGAGGAATACCTTCTATAGAGATAACTTTTACAGTTCCTAATGCAGATAAGGTAATCACATCTTTAAAAGAAAAGTTTAAAAAAGAAGAACTTATAGTGGGAGCAGGAACAGTATTAGATAGTGAAACAGCTAGGATAGCTATACTTGCTGGAGCACAATATATAGTTAGTCCAGGCTTTGATTTAGAAACTGCAAAACTTTGTAACAGATATCAGATCCCTTATATGGCAGGTTGTATGACCATAACTGAGATAATAAAAGCCCTAGAAGCTGGAACAGATGTAATAAAATTATTTCCAGGCAGTGCATATGGTCCAAGTATAGTTAAAGCAATAAAAGTACCACTTCCACAAGCGAATATAATGCCTACAGGTGGAATTGATATAAATAATGTAGACCAATGGATTAAAAATGGATGTGTTGCTGTAGGTGTTGGTGGGAAACTAATGGAACAAGCTAAAAAAGGGAACTATAAAGAGGTTACTCGTTTATCAAGAGAGTTTGTGAATAAAGTTAAAATGGCAAGAGAAAGCTTAGCTTAGGAGGAAATAATATGAGTAAGAAAGTTGTAACCATGGGAGAAGTATTACTTAGATTATCAACACCAAGTAATAAAAGATTTATTCAAGCCCAATCTTTGGATGCAGTTTATGGAGGAGCAGAAGCTAATGTAGCTATATCTTTAGCCAATTTTGGATTGGACCCATATTTTGTGAGCAAGATTCCTTATAATCCAATAGGTGAAAGCGCATTAAATAATTTAAGAAAATTTGGAGTTAAAACTGACTATATAGCTAGAGGTGGAGAACGATTAGGTATATATTTTGTTGAAAAAGGAATGTCTATAAGACCATCTAAAGTTGTATATGACAGAGCGAATTCTTCAATGTGCACAGCAGATTTAGATGATTTTGATTTTGATACAATATTTAAAGGAGCAGATTGGTTTCATTTTTCAGGAATAACCCCTGCCATAGGAGAAAAAGGAATAAAAATTGCAAAGAAAGCTGTAGAAGTTGCAAAACAAAATGGCGTTAAAATAAGTTTGGATCTAAACTATAGAAAACAACTTTGGGGAATAGAAGAATTCGAAAGGGTCATGTCAGGGTTGTTACAGGATGTAGATGTATGTTTTGGATGGCTTAGTAGTTTAGAATCAAATAATAATGAATATCACGTAGCCGATTTTGCAAAAGAAGGAATTAATATTAAAAGATTAGAAGAAGTTTTTGGTAAGATGATAGAAAAATTTAATATAAAGTATGTAGTAACTACTATGAGAGAAAATTTTTCAGCTTCTCACAATGCTTTATCTGCCATCATTTATAATGGAAAAGAAATATATCAATCTAAAAGATATGATTTTAATATAGAAGATAGAGTAGGGGCAGGAGATGCCTTTGCAGCAGGATTAATATATGGACTAGTTACGGGAAAAGACTATAGAGATGCTCTTGAATTTGGAGTAGCTTCTTCTGCATTAAAACATACTATTTTAGGAGATACTAATTTAGTAACAGTGGACGAGGTTAGGGCTATTGTAAACGGAAACATATCAGGAAGTGTTGAAAGATAAAAAACATCATAAACTTTATAGCTGTAGGGGAATTAAATATTAAGTTTATGAAACAATGTAATAAATATACATCATACAAGTATTTAGAGAGGATGAGTTAAAATGCTAAAAAGTCAAGAAATAAGATTAAAAGCACCAGAAATGGATTCTTTAAGGATAGGTTCAGGTTGGAAAGTAGAAGACCTTTCAAAACCACAAATAATAGTAGAAAGTAGTTTTGGACACAGCCATCCAGGAAGTGCTCATTTAGATATATTAGTTGAAGAAGCTTGTATTGGTATAAATAATAAGGGAGGTAAACCAGCTAAATTTTTCGTAACTGATATTTGTGATGGGCAAGCACAAGGACACGATGGAATGAACTATTCTTTAGCTTCAAGAGAATTTATGGCTAATATGATAGAAACACATGTAGAGGCAAGCCCATATGATGCAGGGGTATTTATAACAAGCTGTGATAAGTCAATGCCAGCACATCTTATGGCTTTAGCTAGACTCAACATGCCAGCTGTAGTAGTACCAGGAGGAATAATGAATGCAGGACCTAATATGCTAACTTTAGAACAAATAGGAGCATATAGCGCACAGTATGAAAGAGGAGAAATATCAGAAAAAGAGTTTACCACATTAAAACATAATGCTTGCCCAAGTTGTGGAGCATGTTCTTTTATGGGAACAGCATCTACAATGCAAGTTATGGCAGAAGCTTTAGGAGTTGCACTTCCAGGAACAGCCCTTATGCCTGCTACATCAGAAAATATTAAAATAGCAGCTAAAAAAGCAGGAGAGCATGCTGTTAAGTTAGTGGAAATGGCAATAAAACCTTCAGATATTATGACGAAAAAAGCTTTTGAAAATGCAATAATGGTACATGCTGCTATAGCTGGATCAAGTAATAGTTTACTTCATATACCAGCAATTGCACATGAACTTGGAATAGAAATAGAACCAGATTTGTTTGATGAAATACATAGGAAGATTCCTTATATATTAAATATTAGACCAAGTGGATTTTATCCAGGAGCTTATTTTTGGTATGCAGGTGGGGTACCAGCTATAATGGAGGAAATCAAAGAATTTTTACATTTAGATGTTATAACTATTACAGGAAAAACTTTAAAAGAAAACTTAGAAGACTTAAAGAGAACTGGATATTATGAAACTTGTAATAAATATCTTAAAGCTTTAGAAGTGAAAAAAGAAGATATAGTAAGATCTAAGGACAACCCAATTCAAGTCCAAGGTGCAATTGCTATATTAAAAGGAAATTTGGCTCCAGAAGGGGCAGTAGTGAAACATTCAGCCGTATCTAAAAAATTAATGAATGTTGTATTAAAAGCTAAAACTTATAATTGTGAAGAAGATGCATTAAGGGATGTTCTTACAAAAAAAGTTAAGCCAAAAGATGCAGTATTTATAAGATATGAAGGACCAAAGGGATCTGGTATGCCAGAAATGTTCTATACTACAGAAGCAATAGCTTCAGATCCAGAATTAGTTGAATCTATAGCACTTATAACAGATGGAAGATATTCAGGAGCTACAAGAGGACCAGCAATAGGGCATGTATCTCCAGAAGCTAGTGAGGGAGGACCTATAGCATTAGTTGAAGATGGAGATCTTATAAAAATAAATATACCAGAAAGATTACTCCAAATAGTGGGAGTCAATGGAAAAGAAAAAACAGAAAAGGAAATAGAAGAAATATTAAAAGAAAGAAAGTCAAAATGGGTAAAACCAGCACCAAAATACACTAAGGGTGCTTTAGGAGTTTACACAAAACTTGCAGTATCACCAATGAAAGGTGGATATATGGAATAATACTCCATATATCCCTCTAAACTACTGAACATCATAACAAATTCACTTTTAATTTTTAAGGCATATTAAATTCATTAAACGTAATTTTATATTAACTTTATGGGAGGGATTTTTATGTTAACAGGACCGTTATTAATTGGAGTATTTTTGCTTTCAGTAGTGGTTTTATTGGTAACTATTATAAAATTTAAATTAAATGCATTTGTATCATTATTACTTACTTCTATAATTACAGCAGTATTAGTAAAAATGCCTGTTCAGGATATTGGTGACAACGTTTCCAAAGGGTTCGGAAATACTTTGGCAGGGATAGGAATTGTAACAGGTCTTGGTGTTATGCTTGGTACTTTTATGTTTAAGTCCGGTGGTATAGAAGTAATGGCTAATACTATTCTTAAAAAGTTTGGAAAGAATAATACACCTGAAGCCATTGCTTTATCTGGTTTTCTTACAGGCATTCCTGTATTTGGTGATGTAGTTTATATTATGTTTGCTCCAATGCTGAGAGTTCTTTCAAAAAAGACAGGAGTTTCTATGGTAGCATATGCTGGTGCTCTTTCTGTTGCAACCACATGTACATATGCCTTAGTTATTCCAACCCCAGCACCACTTGCAGTGGCAGAAGTGTTAAAAATAGATGTAGGTATATTTTTTATATATGCTTTAATTTGTGCTTTTGTAGGTACTATTGCTGGTGGAATTATATATGCAAAATATGTTAATAAAGTTGATCATAAAAATAATCATGCATATTGTTGCGAAGATGCCACATTAGAAAAACTAGCATCAACAAAAGAGGAGGATGAGGAAAAACCAAGTTTTATGAAATCGTTATCCATGCTTCTTGTACCTATTCTACTCATTTTAGTAGGAAGCTTTGGTTCAATGATTCTTAGTAAAGATAGTGTAGTAACTTCTTTGCTTAAGTTTATTGGTGATAAAAATGTAGCCATGCTTATTGGTGTTATTTATTCAGCTATTGTTTCTATGCCATATATAAAAAGTAGTGTTTCAGATATTATGACCGAAGCTGCTGATCAGGTTGGACTAATCCTATTAATAACAGGAGCTGGTGGTGCCTATGGAAATGTACTTCAATCCACAGGAATCGCAGACTATATTGCAAAAACTTTATCAGGATTTGCAATTCCAATCTTATTACTTTGTTTTATTATTTCCCAAATAATTAGATGTGCTCAAGGTTCTACAACGGTTGCTCTTTTAACTACAGCATCTATACTTGGTTCAACCATAGCATCTTCAAAAATTTCACCAGTATTATGTGGAATTGCTATTTGTGCAGGGGGAATTGGCCTATCACTTCCAAATGATTCAGGATTTTGGGCAATCAGTAGATTTTTCAAAATTTCTGTCAGTGATACCATTAGAGCATGGACAGTAGGAGGATTTATAGCAGGTTTAGCAATACTTGTAGCAGTATTTGTTTTATCCTTGTTTCAAGGAATATTGCCAGGTTTAGTGTAAATAAGTTAAATTTTAATCTAATTTTCCTTTAAGTTTATTAAAAAATAATATTTATATATTAGTTTTGAACCTAGTTTAATCAAGTATTTTATATGATTAAGTTAGGTTTAAAAACCATTATAAATATAGAGTTTTTATTTTCATTAGTATATCTTTCTTTATATGTTTAAATGCCTTGTTCTATGGTAATATAATAGTATGAGGAGTATGAAAGTTATATGAAAAAAAGATTTAATGTAACTGGAACTTGTATACCAGAAAAACACTATATGGTACATATATCTAATAAGATAGATAGTATACTAGAATTAGTAAATAATGAAGAATATTTTATTATAAATAGACCAAGACAGTACGGGAAGACAACCACCTTATATTTAATAAATAGATATTTAAAAAATAGTAGTGAATATCTTCCCATAAAAATAAGCTTTGAGGGTGTTGGAGATTTAATATTTGAAGATGAAAAAATATTTTCAAAGGAATTTCTCCAGATAATTTCTAATGCTCTTTTAATAAATAATGAAGAATTGTCTCAATATTTAAAACAGCAAAAGCAAAGTGTAGAAAATTTTATTGATTTATCTGGAGTTATAACTAAGTTTATTATTAGAGCTAATAAAAAAATAGTTTTGATGATAGATGAAGTGGATAAAAGCAGCAATAATCAATTGTTCTTAAGTTTTTTAGGTATGCTTAGAAATAAATATTTACTTAGGAATGAAGGAGAAGACTATACTTTTCATAGTGTAATTTTAGCAGGAGTTCATGATATTAAGCAGGCATCCAAAATCTCTGATTTTGACATGATCGCTTACTCATGGGAAGAAATGAGCAGGAGTTTCCTCACAAAAAAATTAAAAATAAGATCAAATGAAGAACATAAGTATAACAGTCCATGGAATATAGCTTCAGATTTTGATGTAGACATGAGCTTCTCAGTAGAAGAAATAAAAACTATGTTAGATGATTATGTGGAAAATAAATCAGTGGATTTAGATAAAGAATACTACTCACAAAGGCTTTATTTTTATACTTCAGGATATCCTTTCCTAGTAAGTAAGCTTTGTAAAATAATAGATGAAAAAATAATGGACATAAATAAATTAAAATGGGAAAAAGAATATTTAGAGTTAGCGGTAAAAGAACTTTTAGAGGAGAGCAATACTAATTTTGATAGTTTAATTAAGAACATAGAAAATAACATTGAATTAGGCAGATTAGTAGATAATATTTTAATAAAAGGGGTAAAATTGAATTTCAATATTCATAATCCAGAGATAAATCTAGGATATTTATATGGAATATTTAAAAATGATAAGGGTAATTTAAAAATAAATAACAGAGTATATGAGCAGCTTATATACAATTATAGAATATCAAAGATTCAGACAAGTACTAATTTTTCTAACTATAATTCTAGAGAAATTTTTATAAATGAAAATGGAGATTTGGATATTAAAAAGGTACTATTAAAGTTTCAAGAATTTATGAAGCACGAGTACTCACAAAAAAGAGAGGCTTTTTTAGAGGAAGATGGAAGATTAGTATTCTTAGCATTTTTAGCCCCTATTATAAATGGTAATGGATTTGCATTTAAAGAAGTAAAAGGCGGAGAAGAAAAAAGATTTGATATAGTAATAACCTATAATAAAAAAATGTATATTCTAGAACTTAAAATATGGAGAGGGGAAGAATATCATAAAAAAGGACTAATGCAGTTAGGTGAATATTTACATCAGTTTGCATTAGATGAAGGTTACCTTTTAATATTTGACTTGAGAAAAGCTAAAAACCTAGTAGGTAAGACAGAAGAAAAGAAAATTAATATAGAAAAGACCAATAAAAAAATAATAGAAGTTTATTGTTAAAATGAATAATTAACAAGATATTTTCCCAACCGTTTTTAATTTTGAAACCTAGGGTAACCCTTGAAATATAAGGACTATGCTAGGTTTTCATAATGAATTTCTGAAATTTCACAATCGGTTGGTAAAATTTCTACCAAACCTTGTAAAATCAATGCTTATGTGGTAATATTGATTTTAAGGAATGGCTATTTTACTATGGGTTGAACATTAACATAGGATGTATTTAAATATTATTTCTGCATATTCTTTTCTAATGTGCATATGCGTTGAACATTAACATAGGATGTATTTAAATATAACTTGTAATTTTAGAACATTTAACAAAGTATTGTTTAACATTAACATAAGACATAAGTCAAATAGGTAAATTTAAAATTCGTTATTGAATTTTAAATTTACCTATTTTTTATTTATTTTTAATTGTATTAAGACCAATATAATAATAGAAAAATATATATTATTATGGTAAAATTTATATAATAATAGCTATAAAGAGGAGGTGAAATGGTGAAATTATACGAATTAACACTAAAAGTATTTTTGATGAAAAACATTAGCTATGAAAAAACTTTAGAAAAAATAAGTAAGTTAATAGATAAGAGTTTATCAAAGGATAAAGATTTATTAAACTTTCATGAAAAGAATAGCAACAAGTTTTACACATTTAATTCATTATATCCTATAGAAAAATCAAAAATTTATAAAGAAGGAAAAATATATTCTATAAAAATACGTACAATAAACGAAGCTTTATCGGATTATTTTAAAAAGAATCTTGTAAATGAATATACAGATTATATAAAAGCTTTAACTATAGAATGTACCACTATACCTAAAAGATACATAGAAAAAATATATTCTATAACCCCAGTGGTTATAAAAACTGAGAAAGGATACT
Organism: Clostridium sp. Marseille-Q2269; assembly: GCF_943736985.1. Taxonomy (GTDB): domain Bacteria; phylum Bacillota; class Clostridia; order Clostridiales; family Clostridiaceae; genus Clostridium_F. The sequence continues at coordinate 46,571 of NZ_CALSFS010000016.1, forward strand.
GGAAACATAACTTATCCTTAGAACAGTTTGAAAAACGTATAAAAGATAACTTAATAAAGAAATTCAATGATTATTATAACACTAAGATAGATGAGAATTTCACATTATTTAGATTTATGAATATTGAAAATCAAAAGCCTATAGCTTCTAAATATAAAAATATAAGTATTTTAGGTGATAAACTGACATTAGCTATTGACGAAAACGAAAGTGCTCAAAAATTAGCATACTTAGCCATAGGAACATCTATAGGAGAAATGAATGCTAGAGGTTATGGATTTGTAAATTATAAATGGCTTTAAGGAGGTGAGTATATGTTAAAAGATGTTATGAGAACCTTTAAAAAACAGCTTGAGCAAAAAGGAGAAAATTATTTAATTCATTCTCATATTCCAGCGGAAGGGGAGTGTATAATAGTTGATACCTTTGAAAATAGTTTTAATATATTAGATAGAGTTGATATAAAAAGGGATAACAAAACTAAGCAAATAGATGATACTAATAAATACTATCCTTTTATAAGAAAAGCAGATTATATGAGTAGATTATTAGATATGAATAAGCCTATAGATCCTAAAAAGGTTATACATAGTAATAACTATTTAACTTTTTTTATTAAAAAGGAAAATATTAATAATGGAAAATTAAAAGATGAAATTATAGATAAATACTATGAAATACTAAAAGATCCTTTAATAAAATATACAAAACCTAAAGCTAAAAAGCTTTATGAAGAAGTAGAAGAAAAGTGTGGTAAATCTGAGGAAAGGCTTATAGATGAAATAAAATTATGGATAAAAAATAATATATATGATTTAGTAGAAAAAAACAATAAGGAAAAAACATATTTAAAGATATTTTTTAAATATGATGATGATAAATATAAAAAAGAAAGTGAAAAATATATACTTACAAATCTTTATAATAGCAATGATTATAACACAACCATAGATGGTGAAATATATGGATTGTCTAATGATAATATGGGATTAAACTCTAAAAAGCCTTATCTAGAAAACAAAAGTAGAAAATCAAAATTACCTTATCTTTTAACTAAAGAAGAAGTTTTAATTCAAAAACAATTTTTCGATTATTTAATGAACCAAGTATCCAAAGGAAAAACAAATATATATATAAATGAAGAAATAATTCAGACTATGGGTAATGATGAAATGCCAGAGGAGGATTTTGAAGGGTATTATTTAAGAATAAAAAAAGGTAAAGAGCTTGAAATTCATGATTTTGATAATATAGTTTCTTATAGACCAGATATAAGCCCCTTTAAATTAGACAACGTATTAGAATTTGAGAAAAGCAAAATAACAAATTATGGTGAAATAAAAAAAAGAAAAACCTTAAAAATCTTAATAAATGAAGTGTTTTTTAGTAAGTTTTTGACTAGTAATTATTTCACAGAAGCAAAAGATTTAAATATAAATGATAATACATTAAAGAGAAATTTGCTTCTTTCAAGAAATGCTTTATTTACTTGGTTTTATAAAGGTATTAATAATAATGTATGGAAAGTTTTAAAATCCAGTAGTTTAGATTTGATAAAAGGATCAATAAACAATGGATATCTAATGAAGGCTAGCGATGAATTTAACTTGAGAGCTTCACTTAAAAATTATTTTGAAGGAGGGGATAACATGGCAGATATTTTATCAGAAATTAAAAATTCTTTAAGAAAAAAAATAAATAAAGATGATACAGATATTATAAAATCTGATAGAGAATATTATTTTGCAGTAGGTCAATTAACAAGTTATTTTATTTCATTAAATAGGGGCAAAAATAAAGTTCATTCTTTAGCTAATCCAATTATAAATGGGAAAAAAGATGAAAGAGTAAAAGATGAACTAAGAAAACTATATAAAAAATATAATTATACAATAAAGACAAGTAATAAAAGGTTTAAAAATTTATTTGCAATGGTTTCATCCTATATTCCACAGGAAAAAGTTAATGAAGATTTAATTATAGCAGGATATCTTCATAGTAATTTAATTTACGAAAAATCAGATAAGGAGGAAAATAAAAATGAAGAAGATGAATAAAAGGGTATATGGTATTTTAGGTGTAGCTTCAAGAATGAGCAACTGGAATGCAGATTTTACAGGGTATCCAAAAACCACCTCTTCTGGTGATGTCTTCGGAAGTGATAAAGCTTTTAAATATCCAATGAAAAAGATGTGGGAAAATAACGGAGAAAAGGTTCTATACATTAAGTCTATAAAGCTTCAAGAAAATAAAAAGAAAGAAACAGAACTTTTACCAAGATCTTTAAAAGAAAGATATGAATATATCTTTGGTATAGAAAATTTAAAAGATAATAAAGATAGTGAAGAAGTATTAAAAAATTTATTTTTAGCAGTTGATGTTAAAAACTTTGGAGCAACTTTTGCAGAAGAAGGAAATAACATATCAATAACAGGAGCTGTACAAATAGGACAAGGCTTTAATAAATACGAAGATACTAATGCAGAAGAACAACAAATTTTATCACCTTTTAGAGATCCTAAACAAAAAGATAAAAATAATAAAGATGAAGAAGCAAAATCATCTACTTTAGGAACCAAAATAGTAAGTGATGAAGCTCATTATTTTTATCCTTTTGTAATAAATCCATCAGCTTATGACCAATTTCAAGAAATAGGAGTGACAGAAGGATATACAGAAGAAGACTATAAAAAATTTAAAGAAGCATCTATGGTAGCAGCTACGTCTTTTAGTACTAACTCAAAGATAGGATGTGAAAATGAATTTGCCTTATTTGTAGAAACAAAATCTAATTTGTATCTTCCAGATTTATCTCAATATGTAGAATTTGAAAAAGGTGAAGATAAAAATAAAATAAAATTAAACTGCATGGATCTTTTAAATAGTTTTCAAGATGAAATAGAGAATATAGAAATATACTATAATCCCTATACTACCGATATACAATTGGATGAAATAGGAAAAGTTAATAAATTTAATATTTTTACTAAAAAAGAAGTTATGGATGATAGCAAAAAACATAATAAAAAAGAGGTATAGAAAATGGATGCTTTAAAATTCACTTTAAGCGGAAAAACAGCCTTTTTTAAAAAGCCCGATGTTAATACATTTTATTATTTTTCCTATGGAAATATTCACAAAATAGCATTACTTGGAATTTTAGGTGCCATTTGTGGGTTGGCTGGATACAATAGTCAAAGTTTAGATAAAAATCAAGTTTATCCTGAGTTTTATGAAAAACTTAAAGATACTAATATAGGAATAGTCCCTAGAAATGATAAAGGATACATATCTAAAAAAATTCAGACATTTAATAACTCTGTAGGATATGCATCAAAAGAGCTAGGAGGAAACCTTATAGTAAAAGAACAGTGGCTTGAAAATCCTAAGTGGGATATTTATATTCTTATTGATGAAAATGTGCCAAAAGATTTAAAAGAAAGATTAATAAAATCAAAATTTAAATATATTCCATACTTAGGAAAAAATGATCATATGGCAAATATTTATGATGTGGAAGTTATTGAAGATATACAAAAGCTAGATAGCATTGATGAAATACATAGTTTATTTATAAAGGATTTATTCTCTGCTGTAAAAGAAGAGAATGATGACTGTGAAGATGATTTATTTGACCATGAAGATGTTTTAAAGGAAAAAATAACTCCATTTAAATATGAAGAAATGCTACCGATCTCTTTAGAGAAGAAAACTAATAAATACAATTTGGAAACTTTTTTATATACTAATTCAAAATTGAGTTTGTTAAAGGATTATAAAATATATAAATGCCATAATAAAAACATATTTTTCTTTTAAGACATATGAAAATAAGCAATTCAATGTGTATCAGTTTGGAGGGGAGACCCTCCATTTGTTTTGAGATAAATGTAAGAATATTTGAGATTTATATAAGAAAGTGGAATTTGAAAATAATAGATTTCAATATAACCAAATAATCAAATGTATATGTCTAATATATTAAATTGGGAGGGAAATATGTATTTTAAACATGTAGAAAAGTTAAATTTAGAAGAATTAATAAAAGATAGCAATAAAATCTATGCTCATATTAAAGACCATAAAAAAGAAACTTTAAAAGAGCATTTAGATTTATCATTTGAATATCTATATAAAATTTGTGAATATAAATCTTTAGATAATGTATTTTTAAATATTGAAAATAGTTTGGTAAATGAGCTTAATAATGAAGAAAAAAATTTTTATAGAGAAATGATTTTAAATACAATATATATGCATGATTTAGGAAAGATAAATTGCAATTTCCAATATAAAAAGATGGAAAATCAGTTTTTTAAAAATCAAGAACAAATAAAGTGTATTAATTCCAATAATTCAAATCATTCTATGTTATCTTCAATCATATATATAAATCATTTTTTCATTAAAATAGGCAATCTAAAAGATTCAAAAAATAGAAAGCTATTAATGGTTTTTATGCTTCTTAATAGCTATATAATATCAAAACATCATGGAAGATTAGATAGTTTTCATGAATTCAAAAAGAAATTATTAGAAGATGATGAAGAAGGAAAAAGATTATATACAAGTGACTTATCGTTATTTAATAATACCTATAAAGAAAAAATACTAATAAATAAAGAAAACAAAACTAGTAAAACAAAGATACAGCTAATATTTAACAACCTAAATAAAATTTTAGAAGATAAAATAAATAAAGAAAAAGATTTTGCTATAAACTTATATGTATACGAAAAATTTATAAGTTCACTGCTACTTTCTTGTGATTACTATTCTACTTCAGAATTTATGAGCGGAAAGAAAGTAGATGATTTTGGAGAAATAAAAGATATAGAAAAATTTTATAAGAGTTTTAAAGATACATATATTTATAAAGGTATAAGAGAATATGAAAAGCACACCTATGGTAAAAAAGAAAATTTCACTAATGTGAAGGATATTAATATTCTTAGAAACGAGTTATTTTTAGATGCAGAAAAAGTTATGGTTGAAAATATAGATAAGAGTATTTTCTATCTTGAAGCACCTACAGGAAGCGGAAAAAGTAATGTTGCTTTTAATTTAAGTTTTAAAATGGTAGAAAAATTTAAAAGTATTAATAAGATATTTTATGTATATCCTTTTAACACCTTGGTAGAACAAAACATAAAAACTTTAGAAAAAACTCTTGAAAAAGATGACTTAATGAAGGATATCTCTGTAATTAACTCTATAGTTCCTATAAAAACTAAACCTAGAAAAGAACGTATTATAGAAAATATAGATAGAAATGAAGAAAGTGATGTCTTAAATAAAGATTATGAAAGAGCTTTGTTAGATAGGCAATTTTTACATTATCCTATAGTTTTGACTACTCATATCAGTATATTTAATTATTTGTTTGGAACTTCAAAAGATAATTTATTTCCACTATGTCAAATAGCCAATAGCATAATAGTTTTAGATGAAATACAAAGTTATAAAAATAGAATATGGAAAGAGATAATAACATTTTTAAAGCAGTATTCAAAACTTTTAAATATAAAAATTATAATAATGTCAGCTACACTTCCAAATTTAGATAACCTTATAGATGGAGAAATAGAAACTGTAAGACTAATAAAAAATAGAAAGAAATATTTTGAAAATCCTATATTTAAAAATAGAGTACAGGTTGATTTTTCATTACTAGATAGTAGTGATGAGGATACAGAAGATAGCCTATTTAACCATGTTATAGAAAAATCTAAAACAAATAAAAATATTTTGATTGAATTTATAAAAAAAGAAACAGCTACGGAGTTTTATAAGAGATTAAAAAACTATAATGAATTTTTAGAGGAACCTTTAAATAGTGATTTAGAACTTATGACTGGTGATGATAACAGAGCAGATAGAAATAAAATAATAAAAAAAATAAAGGCTTTTGAAGATGAAAAAAATATAAACACTAAACAATATAATAAAAATATAATATTAGTTGCAACTCAAGTTATAGAAGCAGGAGTAGATATAGATATGGATATAGGATATAAGGATATATCTATGTTAGATTCAGAAGAACAGTTTTTAGGAAGAATTAATCGTTCTTGTAAAAAACCAGGATGTAAAGTTTATTTTTTTGATTTAGATTCAGCATCAAAAATATATATAAATGACATTAGAAAAGATAAAAATATAAATTTAACTTGCCATAAAACAAGAGAAATACTTATAAATAAAGACTTTGAAACATTTTATGACTATGTAATTAAAGAGCTTAATAAAAAAGCAAAAGAACAGACTGAGTCAAGTTTTGAAAATTTTATACTTGATAAAGTTCAAAAACTAGACTTTATAGCAATTGAAGAGAGAATGAAGCTAATAGATGAACTTTATAAAAATAGTGTATTTTTAAGCAGAGAAATACAGACTGAAGATGGTGAATTTTTATATGGAGATAAAGTCTGGAATGAATATATAACCCTTTTAAAAGATAATAAATTAGACTATGCAGAAAAGAAAGTAAAATTATCTGAAGTAACATCTAAATTAAATTATTTTATATATCAGGTTAAAAAAGATGATTTTACATATGAAGATAGAATAGGTGACATTTATTATATAGAAGAGGGAGAAAAATATTTTGAACATGGGAAATTTGATAGAAAAAAGTTTAATGATGGAATAAGAGATCTTATTATATAAGGAGGGCTTATGAAAGTTAACGGCACATTAATAAATTATTATTTTCACTGTAAAAGGCAATGCTGGTTACATGGAAATAGAATTAACTTAGAGGATAATAGTAAAGATGTAAAAATAGGAAAAGCTATTCATGAGGTTAAAAGTGAGAAGAATAAACAATCAGAGATAAGTATTGAAAACATAAAAATAGACAAGCTTACAAAAGATTATTTAACAGAGATAAAAAAATCAGATTCAGATGTAGAAGCTGCTAAGTGGCAAGTATTGTTATATTTAAAGATTTTGAAAGATAAAGGGATTGAAAGAAAAGGTAAACTTCAATTTATAGAAAAAAATAAAAAAAAGACAACAGCCATTATTGAACTTGATGAAAAAAATCTAAAAGAACTTAAGAAAATAGTAAGTGATATTGAAATTTTATTATTAGAAGAATATCTACCAAAGGTTATAAATGAACCTAAATGCAAAAAATGTGCATATTATGAATATTGCTATATATAGGAGGATATTATGGGGAGCACTAGATATATAACATCAATGGGAGAATTAAAAAGAAAAGATAACTCGTTATGCTTTAGAAAAAATAATAAGAATGTTTATATACCTGTAGAAAATACTAAAGAAATTTATTGTATGTCAGAAGTAAGTATAAATACCAAATTACTAGATTTCTTATCTAAAAACAATATAGTAATGCATTTTTTTAATTATTATGAAGGATATAGCGGAACTTTCTACCCAAAGAAGAATTATAACAGTGGAAGATTACTTGTTAAACAAGTGGAGGCTTATAATAATAAAAGACTTATAATTGCTAAAAGTATAGTAAATGGTATTGGAAAAAATATATATGAAGTATTGTATCATTATTATAAACATGATAAAAAAGAAGTGAAGACAACTTTAGAGTGGATAAAAAATCATATGGAGACAAACTTAGAAGAAGCAAATGATATTAAACAAATAATGCAAGTAGAAGGAGAAGTTTGGCATAGATTCTATGGAGAATTTAAAAATATATTACCAGAAGATTTTATTATGAATAAGAGAGTGAAAAGACCACCAAATAATCCTATAAATGCTCTTATTTCATTTGGTAATACACTTTTATATGGAAAAACAATAACAGCAATATATAATACTCATTTAGATCAAAGAATAAGCTTTTTACATGAACCTTCAGAAGGAAGATTTTCACTTAGTTTAGATATTAGTGAAGTTTTTAAGCCAGTAATAGTTTTTAAAACAATATTTGATTTAGTAAATAATAAAAAAATACAAGTATCTAAGCATTTTGATAAAAAATTAAATTATTGTCTTTTAAATGAAGAGGGAAGAAAAATATTTATAACTGCTTTTGAAGAAAAATTGCAAAGTGTGTTTATACATACAAGGCTTAAAAGAAAAGTATCGTATACAAATGCTATAAAATTAGATTGTTATAAGCTAATTAAATGTATATTGGAAAATAAAGAGTTTAAACCTTTTAGTTTGAAGGAGAGAATGTAGATGGGTAAAAAATTTAATTATAATTATGCCTTCGTATTTTATGATGTTAATGAGAAAAGAGTAAATAGAGTATTTAAAGTTTGTAAAAAATACTTATCACATTTTCAAAAGTCTGTTTTTAGAGGTGAAATATCTCCGGCCAATTTAATATTATTAAAAAGAGACCTAAACAAAGAAATAGATGAATGTGAAGATTTTATATGTATCATAAAACTAATGAATAATAGTGTATATGGAGAAGAAATATTAGGAAATAAAGTAACAACAACAGGAGAAGATTTAATATTATAGAGAAAATAAGTTTTGTTTTCCCAACCGTTTTGGATATGGAAACCTATCTTAACCTTTGAAATATAAGGGCTATGCTAGGTTTTCATAATGAATTTCTGAAATTTCGCAATCAGTTGGTAAAATTTCTACCAAACCTTGTAAAATCAATGCTTATGTGGTATTATTGATTTTAAGGAATGGCTATTTTACTATGGTTGAACATTAACATAGGATGTATTTAAATTGGATTCTTATGTATGGTTAGGAGGGGTGTAAGTGAGTTGAACATTAACATAGGATGTATTTAAATTTAGTAAAGGTGGAAACATCTCTTAATGGGTTCTTTACGTTGAACATTAACATAGGATGTATTTAAATTGGGGTAGTTCTGTCCGGGGTACAACATACGGTTGGTTGAACATTAACATAGGATGTATTTAAATTATTTTCTAATTCTTCTCTTCTTCCTTCTGTATCTAGTTGAACATTAACATAGGATGTATTTAAATAATGTCGAAAAAGTGTTTTTGGTGTAAAAATAAAAGTTGAACATTAACATAGGATGTATTTAAATAAACAAAGAAATTGGTTTTCCTTTTTCTTATTACAAGTTGAACATTAACATAGGATGTATTTAAATTTCCTCCTCAATTTTTAGTACATAATAAATTCAGGTGTTGAACATTAACATAGGATGTATTTAAATGCTTTATGATAGCCTCCATTAGCTTTACATCTTTGGTTGAACATTAACATAGGATGTATTTAAATTGGTTTTAGAAGGCCGATAAAATGCACATAAATATGTTGAACATTAACATAGGATGTATTTAAATTTAATTGTTTTTGTTTTTTCCCATTTCGCAATGCACGTTGAACATTAACATAGGATGTATTTAAATTTACTTATCCCCCTCAATCATTTTATTACCTATACTGTTGAACATTAACATAGGATGTATTTAAATGTATTAGCTAGCCTTATAGATTTGGATAGTGCTGGAGGTTGACCATTAACATAATATGTATTTAAGATTAAACCACAAATTTGTAATTTGTCGTGAATATCTTACCCAGAGAGAGTAAGATTTATTGTTTAAAATAAATATAAGGTTATAATTAAAGAAAAAGGAAGTGAAGATTAATGTTATTCAAAAGAACAAAAGAATTTTCAGATATAGTACCACCTATAGATATAAAGAAACTTATGTTTATAGCAAAAAAGATATTACCAGATTTTATTTTTAATATGGGAAGCTTAGAAGGAAATCCTTTCACGTTTCCAGAAGTTCAGACTTTGTTGGACGGAATAACAGTGGGAGGTCATAAAGTTTCTGATGAGCAACAAATATATGATCTAAAAAATAGTTGGGAATATTTATTTAAATTGATAAATAAAGGTGAATTGAAACTTGATAAAGAAATATTTAATAGTATAAATAATAAAGTTGCAATAAATGAAGCATTGGTTAGTGGTAAGTTTAGAGATTCAGAAGTTAGAATAGGTGGAACTGATTATATACCTCCTAAAGCAGAAGAACTAGATGATATATTTTCAAATGAGCTGCCTAAAATTATTGATAGGTGTAATAGTAAAACTGAATTGGCATTTGAGATATTCTTATTTGTGGCCTTAAATCAATTTTATTATGATGGAAACAAAAGAACAGGGAGACTATTAGCAAATGGTGTTCTGTTAGCAAATGGCCAAGGAATTTTAAATATAAAAGCAAAAGATAAATTAGAATTTAATACTTTAATGGTTGAATTTTATAATGGTAAAGATGCTGATAATATTTGTAACTTTTTATATAATAAATGCTTAGAGCGATAATCAAATTAGATCATATTGTGTAAGATATACATAAATATTATATTAGGAGCACAATAGGACAACATAATTTAATATATTTAACATAATATTTTACCAACCGTTTTGAAAGCTATAACCTATCTTAACCCTTGAAATATAAGGGGTAAGGTAGGTTTTTATAATGAATTTCTAAAATTTCACAATCGGTTGGTAAAATTTCTACCAAACCTTGTAAAATCAATGATTGTATGATATTATTTATTTTAAGGAATGGCTATTTTACTATGGTTGAACATTAACATGAGATGTATTTAAATTGATTTATCTATATTATATCCTTAAGAAATAATTTTGTTGAACATTAACATGAGATGTATTTAAATGCTAAAAGATGCAAATGAAGAAATAAAAAAATTGGTTGAACATTAACATGAGATGTATTTAAATTAATTATTATTTTCTCTACTCATACAATCATTAAAAGTTGAACATTAACATGAGATGTATTTAAATATGTAAGGTGTACAACCGTCCATATTGCATAGTTCTGTTGAACATTAACATGAGATGTATTTAAATTCTTTTGTAAATATTCTATAAGCTGGTGGTTTAGGTCGTTGAACATTAACATGAGATGTATTTAAATAGTTCTTTATAGAGAAGAATGCTTTAAACAAAAAGAGTTGAACATTAACATGAGATGTATTTAAATTGTGTCCCCCTTATTTTTGTATTACAGTTTTATTACGTTGAACATTAACATGAGATGTATTTAAATTAGTCTTACAAACCAATATGTATATAAGTAAAGATGTTGAACATTAACATGAGATGTATTTAAATGGTAGTAGAGGCAATTGTTACATTATTCAAGCGGGGTTGAACATTAACATGAGATGTATTTAAATTAAATATAGCAGTAGACATTATATTAAAATTTCCATGTTGAACATTAACATGAGATGTATTTAAATGAAGAAGAAAAAACCATAAAAAAACCACAAAAGAAGTTGAACATTAACATGAGATGTATTTAAATAACTCTAGCTCTTGAATAAAGTGAGTTGCGTGGGCGTTGAACATTAACATGAGATGTATTTAAATGCAATCATCAAACTTACCTTTACAAAATAATAGCACGTTGAACATTAACATGAGATGTATTTAAATCCATTCCAAAATACTTTATCTCCTACCTTTAAATTGTTGAACATTAACATGAGATGTATTTAAATAACCCATCCATATGCCAACCTCTATTCTCTCTTAATGTTGAACATTAACATGAGATGTATTTAAATTGGTGACAATCTTCTCTGTGATAAAATTCATCTGGTTGAACATTAACATGAGATGTATTTAAATATGTTGGAAGCTGGATTAACTGAACAAGACAGAGAGGTTGAACATTAACATGAGATGTATTTAAATAAGAGAATACTATGAAGAAATGTTTAGAAAATGTGCGTTGAACATTAACATGAGATGTATTTAAATAAATAATATATATCCTATGCCAGGAGTAATAGAAAGTTGAACATTAACATGAGATGTATTTAAATCTTGTTAGCTGTACAGTGATTTTATTAGTTAATCCGGTTGAACATTAACATGAGATGTATTTAAATATCATTTTCTTCCCCACATTTTTACTTATATCTCGTTGAACATTAACATGAGATGTATTTAAATAGGAGTGGATTAAATGGAAGAAATAGAGTTATATGTTGAACATTAACATGAGATGTATTTAAATCTAACAGGGGAAAACTTATGGACAGATGCTGCAGCGTTGAACATTAACATGAGATGTATTTAAATACCTATAAAAATGCATATTTTAAATCCTGATTTCGTTGTTGAACATTAACATGAGATGTATTTAAGCAGGGAACCCAAATCTTAAGTAGAGAACTGAAATTTTCAATTTAGTGTGAATCACTTATACACAGTGATGATTTGTTAATGAGTACTTACTTTTTTATTACTCCTAGGGAAAATAGATAAGTGATTTTATTAAGTGTTTGTAGTAAAGCAATGAGTTTACATATATTTAAAAAAGATTTATAATAATTATGTAGAATTTTTATCCTAAGACAAGTTGAAATAACTTAAAGTATTGATTTTACTATAGTTATAAAAGCTTGTCAGTATGTAAATAGGACAGAAAAACATTGTCTAATGCATCTTTTTAAACTCAAAAAACATGATTTTAAGCTCGTCTCAAAATAAGCTTAAAGTATTGAAATAAGTACAATTGTAGAGAAACAAGGGTTTAAGTATTACATCCATTAAAATAAGGATTGAAACTTTCCTAGATAATAAAGAATTAATATATATTAATAAATATTTAAAGTCTTAGTAAATCTAAGGCTTTTATTTTATGCTTAATTTATCAATCATATTAAGTTGTTCCCATATTATATTCTCATATAAAAAGGATTAAAAAGGATTAAAAATTTATAGTATAGATACTAAATTATAAATACTTTATGGTATAATATACGTAAATTTGAATAAAGAGGTATAAAAATGAGGTTTATTGAATTAACTATAACAGTAATGTTGAAAAAACACATAAATTTTCAAGATTGTGGATATATAATAGGGAAAAACATAAATAAGAGTATGCTTTTAGATAAAGATTTAAAGGAAATTCATCCAAAGAGGCAATACAAACATTATGTATTTAATAGTTTCTATCCTATAGAAAGAGACAAGTTTTATAAAAAAGATAGACTGTATATTTTTAGAATTAGATCATTAAGTGATGAATTTATAAATAAAATAGATACCTGCCTATGTAATTTAAAAAGTGATGATTTTAATGTTATTTCAACTTCTAAAAAATATATAGAAAAAATACATATCAAAGAATTATATACCCAAACACCATTAATAATAACTATAGATGATAAACCATGGCTTCAAATAGATGGAGATGTGGATTTATTCAAAAGCCGTATAGAAGATAATTTAGAGAAAAAATATAAGGACTTTTTTAATGGAGATATAGACATAAAAGGTAATTTTATAAAAAGTGTAGAGTTTAAGAATAGAAAACCAATGCATTATAACTATAAGAATGGGATAAAATTATTGGCTAATAAAGTAAGTATACAAATTGAGGATAATGAAGAAGCTCAAAAAGTAGCTTTCTTGGCAAGAGCAGTGGGACTTGGAGAGAAAAACTCAGCAATGGGAGCGGGGTTTTGTGAGTAGAGAATGTGAGGGTGAAATAAATGGGTAAAACTTTAAGATTTGAAATTGTAACAGGAGTAAACAAAGGATATTTTCATAATAATAGTCAAAATGAAAGTTTAGATTTAGTAGGTGGTGTGTGGCAGAAAATAGCTAGAGAAGAGTTTGAAAAGAGTAATATTTATGTTTCAGCAGTAATAAAACCAAGTAAAACAGTATATAACGAAGAATGGGGATGCCCAGAAAATGGTGAAGAAACCATAGTGCTTACAGGAGTGGCAAATAAAGAATTTGTAGACGATATTGAAGAATGGAAAAGTACTGTAATTAAATTAGCTAAAGAATTAAAAAATCAATTAAAACAAAGCACACTTACTTGTGAATTTATAGAAACCGAATTACATTATTTTAAATAATTCAGATATATTAACTTATTAATAAACAGAAAGTAGGAAAGTAGAATGACTAAAGAAATAATAAGTTCACATATATTTGTATTCCCTTTTAGATGGGATGTAGTAAAAGATAAAGACTGCTTAGATGCATGTATAGATAAGAGGTTAAATGTAGAAAAATTTATAGAGTGTTTGAAGCAAGAAGGAAGTTGGAAAGAAGATAAAGCTGTATTAAAAATTGTAGAAAATGAGGAAGTACAAAATGATAAAGATTATAATGAATATACGTATTTTTATGACAATGTAAGGAAGGCTATATATGGAAAACAGAATTATATTAAAAAGGATAACAATGTAAGTTTTCATATAAAAAATAGTAAGTATTATTTAGGTAGATTGTTTAATGAAAAAGTTTTTAATAGAATAGTTAGGTGTTTTGATAGAAACGATGTAAATGAAAATTCAATATATGAAATAAATGTGGAAAAAAAAGATGATGAAGGTAAGGTAAGTTTTAGTAAAATCTATAAACTAAAAATAGAAAGTATAAAGCTAAAGGTTTATGATACAGGAGTAGCTACATTATCTTATTTTTTAGAAAACAAAGAATATAGAGATAAAGAAGATATATTAAAAATTAATGATTATGGAAGAAGAATTTATCCACAATATATACCATTAGATAGTGTTAAAAATAGGTTTTTAGCTAAAAAACTATCAGTACAGTTACAAAATAATACTATAGAAGAAGATTTTAATTATAGACTAAAAGAAAAACCTAATATGATATCTAATACTATAATGGACATTTTAGGAGAAAAATTTATATCTGTAGAGAAAGAATTAGAGTGCCAATATAGGTGGTTAAGCAAAAAAGAAAGCATAGTTATAAAACCAATAATAGATGATAGAATGTTTGTTATTTGTTATTACAATGACAATACTTGTTCTAGAATACTAACTAATTTCAATAAAGATGAACATTTAAAAAGTGATTTTTGGTATCAATTTTTGTTTGTTGATAATGATGGCCCAACTTGCAAGGACGAAAAAATGAGAGAAGAGCTACTTTTAAAATCTACATATACCAGATGGAAAAATTATGGCAGTTTGTTTGGGATATCTAGATATTCTTTTGTTTTACTTTGTGATGAATTATGGTTTTCTAAAAATGTACTGTATAATCACATGAATACTATCTATTATGAGATGGTTTTACTTGTATTGGTTCAAAGAGCTTCCGTTTTAAGATTTTCAGATGAAACTTCTAAAATATCTGCAAGTTTTGAAAGTAAAAATATATATGAACAAATAAAAAAACTTCAACAGTATTATATTAGATTTGTTAATACTATTTATTTTAGAGAGGTAACAGCTCAAGAAGAGGGGATAGAATTATATGATAAGCTTATGGAACTTATGAGAATAGAAAGAGAAGTAAAGAGATTAGATGAAGAAATAGACGAAATACAGAGATATATTACTTTAGAAACTAATGAGAAAACTAATAAGTTATTAAATGTAATTACTTTTGCAGGGATATGTGTTTCTGTTTTAACATTCGTTTCAACTATATTTAGCAGTAAGCAAATTGAAGATGGTAGATGGCTAATTGCATGGCAGTATGTTCCTTTGGTAGCAGTTATCTTATCAATAATTGGATTTAGAAAATTAATAAAGCATAAGGGATTAATAAAAATAATTATAATTGTAATGGTTTTAATAGCTATAATAATATTTATTTATAGTATGCTTTTATAAATTGCATTATTTTATAAATTAAAGGAGGGTATTTTATGGCAAAATTTAAGATTGAATTAAAACAACATACTCCACTTATACATTTTCAATCAGAACAACCAGGGGCGATTTTAAGAGCAACAGAGGTTAAGCCTAAGTTAGATAAGTTTTTAATAGAGTATGTTTTTAATAATAAATTTGATGAGTACAAGCAATATTTAATAGGATATAAGGCTGATAAAAAAGATAAAATAGAAGAGTTTAATGGAAAAGAAGCTTTTGATTATAAATTGAGGATATATGTGAAATATCCTGATAAAATACGAAAAATAAATATAAAAGGGGCTATGAAAAAACTGTATTTTGCTGGTGGAATGAACGGTGGAAAAGAGAATGGGATTTTTACAAATGAAGATATAATTTTAGAGTTTTTTACATTTCATGAAAAATTAATAGATGGAATAAAAGAAAATATAGAAAAATTTTTTTGTTTTAATAATTTTGGAACAAGACAAAATAAAGGATTTGGATCATTTTATATAAAAAACGATTTAGAAAATCAGTTTATTAATGGGGAAAAATGGTTTCAAAATAAGATTAAGATAAATTATAAGAAAAAATATAAAAACGAAAATGATTTATGGCAAGAGATGTTTAATAAAATAGACGATTTATATAGAAGGATAAGAAGTGAAGAAAAAAGTGGAACCCCATATATAAAAGAATTTTTCCGAAGTAAAGGTATTAAGTGGGAAAAAGATACCATAAGGAATAAGTTTGTTTATGGTAAAAAAGAGTCAGTGGAAAATATATATTTAATTAAAGATTTATTGGGATTGTCAGTAGATGAAAGATGGGAAGAGAAGAGCGGAAAAAAATTTAATGTGAAAAAAGAATGTATTGGTAAAAAAGAAGATAAGATAGAGAGAATGAAATCGCCTATATTCTTTAAGCCTTTAAAAGATAAGAATGGAGATTTTGAAATATATATAAAGGCGAATGATATACCAAAAGAATTTTTTAATAAAACATTTAAGATTAGAAAATGGATTAATCAAAAAAATGTAGATAAAATTCAATTAAATACGCTGAAAATAGCAAGCAGTGAAGATGTTTGCGAAGTATTCAATATAAATGAGTTTATCAAATTTATTAAAGATAAGGGAGAAATAGAAAGTACTAGTTGTGAAAACCATACTAGGGATAGTGAATCTACAAATTCTAATATAAAAAAGACTAGCTATAAAAATAATAAGGATAATAACAAAAATTTTAATAAAGAGTGTGTATGCACTATAGCAGAGGCTATGGATTTTGATACAATGAAAAAATTAAAATTAATTTAACGTATAAATGTAAAATAGGTAGGTGAAACAATTGACACAAAATAAGAAAAGTTATATAGGATTAACAATTGGCCCAATAATTGAAACTATTAGTAATGCAAAACAAACTGGTGAATTATGGGCAAGAAGTTATTTGTTTTCCTATATTATGAAAAATATAATAAAAACACTAATAGTTAAAGATAGAAAATGTAATAAGGAAGAAAATAAAAACGAAAAGCTGAAAGATAGATTTATACTTCCATGTATTAAGGATATTTCAAAAGAACTAAATAAAAGCGAAGATAAAGATATTTATAATAAAAGCAATGAAAAAACTAACGAATCAGCACAAGAAGTAGGGTTATTCCATGATAGGTTTATCTTTCAATCAGAAGATGGAGATTTTAATTTAGTTAAAGAATCTATAGATGAAGTTATAGATAATATTGTATTAGAAATAGAAAATTATGATATATGCAAAGATAAATCTAGAGAAAAAATTAAAGCTAATATAAAAGATTTTTTAAAAATATATTATTTAGAAATACATATGGATTTAAGTGAAAAAGAGGATAAACAAAAAAGCCAAAATAATATTATATTTAAAGTTAATAGAGCTTTAGATGGTTTAGAGCTTAGAGAGAAAATTTTAAATAATAAAGGAATGAAAGATAATTATCTTTTAAAAACTTTAAGCAATAAGAAATTAAAGGAAGAGTCATTTAAAAGTCACTTTTTATCAATGGATGCTTATGGGGAAAAAGGTAAAAAAGAAGAGTATCCATGTCTTTTTAAAATAGCATTGGATGAAATTAACAATGCTGATTTTCCAAATGAAGATGAGGATATAAAAAAGAAATTAAGAGATGAAAAGTTAAAGGATCAATTAATAAAAGCCAATGAATACGTAGCTGTAGTTCAAGTAGATGGGGATTCTATGGGAAAAATGATAGATACATTTAAAATTCGCAATGGCGAAGAGGATATATATAAAGATTATAAGGATTTTTCACGTAACCTATTAAAATATGATAAAAAATCCCATGAAAAAATTAAAGAATATGATGGATTTACAGTTTATGCTGGTGGAGATGATTTACTTTTTATAGCTCCTGTAATAAAAAGGAATACTGAAGGCAAAAGCAAAGAGAGTGGTGATGAAAAAAGCAATGATATTTTTAATCTGATAGATGGTTTGTCAGATGTATTTAACAAAAATATTAATGCAGGACAAGATATTATGGCAAACTCTGATAAGCCAAAAGATGAAGAGGAAAAGCCTACTACATCCTTTGGAGTTGCTATAGTACATCATAAATGTCCACTGTATTATGCTTTAGACGAAGCACGTGAGTTGCTTTTTAATAAGGCTAAAAACTATAAATTTAATGGTAAAGAAAAAAATGCTATAGCTTTTAAAGTAATAAAAAGTAGTGGACAATCATTTGGAACAGTAGTAGGAAAAAAAACTGAGTCTTATTATCAATTTAAAAACTTGTTTAAAAAAGTAATTTGTTTAGATAGTAAAAATAAAAAGATTAATAACTATCTAAAGGCCATACATTTTAAGCTTATGAGAGATAAGGTTATATTAAATAAGATTGGAGAAAGTGAAGATTTACTACAAAATTATTTTGATAACAATTTTGATGAAAAAGTCCATAAAACTGAACCTATAAAAACATATCTAAGCGATTTGAAAAAATTCATATGGAAGATTTATAGTGAAGCCAAAACTGATGGAGATAAAAATAAATGTATAGAACAAATATATACTTATTTAAGATTTATTAGATTTATGGATGAGGATATAAATAAAGATGATTAAAAAGAGAGGTGAAAAAATGAACAGATACTTAGTTAAATTAAAGCCAGCAGATTCTTTTTTCTTTGGTGGGGAAAAGGGGTTTGGTTTTAATGATGGAAAAGGATCACTAGAAAATAATATAGTTAAGTCAAGAGAATTTCCACAGCAAACATCAATTCTAGGAATGATTAGAAAAGAGCTATTAGTTTTGCATGGCTATTTAAAAGAAAAATGGGATTATTATGACCATGAAAAGAAAAAAAATCATAAATTAGTAGGTAAGGAAAGTTTTAGTATAGCAGGTGAAAACCAAGATTTTGGTATTGTAAATGGCATATCTCCAGTTTTTATAATAGAAGAAACTAAAGGTAGTGATAAGTTTTTAATTAGGATACCAAAAGATCACAATTTAAATAATAATTCTGATAAATATAATCCACTTAGATTTAATGATGATAAGGATAATTGTTTAAAAGTTAAAACTAATTTTGCAGAAGAAGTTTACCTTCCGATAGATTTTGATGCTAAAAAGGGCTTATCAGAAGATTTTATAGATATTGAAACAGGACATATTGTAGACAAAAATAAAGTTTTTATAAAGGATTGTTCTATAGGTATAAGATTAGATAAAAATCATAAAACAGAAGCCAATTCTTTATTTAGATTAGAAAAATATAAGTTTAGCTATGATAGTAAATATGGAAGAGCGGATAAATGTTTTGCTTTTATTTTAGATGTAGAAGAGGAAGAATTTACTTTTGAAAATCATAAAAACATAATTACTTTAGGTGGAGAAGGAAGTCACTTTTTTATATCCTTTGAAAAAGTTAATTTTAATATTAAGGATAAGATAAGGTTTATAGATAAAGAAAAGAATGGTTTTACTATAAAGGAAAGAATATCACTGCCTAATAATGAGAAAGAAATTAAAAAAGCAAAACAAGTATATAAAATAATATTACTATCAGATACGTATATATCAAAAGATATTTATGAAAAAAATTGTAGTTATGCTATTTCAACTAAGATAGATTTTAAGAGTCTATGTAGCGATAATTATTGCAAAAATAAAAATAAGCATTATTATAATAGATTTGATAGGAGTGAATCTAAATATTCTCTCTTAGAAAAAGGATCAGTTTTGTTTGCTGCTAAAGATAATTATGACAAATTAATAGAAAATATAAATAATAGTAAATTTCAAAAGATAGGATATAACATATTTATTTAGGGGGATTTAGAATGGATAATTTCAAAATATATACAATAAGATGTTTAACCAATATGCATGTTGGTAGTGGAGATGCAAGTTATACTCTTATAGATAATCAAGTACAAAGAGATGTGATAACAGGATTTCCAACCATTAATTCTTCTAGTTTAAAAGGAAGTCTAAGAAGTTTTTTAGATCCTGAAAAAAGTGAAACTGAAGCAATTAAGTATATTTTCGGAGATGAAAAAGAAGGAATAGGAAAGTACAAGCTTTTGGGGGCTTCTCTTTTATCAATTCCAGTAAGAAGTAATGTTAAACCATTTTTTAGAGGTACTTGTCCAAGAATAATAAAAGATTTTTTAGGATTTATAGAAAATTTTCAACTTGAAAAAGAGTGCAAAGAGGATTTAAAAGATGATTTAAAAAAACTTGAAGAAGTAGCAAATGAAAATAAAAATTGCGTATGGATTTTAAAAAACTTCAATAAGAATATTGTTATAAAACAAGAAGACCAGTTAACGATAGAAGAAATTGATATTACTTTAACTAAAAAAATAGCATTTAAAAATGAAGATAAAATAAAAAAAATATTCGGAGAAAATTTAGTTTTAATAGATGATAATAGTTTTAGTCAGATAGTAGGTAGATTGCCTGTTATAGCAAGAAATAAGCTTGACAATGGGGAAAGCAAAAATCTATGGTACGAAGAAGTTGTACCAAGAGAAACTAAATTCTACTTTGGCGTAATTTTAGGGAAAGAACACAAAGATGAATTTAAAAAGATAGAAGGAGAAGAACCAGTTCAAATAGGTGGTAATGCTACTATTGGATACGGGTATTGCGATATAGAATCTATTTAATAGATTGGAAAGAAGGTACTTGAATGAATAAGAGGAAAATAGAAAAACAAATACCAATTGCTATAGATTTAATAGACAAATTTATAAAAGAAAATAAATTTTTAAGAAAAGGTGACAAAAAAGAGGGGAAGATATTTGAAGAAATTCCCAAGGAATACAAAGGGTATATCTCAAATTTTGGAGCAAGTATAATTCAAAGTGGTTTGTTATCTACAGTAGCTTTTTTTCAAGCAGATGATTCAAGTTCTAAATCAGATAAAAAAGCATTAACAGAATTAATTTTAGATATTATATATAAAGCTAAAGGATTAGAAAACGATAGTGAAACTCTTTTGAAATATATACTAGAAAATAATAATAAACAAACTGAAGAGGAAGTAATAAATGCAGCTATAGCTATTAAGCTAGGAATGAGAGTATTTAAGTTCACAGAAAATAGTGAAAGTTAGGTGAGTAAGTAATGAACAGTAATATAGGATATTTATATTATAGAAAATACTTTACAGATGAGTATATAAATAAATGTAAGGTA
This sequence comes from Clostridium sp. Marseille-Q2269, assembly GCF_943736985.1. Lineage (GTDB taxonomy): Bacteria > Bacillota > Clostridia > Clostridiales > Clostridiaceae > Clostridium_F. The sequence continues at coordinate 67,908 of NZ_CALSFS010000016.1, forward strand.
GAAAATGAAGAATATGAAAAAGAAGAAAATCCAGTAATAAAAATTAATAAAGAAATACTAAATGGCAGTAACATAGATGTTTTGAAAAATAATAAATTTGAATTTATGAAAGAAATTCAAGATAAATTATATACAGAAAAAATTTATTTTAAAATTACATATCCAGGACTTATAATAGGTACAGGATATAGTCATATATTAAAAGAAAAAGAAGAGTTTAAATTGGGGTTAGAATTTGATTATACAACAGGACTTCCCGTTATAAATGGATCATCAGTTAAAGGAGTGCTTAGAAATGTTTTTTATAACGAAAAAGATGATGAAAAATTAATTAAGGAGAAAAAAAGCTATATAGAAGATACTTTAAAAGAAGTAATGAAAAAAGAAAATATTGAATTTAATGAAGAATTTCATTTTGAAGAATTAACTAATAATATATTTGATGGTAAATTTAAAGAAAATGATGAAAATTATATTTGTATGCCAATGAATAAAAGAGATATATTTTTAGGGGCTACAATTGATATTGATGCTACTGCAAAACAAATGGAAAATGTTAAGGGGAAGAACTTGCTTGGAGAAGATTATATAACTCCTCATGGCAAAGAAAAAGATAAATTTAAAGAACCTAATCCTATTAAATTTTTAAAAGTAATGCCTAATGTGGTCTGGTGTTTTGGATTTAATCTTAAAAAGTTTAATGATGAAATAACTTCAGAAGTGAAAAAGAAACTGTTTAAACAGATTCTTTTAGATGTTGGAATTGGAGCTAAGACCAATGTAGGTTATGGAAGACTTGAATTTATTAAGTATTAGAGGTATTTATTATGAACATAAAAAACATAATAAACTCATTATTGTTGGAATGAAAATCCAAAAACCTACTAAGGAAACTGAAGTATTAAAAATAATGGAAGATGGATTTTATTATAGGATTGGAAAAGCAAATCAAAAGAAAGTTACCTATGAAGAAATAGAAGAGGCTATTAAGGAAATAAATAAAAATGGCGTATTAACTAGGAAATGGTATAAACAAAGATTCCCTAAAATATCTAAAGATAATCCATGCAATTTTACAACGATTGGTGGATTATTAGTTAAAATTCAATTAGCTGAATATGAAATGGGAAAGTATTTGTATAAAAACAATAACAATGATTGAGAATAATAAGCTAATTCATCATGGTATTTGTGATTGGGAGATAAATTCCAAGGAGTTAAGTAATTATTTAGGTACAGTAGAAGAACATATGTTAGTTAATAGGATACATGGTGTTGATAGGTATAAAACAAACTTAGAGGTACTAAAGAAATTTAATACTCCAGATACAGTAATTATAGTAAATGGAGAGAATTTTCCAGATGCCATATCAGCTACACCTTTAGCTAAGAAGTATAAAGCACCTTTAATGCTAGTTAATAAGGAATTAACAGGAGAACAACAAAGTTATATATATCATGGTGGCATTAAAAAGGCTATAATAGTTGGAGGTACTTCAGTTGTATCAAAAAGTATGAGGGTACACTAAGAGAGTTGACTACAAATGTAGTACGATTAGCGGGTAATGATAGATATGATACCTGCAATAAAGTAGCAAATGATATTGGTAAGAAAGATGGGTTTATTGTAGTTAACGGAAATAACTTTCCAGATGCACTTTCAGCATCTACTGCAGCATCCTCATTAGGTGTGCCTATACTACTGACTGATAGGGATAAGATGCCAAACTATGAGGTAACTAATTTCCCTAAGAATAAAATTTTTATAATTGGTGGAAGCTCTGTTGTATCTGATAAAATTAAAAATCAGTTCAATGCTATTAGAGTAGGCGGTAAAGACAGATATGACACTAATTTAGAAGTACTTAGAGGTTTTTAAGACGTACTAAATTTTAATCACACTTACGTATCTAGTGGAGAAAATTTCCCAGATGCTTTAAGTGCATCAGTTTTAGCATTATCAACTAATTCACCTCTGGTATTAGCTCCATATAGAATGAGAAAAGATGCAAAAGATTTTATAAATTCAACTGGATGTGAGAAAGTATCTTTAGTAGGTGGAGTAAGTGTAATTGATAATTATAAAAAATAGAATTAAACTAGACAAAAGTTGGAGTTTATTGGTGTTGAGTTAACCAATAACTTCAACTTTTAAATAATAATAAATAATAGTATGTATTTAAGCATAAAATGAAAAATTTATTGAATAAATACTGCTGAGCATTAACATGATATGTATTTAAATAGCTTGTCTATTTCTTCTACATCTCTAAAATATCTAGTTGAACATTAACATGAGATGTATTTAAATTTAATTAGCAATTCTAAATCTATTTCTGTCATTTCAGTTGAACATTAACATGAGATGTATTTAAGTAGAGAACTCAAGTTTCAATAATCATAAATTTAATAAGAAGGTGGGGACAATTATGAATCAAAAAGATAGAATGTTGGCTGGCCTTCCATATAAAGCAGGGTTAGATGGTTTGCCAGAAGAACGAATGGAGAATAAAAAGAAGAACTATGAATATAATCATTGCTTGCCAGATGAATGGGAAAAAATCAATAATTTAATAAGAGATATCCTTGGAAAAGTAGGTAAAGATGTAAATATAGAAGCCCCATTTCATTGTGACTATGGAAAGAATATTGAAGTTGGCCATAATTTTTTTGCAAATTATAATTGTACAATTTTAGATGTGGGAAAAGTTATCATAGGTAATAATGTACAATTTGCTCCAAATGTTTCTTTATACACAGCAGGTCATCCAATACATCCTCATTCACGAAATTCTGGATATGAATATGGTATAGGGATAACAATAGGAGATAATGTGTGGCTAGGAGGAAATGTTGTTGTAAATCCAGGGGTTCATATTGGAAATAATGTTGTTGTTGGCTCAGGAAGTGTTGTTACAAAAGATATTCCAGATAATATGATAGCAGTAGGAAATCCATGCAAAGTTATTCGTGAAATTACAGAAAAAGATCGTAAGTATTATTATAAAAATTATGAATTTGATGTTGATGATTATAAAGATTAATAATAGTTTATTCACTTCTATTATCTTTAATAAATGCATACTTTTTATAAATTGTTTATGCCTTTAGATTTTTTATAAATATATAAAGGGGACTGTGGAATTAAAGAATTTAACACTAATATATAGTTTTGTAACTTTAAAGTTCATGCACTATTATTGTACAAATTATTCTTATTGCCACAGCCCCATAAATTGTTACAGTATATATTAGTAAATCTATATTACATAGAACTATAAAGGTTCTATTTTTTTATATCATGTCTCAGTTCATTTCATATATTTTGTAGATACTTTAATATTATTAAAGTAGTTCTTTACAGGTTATAATTATTTGGTTCTATTTCTTTTTGTCTATATTCTTTAGTAAATAAGAAAGGTACATATACTATAGAATAACAAACTAAACTTATTAATACTAATTTCCAAGTAAGAACAATATTACTTCCATCAGATCCAGAAAGAATACCAAGCATATTATTATTCATAAAATGAAGCATACAAACAGCCCATATATTTTCAGTTTTCATATATACAAATCCAAAGAATATAGCCAAAGCAATACAAACAATTAATTGATTTATAATAGAAAGAAAAGAGGTCTTTGGACTATAAAACATAATATTTAATGGTAGATGCCATATACCCCAAATAAGTCCTAAAATAATAACTCCTTTTATTTTACCAAATCTTTTTTGAAGGGCAGGTTGAAGAAAATATCTCCATCCATATTCTTCTCCCAAAAAAGGAGCAAAGGTAAATATAAAAGAAATAGGCATAAGAAATATAGAAATCAATTTTTTTATATCTTTAAAAATAGCTATAGATTCATTAAGTTTACCACTGGTTATTGAACTTAAAAATACTGTTAATAAATACAAAACTAAAAATAGTATACAACATAAAATGGATTCCTTTAAGTTTTTATTAAAAGTTAGACCAAATTTATCTAAATTCTCTCCATTATCAACAAAGTACATAATTATTAATACAATGCTTTCAAGTGAGCACCACAGTAATAAAGGAATATTTGGATCTTTGTGAAAACCTAATGTCATCACTAAAAGAAATAGAATAGATGTAATGGTAAAAAATAAGAAAGTATAAAAGAATTTTAAGGGTAATTTTTTACCCAGGGATTTATTTAATAATAAACTCATTATTACACCTGTGGCAGGATAATACATTTGTACTAGTGGAAATGCATCTACTGAGGATTTTCCATATGCAAATGCCATAAAAATTCCCATTATGACAACAAGACCAAAGTTGATTATAAAAAATAAAATAAGTTCCCTTTTAGAAATATTGTGTTCAGACATTATATACCTCCATAAATATAAATTTTAAATAATTGAAACCTTTTTATAAATTTTACTGGATAACAATAGTAATTATAACATATTTTTACCATAAAATTAATAATCACAGGAGCATTATATTTTTATTTCCATGGAAAACTTTTTAAAATTTCAGTATTTTTATCTATAAAAAATACTATAGTTTTATTATCTTAAGTCAAGTAGTTATTATGATGCTTGGAATAGTAATAACTAACTATCACTTTTATAAATATTGTAAGAAAAAAGTATAAAGTAAGAATAACTTTGTATTTGTCTAGCTCTTACTTTATACTTTTTTTATATAATACATGCATAAATTTAATATAATTATTAAAAAATTCTATATAAAAAGAGCTGCACCATCCTCAAAAATAAGTTAGTATAAAAAATCATAAGGTACCTTTCAATTTTAAGATAAAATACAAGGAGGAATTCTATATGGATGGAAATGATATGGATTTAATGGAGCAGTTTATCCGTATTCAATGGTTACTTCATAGATATAATCAACAAAATTTTATGAATCATGGGCCTATTGGCAATCCAAGAAGAGGGCAAGGAAGAGTACTTGCCATATTAAAGATGAAACCTGAAATTACTCAAAAAGATTTGTCTTATCTTTTGGATATGCGTCCACAATCTTTAGGAGAACTTCTTTCCAAGTTAGAGAAAAAAGGATATATAACTCGTACACCATCAGAAAAAGATAGAAGGGTTATTAATATTAAGCTTACTGAAGAAGGAAAACAAGCTACAGTTGAGGAATTAGATTTTAGGAACTTATTCCAGTGCTTAAATGAGGAAGAACAAAATAATTTAAATGTTTATCTTCAACGTATTATAAAATCACTAGAAGAAGAACTTGGAGATATTGATGAACATGATGTTCATATGCATGGGCACAGAGGGAATCCATTCCATAATCATTTTGGAAGGCCTGGACGTGGAGGCAATCCATTGGGGGGCCTTGGACATGGTGGTAATCCATTTGGAGGACATGAAAATAAGGAAAATACATTCCACAATTATTTCGCAGGTCATGAACATGGTGGAAATCCATTTGAAGGTCATGGAGAGAATCCATCTAATAAGCATTCTGCAGGTAATGGAGATGACAATCATGACGAGACTATGAAGCAAGAACAGAAAAATGGCAAAAAATTTCCTTTTGCTGGTGGATTCTTCGGTAATCAGGGTGACCAAAAAAAAGATTATGATCATAGGGCGTTTGATTCAGATCCACAGAATGAAATATCTTTTCATGAAGAAGATAAAATCAATGAAGAACATACTAAATTACAGGATTCCCAAAAGGATAAAAAAGAAGACTAGTACCCATAATTTTAAAGAAATATATGAAGGCGCCAGCATAATAAAGTGCATTTGACCGTGAAGAAAAAATAAGTAAAAACTCATGGAGTAGTAATTCATTTGTTAGTATAAAACACCCTAAAGCTCATATATGATACTCTATATCAAAGTACACAGATAAAAAATCTGTTCATAGTGTATTATACAGGAACATTGGGGTGTTTTTATTAAAGTTCTATTTTTAGATTTTTATTTCTGTTTATAATTTATGAACTAATTTATCAATATCTCCACATTCAATGTGTTTAATATTTTCTTTGATTTTTTCACATGGCCAATCCCACCATCTGATTTTTAATAGTTTATTTATTGTATCCTCATTAAACCTTTTTTTTATGGTTTTTGCTGGTACTCCTGCAACAATATTATAGGGTGGAACATCTCGGGTTACCACTGCTCTAGTTCCTATAATTGCACCATCTCCAATTTTTACACCGGACATAATTATAGCTTCATATCCTATCCACACATCATTTCCGATTACTATATCTCCTTTGTTGTCCCAAGCATCTTTTGGGTTTAATGTTTCATCCCATTCATCGCCAAAAACAGGGAAGGTATAGGTAGATAGGGATTTCAATGTATGGTTCCCACAATTCATAATAAATTTTGCACCACAAGAGATTGAACAAAACTTCCCTATAATTAATTTATCTTTGTTTATAGGATAATGGTACATTACGTTATTTTTCTCAAAGTCCCTTGGATTATTATGAAAATCATTATATATTGTATAATCTCCTATTTCTATGTTCTCTCCACTAATTACATTTTTAAGATAAACTGTATGATAATCAATAGTTCTTGGATAACACTTATTTAAATTTGGAATAGTCACCTTAACCATCTCCTTTATATATAATATCTTCATGACTATGCCATTGTTACAATGTATTTATTTAAAATATTACTTTTTAAATACCACTTATATAATTTATTTTAAGTTTTTAATTATTTTAAAATACCTTAATTATAAAGTTCACACACAAATAATTATGGCATAATGGATATTTATCTATTGTTCTAGTTAAAAAAACTTTAGGGCACATATTTTCTTAAGTTAAGTTTTCAGAAAATCTTACTTACAGTTGATTTATCCTTGGCTTAATGTGGAAAACATTATTTTGTAAGATAACTTTAATTACTATAAGCAGTTATATTATAAATGACTGGATTGGGAATATATAGAAAATGGTCACTTATGTATAGAAGTATGAATATCCTGTTTATATAGTTATATTAGGAGAAATGATTAATGTTTTATTATTTATATCCATATCCAGAGGATTACAGACAATATTATAGAGCAGTGTATCGTATACTTATAAACACTAAAGCACACACACTTACTTTGTTTAAGGATAATAAAGTTTACAAAACTTATAAGGTTGCCGTTGGCAAACCAGCTACCCCAACACCTAAGGGAACTTTTAAAATAATCAATCGGGCTATAAATCCAGGAGGCCCTTTTGGTGCAAGATGGTTAGGATTAAATGCTCCTTATGGAGACTATGGAATTCATGGCACAAATAATCCTTCATCTATTGGAAAGAGCGTATCTAATGGATGTATAAGAATGTATAATAATCAAGTTATTGAGCTAAGTAATCTTGTCCCCATAGGCACAACAGTTACAATAATATAATTTTATATATTTATAATTTTTTTCATATACCTTCAGTGAGCTAAAATTTAATTTAGTTAATTGAAGGTGTAATTATTTTTATATATAAGAATAAATTGTATATAATCTAATCTATTGTACTAAGTTGAATTTTCAGCCAATATTACTGTCAGTTGATTTAGCGTTGGTTCAATGTGTAAAATATGATTTTGCAAGCTCAAATTAACTAGCACAACAAGTTAATTTAAGTATTAGTAGAATTTAATGAGCCTAATCCATTTAAAGAAATAGAGATCATTTTTTTAGTTATTTCTTCCGGAGTGTTTTTTTTCCCTTCAAGAATCCAACGGTTCGTTATGGCCATACAACCAGAAATTATGTAATCGCATATATAAGATAAATCTTCTTCTTTAATGTTATTCCATGATGATGTAATAAATGTTTCAGCATATTCTTTTTGTAAGTGGTGAATTAATTTTTTATCAAATCCAGTGGGACTATTGAAAAAAGTATTACAGTTTTCTAACCTATTATATACAAATTGGTTAAATGAAAGTAGGGTTTCAAATAAGTTTTCTTCTGAATTAATAGGGCTATGATCACGAAATATTTTATCAATTTCAAAAAATAATTCTTCTTCCACTTCTTTATATAAATCATAAATATCTTTATAATGAATATAAAAAGTCCCCCTATGTATATCTGCAAGATCTGTTAATTCCTTTACAGAAATATCATTTACTTTTTTATATTTCAATAAATTCATCATTCCATCTTTTAATGCTTTTTTTGTTTTTCTTACGCGACGATCTTCTTTTTTCAAAATTTTCACTACCTTTCTCAACACTAACACATTAAAGTGTTCATTATTAAACATTTCTAATAACATTGATCATTGAAAAAATGCATGTCCTTCTATTATAATATCTATACATAAGAAAATAAACAAGTGTCTATTAAAGGAATAAAGTTGTTTACTTTAAATTAGACAATTGATAAAGGATAGGTGAAAAATTTTGAGCTTTATTCGTGTAAAAAATGGAACAAAAAAATTTATAGTTGGAAATAATGAAATCTATGCAAATAAAGATATTAATTTTGAAATTGATAAAGGAGAATTTGTTATTGTTTTAGGAGCAAGTGGAGCAGGAAAATCTACATTGCTTAATGTTCTAGGTGGTATGGATACATATGATAGTGGGGAAGTTATAGTTGATGGAGTAGATATTATTAAATTAAACAAGAAAGAAATAACTACCTACAGAAGACATGATATTGGATTTGTTTTTCAATTTTATAATTTAGTCCCAAACCTAACTGCAAAAGAGAATATAGAACTTTCTTGTGAAATTTGTCCTAATTCTTTAGATGTGAATTATGTTTTAAAACAGGTTGGATTAGAACATAGAAAATCAAATTTCCCTGCTCAGCTTTCCGGTGGAGAACAGCAGCGTGTTGCCATAGCCAGAGCTTTGGCAAAAAATCCTAAATTGCTATTATGTGATGAGCCAACAGGGGCTTTAGATTATGAAACAGGTAAACAAATTTTAAGGTTGCTCCAGGATAGTTGTAGAAAAACAGGAACTACGGCTATTGTTATTACACATAATTCTGCAATTGCTCCTATGGCTGATAAAATTATTAGAATTAATGATGGGAAAGTTCGTAGTGTGGAACTAAATTCCAATCCTATTCCTATTAAAGATATTTCATGGTAAGGAGCATAAAAATGAAAAAAACAAAAAGGAAAGCCTTACAAAAAAACAGTCTCAGAGAAATATTAAATTCTAAAGCACGTTTCTTTTCTATTTTAGGTATAATCTTACTGGGGGTATGCTTTTATGGTGGAATTAAAGCAACTAGTCCAGATATGGTTAATACTGCAGATAAATATTATTTAAAGAAGAATTTAATGGATACAAAGGTTGTTTCCACATTGGGAATAGCTAACAAAGATATAGATATATTAAAACATGATAAAAACATTTTAGATTTTGAAACTTTATATACTAAAGATGTAAATTTGTCAAAGGACAACCAGGTAGTACGCTTTTATTCTTACGATATAAATAAAAATAAACATATAAATGATTATGAAGTAGTAAAAGGAAGATTGCCCCAAAAAAGTGGGGAAATTGCTCTAGACAATAAAGCTGATTCATATAAGAAGTATAAAATAGGAGATACCTTTAAAATAGACGAAAAAGGTGATGAAAATGAAAATTTTAATACTACAACATATAAGATAGTAGGTTTTGTTAATTCACCTATGTATATTGAAAATATTGCTAGGGGAAACACAAATGTGGGCAAAGGGTCTATTGATTACTTTGCTGTTATATCAGAAAAAGATTTTAATATGAAATCTTACACTGAAGTGTATTTAAAATATAAGAATATTGATAAAGAACAAGCATATTCAAGTTCTTATAATGAAAAAGTGGCTTCAAATAAAGGTAAATTAAAATCAAACTTTAAAACTAGACCAAAGGAAAGATTAATCGAAATAAAAAAGCAAGCGGAAGAAACCATTAAAGATGCTAAGAATAAGATAGTAACTGGTGAAGAAAAATTACAAAAGGCTAAAATAGATTTAGAAAATGGACGTAAAAAGTTAGAGGATGGTAAAAAACAGTTAGAAAAAGGAAAAATTCAATATAATGAAAAGATTAAAAATGGGGAAAATCAATTAGAAGCTAATTCTAAAAAACTTGAAAATGGTAAAAAACAGCTTCAGGATAAAGAGAAAGAATTAGCTAATTCAAAGGCCATTTTAGATAAATCAAAAATAGACCTAGAAAATGGAGCTAAAAAATTACAACAAGGTGGATTGGACCCTAATACTGATGTTAATGAACTTGAACAAAAGTATACATCCATAAAAAATTTTTCTACTTCATTAAATTCTGTAGCCTCAGATATGACATCTACTATTGAATCCACTGGTAATGGTACTAAAATTTCACAGCATAAGATTGATGGATGGATTTCTCAATTAAACAATCCTATTGAAGACTTAAGTAAAGCTAAAGATGGAATAAAAGCACTATCAAAAGTTACAATGAATGAAAACAATCGTATGATGTCTATGGGTATTGCATCTCAGCTTAAAGATGCTGGAAGTCAGGCAGAAGGGAAATCTCAATCTTTAGGAAAATTAATATCAGTATTAAAACCCTATAATACAGGGAAAAAGCAATATGAAGAAGGATTATCTAAATATAATGAAGGATCCATTAAGATTACTGAAGCAAAAAATCAATTAATAAATGGAGAAAAAGCCCTAAAAGAAGGAAAAGATAAATTAGAACAAGGGAAAACAGATGGAGAAAAAAAGTTAAATCAATCAGCTTTGGAACTTAAAAATGGGGAAAAAGATTTATCTTATGGAGAGAATAAAATAAAAGAGGAAACAAAAAAATTAGAAGATGGTAAAAAGAAGATAATAAACGAAGAAAATAAGTTGAAAAATTTAAAAGAGCCAACTTACTATTTCTTTGACAGAGAAGATAATCCAGGGTATGAAGAATTTAATGAAAATGCTAAGAGAATATCTTCTATAGCTACAGTATTTCCTGTGTTTTTCTTTATGATAGCTGCTCTTGTTAGTTTAACTACTATGACCAGAATGGTGGACGAAAAACGTGGAGAAATTGGTACATTAAAGGCATTGGGATACTCAAATTTAGAAATAGCCCAGAAATACATTATCTATGCAACTTCTGCTAGTTTAATAGGAAGTATTTTAGGACTATTCCTTGGATTTAATGTTTTTCCAAATGTAATTTTTAATGCCTATGGTTCTATGTATAACTTACCACCTGTTATTATTACATACTATTGGAGCTATTCTATTCAATCTATTGTGGTTTCTTTAATATGTACATTAATGTCTGCATTGGTGGTATTAAAAGTAGATTTATTTAGTGAACCAGCAGTTTTAATGAGACCTAAGACACCAAAAGCAGGGCAAAGAATTTTGTTAGAGAGAATTCCATTTATATGGGATAGGTTGAATTTTAATAAGAAAGTAACCATTCGTAATCTATTTAGATATAAACAAAGAATGCTTATGACAGTGTTTGGAATTGCAGGATGCATGGCTTTAATTGTTACAGGATTTGGATTGCGTGATTCAATTAGCGATGTTATAAATATTCAATTTAATAAGTTATGGCACTATCAAGGAATTGTTACCTATAATAAGGATGCTACCCAAAAGGATAATGAACAGTACGAAAATGAATTAATGAAAATTTCCGGTTATAAACAGCGCTTAACTATTTCTCAGCAATCTATGAAGGTTATAAAAAATGGTATTAATGCTCAAGAAGTAAAAGTAGATGTACCTAAAACCACAGATAATTTAAATAAATTTATTTTATTTAATAATAGAAAAACAGGAGAAACCTATAGTATTAGTGATAAAGGTGCTATTATAAATGAGAAATTGGCAAAGATATTTAAGTTAAAAGAGGGAGATATCTTTCAAGTTATAAACAGTAATAATCAAAAATTCTCTTTAAAAGTTGATAAAATAGTTGAGAATTATGCTATGCATTTTATTTATGTAACTCCAACATATTATGAGAAAATTTTTAATAAAAAACCTGAGTATAATTCTGACTTAATATTATTTAACAGAGATTTAAGTGATAAAGAAGAGAATGTAATATCTAGCAAATTAATGGAGTACAATAAAGTTATAAATGTAACTTTCTTAAGTAAGACTAGTAATGCAATGAATGACAGTATTAATAGTTTAGGTGTTGTTGTATGGGTTTTAATTATTTCTGCTGGAACATTAGCCTTTATAGTTTTGTATAACTTAAACAATATTAATATTTCTGAACGTATTCGGGAATTATCTACTATTAAGGTTTTAGGTCTTTATGATAATGAGGTAACCATGTATGTATATAGAGAAAATAATATTTTGACCTTCATTGGTATATTAGTTGGATGTGTAGTTGGTAAGCTATTTCATGGCTTTGTTCTAGGAACTGCAGAAGTTGATATGCTTATGTTTTCTCCAACTATTCATGTAATAAGTTATGTGTACTCTGGACTTATAACAATTTTGTTCTCACTTATTGTTATGGCAGTAATGCATAGGAAGTTGTGCAAAATTGATATGATTGAAGCATTAAAATCTAACGAATAGCCTTTAAAAATAATGATTTTAAAATCGAATAGAATAGAAATTTTAGAATTATATAGAATAATGAGTTTCAAGTTCAATAGAATAGAAAGTTTAGAGTTCAATAGAATAATTGATTTTAAAGTTGAATAGAGTAGGAATTTTCAAGCTAAATGTAGCTTGTACATTAAAATTTTTATGAATAAGAACATTATATAAAAAGTCATGCTAAAATTAGCGTGGCTTTTATATAGTTTATTATAAGATTTATATAAATTTTAAACAAACAATATTATTATTTTTTTATATGATTTTCATTAAATATTTTTCTCAAATGAAGTTCATCTACAACTAACATAATTATGCTCCCTATTAATAAAAATAATGCTTGCATGTTTTCGTTATTTATAGGTAGTGGTTGAATAATTGACCAAGCTCCAAAGATTCCATAAATAAATCCGAATATTATCATACTAAATCCACCATATTTTTGAGCTACAATCCAAGTATCTTTGTTTTTCATAGAAAAGGGTGTTCTATATCCATATATACTGTTTATGTGTTTTGGTGGATATTTTATTAAAACAAATCCAAATACAATAAAAAATGATGCTATTATTAAAGAAAGCACATAATTACCTCCTTATAAAGTTATATTTATTTTAGTATATTTAAGTTATAATTCTATAAATTTGTTATGGTTACATATAAGATATATAATTTAATTTATTGTGGTGGTTAAAGTATTCACAGGAATTATATTTTGCTAAATTAGATTTTGGGCTAAAATTATTGTAAGTTCAGTTAGTTTAATTATGGATACAAAAAATACGGATTAATATAGGATACATGTAAATTATATCATACTAATATTATATTCTAAACTTATATAAAAGGGGTTATACATTTATGACTTAACTTTATAAATATTATTTATTTAAATACACATTATTGTTTTAAAACTATGGTAAATTGGATAATAATTAAGACAGGAAAAAGTACATCAATTATAGCAAGTATTACTGAAAGAATTAAAGATAAAGCAGGTATGAATTTAGAAAAATTAATAAAAGAATTAGGAAAGGCGCTAGGAGAAACTATGTTTAGTAGAAAAGAAAAAAGTAGTAAAAAGATTGATATTGAACAAATGACATCAACTGATATGTTTAAAATAATATTAAATAAATTATTTTATTCAGGAGATTACAACAAAGCAGAGGACTTAATTTTTGAAGAATTAGAGAAAAATAACTTGCCAGAAGTTTATGAATCAGCAGAAGAATTTTATAATTCATTACTAAAAAAGAGTGATGAAGAATTGAGTAAAAATAATTTTTCAAGAGAAGAAGTTTATCAAGGATTAGAGGATATACAAAAATTTAAAATTCAATAATAAATAAGACATATGTTTACATATTAAAAGTAGTAAACTGTATCCTATAAGGTAACACAGCCTATTTTCTGTGTCTACATTACAGGGTACAGCTTAAATTATTATACAAAAATATTTTAAAATAGCCTCAAATATATTATAAATCATTAATATTCTAAATAAAATTTGGTTATAAAACAGAGAAGAGGCTTCTTATATTGCATTTTATGCATTGTGAGACAGTCTCTTATTTATTTACCTCTGTGTATATTGTAAATATTCTATACATTTATAAGTTTGAATACTTATCCACATGTATAATTGAAGAATCCTGATACTGCAGTGGTACAAATGGATTCTGTGATTGGCAGCAAAGGTGGTAAATTTTCAACAAATGTGAAAAATCAAACTGTATGTTGGTTACAAAAACTGCATCTCATTTACAAAACATGCATTTCGGGTATAAAGGTGGCGTTTGGTTTACAAATATTCAGTTGGCAGTTACAAAGATTGCTTTTCAATTTACAAAGAGGCATCTTGTGTTACTATTGAGCTTTAAGAGAATGATTTACACACCATAACAATAAAAATATAAAGAATAACGATAAAAAATTATTGTAATTATTTAAAAGTTAATATATAATAATATAAAAATAAAAAAATATTTTTAAAAGAATTACTGAATGCAAAGAAAAATTATTTTCAAAAGGATTACTGAATATGAAGAAAAAGTAGTTTCATATGGGAAAAGGAGAATAGAGTATGATCCTAGTTAATTTGGATGTTATGATGGCAAAGCAAAAAATATCTTTAACAGATTTATCACAAGAATTAGGAATAACAATGGGGAATATATCAAATTTTAAAAATCAAAGAGCAAAAGCTTTGCGTTTTACTATTCTTGATAATTTATGTAGGATACTCCAATGCCAACCAGGGGATATTCTAGAATACATACAACAGAATAATTTAGAAAATGGGAAGGGAACTGTGAAAAATAATGATTATGAAATATGATATTGCAATTATTGGATTAGGACCTGGTGGTTCCACATTGGCACGATTGCTTTCTAAAGAATACAAAATCATTGCCATTGACAAAAAAGAGACTCTAGAAAATGGATTTCAGAAGCCCTGTGGAGGATTATTATCTTCTGATGCACAAAGAGCATTGGCCAAATTTAATATAAATCTTCCTAAGGATGTTATGGTAGATCCTCAGATTTTTGCCGTGAAAACCATAGATTTAAAAAATGATTTGATACAACACTATCAGCGATCTTATATTAATGTTCATCGTCATAAATTTGATATATGGTTAAAATCCCTTATTCCTAGTCATGTAGAAGTTCACAATAATTCTTATTGCTCCTTTATTGAAAAAACACAAGATGGGTACAAGATAACTTTTAATGAAAATGGTATAAAGAAAGTCATTCTAACTAAATATTTAATTGGAGCAGATGGTGCCAATTCATTGGTAAGAAAAACTCTTTATCCTAATAAAAAAATACGGACTTATATGTCCATACAGCAGTGGTTCATCGAAACTCATCCTAATCCATTTTATTCCTGCATTTTTGATCCAGAGAATACGGATTGTTGTTCTTGGTCTATTTCTAAGGATAATCATTTTATTTTTGGGGGTGCATTCCCAATAGATAATGGTAAAAAGGCATTTGAAAATCAAAAAAGAAAGTTAGAAAAAATAGGATTTAAATTTGGAAAACCTATAAAAACAGAAGCTTGCTTGGTTCTGCGGCCTTCTAAGTTATTTGATTTCTGCTGTGGTAGAGATAATATATTTTTAGTTGGAGAATCCGCTGGATTTATAAGCCCTAGTTCTCTAGAAGGAATCAGCTCAGCAATTAACAGTGCATACTATTTAAGTGAAATATTAAATTCTCATAGCAAAAATCCTAATAAGAAGTATAGATTAAAAACTTTTAATATCCGCTTAAAAATATTTTTTAAATTGTTAAAATGCCCATTTATGTACAATTCTTTTTTACGTAAGTTGGTATTGAAAAGTGGTTTTCAAAGTATTGAAATTGTTGAAAATTAGGGCTAAACAATTTACTTTATAAAGTTAAATTTATTATTTGCATCTTTTTATTGGATCATAAAAAGCAAATAGTCATATGAGAAAATAAATAAGCGTAGCAAACAAATAATCATATGTAAAGTAAATAAATGTAAAGAAACAAATAATCGTAAAAATATCAGTAATTATAAAAATAAATAACAATAAGAACAAATAATTTCAAGAAAAAATATATAAAAAAAAGGAGCTATAAAATGATAGAGATTAACAATATAACCAAAACTTATAATATTGGCAGTGATAAAATTACTGTATTAGACAATGTTAGTTTGAAAATAGAAAAAGGGGAATTTGTTGCTATAGTCGGTCCTTCAGGTTCAGGAAAATCTACCCTTATGAATATGATAGGTGGGCTAGACAGACCAACAAGTGGAGATGTATTTGTTGAAGGTGAAGATATTAGTAAGTTTAAAGATAAAGACATGTCTAAATTTAGAAATGAAAAAATAGGTTTCGTATTTCAATCTTTTAATTTAGAACCAACACTTACAGCCCTAGAAAATGTTATGATGCCTCTTATGATAGCTGGTAAGTCTGATAGAGAGATGAAGGATAAAGCAAGCTCAATGCTGGAAGCTTTAGGCATGGGAAATAGAAAGAAGCATAAGCCTACAGAGTTATCAGGAGGACAAAAGCAGAGAGTTAGTATTGCTAGAGCTTTAGTAAATAATCCTAAAATAATATTAGCAGACGAGCCCACTGGAAATCTAGATTCCAAATCAGGAAAAGCTGTAATGGATATTCTCACTAATTTTAAAAATAAGGGATATACCGTAATTATGGTAACCCATAATATTGAGGATGCAGGGTTTGCAGATAGAATTATTAAAATCAAAGATGGAAAGGTGGAGCAATAATATATGAAGCTAAAAAGTTATTCCAAAATAGCCTTTAAAAATTTAAGAAGAAGAAAGATGAGAACATTTCTTACTTCTTTTGCAGTTTCAATAGGAACTATGTTAATAATTCTTATGGTAAGTATCGGAGTAGGAGTTCAAAAAATAGCAATAGATTCAATAAAAGCTAATACTTCTGCAAATACAATTATGGTGAGTCCTCGTAATGTTGAAGAAGCTGATAAAATAATAGATATGAATAAAAATGATAAAAAACAAAAGAAAAAGTTTGTTCCTATAGATAAAAAAGCTTTAGATAAAATTAAAAATATAAGTTCTGTAAGTGAGATCACTGTTAGTAGTTACGCAAATGGTACAGATATAGAGTTTATGGGAAAAGCATTAAAAAATTCTTTTAATATTGCCTATGATTTAAACTATACAATTTTTACTAAGGATCAGATAGACAGTATAAGAATGAGAGAAAATAAAAAAGATTTAAAACCTATTATTTATGGAAATATACTTACTTCAAAGGATAAAAATTCAGTATTAATAAGTGAAAACTTATTAAAAAAACTAGGTATTAAAAATGCTAAAGATGTTATAGGGAAAGAGATTACAATTAAAGCAAAACTTCTAGAGGCTCCAGGAATACCAAAAATAGATCCTTTAATTAAAAAGTTTAAAGTCATTGGTTTAGTTAGAGAAGAATTTTCAGATAACGCTAATGTAATAATGTCTATAGAAGACGCTAAAGATATATTAGATTATACAAACATGAAAAAAAATTATTATGCTGAAAAAGGTCCAAGCCAAGTACAGGTTATAGCAAAAAAATTATCTGATGTTTCTACAATTTCTGATGAAATATCTAAAATGGAATATCAAGTCACAAGTATACAATCTTCAATTAAGGATATAAAGTCTGGTTTTATTATAATTCAAGCTGTACTTTCAGTAGTGGGTATTATAATAATATTTGTTGCTTCCATAGGGGTAATTAATACAATGACTATGTCTATATATGAAAGAACAAGATCTATAGGAATTATGAAGGCACTAGGTTGTTCCAGAGCCGATATAAGAAAATTATTTATTGTAGAGTCTGCAACTATTGGATTTATAGGTGGCTTAATGGGATTGGTGTTTAGTATAGTAAATACAGGAATTATTAAAGTAGCATTAACTGGATTCTTAAAATCCAAGGGAATTAAAAATATTCCTAATATTTTTGTTACACCTGTTTGGTTGGTTTTAGGAACAATAGGTTTTGCCATATTAATATCTATAGTTGCAGGTTTATATCCAGCTAATAAAGCTTCAAAACTTGATCCTATAGAATCTTTAAAATACGAATAGAAAATTAATAAATTATTTGTTAATAATAAAACTAATAATAGTATGTTTATATGTAAATTTTTAAGTTTCTAAGAATATCTAGTAAATTACTTTCCAATTAGACATAACAAAAAAGTAATTGAAGACAGCTTATGGTAGACAGAAGTTATACAAAAGAATTATAAAAACCCATACAATGTGAACTGGATAGTTCAATGTGTGGGTTTTTTATTATACTGATTTATTATGTTTTTTATTTAAAATATAATAAAGTATTTATTCAAGTTCTGCATCAGTTTCTTCTAGATGATATGGATAGGTTGATACTATTAGATTTTTATTTCTTAGCAAGCTTTCTCTAATTATAAAGCCAGTATGGTTGTGCAAAACTTTTCCTAAAGATGTATGAGTCATAAACTCAGGTATCATAACTGTTATTTTTTCATTTTTAGCTGTAGCATTACTCTTTAAAGTTTGGAACAGAGTTACTTACAGCCTCTAATTCAGTTAAGGCTGAACAACCAGAGGAAAATGCTTTTAAAATAAGGAAAAGACTTAATTCTGCGGTAGATTTTATTTATTGATGAACCATAGGGGCTGGTGCACCGTATATAGAATCTTTTATAAGTCCATAAATTATCATAAAAATCATACTTAATATAAAAAGGTAAGCAGGCATTGCAAATATTTTATGATATATTCAAAATTTAACTATACAGGTTAGAGCTCCCTTTTTCCTCTAAAGCAAATAATAGATTCTTTTGCTTTAAATATTCTTGGGATATTTTTAAAACAAAAGAATCTATTAAGAGCTTTCTTAGGATTAAAGAGTATGATTTTTGGGTACATCTTCCACCTCCTTTAATAAAATGTAAATAATATTTTAATATCTATAATACTCGGATTTTATATTAAAGCCAAGAGGTAATTAGTGTAATTTATAAATACTTAATTTTTTATTTGAGATCCATTTATTATTGCAATAGTTTATCTTATATTAAAAATCTACCATGCCAAATTTTGCTCGTTAATATACAAGATCTTTTATAGTAGTATAAAAATAATTTAATTGGTTGTACTATTTAAAGTTAATTTATAGAATCACATTTACAGTAGTATTATTTTATAAAGAATTATTTTAATATTGTAGCAAGTGTTTTTAATATTTTTGTAACCCAATTATTTTTGAAAAACTATATCATAAATAGTATAAAATTATGTATTAATAACAATATATTTGTAATATGATTAAACAATTTTTTTGTAAGAGGGTAGAAGATGAAAAAAATTCATACAGAAAAAATGAGAAAAAACATATTATTGCTATCTATAACTATAGCAGTAGTAATTATTTCATTTACCATAAAATCACATTTAAATAATAAAAAAGAAAAAATTTTAGTAGAGAAAAATTATGCTATATTAAAAAAGCTTGAAAATAAAAGTATTGATACTGTAGAGAAAAATATATCAAAAAATAAAGACAGTGGCTCTAAAGATACTAAAATGGATTTAGTAGGTAAAAAAAGTTCTGAAAGTAATAAGGTGTTTTTTGAAAGTTCTGTTTTTATGGGAGATTCTATAACTGAAGCTTTACAATTTTACGATATATTAAATCCTTCTTCTGTTTTAGCTGAAAAAGGACAAAGTGTTATACAAGCCAGAAAAGCCATATCTAAATTAGTAGGGTTAAATCCTAAGAGAATATTTTTGCTATATGGAGCAAATGATTTAGAACTTTTTTCTAACCCTAGTGACTTTGAAAACAATTATATAAAACTAATTGAAGATATAAAAGAGAAACTTCCAAATTCTCAAATATATATTGAATCTGTACTACCAATGCAACCTAAAGCAGAGAATGAAAATAAATTACTTTCTTCTGTTAGAAATAAACAGTTTCTAGAAGTTGTAAAAAGAGTGGCAGAAAAGGAAAAAGTTAATCTTGTGGATATTACATATTTAGTAGCTGGAAAAGATTATTTATATGAACCAGATGGAATACATTTTACTAAGAAGTTTTATGATTTATTATTGAATTTTTTAAGAGAAAAATTAATTAAATCCAATATATAGTGAATTTATTGTTTTAAGTAATTATAAAAAATATATTTAATAATCATTATTATTTTATAGGTTAAAATATGTAGATTTAGATAGGAAGATTAGTATGAACTATTTAAAAAAAAATAAAAACAAAATTGTAATGTTTATTACTGTTGCTTTCTTTATAATTTTTTCTAGTGGTTGTTCTATTATATACTTTAAATCACCTAAAGTATCTGAAATAGTAACAAATATAAAAAAAAATGCAGATTTATCATCAATGAACGAAGGTAATAAATCTAAACTTAGAAAGACTTATGGGATTAGTTATAGAAAATTAGAAGAATTTGCTTTTTATTCTCCAAAGACCAATATGGAAGCAAATGAAATCCTTATACTAAAACTTAAAGACCAACAGAATATGGATTCTATAAAAGAGCAAGTTGAAGAAAGAATTGAAAAGCAAGCTAATACATTTAAAGATTATGCACCTAAGCAATATGAATTATTAGAAAGTCATATTTTAGATATTAAAGGTAATTATTTAATATTAGTTGTATCAAAAAATGCAGATAAAATAATGAAAGATATTAATAATAGCTTCAAATAAAATAAGATTCGGAGTGAATGTTTTTGGTTTTTAGTAGTTTAATATTTATATTTGTTTTTTTACCAATTACTTTTTTATTATATTTTATATCACCCAAGAAAATAAAAAATCTTACTATATTAATGGTAAGTTTAATATTTTATGGATGGGGAGAACCTGTATATATATATCTTATGGTATTTAGTATAGTATTTGACTATTTTGCCAGCTTACTTATTAATAAACATAGGGGAAATAAAAAGCTTGCTAAAAGAATTTTTATAATAACATTAATAGTAAATTTAGGTATGCTAGGGTTTTTTAAATACTTTACTTTTATAATACATAATATTAATTATTTATTTGGATTAAATATAATTGTAGATAATATACCACTACCAGTTGGGATATCTTTTTATACTTTCCAAATTTTATCTTATGTAATAGATGTATATTTAAAAAAGGTAAAAGTACAAAAAAATATTATAGATTTTGGAGCTTATGTAACAATGTTTCCTCAATTAGTTGCAGGTCCAATAGTTAGATATAGTGATATAGCCTACCAATTAAAACATAGAAAAGAGAATTTTAATAAATTTGGTGATGGTGTAGAAAGATTTATTATTGGACTTGGAAAAAAAGTTTTGATTGCAAATAATGTAGGGCTTATTTGGACAAACATAAAATCTATGGAATTTTCTACTCTATCTATTGTTTCAGCCTGGCTTGGGATAATAGCCTTCACACTACAAATTTATTTTGATTTCAGTGGATATTCTGATATGGCTATAGGTCTTGGAAAAATGTTTGGCTTCGAGTTTATTGAAAATTTTAACTATCCTTATACATCAAAAAGTGTAAGTGAATTTTGGAGAAGATGGCATATTTCTTTAGGATCTTGGTTTAAGGAATATATATATATACCTTTAGGTGGAAATAGGGTTAGTTTAATAAAACAATGTAGAAATTTATTTATTGTTTGGTTTGCTACTGGACTATGGCATGGAGCTAGTTGGAACTTTATATTTTGGGGACTTTATTTTGGATTTTTTATATTTTTAGAAAAAATGTTCTTAGGAAAAGTTCTTCAAAAATTTAACGGATTTGTTTCAAATTTATATACTATGGTAATTG
>NZ_CALSFS010000017.1 GCF_943736985.1 Clostridium sp. Marseille-Q2269
GTTCATAAACGCTTATAAGTAACATAATAGAAAAATATTTATCATCTTTATTGGAATATATTAATTCTCCTGCTTCCATATCCCCAATACTAATTGGTTCACTATTAAATAATTCTAACAATTCAAATTCATCATATTTTATATACATTTTAGCCCTCCATTGTTTAGGTATTACTGTAATTACATCTCCATTTTCATTTATAACTACTCTTATTCTTTGGGTTTGATATAGAAAAGTATCTGGAGCATTATTAGCAATAGTTTTAGAACTTTTAATAGCATCTTCAATAATCATTTGTGTTTTAGCAAAAACTATAAATTAAATGTAGGTAGCAATTCTTTCACGTTTACATATAAATCAACCTTTATTTTATTATACATAAAAGTACCCTACGGCATAGACTTTTTATAGTGTCTATTCTGTAGGGTAAATTTTTACTCTATAGGTTCTGTCTAACTAAATTATGTATAATTATTCCAATTATCTTTTAATCCAATGTTTATGCATATCAATTACAATATCATAATTCTCTTTGGAATAATATTCACAAGGACTTATACTATTCTTTAATCCTTGAACAACGTGAGGACTATTTTATGGATAACTGAACTTCTCCCAAAACTCCGTAATTTCTATTAATCCGTAAGTTGGACTATTATTTAAATTATTTAGTAAGTTCATTAGTAAAATTACTTGCCATTTTCTTTTTTCTACCTCTTTATTTGCTTTCTCTTTATTAGCCAACTTATTTATTAATTCTTCAATTTCATAACAATCTTTTTCCCTACAACTTGCCAACATTAAAATTTCTTCTTGTTGATTATCATTATTTACAATTAAATTTATTGCATAACTAATTATATCTTTCTCATTGAGTTGCCTAATAAATTTTTCTGGTCCGTACCATCCAATAATAATCGTTGTCCAATTTATGCTTATTTTATTTTTTTTAAATTGCTCAAGTTCTATCATGGTAATATCGGCCTCCCATTTATTATTCCATTCTCAATGAACATTCTGTGTGTTACCTTTCCATTTTCTACAATCCATTCAAATCTACCTATAATATCATTGTTAGACCCAGATAATTAATATGAATCAACTTCATCTATTATTTTTCTTATACCTATATCTTAATTATTATATTAAAATTCTATATATGTTTCATTATCTAAAATAGTTTTTAACTAATTTTATTACCTTATGCATTTGATTTAGTGATGATTAATATTATAATAGATACTCTTCGTATAATCTTAAATATTAAATGAATAATAAAAAAGAAACCCAGCAGTGACCAGTGTTAGTGGTGTGCTGGATAAAACAAATACAATATTAAAGGAAAATTTGCACCTAGAAATTACTCCATGTTAATATTTGAGTCTCTCTAAACTATTTCAGATACAATGCTATAAAGATAATTCCCCCCATTTCTCTCTGCATATTCAGAAATGTATTCAAAAGCCTTTTTCCTGCTTTCTTCAAGGAAACTTTGATTTGTTGATTTATTAATATACCAACTATCATAAGTTGACTCAAATCCATCTCCGTTGATTGAATAAACATCTCCTCCAAGAATTGCATACCCTTTGCTAATTAGAAAATCAACTACTTTCATAGCATCTTTTTCCTTCCATGCTATTTCATTTATACCTATAATTTTAAGACTATACCCAACCTCAATTAGTTCTCTTGGAAAATCATTTAGAAATCTAATATAATAATCTGTCATAATTCCCACCTCCTCTATTATTTATTGGGTTTAAACAATCTATGGTTGCAAGTTACTCCATCTGACTCAATAATGTACTCAAATATGCCATCCTTTCCCTTATAGCTACCAGGTATTTCTATTTTAGTTCTAACAATTTTATCTCCACCTGTTATTTTAGTTATTTTTCCATTAACACCAAATCCCTCAACACTCTCCGGAAAACTATGATAATCACCAAGCTTCATCTGAGCCTTTACTTTGTCCGTAAACTTTATATTTTCTAGTGGATTAGACTTACCCACTCCCTTACCAAACTTCTGTAAATCCATTTTCAATAGACCTTCAGCTTTATACAGATTTTTAGCTTCTCTAGCGCCTTTTAAGCCATCTCCACCTATGCCTGTGACCATTTTAATACCTTTACCCATTGGGAATAAGCATAGTAAATTCATTGCTGCGGACTTATTATCTCCTGCTGCTAAATCAAGACCCACTTCTATTACCCCTAATACTGCTACAGCTATTGCCGGGACTACCGGTATTGCAATGGCTGCTATTGATGCAATACCTACTATGGTTCGAATCATTTCCATTTTCTCTTTATCCTGAGCTATATTCCGAACCTGCCTAATTACTCTATGGGCTCCATTCTGTACACTTCTACTAATACTTCTACCCGTATTGTTAACCCATCTCCGTGCCCTCTGATAAGTTCTTCTTGCGGTATTTGTGAATCCTCTATACACATTTCTAACATAATTACTGGCAGACCTAACAAATCTTTTTACTCCACTAACAACTGCTGATGCTATTCTTTTTACGCCACTAACTATTTTTCTAACTCCTGTTACTACAGCTCTCTTAGTTGCGTTCCATGCATTTCTTATCCATCCGAACATATTTCCATCTTCATCTATAGCATTTACTGGATTGTTTCCACAATATGCAAATAAATTATGTGAAAGTATCTCTCCAGTTTTTCCTGCCATTGCATCTGCACTTATAAATCTTCCTAAATCTGGATTGTAATATCTAGATTTTAAATAATATAGTCCTGTTTCATTATCATATCTATATCCTTTATATCTATATGGATTCTTTACTCCTAAGGTATCCTTTAATTCTCCTTCTATACCTAAAAGTTTACCCCAGCTATCATAAGTGTAAGATACTATTACTTTTCCAGTAGCGTCTGATAATGCAATTATATCATTTTCTGCATTTCTTATATATTCTTTATAAATATATTGAAAAATGTAGGTAAATTTATTTTACACAAATCTACCTACATACCCTAAATTCTTACTTTTTTGATGGATTAAAAATCTTTTTCAGAATCCCAAACTTCTATAAACAGAAATCCTTTTAATCCACTGCTTTCTACTAAATTCTTAAATTAGTCCCATACAAACACATGTCCTTTTAACTCTGGGATTTTAAATATATGTTCATTGTTTATAGCTTCAGGTTTGAAAGCATATTTTATAAACCTCATAATTTCACCTGAGCATTTAAATCTTTTAACTTCTGATTTTTCAATATCAATACAATCTTTTACATTAATAACATTTATGATGAAATAATTTCCTTTGTCATATGAAAGTGGAAGAACTTCTGCATTATTGTCTAAGTACTTTTTTAAAACTTCAACAGCTTTACGACTAAATACAGGTAATGATCCTGAAAAGCTTGGCTTATCCCCTTTTCTTATTATTTCAATTTCTTCCACGGAAAATGGTATCCAAGTGTCCTTTATACTCTTTCCATCAAATCCATATGACATTAACTTATCCCAATCACTTTCATTATATAATGTAAAGTTATCATATTTATTTGCATCTGAATTCATTTTCCATACTTTCATATCTTATATCCCCCCTATTTTCTTAATGTGGAACTGTTGCTTTTATTAACTGTTCTTTAATATTTTCATAATACGAGTTAATGTGAATGCTTCTATGACCTGTATTTGTTATTTTATTCTAGTGTTCATAACTAGCTTGCTTCTAAAAAGAAAAACAGGAGTTAAAATCCTGTTTTTCTAAATATATAATTCTTTGAAATGCTATGATTGTTCCCATAATTCTTATTTTTTTAATATATCATTTTGATATTTCTTTTTAAAAAACATATTTACTTCATTTAACCAAACAATAGGTTCTTTTTTTATTGCTGGAAAATAAATTTCTGTATTTCTCTCTATAAACTCATTTTTTTCATCTATTGATAAATCTGAATTTGCAAAATCATTAATAGCATTAATGATTTCTAATAATGACTCTCTCCATAAATCAGAGTATTCTTTTATTGCATTTTCTGGCGATTCAATATCTTGATGAAAAGTACCACCTAAAAATATTTCTAATTTTTCTTTCCATTCCATAAAACTCCTCCTATTCTGATGGGTATGCAGTAAGAATATTAAATCCATCATTGCCATTACATCTTAATCTTAATATAAACTTTACATTCATAAAATCTTTAACTACATTAGAATCTTGATTAACTCCTATTCCCATAACATTATTTCAATCCTTAATTGCTGAATTTATTATATCTTTATGTCATATATTTACAAATACATTTTTTATTGTCTTTTCATATGTTTTATAAAAAAGAGAGCCAAGAAAAGTAATGTTACTTCTCCTAGCTTCTCTAATTATTAAGATCTAATCTTAAAATATACCTCAATAGCTTTATCTTTTGCTTGCTTTTGAAAGTAATAATTATTGGATATTTTTAAATATTCTTAATTCGATAAAAATTTTGATGTTATTATTTAACCATCCTTACTAACTACTATACATGCATCATCAGTAATATATTGTCTATCACAGATACAATACAATATAATTTATATCCTTTATATCATAAGTGATAGACTATTTATTCTTAGAATTATTTTTATTGAATAATATATATTTTAAATAATTTTATAAATTTATTTATAAAATAGTTCCATATTTAATACATATTATTATCTTCTTCAATTAACTCTACTCCCATTTGTGGATAAAATTTTACTCTTACCTTTTTTCCATCTTCATAATTTATAATCATATCTTCATGAATCTTGCTAATACTTGTTACCTTTTTCAATTTACAATTAAAAATAGCTTTTTCTTTATAAGACAAAGTTATTTCAGCTAATTGTTCATAAACGCTTATAAATAACATAATAGAAAAATATTTATCATCTTTATTTGAATATATTAATTCTCCTGCTTCCATATCCCTAATACTAATTGGTTCACTATTAAATAATTCTAATAATTAAAATTCATCATATTTTATATACATCTTATTCCCCCATTGTTTAGATATTGATGTATTACTGCTTTAATTTTAAGTTCTATTGAATATTTTTTTATCATAACAAATCACCCTATTAACTAAATTTTACAACAATAATTTTTAATATATCTACTTAACACACATTGATTTATTTCATTAGAAATATTTTCCTTAATTATTAAGCAATATTACTATTAATCAGATATCTTCATATAGATTTCATTTATTTCCAAACTATTATCTAAATTTAATTTCCATATTTTCTTTTGTTCATATCCTCCTATATTAATTCCAAAATAAAAAGATGTATCCAAAAATATAACTTGTTCATTCTTTAACTTTATTTCAATAGGATCACAAATTAACTCTTCTTCTTTTTTTTCTAAATTATAAAACTTAATATTATCTATACAATTACTTATTGTACCATCTTGTGTTAAAATAATTTCACTGACAGATGACTTACCTTTTATCATATCTTTATCAATTTCAAAATTATGATTTACTGAACTTACAACTTTAATCCTAAGTTTAGAATATTGATTAATTGATTCAAATTCTATAAATTTAGAATTAATTTCAAAATATATAAATCTTAAATCAGGATAAAACTGTGCTATCCCATATTCAATATCAACGAATCCTGTTAGATATATATTCTCAATATCATTATTTTTTAGTAATTTTTTAAATTTATGCATTGATAAATACATTCATTTAAATATATACAAGTCTTTTGCTTGATTTAAATATCCTATTGATAGTCTTTTATAATAGAAACTCAAGAATCCTTTTATTCAAGTTATCATATCCCAGTATATTATTTTAAGAAATATAGGCTTATTAATTCCATATTCCTTCAATGTAAGAGTTTTAAATAATTCTTTTAAATACTCAATTAATATCCTAAATCTATCTTTATCTTTTTCGATTAACTTAATTGGATTAGTCCATACAATAGCTAATTTTCTTCCCTTTCACAATCAAATCCCACCAAAGTGAATCCACTAAAGCATTAAAATTAACATTTCCTGAAAGTGGAGGATATTGTGGCAACTCTCTTTTAAACTATTTAAATAAATCTTCAATAAATTTATTCTCATTACCCTTAATATTATATATCTTATACTCTGTATCTTCTAAATACTTATAAACAAAATCACTATTTTTACTATACATAATTTAATTTTTTAAGGCTCACTTCTTATATAACTTTACCATTTAGCAAAGAAATTTTATAATCTACATCTTCAACAGTGAGCTTAACATAATTATCATAAAAAGTAAAATCACTTATAACTTCACTATTATAAGTCCAAATTTTATCACCTTCAGTAGTTAAACATTGAATACCTAATTCACAAAGAATAAACATTTTATCCTCATTTTCTTTAATCATTAGCTCAAAAATTATAGAATCACATAATATATTCTTTATAATTTCATTCTTCCTTAAGTTAATTATATAAATTGATCTATCTGATGCCAATACAATTACATCTATATTTTTTAATTTTACTATAATAGGCAAAATGCCATGATCTTCATTTAAAATACCTATAAATTTTTTCATATTTTCAGTCAGTTGCTCAATCATATAAAACTTCTTCTTAACTTGTACATCATTTCCTACTATAATTCCTTCATTCACTCTTATATATTCTCTTAATTCTGACTCAGAATCTAATTCATACATATTAAATTCAACACTATTCATAATTAATCTCATCATTTTCCTCCAAACAATTGAACTGTAATTAATTTCCCCCCATCCCAAACAGACTCAATCTTAAGTAGCCCATTTGGTCCGGAAAGAAGAGATTCCCTAACAGTTCTTCCATTATCCAATAGATTCCTTATAATACCGCTCTTTTGAATCAGTCTTAATATAAGATGATCCCAATTCTATGACAATACCATAGTTAATAAAATTAGTTCTCCCTTGCTCTAGAGTCATACGATTAGCCGAACTATATCTAGAAGGTTCATCGTTCCCATCATCCTCCCAAAAACAGACAGGACAAATTTTATATTGTCCTCGTTCTTTTAATGTTTTATATTGACAACACGGACATGCTGATAAACTTTCTGGTTGACCTTCAACGGTAATTTCTTTTCTTAATATTACTGAAATCTTCTTAGACAAATACTCATTTTTCACACCTATAAACTCATATTTTAATGCCTCTATCAATAATGGATTATATCTTGTGTTCATAACATCAAAACATGGCTCATCTGACTCAAGAAGTTCTGTCTGTAGTATTTCTGGTAATGCCTGAAATTCTGTATCTTCACTATCAATTTGCCACCAATTAATTAGTAATTCTTCACGTTTTTCTTTAGTAATCATTGTTAGTTCATTCTTACAAATTATTGTAATAGCTTTTATTCTGTCCAAATCACTTTTTCTCCTTTCTATTTTATTCCACTTAGTTGTTTTGCCAAGTTAACTGCTGCTTCAAATGGATCAGTATCTCTAAAGTCCGCCTTATAGAAAGTTCTGATTTCACGAGATCTTGCTTGACCTACAAGAACACGACGAGTTGACTCATCATATTTTATTATAAAATTACCGACTTTTGTTTCCCTAAATACAGAATTCGACTCAACTGCAAAATCTTTTGCTAACTTTAAATACTGATTTTGCGTGACATTTCCAAATTCATTACCATGCTTTATGAAGTGTTCTGCTAGTTCACCTTTACTGAAACCTTTCCATTTTACAGCTTCAGCCACTGCATTACCAAACTTCTGTAAATCCATTTTCAATAGGCCTTCAGCTTTATACAGATTTTTAGCTTCCCTAGCGCCTTTTAAGCCATCTCCACCTATGCCTGTTAACATTTTAATTCCTTTTCCCAGTGAGAATAAGCTTAACAAACATACTACTGGTGCAGTATCATTTCCATTTCATTAGGCTAAATCAAGGTTCAGGTATATTTAATTTAATTCCCTGCTACGTCTATTTCATACTTATATTTATTGATAGTTATTTGTGTACTCAATCAAGTAAATATTCAACTAAATTTATACTATCATTCATATAATCTGCTAATGTAATTATATTACATTATGCATTCCTTCATATAATTAATATTATAATAAATATTCTTCCTATAAACTTAAATATTAAATTAATAATAAAAAAGAAACCCAGCAGTGACCAGTGTTAGTGGTGTGCTGGATTATTAAAAATCTTTATTAATCTAATTCTATATTATCATAAGCATCTCCAAGTGGCTCAAAACTTTCTTCTAACCAATACCAGCTATAACCTTTGCTTTTTATAAGATTAGATAACAGTTCTGTAAAATTCCTAGCAATAACAGGACATTCTCCAACAATTCCATGTCTATCCCAAAAACTATCATAACATTTACCTAACCTTTTTGAGTTCAAATCAATTGTAATATAATCTCCGTTACAATCCTCCCCAATAATATACCATTCTGAAGTAATATCTTCCTCGCATAATTCCCCTATAATTATGGGATTATCTAATATAAATTTTTCTGGTGGAACTATATTAATAGCATAGCTTTCTCCTTCAAATAATGAAATTCCTCCACAAAGTTCATAAAATTCCTTTACATCTTCTGGCAATATATGTTTTTGATTTGGTATAGGTAATTTTTTTTGAGAATATACTTTACAATTAGGTAATGTCTTAATCTTTTCTATAAGCAATTTAATATCCACGAACGTACGTCCTCATATATCTATTTTTGTTCATATATATTGATTAAAGTGTTTATAATATCCTTTTGTTGCAACACCTAGAACTCCTGCTGTAGCAAATATTTTTTCACTTAGTCTTTGAACTTCTTGAGGGGAAACTTGCATCCAGTCAATATAGCTAATTCTTAAATACAAAATTTTGAAAACATTGCTCCCTTCCCAAAAAGAAATGTTTTTAGTATAATTGGATTATCAACTCCATATTGTTCTAATAAGAGTTCCTTAGCTACTTCATTTATACATTGAATTAACTTCTCGAATCTCTTCTTATCTTGTTTCATAAGTTCATTAGGATATTGCCAAAAAATCACTATTTTTTCATAATCTTGGTTATCAAGACCACCCCACAATGAGTCCACAAAAGCATCAAAATTTACATTTCCTGACAATGGAGGGTCTAGCGGTAATCTATCTTTTATACAAACAAATAATTCATCAATAGTAGAAATTCTTTCTCCATTAATATAGTATATTTTATAATCCATATCTTCAATTTGCCTAATCGCAAATTCATAGTCATCTATATCAAAATAAAAAATTGTATTTAATTCTTTCACTCTTCTACTCCTCACCTTATTCTTACAAATGCTGGCTTTGCTGCATCTCCATAATGAGTCCATGTATAATATAATTCACCTGTTTCTACATTTTGAACTATTCTTCTAGCACCAGCATTTGTAGTACCTACAGGTGGTGAAACTCTATACTCTACATATTTACCATTTGGTAAATACTGCTGATAGTTACCAAATTTTATTCCCCATCTTTTTGCTAAACTACTGCTTGGTTTTGTGCCATTATCAATATACTTTAATGTATTTAATACTGCTTGTTCTTCCTCTAGTGGCAAGCTCTTAGGCATAATCCATGAGATTTTTTCCCCAGCATTACCAAACTTCTGTAAATTCATTTCCAATGGGCCCTTAGTAGCAATCTTATACAGATTTTTACCTTCCCTAGCACCTTTTAAGCCATCTCCACCTATGCCTGTAACCATTTTAATTCCTTTTCCCAGTGGGAATAAGCTTAACAAACATGTTGCTGCCCCAATATTATTTCCTTCGGCTAAGTCAAGTCCCAGTTCTATTACCCCTAATATTGTTACGGCTATTGCCGGAACTACCGGTATTGCAATGGCTGCTATTGATACAATACCAACTATGGTTCGAATCATTTCCATTTTCTCTTTATCCTGGGCTATATTCCGAACCTGCCTAATTACTCTATGGGCTCCATTCTGTACACTTCTACTAATACTTCTACCCCTATTACTAACCCATCTCCGTGCTTTCTGATAAGTTCTTCTTGCAGTATTTGTGAATCCTCTATAACACATTTCTAACATAATTACTGGCAGACCTAACAAATCTTTTTACTCCACTAACAACTGCTGATGCTACTCTTTTTACTCCACTAACTATTTTTCTAACTGCTGATACTACAACTCTCTTAGTTGCGTTCCATGCATTTCTTATCCAATTAAACATGTTCCATCTTGATCTATAGCAAAATATCTCATCTATTTATTTGATATAATTGCTAATTGAGAAATTATCAATGAAGAATTTTTAGAAGATATTATGCCGTGGGCAAGCAGCCTTCCGGCTTTTGTGAGGACTGTGAAAAATAAATAGAATGATTTTCCTATAAATTTAAGTATTAAATTTTAAAAACCTGTAAATGTGTAGATTTTTTCTACTACAGGGTTTATTTTAGCATGAAATAAATTGTATTTATAGGCGTCGATTCTTTGACGCTTACTTAACTACTCATATATATTAACTGATAAAAATAATGAACCAACCTACTTAAATTTCAGCTGATTCATTTCATGTTTTCACTGCATTATTATAATTATGCAGTCTTAAATTATCTTACTTTTATTGATTTAATACTATTCTTCTATTATTAATTTTTATGCAGTTAAAAGAATTTTTTTGCAGTTACATTTGATTTTTAAAATAAACACTAACTTCATCAAAAATATCATACTTATTATCTTCTGAAATTTTTCTATCAATTAATTTTTCTATTTTATTACATACTGAGTTCTTATTATAATCATTCATAATAAAATATCCTTTTCCTATCTCAACTGCATCTCTCACCAACATTTTTTGAAGTTTTTTAGGGCTAACAATATCAAAAGAATAGATTTCTGCTCCTATTTCATCTTTAAAACCAATATCTACTTGACATGATATGAAAAAATCATCTATATCATCCCATATTTCATTAATTACATTATAAGCTTTTATTTCTAATTTCATTTTTAATCTCCTATTTACCTAAAATATCAATATGGACATTCTTTAATTCTTTATTTGTTATGTCCCCGAATTCATTGATATACTTGTAGTTTTCTGTGAAGTTAGCTCTCCACATTCCTTCTTTAGGTTTATATTGCATTCTAAAGGCTCTCATTCCATCACTACTTGAGTACCCAATTACATTACCTGCATTATCAGTTATTGTTTTATACCCTTCACCAACCCAAGACTTACCTGTATTTAATGCTATTTCTTCTGTAGCACTTCCAAGTGTAGTTAATCCTTTATCTATTTGTTTTATTCCTAATATTGTTTGAACTTCATTTAGATTATCAACATAGTTAGGATGCCACCATTTTGATTTCACAACATTATCCATTTGTTTAGTAGCAATCTTATACAGATTTTTACCTTCCCTAGCACCTTTTAAGCCATCTCCACCTATGCCTGTGACCATTTTAATACCTTTACCCATTGGGAATAAGCATAGTAAATTCATTGCTGCAGACTTATTATCTCCTGCTGCTAAATCAAGACCCACTTCTATTACCCCTAATACTGCTACAGCTATTGCCGGGACTACCGGTATTGCAATGGCTGCTATGGATGCAATACCTACTATGGTTCGAATCATTTCCATTTTCTCTTTATCCTGAGCTATATTCCGAACCTGCCTAATTACTCTATGGGCTCCATTCTGTACACTTCTACTAATACTTCTACCCGTATTGTTAACCCATCTCCGTGCCCTCTGGTAAGTTCTTGTTGCAGTATTTGTGAATCCTCTATACACATTTCTAACATAATTACTGGCAGA
This sequence comes from Clostridium sp. Marseille-Q2269, assembly GCF_943736985.1. GTDB lineage: Bacteria > Bacillota > Clostridia > Clostridiales > Clostridiaceae > Clostridium_F. The sequence goes on from NZ_CALSFS010000017.1 coordinate 11,838, forward strand.
CCTAACAAATCTTTTTACTCCACTAACAACTGCTGATGCTACTCTTTTTACTGCACTAACTACTTTTCTAACTCCTGTTACTACAGCTCTCTTAGTTGCGTTCCATGCATTTCTTATCCATCCGAACATATTTCCATCTTCATCTATAGCATTTACTGGATTGTTTCCACAATATGCAAATAAATTATGTGAAAGTATCTCTCCAGTTTTTCCTGCCATTGCATCTGCACTTATAAATCTTCCTAAATCTGGATTGTAATATCTAGATTTTAAATAATATAGTCCTGTTTCATTATCATATCTATATCCTTTATATCTATATGGATTCTTTACTCCTAAGGTATCCTTTAGTTCTCCTTCTATACCTAAAAGTTTACCCCAGCTATCATAAGTGTAAGATACTACTACTTTTCCAGTGGCATCTGATAATGCAATTATATCATTTTCTGCATTTCTTATATAGTAATATTCCTGACCTCTAAAATTTAAACTTACAAGTCTATCATCACCATCATAAGTGTAATAGATTTCTTCTTCTTCTCCATCATTATTATATATTAATTCATAGGTTACTTTATCGTCAACCACATGATAATATATATCTTCATCATCTGTTATTTTTCTTGTACGGATACCTTCATCATCATATTCAAATTGTATGTTTTTCCCATTGCCTTTTATTCCTGTTAAGTGTCTTCCTGCTTCCCAATCAAAGGTATATCCATCATACTTTGTAAAGTTACCTATACCATCTGAAGATACTTCTTTTGTTGTAGTTTTTCCATCCTTTGTAATTTCTATTTTTGTTAATTTATCTTTCCAGTTGTCATCTTCATATTTATAATTATAAATTGACTCTGGAGAACTGCTATTTAAATCTTTTTGCGTAGTATATTTGTATGTTTTTTTAGTTGTTACATTTCCTCCAGCATCATAATCATAAACTACAGTTTTGTCTATTATTTTGTTATCTTCTCTTATTAATTGATCAGCTTCATCGTAATAGTATTTTATCTTTTTCTCATTAGAAGCTCCTTTATTATATACAGCTTCATCTATATTTTCATTAGCATCATAACTATATTCTATTTTATTTCCATTATTATTTACTGTTTTTACAAGATTAGTTGTAGAATTAGAATCTTTACCTTTTTCATATTCATATCCAACATTTAATTTTCCCTTGGAAGTATTTAAATTTTTTCCTACTAATCTCCCTAAATTATCATAGTTATAATTTATATTTGTATATGAATTTGTAGCGTCTTTTCCTTCTTTAAATAAGTCGTTTATTTCTTCATCTTTAATAGCTTCCTTACAGTAGTTAAAGTTTTTAGTATATCCGTTAATTTGATACTTGCCTGGCACACTACTTCCCACGCCGGTAATGCATCCACTAAAATCTTTAAAATCTTCTGTAGTTTTTTCCATAGAGCTTTTATCCAAATAAATTTTGCATTTTAATACTTTTCCCTCTAACTGCCATCTTACTGCAGCAAAATGCCATGCATTAGAAGTTACAACATCATTTAATGTAATAACATTATTAAACTTACCATCATTCTTTATTACTCCTAAATTTAATTTATTATTTGAATCTATATAAAGGTTTAATAATGCTTTATCCGTTTCATTACTTAAAATAAGTCTTGAGTTTTTTGTGCCTGTTCCCTTGGTATTAAACCATACAGACATAGTTCCTGCCGTCTTTTGCGGAGTAAGCTTATATAGTGTTCTTGTACCATCTGATTGTGATGATGTATATGGTGAAGCGTATGGTTTATCTTCTACCTGAACCTTATCAAACCTTATCTTGTCATTATCTTTTACAGGACCTCTAACTGCAACCAATAGTTTTTTTGCACTTTTGGGTACTGTAAATGTACTATCTATTCTTGTCCATTTATTATTTTCTATAGTATGATTTTTTATAGTATAAGAATTTGGTATTTCTTTATTATTTGCATCATAGGCACTGATTGATATTACCGGTTGCGCATTTCCTATTCTTTTTGCAAAAGCACTTACATTGTATTGTTTAGCTTCCGAAAGTGGTGCAGCTAAATTATAATATTGATATGTTACTATATTAGTTCCTTTTTTAGTACTAGGATTACTATCATATATTTCTAAGCACTTAGTTCCATCTAATCCATCTTTCACAATTCTAGATTTCCCAGATAATTTACTCCAATCACTTGACCTCCAGTTAGCTAAATCACTTTCAAAAGAACTATTATTTAATAAATTTTTTGTTCCTTCATAATTTGATAACGCATTTTCTCCCTGTGTTTCAAATATACTATTGCTAGTATAAGCAGATGTTCCATTAAGACCAGAAGTACTATTATTTAAAGGAAATTTTTCACCCTTAGTCTCTTTATTTTGTCCTCTGTTATAATTAACATTAGTTAGTTTATTATCAGCATTATAACTATAGTTCGTTGCATAATCTCTACCATATATTTTTTCAAATATTGTCTTTATATTATTATTATCATCATAATTATACTTAGTAATTTCTCCATCAGAATTATTTATTTCTGTGATTCTGTTAGATAAATCGTAACTATATTTATACAACACATCATTTTCGATATCCTTTTTTAATGCCAAATTTCCATCTGCATCATAATTATAATTAAACTTTTCTACCTCTTTACCATCTTTTCCATATGATTGTGAGCTAACTCTATGAAAATCATCATATCCATATTTTATATGTTGATTATTTCCGAGATTCTCTTTTAAAACTTGACCTGAATCATCATCATATTCAGTACTAGTCAAATTTTGTTTATTTTTTCCTACTGTTACAGAAGAATTTCTTCCAAAATTATCATAATTAAAGTTATATTCAAATCCATTATGTTTTATAGAAGATAATTGATCTTCATCATTGTAACTATAGTCATTTCTAACTACTTTACCATTTACATTCTTCTCAACATCTTTTAATCTATCAACTGAATCATAGTTATTTGTTATAGCTGACCCTTTAGCATCTTTAACGCTTTTTAAATTTCCTTTAGTTGTATCATAATCATAAGTTACTGTATTCCCTCTAGAGTCTTTAACAGTCTTTATATAGTTTCCATCCTCAGTATATGTAGACTCTGTATTTATAGAAAGATTTTCATCTCCTACTTTTGCTTTAATAGGATTTCCATTTTTATCATAATCAAAAGAATATACCACATTTTCACCAGATATAGCATGAGTTAAATTATTTTTATCATCATAATTATACCTATAATTACTGCCATCTGGATTTACTTTATCTATCAATTCATTTTTCTCATTATATTGAAATTTAGATTCTTTTCCTGCTAAGTCCTTTACAGATACTATGTTTCCTTTTTCATCATATTTATAGCTTACTCCAAATTCTTCTCTATACATCTGAATTGCATCAAAATAAGCTTTGTTCTCATTATTGTAATATATACAATAAACCTTAACGCTTTTATAATCATTATCTGCTATTATCCTATCACAGATATATTGCCATTGGGATGAATCCTCATTAAAAGATATAGGCTTCCAATCAAACTTTCCATCATATCTTTCAAAACCTACATCTAAAGCAAAATAACGCCTTGATTTTAAAGCTACAGAATTAGCTTTAGCCCATCCACCTAATACAAATACATCACCTTTTTTACCGGATAAATTTAGAGATTGATATACATTTTTTTCTTTTGCTCCATCTCCATTTATAAAAAAAGCTGTTCTTTCTTTATCTAAGTTATTGGGATATGTAGTATCACTTTTATCTAAGGTAACTAACTTATCTTCTGCTGTACAATTTGGACTTTTACTCCAATAATCTTGTCCAATAAAGTTGGAATTTTCAACTAGATTATATCTATTAGCCACTACTCCTTCTTCCATTTGTAAACAGTCAAAATATGCAGTTCCTGTTTCTTCTATTACACCAGCTCTAGCATATACAGTATTACTAGCAGCATCTTTTGGTAACTCAAAGGCTATTTCATTTCTTATCCAATCATTATTTCCACTTAAAAATTTGGACTCTTCAGTTTCCCATTTTCCATCTTTGTTTTGATAGTTTATAAATATGGCTGCTCCTTTTTTACTTGAATTTGATATATCTTTTGTAGCCATATAAGCTGAAAAAGTATATTTTTTCCCTTTTTCTAAATTTAGTTCTTGACTATAAAAATGTCTACTATCTTTATTATTTTTGGTTATTTTTAATGATCTCTTTCCTGAATAATTAACAATGGGATCAAACTGTCCTACCCCTTGAGAGCTTCCCCATTTATCAACTTTCCACTTATCATCATACTCTGCATTATGATTTTTCAAAAAGTTTGTTATTGTTTTTTGCAACTTAGATTCCAATGTAAGTTTATTAGAACTTATCTCACTAGAATATTTATAATAAAGTGCTTGTCCATTTTCGTCTCGCACAGAAATTGTATTACCTTGATTATTAAATTGATATATTTCCTTTTTATTTATTTCTTGTCCCTTTTTATTTATATTTTTAAATTCGGTAACATTATAACCATATTTTAAATTAAGACTTGTTCCTAATTCATTGTTCATTCCATATTCAGTTATCTTAGATATTCTATTGGAACTTCCAGGATAATAGCTGTACTTAAAAGCTGAACCATTTACATTTTTAACTGTTTCTAACCTATTATTTTTACTATTGTATAAATATTGGGTCTTCTTCCCATCTATATAGGTTATTTGGGATAGCTTTCCACCATTATAAGCAAAAGTAGCCACTACTCTTCCTTTAGGATATTCTATACTCTTTAAATAACCACTATCATATACATTTAAAAATACTTCTCTACCAGCCCCATCTATTATTTTGGTTAGTGTAGCACCATTGTAAGAAAGAGTTATAGTGTTGTCACTCTTATCTTTTAATTTATATAAATATCCACTTTTTAAAAAAATAAGCTTATTATTATCTTTATCTGTAACTGTATATGTATTTAGTGCATCTTGAGGTGTAACTTTTAAATTTAAATCTATGCCAGTTTCATCCTCATATAAATTTTTAGATTTATTTAATTTAAAATAGTGTTTAGTGCCATCTTCATCTGTATAAATATATTTTTCATTTTTATACTCAATTCTTTGACTTAAATTTAGTCTAAATCCATTACCATATCCCTTAGCTTGCGCCTTACTAACATATTCACTATCATTATTAAAAACTTCATTTGTATTATATATATGTTTTAAAGTAATGGGCATTTTATTTCCATTCAACGCTAAATCATCATGTATTAAAGTTAGATTTCCAGTATAATCATTAACGTATACTGTACCTGATTTACCCGTATCTTGTGAATGATAGGTCCAATAATTTTCTATACCTGAAGTGTTAACATATGCTATATTAGCAACGGGCCTGTAAGCAGAATATTGATCTCCATTATCTGATGATAAAAATTCATTAACACCTGATGTAGGGGTTTCTTGTTTCTGTTTAAACATTATTCCATAATTCTGCCCTTCTGTGTACCATTTTTTGGCCACAGAACTTATATCCCATGAATATTTTTTCTTTTCCTTAACCATCTCGTAATCTAAAACTTCAGTATTATAATCCGGTTTATTATTCCATGTTATGGAACTAGAGTTCCAGTCCCTTTTAACTTCATGAACATTAACTTGATGAGCAGTTTTATTTACTGTTGGAAGAGTTAACTCCAATGTGGCTCTTACAACCATTTCACTAGAACTTAAACTAGGAAGTTTATTAAACTTTACAAAACCTCTACTAACCTTACTATATTTGCCATATCCTACAGTAAAAAAGAAATCCTTTTGTCTATTTTTAGTAGGTTCAGAAGAATTTACATAAGCATCTTGAATATCCTTAACTCCTAGGGAACTATTTTCTGTAGGGTCTATTTTTATAGGATATTTTCTTTCTATGCTATTAAGCCATTTACTATCAGGCTTTAATAAATATATATATTCGTCTCCATCTTTAATTAACTCTACTTTTATATCATTACTAGTGGCATTATTAGCATCAATCATAAAAGGAGCATCTATATCAAATATTTTTCTTTTATTATCTTCTGCATAAAAACTTACACTATTATCTTCTTCTATTTTTGGAGTAAGATTACTTGCTTTTATTTTGAATTTAAACTCTGGATTTTCTACCTTATCATTTAATATTATATATTCCTTTAATTTTTGTGAAGTAATATTATATTGAAGATCTATATTATTACGTATATTTTCAAATTTGACTTCTGAAGATACATTTGGTACAGTTTTATCTTTTTCATTTTCTTTTATAATTTCTTTTTGCTGGACTTCATTAAGATTACCTTTATTTTTTAATTTTAATTTTTTAACCTTACTTTCTACAGTATTATTAATATCATTTTCCATCTTATTTGTATCTTTAGGAATGATTTTTACTATAGAATTATTTATGTCATCAATCTTCCACTCAACTTTATATTTATCTCTTTGTATAGTTACTAATTGATTTGAATTAGCATTCTTAGCTATCTTAACTCTAAAATCATTATTTTTATTAACTAAGAATTTTTGTTTTTCTATTTTTTTATTTTGTATTTTTATATTATCTGAATTATTTTTAGTTACTGTATTTTGGGTTGCTGTATTTTTATTTTCATTTTTATCTACATTATTATCTTTTACTTGTTGTTTATAATTATTTTGCTTGCTATCAATCTTAATATTGTCTTGTTTATTTTCTATATTTTCATTATTAGATTTTTTTTCTTCAATAGTTTTATCTTTATTATTCTTGTCATCATTTTTATCTGTGTTTTTATTATCTAAATTACTATTTTGTTTCTTATTATCATCATTTTGTTTTTTATTATCATTTTTTTGTTTATTGATATTTTCTGATTCTTTTTTAACAATTTTATTATCATTTTTATTATTCAAATGGGAATCTGTTTTTTTAATATCTTCATTTTCTTTATATGTATATTCCTTTTTATCTTCAATTTCAGAAAAAGAATTGTCAATATCTTTCCATACACCCCTATCTAAATAATGTACAGGTTCATTATATATAACAGCTTCGTAGGTATTATCTTCTTTTATAAAGTGCTTAACATTACTTTCTCTCTTTTCTAGAGATTCTTTAAGTATTTTAGTTTCCACTTCTGGTTCTTGGTTTTCACTTACATTTCCAAATTGTGGCTCTACATATGTATTTCTAAACTTATTATTAACTGAATCTGCCAATACATCAATTGGAACACAAGAAACTATAATACACGACAGTAATATATATACTATACTTCTTTTAATTTTACTTATATTCATAAATTACCCCCTATAATTAATTTTTACAATTATTAATTATATATTACAAAATTGTTAACATGTTTTCAACCTTTTGTTAACTTTTTCTTTAAAAATTATGAACTTATGTATAATTGCTATATTAAAATATACTAAAAAATATAATTGACATTGACTACCCTAATATAATACTTGGTAAATTAATGGATACATGGTTATTTGAAAAAAATACAGCTTAAGACTTCTCAAAAATTATTAGTCCATAAAGCTATATCTATCACTGCTGATTGGTATCACTAGCTTACACACTTATCAACAATCTAGACCGGAATATGTTAGAATCGAACCCGGCCTTTTTATTTATAAAATTTAATGAAATTCATAAGTTCTCATAACCATTGATATTCCCTGCTTTAGAACATATACTTATTTTTATCAAATTAACTTAACTTAAAACTACTGTAGGAAAAGTATCAAAAAAATTTAGGTGGCAATATTGTAATTGCCACCATTTTATTATGGATATTCTTGATAATTTTATAACTAAAATATCCATATCTTCAATATATTAATTTTAAAACTTTTATAAATTATTTTCACATAAACATTTGGAGTAATCCATTATGAGAGTGGATAATTTATACTGGTTGTAGAACGCTCTTTTTAACCCATTGAGCTTTTTTGCCTCTTCCTATTAAATACCAATCTCCATATTGTCCATATATATTTACAGTTTCTCCTTGTTTTAACTCTCTAGAAATCCATGCTGTATCACTTGGATATATTCTTGCTGATACTGAAGATTGTATAACTTTATAAATAGTTGTTGTTATTGGGCTTTCAGTTCCTTTATCTGCTGTTGGAACAGCTGGTGCTAAGTATGTTGATCTTATCCATTTTGGAGTTGATCCCCTTGCCACTAAAGACCAGTCTCCATATCTTCCATATACATCTACTTTGTCTCCGTGATTTAATGTTCCAGTAGACCAGCCTGTATCACTTGGATACATTCTTACTGTTTGTGAATCTGGAATTATCATCATTAAGCCAGTTTCTATTGGCTTTTCATTGCCATTTAGTGCTGTTGGCACAGCCTTTGCTAGATATGTTGATCTTATCCATTTTGGAGTTGATCCCCTTGCTACTAGAGACCAAGGGCCATACTCTGCATATATGTCTACTTTATCTCCATATTTTAATGTTCCAGTAGACCAGCCTGTATCACTTGGATACATTCTTACTGTTTGTGGTTGCAAAACTGCAATCATAAAACCAGTTCTTACTGGTTTTTCATTTCCATTTAGTGCTGTTGGAACGGCTGGTGCTAAGTATGTTGATCTTATCCATTGTTGAGTATTTCCTCTTGCAATTAGAGACCAAGGACCATATTGTGCATATATATCTATTCTCTCTCCATACTTTAATGTTCTAACTACAGAAGCTGAATCAACTGGCGCAGTTCTTACGGGTTGAGGTGAAGTTACTATAAGCATGTAAGAACTTTTAATTGGTTTAGCATTTGGTGAAACTTTTGGATATTGAGTAACACCACTTATTCTTCTACCTTGATAAAATTTATATATTGGTGCAATTTTTACTACATCACCTGTTTTGGGAGAATGAATCATCTGTCCTCCACCAACATATATACCTACATGACCTGTATGTGGAAACACTAAATCTCCTGGTTGTAATTCACTCTGTGATACTGGAGTACCTACTCCAATTTGACCATATGTATCTCTAGGTAAATTTATACCTGCTGCATTTTTATATACATATTGTACAAATCCTGAACAATCAAAACCTGCTGGAGTTGTTCCATTAGTAGCATATGGTATACCTCTAAACTTTTTAGCATAGTCTACTATGTCTTGTCCTGTTGCTGCAGCCTTAACATTACCTACATTTAATGCTAAAGTCATAAGAACAGCTAAAAAAATACTTAATATGGTTATCTTTTTCTTCATGTTGCTTCCTCCTGTTTGTCTATTTATTTTGCATTTTTACCATTAATATCTATATTCTTCACAATTAATTCAATTCCTTCTTTTTTTATCCTTTTTCTTTTTACTTATTTATACATTCCTCTATATTTTTAATATGAGTTAAAATCTAGGTATAAGTTTTTTAATTTAATAACTAAAGTTACTAACTAAATAAATTGCATAATTAATAAAAAAGGATTTAATACTAAATATAAAAATATATCTTAGTATTAAATCCTTTTTCAATAATATATTAAAATATACCATTTGATTATAACTTATATAAATCCCTTTATTGTTTCAGCTCTCTTATAGGCTTTTTCCGTTATTTCTTTTGGATATCCAATATAATCTAAAAGTTTTATAGCATTTCTTGTGTTAGAAACTCCAACTTTTAATTTATAATCAAAATTTAATCCCTTTTTATTATTAACAGATTCACTAAAATAGTAAAATTCATAAGTATTTTTTAATATATCTACCAATTCTCTATCATGAGTAGCCACAATAGAAACTGTTTTCTTATTTTGAATATAAGAAAGTATTTCTGCTGACATAGCTATTCGCTCAATTGGATTTGTACCTCTAAATATTTCATCTATTGGACAAAATACAGGTAAGTCTTTTTTTAGAGCTTTAACTATTCTAAGAATTCCCTCTGCTTCTGCCATATAATAACTCTTTCCCCTTGATAAATCATCGTTAGGACTAATAGAAGATACTATATTAAAAATTGAAGCTTTGTATTCCTTAGCTAATGCAAAATAAAATGTTTGTGATAGCAATATGTTTATACCTAACATTCTTAAAAATGTTGATTTACCAGACATATTTGTTCCTGTAAGCACTATGCCTTTATCTTTAATAGAAATAGAATTTGATACAGGTTTATCTAATAGAGGATGTATGCCTTCTTTAATATCTAAACAAACTTCCTTTGTAAAAATAGGATTTACATAGAATTCCTTTAAGTTTTTCTGATAGCCAGATATAGATAATAGCACTTCTAATTCCCCTACAATATAAAATATATTCATTATGTATTCTTTCTTATTTTTTAAAACCTGAGATATCTTATAATAAGCACATTCTTCTATTAAAAATAGAACTGATATAACTTCAAATAATCCTTGCCACATATTCACAAATCCTATTAAAAATGTACCTACGTCAATATCTTTTACATGTTTAAGATTAGTATTTATGTTGTCTACGTAATTTTTAATACCATCATTTTTAATACTAGTTATTTTTTTAGCCGATTTTATAATCTCTCTTAAATATATTATTCCTCTAGATTTTATTGTGTTTCTTTCCATATAATTAACAATCATATTTAAAATGGCAGATCCAGCTATAAACTTAGCATAGCTTTCATTTACAAATACAGTAAATAAAATAGCTATTATAGGAAATATTTTACCAAATAAAGTATATAAATAATATTTAAGTTTGTTTACCACTAACTCACTTTCTATCATATCTAAAAAAGTATTTTTTCTGTCTCTTCCTAATCCGTAATATGTAACTAAAAGCTTTTCTCTTAATTTTAGATGACTTTTAAACAATTGAATTACTTCATTTCTATGCTTTAATTCTTCCTCATCCTTTAAGGGATTTCTCATCATATAATACAAGGCAGATTCCCCCAGAGTACTAGAATTTCTATCTAATTTTTCATAAACTCTATCCATATCCATATCAGACCAAGTTTCATCATCAATGGTATAGTCTTTTTTTTCTTTCATATCAAAAAATTTTCTTATATTTTTCAAGTTCCTCTTTTTATCAGAACCTTCTTCATATTGCTCTTTTGCTAAGCCCAAAACTACTTTATTGCTCAATTTCGTTCTCCTTTCAATATTTATTTCAATTTTTATATGGTTCCTATCTACTTATAATTATAAAATAACAAGCCTCAATATGTACTTATTAGAATCATTTCATTTATTATCATAAGTTAATTTATATATATTATAAAGACTTTCTGAATTATTATAAAGTTTTTTTTATTTTAAATGCAAGACCATTTATCATTACATATTTATACTTCATAAGTTCACTTCCTTTTTTACTTTACAAATCTCTTATTAAATCTGAACATATATAATTTAAAAATTCTTAAATCAATATAATGAAGCTCATGTTTAAAGTTTTAAACATATATTATCCGTTTTATGTTAAAATTTGAAAGGAGTATAATTAATTTAATCTTTAAATTCCAAAAAAATATAATCAATTAAATCTTAAAATCTTTAAATTTCAAATAAACATAATTGATTTAACCTTTAAATTTTAAACAAATACAATCAATTTAATCTTAAAACCTTTTAATAAATATAATCAGTTCTACCTTAAAAATTTTTCAGCAAATGTAATCATTTGTTTCTTACGATTTATTTCTTTTATAAGCATTTCCCGTCCTTTGCTGGTTATTCTATATACTTTTTTATTTTCATTTACATTAGGATTCAATTCAACTAATCCTGCATTTAAAAGTTTTTTTAATGTTGTATAAAGTGATGCAGGGCCAATAACCACCTCATTATTAGTAAACTTTTCAATATCTTTCATTATTAAATATCCATGTTTTTCTTCAATAACACTAGATAAAATATAAAAAGCTGTATCTGTTAATTCTCCAATATCAATAACATCTTTTCTGGGCATACAATTTTCCTCTCTATTTTTTATATATAATTTAACTACATACTGTAAAATATAAGTATATCATTTATTGATATATCATTAAATATAATATATCAATAAATGATATAGTCGTCAATTATTTTCTATTTAAACTATCATCACATTTAAAAATTCAAAATATTTATACCTATATCCTATAAAAAGACCAAATGTATTAACATACTGTTAAATAAATTTCACTAAAATCTAAAAAATAGTATCTTCTATCAATTGGCCATAAAGATACTATTTTTTATTTACTTTAAAAAGGCACAGTATTGGTGAATGTAAATTATTTTTCAAATGGCGGTTCTGTATAAAATTTTAATAAATCTAGAGACTCTTTTCTAAAATGTTTATAGCCTCATCTATTTCTTCATAGGAAACATTTAAAGGTGGCAAAAATCTCACAACATTTTTCCCTGCACCAACAAGTAAAAGGCCATTATGTAGACATTTTTTTATAATTTCCTCTGAATTATCAAATTCTACCCCTAATAAAAGTCCCATACCTTTTATTTCACCTATACAAGAATAGTTGCTCTTTAATTCATTAAGTTTTTTCTTAAAATATTCCCCTTTATTATTTACTTCTTTAATAATTCCTTTATCAACCAATTGTTCAATAACCGTTAAAGCTACTGCTGAAGCAAGAGGATTTCCCCCAAAAGTGCTGCCATGATCTCCTGGTTCTATTACTTCTGCTGCTTTTCCCTTTGCAAGTACTGCTCCTATGGGAAAACCAGCTCCTAGCCCTTTAGCCATAGAAATTATATCTGGTATAATATTAAACTTTTCATATGCAAAAAAACTTCCTAATCTACCTGCTCCACATTGAACTTCATCAAATATTAATAAAGCATTGTTTTCACTACAAAGTTTTTGAACTTCTTTAAGAAATTTAATATCTGCACTTATTATTCCACCTTCCCCCTGCACTGGTTCTAATATAACTGCGCAGGTATTATTATTAATACAATTATTAATGCTATCTATATTATTAAATTTAGCTTCAACAACATTGCCTATAAGCGGTTTAAAACTCTCTTGATATTGTACCTTACCTGTAACAGATAGCGCTCCCATAGTTCTTCCATGAAATGAGTTAGCCATATACACTATTTCATTTTTTTCTTTATCAATATGTCTTCCATATTTCCTTGCAATTTTTAACGCTGCCTCAACAGCCTCTGTTCCACTATTGCAAAAAAACGCTTTTTCCATAGCTCCCATAGATGTAATTTTTTTTGCAAGCTCATTTTGTTTATCTGTATAATATAAGTTTGAAACATGCATAAGTGTTTTACTTTGATTGTGTATTGTATCTACAATTGAATCATCACAATGTCCTAAACAATTTACCGCTACTCCAGAAACAAAATCCAAATATTCTTTTCCTCTGTCATCCCATAATTTTGTGCCCTTCCCCTTTATAAAATTAACATTAAATCTGTTATACACATTCATGAAATTATCTTTTTTCAACAAAATTACCTCCCTTGCATATCTTTATTTTTTATCATATTTCCTTAAAGACTAAACTATTGCAGTACAATTTCCCTCTTCAAAAACATCTAACAATAAGCTATTCTCTTTTCTACCATCTATAAGATTAATACTATTGGTGCCCTGCTCTATAGCCTGAATACAACATTCCATTTTGGGAATCATTCCCCCTTTAATAATGCCGTTTTTTATATATTTCTTTATGTCAGAAACAGTAATTTGTTTCAACAATGAACTCTTGTTATTTATGTCTAGATATACACCTTCTACATCTGTCATTAAAACTAATTTCTCTGCTTTTAAGGCTGAACTTACTGCTGAGGCTGCATAATCTGCATTTATGTTGTATGTACCTTTAAATTCATCTGTACCTATAGGTGCTATTACTGGAATATATCCTAATTTTATAATGTCCTTCAAAAATTTTGTGTTTATCTTTTCAACTTCTCCCACATAACCTATATCTATTTTTTCATTATTAACATACACATATTTCTTTTTGGCCGTAATAAGGTTACAATCCCTACCACTAATTCCTAATGCATGGACATGTAATTTACATAGTGTTGAAGCTAATTCTTTATTTATATTTCCTGACAATACCATTTCTACAACTTCCATTGTTTTTTTGTCAGTTACCCTTAATCCATTAATAAACTGAGTTTTTATATTGTTTTCCTTTAGATACTTTGAAATACTTGGACCACCACCATGTACTATAACTATGTTGATTCCTACCTTTCTTAAATATGCCACATTTTCTAGAAATGCTTTTTTACATTTCTCGTTTTTTATCACACTTCCACCGTATTTTATTACTATTATTTTCCTCTTCATTTTTCTTATAATCTCTTTACTGTAATTTTCCACTTTAGTCACCTACCTTTATAACAAAATATAATTTTCTACTATTATAAATATTAATGAATATTTATGCAATGTTTTTTATAAAAATTTATTGATATTTTTAATTTTATTATGTATAATTGTTTTAATAATCTGATGCGTATCAATGTTTACTAGTATTATTCTAAATGTTATCAATATTTAAGAGATTTTTTGCTTATACATTTATAAGAATTTTTATTCATATAATATACCATTAATTCAATAATTAAAATGAATTTTTCCAATATATCTTTTATAGTGTGTATAAAAATATTATGTGTATGTACTTAATCATTACATCTAAAGAAATATGTTAAAAATTATATACAAACATAATTTATTTTAAATAACATTAAAATTCAATTACTGAAATATTATAGGAGGAAATAAAAATGATAAACGTTGGAATAGTAGGGGCAACTGGATATGCTGGTGAGATGCTAGTTTGGTTATTACATAAACATCCAAATGTAAAAATTCAATTTCTAGCTTCTAAAAATCATGATAAAGAAGAATATGATACTTTGTATAAGAATTTTTTTAATCTATTTAATAATAAATGTACATCCATAGATAAAATTATTTCACATATGCCTAAAGTAGATTTAATTTTCACAGCCTTACCTCATGGCAAATCTTTTGAACTTGTTAAAACTGCTTTAGATAATAATATAAAAGTAATTGACATTGGATCTGATTATAGAATAAAAGATTCTCATATCTATAGTAAATGGTATAATGTTCCCCATAAATATCCTGATTTTTTAAAAACTTCAGTGTATGGACTTCCTGAAGTTATGCCAAAATATGCGATAAAAACCTCAAAGTTAATTGCTAATCCTGGATGTTATCCAACAGCTTCAATATTGGCTTTAGCTCCTTTATTAAAATACAACCTAATAGATGAAAATTCAATTATTATAGATGCCAAATCAGGAGTATCTGGTGCTGGACGCAGTGCTTTAATAAATACTTTATTTTGCGAATGTAATGAATCTATAAAAGCTTATAATATTGGCTGCCACAGACATACTCCAGAAATTGAACAACAACTTTCTTTAGAAGCCAATAAAAATATAAATATATCCTTTACTCCCCACTTAGTACCTATGAATAGAGGAATTCTTGCAACTTGCTATGCTTCATTAAAAAGTGATTTATCAAAAGATACTATTTTAAATTGTTATAAAGAATATTACAAGAATGAACAATTTGTAAGATTAACAAAAACTGTTCCAGAAACTAGATGGGTTAAAAATTCTAATTTTTGTGATATAAATTTTCAAATAGACAAAAGAACTAACAGAATAATTATAGTTTCTGCCATTGACAATGTTGTTAAAGGCGCCGCCGGACAAGCCGTTCAAAATATGAATATAATGTTTGGCTTCCCTGAAACCACATCACTAGATATGATTCCTATTTTTCCGTAAATTTTTAAATCAATGATTTTTTAAGGAAATCTTTAATATTAATTTCTGTACTGAAAAATTTTAATAAAACATGTTTAAAATACTACCTAGATATGTATTTATAAGAAAGAGTGTTGAGCTGATGTATTTGATCCCTAAAATTTAATTAATTAAAATTATATGAACAAATCATTTAAAATTTCTCCTTTGTGGTCTTTGTTGTGGATTGATCGTCTTAACATTATACCATATTGGAATGAAATATATAATCGAAGCATTGAAGAAGCTAGTAAAATCAATGATTGTACCATTCTACAGCCAACTAAATACAAAATTATTAAGGAGTGATATATATTGAAAATATTACACAACAAAACAATTACTGATGTACCTTACATTACTGCATGTGGTATTAAAAGCGGTGTTAAAAAAAGTGGTAAAAAAGATTTATCTATTATATACAGCCAAGTCAAAGCCTGCGCCGCAGCTGTATTTACAACAAATAAAGTTAAAGCTGCTCCTATATTACTTAACATGGGAAATATTAAATCTGATAATATACAAGCTATTGTTATTAACAGCGGTATTGCAAATGCGTGCACTGGAGATACAGGATATAAAAATGCTAAGATAATGGCTGAAACTGCAGCAAACTGCCTTAACATAAATCCATCAGAAGTATTAGTACAATCTACCGGCATTATAGGCAAGCAACTTCCTATGGAACTTATAGTTCCAGGTATTGAAAAAGCTTGTTCATATTTATCAAAGGATGGCGGTAACGATGCTTCTATAGCTATAATGACTACTGATACCTTTCAAAAGACATTTACAGTAGAATTTGAAATTCAAGGCAAACCCATTATCATGAGTGGTATTGCTAAAGGTTCTGGAATGATTCATCCAAATATGGCCACTATGCTGTCATCCATTGTTACAAATGCTAATATTTCTAAAGAAATATTACATAAAGCTCTAAAAAGTAGTGTGGAAAAATCTTATAACATGATTTCTGTTGATGGAGATACAAGTACTAACGACATGGTAACAATACTAGCCAATAAAACTGCAGGGAATACTCTAATTAACTGTACAGATAAAAATTATGAAATATTTAAAGAGGCTCTTGATTTTGTTAATATAACCCTTGCAAAGATGATTGCAAAAGATGGAGAAGGTGCTACTAAATTGATTGAGGCAACTGTTTTAAATGCACAAACTCTTGAAAATGCTAGAAAATGCGCAAAATCTATTATTTGCTCCAATTTAACCAAATGTGCATTCTTTGGCAGTGATGCTAATTGGGGAAGAATAATGTGTGCCATAGGTTATTCTGGTGCAGATTTCAATCCTTATAAAGTAGATATTTATTTAGAAGATATTAATGATAAGCTCTATATAGTAAAAAATGGTGTGGGATTAGAATTTGATAAAAATAAAGCTAAGGAAATTCTGTCCTCAAATGAAATAAAGGTAACAGTGGATTTAAAAAGTGGTACAAATTGCGCAACTGCTTGGGGCTGTGATTTAAGCTATGATTATGTAAAAATAAATGGCTGTTATACAACTTAGAATGAGGTGTTATAAATGAATGCTTTTTTATATTTAAAAGATGGTACTGTGTATGAAGGAAAACATTTTGGCTATGAAGGTACATCCTTGGGAGAATTAGTTTTTAATACTTCTATGACAGGTTATCAAGAAATACTAACAGACCCTTCATATTCAGGTCAAATTATTACAATGACTTATCCTTTAATAGGAAACTATGGTGTAAATCATATATATAATGAATCAGATAAAATTCATGCAAGAGGTATTGTTGTTAAACAGATTTGTGATAATCCTTCAAATTATCTAAGTAAATGCACATTAGATAATATGTTAAAAAAACAAAAAATCGTTGGTATATACAATTTAGATACAAGAAGTATAACAAAAAAAATAAGAAACCATGGCACATTGAAATGTATAATTTCTAGTAAATCTTTATGTTCAAAAGAAGTAGATTCAATGCTTAAACATTACAATGAACCTGAAGACTGGATGAAAAAAATTGGAACATCTAAAATTTATAATATTAAAGGTAGTGGTCCTAAAATTGCACTTTTAGATTTTGGTTCAAAATCAAATATTATAAGATATTTAATAAAAAAGGACTGCCATATCACCGTATTTCCATACAATACTTCATATGAAGAAATCTTAGAATCAAAACCAGATGGTGTTCTTTTAAGCAATGGTCCAGGAGATCCAAAGTATGCTGTTAAAGCCATAGAAACTACCAAAAAAATTATTAAAAATTTCCCCACTTTCGGAATATGTCTAGGCCATCAAATCATTGCCCTAGCTTGCGGTGGAGATACATATAAATTGAAATTTGGCCATAGAGGAGGAAATCATGGGGTTTTACATATAGATAGAGACAGATCCTTTATTACTTCTCAAAATCATGGATATGCAGTGGATAAAACCAGCGTAGAACAAAATGGAATGATTGTTAATTTTATTAATTTAAATGATGGAACTGTAGAAGGAATGAAACATAAAGAACTTCCTGTGTTTTCTGTACAATTTCATCCCGAAGGAGCTCCAGGTCCTGAGGATTTTTCTTATCTATTTGATAAATTCTTAGATATGTCCAATAAAAATTAAAAGACTAAACCTAAAGAAATATTTATATTAATTTGTTTTCCAAATTAACTAAAAAAATTACTGAAAATTTAAAATTAAACTTAAGAATGCTAAGGAGAATGCTTATGAAAAAAACATTCGAAAAAATAATGATTCTAGGTTCAGGACCTATAATTATAGGACAAGCTGCAGAATTTGATTACTCAGGAACTCAAGCGTGTAAAGCACTTAAAGAAGAAGGTATAGAAATAGTGCTTTTAAATAGTAACCCTGCAACTATAATGACAGATACTAATATAGCAGATAAGGTTTATATTGAGCCTTTAACAATAGAAAGTGCTTTAAAGATAATTGAGACAGAAAGACCAGATGGAATTTTAGCTGGTTTTGGTGGACAAACTGCTTTAAATCTAGCTATGGACTTAGAAAAATACGGAATATTAGATAAATTCAAGGTTAAACTTCTTGGAATCAACAGTGAATCAATTAAAAAAGCTGAAGATAGAGAAGAATTTAAAAAGCTTATGGAAGAGATAAATGAACCTATTGCTAAGAGTACCATTGCCTCTTCTATGGAAGAATGTATACACTTTGCAGAAAATCATAATTTCCCTCTTATTATAAGACCAGCCTATACCCTTGGTGGTACAGGTGGTGGTATAGCTTATAATCTTGAAAATTATAAAGAAATTTGTGAAAAAGGTTTATCCTTAAGCCCAATAAAACAGATTCTAATTGAGGAAAGTGTGGCAGGGTGGAAAGAAATAGAATATGAAGTTATGAGAGATAATAAAGATAATTGTATTATTGTATGTAACATGGAAAATTTTGACCCTGTAGGTGTTCATACAGGAGATAGTATTGTAATTGCCCCTTCTCAAACTCTAAGCAACGCAGAATACCAAATGCTTAGACAAGCTTCAATAAAAATAATAAGAAAATTAAAGATAGAAGGCGGTTGTAATATTCAATTTGCTCTTGATCCTAATAGTTCAAAATATATTGTTATAGAAGTAAATCCAAGAGTAAGCCGTTCTTCCGCACTTGCTTCTAAAGCTGCAGGATATCCTATAGCAAAAATTGCAGCGAAAATTGCATTGGGCTATTCCTTGGATGAAATAAAAAATTATATAACTAAATCCTCCAGTGCTTGTTTTGAACCTTCCCTTGACTATGTAGTAATTAAAATTCCTAAATGGCCTTTTGATAAATTTATTACTGTATCAAGAAATCTAGGCACTCAAATGAAAGCAACTGGAGAAGTAATGTCCATAGGTAGAACTTTTGAATCAGCTTTATTAAAAGCTATTACATGCCTTGAAAATGGATTTACTGGATTAAGACTTGAAAAATTTGAAAATTATAATGAAAAATCTTTAATTGAAAAGATAAAAGCAAGCGATGATGAGAGATTATTTGCTATAGCACAAGCTATTAGAATAGGAATATCTCCTGATAAGATCCATCTACTAACTCAAATAGATAAATGGTTTTTGTATGGAATAAAAAATGTAATTCATATGGAAAATCTATTAAAAAGTAACGCTATTGATGTAGAAACATTAAAAAAAGCTGAAGTAATGGGCTTCACAGACGATGAAATAATAAATCTTAGTAATACATCAAAAGAAATAATAGATACTCTAAGAAAGAAAAATAAAATTTATCCTGTATATAAAATGGTAGACACATGCAGTGGTGAGTTTGAAGTTGAAACTCCTTATTATTACTCATGTTACGAAGATGAGGATGAATCTATTATATCAGACAAAGAAAAAATATTAGTTATTGGTTCAGGACCAATAAGAATAGGTCAAGGGGTTGAATTTGATTACTGCTGCGTACATGGGGTATGGTCAATTAAAGAAGCTGGATTTGAATCTATAATAATAAATAACAATCCTGAAACAGTAAGCACAGATTTTGATACAGCAGATAAGCTATACTTTGAATCACTATATTTTGATGATGTATTAAATGTCATAAGAAAAGAAAAACCTTATGGAGTAATAATACAATTCGGCGGCCAAACATCTATAAATTTAGCAGACAGATTAGAAAAAGCCGGTGTTAAAATTTTAGGCACTTCAAATAACGCAATTGATCTTGCTGAAGACAGAGATAAGTTTAGAGTTTTATTAGAAAATCTTAATATACCAGTCCCTAAAGGCTTTGCTGTAAAAAATGAGGAAGACGCATTAAAAGTATCAAGCCAATTGGGGTATCCTGTTATAATACGTCCTTCATATGTAATCGGCGGACGAGCTATGCATGTAGTATTTAATGAAAATGAATTGAAAGAATATATACATGAGGCTATGTTGGTATCCATTGATTCATCTATACTAATAGATAAATATATATGCGGAACGGAAATAGAAGTTGATGTAATCTGTGATAGTGAAAATATATTAATTCCTGGCATTATGGAACATATAGAAAGAACAGGAATACATTCTGGAGACAGTATAACAGTCTATCCTCCAATTACATTAAAAAATTCTACAATCAAAACAATTATAAATTATACAGAAAAAATAGCAAAAGCTCTCAATATAATTGGACTTATGAATATTCAATATGTTTTTGATGGTGAAAATATACATGTTATTGAAGTTAATCCTAGAGCATCCAGAACAGTACCAATATTAAGTAAGGTTACAAACGTTCCAATGGTTAAACTTGCAGTTGATACAATGTTAAATAAAAAACTTTCCAATAGTACATTTGGCACAGGATTGCTTTCTTCAAAAGATTTTTATGCAGTAAAAGTACCTGTCTTTTCCACAGAAAAGCTTAGCGATCTAGATGTATTTCTTGGACCTGAAATGAAGTCTACAGGAGAAGTACTTGGTATAGATAAGACTTTTGATATTGCCATATATAAAGGATTTGTATCTGCGGGTTTTTCTATACCTAATAGCGGCCATATTTATATATCATTGAGAGATGTGGATAAAAAACAGTCTTTAGATTTAATAAAAGATTATATTTTAAGAGGTTTTAATATTTATGCTTCCAAAGGTACCTATGAATATATAAAATCCTATGGTATTCATTGTGAAATTTTGAATACAAGTCAACTTATAAACATGATATCAAAATCAAAAATAAATTTGATTATAAATACTCCAACCTTTGGAAATGACAATTCGAGAGATGGATTTAAGATAAGAAGAAAAGCAGCTGAATTTAAAATACCTGTATTCACTTCCATAGACACTGCTAAAATATTTTTAAAAGCTATAGATGTTAAGAAAAATAATACTATCATCAATTATAAATGTTTATCAGAGTATTTATCTTAAGGTAATTTATCAAAAATAATATATAAGTATAATTAAAAAACTTAACTTTAAAGTAGCTGTGGCATTAAAGAAATTAGACACAATATATTGTTTTATAAGCTTAAAGTTAACACAATATATTTTAAGATTCACCCTTAGTGCCACAACTCCTTTAATAATTTAATATGACTTCTGAATATTTCAATAAAATACTATTATCATAATCTTTATATGAAATATCATTATAACAATTTTTAATTAAAAGTATCAATCCAATAATATGTTGAAAAATTGTAATTCATTAGTCAATACAAAAATACCTAAAATCACTTATTGCACTTGATGTTTTCTAAAAGCATTTCTTACAAGAGGTAAAGAAATAACTCCTATAGCTCCATAGACTATAACACGCATTAAAAGCAAGCTAACGATTACCCCTCCAAATGAATAGGATATATACTTTGAAAATTCATAATCTATAGCTTTAGATGGCAGCAAATATAGAATATGATTATGAAAACTATTATCAGCTCCCTCCTTCATAAATAATGAAGCAAATAAAATTATTACCTGAACTATTAAAACAGTAAACGGTGTTTTAAGTTTGGCTGATAATAAAAGTGTAAAAGATACACTGCCAAGTATAACTACATAACCAATACCTATACACATAACAGTAGCCCCTAAAAATGTAGCTTTATACGGTGACGGTATTGTTGTATTTTGAATTTGGATAGGTAAATTCCACCCATCAGTTCCAAAACTCAAAAGAGGTATAGCTAGTGCAAAAATTAAATTTAATACAAATATAATAGTTGCAAATGCAAATGCTGCTATTATTTTAGCTTTAATTATCTTTGTTTTTCCATATTTAGATGATAAAATAATAGAATCAGCACCACATTGATATTCCCCTGCAAACATTGGAGCAACGGTTATAACTATAGCCAAAAGTGTAAAGACTAATGCTCCGAATATTCTAAGTATCGATTCCCAGCCTATATAGTAACCATAGGTGTATGGGGTTTTAACTTTAGAAATTTTATTAATCCAAAACTTTTTTTCTTTATCAGAATAATTTCCACCTTTATGATTCATATTTAGAAATGTTGAAATTTTATTATTTCTAGTTTCATAAAATTTTGCTCCATTTTGCAATTTAAGTCTAGGTAAATTAGAAAGATCATAAACTTCACTTTCACCACCTGGCTCACAGTAATTTACAGCTATCATTGATAGATAATCATATTTAGGATAAACAGATTTAAGAAAAACATGGTTTTTAAGTGAAAGTTGTCCTTCTTCATTTTTTATAGTATTCCCAGAATTTGAAAATAGACTTTGATAATTTTTAATGTCCTTTTCCACTTGATCTTCTGTTACCTCTATAGGAAATTTTTTAGCATCTTGTTTTTTAAGCTCTATTGCCTTAAATCCTGTAGAATATCCTTCTATGCCCAGGTATTCAAATTTTGTAATAGTGGTTGAAAAAAGTATAATAGTAAGTATTATACTAACTAAAATGGTTATAACATTTAATTTCTTTTTTGCTAACTTTTTAAACTCAAATTTTATTAAACTAAACATATACTTCACCTTCCTATGCCATAAATTCATCTTGAAAATGATATAAATATAAATCTTCCAAAGAGGAAGGTACATTAACTGCAGTATTCATTGGCTTTTTACGGCTTACTATTCTTAAATTTAAGGACCCACTTCTATTATGTTGTAGATTTACTATACAATATTTATTACAAAAATAATCTTCTTCTGATTCTGATATTGTACATTTCCATACACTATTTTCAATTTCTTTTATTAACCCTTCCACCGAATCTCTTGCAATAATATTTCCATTTTTCATTATAAGTATTTCATCACCTATATACTCTACATCAGATACAATATGAGTAGATAATATTATTATTTTATCTTTGGACAAATCTGATATTAAGTTACGAAATCTTACTCGTTCTTTTGGATCAAGACCTGCTGTAGGTTCATCCAAAACTAAAATTTTAGGATCATTTAATACTGCCTGTGCAATTCCCAATCTTTGTTTCATTCCTCCTGAAAAAGTTCTAATTTTTTTATTTGCAACAGAATCTAGTCCTACCATGCTTAATAACTCTTTACTCTTATTCTTTGCAAAACTTGGCATTAACCCCTTTAAAGATGCAATGTATAGCATAAACTCCTTTGCTGTAAAATCTGGATAATATCCAAAATTTTGAGGAAGATATCCTATCAAATCTCTATAATCTTCCCCCATAGCTATAGTATTTTTGCCATTTAATTTAACCTCCCCAAAAGTAGGTGTTAGCACCCCACAAATCATTCGCATCAAAGTAGTTTTTCCAGCGCCATTAGCCCCTAAAAGACCATATACTCCTTCTTTTAAATCTAAAGAAAGCTCATTTACTGCCATTTTACTGCCATATTGTTTTTTTAATCTTTCTATAGACAAATTCATATAATACCCTCCTTAATAACATCATCAAACAAATCTAATCTCTTCCAGAACTTCTTCATCTCAATAGCAAAGATAATTGTAGTAATTATATAAATTAAAATCCAATTAAATATAAAATTTTGTGCATAAATTCCTAAGTGGTTAACCTTTTCTAAAAGAAATATTAACATTAATAAAACACTATAAGTGATACAAGAATAATTAAGTTCACGGCCTTTAAAATATTTCATTAGTTGCATACATCCTATACACACTAAATTAAATGGTACAAATGTGTACATAATAATTCTAAGTGCACTTATGTTCATTAGATTTCCTGCAAATATCATCATAATAATTAATACAATACAATCTGTTATACCCAAAATCAGCATTTTTGTAGTTAAAACCTTTTTTAGGGAATTCTTTGTAGAAAATTCAATTTCTAACATGCTTTTGTAGTAAATCCTTGATATTTCCTCAATATTTATAATCAATAAAAGAGGAGATAAAATTGATATTAAAGAAACTGTTTCAAAACTTAAAGAATAGTCAGTATCTATATTATAAAAAGCTAAACAAATTAATCCTAAAATTATAACTTGAAATAGCCATGTTCTTTTTCTAATAAAGCCAATTTGAGATAAAATAAATTGCTTATTGTTTGTTCTAAACTTTGGTATACTTGAATAATTTTTATGAATAAACTCAATGGCCTTCATAGGTGCATCTTTATTATAACTGGGCACTGAATAATTATTTAACATATCTCTTATTTCTTTCTCCTTCTTATTCATGCTTGTCCTCCTTTCATACTCTCACTAATTAATTTCATTGCCTTTTTCAATCTATATTTAGTTATAGAGACACCTGAATTCATAATCTTAGCAATATCTTTTATTTTTAAATCCTCATAGAATCTTAAAATTATTATTTCACGTTGCTTATCTGAAAGCTTTCTTAAAACCTGTTGAACCATTACTTTATTTTCCAATTTACAAATTTCCTCTTCAGAAGAGCTCTCTTCTATTTCTTTTAAAACATACCTGGCTTCTTTCTTATAGAAATCTTTACATGCATTTCCTGCAACTACGTAAAGATAGTTTTCAAATTTTCCATAATGTTTATAACCTCCAATAGTTTTTATTACTTTCATGAATACTTCTTGAGTTAGATCCTGGGCAGCCTGTTTATTGTTTAAATGTCGGTAACAATAGTAATATACTTTCCCATAATATTTTTTTATTAATTCATCAAACAAATGAATTTTCCCGTTTTTAATTTCTAGTATCAATTCAGAATCTTCCACTATTATCACCTCCTAGACGTCTCATACACTATAACGATTATAGATTGAAAAAAGTCAATATATAAATATAATTGCAAAAATGTAAAAAGTAGCCTCAAACAAAATGAAGCTACTTCTTATAATATTTTAAAAGTTGTATAACTAATAAAGTTATATGCTACATGGCATTATAAACGCCATGTTTCTACTTTTTCATTTATCAATTTTAATATAATAAATAAACTAATTGTACTAGCTAAAGTTAACTTGCAAAATCTTATTTTCCCTATCAAACCAAATTTAACTAAACTGAAGGTTTAACTTATAAAAATACCATTCTTAGAGTCACTTTAAACAATATAACAAACTAAATCAATAAGTTTGTTTTTAGAATTCAGCAGTTCCTGGAGTTCTTGGGAATGGTATTACGTCTCTTATGTTACTCATTCCTGTCATATACATTAATATTCTTTCAAAACCTAAACCATATCCTGAGTGTTTAGTTTCTCCATATTTTCTTAGTTCTAAATACCACCAGTAATCTTCTTTGTTTAAGTTTAATTCTTCCATTCTCTTTTCTAGTACATCTAATCTTTCTTCCCTTTGGCTTCCACCTATTATTTCTCCTACTCCTGGTACAAGTAAATCTGCTGCTGCAACAGTTTTTCCATCATCATTTATTCTCATGTAGAATGCTTTTATTTCCTTTGGATAGTCTGTTACAAATACTGGTTTCTTAAATATTTGTTCTGTTAAATATCTTTCATGCTCAGTTTGAAGATCTATTCCCCATTCTACATCATAATCAAATTTTGCTCCTGATTTTTGAAGTAATTCTACTGCTTCTGTATAAGTTATTCTCTTAAAGTCAGAGTTTACAACATTATCCAATCTATCAAATAATCCTTTATCTACAAAACTATTGAAGAATACCATTTCTTCTGGGGCATTTTCCATTACATAGTTTATTACAAACTTAACCATAGCTTCTGCATTATCTAAGTAATCTGTAAGTTCCGCAAAGGCCATTTCTGGTTCTATCATCCAAAACTCTGATGCGTGTCTTGCAGTATTTGAATTTTCTGCTCTAAAAGTTGGTCCAAAAGTATAAACATTTCTAAAAGCTAAAGCAAAAGTTTCTGCTGAAAGCTGACCACTTACTGTAAGGTTTGCAGGTGATCCAAAGAAGTCCTTTGAAAAATCTACTTTTCCATCTTCAGTTTTTGGTATATTGTTTAAATCCATAGTAGTTAATTGGAACATTTCTCCTGCACCTTCACAGTCACTACCTGTGATTATTGGAGTATTTGTATAAACAAATCCTCTTTCTTGGAAAAACTTATGGACTGCATAAGCAGCTAAAGAACGTACTCTAAACACTGCTGAGAAAGCATTACTTCTTGGTCTTAAATGAGCTATAGTTCTTAAATATTCAAAAGTATGTCTTTTCTTTTGTAGAGGGTAATCTGTACTTGATTTACCTTCTATTGAAATTCTTGTAGCCTTTATTTCAAAAGGTTGTTTTGCATTTGGTGTAGCTTGAACTATTCCTTGTACCTCAACTGATGTGCTTATTGGCATTTTACATAATTCTTTAAAATTTTCTAAAGAAGTTTCTAATATTACTTGAACATTTTTAAAGAAACTTCCATCATTTACTTCTACAAAGGCAAAATTTTTAGAATCTCTTACCGTTCTTACCCATCCGTTAATTTTAACTTCTTTATCCATATGTTTTTCAGTTTCTCTGTAAAGTGATTTTACTAAAGTTATATCCATGTTTTTTCCTCCTCTGTGGACTTTATTTCATAATAAAAAAACCCTTCATCCCTACAGGGACGAAAGGTATATATTCCGCGGTACCACCCAAATTGCCAAAAGGCCAACTTTAAAGTATGATTTAAAAATAATCATACAATCCAAATATAAGGCTTTGGAAACCTCTAAGCCTACTCTTTAAACAATTTCGGTTAGAAACTCCGAGATGTTATTCAATATAGCATATTTATGGAACTTGCACCCTAATCCACTCGCTTTAAAATATTATCTATATCTACTCTTCTCTTCATAGTTTTTAATTTTATAATTCATAATATATATCTGCAAGTATCTTCACTTATATCGAACATTATATAAGCTATCTTTAACTTATATAACCTGTATCCAACATTGTATAAGCTGTAGTTAACTTATATTGAAATAACAATCATTGTATAAGTTGTTTTCAACTTCATATGATTTAATCAAATCTTTTTTATAAAATTAAAGCTTTTATAAAAAGTGTTATTACAATTATTAGTCTTAATCCAAAAATTTATACAACATATATTTAAGAATTATTGAACTTATTACAAAATTATAATATTTATAATTTTATATGTCAATGATATTTACTAAACCCTTTTAATTATCATTTCTTTACGCCTATAAAAAATATATAATTATTACTATAAAATTGTATATCTTTAGGTTTCACATTTTTATTATAAAGACATTCCTTACTTCAAATGTTATTATACTTATTCTTCTTAGATTATTATAATTTTGCTTTCACATAAATAATTTGGGTTTTTTATAAATAATAAGTAAAATCTTATAGCATCTTTACATATCATTCCAAACATTCAATTTTTTTATTGTTCTAATATTTAGAATTGTACTATTTTTATACTTTAAAATATGGAAATTTAAAATTTCAGTATTTCGAAATTCCTAAACATATCAATAATGAAATCATTTACAATTAGGTGTAATAATTGCTATTCATTAATATATTTTATCTCTTATAAACGGCTATTTTACTTCATTATGACATTAATTACTATATTATCCATTGACTTAACCAAAATAAGTCTCTATAATTTTTTTCGGAAAAGTAAATTTATCTTCACATTATTATAATAATATGAATGTTGTAAATGTATACATGTATTAGATTTTTTTGAATTTTGTTTATATTTGAGCCTTCCATATTGTGGAGGCTTTTTATTTTATCATTTTCATCAAGTGATTCTAAATTTTAAATAGAGTTTCCTAAAAAAGAAATCCTTACTCTATTTAAAGAAAAGAATAACTTATTTATCCAGTAGTCTTTATGTTATTACAAAAATAAGATAAGGTTACTAAACATGACCAAAATTTAATAATACTCATGTACAAAAAATAAGGAGGATTTTATGGAAAAATTTATAAGCTTCATAGGTATTTTTGTTTTTTTAGGTATTTGTTATTTAATATCTGAAAACAAAAAGAAAGTCAGACTTAAACTAATCTCTGTAGGAATTATTATTCAATTTATTTTTGCATTTTTAATTTTAAAGACAGCTATTGGTAAAACAATTTTTGAGAAACTTTCTGATTTTATTACAGCACTCTTAGGATTCACAAAAAATGGTTCAGAATTTTTATTCGGTGGATTGATTACTAAAACAGATAGTTTTGGGTATATATTTGCTTTCCAAGTATTACCAACTATAATATTTTTTTCATCTTTGATGGCAGTTCTATATTATTTAGGTATCATGCAATTTTTAATAAAACATATAGCCAATTTTATGGCTAAAACTTTAGGAACTTCCGGTGCGGAATCTCTATCTGCCGCTGCAAATATATTTGTTGGACAAACTGAAGCTCCTTTAATAGTTAAACCTTATATAGAAAAAATGACAAGATCTGAGCTTCATTCTGTAATGGTTGGAGGAATGGCTACAGTAGCCGGTAGCGTAATGGCAGGCTATATAGGAATGGGTATAAGTTCAGCTCACTTACTATCTGCATCTATAATGTCTGCACCAGCAGCTTTTGTTGCAGCAAAAATAATAGTTCCTGAAACTGAAGAAGCCATAACTAAAGGTAACGTTAACTGTGAAACAGAAAAATTAGATAAAAATGTTATTGATGCAGCTGCACGAGGTGCTTCTGAAGGACTGCAAATGGCTCTTAATGTAGGGGCTATGTTACTAGCCTTCGTAGCTTTAATAGCTATGTTAAATGCTGGCTTAGAAGGTATTGGTCATTTATTTGGCTTTAATGGTCTAACCTTTGAGAATATATTAGGTTATGTTTGTGCTCCTTTTGCTTATATAATGGGTATACCATCACAAGATATGTTAACAGCAGGTTCTCTTATTGGACAAAAAACTGTTATAAATGAATTCGTAGCATATTCAAACTTATCTACCCTTATGAAACAAGGAACATTAAATCCAAGAACAGTAACTATACTAACTTATGCCCTATGTGGATTTGCTAATTTTAGTTCTATAGCTGTACAACTAGGCGGTATAGGAGCCCTTGCTCCAAAGAGAAGAAGTGAAATAGCTCAACTTGGCATAAAAGCTCTAATAGGCGGTACAGTAGCCAGCTTCTTAACAGCTTGCATAGCTGGAATATTAGTATAATCTAAGAAAATTACGCGCAAAAAGTTTCTACCACCCTTAGATTTAAAAAGGATATATGTTTAAAAAGTTAGATCAATTAACTAAAAAGTTCTACTTTAATTTTTTTAAGATATATGATCTAAAATATAAACTAACTAACGCTCAAACATATATTGGGGACACATATCCTTTTAAAAAATAAATAAGAACTTCTAAAGCTTTTTAATGCCTTTTACACCACATATCCCAATTTTTAATCTGAGGGAAGATAGTATAATTATTTAAGTATAATTTTACTGCCCTTTTTTACTTGAAGTCTATGTAACAATATTTTAAGGTATCAAAACAAGAAACACTTTTAGAGAAAATAGATATCCAGAAAAATAAATAGAATACTTTATTTGTGAACTAATATTAGTATTCTTCATTTTTATAACCGTCTATTGACTAGAAGTGTTTCTTGTTTTAATTCTTATCCTTTAAAGTCTATTACGTCGTAATTTGAAATTAAGGCAACATAACTTATAAAATTGAAGATATGAACAATATTCTTTGAAAATTGAATAATACCATGTAAAAATACATTTAAAATATTTTTATTGGATAAAACTTTTTTACTGTATGATATAATGTTGATGTTTAAGTGATAATTGTAATATATTATGAAGACTAAAGAAGATATTATAGTATAATTGCCATATTCATAAATTATATTAAACAAGTATATTTTAGTGAGGAGAAGTATTATGGATTATTTTGAAAATGAGAAAATTAAAGATTTGAAGTTTAGGAATGAAATTATAAGCAATAAAGAATATATTGATTGTGATTTTTATAATTGTAATTTCATAGATGTAGAATTTAATAATTGTTTATTTAAAGAATGTACATTTTATAATTGCACTATGAATAGTGTTATATTTAGATTTTCCACTATGAAGAATGCCACACTAAATGAATCAGAATTTATAGGTATAAACTGGAATACTTTAAAGGGAGATTCCCTTAGTAAAGGACCAATAAATACAGTTAGGGAATGTTTCTTTAAATATAATAACTTTATATCAATGAGGTTAAACAACTTTAACTTTTCTGGTTCAAAATTTCAAGAGAGTCTCTTTGAAGATTGTGATTTGATAGATGGAAATTTTAAAGATGTACGTTTTGAATCCACACAGTTTATCCAATGCGATATGACAAGGGCAGATTTTAGAGGGGCATATGGATATGCTATTGATATTCAAAGTAATAAATTAAAGAAGGCGAAATTTTCATTTCCTGAAGTAACAAATTTGTTAAAATCAATAGATATAGTGATAGATTAATATATAAAATTTATATTTAATGTAACAATTGAAAAAACTAACAGTTTAGTTGAACACCGTATTATTCATGAATTGAATTTTATGGTGTTTTTACGTCGTATTTCAAATAGTAGACCCAAGAATGTAGATATTGTGAAATAGTTAAGAGAAAATGTTCTTTGAAAATTGAATAATACCATATTAATGATATAATAACTATTGTATAATTATGTGAGTTAGTTGTTTATTAAACTAATCCATAAATTAGAATTTGGAGGGTTATGCTATGAAATCATACAAAATAATAGACATGAAAGAATTTGATAGAGCAGACTATTTTCAATACTTTACAAGTGTAGGCACTACTATTGAATTTACAATAAAAATAGCTGTAACAACTGCTGTGCAAAAGTGCAATCAAGAATCAATTAGTTTTCATGCGTACACAGTGTTTAAAATCTATAAAGCAATGAATTCGATTCAAAATTTTCGATATGACATTCTTGATGGAAATGTTATTGAATGGGAAAAAATTATTCCAACATTCTCTAGTTTCAACAAAAAGAGCAAACTCTTTTTCACACTGTGTGAAGAACCGATGGAAAGTTATCTTGCATTTGATAAGCAATATAAAAATGTAACTGCAAAATATGCTGATTCAAGCATAATTGTTCCCCAAATGGATTTACCACTCAATGTATTTAATATTTCTTGCATACCTTGGATGCATTTTGAACATTTTTCTTCCAATTCAAAAACACAGGAAAATCAAATTACGAAGATGATTACTCTTGGGAAATATGAAGAAATCAATTCAAAACTAATGATGCCGATTACAATACAAATCTCACATGCAATTGCAGACGGTTATCATGTATCCATGTTTTTTAAGAACTTACAGGATGAAATGAATGAAAAATAGTGTTTCTATTTTATGCTGTATAATGTTAGAGTGTAACAGTAAAATTAAGTTTCAGTATAAATATAACAAATTTTAGTTTTTGATTATCTGAGAACAAAATTAAAAATATTTTTCAAATACCATATTATTCAAAAGACTATGCGGTATTTTTTATTTCGCAATTCAATAAAATTACGACATAACAAAAAATTAAAACAAGAAATACTTTTAGTCAATAGGTGGCTATAAAAATTTTAAATTGAAATATAAAATTTGTTTGCTAACACACATAAATATTTAGCATAAGAATCAATATAGTTAAAGTTTATGAATGATACACTTATTACACATGTTATGCATTTATTTTGTAACCAAAATTTTTTTAAAGTCATTTCTTTCAATCATAAAAATATAATTGTAGATTTTACGTAACAAAAATAGTAAAATCATCCTTTAGTACTTCCTCTTACATAGAAAATTACGTTTAAATAGTTTAATATCTTCCTTTAAGTTAAAAAATTGGTATATGTGGTGCAAAAGGCATTGGAAAAAGCTTTAAAATTTATTATTTATATTTTGGACCATATATCTTAAAAAATTAAATTAGAACTTCTTAGCTAATTGACCTGCCTTTCAAGCCACATATCCCTTTTTTAATCTAAGGTAGTAACCTTTTACGTGGCAATTTTCTTAAATTGTTAAGTAATATGTAAGAATTAGATATAAACTTTTGTAAAGTAAGTCTATTTCACAATATCATATATACATGAATGCTTAATATATGTGGATTTTTATGTTATACTTAATTGATCACAGTTTTAAAACCAACCACTAATACTGAGGTGATTTTTTTGGTAAACGACGATAATACTATTAATTTAGATAATCTATTTTCTAATGAAAATAGTGAAAAATTTTTATCAGTGTCTGTTCTTCAAGTAGCTTTTAATGTGGCTTATGAAGGACTTATTCTTGTTGATAATAATTACAATATAATAAAAATAAACACTATGGGTTTAAACATTTTAAATTCTACAGAAGATAAATTAAAAGGATCTTCTATAAAAGATATATTAAAAAATTATGGTTTTATACAGGACTGTCTTGAAAATGGTACCCATAAATTTAGCATAGATTCCTGCTTTTTTATAGGCAATAATTCTATAAGATGTATTACAAACATAATGGCTGTAAGACTTCACAATTCCATTGTTGGAGCCATTTTAACCATGAGAGATACAAGGCATATACATAAATTAGTTAATAATGTGGTTGGTTATAAAGCTTCCTATGCTTTTGAGGACATAATAACTAAGAATCAAAAAATGAAGAGCATAATAGAATTAGCTAAAAAAGCTTCTGAATCTGATTGTAGTATTTTAATAGATGGTAATAGTGGTACTGGTAAAGAACTATTTGCTCAAGCTATTCATAATCATAGTGATAGGCATCATGGTCCTTTTGTAGCAGTAAACTGTGCTGCTATCCCTAGAGAATTAGTTGAAAGCGAATTATTCGGCTACGAAAAAGGTGCCTTTACAGGTGCATCTAAAGGCGGCTATCCTGGTAAATTTGAACTTGCTGATGGTGGTACTATATTTTTAGATGAAATTGGAGAATTGCCATTAGATGTTCAATCAAAACTATTAAGGGTTTTGGACAATTTAAAAATAATGCGAGTAGGTGGTACTCATGAAAAGAAAATAGATATTCGAGTACTAGCAGCTACTAATAGAAATTTGGCTGAAGAAGTTTCCAATAAAAACTTTAGAGGAGATCTTTATTATAGATTAAATGTTATTAATATTCATCTAATACCTTTAAATGATAGAGTTGAGGATATTGAAGCTTTAACTAATTATTTTATAGATAAATTAAATATTAAAAATCCAGGAAACTTTAAAAAGATAGCTCCTGAATTTATGGATAAACTTAAATGCTATAGTTGGCCTGGAAATGTACGAGAGCTTAGAAATGTTGTAGAAAGAAGTTACTATATCTGTGAAAATAATATTATTACAGATAAATTTTTAAATAGCAAATTAATAAAAACTGGATCAGTTAACTGTTCTGTTGATGAAAAAGAACCTATAATTCCATTAGATGTTTTAGAGCATAAAGCTATTAAAAATGCATTATTCCATTGTAAAGGAAATATTGTTCAAGCTTCAGAGCTATTAGGCATTAGTAGAGCTACCATATATAGAAAAATAAATAAATATAATATAAATGTTAATTACTAAATACAAGTACAAATAATAACCATTAATTTAGACAATACAATAAAGCTATATAAATTAATCACAACTAATTTATATAGCTTTATTGTATTGTCATAAAAAATTAGGGTCATGTTAATAAAATATATTTCTAATTATTTGATTCACTTTCTTTTGGTTGTTCTGTATCTGTTGATTCTTGTTTCAATTTTTTTATTAAATTATGATTTAATAAATCATCTGAACTTTGAAGGTCATTAGCACTTTCCTGCTTTTTAGCCTTTAATTCTTCTGTTTCCGGAATTTTTTGTCCAGTTTTTATATCATAATATTCTCCTGTCCAAGAAATATAAAACACTTTTCCATCACTAAAAGATCCATTTCTAAATGTAACTTTAGGATTTTTAACATTTAATAAATCATTACCCAACATATATTTTCTAGGTAAATTATACATATTAGCTAGTGTAGGATACAAGTCCATTTGGCCACCATAAGTATGATTTACGCCTTTATTCTCATCTTTAGGGAAATGTATAAACATAGGTACTTTTTGTAATTCATACCATTTTAAATCGTTTGGTGATTTTTCTCCTACAAAGTCGTACAACTCTTGTATATAGTTCTTAGATATAGCATTATGATCTCCATAAATAACTACTATTGAATTATCTAAATATCCCTCTTTTTCAAGATTATCTAAATACATTCCTATTTGGTCATCTGTATAATGTATACCTTTTAAATAATTACCTGTAAATGAACCTTCATATTTTCCTACATTAAATTCTCCATATCCTTTTACATCATCATAAGGGAAATGGCTGCTCAAAGTTACTAGAAAACTATAAAATGGCTGTTTAAATTCTTTTATTTTTTCTAAAGATTGATTAAAAAATGATTTATCACTTAGTCCTAAACCTACTTCTTCATCTATATTATAAGTAGATTCTCCATAAAAATCTTGGAACTTTTGGGCTTTATACATTACATTTCTGTTCCAAAATCCATCTTTATATCCATGCATAGCTGCTGTATAGTATCCTTTGTCTTGAAATTCGCTTGGCATAGATTTAAATTCATTGCCACTATACATATAATAAGCCGCTCCTGAAGCTGCTGGATATAATGAGTTATTAGACATAAATTCTGCATCAGATGTATTTCCTGCTGCTACTTGATAAAAATAATTGTCAAAATACAAACTTCTATTTATCCATTTATTTAAGTTAGGGGTTATTTCCTGTCCCTCTACTTTTCGATTTATAACGAATTGTTGAAGGGCTTCTACTTGTATGACTATTAGGTTTTTACCTTCCCCTACGCCTTTCAATTTTGTTCCCTGTATTTTTGATCTCTCATCAAAGGTATTTACTATTTCCTTTTCTTTAGCTTCAGGAAGTTTCTTGCTGTTATTTATTTTATTTCTTGTAAATTGATAAGCATCTATAACATGAAAGTTCACATTTCCTAAAACCTTGGTTATATATATTCTGTTGCTCATAGTGTTAAGTAATCCTGGTTGATCTACTGATAACTTATATATGTTTATTCCGTTTAATAAAATAGCTCCTGCCAGTATTAAAGTTCCTATTCCTAATCGTATAATTCTTTTGTTTTCCTTATAAGGCATATTTTTGTATACTTTTAAGAAAGGCAAAATAAGAAATATATCTAAAAAATATACAAAATCCAACGGTTTAAATAAACTTACAATACTGGAGGCAACACCTCCTAATAAAAAAGCATTTCTTATAGCTCCTATAGATATAATATCTTTGTAATATCTAAAGTATAATAAATCTGCTAAAATTATAGAACTGATTATTATATTAATTACATATAAAAATTTAGTTCTTTTGTATTTCTGCAAGAAATAACCTACTCCTAGCAGTATCCCTACAGATGCAATTACTGGTGGTAGTATATACTTGTAGCTAAAAAATTCTGGAGATATTTCTTTTCCATAAAAAATTACCTTTAAACTTACTAATAATAAAAATAATATTATGTCTAAATTTCTAATAAGTATTTTCGTGATTACATTTTTTAACTTTAAAGCCCGCTCCATTTCCATCCCTCACTAATAATATTTTGCTTTTTAAACTTATACATATAGAACTTACTATTAATTTAATGTATTTTATATCCTGGTACTAATATATTATATAAATTTTGATTTATAAATTTCTCAAATGTAAATTGAATATCATTATCTATACTTATTTAAAATTCAAGCCTTTTATAAAAAGGAAAAGTCAACTTCTACTTAAATGTATTAATTAAAACTTTTCTATATTAGTATAAGATTTGCCTATGTATATGGTTTAAATAAAATATTAAAATTTTTTTAATATTTCTCTATTGACTATTATATATGTATATATATGAATTATGCAAACCATGAATAAAAACTCTATGAATATTCATAGAGTTTTTACAACCAAAATATCAATTATATACATCCATAACTTTATATTTCATATATAACCAATATATAATATTCTTATTTTCTTATGCCGTATCCACCATAAACAGTGTTTATATCATTTATAGATATCATTGCATTGATATCACTGTTTTCTATGGTTCTTATAATTTCCTGTCTTCTCTTTCTCTTAGCGTGTATTATAAGCATTTTCTTGTGATCTATTTTTCCCTCAGCATCTACCATAGTTACCCCTATATTTTCGTTTCTTAATATTTCTGCTAATCTCTTACCATCTGATTCTGCCGCTATAACATTTATAGTTAATAGTCCTATGGCTAATTTTTCTTCTATAACACAACCTATATAATTACCACAAGTAAATCCTAAAGCGTAAACTACCATTCTTATAGGATCTTCCTTAATTCCCGTTAAAACGGAACTAGTTACATAAAGCCATATAGTCACTTCTACAAATCCTATAATTGATCCATATAATTTTTCACCACGAGTAATTAAAACTGTTCTGATGGTCATTAGTGCTACTTCCATGATTTTAGCAAAAAATATAAATGCATAGTATGATAACATTTAACCAGCCCCCCTATCTCTTAATTTTCAACATAAAAAATATAATTCCAAACATCCAACCATAACATATTATATATGGAAATCTTCTAATTGTTAATACTATTTTTAAAAATATATGTTAATTATTTTTAATAATTTTCTATATGCATCAAAAGCCTCAAATATATAGCTTACATGAACTTTTTATATTCAACTTCAAGTTGGAACTTAGTACATATTTTAACTTACATGGTGAACTATTCTACACAAAAAAACCTTAGTATTAAGTACTTAGAAAAATACTTTAATATTAAGGCTTTTTATCCATTTGATACATTATTATGTTAAGTCAAAATAATGCATTTAATTTATTTATAACTGTTCTTTAATTTTTTATAACTATTGAATTAAAATAAATCACTTTATTTATTATACAATAGGCTCATAGTGATATATAAATATTAGTTCATGTAACAATCTACATCTTTGAAACATGCAACACCTACTAATCCTGGGCCACTATGAACTCCAGACACAGGACTTATACATCCTCCAAGCATACTAAAAGTAACATTAGGCAACTTTTTAAGTATTTCAAAAACTTCTTTAGCTTCTTCTTCTGCATTTCCATGCATAACATAAATTTTGCATTTGCTCTTTTCTAAAAGTTCTTTAACAATATCTACAAGCTTAGCTAAAGATTGTTTTCTACCTCTTACTTTCGTATATGTATAATATTTTCCATCTTCATTATCTATAGAAATTATAGGCTTAATATTTAAAAGCTCCGCTATAGTTCCTGCAACTTTTCCTATTCTTCCACCTCTTTTTAAATACTCAAGAGTTCCAACTACGAAAAATGTTTTAGTATTTTCTGTTATCTTAGGAATAACATTAACTATTTCCTCATAACTTTTGCCCTGTTCTATCATTCTTGCACACTCTATTAGGATTACACCTTCTCCTAAGGATATAGACTTAGAATCACATATATATGTTGTAAGTTTAGGATGGTTCTCACTTACTATTTTCATTCCGTTATATATTCCAGATAATCCGCTAGATAAAACTACAGATATTACATGGGTATACCCTTCTTCTTCTAATTGTGTGAAAAGGTTATCCATATCCTCCATAGATGGCAATGAGGATGTAGGAACTTCTACTTCTAAGTTTTCATAAACTTCTTTAGAACTTATATCAATTTTATCTCTAAGTTCCCTATCTTTATATATTATTCTAAAAGCTAACTGCTTTATGTTATACTTTCCTATTAAATCTTCTGGTAAATCACTAGTTGTATCAGTAATCAATGCAATCTTTTCCAATTAAAATTCCTCCTAATAACCATATACGAATATAGATTAATTATAACACTTTACTGCTATATGACAATAGATGTAAAAAAATAAGATATAATAAATTATATATGTTTATTATATCTTTAATTATATTATTTATTATTAATAACATAATTATGTAAAAACTTACTTAATTATATTATAAATTTTCCTATTAAAAATTAATTATAGTACTTTAATTTAATACTTTAGGCACTGCAAATAACTTATAATTAACATTTGCATTGCTACTTATTTCCTTTATATCTTCTACGCTGTTTATTTTTAAAATTAGTGTTGATCCTTTTTTATTTAAAATTCCACCTCCAATAAGATATCTTTCCCCTAATACCCTATTAGTTAGATGAGTTTTTATTTTGCTAAGCACACTGTAGTCACCGGATTTATAGTTAATTTTAACAAATAAATTATAATCGTTCTTCACTTCACAAATATTCATCTTTTCAACCCCTAATTTCATAATAATTTTTTATTACATGTTTATTGTATCGAACATTAGTTCAATAGTCAACTTTTTTTCTATATTTTTTGTACTTTTTGTTTAATTATTGTAAAATATTTGTATTTTTTGGCATTATATACATTACAATATAGAAATTAATAAATGTAAAAATTGATTTTTGTTTATATTTGTTAATATTCCTTTAAATAAACATTGACTTGCATAGCATAAAATGCTATTATTTGTATTAAAATTGCATAGATGTCATCCATATATTTCTGATAATACGGTTCAGAAGTTTCTACTAGGTACCATAAATGCCTTTGCTATGGGTGAATCCTTTATATTTATATATATATTTATATGTACATATTTATATTCCAAAACTATTAAGGATTTGCTTATATCCTTGGTAGTTTTTTCGCGTTTTATTTAATTTATGCTATTATTTAGGGAGGATAAAAATGAAAACAACTCATAATACGGGTTCTTTATTGGAAAGAATCTTTAAACTTTCACGCAACAAAACGAATGTAAAAACAGAAGTTATTGCTGGTTTTACAACTTTTATTACTATGGCCTATACTCTACTTGTCATTCCTAACATATTAAAATTCTCCGGAATGAATTCTTTAGGCTTAAAAGGAGATGCCGCAGGAAAACTCACCACTTTAAATGACCCTGTAGTGGCAGCATTATTTACAGGTATGTGTCTTACATCCGCTATTGGAACTATAATAATGGCTTTTTACGGCAATTTACCCTTTGCTGTAGCTCCTGGTATTGGACTTACTGCTTTCTTTACTTATAGTGTATGTTTAACATTAGGATATACTTGGCAACAAGCTTTAGCAGCTGTATTTATATCTGGAATTATATTTATAATTATTACCGTTACATCCATAAGAGAAAAAATAGTAGATGCTCTACCTAAAAATTTAAAAATAGCTATAACAGGTGGTATAGGTCTTTTTATAGCTTTAATAGGTTTAAAAAGTGGACATATTATCGTATCTAATCCAAGTACTTTAATTAGCTTTGGAAGTTTTTCTGATCCCAAAGCTTTACTCACACTTATTGGAATATGTTTAATGGGAATATTAGTAGCAAGGCAAGTTAAAGGTGGTATGCTTATATCTATAATTGTAACTACTATTATAGGAATGCCTCTTGGAGCTACTAACCTTTCTGGTTTGAAGATATTAAGTACACCAGCTTCTGTAGCCCCAACATTTTTAGCTTTTGATTTTAATGGACTTATACATCATAATGGAGCTGGATTTATAGGAGCATTCACCAGTATCATAATGGTTATATTAACCTTTAGCCTAGTTGATTTATTTGATACTATAGGAACTTTAGTAGGTACAGCACAAAAGGCAGATATGATTTTGCCAAATGGTAAAATTAAAAATATGAATCAAGCTCTTTTATCTGATGCTGTCGCCACAACTATAAGTTCTATGTTTGGAACTACAACTACAGCAACTTATGTAGAATCAACAGCAGGAATCGCTGAAGGAGGAAGAACAGGATTAACATCATTAGTAGTAGGAATATTATTTTTACTATCCTTATTCTTTAGTGGATTAGTAGGCATAGCCCCTGCAGAAGCTACTGCACCTGCGCTTGTAATTGTAGGAGTTTTAATGGTAAGCTCTGTTAAAGATGTAGACTTTGATGATTTTACAGAAGCACTTCCAGCTTTCTTTACTATAGCAATCATGCCATTTAGTTATAGTATAGCTAACGGAATTGCAGCAGGCATAATATTCTACCCAATAATGAAAATATTCACTGGAAGACATAAAGAAGTTCATCCTATTGTTTATGTATTAGCTGTATTATTCATAATCAGATTTATAATGCTACCAAGTGCATAAACTAAAAAAATTTGGACTTAAAAGGCTTCTACTACCCTCATACTTAAAACAAAAATACTTTTAGAGAAAATATATGGCTATAAAAATAAATATAATACTTTATTTTTATAGCCATTCATTGATTAAAATATTTCTTGTTTTAATCTCTATATTTTAAAGTTTGTTAACTTGTAATTTTACTAAGAGATAAAATAAAATCATCTATCATAAATTGAAAACTTTCTTCTGGACTAACTTTATTTTGGAAATATCCAAGAAACTTTAAGGATATAAATCCATGCAAAAGACTTCTCAATGCTCTACTTTTATGTATTAAATGTGTTTCATCTTTAATATAAAAATTTAAGACCTGATGCATTATATTATTAGTTTGCCTTGATAATCTATTTATTTCTTCATTTTCTGTGCTAGCAACATTAACAAAAAGCCTGTAAGCACTGCTGTTCTTAAAGGCAAAATCTCGATAAGCATAAGCATATTTTCTTATAGCATCTTCCCCACTTTTCCCAATTAAGTTTTCCATTAAACTCAAATTTAATTCATTTAAAAGATATATGGTCATCTCTATTCTAAGATCATCCATATTGTTAAAGTGATTATATAACGATGGATATTTTATATCCAATTTTTCTGCAATCTTTTGAAAAGTAACTTGATTAAGACCAATTTCATCAGCCAATAACAAAGAAACTTTAATAATTTTCTCTTTGGTTAGATTTCGTTTTCTTACCATTTTGCCACTCCTTACAATATTATAAGATAGTTTAACATATTATAATATTTTTTACAAACTACAAATTGTATTTTACAAACTATAGATTATAGTTTATTATTATATAATAAAGCATATTTGTGAATTTTATTATGTACTGTGTAATAAATTAAAATAAATATATAATATTTGTTTTATTATTACTTATGTAAGAAACTAATAAATATAGAAGAAACACATATTATTAATTAATTTTATACAATGGTTTGGTTACAGTAAGAAAAGGAGTTTATTTATGAAATTGTGGAAAAGAAATTTAGTAGTTTGTTGGATTGGAATGTTCGTATCGGGTATAGGAATGAGCCAAATTGCACCTGTATTACCTTTATACATAAAACAGCTTGGTATTTCTAATACAGCTTCAATTGAACAAATTTCAGGAATAGCCTTTGGGGCTACCTTTATAATTTCAGCTATCTTTTCTCCTATTTGGGGTAAAGCCGCTGATAAATATGGTCGAAAACCTATGCTTTTAAGAGCAAGTCTTGGAATGTCTATAGTTATATTTACTATGGGTTTTTCCCGTAATGTATATGAACTTATAGGATTAAGATTACTTCAAGGAGTTGTAACAGGATATAGTCCAGCTTGCACTACATTGATTGCAACTCAAACAGATAGAGAACATGTTGGATGGGCCTTAGGTACTATTTCAACAGGAAATATTGCAGGATCCTTGCTTGGACCAATAATTGGTGGATTTATCGAAGAACACTTTGGTTTAAAAAATGTTTTCTTTATTACTGGTGCATTACTTATAGCTACATTTATTATAACTTATTTATTTGTAAAGGAATCTTTTACTCCTGAAGATAAAAATGAACTCACAACTAGAGAATCATGGAATAGTATTCCTAACAAGGATCTAACTATTATAATGTTTGTTACCTCTTTTGTGTTAATTTTAGGATTATATTCTGTAGAGCCCATCGTAACAATATATGTTAGCCAATTGTCTCGTAGCGCCAGTCATATTGCTCTTTTAGCTGGAATCACATTCTCAGCTTCAGGACTAGCAAATATAATTGCAGCTCCAAGACTTGGAAAACTTTCTGATAAAATTGGAGCACACAAAATTATATTGGTAGCCCTTGTGGTGGCTGCACTACTTTTTATACCCCAGGCCTTTGTAAAAAATGTTTGGCAGTTAATGGGACTTCGTTTTTTGTTGGGTTTAACTATGGGTGGTCTCAATCCTTCTGTTAATGTATTAGTTAAAAAGATTACTCCCCCTTCTCTTACAGGAAGAGTTTATGGTTTTAATATTTCTGCACAATATTTAGGTGTATTTGCAGGTTCAATTTTAGGTGGGCAAATAGCCGCTAATTTTGGTATTAGATATGTATTCTTTATTACTAGTGCACTGTTATTTATAAATGCAATATGGGTTTATTTTAAAGTATATAAAAAGCTTAGTTTAAAAAAATATTCAGTATAATATAAAACAAATTCTAATCCTAAAATATATTCATTTTTCTTGACCATTTATAAAACTAATATTTAACATCACTAAATTCATATTTTATAGCTATTTAATTTAGTGATGTTTTACAAACCTTAAAATAAACATTTCCCGAGATTTTTAATATATTAACAAATAAAACATATATAGGATGAACTTTCAGTATATTTTTGAAAACATCAATAAGGTTACATGACTTTTTAAAACTTTTTGTATATATATTTTATAAATAATACTATTTTTTAAAGTTAATATAACCTAACTATTTTTACTAACAGCAATCCATATTTGGCTCTTAATATTTTTAGGATCAGAAAAATCATAATTAAAAGAAATTTCTGGCGCTTGTACAAGTTGATAGTCAGTTGATGGCAACCATTCACTAAATATCTTTGCCCAAGTATCTTGCAAAGCATTTGGGAAAGGTCCTTCTACTTTAAATATTGCCCATATATTTTGTGGTACATTTATTACAGTAAATTGTTCTGGGAAATCAATATCAAGTGTTGTTATAGACCCGATGAGATGATCTAAAAATCCTTTTTCATTATAACGTCCCTCATCAAAATTATAGGACGCATTAACTACTTCTTTCACCTGAGTATTACGATAGTTTTTAAGTAACTGTCGTTGTTCCTCAGTAAATCTATCAATTATTTTTTCTTTTATTTTGTTATTTTCCCAGTTAAATTGGATGGGTATTTTAGCACTTAATCCTACCAATTTAAATGCTGACTTTTCTTCTATTCTGTAATTCATATTTATTCCTCCCCTTATTGTTAGTTGAAAGGACATCTTAGAAAAAAGTTTAAATTCTATTGCTTCACTCACATTTGATGGAGATATTCCAAACCATTCTTTAAATGCTCTTGAAAATCCTTCTATAGATTGATAACCATATTTAAAAGCAGTCTCCGTTATACTAGCACCCTGTTGCAATTCTATAGCGGCTTTTGACAATCGTCTTAATCTGATGTAATTACTCAATGATATTCCTGATAAAAATGAAAATATTCTTCTAAAATGATAATCAGAAACACCAGTAATAAGTTCCAATTTATGATTCTTTATATCTTCTGTCAGATGCTGTTCAATATACTCCAGTACAGTATTTAAATTTTCTAACATTTTTCCATCATCCTTTCAATTAATACTTTATCTTATTTATAAATTAACTGCTTGATAATTGTTGTACGAAAAATATCAATCTTATTTAAATTACATTTTAAGAGTTTTTTATAATAAACTAAAAATACTTACAAACAATAATAAAATTTATAAAAGTGTTTATAATTATTATTGCTGTAAGTAAATTTTTCTTAGTAGTTGATATTTATAGAACATATTATGAGAAATTACACTAACTTTCCTTATTAAAAATCCCCATATCTTTTAGTTGTCTATAATACCAATAGTTTATTAAATATGGCAACAAATAACTAATAAAAGCAAATCCTATATTCCATCCATTTGAATATAGGATTTTTCCATTTAATATACCAAGCCATTCTAGAAATGTTGTAAAAACTGCTGCAATAATCACAAGAATATAAGGATTAATTTTTGTTTTCTTAATGTAATATATCAAGTAAACAGAAAGTATTGGATATATACCTAAAT
This sequence comes from Clostridium sp. Marseille-Q2269, assembly GCF_943736985.1. GTDB lineage: Bacteria > Bacillota > Clostridia > Clostridiales > Clostridiaceae > Clostridium_F. The sequence goes on from NZ_CALSFS010000017.1 coordinate 56,624, forward strand.
CATATGGCATAGTAGAAAACTTTTCATACTGGTGGGGTGCTATGCTCCAAAACTTATAAAATATTCCCCAAGAGTTTACTGTAAATGCTATAACACTTTGGAATGGTGCTATAGTGAAAAGAGTTTTTTTATCTTTAAAATAAAATACTACACCGGAGATCCAAGGAATTATAAAACCCACTATTATATTAAATCACCTAATTATCATTTTTATATTATAATTCCCAAATTCATGAATAAATACATACATACGATTAACTTATTTTTAACTTTTATTTCTCTATTGGTCAATTTACCAATTTTAAAATTAAAATTTTCAGTGTATTCTAAAGACACATATACTGCCTTATTCCCTACAACTCACATTGTACACCACCTATTAATTTTCTAGTATTTCTGTAGGAGTAGCAGTTTTAACTACTATTATTCCATCATAAGCCTTGCTTGGTACCATATTTAAAGTATAAAATCTTTTTAGTATCTTTTGCCAACTATTAAACTTTGCACCTACACTTCCCATGGCCTGTTTTTCCTCAACGATTTTCTTTAAATCACTATCGGATTTAGCCTTTTTAAAATCCATGAAATATATATTTCCTGGTAAACTTAAAAATTCGTATACCAAGGAATTTGAATTTATAATACTAAAATTTTTATCTTTATCTTTGCTTGTAACTGCACTAAAAGTACTCTTATTAAAATCTGTTCCAATAGCATAATAGTCATTACCAAATTCATCTAGATTCAACTTAATCTTATTAACTCTCTTCTCTCTACTTATCATAATGAATTTTTCAAATAACAGTAATGTACTATATTATTAATTACACATAATAAACTACCTGCTTAGCTGATGATTTTCTAAGCACAAAAAAATAACAGGAACCATATAAAATTCCTGTTACATATATTGTTAATTAATTCCCCGATTTTAAAACATTCTGTATTTACAAATACTTCTTAAAACCTTGAACCACATCCCTATAATATCCAACTGACTCATAAAATTTATGAGCTTCTTTTCTATCTTTAGACGATACAAACATTATATAGTGAAATGCTCTCTTAGAACCATAATCTTCTATAAACTTCATTAACTCTCTCCCGATTCCCAATCCTCTAAAAATACTCTTTACAATTACATTTTCTACAACCATAAAAGGTCTGCATTCACCTGCAATATCACGACATACAATCCCTAATAGTGAACCTAGAAGATTCCCTCTATCATCTTTAGCACCAATTAACATATAATTCTCATTAGAATTCATCCAATTGAAATTTCCCCCCATCTTTTCCCCATTTGTTTTTTCTCCTATAAGTTCTTCATATAAATCTGACAATTCCCCAAATCATCAGAACTTAGCTTCTCTATAGTAATCAATTTTAAGTCCCCCTTATAAAATTAAATCACCATTAAATATTTATACTAATCTTAATTTAATATAACTGTATTTAAACAACAGTTTTTTTAATCCAATCTTTTCCTTCCACAAGTCTTGTTACCATCATAGTACATACTGTATTTCCTGTGGAATTTAATAAAGTTGCTGGAGCATCTATTATTGTACTTATAACTGCTACTATTCCCAAAACTTCAGGTGCAAATCCATATATGCTTATAATAAGCATTGCCCCTATAAGTCCTCCACCTGGGATAGATCCCATAACAGCTCCTATTAAATAGGATACTACAATTATTGTAACTATAGCTCTAAAACTAGTCATATCTTGGCCAAACAATCCAAGCAAAAATGTTATTTTTAAAACCCCTCCTATAACAGATCCATCCTTATGGGTATTTGCCCCTAAAGGTATAACTGTCTCTGCAATATCATCTGGCACTCCCATATTTTTTGTACTTTCTAAATTAATTGGAATACAAGCTGCACTGGAACAAGTAGCCAGAGATGTTATGGAAGGTGCTACTGAATTTTTCCAGAATATATTCACTCCTGCCTTTCCGCCTGCCATATATGCATATACACTGAACATAATAAAGTAGTATACAGCAGTAAGTATCAAATATAATACAAATACTCTTACATATCCTCCAATTATTTGTGGTCCTATTTGTCCTATTACTGAAGCAAAATAGCATGCAAGACCTATTGGTGCTGTATACATTATTATATCTATCATTTTTATCATTACGGCAGAACCGGATTCTAAAAACTTAGCAATAGGCTTTCCCTTTTCTCCTACCATAGCTGTTGAAACACCAAACATTATTGAAAATACAATTATTTGTAGCATATTTTTTCTAGAAAATAATAATGCAAAATCTGATACTGTAACTGTATTTACAATTCTCTGCAACATACTTATTTTTTCTTGATTTTGAACCTCATTAACTGTGTTTGCCATTATATTTTTCATAGCGGCAGGGTCTACTCCCTTTGTAGGATTCATTATTAAAGTTCCTAGTAAACCAATTACAGCTGCAATTAATGCAGTAAAAGTAAATACTACAAATACACTTAATAAAATTTTACCTAGTCTTTTCATATTAGACATACTTGCAATAGCTGAAGCCACACAGAAAAATACTAAAGGTACAATTGCAGTAAACATTAAGTTTAAAAACAGATTTCCTATAGGCTCTACTGCCTTTGCATTTGATCCTATAGCTAATCCCAGTACCCCTCCTAATATTACAGAAATAAGTAGTATTATAGACCATTTATAGTTTTTCCATAATTTCATATTCTCTCCTCCAAATCCATATACAACTTTTTCAAGTTTATATGGTTCTCAAATCCCTATATAAATTACCATTAAACTTAATTCTTATTACAAATTATATAATCTTTATAACAAATGTAACTCTAATCTTAATATATTAATTAGTTATATGAAAACTCTTTTTAACATGTCACTAAATAATAACCAAATTAATTTATTAAACTATTATATAGGAACTCTAAATACTTAATATATTATATATTTAATTTTTACTATTTTTATTGTTAAAACTGCTATTAATATTGCAAAAACTGCTATAATGAATATATATAGTATTAAGGATGGGATAATAATGAAAAAACAAAATTCTTCATCAAATATAAAAAGAGGATATCTTAACGAAGATTTTAAATTTTTTCACTTAAAAGATGAAAAAGATATGGAATTTCAACTTCACTACCATGACTTTAATAAAATAATTATTTTTATATCAGGAAATGTTAGTTACCTTATAGAAGGGAAAGCTTATAAACTTAAGCCTTGGGATATACTTTTTGTAAGCAGTAATGAATTGCACAAAGTTATAGTAAATAATGATGAACCTTATGAAAGAATAATAATATGGGTGAATTCAAAGTTCTTAGAACTGCATAATAAAAATAATAGTAACCTACTTAGTTGCTTTCAATTATCTTCTAAGTATAAAATTAATCTTTTTCGTATGGAAAAACACAATATTTCCTTAATAAAGCATACATTGTTTGCCCTTGAATCTGCCACTTTAGATACTGAATTTGGTAGTATTGTATTAAAAAATTCTTTATTTCTTCAATTAATGGTTTATCTAAATAGATTGTTTATAAATAATACCAACAATATAGAAAGAAAAGACATAGATTATGATGAACAAATAGAAGAAATTATAAATTATATAAAAGACAACCTTGAAAAAGATTTATCTATAGATGCTTTATCATCTAGATTTTTTATAAATAAATATTATCTTATGCACAAATTCAAATCTGAAACAGGGTACACTCTTCATAAGTATATACAACAAAAGCGATTAGCTTTTTCTAAATCTCTTATATTACGAGGACATAAAATTACAGAATTATATAGAACTTGCGGATTTGGAGACTATACTAGTTTTATACGGGCATTTAAAAAATCCTATGGCATATCACCTAAGGATTACTATAAAAATTTTAAGAACTTCTAAAAATATTTTTAATTAGATTAATTTAAATCTCTAATACAAACATTTGCTTTGTGTTCCTAACATTAATTTTAATTTATAATAAAATTATATTATTCTCTTATATTAATTTTAATCTCTTATGGGAATGTTTATTTTTTCAAGTATTAAATACAAAAAATAAAGCTAACAAATACTACTATCTGTTAGCCTAGGCATTATCTTTGAAGTTTGCTTTTAATATATTAGACTAATAATTATCTATGACATCATCTATTATCTTAAAAATTATTTTTGGTATTTTTTATCAATATCTATCATTCTAACTATTACTTATAATATCTTATATTAATATACACAATCCTAATGATTATTTTTTATATTTCATATTAATATTAGCATGACTACTCATTCCAAGTGCTAATCCTAACATAAATCCTAAGCCAAGCATGATCCACAAAATAGGTCCAAAGATGTGACTATTGAATAAAATCTGTCCTAAAACACCAGTAATGCCACCTACTACTACACCTATAAATAAACGGCTGCCATATATAAGGCCTATTGCTTCCTGTGTAGCAGGATCCATACTTTCAATATAGTGTTGCAATTTTTCACAGTATTCATCTTTTAGTAATGGATTTTCTGGATTTTGTACTTCAAAATCAATTTTATCTTTTTGTAGTGCATCTTCTTCAGAGTAACCTTGATTCACCAAATCCTCTATATAATCTGTCATATATCCCGCTAATTCTTCTGTTTCTTCCTCATGCTTTTTTGAGCTTATTTTAAATTTCCCAACTTCTTTTTTAGCTTTATTTATAGTATCGTTAGCCTTTAATCCTAGTATCTCAAAATAAGTCATATCCTCTTTTTGAAGACTTTTTTAGTATTTATTTTAGCAAATTATTCTATTTGTTCTTTTATATTATTTGATATAGACATAATTATTCTACTCCTTTATAAAAATTATCCATTAATTTCTTTATAAATTCCCATTCCTGCTTTTTTGCCTCTACATATAGCCTTCCCTCAGATGTGATATGATAGTATTTTCTTCTTGCAGCATTACCTTCTTGCCAATAACTTTTTACATATCCATTTTTCTCTAATCTTTTAAAAGCTAAGTACAAAGTTCCTTCTTTTAGTTCAAATTTATCATTACTCATCTCTTTAGCTTCCTTGGCTAGATTATATCCATAGCTGTCCTTGTCATAAAGTAATGATAAAATAATTGGATCTATGTAACCACGAAGAACTTCTTTATCTAATTTTATCTCTCTCGACAGACTCACCTCTTTCGGTATTATGCATCTTACTAGTATCAATATATTTCTTAATATATTGATACAAATTATAAACTACTTTGGTAAATATTGATAACAATTAAATTTCCTATATGAAGTATTCTACTATAATATATACCTTGTTATAAGTTATACCTTATTATAATATATACATTGTATAGAAAGGTATACAAAATGCAAGTATTTTATATGAATTTTTTATAATAAAGTTTTATTAATAATTATGAAACTTTATAATTTATAATCCTTAACTCAATGAATCATAATAAAATAGCTATAAATAACAATTCTAAAATAAATTCTTATAATTATATTTCACCCATTTATTTTCATAGAACCTACAGAATATCTTTAATTTTAATATAGTAAAATAAAAAGATACACTAATAAACTGTATAGATAAGCTAAGAAGTTCTTAATTTAAAACTTCTTAGCAAAACAAATTAGTTTATCAGTGTATTTTTATTTTTGTAATGTTAAAATTAGATATTTTTATTTTAACCATCAAATTAATAATATAAATTTTTCTTTATTTCTTACTATTTTTAATTTCAGTCCATATATCATCATAGAGTTTTGTAGATGATCCTACATCTTTTATAAGTTCATTTCCTTGTACTGCTTTTCTTGGTGGATAAATAGCTATATCATTTAATTTATTTTTATCCATTAACCGATACGCTGCTTTGTTTGGGTTTGCATAAGGAAACTCCTCAGATACTTGAACACTTACTTCTGGTTTATATATAAAGTTTATAAACTCTTGTGCTAACTTTTTATTTTTAGCTTTTCTAGGTATTACAAAGTTATCATATTGAGGAACTACCCCTTCTTTGGTTAAAACCACTTCCAAATTAGGATTCTCTAGTTTTGCCAAATACGCTTCTGTTCCCCATACATATCCTATAGATGCCTCTCCATTTATAAGAAGTGTTTTTGGAGAGTCACTATCAAAGGCTTTTACATTAGGCATTAATTTTATCAAATCTTCTTTAGCCTTTTTAAGTTCCTTTGGATTTCTTGTATTTATAGAGTATCCATTCTTTTGCAGCGCTAACCCTATCATGATTCTTGGATCATCTAAAATTACCATAGAATTCTTAAAGTGACTATCCCATAAGTCATTAAAAGAAGTAATTTTCTTCTTTATTTTACTTCTATTTACCACTATATAGTTTCCTCCCCACATATAAGGTAAACTATAAGTATTTTTAGGATCAAATGGTAAGTTAAGTACGTTCTTATCTATATTTCCTAAATTAGCAATATCATTTTTATTTATAGGTTGAATTAATTTTTGCTTTGTCATTATTTCAATAGCATAATCACTAGCAACTACTAAATCATAAGGAACATTTCCTCCCATTAACTTTGCAATCATTTCTTCATTAGAAGAAAATGTTGAATAATTCACCTTTACATTATATTCTTTTTCAAACTGATCAATAACAGACTGTGGTAAAAATTCCGACCAGTTAAATACATTTAACACCTGTTTCTCTGCTTTAGCAGTATTTCCAAAAATAGTGAATCCAACTCCACTAACCATTAATAGTATTACTATAGCTGAGAGTACTGTTTTAACCTTTTTATTTTTAAGCATATTTCTTCTTATACCTTCTGCTATAACTACCATACTTAAAGTAAATACCATCATTACTGTTGATAATGCATTTATTTCAGGGGTTACGCCAAACTTAACCATAGAAAATATTTTAAGTGGCAGTGTATTACTATCTGGTCCTGCAGCAAAGAAGCTTATAATAACATCATCTAAAGATAATGTAAAAGCAAGTAGTGCACCTGATATAATCCCCGGAGATATAACCGGTAATGTAACCTTAGTTAATGTCTGCCAAGGTGTAGCTCCTAGATCTTCTGCAGCTTCCTCTAGTGCGGAATCAAATCCATCTAATCTAGCTCTAACCACTATAACAACATATGAAATACAAAATGTTATATGAGCTAGTATTAATGTTATAAGACCTGCATCTAGGTGAAGAGACGAGAAAAAGGCAAGCATGGATATGCCCATAACTATCTCTGGAATAACTACTGGAATATAGAGTAGCCCTTCCATAGCTTTTTTTCCTTTAAATTTATATCTATACATACCTATAGCAGCTAAAGTTCCTATAATTACTGCAAAAAAGGTACTTACAAAAGCTATTACTAAACTATTTTTTAATGCTTCTAATATTTGATCATTGTGTATCAAACTTTTATACCAATCTAGAGTAAATCCTGTAAATGTAGCATTTAATTTAGACTTATTAAAAGAAAACACTACTAGAACAAGGATTGGTAAATATAAAAAAATATAAACTAAAGCTGCATATATTTTGCTTAACAAATTCTTATTATTATTCATCTTTAGATAACCCCCTCAGTACCCTTCTTTGCTTTGGTTCCTTTAAAATAAAGTCCTATAGCTATAAGCATTAAAATAATTAATATTACTGCTATAGCTGAACCAAAAGGCCAATCTCTAGAGGTTAAAAATTGATTTTTGATTAGGTTTGAAATAAGCATAGTCTTACTTCCACCCATTAAATCTGATATAAAGAAATAACCTAATGTAGGTATAAATACAAGCATACAACCTGCTATAATACCTGGTAGAGTTAAAGGCAGAGTTATTTCTTTAAAGGTTTTGTATGGAGAAGCTCCAAGATCATTAGCAGCTTCTATATAACTCATATTTAATTTTTCTATAGATGTATAAATAGGAAGCACCATAAAAGGCAGCATTATATAAAGCATTCCTACAAATACAGCACCATCTGTATAAAGCATTTGCATTGGAGAGTGAATTAGCCCCAATCTCATAAGATATGTGTTAATTACTCCCTCTGTTTTTAAAAGTATTATCCATGCATAAGTACGAACTAAAGAATTAGTCCAAAATGGTAGTATAACTAATAACAATAATAGTCCTCTATATTTTTTACTTGATCTTCCAATAAAATATGCAAAAGGATAACCTATAATCAAGCACCCTAATGTGGTACTAATAGAAATAATTAAAGTTTTAATCAAAATTTGTCCATACATAGGGTCTATAAGCCTTTTATAATTTTCTAGTGTAAAGGATAGTCTTATGTCTCCATACTCACCTCTTGATAAAAAACTAACTATCAATACAAGAAGTAAAGGGACAACAAAAAATGTAATAAGCCATAGGGCAACGGGCCCAACTGTCTTAAATACCGGTGTGGATTTTTTTAGTTTGCCTTTTATTGAATTTTTATTTTCATTTAACTTAATATCTGTATCCTGATTATGCAATTGCTTTTCAGAACTATTTGAAAAGCTCTTGCTGCTTTTCCCCCACATTAGTCCATCACCACTGCATACTTAGGATTCCAGGTAGCAAACACGTGGTTTTCATTGTAGTTATCTAGAGAGTATACATCACTTATAGGCTCTGATACCACAAATTCTCTTCCATTTTGGGTAACAACAACTGTTTTAATTACAGATCCATTATAAATTCTTTCTTTAACACTTACCTTTATTCCAGCCATTCCATTATCCACATTATTAGAAAGTTTAATTCTCTCTGGTCTAATAGCAAGACATACATCCTGTGTAATAGATGTGGAAGATCCAGTTACTAAAATTTCTTCTCCATCATCTTCATCTACAAGATATCTATTATTATTTTTCTCTAAAATTTTTCCTTCAAATAAGTTAGTCTCTCCAATAAAATTTGCAACAAACTTAGTTTTTGGTCTTTCATATATATCTGCTGGAGTTCCGACATGTTCTATAACACCTTTATTCATAACCACTATTCTATCTGACATAGTTAAAGCCTCTTCTTGGTCATGAGTTACATAAATAAAAGTTATTCCTAACTTTCTTTGAAGTTGTTTTAATTCTAGTTGCATTTGTTTTCTAAGTTTTAAATCTAATGCTCCTAAAGGTTCATCTAATAAAAGTACCTTAGGATTATTTATAACGGCTCTTGCTATAGCCACTCTTTGCTTTTGACCTCCAGAAAGCTCACTTGGCATTCTATGTTCATAGCCTTCAAGCTGTACCATTTTTAACATTTCTTTTACTCTTTCTTTAATCTTATTTTCTGGTACATTTTTAACTTTTAAACCAAAAGCTACATTTTCGAATATGTTCATATGGGGAAATAATGCATAACTTTGAAATACTGTGTTAACGCATCTTTTATAGGCAGGTACCTTTGAAACCTCTTCACCGTCTATGAAGATTGATCCATTGCTTTGTTCTTCAAAACCTGCCATCATTCTTAATGTTGTTGTTTTACCACATCCACTCGGACCTAGAATAGTTAAAAATTCTCCTTTGTTAATATCTAGAGAAACTTTATCCACAGCTAAAGAATTACTCTCTGAAAATTTTTTACTAACATTTTTTAATTGAACCATTACCTCAATCAAGAAAATCACCTCTACCTTTATATTATTTATTTATATAGACTTAAGTTAATTATTTTTATATCTTTTACTTTGTATAAGCTAAATTAAGTCCTATAAATATTGATTATGTAAAATTTATAAAAATTTTTATAAAACCAGTTTAAAATTTAGTCGGAATTTTTAATGATTTATTTATTCCACCTAAATACTATTAATAGAATTTTTAAAAGTTTGGTCATTAAATTCAATAATGCTATTTTGTTATTTAGGAAAAATATAATCAAAAATAACTTCTTATTGCATAGTGAAAACAATTAAGCACACATAAGTTCTTGCACATAATGAAAAAGTATAAACAATTGTAGCTTCTTGTGCATGTTAAAAACTCTAAAATTTAATAATTCTAACATTTACCATTTTGGCAAAAATCAGAATATTAACAATAGGGTAAGATTAAGTTGATCAAATATAAATTTATAAATAAAACAACCCCCTGGATAAAAATCACAGGGGGTAAAGATTTTACAATAATAATTTATGGCATAAGTAAACAATCTTTTTATATGGATTTAGACTTAATTTAGTTTTTTAAAAAAAGTCATAAATAATACCTCAACACATTATCTCATATATATGTATACATGAAAATTGAAGTATTTCTTATCCATCTACCCCTGATTTTTCTTCATTTTTTGCTAATATAAATTTACTACTTAGCGGCCTGTCCGTAATCATAATATCCCTCTCAACAATTTTTTATTATTCATAAATTGAATTTTTCAAATTTATGAATTGTTTATTAAATCTATCAGATTAGATTATAGCAAAGCTGTAAAGAAAATTCTACAATTTATTCAATATAAATTGAAATAATTATGAGACAAATTAATTTATACTTATTAATACTATGGTTAACTTGCCTATTATGCCTATAATAAGCAATATTAAAGAAAAACTATGTAATTTTAAAAAAATTACATAGTTTTTCTCATATTGATGATAAAGTTCTATTTTGAATAAAATTTATTTTTATAAACCTTAATATTACTACTTTTGAAAAATTGCATAATTAAAGATATAAAATATTTTTTCAATATATTGTGTTTTAAAATTATAAACTATAGCATATATTCATGGAACTAAATTTTGAAACATATTATGTAATTATATAACTTAAAATGGTAAACTTTCATTCATATTACTTACTTTCATTTCTTAAAATGAAAGCACATTTAGTAATAATACAAAAAAAATAAATATAGCATACTAATACTTTCCCTGATACAAAAAGCTTGGCACAATTAAATAAATATATTTTCAACCTCTTCTTTTGTTACATTTCTTACATTATCTTTTGATATAATTTTTATAAAATCTCCTTTTTCTAATATTCCCAAGCCTATTTTTGTTCCTTTTTTCATTATAAGTTAGAAAATTTATTATTAAATTAGAAAAGGCTCTTTTATAAGCATAGTCTCTACTAAAGAATTTAATTCTTTTTCTTTACTTATAAAATTAATATTTTTATCTTTAAAATTAGGATTTAATAAAAGTTCATTCTTAAGTTCTTTTAAAAGACTTATCGCATATTATATTGTAATAATTAGCCCCCTTCACCTACTTTGTTGAATTGAGGTGTAGTTTATAATTCAGCAAAACATCTATCAAAAATGTTCTTATTTTTTATTTCAATTACTCTAGTGCAGTATTTAAGTACTTCTCTTCTATGAGTAATCACTATAATTGTACTGTTTGCTCTATATTTAAAAATATTCCTTAAAACTATTTCTTCTGACTCTAAATCTAGTGCCGCAGTTGGTTCATCTAGAATAATTATAGGATATTCATGGGATAAAAAAATACGTGCCAAAGCTAACTTTTGACACTGTCCTCCTGATAATTTTACTCCTTTTTCACCAACTATTGTATTAACACCCTTTTCCATTACTTCAATATCTTCTTTAATATTAGCTAGTGATAAAGCCTCATTTATTTTTTCTTTTTTTATATTCTTTTCTCCCATTATTAAGTTATCTAAAATACTTCCATTGAAAATAAATGGTTCTTGCTTTATTAACAAAATTTTATCATAATAAGATTTATTAAATTCTCTTATGTCATAATCACCTAATAAAATATTTCCACTAAAATTATCTTCTAACTTTAAAATAAGATTCATAAGAGTAGATTTCCCACTTCCATTTTCCCCTACAATCCCAATTTTTTCACCATACCTCATCTCTAAATTTACATTATCAAATAAATAGGTTTCATTATATGAAAAACTTATTTTTTTTATTTTTAAGGTATTCGTATTACCACAATTAATCTCTCCGAATTTAATTTTATATTGTTCATTTTCTAAAATTTCATAAACTCTATCAATCGATGCCTGTGTTTTTTTAAATTCAATATAATCATTTATTAAAGCAACAATAGGGGTAAACAATTTTTGAACATATAAAGTCATTGTAAAAAGTGATCCTACAGTTAAGTATCCTTTCAATATCATAAGTCCTCCAAAAAATAAAACCAAAATAAGATTCATTCCTTCAAAAACCCCATCTAATATATATGATTTTGCTCTGATTTTTACTCCTATAAATTGAAAATGGAAATACTCATTTTGACTTTCATTATATTGGTTTTGAAAATACTCTGACTGATTCTGTAACTGTATATTTGATATACTATTAATCATTTCTTGACTTACTGATTGAAATTCTCCTCTTTTTATACTTGTTTTGTAAGCTGATTTTTTAATCCCTTTTCCATATCTTCTTTGGAAAATCAAATATATTCCAGAAATAATCAATGATATTACTGTTATTCTAAAATTTAAAAAAGTTAAAATTACTGTTAACCCTATAAACGTCATGACATTAATAAAAATGTCATTAACTACATTCATAAATAGTGTTTGTATGTTTATAACATCTTGTTCTAAGATTGATATAATTTCCCCTACTTTATAGTTTCTAAAAAACACTAGGTTATACTGAAAAATTTTAGAAATAATTTTATTTTTTATATGTATGCTAATTTTTTTACCAAGATTAAAAAAATATATTGTTTTTATATACCTAAATAATATAGATATCCCTATAATTACTATCATTATGGATGTATATAATAATAATTTTTGCAAATCTTTATTGGTTATTGCATCATCAATAATTAATTTTAAAAAATATGGATAAATAATATTACTAGCTGAATATATTATCAATATAAGCATACCTATTATTTGATTTTTGGTAAATATGTGTAAGTATTCTTTGTAAAAATTAGTATATTTTTTTATCATTCTTTTTACCCCTTAATTTCGAATCAATCTGTTATCTTTGAATAAACTCTAATTGATTTTATATTTATCACAGTATTTATATTTTAAGAAATAAATTCAACACTTGATTTATATGAATGAAAAACATTAACTAAACATTTTTCTAGTAAAATGTCCTCTTATAATTAGGTTCTACATATTTAACCTCACTATATGAATTTAACAAATCTAAAGCAATATCTGCATAGTTAATATTATCAAACTTAATGACATACGCATCTATTATTTTAAGATAATCTTTTACTACGATATTTTGTACTAAATCTTTTTCTAAATGTTCAAGACAATTTTCTATAGTTACTTCACTATTTAACTTTACAATTAATTCCCCTATATACTCATTATCATTTACACCTTTATTAATTGTTTTTTCGGATAAATTCCCTTGATTGTTTCTCTGCCCAATGTATTCGGTCATATATTTGTTACTAAATTGATCCGATGATAAAATCGATTTTGGGTACGGATATTTGACTTTTGTTTCAACAGTTTCAATATTAGAACATACTACTGCTTTATATGCATTAAGAATTCCTCCACTTAAAACTTTATTGTTTAAGTTTTTTAATTGTGTTACATTTTTTTTATCAACAACTCTTTTTTTTACATCCATAGGTGTCAAATTATTATCTAAAGACCATACTAATCCACATACTGCTGAAACAAAAGGCGTTGCTGAGGAAGTGGCATTTGCATAGACATACTTGTTCCCAAGATATGTACTTAATATTCTTTCCCCTGGTGCTGCTATATCTGTAGGACCACCATAATTTGATGTTATATATAATTCACCATATTTATCTATAGCAGCTACTACTATACTATTATCAATACGATAACATGCAGGATATTGTGGAATTTCCCCCAAATCCACTCCACTATTTCCAGCAGCAATAATAAATAAAATATCTTTTGAATTGAGCATAGCCTCCCTTTCTGCTTTTGATGGTTTTGTACCACTAAAACTACAATTAATAATCTTAATACCATGTCGTTTTGAATATTCAATAGCTTTTATGAATGAATCAGAGGCATCGTTGTAAATTGGGTAATTCTCTATTTTACTACCCAATATCTTAAGTGAAATAAGTTCTGTATCTGGTGCTATACCAACCATACCACATTTTTCTTCTTGTGATGCACCAATTATTCCTGCAATATGTGTCCCATGTCCACTTTTAGCTGCTGATTTATAATCTTGCTCATTCTCTGGAAATATATCATTTGATTCATGTACAAAATTATAGCTTAGTTTTAAATTAATACTATTTATTAAATCACTATGTTTATAATTGGTACCTGTATCAGCAATACCTATTTTTACGCCATTTCCGGTTGTGTATTTCCATACTGGTAAAATATTTATATCTAGTCCATTTTTTTTATTTAATAATCCCCATTGATATTTAAAGTAATAATTCTTAGGTTCTTCTATATAATTAATATTTAAAGTATACATTACATTCTTTTTTGAGCTATTCATAAGATTAATCTTAATATAATAATTTCTATAATTTTTTAAAGTCGTTGCTAATCTAATGGATTTAACATTAGAAACACATGAGCTATTTATATAATCTGTTTTTTCTTCATTACATATAGCAGCACATAATTTATCAGTACCATTACAAATTATTTCATAACTTCCAGTTAATTTTGGGGTAAAAATATAACAATCCTCACTATTATAGCCAGTTAATTTCCCATGGATTTTTTCCCTTAAATTTAACAAATTATAATATTCTAATTTGTTTATATTTTCAATTCTATCAAAAATCTTATGCATATCTATAATTCTTTTATTTGTTTCATCAATATACACCTTACATCTACCTCTTTTTATAGTATTGCCACTTTCATATAATGGATTGAATCTCATTTTTAACTTTACTAAATATAAATCAACTCTATTATTATAAGTAGCTACAGTTTAAAAACTTTTACATATATTAGTGATTTTCTTAACTTAATAATATCTAATATCTTTCACTAACTATTTTTTTTACTGCATAGTGAAACAGTATTCCACTTATAATAATCAAGATAATTCTTCCTATCCATAATGGATATGCAAAAGTAATATAAAAGCCCTCAGATTCAAGTATGCTTATATTTAGCGGAATAGAAACATACACATTATTTATAACTAGCAATGTAGTAATAATAATGAAGTAACTTAAATAAACTAAAACCTTATTTTTAATTATTAAATTTAAAGACATTGCCAATAAATTAGACACTACAATTTCTATAGACACAATAATAATATTTACTAGAAAAAGTTTAATGGGAACTGTTCCAAAATATAAATAATTTATAACTAACACTAGCAACTGACCTAAAATAAATGGTACTATATGAGCAAAACTAAGTAGCATAAGTGCACTATAAAAATATATTTTGCTATCCTTAATATATAATCTAATAAAGTCTTCAAATAATTTAATAAAATCTTCATTTATTAGCATCATAGTTACTATTATGCTTGAAAAAACAATACACACTTGCTGATAATTATATCTAAATATATAATCATCCATTTCAGGCATGTATACTTTGTTCTTCTGATCAAAAAAAGCTAATATAAAATACATGATTAGCACATATATATAATACATTTTATTTCTTCTTATAATATTCCATTGACATTTTAAATTATTTTTTATTTTCATATATTAGCCACTCCTAACTACTGATTCAATTATTGATTTTATATCACTATCCTCCAATAGTTTTGGAAAATGTTCTTTAATAATCTCTATAAATTCTTTATTATTTTTAGGAAGTTTGTTTTGTACTAAAGTATACAGCTTAGGTATATCATCCATATATTTATCAAACATTATATTAATAATTTTCTTTAAAAAATTATCTTCCGTAGTTGATGATTTATTACGTTTACTTATAAATTGTTCAGATACTTCAACTAAATCCTTAGAAGAAATGTATGAATTATTTTCAATGGCAGACTTATATATATGTTCCCTGGAACCCTCTACTATTTGATATACATATTTATTATCTATATTATTTATACCACTCTCAATTTGATCAAATGCTCGATTTATAAAATCTCTCAATAAATCAGTTTCTTGAAAATTTACCATTGCATCAGAAAAGATGTTAATATAAAAAATAGATTTTTCTTTCATGATAGGTACTGGTCTTGTTTTATATAATGGATATAACAAATAAGATACATAATATTTTTTAAATTGATATTCTCTTGATTTGCTTCCTATTCCAATTTTTTCAAATTGATCTTCAAGATTTGTTAGTAAACTAGCTAAAACGGTTACTGAATGTTCATCTACACCTTTAAATTTTACAATTTTATCATTTACTACAATTGTATCAAACTTACTTTTTTCAATTTTTTTATTAAAAGATAACTCAAAAGATATTATTCCAACAAATACACTAATCCCTATACATATTATAATGGCAATTTTTAGACTTCTATATTTTTTATAAAATACTTTTAAGTACTTAGCACTTAAGAGTAAAATAATACTTAATGTAATTAAGGAAACTGTATTTATAATATTAATTCTATTTATATTACATAACTGCAAAGTTGGGGAAATATAACGCTTAAACTCATTTGTTGTCCATAAAGAAGAATAAGCGAAACAATATATATAAAATGTAACAATTAATATTACTCCTAGAAAATTCTTAGAAAGTTGTGCAAACCACATACCTAATGCAATTGAAAAGCAGTAATGAACTGTTGCAATTATTATGGCATGATAAATATTACCTTTCATAAAAAACGTACAAAATAAGAATATATATATATAATACAAAATATTTTCTAAAATACTTCCTTTAAAAAACATTAAATACCTAGAATCATCCTGTATAGGACTTTCATAAAAAATGAAATCACAATTTTTACGCTTAAATAAAGTGTTTAGTTGATAAGTATTAATAGAAATCCAAAATAGAACAAAAATATGGGCTATTAACCTTAGCGTTAAATTTCCAGTACTTAGGAAAATCAAAAAACATAATATAATAATCTGAAATATGTATTTACATCCCAGAAAATCTTCTAGATTTCTTATATGTAATAGCTTTTTTATTTTAAGCATTATATTGTTAACCCTCCTTAGGAAAAGTCATATAAAAATAAGCATCTTCCAATGTAGGTTGTGTAAGAGTATATTTATTCTTAATATCTACCTCTTCTGAAATAAATCTCACCTCTAGTTTTTTATTTTTTCTTGTAATAGAAATAACTTTTCCATATAAAGAATCATCAACATGACTAGAACTATCTATGAAGTCTAAATATATTTTTCCATTAGCTTTTTCTGTAAAATTATCTACTGACCCACAATAAAGTATTTTTCCTTTTTTCATTATAGCCAAATTTTCACACATCATTGAAATATCACTAATAATATGTGTAGAAATTATTAGTGCTCTATCTTGTGATATTTCATTTATAATATTTCTAAATCTAAGCCTTTCATTGGGATCTAATCCAACCGTTGGTTCATCTAAAATAATTAATTTAGGATTTCCTAATAAACATTGTGCTATGCCAACACGTTGCTTCATCCCACCTGAAAGATGTTTTATTTTACTATTAAGTTTATCCTGTAAATTAAATTTACTCATCAAAGATATAATCTGTTTTTTTCTTTCATCTTTTTCTAATATATTCTTCAAGAGTGCTATATAATCCAGCATTTCAAATACAGTTAAATTATCAAATAAAGAAAAGTTCTGAGGCAAGTATCCCAATATACTTCTAACCTCATTTACCTGACTTGGTAACTTATAATTGAATATAGTCGCACTTCCTTCACTAATAGGTAATTGAGTTGCAAGTGTCTTCAATAGAGTAGTTTTACCAGCACCATTTTCTCCGATTAATCCAAATATTCCTTTTGGGATTGATAAACTTACATTATCAAGACTTTTATTTTTGCTCTTCAAATACTTTTTAGTTAAATTTTTAACCTCAATACTCATAGTTCCTCCATTTCCTGTTAAATAAATTTGTTCAATCATATTGTTTTATTATTAAAACTCATCAATTTGGAAAACTCAACTAAAACTTTTTATAAATATAATATTTAAATAAATAGAGAGTAATCTATAGTTAATTACTCTCTATTGAGATCAAATTAGTAACCACTTCTAAGCATTTTATTCTTCTCTACCATAATCACAATTACCGCAATCTGCCTCACCAAAGTCAACAGCGTCACAGCTACTACATCTATCATGTTTATCACATAAAACACACCAGCTTGGATCCCTGTCTTGACATGATTTGATGATTGAACTATTAATTTGTTTCATTTTCCCCATCCTCTCCAAAATTTTATAGTTAGTGGCTTACGGAATTCCGTAAACATTTTTTGAGTAACTTTATAGCCGTTAGGCTTTTATATTTTCTTTCACTATAAAATAACAAATCATAGTGAAAGAGAATAAACATATTAGAATTTTATATCTATATTTACTCTTAATAACATTACTGCTTATAAAGAATAAATTTAGAGTATTATTTTCATCTTAGAAATTCTTTTTTCCAAATAACTTTTCTTTCTGTTCATTGTCTAATCTTATATATAATTTAATGATTTCTCGTGCAATTTGTTTATTAGATTTACATAATTTTTCTGGGGGAATTCTAATATCTTGATTCATTTCAAAATTCTCATTTATACATCCCCCAGCACATATGTTTCTACTAAGACATGTAGCACATTTCTCAAATTCTTTTAATCCAACGTTTGAATAAAAGCTATCATTTTCACAAGGGATATCATTTCGTATATTGCCAAGTCTCATAAATTCATTCCCAACGAATCTGTGGCAAGGATATATATTTCCTTCAATATTTACAGCCATAATATTAGTACCTGAACCGCATCCTTTTGTTCTTAACCCATCTGATTTAACTTTATTTAACATATCAATTACAGTTAAGTATTTTTTAGCCCTATCAAAATCTCCTTTTTTAATACATTTCTCTACTTTTAAAATCACTTCTTTCTGCCCTTGTACAATATTTTCCATATCTTCATCATTTAATAAATTTAATGCAGGTGCCCATGCTACTTTTTTAAAGCCAATGTCTATTAAGTGATCTACATTGTGTAATATATCTGAATTTTTAGGAGAAATTGTAGCTCTTGCTGTTAATAAATTAGTTTTTCTTAATTGCTCAGTATTCTTTATTACTTGATCATAACAACCTTTTTTATTATCATAAAATCTGTTGGAATTTTGTATTTCTTTATCACCATCTATACTTATTGTTGTATAAATTCTATTCTGAATAATAAATTCTTCAATTTCCTTATTAATAAGTGTGCCATTGGTTGTCATAGAAAAACCAATTTTTTTATTATTTTTTTTCTCTAATACCTTTGCATATTCTACTAATTTTTTTATTAATTTGAAATTTAATAATGGCTCTCCTCCAAAAAAACATATATTTAATTTTTCATCTGATGAATATTTTATAAAATAATCTATAGCTTTCTTTGCTGTGTTCTCATCCATAACCCCTTTATGATTGTATACTCCATTTACTCCATAGCAATAAGTACATCGTAAATTACAATCTTGAGTTACCATTAAAACTAAACTACTTGCATTCATCTCTTTTTTGTTACTAGCTATTTTGTCATATAATTCTTTTAATTTTACGTCATTTTCATCAGTTTGAATAATAAAATTCTCTTTCATAAATTTTAGAGTTTCTTTATACTCCTCATTATTAATTTTTTCATCAACATTATTTTCTAAAATATTACAAGCTGTATTATCTAATGTAAATATTCCACTAGTAATAATGTTATAAAGGTATTTCTTTTCATTTTCATAAATAATATCATAAGAATAAAACTTACTTTTTTCTAATATTTCATTCATAATTAAATCTATTCCTTTCTGAAATTTCGCGATAAAATTCTATATTTGTTATCGCTTATCCTTTTTTATTTTTTGTCATCCACATAAAAATGATTAATCAAGTATTATTTTACTAATATAACCATATGCAATTATGAAATTAGCTTATTTTAGTTATAAGTTAATTCTTTCATATGTAAAATCCTCCTAATTATTTAGTTATTATATAATTCGGATATCATATATAATATTTTTATCGTAAGCAAGATTTCAAGTTATACGAAGTAACAATAACAGCATGTACCATTTTTTACTTCTTATGTACTAATATTATAGTATCATGTATCTTTGTAAAATTAAAGAAAATATACACATAAATTCAAAATAATATTTTAATCCTAAAACACAACAATGACGTTTAATAAATATATTGATTTTAAAATATATAAAATTAGATTTAAATTCTTTATTAGATTCATTAGAGTGTGTCTGAAAACTAACTAGTGCAAAAGACTTAAATTTTAGCTATAATAATATAAAAAACTATGAGGTTAAAACAATGACACAAAAACGATACCAAATATCAGATGAACAATGGAATCAAATAAAAAACTTATTTCCCGTTGCAAAAACAGGAAGACCACCCAAAGATAATAGAATTATGTTCAATGCCATACTATGGATTGCAAGAAGC
>NZ_CALSFS010000018.1 GCF_943736985.1 Clostridium sp. Marseille-Q2269
GCATACTTTTTACCTCCTGTGTTTATATTTGTATGGTAACTTTTATATAACACAGTGAGAGAAAGTATGCCATATTTATTTTTTGGTAGTTTTACCAATTTAGATTTTTATTTTGCATAACTAAAGTTATATAATAGTACATTAATGTTTGTCAAGAAAATATAAACAAATAAGTATATAAAAGTAAAAGTGAAACTATTATTTATAATTCGACATAAAACTATAAGATAGTATTGTGTTATTAATATAATATTGGTATAATACAATAAAATAAGTTTATTTGAATCTTGTTTTGATTGTTATATTTAGATTGTTATAATTGTGGGTTAAATTTTATTTTAAAGTTAAAGAACAACTAATTCATTCATATCTTGATATTTTTTAATAGGAGAAAATGTATATGAAAGAATTTAGTATTAACACAAATGTGTATTTTGGAGAAGGGTCTTTAGATAGACTGAAAGAAATTAATAACAAAAGAGTACTAATTGTATGTGATAAATTTATGAAAACTTCAGGTATGGCTTCCAAAGTGCAACAAAAACTTGTTGACTGTGAAGTAGCTATATATAGTGATATTGTACCTGATCCATCTGTAGAAGTTATTGCAGCTGGTATTCAAAAGTTACAAAGTTGTAATGCTGAAATTATTGTAGCTCTTGGTGGAGGCTCATCAATTGATGGAGCTAAAGCTATAAAAGATTATGCTAAAAAAATTACTGGAGGAACTTCTACTATAGAAGAGTTTTATGCTATACCTACTACAAGCGGTACAGGTTCTGAAGTAACTCAATATGCGGTAATTACAAACAGACAAGAAGGATTAAAGTATGCACTTACAGATGAATCTCTTCTTCCAACAGTTGCTATTCTTGACCCTGAATTAGTAAAATCTGTACCAAAAGCTATAACTGCTGATACAGGAATGGATGTAATAACACATGCTATGGAGGCTTATGTTGCAAAAGATGCTACTGATTTTTCAGATGCTCTTGCAGAAAAAGCTTTTACTTTAGCTTTTAGATTTTTACCACATGCTTATGTTGATGGAAATGATGTAGTGGCAAGAGAAAAACTTCACAATGCATCATGTCTTGCTGGTATGGCTTTTAATGCAGCTGGCCTTGGAATTACTCATAGTTTAGCTCATGCTATAGGAGGAAAATTACATATTTCTCATGGAAGAAGTAATGCAATGATACTTCCTTATGTAGTTGAATATAATGCTGATTTAAATAAACAGGGGTTTTGTGCCGAATACAGCCTAGCAGCTAAGAAATATCAAAGACTTGCCAAATTATTAAAATTACATGCACCCAATGTAAATATTGGTGTTAATAATTTAATTAGAAGTATTGTAGAGCTTCAAAATAAATTGATGATTCCAACAACATTAAAAGAGCAAGGAGCTGATATGGCTCTAGCTGAAGCATCAAGAGAAGAAATTATTAATGCAGCTCTTAAGGATGTATGTACAACAGCAAATCCTAGAGAGACTTCAAGGGAAGAACTATCAAAAATTTTAGATAAAGTTTTTGGATAATTATATAAAATATTGCTTGTAAACCACTCATTACATGGGTGGTTTTTTTGTGCGATTTTTCAGAAAAGTTGAAAAAGTTTGTTTAATAAAATATAATTTAAGTGTAATTTAAATTATAAAAATAGATGAAATTTGAGTGATTTTAAAATATAATTTAAAATATATAAAAAAGGGGGAGACTGATGTGCAAGATGAACTATATTCAATAGGTAAAGTGGGAGAAATATGTAAAATAACCAAGAAAGCTTTGCGGTTTTATGATGAAAAGGACATATTATCTCCTGATAAAGTCTCTGATGAAAGTGGGTATAGGTACTATAGTAAAAGAACTTTATTATCTGTGCCGGTAATAAAATATTATAAACAAAGTGGATTTAAACTTGAAGAAATGAGGTGTTTTTTAAAGGGGACCACCTACGATTTTGTTCATAAAAGTTTTAGAAAAAAAATTGATGAATTAAAAGAACTTGAGAAAGAGATAAATTTAAAAATAAGATCTGTGAAGGATTGGGACGACCTTATAGTTGAAGCTCAGATGGTAATTGAACATAATGCTTGCGATGTGGCTATAAAATATATAGACAATAGAAATTTAGTTTTTTTGGACCAAGATTTTGAATATGATTATATGGATTCTATAATTAATATAGAGTTCACTAATTATATAGAGAGCATAAATAATGCCATAACGGGCCCTGTAATGATATGTTTCCCATGTTTTGAAGACAAAATCAGTGGTAAATGCAATAAAATGAGGATAATGCAGGAGACCATATTAAAATGCAAAGAGGGGGAGTCTACTGAGTTTGGAGGATGGATGGCAGCTTCTTGTTATCACATAGGGAATCATGAAACAATTAATGAAACATATAAAAAAATAAGAGATTGGACACGAAAGCATAATTATATGTGTGCCAATGAATCCTATGAAAGATATGTAACGGATTATTGGACAACTAAAAACTCTGATAATTTTGTAACAGAAATTCTAGTTAAGGTTAGTAGGGAAAAATAATATAATTATGATAAAGAGGAAAACGTTAACCATAGGGTAAGAGTAGGGATGGTGGATAATACTCCATTTGTTAAAAAAATCAATATTTTTATATGAAAATAAAATACATTTATTTCAAAAAACTAAAATCATAGTAATGGTAGTTAAAATGAAAATATGGTTAATGCACTATAATGATGCACTTTTATCTTAATAAACAGTTTATTAAGATAAAAGTGTATTTTTTATTGTAGGACTATAAATTGAAGTTTGAATATTCTAATAAAATATTTTATTGACTCTTCCCCATAGGTAAGGGAATATAATCTAGTTGAGAATAAAATGCCTACAAGATACAAAGTGAAAAGGTGTTCAACAACTTACAAAATAGAATGTCCAAATTATAACAATCTCAAAATATATTAAACATATCTCTTACACCATATAATACATACAGACTGAACCATATATATTATAAATTTTTATTTAATAATATAAATTTAAAAAATATTAATCGCACAAGCGAAAGGAGAATTAATTTATGAGTGAAGTTTCAAAAGCAGTAAACTTAGACGCAATTGCTGCTAAAAAGAAATTATCAAGTAGTTTCTTGAAAAAGGGTATATCCCTAGGTTTATTTTCAGGACTTGCCTATGGATTATATACGGCATTCCTAACTATGGGTATGACTAAAGGAGTTTGGGGCGACTGGTATGGTGCTAATACAGCTGGATTATCAGCATTTGTTGTAGCATATGTGCTTGCAGCTTTAGGTAATGCCATAAACGATACTTGTAGTGCTGTTTGGGCAATTTTGTATTCAATAGTTAAAGGTAAATTTGGAGATTTTCTAAGATGCATTAAGTCAAAACCAGGACGTATTATGATATTAGCAGCCCTTATAGGAGGCCCTATAGCTGGTACTGCTTATGTTATAGCTCTTCAAATGGCTGGTTCAATAGTTGTTCCAATATCAGCTCTTTGTCCTGCTATAGCTGCTATATTAGGTAGAATTTTATACAAACAAGAAGTAAACAAACGTATGGCTTTTGGTATTGCAGTGTGTGTATTTGCTAGTTTCTTAATTGGTAGTACAGGATTATCTGGTAAAGCTTCAACAAGTACTTTTGTTGGTATTTTAATAGCCCTTATTGCTGCTATTGGATGGGGATTTGAAGGTTGTGTAGCTGGATATGGTTCAGCAATGATTGATCCTGAAATTGGAATTTGCATTCGTCAAGTAACATCAGGTATAGCAAACTTATTTATATTAGTTCCAATTTTCGGAATTATGGCTGGTGGAGTTCACATTTCTACTAACCTTGCTATACAAGCATTCACAAGTACTCCTGCAATGGCTTGGTTCGCTGTAAGTGGTTTCTTATCATTTATTACATTTATGACATGGTATGCTGGAAACAGTATGTGCGGAGCTGGACTTGGTACTGCTTGTAACGGTACATACTCATTCTTTGGTCCATTATTCTGCTTATTATTATTAGGTGTGTATGGTGGAATGGATGGATGGTCTTTACCTTCTGTTGCTTGGATCGGAGCTGTAATAATGATGTTTGGTATTCTTACAATATCTATGAATCCACTAGATTTATTCAGAAAAAAGAACGCGGAGGTAGAATAGATGAAGCCACTTAACTATGCGATTTTAAAATATTTTACTACAGTTGATGAAGCTTGTGCAGATGATGTTATAGAAGCATTAAAAGGGAAATATGGAAATTTCAAAGCCTTAAGAAAACATGCTGTAATTAACGCATTAATGACAGCAGAAGCAAATGGTCTTATTGAAGAAACAAGATTTGAACTAGATAAAAATAAAGAGTTAGTAGTTTACTATCATGCACATGAAGAAGGAGCTGCTACAATAAATAAATATATTGATTAATTTTTAACATTACCCATGGGGTAACATTTATACAAAAATAAATGTGGTATATTTATATAAAATCATTATTCTAAACAAATGTTGGAGCTTAGTTTTAATCTAAATGACATAGTTTACAATGAAATTATTTAATGAACTTTATTGTAATAAATATATTGACTTTACCCCAAAGGGTAAGGCGTATAATGGGCATATAATAGCAAATGAAAAATGTATGCAAACATATACATAATGATAAAAAATTATGTAATTAAATAAAAAAATATACTGAGCTAAAATAAGGGAGGAGGAATTAAAAGTGAGATATTATGGAGATGAGGCCTTAGGTCTTGTAGAAACAATTGGATTAGTTCCTGCACTTGAGGCTGCAGATAAAATGCTTAAAGCAGCTAATGTTGAATTGATTTCATATGAAAACATTGGTTCAACACTTGTAACAATTATGGTAAAAGGTGATGTTGGTGCAGTAAGATCTGCTGTAGAAGCAGGTGCTGAAGCAGCAGCTGCTATTGGTAAATTAACAGCACACAATGTTATGCCACGTCCTATTAGAGAAGTTGGAGATATTGTGTCAGTACACGATATCGACTCATAAAAAGAAAGGAATTGGTACATATGTCAAGATATGAAGCTATAGGATTAATTGAAACTTTTGGTCTAGTTTTTGCTTTAGAAGCAGCAGACGCTATGTGCAAATCAGCAGACGTTGAACTAATAGGATATGAAAATGTTGCATCAGGTTATATATCTGTATTAGTTCGTGGTGATGTTGGTGCTTGTAAAACAGCAGTAGATGCTGGTGTTGCAGCAGTTAATGCAATGGAAGGTGGAAACCTTTATAGTTCAATAGTTATACCAAGACCACATCAAGATCTTGAAAAAATAATAAAAAGATATGCTATTGAACCTCCTATAACAGAATAGGAAAATAAAATTTTTTCTAAGAAAAAGGAGAGAGAAAAATGAATATTATAGATAATGATTTACTCTCCATGCAGGAAGCCAGAATTCTTGTTGAAAATGCTCGTGAGGCCCAAAAGCAATTAGCAGCATTCCCACAAGAAAAACTTGATGAGATAGTTGCACGTATGACTGAGGAAGTTGAAAAACATCTGAAGGAACTTGCAAAGATATCTAATGAAGAAACAGAATATGGAAAATGGCAAGATAAATACATTAAAAATCAATTTGTATGCAAATATTTAAAAAATAGACTTAAAGGTATGAAGTGTGTAGGTATTATTAATGAAGATAAAGATAAAAAGACAATGGATGTTGGAGTACCAATGGGTGTTGTTATAGCATTCTGTCCATCCACTAGTCCAGTATCTATAACTATATATAAGGCATTAATTGCAATTAAATCAGGAAATGCAATTGTGTTTTCACCTCATCCAAAAGCTAAAGAAGCCATTTGCAAAACACTTGATATTTTGATTAAAGCTGCAGAAGGTGTAGGACTTCCAGAAGGGGCTCTTGCATATCTACACATAGTAACCAAAAGCGGTTCATTAGAACTTATGAATCATAAGGATACTTCTCTTATAATGAATACAGGGGTTGCAGAAATGCTTGATTCAGCTTACAAATCTGGGAAACCAGTAATTTATGGTGGTAATGGAAATGGCCCAGCCTTCATAGAGCGTACAGCTGATATACCTAAGGCGGCTAAAGATATTATTTATAGCAAGAGCTTTGATTATGGAGTTGTATCTGCAGCAGAACAATCAGTTGTTGTTGATAGCTGTATAGCTGCTGAAGCAAAACAAGAGCTTATAAAAAATGGTGGATACTTTATGACAAAAGAAGAAGCTATAAAGTTGGGAGCAATATTTTTTAATAAAGATGGAAGTCTTGATTTAGAGATTATTGGTGCATCAGCACAATCTTTAGCTAAAAGAGCTGGCTTTAGTATTCCAGAGGATATAAAAGTTCTTATTTCAGAGCAAAAATATGTTTCTAAAGATAACCCTTATTCAAGAGAAAAACTTTGTCCTGTTTTAGCATTTTATATAGAAGAGGATTGGATGCATGCTTGTGAAAAGTGTATAGAATTGTTACTTAGTGAACGATTAGGACATACCCTTATCATACATTCCAAGGACGAAGAAGTTATCAAGCAATTTGCATTAAAGAAACCAGTTGGAAGAATACTTGTTAATACTCCAGGAACTTTTGGAAGTATGGGAGCAACTACAAATTTGTTTCCTTCAATGACTTTAGGTAGCGGGTCTGCAGGTCAAGGAATGACTTCAGATAATGTTTCACCTGAGAATTTGATATATATTCGTAAAGTTGGATATGGAGTCAGAAGTGTAGATGAAATTATTGAAATAGTAAAATCTAAAGATGATTCTGATTGTAGAGTTTCAAATGACAAATCAAATGGAAAAGAAATAGATAACTATAAGTTATTAGAAAGTGTTTTAAAGAAAGTCCTAGCGGACTTAAAATAAAAAAATCATATTTAACATATGAAATACATTAGAGAATGTGGGGGAAAAAATTGGATATTCGTGAATTTTCAAATAAATTTATGGAAGCTACTAAAAATATGTCTGATGAAGAACGTGCTAGTTTAATGAAGATGTTTTCTAGTGTTTCTAATGAAATAACAAAAGAAGAATCAGCTACTTGCACTGTTGCAGGTGACAATAATGGTGAAATTCCAGATGGAATAACAGAACGTTTAGTTAAGTTAAAGGAAACTTACCTAAAACATGTTCCAACAATAACAACTCATAGAGCAAGAGCTATTACTAAAATAGCAAAAGAAAATCCCGGTACTCCTAAATCAGTTTTACGTGGTAAATGTTTTAAACATTGTTGCGAAACTGCACCACTTGTAATTCAAGATAACGAACTTATAGTTGGAGCTCCAAATGGACAACCTCGTGCAGGTGCATTTTCTCCTGATATAGCATGGAGATGGATGGTTGATGAAATTGATACAATAGGAAATCGTCCACAAGATCCATTCTATATATCAGAAGAAGATAAGAAAATTATGCGTGAAGAGTTATTCCCATTCTGGAAAGGTAAATCAGTTGATGAATACTGCGAAGATCAGTATCGTGAAGCTGGAGTATGGGAACTTTCAGGAGAATCTTTTGTTTCTGATTGTTCATACCATGCAGTAAATGGTGGAGGAGACTCTAACCCTGGATATGATGTTATATTAATGCAAAAAGGTATGCTTGATATAAAGAGAGAATCAGAAGAAAAATTAGCTTCACTTAACTATGAAAATCCAGGAGATATAGATAAAATATATTTCTACAAATCATTAATTGACACTGCTGAAGGTGTTATGATATATGCTAAACGTATGTCAGATTATGCTGCGGAATTAGCATCAAAAGAAACTAACCCTAAGCGTAAAGCTGAACTTCAAAAGATTTCTGAAATAAACGCTAGAGTTCCAGCGCATAAACCAAGTACTTATTGGGAAGCAATTCAATCAGTTTGGACTATAGAATCATTACTTGTAGTTGAAGAAAATCAAACAGGTATGTCTATAGGACGTGTTGACCAATACATGTACCCATTCTACAAAGCTGATATTGAATCAGGACGTATGACTGATTTTGAAGCATTTGAATTATCAGGTTGTATGCTTATAAAAATGTCTGAAATGATGTGGATAACAAGCGAAGGTGGTTCTAAATTCTTTGCAGGTTATCAACCATTTGTAAACATGTGCCTAGGCGGGGTTACTAGAGACGGTCGTGATGCTACAAATGAATTGACATACTTATTAATGGATGCAGTTCGTCACGTTAAAATATACCAACCATCTTTAGCTTGTCGTATACACAAAGCATCACCACAAAAATATCTTAAAAAGATAGTTGACGTTATTCGTGCAGGTATGGGATTCCCAGCATGCCATTTTGATGATGTTCATATAAAGATCATGCTTGCAAAAGGTGTTTCTATAGAAGACGCAAGAGATTATTGCTTAATGGGTTGTGTTGAACCTCAAAAATCAGGAAGATTATACCAATGGACTTCTACAGGCTATACACAATGGCCTATATGTATAGAGCTTACTCTTAACCATGGTGTACCATTATGGTATGGTAAGCAAGTATGCCCAGATATGGGAGGATTAAGTCAATACAAAACTTATGAACAATTTGAAGAAGCTGTTAAAGAACAAATCAAATACATCACTAAATGGACAAGCGTTGCTACAGTAATTTCTCAACGTGTTCACAGAGAACTTGCACCAAAACCACTTATGTCTATGATGTATGAAGGTTGTATGGAAAATGGTAAAGGTGTAGAAGCTGGTGGAGCTATGTATAACTTCGGACCTGGAGTTGTATGGAGTGGTCTAGCTACTTATACAGATTCTATGGCAGCTATAAAGAAATTAGTATTTGAAGACAAAAAATATACATTAGAACAAATCAATGAAGCTTTAAAAGCTGATTTTGTTGGATATGAGCAATTAAGAAAAGATTGTTTAGATGCACCTAAGTATGGTAACGATGATGATTATGCAGATTATATTGCTGCTGATTTAATCAACTTTACAGAACATGAACATCGTAAATATAAAACATTATATTCAGTACTTAGCCATGGTACTCTATCAATCTCAAACAACACTCCATTTGGACAATTAACTGGAGCTACAGCAAACGGACGTAAAGCATGGTTACCTTTATCAGATGGTATAAGTCCATCACAAGGATCTGACTATAAAGGACCAACTGCTATAATAAAATCTGTTTCAAAAATGGCTTGTGAAAACATGAATATAGGTATGGTTCACAACTTTAAGTTAATATCTGGTCTTCTTGATACACCAGAAGGTGAACAAGGAATCATTACATTATTACGTAGTGCTTGTGCCCTTCAACTTGGAGAAGTACAATTTAACTACTTAGATAACAAGACTTTAATAGAAGCTCAAAAACACCCAGAGCAATACCGTGACTTAATAGTTCGTGTTGCTGGATACAGTGCATTCTTTGTTGAGTTATGTAAAGATGTTCAAGATGAAATCATAAGTAGAACTATGCTTACACATTTTTAATAAAAATTTCATAGAAAATATATAACTTAAGTCCCTTTAAAATAATTTATATAAAGACTGCAATCTACATGAATTTTTGTAGGTTGCAGCCATACTTAAGATATATATTAAAAACTAAGGCAAATGAAATTGGAGAATAAATAATATGAGTAATGGAAATTTAGGTATAATTGAACGAAAGGCCAGGATTTTTAACATACAAAAATACAACATGTATGACGGAGATGGAGTAAGAACTTTAGTATTTTTTCAAGGATGTCCACTACGCTGCAAATGGTGTGCAAATCCTGAAGGAATGATTAAAAAACCTAGAGTTATGTTTAAAAGTAATTTGTGCATTAATTGTGGGGCTTGTGTACCTGTTTGTCCTGTAGGAATACACAGTATATCTAATGAAACTTTAAAACATGAAGTTAATAGGGAAATTGATTGTATTGGATGCGGTAAGTGCAAGGAAGCTTGTCTTAAATCTGCTATATCAATAGTTGGAGAAACAAAAACTATTTCTGAACTTTTAGAGATAGTAGAAGAAGATAGAACTTTCTACGAAATGTCTGGTGGTGGAGTTACATTAGGCGGTGGAGAAGTTTTGATGCAGCCTGAAGCAGCTTGCAGTTTATTAATGGCATGTAAGCAAGCAGGAATAAATACTGCAATTGAAACTTGTGGTTATACAAAAATGGAAATAATCCTTAAGGTTGCAGAGTTCACAGACTTATTCCTATTTGATATTAAGCATATTGATTCTGACAGACACTTTCAATTAACCGGTGTGAGAAATGAACAGATTTTAGAAAATCTTCAAGAGTTACTTCGTGGTAAATACAATGTAAAGATTCGTATGCCTTTACTTAAAGGAATAAATGAATCTCAAGATGAAATAGAAAGAGTTATGGAGTTCTTAACACCATACAAAGATTACAAAAACTTTAAGGGAATAGATTTACTTCCATATCATAAAATGGGTGTAAATAAATATAACCAATTAGGAATTGAATATCCTATAGAAGGTGACCCAAGTTTGAAAAGTGATGATTTAGATAGAATAGAAGGTTGGATTAAAAAATACGATTTACCTGTAAAAGTAATCCGCCATTAAATAATTTTCAAATAGATAATAAGATAGAAGGTAAGGTTTATGGGAGATTTTTTTGATAAAAATATACAGCGTGTTATACAAGAATCAGTTCCAGGAAAACAGATTACTATAGCTCATGTTATTGCATCGCCAATGCCTGATATATATGAACGTCTTGGAATAGATGAAAAAGGAGCAATAGGTATTTTAACTCTTTCGCCATACGAAACTGCTATTATTGCGGCAGACATTGCCACAAAAGTTGCAGACGTTGAGATTGGATTTCTTGATCGTTTTACAGGATCTGTTGTAATAAGTGGTGATGTTCAAAGTGTTGAAACAGCACTTACTGCAGTCAATGATACGCTAGAGGATATGCTTGGATTTACCAAAGCTCCCATTACAAGAACATGAAAAAAAAGCGCATAATGGTGATTGGTCCTTCAAGATGTGGCAAAACTACATTAGTTAATGCGTTAAACAATTATGATGGTCCATTAAGGCGAACACCAGATATGATTTATGGCAAAAATACCATTGATGTTCCAGGCTCATATATAGAAAATGCATGGATGTACAAACATATAATTGCAGCAGCTCAGGATGCATCACATGTGCTTATATTGGTTGACCAATCTAATTGCACTGAAATATACTCCCATGGATTTGCAAAATCTTTTAGATGCCCGGTTATTGGAGTTATAACAAAATGTGATTTGGTACCTGAAAATGAAGAAAAATCCTTAAAACAATTAAAGAGCATAGCAGTATCAGAACCATATTTTCATATTAGCTTTGAAATGGGAACAGGAATTGATGCTTTAAAGAAGTATTTATTTGAAAAAAAGGTGAGGAGTAAAGGTCAATGATGAAATTTATTACCGAAGAGTATTTAAGAGATCTATACAGAAAAGAACCTTTTGATACCTACCAGTTACAAGATGGACAACGCCTTACCCCTGGAGCAGCTCAGTATTTATCTGATAAAAAAATAAAAATGAATAATGATGCTTCCAAAGCAAAAAAGAATGTTTCTAAAAATATCCAGGCAGAAACAGTAAAAGAAGCAACAAGCAGCAATTTAAATAGTAATTCAAATTTGAATTCAAATAGAAAGCTGGCTTGTAAATTAAAATCTATGGAGGCACTATTTCTTGTTACTAGTAGTGAAATATTAAAGGAAGACATTATTTTAGCACAAAATATTATAAGTTTGGGCAGAAAAATATCAAATATCAGAAATGTTGTGGATGGTAAAGGAATCCTTGAGCAAATTTACTTAAAAGAATGTACCAAAATGAACTCATTAAATTTCACAACTGAACTTGATGATTGTTTTGAAATAACAGAATTTCATATGCAGCTGAAAAAAAGTAATGCGATTTTAAAAATGCACACACTTCGTTGTGAGCTAAGAGAATTACAGTTTGAAATAATTGAACTGTATAACAGTGATGATGAGAGTTTGAAAAACAAAATTATGAGCAATGTTAACGCAATAATTAATTCATTGTCTCAATTAATTTGTTTAGCAGTAGGAGGAAAAGAATGTCAGAGGGAAATTTAACTTTTGAATATTGTGATAAAATGGTTCAAAAGTTTGAAGAAGTTATAGAAAAACCAATTGTTAACGGATCTTCTGTTTATTACACCGGAGTAGATTTAGGAACTGCTTGTGTAGTGGTAGCTGTATTAGATGAAAATTATGAACCAGTCGCTGGGGCATACAGATATGCAGATGTAGTTCGTGACGGTATGGTTGTTGATTATATTGGAGCAGTAAGAATTGTTAGAGAACTGAAAGAAGAAATTGAGGAAAAACTTAATACAGAACTTGTTTATGCAGCTGCTGCAATCCCACCTGGAACAGATGATTTAGATTCTGGAGCAATTAAAAACGTAGTACAAGCGGCAGGATTTGAATTAACATGTCTTTTAGATGAACCTACTGCTGCAAATGCTCTACTTAAAATTGAAAATGGAGCTGTTGTAGACATTGGTGGTGGAACAACTGGAATATCTGTTTTAAAAAACGGAAAAGTTGTTTATGTTGTTGATGAACCTACAGGTGGTACTCATTTTTCATTAGTTATTTCAGGTGCATATGGAATGCCTTTTGATAAGGCAGATAAATTTAAAAGAGATAACAAAAATCACAAAGAAATTTTACCAGTACTAAAACCAGTAGTGGAAAAAGTATCATCAATTATTAATAATAATATTAAAAATTATGATGTTGATGAAATTTCTCTAGTAGGTGGTACTTGTTGCTTAACAGGAATTGAAGAAATTATCCAAAAACAAACAAAAGTTTATACTCATAAACCAAATAATCCTATGTTTGTTACACCACTTGGAATAGCGCTAAGTTGTACACAAGATATTATAGAAGAATAAGGGGAGTGTTTAAAAGTGGATTTTAGAATTATAAAATCACCTTCAGAGTGCACTAAAGATATTCTTAAAAGGCGCATGGGAACAAATTGTAAAACTGATTTAAATAGTGTTGATGCCATAGGACTTATTCAAGGTAAACTTATAGATATGATTTATGCTGCAGATATTGCAGAAAAGGCTGTGGGAGTTACTGTGGAAGATATTAGAGGTACATGTCCTCAACACATGGTTTTACTAGGGATTTTTGGAGACACATCATCAGTTGAAGCCGCATTAAATGAGATTAAACTGAAAATGAAAGAGGGTAAAACAATATGATAGCAGCAAGACTTATTGATAATGTATGGGCCACTAGAAAAGCAGAATCACTTAGCGGACTTAAATTCATGCTTGCTGAGGAAATTGGTGGAGTAGATGAAGGACGCAGATTTATTGTTGTTGATATTATAAGTGCAGGAATTGGCGATAGAGTTATTGTTAGTACTGGATCATCTGCTCGCAGAATGTTAGGGGACGATAATATTCCTGTAGATGCAGTTGTTATTGGAATAATTGATGAAGATTGCAATTTTGGTTAAAACACAATCTTTCTTAAAATAATCATAATATTTTAGGATTTTTATAGATACCAAATATTATTTGAAAGGATGTGAAGATATGAAAAAATTAATCTGTGCAAAAGATGTTGAAGCATTGATATTAAATGGAGAAAAAACATTTCATGTAGATGGCAGTGAAATAATTACACCATCAGCAAAAGATATAGCAAAAAACAATGGAATAATATTTACTACAGAAGCTATAGCAGTTCCAGTAGCTAAAGTAGAACCTTTAAAGGTTGAAAAAACTCCAAGCATAGATGGTATTGATAGTGAAATGATGCTTAATTTCTTCAAATCAATGATGGACAAAGGTCTTTTAGAAGAAATGCTTAGTTGTTTAAAGCAAAAGAATCTTCCATTTGAAGCGGAGTGTGCTCCTAATGGACTTAAAGTTGTTAGAGGAAATTCAGTAAAAATGGAAGTATTTGATACTGGTAATCCAGATGCAAAAGTATATTTTCAGGAACTAATAAATAAGGACGAATCAAAAATGAGCGCTGGATTTTTAATAATCGAAAACTCAAAATTTGATTGGGAATTAACTTACGAAGAGATTGATTATGTTATTGAAGGAACATTAACAATTGAAATTGATGGAAAAACATATACAGCTCATGCTGGAGATGTACTATTTGTACCATCAGGTTCTAAGGTGGTTTGGGGTTCACCAGATAAAGCTAGGGTATTTTATACAACATATCCAGCAAATTGGGCGGATCTTTTATAGAAGATTAGGAGGATTAGTCTATGCAAGCGCTTGGTTTAATAGAAACAAAAGGATTACTTGCAGCTGTTGAAGCAGCTGATACAATGGTGAAATCTGCAGATGTAAGTATTATTGAAAAAACTTATGTAGGTGGAGGGCTTGTTACAATTTCAGTTACAGGTGATGTAGGCGCAGTAAAAGCATCTATAGAAGCTGGAGTAGCAGCTGTTAAAAAGCTTGATGAAGAATTTTTAGTTTCAGAGCATGTAATTCCACGTCCTCACGAGGAACTTAACAGCATAATTGGACCTAATACTCTACCAGAACATTTAGAAGTTTCATCATCTAATGAAGATTTAGAGGAAACTGAAGAAATAGTAGAAGAAGCAAAACAAATAGTAGTAGAAGAACCTAAAGAAATATTAGAGGAAGCTGAAAGAAAGATTGAAAATAATATAGCAAAAGCTGAAGAAAATATTAAAGATAATGAAGATGATTTGGATATGGATTTAGATAAACTACATAAGTTAAATCTAGATAATCTGCACAAAGATGATGTAGACAATTTAGTAAGTAAAAATGGTATAGAGAAAACCCTTTTGATATTAGCTAAGTTAAAAGTTGTTAAGCTTAGAAATTTAGCTCGTGAATATAAAGATTTTGTAATTACAGGTAGAACAATTTCAAAAGCAGGAAAGAATGTATTGATTACTAAATTTAAGTTATATTACGAGAAGAATTAGTTATTTTAAGGTCTATGAAAGGAAGTAAGGGATAATGGAAAACTTTGATAAGGATTTGCGTTCAATACAACAAGCAAGAGATCTTGCTAGACTTGGAAAAGTAGCAGCCGATAAAATTGCTGACTACACTGAAGAGCAAATTGATAAAATTTTACGTAATATGGTTAGAGTTGCAGAAGAACATGCTGCTTGTTTAGCACAAATGGCAGTTGAAGAAACAGGTTTTGGTATAGCTGAAGATAAAACTTTCAAAAACCATTTAGCAGCTACAGTATTATATGATTCAATAAAAGATATGAAAACTATAGGTATAATTAAAGAAGATACAGAAAAGAAACTTATAGAACTTGCTGAACCAGTTGGTCTAGTTATGGGTATAGTACCTTCAACAAATCCAACCTCTACTGCAATATTTAAATCTATGATTTCAATTAAATCTCGTAATGCTATAGTTTTTGCACCACATCCAGCTGCTGCAAAATGTACAATTAAAGCAGTTGAATTAATGAGAGATGCAGCTATTGAAGCTGGTGCACCAGAAAATATTATAAGCTCTGTAACTATACCAACAATTGGAGCTACAAATGAATTAATGAAGAGCAAAGAGGTTGCTATAATCATAGCTACAGGTGGTCCAGGAATGGTTAAAGCTGCTTATAGCTCAGGAAAACCAGCTATTGGTGTTGGTGCAGGAAACTCTCCAGCATATATTGAAAGAACTGCAAATGTTTCTAAAGCCGTTAGAAATATTATTGCAAGTAAAACATTTGATAATGGTACAATTTGCGCTTCAGAACAATCAATAATTTGTGAAGAATGCAACCATGATTTAGTTGTTGAAGAGTTGAAAAAACAAGGTGGATATTTTATGACAACAGAAGAAACTGATAAAGTTTGCAAGTTGTTATTCAAAAATGGACACGCTATGAATGCTAAATTTGTTGGAAGAAATCCACAAGTTATTGCAAGTGCTGCAGGATTCACAGTTCCAGCAGGAACAAAAGTACTTATAGGAAAGCAAAATGGAGTAGGAGAAGGCAATCCATTGTCATATGAAAAACTTACAACAGTTCTTGCATTCTATACAGTAAAAAATTGGAATGAAGCATGTGAATTAAGTATTGCATTACTTCAAAATGGAATTGGTCACACAATGAGTCTTCATACCGAAGATAGAGAGATGGTTCTTAAGTTTGCTAGAAAACCAGCTTCTCGTATCCTTGTTAACACTGGTGGAACTCAAGGTGGAACAGGTGCAAGCACAGGTCTTAATCCTTCATTTACTCTAGGTTGTGGTACATGGGGTGGAAGTTCAGTATCTGAAAATGTTACTCCAGAACACCTAATTAACATCAAAAGAGTTGCTTATGGTATAAAAGACTGCGCAACATTAGCATCTAATGATCCAACTTTCAATTGTATAAAAACTGCTGAAAATTGTCATGGAGGAGCTCAAAATCAATTTATGAATATGAGCCCAGCTCAAATTGCTGCAGCAGCAGAAGTTTTAAATAAAGCTACTGCTAGTGATTGTTCTAGCAATACTAATAGTTCAACTGAATGCTCTAGTGAAAGCACAAAAAATGAAGAACTTTTAGATTTAGTTAACCAAATAGTTGCCGCTATGAAGGGGGCAAACTAATGGATAATTGCGAAGAAGTATTAAAGCTTTTATTAGAAGCTGTTAAAAGCAGTGATTCAAAAAAAACATGTGATAAAAATTCATCTGAGGTTCCAGTAGGAATTTCTAATAGACATATACATCTTTCACAACAGGATTTAGAAATCCTTTTTGGTAAAGATTATAAGTTAACTAAGATTAAAGACTTATCTCAACCTGGACAATATGCTTGCAAAGAAGTTGTAACAATTTGTGGAGCAAAAGGTGCAATTGAAAAAGTTAGAATCTTAGGACCTGTAAGAAGCAAGACTCAAGTAGAAGTATTAATAGGAGACTGCATAAAACTTGGAGCAGTACCACATGTAAAATTATCTGGTGATTTGAGTCAAACATCTTCAATTACAGTTGTTGGACCAAAAGGTTCACTTCAACTAGAAGAAGGTTTAATAGTTGCACAAAGACATATTCACATGACACCTGAAGATGCTAAAAATTTAGGAGTACATGATGGAGAAATAGTATCAATAAAATTTGATAATTTAAGAGGTGGAGTATATAATAATGTAGCTATTAGAGCTAATGATGCTTCATGCCTTGAATGTCATCTTGATATTGAAGAAGCTAACGCAATGGGTATTAACTCAAAATCAAAAATAACAATAGTAAAATAAAAATTAATAAAAAATAAATGTTTATAAATAAAAATTTAAATATAAATAAAAATATTTAGGAGGATTTTAAAATGAAATATGATGCATTAGGAATGATAGAAACTAAAGGATTAGTAGGATCAATAGAGGCAGCAGATGCTATGGTTAAGGCTGCAAATGTATATTTAATAGGTAAAGAATATGTTGGAGGCGGACTTGTAACTGTTATGGTTAGAGGTGATGTTGGAGCTGTTAAAGCTGCTACAGATGCTGGAGCTGCTGCTGCACAACGTGTTGGAGAATTAGTATCAGTACATGTTATCCCACGTCCACATTCTGAAGTTGAAGTAATACTTCCATCTTCTAAAGAAGCTGCAAAATAATATTTAAAATAAGAAAACGTCGCTAAAGATAATTTAGCGGCGTTTTTATTTAAATCAAATGAGCAGTATGCTAAATTTGAGATCTTAGATCAAAATAATAATGTTACTTATACAAGGTTATTCTATGGTAATATAATTATGTATAAAATAAAAATAGAATAATAGATTAAAATATATCACATATAAGGAGTATTATTATTTAATTAAGGCTAAAATAATATACAGAAAATAAATATAGAAAGGATGTTTTGTTTGAAAGGAAAATGTTATTTTTGTAATAAAGAATTTAGTAAATCAGGTGTTTTAAGACATATAAAAAGTTGTTCAGATATGAGAGAATATATGGGGGAAAATATAAAATCTTCTAAAGTTAAAAAGGATAAATTTATATTGAATATAGCTTCTAAATATAATCCAAGTATATACTGGTTATATATAGCTATAAATAAAACTGCTACATTAAAGGATTTAGATAAATTTTTAAGAGATGTATGGGTAGAATGTTGTGGACATTTAAGTAGTTTTAAAATAAATAATAATACATATGAAAGTGAAATAGATTCTATTTTTGGATCAGAAGCAAAAGACATGAATGTAAAGCTTAAAGATGTGGTTACAGTAAATGATAAAATAAATTATGAATATGATTTTGGTTCCACTACTTATTTAACTATAAAAGTTGAGGGGGAGCTGTCTAGTTTAAAAACAGAAAAACAAATAGAAATAATGGCTAGAAACAACGAACCTGAAATAAAATGTTGTAACTGTGATAATAAGGCATCATATTATGACGGTGAATATGATGAATTCTTATGTGAAGAATGTTACAATAAGAGTAATAGAGAAGATAGTGAAATGATTGATAAGATAGATTACTGGAATTCTCCTAGAGATGGTGTATGTGGATATTATGGGGAAAAATCAGATGAAACCCCATATGTTCCTTTGATAAATAAAAGGATATAATTAAAATTAGTTACATTTTAAAGATGAATTTTAAAGAGATGTACATGAATATAAATGATTTTCAAAGGCATATAAATAACATAATTTTAGATAGAGGATATTTTTACTATATTGATGGAAATATAATGGACATATATAATCATGGAGATAATGAATACGTTTTTGAAGTTCAAGGAAGTGAAGACTATCAGGTTACAGTAAAGATAGATGAAAAGGGAGAAATACTATATTCTAGCTGTGATTGCCCTTATGATTTTGGACCTATATATAAGCATGAAGTTGCAGCTTATTTCAAATTATTTGAGATTTTAAATAGTAAGGATAATGAAAAAAGTGTAATAAAAGAAGTAGTAATTCTACCGGATATAAGAGAAGTGTTAAGTGATCTTTCCAAAGAAAACCTTATTATTTTGTAGAGGAGATGGAAATTCTATTAGAAAAGGCTACTGACACAGATAACATAATATTAGCCATAGATATTGCATTATTACTTCTTAATGAGGCTATTGAAGCATTTCAATATGCAGATGATTCTAACGGTGATATAGGTGGATTAGTAACTAAATGGAAAGAAATAAGATATACAGCTTATAAAGAACTTTCAATGAAGGAAGAACAGCAAAAATTAGCAAAGGAACTTTTGTTGCATGGAAATTTTCTGTATTATAGAGAATTAAAAAAATTAACCACAGAAGGTAAAGAAGTATTTTATAACAAATTAAAACAAGAACTAAAAAACTTTAGGGAATGGCAGCAAAGAAATATTTACCTTAAGGTTATAGAAGAGGAAAATGACTTAGATGAGATAATGGAGTTTGTAAGAAAAAATCCAGAAACCATAGAAAAGAATGCTTTTTTGGATTAACAGTAGCAAAAAATCCAAAATATAAACACTACTGCACACCTGTATATAAATAAACATAGTTAAAGATACTATTAAATAATAAATAAAATTGTATAATGCATTATTAAATTAAAAGATGATTTCTATATTAAGTAGGAATTATCTTTTTTAGTATTATTGATTTCTAAATTAGTATATTAAAATGAAAGAATTTCAGGGTATAATAACTTTCATATTTAATTCTAATATGAGTGATTCACTAAAAGGTGAAGATGTGGTAGAATTATACGTGGACAAAAATGCCGGAAAAGTTTGTTCAGACACATGTGGAAACTGTAGTGAAACTAAGCAAGTAATATCAAGGATGCACATAATTTAAAAGTATAAAAATCATGTATTTGCTATTGATTTTTTATAGGTGATGGCAAACTATTTTATTATACATAATAGATTCAAATTTATTAACAATATCAAGTTTTAGGTTGTTAGTAATATCAATGATTTGGGGCCCTTGGGTGTATGTACACATATTCCAGGGCTTTCCTGTGTGGAAACATATAAATAGAGCAAAATGTTCTGGGCAATATATCCCAAAAGGTAACATGTGGAGTGAGTTCGTCTTTAGAAAAAGAATATGTAAAAAAATACAACAAGAAGATTAAGATTGTAATTAGAGGAGGATACATTATGAAAATTTCGAAGAAAGATGCGTTGATATGGTTTGAATTTTTTGCCATGTTGCCAGAAGAAGAAGAAGTTATGCCAAAACAACAAGAAATCATTTATGCTACCTTTGCACAAATTGAGGCAGCAATTGATCATAGAAATGATATGTTGATGTCAGAAATTAAAAATTTAAAAACCTTAGAAAATAGAACTCTTTTTGTAGGAAATGAAAGGAAATTCCCAAAAGGATGTCGTTCTTGTCTGTTGGGAACTGGTTTGAGTGCAATTAGAAAAACGAATAAATGTAATGCAGAGTGTAAGTTTTGTTATAATTATGGAGAATTAGATGATATGTTTCCTATTGGCGAAGGTATGTGGGAAATCGGAGGTACAAAATTTTATGAAAAGGATATTGACTTACTTCTTTCTATCCATAAGAAACCTACTGGGGTTTCCTACGTTTATTTAGAGCCATTTATGGAAATTGAAAAATATTATTCAGTTATAAAGAAATTTAGTGATGCTAAGTTTATCAACATCTATATACAAATGGTACTTTAGCTAGGTCAGAGACATTGAAAGCATTAGGTGAATCTGGTCTTGATGAGATACGTTTCAATTTGGGGGCATCTAATTGTTCAGACAAAGTTATTGAAAATATTAAAATAGCAAAAATATATTAAAAATGTAGGTATTGAAACTCCAATGACTCCAGAGTTTTTTGAAGCCTTTTTTAAGAAAAAGCAAGCAATCTTAGGGACAAACCTTGATTTTATAAATTGTGCAGAACTGCATTTAAATGAAAATAACATAG
Organism: Clostridium sp. Marseille-Q2269; assembly: GCF_943736985.1. Taxonomy (GTDB): domain Bacteria; phylum Bacillota; class Clostridia; order Clostridiales; family Clostridiaceae; genus Clostridium_F. Next base: position 20,958 of record NZ_CALSFS010000018.1, read on the forward strand.
ATAATTATTATGGGGAAAATATGTATATTTCCAGACATGGCTACATATCTCCAATTTGGAGCAGAGAATTAACTTTAAAATTCATGAAAATAGCTGATGAAGAAAATTGGGATCTAGTAGTTCATGATTGCTCAAACCATACAAAATTTGCTAGGGATTTGAATTTGAGTAGTAAAGAAGGTAAGTGGTTTGGAGCAAGTAATTATGGCTGTGAATTTCCTAGGATTCCATATGAATCATTTTTACCAATACTACGTGATGACAATTTTAAATTTTTAAGTGAAGAAGAATTGCCTGAAGGCTATAAGGCGGGAAATTTGATTTTTTAGATAAATAAAGGTTATTAATAACCAGTCTTTTTATTTGGTGTTAAAAGTAAAATTATAGTATTGTGCTTAATTTAATATTTAGGTATAAGAAATTTTATGTGTTAGTTATTAATTTAGCTTGATTGAAAATAATAGGAGCTGTGGCACTAAGAATAAATTCTACAATATATTGTGTTAAATTTAAACTGTAAAACAATACATTGTGATTAAATTCTTTAATGCCACAGCCCTTTGAATAAAATCCATAAAAGTTTATAAAAAAGTAAGGTTTATGGTTGTTATTCTATATATCAGTCGTTTTTATTTAACCATTTATTAAGCACTTCTATATACTTTTCATTTTCTTCTACAAATGGCATATGGCGGCTAAATTCGAATAATTCCCATTCTGAATTAGGGATTTTATCATACATTGTTTTTGCAACAAGCGGTGAGCAAAGATCAAGTAAACCACTTATAATTAAACAAGGTTCTTTAATATCTTCAATTTCTTTCATAAAATCAAAGTTTTTTAATGTACCAGATGGGCTAAATTCATTTTGACCCCATGCAGTTACATAAGCTTCTGTTCCAGCCACTTTTGAACGTCTTAAGCATTCAGGAGAATCCTTAGTAACTTCTCCTGCGCAGTGACGAAGCATGAATTCTGCTTCTGCTTTTTTATATTCTTCTGAAGAATAATCTCCAGTTTCTTCTGCCTTTGCAATAGCATCTTGCATTTCTTTAGGAAGATATGAAACTCTTCTACGTTGTTCCTTTTCCCATAATGTAGCAGATGGTAAGGTACTTGATAAAATATAGCTTTTTATTCCTTCAGGTTTGTACTTACAAGCATATTCAATTGCTTGCATTCCTCCCCAAGATTGACCTAATAGGTGAATTTCATTTAAGTTTAAATGTTTACGTAATTGAATTAATTCTTCAATCCATGTATCTGCATTCCATAAATCAGGACGAGAAGGTGTTTGAGATAGTCCACATCCTAATTGATCATACATAATAACTGCACGTCCATCTTCTGCAATTTTGTCAAGCACTTCAAAGTAGTTATGTGTAGATCCTGGTCCACCATGTAATAACACTAATGGTTTTTTATTTCCTGTACATTCACCAACTATACGATAATAAGTTTTATATTCTAGATATGGCATATAACCTTCAGTAATTTTCATAATCAATCTCCTTATCTTTGTTTTATAAATAGATTAATTGGTTATGACTTTCATGGAAATTCATAACCAATTTTATTATTATTTAGATTCAGAAACAACAATTATGTCCTTTGTATATTTGTTTAATACTTCGCAACCATCTTCAGTTGTAATAACAAGATCTTCTATACGAATACCTATTCCTTCTTCAGGAAGATATATTCCAGGTTCAACAGAGAAACATTGTCCTGGTTTGATTATATCTTCATTTACAGAAGAAACATCACCAAATTCATGATCTTCTAGACCACAAGAATGTCCAGTTCTATGTGTGAAATATTTTCCATATCCTTTTTCTTCAATATAGTTTCTTGCAGCTAAATCTACATCACACATTCTGTTTCCAGGTTTTGCAGCAGCAATACCTCTTAAATTTGCCTCTAAAACTATGTTATATATTTCTTTTTGTCTTTCAGAAACCTCACCGATAAATACAGTTCTTGTCATATCAGATGCATAGTTTTTATAGAATCCACCTATATCAAGTACAACGCAATCTCCATGTTTCCCTTTTGAATCATCAGTTACATGGTGTGGATCTGCTGCCCCTTTAGCATATGCAGTGATTGGATCAAAAGATACTTCATTAATACCATGTTTTTTATAGATTTCTCGAACTTTAGTATTTAATTCTTTTTCAGTTAAACCTTTTGCTACCCATGGAATCAATTCATCCATTACAAGATCATTTAATCTTGAAGATTCTTTTAAAATAGCTATTTCTTCTTCATCTTTAACCATTCTTACATAATCAACAATCAAGGAACCGTTTACAAATTTGCTTCCTGCCCCAAGTTCTTGTAGTCTTAATAAGAATTTAGATGGCCATACTTTATCAATACCTATAACTTTATTTTTTTCTACAAATTTGGATAAAATTTCAACTCCATCTTCAATATCGTTATACCATACGATTTCTACACCAAGATCTTCTTCTTGAGGGAACAATTCATTAATAATGATTTTGTGATTTCCATTAACGTTTAAGTATAATGCTAACAATCTTTCTCCTGGAAGAATCCATTTTCCTGTTAAATAAAAAATGGCTGTTGGATCAGAGATAATCATTTGTGGAATATCATGTTCTTTCATTGATTCTAGTACTCTGTTTAATTTGTTTATGTCCATAGCTAATCCCTCCTATAATAGTCATTAAACACTAATATCATAATATGCTTGTCCTAAAATGTCAATGTACATATTGGCATTCAAAAGAATTTTTTTGACTTTTAAAAATTTTCAATTTTATTTAAAAATAATAGAGATTTTTGTATTATTATATGATATAATGATGAAAAATGATATTTTTTTAATATAAGTGTAATAAAATAATAATAAATATCATAATAAGATGATGCTTTAAGCTAGAAAATATAGGGCTTAACAGCATAAATTTACTTAAATTATAAATATCGATATAATGAAAAAATATATAGTAATACTAAAAAACTATATATATATTTTATATTTAATATAATTTAAGATTTTATTAACTTAAAATTTTCTTTGCTTACAAAATAAGCAGAAAACAATACCATATGGTATTTAAAATCATTTTCTTTCATCTTAAAAAGAACATGGAAGATGATTTTTCAAATACACACGTAATACTAATTTCTTTTATAGGGGGAATAAAAAATGGAAAACACAACTAGAAGGCCATTTGGGTTCTATATATGCTCATTTGCTTTCACCTTAGAAAGATTTGCATTTTACTCAGCAAAATGGTTAATAGCAGTATTTGTAGTTGCTAAAATAGCAGATGGGGGTCTTGGACTTACAGCTGCAGATGCAGCAAAAATGTCTGCAAATTTAGTTGCATTTACTTATCTTGCACCATTGATTGGCTCAACTATATCTGACCGATTTGTAGGTGCTAGATATCTTATTCCTATTGGAATGATTTTAATGGGAGCAGGTTATTTAGTAGGATGGCAGGCTTCAAGTGCCGGTATGGTTAACTTAATGATCGTATTGGTTTCTATAGGTACAGGCTTATTTAAACCTCAGACAAATGCTATTACAGGTAGACTTTTTGATGACCCAAGCCAATTAGATAGTGCATTTTCTACTCAATACTCCTTTGTTAATATTGGATCTTTTGTAGGTACAACAATTATAGGAGCACTTGTAGGAATAAAAGGTTATGCTTTTTGTTTCCTAGTTTGTGGAATCATGATGTTTATTGATGCAGCTTGGTTTGTCTTTGGATGGAGATTCCTAGGGGAAACAGGTAAAAGACCATTTAAAATTGACGAACACAAAGAAGTAAAAGGTACAAAAGAAATTAAAGCAACTAAAGAGGAAAAGAAACCTCTTACAACAATAGAAAAGAAAAGAATTGCAGCTATTGTTTTGGTATCTTGCTTTTCTGTAATCTTTTGGGTATTGTGGTACTTAGCATATATGCCAGTATATTTCTACTGGGGTGGAGACAATGCAGCGGCTAACTGGGTTATTGGTGGTTTTACAGTTCCAACAGCTTGGTTTGATTCATTAAATGCATTCTGCTGTATAGCATTAGGACCAGTACTTGGTAAATTATGGACAAAATTAGCTAATAGACCTCAAGGTGATATGAGTATGTTTAAGAAGACTGCTTTAGGTATGATATTATTAGGCTTATCTTATGTTATATTTGCAATGGCAGATGTTACAAGAGGTGGGAATCTTGCATCACTTGTTTGGATCATTGCATTTGGTATTGTATTATCTTTAGGAGAAATGGTATTCTCACCACTTGGAAATTCATTTATAGCTAAATTTGCTCCAGCTAGATTATTGACAGCTATGATGAGTGTTTGGATACTTGCAGTTTTCTTTGCAGGAAAATCCTATGGATGGGTATATGAATTCACATTAAAATTCAAATTCGCCACTGTATACTTTGTAATTGCAGCTATTGCTATTGGAGCAGGAATTATTCTTTGGTTATTAGACAAAAATTTGAGCAGTTTAGTTGTAAAAGAGGAAGATACATTAGAAGATGCTGTTTAAAATTAATAGTAAATTATTATATCTATTTAAGTTTATAATGAATTAATAATGTAATATAAGAAAGAAGTCATTGTTTTCAATGGCTTCTTTTTGTGCTTTAAAAACTCTAGACTATAAGGTGTTTTAATATAGCCTAAGCATGATGGTATATATATTAAAAAATAGAAAATAAGAATAATTTAAATATTGATTTTGCATTTATGTGAAATTATTGAAAATTTTCTTTTATTAGCAGAAAATTTGTGTTATTATATGTTATAGATGGATTATATAATATATTTTTTAGAAATATGGTAAAAATGGAGTGGAATTGGGGTTATGCTTTAATAATTAGTAACATTATTAAATGAATATTTTAATAATAACTACTGCCATTACAATGCCTATTTCTAATGAATATTACCATAAGGTATTTAAGGCCCTGTGAATTGTACATGAAAGATAAGATGTCACATGGTTTTTCAAATACAAATGCAATATTAATTTTTATAAAGGGGGAATAAAAATGGAACAAAAAAAGAAAATGCCATTTGGGTTTTATATATGCTCAATTGCTTTCTCATTTGAAAGATTTGCATTTTACTCAGCAAAATGGCTAATCACAGTATTTGTAGCTACAAAAATAGCTGCTGGAGGACTTGGACTTACAGCCGCAGATGCTGCAAAAATGTCTGCAAATTTAGTTGCATTTACTTATCTTGCACCAATAGCTGGTTCATATATATCTGACCGTAAAGTAGGTGCTAGATACCTTATTCCAATTGGAATGGTTTTAATGGGATTAGGTTATTTAGTAGGCTGGAAGGCTAATAGTGCTGGAATGATCAATGTAATGATTACATTGGTTTCCATTGGTACAGGACTATTTAAATCACAAAACAGTGCTATTACAGGTAGACTTTTTGATAATCAAAAAGATTTAGATAATGCATTTTCTATTCAGTATTCTTTTGTTAATATTGGTTCTTTCATAGGAACAACAATTCTAGGGGTGCTTGCAGGAAGCATGGGATACTCTTTCTGTTTTTTAATCTGTGCAATAATGATGTTCCTTGATGCTGCTTGGTTTATCTTTGGATGGAGATTCTTAGGAGAAGCTGGTAAAAAGCCATTTAAGGTTGATGAACATAAAGAAGTAAAAGCAGAAAAACAACAAGAAGAAAAGAAGCCTATTACAGGAATAGAAAAGAAAAGAGTTGCAGCTATTGTTTTAATATCTTTATTTTCTATAGTATTTTGGATATTCTGGTTCTTAGCATACATGCCTGTATATTTTTATTGGGGTGGAGACAATGCAGCTGCCAATTGGATGATAGGTAGCTTTAAGGTTCCTACAGCTTGGTTTGACTCTTTAAATGCTATATGCTGTATAACATTAGGACCAATCCTTGGTAAAGTTTGGACAAGATTAGATAAGAGACCTCAAGGAGATATGAGCATGTTTAAGAAAACTGCTTTAGGTATGTTACTTCTTGGCTTATCTTATATAATATTTGCAATGGCAGATGTTACAAGAGGAGGACAACTTATATCACTTGGATGGCTTGTTGTATTTGGTGTAGTATTATCTCTTGGAGAAATGGTGTTCTCACCACTAGGAAATTCGTTTGTAAGTAAATTTTCTCCTGCTAAATTGTTAACAATTATGATGAGCGTTTGGGTATTTTCAAGTTTTGTTGCAGCAAAAGCTTACGGATGGATATATGAATTTACATTAAAATTTAAATTTGCACCTGTGTACTTCACAATTGCAGCCATTGCCATTGTATGTGGTATAATTCTTTGGTCATTAGATGGAAAATTAAACAGCTTAGTTATAGAAGAAAAAACTGTTTCAGATGATGGTGTAAGTTTAAATTAAAATTTTACTGAATGTATAGATATTTTTATACAAAAGTATTTATAGTATAGGGGAATTATCTGTTGTAAAATCATTAATAATAAATTGTTATTCTAAAATAAATTCATAAAAATATTAATAATTAGATATTAAAAAAAGAAGCCATTATTTATAAGGGCTTCTTTTTTTATACTAAAATGACCACTTTGTAATATGTTATACCAATGGTAAAAATATTTTTATAAAAAAATATTACTATAAGGTCTAAATTTATATATAGGAAATTTCCCAATATGGTAGTATATTAGTATTATATGAACTTTAATAAAAATCTACTATAATAATGAAGCCTTTAGTAGAATATTTAAGGCAAGAGTATTTTAAATAAAAAGTTATTTAAAGTGATTATTAAAATTTATTACATATATTATTAAAAATAGAATGAGATAAATTATGAATAAGACAATAGGAATATTAGCCCATGTAGATGCAGGTAAAACTACGTTTCCAGAACAAGTATTATATCACACAAAAAGCATAAGAAAAAGAAGAAGAGTAGATCATAAGGATTCCTTTTTAGATAATCATGAAATTGAAAAACAAAGAGGAATAACAGTATTCTCACAGCAAGGAATATTTAATTATAAAGATTGTACATAATGGGTATTATACAATTAGAAGTTTTAAAAAAACTGGTAGAAGAAAGATTTGGTATAGCAATAGATTTTGGGCCCTGTGAGATATTGTATAAGGAAACTATTTTAGAAGAATCTATAGGATACGGTCATTTTGAACCTTTACGTCATTATTGTGAAGTTCATCTTAAATTGGAACCAGGTAAGAGAAATAGTGGTATTATCTTTGAAACCTGTTGCCATACAGATGATTTAACTATAGGAAATCAAAATCTAGTAAAAACTCATATTTTTGAAAGAGACCATCATGAAATATTAACAGGGTCTCCCATAACAGATCTAAAAATAACTCTTTTAACTGGAAGAACTCATAATAAACATACCAGTGGAGGGGATTTTAGAGAAGCTACCTTTAGAGCTTTAAGACAGGCATTAGAAAAAACTAAAAATATTTTATTAGAACCTTATTATTCTTTTAAAATAGAAGTGTCATTAGATTGTATGGGAAGAGTTTTATCAGATATACAAAAGTTAAATGGGATGAAGCAGAACAATATATGCATTGTGTAAAATAAGTATCAAATAATAAAAGCTTAATTAAATAAAAAACAAAAGTCAGTAAAATAAATATAATTAAGATTTACTGGCTTTTTTATTTTGCAAACCAATAATTCAACTAATTTTAATAATATAATCTATAAATTAGTGGATAAAATCTGTAGTGTATAGAAAACACATATTGAAAAATACATACATATACTAATTCTAGAACAAAAATGAAAAAAGGAGTTATAGTATGTGGAATAGTGCATATCTAATGGGTATAATAAAAATGTTTTTACCACCTATGGCAGAAATTATCATATTAGATAAATCATATAAAACACCAGCAGTAGGAATGGTAGATCTAGACGGAGACGGTATATTAGAATTAGTAGGTGCCTATAATTGGCAAGGAGAAAATTATATTATTGTACTAAAATATTATTTTGGAACTTGGCGTGTAGCAGATATGTATCCAGATTATTTTAAAAAAGTAGCAGATTATTATAAGATACTTTTAAAACAAATGGATTCACCAGTATATTGGTATTACTTAGCAGATGCTAATCTAAAGGCAGGTAACAATAAAGAAGCATTGGAAGCTATTAATAAAGCACTATCATTTAAAGATCCATATCCATCTAGAGAAGAATTAATGAAGCTAAAATCACAAATATGCCAGTATAACCCAATTTCTAATCAAAATGGAATAGACTTCTCATCTTTAAAATATATTTGTTCGGAAAAAGAAAGAGATGTAAAACTTGAAAGGGCATTAATAAAAGAATTTGGTTTAGAACAATATGAAGACAATATAAGATATTACTATAATAAAATAGATCTTAATGGAGATGGAACTAAAGAAGTATTTGCATATCTTGTAGGACCGATAGTATGTGGTACTGGAGGTTGCAGTGCTGCCATATTTAAGGATGAAAATGGAGAATATAAGTTATTAACAAAATTTACTCTTGTAAATAATCCTATTATCATAAGCAATAATAAAACAAACGGATATAAAGATATTATAATGAATGTTTATGGTGGTGGTGTAGAAAGCTTTTTTGCATTGCTTAAATATAATGGTACAAAATATCCAAGCAATCCATCCACTCAACCTAAAGTGCAACCAGGTACAAAGGTAGAAGGAGTAGCTATTATTTCTGATGATATAACACAAAATACTGGAATACCATTAAAGCCTTCTAAGTAAATTATCACTTATTTAATATAATTATTTTTAAGTATTTTTTTATAAAACAATATGCTTTATATGAACTATATTTGAAATTGTTAACAAAAATTAAAAAACAATTAAATAATTAAGAGTACGGGTTAAAATCTTCAAAAGGTAAACTACATCTTGTAACATAACAGAATCTTTTTTGTATATATGTTACAAGTGATAGATTACCTTTTCTTGTATATAAAAAATGTGGTTTTATTAAATCATAAATATAGTTTAGAATTATATAATTTAATAGTATATGTATAAGAATTTAATAATAGGAAGGAATAATTAATTTTATGTAGAATTCTGTAAAATATATTGATAATATAGATATATAGGTTAATTGTGGAATTAAAGACAAAAGAAAAAATTATTTTTGTAGCATATAAAATAGGTTATTTTAAATATATATAAATCATAAGCATGAAAAGATGGGAGAAAGAATTACTAAAGAAGTGATTCAAAAAAACATATGAATAATATTGTAAATAATTCAATCGGTGATTTATTAACTAAACAAATAGAATATATACCACAAAGTAATAAAGTAGATTCAAGAACTTTTTCTAGATTAATGGATGATGATAAAATGTCAGCCAGTTATAAAATGTACTGGCTTCTAGGAATATTAGATGAAGTAACATTAGGAAATACAGAAATAGAATTTCATAAAATAGTAGCAAGAATGATAGTAGGAGCTTGGTATCCTATAATTCAATATAGATTGAATTTTGGAGCTTCTGATAATTTAAAAAAGCCTATAAATTATGTTGCATTAAAATATGGATTTGACTCTAATTGTGATGAAAAAAAGTTATTAGACTTTTTGTGTGAAACAAAAGATAAAGAATTAAAAAAAATCATGAAAGATTTAACTCATATGGTTCCTTATAGATTAATATCACCATTTTTTACGGAAGAAACTAAGGGTAAGAATAAACAAGAAAAGAACAAAATAATTCAAGAACTATCTTTAGAAAATAATAATTGTTTTTATAAAATAATAAAAGAAGATAAAAATAAAATTTTAGTAAGTGAACTTTGGGCTGAATATCTTATACAAAATTATAAAATAATAAAATCTTGGATATATTATAAACTTGTATGTTTTCTGCAAAAAAGAAACCCAAATGTGCCAGCTATAGCATTTAAGCTTGATCCGCCAAAAAGCAGGAAATTAGCTATTCCAACAAATATTTGGAAAGAAGTTATTAGTTCAAAAAAAGTTAAAGATATTTATACAGGAAAAGATTTTATAGAAGAAAACTATGCAATTCATGGAGGTCTTAGTATAGATCATTTTATTCCTTGGAGTTTTGTACTCCATGATGAAATGTGGAATCTTGTACCAACATTTAAAAATATAAATAGTTGTAAAAGTGATAAGTTACTTAATTATAATAGATATATTGATAATTTTTGTGATGCTCAATATAAGGTAGTCACATATATTTCAGAAAAGGGAAGAAATAAAGATTTAGAAAGCTATATAGATGTGTTAAAAATAGAGAGTTTTCAAGAATATTTAAAGTACAAGCCTAAAGAGGATTTTTATAAAAAATTAAAGCAATGCATTGCACCACTTTATCAAATAGCAGAGAATCAAGGATTTGAGGTGCTAGATAGGTTATATTAGATACTAGTTTAAGAAATCATTTTTTACAGAGCTTATAAGCTAGGAGTAAAATCTTTTTTATTTAAATATTATTATTGAAAATTAAATAAGATATGGGGGAGTTATATTTAATGAAAGAAATGAATGTTAAAGATAAAAAAATAATAATTAGAAAAGCAAATAGGAAAGATGCTAAAAAATTAATAAATTATCTTAATATTATAGGAGGAGAATCAGATTTTTTAACCTTTGCAGCAGGAGAGTTTAGAAGAAGTGTTTATGAGGAAGAACAGTTCATAGACAATGTATTAGAACGGAAAAATGCATTATTTATTGATTAAAGTCATAGAATTATAGATCATCCATAGATTTGAACCTATGTAATGTTATGAATTCCATATAGATAACAACAACATGAGTGAGAATTGGACATAATTAAGTTATGGAGTTTAATATAATATTAAAAAAAATTAGGTTTAATCTATCCTAGAATTGTGTATAATATAACTATAGAGGAGGTGTTTTTATGCAAGTAAATATTAATAATTTAGTATCTATATCAGAGGCTAATCAAAATTTTTCTAGAGTTGCAAGAATGGTAGATGAAAATGGTGCGGCAATTATATTGAAGAATAATGCACCAAGATATGTTTTAATAGATTACAGTAAATTAGAGCAAGATACTATTGCAGATGATGCTACAGTAGAAGAAGCTGCAAATAATATTTTAAGTAAACATCTAAAAGCATTTGAGGAGTTGGCTAAATGAAACACCTAAGTAAGGAACAAATGATGTATTTGCATTCTATGGCGGTTAAAAAGACAGGTGGATTAGATGGAATAAGAGATGAGGGATTATTAGATTCAGCTTTAAATTCTCCATTTCAGTCATTTGCAGGTGAAGAACTATATCCATCTATTCAAGCTAAAGCAGCAAGATTAGGATTTAGTATTATTAAGAAACATCCTTTCTTAGATGGAAACAAAAGAATAGGAATGCTGGCAATGATGGTGTTTTTAGAAATTAATGGAATTAAATTAGTAGGAAAAATTATATATGTTTCTTAATACAGGGTTAGGAAACAGGAGATATTTTTACTAAGGTATAAAATCCCTCGCCCTACCATACATAAACTATAATATTGATACAATAGAAAGTCACTTATTTCAGCTACTTTTTGTGTTTTTTCAATTAAAATGCAGTGTAAGAATAGAACTTTATGACATCCAATTGAAATATATGCACGCATCTATAGATTTTTCATTAGGTGGGGGTGTGCACTTTTAGCGATAACAACATTAAAAAAAGTTTTGATAGTACTAATAGATACAATTATAATAATAGTAATCACTATAAAAGAAGAAGGTGTTGAAAAATGTGTTATCTAGTAGCTAAGAAATTTGATAAAGAGGGTAGTTTGGTATTAGAATTAGAACAAGGCCAAAGTTTGGAATCATTATCCAAATACTTAACATTAACAACACTTGAAAAAGGTGTACAAATAGTAACCCTTAATGATTTGGAAAGCTTTAAAGAGTATTTTCCATATACAGTAATTAATGATGAAGTAGAGTATATTTCTAAGGTAGTAAAAATGTAGGTTGGTATTCTAATAAACGGAGAGATTTGTTTTGTAAGAGGAATATGTTCCCGCATACAGGGCATGTGGAGACTGTGGTGAAGATAGTACGCAGATAGGCTAATATCAAAGGCTTTGAAGGATTTTAACTAAATATTGAAGTGTGTTTTATGTTCCCTCAGACTACGGTTTGAGGGAATTTTTGGGCTAGGGGGTTGTACAAATACGCAGAATAGAGGATTTTGCGTTAAGATATTTAATTTGCGTATTTGTTTGGCTACAGCAAAATGGATTATGCTTCTTGTGGTAGTAGATGGTTATGATATAATTAAGGAGATTAAAAAAGTTTTATAGATGGAAGGGATAATATGTCAGATATTAAGCTGTTTAAAATACATAATGGAGTAGAAGAACTACCAGCTACATGGGCATCGCTAGAACGAGAATTACAGACATTGGTTGAAAAAAATATGCCTATATTTTTTGGAGTTACTTTTCTTAAAAGTGAATATGTAACATCTAATGGTGGTCGTATGGATAGTTTAGGCATTGATGAAAATAATTGTCCTGTAATTTTTGAATATAAAAGAGCTAGCAATGAAAATGTAATAAATCAGGGATTATTTTATTTAGATTGGCTGTTAGACCATAAAGCAGATTTTGAACTTCTAGTTATGAAAACATTAGGAAAAGAATACTCTGATAAATTAGATTGGAGCATGCCACGTCTTATTTGCATAGCAGGAGATTTTACGAAATATGATGAATATGCTGTAAAGCAAATTAATAGAAATATAGATCTTATCAGATATAAAAAATTTGGAGAAGAATTGTTAATGTTTGATTTAATTAACTCAAATGTAGCCACACCAATTAATAATGTAAATGAAGAAAAAGTATCAAAACAAAGTACGGATAAGACATTTGATGATCAACTAGAAACTACAAGTGAAAAACTAAGAGAATTGTATGCTTCCATTAGGAATTATATGTTAGCACTTGGTGATGATGTAACGGAGAATAAGCTTAAATTGTATAGTGCATTTAAAAAGATAAAGAATATTGTATGTGTAGAAGTTAGGATGAAAAGCATAATGCTATATTTAAGATTGAATCCCCAAGAGATTACTCTTGAAAATGGTTTCACAAGGGATGTAAGTGAAATTGGTCATTGGGGAACTGGTGATTTAGAAGTTACAATAAAGGATACTCAGGATTTTGAAAAAGCTAAGGAATATATTGATAGGGCTTATGAGATGAATTAATAATACAAGATGTGGGATAATTGAATTAGCTGTAGGAATTTCTTTAAATGCAATGTTGAGAAACATTAATTTTGCATAATTTTATAGAAATTTCAAATAATTAGAATTATAATATAATTGCATTGATTTTAGTTGGTGCAATTATTTTTATTGAAAGTTATAATTTTTTGAGAAATTTATTAGGGCGTGTCTGAAAACAATATATCAAGAGCTTATTTAGATAAAACAAAAATGGCAGAAATATAAACAAATGCAAGAAAAGAAGAAGAAAGCTTATCATATCTAGTAGCAATTCTTCTAAAATGCTTCACTTTATTAAAAAAGCATTCAACTAGATGACGCTCCTTATATATCCACCAATCACAAGGCCAAGGATTCTTTGAATTAGATTTTGGTGGAATAGTATATGAGGCTCCCTGTGACGTTATATATTCTCTAATTTCATTTGTACCATATGCTTTATCAGCTAAAATATTACTACTTTGTATATCAATGTTTGAAAGGATATCTATGGCTTGTGTACTGTCATGTAAATTACCAGATGACAATTGGAAGTATACCGGATTGCCAAGGGTATCCACAACTGCATGAATTTTTGTCGTATGTCCTCCGTGGCTTAATCCAATATGTTGTTTCGTTTCGTTGTTTACAGCCCCTTTTTAGCACCTGCACTATGTTGGTGGGCTTTAATGCATGTTGAATCGATACTTAAATTTTCATAATCTGCTTCTGAGGTTAGCTCTTTAAAAATTACTACTAAAGTACCGTCATCACGCCACTTACAAAAACGACTATATACTGTTTTCCATGACCCAAAGCGTTCAGGTAAATCACGCCATGCAGCACCGCTTCTTGCAATCCATAGTATGGCATTGAACATAATTCTATTATCTTTGGGTGGTCTTCCTGTTTTTGCAACGGGAAATAAGTTTTTTATTTGATTCCATTGTTCATCTGATATTTCGTAGCGTTTTTGTGTCATTGTTTTAACCTCATAGTTTTTTATATTATTATAGCTAAAATTTAAGTCTTTTGCACTAGTTAGTTTTCAGACACACCCTAAATAAAAATAAGGATAAATTAGAAAAAATAAATAAAGTAAAAGAAAAATACTCAAAGAAGTTAGAAGACTTATATCCTAAGGAGTATTGTAAAAAATCAAGAGATAAGCAGCAAATAGATTGTCTATGGATTAATAAAGAATTAAATAATAACAGGTGTAAACTATTTTTGTTAGCATTACAACTAGATAAAGTATTTATACTTAATGCAAAAGAGCCAATGAAAAATAACTTAGGGCTATTTATGAATTACTTATCAGGAAATGAGATACAAGGGGATTATTTAAAATATATGAGTGAATTTTGGAACAGTTTATTTTTAGTAGTCCCAGTAATATCAAGCCCATTTGCATCCATACAAAGGATGTATAGACATTTAGGAAAAGAAGAAATCGGATGGCTACTCATAGATGAAGCGGGACAAGCTCTTCCTCAAACTGCAATTGGATCTATTTGGCGTTCAAAAAGGGTTGTGGTTGTTGGAGATCCATTACAAGTAGAGCCAGTATCTACACTTCCATTATCTTTAATAGAAGTAATAGGGAAGGCATGGAATGTAGAGGATATAGCTTCAAAAACTCTTTCAGTACAAGGTATGGCAGATAAAATAAATAAATATGGAACAAATCGTGAAGGATTATGGATAGGATGTCCTTTGAGAGTTCATAGAAGATGTGAAAATCCTATGTTTAGCATAAGTAATAAAATAGCTTATGATAATAAAATGATATATGGAACCATAAAAAAAGATAAAAAGTTGCCTATTGAAAACAGCACATGGATTGACTGTAGAGGAACTAGCATCGGAGGAAAATCTCATTATATAAAAGAGCAAGGGGAAGTTATATATAAAATTATAAAAGAGTGCATTGATGGAAATAAACTTCCAGATTTATATGTTATTTCGCCATTTACTACAGTAGTTAGCGGACTTAAAAAAAGGATAAGAAAGCTTAAAGATGAATTAGATTTTATAGATAGCAAGTTATTAGAGGAATGGATAAAAAATTCAATAGGAACAGTTCATACCTTCCAAGGCAAAGAAACTCCTATTGTTATAATTTGTTTAGGAGTAGATGAAGATCATGAAGGAGCTGCAAATTGGGCTTCAAATTCACCAAATATATTAAATGTAGCAGTAACAAGATCTAAAAACAAAGTTATTATAGTAGGAAATAAAAAATTATGGGGAAGTAAAGATTACTTTAAAGAAGCTTTGGAGGAACTTGGTTAGTGGTAAATAGTTAACTATAAGATTAAAATAGATCCTTTAAAGTAAGGGGTGATAATATGTATTTATCAGTTAAAGAAGTTAATACATTAGATGATTATAGATTGTTATTAACTTTTGAAAATGAATTTAAAACCTAGCTAAATTTAGTTAGGTTTTTTCTTGTAATTAGTATTGCTGCCGCAATGGTATTATCATTAGGTTTACTTAGTGGATGTGGAAACAAAAATGCTTTAAAAGACGGGGTATATAAATCAGAGTTTAGTAAATTGGATAGCAAAGGCTGGAAGGCTCAGTTATCAATTGAAGTAAAAGATGGAAAAATTATAAGTTCAAACTACGATTACGTAAACAAGGATGGAAAATTAAAGACTCAAGATGAAGATTATAACAAAAAAATGTAAGCAAAATCAAAGACAAACCCAATAAAATATACTGATCAGCTAGAAAAGCAATTAGTTGAAAAACAAGATCCAGCAAAAGTTGATGCTGTAACTGGAGCAACTTCATCTTATAAGAACTTTACAGAGCTTGCTAATGCTGCTATAGAAAAGGCTAAAAAAGGTGATACAGCAACTGCCGTAATTGAAGAAAAAGGGAAATAATAAGCCTTTATAAAAATACACACAACAAAATCATACATAATTTATAATAAAGTTTCTACATTCTAACATATAGCATGTCTATTGTTTGAGTAGAAACTTTATTTTATATGATTAATAAATCTTTTCTTGACTCTTCATTATATAAGTTTCACATATTAATATATTTAAAAAATTTAGCCATAGGTGCAAAATTACATAGCTGTGCTATGTAATTTTTAATAAAAGTTGAAAAAATGTATTAATAATATTTACTTTTAAGGTTACACTTAAGTCTTTTTTAAATATATTAGTTGTAAATTCTCGTTAAAGTCTTAATCATGTAACTTATTCAATTCTCATGTTATCTTAAAATCTTATAATTATAATCTGTATGGAAAAGGAAGATATTATAAATTTTCAATAAACAATAGATGGGAAAAAATATAATTGTAAAACATGTGTTAAATATTGATTTTAAATACATTAAATGTTAAAATTAAACAAGATTTATGAAAAATAAAGTCTAAGAAAACGTTTTTAAAAGATTTGGTGTAATGGTCAAGTTAAGAAAAGATAATAATATTGAAATAAATAGGTAACATAAAATTAATGTTACATTTTTATAAAATATAATAAAATCTTTTTGTCTTGCATAATTTGATATTAGATCATAAAAATCCAATGATATTAAGTTTTGGGGGTAATGAATATGGAATTGAAACAGAAAGTGCTTCAATTTGCCAATCAAGTTAGTGGCAATAAGCCTGGTTCTAGAAGCTGGTTCACAGAGAAGGATGCACGTTATAGAATTCTTGAGCCTGCTGTTACAGATGAAATGGCAGAAGTTTTGCTTTGTATGAAAATACGAGAAAAGGTAACAGCTAAAGAGGTTGCATCTTTATGTAAAAAAAGTGTTGAAAGAACAAGAGAACTTTTATTAGAATTAGCAGATATAGGTGTATGCTTTGTTAATACTATTAATGGAGAAGATAAATTTTGGTATGAAACATGGGTACCTGGTATTATGGAAATGATGGTTAATAAAAAAAAATATGTTGATAAATATCCTCAAATTGCAGAATGTTTTAGTGCGTACGGAATAGAAAATGGACCTAGATCAACAGGAAATTTTCCACCAGGAGTTGGTCTTATGCGTGTTATTCCAATAGAAACTTCTATAGATGGAGAAACAAGAAGAGCATCTTATGAGGAAATATCAAAATATCTTAATGAAAATGAAATTTTCTCAGTTTCTGATTGTGCTTGTCGTACTGCAAGAGAAGTCATGGGTGAAGGTTGCGGACATCTAAAGGAGGATATGTGTATTCAGTTAGGCCATGCTGCTGAATATTATATTCGTACAGGAAGAGGTAGAGAGATTACTCGTGAAGAGGCTTTTGAAATTATAAAAAGAGCTGAAGAGAATGGTTTAATGCACCAGATACCAAACTTAGATGGGTCAGGAAAAACTCATGCTATTTGTAACTGTTGTGGCTGTTCATGTCTTTCATTAAGAGGAGCTTCCATGTTTACAAATGCTGACATGGTTCGGTCTAACTATGTTTCTCATGTGGACAAAGATAAATGTGTTGGTTGCGGCGAATGCGTTGTCAATTGCCCAGTAAATGCACTGAAATTAGGTCAAAGGCTTTGTTCAACCAAACCAGTTGTTAAAGAAATAGTAAGAGAAGAAACACCACGTAATGCACAGTGGGGTCCTGATAAATGGAATGTAGACTATAGGATTAACAGAAAAAATGTTGTTGATACAGGTACAAGTCCCTGTAAAACATCATGTCCTGCTCATATTGCTGTTCAAGGTTATATTAAATTAGCTTCTCAAGGAAGATATAAAGAAGCACTTGAACTTATAAAACATGAAAATCCTTTTCCAGCAGTATGTGGTCGTATTTGCCCTAGAAAATGTGAATCTGCCTGTACTAGAGGAGATATTGATGATCCAATTGCTATAGACGAAATTAAGAAATTTATTGCAGAACAGGATTTAAATGTAGAAAATCGTTATGTTCCTAAAAAGAGACACCAATACGGAAAGAAGATTGCTATTGTTGGAGGAGGACCAGCAGGCCTTTCATGTGCTTTTTATTTAGCTATTGATGGATACAAAGTAACAGTATTTGAAAAACAAAAGGTTCTTGGTGGAATGTTAACACTAGGAATCCCATCCTTTAGACTTGAAAAAGAAGTAGTAAATGCAGAAATTGATATTTTAGAAAAATTAGGTGTTGAGTTTAAAAAAGGTATTCAGGTTGGAAAAGATGTTACTCTTAGTGAGTTGAGAAAACAAGGATACAAAGCTTTTTATATGTCAATTGGTGCCCAGGTAGGTAGAAAAATTGGCATAGAAGGAGAAGAGGCTGAAGGGGTCATGTCAGGTGTTGATTTCCTACGAAATGTGAACTTGGGAAAAGATGTGAATATTAAAGGAAATGTAGTTGTAATTGGCGGTGGCAATGTTGCCATTGATGTTGCAAGAACAGCTACACGTATGGATGTTTCAAAAGTTCACATGTTTTGTTTAGAAAGTCATGAGGAAATGCCAGCTCTTCATGAAGAAATAAATGAGGCTATGTCAGAAAATATAGTTATTAATAATTCTTGGGCTCCTAAAAAAATTATTACAGAAAACGGTAAAGTTACTGGCATAGAACTTAAAAAATGTATTTCTGTGTTTGATGAAAATAAAAGATTCAATCCTACTTATGATGAAAAAGATGTGAAAATCGTTAATGCAGATTATGTGTTAACCTCAATAGGTCAATCAATTGATTGGGGTAGTATACTTCAGCATAGCAAAGTAGAATTAAATCCTAATAAAACAATAAAAGCCAATGAATTTACTTATCAAACTGGAGAAGAGGATATATTTGTTGGTGGTGATTCATATACTGGTCCAAAGTTTGCAATAGATGCTATAGCTTCAGGTAAAGAGGGCGCAATTTCAATTCATCGTTTTGTTCAAAATGGACAAAGTTTAGTTATTGGTCGTGATAGAAGAGAGTATCATGAATTAGATAAGAGCAGCATTGAAGTTGGTGGATATGATCGTACTCCAAGACAAAAAGCAGGGCATATAAATCAGGAGAAAGTAAATGAGGCATTTAAAGATGTACGTACTACATTCACAGAGCAGCAAGTAAAAAAGGAAACCAATCGTTGTCTTGGATGCGGTGCCACAATTGTTGATGAATTTATGTGTGTAGGATGTGGACAATGTACAACTAAGTGTAAATTTGATGCAATTTCACTTGTTAGAAAGTATGACAATGAAAGCGTATCACTAGAAAAATTGAAACCTATAGTTGTTAAGACAGCTATAAAACGTAAAGGAAAAATTGCAGCTAGAAAGGTTAAAAAATTTTTTATTAAAAAATCTTGATCAAGGTTTATATAGCATATACATAAGACAAGAATGGTAGAGAATTAATTTCCATGAATAATGAAGAGATTTATGATAGATAGACAGAAATATTTTTTTCAGAAAGGAAAATTTAATATGGGTATTTTGTATGAGGCAACTAATTTTAATGGCTTGGCTATTTGGCTTTTTATTCTATTTGCTTTAATGGCTTTTAATGAGTTTGGACGTTCAACCAAATGGGGAGGAATTGTACTTTTTTTAATTGTTCCTATAGTATTAACTATTTTTGTTTGGCCAACAACTGCAGCTGCGGATAATGAATATGGTACAGGTAATTGGTTCAACTGGGCAAAAACTTACTCCGCCCTTGCAGGATGTCTTGGGTTTATGGCAATTCGCTACATTCCATCATTGTCAAAAAAGAAGTGGGCGTTATGTTTTCCGCCACTTATTTTGGCAATTAACATATTTGAAGCTGCAATTCGTGATTTTCAGTGCTTTGGCTATGGTGCATGGAATGGAGCTTACGTAAATAATCTATGGTTAATGTCAGGACCTTGGAATATTATGAATGGTATTGCGGGGTTACTTAATATTATTATTATCTGTGGTTGGGTTGGAATTTTTGTATCTAAGGATAAAACAAAAGATATGATTTGGCCTGATATGATTTGGGTTTATGTGCTAGCTTATGATTTATGGAATTTTGCATACACATATAATTGTATAGCTGATCATTCAATTTATTGTGGATTAGCATTACTTTTATCATGTACTATACCAACATTCTTTATAAAAAGAGGAGCATGGTTGCAGCATCGTGCACAAACACTAGCTTTATGGATTATGTTTATTATGACAGTGCCTTCTTTTGCAGATCGTATATCACCAATACCTACTACACATAATCCAACAGCATTTTTTATTGTAAGTTTACTTTCTTTAGTTGTAAATGCCGCTGTAGCAGCATATCAAATTAAGAAGATATTTAATAAGAAGCTTAATCCATTTAAAGATGAAATATATGTGGATACAAATGCATATAAAGAAGTAATAAAAGAGAACAAATAATAGAATATTAAAAAAGAAGCCACTGTTTAACAATGGCTTCTTTTGCTTTGATAATAATGGATTTAAAACCTAGCTAAACTTAGTTAGGTTTTTGTGATATTAATAAAATTAGTTCATGTGCAAATTAGTTAATGATAGATTTAGCAGTAAATAAACAAAAAAATAACCTTATACTATTCTAAAAAATTATAGAAGAGGGCAATTGTATCATATTTTATTATTTGATTTAGGTGATTTTGTTAGTTAAAATAAAATATAATAATTTTTTCTGTACAATTGTATTATCAAATGAAAAAAATCAAGATATTGGTAATGTATTATAAACTATATTTACTGTAATGGTATGGAGGTTAATGAGAAATATGAATTTACTTGAATATATGTCTAAAAAAAGGCATCGTTTGATTTACCCACAAATGGGAGCAATAGGTATTGCTTACACAAATTATACTATGTATGAGGTTTACAAGGACCCTCAAAAACAGTTAGAAATAGCATTATTATTAGAAGATAAAATTCCCCTTGATTTTTCTTATCCCCTTGATTACGGAGTGGTTTTTGCGGAAGCTTTAGGTGTCCCTTTATTGCGTCCAGATTATGATTTTCCTTCATCAAATGATAATCCAATTAAAGATTTGTCTGATTTGCTCTTATTAGATCAACCTTGTCCAGAAAAAAATTGTTTAATGTCATCTTACTTAGAAGCCATCCGATTAATTGCTGAAAATATAGATAAACCAGAAATGGTTGCTTTGGTTGGCCCGTTTACTTTAGCAGCAGAAATGGCAGGGGTAGAAAATTTAGCTCGCTGTGTTATTCGTAAACCTGATTTCGTTGAAGCTATACTAGACTTTGCTACAGAAGCCATCATTAATTTTTTGCGAACAGCAGTTAAAAATGGTGCCAAGGTTATTCAAATATCGGAACCAACTGCAAGTATTATCTCACCTGTTTGTTTTTCAAGATTTATTACTCATAGGTTACAAAAGATTTTTGCAACGGCTGAACAATTGGGAGCTTGGGGTGTACTACATATTTGTGGTAATACTTCAGTGTATTTAAAGGAAATGTCAAGTTGTGGTGCTGAAGTTCTAAGTTTAGATCAGATCATGGACATGGCTACTGTTGCCAAAATTGTACCTGAGAATATAATCCTTGCTGGTAACATTGATCCACTGCAAATAATGTATAATGGAAGTTCTTATGAGGTAGAGAAAGCTACTAAAAAGCTGTTACTTGATATGAAACTATATCCTAATTTTATGCCGTCTTTTGGTTGTGATTGTGTAATGGGTTCACCTGAAGAAAACGTTAAGATTTTTATTAAGACTGTTTACGAAAATAGCTAAAAAACTATATACTAAAGAGGAGTGTTTGTATTGAAAAAAGGTATATGTAAAATTTTTATTAGTATTACTTTGATTACAATATTTATGATTAGTTTTGTTGGGTGTGAAAATAATAAAAAGGATGCCAATAAAAAATCTAATTCAGGTGAAGCAATTACAGTTTTATTGCCACCGTGGTATCAAAAAGGTTTAGAAAAAACTATTCCTGATTTTGAAGCCGATACAGGTATTAAGGTTAAACTAGAAATTCTTGACTGGGAACCTCTGCAGGACAGAATTGTAACTAGTTGCTCTACTGGTGTTGCACCAGCAGATGTTACTGAATTTAGTTGGGATTGGACAAATACCTACGGAGAAGCTGGCTGGTATGAACCTCTAAATAAATATTTTAGTGATGATATGTGGAAAGATATTGCTACAAAGGATGTTTTCAGTCATAAGGGTAAATACATGGCAGTTCCAATTTATAACGATTTTCGTCTTACATATGTTGATACAGCTGATTTTACTTCTGCTGGAATTAAAGATATCCCAACTACAGCAGATAGTATGTATGAAGCAGCAAAGAAAATTAAAGCAGCTGGTGTATGCAATTATCCAATCCTGCTGCCATTATCAGCTACATCAGCTACAACCACACCATGGTTTATGTTGACTAAAGCATATGGTGGAGAACTTTTTGATAATAATTGGAATCCTCTTTTTGCTAAGAAAGATTCCGCTGGATATAAAGCTATGTCATGGGTTATGAATGCTTATAAAGATGGATTAATCAATCCTGCTGTTTTAGATTATAAAGGCACCGACGTTGTAGACCACTTTAAAAAAGGTGACAGTTCCATAGATATAGCAGGTTGGGCAGGGAACATTACTGAATATACTAAGAAAGATAGCGCTATAGCAAGTACTGTTAAAGTAATCCAAGTTCCTGGTACTAAAGATGGTAGTCGTACATACGGTTTACAAGAGGGTGTAGGTATACCAACTGCATCTAAGCATAAAGAAGCTGCTGCGAAGTTTATTAAATGGATCAATAAGGAAAAATTTATGGAAAACTTATTTACTGAAGATGGTATTTTCCCTAATCATGCAAGTACTATAACTGCTCTGACAAAAGCCAATAAAATGCCTCAAGGGAATACTATAAAAGAGGCTATGAGCACTATACAACCACTTTTCCCACAAGGTGCACCTAAATGGTATGCTGCATGGGAAAGTGATGTAGCAACCTATATGAATCAGATTGCTAAAGGCCAACTTACTATGGATCAAGGCTTAAAAAGCATAGCTGGCTCTGCTGCTAAGTTAAAAGCTAAATCTAAATAATACAGTAATTCAGTAAAAATTAAAAAGTTATAGAAATTATATAATGGCGCCGGGCATGGGCGTGATCTGGTGGGCAAAGATCAAATAAGGGTATAATAGTAACAACTGTTAGTTTAAGACTATTGTGCCCACCATAAATTTAAAATGCCAAAGCATGTGAATATACAAATAAAATAATTATTAAGATTATACTATATTTAAGGATTTTTAGTAGCATATTTTTAAATATTGATATCTTTCTCAGAGGTGAATAGATGAAAAGATCAAAAGCTCCGTATGTATGTTTGCTACCACTACTGTTTATTTTAGTGATTTTTGTAGCATTACCTTTATGCATTACTATAGTGGACAGCCTTTATGAAGTAAATTTGCGTCATTTGGATCAGCGCATTTTTGTTGGCTGGGGAAATTATATTACACTATTTCAAGATAAGTTTGCTATAAACTCTTTTGGCAACAGTCTTTTTTATCTTATAATTTCTTTGATAGCTGAAACAATTTTGGGTATAGTACTGGCGTTGGCATTAAAAGATAAATTTATTGGAAGAGGTATAATTTTGGCTGTTTTGATCATACCATGGGCATTACCTCCCCTAGTAAATGGTATAATTTGGCGACTTATTCTTGATCCTACATGTGGACTTTGGAATGATTTCTTATTTAAAATTGGATTTATTCATGAGTATAAAGTTTGGCTTAATAACCCTGCATGGTCTAAATGGCTGGTAACTTTAGTACATGTATGGAAGATGTTACCCTTAATAGTTATAATCTTTTTGGCAAAACTACAAACTCTGCCTGAAGATAGAATAGAAGCAGCTTCTATAGATGGAGCTAATTACTGGCAGCGATTTCGCTACATTATTTTTCCTTTTATAAAATCTGTATTAGTTATTACTTTAGCAGAAGGTACAATTTCTGCTTTTCATTTATTTGATGAGGCCTATATAATGACTGGTACCGCCTTGGATACACGCTCATTACTCATTGAAAATTATTTAGTTGCCTTTCGGGAAATGAATCTAGGAAGTGGCATGGCTTTGTCCATGTTGATCTCTCTATTTTCCCTACTCATAATGTCTATTTACATTAAGCTAGGAGGTAAGAACCAATCATGACAAAATTATATCGTCGTATTTTCCTGATTTTTTTAACTGTAATCATTTGCTTATATAGTCTTGTTCCGTTATATTGGTGTTTGCGTACCAGTTTGATGGCAAAATCAGATTTACTAAAAGCACCTCCTAGCTGGCTTCCAAAACCACTTACTTTTGATAACTATCAACAGTTGTTTGGACTATCTAGCACCGATTCAATACTAAACAATCAATTTATAGACGCCTTTGCTAATTCATTAGTTGTTTGTTTGGTTTGTACATTATTGGTGTGCGTCATTGCCATATTATCAGGGTATGTTTTTGCTCGCTGGAAATTTAAGGGCAGCAATTTTATTTTCTGGATTTTAATGACTACAATGGTTCTACCAGCTTATAGTGTAATGATACCACTTTATCGCATCATGACTACTTTAGGATTAATGGATACTCGCGTAGGTATCATACTTATCTACATTTCTGCATTTATGCCTTTAGCAGTATGGCTAATGTACAGTTTTTTTACTTCTATCCCAAAAGAAATTGAGGAAGCTGCTTGGGTTGATGGAGCAGGACGCTTTCGGGCAATGTTTATTCTTTTACCCATTGCACTACCTGGTATTATTGCTGTAGCTATTATAACTTTTTTAAGTGCATGGAGCCAATATTCTATACCTCTTGTATTTGCTTCTTCAAGAGCTCAGCCACTTACAGTTTTTTTAAGTACAATGGTTGGCAAAACTTCTATTCATTATGGATTGATGTCTGCAGGAGGTATGCTCTCTGTTATTCCTCCAGTTTTAGTGGCGATTTTTTTGAACAAATATTTAATTGGCGGTTTAATGAAAGGTTTAACAAAATAATAAGAGGATTATTATGAATTACATTATAACAAATGGGAAAGTTATATTAAAAAAAATAATTTGATCTATAAATATGCTTAGAATAGTCATTTCACTGATTTACTTAGATAGGTTGACTATGTCTATAAAAAAACATATAATTTAGTTGTAATTTAATAATACAAAGGGGAGCTTATGAAATTAGGCTGAGAGGAATCTAGTATGAGGAAAACCTTTAAAACTGATCTGGGTAATGCCAGCGTAGTAACTTTTTTAAGCGTGTTATCCATTTAGGAACAGGCTTTTTTTGTTTGTATAAATTAAAATAAAAATTTTATAAAGTTATTTTTGTTGAGTTTTGTACATTGATTTTTATAT
Organism: Clostridium sp. Marseille-Q2269; assembly: GCF_943736985.1. GTDB lineage: Bacteria > Bacillota > Clostridia > Clostridiales > Clostridiaceae > Clostridium_F. The sequence continues at coordinate 46,522 of NZ_CALSFS010000018.1, forward strand.
TTTATATGAAAGATAATGTTTTTGAAAGTAAAATCATTATGTGCCAATAATTTCAGAGAAATTAATGTGCATAATCTAACAGAACAACGTTATTAAAAAAGGAGGGAAAAAAGTGAACTTAGCAACTATCATAGCAATAATTGTAACATTAGCAATTTTAGTTTTAAGTGTACAAAAATTAAGAAAATTTAAATTCAATTTAAGGGTAATTGTAAGAATTGGGGTTGTAGCGGCTATTACTGTTGTATTAGATATGATTAAAATAGTGCCCTTTCCACAGGGAGGAGGATGCAGTTTATTATCAGTTCTTCCATTGATGATACTTGCAGTTTTATTTAGTTCTGAAGAAACATTGATTTGTACTATTGTTGTGTCTTTTATAGAGATAATTCTTCAGCCACCATATTATCCTATGCAAATACCTTTAGATTATTTTGGTTCAATGATGTCTATAGCGTTTATAACTATGTTTGGAATTGATAAAAAATCAAAATTAATATTTGGAGCAGTAGTAGCTTCATTATTATCTGTTTCTTTTAATGTATTATCAGGTATTATTTTCTTTGGGCAATTTGCACCTAAAGGAATGAATGTATGGGTCTATTCTATTATATATAATTTTTCAGGATACGGTGTAGAGCTACTTTTAAGTATTATTGTATTATCAATATTACCACTAAAAAATTTGAAAAGAGCTATAATTAAAAATGGGGTGAGTGTATGAGTTTTTCAAAAAAAATAAAAGAAGATGTAAGAGTTAAAAAATATTATGAGGATTATATGAAACATCCTTTTATACAAGGACTAAAAGATGGAACACTAGATAGAAATAAGTTTAAAAATTATTTAATTCAAGATTCTTTATATCTTAAAGAATATGGTAAAGTATATGCTGGTGCATTTTTACTGGCTGATACTATAGAGGATTTACAATTTTTATATACTTGTATAGGTGTGGTCACATCAGATGAAACAAATATGCATACTCAATATCTTAAGGATTATGGATTGGATGTATATAAAGTAGATAATATGAAACCAGAAATTGAAAATAAAAATTATACAGATTACATGTTGAGTTTTCTAAAGGATGGAGATATAAAAGAAATATTTATATCCGCTTTACCATGCACATTAACATACGAGTATATTGGAAAAGCTTTAAAGAAAGAAAGTGGAAAACAATTAGAAAATAATTATTATAAACCTTGGATACAAGCTTATGCAGGAAAAGAATTTGAACAATTTAGTGTGGATTCATGTAAACTTTTAGATAAAATATGTGAAAATATTGCTAAGGAAGAAGAGGAAAAATTAATTGAAATATTTCTTGAAGCTTGTAAGCATGAAATGAATTTTTGGGATATGAGTTGTAGATAATAAATGTTAAATATATATTAGATGTGTATTAGTAGAAGATATATTTGTATTTTTTCGAAACATAATACTGATATATTTTTATAGTAATTAAATATAATATTTGAAATTAACAAAAAACCTAACTAATTTTAGTTAGGTTTTTTATTAAATTAAAAAAATAATTTAAATTTAATAAAAAATGTGATAAAATATTAGCAATAAAACTAATTTTTTCACAATTAAGAATAATGTATCATTATATTAATACATTTTACTTTATATTAATATTATTGTTATATTGTTAGGTTATTGGGTATAGATTAGCCAATGATTTGATAATGAAAGCATTGTAAACATAAATATTTTGACTGTCAAAGTATTTATATTATATAAAATAATTTTACATAAGTGGTGATACTTTATACATATGAGTTCTTAACATTACATAAAGGAGGTGATGATTTTATTAATTAAAGTCTATAGATTTCAAAAATTAATATAATCCTATATACAAATAAAAAATTAATTAACTAAGAATAAATCTATAAGGAGACAGGTAATGGAAGATAAGATATTAGTTACAGTAAATGAAAAAACAATAACAGAAATAGACTTACAAAGTATACTTGAATCGTTAACAGATGATGCTAGAAAAAAAGTAGATAATAAGGAATATAAAGAAAAACTTTTAGAAAGTATGATAAATTCAGAGTTAATTTATGAATATGGTAAAAAAATAAATATAGAAAATGATGAAAAGTATTTACAGGCATTAGAACTTTTTAAAAAAGAATTAATAAGAAAATTAGTGCTGCAAAAGGTGGTTGGTGATATTAATGTTACAGAAGATGAGATAAAAAGCATATATGAATCTAATAAAGAAAAAATTACATCTCAACCAGTAGTAACATTAAAACATATTTTAGTAAAAAAAGAAGAAGAAATAAGAGATATAGAAAATCAAATTAGTAAAGGCTTAGATTTTAATGAAGCAGTAGAGAAATATTCTATTTGTCAAACTAAAAATAGAGGTGGCTTATTAGGTACTTTTGAATTAGAGAGAATTCCAAATGAATTCAGAAAAATAGTAGACAAATTAAGTGTTGGAGAGGTAAGTCAGTATTTTAAAACTGATATGGGATATCATTTGGTTAAATTAGAAGATAAAAAATCCCATGTAAAAATTGAGTTTGACGAAGTGAAAGAAAAATTAAAGAAAGAAATACTAAATCAAAAAATATTATTAAAAACTAATAAATTCATACAAAAGTTAAGAGAGGAGTCAGTGATTAAAAGAAATTAACCATTTATTTGTAAAAAATCTAAAGATAAAATTTATATGAATAAGGAGAGTATATATGGATAATTTAATGGAACAAAATGGATTTTATGAATTAGATAAATTTGATGCATCAAACTTAGAACAAACTTCGGAAGAATTATTTAAAGATGAAAATATAAATAATCTTTTAAAAGAATTTGTGGAAGAAGCTAAAGCACAATTGGATTTAGATCCAGTAACTTTAGAAAAAATAAATCAAATGGATTTTAAACTACAAGTAGGATTAATTGGAGCCTATGCTAATTTTATAAACGGAGCTGTTACAATTAAAGCTTATCTTAAAGATGATACATCATCAGGGGCTAATACTGTAGAGCATGGAAGCATAAAATCTATAATGGATAAATTTATATCACAACCATCATCATTCATAATTCTTGCTAATACTATTTATAAAGCTATAGATGCAGCATTAAATGGTGAAAATGATGACATAGGAAGACTTGCTGTAGGATTAATTAAAGATGGACTATGCTGTGTTTTCAATATAGGTAAGTTTGTAGATGGTATATTAACAGCAAAATATGATATGAATATTAATGGGGCTACTTGGTTTGAGAGGCTTAAAACTTATTATACTACAGTTGATGATATAGTAGCGTATTATCCACATTATGCTTATGATTTAGAAAAAAACACTTTAACTAGATATGCTACAAAAATAGAAGGTGCTACTGAAATACCAACTGATGATATAATTGTTTCTAAGTTATCTCCGTTAGAAAATCCAGAAATTGATCTTCCTAAACAATTAAAATCAATAGTTAATGGAAATCCAAATTCTGAAGTAGCAGGATTAGATGGTAATGTAGAATTAACATCATATAAACCAATTGATCCAGATGGTCCTAATGTTCCAGATACAGGTAATTTAAAACCTATAGTTGATGGAAATCCAAGTTCTGAAGTTGCTGGAATAGATGATGATATTATATTACTAGGATATAATCCAATAGGAACTGGTGGAGATAGTGTGTCACTTCCTTCAAGCACATATATGACAAATATTAAACCAGTTTTAAAGAGTATATTAACTTATGGAAGTTTAGGTCTGGATTTTATGGGATTGGGAATATCAATATATGATTTTATAAAGGCTGATGAAAAGGATGATATTAAACCTCAACATGTTATGGGAATAGGCCTTAGTTTATCAGGACTGAGTTCTAGTTTATTATCTCTTGCTAGGGGAGCATCAATGGCAGGAAATGTTATGGGGTTTGTTACAGCTGCGGCATCTTTACTTTATAACCTTACTAACTTAGATCCAGACAATCCTTATGCTCCTGTTGATGCTGTAACAAATTCATTTGGATTAGGATCAATAGCTAGTTCAGCGGCAGCAGCTGCTGAATACAATAAAGCAGCAGATAATGCAACTAATAGTATAGATAGAAGGATATATGAAGCATTAGCAGATATAAAAACATTAGATGCTATTCCTGTGGTGAACTGGTTTTCAGCTATATATACTTCAATAGATAAAGACGATATTAGAGATGAAATATTAGATGAGTATAGTGATATAGAGTATGATTCTGATGAACAAAAAAGAATTGCTTTAAGTATGGCAGTAAGAGACATGATACTTGAAAATTATAAAAATCCTCTAGAAAGTTTTTCTCAGAAACTGCTTAACGATAATAATGTAGATGTGGTTCAAGTGGTAACTCTTGCTAAAACTGATAATGGTGCTTTGTCTGAGATATTTGAAGATAAGGAACTTCCACCTGGTAGACTATATAATGTAACTTATGAGATCAAAGATGGAGGAGACGATACCCAACCACAGCAGCTTGCTGACACTAAATATGTTTTGGATCAACAAAATAATAGAACAGTTATAGCGGAAGGGTTTGGATCCAGTATTGACTTAAGTGTATTTGGATTAGATTATGTAAATAATAGAATATTAGTTGTAGATTATGGAAAAGAAGAGCTTTCGGATTTAGCTGGAAGAGAAACAAATATAGATTTAAATATAAAAGCAGTAGATTATTATAAAGGAATAGATAGTAAGATTTATGCTCCTTTAAATGATGTAATGAGAACCAAAGTTGAATTTGGATCAGGAAACGATATATTATCCTTTGATGAAATAATAAGAGTTAGAGTTGACAATAGATCAGTTATTGGAATAGCTGATGGAGGAGATGGAGTAGATATTGTATCATTGAAGGATATTGGAGGAGCTGACAATAAAGTTTATGAAGCCAAATATTCTGGAGATTTTCATACACTAAAATTCACAGGTGATGTGGATATTACATTGAGTAATTTTGAAAATATAATTTTACCCGGTTATAATGCTACAAATAGGATAAGTTTGGAGCAATCCAATAGTCAATATAGTTATCCTGGGGTTATTAGCCTACAAGGAGAAGATGCTAAAAGAAATGAAGTAAACTTTAAAGGTTTAAAGGGAACTAGACTTAGATTTATAGGAACAACCAATGAAAATGTAGTTGATGCAACTGAATCAAATGATGAGTTATATTCTACACTAAAGCAAGAAGATTCAATATCTTATGGTACTTCAACATTACATGGTTGGGGTGGCGATGATCTTTTAGTTGGTAGTAAAGGAGTGGACTTCCTTTATGGGGATGATGGAAATGATGTTATTTATGGAAATGGCGGAGCTGATACTGTAGAAGGTGGAAAAGGTGACGACACAATATATTATGATAAAGCAATGATAAAAATTGATGGTGGAGAAGGAAAAGACATATTAAATTTAACTGAGTTTGACAAAGCATTAAACTTAACTTCTACATTAAAGGATGCAATAGGATTTGATGCAATAGGATTTGAAGGAGTAGTTGGAACAAGATTTAATGATGTAATAAATGCTTTTGCGGATTCTGATTCTAACTTAGCTGGTGAAGATGGAAATGATAGTATAAATGATAATGATCATAATGGGTATTTGTTAGGTGGAAATGGTGATGATAATATAAATGGAAAAGGTGGTAACGATAATATAATAGGAGGAGTAGGCGTTGACACTATTCATGGTGGAAGTGGCAATGATAACATATTTGGAGGATTATACTCCACATACAAATCAGAGAACTATGGGAAAAATACTATGTACGGAGAAGAAGGAGACGATGTAGTATATGGTGATAGTGGAGTAGATATAATAGACGGTGGAGCAGATAATGACTATGTAAATGGTAGAGCTGGTGATGATGAATTACATGGTGGTTCAGGTGATGATACACTTGAGGATTTAAGTGGCTTAAATAAATTATATGGAGAAGAAGGAAATGATAAGATAATTGTAGCCTCAAATAATGCTGTAATAGATGGAGGCGACGGCTTTGATACAGCAGATTTTTCTCAGGCTTCAGATAAAGATGGAGCCATTAATATAGATTTACTTCAAAATAAACTAAGCTTTAAGGGTACTGATAATAGCATAGTAAATATGGAAAATATTATTGGCACAAACGCAGCTGACACTATAATGGGGAATGATGGAAGCAATAACTTAGAAGGTAGAGTTGGTAATGATACCTTACATGGCAAAGGTGGAAAAGACTTCATACTAGGAGAGGCTGGAGAAGATAATTTATTTGGAGAAGATGGAGATGACATATTACAAGGTGGTAGTGGTTTAGACATACTTAATGGTGGAATAGGAAATGATGTTTTAAAAGGTGGAGCAGGAAATGACACATTAAAAGGTGATGAAGGGAATGATACTTTATTTGGAGGAATTGGTTCTGATATATTAGAAGGTGGAAATGGACAAGATTCTTTTGTGTTAACTAAAGATTTTGGGATAGATACAATAAAGCAGTATTCCTCAGATGATACTATATTATTTGATACCACAACAGGAATAATGTCCTTAAATAATATTAACTTTGAAAAAGAAAATGATTCTTTAGTCTTAAAACAATCAGCCTTAAATAAAATAGTTTTGGAAGATTTCTTCAAATCACAAAATAAAGATCTAAATATTAGTATAAGGAATACCAAAATGGATAAAGAAGCCATTACTGGAGTTATAAATTCTCTAACTGGAGGAATACCAGCTAATGCTATAAAAGGTGATGATGGCTCTAATGAGCTTCATGGAGATGATTCAGACAATTCTATATATGGATTAGGTGATGGAGATATCATTTTTGCTGTAGGTGGAAATGATGAAATATATGGTGGAGATGGAGATGATAATCTTTATGGAGAAGAGGGAGATGATAGTATATATGGAGGTGCTGACAGGGATAGTTTAACCGGTGCTAATGGAGATGATCGTTTATTTGGAGAAGAAGGAGATGACCGTATAGAAGGAGAAGATGGAAATGATATTTTAAGTGGTGGAATAGGCAATGACGAATTAAATGGAGGAAATGGAATAGATACCTTTATATTTGGTAAAGGTTTTGGAAATGATATAATGTATGCTACTTATCAAGGATTTGAAAAACAAGATATATTAGTGTTTGACAACGAAAGTGGAGTATCTTCAGTTGATGATCTACAATTCACAAAGAAAATGATTTCTAATACATGGGGAACTGCCCAGAATGAAGCGTTAGTTATAAGCAGCGGAAATAACTCTATAACAATAAAAGAATGGGCTAATGCAGGTTATGATTCATTAAACCTTCAAATAAACGGACAAAATATAACTAAGAATATAAACATTTAGAACATAGTAGTAAAAACATTTAAAAAATCTAAAATTTTGAGGCATATAGGTAATAAGACTAACCTATATGCCTTTAAAATATTATGACATATTAAAATATTAATATAATCTAATCTTACTGAAAGTTAATTTAGGATTGGTTTAATGTGCAAAATATGATTCTGTAATCTTAATTTAACTAACACAATAAGTTAATATATTAAATAGTAAGAATAAATTTGTATGATAAGTTTAACATTATTAGGTTCGTTTTTATACCTTGATTTTTGCTATAAAAATAATAATAATGACTTAAATTTGTTAATATGTTACTATTAAAGTGATGAACTGATTTTGTTCTTTATAAATTTATAGAGATTATTACTGTGGAATTTATGATAATTAATTTTACTATATTTTCACATTGATTTTTGTAAATTTTGTTGGAGAGAATTATTTTTTGTGAAATTATTATATTTCAATAGTTTGAGAAATTAATATTTATATAGTTTAACAAAGTTAAATACATGATTAGGAGTTGATCTTATAAAGTTTAATATAATAGATAAAGAAAATTGGAGTAGAAAACCATACTTTGATCATTATATGAATAATTTAAGATGTCAATATAGTATGACTGCTAATATTGATATAACAAATTTGCTAAAGAAAGTAAAGGGAAATAATATAAAATTATATCCCACACTAATTTATATGAATTCAAAAATAGTAAATAGCCATGAAGAATTTAGAACTAATTTTGATGACAAAGGGAATGTTGGTTACTGGGATAGTATGAGTCCTTCTTTTACTATATTCCATAAAGATGATGAAACTTTCAGTAATATTTGGACAGAATATGATGAGGATTTTAGACCATTTTATAATAATTGTACTAAAGATATGAAAAAATATGGTGATGTAAAAGGTATATCAGCAAAAGAAAATGAACCTAAAAATACATTTCCTATTTCTTGTGTCCCTTGGTTTAGCTTTACGGGATTTAATCTTAATGTCTATTCAGATGGAACTTATCTTTTACCAATAACTACATATGGTAAATATTTTGAACAGGATGGTAAGATATTAATACCTATTTCTCTTCAGATGCACCATGCAGTTTGTGATGGATACCATGTAACTAAATATTTAAATGAATTGCAGTCTATGGCCAATAATTGTGATCAGTGGTTAATAGTAAAATAGTATAAAAAATTAGAGAACTTATAAAGATATAAATTTTTATAAGATCTCTTTTCATATTCAGGAACTTATGAAATTACCAATTGCATAAATTGTTAATAATATAATTGGAAAAAAGGTTTTAATTTTATAGGAAAATATTAAAGCTTCTCAAATAAGTGGATAAATTTACTTATTTGAGAGGTTTTGTTTTGTTGTATTAAAATTAAATCTATTTTATTTATAATCTTTTAAGTAAATGAATAAAATTACGCTTGACATGTATAAATATACAGTATATAATTTAAAAAACTTAATAAGTGGAAAAACAAAACAATATATATGCATCCATACTATTTTTGGAAAACGGGGGGGGCTAATTTTGAAAGGACACACTATAAAATATGGTAATGGTTATAAAAAAATATCATTTGACAATAACTATGACCTTCAACTTTTAAGTAAGAAATTTTTATCGGAGGGTAAAAAAGAAGAAGATGAAGTTATAAAAGAAGCTCTTTTGAATCCCATTTCATCTAAAAGAGTAGATGAAATTATTACTTCAGAAGATAAAGTTTGCATTGTGGTATCTGATATAACAAGATTATGGCAACGTCCTAAAGTATTTTTACCTATACTTATTGAAGAAATAAAGAAAAGTGGAATAGATGATGAAAACATAATTTTTTTATGTGCATTAGGTTCGCATAGAAAACAAACTGAAAAAGAGTATATACAAATATTTGGAGAAAGTTTGGTTAAAAGGTTTAAGATTATAGATCATTATTCTAAAGATAAAACTAATATGGTATATGTAGGTAAGACATCTTTTAACACACCTGTATTTATTAATAAACTAGTAAAAGAATGTACGAAGTTAATTATTACAGGTGGTATAACATTTCATGATATGGCCGGTTTTGGAGGAGGAAGAAAGTCTATTCTTCCTGGTATAAGTTCTTATGAAACAATAATGGCAAATCATGCATTAGTTTTAAATAGTAATAAAAGTGGAATAAACCCTAATTGTACATGTGGAAATTTAGAAAATAATCCTATACATTTAGATATGATGGAAGCCTGCCATATGATAAAACCTTCATTTTTGCTAAATGTAATAACAGATTCTAAAGGTAATATTACTTCAGCTGTGGCGGGACATTATGAAAAAGCATTTTTAAAAGGTTGTAATATTCTAAAAAATAATTATGGTTTAGAAATTGAAAAATTAAAGGATGGCATAATTGTTTCTGCAGGAGGATTTCCTAAGGATATTAATCTATATCAATCTTCTAAAGCATTAAGTAATGCAAAGGAAGCAGTAAAAAAAGGTGGGAAGATAATTCTTTTTACACAGTGTATAGAGGGTATGGGAAATGAAGAAGTAGAAGAAATTATAAATAATTTTGATAATAATAAAGAAAGAGAGGCGGATTTAAGAAAAAAATTTACTATTTCTAAATTTGCTGGATATTTAATATGCAAGATTGCAGAGGAATATAAGGTTACTCTTATATCTGATATAAAAGAGGAATTAGTTAGTAAAGCAAATATTAAAGTTATTAAAGATGAAAATGAAATTAATAAAATTTTAAGTGAAAATAAACATCTGTGCTTAATGCTAGATGGTAGTAGTTTACTGCCTATATGTTGTAATGATTCTTATTAGTAAAAAATATAAAGTAATTATAAAAAATAGAAAAATTGAATAATTATACATAAATAAAGTTATGAGGAGTGAATGAATTTGAGTAAAAAAATAATTAGTAAATTAGGAGCTATTATACTTTCATTAACTATGGTTATAGGACTGAGTGCCTGTGGTAAAAGCACTGCAAGTAAATCTGAAAATGGGAAGGTAGATAAAATTAAAGAAAGTGGAAAATTAGTTATAGGTACTTGTGCAGATTATCCACCTTATGAATTTCATAAAACTGTAAATGGAAAAGATGAAATAGTAGGATTTGATATTACAATAGCAAAAGAAATAGCAAAGGACCTAGGGGTTAAGTTGGAAATTAAGGATATGAAGTTTGACGGTTTATTAGCAGCCCTACAATCTGGAAATGTGGATATGGTTATTGCAGGAATGAATCCAACAGAGGAGAGAAAAAAGAGTGTAGACTTTTCTACTGTATACTATGAAGCTATACAAACTGTATTAGTTAGAGCAGAGGACAAAGATAAATTTAAAACATTGGATGATTTTAAAGGTGAAAAAATAGGAGTTCAAAAGAGTACAACTCAAGAGGAAGTAGCAAAGAAACAAATGACAAGTTCAGATATTAAATCTTTATCTAAAGTTACTGATTTAGCACTAGAATTACAAAATAAAAAAGTAGATGGATTAGTACTTGAAAAACCTGTAGCAATTACATATGCTAATAATGCTAAAGGATTTGCAATGTCACTAGCAAAATTTGAAAATGCAGATAAAGGTGCATCTGTAGCTATTAAAAAGGGTAACAAGGATCTTTTAGATGCTATAAACAAAACATTAGACAAACTTATTAAAGCTAAAAGTATTGACAAATTCGTTAGAGATGCTAATAAACTAGTGCAATAATGTATAAAATAGTATAAAATTATATGAAAATCATAAAAGATAATGAATTATTATATAATGAATTATCTTTTATGATTTTATAATAATGATGAATAATTTCTATTTTAAAATAATTTATAAGTGAGACAATTTAATGAAAAGAGGGCTATGTTATGGAAAATAAATTTTTATCTCATAAGTATAAAGATAATAAAGAAAATTTAATGTCAGGGGCAGCTAATCTAAAGAACAAGTTTAAAGATATAATTGATTTAAGCTTAGGAGATCCAGATATAATAACTGATGAATCTATTATTAAAGCTGCTTTTGAAGATACCCAAAATGGATATACAAGATATTCAAACCCTACAGGAGATATAGAGTTAATAGATGCAATTACTGATTTTTATAAGAAAAATCGTAATATAAGTTTTAATCAAAATGAAATTATGGCAGTTGTAGGAGCTTGTCATGGTATATATTTAACACTGCAGGCTATATTAAATGATGGAGAAGAAGTAATAGTGCATTCTCCTTATTTTACTCCATACAAACAGCAAATAGATATGGCAAAGGGTAAATTCGTGGAACTTGAAACTTTAGAGCAGGATGGGTTTACTATAAATCCTAAAAATCTAGAAGAGTTAATAAATACTAGAACTAAGGCCATAATACTAAATTCACCTAATAATCCTACAGGGGCGTTTTTTTCCAAAGAGTTATTAGAGGAAATTGCTAAAATAGCTATAAAAAATGATTTAGTAGTAATATCAGATGAAGTTTATGATGATTTTACTTATGAAGATGAATTTTGTTCTATAGCATCACTGCCTGGAATGAAGGAGAAAACTATAACTTTAGGTAGCTTTTCTAAGGATTTTTGTATGACTGGATGGAGAATTGGTTATGTAGCTGCTCCAGATTATATAATAAATACTATGAAAAATATTAATGAAGGCATATGTTTTTCTGCTCCAACAATTTCTCAAAGAGCAGCTATACACGCCTTAAAAAATAGAAATAAAATCGTAAGCAAAATAACAAAAGAATTCAAAAAAAGAATGGAATATGCATATGGTAGGATAGAATCCATTCCAAAGTTAAGTGCTATTAAACCTAAAGCTGGTATATACATTTTTTTAAATATAAAAGAAACAGGCAAAAGTTCACAGGAGTTTTGTAATGAATTGTTAAACACAGCTCATATAATAGCAATACCAGGAAACGCCTTTGGAAAGTACGGAGAAGGATATGTAAGAATTGCTTGTACAGTAAATATATCAGCTTTAGAGGAAGCCTTTGATAGAATCGAAAAAATCGTATAGAATTATACAATCAAAAAACATGTAAAATGAAATACACTCCAAAAGTCAGATACGAAAATTTGATTTTTAGGAGTGTATTTTTATTTGTAAACTTATAAGGGTACATTACTTATCTATGAAATATATATAATAATCTTAGAAATATATATATAATTTTAATGGTGTTTTCACTGGAATATAACAAAATATTTATTGGTTAATTCATATTAGCTAAGGAGCTTTATCACCAAGATTTGTGCCGATTATTCCAAGGATAATTATAAAGGCTCCAATTATATGAAAGTATTGTAGATGTTCTCCTAAGAATAGTACTCCTGCTATCATAGTTATTAAAGTGGAAAGATTATTAAATACGCTCATTTTAGAAGCTTCTATTTTAGAAAGAGCGTAGTTTAATAAAAAAGATGTCAAAAGTGAAGATAAAACTCCTAGATAAACTATAGATATTATAAATGATGGATTTATAAATGGTTTAAAATAAATATTAATAGTTCCATGGAAAATATGATTAATAACACAAACAGCATTAAAAAATACGAAGCCTATGCCAATAGATATATAAGTTAGTAATACAGGCCTGTAGTTTCTAGACATTTTTCTTGATAGTACATTGTTAAAAGCTGAAGACAGGGAAGATAATAAAATAAGAAGTATTCCCATAAAAATATTACTTTTTAAACTTATACCCTTCATAAAGAATATATACATTACACCTGATACAGACAATAAAATGGATAGTTTCTGTATTATACTAGGGCGCTCCTTTAAGAATATTACTGAAAATATCATTGTAAAAATAGGAATAGTTGCTTGAATAATTCCTGCCTCAGAGGAAGAAATGTAAACTAGTCCAAAAATCTGAAACGCAAAAAACATTATTGGATAAAACAATGCTAATGGTAAAACATAAAGGATATCTTTCTTAGTTATATCTAATTTTACAAAGCCTAATAAAATAGATATAAATGCAAATATAAAGGATACAGTAAAACGATGAGCTAGTATGTCTAAAGGGGTTGAATAATTTAAACTTATCTTTGAAAATAAAAATGAAAAACCTATTATAAGAGCATATGTTATAGAGGCAATATATGCCTTCTTTTTGTGTGAAATATTCATTGATACATTCCTCCTATATTTCTATATATGTAAGTTTTAAATTTACTATATCTTATATTTATATGTTAGTAGATTAAGAACTGTGGTACAATATTAATTAAATTCTTTTATACCATGCCAAGATTTCATAATCCTTTAGGTACCTGTTATTCTCAAATACAAAAGAGAACTATTGTAAAATTAGCTCAAAAGTATGATGTGTTTATTGTAGAGGATGATTATTTAGCAGATTTAGAACAGGATTCAAAAGCAGATCCATTGTATTCCTATGGAGATTTTTCTCATGTTATTTATTTAAAAAGCTATTCAAAAATTATATTTCCTGGACTTAGGATTGGAGTTGCAGTTATACCTGAAGTTCTAATAGAGAACTTTGGAAAATATAAAAGACTTATAGATGTGGATAGTTCTATGCTTTCACAGGGAGCTTTAGAAATTTATATTATTTAAATAGTTTTAAAAAAGAAGAAATGCTAGAATTAAATGTATCCAATGTAAGAGAAAATTTTATTGAAAATGGCATTAAAAATATAATTGGAGAACTTATAAATGCCATAAATGATAAGTGATAACTAACAAGTAATAAGTAAATATCAGGAACTAATAAATCAGTTCCTGATATTTATAATATGTTTATTTAGGGTGTCTTATGCTTATTTACCTGGGTTTATAAACATTTGAGTCCAATAGTATGTACCGTTAGAACTCTTAGCTAGTCCAACACCTATTTCAGTGAAAGATTTGCTTAATATATTAGCTCTATGGCCTGGAGATTTCATCCATCCATCTACAACAGCTTTAGCTGAAGGATATCCAGAAGCTATATTTTCACCTGCTGCAGTGTATTTTACTCCGTATTTTTTCATCATATCAAATGGTGATCCATAAGTTGGTGATGTATGTGAGAAATACTTTTTATCGATCATGTCTTGAGATTTAAGTCTTGCTACATTTGAAAGAGAATCATTAGCTTTAAGTGCTGGCAATTTAGCTTTTGCTCTTTCAGCATTAACAAGTGTAATTACTTCTTTTTCTAATGCTTTTACGCTTGTATCAGCAGTTGATTTTGGTTGAACAGCTGTACTTTTACTAGGGCTTGTATTAGCCTTAGTTGTTGAAGTTGCACCACAACTTCCGTCTTTACAGTCAGTATTACCTGATTTTGTACCACAATTAGATGGAGCTTTTGCACAATCTGTAACACCTTTCACACAGCTAGAAGGGTCTTTTGAACAATCAGTTGCACCTTTTACCCCGCCAGTTTGTCCTTTTAAACAGCTAGTTAAGTCATTTAAATTATACTGACCATTTGCACAGTTAGTAGTAAGTCCTTTTAAGTTTGTTCTGCCTAAGTTTCCACTGCATCCAGATGAAGCTGCAGATACTAATTGTATATTTGACATTGCCATGAATGCAGTAAGTACTGAAGTAGCCATAATCTTTCTTATAGAAGATTTATTCATTGTAACACCTACCTTAAAAATTTTATGAAATTTGAATATTAATTTTGTCTTAAAATATTCTGAAATTTCATATTTCACATTATACGGTACATAAAAGGTGTATGTCCAAGGTGATGTTATGGTAATACAACTAATTTATTACATTTATTTTTTAATAATTTCATGTATTTTTAAGAATTATTTAAATATTTATATAAAATAATTCAAAAAAATCATCACTAAAAGGCCTAATTGTACCTACATACAATTTAGTGCAAATATGGCTAATTAATGGGATTTGTTTAAGGTTTATTTACATAATAATTTATGCTATAGAAGTACCCCCTTTAAATATAAATATAAAGAAAAATATTAAAAGTAAAAGTTTTTATTAATTGATAATAAATAACAATAAAGGGAATAAAAAAATATGTTTTTATATATTAATTATTAAAATATTTTTTGTTTTAATAGTTTATTTATAAAAAATATGTTTCTGTAAACTCAATTTAAACAATATAGTAGTCTAAATTAATAAAAATATTTAGAATGATAATGCATATTATATATTTAATAAATTTCTTTGTATAATTATATAACATAAGATACATATAAGTTTTGTTTGAAAACCTATTAATACAAATGATAAACTTATTAATATAAATAACAAATTTTTATCTGAACAATATATAATAAATAAATGAAGAGAGGAGGAGTTACGTTAAACAAAAAAGGTTATATTTCATTTTAAAGCTGTTAGCACTTAAGGATTATTAATTTTATGTAGAAAATCCCAAATTAACATGCTTGTTTTAAAAGTAAATATTTAAGTTTAACGTGGCGAATAGAAGGTGTCTTTAAATAGTATAAAGGACTCTGTTCAAGAAGTTGCTGAGGCTATAGCTGCAGTTCTTAAAGTTGATGTTACTATAATTGACAAGGCTTTTAATAGAGTTGCTGCCACAGGAGAATATAAAAAGTTCATAGGAAATAAGATACCAGGAAAATGTCTATTTGAATTAGTTATAAAAGAAAAAAAGACTAATCATATAAAAAGATATTTAAAAGACAATGAGAAAAAAATGAATCCATCTGTATGTGAAAGCTGCGAAGCAAAGGATAGATGCACAGAATATGCTACCATAGGTTACCCTATAATTATGGATGATGAAGTAATAGGTGTAATTGGTATAAACATTTTTAATGAAAAGCAACTTAATATAATATCTGAAGAATTTAATTATATGATAATATTTCTAAATAGACTTAGTACATTACTTGTAGGAAATATAGTTTATTATGATACTATAAAAAAGTTACAAATTCAGACAGAAGAAACTAACCATATAATAGATAGTTTAAGTCATGGTATAATCTGTGCAGATAATAATGGTATTTTGAAATATATTAATCACAAGGGTAGAAAACTTTTAAATATAGAAGATAAAAGTTTGATAAATACCAATATTAAAGATATAATATCAAACTTTAATATTAAGCTATTAAATAAAGAATATAAGGGTAAGAGCATAAGCATTCATGGTAAAAATGAAAGCTTTCTAATTAAAAGTAGTCCCATAATATTTAAAGGTGAGAGAGTAAGTAATATTATAGAATTTAATAAAAAAATTGATGAAGTTCAAGCAGCCTATAAGCTTTTTGCCAGTAGTAAAATTATAAGGTTTGAAGATATATTAGGTAATAGTAGCAATATAAAAAACGTAAAGCTTATTGCCAAAAATATTGCCAAAACTGGTTCTACAGTATTATTAAGAGGAGAAAGTGGTACAGGGAAAGAACTTTTCGCTAGAGCTATACATTTTGAAAGTGAAAGATGGGATGCTCCATTTATAGCTGTAAACTGTGCTTCTATTCCAGATAACTTATTAGAAAGCGAATTTTTTGGATATGAAGGAGGAGCTTTTTCAGGAGCTAAAAGAGAAGGACAAATGGGCAAATTTGAACTTGCCAATGGAGGAACCATATTTTTAGATGAAATAGGGGATTTACCACTACATCTTCAGCCTAAAATATTAAGAGTGCTTCAAGAGCAAAGCTTTACTAAAATTGGTGGCAAGGAAGAGATATGTGTAGATGTTAGAATAATAGCTGCCACTAATAGAGACCTTGAAAGCATGGTTAAAAATGTGCAATTTAGAGAGGATTTATATTATAGATTAAATGTAATACCAATATATCTTCCAGGTCTTAAGGATAGGGAAGAGGATATAATATTACTTAGTGAGTATTTTATGGATAAATTCTGCACACGATCTAATATAGAAGTAAAACAACTTTCAAATGAAGTAAAAAGTAGTTTTAAAAATTATAATTGGCCGGGTAATATAAGGGAATTGGAAAACGTAATAGAGTATATAGTAAATACTACAAAAGAGAAAATAATATATAATGAACATTTACCAAAATCATTTAAAATATCTAAGGGGAATGATAAAAATAATAGAGGCCTGCAATATAGACTTGATGAATATGAAAAAAAATTATTGGTATCTATGATAAATGAATATGGTGAAGATGGAAAAGGAAAAGAGAGAATTGCTAAGGAACTAAAAATTAACTTATCTACTCTTTATAGAAAGTTAAATAAATATAATTTGCAAAAATGAGAATTGTTTTGCAAGAATGCAAAAATGCTCAATATCAATATGTTAACACATATTAAATCTTCATTTGAATATTAAAATTTGCAAAAATGCAAAAAAACATCCCTTCAAATATATATATTATATAAAGAAAAAATAATTAAATGGTGAATTTTAGGGATTTAATCCATATCTAATAGAGAATATGATTTTTTTGGCATCTTTATTGCTATATATTATAAGTAGTAAAGCTTAAGGAGAGTGGATTAAGATGCTAAAATTATCAAAGGAAGAAATAAGTGAAAAATTACTTGAATTAATAAATAATGAAACTAAACCAGCTATAGGATGTACTGAACCTGTAGCAGTTGCTTTTGCTGTAGCAGTGGGTAGAAAATATATAAAAAGTAAAGTGTTAAACATAGATTTAAAAGTAAGTAAAAATATATTTAAAAACGGTAAATCAGTTACTATACCAAACACAAAGGTTTGTGGATTAGATATTGCAGGAGCTCTTGGAGAAATATGTGGAGATCCAGAAGAAGGATTGTTTGTTTTTAAAAATGTAAATAAAGAATACTTGGATAAAGCAGAAGAAATGATAAGAAATAAAGTTGTAAAACTTAATGCTATTGAAAATATAGATCCAGTTTTTGTACAGGCTACTTTAAAAGGAGAAAATGAGGAAGTTACTGTATTTTTAAAGGGTGGACACACTAATATAGAAAAAATCATTGTAAATGGAAATGTAGAATTTGAAAAACAAAATGAAAGCACAGATCATAATGAAGATTATAACTTTATGAAAGAACTTACTTTAGAAAATTTGAGACAAATAGCAGAAGAAATTAGTATAGAAAAATTGGATTTCATAATGGATGGAATAAATATGAATAAAGAAGCTGCCAATGAAGGTTTAAAAACTGAAAAAGGTTTAACGCTAGGTTCTTCTCTTTTAAAATTGCAAAAAGAAGGGAAAATAGGTAAAGATTCTGCAAGTTTAGCAAGAATATTAACTGCTGCAGCTTCAGATCTTAGAATGGGGGGAGGAATGTGCCCTATAATGACCAGTGGTGGAAGTGGTAATCAGGGATTATGTGTAATATTACCTATTACTGTAGTAGCAGAAGATGTAAATGCTCCTAAAGAAAAACTATTAAGGGCAGTATTCTTTGGTCATGCAGTTAATAATTTTATAAAAAAATATACAGGAAAATTATCTGCGATTTGTGGTTGTGCCATAGCAGCAGGAATAGGTGCTACAGCAGGAATAACATGGCTTTTAGGTGGGAAAGAGAAAGAAATAGAAGGAGCTATATTAAATATGCTTGCTAATCTTACAGGAATGGTATGTGATGGTGCTAAGGGAAGTTGTGCAATAAAGCTTTCAACATCTGCTTCTGAAGCAGTTATATCAGCTTATTTGGCATTAAGTGACATAATAGTTCCTAATAATACAGGAATAATAGGAGATACTGTTGAAGAAACAATAGGAAATCTTGGAATGTTATGTAGAGACGGATTTTATAAAGCAGATGATGTTATGCTTTCTATAGCTTGTAAATAAACACTTTAAATTAATTATAAAACTTAACCTCTTCAAATTTAAGAAGTTAAAATTCAATTGTAGACATAAATAACTTAATGTAAATATAATAAATAATCATAATTTTTTTAAAAGTTACAACCTAAATCTATAATATCTAGTGTTTATAAAACATTAATATTCAACTAGAAATTTTAAGTTTTGATTTAGGTTGTTATTTTTAATAAATATTTATTTTTGGAGAATCAATAGTAATATTGGTTCTATGAATTATGTTCATTTTATTTTACTTTTATATGAACTTTTCATGAGAAAATCGTATTGAATTTTTAGTTCATTGTATTTTCATATTTACAATGTTAATTACAAAGTAGTTATATATATAAATTATATTGATAAACAGTAAAAATTATTATGTTAATACACTTTTAAAAACATTGTTTTTATCATGTTAATTTTCAGTATATAACTTTTTCTATTGGTATTTGTAAAAAATATCCATACCATTTCTTTATTTGTAATCGATTTAATCTTTTTATACTAACTTTTTCGAAGAAAAGTGATTTTTTCGGGATTATTATTAGTATAATATTAATATACCAATTGGTAATTTAATACAAAAATAAATAATAATGCAATGTTTATATGTTTTAAGGAGGTATATATGAATAAATTAGTTAGTCTTAAAGATTTAAAATCATTTTTTAAAAATGGAATGACCATAATGATTGGTGGTTTCTTAGATTGTGGTACTCCTGATGATATAATTGATATGCTAGTGGATTGGAATGTTAAGGATATAACAATAATTTGTAATGACACTAGTTTCATAGATAAAGGGGTAGGCAAGTTAGTTGTAAATGACCAAATAAAAAAAGTAATTGCATCTCATATTGGTACAAATCCGGAAACTGGTAAGAAAATGCTTTCTGGTGAAATAGAGGTACAACTTTCACCTCAAGGAACTTTAATTGAAAGAATCCGTGCGGCTGGTTCTGGTCTTGGAGGTGTTTTAACTAAAACAGGACTTGGAACTATTGTAGAAGAAGGAAAAGAGAAAATTAAAGTTAATGGAGAAGATTATTTATTAGAAACTCCAATTAAAGCCGATCTAGCTTTAATAAAAGGAACAATAGTCGATGAATTTGGAAATATATTTTATAAAGGAACAACTAAAAACTTCAATCCTTGTATGGCTATGGCTGCTGAAACAGTAATAGTCGAACCAGAAAAATTCCTAAAGGGTGATGCTTTGGATCCAGAAATAATTATGACTCCAGGTCCCTTAGTAGATTATATAGTAAAAAAGGAGGAATTCTAAATGATTAATGATAAAAAATTAGCAAGAGAAATCATTGCAAAAAGAGTGGCTCAAGAATTAGAGCCTGGGCAACTTGTTAATCTTGGAATTGGTATTCCAACTTTAGTAGCTAATTATATCTCTCATGAAGATGACATTACCATAGAATCTGAAAATGGGATAGTAGGAATGGCATCAGATCATAAGCTAGAAAATAAAGATTATGATGTTATAGATGCTGGTGGACAATATGCAACAATCATGAAATATGGTTCTTTTATAGATACTTCAATGTCTTTTGCTTTAATTAGAGGTGGCCATGTTGATACTACAGTACTTGGAGCTTTAGAGGTAGATGAAGAAGGAAATCTATCTAATTGGATAATACCAGGAAAATTTGTTCCAGGAATGGGTGGTGCTATGGATCTTGTGACTGGAGCAAAAAAAGTAATTGTAGCAATGCAACATACAGGCAAAGGCAAACCTAAAATTGTGGGAAAATGCAAATTACCTCTTACAGCAAAAGCTAAAGTAAATTTAATTGTAACTGAACTTTGTGTTATTGAAGTTACTGATAAAGGCCTCTTGCTAAAAGAAATTAACAAAGATACAACTATAGATGAAGTTAAATCTTTAACTGAAGCTGAATTAATAATTCCAGAGAAGGTTGATATAATGTTTTCTCAATTAGACTGTAAAAATATTGAAGAATCCTCATTGGTATATAAATAATAGAAAGGAAGAATTGTACTTATGTTAAAATCTGAAATACTAAAACACATTACTACTCCATTAGATGGTTCTGCATTTCCTAGAGGACCTTATAAATTTCATAATCGTGAGTATTTAAATATAATATATAGAACTGATTTAGAAGCATTAAAAAAAATGGTCCCAGAACCTCTTGTAGTAAATGAACCTTTGGTTAGATTTGAAATGATGGCAATGCCAGATACTACAGGGCTAGGTTCATACACTGAGTGCGGTCAAGTTATTCCAATAACTTTCAATGGTAAAAAAGGAGACTATCTTCATGAAATGTATTTAGATAATGAGCCTGCAATTGCAGTTGGTAGAGAAATGAGTGCATATCCTAAAAAATTAGGTTATCCAAAACTTTTTGTTGATTCTGATACCTTAGTTGGGACATTAAAATATGGTTCACTGCCAGTGGCAACTGCTACAATGGGATATAAACACAAAGCTTTAGATTTTGAAGAAGCTAAAAAGCAAATTTGCAGTCCAAATTATATGTTGAAAATTATACCTGGCTATGATGGTAAACCAAGAATTTGCGAATTGGTATGTGCTGAAATTACTGAAATAAAAATTCATGAAGCATGGATTGGGCCAGCTAGACTACAACTATTTAGTCATGCCTTAGCACCAATGGCTGATTTACCAGTATTGGAAGTTATATCAGCCTCTCATATTCTCACAGATTTAACTCTTCCACCTGCTAAGCTTGTTTATGATTATCTTGATAATAAATAAAATTAACATAAAACACCAGGGTTAATCTTTGGTGTTTTTGTATATTATTTTTATAAAATTGTGAAAATTGCAAATTAATATTGATAAACCTATATAAATATAGTAAAATAATTAAAAGATATTTAAATCAACATTTCATGATATTAATTAACTTAAAACTTGTTAGCTTGCTAATTATTTAAATCTTACAACTATATTTAAAATGTTCTAACATATCTAATGTGAGTTCCTGTCAGTAGTTACTAGCTGAACTCACTATTTAGCCTACAGAACTTTTAAAACACTAATGTAAGCGTAAGTAAGATTTGCTCAAAGTTTAACTTATGAAAATATGATTCATCACATAAGCTAAAAGGGAGGTAATATATATGAAAATTATAAAGAAGTATGGACGAGTAGAAGAATTTGATGAAAAAAAATTAAGAACAAGTATAGCAAATTCTGCTAGGGACGCTGAAGGCATTAATTTAACAGAATCAGATTTAAATACTATAGTAAAAGATATAAAAAGCACCCTTAAAAATATAAGGAAAGAAGAAGAAAACACATCTAGTTATGAAATAATAGGGATAGTAAATGAGGTGTTGGTAAAAAATGGATTTGAAGCAGTTTTAAAGGAATTTATAGCTTTTAAACGCAGAAAATAACATATGAAATAGGAAAATATATAAAAGTCTATATCATAAAATTCATTTTGTGATATAGATTTTTTTGTATTCTAAAAAATTAATAAATATGAAAATATAAAAATTTATATGGTACTAAAAGAATAAGGAGATATTAGTCTATAAACACTAAAAATATGATTATTAGCAAGAGATATAAATAAATATATTTTATTTATATGCATACATAATTAAGTAATAATTAGGAATAAATAACATAAAACCTAGTAGAATAAACGGTTTAAAGAAATTGTATGAAAATATTGAAATATGTATTATTATTATGTATAATAGTATAAAAATACAATTGAATCATATTATAAGTTAGGTGGCGGTAGCAGATGTTTTATCCAAGAGTTGAAGTAGATACTAAAAAAATTAGATATAATACTAATATTTTAGTGAAGGAATGCAATAGTAGAGGAATAAAAGTAGCAGCAGTAACTAAATTATTCTGCGGGAATTCTAAAATCGCAAAAGCTATTTCAGAAGAAAAGGTAGATGTTTTAGCAGATTCTAGAATAGAAAATTTAAAAAAGATGATTGATATTAATATTCCTAAAATGTTATTAAGATTACCAATGATAAGTGAAATAAAAGAAGTAATAAAATATGCTGATATTTCATTAGTATCAGATATTATAACCTTAATAGAGCTTTCAAGAGAAGCTCTGGAGCAAAATAAGATACATAGTGTCATATTAATGATAGATTTAGGAGATTTAAGGGAAGGTATATTTAATGAAGAGGAAGTTTATATTACTGTACATAAAATACTTCAACTTAAAGGGATAAAATTAATAGGCGTAGGAACTAATTTATCTTGTTATGGTGGTATTATTCCTACTAATCATAATTTATCACAATTAGTTAATATAAAGAAGAATATAGAAAGTAAATTTAATATTAAAATAGAAGTAATTTCTGGAGGAAATTCTGGTTCTCTTAGTTTATTTAAAGATAATAAGATACCAGAAGAGATAACTCAACTAAGATTAGGATCATCTATAGCTATGGGAATAGGATTAAATGATGATCCTATAGATTCTCTTTTTGTAGATGCCTTTAAGTTAGTTGTAGAAATAGTAGAAGTTAAAAATAAACCTTCAGTACCAATTGGAAACATTGGATTAGATGCTTTTGGTAATAAGCCTTCTTTTGAAGATAAAGGTATTATAAAAAGAGCTATATGTGCAATAGGAAGGCAAGATGTTAGTCCGGATAATATAATACCATTAGATAAAAAAATAGAAGTTCTAGGAGCAAGCAGTGATCATCTTTTATTAGATGTTACAAACTCCAGTAAGGATTATAAAATAGGTGATAAAGTAGAATTTAATATTAGCTATGGAGGATGCTTATCTTTAATGACTTCTGAATATATTCATAAGGTCATACTATAATTTTTTAATTGTTTTATCTTATATTTTTTCTTTTGTAAGAAATATGTGATTATTTAAAAAGTAACTTCCATTTAAAAAATAAGAAATAGATAATAGTTAAGTTGTGTAACTAATGATCTATTTCTTATTTATTCTATATATTAAAAAAGATAGTTGTTTGTAGTTTTATAAGAATGTTAAAGCATCATTCTTATAATAATCCTATAAGTGTATAAAATCTTACAAAAAAGTTAAATTATAAACAAAATTATAGAAAAGTAATGAACTTTAGAACTATTTATATAGCTTTCCCAAATTATCAGCAGTAAGAATAGCTGCATATACATCTTGGTAAGTTACTTCAAAAGGCATATTAAATATAGTTTCACCATCAGCACACGTAACTTTGGCTACTTTCATAATATCTTCTTCATTTATTTCTTTAATTCCCATATCTTCTAAAGTTATTGGCAGGTTTACATCTATACAAAATTCTATTACTTCTTCCAGTTCTTCCAGTGGACTATTTTCTAAAACTAATTGTACTAAAGTTCCAAAAGCCACTTTTTCACCATGATATAAATTATGACATTCTTGTAATACTGTGAATCCATTATGTATAGCATGTGCTGCTGCTAGACCACAGCTTTCAAAACCTATACCACTTAAGAAAGTATTAGCCTCAATAATATTTTCTACAGCTTTAGTAGATACTTTTTTTTCTACAGCAAGTTTTGCTTTAAGACCATCCTTTAGAAGAGTTTCATAGCAAAGTTTAGCCAAAGCAAAAGCACTATTAGTTCCTTTACCTCCAGCTAAAGTGTCTGAATTTGATTTCATGCAGGCTCTAGCTTCAAAATAAGTTGCTAATGCATCTCCCATACCTGCTACTAAAAGTCTTGCAGGGGCTTTAGTTACCATAGAAGTATCTACTAATACTAAGTCAGGATTTTTAGGAAGTAATAAGTACTCTGAGAATGTTCCATCTTTTGCATATATTACTGAAAGAGCACTACAAGGAGCATCTGTGGAGGCTATAGTTGGAGCAATTACCACTGGAGTATTTTTATAGTAAGCTACTGCTTTGGCTGTATCAAATATTTTTCCACCACCAATACCAACAACTACATCACAATTATTAGATTCTACATAGGAACCCAATCTATCAATTTCCTCTTTAGAACATTCTCCATTAAATGCTTCAAATACTAATTCTATATCTAAATCTTTACAACTTTCCTCTAAAGTAGATTTAGTTCTTTTTATTCCATTAGGACTTGCTATTATAAAAAACTTTTTACCTAAAGATTTAGCATGAGATCCAAAGTTTGATAACTCTCCTTTACCTTGAACATACTTACTTGGGGAAATTATTATTTTACTCATTTATCTTCCTCCTAAAAATTATATTTACTTTTATGTTAATTATATCAGAAAATAGTTAAATTTTTATCAATATACTGTTAAAAAATTTAAATTTACAGTTTTATTTATACATAAATTGATTAAATAAGAGATTTTATTATTTGAAATTTATTAGCAATTTACATTGTATATTAAAATATATAGTATAAAATAGAGAAAACTAAGTTACATATGTTAAAAAATATATAAGATGAGATTTAACAAAATTGATATTATCCATGTTTTCTGTGATTTTAAATTATAACTTTAGTTATGCAAAATAAAAATCTAAATTGGTAAAACTACCAAAAAATAAATATGGCATACTTTCTCTCACCGTGTTATATAAAAGTTACCCTAAAAATACAAACACAGGAGGTAAGAAGTATGCCAAGTACTAATATTGTATCCATTAATAATGAACTTTACAATTACTTAAATGATGTAAATTATGGAATGTCTAAGCCTCAATTTAATCATTTAACCAA
>NZ_CALSFS010000019.1 GCF_943736985.1 Clostridium sp. Marseille-Q2269
ACTGGATTACAATATTAACATTTTATGATTAGATAAAAAAACAAGGCTCATGAAACATATTGAAAAAGGTAGAAAATCAAGGAATTAATCCTCATATTTTCTACCTTTTCTCATATATAATTACCATCTCTTTTAAGTTAATCATACTTTTAATTATTTATATATCTGTCCATATAAAACCTCAATCTGTTTCTTAAGCTCTTTATTTTCTTCTTCAAGTTGTTTAACTCTATTTTTCAAAGTTGTAAGCATTGTATCTTTCGAAGCATCACTTGTTTTTATTCGAGGTTTTGCAATAGCTTTTCCTTTTTGCTGACTGCGAAGGGTTTTAATTCTTTCCATAATTTCAGACTGTTTATAAAGCCATGCTGTGGAAACATTAGATGATTCAGACACTGTTTTAAAGTTAATAGGTTTTTCTTCCTTAATCAATTTCTTAATTCCTTCATCAGCTCTTTTTAATGCTTCATCACGCCGTTTTTGGGCACTTTTAATTAATCCTTCAATATTACGTTTATGTGTTATTTTTATCACCTTCTAATGTTAAAATAATATGTTGTAGATTTTCTTTGATTTTTTCATTCATTTCTAATATTCGCTGCCATCCTTTATCTTTAGATTCTTTTAATATTTTTTCTGTAGATTTTAACTGTTTTTTATGCATATCTAAAAATGACAGATCAGTACGAAAATGAGTACAGGTTAGGCATGTATTAGCATGAGGACATTCTTGTGATGATACTGGTAAACAGCAATATCCATTAGGTAATGTTTGAATCAGTACATTCTTTTTAAGCCACTGCAGTTCAATACTATCTGGTGAAGAATTGTCATCAATTATTTTACCATTTATATCAACCATCTTACCTTTAAATTCTGCAAATTGTTTTTTTAATGTTTGATCTAAAATATGTGCATATCTACTGGTAGCTTTGGCACATTTATGGCCTAAATACCCTTGTATAATATATTGAGGTACACCGTTATTTACCATACGAGTTCCTAATGTATGACGAAATTGATGTGATTTAAACCTAAAAAGTTCACCAGTATTATCACAGATTTTATTATTATATGCCATTCTGTTTAGGGCATTTGAAAATGTCTGTCTAGTTATAGCTCTTCCTTTTAAATAACAAAAAAGATATTGAGGTTTTTTAGTAAATTGTTTTATATCTTCATGCTGTTGTTCTTGAATAATTGACACTATCTCATTTGTTATAGGAATACGATGTTCATTTTTAGTTTTAATTTGATAATATAAAAGAAACCAATCTCCAGTTAAATCTTGCTCTAAACAATCAAATGGTATTGTGCAAAGTTCACTAATTCTCATACCACATTCTTGAATAATTAATACCATTCTCATAATATAAGAAGGTAATTCTTCTAAGTGCTCATTAAGCTGTTTTAGAACACTTTCAGGTATAAATCGTGGTTGCTTTTCTGTACGCCGCGGAAGGTCTGCATCATATATAAGTGGATCTGAAGTAATATTTCCCCATCTTTGCTTGCCACAGATTTCTAAAAACTTTCTAACACTTATAACATACTGATTTTTAGAATTAGATGATATGTTCTTACTTGATATATAAGCAAGATATTTTATAATTACTGATCTATTAATATTAGCTGCTTTTATAAATGGATAATTTTCATATAAAAAAGCTGAAAAATGGTTTAAAGCAACTAATTTATTAATTGTATTTGCTACAGAATTTTTAGATAAGTTATACTTTAAATATATTTTTATAATATCCTTTAACCACTTTTGGTGAATCTTATTAAAATTCAATGTGTAATGTGAATTAGCTTTATTAATCTCACATCCTAATTTTCTTAAATCCCAAATATCTTTTTCATATTCTGTCCTTACATCATAGTATTCTTGCAGTACTCTATAAATTCCCTTGAAAATATATATACAAGAATCTTCTTTTTCATAAGTCTTTAATTCCTGATTACTGTTTATAACTACTCTGTTTTTAGGATGCCATCTATCTTCACTAATCAAGAAAGTACGAAGTGAAATAATACATTGCTCATAAGGTTTATCCATTAAACTTATATCATTTTTACTTTGTGTATTAAGCCATTTGATTATCCTATGAATAAATGTAGCTAATGGTCTAGTTTTTGGAGACCACTCATTATTTTTAAACCTATAACTACAAGCAAATTTTAATTCATCATTTATTGTATTAGATTTACAAGAAAATTTAATACGCCATTTTTCATTTTTATGGTATGGATCAGGAAATACCCAAATATCTTCTTTCCACATACCATGAAGGGTATCTTTTAAATTTAGATGCTTATCTCTAGACCATGCAACTGAACTAGTTATCACCTTCAATAACTCCCTTCTTTTCTAATGTAGCAATAATCTTTTCTAAATTTTTTTTAACACGGTGGTTCATTTCAATTTGACGTAGCCAATTATTTTTCTTAGCTTCAGATATTATTTTATTAGTTTCATTTAACTGCCATTTATGTTGACTTAAAAAACTTATATCTGTTCTAAATTTGTCACATGTTAAACAACCATTAGCATGAGGACATGTCCCAAGAACTGTAGGCATTGAGCAATATCCATTGGGTAAAGCTTGAGCTAATATATTCTTTTTTAACCATTGTAAATCTGTATTGTTAACATAGGATTCTTTCTCAATTATTTCACCAAGTATGTTTATAGTTTTCTTTTGATACTGTTCAAATGCTTTTTTCATAGTTATATCATGAATTTTAGCGTAATGATTAGTCATTTCAGGGCTTTCGTGCCCTAAATAACGTTGAACAATATGTTGAGGAACTCCATTATTTATCATTGTAGTTCCAACTGTATGCCTGAATTGGTGAGATTCAAATCTATATAAATTTCCTTTATCATCACTAATTCCTTTATCATATGCCAGTTTATTTAAGATTGTACTGAAATATCTTTGTTTTATAGGTTCACCGGTTTCACTACAAAAAAGTAGATCATATGATTGTAAATTTCGAGAAACTATAAACTTTTGCTGATCCATAATAACTTTGGATATTTCTTTAGTAATAGGAATGCTCTGTTCTTTTTTCATTTTACCTTGATAGTATCTAAGAAAATAATCTTCATAATTATCCTTCATAATACAATTAAAGGGCATATTACAAAGTTCAGTAACTCTCATTCCACATTCTTGAATAATTAATACCATACGAATTATAGCTTCAGGTAATGAATCTAAATGTTGATTTAGTTGGAATACAACATTCTGTGGAATATAACGAGGTAAATTTTTATCTCTACGTGGAATATCTTCACTATATATTAAACGGCTATCAGTAATATCTAACCAATGTTCCTGACTACATTTTTCAAAGAAACTTCTGATGTTTATAATATGGTGTTGTTTTGTAGTTTTAGCTAAGTCAGTATTATAAAGATAATATAAATAATTAAGAATAATTTTTCTGTTAATTTCTAATGGAGTAATTTGAGGATATTTCTCTTTAATAAATGCTGAAAAATAATTTAATCCTTGTATATGATACATACAATGAGCAGGGGAATTAATAATTAAATTATAGGCCATAAATTTTTTTGCAGCTTTATTAAGCCATGATTGAGTTATTTTAGAAAAGTTTAACTTATAAGCTGATCTTGATTTATCAACTTCAATACCTAATTCTCTTAAATCCCATACATCTCTATCATATCCAGTTCTTTCATCATATACATCTACAATTGTACGATAGATTTGACGTAAAACTGAAATAGTAGGATCTACCCCAATTGAAATTCTCTTATTTTGATTAGCATCAATCCTTTCTTTTTTGTATTGTTTAAATAAATTATTTTCTTTTAAATAGTTGGACAATGATTTTTCCCATTCATTTAAATTTTTTAGCATAAATGATTTAATATTATTCTCGGTATTATCAATCCACTTAACCATAATTTTAATATTACTTAATCTTGAAGTATTTCTAATAACCCATTCATTATTTCTAAATTTATACATACAAGCATATTTTATCTCTATTTTTAGATTGTTTGCTCTACATTTAAAGGATAATTTATAATCAGATGGAGCTTTTTTGTTTTGATTAACAGGAGCATTATTAATATTCCATATATCTTCTTTCCAAAAGTCTTTTAATTCTTCCATTAATTTTTTTTGTTTTTCTTCTGAATACAAAGTTAATGTATTTCCTACATTCATAAAATTACCTCTTTATCTTATCCGAATATTTTTTATATGCTTCTTTCATATCTTCGTCTGTTAAATGAGTATAAGTATTCATAGTAGTCTGTATATTTTTATGACCCAGTCTTTTCTGCACATATGCAGCATCCCAACCATTTCTAATTAATTCAGTAGCATGAGTATGGCGTAACATATGCCAATGCATGGGGATACCGATTTTTTTACTTAATCTATTGAATATATCAACTGCTGTTTCATATTTCATGGGTTCACCTATATTCCCTTTCCATAAGTTAACAAAAACATAATCACTATCTGTTTCACCAAATTCATGAACAATATAATCTGTATATAATGCCATTAACTCTTTAGATACATGAATAATATTTTGATCTTTAGATTTAGAACGAGCATTATTAATATTTTCGTCACGAGGAATAACATAAATTGTATTATCCCAAGAATGGATATCTTCATGCCTTAAGCCTAATGCCTGACCTATACGCATACCTGTTTCATAAACTAAACTTACTAAAAATTTATCTCTTATACAATTACAAGCATTTATTATATGCATTATTTGTTCCTTAGTTAATGTTTTAGGTATTTTCTTTGGCACTTTTAATTTAATCATAGTGCTTTTTACAGGTTTTCCTTTGTTGATATGGTATAATAGACCCTTATATTTATGGGGTGCATTCTGATAACGATTGATGTTAAGATGTTGAACGCTAGTATGATTTCTTTCGTGAAATTCATAAAACATTGATACACAAGTTAATATAGCATTTATCGTAGATTCACTTCTTTTAGATTGTTGTTCATAGATTAAGTGTACTCCTAACTGTGGGTTCCTAAGCCAGGATATAAAATCAGCAATTTCATTTAATTGAACTTTAGTCCATTCTAATTTAGCAGCTCTTAGATATTCCCAATAGAGCTTAAGATGATACGTATAAGAACGTATTGTATTAGGTGAATATTCTATGTTTTCCATATACTTTATAAACTCTGATATAGGTTCTATAGGTAGAAAATTGTCTCCTATAACCATCCATGATTTTTTATTACTATTAGGTATTCTAACAATTTGAACTTTCATATTAGCTCCTTTTATTTAGTATTAAAATCTCTTATTGATTTATTTACTTTGATTATATCGTATACGTAATAGAATTACTATGGTTAATAATTATTTTACGTATAAAAAAAGCCCCGTCATTAACGTGGTTTACGTAATTCATATTATATATTATACCTACAGATAACGAAGTGAATGGGTTCCTATATTTTCTTCAACTCCAACAGAAATGGCTGCTTCCTTTAAAATATTAAGAGCCTGCTGTCTTGTAATAGGTTTATTTTCTCCTTCACGACTTTTAAATATAAAATCATCTATATTAATGTAGGGAATATTTTCAATTAATTCCTTTAAAGCTT
Source organism: Clostridium sp. Marseille-Q2269 (assembly GCF_943736985.1). Classification (GTDB taxonomy): domain Bacteria; phylum Bacillota; class Clostridia; order Clostridiales; family Clostridiaceae; genus Clostridium_F. The sequence continues at coordinate 5,631 of NZ_CALSFS010000019.1, forward strand.
TTGTGGCAGATTTATTTAGTTTAATCTTTCTATGTTTATTTGTTTTTCCCTCAAATATTTCGATGTCTTTAAAAGTTTTCTTATTTTCCTTAAGAACATCACTCCACTTTAAACTTAAAAGATCTGTAATTCTAAGGGCCACATTAATTCCTACAATAAACATAGTATAGGATCTTAAGTTTTTTCCTTTAAGATAAAGTTTCACATCTTGAATTTTATTTTTATCCCTAATAGGACCTACGTTATTCATAAATTCTCCTCCTTAGTTAACTTTGTCATAATAATATTATAATAGAAACTATGACAAATTGAAAAGCACAAAATAAAAAAATCCATTAGTATAATTAAGATGAACCTAATTATATCAATGGATAGGGCCTATTTCGTCGGTTTGTCAAAAACTATATTAAGTAAAATTAATATATAAATAATAAAATGCAATAGTTAATTATTGCATTTTATTATTTATATAAACTCCATTGTTTTTTTAATGCTATGTAAAATAATAGGATATTAACGCCTATTCCAATAATAATATTCGGTAATAATGAAAGATTAAAGTTGTATATTATTAATAATATATAAGATATGTAAAAGATATATAAGCCTAATTTTCTCCATTTAATTAAAAATATTAAGCCTATTAATTTTAATAAATACATAGCTAAAATAAAAGCAGATGGAATTTGTCCAGTATTTTTAATAGATGAAAGATAGCCTAATGTTGTTAATAATGTAAGTATTAAAAAAGAGTAAAGAATTATGAATGTTTTTATTGGTCTTGATTTTTTAGTTTGTTTATTAATTATCTTATTCATAGATTTCTCCTAATTATCATATTTTTTTAATAATAATTCATAAATGAAAAATAAATATTTTGAAATTTTATATAGTAATATAAGTAATATAAGTAATATAAGTAATAATATATGAGGACTAAAAATATAGATATTTGAAAAGCTTTCAATAATGTTATTGTAGTATAAGTAAATAACATATATTATTGGTGTAACAGTTAGTATAGATAAAAAAGTAAAAAGAGTACTATACAACATACTTATTAACAATTCACATAGAATTAATGTAATTAATTCTACGAAAATCCCTATTAATAAGCTTATTAATAATAAAATGATGAAATTTGAAAATGATTTATATAGAAAATATATAGGTATAAAATATAAATGCATATATAAAATATTAGTATATGATAAAAAATGATAACTAAATATACTAAAGAACAATTCTTCATATGAAATTGGCAAAACAAACAAATCTTTGATACATTTTAGATTTGAAATTTTTTCTTTTACTGTAGATAAAACATAAAATATTGATATAATTATAAAGTATCCACTTAATATTTTATTATTTTTATTAATTTCTAATTTTAATATATTAAATGAAAGTAATGTAGCAATATTTAATGTTATACCTAAAATTATATTTAATACTATAAAAAATATGTTTTTAGAATTTATACAATTTTTATTTTTATAAAAATTAATTAAACATAATATAGTATCTATCATATTAAATCAATCTCTTCAATAAATTTTGTTTGATGTATAATATCTTTTTCAAGAATTCTAAAAGAGAAAATATAAAAAGCAATTGCTATAACAAATTTTAAAATAAAACTTATATAAGAATTTAATACTACAAATAGTATTAATATTGTAAATGTTGATACTGTAAGTAGAAATTTAAAACCTTCTTGTATTGATTTAATAGTTGAGTTTTCATTAATATCATCTCTTTTATGATCTATTTTGAATAATATATTAGATATTGATATAGCAAATATTATTGCAGTAATAAAAGATAAACATTTATTTATATGTATTATGGGCAAAAGACCATTTAATATAAATATTAGTTCAATTATTAAAAATTCTATAAACAAAATAATAAAAGCCAATGAATTTTTTGATAGTATAAATAATTTTGTACTGATTGGCAGTGTAAATAAAAATTTAGTGTTATCTATTTCGTGTTTAGATACTGATAAAATATTTATAGAATAGATACCTTGAAATAATATTGCACTAAATAAGAGTAAAAAAACATTATCAGAATATTTTTTTAAATTAGACCCTATATTAATGAACATAATGATGAAAAGCAATACTTTTATTATGAAATAAATATAAGTTTTTTTATCTTGTCTAAAATATATTCTTATATCATTAATCATTATGTTAATCATTATTTTCACCCCATGATAAGTTTTTATTAATTTTATCAGTTTTGTTAGTTATTTTTATAAATATTTCTTCTAAGGATAAATCCTTATATTTATTATGTAATTTTTGTATATTATCTTGAAATTTAACTTTTCCATTATCTATTATTATAAGATCTGTACATAAATCATTTATTAAAGATAAATCATGAGCACTTAAAAGTATAGATACACCATTTTGGTTAAATTGTTTTAAAATATTTTTAATAACTATTTTGGAAGTAGGATCTATACCATCTAACGGTTCATCTAATATTAATAGTTTAGGATTATGTATTAATGCTCCTCCTATCAAAGCTTTTTGTTTCATTCCTTTAGAGAATTCTCTTATTAGTTTGTTAGATGCTTTAGATAAATCTAATACATCTAATAAATCATTTATTCTATTTTTTATATCATTTTTATTTAATTTATAAATAGTACCTATAAAATTCCAATATTCTATTACAGATAAGTGTTCATAAGCAAGTATTTCATTACTTACGAATCCAATATTTTTTTTTATAGATAAGATATTTTTATTATTTAAATCTAAGTTAAATATGGTTATATTTCCATAAGTTTTATTTATTAATGAAACTAGTATATTCATTAATGTAGTTTTACCAGCACCATTTTCTCCTATTAATCCAGTAATTGATCGCTTTTTAACATGTATATTTATATCGCTTAAAGCTTTAGTTCCATTTTTATAAACTTTATTTAAATTATTTGTTTCTATAATAAACATATTTTTATCCTCCAATTATATTAATTTAATAAAGAATGGTAGTATAGTTATTATTACATATGGAGTTAAAAATGCTAAAGAAATTTTAATTTTATTTTTATTATTAAATATTTTATTCCCATAATATATAGACATAAAAATTAAAAATATAAAATTAGAAATAATATTAATTATATTTGAATTATACGTCCATTTATTAATCATATTTTCAAAAGGTAAATTTGTATAATTATATATATAAGACGTAATTAACGTAAGTATAAAAACACTTATTCCTTTAATTAAACAAAAGTATCCAGATATATTTATAAATTTTTTAGGAGTAATTTTGTAACCAAAATCAATTCCATTTAAAATAAGTTTTAGAAGATAATAAAATATTAACATTGTTATAATAAATGATATAATTTGAATAATTGATTGTATTAATGTAAAAACAATTAATATATTACTTATTAATGATTGCTGCTTATCTACATCTCTTAATAAATATTTAGTAAAAAAAGAACCTATGGAACATGTAATAAGAGCTGAAATAAAAATGCACAATATAGATTTAATAGTTATAGAATCTTTATTAGATTCTGCTACAATTTGATTTTCAAAATTCATTTTTTCACCTCTAATATTAATTTTTATATAATTACTATTTAATATATAATTTTTCGAAATATGGAGCTGACCAGTAAACTTCTATAATAGAAGACAATAATAAAATAATTGCAATAAAAGTAATAATATAAATAATTTTTTCAACAAAATAATATTTATATAATTTTTTTAGAATAATACCATCTTTTCCAAATAAGTATTTTATCCAACCTATAGTTATATGAATAGATATAAGTAATAAAATAATCAGTGCAATTATTTCTCCAAGTGAATGCCCTAAAAAACCTATTAAAGTTTTAAAAAGCGTAGTTGAATAAGATATTTTAGTCATATGTATACCTATCCCTAATGAAAAAAATAAATTCATTATAATTAATGAGGATATTGGACCAAGTAATGATAGTATTAATACCAACATACAGGATGAAAAATTTTTAATAAAAATTTGAAAGAAAGATAAATATCCTCTTTGAGGAATAAATTTATTTTGATAAGTATATAAATTAGAAGATATACTATATCCTAAAACTAATAAGGTAATTGCAATAAAAATAGAAATAAATAAGTATTTTTTTTTAAACATATAAAACACACCTTAGTAAAATACTATTGCAGTAATATTACTGCAATAGTATTCATAATAATTAAAGTAGGGGTATAAGCTTTACTAATTGATACATTATTTTCCCAGCCACAGCACCAGGTACAAAAGCTAGTGCTATATCTGTAACTGACCAAAGCAAATCGTACCAATTTTTAGAAAGAGCATTTGCTCCTTTACCTAAAAGTGCTTGAATTGCTACAGCAGCTTTTGATGATATCTTACCACCAGGTACACAAGCTACTACAGCAGCAATCAATGCAGTTCCTACTTGATTAGTTGTTGCTTTTCCAGCAGCCCACATAGCATTTAAACCTGAAACTTGACTTAATGAAAGGGCAGCAACTCCCATGCATGTCCCTGTTTGAATTTTAGATTTTAAAGATTTCATGTATTAGTCCTCCCAATTAAAATAATTTGGAAATATCCCCTAGGTTGTACAACCATGAAAATATTACCATAAAATCACATTAATTGTCAATAAAGGTATATTAAAGGTGAATATCTTTTTATTATAGTATTTAAATAAAATATTGAAATAATTGGTAGAATAAAGTAGAATAATATAAGTATGTATTAAATATACTCATATTATTAATGCTTAAAGTGGGGGATCATATGAAAAAAAAACGTGTTATCATTGTTAGCCTGATTATAGTTGTAACTATATCTTTAATAGGCTTTACAGTGATAACAATAAATAAACTTAAAAATAATACTAAAAACAATGCTAAGAAAGTATCTTTATATACAGTAAAGGAAGCGCCAAATGTATTTTTTGAGGGAGAAATTAAAAGTTCTAAAAGTGTGGTTCTGCAAGCAGATACAGCTAAAGGTACTGTAGATAAAATAAATGTTAAAGATAAGCAAATGGTTAAAGCAGGAGATATTTTATTTAGTTATAAGAATAATCAATTTATTGATCAAAAAAATGATTTAGAATATGAATTAGACACTTTGAAAGATAAATATAATAAAACTAAAAAAGAATTAAATTCGGTTAGCGATAAGGCTAATCAGGTGCAAGAGCAACAAAAACAACAAAAACAAAGGGAGCAAGAGCAACAAAAACAAGAAATACAAAAACAAAAGGGGCAAGAGCAAAAAACAGAAGAACAAAAAGTATCAATTTTACAAAATAAAGATAAACAAGAACAAATAGATACTGCTGACTTAGAGCAACAAAAAGTTTTAGCTGAAAAATCTAAGGATGAATTACAGAGTGAACTAAATGATAATATTAAACAACAAAATCATTTAAATGATAAAATAAAGAATATTAATGATAAATGTAATGTATACATAAAAGCACCTTTTGATGGAGTTGTTAAAATTGGTGGATATAGTGAAATAGAACCTTCTAAGCCTATATTAACATTAGATAGTGAAAATATGCAGGTTGTGTGTGGAGTTTCGGAAAAGGATATACTTAAATTAACTGAAGAGCAAACTGTAAAAGTATCCATTTTAGGAACAGGACAATCTATTAATGGTAAGATTAAAAATATAGATAAAAAACCTTCACCGGAGGTAACAATATCTCAAGGAGCAATACAGCAAGGATCAGGATCTCAAAGTAGTTCCCCAAAGTTATCAACAATTAATTCTTATGAAGTTATTATCCAAATAGATAATATTAAAGACATTTGTTCAGGATTTCATGTGCAAGTATCAACTAAAGCTAAAAATTATATTCCTAAGATTCCTAAAACGGCCATATTTAAAAATAAGGACAAAAGTTATGTTTGGGTTGTTAAAGATAGATTTTTAAAAAAGAAAAAAATAGAAGCATCCGATTGGAATGATAAATATATACAAATTAAAAATGGTGTAAATTTTAATGATAAAATTGTTCGTGAAGTTAAGGATACTATGAAAGAAGGGGACAAGGTTGAATGATCTAATAAAGGTTAAAGGACTTCGTAAGTGGTATCAACAGGATAATAATAGGTTTGAAATATTAAAGGGATTAGATTTTAGTGTAGAAAAAAGTTCCTTTGTTATTATTATGGGTAAATCAGGAAGTGGAAAAACTACATTTTTAAATGTTTTAGGATTATTAGATAAATTTAATGAAGGTAAGTATATTTATAATGGTACCGATGTTACAATAATGACTGATAATGAACGTTCAGATTTTAGAAATAAAAATATAGGGTTTATATTTCAACAGTTTCATTTAATAGAATCCTTAAATATTTCTCAAAATGTAGAATTGCCTCTTATATATAAGGGTATTAATAGTAAAAGTAAAAGAGAAAAACTTATAAAAGAAGCACTTAAAAAAGTAGGACTTTTTGATAAGAGTAAAAGTTTTCCTAATCAATTATCGGGAGGACAGCAACAAAGAATATCTATAGCTAGGGCTATAGTTAATGATCCAGATATTATCGTTGCTGATGAGCCTACAGGAGCTTTAGATAGTAAAACAGGATTAGAAATCATTAATCTTTTAATTGAGTTAAACAGGCAAGGAAAAACTATAATTATGGTTACTCATGATGAAGATCTTAAGAAATATGCTTCACATTTAGTATTTTTAAAAGACGGTGTCTTTGCTAAAGAGGAGGAACTATAGTTATGAACTTTAATATGTTATTAAGAAGTGCTCTTTTATGTTTAAAAGCCAATAAAATAAGAGTATTTTTAACTATGATTGGTATAATTATAGGAATAAGTACAGAAGTTGTTATTTTATCTATAGGTGCTGGTTTACAAAATAATGTTTCTAAATCAGTTAATACTACAGATGTTAATTCATTAAGTATAATGTTTGAAAGTAAAGAAATTAATACTGGTGACAGTTCACAACCTTTTGATAAAAGTGATTTTAATCAATTAAAAAGTATAGATGGAGTTGCTGATATTGCTGCTGATAATGATGGCATTATGGGATTCTTAAATTTAGGAGGACAAGCGACTTATTTTGATAAAAGTACATATTTAATGTTTAAAGAATATAAAAATCAATCTGTAAATATTATAGCAGGTAGAAGTATAACTAAAAATGATAATGATTTTGAAAATCCAGTTAGTTTAATAACAGAAAAGCATGCAAAAGAATTATTTGGAGATAATTATGAAGAAGGATTAGGTAAAGCTATAAAATTAAATGGTGTATATTTAGAAGTAATAGGAATTATAAAAGATCCATTACCTACTTCTCTTGAAGGTGGTTCAGATTATATACCAAGTTTTTTAAAAGAATCTTTTAAGTCAGAAAATGAAATTATGAGTATAAAAGCTAAAGTTAAAGAAGGATATAAATTAGATGATGTATTTAAAGATATTAAAGAAGAATTGGAAAGATTACATCCAGATATAAATGGGGAGTATGTAAAGGCTGATCCACAAGCTATGACAAAAGCATTTCAGTCTATAATTGGTGGAATAACAGGATTTATAGCAGTTGTATCTGGAATATCTCTTTTTGTTTCAGGTGTAGGTGTTATGAATATTATGTATGTGTCAGTTACAGAAAGAAAAATGGAAATAGGAATAAGAAGAGCAATTGGAGCAAAGTCTAAAACAATATTATCACAATTTTTAATAGAATCTATATTAATAACTTTACTAGGAGGACTATTAGGTATTATTATTGGATATGGCTTATCTAAAAGTGTTGGACTAATATGCCCATTGAAACCAATATTTACTTTTAAAATTTTTATTGGATCATCAATAACATCTATATTAATAGGTATAATATTTGGAATAATTCCAGCATCAAAAGCTTCAAGACTTGATCCTATAAAAGCAATTTACAAGTAATGTAAATTTTAAAAGAAGTACATTAAAGTAAGATTAAAAATAAATTATTTTTAATCTTACTTTTTATATTAGAGGAAAAAACATAAATAAATAGAAATAGTAACTATAAAGTAACTATTATAGTGAGGTGGGAAAATGCAATTAGAAGAATTAATTCATATAGCAAAGACCCTTAATGAAAATGGCCTTAAAGGTAATAGGCGAGATAACTTTTTAAGAGATAAATATAATATGTCAGCTAGAACTTGGCAAAAGAAAATAAAGGATACACCTATAAAATATAATAATGGTACTAAAAGATATGATATTAATATAGAAAGTAACACTAAAGTAACTCAAAATAAACACCAAAATAATTTAGAAGAAATAACAACACAGTATAAAGAAACACTAAAGGAACCTAAAAGTAACTATGATGAAACTCTAAGTAGTTACCAAATTAACTCCAATAATCAATTTAAAAGTAGAACCAAAGATACTATTAATAAACTAGAGAGTAACTCAAAAGTAATTTTTAATGATTTAGATGATAAGGAAAGTGATTTCATTGAAATAAAAGGAATTGAAGGGGTGTTACCTAAGTCACCAAAAGTAACCACACATTTAGTGTTAGACGAATTTAAAAATATGAAAAGTGATATTGAAATGATTAAACAGCAGATTAATTTACTTTTTAATAAATATAGAGAAGATGAAAATAGAAAAGACAATATTATTGAAATTCCTAAAATTGATCTTGAAAATTATGATTTAAAGGGTGAAATATGTAGTAGAAGTTTTAAAACCTATAAATATGTGCTAGATGGTTTTAAAGAATTCTGCAAAAAAAGAAATGAATCACAAAAGGATCTTATAGCTATAGCATTACTTGAATTTATAAAAAAATATAATAGATAAATTTTAAGTTAGGAGTATAAAATATACTCCTTTACTATTTAGTTAAAATTATGAAGTATAACTAAAATAATTTTAACTAAATAGTAAATTTCGCGAAATAAAAACAAAAATATAGGTAAATTTACATATAAATACATAGGAGCGGATGAAAAGTCTATAGATAGCTCAAGAGTTATGCGTCTTGCTGGATCAATAAATGAAAAGAGTGGCAAAAATACAGATATTTTAGTTTATAGTGAAGATAGATATATACTAAGGGAAATACAACAGGAGTATCTTCCAGTATTAACTCCCTATGTTAAAAATCCATATCACAAATCTAAGGGAAGAAATACTAAGATAGTTAACTTTTTTACTTTATATGGTCTTCATTATGCAAGACTTAGAGATATAGTAACTCTTCAAAAAAGTAGACAAGGCTATTGTAGAAATGAAGATGGAGTTTTAGTTAAATATGGCCAAAGAGAATTTATGTGTTTTTTATATAGATACTGGAGCTGTTGTTATGAATCAGATAAAGAAAGAGCCCTCAAAAACACATTAGAGTTTAATAATGGCTTTAAAGTACCTTTTTATAAAGAAGTAGAAAGAGCAACAAAGTCCGCTGAAAAAGCCTATGAATCTTGGCTAAAAGATAGCCCTAGTGGTACATATAAACGTGGTGGTTATAATTATAAAAATGAAACTTTAATAGAAAAGCTTAATATATTAGATGAGGAAATGCAAACTCTTGAAACTATTATAAGTAAAAAAGAGGTTAGAAGAAGAGATAATGAAAAAAATAAAAGAAGAAATGAAAATGGGTTAACTAAAAGACAACAAGAAAAATTAAATAAAGAGAATAAAATAAAAGAATTATTAAACAAAGGATTTGGAGTAAGGGAAATATCTAGAATATTAGATATTAATGTTAGTGTAATATCTAGAGTGAAAAATAATAAGTATTAATATGGTGTTTACTGAAACGTTCGTATTATATTATGGGGCTTTAGCCTGGTACTCCTTTTTTAATAAGAACATAGTAGGTTATACTAATACTGAAAGTTATAGATATTTATTTATATAAAAGTTGCATGAAATGTTAGTAATATATTATATACTTTAATCAATTAATTTACATACATAGAATTATTTAGTGTAAACTGAAATTTCACTATTATACTAATGGGCTTTAGACTTGTTGCTCTTATTGAAATTTTAAATATAGATATAAAAATATAATCTCTTTATCTGTAGGTATTTTTATAGTGTTTACTGAAACGTTGGTATTATATTATGAGGCTCTAGCTTAAATTTATGGATTTTCATACAAAAGAATCTTTAAAGTATTTAAAATTTATAAGATATGAGGAGGTATAATATGATACTACCTAAAATAACTCAAGATAATGTATACATATTTATTCCATTGAAGGCCTCAAAGGTGTCACAAAGATTTGCTAAAAATCATGGTATATCTCAAAAGCAGGCTTTATTAGAGTTTTATAATTCAAAAACTTATTCAACTCTAGAAGAAGAAGATACAAAATTATGCTATGAAGGTATTAATTATTTGTATGATGAATTAGAGCGTTAAAAAAATATATAATAGATAATTAATTATATATAAAACTTAAGTAAACTACCTATTTTATGGGTAGTTTTTTTATAAGCATTATTAATAAAATTTATAGTTATATTGTGAATTAATTATTTTATTTTATGGAAAAATTTATCGAAATATATTGATTTTTATATAAAAAAGGATTATTATTGCTTTAATTATATCAGAATATTCAAATAATTAGTTAACTAATTATTAACCTATTTATTTAAAAGGGGGGAATTAAAATGTTAATTTTAAAGCCAAATGTTGATAGCAATAGAACTTGTGGCGTTCAAATAGGTTAATGGGACAGGAGGTAGTAAAGTATATAATTATAAATATGCTTTATTACCTCATTTCAATTATTTGGGAGGAGTACCGATGTTTAAAAAATCAATTTATAATATATTAATAAAAGAATCTCATGGTAAAACTTTAATATTTAATACATATTCTACAGCCTTAGGAGTGCTGAATTTGGATTTAAAAGATTTATATAATAATATAGAATCAGAATATGATAAAAATAATAAAGATATAATCTTTTTAAAAGAGAATGGATTTATTGTAGATCATAATATTGATGAATTTAAACGTTTATGTGTTGAAGAGAGAGTTAACAGGTTTGATGATTCCATTCTAAATCTTACAATAGCTCCCACAATGTCCTGTAATATGATATGTTCTTATTGTTATGAGGCTAAAAGTAATCAATTTATGAATAATAATGTTATTCATAAATTGATTACTTTTATAAATAAAAAAATTATTAAAAATAATTTAAAAGAAATTAATTTAGTTTGGTATGGCGGAGAACCTTTACTTTGTATAGAATTGTTAAAAAAAATATCCTGTAAAATAATTCTTTTATGTAATAAATATAATATAAAATATTCTTCTTCAATTGTTACTAATGGAGTATTACTGGATGTAAATACAGCTAAAATATTAAAACATCAATGTAAGATTAATCATGTCCAGATTACTATTGATGGATTAAGAATTATGCATAATAAAAGAAGAAGATTAAAAAATAATGAAGATAGTTTTAATATTATTATTAAAAATATTAATGATATTAATGATATTCTTAATATTATAATTAGAGTGAATATAGATAAAAAAAACATAATGGAAATGCATAAGTTAATTGATTACTTAATAGATTATACAAACTTAGGAAATAAGGTTAAAATAAATTTTCATCCAATAGTAGTTAAAAATACTGACTTTTGTAATGTAGAAGAAAAACATTGCATTAATGCTAAAGAATTTGATAATATTGAGGCTACTTTAATTAATAAATTGTATAATAAAGGAGCTATAGACTCAATATATAAATTAGATCCTATGCATAATTCTGTGTTCTGTACAGCTGTATGTAATAATTCCTTTGTTATAGATCCAGAAGGTTTTTTATATGCATGTTGGGATTTCATAGGAATTAAAGAAAAAAGAATTGGTAGTATTTTTGATGATGAAATATCAATAAATAGTGAACGCTGTAAATGGCTTTTATTGGATATTCCTCAACAATGTTCAACCTGTAATTTAGTACCTATGTGTAAGGGGGGCTGCCCTTCTGCTAGATTATATAATAATAAACCCTGTTGTGATCCTAGAGTTATGAGTTTAAAAGAAAAATTACATATTTCTTATGATAATTTTAAAAACACCTTAAGCAGTAGCTATAATGAATAATGCATTATTAAAGAATAAAAATTTTATACTCTTAATTTTAGGAAATTTCACATCACTATTAGGAACACAAGCTTTAGAATTTTCTTTATGTCTTTATGTTTTAAAAATAACTGGATCTGCTGCTAAATTTGCATCAGTATTAGCTATTTCTATTATTCCCACATTGATATTAACTCCAATTTCTGGGGTATTAGTAGACTGGAGTGATAGGAAAAAATTAATAGTTACATTAGATTTTATAAATTTTCTTATATTGGGAGGATATTATTTATATTTTTATGCAAATAATTCTTTAAATATTTCTAGTATTTATTTACTTGTGATAATTCTTTCAATAATATCAGCAATGTTTAATCCAGCTATAAGCACAATAATTCCATGTATTATTGAAGAAGAATTTTTAATAAGTGCCAATGGATTTAATAACATATTTAGAAGCATGGCTAGTTTTATTGCGCCTTTGATAGCAGGTTATTTATTTGGCATGTATGGGATTTCAATAATTTTAATATTAAACTCTATTTGCTTTCTTATATCTTCTATAAGTGAAGTATTTATTAATATTCCTAAAAATTATATTCATAAGGAAATTACTACAAACCAATTTATAAAAGATTTTAAAGAAGGTTTTATATTTTTAAAAAATAAATCAATATTGTTTAATATTGCTATCCTTGCATTAGTTATAAATTTTGTATATAATCCAATAGTCTCAATTGGATTCAATTATATGGGTAAAATAAATTTATCTGTATCAGATTCTCAGTTAGGAATATTAAACTCAATATCAATCTTATCCATATTTTTAGCACCAATACTTTGCAATATCTTATCTAAGAAATTTAAATTAGATAAAATATTATTCTTAGAGATATGTTGTATAGGCATATTATTTTTTATATTATCTATAGTTAATAGTACTTTCTATATTAAGTTATTTAAATCTAATTTTATTCCATATATAAATTTAATAATAATCAGCTCTTTATTATCAATTGTATCATCTACTGGAAACTTAGCCCTTACTACAATTTATCAAAAGGAAACGCCTATAAATTTATTAGGCCGGGTTAATTGTGTTTTTAATATGTTTGGAACCATTGCTGTTCCCCTAGGACAAATTATTTTTGGATTACTTTTTGATAATTTTTCTACATCTATATGTTTGCTTATTGCCGTTATAATATTGGTTTTAACAATATTATTATTGAAAAATTTTTTTCAAAATGATTTAGAATATAATAAAATTTCTTAGTACATTTCATTTATTAACTATTAATTAGTGCATATGAAAGTATTAGTTTGAAAAGCTCCCACAATATAATGTGAGAGCTTTTTTTTATTCTTCTATTTCAATTTCCTCTGTATCTGTGGTTATAATTCTAGCAGCTCTTAAGCTTGTAAGATCTCCATTTTTAGTTTGAAATATGTTCTCATCTACTATAGCTTTACCACAACTTTTTATTTCCTCTTCTGTTACATCTTCTTTAACCTTTGGAATTCTTAGGGTTGAACTAGTATTTTCTGCAGTTCTAAACACTAAATTTAGATACTTCTTCGTACTCATATTTTACAGCTCCTTTCCTTTTATTATTTTAATAATGCATAGTTTTCTAATACTGTGGTTTCTGATATACCCTCTGGCATTAATGGCTCTATGGAATCTACCACTGTCATAAGAGCCTCTGGTTCTGCATCAAACTTTACATTTTTGTAGGTAGATTTCTTTATGATATTCTTTCCTTTCTCATCTAGTCCATCCTCATAAGATATAGCTAGACTTCTTTCTAAAAGATTTTTGCTTGCTGCCATAATATTACCTCCTTATTTTTAATTTTCATTTCACCTATATATATGATTAAAGAAGGGGTGTAGCAGATAATTTTTAAATTTTAACTTATCTTTCCTAGAATTTATTCTTTTACAATAAAAAAAGAAAGATCCTAAATAAGACCTTTCTTTTTGTGATTTGTAGCTAGTTATGATCCTTTAGTATAGTTATTAAAAGCTTTAATTAAATCATCTAGCTTTTTTTCAACTCTAACTAAAAGATATACACTAATGGCTATGGGAAATCCTAAATTACTTATAAGATTTACTATGTTGTCATACATTTTCCCACCACCCTAAGTAGAGAATTAATTGTAAATAGGAAAAATTAAATATATTATATGATATAAATGCTTTTTATAAATTTTTATGTTTTGTAAAATATTTTCCTTATATGAAATGTAAAATCATTTATATCTCTACTCATTTTTATATATGCCCTTTTAAAGCATTTTGTAGTTTTTTTATTATTTTATCCTTTTCATATCATTTAAATGAGAAACTAAAAAATATACTTCTTCTAGTAGGTAAAGTTGCTAGAAATTAACCTAATAATACAAGTATTAATATGGATAAATCTGAATTATATAAATTAATTAGAAATATATTTTAAAAATATATTATTATAGATAAAATTATAACAAATAGAACCTAGTGTAGCTAAAAGAACTACAAATGAAACTCCAGGTACACCTGCTATACCTTTGGAAGTAACCATTAATACAATCATTAGATCTATTTGGGTAAGCAATGGTAAGTGAATTCCGTATAGTTGTGCAATAAAAAGTGCAGCTATAGACTCATATAAAGTAGATCCATCTAAATTAAATGAGTATCCTGTAGGTATAACAAATGAAGCTATTGATTTTGGACATCCAAATCTATTCATTTTTTCTATGAGCTTTGGTAGAACCACTTCAGAACTAGCAGTACTAAAAGAGAGAACTAATTCATCTTTTAAAATTTTAAAAAATAGAAATATATTTATATGAATTATTTTAGCTATTAATCCTAATATAACAATTACAAAAAATATCATAGCTCCATAAGTAGTTATAGCTAATTTAGCAAGTGGAATAAGTGCTGTAAGACCGAACTTAGATACTGTTATACCAATTAATGCAAATACACTAAAAGGAGCAATTTTCATTACTTGATTAGTTATCCAAAACATTGATTGAGAAATTCCTTAAAAAAAAGATATGACTGGTTTTCCGGCTTCTCCAATTACTCCAATTCCTAAACCAAACATAATTGAGAAGAAGATAATTGAAAGCATGCCTTCATTGGCTAATTAATGGAATATATTGGTTGGAACAATATTTGTAAATACGTTGGCTAGGCTATGATTCTGAACACTTGAGGCAGTATTTATATAACTTGAAATATTCGTTTTTACAAGTGAATTCATGTTTATACCAGTTCCTGGATGAAATAAATTACCTATTATTAAACCAATACAAATTGCAATAGTGGTAACAAATTCGAAGTATATAAGTGTTTTACCTCCAAGTTTTCCAACTTTTTTTATATCGCCTACATTTGATATACCTACAATTAATGAAGGTATAGAAGAAGCCAAAAGTCCAAGAAGTACAATAAGAATCCACCAGCTAAGCTGGTGGTATTTTTATGACCTTGTAAAGATAATTTATACCATTAGTTTCAGTGAATTAATGACTAACTAATATTAATAACATCAAATCTATAATGGGCTATTCATCCATTAATTTCAATAATATCAATATATTAATAATAATTATTATTAAATGAATATTGTTAATATATTGACATTGTTAAAAGAAAGTAATTATAATTATAATAAAAAATAAAATTAATAATATTCTAAACATTTGAAATAATGCTAATAAATATTTATTAATGAATGGGAATTGTAAAAATTAATATATTCTCTAAAACAAATAAAAGTGAAGTTATTATTATAGTATGTTTTTTCAATAATTTTATATGGGAGGATGAATTTATAATGAATAAAACTGTTTATACTACAACTGAATATAAACCAATAATTAAAATAGATATTAACGTAGACCTAGAAAAAATTAATAAGAAAATTATAGCATTAGATTTAAGCCCCAAAACTTTTAATCAAGGAGGTAAAGAATACAATATTACAGGAAATTGGGGTAATTGGAAAATAATATCTACATATGATAAAAGAATAATAGTTAAATGTCCAATTGAATCAGGTATATTAAGTTTTGATAATAATACTTATAAATTTTCACATGGAGACTATATTAATATATCAGTTAAACCAGGTGATTTTAATAAAGATCAAATAAACTATGCTGTAATAAATTTTGGTATTCATTATTTTTCTTTTACAGTTGGAGTAGGTAATATTCTTAAACATGAAATTATGAATAGTACAATAATTTCCTTATTTAAAGATTGGTTCAATAATAATTTAGATAAAATAAAAGGTGTATTAAACCCTTTATTTATTGAAAAAGTTAATGAGGAAATTATATTTTTAAATTTAACCTCGGAAACTTTTAATCAAGAAGATCAAAGATGCAATATTACAGGAAACTGGGATAATTGGCAAATATTATATGTATATGATACAAAAATAATGGTTAAATGTCCAATTGAATCAGGTATATTAAGTTTTGATAATGATACTTATAAATTTTCACATGGAGATTATATTAATATATCAGTTAAACCAGAAGATCTTAATGAAGATCAAATGAATAATGCTGTAATAGATTTTGGTGCTCATTATTTTTCTTTCATAGCTGGATCAGAAAATATTCTTGAACATGAAATGATCAATATTTATGCACTTAACTTATTTAAATGTTGGTTTAATAATAATTTAAATCAAATTAGACGTGCATTAAAATCTTTATTTGGAAATTAAACTAACCCTGTAAATAAAATTTTTAGTAATATTCATATAATAAAGGAATTTAATTTGAAGAAACTATAACACAGTATGAAATAATTGTAAACTACAAGGGGTGATATTTTGGAAAATAAAATTATAGATTTTAAAAACATCAAATTAATTAAAAATAACAACTTAAAAAAACAATATAAAAATCAAGCAAATATGATTGATGATATGAATTGGATTATTAAAGCTTTAGAAATAGGGATAATTGATAAGCTAGATATTATATTTAAATATGATAATAAAATGCATTACTATGGTACAAGTAATGATAAAACTAAAAATGAAATTAAACAAGAATTATTAAATAACATTAGGAATTTACACTCTAAAGCAATAATAGAATATTGTGATAGAGAGTTAAAAATGAAGCGCATGGCAACAACAATGCTAGGGGAAACAGTCTATACACTAAAAGACATAGAACATAACCAAGGAATAAAAGTAACAAAACTTAGAACTGATATAAAGAATGGAATACTTGTACCAGCTGGGAAACAACTTGGAAATTATTATATAATACAAAGTGAATTAGATAAGTATTTAAAGATAGTTAAGAAGAAAATTGAAGTTTCTGAGGAACAAATAAATGAAATGAAACATGCTTTAGGTCTTAACCATGAAAAGAAACCTTATAGAAATAAATTTTATTGTAGCTCAAATGATGAAAAGTGGGATGATTTGGTTAATAAAGGTTTGGCTGAAAAAGGTTCTGATTGTGAAGAAAATAGATGTTATTTTTTAGTAAGTAAATTAGGTGTTGCTTTTATACTTGGAAGATCTATAAGTATAAAGAGATACAACGATTTATAATCATTATATTAATAATATTAACATTTATTGTAATATGATAAATGAAATAAAAACAATCTTACAATAAATTTGTATATTTTATATTTATTAGTAAATGGGAGTTGTAAAAGTTAGCGTATCCTGTAAAATAGCTATTATTCTATATAGTGTACTTTTTTCACAATATGAGACAGGAGTATAAAATTATGGAAATTAATTTAATAAACTATATAATAGATAAGGAACTTGAATTAATACCCGTATTATACATACTAGGTAAAATGTTAAAGGATATTAATAAAATAAAGGATTGGACAATCCCTTGGATTTTATTAGTAATTTCAATAATAGTTTCAATGATTATTAGTGGTTTAAAAATGGAATCAATAATACAAGGAGTATTATGTACTGGAGCTGCAGTTTATACAAATCAATTAATAAAACAAAATACAAAAAAGAAAAAATCAGAACAAATGTAAAATAAATAGATATCCTTAATTTCTTAATTAGTACTTTTTAACCCTTTTTAATAAAATTGATAAACTAGAAAATTCATATATACAAAATTAAAATTATAATAATTAGATGATATAAATTTTATAAAAGATAACTTATAAAAAGTAAGATTAAAAATATATTATTTTTAATCTTACTTTTTATATTAGAGAATTCCTAATTAAAATATATTGAATTATTATAAAATATTTTAAATAATACTCAGTATAATACAATGATAAACAATAATTTTTATCTAAAAAAGACTTTATAAATTTATATTATGACAATATGTTAACAAAACTATAAAGAATCTATTTATACTAATGCTAATATGTTATAATTTAGCTCAAATATATGACAAAATTTATGTAAAACGAAGGGGATGATCTTATGCAATTGGCTACTGATATAAGTACATATTATTTGCAGAATATAGTTAAAAATTTAACCACAGTAGAAATTTCTATAAATAATGTACTTTACAATATTGGACAAGCAGAAAAACATATAAGCATGCTCCATGAAAAGGATGATGGATTTATAACTATAGCTGTAAAAAAACAGGATAAATGGATACAGCATCATTATTCAAAGGATGAATTAAAAGATAATATAGGTAAAATACTCAATACAGATGGAATAAATATATATTTAAGTGCCAATTCCTTTTATAAACCTTTTAGACGTATTGAAAATATAAGAAAATTAAATTCATTATACATAGATTTAGATTACTATTCTTTAGAAAATTTTAAAAATTTAAACCCAGAGCAGATAATATGGCAACTAGAACAGGATTATTTTAAAAATAAAGTTCCACCGGCAAACTTTATAGTATTAACAGGTAGAGGAATAGCTATATATTGGTTAATTGAACCTGTTCCCTATAAGGCTCTACCCCTTTGGAATACAATACAAAAGCATTTTCTAAAAGAACTTAAAGATATAGGAGCAGATGAAAAATCTATAGATAGTTCAAGGGTTATGAGGCTAGCTGGATCTATAAATCAAAAAAGTGGTAAAAATGTGGATATTATAGTTTATAATAAAGATAGATATATATTAAGGGAAATACAAGAAAACTATCTTCCAGTATTAACGCCTTATGTTAAAAATCCACATTGTAAACACAAGGGGAGAAAATCAAAACTAGTTAACCTTTTAACAGTATATAGTCTTCATTATGGAAGACTTAGAGATATAGTAGCTCTTCAAAAAATTAGACAAGGCTATTGTAGAAATGAAAATGGTTCTTTAGTTAAATCTGGCCAAAGGGAATTTATGTGTTTTTTATATAGATATTGGAGCTGTTGTTATGAGGCTAATAAAGAAAAAGCTCTCCAAAACACACTAGAATTTAATAATGGATTCAAAGTACCTTTAGATTATAGAGAACTAGAAAGGGCAACAAAGTCTGCTGAAAAAGCCTATAATGCTTGGATTAAAGATAGACCCAGTGGTACATATAAACGTGCAGGATATAATTATAAAAATGAAACTTTAATAGAAAAGCTTAATATATTGGATAAAGAAATGAAAACTCTTGAAATCATAATAAGTAAAAAAGAAATTAGAAGAAGAGATAATGAGAAAAATAAAATAAGACAAAAAGCTAAAAGAAGAAATGAAAAGGGGGTAACTAAAAGACAGCAGGAAAAACTAAATAAAGAGAATAAAATAAAACAATTAATAAATAAAGGTTTTAATAAAGCAGAAGTAGCAAGAGAATTAAATTTAAATAAAAGCACAATAATTAGATCTTATGGCCATTTATTTTTATGAGTTGCATGAAACGTTCGTATTATATTATGGGGCTTTAGCCTGGGTCTCCCTTTTTAATTTTTAAGTTTTTTTATTTAGGGTTTTTATTATAATTTTAATACTTAATCAAGAAATTAAGAGTATAACTAAGGGAAAACTATAGTGGTACAATATAACAGGGAAAATACATTAAAATAATTCTAAATGGGAGATAATTTTATAAAATATTATGGGGCTTTAGTTTAAATATATTTTTTGATATAGTATTATTTATAGCTAATACTATTCTATAAAAGGGTGGTGTAGATTATGAATTTAACTAGTAATGAGAAAGTCTTTGAATTTATATCCTTTTGTATAGAAAATTTTAAGGTTAAATTTAAAATGAAAGGAAAGGATGTAGCAAATTTATTTTTCCAAAGTGGAGTTACTGATTTTTTAATAGATAGCTATGATTTACTTCATACTCAGGGTAAGGATTATATTTTATCTGAAATAGAAATATATTTAAAGAATAGAGGTTATAAGTTATGATACTTTATCATGGAAGTAATGTAATAGTAGAGGATCCTAAAATTATGAAATCTACTAGAACTTTAGATTTTGGATATGGTTTTTATACTACTACAAGCTATGATCAATCAGTAAAATGGGCTAAAATAAAAAGTAAAAGAGAAAATGTAAAGATGGGAATTATAAGTGTATATGAAATACATGAGAATGTATTTCATGAAGATACATTAAATATTAAAGAATTTAATGGGGCTAGCAAAAGTTGGCTTCAATTTGTTTTAGATAATAGAATGAAGGAAGGATATACTCATAATTATGATATAGTAAAAGGATCTGTGGCAGATGATAGAGTGTATGCCTGTTTAAATGCTTTTGAAAACAAATTTATGGATTTTAATACGGCTATTAAAGAACTTAGGACTTATAAATTAAGTGACCAAATTTCCTTTCATACAAAAGAATCTTTAAAGTATTTAAATTTTATAAGATATGAGGAGGTATAATATGACACTACCTAAAATAACTCAAGATAATGTACACATATTTATTCCATTAAAAGCTTCAAAAGTGTCACAAAGATTTGCTAAAAATCATGGTATATCTCAAAAGCAGGCTTTATTAGAGTTTTATAATTCAAAAACTTATGCAGCTCTAGAAGAAGAAGATACAAAATTATGGTATGAAGGTATTAATTATTTGTATGATGAATTAGAGCGTGAAAAAAATATATGATAACAGTTTAAACTTAAAATCTTTTAAAAAGCTCCCACAATAGTGAGAGCTTTTATTTATTCTTCTATTTCAATTTCTTCTGTATCTGTAGTTATAATTCTAGCAGCTTTTAAGTTTGTAAGATCTCCATTTTTAGTTTGGAATATGTTTTCATCCACTATAGCTTTTCCACAAATAGTTATTATCTTTTAGTATAGTTGTTAAAAGCTTTAATTAAATCATCTATCTTTTTTCGACTCTAACTAAAAGATATACACTAATGGCTATGGGAAATCCTAAATTATCATACATTTTTCCACCACCCTAAGTAGAGAATTAATTTTAAATAGGAAAAATTAAATATATTATATAAATGCTTTTTATAAATTTTTATGTTTTGTAAAATATTTTCCTTATATGAAATGTAAAATCATTTATATCTCTACTCATTTTTATATATGCCCTTTTAAAGCATTTTGTAGTTTTTTTATTATTTTATCCTTTTCATATCTTATATGGTTATAGCTTTTATTGCTATTCTCAGCCATTATCTGCAAAGTTTTATCTTTAAGGTAAAAATCCGCTATTATAATTCTTTCCTCTTTATTTAGCCTGTCTAAAGCCTTATATAGCTCTTTTGTTTTTTCATAGGCTAATATTTCATCTTCTATAGTGAATTCATAAGGGTATATATCCTTTTCCTCTGGTATTTCTCTATGATGTTTTATTTCCCCTTTTAAAAGGGCTCTATAGTTTTGCTTTATAGCTTTAATACAATAAAATTTAAAGCTATCTCCATTACCCCTATACATATTAACTGCCTTTATAACTGATAAATATCCATGTTGAACTAAATCCTCATAATCGTAGCATTTTATTTTATATTTAGATACTTCTTTTAATATTATAGGTATGAATATTTCTATAATATCTTTTAAAATATATGTTTCTCCCTGCCTGTACCTTTTAACAAGTTGATACATTAAGTTATCACCATCCTAAAGTGTATTTACCAATATTATACATGTAATATATAGAAAATGAAAGGAAAGAAAGGTATTCATATTACTAGATTTAATTAACTTTGTTCAGTAAGTTGAAATTCTTGGTAAATAGTAAAGAGAGGAAATTTTATTGAATTGTCTATATATTTTTTATGGTTGAAGATAATTTAATAATAAAATGATTTAGATATAATCTTTTGATAGTAAAATTATATATAGAATTAAAAGGCCAGGCTTTCATAGTAAAAAATAAAGTTAAAATTAAAGGATTTATAGTAAAACTATAATTAAAAAATATATAAAAAAGCTTGTAGATTATATTGAATGTTTTTAATAAAAGGGAGTAAATGATAGTGAAAAAACTACTGCTAAAACACAGTAGTAGTTTTATATTGTTTTATAACTATAGTTTTAATAGTTTTACGGAAGGCTGTAGACTAGTAATATGAAGGCTTTCAAATTTTAAAGATTAAATGTAACTTAATGATAGTAAAAAAATTAAAAGGCAACCTTTTGATAGTGAAGTTAAAAAACTGGGTATATCAAAGTAATAGATTGATTGAAGCCTCTTATACTTTAACTGTAATAGAGCAAAAATTAATTAGACTTTTAGCTAGTATGATAAAAAAAGATGATACTGATTTTAAAGAATATAAATTTAAAACCAAGGATTTAATAAAAATACTGATTTGATTATTGATTATGAATAATTAAAAGAAAGTCGAAAGGTAATATACATAAAATTTTACATAAAATCAATATTAGATGAAGAAATAACAAGCCTTCAAGCAAAACAGATATATGATGTAGCAAAGGGAAAGTTGTATAAACTATACAGAAATGGGTGATATTATGTATATTACAAGTTTAAATGATAAAGAGATAAATTTCAATAATTTAGAGAAAAAAATATATATAGGACTACTTAAGGACAGTAGTTGTTTTATATGTTTTAATAACTATTGTTTTAAGTGATTTGAACATGCCTCTAAGTTAGTCATATCAATGGTTTAAAATTTCAAATATGACTTTTTCGTACCTAAGTATGACTTTTACGTACTGAAAAGTGGATTTAATATGACTTCTCCGTACCTAATCATGACTTTTACGTACCGAAATTTGATTTAAATATGACCTTTTCGTACCTAAATATGACTACAACATACTTATTGACATAATAATCTTTCATTAGTAACATATTCTTATGGGGTGGTTGTATGGATAAAAATTATTTAGTAACTAAATCAAATTATTTTATTATGAATTGTAATTATGATTTAAGCTTAGAGGAACAAAAAATCATATTAACTTTAGCTAGTATGGTTCAACCTAATGATGAGGAATTTAAGCCTTATTTATTTAAGATAGCTGATTTCATGAAATTATTAGGAATTGAAACTAAAACTAAATATACTGAAATACCTAAAATAACTAAAGAGCTAATGAAAAAAGTTTTTGAAATCCAAGAGGGAAATAAAATAATTCAAACTGCATGGGTAAGTGGTGTTATTTATGAAAAAGGTACAGGGATGGTAACCCTTAAGTTTAATCCAGATTTGAAGCCTTATATGCTTCAATTAAAAGAAAAATTTACTCAATACCAATTAGCTAATATTTTAAGTATGAAAAGTAAATATTCTCCTCGTATATATGAAATTTTAAAATGTAATAAATTTAAGAAACAAGGATATATTGACATTGAAATTGAAGAATTAAGAAAACTTTTAAAGGCAGAAAAAATTTATACTTTGTATGCTGATTTTAAAAGAAAAATAATATTACAGGCACAAAAAGAACTTAAGGAAAAAACTGATATAAGTTTTGAATTTGAGGAAATAAAAACAGGAAGAAAAGTAACTTCTATTAAATTTTTAATTAAGTCAAATCAGGATAATAAAGCTAAAAAAGAAAGAGTTCTATCTTTAGAAGAAGATAAGGATTTTAATTACATAAACGAAGTAAAATCAATACTTCATGAAGAAATAACTAGCCTTCAAGCTAAACAAATATATGACGCTGCAGGGGGAAATATTGATTTAATAAAAGAAAAATATAACAGTGCTGAGTTTAATAGAAAGCCTATAAAAAATATAGTAGGATGGCTTATAAAAGCTGTTTTAATTAATTATGATAAGCCTATAGAAAAAATTAAAAAAGTAGATAGATTTAATGAATTTCCCCAAAGAAGTTATAACTTTGAAAAGCTGGAAAGTCAATTATTAGGATGGAAAGAGTAAAAGGAGAGTATTATGGAAGATAAAGAATTTAAAAAAAGAGATTTAGATGAAATAAATTTTAATAACGGTGCATTAACTGATAAAAGTAAAATTCCATTTTTAATATTTGATTTTATTGAAGATCCTTATACCATGATATATTTAAAATTTGTAGAAAAAGTAAATGAAAAGCATTTAATGATATTAAAATTAATATTAAGAAAATTAGATAAAAAGAAATTAACTATTGATTTAAATATTGATCCCATAGTTAATGATATTAACTTATTAATGTCCATTCGTATGGAAATTTTAACAGGAATAGATTATATGAAGGATATAAACTTTAAAAAACAAAGCAATCTTATATTTATAGAATCCATAGAGAGTAATGGAGATACTTATAGATTTAAAATATCAAAAGATTTTTATAAGGCTATAACAAAATATTTTGTTATATAAAATATTTTTAACTTTTTTCTATTCAATTTAAAACAGATATTTAATAATAAATAGTTACAAAGGTGTTATTTTAAAGTAACACCTTTGTAACTATTTTACTATTTGTGGAAATTTTCACGGATAAGAACATATTTATATTGCTATGTTTTAAAGGTGTTTTTTCAAAATATAAAAAGTGCTGTAAAAAGGACGGGGGGGGGGTGAACTAACGTATTAAATTGATAAAGCATTAAATGAATACATTAATTATATTACATATTGTGTTTTAAATTATAGGTAATAAAAATAATATCTGCAGCATATCCATTATTTTACATATTTATACTATACACAAGTTTTAAGTATAAGGTGTGTATGATATAATATAAATATGATTTAATTAATGGACTTTAATGTGATTTTAATGTTTTCTAATTTTTAGGAGTGAATTTTATGAAAGACCACAATGAAATGGGAATCAGTTTACAACTATTTGAAGATATAAAAAATATTATATCAAAAAATTCTAAAATAAATAAAGCAGTTATTTTTGGATCCCGTGCTAGAGGAGATTATAAAAAAACTTCTGATATAGATATTTGTATATATGGTAAGGACATACAAAACATAGAGATAAATCTTTTAGAAGATAGCCTTAAGGAAATTGATACACCCCTTGATTTTGACATAGTATATTTTTATAAAATATCTAAAGAGGGCCTTAAAAACAATATAGAAAAGGATGGTATTTTAATATATGCTAGAAAATAGATTAGAAGAAAGACTAGAGGATTTTAAAAAAGCTTTTAAAAAATTGAAAGAAAGCACTGACTTGAAAGTAGAAAATGATATTGTTAAGGAAACTCCTACTAACGTAGGAGTAAGTGATTCGCACCAAATTAAAAATTTGGGCTCTCTACTTATAGATGGTGTTATTCAAAGATTTGAATTTACCTTTGAACAAAGCTGGAAGCTTATGAAGCTTTATCTAGAATACGAAGGTATAGAAGAAGCTAAAAGTCCAAGAAGTACAATAAGAGCAGCATTTAAATATGGAATTATAGAAGATGGGGATCCATGGATAAATATGATGATAGATAGAAACAAAACTTCCCATGTATATGATGAAAGTACAGCTATAGAAATATATAATAGTATAAAATCAAATCATGTTAATCTTTTAGAAAAATTATTAAATAAAATGGAAGAGATTTTATAATTTAAACATAACTTTTTAATAGTGAAAAATATAATTAAAGTACAAAAGCTACTACTAAACCACAGTAGTAATCTTATTATTATAAAAGCTAATTAAATAATATAGTTACCAAGGTGTTACTTTATAATTTTAAAGTAACACCTTTAAAATTATAGGTAAAATTTAAAACTTTCAACGGAAAGCCAGTTGTTCATATAACTAGGTTATATGGATATTTTTTTTAAAACAAAAAATGCCCAAGACAAGTATTTTAAGGTTGAATTTTATTATATTAGTACATTAAAGCGAAGACTTAAAATTAAATTTAAGGCTAGAAAGGGTTTATTTAATTCTAATAAAGAGGTGCTTTAAACTGTATATGGATTTTTATGTCTTACATATTTAGTTATCCATTTATTTTTAAACTTTTATATAAAATCCTCATATTCCCTAAATTTTAAAATTCGTTACTTATGGAAATATATGTTATTTATTTCCAGGTGAATAGTAAAGATTTTTGGATAAAAAATAAGCTATTTCCAGGTTTATTCCATTATTTGGGATACACACATCATACACATGTTGTAAGTATAATATGTGTATGATATAATATAAATATAATGAAAAAAATAAATTAATACACATAACATGTGTATATTATACACACAACGTGTGCAGGAGGTAATATTATGATATTAGGTGTAGATGTAGGATATTCCCATACAAAAGTTTACGGAAAAGATTTAGAATTTAGTTTTAAATCCACCATAGAAGAGGAAGTATTAGACATATCTAATAGTATTAAAGTAGAGTATAATGGCAAAAACTATACCATAGGAGAAAATAATGGACTTTATGCTACGGATATAAATAAAATACATTCTCTTAATTTTAAATTATGTCTTTATACTGCCATAGCAAAGGCTATGAAAAATGATAATGTAGATGATATTAAATTAGTTACAGGCCTTCCAGCCCAATATTATCAAAGTCAAAAGGATGAATTGATTAGTGAATTAAAAAATAAAAAGGTTACATTATCTTTAAATGAAACTCCAAAAAGATTTACTATAACAGATGTTATTGTATTTCCACAATCTGCAGGAATACTTCTTTTAGAACCAAATAAATTAAATGGAGATACCTGTGTTATAGATATTGGTGGCTTTACTGTAGATATAAGTTACTTTAATAATAAAAAGCTTAGAAAGTTAGATACTTTAGAGCTAGGTATGAATGTTATGGGAAATACTTTAGTTCAAAAGATAAAAAGTGAATATGGAGTAAGTTATGATCTTCTTAAAGTGGATGATATATTAGACAGTAAAAGTATAGTACGTAACAATGAATCAATTAACATAGAAAATTTAATAGATGACGTATTAGAAAAACATACAAATTTAGTAATTAATAGATTAAAAGGTATCCAGGAATATAATATAAGTAAACATATTTATGTGGGGGGAGGAGCTTTAAGGCTTTCTAAATATTTAAAACAGGATTTAGATAAAGATACTATATATATTAATTCAAAGGCCTTTTATAAGATAGGAGTGGAAAAGTTTGGCGAGAATTAGAAAAAATATTAGTATTGATGAAGAGGTGTTTGAAAGGGCTCAAATTAAGTGCGAAAAAATGTTCTCTGGTAATTTTTCAATGTATCTTACATACTTAATTAATAAGGACACTGAAAATATAGAAATACCAAAGGATGAAAAAAATCTTAAAGAATCTGAAAGAGCCATAGATCTGGATGTAAAAAGTGAAGTAGATAATATTTTGAATCTGTAAATGTATATATACCATAATAGATATTAAGAATATATATAAATTTAACGGATATATGTATTTTTCTTAGATAATTTTGAGTATATAAATAAAAGTCATAGAATACCTACATTCATTTTTACTAGGATATTCTATGGCTTTTTTATTAAATTCCCAAAAGCTTTTCTTCAAGCTTTTTAAAATCATAGGTTCTTTGCTCAAAATCATTAAAGGTGTCCTTTTTAGGGCTAGGAATATTTTCTGGGTAATCATCCATTAAAGCACTTAACATAAAGCCTACAATGCTGTTTATTTCATATTTTTTAGATATTTCATATTTTTCCTTAATTAATGAAATATCCCCCTTAGCCATATTATATATTTTAATTATATCAGAAGTCCTTATGTCCTCATGAAATATGTCCTTAACCTTTTTTATGTAATCTTTCTCTACTGAAGATTTATCATCTATAGAATTATCCTCTAAAGATATTGCCATTTCATCTAATATTTCATCTTTTTTATTTTTAGTTATATAAAATTTTATACCTGTTACTTTCCGGCCTACTTTAATTTCTTCAAAATCAAAACTTATATCAGTTTTTTCTTTAAGTTCCTTTTCAGAAACTAATAGAACTCTTTTCTTTAGATCATAGAATCTAGGATATTGCTCCTTATCTAATCCTATAGCATTTTTAAATTCATCCATATCCATTATTCTAATTTTTAATTTTTCATATTGCTTTAATAATTCATAAACCCTTATGCTGTATTCACTATTTAAATTGGAAATATTTTTAAGTCTGTATTTAGTATATTGTTGTAATTGTAGATAATATTTTTTTAATCTTGGAGCAAAGCAAAAAGCCATTTTACCTTCTTTATCAAAATACTTTATACTGGCAAACCAGGTACTTTGTAGATCTCCATCAGGCTCATGAATAGTTACTCTTTTACTTAAAAGCATGGAACTTTTTCTTTTTAATCTAGAATAAAGAGCTGTGTTCTTACTTAAATTAATATTCATTAATTTTGCAAATTCATTAACGGATAGGTAATAATCTTTAAATTCTTCATCCTTTGGATTTACCATAGATGAAATTGCTAATATAATCTTTTGCTCTCCTAAATTTAATTTATAACTGGCGTTAATAAGATTATTATGCTTGCATACCAATGCAGTTTCTTTATTGTATCCCTTTCCCATTTTAAACACCTCATAATATATATTATATGTTTAACGTCTATGTTGTCAATGTCGTTTTATATGCATTCAATCTGTCGTTGTTATAAAATTTAATTTTAATATTTTAAACATTCAAATTGTCGTTATTAGCATTCAATATGTCGTCTTTTAACATTCAGATTGTCGTCTAAAGCATTCAATGTGTCGTGCTTAACATTCAAATTGTCGTCATTAGCATTCAATATGTCGTTTTTCAAATGCTACAGCCCCTGAAAACACTGGCTTTCAAATAACGGAAAACAAGTATAAAACAAGATTAAAACAAGTATAAAACATCCACAACAAAGGATGGTTGTTGTTATAGTACATAAAATTTATATATAAACTTCTATAAAAAATTATGTTTATAGATCATTAAAATGGGTACCTCTTTAAAATTAATGATTTTAATATATTCTATGATATATAGAAATTTAACATTAAAGGAATATTTAATATACCCCTTTTTTATTTTTTACTAGGTAAATATTACAAGAATGTCCTTAATAATGTACACTTTAACATAATAATTGTTTACTAGTAATTACTATTTATATATTGACATTATTCTAAAAAAGTATTTATAATTATAATACAAGATAATAATCAGAATATTATAAATATTAACAATAACCATTTATTTCAATGTAATAAATGAAATAAAAACAATCTTTTCATAAGCTTGTATAATTTATGAATATCCTTATTAAGTTAATTTAGCATAAATGAAAAAATATCATTACTCTACATGACAGACTATTCTTTTTTATGACAAGTGTAAAATTACATTTAGCTCATTAATTCTTACTAGTTAATTCCTAATTTCTTAGTTGTGATTCAGATATAATTTTAGTAGTATTCCCTGTTGTATAATAGAACCTTTCTTTTTAGATTCTAGAGCTGATGTAGCCTTTTATAATAAAGTTGGTAGTGATAGAATTGCTAACTCAATAGTTAAAGGAATTACAGGACAAGCAGTTAGCAAATAAGTAAATATGACAGAGGAGGTGATTATATATTGGAAGAGCAAATATTAAAAATAATAGCATCTCAAGGAGCATTTGCAATATTATTTTCTTATTTATTATTTTATGTATTAAGAGAAAATAGCAAAAGAGAAGAAAAATATCAACAAAATCTAGAAAAATTTTCAGAATGTATGAAAAAAATTGAAAATGATATAGAGCATATAGAAGAAATTGTGGATAAGCACACAGGATAAATTTTAATTATTTAAGTTTAGACCTTTATATTGATTAAATAATTATTATTTAATTGAATCTTTATAATTAATATCTATATAAAAATATTAAAAAGGAGTGATTTATAATATGGACACAAAAGGTTGGGATGTTATTTTTGCTTGTTCTGTGGATGTAGCTAATAAACAGTTATCAAAGCATATGCAACAAGCAAATCTTGTTTTTACCTACGAAGATGATAATATAAGTATAACAGGAACATTTGGGATATGGGAAATTATCACAGGTGGTTCTGCAAAGTTGTTGCATTTTCAGACACCAATAACACAAGGAACAATTCATATAAAAAAAACTAATGCAGATCTAGATATATCAGGCATTTGCCCTATTATGGAACTTCAATTAGACTTTATTCAAAACTCCTCTTTACCAAATATGAGAAATTTACAATTTAATTTTAAAGAAACAGGATTGGCACCTGGAGATACAAAAAGTGGTGCTGTTACTGTGGTTAATCCAGATACCACTGGTAAAATCTCTTCAAATATTATTGAAGTAGGATTAGTCCATAACTATTTACCAAAAATATTTATTAATAATAAAGATAAGTTATCTTATGCTTTTGCTGAAATAAATTTAGTTCCCCCCTCATCATCAAGTTGGCTGGCACCTAAAAAATTTGATTATATGTATGGGGCATCGGAGACAGGTAAAGATGTAATATGTATCTTAGCAGTAACAAAAGATAGAGATATTTCACAGTTGCCACATAGTATAGATGGAAATTTACTTGATAAACAACATGATATGTTTGTTTTAATATCTGATGGTATGTTTTTAGAAAATATGGTTTTACCTATGCTTCCATCCGCTTACGGAAACGGAGCCACAGCAAGTAATTTTATATATGTTCCAAAATCAAATACATCCGGTAGCATTAAGAATAAAGGAAATCTTAGTTGCCCATCCGTTAAAGTAGGTCTTATTAATTATTATCCTAAAATAACATCTTTAACAATTAATATAGAAAACAATAAGCTTGTTAGCTCTGCAAATGGGGAGTTCGATATTACAGGACTATTAGATGCTTATGTTACTTTTTCTACAACGGTAAAAAATGAATTACAATATGATACACAATCTAATACAATAAAATTTTTAAAAGATACTAATCCATCAAACGATTATGATAAACATGTACCTTGGTATGATTATCTATTTGCAGCTATTGGAGGAGGAATCATTGCACTGGTTGTGGATGTTGCAACTTCAGTAATCACAGATGCTATATCTAAATCTGTGGCAAATGAGCAATACGGAACTGCCAATGAAAAACTAACGTCTTCAGCCCCCATAGTTGTTAAATGGAATGGTGTAAATGATTTTTTAATTCAAGATTGTGGATTAAGCCAATCTTTTTATGCTCGTGGTAATTTTAATCTTTAAGAAAATAATACCTCTTCTTCAAGAAAAATAACAATTCCTGAACTTGGAGGAAGTATAGAAGTAGTATCCTATTATGATGAACCCATTAATATGGGTTATCACAGGGATGGAAGGGTAGAGATAGGTGATTCATCTCATGTAAGAATAACACTGGCTTATATTAGTTGGGATGATTATAACATAGCACATATAGGATATATAGAATCCTCAATAACGTTACACACATCTTCACATGAGGGTATTCTACAAATGAATTCAACTGATGGTAAAATACAAATAACTTTAAAAAGAGAGTAATATATTACAATACTAAAACTTGTATCAGAAATACAATATATTAAAATATTCTAAAATTAAATATGGTATTTCTGTTCATTATAAACTTATTTTAAAGGTTACTATAATTATCTATATTCAAAAATAATTTATTTTTATTAAGGAGGAATTTATATGAATAATGTTAATAATGTTCAATTTGATTTGTTTGGTTGGGATACAGTTCAAGGTATTTCTTTCTCTGAGGTCAATAGAGCAATTGAAACTCTAGGTTCAACGCCAAAGGATTTTGATTACAAATTTTACAAGAATAATGATCCAAAAACTAATGATTTAAGAAGATCTATTAATGGAGAATGGTCTCCTTGGAAACTCACACTTAGTGGTGATGGTAAAATCTTATCACTTCAATGTCCAATTAAATCTGGAAGTTTTTATATGAAAACTGTTGATGGAGGTATTAACCTTGATTTTGCCAATGGGGATTATGTAAATATAGAAGTTAGACTAGAATATATTAATAGTTCTCAAATAACTCATCAAGATCCAACATCAAAACCTAATACAGGACAGCAAAAAGATCTTATAGTAAAAAATACCAGTGATGATCAACATGTTAATGCAGTAAGTATAACTGGTTATAACTTCTCTTCTTTCACAGATGAAAATTCATATGGGGACTCATTAATAGCTAAGAGTACATGTAAAGGTTCATTTGAAAGTTGGTTTAATAATAAAGAAAATTTAGAAAAATTTAAGCATGTTTTTGCAACTATCAGTGTAAATACAACAGCAAATAAAGGTCAATTTCAATGGTTGAAGCCAACAGATGTTAGTTATGCAGTATCAACTGCAGAAGATCTTGATAAAAGTATATTTGGTATTTTGTGTATGACAGAAAATCGTACTGCTTCTCAGTATCATGAAATTGATCACCGATTGCTTGAAAATATAAATGGAAATTCCGCATTTGGAATTCAATCAGATCGATTTTTAGAAAAGTGGATTTTACCAGGTTTATTAGCAATGCTTCCAGGAACTACACCAGATGATTATGAGTTGGATGGATTATCTTACACAAATAAAAATCAAATAAGATGGGGTACTTTTAAAAATGAAGATGGAGATACTGTACCAGCAACTATTGATAGTAAAAAATTAATGCTTGGACTTTATGGTAATAATATTAGATTCGATGTAGTGGATCTTAGGTGGGAAGCCAGAGATGGAATAACTGTCCATGTTAATTATACTGAATCGTATAAATTGGAATTAAAGAGCGGAATAGATAAAAATGGGAAACCTTATAAAAACATTGTGACAGCCACACCAGTTTATGATAAGCCAGTGCTTACTATGTCCTATACTGTTTCAGATGCATTAAAATACAAAGAGTTATTTACTTCAATTGGTGTTGCAATAGTAGGAGCCATTGTTGGAGGAGCTATTGGAGGTCTAGCTGATGGTATAGGTGCAGCAGTGTCAAAAAGTATAGGTGAAGTTGCTGGTGCTGGTGAAAGAGCTACAGTAGAATTAACAGAATTTGTTACTCCTGAGGCTATAAGTATAGGGGAAAGAACTGCTATTGATCAAGGTTTAGAAGGAGAGATAACTGCAATTGATGATTTAATTGAACAGGGTGCAACTAGTACTGAAATGCTAAATGCAATTGCCACCAAACCAACTAGTTTTTGGCAAAGCTTAGTTAATAATAAATGGAAAACTTTAGGTTCTATTATAGGGGGAGTTGTTGGTGCAGCTGCTGGATCTACTTGGCAAATCATTGATTCTTTGGCACAAGAGAATTTCTCAGATTTACCAACTTTAGATGAATTTACTGCCAATTGTGTTGAAACTGTTAAGTGGCCAGATAATAGTGGATTTGAACTACAGTCTGTTTCTCTAAGCGATGGAGGATTTAGACTTGGTGGTAAATTGACAAAAACCTCCGAATAAAAAATTATATTGTCTACATTATATTAAAAAAGGAGGATTTATAATGACTAATTCCAGTTTTAAATCAGACGTTTTTTCTTTTTCTAATTATACTCGTGGATCTGTAGATAACCGTACAGGTTCATATAATTTTGTTCTACCTTTAGCAAGATTAAAAGGAAATAATCAAATGGGCCCTACTATAGATTTATCTTTGAAATATAACTATATTTTTAATAAGGATAGTGATGAGGGTTTTGGAGCTGGATGGCATCTAGGCCTTACAAAATATATTAGAGGTTCTTCCCAGTCTACACTCTATCTTAAAGATGGAAGAACTATTTATTTAAATGAAGCTTCTAATGGAACAATTACTATTAATACTGTTACTTTAAATGATTTTAAATTCACTAAAAATGGTGACTCTCAATATAAAATTGAATATAAAGATGGTTCAAAAGAACTTTTGAGTAGTTTACCACAAGTGGGGCAAGATGGAGTATTCTACTTAACAAAATTAACTAATGAAGCTGGATATGGGATGTATTTTAGCTATGAAAGATTAGGTGGAGATCAATGCAGGCTTTATCAAATTAGAAATGCCAATGACAATAAAGCTGATGCAACTGGTGAAGGTGGTGAAGTATTATTAAGCTTTGATCTGGATCCTAATAATGGATATGTTATAAATATGAATTTATTTCCACAACAAGACAATTTAAAATCAACACTTAGTATGACTAAAAATCAATATGGATATTTATCTTTTTGTACCACACCTGACACCAAGGACTCAGGTAATATTTATATGTTTAACTATATTTCTAAAGGAGATAAAAATGAATTTTCTTTACTTTCTCAAGTAAGTAATTTAGGGAAATATAAAGAAGAAATAACCTATAATAAGCAAGCATCTTTACCAGCTAACGGTCCATATAAATATTTTCCAGCAGTTAGTAGTTATAAGTTTACTATGTTTGCTCCAGAAGATAACACATACACAGAAAGACATGATTATGAATACACACCTAATAATTTTACGGGATATACTTCTGGTGCCACATGGGATTCAAGTGATGCTGTAATTGATAATAGTTATTTAAGGAATTCAAGTTTTAACTATGGTACTACAGAAAGCCTATATGTTGAGGAAGTTTTACAATTAAAAAAGACACAAACATATAATAAATTTCATTTATTAATTCATGAAGAAATTGATTCATTGGATGGGAAATCAATTGACCATACTTATCTTTATTATGATGACACAAAAAAGGAATATAAAGATCAAGACCAAAGATACACTTGTTTAACTCATAAAATAACATATTATGTAGATAAAACCGATGTGAATAATCCTAAGGACTATAACGAGAACACATATTATGAATACGATAAATATGGGAATGTATTAAAACAATATGGTGATACCATAATGACAAAGGAGTATATGTATGTAGATCCACCTTTAGGTTTAAATCCATTTGTACGACATATCTCCAGTATTAAAGAATACAATAAAGATGTAAATAACTCAAGGGTAACGGAATACAATTATAAAACCCTATTTAAGTTGGGAAGTCCATTTACCATGACAGTAATAGATAAAATTAAAGAAGCAAAAGTAATAAATGGAGTGAAAACTTATTTTAGAGAGACAGATTTAGATTATATAGAAAATGTTCAATACCCAATTGATTATTTACCTAGATTACAAAAAGTATTCTTATCTGGGAAACAAGTATCAACACAAGCAATTAATTATGATAACACTGTTGATGGTGAATTAAAAATTACAACAGAAATTACCACCACAGATAATAAAACTTTAAAAACAATTAAATCTATTTCTACTTATACAGGTTTAACTACTTTAGATGTAGATCCTACAGGAGTAAAAACAAAATATTCTTATGATTCAATGGGAAGAATATTATCTATTACAACAGGATATGGGACAGGAAATGCAGTTACCACAAATTATAGCTATAACTATAGCGATGATAATAAGGGAATAGAAATGGTTAAAGAAACCCATCCTGATGGTATAGTAAAGGAAACATATTTAGATGGATTTAATAACGAATGTTTAATTAAAATTAATAACGAAGTAAGTACTAGAAAATATTATAATACTTTAAACCAATTATTATTAGAATCTGTATATGATACTAATGTTTCTTCTACAGAACAAGGGGAAAAAATTAATACCATCAGTACAAATAAGTATTACTATGATAAATGGGGAAGAAATAATAAGGTTGAATATAGTAATGGCACTGTATTTCATTCAGATTATAATATGATGGATTCTATAGCTACTGAGTATTTTGATTATGGAATCCCAAGGAATCAATCAGGAAACTATGCAAAACATATAGTTACTTATGATACATTAGGTAGGATCATTTCAGAAAAGTATTCAGTTGGAAAAGACGTGATATTGAAGACAATTAATAATATATACGATGAATTTAATAATTTAGTAAAACAAACTATTACTACAAAAAATAGTAATTTTAAACCTTTAATAAGGCAATATACCTATGATGATTTTGATAGATTAATAATTTTAAAAGAAGGAGAAGATGGTAGTACAAATCCTAGAAAAATTTCCTATGAATATTCACAATATACAGATGAACCAATTAAGACTTCCATATCTGTAAATGATAAAGTTATTGGCACTAGAAGATATGATGGATTAAATAGACTTATAGAAGAAAAAATTGGAAATAATAAAGCAGAAACATATGAGTATGATGAAGGATACTTACAACCTAAAACAATGATAACATCAAAGAATAAGGAAATATCATATAAATATAGAAATGAACTGAATTATGTTCCAGATAGAGTTGAAGTGGATAATTTAAAATATATATATTCTTATGATATTCAAAATAAATTAGTCAATAGGCAGGATTATATGAATACTACTAATGATGTTAAAACTAATACTAGTAGTACTTACATCCCTCATTATAATTCAAATCATAATATAATTGGAGAGACCTTTGTTATGGACGGGAAAACATATAGTTCCAACTATGAACGTGGAAATTTAGGAACTATAAATAGTATCATAAATCCTAATGGTATGAAGAAAATTTATGGATACAATGAAAAAGGACAACTTATTCAAGTAAAAGAAGATTCATTAACAACTACTCTTTCTTATATAAATGATTTCCCAAATGAAGTGAATTTCAGTTTAAATAATGCTAATATTAAATGCAGTTTTGGTTATGATGAACTGGGGAGAGAAACTGTTCGAACATATAGGAATACTAATGCTGGCCAAAATTTCAGTGGAGATATTTTCATAATATATAATGAAGATGGTAAAATTTCAGAGAAACACATTGAGTATGGTCCTCGAAGTTATGCTTATTACTATGATTATGACATATTTGGAAGGTTAATTTCAGTAAACACAGATGATGATTCAAGTACTTTTCCTAAAGATCAATATTCCACTAATATTAAAAAGTTTGAATATACCTATGATGATTTTGATAATATTGTGTCTGCTACAACCACTTTTACAGATGAAAGTACTAATACAGCTAATTTTACTTATGATAGTATAAATCCTTGTAAATTATTAAAGGTTGAAAAC
Organism: Clostridium sp. Marseille-Q2269; assembly: GCF_943736985.1. Lineage (GTDB taxonomy): Bacteria > Bacillota > Clostridia > Clostridiales > Clostridiaceae > Clostridium_F. The sequence goes on from NZ_CALSFS010000019.1 coordinate 43,133, forward strand.
TCAAAATCTAATTATCCAAAACAAATAAATTTTCAATATGATGATGCGGGTAATATTATATCTATGGGAGAAAGAAAATTCGATTACGATGATTTCAATAAACTTTACAGGGTAAATTCAAATTCAGACTCAGGTAGTTCATATTATAAAAATGATTATAATGGAAATCAATATAAGCACGAGTATTTTGCAGCTAATGGACAAAAAGAAGTAAATAATACTACATTATATACTGGTGATAAATTATTTACATCTATTGATGAAAATATGGATAGTATAAGAAATGTTACTTATGGACTTCCATATTACACTATATCTGAACCTAGTGAAGATTCATCAGAGATTGAAACTTATTCATTCTTAGTATCAGATGCTTTAGGAAACAAGTATGGTGAAATAAGTTTAGGTGATATTACAGATAATAATTATTTTTATTTATACACTCCATATGGTTATTCATTTTATGCCCAGGAAGATAAAATACAATATGCAGGAGAAAGACTAGATTCAATTAATAACTTATACCACTTAGGGAATGGAGAAAGAGCTTATGATCCTATATTAATGAGATTTTTACAGCCGGATAATCTTAGTCCCTTTGATGGTGGGGGTATTAATCCTTATGCTTACTGCTTAGGAGATCCAATTAACTTTACTGACCCTTCTGGGCATATTAGCAGTTGGGGCATTGCAGCCATTGTATTTGGATCTATTGGATTATTAGCCTCTATAGCCACTTTTGGTGCTACTGCATTTGCAGCAGGAGGAGTATTAGCTGCCCTTGGAACAGTTGGAGGTAAACTAGGAGCTATTTCTGTACTACTAGAAACTGGTTCCCTTGCCACTTTAATTGCTTCTGAAAAAGTTAGCGTTCCTGAAACAGCTAATAATTTAGGTATAGCTTCTTTTGCATTAGGATTAGGATCATTTATCACTGGTATAGGTTCTGCAGTAGGAACATTTGGAAGTGCACGTATAAGTAGAATGTTAAGATCATCTTCTACTCCTGAGCAACCTACAGGGAACATTCTTTATGGAGAATTAGAAAATATAACTGTAAGAAGTAAAACATTTTCAAGATATTATTCGCCCTTATTTACACCAAACGACAGCGTAAGAATATCATTAGACTTAACACCAGGTCCTTGGGTTGCTGCCCATGGCAGGCCTGGAAGAATTCATTCAGTTTTGAGAAAGTATAGAAGACTTACTGTTGAAAAGTTTGCTAATGAGTTAACAACCCTTATAGGAGATAATTATCAAGGTCCCGTTTATCTTATGTCCTGTGGCGGAGGGGAAAATGCTCAAACCATCGCTAATATTTCACAATATTCAATTTATGCATTTTTAAATAGATATACTAGAACTACTACACCAGTTATGATAGGAAACAACTATTCAATAAGAAGTTTTGGTTATCCAGGAATCTCTAGATTACAACGTTTTGATCCTATACCACGTAATAATACTACAATTAGTATAGTATAAAAATTATTAAATTAAAAATCTAATATAAGTAAAACAAACCTATTATAGAAAGATAACTATAACAATATTTTACTTATTCTTTAAAATGAGGATGAAAATTTTTAAACAGTTTTATATTAAATAAAAAAGTTATAGATATACTAATAAAGATAGGGTTAGTATATTCTATGACTTTTCCTTGTTTATTTAAATTCTTGAAAATTAATGTAATCCCACATGGATCTTATTTATGAAGCTTTAGGAATGTAGGAAACATAGAACCAGTACATTTATTGTTATATTTGCTACCTAATTTATCTATATATCCAACTAAATCACAAATATTAGTATAAGGATTACTTTCTATAAAATCCCTTACATTTATATTGTAGTTATTACTGAACTATAATTTTTTAAGTTAGCTGTAGTATATTCAAAATGTAATAGATACCAAAATTCAAAACAAGGATTTGAAATCCTAAGTATTATTTTATTCTATTTTATCATTTTTTCTTAATCATCTAGATTCATATAATGAATATAAATCTGTGCTTTTACCTTCTTTTTTTCAGTAAACCATATCTGATTCCTTCTTAAAATGTTTCTATCTAAAAGATTAGTATCATGGGTTGAAAACACAAGCTGAGCCTTATTTTTATATAACTTCTATCTAATTTAAAAGGTATTCTTGGAACAATTTTTCCTTGCTGTATTTCATGAGATTTATTTATAAAAAAACTTACAAAACTCATCGCTTTTAAAATATTAATTTTTTCTGAGGCATTTACTCCGTATGAAGTAGCAACATTTAAAGCTCAATTAGGAATTTTACTATTTTCTAAAATTTAAGTAAATAATATGGTAATAAATATTTTTAAGGAATAAATAAAAAATTTTATAATAAAAAACATATAAATAAGATTGTTTTTATTATAAAAAGCATCCTATATTATAAAAATATTAGGATGCTTTTTTGTGTTAATAAAGAATCTTTATAAGTTAGTTAAACTAGTTACTATTTTCTAATATTTAAAATAACTTTTATATAAATCTTTATAATAGTTTAGGTTCAAAACGCTTTATTTTACTAAATGTCGGCAAACCCATAAAGTTTAATGTCTCATTTACACGTCTTAGATTAAAGGGTCCTTGGGTTATACGACGCATATTTGGAGCAATATAAGTAAGTTTATTTGGAAATACATAAACTGGTCTTTGTAAAGCATTAGCTATTTTTTGAGCATTTGAAAAATTCCCTCCTACACCTGCACTGCAAGATATAAGATAAAGAGGACCTTCGGAACTATATCCTGGAAGTGATTGTAATTGTCTAGCAAACTCATAAGGATCAAGAAAATTAGTTTTAAGCTTACCTGGATACATTATACTTGGTATTTCTGGTTCCAAAATTGATGTTATCTTAAGATATTTACCATGTGATGTAACAAGGGATCCTGGTTCTAATCCTGGATTTATTGGCCTGAATGTTGCTGTATAGAAAGCATTCATGTCTCCAATTGTATAATCTATACTGTCAAAGGTTCCAGAAAGGATACGATTACTAGAAATCATACGTGAACGAGTAACCATACCTGCTGGAACACCTGTTCCTGTAACAAATGCTCCTAATCCTAATGCCAAAGAGGCTATGCTTAAATTATTAGATGTTTCAGAATCGCTACCGCTAATTGCTAGAGAAGCAGCTCCTGTAGCAACTGAAGCTAAGTCTAATACTATACTGGTTGCTGCAACCACGCCACCTATTGTATTAAGAGCAGCCAATATTCCGCCTGCAGCCGCCGCTGCAATACCAAAGGTTGCTATAGAAGATGCTATTGTTCCAATAGCTCCTAGTCCTATACCTACCCAGCTCATTGTAGTGCTAAAGCTAATATGCCCAGAAGGGTCAGTAAAGTTAATTGGATCTCCTAAGCAGTAAGCATAAGGATTAATACCCCCACCATCAAAGGGACTAAGATTATCCGGCTGTAAAAATCTCATTAATATAGGATCATAAGCTCTTTCTCCATTCCCTAAGTGGTATAAGTTATTAATTGAATCTAGTCTTTCTCCTGCATATTGTATTTTATCTTCCTGGGCATAAAATGAATAACCATATGGAGTGTATAAATAAAAATAATTATTATCTGTAATATCACCTAAACTTATTTCACCATACTTGTTTCCTAAAGCATCTGATACTAAGAATGAATAAGTTTCAATCTCTGATGAATCTTCACTAGGTTCAGATATAGTGTAATATGGAAGTCCATAAGTAACATTTCTTATACTATCCATATTTTCATCAATAGATGTAAATAATTTATCACCAGTATATAATGTAGTATTATTTACTTCTTTTTGTCCATTAGCTGCAAAATACTCGTGCTTATATTGATTTCCATTATAATCATTTTTATAATATGAACTACCTGAGTCTGAATTTGAATTTACCCTGTAAAGTTTATTGAAATCATCGTAATCGAATTTTCTTTCTCCCATAGATATAATATTACCCGCATCATCATATTGAAAATTTATTTGTTTTGGATAATTAGATTTTGAGTTTTCAACCTTTAATAATTTACAAGGATTTATACTATCATAAGTAAAATTAGCTGTATTAGTACTTTCATCTGTAAAAGTGGTTGTAGCAGACACAATATTATCAAAATCATCATAGGTATATTCAAACTTTTTAATATTAGTGGAATATTGATCTTTAGGAAAAGTACTTGAATCATCATCTGTGTTTACTGAAATTAACCTTCCAAATATGTCATAATCATAGTAATAAGCATAACTTCGAGGACCATACTCAATGTGTTTCTCTGAAATTTTACCATCTTCATTATATATTATGAAAATATCTCCACTGAAATTTTGGCCAGCATTAGTATTCCTATATGTTCGAACAGTTTCTCTCCCCAGTTCATCATAACCAAAACTGCATTTAATATTAGCATTATTTAAACTGAAATTCACTTCATTTGGGAAATCATTTATATAAGAAAGAGTAGTTGTTAATGAATCTTCTTTTACTTGAATAAGTTGTCCTTTTTCATTGTATCCATAAATTTTCTTCATACCATTAGGATTTATGATACTATTTATAGTTCCTAAATTTCCACGTTCATAGTTGGAACTATATGTTTTCCCGTCCATAACAAAGGTCTCTCCAATTATATTATGATTTGAATTATAATGAGGGATGTAAGTACTACTAGTATTAGTTTTAACATCATTAGTAGTATTCATATAATCCTGCCTATTGACTAATTTATTTTGAATATCATAAGAATATATATATTTTAAATTATCCACTTCAACTCTATCTGGAACATAATTCAGTTCATTTCTATATTTATATGATATTTCCTTATTCTTTGATGTTATCATTGTTTTAGGTTGTAAGTATCCTTCATCATACTCATATGTTTCTGCTTTATTATTTCCAATTTTTTCTTCTATAAGTCTATTTAATCCATCATATCTTCTAGTGCCAATAACTTTATCATTTACAGATATGGAAGTCTTAATTGGTTCATCTGTATATTGTGAATATTCATAGGAAATTTTTCTAGGATTTGTACTACCATCTTCTCCTTCTTTTAAAATTATTAATCTATCAAAATCATCATAGGTATATTGCCTTATTAAAGGTTTAAAATTACTATTTTTTGTAGTAATAGTTTGTTTTACTAAATTATTAAATTCATCGTATATATTATTAATTGTCTTCAATATCACGTCTTTTCCAACTGAATACTTTTCTGAAATGATCCTACCTAATGTATCATAAGTAACTATATGTTTTGCATAGTTTCCTGATTGATTCCTTGGGATTCCATAATCAAAATACTCAGTAGCTATAGAATCTATCATATTATAATCTGAATGAAATACAGTGCCATTACTATATTCAACCTTATTATTTCTTCCCCATTTATCATAGTAATACTTATTTGTACTGATGGTATTAATTTTTTCCCCTTGTTCTGTAGAAGAAACATTAGTATCATATACAGATTCTAATAATAATTGGTTTAAAGTATTATAATATTTTCTAGTACTTACTTCGTTATTAATTTTAATTAAACATTCGTTATTAAATCCATCTAAATATGTTTCCTTTACTATACCATCAGGATGGGTTTCTTTAACCATTTCTATTCCCTTATTATCATCGCTATAGTTATAGCTATAATTTGTGGTAACTGCATTTCCTGTCCCATATCCTGTTGTAATAGATAATATTCTTCCCATTGAATCATAAGAATATTTTGTTTTTACTCCTGTAGGATCTACATCTAAAGTAGTTAAACCTGTATAAGTAGAAATAGATTTAATTGTTTTTAAAGTTTTATTATCTGTGGTGGTAATTTCTGTTGTAATTTTTAATTCACCATCAACAGTGTTATCATAATTAATTGCTTGTGTTGATACTTGTTTCCCAGATAAGAATACTTTTTGTAATCTAGGTAAATAATCAATTGGGTATTGAACATTTTCTATATAATCTAAATCTGTCTCTCTAAAATAAGTTTTCACTCCATTTATTACTTTTGCTTCTTTAATTTTATCTATTACTGTCATGGTAAATGGGCTTCCCAACTTAAATAGGGTTTTATAATTGTATTCCGTTACCCTTGAGTTATTTACATCTTTATTGTATTCTTTAATACTGGAGATATGTCGTACAAATGGATTTAAACCTAAAGGTGGATCCACATAGGTGTACTCTTTTGTTCTAAATGGTGCAAGGCTTTTGAGAATATTACCATATTCATCATATTCATAATCTGTTATCTCTGTATATATTTTCACATAACTTAAATCGGTGTTATCTGTATAATGGGTTTCTTTCTTTTTTAAACAGGTGTATTGGGATACTTGATCTTTATATTCTGTTGCTGTATCAGCGTAATAAGTATAATTATGTGTTATTAATTTCCCATCCAATGAATCAATTTCTTCATGAATTAATAAATGAAATTTATTATATGTTTGTGTCTTTTTTAATTGTAAAACTTCCTCAACATATAGGCTTTCTGTAGTACCATAGTTAAAATTTGAATTCCTTAAATAACTATTATCTATTACAGCATCACTTGAATCCCATGTAGCACCAGAAGTATATCCCGTAAAATTATTAGGTGTGTATTCATAATCATGTCTTTCTGTGTATATGTTATCTTCTGGAGCAAACATAGTAAACTTATAACTACTAACTGCTGGAAAATATTTATATGGACCGTTAGCTGGTAAAGATGCTTGCTTATTATAGGTTATTTCTTCTTTATATTTCCCTAAATTACTTACTTGAGAAAGTAAAGAAAATTCATTTTTATCTCCTTTAGAAATATAGTTAAACATATAAATATTACCTAAGTCCTTGGTGTCAGGTGTGGTACAAAAAGATAAATATCCATATTGATTTTTAGTCATACTAAGTGTTGATTTTAAATTGTCTTGTTGTGGAAATAAATTCATATTTATAACATATCCATTATTAGGATCCAGATCAAAGCTTAATAATACTTCACCACCTTCACCAGTTGCATCAGCTTTATTGTCATTGGCATTTCTACCTTGATAAAGCCTGCATTGATCTCCACCTAATCTTTCATAGCTAAAATACATCCCATATCCAGCTTCATTAGTTAATTTTGTTAAGTAGAATACTCCATCTTGCCCCACTTGTGGTAAACTACTCAAAAGTTCTTTTGAACCATCTTTATATTCAATTTTATATTGAGAGTCACCATTTTTAGTGAATTTAAAATCATTTAAAGTAACAGTATTAATAGTAATTGTTCCATTAGAAGCTTCATTTAAATAAATAGTTCTTCCATCTTTAAGATAGAGTGTAGACTGGGAAGAACCTCTAATATATTTTGTAAGGCCTAGATGCCATCCAGCTCCAAAACCCTCATCACTATCCTTATTAAAAATATAGTTATATTTCAAAGATAAATCTATAGTAGGGCCCATTTGATTATTTCCTTTTAATCTTGCTAAAGGTAGAACAAAATTATATGAACCTGTACGGTTATCTACAGATCCACGAGTATAATTAGAAAAAGAAAAAACGTCTGATTTAAAACTGGAATTAGTCATTATAAATCCTCCTTTTATAGTAAATCTTATTTATGTGAAGTTAATCACTTATAAGTGATTAACTTCACATTTATAAAAATCAATTATTTGAATAGCTAACTAAAATTAGGCATACCTCCTAATTGTAGTGGTCCTGCAAGTCCTGCGTAATTTAAATTAAACACTCCACTGCCATTCCATTGGATTGGGCTAGTAGCATTAGTTATCATCAAATCAATATCAGGGGATATATCACTATTTGCAATTTCAATAATCTTTGGAGAAGCTGCTGCAACTCCTGTTAAAATTCCAATTATTATAGCTCCTACTACAAATGCAACCCCATCTGTTAAAAGACCTAAAATAAATGTAGCTATGACCCCAGCTAAAATAATTAGTCCTTCTAAAACCTCTGTTGTACTACTTGTGGATGTACCATGCTCAACAGTAGGATCTTTGTGTTTTTCATAAATTAAAGTTTGCTTACCATTTTTATCTGTATTTAGGGAAATTGTGTACCAATGAGTAGTACGACACCAAGCTGTAACTCCCATTCCCACATTGGTCTCAGTATAAGATTCAAAGATTAATTGATCTTCTTCAAGAGCAATTTTCATTTTTTTCATATAAGGAGTATAGGTTGATCCAGCATGTGAAATAGGATCCAATTCAATATTTTTTCCTTCCTTTAATTGTAGTACGTATTGATACTTACCTGTATCTGTATCAGCATCATTTACAATCTCATAATCCTCTACAGATGATTTCTTCCACTTCATGGGAAGTGTAGGTAGTACTAAATCTTGTAATATTCGTTTTTCTGCTATAATAAATCCAGCTATGCTTTTTTCAGGAATAACATATGGATCAATTTGTTGTAGATTACTTTCCGTTACTTTTCTTCCCCCTGTCATGCATAGAATACCTAGTAAGCTCTCCTCAGTGTCTCTATCTACATAAGCATAATCTACATCTGTTGGCTTACACCAAGCCCATTCTGCATCTTTATCAATATAATTATTTAAGTTAACAGTAGCAAATATGTGGTCAAATTCAATTATATTATCATTTAACCAATAGCTAATAAACTCTGAAATAATAGATTCTGTTCCTTCAGTACCAAGCATATCTACACAATCTCCTGTTGGTTCTATATTTTCACCTGTTACGGTATTCTTTTCTATAGTTATGCCTTTTGTACTTGCAACGGGATCATTGTTAGAACCTTGTGATCTTATTTTTAGATGCATTTTACTATCTTCACCCATCTGTTCTTCTAAAAATTTTAGTTTAACTTCTACTGTTAAAGAAAATCTTTCCCAAGCGAAACCTCCAACTAAAGGACTCTCTCCAACAACATTGCTTACTGGGATAGAAAAATAAATTAAAGATCCATCTCCTCCTTTTACAATTTGCCAATCTCCAAAATTACCATTAATTTTATCATTACTTTTGCTTATATAATTAAAACTTTTAGGTGACGTATGTTGATGGACTATTGCTTCATTCACCTTTGAAATAGGTATAGCAAACACCGTATCCCAATTTAAAGTATCTGTGTGATGAGAACTCATTTCAATCATCTCCTTTTTTAATATAATGTAGACAATATAATTTTTTATTCGGAGGTTTTTGTCAATTTACCACCAAGTCTAAATCCTCCATCGCTTAGAGAAACAGACTGTAGTTCAAATCCACTATTATCTGGCCACTTAACAGTTTCAACACAATTGGCAGTAAATTCATCTAAAGTTGGTAAATCTGAGAAATTCTCTTGTGCCAAAGAATCAATGATTTGCCAAGTAGATCCAGCAGCTGCACCAACAACTCCCCCTATAATAGAACCTAAAGTTTTCCATTTATTATTAACTAAGCGTTGCCAAAAACTAGTTGGTTTGGTGGCAATTGCATTTAGCATTTCAGTACTAGTTGCACCCTGTTCAATTAAATCATCAATTGCAGTTATCTCTCCTTCTAAACCTTGATCAATAGCAGTTCTTTCCCCTATACTTATAGCCTCAGGAGTAACAAATTCTGTTAATTCTACTGTAGCTCTTTCACCAGCACCAGCAACTTCACCTATACTTTTTGACACTGCTGCACCTATACCATCAGCTAGACCTCCAATAGCTCCTCCAACAATGGCTCCTACTATTGCAACACCAATTGAAGTAAATAACTCTTTGTATTTTAATGCATCTGAAACAGTATAGGACATAGTAAGCACTGGCTTATCATAAACTGGTTTGGCTGTCACAATGTTTTTATAAGGTTTCCCATTTTTATCTATTCCGCTCTTTAATTCCAATTTATACGATTCAGTATAATTAACATGGACAGTTATTCCATCTCTGGCTTCCCACCTAAGATCCACTACATCGAATCTAATATTATTACCATAAAGTCCAAGCATTAATTTTTTACTATCAATAGTTGCTGGTACAGTATCTCCATCTTCATTTTTAAAAGTACCCCATCTTATTTGATTTTTATTTGTGTAAGATAATCCATCCAACTCATAATCATCTGGTGTAGTTCCTGGAAGCATTGCTAATAAACCTGGTAAAATCCACTTTTCTAAAAATCGATCTGATTGAATTCCAAATGCGGAATTTCCATTTATATTTTCAAGCAATCGGTGATCAATTTCATGATACTGAGAAGCAGTACGATTTTCTGTCATACACAAAATACCAAATATACTTTTATCAAGATCTTCTGCAGTTGATACTGCATAACTAACATCTGTTGGCTTCAACCATTGAAATTGACCTTTATTTGCTGTTGTATTTACACTGATAGTTGCAAAAACATGCTTAAATTTTTCTAAATTTTCTTTATTATTAAACCAACTTTCAAATGAACCTTTACATGTACTCTTAGCTATTAATGAGTCCCCATATGAATTTTCATCTGTGAAAGAAGAGAAGTTATAACCAGTTATACTTACTGCATTAACATGTTGATCATCACTGGTATTTTTTACTATAAGATCTTTTTGCTGTCCTGTATTAGGTTTTGATGTTGGATCTTGATGAGTTATTTGAGAACTATTAATATATTCTAGTCTAACTTCTATATTTACATAATCCCCATTGGCAAAATCAAGGTTAATACCTCCATCAACAGTTTTCATATAAAAACTTCCAGATTTAATTGGACATTGAAGTGATAAGATTTTACCATCACCACTAAGTGTGAGTTTCCAAGGAGACCATTCTCCATTAATAGATCTTCTTAAATCATTAGTTTTTGGATCATTATTCTTGTAAAATTTGTAATCAAAATCCTTTGGCGTTGAACCTAGAGTTTCAATTGCTCTATTGACCTCAGAGAAAGAAATACCTTGAACTGTATCCCAACCAAACAAATCAAATTGAACATTATTAACATTATTCATATAAATTCCTCCTTAATAAAAATAAATTATTTTTGAATATAGATAATTATAGTAACCTTTAAAATAAGTTTATAATGAACAGAAATACCATATTTAATTTTAGAATATTTTAATATATTGTATTTCTGATACAAGTTTTAGTATTGTAATATATTACTCTCTTTTTAAAGTTATTTGTATTTTACCATCAGTTGAATTCATTTGTAGAATACCCTCATGTGAAGATGTGTGTAACGTTATTGAGGATTCTATATATCCTATATGTGCTATGTTATAATCATCCCAACTAATATAAGCCAGTGTTATTCTTACATGAGATGAATCACCTATCTCTACCCTTCCATCCCTGTGATAACCCATATTAATGGGTTCATCATAATAGGATACTACTTCTATACTTCCTCCAAGTTCAGGAATTGTTATTTTTCTTGAAGAAGAGGTATTATTTTCTTAAAGATTAAAATTACCACGAGCATAAAAAGATTGGCTTAATCCACAATCTTGAATTATAAAATCATCTACACCATTCCATTTCACAACTATTTTATCTGATGTAAAAAAATTATTAGTAAATTGTATAGACTGCTCATTTTTTACATCTTCTTTAATGGAATCTGTAACACCTTGTAATACTCCTTCTGCAATACCTATTAAAGTAGGTAGTACTACTGTTGTTGCACCAAAAGTAAAGAAGGCTAGAATCGCTGCACCAATATCTATACCTATCTCCTCTTCGGTAGGTATATGTTTAGAAGAAGTTACATGTGGATTATTATCAGGTAAAAATGTTATTGTATTCGAACTATTATCATATTTAAATTCATTTTTTCCATCTATAGAAAATGAAATATAAGCACCATCAAGTCCTGAAATATCACACTTCCCCTGTGCAGAGGTAACAATTTTGTTGTTTTCCACATGTATAGATAAAGAAGTTATTTTAGGATAATAATAAATTGCTCCTACTTTAACAGTATTACAATTAAGATTTCCTCTATTTTTAATAATTCCAGATGTATTTGATTTTCCTTCATATATAAAATTACTTGCCGTAGCTCCATTCCCATAAACATTTGGAAGTGTAGGTAAAATAATATGTTCTAAAAACATTCCATCAGATGTTAAAATAAACATATCATGTTGGTTATCAAGTAAATTTCCATCTATACTATGAGATAATTGTGAAATATCTCTATCTTTAGTTACTGTTAAGATACATATTACATCTTTACCTGTTTCCGATGCCCCATACATATAATCAAATTTTTTAGGTGCCAGCCAACTTGATGATGAGGGGGGAACTAAATTCATTTCAGCAAAAACATAAGATAAATTATCTTTATTATTAATAAATATTTTTGGTAAATAGTTATGGACTAATCCTACTTCAATAATATTTGAAGAGATTTTACCAGTGGTATCTGGATTAACCACAGTAACAGCACCACTTTTTGTATCTCCAGGTGCCAATCCTGTTTCTTTAAAATTAAATTGTAAATTTCTCATATTTGGTAAAGAGGAGTTTTGAATAAAGTCTAATTGAAGTTCCATAATAGGGCAAATGCCTGATATATCTAGATCTGCATTAGTTTTTTTTATATGAATTGTTCCTTGTGTTATTGGTGTCTGAAAATGCAACAACTTTGCAGAACCACCTGTGATAATTTCCCATATCCCAAATGTTCCTGTTATACTTATATTATCATCTTCGTAGGTAAAAACAAGATTTGCTTGTTGCATATGCTTTGATAACTGTTTATTAGCTACATCCACAGAACAAGCAAAAATAACATCCCAACCTTTTGTGTCCATATTATAAATCACTCCTTTTTAATATTTTTATATAGATATTAATTATAAAGATTCAATTAAATAATAATTATTTAATCAATATAAAGGTCTAAACTTAAATAATTAAAATTTATCCTATGTGCTTATCCACAATTTCTTCTATATGCTCTATATCATTTTCAATTTTTTTCATACATTCTGAAAATTTTTCTAGATTTTGTTGATATTTTTCTTCTCTTTTGCTATTTTCTCTTAATACATAAAATAATAAATAAGAAAATAATATTGCAAATGCTCCTTGAGATGCTATTATTTTTAATATTTGATCTTCCAATATATAATCACCTCCTCTGTCATATTTACTTATTTGCTAACTGCTTGTCCTGTAATTCCTTTAACTATTGAGTTAGCAATTCTATCACTAACCACTTTATTATAAAAGGCTACATCTGCACTAGAATCTAAAAAGAAAGGTTCTATTATATAACAGGGAATACTACTAAAATTATATCTGAATCACAACTAAGAAATTAGGAATTAACTAGTAAGAATTAATGAGCTAAATGTAATTTTACACTTGTCATAAAAAAGAATAGTCTGTCATGTAGAGTAATGATATTTTTTCATTTATGCTAAATTAACTTAATAAGGATATTCATAAATTATACAAGCTTATGAAAAGATTGTTTTTATTTCATTTATTACATTGAAATAAATGGTTATTGTTAATATTTATAATATTCTGATTATTATCTTGTATTATAATTATAAATACTTTTTTAGAATAATGTCAATATATAAATAGTAATTACTAGTAAACAATTATTATGTTAAAGTGTACATTATTAAGGACATTCTTGTAATATTTACCTAGTAAAAAAATATATATAAATATATATTTTTTTATACTATAATAAGTGAAAGGGGCTATCGCACTAATTTTTTAGTGCGATAGCCCCTTTTTTAGTGTGCCTAGCATGGGCAACAACTTGACGGTGAAAGTCCGTTGTGGGCTTAGTAGTGGGAACCACTAGCTAATGACAAGGGTGTCCATTGTGAGATGGAATCTAAGGATAAGTGCGGAGCGCATAGAGTAACTACGGTAATTACAAGTGGAGAAACCAATGTGTTTGAATATGGTTCCTTAGAAAGGATATTATCAAGATAAAATATGCAATTAGCCTATAAAAAGGTTGTTGCCAACAAAGGTAAATCAGGTATTGATAGAATGACAGTTGCAGATATGCTGATGATTGTAATATCTATGTCAAAAGCCAAAGAGCAGGAAATAGAGTCATGGAAAGTATAACTTTATTTATTGAAAATAAATTTAAATTAAAAGTAAATAAAGACAAAAGTGAAGTGGATAGACCATGGAGAAGAAAATTTTTAGGATTTTCATTCTACTGGGCTAGATATATGGCTAAGCTTAGAGTATCCACTCAAGCAATTAATAGATATAAAGATAGAGTCAGAAAAATAACTAGTAGGTCAAAACCATTTACTATAAGGGAAAGAATAAGAAAACTTAATCTTTTGAACAGAGGATGGATAAATTATTATGGAATAGCAAACTGTAATGGAGTAATTAAAAGCTTTGAAATATGGACTAAACAAAGATTAAGAATGTGTATATGGAAACAATGGAAAAAGGTTAAAACCAGATATATAAATTTAAAGCAATTAGGTTTTAATCATTATAAAGCAATAAAATATGCCAATACCCGAAAAGGATACTGGCGTATAGCTAATAGTCCTATTTTACAAACTACTCTAAATAATCAATTCTTTAAAACCGTAGGTTTATGCAGCCTATGGTCTATTTATATGAAAGCACATAATTCTTAAAGAATCGCCGTGTACCAGACCGGTACGCACGGTGGTGTGAGAGGTCGGGAAAACTTAATTAATTTTCCCTCCTACTCGATTCTATAAGTATGATAATTAAATTTAGATAAAGAAGGTATTTTAAAGTATTTAAACAACATTGAAAGAGAGGAAAATGCAAAACTTTTTATAAAAGAGCTTCTTTATGATACTTGAATTAGAATAATAAAAACTAGATGTTATGTTTTAAAAAGGAGATTGTTTTTAAATTTTTAATTCCAAAGCAATTTTTTTGGACTTAAATTCTTAATTTAAATTATTTAAATAGATTATTTGTAGATTTTTTACAAAAACATGGTTATAATATAGATATTAAGAGGAAATAATTAATGATAAAAGAATGTGATTTCAGAATGGAGGATATATATGTTACTAGAATTTACAGTAAGAAATTTTTTGTCTATAAAAGATGAAGTAACTTTAAGTATGATAGCTTCAAAAGATGATTTTAGACTTGAAGATAACACTATGATATATGAAAAAGATAAGGTTCCTAATCGAGCCTTAAATGTTGCTACTTTATATGGAGCAAATGCTTCAGGGAAAACTAATATTTTAAAAGCAATGAGTTTTGCAAGTTTTTTTATAAATAAATCTCATGAAATGCAGCAAGGTAAAATTATTCCTAGAATACCTTTTAAGTTAGATAGAAGTTATTTAAAAGAACCTAGTGAATTTAGAATAGTATTTATTTATGAAGAAATAAAATATGTTTATATGTTTTCAGTTATGGAACAGGAAGTTATGGAGGAATATTTATATTATTATCCAAAAGGAAGACAGAGTATTATTTTTGAAAGGGTTAGGGATGAATATAAATTTACTAATGATATAGAACTACAAAGGGAACTTAAAAATAAATTTCATTCTAAAAATAAGTTATTTTTATCTACGGAAAGTCTTTGGGAATATGAAAAGGCTAAAAAACCTTTTAAATGGCTTAGTGAATATTTCAATGTTTTTATAGATCATGAAAATCTGGAAGCCTACACTGGAGAATCTATGGTGGAAAATAATAAAATTAATGAAGATGTAAAGAAATATATGAAGTATGCTGATATGGATATAGATGACATAAATGTTAAAGTTAAAAAAAAGGATGATATTTTATCATCTGAAATATTTAAAATCATTTCAGATGACACTAAATCTGATATCATTAATCACATTGATGATGATAGTAAATTTTTAGATATAAAAACTATCCATAAAGGAATAGATGAAAAGGGTAATCCTTTAAATATATCTTTTGATTTAAGTGATGAATCAGATGGAACTCAAAAATATTTTGGTATTTTAGGACCTTTAATTAAGGTGCTTAGAAATGGATATACTGTTATTATTGATGAACTTGATATAAGACTGCATACTCTTTTAGTTATGAAACTTGTAGAATTATTTTCAAATCCTAATATTAATAAAAATAAGGCTCAGCTTATATTTTCAACCCATGATACTAATCTTTTAGATAGAAACATTTTAAGAAGGGACCAAATATGGTTTACTGAAAAAAAGGAAGATAAAAGTACAGATTTATATTCATTATATGAATTTGGAGGAGTAAGAAAAAATGATAAAATAGAAAAAGGATATCTTCAAGGTAAATATGGAGCTATTCCATTTTTTAAGGGTGATTTAATATGAAGCTAAACAAGAGAGATGAAGGTGTTAGAAAAAAAGGAAGAAGAAAAGTTAACCCTACTATTGTAATTATATGTGAAGGCAAAGAAACAGAAGTTGATTACTTTAAAAAATTTAACTCTAGATATACTAGAGTAGATGTAAGAGTTGCTGATAAAAATTCTATAGGAAAAAATAAAGCAAAAGCTACAGATCCTGAAAGTTTAGTTGATAAAGCTTTATATATTAAAGAAAATGATTATGATATTAATCCTAAAGATGGGGATAGAGTTTGGTGTATTTTTGATGTAGATATTGATTACAATAATAATAATCCTGTTGAAAGTAAAATACAGCAAATTGAAAGGGCCAAGAAAAGAGCAAATAATAAAATAATACTTGGAATTTCAAATCCTTGCTTTGAATTTTGGTACTTACTACATTTTGAATATACCACAGCTAATTTGAAAAATTATAATTCAGTAATAAAAAAATTAAATAAATATATTAAGGATTATGAAAAGAATAAAAGTATTTATGATGAATTGAAGAACAATATAGATAATGCAGTAAAAAGATCATTAAAGTTAAAAGAATACCATGAAAGTTTACACAGACAATTGCCAGATAGGTTTATTAATAACTACAATATAAATGTAAGAGATTTTATACAAAGTAACCCTTATACTAATATTGGTGATTTAGTTCAGTATATAGATAAGTTAGGAAATAAATAAAAATCAATTATGAAAGCTTTTCTAAAAAATAGAAAAGCTTTCATAATTATATATTTTTTAAGAAGAAGAGAAAGAGTCATAAAAGTAACACCTTTGTCATTACAACATAACATTAATAATTTAAGAGTGAATTTACAATCTATATACATTATAATTAATCAATATTCAGCTTAGTATAAAGTTCATTCACATCATCTTGTCTTATACCTAAATATCTTTTAGTCATAGCTAAATTACTATGATTTAAAGTTTCCATTATAATGGCAGGATTAAATCCAGCCTTCCAAGCATGATATCCCCAAGTTTTTCTCAAATTATCTATAGGTTGTACGGTAAACATTAGTATATAAGATAACTGATACGTTATTTATATATATTCAACGTAACTTATTATTTTAAATTGGTTTGTGACTTATTACTTTGCTTTAAATAACGATAAAGAGTAGCCTTAGAAACATTTAAAGTTTCACAAATATCTTTTATTGAATTATTGGGGTCATTAACTAAAGCCTTTGCCATAGAAATTTTTTTATTATCCATTACTCGTGGTCTTCCACCAATTCTTCCTCTAGCTCTTGCAGCTTTAAGACCTGCATTTGTCCTTTCTCTTATAATATCTCGTTCAAACTCAGCTAAAGATGCAAATATATGAAATATTAATTTTCCTCCACTGGTAGTAGTATCAATCTTTTCTTGAAGACTTTGAAATCCTATATTTTTTTCACTTAAATCATTTACAACTTCAATTAAATGCTTTAAGGATCTGCCAAGTCTATCAAGTCTCCAAACAACTAATATATCTCCTTTACGCAAATAAGTTAAAGCTTCCTCTAATCCCTTACGTTCAGTTTTAGCTCCACTTGCAATATCTGTAAAAATCTTTTCGCATCCAGCTTTTTCTAGAGCGTCTTTTTGCAATTCTAAATGTTGATCCTGAGTAGATACTCTTGCATAGCCAATCAACATAACTATATCTCCTTTCTCTTATGTTGGTTAAAGATATTTAATAATAATATAGTCTCATAACTCAAATCCATAGTCAAGTTATAATACTATGAATTTGAGATAAGTTTTGATATTATTTTCAGGTTATTTCATTAAAATTTGTTTTAAAATAAAAAAGTCTCAAAAACGAATGTTTTTGAGACTTTTTATGTTTCATATATTCTTATGCATATGAAAGAAATAATAGTTACTTTGAAATCTAGCTTAAATATATGTGATAGTTTTTTATTGGTATAAAAGAAAATAATTTATTATAGAACACTATCTCTAAATGAAATCCATTATTGCTATTTATATATATCATTAAGTCTGATCGTACTATCTATTAAACCTCTACCTGGAAAATCAGCAGCAATTATTCCAACTCGTGAATACTTAGAACTATTAATTCTATTTGTTGTTAATATATTTGTTCCTTCAAAAGCTATAGTACATATACCTATAAAACAATTAACTCTTGGGAAATCAGGATATTTATTTTTCCACCCAGGAGTGGTAAATCCTGTTGACAATCGTGAAGCACCTGTTCCAGGACTACTATGTCCACTTGCAATAAAATAAGGGAAAGATCCAACAGAAGCTGATAAAAAGTAAGAATGACATGACAGTTAGTAGTATTATTATTGGTTTTATAATTTTTATAAAATTAACTTATCCTTTCATATCAAATAATTATTATTTAATTGGAATAAATTCTATTTTATCAATAATAATCGATTCTTTCTTGCAATATATTGCAAATACAGTTCTTGAACTAGAATTTCCCTTAATTATATAGGGCATAGCTGCGTAATTAAAATCTTCATATTTAAGACTTTCTTCATCTGAATGACTAAAAGTGGATACTAAATCCCCTGCTATTCTAGAATTATCTGGGAGTACAAGTTCAACAGTTGTATTATTATGTGCAGCATAGCGTAGACGTATAGCATATTTTTTATCTGAGTTAAATTTAACAGCAAAAAACATAGTGGCATACTGATTAAGTTTTACTAAATCTCCTCCCGTATGGCCAGGTCCTTTTATAACTTTTCCATCATCAACAATCTTATAAGATTTTACAGCTTTAATTTGAGTAATTACATCCTCTTCTATTTCATTTTCAAAATTAACCATTGCATGAGTCCATGCAAAAACACTTGTTTGCAACCATATCTCTTTATTATAACTACTCATATAAGATAAAATATGACTATAATTTTCATAAGTTATTGTACCCTCTTTTGGAGGTACTTCAGAGATTATTTCATATAATGGTCTATTGGTAGTACCTAATTGAGCCTGTTCATTGTTTTCTGTAACATCATCTGTTAATGACATTGATAATTTATAAGTAAGAGCTACTAAATCTCCCTCTTCTATTAAACCTTCTTCTTTATAGCGAGTAGTCTTAACTAAAAAAGTTTTAAAATCATCTGGAATTAATATCATTTCTCTTTGCTTACCATCAATGATTCCCCATGCTCCTTGAACATTACCCCATTTAATTTTTTTATAATCAAAAGGATTATTAGCAAAATGATTATAACCATCATTAATATATGTGTACCCATTATGGTTTCCAAGTAAAAATGGTCTATCTTTAAAATCAGAAGAATTATCAAAATTTTTTCCCAAGAACTCTAAATCTATAGCTCTTAATATGGTAAATAAATGAGGTTTTCTCATTAATTGGTATTCTAAATCAAGTTTTTCATTCATATTATTAAACTGATAATTATCATAATTAAGCGGATCTGTATAAATTTCTCTTGTAAGCTCCGAATATGGTAAAAGCTTTGGTTGTTTTTGCTTTACAGGATATATATCTGGATTATAATTAGAAAATAAAGATATAATATCTAATACATTAATGGTCATCTCCCGTTGATATTTAATAAGTTTATATAATTGGTCTAGGCGAGATATAGGACGTTCATACTCTTCATTTCCTTCATTATACCAATCCACACAGTGACCAATATATGTTTTCGTATAATACGATAACCTATCACGATAATATTCACCAGCATTACTGCTTCTTGCTAGATTCCAATCATCAGCAAATATAATGCCATCTCTTATTAAAAGCAAATGAAGATTTGCGGCTTGAGCATATACAGGTAATAGTGTAAGCTCATGTCCTTTGATTGCAAAACTGGACATTTCTTTTACAAATCCATTATAAGCAGCATCGAATCTCTTTATTACATTTTGTGTTTCCCTGGGATTATTAGTGTCGTTATGCCATCTTTCAAACGCTATATTATATTCATTTAATAAATTCCCTAAGCCACCTAACGCTGCAACGGCTGCAGCTTTAGAATAGGCATCTATTTTTTTATCGATTAATACCTCTGTAGCTTCCATTAAATCTTTCCAAACTTTTAAATTTTTAGGATCAGTTTCTTCTCCATCCCCTGGCCAAAGTAAAGGTAGTAGTGTGCCAACTACTATTAAACCAACTCCAGTTCCTGCAAGTGCCAGTGTTGGTAAGGTAAGAATTGTGCCCGTTACAATCAATCCAGCGCTAGCCCATTCCTTTGCGCCTCCGGCATAAGTTTCTGAATCTAAATAGTATTTATTGCCGCTACCATCTAATTGTAAAATCTTATTTTTTGCTAAAGGATAGCCATTTAATTTTTTAGGCTTATCTGGCAAATATGGTGTGCTTTTAAATTTATTTTCATTATTTTCTTTCATTTAACTTCCTCCTAAATACATAGTTTTTCTGTGAAATATTTTCTAAAAATTAGACATTAGTGAGTTTTCAACACTAAATATATAGGGAGTATCAAGATACCTTCTATATATTTATTTTCATATTCAAAAGATAAAAATAGGGAAAATTGCTTAAAATAATTTTCTATTTAAATTTAACTGTTATTAGGCTTTAAACTGTTAATTCACCTCCTAGTTGCAGTGGACCGTTTAAAGCAACTTGATTTAAATTAAAAACATCTCTAGCATTCCAAACAATTTGTGAAGTTGAATTTTCTAACATAAGATTTATACTTGGCGAGGTTTTAAGATTTAATCCTAAAATCATATCAGGAGTTCTAGCTACAACTCCTGATAATAGAGATAGAGCAAGTCCTGCTATAAAAAAAGATGCTCCTGATGTGAATATTCCCAATACTACGAATCCTAGAGTTTCCATAATTCCAGCTACTATCTTCCATACCCACTTTGTGCCTTCTTTTACAACAAAATTGTTTATAGTAGATTCCCCAACTTCTTCATATGATATAGTTTCTTCACCTTTTTCATTTTCTTTCAAAGTTAACCTGTAGCGATTTATAGTTGTACATCCAACTATTCCACCTGAACCTATATTTGTGTGTGTGACTGCCTCAAGTTTTAAGGTATCGTTAACTAAGCTAATACTCATTTCCATCATATATGGATCATATTTTGATCCATTGGCCTCTACACGTTCTAATCTAATAATTTTATTTTTCTTTAATCTTAATACATATTGATATTGTCCATTTTCTCCAGTTGCATTAATTACCTCATAATCTTGTATATTAGAGTTTTTAAACTTCATTGGTAAAGTTGGTAATAATATGTCCCTTAATACTCGTTCTTCATAAATTAAAAATCCGCTTTGAGAATTTTTAGGTATTGCATTTGAGTCTATAATTTGTTGTCTATACTCTGGTTTTCTTCCTCCTGTCATACATAAAACACCTAAAATACCTTTATCCATACCTTTCCCCACGTCTGTATAAGCATAACTTACATATGATGGTCTACTCCATGACCATTTTGAATATTCACTAATATACAAATTTAAGTTAACTATACTAAAGATATGATTAAAGAGTTGTAAATTTTTTTCAAGCCAGCCCTTAATTAAACCCTTGAAAATTTCTTCTATAATATCTCTGAAATCATCTTCACTAGGTTCTAGATAATTAAAATAATATTCTGATATATTCTCTAATGACATTACTACTACTACTGGATCTATGGGATCAGTGCTCTTTGACCTTACTTTTAAATCAACCAAATCAGATTCTTTACTTTTTGATATTTCATCATGTGGAAAAAAACTGAATTTCACCATAATATTCATATCAGCTGATTTGAATCCACCATTTCCATTAAGAAACTTACGCTTACTACCTATAATTTTGGCATTAAATTCATTAATGGGTAACTTCATAAAAATTTGACTACCACTACCGCCAGTAGTAACCTGCCAATCTCCAAAATTACCTTCACATATATTTCCTGACAAGTCTTCAAATTGAAAATTTTTAGGACTACTTTTATTATCTTTAATTGCTTTATTGACTATATCAATAGGAACAGCATATGCAGTATCCCAATTTAATGTAGTTGCTCTTTCAATCATAATTTTTATCTCCCTTAATTGTTAGATAAGAAGATAAATATCATCTTACCTAATAGTATTGAATATTATTTATCTTCTAAATTACCACCAATTAAATAAACACCTCTAAGTTTAGCTGTTTTAAGTTTAAATTTCCCATTCTGTGGCCAAAGTATAGATCCTACGCTTGATTCTACAAAACTGTTTATATTTTGAAGTTGAGAGTACTCTTTAGCATCATAACTTCTTATTGTGTTAGTAATGGCTTTTATTGTTGCCACTCCTGCTGCTGATGCAATTATTGCACTAGTAAACTTTATAGTATTGCACCATATTCTACTTCCAATTTCAGTTGGTGCCTTTCTAATTGCCTCTATAACAGCTCTTTCTGGAATTAAACTCAATTCCATTAACTCATATTCAGCTTGTCTACTTAATGTTCCTAAAGCCTTAGGATATGATTTTTTGATTTCTTCAGCCAGCTCTCCGGTAACTTTTAAAAGCCATTTTGCTCCAGTAGTTTTAACTAATTGTTTTCCTACTGTATTTATTAATGCTTTTCCTATATAAACTCCTGCAACACCTGCTATTATGCCAACTACTATTTCAGTGACAATGTGCCCAAAGAACTCTTCCCAGAAATATTTACCTTCTTCAGTAAAAGTTACGTTTAATACAGGATCTACGTTTGCTACTGGCATAAAAACATTTTCATATTTCTCTCCCGAAGCATCTACTCCACTTTTTAGTTCTAAATCAAAGAATTGTCTATACTCAACATGTCCTGTAATCTTTCTACCCATATCCCAATATACATCATCTATGCTTACTGCTAATTGATCATTAATAATTTCATATCTAAATTTTTCTGCATCAATATAAGCTGGTGAATACCCCTTTTCGTTTTTAAAATTACCAAACTGAAATTTCTTTTTATTTTTAAATCCATATCCATTACTGAGCATTTCAAATTCATCTAGTTCTTCAATTTGCATCATTTCTAACCCTTTAACTAACCATTTATTAACAAATAAAGGTGTGGTAGTTGCAAAAGAAGCATCTCCCCCTGCAGCATTAAGCAACCTACCATCTACATTATAACTATTTGTATTATCTGGTTCTTTTCCATCTACCATTGCCAAAACTCCAAATACAGATTTATCTTCATCCATTTCTCCATTATTATTATATGTTTGGCATCCATAAGAAACTTCGGTAGGTTTTAACCACTGAAAACCTTCTTCTTCAGAAATATCGTTTAAAAGGACTGAATAAAATATCTGTTCAAACCTTTTAATGTTTTTCTTAAACCATCCTAAAAATAGCATTTGCACCAATATTTTATCCTCATCATTAACACTTGGGGGTAAATTTATATCTGTAATAAATAACACGTTGTTATTTTCTTTTACTTTTAAATCATACTGTGTTCCAGAATTTTTAGAAGTTGGATCATAGAATGTGTTATTCTCGTCTTTAAAATAATCCAAATCCAAACTTACACAAACATAGCTATCATTTTTGAAATTGAAACTTGTATCCTCATCAAGATAAACAGACCCAGTAAAAATAGGACATTTTACATTAATAAACTTTCCCTGAGACTCAGCTCCTATACTCCATGTATCAAATTGGCCCTCGATATTCATACCACGATTAGAATGTTCAAAAATATCTGGAAAATTGCTTTGTTTCTCAATCATATTATTGATTTTTCTGTATGATGTTGAATATACTATATCCCAACCCAAAAGACTTAAGGTATCATATTTTTCTGATTTAACCTCATATTCCTCTAAAAATTTATTTAAATTGTTTACTTTATCTTTAATACAAGATGTTAGTAAACTTTCTAATAAAGTTCTTTCAATTAAGTTTTCATATTTTGATCCAAATGAGCTGTCAACATTATATATTTTTAAATTCTTTTTATCTATTGAATAAATACCTCTTCCATATATTTCATTGTAATTAATTTTTATACCAAGTTTTATCCACTCATCCTTTAATGAATAATTTTTAGTTTTATCTTTATCCTTTACTGAGAATGAGCCATTCTTAATTTCAAATTTAAATATAGGAAATTCTCCTTCTCCTTCATGGGTTAATTTCCAAATCTTCCAGTGACCTTTAAGTGTAGCTGTGAATTGTTTATATATTAATTCTTTTGAAAAATTTTCTGGAACAATTCTTTTAAATTTTTGTAAATTAACTGCATTACTAGTTGAAATTTTATGCCAATTATAGACCTTTAAAGTATTATTATTTTTTGTTTCCATAATATTTCTCCTTAATTTTTTATTTTCAATAACTTATCTTCATTCCCTAAAAAAAGGAATTTTAGTTTTTCATTTAATATTGCTTTCAATACACAATCTTTTTCCAGCTTTTTCGTAATGTCTACATTTACAACATATAAACCATACTTATTTCTAACCTCTTTATTATTAATATTTATAAAAGAGTTAGATTCTATATTTTTTAATTCATTTTGCTCTAAATATTCTTTTTTTAAAGCAATTACAGATTCAATGTCTTTTAGGTCAAACTGCGCTAGTTTATTTTTATTCTTATCTCTTATATACAAATTGCCTTCACAAAATTTAGCCTTAAAATAATCGTATTTTGGATGATACTGTTTCTGGATCTTCTGTAAAAAGAATGATCCATCCATAAAAACTTTGCTATCTTCAAAGCAGAATTGTTTCTTTAAACCTATTTTTCTCACCTCTATAAATTATATTTATTTTAACATCACTAATACTTAACACTACTATATTTAGATATTAAGTAATCTTTAATATTTACTTATGTTAAATGGTACTCTTTAGCATATATCCTTTGGATTGTACCCTTCTTAATCACATAACATTTTTGTAATATTTAAGCTATTATTCAGAATTTCCTTGAATACCAAAAGCTACATCCAAAATAGTATTTTGCACATCTATACCTTGTGATTCATTCCAGCTTATAATATCAGGATTTATATTTCCTAAAAGGCTATCACTTGCTTCAAATGCTACACTTCTAGCAACATTTTTAGCAACGCTTTTGCAGACCCCAACAATAGTTAATACAACAACTACTCCTCCTGTTATCCATGCCCACTTTGGCACATTCTTCTTATACCTATAGGAAGGGTTATCATCTGGAATAAAAAAAGCTTTTTTAGTATATTTATCATAAATAAATTTATTTACAGATTTCACCCAGAAAAATTGTTTTTTACCTCCGTAGTTGAAATTTCCATCAGCATTTATTACCATAGTACTTCCTTCTATTCTTATTCTTAATTCTGTTATTTTGGGATGGTAATAAACTGCACCCCATTTAACAGCCTCAGTATTTAAATGATTTGCATTAACAATTTCACCAGTTGTTTCTGATGTTTCTTTAAACTTGAAATCTGAAAGAGTAGCACCATTTCCAAAACTCTCTGGGAGTTCAGGTAAAATGATATTTTCTAAAAACATTTTTTCAGAGAGTAACAAAAATATATCATTTTTATCATTTAATATTTCATCAAATCCTGAATGACCTAATTTTGAAATATCCTTATTAGTTACGACGGAAAGAATAGTTAGAAATCCATCTTGACCAGTTGCTGGATTCAAGTAAGTATATACATACTTTTGAGGTTTCATCCATTCTTGTTCTGGTGACAAATTCATTTCAGCAAAAATATAAGAAAATTCACTTTGGTTTGTTAGAAACACTTTTTGTAATGCAAATTTTAATATTCCCAAAGTTTCTTCATCATCAATTATTCCATTAATATCAGGATTCATAATCATAAAATTATACAAATTATTGTCAGATTTATTGTCTTTAGTTGAAAAATTGAACATTAAATTTTTAGTATTATATTCAGTATTACTATTGAAAAAATCTAATTCTACATTTATAACTGGGCAAATTTCATCTAACTCAATAATCTCCTCAGTATTGAACACTAACTTACCTTTTTTTACTGGAGTTTTTATAACTATCTTATTACCAGATCCATCTATAATTTCCCACGGATCAAAAAGTATATCTATTTTAATATTTGATCCATTATAAGAAACTTCCAGATTATTTTGTTTCATATATCTATTTAGACTTTTATTAGTTGATTTCTTTGAACATAAATATACAATGTCCCATCCTGTTGTATCCATATTATCAGCCCCTATATAACTTTTTATTTTTTTATCAATCTATATATATCGCATTAATGAAATTACATCTGAATGCATAGCCTGTCTATAGTGATTTCAGGTGTATCATTAATGTCATTAATAAACCATTGAACAGCATTTCTAATTTCACTTACATTTGAAAAGAAAGCATTATTAATAACTGTATCTTTTAATCATTTCCATAAACCCTCAATTAAGTTAAGGTTAGGGCTGTAAGGTGGTAAAAATAACAGTCTTAATTTATCTTTATTTTGAAGTAGAAAATCATTTAATAATTTTGCATGATGAACTCTTGAATTATCAAATTTTCTCAACTATAGAATAAATAAGAGATGCAAAGCTTGTTAATTATCACAAGCTCTATTTTAATATACGTTAATTGGGTTATTTTTGAAATACGCTATTTTCTGAAGCGCTTACATCTAACACCCCCTTAAATGTAACTGTAAATAGTATTTAAATCCTCCCTATCCATAATTTTTAGGTATTATGTTTATAGAGTTAGTTTAAAGATCTGACTTGTGGTCATTCCTGCTGGTGATAATTTAATTATTGTACCTTTTTCAGTTTTTCCATTATCTATATCTAACACCATATTTTTATTCTTGTAATTTCTTATAATGCAATAACCGTTTTCCGTATCTTCCAGAATCCAATAATGCTCTTCTTTATATTCATTTCTATGAGCTTGTACTTTTAATGAATATGGGGTATCAATTATCCATGCTATAACTAAATCATCATTCCATACACTTTTTATTTGGTATGCTTTCTTTTCAGCATTATACACAAACATCCATTTTTGATTATTGCCACCGTGGTTTCCCCATAGTATAATATTGTTATTTGCTTTATTTAAGTCAATTACACTGTCATTATTTAATGCTGTTACAATTTGATATGGTCCTGTTGGCTTCTTATGTCCAGTCGAAATTGATTCCTCAAGTTTTTTGTTATTCAAATTGTTATCTCTAATTGAATAAACATCTAGTGAATTTTTATTATACTCTGCTATTAAATATGTTCTCTGTGAAGCACTACCTGATAAAAAAACCGGTATACCGTTGAAATAGTTACTGTATCGATAAGTTTTGTTTCCACATTCCCTATGGTAATGTCCACAAAATACAGCAGTAACATCATATTGTTTTAATAAAT
Source organism: Clostridium sp. Marseille-Q2269 (assembly GCF_943736985.1). Classification (GTDB taxonomy): domain Bacteria; phylum Bacillota; class Clostridia; order Clostridiales; family Clostridiaceae; genus Clostridium_F. The sequence goes on from NZ_CALSFS010000019.1 coordinate 70,802, forward strand.
CCATAAAATATTGATTTGGACCTGAGGGGTGGGCAAACTTATTCCACTCATCCGGTTTATGAATATTTACGATAATAATCTTTCCTAAATTACTTGCATATCGTAATTGATCTTCAATCCATTTAAAATTAGGAAACATATCAATGCCTGGATGAGGGGATACAGGACTATTTCTTTTCACTTTCATAGTTGGGAAATTGTTCAATTGTATAGAATATATATATCCAAAATCCATAGCATATGAGAAACTCCCTAAATATGATTTCCTGGTGGTTGTAGAAGTTCTAGTTAAACTGAAATCAACTTGGGATTTCGGAAGTTTAAGTCTATTGATGAAACTAACTAGGTAATCCATTGATTGTAAGAAACAACCATTACCTACACAGTCATCTATATTATTTTCAATATCATGATTTCCTAATCCATAATAATAAGGCCGTTTTAGAATCTTTAATAGCTTATTCATTTTATTCCATTGCCATTTATGGCCAAAAGCAGTTATATCTCCATTCATTAGGATGGATGAATTTGGCATGCCATCGGTGTAAGTATTAATACTATGATACTGTTCTCTTATTAAGTTTTCCGAAATTCTTTCCTTATCACTTTCACTTTGAGTGGAGCTTTGATAATTATCCATTTCTGGTGTCCAAGGATAATTGGTATCTGAGGTAATGACTAAGGAGTATAAAATATCTGATCTACCACTAAGGCTCTTGGATGATGTGTTCATAAATATCTCCCCTTTATATAAATATTAATTTATCATTTCAAAAAAACATACCATATATACAAAATATTTAAAATTATTCCAGGAATATTCTTATCAAAAACATTGGTTATTATTTCAGTGAGATGTTAGTGTCTATTGCATTACAAATATATCTAGCTAGTTTGTCCCAAGGTGTGGGATTCCACATACTTATATTTTTTTACTATGACAAAAACAAGTCTCAAATATTATGACTGGTGTTTTAACTGCTTTTAAATCATGTAATCCTGTAGGAGTTTTTACACCCCTTAAATGAAATAATATTTTATTTTAGGCTTCTAAATAAAGATTTCCAAGTTTCCTTTCCTACAATTCCATCTGGATTTAAATTACAATCTTTTTGGAATGATTTTATGGCTGTTACTGTACTACTTCCAAATATTCCATCAGCTCCATAAGAACCTACAGGATAGCCTATGTTAATAAGCATTTCTTGTATAATCTTAGTTATATTACCTCTTGCACCCTGTCTGCATATTGGGGCACTACTAAGAGTTGCCTCTCCCGCCGTGTTGTCTACTGCAATGTTACCCAAGCCTTGGTTATTTATTTCTTGTTGTAATGCTCCTATTAAACTGTGTCTACCATAGATAGTTGAGGAACTCTCTCCAGATGGCTTTGAAGGTTGTACATCAACTTTACCTATGAAAATTTTATCAATAAAGTTACTTAAATCCACATTT
>NZ_CALSFS010000020.1 GCF_943736985.1 Clostridium sp. Marseille-Q2269
AAAATGTAAAATTTATTACAATGAACATAACGGGAATAGCAGATGTATTTGAAAAAAATGAAATAAGTAAGGTATATATAAATTTCTGTAATCCTTGGCCAAAAGAAAGACATAATAAAAGAAGATTAACACATACAAAATTATTAACAGAATACAAAAAGTTTTTAAAGCCAAATACTGAAATATGGTTTAAAACCGATGATACAGATCTTTTTAATGATTCACAAGAATATTTTAAGGAAAGTGGATTTAATATACAATACATAACATATGATCTTCATAACAGTGACTTTAAAGAGAATATAAAAACAGAATATGAAACGAAATTTCAATCTATGGGAATGAAGATAATGTTTTTAAAGGCTAAATTAATATAACATATTAATAATGAAATAGTTATATTATAAGATTTTTTTAAACTTAAGATAATAACAACGTATATTATAATAAAAGTATTTATACCAATAAAAATAATTTGTAAAAAAATTTAATACAAAAATTAAAATTAATGGTACAAATTTATTAAACAAATTTATTTTGGGTATAGATAAATAAATCTTTATTGGGGAACATAATAACATATCCTTAATTGGAGGTGTTATTATGATTGGTGGTAGCAATAATTTTGGTAAGGACATAGTGGCATTAGTAAAAGATGAAAATGATGCTGTAACTGGTTATAAACTAAATAATGGAGAAGTATTAACCAAAGAACAGGCAATAGAGAGAGCGGCAGAAGGGGAAATAAATGATGTTGTTATAGGCACAGCTAAAAACGGAGAGCAATATTTACATGGTATACCAGAAAGAACTGGTGGAATAGATCTTCAAAGTCTACCAAATATAAAAGAAAATTCCTTTAAATAAAATTTAGAACTTTTTAAAATAATATAAAAACAGGTATTTCTATAAACTAAGAAATACCTGTTTTTATATATAAATGCATAAATATGATTTAGTTTATGTTATTTAGCATTTTTAGCGGCTTCTAATATCTTATCAAAGTTAGGCTGATCTGTAACTTCAGGAACATATTCAACAAAAGTTACTTTATTGTTACTATCAATTACAAATATAGCTCTTGTTAATAAACCTAGTTCTTTTATATATGTGCCATAATTTTTACCAACTAATCTATCTTTAAAATCAGATAAAGTTATAACATTAGTTACTCCATTGGTTCCGCACCATCTAGCTTGGGCAAAAGGTAAATCCATTGATATAGTATAAATAGTTAAATTTGCAATCTCAGAAGCTTTTGAGTTAAAGGTTTTTGTTTCTAAATCACAAACTGGAGTATCTAAAGAAGGTACTACAGAAAGGATTCTTACTCCTTTAGTATCCTTTAAAGAAACTGGGTTCATATTATTGTCTATAGCAGTAAAGTCTGGTGCTGTATCTCCAACTTTTATCTCGTTTCCTTCTAGAGTCATAGTATTTCCCATGAATTTTATTTCCATTTATATCACCTCAAAATAATATATATTAAATAATAGTCAATATCTATAACAATATAATATCATAAAATTTTTTATATTGCAATAAATTTTTCAAGTTTTTAAAATAATCGGAAAACATTTATAGTATATTATAGATTTGCCAGCAAAAGAACTTAATGTTAATATAAATTTAATAAATAATGTAATTAATAGGTTGATTTGAGGACGTTTTTAGTATTATAAATTATATAAAATTAAGATAAAGATATGTTATAAATACAATGATAAAAAAATAATATTTAATTAAATTTAAAATTACACTAAAGAATTGGTGGATTTAATAGATAATTAAAGGAGGGACTATATAGTGAATTTAACAGGAAAAGTAGCAATAGTTACAGGTGGTTCTAGAGGTATTGGGAAAAGTATAGCTTTAGAACTTACAAGAGTTGGAGCTAATGTAATTATAAATTATAATAAAAATGAAGAAGATGCCATAAAAACTTTAAAGCTAATTAAAGATTTAGGGGGATATGGCTACATATACAAGGCAGATGTTTCAAATTATAATAGTTCAAAAGAATTAATGGAATTTGCAATAAGTAAATTTGGCAAGATAGATATTTTAGTTAACAATGCAGGTATAGCTAAGATAGGTTTGTTTATAGATATGGATGAAAATGATTGGAATAATATAGTTAATACAAATTTAAAAGGCGTATTCAATTGTAGTCACAATGTAGTTAAGTATATGTTTGATAAGGGAGAGGGAACTATTATAAATGTATCATCTATGTGGGGAAACGTAGGTGCATCTTGTGAAGTTATTTATTCAGCTTCAAAAGGAGGAATAAATGCTTTTACAAAGGCGCTGGCTAAAGAACTTGGTCCCAATAACATAAGGGTAAATGCTGTAGCCCCTGGAGTTATAAATACAGATATGAATAGTTGTATTTGTGAAGAAGATTTAGATAACCTTAAAAATGAAATTCCACTTATGAGATTAGGCGAAGGTGAAGAAGTAGGTAAGGTTGTAGCATTTTTAAGTAGTAAAGATTCTTCATATATAAATGGACAAATTATAACAATAGATGGAGCTATGTGTTAGTTAGAAATACATATGAAAAGGTTCTTAGGTTCAGGTGGAGTTGTATTATTAGAAATAGCTCTCTAACTGAGTATTATAAGAATTTATTAAAATTTATAGAAATGATTATATATAGTATAAGAATTCTAAATACTTAAAATTTAACAATTATGATATTCCTGAATTAAATATAATAAGGGCATATTGAAGATAGTGTAAAAATTATCAATTATAAAAAATAATTTAAGGTATGAGAGTGATAGATGTGCAAAATATTATAATATTAGATGATATGAGCTATATGCGATATAGAGTTAAAGAGCTTTTAGAAAAAAAAGATATAAGAGTTTATGAGGCTTCTACTTCTTTTGAATTTTTTAATAAGCTTTATGAAAAAAAAGATAACATAGATTTAATAATATTAGAAGTTGGCTTAATTAGAGAAGATGGATTTGAAGTTATAGAAAGAATAAGAGAGAGAAACATAGATATTCCTATAGTTATATTAACTAAGGTTAATACCAGGGATGCTTTTGCAAAGGTAATAAGAGAAGGGATTTCAGACTATATATTAAAGCCTTTCGATAATAGAATTTTATTAGATAGAATACTTAAGACTATAAAAGAAAGTAAATCTGATAAAGAAGAATTAAAAGAAAATAAAACTATAGAAATACATACTAATGAGGATTCTGTAAATGTTGTACAGAATAAAGAGGAGCTTATTAAGAAGAAGGAATCTATACATTTAGATGATAGGGAAAAAGAATTACCACAAGAATTTCAAATTTATTTCCTTGACGAGTTAAATATAGCTAAAAAAGATAATACAAAGATTTCTTCTATTGTATTTACTCTTATAAAAAATACAGATGAAGAAGAAAAAATAGATATAAAGGAAAGTTATATAACCCTTACAAATGTTTTTTATAAGGGAATAAAGGATATTTTTAAATCTCCAAATTTTATAACTAAACATGGTTTTTTAACCTTTGTAACTGTATTGCCAAATTGCAATGAGAAAAGTGTAGAAGAGATGAAAAAAAGAATAGAAGAAAAATATAATGTGCTTTCTTTAATATATCCTCAATTATCAGGATATCATGTGGAATATGGAAATGTAACATATCCAGAGGATGGAGATAATGCAGAAGAACTTTTGAATAAGCTTATGAATAAAATGAGAGAAAATATAAAATAATTTTTATATTTGATAATACCAATGAATTATGTGTAAACAAACAATAAGAAATAAACTTTAGGAAAATTATTTTCCTAAAGTTTATTTCTTAGAGAGTATAAATAAATTTATAAGCTGGTTTATATAAAAAATTATTTATTATCTTATTCGTCTTCCTGCATAAAAGCTCCATATAGAAGATATTTTTACTACGTCACCGCTTTTTGGAGAATGTATCATTTGGCCTCCACCTATATATATGCCTACATGGTGATCACTTGGGAATACCAAATCACCAGGTTGCAATTGATCACGTGAAACTGCAACTCCTTCATTAACTTGTCCATAAGTATCTCTGGCTAATTGTATACCAGCAGCATTTCTATACACATATTGTACAAATCCTGAACAATCAAATCCTTTTGGTGTAGTTCCACCCCAAACATAAGGAGTACCCTTAAACTGCATAGCATAAGATACTACATTTCCGTGTGTTGATGGTGCTACCTTTTTTTGGGCTTCTCTTTCAGCTTGTTGTCTTGCCGCTTCTCTTCTTTGAGCCCCTTCTCTTTCAGCTTGTTGTCTTGCTGCTTCTCTTCTTTGAGTCGCTTCTCTTTCAGCTTGTTGTCTTGCTGCTTCTCTTCTTTGAGCCGCTTCTTTTTCAGCCTGTTGTCTTTCTGCTTCTTTTCTTTGAGCTGCTTCTCTTTCAGTTTGTTGTTTTGCTGCTTCTTGTTTTTCAGTGTCTTGTTTTTTAACTTCATGTTTTACAGCTACTTGTTTTGAAGCTTCTTGATTTTCAGTTTGTTGTCTTTTAGTTTGTTGTTTTTGAATTGCTAATCTTTCTACTTCTCTTCTTTGAGAGGCTTGTTTTTCAGCTTTTTCTTCAGCTTCTTTTCTTTGTTGATCTTTTAAATTATTAGCCGCTATTTTTTGCTCGATTTCTTTGGATTCTGCACTAGCTAATCTTTTTTTGTTTTCTGGTTTAATGCGAACTACTTGGCTATCAGTATTTTTACCAACACCTTGGTTAGATTCCATAACTTTTTTTGATGTATCTGTTAAGTATTTGCTATATACGTAACCTGTAGTGTTATTGAATTTTATTTTGTACCAATCTCCAGAAGAGGATAATATCTCTACTTTACTTCCATAGCCTAAGGATGAAATTACACTACTATTTGTACCAGCATTTTTTCTTACATTTAAAGTAGAATATTTATCTAATAAATGTACAGTGCCAAATCTTTTATTGGTTACTGGAGGTTTAACACTAGTAGTTGAAGCTTTGGAAGTTGTTATATATTGGCCACTTACATAACCAATTTTTGAACCATATCTAACTTTATACCAAGAACCAGTTTTCTCTAGTATGTCAACAGAAGCTCCATTAGAAAGACTTCCTGATATGCTAGATGATAGGCTTGGGCCAGTTCTAAAGTTCAATGCAGAACTTGTATCAGATAGTTTTACAGTTCCTTTACCAGTTACAGTTACATTAGAGCTACTAGTAGGATTAGTTTTAGTACTAATGGTAGTTTTAGAGCTGTTGTTTGATGAAATATAATCTGAATTTACGTAACCAATTTTTGAACCATATTTAATCTTATACCATGATCCAGTTTTACCTAATATTGATACAGAAGATCCATGCTTAAGGGAACCTATTATACTGGCAGATAGACTTCCTGAATTTCTAACATTTAATGATGAATTTGTATTAGATAGTTTAACAAAACCTGGTTGTACAGTTTCATTGCTAGAAGAACCGGAATTGCCAGAAGGCCCACCATTATTGGAAGAACTACTAGTACCACCAGATAAATATTTAGAACTTACATAACCAATACCAGAGCTATATTTTATTTTAGACCAACCATTGCTTTCACTTATTATAGAAACAGTTTGGTTTTTTGAAACTCCACCTATGATAGACGAAGACAAAGATGGATTGTTTCTAACATTAAGGCTTGAACAAGAAACCTTAGATGTTTTTATGATATTATAGTTATTGTTATTATTGTTAGAGTTACTTGAATTACTACCTGGGTTGCCACCAACATAGATGTAGCCTTTTAAAAATAAGTTACCCCTATTTTTTATAGCTTGTTTAGATATGGTTTTTACATAACCATCATAATATCCTCTTTTCTCAACATTTCCTTCATTATAATAAATAGTGTCTCCTACAACTTTTTCTACAAAACCAACATGTCCAAATCCTTTTGGACCGCCACTCCATACTATTATAGAATTAGCTCTAGGTTGTGAATCATAGGAAAATATTCCATATTTTATATTAGAATACCACCAATCTATAGCATTACCATAGAATTGGCTTGGAAGTTTTGTACCTAATTTTTCTAAAACTCTTCCATAGGTAAACCAGGTACATTGTCCTTTATATCCACATTGAGTGAATATATTGTTGGAATTGTATGCACTACTACTTATATTAGGATTCATACTGCTAGCATCTACAATATTTTGAGAAAATAAGATGTTTTGGCCTAATAAGGCGGCGGACACAGCACAAGTAGCAAAAGCCTTTCTTGATTTGTTCAAAGAAAATCCTCCCTTCATATTTAATTTGTGTTTACTTATATTTATCGTTAATTTTCACAAATTTATTATAGTATATAAAGAAATAACATAAGATTTAAGATTAATATAACATATTATGGTAAAAAACTCAAAAAATATTTAATATATTATTAAATATTTTTAAATAAGGGAGATTGTTACTGGTATTTATTTCATAAATTCAATAGTGTATAATTATTGTAGATTAAAGCTTAATTATTATAAAAATTTTAAGGAGGCTCGTATGAATAGTAGTTGTTTTTCATTTCAAGGTAGAGAAAATGTAAAGATAAATGTATATAAATGGGAGCCGGAAAATAAAAAGCACATAAAAGGTGTTATACAGATAGCCCATGGCATGGCGGAAACTGCTAGTAGATATGAAAGGTTTGCTGCATATTTAAATGATAATGGATATATAGTGTATGCTAATGATCATAGAGGCCATGGTAAAAGTGCATTAAGCATAGATAGATTGGGGTATTTGGGAGAAGAAGATGGATTTATGTCTATGGTGGAGGATGTACACACATTAAATAGTAAAATAAAGTATGAGAATAAGGGATTGCCTGTATTTTTATTGGGACATAGTATGGGATCCTTTATAAGCCAAAGATATATACAACTATATGGAAAAGAACTTCAAGGAGTTATATTAGTAGGGACCAATGGTAATCAAGGCTCAATATTAAATCTAGCAATTTTAATATCTAAATTAGAAATGAGATTTAGAGGAAGAGAACATAAAAGTAATCTTTTAAACAACTTATCTTTTGGAGGGTTCAATAAAAGATTTAGACCTAATAGAACAGAATTTGATTGGTTGAGTAGAGATAATAAAGAAGTTGATAAATACATAGATAATAAATACTGTGGAACAGTTTTCCCTACATCATTTTTTCATGATTTTTTTAAAGGACTAAAATCTATATGGAAAGAGGAGAATAAAAGCAATATACCTAAAGATGTACCTATACTAATAGTGTCAGGAGATAAAGATCCTGTAGGAAACTTTGGTAAGGGCATATTGAATTTATATAATTTTTATAAAAATATAGACGTAGAAGATGTAAAGTATAAATTATATAAAGATGGTAGACATGAAATTTTAAATGAAATAAATAGAAAAGAAGTGTTTAAGGATTTGTTGGATTGGATTGAAGATAAATACAAGTTTTATAAAATAAATAAGGGATTATAAAAAAATAGAATAGATATTAAGGTTGTGGTGATTTTGTACAGTATTATGATCATAGAAGACGATAAAAAAATAGCTAATCTTATAAAAAATCATTTAGAAAAATACGGATATAATACATTTCTAATTAAAGATTTCTCAAATATAAAGGACGAGTTTCTAGAGAGTATGCCAGATCTTGTTTTAATGGATATAAATCTTCCTTTTTTTGATGGATTCTATTGGTGTAGCAATATAAGAGTTCATTCAAAAGTACCTATAATTTTTGTATCTGCTAGAGATTCAGACATGGATCAAGTTATGGCAATAGATAATGGGGGCGACGACTTTATAACAAAGCCTTTTTCATATGATGTATTATTGGCAAAGATAAAAAGTGTATTAAGAAGAGTATATGGGAGTTATTCGAAAGGTGACATAGATTTTGTAAGAATTGATGAGTTGATTTTATATACAAATAAGAATTCACTAGAGTTCAAAGGTAAAAAAGTTGAACTTAGCAAAAATGAATTTTCTCTTTTATTATGTCTTACAAAAAATATAAATAAAATTGTTTCAAGAGATGCTTTACTTGAAATTCTTTGGAGCGATACGAATTTTATTGATGATAACACTCTTTCTGTTAATGTTACAAGACTTAGAAAAAGACTAGAGGAAGTGGGTATTATTAATGCTATAGAAACAAAACGAGGACAAGGATATATGTTTATGAAGAATTGGTAAATTTAAAAGTGGGTGAGCAAGGTGAGATTTATAGATTTTCTAAAAGACAGGATAGCTTATATAATAGTGTATTTTGTAGGCATATCTTTATCTATTATAATAATGTATTTAACGTTATCCATAAAATTAATACAAGTTCCTATAGCAAACATATTGTATGCATATCTTATTGCTACAATAATATTTATTATATTTATCATATATGATTATTTAAAGGTAAAGGGCTTCTATAATGGTATTAATAAGGCTTTAAATTCAGAAGATATAATAGATGATATTGTAAGTGTAGGAAATGTTAAAACTATAGAACAAGAAGTTTTGGAAGATCTATTAATAAAGATACATAAGTCCTATAAAAATAGGGTTTATAAGTATGAAGATATTCAAAACCAGTATTCAAATTTTATAAACCAATGGGTACATCAGATGAAAACTCCTGTATCTGTAATTAATTTAATACTTCAGGAAGAAAACACATCTGAACTTAAGGAAGTTTTTGATAGTATTGATGAAGAAAATGAAAAAATATCACAGGGTCTTAATATTATGCTGTATAATGCAAGAATAAATGAATTTAACTATGATTTCAATGTAGATCATATAGATATATTAATAATTTTAAGAAAAGTTATAAATGACAATAAAAAATTGCTTATTAAGCATAAAATATTTCCACAAATAATAGGTGAAAGTGCTTTTGTTCAGACAGATAAAAAGTGGATTTACTTTGTTGTAAATCAAATTGTAATTAATGCAATAAAATATACTACTGTAACAGAAAAAAATAAAAAAATAATAAATTTTAATATAAAAAAACATTCACAAAAGATAATTGTAAGTATAGAAGACAATGGTATTGGTATACCAAAGGAAGATTTAGACCGAGTTTTTAATGCTTTTTTCACAGGGAAAAATGGTAGAAAAACATCAGAGTCCACAGGTATGGGAATGTATTTAGCTAAACGTATTTGCAGTGAACTTGGAAATGAATTATATGTTGAATCAGAACAGGGAAAAGGAACAACATTTTATATTGTTTTTTATAAAGGTAAAAATATATTTAAAATATAATCTTTCTAATTAAGTGATTGTCTTTTATTAAGAGTACAAAGAGAAGTTAAGAACATGTTTAAAATATAATCTTTCAAAATTGTAAGATTTATATTGTAAATGAAAGAGAAATCGATAGCACGATTTCTCTAATTTTTTTATAATAAAAGCATAGTAATTGAGAAAGATATGAGACGGAGGTTTTTAATATGTCAATTTTAAAAGTTGAAAATATAACTAAAATATATGGTGGAAAAAAAGGTGGAATGAAATTTAAAGCTCTAGATAAGTTTAGTTTAGAAATTGAAAAGGGAGAATTTGTTGGAGTAATGGGGCCATCTGGTAGTGGCAAGACTACATTATTAAATATAATGGCAACTATAGATACTCCTACATCAGGAGAATTATTTATAAATGGTACTAATCCTACAAAATTGGATGAGAAAAAAATAGCTATTTTTAGAAGAAAAGAGCTAGGATTTATATTTCAAGATTTTAATTTATTAGATTCTTTATCTGTTAAAGAAAATATAATATTACCACTTATACTAGAAAAGGCTCATGTACATGGAATAGAAAAAAAATTAGATGAAATTACAACTCTTTTAAATATAAAAGATATTTTAAATAAAAAACCATATGAAATTTCAGGAGGACAGCAGCAAAGGGCAGCTTGTGCCAGAGCGCTTATTCATAATCCTTCTATAATTTTGGCAGATGAGCCTACAGGAAACTTAGATTCAAAAGCTTCACAGGATGTTATGGAAACTTTGACAAATCTAAATAATGAGAAAAAGGCAACAATAATGATGGTTACACATGATCCTTTTTCTGCAAGTTTTTGCAAAAGAATAATTATGATAAAAGACGGAAAATACTTTTTAGAAATTGTGAATGGGGGAAATAGACAGGCATTTTTTAAAGAAATTATGGACTCTCTTTCATTATAGGAAGTAGATCAAATAATTATACATTATAGGAGGATTGAGATGACAATTAATAATATAGCTATTAAAAATATTAAAGGAAATCTAAATAAATACATTATGTATTATTTAAGTAATGTAATAGTTGTAACTATATTTTTTATGTTTGCTAATTTTATATATAATCCAGGGGTTGGTAGTGGGAATGTAGCTGATAAGATTATGAGTCAAACTGCCAGCAGGTTAATGTTTCTGTGTGAAATTGTAATTGTAATTTTCACGTTTGTATTTTCAACTTATTCCATATCTAACTTCTTGAAGTATAGAGAAAAAGAATTTGGACTTTTATCCATGTTTGGTTTAACTAAAGCACAAATAAGAAGATATGTTATGTTTGAAAATATAACAATTTCAATTGCTTCTATTATTACAGGATTATTATTTGGAATTCTGTTTTCAAAATTGTTTTTTATGGCTGTATCTTCAATATTAAATTTTAATTTGGAAATTCCATTTTTAATATCAAGTAAAGCTATAAAAGTAACGGCAATAAGCTTTTTAATACTTCTTAATGCAATTAGTTTCGTTACAAGTTTTAAAATAAAGAACAATAATATTGCACAACTATTAAAAGGGGAAAGAATACCTAAAACAATACCAAAATTTTCTAAAATAAAATCTATGCTTTCAATATTACTTATAATTTCTGGATATGTTGTAGGTGTATTATCTGGAACCGCTATTATAATTACAATGATACCTATACTTATAGTTGTAATAATAGGAACTAAATTACTATTTTCTCAATTTAGTGTGTATTTTACAAATAAGCTTCAACATAATAAAAAAGTTTATTATAAAGGTATAAATCTAATAACATTATCTCAAATTATATACAAATTAAAAGATAATGCTAAGGTATTATTTATAACTTCTATACTTAGTGGAATTACTTTAGCATCAGCTATATCAGTTTATTCTCTTCAAAAGGTAAGTCTATCTTCCATGGAACAAAATTGTCCTCAGGATATAGGAGTTATGGAACAAGGTGTGAATTCTCATAAAGTTATAGCTGATGGAAAAGTTGAAGAAATACTAGGAAAACATAAATTTGATATAAAATATAAAAATAAAGTAAATATAATAAAAGCAAAAAATAATAAGTTAATGAACCAAAATAATAAAAAACATAATTACGGCATGAGAGTTAACAAAGTTGACTTTAATATAATATCAGAAGATAGTTTTAATGAACTAGCAAAACAATATAATAAGAATCCTGTAAATATAAAAAATGGAGAAGCAGTAATATATGTATATGATTTTTCTGATGGTTTACTAAATCAAAAAACAGAGTATCCTTTTAAAAATGAGGAAAACTTAAAGTTAAATATTGAAGGCAAAATGAAAAATTTTAGTGTATCATATGGTGTAAAGGGTGGAATTATAAATACTGATGAGAAAAGTACCAATACTATAGTTATTAATAATGGTGATTTTAAGAGATTATGGAATGATGGTTCAGACAATAATAAATATAATTATTATGGATACAATATAAAGCATAATTTAAAAGCTGTTAATGCAGTAAAAGAGATAAAAAACTCAGTCAATAAAGGGCAAGAATCTTTCTTTAATGAAAGAGTAACAAGTGCAGCAGGGCTTATGCAAATGTTATCTGTAATCTTATTTATAGGAACTTTTATTGCAATGATATTCTTTATTGCAACAGGAAGTATATTATATTTTAAGATGTTTAATGAAGTTCAGAAAGATAAACAAGATTTTATAGGACTAAGAAAGATAGGCGTTACACAGGAGGAAATAAAAAAGATTGTCAGTATTCAAAGTTTTATAATGTTCTTTTTACCACTTATAGTAGCAACTCTTCATGCAGCATTTGCTGTTAAATCTATAGGCCTTTTGCATACAAAATATTTTATGCTCATTGGAGGAATATATTTAATTTTGCAAATCATATATTATTTATTTGCTAAATGGATGTATGTAAAGCAAATTAATAGTTGGAGTCTTTAAGAACATTACAATTAAAAAATAAGTTTATTATTGATTTTAATATAAATTTACTATATGAAGTTAATTATTAGAAAGTTATGATATAATTTGTATTAATAAATTATATTGAAAAGGTTGATTTGCATGGAGATCATAGGAGAAGTAAATATATCCGTTAGAAATCTTATAGAGTTTATATTGAGAAGCGGAGATATTGATATTGGATATTTAGGAGGAAGTAGAGCTCAAGAAGGAATAAAGGCACATAAAAAAATACAAAAAATGAGAATGGAAAGTTCTACTCCATTACTTATGATGAAATATGAAAAAGAAGTTTTATTAAAATATGCAGTAGAGTATAAAGATTTTTTATTTAATATAGAGGGAAGAGCTGATGGAATTATTATAGAAAATAATTCTGTTACCATAGAAGAAATAAAAACTACAACTAGAAGCTTAGATGAAATAGAAGATAATTTATTACATTGGGCTCAAGCTAAATGTTATGGATTTATTTATTCTAAAGAAAACAATATTAAAACAATAAATATAAAGTTAACTTATTATAACATTAGAAATGAAAATATAAAAAGTATAGATAAAAGTTTTGAATTTGATGAATTAAAAGAGTTTTTTTATGATGTTATACATAAATACTATGTGTTTATGAATTTTAATATTAAATTTAAAAAGAAAAGGAATAAACAGATTAAATCATTGGTCTTCCCATTTAAAGAATATAGAGAAGGACAAAGAAAATTAGCTGTATCTGTTTATAAAACTATAAGTGAAAATAAAAATATATTTATAGAAGCTCCAACAGGAATAGGTAAAACTATTTCTACTATATTTCCTAGTATAAAGGCTATAGGAGAAGAGAAAATAGATAAAATTTTTTACTTAACTGCAAAGAATACCACAAGAGATTTTGTATTAAGTAATTTTAAAAATATAATAGATAAGAATATTTCTTTTAAAGTTATTACTTTAATTTCTAAGGAGAAAATCTGTCTTAATGATGAGCTGAAATGTAATCCAGATAAATGTGAATTTGCCAAGGGACACTTTGATAGGATAAATGAATCTATATTAGATATTTTGAATAATGAAAATATTATAGATGAAGAGGTTATTAAAAAATATTCTTTAAGGCATAAGGTTTGCCCATTTGAATTTTCTTTAGACATAAGCTTATGGTGTGATGGAATAATTTGTGATTATAATTATGCATTTGATCCAAGGGTGTATTTAAGAAGATTTTTTTCAGAAGGAAAAGGAGATTTTGTATTACTAATAGATGAGGCTCATAATTTGTTGGATAGATCAAGAGAAATGTTTTCTTCTACTATATCAAAAGAGAGTGTTTTAAATGTAAGAAAGTCTATAAAAGATAAAAATAAGAGTTTATATAGAACTTTAGGCAAAATAAATAAAGAACTTTTGGATATAAAGAAATTATATGAAGTAGATAATTATTATATGAACAAAGAGAAACCAGAAAAATTACAGATATTATTAAGTAATTTTACATCAGAGATTGAGATTCTTATGATGAGAGGAAGTTTTCAAATGAATGATGAACTTCTAAATTTTTATTTTGAAGCTCTATACTTTTTAAAGATATGTGATATGTATGGGGAGAATTATATAACTTATGGGGAAGAGTATAATGGGGATTTTTTAATTAAGCTTTTTGCTATAGATACTTCAAAATTATTAAATGAAACTTTGAAAAAGTCAAAGTCTAGTATATTTTTTTCTGGAACGCTGTCTCCTACAAAATATTTTAGAGAAGTTTTAGGTGGAGAGAATGAAGATTATATTTTAAAATTAAATTCTCCATTTTCAATAGAAAATCATAGGATTTTGATAGGAAATAATATATCTACAAAATATAAAAATAGATGTAAAAGTTATGATGATATTTGTAATTATATAAATACAGTGTGCAAAATAAAAAAGGGAAATTACATGGTGTTTTTCCCATCTTATAAATATATGAATGAAGTATGTTTATTGTATAAGGAAAAGTATCCAGAAGAAAATATAATAGTTCAAAATTCTTCTATGGACGACAAAGAAAGAGAACAATTTATAAAGAAATTTGACAAAGAAAGAGAAAATACAATAGGATTTTGTGTATTAGGAGGTATTTTTTCTGAAGGTATAGATTTAACAGGTGATAAAATAATAGGAGCTATAATTGTGGGAGTTGGATTACCACAAATATGTGTGGAAAGAAATTTAATAAAAAATTATTATGATGACAAAGAGAAGTCTGGTTTTGAATATTCATATATTTATCCAGGGATGACTAAAGTTATGCAGGCTGGGGGAAGAGTAATTAGGACGGAGAAAGATAGGGGAATAATATTATTAATTGATGAAAGATTTAATAGTAATTCTTATAAAAAATTATTTCCTAAGCATTGGTTTCCTAATATTAATGTGAAAAACGAGAAAGACTTAGAGAAGATATTAAAAAATTTTTGGGATTAAAAATTCATTAGTGATATTTTTTATTAATAATAGCCTTTAAAGATATTATAATTAAAAATATATTTATAAAAAATAATTAGAATACTTAATTTGTGATCTAATATATAAGCGATAAATAAGAGAGGAATTTTTGCTATTTTATTTTGCTTAAATATTGGTGCATAAATACGAGTATTCTTTATCTTTATAATTAAATGCTATTTAAAAATTTACTGATTTTAATTATTAATTTTTAAAGGCTATTAAAATATAATTTTGTACTATTTATATGTTTTAATAAGAATCATATTTGTCTAATACATTACGAAGTTTTTTTGCTTGAATAGCTTCATTTTCTGCAAATTCTCCAAAAAGATCAGCCACATCTTTGTCATCTATTTTATGAGAATACATTTGATAGTCTCTCACATTTTCTTGAGCGTCTAATATTTTTTTCTTAATAATATCTTTAGTTGTTAAATCCATGTTCATTCCTCCTTTTTTATTAGTTTTCTCTTTTTTGAATTTATTATGTAAATATTTAATTAGTAATAAAATAATAAATAAGTAAAAGAATATAGTAAAAATAAATAAGTAAAAATAAATAAGTAAAAATAGATAAGTAAAAATAGATAAGTAAAAATAGATAAGTAAAAATAGATAAGTAAAAATAGATAACTTTAGTTAGGCAATTTCAAAAGCTAAATTACCTATTGAGACGATATTATACTTATTATGATATATTATCCATATAATATGAAAACACTTGCCCAATTTTATATGATGAATTTTTAAAAACTCTAAGGGATTTTTAGCTCAGATAAAATATCTTTTAGTTCAATATTCTGTTTTGATTTTTCATATATAAAGCACACAAGTGCTTTTGCCGTCAGGCTGTTTAGATATTTCTGAGTTTCACCTATAGTCTTAAAATCTCCGTGGTTGGAACTAACTCTAAATAATTCTAAAAAATTATAGATTAAGAATACTATAAGAAAATATCGTTCTATAGACAAAATGCTACGCATTCTATATTTATCAAAAGCTAAATTGCTTTTTAAATATTTATATGAAGTTTCTATAGTCCATCTGTGAGAATAATATTTAATTATAGTTTCTGCATTTAATAAGATGTCGGTAGACAGCAAATATACTGGGTTCTTGAATCCATCATGGGTGACTTCATAGCAAATAAGTATTTTAGCATAAGGGAATTTAGAAACATTACCTTCATAGGTATATACTCTATAGTCCTTACCTTCAACTGTAACAAGGTCTAAGGTGTTAGGACTAAGGAATTTTTCAAATTTTGATAACTGCATTGAAATTCCTAATGGAGATATTTTTCTGTTAGATTTAATTGCTCCTATTAGGTGGTAGCCCTTTGCTAAAGATGCTTCTATTAAATTATTATTTGTATACCATGAATCCATAAGACAATACATTTTTTCACAATTAGATGGAGTTTTAAAAGAAGTTATAAAATTTTTTGCAATATCAATCTTAGATTTAAAATTTTTATTTAAATCTTTGCAAAATTCCTTTTTATAGTAAGGTTTATATTGTAAAGGAATAGATTTATCATTTACAACAAAATTTGAAGTAACCACACAATGTGACCAAATATTTTTGTCTTCTGTATGAGAGTAATTATAAGATAATCCTTGCATTTTCTTTGCTGATTTCTTGGGATTTACAGTATCATCTATAATCAAAAATCCTACGGATTTAGGTTTAATATTATGCTCAAGGAAAAAGTTTAAATAGCTAATTCTATTGTTGTTCAGAAGACTATGGTCCCATTTAGAATGGCTTAAAAATCTATAAATACAACTTTTATCTTTTGATGACAACACATTTTTAGCAATTTCAGATAAAGTTTTAGTGCCAGGTAAATTAATTAATCCATTGGCAATATTGGTTAAATGATTAAATTGAGGCTTAGACATTCCATAATTTACATCATTTAAGTAATTGTAAAGTTCATTATTAATGGATACAATATTAGTACTTGGCATACTTCTTACCTCCTGTGTTTGTATTTGTATGGTAACTTTTATATAACACAGTGAGAGAAAGTATGCCATATTTATTTTTTGGTAGTTTTACCAATTTAGATTTTTATTTTGCATAACTAAAGTAGATAAGTAAAAATAGATAAGTAAAAATAGATAGTTTCAAAATTACAGAAATTTTGAAACTATCTATATGAAAATACAAATTAAATGTATAAGTAGATAAAATATAATTAATTTTTAAAATTATTAATACAATAAGATATTAGATACATAGTTTCTTAATGCATTATTAATCTTATGTGTATTTACTTTTCATATAAAAAGTTATAAACTTTCTTGTAAACATTAGAAGAACCGATTACAACAATAATATCACCTTTTGTAAATATATAATTTGGACCAGGGGATATTATAATTTCTTTTCCTCTTCTATATGCTACCATAGTTGTCCCAGTCTGTTGCCAAAACTTAACTTCATTCACTTTTTTACCAATATATTTGCAGTTTTCTTCTATAGCTACTTCTATTAAAGTAAATGGGGAAATGTTTTCAAAACGATCCATTAAGTCTAACATTTTGTTAAAATTTTCTTGAAGCTCTTCATCTAAGCTTTTTTTTCTTAAAAGAATGTCTTCTATATTCTCTTTAACTGTAGCTAAATATACATTAGACTTATTTCGTTCTATAAATTTTTCAGCGGCAGATATAGAGAGTATTTCTATCCCACTACCTTTAGTAGATTTTACCACACTCATATCTTCTAATAGTGCAATAGCTCTTCTTATAGTTTCAGGAGATACATTATACATACTAGCTAAAGTAGATCTGCCACTTATCTTTTCATCGCTTTTCAATTTTCCTCTAACTATGCGGTTAGCTATGTCTAAGGCTATATTTTTGTATAAAGGACCAGTACTATTTTTCATAAATGATTCCTCCTAATATGCATAATTAAGAATATGAGTACTATATATGGTATCCCTATAACATATTACTATATTTTCAATATTAATGCCACTAGTATAACTAATATTTTTGACACAAAAATTCTTATAGTGTATAATATTATGTATGTTCACCAACTTTATATTTAATATAAAGTTGTAACTATAATAAATATTGGTTAATATTATAGTTATTGTAAGATTAAATAAAGGAGGTTATATATGAAATTAGGATTTTTAATACCACATCATCCAAATGAAAAAAGAGTTGGTTTATTACCACAACATGTTAAAAATTTCAGAAATGAAATAGTAGTAGAAACAGGTTTTGGTGAAACTCTAGGAATTTCGGATGAGGAGTATGTAAATGCAGGTTGTAGCATAAGTTCTAGAGAAGATATATTTAGAACTTGTGAAGGTGTATTTTTACTAAAAGTTTTAAAACCTGAGGACTACCAATATATAAGAGAAGGACAAATTATAGTTGGTTGGACTCATCCAGAAGGATCAGGAAAGACATTTATGGAAGAACAAGGCATACCTAAGAATCTAATTGTAGTAGATTTAGATAACATCCATCCTTCAATCTATTATAAGAACTATGTAATACCAATGGATTGGATTCCATCTAATTTTGTAAGAAAAAACAGCTATATAGCAGGATATGCATCCACTATGCATGCAATTATGAACTATGGAAGCATACCAACTTCAGAAACTAAGGTTGCTATATTAGGATCAGGGAATGTATCTCAAGGGGCTTTTTCTGCAATATCTAAATTTAACCCAGACATAAGAATGTTTTATAGAAAAACAATGAATCAGTTAAAAGATGATTTAAGTGAGTTTGATATAATAATAAATGGTATAGAAATGGATAATCCACATACTCATATATTAACTTTAGAAGATCAAGGTAAATTAAAGAAAAATTGCCTAATAGTAGATGCAGCAGCTAATCTTGGGAAAGCTATAGAAGGTGCAAGACATACAACAGCATCAGATCCTATATATAATAAGGATGGCAAGTACTACTATGCAGTTAATAATTCACCATCCATATTTTATAGACAATCTAGTAAAGCTATAAGTGAAGCTTTTAGCAAATATGTATATAGCAAAGAATTAGAATTCTATTTGGATGTTATTGCAGAAGTAGAAGAAATGATAGTATAAAAATTTATTTTGGAAAATAGACTAAAAGACCTTATAAATTATATGAATGGTAGTATTTATGTAATATAAATACTATACACTATAAAAATAAAAAGGTAGGTAATATTTATCAGTTATTTACGGAGAATTGAAATATAAAAGACCACTTGTATGTTATAAGACATCAAGAGGTCTTTTTGTTTCTATTTTATAAATTGGAGTTTAACGTTCATTAACATATGGTATGAGTTTCATTTTCTTCTTTTATAAGACCTTTTCTATAAGCCACCAAAAGCATTTCTAAATCACAGATTTGTTTTTTTATTTCCTTACCAATATCTGTATCTAATACTCTTTTTCTTGATGATACATGCTCTAATATTATAGTAGATGAAAGTATATCATTCCCTTCCACTATAGCCTTATGTATAGAGCTAAAAGGCTCATGAGAGGTCAATAGCAATCCATAGGAGTTATATATTAATGTGTATCCTGCAATGCCTGTCTGTGGCTGATAAGCTTTACAGAAGCCGCCATCTATAACTAATAGTTTACCATTAGCTTTTATAGGGTTTTCGCCTTCCTTAGTTTTTACGGGAATGTGTCCATTTATTATATGAGAATTATCAATATCTAAATCAAATTCCTTAAATATCATTGTACACATTTTTTCATCATTTCTATATTTATAATAAGGATTTTTTTCTTCTTTATGTGTACTTTTATCATCTAAAAAATATCTTTCGAAAGTCGTCATCTTTGCTTTACCAAACAAAGGAGAATTAGGACCACACCATAAATACCACATCATATCCATACCATATAATTTTGATTCAGGATCTTTTTTAAAAAAGTAAGCTTCTCTTGCTAAGTGATCCAGTTTATCTAAAAGTGATTTTCCTTTTAAAGTTTCACCACATATATTTACTTCTTTTAAGGAACCATCATGATTTAAAGGTATACATCCATGATATAACAAATTAGAATTACAGTTTAGATACATACTTCCATTGCTATACAAGAACTTTATATGTCTTTGAAATTTTTCACTAATAACAAAAGAGTTTGAAAGTTTTTCTACTAAATCTTTTTCTCTTTCATTTAGTTCATAAGGGTTTTCTATATCTACTGTAGGGAAATTATTGTTGTTTAATTTATAGACATTGCCATTTAATTTAATGGTACCTGTTTTTAGGTCTATTTTGTGTAAAAGTAATCTTTCTTCCATTTTAAATTCAGGTCTTCTTTTAATTATTTGCCCCTCTAATTTAAATTGTATTATAGATATAGCCTTGTGCATTTTTGATAAAAGTTTTATATCTGTTTCATTTAAATTTTTATCTATAGTCCTAGGCTTAAAATTATTACAATTATCTTCTTTATAAAAATCCATAGCAAAAGTAGCTAATGGCATTAAATTTATACCATAACCATCTTCTAATGTGGATAGGTTTGCATAACGAAGGGATATTCTTATTACATTAGCAATACAAGCTTCACAGCCAGCAGCAGCACCCATCCATACAATATCATGATTACCCCATTGAATATCTATAGAATGATGTTTAGTTAGGGCATCAATTATAATTTCAGCTCCAGGTCCTCTATCGTATATATCACCTATTATGTGAAGTCTGTCTACTACTAATCTTTGAATAACCTTTGATATGGCTATTATAAATTCGCAAGATCTATCAATATCTATAATAGTTTCAATTATACCGTTGTAATATTCTTGCTTATCTACTCTATCCCCTTGCTCATTTAATAATTCTTCAATAATGTATGCAAAATCAGAAGGGAGAGCTTTTCTAACTTTAGATCTAGTATATTTAGATGAAACTATTTGACATAATCGTATTAATCTATATAAAGTTATCTTATACCAATCATTTAAATTTTTTTCTGATTTTTTTATTAAATCTAATTTTTGCTCAGGGTAGTATATAAGTGTAGCTAAATTTTTTTTATCACTTTCTCTTAGAGAAGTACCAAAAATATCATCTATTTTTCTTTTAATAACTCCTGAAGCATTTTTTAACATATGAGTAAAAGATTCATATTCTCCATGAACATCGCTTATAAAATGCTCTGTGCCTTTAGGTAAATTAGAGATAGCTTGAAGATTTATAATTTCAGAACTAGCACTTGAAATGCTAGGATACTGTTTGGACAACAATTTTAAATATCTCAAATTATTTTTTATTATATGTAGGTTATTCTCATCATATAAAGTCATGATTTTTCTCCTTTTATATTAATATATAATCAAGTATCATATACTACTAATTATATAAATATGATATATATACAATAATGTGCATGCTAAATTGCTTAAAATATGTTAAATAGTATATACTTTATCATATAAGAAAACATATATTTATACAACCCATAAAAACATTCAATATAAAGCTAAAATATAGTTTAATAATAAAAATCTTTTCACTATAATAATTATATATAGTTTTTAGATAAAAATCATCAAATTTTAGTTAATAAATCATATAAATAGGAGGTCCTTATGAACAAATTAAGTAAATTTATAAAGTCTACTGGAGCTTTTTTAGGTGATAATATGGAAAATGTATGTGAAAATACGGGGAAAATTTTATATAAAAATTTAAAAAAGAGTGACCACACTAATATAGCTAAAGGAGCAAAGAACGGTGGAAAGTTATTGGGGAAGATAGGGTCTTTGGCAACTAAATCTATTTTTAATGTGGCAGGAATGACTTTAGATGGTGGTGTAAAATTGAGTAAGTTTACTGGAAAAGTTATAAAACAAAAGGCTATAAAAGAAGAAGTTAGAGTATATGGTGAGTCAAAAGAATTTTATAGAGGTAAATTTGTAGAGGCAGAATATAAAATTGTGGATAAAAAGTAAATTTAGATATTTTAAAAGTAATATAATAGTTATTTGTATATTTTTAGTATTGTAATATTTGGTTAATTAGTTTATATTTTTTTATATATCTATATTTATTTTAAATCATTGGTATATTAAAAAATAGCAATATTGATAATATTAAAAGGGGGATATTAATGTTTAAATGGAAGGACAGTTATAGCTGTAACATAAGACAAATTGATGAACAACACAAGAAGTTATTTGAGCTTGCAAATAAAATTTATAGTATAGTGTTACTTGATGACAAATATGATCATTTTGATGAAATTGTAGGCACTATAAGAACATTAAAAGAATACACAGTATTTCATTTTTCTTATGAGGAAGAGGTAATGAGAAAATATGAGTATGGGGATGTGGACAATCATAAAATAGAGCATGAAGCATTTATAAAAAAAATAAGTTCTATAAATGAAGAAAAAATAGATGAGAAACAAAAAAGTTTCTTAATGGATTTATTAGAATTTGTTGTGAATTGGATAGAGAATCATATATTAAAATCAGATTTAAAATATAAGGACTATTTAAATGGTTTAGGAGTATATTAATATATCCTATGGGGAAATCATTGAATGTTATAAATATATTTTTATATTTGTAGAGTAATTAAGAAGCACTATCATGAATAAATTTTGATAGTGCTTTTATTATGGACGAAGGTTTGATTTGATAGTTATTTTCTTCTTTTTTTATTTTTTTTCTTATCATAATAGTAATTATTGTTATTTCTTGTGTGGAAAAATAATAAATATATGCATAGAGCTATAAAGAATTTGTCAAATTCACTATTGCTTATATTATTAGTTTTATGAGAATTGGTAGGTTCGATTTTTTTATAGGTCTTTAGAGAGTCAACACCAATATATTCTGCAAAGCTTTCAACTTTTATATGATCTATTATGTTATTTCCCATATCTATATCTAAATTGGAAAGTTCAGCATAACCTTTTTCATCAGACCAATTTTTTTTACCTTCCATAACCTTTAACACATTGTTATTTGAATCAAAAGCTGTTATTTTAACTGGAAAAAATGAAAGGTATTTTAAAGAAAAAGAGCAAACTGGATTTTCAAAATTAATATATCTGTAATTATCAGGAAAGTTTTTTTCTTTAACCCACGTTGCTATGCTATGTTGAGAAAAAGAATTGTCTAAATTTTTATGTTCTTTTAAAGTAATCCAGCCAGGAAATTCTATTTTACCTAAATTAGTTTTAATATCTAAAATAGTGTTAAAATCTTCTCCACCTTTAAAATCTATAATACATCCTTCTAAATTATTTTTTTCCATGTCTTTTGTATAAGATAGAATTTTTTTAGAGATTATTATATTTATTAAGCTATGGTTTAAAAAAATTTTTTTATATTTATCCATTATATTCCCCCAAGAATATTACTATATATAGTCTATGAAATAAGATAAAATTTTGTGAATAGGTTAATATTAAATTGTATGATTATATAATTATAATTAATATAGAAATATAAAAAGCTATCAATTTGTGTAGAAGTAATAGAAAATAAAATTATTTATTTACATGTGAAATAAAATAATAAAATGTACTTAAAATAAAATACACCTCCCTGTGCTTATTTTAGAGGAAAATAAACACAGGGAGGTGGTGATTTCAAATAATGTTTTTATCTAAGTCCAGCGCTGGAACTTTGCCAGATCATTATTCGTATTTAATTACCAACAACAATGATTACGGCGTTGACAATTACAGATTATTGCAAATATTATAATCAAAGCTATTAACCAGCATATCCAAGCACAACCCCACATAAAGATACCTCCTTTGTGTACAAATTAGCCTGTCAATATATAATATTCAATTAACAAAATTTTGTTTATGTTTAAAGTAATATTTTTATTTATATTAGAATATAATGATAGTTTTATGGAAAGTTATTTTAAATCCAATAATTATATGGAGTATTTTTACAATATTAATGTGATTTATAGAAAGGTATTTTAAAACACTAATTTAACTATCAGTAAGATTGGTTCAAAGTTTAACTTAGAAAAATATGACTTCTAAAGTTACTTTAACTAGCACAATGGATTGTAATACTATTAAAATATAAAAATAGGGTGGTGCAGATGAATAAAGTGAAGAAAATAAAATTTTTGAAATTAATAAAAAATAAGAGAAAACTTAATATTATAAATGGAATACTGTGAGTTCATGGATGATAATGGTTTTATATGAATGAATAAAAAAAGAGAATAATAGTAATATTAAATGTAAGGTAGTAACATTTTTTATAAATAATAATATAATGTATAGAACAAGAAACTATAGAATGGACAACCTTAAAATTTACAGTTAAAGGTGATAAAAATATGAATATATTTGATTTACTCCCTATAAGTATATCTTATTTTGATATTGGTGATATTGAAAAAAATCAGTTAAAAGAAGAATATACAAGATTCATAACTAATATAAAGAGCATGAATTATGAAAATTTAGAATCGGAAAATTTTACAGCCAAAATTCCATTGGATGTATTTTCTATAGGTTTTAAAGTAGATGAGGATATAAGCACATTTTTAAAATATGAAAATTATATTCTGCAAAAAAAAGAAATGGATCCTTACAATCCATTAAACAAAATCTGTGTAGACACAGGAAAAGAAAAACTAAATTTAATGTTAGAGTTAGTAAGTCTAAAACCCTATAAAGTAAAAATAAGTGGAGACTCATATAAAAAATATGATAAAAAGTGGGAAGTGAAAAAATTCAATCAGGTTATTGTATTATAAGATTAAGCAAATTCCCATATTATTGATTAATAGCCTAAAGGTTTGGATGGAGGTTCTTTATAACAAAGATATAACTCCATCTGAATCTTAATAAGATATTTATTGATATTTCCCTCCCACATTTCTTCCAATAAAAAGATTTCTTAGGAGCTTGTTATTTAAGGATGGGCTGCTTAGAAATCTTTCTTTTCATATGATAATTAAAAAGAATTATTATAAATATTAAGAATGAAATTTAGTAGAACATATTTCTATAATTCATAGTATTAGTCAAAAATATGTTACTATTTATGGCGTTTATTATAGTATAGTACATTCCTAATCTCTCATTTATCAAATTCCAGTTTACATTTTGAAGAAAAACATCCATATATTTAGTTTTATCTGTACCAAAATCCATAAAATAAGCATGTTCATATACGTCCATTACAAGCAATGGATAAGATAGCCATAGTGCACCATTATCATGAGCATCGGACCCAAAGATATGAAGCTTTGTATCCATAGGATCAATACCTAATACAACCCATCCCCTCATTGATTTTCCAGTTTCTTTAAATAGCTCTGTGAAATTTTCTACAGAATTAAAATCCTCTAGAATTTTATCTAATATAGCTCCATTCATAGGTACATGGCCAGAAGTCATGTTTTCAAAGTATAGTTCGTGCAATTTAACGCCATCTAAAGCATAGCTTTCTCCTCGTTTTATGCATCTTAACCTACTAAAAGTAGCATTACTATTTTTAAAATCTTCAGCATCGTTAGGTATACTCCAAATTTCATTTATGTTATTTACATAACCTGTGTATAGTTTATAATGTTCAGTCAACTGTCTAGAAGTCATTCCAGTTACATTATTAAAATTATATTCTTTAGCAACAACCATTTAAATATCTCCTAAAAACGTTTTATCAATATTATTATATTTATATAAATCAATTTGGACACATAATATGATAAAAAATAAAGTCTTTATTAAGAAAATAATATAAAGATATTTTAAATATATAAATTTGTGGTAGAATTATAGTGTATTTGTAATTACTTTACAATTATAACTTATTGGGGGGAGAATTATATGAGTGTCAAGATAACTACCTTAATAGAGAATTCTAAAAAGGATGGAAGCCAACTTATAGAAGAACATGGACTCTCTATGTACATAAATACTCCAAGATGTAATATAATATTTGATACTGGTTCTTCTGGAGATTTTATAAAGAATGCTAATGAATTGAACATTGATTTAGAGGAAACTAATTATATGATACTAAGTCATGCTCACTATGATCATTGTGGAGGGGTAAAGACTTTTATAGAAAACATAAAATGTTATCCAGAACTATATGTAAGTGATAATTTCTTTAGAAACAGTAATAAATTTAAAATAGGAAAAGAAAGAGAATATAAATATTTAGGCATAGATTTTCATGAAACATATCTAATAGATAAGGGTATCCCGGTAAACTATGTTGAAGAAGACATCTTAGAAATAGAACCAGATATATTTATAGTTACAAATTTTAAGAATAATAATAATTTTGAAGAGTTTACAGCCAATATGGTAATAAAGAAGGGTGAAGGGTATATATTAGATGATTTTAATGAAGAAGTTGCACTAGTTATAGATACATGTAGAGGATTAGTGGTTTTAGTAGGATGTAGTCATATTGGAATTATTAATATATTAAATAGTATAAGCGAAAGATTTAATAAGAAAATATATGCTGTCCTAGGAGGAACTCATCTTGTTAAATGTGACGAGAATAGAATAAATAAGACTATAGAAGCTTTAAATAAATTAGATATTGATCTTATAGGTGTATCACATTGCACAGGGGAGCTTGCTATAGAAAAATTAAAAGAATTAAAAGATAGGTTTTTTTTAAATAATACAGGGACTATATTAGAAATATAAAGCTATAGGAGTAGATAAAGTTTTAATATTATCTATTCCTATAGCTTATTTTTTATGTTTTTAATTTAAAAGCGTAAAATTTATATTTGAATTAGAATTAAACTTCTTTATAATCTACATCAATTACATTTTCTTGAGAAATATCAGGAATATCACCTGTGGTAACATCCTCAAATTTTTCAAAATGTTTTTCACTTTGTTTATTATTTTTAAAGCCTTTTTTATTTATTTTCCATGATTTTATATAGTTAACTAATTTATATACTCCAAATAATACTATGCCTGCTACTATAACTATAGGAAGTGCAGTGAAAATTAAAAAATTAGCTAAAATCACGATTAATACCAACAACAAAATTCCACTTATTTTCCAAGGACTATTGCTTGTGAATGGCATAAAAACATTAACTCCTTTTATATAAATTTAATTTATAATTCATTATAGCATAATTGAAAAAACAAATAATGCTATTTATCTTAAAATTGTATTAACAAAGTATTAATATAAGAAAATCACCACTTAAAGTAAGATTACAACCATTAGGTAAAAAAAGGAATACTTTTAGGGAAAATAGATATCTAGAAAAATAATTAGAATACTTTATTTGTAAACTAAGATTTAAGCGTAAAGTAAACAGGACGTTTACTTAGGCCTAGTTGCCACAGGACGTGGCATTAGGCCGTTAGCTTAAATCTTAGGATACAAATATTAGTATTCTTTATTTTTATAGCCATCTATTGACTAAAAGTATTCCTTGTTTTAATTTTTATCCTTTAAAGTCTGTTATGTCGCAATTTACTTATTATATGTTTATATTTCTATCTATTAGTTGAGATAAAGAAATAAAAGTATCCGTTCTTTGAATTCCTTCAACCTTTTGTATTTTATTCATTAGTAAGTCTTGTAAATGAGTAATACTCTTGCATATTACTTTTACAAATATAGAATATTGACCGGTTGTGTAATGAAGTTCCGTTATTTCTTTAATTTCATCTAATTCTTCCAATACAGAATTAAAGTAAGAGGCTTTGTCTAAAAAAATGCCTATAAAACAACAAACATCATAGCCTAGTTTAGAGTTATCTATTATAAGTTTTGTTCCTTTTATTATTCCTATATCATGCATCTTTTTCATTCTAACATGTATTGTACCGCCACTAACATGACATTTTCGGGCTATTTCTAAAAAAGGAGTTCTAGAATCTTTGATTAAAATCTCAAGTATCTGCAAGTCCAGCTCATCTAAACCATCTATATTAAAATCCACGTCAACACCTCCAAGTTATGATTAGTTTAATTAAACTAATATACTTTTATTTTATTACTTTATAAATATTATACCAGAAATAATTATGAATTTGTTAAATTTTGAAACGTCACTTTACTAATAACATTACTTAATAAACAAATAAATAAAAATTCAGCTATAGATTATGATTTTAACAAAAGTTATTAATCTAAAAAAACAGCAAGAATTTTAATGTTAAAAATATTATAACACAAATAGAAATTTAAGAAATAGTATTATATTGGAATTCAAGTATTATATTTGATAATATGCAAGGCAATTAGGTATGGCTATATAATAAAAAAGGATTGTAAATTTTAGAGGGGGAATTATTTACAATCCTTTTTATGTTAGAATTTTTATTCTCTAATATAATATGTTATTATATTGTATGTTGTTACATATTTATAATATAAATTTGATATAACTATATTAAGTATAAGTATTTATATCAAATATATTGATATATTATTTTAAATATATAATAATAATATAGTATGAAATTTAATTAGGGGGGAAAGTCATGCCAGTTTGGTTAAAGTTTATTTTACAAGTAATTTTCTTTTCTGTTGTAGTTATAATTGGCTACACTGCTCTTAAAATTTATGTTTTAGACAAAGTTAAGATTAATAAATGGATAGTACTTGGACTATCTGTATTTGCACTATTTTTACCTGTACTATTGAAAGTAAATATTAATGGTACCGTATGGCAGTATGTTCAATCTGCTGCAGTTATAATTCTTACGTTATGGTTTTTGGATCTAATAGGGTTAGGTGGCGGCAGAAGGCCTAAAAAGAAAAAAGATGATATGGTTATTAGGCCTAAGGCTAAGCCTAATAGAGCAAAAAATGTTAAAAAAGAAAAGGATAACAAAAAAAATAATAAGAAAAAATAAACAAAGATTTGTTTAGCTAAAAGCACACTAAAAACTAAGTTTTTAGTGTGCTTTTAGCTTTAATCAACATGTATATTGTATAGGATTCATTGAAAAAAATGATGGTATATTAAAATAAATTTCTTTAAAATTGCCATGTATATTTATTGAATGATTGCTGTAGATTATATGGTAAAAAATTCAATAAATAGAATTGATATATAATGATATTTATAAATTAATCATTACAAAAACCTTATAGATGCTATAAAAAAGTATTATAACTTTAGTTAGGCAATTTCAAAAGCTAAATTACCTATTGAGACGATATTATACTTATTATGATATATTATCCATATAATATGAAAACACTTGCCCAATTTTATATGATGAATTTTTAAAAACTCTAAGGGATTTTTAGCTCAGATAAAATATCTTTTAGTTCAATATTCTGTTTTGATTTTTCATATATAAAGCACACAAGTGCTTTTGCCGTCAGGCTGTTTAGATATTTCTGAGTTTCACCTATAGTCTTAAAATCTCCGTGGTTGGAACTAACTCTAAATAATTCTAAAAAATTATAGATTAAGAATACTATAAGAAAATATCGTTCTATAGACAAAATGCTACGCATTCTATATTTATCAAAAGCTAAATTGCTTTTTAAATATTTATATGAAGTTTCTATAGTCCATCTGTGAGAATAATATTTAATTATAGTTTCTGCATTTAATAAGATGTCGGTAGACAGCAAATATACTGGGTTCTTGAATCCATCATGGGTGACTTCATAGCAAATAAGTATTTTAGCATAAGGGAATTTAGAAACATTACCTTCATAGGTATATACTCTATAGTCCTTACCTTCAACTGTAACAAGGTCTAAGGTGTTAGGACTAAGGAATTTTTCAAATTTTGATAACTGCATTGAAATTCCTAATGGAGATATTTTTCTGTTAGATTTAATTGCTCCTATTAGGTGGTAGCCCTTTGCTAAAGATGCTTCTATTAAATTATTATTTGTATACCATGAATCCATAAGACAATACATTTTTTCACAATTAGATGGAGTTTTAAAAGAAGTTATAAAATTTTTTGCAATATCAATCTTAGATTTAAAATTTTTATTTAAATCTTTGCAAAATTCCTTTTTATAGTAAGGTTTATATTGTAAAGGAATAGATTTATCATTTACAACAAAATTTGAAGTAACCACACAATGTGACCAAATATTTTTGTCTTCTGTATGAGAGTAATTATAAGATAATCCTTGCATTTTCTTTGCTGATTTCTTGGGATTTACAGTATCATCTATAATCAAAAACCCTACGGATTTAGGTTTAATATTATGCTCAAGGAAAAAGTTTAAATAGCTAATTCTATTGTTGTTCAGAAGACTATGGTCCCATTTAGAATGGCTTAAAAATCTATAAATACAACTTTTATCTTTTGATGACAACACATTTTTAGCAATTTCAGATAAAGTTTTAGTGCCAGGTAAATTAATTAATCCATTGGCAATATTGGTTAAATGATTAAATTGAGGCTTAGACATTCCATAATTTACATCATTTAAGTAATTGTAAAGTTCATTATTAATGGATACAATATTAGTACTTGGCATACTTCTTACCTCCTGTGTTTGTATTTGTATGGTAACTTTTATATAACACAGTGAGAGAAAGTATGCCATATTTATTTTTTGGTAGTTTTACCAATTTAGATTTTTATTTTGCATAACTAAAGTTATAAGAAATTTTAAAGGTTTACCTAAATTAATATTTAATTTAAAAGAATTTATTAAGAATTATAAAAAACAATTAATAAAGATGATGAAAATCTATGTAATTTTATTAAAACACTGTATATTTATGAATTTACCGGTATAATTAAAAATATAGCCTTTTTCTTATTACTTTTAGTTGGTTTAAAAAATATAGAGAAACTTATTACAACATTTTTATTGTTCACCCTTATTTCCCTAATATATTAAAATTATTGACAAATTTATCACATAATATAAAATATAAAGTAACAAAGCTTCTTTTTAGGAAGTTGGAGGTTGGGAGGAACTAAAAAATGGATAATGAAGGTCATAATCACAAAAAGATAGGCCTACTTGCAGCTACTTGCGTAGTTGCGGGAAATATGATTGGATCAGGAGTATTTATGTTACCTGCTAGTTTGGCAGCAGTGTCTGGTCCAGGAACTACTCTATTAGCTTGGTTAGTGACGGGTATAGGATCTATATTTATGGCACTATCCTTTGGTAGATTAGGAAGTAGAATTCCTAAAACAGGAGGACCTTATGAATTCGGAAAATTAGCATTTGGCGATTTTATAGGATTCTTGAATGCTTGGCTTTATTGGAGTGCTACATGGATATCTAATGCAGCAATTATAATAGCTATAGGAAGTTATGCATCTTATCTTATTCCAGCTTTAAATAATGGCTTTAACGCCCTTTTATTTAATAGTGCTATATTATGGATATTTACGTTTTTAAATATTAAAGGAGCAAAAGAAACTGCTAGCTTTGAAACTGTTATTACAGTATTTAAATTTTTAGTATTTGTATTTTTTATAGTTTTTGCAGCTACTCACTTTAATGTGGAAAACGTTACACCAATTATGCCAAAAGGGAAAGGAATAAGCACTCTACCTTTAGCAGCTGCTACTACATTATGGGCTTTTACAGGATTTGAATCTGCCGCAGTAGGAGCAGGATCAATTAAAGATCCAGAAAAAAATATAAGAAGAAGTACAATATTAGGTCTTTTAATAACTATTATTTTTTATGTATTAATAAGCATTTTCGCTATGGGAGCTATACCTCAAGAAGTGTTGGCTAAGAGCCCTTCACCAATGACAGATATATTAGCTCAGTTTTTTGGTAGCGGAATAGTGAAAACATTTAATTTAGTTATAGTTATAACCATATTAGGTACTATTGCAGGGTGGATAATGATTGCAGGTCAGATGAGCTATGCAGTGGCTAAGGATGGGTTGTTTCCAGCAGTGTTTGCAAAACTACATCCTAGGTATAAAACTCCATATAAGGGATTAATAATAAATGCTATATTGACTAATATATTATTAATATTAAATTCATCAAGGGGAATGGTATCTGCTTATAATTTCATGATACTTTTAGCAACTTTATCATATTTACCTGTTTATGCCACAACTTCTGCATCTGATATATTATTGTTATTTAAATGCAAAGGACAATTAACTGTAGGTAAATTTATAAAAATAGCTATAATACCATTAATAGGATTTATATATGCCTGTTGGGCCATATACGGCTCAGGAGCTGAAACTGTATTATACGGATTCATGTTAATGTTAGCAGGAGTTCCGTTCTATACATACATGAAATTAAAAAGCAAAAAGGATATTTCAAGGGATGCTATTGATGTAGAAAATATATAAAATTATTTTTAATTTAATAAAATAAAGCTATGGATTTTTAAACTTAGAGTTTTAAATTCATAGCTTTTATTTTTAGCTGTTTATGTTTAAATGCAAATATATTTATTTTGAAAATATATTTTACTAGATTCTATATAGTGTATATGATGTTTTTTATTTTAAAATAAGCTAATATTACTGTTAGTTTATTTAGCATTGACTTAATGTGGAAAATATGATTCTGTAAGTTCAATTTAACTAGCACAACAAGTCAAATTAAAAATAATAATAAATTTTAAAGGGAAATTTTAGATAATATATTCTGAAAACAAGGTAAAATATGGTGAAATATTAAAAATGTATTTATTTAGAAGTAATAATTTTTACACAACAAATAAATAATAGTATTAATGGTTATAAATAATTATATGAAAATTTTAATTATAGACTAGTCTGTAATTTTTACTAAAGATAAAAGGAAAGGAGTTTTAATATGGAGAGCAATAATAAATTAAAAAAAGAAATAGGACTTTTTGCTGCTACATTTATAGTGGCTGGTAATATAATTGGATCAGGAATATTTATGCTTCCAGCTACTTTAGCTGCAGTATCAGGACCAGGAGCTACTATGGCAGCTTGGATTATAACTGGTGTAGGCTCTATATTTTTAGCATTATCTTTTGCACGATTAGGATCAAAGATTCCTAAAACAGGAGGGCCTTAT
Source organism: Clostridium sp. Marseille-Q2269 (assembly GCF_943736985.1). Classification (GTDB taxonomy): domain Bacteria; phylum Bacillota; class Clostridia; order Clostridiales; family Clostridiaceae; genus Clostridium_F. The sequence goes on from NZ_CALSFS010000020.1 coordinate 32,698, forward strand.
CAATATGCTAAAATAGCTTTTGGAGATTTTGTAGGTTTTACTAATGCATGGCTTTACTGGAGTGCTACCTGTATAGCTAATGCGGCTATAATAACGGCTATAGCAAGTTATACTTCAAGTTTAATACCAGCTTTGAAAACTAATGGAGTATATGCTTTTTTATATACATCTGCTATATTATGGGTATTTAATATATTAAACATAATAGGGGTAAAACAAGCCAGTGCTTTTGAAACTATCATAACTATATTTAAATTAGGGGTGTTTTTAATATTTGTAATAATAGGCTTTGCTAATTTTAATCCACAATATATTACTCCAGCTTTTCCAAAAGGAAAAGGTTTTAGTACTGTACCTTTAGCTGCAGCAACTACTTTATGGGCATTCTCTGGATTTGAATCCGCTAGCATAGCAGCAGGTGAAATAAAAAGTGCTGAAAAAAATGTTAAATTAAGTACTATTTACGGACTTTTGATATCAGTTGTTGTGTACTTAGTAATAAGCTTTGTAGCTATGGGTGGATTACCACAGGACATATTAGCAAAAAGTAATTCTCCTATGAGTGATATATTAGCCCTGCATTTAAGTAGCGGAGCTGTAAATGCATTTTTATTATCTATTGTTGTAACAATTTTTGGAACTATATCAGGGTGGATAATGTTAACAGCTAGGATTTCTTATGCAGCAGCTATAGACGGAATGTTTCCAGAAGCTTTTGCTAAAGTTCATCCTAAATATAGAACACCTTATGTAGGCATTATAATAAATGGAATATTGACTAATATTGTTCTTCTGATGAATTATGTAGGATCTATGACTGCTGCTTATAATTTTATGATTTTGCTTGCTACATTAGCATACTTACCTGTATATGCTATAACTAATGCTGCAGATATATTGCTTTTATGTAAAAGACAAGAGAAGTTTAATGTTGGGAACTTTATTATAAACTCAATTGTTCCATTAATAGGATTGGTTTATGCTATTTGGGCAGTTTATGGAGCAGGGCCTGAATCAGCCTTATACGGATTAATATTAGGATTTATAGGTGTACCGTTTTATCTTTACATGAAAATGAAGGATAAGCAGCAACTAGATAATTTGAGAAAACAAAAGTGAATTTTGTAATATAATAATAGTTTTAATAAAAAAGTGTAATAAATTTTATAATAATGTTATAATAGATGTATTAAAAGCCCTGTGCCAGTGTGCAGGGCTTTATGATTTAAAGATTTGTTTATTTTATAAGCTTAAGTTAAATATAATCTTAGATTTTATTTTGTTTTATATACTTATCTTAAATATAATTTAGAATTTTATTTTGTTTTATATATTTACTTTAAATATAATTTAGAATTTTATTTGTTTTTTTAGATTTAATTTAAATATACTCAATAAATTTAAATAGCCTAATGAAATGGTACTTAATATATTAATTTTACAAAAGGGAGGTGAATCCGTTAGTAAAATTTATAAGGTTTTGCTTAACGGCTTGGGATGATTTATAAATACAATGGAAAAACACCTATAATAAAAGAAAATGTTTTTGTAGCTAATAGTGCAGATTTGATAGGGAATATAATATTAGAAGAAAAATCTACTGTATTGTTTGGAGCAGTTTTAAGAGGAGATATAAATAGTATACATGTAGGTTATGGCTCCAATATACAAGATAATTGTGTTCTTCATGTAGATGAAGGTGATAGACAAGTATACATAGGAGAATATGTAACTGTAGGACATGGTTCTATATTACATGGATGTAAAATAAATGACAATTCTTTAATAGGAATGGGTTCTATCATATTAAATGGAGCGGAAATAGGATCAAATACTATTGTTGGAGCTGCAAGTTTAATAACATCCGACAAAAAAATACCTTCAGGAGTATTATGTATAGGATCACCTGCCAAAGTAATAAGAGAACTTACGCAGGAAGAAATAGCAAGTATAAAAGAGTCAGCAGAGGATTATATAACCTTAAATGAAAATTTTAATAGAGGATAAAATATAATTTACTACAAAAAATAAACACATAGCAAGGAGGTGTATTATGAAGATAAAAGCACCTAAGGTTTTATTAGTGTTTATTGTTGTTGTAGTAAGTTTTTTTTGCATAAAAGCTTCCGCAAAGGAAGGAAATATAGAGGTACATTTTATAGATACGGGTCAAAGTGATTGCATATTAATTAAAACAGGAGAAGAGAACTATTTAATTGATACTGGGTGGAGATATTACAGTGGAAAAGTTTTAAGATATTTAGATTCTAACAATGTGGATAAAATAGATGGTATTATATTAACTCATTATCATGATGATCATTATGGTGGTTTAAATCTACTTTTAAAAACAGGTAGAGTAAAAAAGGTTTATTTACCCAAACATGATGGGGGAGATAAGAAAAAAGTAATGAATATAGTAAAAAAGCATAAGGCTAAATATGAATGGATAGAACATGGATTTGAACTTAAAGGGGCACATTTAAATTTAAAAGCAATAGTTCCAACTTGTGTAGATTGTAAAAATGAGAATAATAATTCTATAGTACTATCTGGTAAAATAGATGGAATAAAATATTTATTTTTAGGAGACTGTGAAAAAAAAGAAGAAGAAGAGATGTTATATAATGAACAAATAAAAAAATGTGATATTGTAAAAGTTTCTCATCATGGATTTAAGACTAGTAATACTTTACAACTTTTGGATAAGGCAAAGCCTAATGTGGCTATTGTCACTTGTGATGGAAGATATAGTCCAGATAAAGTTGTGCTGGATAGATTAAAGAATAAAGGAATAGAAGTGTTTACAACAAGTAATAAGGGTACTTTAGTGATTAGAGATAATAAAGTTATTTGGAGCAAATATGTTTATTATATAAACAAGGGAAAAAATTTTATAGGAAATATATATTATAAAATGATATCTTAAAATTAAATTATTAAAATTTAAAATTGTGTACAAAATATTATCTGCCAAAACTTAGTTTTTATAGACTAAAGTTTTGGCAGTATTTTTTAAGTAAATATATACTTTAAATTTAAAAAATTTTTAGTAAATCCTATATTTGAATGGATTGAAGTTTTACATTTTCTTTACCAAAGATGGTATTTTAAAAATAAATCTAATATATTAATATTTTATTTATCTTTTAATCTTTTAAAGAATTTAATTATTTCATTTATTATTAAAGGTATTACAGATAAAGCACCTACAAATATCCAATCCTGAGCTGTTAAATCAAAAACTTTAAATACAGAAGCTAAGAATGGAACTGTTATAACTATATCCTGTAGTAATATTCCAAAGATTACAGAAGCAAATAAATATTTATTTGAAAATAACCCCAATTGGAATATAGATTTTTTAGGGTGTCTCATATTAAATGAGTGGAATAATTGAGATACACTTAATACAACGAAAGCCATAGTTTGAGCATGCATTAATGAGTTAGCATATCTTATTCTTCCAACTTCAAAAGCTATTAATGTAAGAATACCTATTAATAAACCATTTAATATAAGAGAAACGCCTGCACCACCTGCAAATAAACTTTCTTTAGGATTTCTTGGCTTTTCTTTCATAATATCAGGATCACCATGATCTACACCTAAAGATAAGGCTGGTAAACTGTCTGTAATTAAGTTAACCCACAAAAGATGTATAGGTCTTAATGGAGCTGGCCATCCAAGAAGTATACCTATAAATAGAGCCAAAATTTCTCCAAGATTACAAGATAAAAGGAATATAATAGATTTCTTAATATTATTATATATATTTCTTCCTTCTTTTATTGCAGATACGATGGTAGAGAAATTATCATCAGTTAAAACCATGTCAGAAGCTCCCTTAGCAACATCTGTACCTGTTATACCCATAGCTACACCTATGTCTGCTGCTTTTAGAGAAGGGGCATCGTTAACTCCATCACCTGTCATAGAAACTATATTTCCTTTAGATTTTAAGGCTTTTACTATTTTAACCTTATGCTCTGGAGATACTCTGGCAAAAACTCTCAAATTTTCAATTTTGGAACTTAGTTGTGAATCAGACATATCATCTAATTCATATCCAAATATAGCTTGAGATTCATCTTCTGCTATGCCTAGTTCCTTTGCTATAGCAAAAGCTGTTACTTTATGATCTCCTGTAATCATTATAGTTTTTATACCTGAGTTTTTACATTCTGCAATAGATCCTTTTACAGATTCACGAGGAGGGTCTATCATACCTACTAAGCCTATAAAGGTTAAATCTGATTCTAGATATTCTTTATTATAATCATTATCTGCTAATGTTTTATATGAGGCGCCTAGAACTCTAAGAGCATTTTTAGACATTTCATTAGATGCATTCATTATATTTTCTTTTATCTCATCTGTTAAATTAACTGTTTCTCCATTTATATAAGCTTTTTTACTAATCTTTAATAGATTATCTATAGCACCTTTAGTCATTACATAACTTTTATTATCAAAGTTGTTTACAGTGGTCATTAATTTTCTATCAGATTCAAAAGGAATCTCATCTATTCTTTTATATTCATTTTCTATATTATTTTTAATAATATTATATTTAGCTCCTGCTTCTAATAAAGCTATTTCAGTAGGATCTCCAGTGCTAGAATCATTTGAAAAAGTAGCATCATTACATAAAACTAAATTTTGAAGGAGTAATTTATGAACAGGATCTTCTCCATTTAGTTTATCTATATCTTGAGTTTCATTATTAGCATAAAATTTAGTTACAGTCATTTTATTTTGAGTTAAAGTACCGGTTTTATCTGAGCATATAATATTAACGGCACCTAAAGTTTCAACAGCAGGAAGTTTTCTGATTATGGCATTTTCCTTTATCATTTTTTGAACCCCTATAGCCAAAACTATAGTTACTATAGTAGGTAGACCTTCTGGAATAGCAGCAACTGCAAGACTGATAGCTGTTAAAAACATTTCTAGAATGTCTCTTTTTTGCAATAAAGCAATAACAAACATTAAAGCACATATACCTAGAGCAGCAATACCTAAGATTTTACCCAATTCAGCTAACTTTTTTTGCAGAGGAGTAAGTTCTTTATCTTCTCCTTCAAGCATTTTAGCTATTTTACCTATTTCAGTATCCATACCTGTACCTACAGCTATACCAATACCTCTTCCATAAGTAGATAGTGTAGACATAAAGGCCATATTTTTTTGATCGCCTAAAGGAGTTTTAGGATCTTCTAACTTTCCTTCTGCACGTTTTTCTACAGGAATAGATTCACCTGTAAGAGCAGATTCTTCTATTTTAAGATTGGCAGTTTCTATAAGTCTTAAATCACAGGGAACATATCTACCTGCATCTAGAACTACTACATCTCCAGGAACTACATCTTCTGATGGAACTTCCATGTTTTCTCCATTTCTTTTTACTAAAGCTTTAGGAGTTGAAAGTTGTTTTAATGCCTCTAATGCTTTTTCAGCTTTTGATTCTTGAACAACTCCAATAATTGTATTAATGATGATTACTATAGCTATTATTACTGCATCACTAACTTCACCTAAAATACCAGAAATTATGGCTGCGGCAAGTAGTATGTAAATTAGTATGTCATTTAGCTGTTCAAAAAACATTTTTAATAAAGATTTTTGCTTTTTAGAATTTAATTTATTCAGGCCATACTTTTCTTTTCTTTTTTCTACTTCTTCAGAACTTAACCCATTAGTAGGATCCACATTAAGTTCTTCCAGTATTTCCTGAGAAGTTTTGTTAAACCACATAATATTCACCTCTCTATTATTGTTTGTAAAATTATTATATAATATAAATTAAGTTTTTATAAATAAAAAGACCTTTGCCCTATATTTAATATAGGACAAAGGTCTTGCAATCTCTTAAAGAGCAAACTATCCGGGATTTAAGTCCGTAATGACGAATAGTTTAAAGTACTTAACTTTTGCTACTCCCCTTTGTCTTCATGACATTTCAAATTATAGCATATTATTCTAACTTCCACAACATTTATTAAAAGATTTTAAAAGGGAATAATTCCATAAAACACTATTCCTAAAAGTCCTGCTATTACAATGATTACAATAGGGTGTATTTTTTTTGAAAGCAATAGCATAAAGGTGATTGTTCCTATTATTACACTTTTTAAGTCCACATAGGATTCAGATGCTAGGTTTAAAAAAGCATATATTATAAGGCCTATAAGAACTGGCCTCATTCCCATCAAAGCTGATTTTAAAATTTTTGATTCTTTAAATTTAATAATAAAATGGGTTGCTAGAGTAACTAAAATAAAGGAAAAGGTCACAACCCCTAAGGTAGCCATTATGCTTCCTTTTACTCCAGCTACAGTGTATCCTACAAAGGTAGCAGAATTTATAGCTATAGGTCCAGGAGTCATTTGAGATATCCCTATAATGTCTATAAACGATTTATAACTCAACCAATGCTTGTTGTTTACAATCTCCCTCTCTATAAGTGGGAGCATGGCATAGCCACCTCCAAAACTAAACATACCTATTTTAAAGAAAGAAAAAAATAATTTTAGCAGTTTGCTCATTATTCCACCTTCTTTCTAAAAAAAGTGTAACCGTATATACCAGAGATAAGTACTATTAAAACAGGATGAATTTTAAGAAATTTTAGAAGTACCACAGTTAAGGCAATTATGGTATAATTAATATAATTTTTTTTAATAGATTTAGAAAGACTTATTACAGCTACAAGTACAAGTACAGGAACTGCACCATTTATTCCTTTAAACACTAAGTCTACATAATAATTATTTCTAAATTGCATAAAAAAAGTTACAATACATAAAATTATAAAGAAGGAAGGCAGTATAGTTCCTAGAAGCGCAAGCAGTGCTCCAGGTAAATTTCCTAGTCTATAACCTATGAATGTAGAACAATTTACTGATAAAGCACCGGGGAAGGATTGTGATACTACTAATATATCTAAAAACTCCTCTTTAGATATCCAAGAGTTTTTATTTACAACTTCTTCCTCTATAAGTGGAATCATTGCATAGCCTCCACCAAAAGTAAATGCACCTATTTTAAAGAAGGTCCAAAACATTTTTAAATACTTAAGCATTAATATCACCTCATAAAAAAATAAAAGACAAATTAATTATAACCTATGAATACTATATTTTCTAATAGAATAATATAAATAAAGTAGGTAAATGATAGATAAATAGATTATTTATAAATTTTATTTCTCTTTCAAATTTTGGTATTATATAATTGTTATAGGGGGAAAGAGCAATGAAGAACTTGAACGATATGAATAGCCAAGAATTAGCCAAATACATAAAAGATACAGAAAATCAAATACATAACTTATTAGATGAATACATAAATAGGGTTAACAATAGAATAGATAAAAAGAAAAGCGCCAAAACTTTAAAAGAGAAAGCATACGCATTAAGTAAATTATATAAATATGTGGAATGGGTAAATGATGGTATAGAAATGAATAATAATGTCAAGAATAGGATTAGGATAGTTCCTAAACGAGGTGAAGTTTGGACTTGTGAACTAGGTCAGAATATAGGATCGGAAGAGAATAAGATTAGACCAGTTATTATTATACAAAATGACACAGGAAACCAAAATGCACCTACAACCATAGTAGTACCTATTTCTAATAGACCAAAGAAAATAGCTGTACATATTTCCATAAGAAATGGAGATTTTGAATTAGTTAAAGGTGAAAAAATGGAAATAACAGGAACAGTTTTAGCAGAACAGATACGAATAGTGTCAAAAGCTAGATTAGGAAGACATGTAGCTACTTTATCAGACAAATTTATGGAACTTTTGGATTCCAAGATAAAAATTTCGCTGGATTTGTAGTAAAAATAAAAAATATAAAGAAATTTATAAAAAAATATTAAATTTTTATAAATTAATGTTGTATAATTTTTCGGTTAATGCTATAATAACAATTGTGTTAAAGCGAAACATACCTAGCAGAGGTTAGGAGATTATATCTCATATATCCTTTCTTAAAATTGAATAACATACTCGGCATAGGTCGAGAGATTATATAACATATCATAGGACTGATTCTAAATCAGTCTTTTTTGCTTTTTTTATTTATTATTAAGATATTTTTACTAATTGTCAAGGCATTCCTATTATTTATAGTGCCTTTTAAAATCATAAGTAAACAATTCTCGAAAAAATAGAAAATATTGGTTCGAATTTTAAACATTTTGTAATATAAATTAAACTTCTTTGTAACAGAGTTCTTCAAAAAAACTAGTATTATTAAACTATGAAATACATTTGATGATGAATTTGAGGAGGTAGATATATATGAATAGACAGAAGATAGCTTCAATAGTATTATCAGCAGCAATATTATCAGGAGCAGCAGCTACTCAAGTTAATAATGTAGTACACGCAAGTAATATCAGTGTCAGCTGTAAGCACAAACAATAAGGTAGGAACAGTAAGTGCACCGTCAGGATTAAATGTAAGAAATGCTTTAAATATAAGAAAAGGTTCAAATATAAACTCACAAGAGTAGGAACTTTAAAAGCGGGCACTAGGGTTACTATATTAGGAGAAGAAAATGGTTGGTACAAAATAAAATTCAATAAAAGCTTTGGATATGTATCAAAAGCTTTTATAAAATAGTTAAATATAAGACAATAGTTTGAAATGTAAAATTTATATTAGAATATGGTATAAGATATTTAAAATAAAAAAAGAAATTTTATTTTAAAACTAAAACCCAAAACATTATATTAAAATATAAATAGACCATTATAATAAATAAATATATATATATACCAGCAACATTAAAAATAAGTTCTTTGCATAATCAGAGAGCTTATTTTTAATGTTACTGCTATATTTTTATAGGAATTTTAGTTATAATAAATATATCATACAAATAACTAATGAGGTGATTTAGTGGAAATTAAAAGAGTAGGTTCAAATTCACCTATACAATCAGAAAATAAAAGATCAGTAGAAAATAAAAGAGGATTTTCACAAAATTTTAATTTTGCTCGCCAAAAAAAGTCAGAGCAAGAATTAAAAAATATGTTAGATAGTATAAAGAAAAAAGGAAATAGATTAGCTATAACAAAATGCTATGCTGATGTTAGGGCATATAAAAGAATGATAAAAGAATATTTGAAATCTGTTTTGGAGTATATGTATTCTGTAAAAAAGGATATAAGTTTTTGGCAAACTCAATATTTTATTACAGTAGAAACTGTAGATGAAAAATTAGAAGAATTAACAGAGATGCTTATAAGTTCAGAAAAAGAAAATTTAGATATAGCTAGAACTATAGATGATATAACAGGACTTATTGTAGATATATACAAGTAATTATTGTTAGGTATATACTATAAATATATTATTATTTTTTATATTGACTTTATTAAAAAATACTGTTCAGATTGCAACAATATTAATGGAAGTCTTAGTAGACCTCCATTAATATATATTTAAATTTTTTAGATAAAATAAATAATTATCACTCATATAATTCAAAACCATAAAAATTCTTTATTATGAAATGGGCTTTTCCCTATACTATTTTATCTTTATTTATTAATAGGTTAGTTCTTGTTTTGTTTCCAAAGGTTAAAGCTTGCATCAGATGGCATTCTCCAATCTCCTCTAGGAGATAAACTTATAGTTCCTACCTTTGGTCCATCTGGTATTGCAGAACGCTTAAATTGTTGAGTAAAAAATCTTCTTACAAAATAAGAGAACCATTTATTTATAGTTTCCCTGTCATAGGAATCCTTAAAAGCTATTCTAGCTAATTCTTTTATTTTATCAGGTTCAGCTCCTTGACGGATAAAGTAATAAAGGAAAAAATCATGTAGTTCATAAGGCCCTACTATATCTTCAGTTTTTTGAGCAATATTACCTTCTTTATCCTTTGGTAATAGTTCAGGGCTTACAGGTGTATCTAATATATCTATAAGTATTTCAGATATTTCTTTAGTCACTTGATTTTCAGCCACATATCTTACTAAATATCTTACTAAAGTTTTAGGAATAGAACAGTTTACGCTATACATGGACATGTGATCTCCATTATATGTGCACCATCCCAAAGCTAATTCAGATAAGTCACCAGTTCCTATAACCAATCCGCCTTCTTTGTTAGCCATATCCATAAGTATCTGAGTTCTTTCTCTTGCCTGAACATTTTCGTAAGTTACATCATGTATATCTTTATTATGACCTATATCTTTGAAATGTTGTAATGCTGCATCTACTATATTTATTTCTTTTAAAGTTGTATTTAAGTGATTACATAAATTTACTGCATTGTTATAAGTCCTGTCTGTAGTTCCAAAACCAGGCATTGTAACGGTTATTATATTTTTTCTAGGAATATTTAATTTATCAAAGGTTTTAGCTATAACTAGTAGGGCTAGAGTAGAATCTAATCCTCCAGAGATACCTATAACTGCTTTTTTCATGTTAGTATGAGTAAGTCTTTTAGCTAAAGCTGATGTTTGTATATTAAATATTTCTTTACATCTTATTTCTCGCTCTTCTTGATTAGAAGGAACAAAAGGATATTTATATACAGGTCTATCAAACTCACCAATATCGTTAATTGAAAATTTAAATTCAATCTCCTCAAATTCCATATTTGCATTTATTGAATTATCTGTGAAACTTACATTCTTAAGTCTTTCATTGTTAAGTTTATCTATATCTATAATACTTGAAATAACTTCATTTTCTCTTTGGAATCTTTCATTTTCTTTTAATATAGAGCCGTTTTCTCCAATTAATAAATGACCGCTAAATACCAAATCTGTGGAAGATTCATATACACCTGATGATGAATATACATAAGAAGCTAAGCATCTACCACTTTGAGACGCAACTAAATTTCGTCTATAATCTGATTTACTAACTATCTCATTAGATGCAGAGAGATTTCCTATAATATTAGCACCCATTAATGCAAGATAACTGCTAGGTGGAATTGTAACCCAAAGATCCTCGCATATTTCAAAAGCAAATTTAAATATATTATTGGAAAATATAAGATTAACACCAAAAGGAATATTTTTTTGGAATGGTAAATCAATGTTCTCACTTTTTATCTTATATCCTTCAGTAAACCATCTTTTTTCATAGAACTCTGAATAATTAGGTAGGTAACTCTTAGGTACAATGCCCAATATTTTTCCAGCAAATATTATAACAGCACAATTATAAAGGCTATTTCTGTATAATAAAGGAGCTCCTACAGCTATTAAAACATCTTTATCCATAGAATATTTACATATACTATGAACTCCCTCTAATGCTTTAGATATTAATAGTCTTTGTGAAAAAAGTTCACCACAGGTATAAGAGGTTATAGAAAGCTCTGGAAAAACTATTAATTTTGATTTTTGTTCTATACACATATCTACACATTTTTTTATGTTTTCTATATTGAAATCTATATCTGCTACATTAGTTATTGGACAAGCAGTAGATACTCTTATGTAATATTTTGAGTTATTCATGTAAAATCCTCCATTTTAAATATTATTACCCTATGATTATATCAAATAAAGGCTAGTTAATTAAACTTTTTAAATGTAAATAATTAAAATTTCATATAAATTATAAATAAAAATTATGTAAAAGATATTTCATTATAAAACTATATCATATATTATATAGTTTTATAAATTTAATAACTATTTATATCTATTATTTCTAAAATTTTGAGGTATAATAATAGTAATAATTAAATTATGGAGGGAAAATATGTGGAATTTAAACATTATGATCTGGGTCATAATTGGAACTGCTGCTTTGACAATTGATCTTGCTACTAGTTCATTTTTATTTGTTTGGTTCACTTTAGGTTCCATAGGTGCGCTTGTGGCTCAAATATTAGGATGTTCCTTGCCCATACAGATTATTATCTTCGTAATTATTAGTCTTATATGTATGATAATAGGTTATCCAATAGTAAAAAAGATTATTAAAAAACAACAAAATTCTTTACTAGCTATTGAAAAAAATTATGTTGGAGAAACTTTTACTGCAGATAAAGATGTAAAAGATGAAGGTGTACTAAAATTTCAAGGTGTATATTGGAGAGTAATAAATACTGGCAGTTATGTGAAAAAAGGAGACAAGGTAAAAATAATGTCAGTAGAAGGTAACAAAATTTTTATTAAAAAAGTTGAGGAGGAATAACCATGGGAATACTACTAATAATACTTTTAGTAATTATATTAATAAGTTTTTTACTATCCATAAAAGTTGTAAATACGGGGTATGTTTCAATTGTAGAAAGGTTTGGTAAATATCATAGAACCTTAGAACCAGGATGGCATGTAATTGTGCCTTTTGCTGATTTTGTTAGAAAAAAAGTTTCTACAAAACAACAAATTATAGATATAGATCCACAGAGTGTTATTACACAAGATAACGTAAAAATTTCTATAGATAATGTTATATTCTATAGAATAATGAACAGCAAGGATGCAGTTTACAACATTGAAGATTATAAATCAGGTATAGTATATTCCACTATAACAAATATGAGAAATATAGTAGGTAATATGACCTTAGATGAAGTACTATCAGGTAGAGATAAAATAAACTCAAAATTACTTCAACAAATAGATGAAGTTACAGATGCTTATGGTATAAAAATTTTATCTGTAGAAATCAAAAACATAGATCCACCAAGAGAAATACAAGAAGCTATGGAAAAACAAATGAGAGCGGAAAGAGATAAGAGAGCTGCTATACTTCAAGCAGAGGGACAAAAACAATCTGACATAGCAAGAGCAGAAGGTGAAAAACAAGCAAAAATACTACAATCAGAGGCAGAAAAGGAAGCTAATATAAGAAGAGCAGAAGGACTTAGAGAATCTCAATTATTAGAGGCAGAAGGTAAAGCTAGAGCCATAGAGCAAATAGCTAATGCAGAATCAGAAGCTATAAGAAAAGTTAACGCATCTATAATAGAATCTGGAACAAATGAAACTGTTATTGCTTTAAAACAAGTAGATGCATTAAAAGAAATGGCTAAGAATCCGGCTAATAAATTAATATTACCAAATGAAACATTATCTTCTTTAGGTAGCATTGCTGCAATTGGTGATTTGTTAAATAAAAACAAAGAAGCTAAATAGAGCATATAATTATATAAAAATAATAATTACTTTGTAAAGTTATCATAAAAGAACAGGATATTAATACCCCTACCTTGAAATTATAGGTAGGGGTATTAATATTAGCTATGATAGGATATAAAGTTTCAAAAGGCATATTTGTTATGGTTATAATAAATCTTCATAAATTACTAAAGATTATTTATATATTTTAATAAACCAAATAGGGGGGATTTTTGTGGATAAAGAATTTTTTAAAAGAAACAGAAAAAATCTAGGAAATACCATAAAAGAGGGGATAATTATAATATTTGCAGGCAAAGCACCTTATAAGTCAGCAGATGAAACCTATCCTTTTACACCCAATAGGAATTTTTACTATTTAACAGGCATAGAAGAAGAAAAGATAATATTAGTTATCACTAAGAAAAATGATAAAATAAATGAGCATTTATATATACAAAGACCTGATCCAGTAATGGCAAGATGGGTAGGAGAGACCGTTAGTGAAGACAGAGCTAAAAAAGTTAGTGGTATAGAAAATATAGAATATATAGATAAGTTTTTTGATGATTTTCCATCTCTTATAAATAGAAGTGGATTTAAAAAAGTGTACTTAGATTTAGAGAGGAGAGAGTGGGAAGAAAACTTTACACCTGCTCAAATCTTTGCAAGTGAATTAAAAAACAAATACCCTTATGTAAAAATAAAAAATATATATAAAGATATATGCCATTTAAGAGCAATAAAGAGTAAAGAAGAAATAGAATTAATAAAAAAAGCTATAGATATAACTAAAGAAGGCATATATAACATGATGAAAAATATAAAGCCAAATATGATGGAGTATGAGGTTGAAGCATATTTTGATTTTTCATTAAAGAAAAATGGAGTCACAGATTTTGCTTTTAAAACTATAGCTGCATCAGGAAAAAATGCAACAGTTTTGCATTATAGTAAAAACAATTGCAAAGTACAAGATAAATCTTTAATGCTTTGTGATCTAGGAGCTCAATATAAATATTATAACGGTGATATAACGAGAACTTTCCCAGCTAACGGGAAATTTACAGAGAGACAAAAGGAAGTATATGAAGCGGTTTTAAAAGCTAATAAAGCTATAATTGAAAATGCAAAGCCAGGAATAACATTTAAGGAAATGGAAGACATAACTAAAAAAATATTGACAGAAGGGTGTAAAAAATTAGGTATATTAAAAGATGAAAAAGAATTAAGAAAATACTATTTCCACAGCTTCGGTCATTACTTAGGATTAGATACTCATGATGTAGGAAGCTATGATTTGGAATTAAAGCCAGGCATGGTTATAACTAATGAGCCAGGTCTTTATATAGAAGAAGAGGGCATAGGCGTAAGAATAGAGGATGATCTTTTAATAACAGAGAATGGGTGTGAAGTTTTAAGTAAGGATATAATTAAAAGTATAGAAGAAATAGAAAACTTCATGAAATAAGTAAATTACGACGTAAAAGGTTACTATCTTAAATTAAAAAAGGGATATGTGGCTTGAAAGGCAGGTCAATTTGCTAAGAAGTTCTAATTTGATTTTTTAAGATATATGGTCCAAAATATAAATAATAAATAATAAATTCTAAAGCTTTTTCCAATGCCTTTTGCACCACATATACCAATTTTTTAACTTAAAGGAAGATATTAAACTATTTAAACGTAATTTTCTATGTAAGAGGAAGTACTAAAGGATGATTTTACTATTTTTGTTACGTAAAATCTACAATTATATTTTTATGATTAAAAGAAATGACTTTAAAAAAATTTTGGTTACAAAATAAATGCATAACATGTGTAATAAGTGTATCATTCATAAACTTTAACTATATTGATTCTTATGCTAAATATTTATGTGTGTTAGCAAACAAATTTTATATTTCAATTTAAAATCTTTATATGAAACTAAAAATTTATATAACATCTTTTAAAGATATTAAAACAAGAAATACTTTTAAAGAAAATAGATATCTAAAAAAATAAATAGAATACTTTATTTGTGTCCTAATATTTAAACGTGAAGTAAACAGGGCGTTTACTTAGCCCTGTCGGCAC
Source organism: Clostridium sp. Marseille-Q2269 (assembly GCF_943736985.1). Taxonomy (GTDB): domain Bacteria; phylum Bacillota; class Clostridia; order Clostridiales; family Clostridiaceae; genus Clostridium_F. The sequence goes on from NZ_CALSFS010000020.1 coordinate 47,895, forward strand.
AGGACGTGGCGTTAGGGTGTTAGTTTAAATATTAGAGCACAAATATTAGTATTATCTATTTTTATAGCCACCTATTGACTAAAAGTATTTCTTGTTTTAATTTTTTGTTATGTGGTAATTTTCTTATAAAGGGTAGTATTATTTTAATATTTTATTCCAATCTTTTTCTCTTATAACACCATCTGCACCTGCAGCACTCCATATACCAGCTTTTATTTGCCATTGACGTACTCTTTCTTTCATGTCATTATCATAAACACCGTTTTTAGGACTGCCAATCCACCATTGTAAAAATCTTGTAGCATATTTAAGATTTGTATTTACTGATACTGAAGGTTTATGAACAATCTGATTTAATGCATCCACAACTGAAGCATCTAAAGTATCATTAACTGGTAATCCCATAGTACTTTTAAAGTTTTTTATAGCATCTTTTGTTTTTCCATCTGTAATTCCTGTTGCTGGTCCAGAATAAAAACTACATCTTGCTAAGTCTCTTTGAACTGATGCAACAAAATCTTTTGTATAGCCACTTTGATCTACTTCTCTTAGAATTTTACCCCAATCTTTTTCTCTTATAACACCATCTGCACCTGCAGCGCTCCATATACCAGCTTTTATTTGCCATTGACGTACTCTTTCTTTCATGTCATTATCATAAACACCGTTTTTAGGACTGCCAATCCACCATTGTAAAAATCTTGTAGCATATTTAAGATTTGTATTTACTGATACTGAAGGTTTATGAACAATCTGATTTAATGCATCCACAACTGAAGCATCTAAAGTATCATTAACTGGTAATCCCATAGTACTTTTAAAGTTTTTTATAGCATCTTTTGTTTTTCCATCTGTAATTCCTGTTGCTGGTCCAGAATAAAAACTACATCTTGCTAAGTCTCTTTGAACTGATGCAACAAAATCTTTTGTATAGCCACTTTGATCTACTTCTCTTAGAATTTTACCCCAATCTTTTTCTCTTATAACACCATCTGCACCTGCAGCGCTCCATATACCAGCTTTTACTTGCCATTGACGCACTCTTTCTTTCATGTTATTATCATAAACACCGTTTTTAGGACCGCCAATCCACCATTGTAAAAACCTTGTAGCATATTTAAGGTTTGTATTTACTGATACTGAAGGTTTATGAACAATCTGATTTAATGCATCCACAACTGAAGCATCTAAAGTATCATTAACTGGTAATCCCATAGTGCTTCTAAAGTTTTTTATGGCATCTTTTGTTTTTCCATCTATAATTCCTGTTGCTGGTCCAATGTAAACACTGCATCTTGCTAGATCCCTTTGAACTGATGCAATAAAATCTTTTGTATAATTATTTGAAGCTATTCCAGGTATTCTTCTTCCAGCATAAAAGTCGTACACATCAGAAATTTTTAAAACATCACCAGTTTGTGGGGAATGGATCATTTTTCCACCACCTATATATATACCTACATGATGTGTACTAGGAAATACTAAGTCTCCTGGTTGTAATTGACTCTGTGATACTGGAGTACCTACTCCAATTTGACCATATGTATCTCTTGGTAATTCTATACCTGCTACATTTCTATATACATATTGAACAAACCCTGAACAGTCAAATCCACTTGGGGTTGTGCCTCCCCACTTATATGGAATTCCCTGAAATTGTTTAGCATAGTTTATTATGTCTTGTCCTGTTGCTGCGGCTTTTGCATTATTTATATTTAACGCTAAAATCATAAAAGCAGCTAAAAAAATACTTAATATAGTTGTCCTTTTTTTCATTTTGATTTTTCTCCCTATTTATAATTGTTTTATAAAATATAATATTTCTACATAATTCCTTAAATTCCTCTTTTTATTATAATTTTAAATTTGTATATGACAACTATATTCTAACAAGGGTTGATGATATTTTTAATAAATAACCATATATTGTAAAAAAGTATTTTCTATATGTATCCATTGGCAATTCTATACATGTAGGATATATATTGAATAAATCATGAAAAGTAAAAGAATGATAACTCTGTTATTCTTAAGATGTATTGATGTCTATATATGTTTTCTGCATAATTTACTACATTTCATGTTGATACTAATGAGTTAGAGGTACATATATTTAATAAAAAGATCATAAATATATCCAATATCTTTGGGTAACCCTTCCTCCTTCTAAGATTTCATTTTCAAGTATACCACCATTGTGAATTATAGTTTTTGCTGATGGAATATTTTCTTTATTGCAAGTAATGAGGACTTTTTTCATGTTCATATCTCTACATTTTTCTAAAGCTAGGCGGAGTATTTCTTTTGCATAACCTTTTCTTCTTTCGGATTTTCTTACACTATATCCAATGTGTCCACCAAAGTTATATAAAAAGTCATTTATCTCATGACGTATATCTATCATACCAATTACTTTATTATCATGAAGTCTTACGGATAAATATGTGGAAGATAGTACCTAACCTTTTTTTACAGTTTCTTTTTTGGAAGTATTAATTATACTAGACAGCCACTCATCGAAGCTTGTATATTTTTGACTACTAGATTCTAATACAAAAATAGATTATAATATTAATTATTAGTAAATAATATATATGAATAACTTATAAGGAGAAAAGATAATAATGAATAATAATGCAAATGAACAAATAATGGATAAATTAAAGAAAGTGTGTATATGTAGAAATATAAATAGATTAACTATAAAAAATGCTATAAAAGCAGGAGCTAAAACTGTAGAAGAAGTTAGAAAAGCCACTGGTGCAGGTACTGGGGCTTGCAAGGGGACAAGATGCACATACACTATAGAAAAATTACTAGAAGAATATTCAAAATAATATCTAATACAAAGTATTTTGATTTATAAAGATGAAAGTACTATAAAAATTTAAAATTAATAATAGGCACTATCATAAATTATTTATTTCAGTAGTTTAGGATAGTGCTATTATTATTCTATAATATAGTAAGAATTAAATTTATGTAAGTTAGTCTATTATGCTAGCTAAGTTATATTTTAGATATAGGTATTATGATCTCAAATTACAAGTTGGGACCCTAATAAGAGTAATAGTTTTTTTATCTATGAAATATATTTAATAATTAATAGTATATACAATTTAAAAGATAGTATATGTTGACCTTTGGTTCAATATGGAATAAAATGTGGACATATTAAACATGGTAGGAGGACAATATGAATTTGGCATTATTGATTTTTTTAGTACTAATATTAGCTGCAATTTTTGTGGTATCTTGGAGATTAACTAATATAGTTATATATCCAACAGTCAGAAATCCACAACATACTTATGAAAAAGAAATAGAGCAGGGTGGATTTATAGAGGAAGAATTTAATAAATTAGAAAGAGAAGAAATTACTATAAAATCTCCCTTTGGTTATTATTTAAAGGGAATGTATTTCCCAGGAAAAAGCTCGAATAAAACTGTAATAATATGTCATGGGATAAAATGTAATTTATATAATTCCGTAAAATATATGAAAATATTTATGGATAAAGGGTTTAATGGAGTAATATATGATCATAGAAATCATGGAAACAGTGGTGGTGAAAATACTACTTTTGGATACTATGAAAAACAGGATCTAAAAGCTGTTTCTGATTGGGTGTTTCAAAGAAATGGTGATGATTCTATAGTTGGAATTCATGGAGAATCTATGGGTGCAGGGACTATACTTCAAAATTCAGCTATGGATAAAAGAATAGCTTTTTATGTGGCAGATTGCCCTTATTCCAGTATGAAAGGTATATTGCAGTTTAGATTAAAGGAAGATTATAAGTTGCCAAGCTTTCCATTTATACCTGTAGCCAGTCTTATAAGTAAATTAAGAGTAGGATTATTTTTCTCACAGGTATGTCCTATAAAGAATATAGAAAATGTAGAAACACCAATACTTTTTATACATGGTATGGAGGACGAATATATACCAAAGGAAATGAGTATAGATATGTATATAAATAAAAAGAGAGGTATAAAGGATTTGTATATAGCTCCTAATGCAGATCATGCCGAATCATATATAAAAAATAAAAAACAATACAAAGAGCATATATATAAGTTCTTAGAAAAGATAGGTCTGTAGTTAAGAATGCATTATTGTATAAATAATTTAAAAATTTCCATACAACAGTTAAAAAGAATAAACTTATAGTAGAAGATTTAATTTTAATATTATTTTTATGTTGCAAGTATTAAAATTGAATCTACTTTATTTTTTGAGGTACTATAATTATTAAAATCAATATAAAATATCGGAATATACAGATAATTTTTAAAATTAAAAATTGTATAGGGGAATTTCGACATAAACAGCGCTATAAGAAGTTTGATTAATGTTTATCAAAATGATATGATTTACTTAAATTGGGAGGAGGAATATTGATGAATGGAAATTTGTATATTAACAAGTTAGAAGACTCCTATAAAACCCATTTTAAAATAAAAAAAGATACTTATTTTTTAGAAAATCATTTAGATATATTAGCTCATTGTAAATTGGTTAATGTTCGAACTATGTTAACAGAAAACGATATTATAGATAGCTTTGAAACCAATGAGTTTTGTTTTGTAAAACACTTAGATAACATTTCAGAAGAAACACTCCAAAAGCACATAAATATGCTTATAGAAGGGGAAAAACTTTGTGTAACACCTCATAAAGATCATAAGAGTTCGTATTTAACAGGAATATTAATAAGTGAAAATTCCGTTGAAGATAATATAAAAAAATATGTTAAAAAGTTTAAATTTGCAAAAGCCTATAAATTTTATTGGTTTGGATGGTGTGATATAAGACTAATTTTAATAGATTTAAAGAATCAAGAGGTTATAACAAATAAAGCTGGTAAATTTGTTAAAAAAGTGTATGAAAAGCACTTTAATAATAATTAGGAGGGTTTTATATGAATTCAGTAGTGTTACTTTTGAGTGGTATTATTCTATTTTTGATTGCTTATTTAACTTATGGTAGATGGCTTGCTAAACACTGGGGAATAGATATAAGCAAAAAGACTCCAGCTCACACTAAATTTGATAATGTAGACTATTGTCCAGCAGATGCTAAAATTTTATTGGGTCACCATTTTTCATCTATTGCAGGGGCGGGCCCTATAGCTGGACCTATACAAGCCGCTATATTTGGATGGGTGCCTGTAATGTTATGGATTGTTATAGGAAGTATTTTTATCGGTGGAGTTCATGATTTTGGTTCTTTGTTTGCATCTATAAGACATGGAGGTAACTCCATAGGTGAGATAATTCGTGTTAATATAGGTGAAAAAGGTAAAAATCTATTTAATATTTTTGCTTGGGTTACATTAGTTTTGGTTGTAGCGGCCTTTACAGATATTTGTGCTTCTACTTTTGCATATAATCCACAAGCACCAGAACTTTTAACAGGAGCACGTTCTGGAACAGCATCAATTCTATTTATATTCTTAGCTATGGGATTTGGATTCTTTGTTTATAGAAAAAATGCTCCCATTGCATTATCTACAATAGTTGGAGTTGCTCTACTGTTTTTCTGCATATATATAGGATATAAATTCCCAGTATTAAAATTAAGTAAATTACAATGGCAAATAATACTTTTAATATATATTACAGCTGCATCTACTATGCCAGTTTGGTTACTTCTTCAACCAAGAGACTATCTTTGCTCTTTCTTGTTATATGCTATGCTTTTAGGGGCTTTTTTAGGTATATTAATTCTTCATCCAACAATGCAATTAGCACCAACTACTTCTTTTAGTGTAGATGGTAAAACATTATTCCCATTCTTATTTGTAACGGTAGCCTGTGGAGCAGTTTCAGGATTCCATTCTCTAGTAAGTTCAGGAACATCTTCAAAACAGTTAAATAGTGAAAAAGATACTCAACTTATAGGTTATGGTTCTATGTTAATAGAAGGTGTTGTAGCTATTATAGCTTTAATTGCTGTGGGATACGTTGCCAAAGCAAAAGGAACACCAGCAGAAATTTTTGCTAATGGCTGTGCAAACTTTATGAATTCTTTTGGAATACCATTAGCTATAGGTAAAGTATTTGTAACATTATCTTTTTCTGCTTTTGCTTTAACAAGTTTGGATACAGCTACAAGAATAGGAAGATATATATTCCAAGAATTTTTCCAAGGATTTAGTGAAAAACAGGGAGAAAAGAAATCAATTTTTACTAATATGTATGTATCTACTCTAATAACAGTAGCTTGTGCATTAGGTTTAATATTATATGGATATGAGAAAATATGGCCTATATTTGGTTCAGCAAATCAACTTTTAGCTGCATTAGCATTATTGTCATTAACAGCGTGGCTTGCAAGAAGGGGAAAGAGAACAGTAATGATAATAATACCAATGATATTCATGTTTGCAGTAACATTGTCAGCATTATTTTTAATAATAAAATCATATTTATTTGGAGCAAAACCAAATTATATATTAGGAATAATGGCTATAATATTATTAGTATTGGCTGTAGTACTTGCAGTAGAGGCATATAATACTTTGGCTAAAAACAAGAAGACTAATACAAATGTAGGAGCTTAATAAATATATAATTATGTTTGTAAGTGATGTTTAATTAATAGTGACTTTGGTCATAAAGTTTATTACATTAAGTACTAACATATAATCTGTTTTTCCTATATAATTATATTAACAATCAACTGATATATTGTAATTTATAAATTTTATAAGTTGATTATAAATTGTTAAATGGAGGAATAGATAATGAGAGGTAAAAGTACTACAGGAATTATATTTCTTTTTATAGGTTTAGGATTATTTTTAGAAGCTTTAAATTTATGGGATTTTGAAAATATTATAGGTGTTTATTGGCCACTTATATTAATAATCATTGGGGCTAAAAAGCTTATAGAAAGATCATCTTCTTATATAAACGGGATTATATTAATATTTTTAGGTGTACTTATACAGCTAAGAAATCTAGATATTTTATATAATGCTTCTAAATTCTTTTGGGCAGGTGTTTTTCTTTTAGTAGGTATTTATTTATTGTCTTGCAAAGAAGTATTTACATTAAGACATAAAGATTTTTTTAAATCAGGTAATGGAGAAGATACTATAAAGGCAGGAGCATTATTTTCTTCATGCAAAAGTAGAAATTATTCTAAGGCATTTAAAGGTGGAAGTTTAACATCTTTATTTGGATCAGTAGAATTAGATTTACTAGATGCTGACATGAGTCCAGCTGGTGCATATATAGATGCATTTGTTGGATTTGGTGGAATAAATATAGTTGTTCCAGAACATTGGAAGGTAGTTATAACTGGAATGCCAATAGCAGGTGGATTTAGTAATAAGACTAGGAATAGAGATACAAATGATGGGAGACCAATTTTAAAAATAAACTGCATAGCAATATGTGGGGGAATGGATATAAAAAATTATTTTAATTAAATTATAATAGATAAATTAGTTTGATTTTACATTTTATTATAGTACAATAAAAAGTACAAATTAGTTTTACAATTTACTATATTTTTACAAATCAAATAAATTTATTTTAATTTATAGTATGTTCAAATAAGTATTATAGATTAATTTAACATTTTGTTATAGTAAATATCATAAATATATTTTAATTTTGACCATATTTTAATAAATATAAATAAATATTAGTACTATAATTTAGTACAAAATTAAGATCAGGAAGTCTGTTAGATTGCCTGGTCTTAATTTTATAAATTAATACTTTGTTTTAATTAAAGTTAATATAAAAAATTATTTATTTTACTATATGTAAAAAATAAAAACAGTTTATTTTTAAACATATTATTTGAAATATATTTAAAAATAATATTATAATTCATAATTTGAATAAATAATTATAAAGATTACGGGACAAAATATGAGGGAAGGGAATTAATAATTACAGTAGAGTATCTTATGATATAAAAATATTAAAAAATTTTTAAAGGGTTAGATTTTATATGGTTTAATTGTTATAGAAATATTATTTTAATATTTTTATAAACGGATATCTTTTTAAAGCTATATTAAATTTTATAAAATGGATTTAAATTTGATTAATATTTTTAGAATTTCTTCTGTCTACTAAAGGAAATGTAGAAGAAATATATAGCTAAATTCGAACCATATTTTTAAAAATTTTCTCACTACTAAAGTTATTGTAGAAGAAGGATGGATCTAAATCCAGTTAACATTTTTAGAATTCATTATTTCTTTCAGATTTAATACCAAAAAATAATTATAATTAATTATTTTTTAGGGTTAATATGAAAGGTTAACTATAATTTATTGTTTCTTTTAAAGTTAGAGTAGAAGAATAAATGTAATTAATAGTTGTAGTTATAGAAACACTTACCAATGATAAAGTAGCAAAATTAAACTATTTTTCATTGCTATAGGATGAATTTAAATGCAGCTTTAAAAGGTTAGATGAAGTTTTGCGTATTGAGCTTTAGTGTATTATTAATATCCCTTCAATTTTATATTTTATATAATTGTCTACATTTCTAAAAATATCTTTTCTTTAAGATGTTATATATAAAGTAACATACTGCTATCATAATAATTATGTATATTTTATTACAAATTAATACTACAGATTTGACAAAAACCTCTCATTATAATGAATATTTTTAATTTGATAAATTTTACCATTATACAATTTACAATTAAGTTATAATTAATTTATAATAGAGTGTATTAACAAATATTCCAATGTAATTTATAAAATGTATTTAAGTTCTATAAAAATATTAATATTACAAATTATATTATTTATAGTATAATATTATATAATTTACTAATATTTTTTACATAATAGGGGGGAAGTTTTATGAAAAATAAATATGGGAAAAGTAAAAGTATAAAATACATAATTTCTAGATTGCTTATATTTGTGGCTTTAATTCCTATAGTTATTATTGGGTTATATACTAACTATCAAGCTAGTAAATCTTTAAAGAGCGATTTTGAATCACTAACCAGGGATACTGTTGTTAATTTTAGAGATATGATTGCTCAAAAGAATAAGAGTAGTATTGAAACAGTCAATACTTTAGCACAAAATGAAGATGCTAAACATGTATTTAAAGATAAGAAAAGTCCAACCTGGGTTTTTTATACATTAGAATCTTTTAGAAGTAATCATTCTGAAGTTACTAACATGTATTTAGGAACATCTAAAGGAACTACTATAATATCTCCTAAAACTAATGTAGTTAACAATATTGATCCAAGAACAAGACCTTGGTATAAACAAGCTGTAGAAAACAAGGGACTAGCTATAATATCAGAACCATATAGAGATACTGCCGGAAGTAATAGTTTTATGGTAACTGTAGCTAAAGCTGTTACTGATGATAAAGATTCATTAGTGGGAGTAGTTGGCATGGACATAAAATTAGATGATGTATCTGCTCTTCCACGAAAAACCCATATCGGTAAAAACGGATTTGTTGTAATAGCAGATAAAGATGGTTTAGTAATAGGAGACAAAAATAAGGATAGACTAGATAAGAATATTAAACATTTAAATTGGCCTAAAGAGATATTAAATAAAGGAACTATAGATAAAATAAAAATAAATGGAGAATATTATAAGGTTATAACAGAAAAAGAACCGGGTACATCTTGGAGTATTATAGGATTTTTGCCTTATAGCGAAATACAATCTCAACTTAACAAAAATTACTTAATTTTTGCTGTAGTAGCTATTTTATCTTTGATTGGCGCACTTGCATTAGGGGCGCTATTGTGTAAACAAATCACAAAACCTATAAAAAGAATAGAAAATGTATTATCCTCCATGAAAACAGGAGATTTTACTAAAGATATAGACAAAAATGGAATCGTAATATATGAGATGGAACTTATTATGGAAGGAATTAATAAGGTAAGGGAAGAAACCGTTAAAATTTTGCAGAGTCTTAACAATGTTTCTAATAATGTAAAGGAATCTTCAGACCTTCTAAATAGTATAACAGAGCAATCAGAAATGGCAGGGAATGAAATAGTAAAAGTCGTACAAAACATAGCAGATGCTACTTCAGGTCAAGCTCAATCTATGGAAGGAAGCTTAAACTCTATAAGTGATTTATCAGAAAAAGTAGAAACGTCTATGGAAAATTCTAAGGAGATGGTTACAGAATCTCATAAAGTAAGAGATGTTCTACATGATGGGGGACAAGCCATTATTGGATTAAAAGATAAATTTAAGATTAACGCTTCATCCAATAAAGAATTGGCTGATAAGATTAATATATTAGCAGAAAGTTCAAATAAAATAAGTATAATAACAGATACGATACAATCTATAACAGAGCAAACTTCTTTATTAGCTCTTAATGCTAGTATAGAATCAGCAAGAGCTGGAGAAGCAGGAAAAGGATTTGCTGTGGTTGCAGAAGAAGTAAGAAATTTAGCAGAACAATCTTCAATTTCAGCTTCAGAAATAGAAAATGTTGTTCATAACATAAATAAAGAAGTAAGAGATATACTAGACAAAATGAAAGAAACTATGGAACTTGAAAAAGATACTAATGATAAGGTAAATATTACAGATGATACATTTAATACTATAAAAGAATCTATAGATAAATTAGAAAAGAGTATAAAAAATGTAAATGAATCTCAACAAATTATATACAATAATAAAAATGATATATTAAATAAAATAAATGAAGCATCCTCTGTTTCTGAGGAAATAGCCGCTACTACGGAAGAAATAACTGCTTCAGCAGAAGAACAGGCAGCAGGACTTAAAGAAGTTGTGGGATCTGCAGAAAAATTAAATTCTTATTCAGATGAACTAGATTTATTAGTAAAACAATTTAAATTATAAATATAAAAAAGCTAGCAATAGGATTATTGCTAGCTCAGGCTGTTGATGAACATGTTTTGTCAACAGCTTTTTAAAATATCAATGTAACTGTTAGTAAAATTTATTTACTTTTTTAATAATTTAATTTCACTTAATAAATTTATATATTCATTATTTAAATTTTCTCTAACTATAGAATCTTTCTCTATAGATAGTTCTGAAATGATTTTTGAAAGTCTAGTTTCTAATACTAATAATTTTTCTTTTTTCTTACGATCATCAGTGTCTTCTTGTTTTTTAGCTCTATAGTTTGATTTTTCTTCAATGAATTCTTTATAAGTACCTGAAAAACAATTTAGATTATTATCTTTTATTTCAATTATATAATCACATATGTTAGAAATAAAAGCTCTATCATGAGACACCATTACCAAGGTTTTATCTGTATTAATGAGGGCTTTTTCTAAAGCCTCAATAGATTTGATGTCTAAATAATTAGTAGGTTCATCTAAAATTAAAGTGTTGGTATCACTTAAAATTATTTTGCAAAGGGCAACTTTAACCTTTTCTCCACCACTTAATACAGAAATTGGTTTGTATACAGTATCTCCTTTAAATCCAAATCCATCTAGACTAATTCTTATAAAGCTTTCATCATAAGAACTAGTTGATTTTATATTATCCAATATTGGTTTGTTTTTAGCTAGAATGCTTTGACTTTGATCAAAATATCCTATAGAAATATATTTTGATAATTTTATATTTTCACTATCTTTTTTTAATATTTCTTTTAATAAAGTTGTTTTCCCACAGCCGTTTTTACCAATAATAGCTGCTTTTTTGCCGTTTTTTATTTTAAAATTACCATCTTTTATAAGGAGTTTTTTACCTATAAATAAATCTAAATCTCTTACTTCTATTACTGTTTTGGAAGGCATTTTATTGCTTTCATTTATTTTTATTCTAATATCTTTAGTGGAAGTAGGCTTTTCTTTTGTTTCAAGATGATTGATTCTACTTTTTAAAGACTTTATATTTCCATCTAAGTGTTTTTTTGATTTTTGATCTCCCATTTTGAAAAGTCTAGCTTCTGAGTTTCCCATTCTTTTAGGGGTTTTTTTTATAGAATCTTTCTTATTTTTTTTTGCGATAATGGTTTGTTCAAGTCTTTTCTTTTCATTTATATATTCTTTATATTCTCTTTCTTGAGATTCTACTTCTTGGGATTTTAGTTCAAGATATTTTGAATAGCTACATTTATATAATTTAATTTTTCCGTTTTCTATTTCTAATATATTATTACAAAGATTATTTAAAAAATCTCTATCGTGAGAAACTAATAAAAGTCCTCCTTCATACTCACTTATAAGTTTTTCAATGTTTTTTATAGTATTAGTATCAAGATTAGCTGTAGGTTCATCGGCTATAAGAAAGTTGCTATTAGAACTAAGAGCTTCATTAATTCTAATTTTTACTTTTTCTCCACCGGACAACAAATCATTATAACTATTAGGTACATCTAATATACTTTTAATTTTTCCATCTTTAGAATCACCGCAATAATTTTCACTTTGGCTTATGTATGAATAATTAGCATCTACGTATATTTTACCTTCATCCACATCTATTTCACCTAATATAATTTTGATAAGAGTTGTTTTGCCAGCTCCATTTTCTCCAACAACACCAACTCTATCATTTTCCTTTATTTCTAAATTGTCTATATCTAATATTAACTTATTTCCATAATATTTTTTTACTTTATCTAATTTTATTGATAACATAAAAAATCCCTCCTTAAAATTTAGGAGAGAGCATATAATAATTCCACAAAAAAGGTGCACCACGCCTAAGAATAATTTACTCTCTCAAATTTTAAGTACAACAAAAAATCCTAATTTCATAGAATCTCTAAAATCATTTGAATTTGTCATACTTAATAAAATAAAAGTGTAAATTACATTCTCATTGATGAAAATACCTCGTTCTTTCTTTAATTTATTTTATTATAACATATAATTGTAATTTTAAAAATAAATTCATGAGATTAATTATATATTTACCCATATAATCTAAATATTACATAGAAATTAAGAAAAATCTAAATTTCTTAATTTCTATGTAATAGGATAAATAGTTTTTAGAATAATATAAGAGGGTCACATTTTTTCACTTATAAAATAAAGAATAGTTTACTAATTATATTATAAAAATAATAGATAAATCCTTCTTTATTATCAATATCAGTTACAATTTATATGTATTTTACCAGTATAAAACCATTGAAAAGAAAGAATCCTTATTATAATATACATAATAGTTCATAGTTCAAAATGGAGGTCTTAATTTTGAAAAAGATAATTAAAGAATTCAAAGAATTTGCAGTAAAGGGGAATGCCATTGAACTAGCAGTGGGAGTAGTTATAGGTGGAGCCTTTGGTAAAATAGTAACTTCTTTAGTAGAGGATATTATAATGCCTTTAGTAGGGGTATTAATAGGTGGCATAGATTTTACAAGCTTAAAATTTTCCATAAGATTTTCAAATAGTGCAGTGGTTTCTATAAAGTACGGTAATTTTATACAAGTATCAGTAAATTTTTTAGTAATATCCTTTTCTATTTTTCTGTTTATTAAATTAATAAATAGTTTTAAAAACAAAGAAGAGAAAGTTAAAGAAGAACCTAAAATTAGCAATGAAGAGATACTATTAAAAGAAATAAGAGATATATTAAAGGAAAATAACAATCAATAGTTTTTATTATATATAATTACTAACTCTAAATAAATTATTTATAGTTAATCTGCCTATAGTGGCAATTGAAGCTGTAATTTGTATAGTAATATTTAAATTAATACTTGTTGAAAGGTTATTAAAGAGTATGAATTCTAAATCTCAAGTTTCAGTTGAAAGTTAAAATTGAAACAGGGTATTTCAATGTTTGAAATACCCCTTTATTATATTAAAAACTTGACAGGCTATTTAAAGTCAAAAATTATTTAGTGTATTTTATCGGCGGCAAAATAGACCGAGCAATATTAAAGCTAATACTGGATTATTGAAACCACTGCCGCAACTGTTGCCACAGCCACAGTTATTGCCCCAGCCACAGCTGTTGTTACCAAAGCAACCATCGAATAATCCACAAGAGTTATTGCCACAGTTATTACATCCGCAACTTGGTCCGCAACATTCGTACTTTTCATAATTACAGCATTTGTGTTTATGATGTTTGTGTCCCATTTTATCACCTCAGTTTAAAGCGTTAGAATTGTGTACCAAGATATTATCTTTAGTTATAATAGTAATATATGAGGAATATGAAAAAATGTTACCTTATATTATACCGGTTTCAGGTAGCTATTGAAAAAAAGTTATTATTTATATACAATAAAGATTGTCTGATTATGCAAAATAAAATATACAGAATAGGAGAATGATTGTGAGTTGTAATAATATACAAGAATTAAATGAAAAAAATAATTTAGAAGAATTATTAAATAACTTAACTAAAAATGATTTAACAGATATAAGAAAATCATTAGATATAAAGGGTGCGAGTAAATTAAATAAAAAAGAATTAGTTAAAGCTTTAGAAGATGAATTACATGGTAATCTAGATAAAATAATGAGTAATATTGGGTTTTATGAGTATATTTTTCTAGATAGATATTTTGAACAAGTAGAATACGTAAATAAAAATATAAAAAAATTTGATAATGCCATATGTGATTTAAAGAAAAAAGGTCTAATATTTACTATACATAGAGATGAAAATAAAGTTGTTACTATACCACAAGAGTTAGAAGATAGTATAAGAGAGAATTTGGTAAATAATGAAGATTTTGATTTAGGGTTCTATATATCAAAAGATATACTTAAGATAGTACAGGTTTTACTGCATCATTATGGAGCTATAAGTTTAGATGAATTGTATAAAATCATATATGAAATGTCTTCTAATTTAAAGTACGGAAAAGATGGGAAAACAGAAATAGAATTTGATAAAAATTATTTGACTAATTTATTAAGTGATAATAATAGAAGCTATTATGGAATAAAAAAACAAGATAATGTTTATTATGTGGAGGATGTAATTAATTTATCTTATGTTTTGCAGGGACATAAAGCAGTACAATATCTAGATTATAAAGAACTAAGTATTAATAGCATAAAAAAATTTAATAAAGAAGAGTTTTATATAAAACCACTAGAAAAATTGAAGAAATATATGGAAAACAACTTAAATATTAAACCAGAAAAATTGAATGAAATATTATATCATGTAAGCTGTCTTATGAAAAATGCTTTTTCTGTAGATTATATATTTGAAGATGTAAAGGGAAGAGTGTATCTAAAGAGTGAAAAAATCGAAATAAACATAAAAGATATTATAACTGAAATAAACAATAATATTGATAAATGGTGTTTAAGAGGGTATAGTGTAACTGAAATAAAATCTAAAGAAGATAAATTATATAAAAAAGTAGACAAAGAACATCATAAAGGCAAAATAGGTAGAAATGATCCATGTCCTTGTGGTAGCGGTAAAAAGTATAAAAAATGTTGCTTAAATAATAAATAGGCTTATAAACTAATTCACATTGAATAAAAAGCATCCTATAGAGTAGACTTTACCAGTGGTCTACTCTATAGGATGCTTTTATATATTGAGATATAGTAATTTATAAGATTTTAAAAATAAATATTATATTGGAAAAAAGTACAAACAAGAATACATTGACAACACCACGAGACTAGTGTACTATTTAAATATAACAGTAGTATTCTAAAAATTACATTAAACTTACTGTTATATTTATAAAATATAAGATAAAAATTGGAAAAGGATATATGAGATAAGACAGACAGTAGACTTAACTTATAATTATTTAGTAATGTACAAAAGAAGGATTATGGAGGGCTATTGTGAACAGAAGGTTAGCAATATATATTTAGGTTATAGTCGCACTTAGTGATATAAAGTAAGACAGTAAAAGGTATATGAAGTAAGAGTAACAGTATATAACTATGCTTAGGCTATATAAGGCAAGAATTTTGGAGGTGACATTTTGATAATAAATTTTAACGACAACATGCCTATCTATATTCAAATAATGAATTATGTAAAAGAAAATATAGTTAATGGAAGTTTTCAGCTTGGAGATAAGCTTCAATCAGTTAGAGAATTTTCTAAAGAACTTAGAGTTAATCCAAATACTTTACAAAGAGCTTATCAAGAATTAGAACGAGATGGCATAATTTTTACTCAGCGTGGATTAGGTTCTTTTATTAGTAAAGACAAAAAAATAATGGAAAAGCTGAAAGAAGAAATGAGCAGAGAAATAGTACAAAATTTTTTAGATGGCATGAAAAAAATAGGGGTAAAAAGGGAAGATATATTAAGTTTGGTGAAAAAGGAATTAGAGAGGGAGGACACAAATAATGGATAAGATATTAACTTGTTCTAATTTGAAGAAGAGTTATTTTAATAAAAATGGATTGAACGGATTGGCAATGGAGGTACAAAAGGGAAGAATAGTAGGATTATTAGGTCCTAATGGCAGTGGTAAAACTACATTTTTAAAAATAACAGCTGGATTATTAAGATATAGTTCTGGAGAAATATTAATAGATGGAGAAGCCCCAGGGATAAGAACAAAGGCTAAAGTTGCTTATTTACCAGATAAAAATTTTTTATATAAATGGATGAGAATAAAAGATGCTGTAGAATTTTTTAAAGATTTTTTTAAAGATTTTAGTGAGAAAAAATGTAATGAACTTTTAGATTTTATGGACCTTGATAAAAGTACAAAGATTACTGCACTATCTAGAGGGATGATTGAAAAATTACTTCTAACATTAACTTTATCTAGAAAAGCAAAATTGTATTTGTTGGATGAGCCTTTAGGTGGGGTAGATCCAATAAGCAGAGATAAAATATTAGACGCCATAGTAAACAACTATAGTGAAGATAGTACAATGATTGTTACAACTCATCTAGTAAATGATATAGAAAGGATTTTTGATGATGTATTTTTTATGCGTAATGGAGAGATAGTTCTAAGTGGTGTAGCAGAAAAGCTTAGAATGGAAAGAGGAATGTCCATAGATGAATTATACAAGGAGGTGTTTAAATAATGGGTAAGCTTATAAAATACAACTTTAAATCTTATTATAAAGAAATAATAATACTATTATCTTTGATAGTTTTAGCAAATATAGGTCTTTTTTATAAAGAGAATAAATGGCAACAGCTTAGTA
The DNA here is from genome assembly GCF_943736985.1 of Clostridium sp. Marseille-Q2269. GTDB lineage: Bacteria > Bacillota > Clostridia > Clostridiales > Clostridiaceae > Clostridium_F. The sequence goes on from NZ_CALSFS010000020.1 coordinate 64,991, forward strand.
TAATTGTGCTATCAATAGTTATAGTTAGTTTTGCATCACTGGTGACTTTAATATGGAATATAAATATGTTTAGTAAAGACCTTTACTCAGATTCTTCTTACTTAATATTTACATTACCCATTAGTGGGAAACAAATATTAGGAGCTAAATTGATAACTGCTATAATACAAATGATATTAGTTAATATAGTAGGGAGTATATTCACATATATACATTTAAATAGTCTTCCTAAGGAATTTGAAATGTTTACTCAGTTTTTAAATGGTAGAAATTTTTTAATAGGATTAATAATCACAATATTTCAATATATAAGCTTTTTGTTAACTGTATATGTTTCTATATCACTATCTAGGGTTGCTATTAGAAAAAGGAAGCTAGGCAAATTAGGTACTTTTGGTATATTTATAGTTATTAATATAATTTTTGTTAAATCCACAGATTTGGTACAACAAATTTTTAGTAAGACTATGAATATATCAATAAAAAGTAGTATTTTCCCATCAGCATCTAGTATTGATTTAGGAGGCTTTACAATTAATATACCTAATATCCATGTTAATATAGCTTCCACTATATTTAGCATATTAGTTGCAATTGGATTGTTTATGGTAACAGCTTACTTACTACAAGAAAAAGTTGAAATTTAATATTTTAAGTTTAAATATTTATATTGTTTAATCAAATATAATATATAAGTCTTTGTTTAAAATACAAATGTTATAGGAGCAGTCTATTAAAAAGGATATGTTGGTAAAAGAGTAGTTAAAGTAGATAAGAAATTCTAAAGCTTTTTATATCTTTTACACAACATATTCTTATTTTTTTGCTTAAAATAATTTTATAATACATTTTAAAATCTAGTTCCATAAATATATGTTATAATGTATATTTTTAAAATTAAATATATTGAAATGGTGTTTTCAGCTTTTATATTATGTTTAAAGAAGCAATAACTTTTCTTATTGTTTTTATCATTAATTAAATAGATTTCATCTATGATACTGCTTATAAAAGCAGTATCATAGGATGTAATAAATACAGACTTTCCTTGATTTGTAAATTTTATTTTTTAGATATTTCATAAGTGTAATATCTAATCCAAGTATAGATTCATCTAATATTAAAATTTCAGAATTTATTACATGAATATAACATAATCTCAACTTAGTCCTCATATCTTTAGAGTAATTTTTAACTAGAGTATTATTGATTAATGGGTTTAGGCATATTCTTTTTAAATTTTTATAATATCTCTATCTTTTAAATCTTTTTCATAAATATAAGCAATTATTTTAGATTTTATAATTCCCTTAGATATTCTATAAATAGAGAATTATAAGATATAAAGAAAATTCTTTTGTTCAATGTTTAAATTACTATTAATTTTTTACTATTAATATAAATTTAATCTTTATTAGGGCGTGTCTGAAAACAATATATCAAGAGCTTATTTAGATAAAACAAAAATGGCAGAAATATAAAGAAATGTAAGAAAAGAAGAAGAAAGCGTATCATATCTAGTAGCAATTCTTCTAAAATGCTTCACTTTATTAAAAAAGCATTCAACTAGATGACCCTCCTTATATGTCCACCAATCACAAGGCCAAGGATTCTTTGAATTAGATTTTGGCGGAATAGTATATGAGGCTCCCTGTGACGTTATATATTCTCTAATTTCATTTGTGCCATATGCTTTATCAGCTAAAATATTACTACTTTGTATATCAATGTTTGAAAGGATATCTATGGCTTGTGTACTGTCATGTAAATTACCAGA
>NZ_CALSFS010000021.1 GCF_943736985.1 Clostridium sp. Marseille-Q2269
ATATTATTGAAATTGCAAAGTATAATATAACACCAAGTTTTTACAAAAAAGTATTGAAATATATTAAATTTTATGTTAGTATAATTTTAAAAATAAAATATTATAAAGCCCTTTAAATGATCCTGAGAGATTGTAAGGTAGATATCTAATAAGTCTATATAAATGTCTTGGCTATGGGTCAAGGCATTTTTGATTTTAATATAGATGAAGGGTGGAATTAGGTTGAATTTAAAGGCTGTAATAATGGACGATGTAAAGATCAAAAGATCCATAATTAGAATTTCTCATGAAATAATTGAGAAAAATAAAGGTGGACAGGATGTAGTATTAATAGGAATAAAAAGAAGAGGGGTACCAATAGCTAAAAGAATTGCAGAGAATATAAAAGATTTTGAAGGTATAGATATACCAGTGGGAGTTTTAGATATATCTTTATATAGAGATGATTTATCTGAATTGTCACAGGATCCAATAGTTAAAAATAACAAGTTACATATAGATATTCAAGATAAAAAAGTGATTTTAGTAGATGATGTAATTTATACCGGAAGAACAGTGAGAGCTGCTATACAGGCTATATTTGATAATGGTAGACCTAGTAAAATTCAATTAGCTGTTTTGGTAGATAGAGGACATAGGGAACTTCCAATAAGACCAGATTATGTTGGAAAGAATATACCTACTTCATTGAGTGAAGCTATTTTAGTAGAACTTAATGAAATAGATGAAAAAGATTCAGTTAAAATCCTTGTACATCCTTTATATAAATAGTATTAAAGGTTAATTGCAAAAATTTTTATATTATTATATATAAAATTTGTACAAGGTTTTCATAAAATATAAAATATAGAAATATAAACTATGCTGTGTTAATAGTCATGAAAATGTTAGCATTTCTGCAAAATGCAGATATTGTTAAAAAAATGACGAAATGCTAGGAAAATTTATGGTTAAATTTCCCACAAAGCAGCATAGGGTTTAATTTTGCTTTAAATAATGAAAGTAGGTCATTTCTAAATTAGAAATGACCTGCTTTTTTTGTTAAAATATTGGTGTGATTGCAATTAACCTTTAAATATTATATAAAGGAGGAATAATATTGGATAATAAATTTAGTTATTTAAAAGAAAGAGAAGAAGTATTTACACCTCTTCTAGCTATTGAAGAAGCGTCTAGATGTTTATTATGTCATGATGCACCTTGTACAAAGGCATGCCCAGCAGGTACAGATCCTGCAAAATTTATACGTTCATTACGTTTTAGAAATTTTAAGGGTGCTGTAAATACAATACGTGAAAATAATATTTTGGGTGGAGTCTGCGCAAGGGTTTGTCCTACAGATAAATACTGCCAAGGTGCTTGCAGTAGATGTGGTATAGACAAGCCTATTCAAATTGGAAGACTTCAAAGATACTTAACAGATTATGAACAGTCAACAGGAATAAAAGTATTAGAACCTATAGAAACTATAAAGGAAAAGGTAGCTATTATAGGTTCCGGCCCAAGTGGTCTTGCTACAGCTGCTAAGTTATCTTTAGAAGGATACAAAGTTACTGTATTTGAGGCAAGAAATGAATTAGGTGGATGGCTAACTTATGGAATACCAGAAGATAGACTTCCACAAGCAATTGTTGAAAATGAAATTAGATACATAAAAGAATTAGGTATTAATTTTAGAACTAATTGTAAAGTGGGATCAGATATTACTATAGATGAGCTCAAAAAGGAAGGATTTGAAGCATTCTTAGTAGCTGTAGGAATGCAAAAAAGTAAAGATATAGATATAAAAGGAAATAATCTAGAAGGTGTTGTCGCAGGAACAGACTTTTTAGCTAAAGTTAAGACTTCAAGAGGAAAAGTTAATATAGGAAATAAAGTTATAGTTATAGGCGGTGGGGATGTAGCTATGGATTGTGCTGTAACATCTAAACTGTTAGGAGCAGAGGATGTTAAAATAGTGTATAGAAGAACTATAGAAAGAATGCCAGCAGATAGAAAAGAATTAGCTTATACTCAAGAATTAAATATACCTATATTTACTGGGTTAAAGCCTGCTGAGATAATTGGACATGATGGGAAAGTAGTTAGATTTAAAGCTGAAGGAATGTTTGATGATTCAGAGATGAATCTTCCAGCAGATATGATCATATTTGCTATTGGTCAAGAAGCAGAAGAAGTAAATGAATTAAAAGAGGCATTAAAAGAAGTAGCTGCGGCTAAAGAAGTAATAGCAATAGAATTTAATGAAAGAGGAATTATTAAAACTTGTGATTATAGTACTAATGTACCAGGTATTTTCGCTTGTGGAGATATAATTGAAGGGGATAAAACAGTTGTAAGTGCAATAAAACAAGGAAAAGAAGCAGCAATAGTTATAGGAAAATATTTAACAGCTAAGAAAGAAGGTGTAAGATAATGAAAAGAAGAGATCTTTCAATAGAATTTTGTGGAGTAAAATGTGAAAATCCATTTTTCTTATCATCATCACCAGTAGGAAATTGTTATGAAATGTGCGCAAAGGCTTTACAAACTGGTTGGGGCGGTATAGTATTTAAAACTATCGGTTATTTTATTGCAAATGAAGTTTCCCCACGCTTTACTAATTTAGAAAAAGAAGGTACTCCATTTTTAGGATTTAAAAATATGGAGCAAATAGCAGAACATTCATTAGAGGAAAATCTAGAAGCTATGAGAAAATTAAAAAAGAATTATCCCAAGAAAGTTTTAGTAGCTTCAATAATGGGACAAAACGAAGAAGAATGGGAAAAACTTGCAAAGCTTGTTACAGAGGTAGGGGCCGATATAATAGAATGCAATTTTTCATGTCCCCAAATGACCAGTAGTACTATGGGATCAGATGTTGGACAAAATTCACAGTTGGTTAAAAAATATTGCGAAGCAGTAAGAAGAGGAAGTGATCTTCCAATACTATCTAAGATGACTCCTAATATAGGAGATATGACTGTTCCAGCAATAGCTTCTATAGAAGGTGGAGCAACAGGTATAGCTACAATAAATACAATTAAATGTATTACAGGGGTAGATTTAGATAAATTCATAGGATATCCTATAGTAAATGGTAAATCATCAATATCTGGATATTCAGGAAAGGCTGTAAAACCAATAGCTTTAAGATTTATACAACAATTAGTCACAAATGAAAGACTTAAAGATGTTCCTATAAGCGGTATAGGAGGAATAGAAACTTGGGAAGATGCTGCAGAATTCATATTATTAGGTTCAAGAAACTTACAAGTAACTACTGCTATAATGCAATATGGATATAGAATAGTAGAAGATATGATAGAAGGGTTATCATATTATATGGAAGAAAAGGGATTTGAAAAATTAGAGGATATGGTTGGATTAGCAAATAAAAATATAATCCCAGCAGAAGAATTAGATAGAGGATATATTGTATATCCAAAATTTAATGAAGAAAAATGTGTAGGTTGTGGAAGATGCTATATATCTTGCTATGATGGTGGACATCAAGCAATCAAATGGGATGTAGAAAATAGAAAGTCTATATTAGAAAAAGAAAAATGTGTAGGATGCCATTTATGTGCTAATGTATGTCCAGTTCAATGCATATCAAAAGGTGACATAGAGTTAAAAAAAAGTGAAGAATATAGAGAAGTAGTACTTTAATATAAGTAAGATACAGAAGTATAGAAGTATGCTTAAACCTTTAAGGGCTACATTAATTGTTATAATATCTAATTGTTTAGTTAGACTTTTCGTTAGTAGAAATGAAGTTGTTATTGATATAATTAAAAATGAAAGCAACCTGATATGGTAGCTTTCATTTTTATTTTTTATAGTGACAAAATTATAATTAAAGTATAATTATAAAATAGTATTACAAAATATTAATGACTATGTGGTAACCTATTTAGTTATTTCATAAATGTGATTATATTAAGTAATTCTTTTAAATAATTGAACTTTTGATATAATTATATTTAGAATATATAGAGGCTTAAATTTATATTATTGGAAAGGAATTTATACCTATGGATAGAGTTATTATGCACGTTGATATGGACGCATTTTTTGCATCTGTAGAACAAATGGATAATAAAAAACTTAAAGGTAAACCTGTAATAGTAGGAGGAATAGGGGAAAGAGGAGTAGTTGCTACTGCATCTTATGAAGCTAGAAAATATGGTGTTCATTCTGCTATGCCCATTTTTGTAGCTAAAAAGAAATGTCCATTTGGTGTATATGTTCCTACAAGACATAGTAGATATAAGGAGATTTCAAATAATATATTTGAAATATTATTTCAGGTTACATCCATAATTGAACCTGTATCTATAGATGAAGCTTATTTAGATATTAGTCATATTAGTTATGAGCCAATTAAAGTGGCAGAATATATAAAAAATAGAGTTAAAAATGAACTAGGATTAACCTTATCTGTGGGGATTTCTTACAATAAGTTTTTAGCCAAACTGGCTTCTGATTGGCATAAACCTAATGGCATAAAAATGATAAATAAGGATATGGTTCCTAAAGTATTAGAGCCTCTTCCTATAAGTAAGATTTATGGAATGGGTAAAAAATCTGTAGAGAAGTTACATAACATAGGGATTTTTACTGTAAAAGATATGTATAAATTATCTAAAGAATTCTGTGTAGAGTATTTTGGTAAATTTGGACTAGAAATATATGACAGAATAAGAGGAATAGATAAAAGAGAAGTAAAAGTTAGCAGAGAAAGAAAATCTATAGGAAAAGAAATAACCCTAAAAAAAGACATAGTAAATAAGCAAGAAATGAAGAAATATCTTTTAGATTTTTCAAAAAACATATCCTACAATTTATACAAAAAAAATAGTGGTGGAAAAACTATTACTATAAAAATAAAAACTTCTAATTTTGAAACTCATACAAGAAGTAAGACAGTAAATTATTATTTAACAGATAAAGAGGAAATCTATAAATTGGCCTGTGATATATTAGAACAAATAGATTTTAAGGAGCCTATAAGACTCATAGGACTTACAGTGTCTAATTTAGTACAAAATAAAATTCAACAAATAAGTTTTAACATTTATTAAAATATAAAATAATTAAATATATTTATAAAATTAACATATAAGCTATATGAGTTATATATATTTAGGCTCTATTGATAGAATTATTGTATAAATGTATAGTTAAATACAAACAAAATTACCCCTGTGAAATATCATATATTAATGATTCACAGGGGTAATTTTATTTTAATACATTATTGATTTTATCTATATATTCTTTAATTTTTTCATTTTCAATTGGAGCGCCTTTATACCAAGGATCATTTATATTAGTATTTTTTTTAAAATATCTAGATTTTATTATAATTTCTGGTCTATATTCATAATGTAATATATCAAAATGGTTCCATTTTCCACCCCATATAAAGTTGTTTTTTTCAAAAATTTCAACTAATTCTTTTGGATAAGAATTTAATCTTTCTTGTCCTTGTTTTTCTGTAGCCCATTTCCAATAATCTTTATTGTTTCTTACTAAATCAATTGCAATTCCAAATGCATGAGGACTTAAAAGATTAGTACCTGCAATATGTCTATAATTAAAAGTACCATTAATAGGAGATATATTAGAACTAATTTTATTATTATTTTTTGAAATACTATGAATTTCATCTAATGCTTTTTTTAAGCTTTCTGCAGCCTTATTATTATTATTGAATTGGAATGTACCATAAGGTGTATTAATGTTTTTTAAATTCTTCTGGATTATAGCAGAATTATTTCCATAAACATAATTTAATAAGCTATATACTCGAAATCTTCCAGGATCAAAATCTTTATTCATTAACTTACGCGTAGTTTCTAAAGGATATATTTGTTCCAACATGTCTTGTATGTCTGAATTATATATTTTTTCATTAAAAGTTTTATTCTTTTTATCGTCATAAATAATTTTTTCACCAGATTTAGTTATTATATATACTTTATTATCTTTAACTTCAATATCTTTTATATAATCATCATATGCCATCATTAATGATAGAATATCTTGTTTCATAGTTCTATTGTATAATTGTTTGTTATTTTCTATGCCAAAGGCCTTTACTTTAGAAATATTTATACATAAAGCATAAAATAATATATTTAAAATAATAATTTTTTTAAATAATTTTTTTATAATAAATCACCTCTTTTATTGTATATTTAAACAATTTTTATATTTTATATATAATTAATTCAAATTTAAATTCATATTTTTGAAAATATTTTTTTAATATTATTTTATATTAAAAATCATATTAAAAATGTACTCTAACTAACCAGAATTTTATTCCTTTATCATTCCATCCAAGATCCCAAGGAACTTTGTTTCTATCTGTATTATGGCAGGTTACTAAAGAATATCCTTTAGAGTCTGCTCCTGTCACCATTGATATATGAGTTATGTCTCCTTTTTTTTCATAAGCTACAAAATCACCAGGCAGAAGTTTATAAGAAGCTTTATATACTTTTTCATAACTTCCATGGGCAATTATAGATGCTCTACCACTATATATCATATAATCTTTGAAACCATCTGCATTTACCCAAGCTCTAGTAGCCCCTTTGGAATCGTAGTTCCAAGCAGAGTTTTTTTTGAATTTTCCTCCCTCAAATAATATTTGAGAAGCAAAATTAGCACAATCTCCTCCTTTAGGGTTATAATCTCTATATTTTTTGTTATATTTATATTCATATTTTTCATCAGTAGCAGCTCCGCAATATTTTTCAGCATATTCTATAGTATTTAATCTTCTTTTATCTAAATTAGAAAAATCTCTAAAAGAATTATTTATTATATTTTGTTTTATATCATCAGCTTTTAAGTTATTAATATTAAGAGAATCAGCAAAAGGATCTTTATACCATTCTTTTGTAATTACCCATTCATCATCTTTTTTTGTAAGTTTTATTAGATGATATGTACCTATGGTAGATTTATTAATTTTTTTTGGTTCATCTTCATAGGTGTATTTATATTCTGTAGAACATATTAAATTAATTGAATAACTATCTTTTAGATTTTTCATGTTTTTGATAACAACCTTGGGATTTATATCAATAAATTTAACACCCTGTTTTTCTTCCCAATTATGCAGATATTTTATCTTTTTTTTCTCATGTTCATAAGCCCATATACCATATTTACTACTTGTATCATAAATAGATTCAATAAATTCTAAATCTCCTTTTAATAATGCTTTATTTCTATTTTCAAATATATCATTTATTAAATTAGTTATTTTGGCATCATCTGTAGTTTCATGAGCCTTATAAACTAAGACATTTTTCCATTGAAATATTGATATAAAAAAAATTGATAAAATCATTATTATAGTAAGATTAACTATAATTTTTTTACTTTTATTCCTTTGAAAAAATCTCATAATTTTTATCTCCTTTGTTTCATATTATAGCTAATTTACTCAGTATTATTTTATAATTTAGTCTATGATATTATGGCTTAAAACTTAATAAAATAAACACTTTAATTTTTCATAATTATAAAGAAAAAGGATTAACATGAAAATTTATAAAAATAAATTTAATTTCTCATTTGGTTTAAATACAAATTTTAAAATATATAGAAATAAGAGTATAATTGGTATGTATTTATTATAATAATCTTTATATATTATTATTTCATTTATAATTTGTAATTATGTAAGATATAAATAGGGGGAAATTAACAAAATGGAAAATATAAAAAATATAAATCCCATTAGATTAATAATATTTGTAATAATAATAGTAATGGGAATAAGTTTATATAAAAATAGTTTTTTTTATATTGGCTCAAATAATTATTTATCAACAGTACAAGATGCGGAAAGAAGTGTTTATTTTAAAAGAAATGAAAGAGATAGTTTAGATGGAAAGAAATTTGATTTTGGTAAATTTACAGGTAAATGGTCTTTATTAGAATTTACTTCATATAAAGATAATAGAATAGTTATAGAAGATAAAACAAGAATTAGTAAAGGTAGCCTTTATCTTGTAGTATTAGATTCAGACTATAATATTATAGCTAAAAGAAATGAAAGAGAAGAAAATAATGATATAAGCTTTACTACACCAAAAAGTGGAAAATATATTATTAAAATTGTTGGAAAAAATTTAACTGGAAATTTTAATATAAAAATAAAAGCAAATGATAATATAGTAATTAAGCATATAGATTTTTTCAAGTAATTATAAATTAGTAGGAAACTAAAAATTATTAAATAAGGAATAAATGGAGCTTTAACTAATAATAAAATAGAAATAAAGAGCATCTTTTATGAAAAATAATATGGAGATGCTTTTTATTTTTATTAAGTATACTATGAATAAATAATCTTTTTATATAGAAAGAATAGTATAAAATATAAATAAGTATATTTATAAATATAATAAATAATATACAATATATAGTGAAAATATAAGATGCTTATACAATATATTGAGTTTATCCTCATAAATCATATTTTTATATTGTTGATTTTAGATGTAATTACTTATATAATTTATTTAAAAATAATTATTTTATAATATATTTTATTAATTAAACAAATTTTTAAGAAAGTAAGGTTTGAATAATGAGTATTAAAATAAAAAAGAGAAATGGACAATATGAAGAATTACAAGTTGAGAAAACAAAAAAAATGGTTAAGCTAGCATGTGAAGGTATAGAGGGCTGTGATCCTATCGAATTGGAATTAGATTCTAGAATCCAATTTAGAGATGGAATGACTACAAAAGAAATTCAAAAAACATTGATACAAACAGCTATAGAAAAAGTTATCCAAAGTAGCAAAGATAATAATGGGAACAACATAAAAAAAACTAATGTAAATTGGCAATATGTTGCTGCAAGGCTTTTGTGTTTTGATCTATATAAGGAAGCTAAAATTAGTAGATCTTATAATAATTTTGGTTATGGTGATTATTATGAATTAGTAAAAAAGTTAGTTAAGATGAAACTTTATGGTGAATACTTAACTGAAAATTATTCTGATAAAGAAATAAAAAAATTAGCAAAATATATAAAGCCACAAAGAGATGAATTATTTAATTATGAAGGATTGAAATTATTGAATGACAGATATTTGATAAAAGGACATAATAGAGAAATATTAGAACTTCCACAAGAACGATTTATGACTATAGCTATGCATTTAGCTATGCCTGAAGGAAATAAAAAAGTTTTTTATGCAAAACAATTTTATGATCTTTTAAGCCAGTTAAAAGTTACAGTTGCTACGCCAACTTTAGGAAATGCAGGTACACCATTCTACCAGTTAAGTAGTTGCTTTATATCTGCAGTAGGAGATAATTTGTGGTCAATTTACGATGTGAATCAAAAATTTGCTCAAGTTTCAAAACATGGTGGAGCATTAGGCATATATATGGGAAAAATAAGAGCGTTGAATAGTGAAATAAGAGGACATAAGAATGCATCTGGTGGGGTTATACCTTGGATAAGACTTTACAATGATACTGCTGTAGCGGTAGATCAGCTTGGCAAGAGGAAAGGAGGGGCAGCCATAACTTTAGACATATGGCATAAAGATATATTTGATTTTTTAGATCTTAAAACCAATAATGGGGATGATAGAAGAAAGGCACATGATATATTTCCTGCTGTAAGTATTCCAGATTTATTTATGGAAAGATTAGAAAATAGAGAGAGTTGGTCTTTATTTGATCCTTATATGATAAAAAAGATAATGGGATACAATTTAGAAGATAGCTTTGATGATGTAGACAATAAAGAGTTTGCCCAAAAATATGTTGAATTGGAAAAAAATACTAGTATTCCTAGGGAAACAGTACCCGCTCTTGATATTATGAAGAGATTAATGAAAAGTGCAGTAGAAACTGGAACGCCTTTTATTTTCTTTAGAGATACTGTAAATAAAGCAAATCCCAATAAACATAAAGGCATGATATATTCTTCAAATCTTTGTCATGAAATTGCACAGAATATGAGTGAAAGCCATCTTTTAGAGGAAGAGATAGCTGATGATAATGGAGTTAAACAAGTTGTTCAAAAAGTTAAGGCTGGAGATATGGTAACTTGTAATCTAAACTCAATAAATCTTAGTAAGGTAAAAAAAGAAGAGTTTAGTGATTGCATTCCTCTTCAGATAAGGATGTTAGATAATGTTATATCTATTAATAAGCTTCCTGTTAAGGAATCTAGGATTACTAGTGATAAATATAGAGCTATTGGATTAGGTACAAGTGGATATCATCACTTTTTAGCAAATAATAAGATAAGATGGGAAAGTGATGAACATATTAAAATAGCAGATGACATTTATGAAGAAATAGCTTACATAGCCATAAAGGCCTCTATGGAATTGGCTAAAGAGAAGGGTAGTTACCCTGCTTTTAAAGGTTCAGAATGGGATACAGGAAAATATTTTGAAAGAAGAGGTTATAACTCCGAAAGATGGAGAAAACTTCAAGTGTATATTAAAAAATATGGAATGAGAAATGGTTATATTACAGCTATTGCTCCTACAGGTAGCACTTCTAACATAGCTAATACAACAGCAGGAATAGATCCTGTGTTTAAAAAGTTTTTTATGGAAGAAAAGAAAGGCAGCTTTACTCCCAAAACTGCACCAGATTTAAATGAAGAAAATTTTTGGTATTATAAAGAAGCACATACTATAGATCAACAATGGAGTATTAAAGCTTGTGCAGCTAGACAAAAACACATAGATCAAGCTCAATCCTTTAATTTATATATAAATCCAAATATGAGAGCTAAAGACATATTAAACATGTATGTAGAATCTTGGAAACAAGGTATAAAGAGTATTTATTATATAAGAAATAAATCTTTAGAAATGGATGAATGTACAAGTTGCTCAAGCTAATTATATGTTTAATGTAGCAAATAAAAAAGTTATAATTTTTCAGTAAATTTAATATAAATATTTGAAATAATAACTATATAGATAATTATATTTATAAATATAATTATCTATATTACTAATATAAAATAAGTAGATTTAGAAAACGATATGTTAAGAAAGGGGTTTTACAGTAAATGTTGAAAAAAATAATATTTAACGAAAATGGTCAGCGTGGAACGGAATCAATGATAAATGGAAATACTACCAACTTAAGAGAATGGAATAGAATAAAATATAATTGGGCTAGTGATTTTTATAGAACAATGCTTAATAATTTTTGGATACCGGAGGAAATTTCTCTTAATGAAGATGTAAAACAATTTCCTTATTTAACAGATGGAGAGAGAAATGCCTTTGATAAGATCATTTCTTTTTTAAATTTTCTTGATTCAATACAAAGTGAAAATCTCCCTAATATATCAAGATATATAACTGCTTCAGAAGTTTCTTCTTTGTTAAATATTCAAACTTTTCAAGAAGAGATACACGCACAAAGCTATTCTTACATACTAGATACAGTTACAAATCCAATTACTAGAGATAAAATATATGATCAATGGAGAGAAGATGAGCATCTTTTAGAAAGAAATAAATTTATAGCAGGCATTTATGAAGAGTTTAATGAGAATCCTGAACTCCATAATTTTTTAAAAGTAATCATGGCAAATTATATATTAGAAGGTATATATTTTTATTCTGGATTTAGTTTTTTTTATACCTTAGCAAGACAAGGAAAGATGACTTCTACTAGCACAATTTTTAAATATATAAATAGGGATGAAATAACCCATCTTGTGCTCTTTCAAAATATAATTAAGGAGTTAAAAAATGAAAATCCTCATATATTTACAGAGCAATTAGAAGAAGAATTTAGACAAATGATGAGAATGGGAGTAGAACATGAAATTAAATGGGGACAATATGTAACTAACAATGAAATATTAGGGCTCAATGATGAATTAATAGATAGATATATTAAATATCTTTCAAATCTTAGGCTGGAAGCTATAGGTCTAAAAATATTATATCCTGAAGTTCATAAGCATCCTATGGAGTGGATAGATAGTTTTTCAAAATTAAATAGCACAAAAACTGATTTTTTTGAGGCGAAGGTTACAAGTTATACCAAGGCAGCAGCCTTTGATTTTGATGATCTTGATTGATTAAATATGTAATATTTTACTGTGCATTAGAAGTTATTTAATTTGATCCAAAGAAAAACTATAATAAGCAATGCATAACAGAAAAGCTATAGGATTAATTAAAACTGATCTTATAGTTTTTATTTTACATATTTTAATTTTAGAGAGTTTTAATCATATTAATTATTTAATTTATGATTTATAAAAAATATATATTTAAATTTGGTATAAATATCTTATTTTCCCTATTATTATAAAAAAATAGACATAAAATTCTAAAAATATGTTTTAAATTTATATTTTCTAATATATAATGGATATAGTAAAAAATAATGGAGTAAAATTTAGTTTAATGTGTAATAAAATACATATTTTTACAATGAAGAGGGGGAAAATAAATGAAAGTTAAAAATATTATTCAAAAGAGCATTTTTGCTAAAATGATGCTTTATATTCTTACAGCTGTACTTTTTGTATTTTTGACTTCCGGGATTTTTTTGGGGTTGAAAATTAAGAATATTGTGACTAAAATGAATTACGAAAATTTGGTTACGGAAGCTAGGGCTGCGTCTAATCAAAGTAATGAAATGTTTAAAAAAAGTGAAGTTTTAGTAAAACAAATGGCTACAAATCAAGATATTATAAAATTAATGAAGGGCGCAAAAACTAAGGATAAAGTGAAAAGTCATCCTGATTATAAGGATGTAATAAGTTCTCTACAACAAATAAAAAATACAGACAAAAATCTTCAATTAGTATGGGTTGGGTTAGAGGATGCTAGTTATTTAGTTTCACAAGATGAGGTTGCCTCCAATAAGGAGTGGATTATTAAAGAAAGACCTTGGTATGAAGAAGCTTCAAAATTAAAATCTGATGAGGTACTTTATACAGAACCATATATGGATTCAGTAACAGGAAAAATGGTAATCAGTGTTATAAAGATAGTACAGGATGAAAAAGGGAAAAAATTAGGTGTAGTAGCAGTAGATATGCTCCTTGATGAATTACCTAAAATTATGGAAAAATATAAAATAGGTAAAACTGGATTTGTATTTTTAATCAGTAAAAAGGGAGAATTAGTTTATCACCCTGTAAAGGAAATGATTTTAAAAAATAATATGACAAAAGAACAAGGTGGAATGGATGAAATAGGAACAAATATGATGGCCCAAAAACAAGGCACAGGAAAGTATTCCTATAAAGATACTCATAAATATGTAGGGTATTATCCTATAGAGTCTAATAAGTGGTCTGTGGCTGCAGTAATAGATGAAAATGAATTTAATGAAAAGATCTGTGATATAACAAGAATTTTTGTTATTTGTTATGTATTAGGAGCAGCTATTATTGCTATGTTAATTTTCTTAGTAGGAAAAGCTATAGTAAATCCTATAAAAAGTCTTGAAAAATATGGTGATAAAATGGCAGATTTAGATTTTACAGAAGATGTATCCAAAGAATTAGTTAAAAGAGAAGATGAAATTGGATTATTGGCAAAAGCTTTTGATAATATTGTAGTAAATTTAAGAGATTTTGCTAAAAAAACATTGGAAAGTGCAGAGCAAGTGGCAGCATCCTCAGAGGAGCTTACAGCCACTAGTCAACAGACTGCAAAAGCGGCTAATGAAATTACAAAAACTATAGAAGAAATGGCTAATTCTTCAGAAGATCAGGCAAGGCAAACAGAAAGTGGTGCCACAAATGTAAACATGCTTGGAGAGACAATTTACAAAAATCAGCAAATGATGGACGATCTAAATGATGCAATAGAAAAGGTAGATACTTTAAAAGAAGAAGGGGTAACTACTTTAAAGGAATTGGTAGAGCAAACTATGGATAGCCAAAGGATATCAAAAGAAGTATATAAAGTTATTATGGATAGCAGTAACAGTGCAGAAAAAATTAAAAATGCTAGTGAAATGATAAAGAGTATTGCCTCTGAAACTAATCTTTTAGCTTTAAATGCGGCTATTGAAGCAGCTAGAGCAGGAGAGTCAGGAAAAGGTTTTGCAGTAGTAGCAGATGAAATAAGAAAATTAGCAGAGCAATCAAATGCTTTTACTGATGAAATTTCTTTAGTAATTAATGAATTATCAATTCAGACAGAAAAAGCAGTTCAGAGTATGGAAGTTTCTAGTACCAATACAAAAGAACAAACTAAGCGTGTAGATAATACAAATTCAAAATTTGAAGGAATCTCTGTAGCTATAGATGAAATGAAAAAAGTTGTACAAATAGTGAATGAATCAGGAAAGGATATGGAAAATAAAAAGAATGAAATAATTTCAGTAATTGAAAACTTATCTGCTATTTCCGAGGAAAATGCAGCAGGAACAGAAGAAACTGTAGCTGCAGTAGAAGAGCAAACCGCTTCTATTTCAGAATTAGCTAATGCTAGCGAGGAATTAGCAAAGTTATCAGAAGATATGCAAGAAAGTGTTTCAAAGTTTAAATATTAGATGTTTTTAAATTAGTGCCTTAATAGGCACTGATTTTTTTATTTATAATATATATGGTATAATAAAAAAACATTACATAATTAATTTTTATGGTATAATGTAAAGATAATTTTAATAAATAATAGAATAATATTTAATTTATGGTTAGGTTTTCTTATTTTTAAATTTAGTCAAATATACCCATATACTTTACAAAAAGCATATATATATTATAAAATGAGAAGTATTAAACTTTAAAAGTATAAGGCAAATAAAGAATGTATAGATTTACACACAAATTATAGGAGCGTGATAAATTGAGTAAAAAGATGTTATCCTTTATTATAATGCTAACCTTAATTTTAAGTACAGGCAGTAATGTTTTAGCTGCGCCATCAGTTAAGGAGTCAAATAATTTAAAGGAAACTAGAGAACAAAAGAAGGAAATACAGCAAAGAGTTGGGAAAATGGACAGTGAAATTGACAATGTAATAGATGAAATAGATAAAAATAAACAGCTTATGAATAAAATTGATAAGGAAATCAAAGATACAGAAAGTAAATTAGCTGAAGTAAAAAAGAATGTGAAAACAAAAGAAGATTTATTTGCCAAAAGAGTAAGAGCTATGTATATAAGTGGTGGTGATAGCTACTTAAATATAATTTTAGCATCAAAAGATTTAGGCGATTTTATGTCAAGAATAGATATAGTTTCAAAAATAATGAATTTTGATAAAAATGTTGTTACTAAATTAAAAGCAGAAAAAGAATCTATAGCAAAACAGAAAGAAAACCTAAATGAAGAGAATAATAAATTAGCAGAATTAAAGAAAAATAATCAAGAAAAATTAGCAAGACTAAATACAAGTATACAAGAAGAAAAATTGGTACTTAATAAAGTAACAGAAAAAGAAAATCAAATAGTAGCTGATGAGGCTGAAAAAGCTAGACAAGCTGAAGAAAATACTAGAAAAGCCAGAGAAGTAGCAGTTAATAATAGTAATAGTTCACAGGGAGAGACTTTATCTCGTGGTGGGTCAATTTCTGGATCTTTTTCAAAAACATTAACAATGGTAGCAACTGCTTATGCAGGAGATGGTATAACCGCTTCTGGAAATCCTACAGTTAGAAATCCAAATGGATACAGCACCATAGCAGTAGACCCTAGGGTAATAGCTCCTGGGACTAAAGTTTATGTAGAAGGTTATGGTTATGCAGTAGCAGATGATACTGGAGGAGCTATTAAAGGAAACAGAATAGATTTATTTATGCACTCAGAGGCTGAATGTAATAGCTGGGGTGTAAGAACTGTGACAGTTCATATAATAGGGTAATAAAATATATATTTTTAAATAAATAGCATTTTAAAAGATAATTTTGTATGTAATAACAATAAAATTAATTTATAAAAAATAGTTTTATTAAAAGAATTGAGCTTTAGTAATAGATTTATAATGTAAAATATTTAATTTTATAAGATTATACCCTGTAGCGTAGAGGAATGAAGAGAAACTACACTATAGGGTATATTTTGTTTTTAAAAATTAAATATGTTAATTAGAAAGTATATTTGCATACTGTTAAAATAAAGTTAAAGCACTTACATAAGAAAAAATAAAGTTGAAAAACTTACATAGGAGGAAATAGATGGGATATAATATTATAGATCTTATAGATAGATCTATAGATACAGGAAACAATATTATTAAAATATATATTGATATGAATAAACAATATGATGATACTAATCCCTTCAGTAT
Source organism: Clostridium sp. Marseille-Q2269 (assembly GCF_943736985.1). Taxonomy (GTDB): domain Bacteria; phylum Bacillota; class Clostridia; order Clostridiales; family Clostridiaceae; genus Clostridium_F. Next base: position 16,271 of record NZ_CALSFS010000021.1, read on the forward strand.
ATTTTCTAAGATATTTATGAAATATGAAAAGGAAAAGATAAGTTATTATAATTTTCTTAAGACAACTTTGAAAAAGGAAAAAATGAAAGATATTGATATATATACATATGATAAAATATCTTCTTTAATTGCCCAGTTTAATAATAAGATCTTAATAAAGTGCCATAAGGATAAAACCATAAAAGAATTTATAGAATACATATTAGATATTAATAAGGATATAAGAGCATTATTTATAGATATAAGAGGAAGAATGATACAAAAAAATGGAGATGGAGATAGCTATGAATATGAAGTGTTAACTAATATAATAAAAATGGAAGAAAAATACATAAGGGATTTAGAACAAGTTATGTAAAAATAAAATTTTAACATAAGAGAATGTAAATATACATAAAAATTAGGGGTAAATCATTAAATTTATAGTTGTTTAATGATTTACCCCTAATTTACTCTCATTTACATTAGTGTTAATCATCTTTTCGTGTAATTGCTATGGATTTATTATTATCGTAAATATATAGTAATTGTGCTTTTAGATGCTCTAGGTCATTCTTGTATTAATTTATAGCATTTTTAGGACATATATTTACGCATTTTCCACATTGTATACAATCCGGATGGCTAATGGTGTTGTTTTTGTAATTATAAGGAACTATGCCCATAGGGCAAGTTTTTTTGCAAAGTTTACAAGAAATACAATTTGAATATACAGCTAGTTTTTTGCTATCTCTTTTAAAATAAGATATTAAAGATGAGATACTTCCCATTGGACAAAAATTACACCAAGTTCTGTTGTTATAAAAAAAGCTTAGTATTATACCAACAAATGTTGTAATTACAATCATTCTATAAAAAACCATGCCTATGCCCATAATATCTCCCCAATTTTTATATATTCCACTTCCAAACATATAAAACATAAATATAATAACTAATAGTCTGAAAAATTTTGATTTAAGAAATTTAGGAACATTGTTATGATTGCTAAATTTATATAGAACATTATCAAAGAAACTACCACGTGGACAAATATTTCCACACCAAAACCTTCCTTTACCTAAGATTGCAAGTAAAATAGGTCCAATCATACAAATAATAGCTATTAGAGCTATTTTAGGGTTGAATAATCCTACAACTATAAAAAATATAAGAATAATATAACCATATTTTTTACAAAGATTTAAAAAAGAAGAACTCATTAGATCACCTCATAAAAATGATATATACCCAATAGGGGTATATAAAGATTTTATTATATTACAAAATCTATGTCAATAAAATATATTAAAAAAATAATTTAAATATAACATAATTTGTTTATTATATTTTTAAAAGATGATAGTTTGACATAAGTATAAATAATATACTGTAGCAAAAAAACTTTAATATTACATATAAATCTTTCATATAGGATAAATTACTATTTAAAAATATAAAGTATTAAAATCGTATATAAGTATTGAAATCCATGTGATGGATAATGAAATTACTTTTTTAGTATTTAAAGTATATTAATTTAATAGTTGTCTAATATAACACATTACAAATAATTAATATAACATTTGTTCAGAGAATATGTTGAAATAATACCCAATATATGTTAATATAATAACAAAGATATTGTTAATAAAATAACAAATAACTTTCATCTAAAAATATATTATTATAAATAAAGAGGTGTATTTGTATGGGAAAATTAAAAGTTTTAGTTCCAGTGGATTCATCTGAGAGAAGTAGTTATTCTTTAGATTTATTAAAAGATATGTTTGATAAAAAGCAGGTGGAAGTTACTTTAATAAATGTTAAAGAAGTAAAAGTGAATAATATCTTTTTAATTCAAGAAAAATTAAGAAAGCTTAAAGCTAAAAGTGAAAGAGTCATGAATGAAGCAAAACAGAAAATTATAAACCTGGGATATGAATATGAAATGTATTCTTGTTTTGGTATACCAGCTGATAAAATAGTGGAAAAGGCTGAAAAAGATAATTTTGATATGATAGTTATGAGTAAATCTAATAAAAAAGGATTAAAAAAAATTATGAGTTCTGTAACTGCTAGTGTAGTTAAAAATTCTCAAATACCAGTAATTGTTGTCTAAATAAAATTGAGCTCTTGTTTTTAAACTATAAAATAAAAACATTATGGAATTAATTTAACACTAATTCCATAATGTTTTTGTTTATTAATTATTAAAACTATAAATTGTCTGATTGTGGATTAGAATCTTTATAGTTGTTTTCGGTTTCCTTTCCCATGTTATCAGCATTATCAGCTGAATCTGTAAAGTCTTCATAAAAATCTTTAGAATTTTCTACAACTTTATCTATAGTATCTTCCACTTTATCTTTGCTTTCTTCATATATATTATTTATATCTTCACCAGTTCTATTTATGTTTTCTTCTATCTTTTCAGATTTTTCCTTTAAAATTTCTTTTATATTTTTTCTTTTATCTTTCATTTTATTTTTAAGGTTATGTCCTTCATTCTTCATGTCTTGAATCTTAATTTTGAAACTTTTGCCATAATCTGTTTTTTTAAAATCGCTACATCTAAATTTTTGATGGGCCTTTTTTAATATAAGTACAGAACCTGCTATAGCTATTGTAGAACCTAAAATTTTCCCAATAGTACTTTTATTTCTTTTCATAATGTACCCTCCTTAAAAATCTATAGAATTATATAATTATATTATGTATGTTTTTGAAATAAATACTTTTAAAATATAATTATAATAACCACAATTATAAGTGATTTATATACGATAAATCGAAAAAAATTAAAAATAATTTAGATATATGTGAAATAATTAAGTAAAAAATAAAATGCAGATAATTTAGAAAAAATGAATATATATTAACAGATAATAATTTTTTTAACATTATACCATAAAAAATATATTAAAAAAATAGCTTTAAAACATATTGCATATAAAATTTATTTGTGATATTCTATAGAAAGTGATTTAATAAGATAAAAACTAGGGTCTGCTTTTTTAAGAAGTATAGATTTTTCTTTATTAAATTAAAATAAATTTTCTTAAAAAAGGAGAGATATACAAATGTCAGATAAGAATATTACATGTAAAGATTGCGGAAAAGAATTTGTTTTCACTGAAGGAGAACAAGAATTCTACAAAGAAAAAGGATTCGAAAACGAACCACAAAGATGTCCAGATTGTAGAAGAGCTAGAAAACAATCTAGAAACAACAACAGATCTTTTAGATAATTAGAAAAGATTTTTTATTGGCTGTTGATTATATGTCAACAGCCATTTTTAATTAACAACCAGAAAGGAACATTGTATGGAAAACAAAAACTTTGGAAATTTAAACTTAAATGAAGATGTACTAAAAGCTATAGAACATATGGGATTTGAAACTCCATCTGCAATACAAGAAAAATCAATTCCAGTATTATTGGAAGGTGCAGACGTTATAGCACAAGCCCAAACAGGAACAGGTAAAACTTTAGCTTTTGGAGCTCCTGTAATAAGTGCTTTATGTAATGAGGAAAAAAGAAAAGGAGTAAAAGCTTTAGTGTTAACTCCTACAAGAGAATTAGCTCTTCAAATAAAGGATGAGTTAAAAAGATTGTCTAAATATAGTAAAACAAAAGTACTTCCTGTTTATGGAGGAGAATCTATAGAAAGACAAATAAAGGATATTAAGAGTGGAGTAGATATAGTAGTTGGAACTCCAGGAAGAATATTGGATCATATTAACAGAAGAACTTTAAAACTTGGAGGAATCAATTTCCTAGTTTTAGATGAAGCAGATGAGATGCTTAATATGGGATTTATAGAAGATATAGAAACTATAATGGCAAGCACACCTGAAGAAAAACAAACTATGCTTTTTTCAGCCACTATGCCAGAATCTATTAAAAAATTGGCTTTAAACTACATGAAAGAAGATGTAGAGCATATAGCTATTTTGAAAAAATCTTTAACAGTAGATAAAATAGAACAAAATTATTTTTCAGTAAAAAATAAAGATAAGCTAGAAGCTTTATGTAGAATAATAGATTCTGAGGAACCTGAAAGTGCTATAATATTTTGTAGAACTAAAAGAGGTGTTGATGAATTAGTAGAAGCTATGCAATCAAAAGGATATAATGTAGAAGGTATGCATGGAGATATGAGTCAAAATCAAAGAATAAATACTTTGAAAAAATTTAAAAAGGCTAACTTAAACTTTTTAGTTGCAACAGATGTAGCAGCTAGAGGAATAGATGTAGAGAATATATCTCATGTTATAAATTATGATATACCTCAAGACGCGGAATCCTATGTTCACAGAATAGGAAGAACAGCAAGAGCTGATAAAGAAGGAACAGCCTATTCTTTAGTTACCCCTAGAGAAGTATCTTCTATTAGACAAATAGAAAGAATAACTAAGAGTAAAATTAAGAAAAAAGAGTTACCTACATTAGAAGATATATTAGAAAAGAAATATGATAATTTATTAAATAATGTAACTTCTAAGGTGAAAGAAAATAATTATGAGAATTTTATGCCAATGGTGAAAACTTTAGAGCAGAATTTTGATTTATCTCAGGTTGCAGCAACATTAATGGAAATGTTATTTAGCAAAGAAATGAGTTTTGATTATACTAATAATAAACTAGAGGCAGAAGTTCCAGTAAGATTATTTTTAAGTGTAGGAAGAAAAGATAGTATAAATGTAAAAAGCCTATTAACATTTATTCAAGATACAGCATCTGTAAAAAATCATGAAATTGGAGATATAGACATATTAGATAAATTTACTTTCATAGATGTACCATCAAATGTTGCAGAAAAGATAATAAATAAATGTTCAGGTAAAAAATTAAATAGAAGAAAAGTTAATATCGAGATAGCTAAAAGTAAAAAATAGATTATTTTAATTTTTAGTTATTTAAAGGGGAATTACTAAGGAATTTAGAAGCTAAGAGGTGAATTTTATTTGTTTCTTAGCTTTTGTTATTTTTTGATAAAAATGAGAATAAATTATTGTGTTTTAATTTTATAACATTAATTATTAATATTATAGGCATCATGTATTTTATATTTATAATTTATCTATATTATACAAATATTAAATATAAATATGAAAATTAAGGTAGAATAATTTAATCTCTAAGACTAATAATAAAACATAGAGTGAGCCTAAATAAATATCATAATAAAGATTTAGGAGGGATATGTTTAAGTGAATAGTAAATTTAGAAAGTTCATATATCTATTTTTATTCATAGCGTTAATTTTTAGTGGAATTACTTCATTTAATTATAAGGTTAAAGCTGATAAGAAAAATGATGCACATGAGAAAAAAGAAATTTATTTAACATTTGATGATGGACCCAGTGATAAAACTACAGAAAACATACTTCAAGTATTAAAAGAAAATGATGTGAAAGGTACCTTTTTTATAATAGGAAAATATATAGATGGTAGAGAAGACGTACTTAAAAAAATAGTTAAAGAAGGTCATAGTATAGGACTACATACCTATAGTCATAATTATGAAACTATTTATAAAAATAATAAAATTTTTATAGATGAAATGGAAAAATGTAAAGATGAAATATATAAAGTTACAGGTGTTAATACTAATATAATTAGATTTCCAGGAGGAAGTGTAAAAAGATTAAATCAAGAATTTAAGAATGAATTAGAGAAGAAAGGTTTTAAAATATATGATTGGAATATGGCGCTAACGGATGGTATAAACCCTAAAGCACCTGTAAGTAAATTTTATAAAGAGGGTACTAAAAGAAAAAAAACATTATCTAAAATTATATTACTTATGCATTGCGATCATTTAAACAAAAACACTTGTAAAGCTCTTCCAGATATAATTAAATATTATAGAGCTCAAGGATATGAATTTAAAATCATTCATAAAAACACACCAGAATTTATATTCCCTTACAAGGAGTAATGATGAAAATGAGACTGTGGCACTAAGAATAAATTCTACAATATATTGTGTTGACTTTAAACTTGCGAAACAATATATTGTGCTTAAGTTATCTAGTGCCATAGTCCCATTTTTCTTTTGCAATTGTATGGGATCATAATGTATGGGTACAATTGATGGAATAGCATTTCTGTGAAATAATGGTATCACTTAATTGTAAAATATGAAAAGGGGGATCTATTTATGGAAAATAGACAGAAATTAAATGAAAATTTAGCACAGATGCTTAAAGGCGGAGTTATAATGGATGTTGTAAATGTAGAGCAAGCTAAAATAGCAGAAGAATCTGGAGCAGTGGCTGTAATGGCGCTGGAGAGAGTACCATCAGATATTAGAAAACAAGGTGGAGTTGCAAGAAGCTCAGATCCTAAAATGATAAAAGAGATAATACAGTCAGTTTCTATTCCGGTTATGGCAAAAGTGAGAATAGGGCATTTTGTAGAAGCTCAAATATTAGAAGCTATAGGAGTAGATTATATAGATGAAAGTGAAGTTTTAACACCAGCAGATGATTTATATCATATAAATAAAAGAGATTTTAAGATACCATTTGTTTGTGGAGCAAGAAATTTAGGGGAAGTTTTAAGAAGAATAGGAGAAGGAGCTTCTATGATAAGAACTAAGGGGGAAGCTGGCACAGGAAATGTAGTGGAAGCTGTAAGACATATGAGAACTATAAGTTCAGACATGAGAAAGCTACAACTAATGCCAAAGGAAGAATTAATGACAGCAGCAAAAGAAATGTCTGCTCCATATCATTTAGTAGAATATGTGGCTCAAAATCATAAACTGCCAGTAATAAATTTTGCAGCAGGGGGTATAGCAACACCAGCAGATGCAGCCTTAATGATGCAATTAGGTTGTGATGGAATATTTGTAGGATCTGGAATATTTAAATCAGATAATCCTCAAAAAAGAGCAAAGGCAATAGTTAGAGCAACAACTTACTTTAATGATCCGGAAATTTTAGCTAATGTTTCAAAAGATTTAGGAGAAGCAATGTCAGGTTTAGAAATTAGCAAATTAGAAACAGAATTTGCTGAAAGAGGCTGGTAATATGATAAATGTAGGAGTGCTAGACCTTCAAGGTTCTGTAGCGGAACATATTAAAATTCTAGAAAAAATTCATGATGTATTTCCTGTAAAAGTGAAATACAAAGAGGATTTAGATAATATTCAAGGAATAATATTGCCAGGTGGAGAAAGTACCACATTAGGTAAACTTTTAAAAGATTTTCATATATATTATCCATTAAAAAATAAAATAGAAATGGGACTACCTGTATGGGGGACTTGTGCAGGTATGATATTGTTGGCAAAACATATACAAGAACAAAAAGAAGCATATCTTAAATGTATTGATATAGAAATAAAAAGAAATGCTTATGGTGGCCAATTAAATAGTTTTTCTACAGAAGGAATTATAAATGAGGTGGACAAGAAGCCTATAGAATTAGTTTTTATAAGAGCACCTTATATAACTAAAATTGGACCTAATGTAACCATACTAAAAAAGATACGGGGAAATATAGTAGCTGTAAAAGAAAAAAATATTTTAGTTACATCTTTCCATCCAGAACTTATAGAAGATACAAGATTTCATAAATATTTTATAGATAAATTTATATTAAATAAATAAATAAAGCATTTTAATCATTTATTTTGTATAAATATAATTCAATAAAAGTATACTTAATAGAAACTCTTTTTAATTATATATAAATATAAATTAAAAAGAGTTTCTATTATGTTCAATATTTTCAAATATTATTTTAATTATATAAATAAAAAACTAAAAAATACTTACAAATATTTGAAAAACATTTGTAAAGGATGTATAATATAAATATGCTTTGGAATTTTATTCGAATGGAGGTTGGTCGGTATGCTAGATAGGGGATTTATACAAAATGGATATGTTTATAATGAATGTGGAGATAGAATTTACCTTATAGAAGATATTTATATTTATAATATAAATAATATGCTTTGTGAATTTTACATTAAAGATAATTTAATTTGTGAAATGGAAGGGCCAGGAAAGTATTGGCTAAATAATAATTCTATTTATTTTTTAGGTAAACAAGCTATGTAAAATAAGTAATAAAGTTAAAGAAATAAATATGAAAAGTTATTATTATGGGAACATTACTTAACAATATAATAATGCACAATGAGGATATAATATATTAAAGGCACTATGAAAATTTATATAAATTTTTATAGTGCTTTGTGATTTTTTGAACTAAAGATTTATTTAACCATTAAGATTTTAGAGATCTGATGAGTAATACAATTAATTTTGGAAAATTTGAACATAATATAGATAGGTATATTAATTAAGTTATATTAAGAAAGGATAAAAAATGAAATATATGTTAAATAATAAGATGAAATATATCTTAGATAAACTTAATGAACCAGATAAATTTAATGTAAAAAAGATAAATTTAGGTAAAGGTAATAATATAAAAATAACATTGGTTTATGATAAGGATTTAACAGATAGAAATCTGATGAACAACTACATATTAAAACCTTTAATGCTTCATGTAGATGAAAGTTTTACAGGGAAAGAAAATATCACAGAAATTTTAATAGAAAAATATATATGTGTAGATGATATTATTTTAAAATCAGATAATGAGGAAATAATGGATTTTATAAAAAAAGGATTCACAGCAATTTTTGTTCCTAGTAGTGAAGATATAATAATTATTAATACTGTTAAAAGAGAGTATAAGCCTATTCTACCACCAGAAATAGAAAGCTCTATTAGGGGACCTAAGGAGGCTTTCACGGAAAGCTTAGAAAGTAACTTGTGCATAATTAATAGAAGAATAAAAGATAAGAATTTAAGAATAGAAAGATTTATAATTGGAGAAAGATCACAAACAGAAGTTGCAATTATATATATAGAAGACATAGCAGATGAAAATATAATAAATCAGATAAGAGAAAGGCTAAATTTAATACAAGTAGATCATATAAAAACTATAGGGTATATAGAGCAGTATATAGAAAATAATGCTTATACTGTTTTTCCACAATTTTATACCACGGAAAGACCAGATGTAATGGAAGCTAATATTATGGAAGGTAGGATAGGCATAGTTATGGAAGGATCTCAGCAGGGAATAACTGTACCTGCTATTTTCACAGAATTCTTTCAAACAGTAGAGGATTATAATCAAAAATTTATGTTATCAACGGTTATAAGGATTTTTAGACTAATAGCTGTAATTTCAGTATTAAGCCTGACATCTATATATTTAACTCTTGTAAAATTTAATGTTGAATTACTTCCAGATAAGCTATTGCAACCTATCGTACAATCTAGAGTTGGTATTGCACTAAGTCCAGTGATGGAAATCGTTTTAATGGAACTTATAGTAGAATTTCTAAGAGAAGGGGGTTTAAGATTACCTTCTAAAATAGGGCAAACTCTAAGTGTAGTTGGAGGAATTATAATTGGAGATGCTGCTATAAAATCTCATCTTGTAAGCTCTACAACGCTTTTAGTAGTGGGAGTGTCTACCGTATCTACATTCCTTATCCCTAATTATGAAATGTCTTTAGCCATTAGGATATTAAAATTTCCTATATTGTTTTTAACTAATGCTTTAGGAATAATAGGTGTTGCTATAGGTTGGTTTTTTGTATTGGTGGAATTATGCTCTTTAGATAGTATGGGAGTTCCATATCTTCAATTGAAGAAATCAGACATGAAAGATATATTTATAAGAGCACCTTTGTGGAAAATGGAAAAAAGACCCAAGGCTATCCCAAATAAAAATCCTGTTCGTCAGAAGAACTTTAGAAGAAGATTTAGGGAGGGTGAAAATGGAGAACAGCAATAAAAATACGTTGACTACAACTCAAGCTATATCTATTATAGTAGGATCAATGATAGGCATAGGAATATTATCATTACCTGCTAATTTAGCCAGTATAGCTGGTAATGATGGTTGGATGGGAGTAATTATAGGCAGCATATACCCCTTTTATATGGTGGCATGTGCTATATTTATTTTTAAAGATGCTTCTTATCAAGATAGAAATATAATAGAAATAAGTAAAAATTATTTTGGAAAAGTTATTGGCAGTATACTTGCTTTTATATTCAGCTTTCAATTTTTTACTTATATAATTATTACTACTGCTAATATAAGCAGCATGTTAAGAGTTTATTTAGTTCTATTTTTGGAACAGTATAGATTAGCTATTCCCATACTATTAATTTCAGTATACACTGCTACCAAAGGAATAAAAACTTTAGGAAGAATAAATGAAATTGTTCTTTATTTATCTATTCCATTAATAGCAATCACTGCTTTGGCAATAAAACAAGGTAGTATTTTAAATATTAAACCTATATTTGATGCCCCTCTTTTTTCTATTATAAAATCTAGTATAGAGCCTATATATTCTTTCGTAGGAATAGAGATTATTTTTTTAATTACTCCTTTAATGAAACATAAAGAAAATATAAAAAGTTCTTTTTTAAAAAGTGTATCAATAATAGTTTTTTTGTATGTATGGTTAAGTTTTATAGCTATATATTATTTAGGTGCAGATGTTGCACAAAATTTATACTGGCCTACTTTATCTCTTGCAGAAACAATTGCTATACCAGGAATAAGCAATTTTAAATTTGTATTCATGTTTTTATGGAGTAGTATAGTTTTTAAAACAATAGCAAATCAAAATTACTTTTTTTATTATTCATTGTCTACAATATTTAAAAAAATAAATCCATATATTTTATATATATTAGTATTTTTAGTTGCAGGTAGTATTATTAGTAGAATAAATAGCTTAATGCTTCTTAGAATGATTAATAAGACTATTAGTATATTTTATTTAATATTTAATTTAGTATTTATAACTATCATAACTATTATGAAGATTATAAAATATGGAGGGAAAAATGAAAAAGTTAATGGAGAAATTAAGCAACAATAGAATAATAATAATAATTTTAATAATAATAATTTTAAATATATATTATTATAATCCTGATATAAAATATGCAGAGGAATTGGATATACCATCTGGTATAGGTTATAATTTTCAAACGAAGATAGATAACATTAGGTATTATGAAATACCAATAAGTGCTTACATTTTTAATCCCAATGGTACAACTACAAGCACTATACATGAAGGCAAAGGAGAAACCATATTAAAAACTCGTCAAGATAGACAGAGACAGACAAATAGAAAGTTTTTATTAGGAAACGAAAAGATTTATCTTATTGGAGAAAAGGCTGCTTATGATGGTGTAAGTGAATTTATAAATCTTTTATTTTTTAATCCTTTGGCTAATCCCCAAGCAGTTTCATTAGTTTGTTCTGGAAATCCAAAGGATATGTTAAGTCATAAAGTAAAGGGATATCCTAATGCTGCAGAATATATATATGGATTGATTCAGAATTCACCACAGTATAATTTCTTTCCCACTAAAGGATATCTAACAAATCAAAATTATTATACATTAAAGACTGAAGGCAAAACTCTAGTTCTACCTTATATAGAAGCAAAAAAACATGGCATAGAAATTACGGGCTTGGCACTTTTTAAGGAAGGTAAGATGCAAAGAAAAATAGATTCAGATGAGATGAAAGTATTAAATGGGTTAAGAGAAAATGAAACTAAAGGAATTATTAGTGTTATAAAAAGTAATGATAAATTTATAGATGTAGATTGTTATGTAAAGAGAAGAGTGAAATGTTACAAAGATAAGGGAAAATATAAGTTTGTAATAAAGCTTGATATAAAGGGAGATGTGATTAATTGTAAATCATGTAAATATAATTTATCTACAACAGAAGGAAGAGAGGCTATACAAAGGGAGATCAAAGAAAGAGTATATAATAAATCTACTGCATTTATCAATAAAATGCAAAAGGAATATAGATTAGATGTTTTAAATTTAGGTAGTGTGGCAGCAGCTAAGTATGGAAGACATACTGGGGTGGATTGGGATGAAGTAATAAGTGATTCAGAAATAGATGTGGATGTAGATATAGATTTAGTTAGAGGTGCTAGGGGCACATTTTAAAATTAATGTAACTGTCAATAAGATTGGCTCAAAATTTAATTTACCACAATATGACTTATAAAGATACTTTAACTAGCACAATAGATCAATTTATGTAAAAAATAAATTTGGCTGTTGAAAAAAATATATTTATCAACAGCCATGCATTAATTTATAAACTAATAAATTTAAATTATTTTAAATTTCATGTGAATATATTAGGAATTTTCATAATTCAATTTTTTATTAGATAATATATTAGTATTTATAAGTGTTATGTTTTATTAAAATGCCCAATCTCCATTTTTAAAGATTTGAATTTTATCACCATTTTTATTTTCACCTATAATATCTAGATCAGGGGAGCCTACCATGAAGTCTACGTGAGCTAAAGAATTGTTGGCACCGGCCTTTTCTAATTCTTCTTTTGTCATATTATCTCCATTTTTAATACAAGTAGGATAAGCTTCACCAAGGGCTAAATGACAAGAAGCATTTTCATCAAATAGTGTATTATAAAAAATTATATTTGAATCTGAAATAGGAGAATGAAAAGGTACTAAAGCTACTTCGCCTAAATAGCAGGAACCTTCATCTGTTTCTATTAATTTTTTTAGAGTTTCATAACCTTCTTCAGCAGAGAAATCTACTACTTTACCATTTTTAAATTTTAAAGTGAAATTGTTTATTAAATTTCCACTATAATTTAAAGGTTTTGTACTTTTTACTATACCGTTAACTCCAGTTTTTAGAGGAAGGGTAAATACTTCTTCAGTAGGCATATTTGCTACAAAATAAGTTTTATTTTTATTGTATTCTCCTCCTCCGCACCAGATATGACCTTTAGGTAGTTCTACAGTTAGATCAGTATCTTTTGATTTATAATGTAGTTTAGTTAGCTCTTTATTATTTAAAAAATTAACTTTATCTGCTAAATTATTTAAATGTTCTTCCCAAGCTTTTACGGGATCTTCTCTATCTATTCTAACTATATTAAATATATTTTCCCAAAGTTTTTTTATAGCTTCTTGTTCTTTTAAATTTGGGAATACCTTTTTTGACCACGCTGCTGTAGGAACAGATAGAACGCACCATGATACAAAACTATTCATTATGTATTCATAATATTTTTTTAATGCTATTCCCCTTGTTTTATTAGCTGTTGCTATTTTTTTAGGATCAACGTCTTTTAATAATTCTGGATTTGAAGCTGATATAGATAAAAAGGCAGCATTTTCTTTTGCTAAACTTTCTAATCCATCGGCTTCCCAACAAGGAAACTCTTCAAACGTTTCAAAAGGAGCTTTCATATATTTTATAAGAGACAGCTGTTCATCACTCCATCTCACATTAACATTTTTAGCACCTGCGTCATAAGCTTTACTAGCTATGATCCTTACAAATTCCGCGCATTCTATAGGGGAATTTATAACAAGAGTTTGGTTAGGTTGTATGTTTATACCTATCTTAACAGCTATGTCAGCATATTTTTCTAAAAGTTCTTTAAAATTATTCATAAAAAACACTCTCCTTATAATATGTGCTTTATACTAGCATATATTTCTTTTATTATTAGTTTAAACCAATAAATATATAAGTCAATTATATTAATAAATTAATTAAGGATATATATATATAATATTATTAGACAAGTTAGCTCTATTTTATTTGATTCTTATAATATTTCTTATTTTTAACAATAAAATAATAAAAAACATAAAAAATCACAGAGCCTATAAGATCTGATATTAAATCTATCATGGTATCATTAATACCACAATATTGTACTCTTTGCATATTTAGATTAAAAAAGGTGTCCATGGTAAATTCATATATTTCCCAAATAACACCACATAGTGCTGTAAGAGATAATACGAAAACAAATATAAAAAAAGCATTATCAGTATCTATTCCCATAGGAGTATTATATTTTTTTAATATAATAATAGCACAAAATCCTATTATTATACCGGATATAGTATGAACCATGGTATCCCACCATTCATAACTATAGAAATTATTTAAAGTACCTAAATAAAGAGAAATAAATATAAAAAATATAATAGATAAATATAAAGTTTTATCTGCTTTAATCTTTAATATTTTAAATATTAAAGGAGGAATAAATGTTAATATAAAGGCAGCAATTCCAATTACAGTGAAATAATAATCCTTTTTAACAATATTACTTATTATATTAATAAAAATAAGAGTTCTTATGATGTATTTACATGTATTATAAGTTACTGTTTTTATTTTATAGTTAATTTTCAAAATATCACCTAGCCTTCCTTTGAGTAATGGCCAATATATAATATTATATGGTGATTAATATGTTATTATTATGAAAATATTTCACCTAAAAGTTTATACCACCTTTAGATTAAAAAAAGGATATGTGGTTAGAAAGGCAACTCACTTCAATAAGAGATTCTAATTTGTTTTTCCTTAAAATATATGATTCCAAATTATAACTCGCTGAACGCTCAAACAATAATTTAGAATATACATATATTTTGGAATAACAAACAAGAATCTCTAATTTTGTTCAAATACCTTTTACACCACATATGCCAATTTTTCAATCTAAAGGAAGATAGTATAATTGTTTGAATGTAACTTTTTATTGAAGAGAAAGTACAAAAAGGGTATTTTACTTCCTCTTTTTACGTAAAATCTACAATTATATTTTTATTATTTAAAGAAAGGACTTAAAAAATTTTTTAGTTAGAAAATTCGTGGGTATTATATCAACTAAATATAATCTTTATAAAATTTATATAGATTAATTTTACATATAAAGTAGCTACATAATAATATGCTTTTAAAGATATTAAAACAAAAAATACTTTTAGAGAAGATAGATATCTAGAAAAATAATTAGGACATTTTATCTGTGAACTAATATTTAAGTGTGAAGTAAACAGGACGTTTACTTAGATCTGTTGCCACAGGACGTGGCATTAGGATCCGTTAGCTTAAATATTAGAGCACAAATATTAGTATCCTTTATTTTTATAGCCATCTATTGACTAAAAGTATTCCTTGTTTTAATTTTTATACTTTAAAAGATGTTACGTGGTAATTTTCTTATTTAGTTCATGAACATTTTTATATCTTCATCCACTGTTGATATAGTTCCTATTCCAAAGTTTTCAACTAGTACTTTAGCTACATTTGGTGATAGGAAAGCTGGTAGTGTTGGTCCTAAGTGAATGTTCTTCACACCTAAGTGAAGTAATGCAAGTAATACTATTACAGCTTTTTGCTCATACCATGCTATATTATAAGAAATTGGTAATTCGTTAATATCTTCAAGTTCAAATACTTCTTTTAATTTAAGAGCTATTACAGCTAATGAATAAGAATCATTACATTGACCTGCATCTAATACTCTAGGTATTCCATTGATATCTCCTAAATTTAATTTGTTATATTTATATTTAGCACAACCTGCTGTTAATATAACTGTATCCTTTGGAAGAGCTTTTGCAAAATCTGTGTAGTAATTTCTACTCTTCATTCTTCCATCACAACCAGCCATTACAAAGAATCTTTTTATGGCTCCAGTTTTTACTGCATCAACTACCTGTGGAGCTAGAGCTAAAACTTGATTATGAGCAAATCCACCTATAATTTCACCTTTTTCTATTTCTTTAGGAGCAGCACATTTTTTTGCATGATTAATTATTTCAGAAAAATCTTTTTTACCATCTTTTGAAGGATTAATATGTTTAACTCCTTCGAAACCAGTTACACCAGTAGTGTACATTCTATCTTTATAAGAAGCTTTAGGTGTAACAATACAGTTTGTAGTCATTAAGATTGGTCCATTAAAAGCTTCGAATTCTTCATTTTGTTTCCACCAAGCATTACCATAATTACCTACAAAGTGTTTATATTTTTTGAAAGCTGGGTAGTAATTTGCAGGAAGCATCTCGCTATGAGTATATATATCTACTCCAGTTCCTTCTGTTTGTTTTAAAAGTTCTTCCATGTCTTTTAAATCATGTCCACTTATTAATATACCAGGATTATTTCTAACACCTATATTAACTTTTGTTATTTCAGGATTTCCGTAAGTTGATGTATTAGCTTTATCTAATAGGGCCATAGCATCTACCCCATATTTTCCACATTCTAAAACTAAAGCAGTTAAGTCATCACCAGAAAGTGTATCATCTAAAGTGGCTACTAAAGCTTTTTCCATGAATGCATGAATGCTATCTTCGTCATACTCTAAATTATTGGCATGTTCTAAATAAGCTGCCATTCCTTTTAATCCATAAGTTAAAAGTTCTCTTAAAGATCTTACATCTTCATTTTCTGTAGCTAATACGCCTACTGTTTCAGCTTTCTTTTTAAAATCTTCAGGATTATTTGCAACCCATACTGCAGCATCGTGAATTTCTTTTTCATCTTTATCATTTTTTATTCCTAAAACGCTTAAGAATTTAGAGGTCCAGCTTTTATTTTCTTTTGAATCATAAGAACCACCAGCATTTATGATAGAATCTTTTAAGTTTTGTCTTATCTTTAAGCCTTGTTGTACTCTAAAATTTAGTGCTTTAGCATCAAAATTAGCATTAGTTATAGTGGAGAAAAGACTCTCAACTATAAATTTATCAGCTTCATTAGTCTTTAGTCCCATTTCTCTAGCTTTAGAACTATATATTGCAATTCCTTTTACTACATAAATAATTAAATCTTGAGTTTTGGCTATATCTTCAGTTTTACCACACACACCTTTTACAGTACAACCACGTCCACCGGCAGCTTCTTGACATTGATAACAAAACATACTCATTATTAATACCTCCATATATTTTAAATTTTTTTAAAATTACTTATTTTTAATAGAGTAACCTTATCGCTTAACTCTGAATTAATTGTATAAAAAAAACACTTATAATTCTGTAACTTATGTTACCTAACAAAAAGTTTTTTAAATTTTTTTGTTTTTTAATTGTTTATATGATTTACACAAGATAAAGATGTAGGTATTTGATGGTGATATGAATAATTCAATTAATAATAGATTTTTTGATAAATTAGAAATTATTATAATAATAAATATAATTATATTGACAATAGATGGAATATATAGTACTGTATTAAGTGTACTATATATTATAGTACACTTAATACTCATAATACACTTTATTTTTATAGAGAGCATACAAAAGATAAATTTGATAATTGTTTAATATCCTAAAAAACCAGGGTTTAGAGTTGAAGAGGAGTAAGATTTTATAATTTATATTCATTAATTATAAAAGATATTATATATTTCATAATAATATGTCATTATATTCAACGAGGCGATTTTAGAATGAAAAAGAGAATAATAAATATTTTATTTTTTACTGGGTTTGTATTTTATATTCTATTCTTATTGGAGAACATTCCTTTTAAATATGTATTACTTAGTAGCAACAGATATTTTTCTAGAACACTTAATTTAATTCCCTTTTATGATGTTTTTAATGGAAATTATAATGGATTAGATATTTGGGGAAACGTAATTCTATTTATTACATTAGGAATCTATATAAATATGGTTAAGTGGAATATATCGAAGAGCACAACAAACAAAAGAATATATAACAGTTCCATAATACACAAAAAGATTTGTAAAATTATATTAATTAGTTTAGCTTTTGAAGTGGGGGAATATATATTTGGTATAGGTGCTACCAATATAACAGATGTTATTACTAATACTATGGGAGGAATCATTGGTATAACTATATATATTGTAATTAAGAAGATTTTTAAACAGGATAATAAAGTAAAAAAATTTGTTACTATATGTAGTATTGTAATTATCATACCAGTTGCAATTATAGAGATAGGACTATTTATATACAATTAAATTATCCATAGAATCTTTATTAAATTAATTTAGTAATTTCAATATTAAGTAATCTCAATATTATATAAATTATATTAAAAAGAATATCAACACCAAATGTGTTTTGATTTATGCTTTAATATTAACAATACTTTGTAAAAAACATATAAAAGTAAAAACATTATTTAAAATCAATAAAAGAAGGTGGTGAAATAATGATAAATATAGACAGTAGAAGTAGTAAACCTATATATGAACAGATAATAGACAGTATAAAGGAAAATATCATAAGAGGAATATTAAAGTCCGGAGATAAATTACCATCGGTGCGAGAAATGGCTGTAATGATAACCACGAATCCTAACACTGTTAGTAAGGCTTACAAAGAACTAGAAAGACAAAAAGTTATAGAGGTTTTAAGAGGAAAGGGAACTTATATATCAGATTTTAGTCCTAAGGAGGATGAGGAAAAAATGAATTTTTTAAGAAAGGAATTAAAACAGCTTCTTATAGAGTCACAATATATGGGAATAGATAAAAAAGAATTTATAAAGCTAATAGAAGAAATTTATAATGATTTGGAAGAAAAGAGGTGATGGAGTTGATAAGCATAAGTAATGTTTCAAAAATATTGGGAGATAAAAAAACTTTAGATAATATTAATTTAAATATAGAAAAGGGAAGTATATTTGGTATTATAGGAGAAAATGGAGCAGGTAAGACAACTCTTATAAAGTGTATGTTAGGAATATACAAACAGGATGAAGGAGAAATAAAGATAGATGGTCAGTGTGTTTTTGAAAATCCTATAATAAAGGGAAAGATAGGTTATGTGGCAGCAGAAGTTCAATATTATTCATCCTTTAAAGTAAAAGAACTTATAAAATTTTATGCTTTAACTTATACTACTTTTTCCTATGAAAGGTTTAAAGAACTTAATAAAATATTTAAAATACCAGAAAATAAGAGAATAAGAGAACTTTCCAAAGGTATGAAAATGAGAGTTAGTTTAATGTTAAATTTGAGCATATATCCTGAAATATTAATATTAGACGAGCCTACTTCTGGATTAGATCCTATAATAAAAAGAAAATTAATAAACATATTAGTAGAGGAAGTTTCAGAAAGAAATACTACTATATTTATAGCAAGTCATCATTTAGATGATTTAGAAAGAATATGTGATTCTATAGCTATTATAGAAAAGGGGAAAATAAAATATACAAATAACATAGAGAATATGAAAAAATATATAAAGAAACTTCAAGTTTTATTTAAAGATAAAAATAAAATAAAGGAAATAAAAAATTGGCATGAGATAATGACAGCTGAGAATATAGGAAGAATAAATTATTTAATAACAAATGATTACACAGATGAATTACAAGAAAAATTATTAAACGCAGGAGCAGAGTTTGTAGAACAAATAGATTTAAGTTTAGAGGATATGTTTATATACTCCATGGAAGGGGGTAAAAAAGATGAAAACTTTATTTAAGGATCCTTTGTTTTATAAAGAGTGGAAAAATAGCAAATGGATTTGTATACTCATGACATTAATTTTATTTTGGCATAAGGTTAACTACATTTCTAGTCAGCTGGATTTTTTTAAAGATACTACTAAGGGTAATCAGGCTATGTTTGATAAAATGTGGTTTAATAAATATTTATTAAGTTCAGGCACAGATGGAATTATGCTTATGGCAGGGCCAACACTATTACTATGTATATTATTGTTCAAAGGGGAAAAACAGGATTCCACCTGTGATTTATTACATTCTATGCCTTTTACCAGAAAAGATATTATAATATCCAAAATTAAAGTTGGAATTTTAACTATAACTATACCATTTTTAATTAATTTTATACTGCTTACATGTTTCTATTTAAACAATAAATCTTATATAGGAACTTCTTATATGGATATACCTAAGTTTTATTCTATAAATTTATTATTTATTTTGTTCTTTTTTGTATTCTTAGTATTTATGGAAACTATAGTGGGACAGTATTTTGCGGCTGTTGTATTTTCTCCAATAATTTTGACGGTGCCATATATGCTTACATCTTATGTAGTAGATTTAATAAGATTTACGCAAGGATTACAGTATGATGCTTTTAAATTTGTTAGTATAAGTAAAATTAGTGAAAATTTATTTATATATGGTATAATCCAATCTAAACCATTATTAATAGATAAAAAGGATATAAATGGGGAAATAATAAGAGATGTTGATAAGCTTATATATGAAAATTTTAATATTAAAATAATGATACTTATAGTTTTAATAGTAGTATTTTCTATTTTAGCAGTAATCATATATAAAAAAGTTAAGTTAGAGAGAGTAAATAAATTAATTATATTTAAACCTATTGAAACAATATTTAAATGGGGAGTAGCCATATGTGTAGGTATGATTTTCTCACAAATATTTGGATATCCTCATAAACCAGAAGAATCAGCTAATATGCCTCTTATATACACTACACTAGTAATAGGTACAGTTATAGGATATTTTATATCAAAGTTAGCCTTAAAGTTTTCCAATAGATAAAATTGTATAATAGTGTTATTCACTTTCCTTAAATAATAAATTTCAAATAATCTAAAATATTACTGAAAGTTGATTTAATATGTAAAATATGATTCTGTAATATTAATTTAACTAGCACAAGGAATTAAATAAATTTTATATTAAATAGTATTATACTGGCATTTTCAAAGATAAATAAAAAAACAACTGCATAACAAAAGTCATATAATTGGAATATTATTTTTTACATTTATAATGATTGTAGTTTTTTTATTAACAAGTATTTCTCCTATTAGTGGATTTCACACAGATATTCCGCTTGATGAGATATCATATATTCCAGTTATAAGTACCTTGACAATGGTTAAGGCGGTATTTAATGCAAATATACCAGGAAATGAAGATGTGTTATATCTTGTTGCAAACATACTTGGAAACATTTTGATGTTTATAATTTGTTATTGATAAATATAAAAATTGCTAGTAATTAACAGCTAAGTCAGTATTACTAGCAATTTTTATATTAAAGACAAATAATTAATCAGTTATAACTCCAGTACCAGAAGCTGTTACCATAAGCATACCTCCACCTTGACCTAGGACTTCGTAATCTATATCTATTCCAACTACTGCATTGCAACCTAATGAGGTAGCTCTATCCATCATTTCATTTATAGCTTCATTTCTGGCGCGAATTAGTTCTTCTTCATATCCTTGAGATCTTCCACCTACCAAATCTCTTATACCTGCCATGAAATCTTTTAGAAAATTTACTCCTGTAATAACTTCTCCACAAACTATTCCTTTATATTCTATTATTTTTTTACCTTCTATATTGTTAGTAGTTGTTGTTATCATAATTAAAACCTCCTAAAAATTATTATAGAATGAATTCTATATAGTTTATGTAAATCCTTCAAAAATAATATTAAAAATTTTTCATGTAATGGTATTTTAAATAAATTTCAGAAATATACTAAAATAGAATACTATATAAAAATGGATTACGAATATATTTATTGAAATATATGTATTAATATTAAGAATGCAATTACAAAATTTTATAAATTTATATATTTTGTATAACTAATTTTAATAAAATAAAAAATATCTATTGAAAACGTAAACAAAAATGATAAAATGTAATAAATTTAATAATATTAGGCGGAGATAAGAGAGCCAATTCATTACATTTTTATGGGTGAATTGGCTTCATTTTGTCTTTTTTAGAATTCAAATAATTTTCACAGGGGGAGTAAAAATTATGTCAATTTATATGGCGGAGTTTTTGGGTACTATGATGCTTATTTGGTTAGGAGATGGTGTTGTAGCCAATGTAGTTCTTAATAAGAGTAAGGGAAAAGATGGAGGATGGATTGTTGTAACTGCTGCATGGGGATTAGCTGTAGCTATACCCGCATATATTTTTGGAGGTATAAGTGGAGCACATTTAAATCCAGCAGTAACTATTGGTAATGCTATAGCAGGAAGTTTTCCTTGGTCAAATGTATTAGGCTATATTGTAGCTCAAATGCTAGGAGGATTTGCAGGAGCTGTTTTAGTTTGGCTTACTTATCTTCCACATTGGAAAGCTACAGAGGATAAAGCTGCTAAATTGGGAGTGTTTTGTACAGCTCCAGCAATAAGAGATACAAAAGCTAATTTTATAACTGAATTTTTAGCAACAGCATTTTTAGTATTTGGTTTAATGGGTTTTGGACAGGCTAAAATGGTAGCTGGTTTTGGTCCATTAATTGCAGGTGCATTTATATTTGTTCTAGGACTTTCTTTGGGTGGACCAACAGGATATGCTATAAATCCTGCGAGAGATTTAGCACCAAGAATAGCCCATGCAATCTTACCTATAGCAGGAAAGGGAGATTCAGATTGGAAATATGCTTGGATACCAGTAGTGGGTCCAATATTAGGTGGAATATTAGGGGCATTAGTATTTATGCTAGTTTTCTAATTTAAAAATTGTAAAGGTTTTGGGATAAATAATTATAGAAAAGACAAGTTTAATAATTATTAAATAAATAAAATGAAACAGAATATTTATGACTATTTTTAAAATTTAAATATAACAAAGTAGTATTTAAATATATGATTTTACTAGTTTTAATTATTATAATATTTCATTTTATAGAATTGTTTTGATAAAACCAATTTTAAACAAATACTGTTTTATAAAAAGGGAAGGTGGAGGTTGTAATGGAAAAATATATAATGTCTTTAGATCAAGGTACTACTAGTTCAAGATGTATAATATTTAATAAAAAAGGTGAAATAATAAGTGTGGCTCAAAAAGAATTTACACAAATATATCCTAAAGCAGGATGGGTAGAGCATGATCCACTAGAGATATGGGGAAAACAAGCAGGGGTAGCAGGCGAAGCATTAAATATAGCAAGAATATCTCCAGAACAAATAGCTGGTATAGGTATAACCAACCAAAGAGAGACTACTGTTGTTTGGAATAAAAGAACAGGAATGCCAGTATATAATGCTATAGTATGGCAATGCAGAAGAACTGCTGGTTATTGCGATGAATTAAGAGAAAAAAATATAGATAAAATTATAAAAGAAAAAACTGGATTAATGTTAGATGCATATTTTTCAGCTACAAAAATAAAATGGATATTAGATAATGTAGAGGGAGCAAGGGAGTTAGCAGAAAGAGGAGATTTACTATTTGGAAATATAGATACTTGGTTAATATGGAATATGACAAAGGGAAAAGTTCATGTAACAGACTACACCAATGCTTCAAGAACTATGTTATTTAATATACACGATTTGAAATGGGATGAGAAATTATTAGATATATTTGATATTCCAAAATCTATGCTACCAGAAGTTAAGCCATCTAGCTGCATATATGGAGAAACAGATGAAATACTATTTGGAGTACCAATTCCAATAGCAGGAGATGCAGGAGATCAACAAGCAGCCTTATTTGGACAGACTTGCTTTAAGGCAGGAATGGCTAAAAACACTTATGGAACAGGTTGTTTTTTATTAATGAATACAGGAGAAAAGGCGGTAGACTCTAAAAACGGACTACTAACTACTATAGCTGTAGGTATAGATGGAAAAGTTGAATATGCATTAGAAGGAAGCATATTTATAGGTGGAGCAGTAATTCAATGGTTGAGAGATGAACTTAGAATGGTAAAGAGTGCTCCAGAAACAGAAAGATATGCTACAGCAGTTGAGGATAACAACGGGGTTTATCTTGTACCAGCTTTTGTTGGAATAGGGGCACCTTATTGGGATTCTTATGCAAGGGGAACTATATTAGGTCTTACAAGAGGAGCTAAAAAGGAACATATAATAAGAGCAGCCTTAGAATCTATGGCATATCAAACTCATGATGTTTTAAAAGCTATGGAAGAAGATTCAGGTATAGAATTAAAAGCATTAAAAGTAGATGGAGGAGCCTGTCAAAACAATTTCTTAATGCAATTTCAATCAGACATATTAGATGTTGAAGTAGATAGACCAGAAGTAGTAGAAACTACAGCATTGGGCGCAGCGTATCTTGCAGGACTTGCAGTAGGATATTGGAAAAATAAAGAAGAAGTATCACAAAATTGGGCAATTTCAAGAAGTTTTGCTCCAGCAATGGAAAAAGAAAACAAAGAAAAACTTATAAAAGGATGGCATAAAGCAGTAAGAAAAGCAATGGACTGGGAAGATAAAGAATAAAATTTACATATGTTAATTTTCATACTAAATATTTATGCGTTAGCAATGAAAATTCGTATGATTAATTT
>NZ_CALSFS010000022.1 GCF_943736985.1 Clostridium sp. Marseille-Q2269
TTTATATTCTATATAGTAAAAGGTGATAATTTTATGAATTTTAAAAAAAAACCTAAGGTATACCATACCTTATACAAGAGGCTTTTAGGATTATTATTTGTACTTTTTATATTTATAGTGTTAATAATAAATGCTATAAGCAAAGATAAAACATTTTCTGTAGTGGAAAATCGTAATTTGAAAACTAAGCCCAAATTTTCCTTGGAGAATTTGATTAATAATCAATTTACTAAAAAGTATGAAGAGTATATATCTGATCAATTCATATTTAGGAATTTATGGATCAATATAAAATCATCTACAGAAAAGCTTATGGGGAAAAAAGAAAATAATGATGTATATATTGGCCATGATGATTATTTAATAGATAAATTTAAAAAGCCAGATCAAGAAGATGTAGATGAAAAAATAAAGGCTGTGAATACTTTTGTAAAGAATAATAGTAGTTTATCTAATTATATTATGATAGTTCCAACAAAGATAAAGGTTTTAGAAGACAGGTTACCTAAGTTTGCTCCATCTTATGATGAGGTTAAGTATATAAATGACTTCTATGGATCTTTAGATAAAAATATAAAAAGAATAAATGTGTTTGATGCTTTAAATAAGAATAAAGATAAGTATATATATTATAGAACAGATCATCATTGGACTACTGAAGGCGCTTATTATGCATATTTAGAATTTTGTAAGAAATCAAAAATAAAGCCTAAATTTGATAAAGAATATAATATTGATAAAGTTAGCAATAGTTTTTATGGATCATTATATTCACGTTCTGGAATTTCAGATATTGAGCCTGATGATATTAATGTGTATCTACCTAAACAAGAAGAAAATATTATAATAAATTATATAGAAGAAAAGAAAAAATCTGTTAGTTTATATAATGCAGAAGATCTAAATACTAAAGATAAATATACCTTATTTACAGACGGCAATCATCCTGTAATAAAAATACAAACATCTAGCAAATCCAATAAAAGATTACTTGTTATTAAAGATTCTTATGCTAATTCATTTATACCATTTTTAACTTCTCATTATAGTGACATATTGGTAGTTGATTTAAGGTATTATGCTAATAAAATAGAAGATTTAATAAAAGATAATAATATAACAGATACGCTTATACTTTATAATGCTAGTACATTTTTTGAAGATGAATCAATACTAGATATTAGTGAATATGATATAAATTAGAGTTTGGTTTTTTATGCCTGATTTTAATAAAACATTTATACTTAGTAAATTTTTTATATTAAAAAAGACTATATTTCCATGCACAAGATGCAATGGAAATATAGTCTCTTTTTTTATACCCAAATTCAAAAAATAAATTAATTAGCACAGTTATTATTGTATGGAAAAATACACACCACAAAAGTTTTAAATATTACAATACATTAAATTAATCTATTGCGTTAGTTAAAGCAGTTTTAGCATTGGTTTAATATGAAAATTATGATTTTCTAAGATTAATTTAACTAGCACAAGAAGTTAAATTCATTACTATGATTTTAAAGAATTTAACCTGATTTATGCATAAACATATAAAAATATAATATATTTTACTATGTGTATAAAGTTGATAATTAGTTCTTTAAGGCGGTGTTAGAATAATGCATGAACTTATTAAAAAAATTAGACAAGGTGACATTAATTCCTTAGAAAAAATAGTAGATGATTTTACTCCTATTATTTTAAAGGAAGCTTCAAAGTATAACATAAAATCATATTATTATGAGGATCTAGTACAACATGGATATTTATCTGTTATAAAAGCAGTAAATATCTATAAGGGAGAAGATGAAGATTTTAAATCTTATTGTGTTGAATCTATAAGAGAAAGTTATAAGGAGCTTTTAAAAGATGAGATAAAGCATCATAGGGAAATACAAGATGAGAGTATATTTGGGAAAAATGAACAAGAGTACCTATTTACCGTAGAAGATGAAGTTTTAGCCTATGAAAAGACCCAACAAGTAAGCAAGGTTTTACAAACTTTAACCCCAGTTGAGCAAGGGTTAATACAAGGTACACCTGTAGAGGATAAGAAGAAAAAGAAAGTTTCTAAAAAACATAATAAAAGTTATAACAATATAGGATATCAAAAAGAAAGAATAGTAAAAAGATTGCAAAATATTTTAAAGAAGTAATAATCCTTATTGTTTTTCCTTATATCCTTATGAAACATGTAATTTAAAAAATTATTATAATTCCTAGCGATGAAAAGACAAATTTATATATAACTTTAAACATTGTGTTCATATGATAAGGGGGTATTAATTATGGGTAGTAAGTCCTTACAAAAATTTTTGTTGGAAAATTTAGAAGATTTGAAAAAGAGAGGTTTGTATAATCAAATAGACACGTTAGAAAGTTCAAATGGTCCAATAATTAAAATGGATGGAAAAGATTTAATTAATCTTTCATCTAATAATTATTTAGGACTAGCAACTAATCCTAAAATGATACAAGCATCAGTAGACGCTACAAAACAATATGGTGCAGGAGCAGGAGCAGTTAGGACTATAAATGGTACATTAAAAATTCATGTAGAGTTAGAAAAAAAACTAGCTCAATTTAAGCATACAGAAGCAGCAATAGCCTTCCAATCAGGATTTAATTGTAATGGAGGGGCTATACAGGCTGTAATGAACAAAAAAGACGCTATTTTATCTGATGAATTAAATCATGCATCTATTATAGATGGATGTAAACTATCAGGTGCAAAAATTATAAGGTATAAGCATAATGATATGGAAGATTTAAGAGCTAAAGCAAAAGAAGCTAAAGAAAGTGGATTCTATGAGAAGATGATGGTTATAACTGATGGTGTATTTTCTATGGATGGAGATATAGTAAAGTTACCACAGCTAGTAAAAGTTGCAGAAGAATTCGATTTAATAACTTATGTAGATGATGCCCATGGTTCAGGTGTAATGGGAAAAGGCGCTGGAACTGTTAAACATTTTGGATTATCCCACAAAATAGATTTTCAAATAGGAACTTTATCAAAGGCAATTGGAGTTGTAGGTGGTTATGTTGCAGGATCAAAAGATTTAATAAACTGGCTAAAAGTTAGAGCTAGACCATTCTTATTTTCAACTTCATTGACTCCAGGAGCAGCAGGTGCATGTATAGAAGCATTGGATATAATGACTGAAAGTACAGAACTTGTTGATAAGCTTTGGGAAAATGGAAGATATTTAAAAGAAGAATTGAAGAAGTTAGGATTTAATATAGGTCATAGCGAAACACCAATAACTCCGTGCATAATTGGTGATGAGAAGTTAACTCAAAAGTTTTCTAAGAAATTATTACAACAGGGTGTTTATGCAAAATCAATAGTGTTCCCAACAGTACCACTTGGAACAGGTAGAGTCAGAAATATGCCAACAGCAGCTCATACAAAGGAAATGCTTCATAGAGCATTAGCTATTTATGAGAGAGTAGGTAAGGAACTAAGTGTAATTAGATAACTTTTGATATTTTGGGGGTGGGGTTTATGGAAAAGATTTTAATAACAGGTTCTTTAGGACAAATAGGATCAGAATTAGTCACATATATGAGAAAAATTTATGGAGATTCTAATGTTATTGCAACTGATATTAGAAAATTAGAAAAAAATCCAGTTGTTGAGGGAGGTCCCTTTGAAGTATTAGATGTTTTACATGCTGATAGTATAGCAGAAGTAGCTAAAAAATATCAGGTGGATTCAATTATTCATCTTGCTGCACTTTTATCTGCAGTAGCAGAAGCTAAACCAGCTTTAGCATGGCAAATAAATATGGGTGGTTTATTTAACGCATTAGAAGTTGCAAGAGAATTAAAGTGTAAGTTTTTCACACCAAGTTCAATAGGGGCATTTGGATTATCAACGCCAAGAGATAATACTCCACAAGATACAATTCAAAGACCAGGAACAATGTATGGAGTTACAAAGGTATCTGGAGAATTGTTATGTGATTATTATTTTAAGAGATTTGGGGTGGATACAAGAGGAGTACGGTTCCCTGGACTTATATCTTATGTAGCACCTCCAGGTGGTGGAACTACAGACTATGCTGTAGACATTTATTATAAGGCATTACAAGAAGGCAAATATACATCTTATATAGCTGATGGTACCTATATGGATATGATGTATATGCCAGATGCATTAAATGCTATAGTTACTTTAATGGAATCAGATCCTTCAAAATTAAAACATAGAAATGCATTTAATATAACGGCCATGAGTTTTGAACCATGTCAAATAGCAGAGGAAATAAAGAAACATATACCTAATTTTGAAATGAATTATGATGTTGATCCAATAAGACAAGCAATAGCGGATTCTTGGCCTAATTCAATAGACTGTACAGCTGCTAAAGAAGAGTGGGGATTTAAAGCGGAGTATAACTTAGAAACAATGACAAAAGATATGTTAGATAAATTAAGAGTTAAATTAAATATAACGGATGTATAAATAGGATTTTAAACTAGCTTTTTTATATAAAAAGTTTTAAAAAATTAATAAGAAATGTTATCTATAGATAGGCTGTTGAATAATTAAATTTAAACTATATGGATAAAATAGCATAATCAGAAATATTTCAACATATATTAATAAAACAGCATAGCAAAAATATTTTAAAATATATTAAAAAACTTATACAAATTTCATTATAGAAAGGCTTCATTTTTAGAGTCTTTCTTTTTTTGTGTGAAGAAACCCATATATAATAAACTAACATTACTGTCAGTAGATTTAGCGTTAGTCTTGTGATTCTGTAAGTTCAATTTAAATAGCACAACAAGTTAAAGTAACATTAGTGTTGGTCTATTTAAATATATAGTATAAGATTTTAAATATTATATAAAATGATATATATAAGTATATTTTGTAATAATTTAGCAACCATAGTTAATAAAATCCATTATATAATATTAACTATAAAGTATTAAAATGGAATATTAAAATCATAAATAAGAATATAATATTTATGAAGAAAAAAGTAATAATTAATTATTAATATGGTAATAAGATAATTTTAATATTTTAATAAAGAAGTATTAATATAAAAGTAGTAACATAAGAATAACACATATTAAGTGAACGGTTAAAAAATATTTATGATAAGGAGAGAATAAAATGGGAAAAGGTAAAAATTCATTTATTCATGAAATCATATTTGTTATATCTTTGGCAGCAGTATTATCTGTAGTTGTAATGTAATAAGCAATGATTTATATATCTTACAAGTAAAAGATTATATAAAACATGAAGTAGGGATATTTTCTCCTTTTAGGGGGATGAATTTACTTATTTTAAGTAGTCTTTTAAACTTAGAGAATAATTATAAAGATTTTTTTCATAGTATGCAAACAGTATATAAAAAGATGAAAAATGCAAGATTTTCTGGTACAGATTATCTAACCTTGTCTTCTTATACTATGGTTAAAAAGGTCTCTATAGATAAATGGGATGAAAAGATTGAAAGAATGAGTAGTTTTTATTCAAATATGAAAAAGAATCATTTTTGGTTAACTTCTCAAGATGATTATGTACTTGCAGCGGTATTAGCCACTTCAGATTTGGAGGTAGAAAAAACTTCCTATGAAATGGAATACTATTATAAATTATTAAATAATAATGGATTCTTTAAAGGAACCTCATTGCAAAGTCTTTCTCAAATACTGGTTTTTGGAGAAGAAGATGCTGAAAGAAAATGTAGTAGAGCGTTATCTTTGTATGATAAACTAAATAATAAAAAATGCAAGCTTAAATATGATGGATTGGCTTCTTTGGGAATGCTTACTCTTATAACTTCTAATGAAGATGAAATAGTAGGAGAAATAAAAGAAGTCTATGATTATATAAGAAAAAAGCAAGGATATGGATTTTTAAACATTGAAAAGTCTCATGTCACTATGTTAGCTATCTCCTTAGTAGCGGATTGTCACATTGATAAAATTAAAGAAGGATTATTGGATGCAACTTTGGCTAATAGTATAAACGCTATATTAATTGCTGAACAACAAGTTATTATGTCAGGGTGTATAGTAGCTTCAGTAGCAGCAGCCTCTTCATCATCAAATTAATAATAATTTAAATAGTAAAAAATTAAAAGCTAGGTACTTAAACTTAAGTATCTAGCTTTTAGTTCTTATAGTGGAAGTAATTTATTTTATAATGAATAAAAGTGTAATATGTAATTAAGCAAGATACAATTATTACGATTTTGTAATAATTCTATTAATGATATTGTAATAAAGAAAGTTTAATATAAAAGCTGTAGATGAGAAAAGAAATAAAGGAGTGGACTTATAAATGGAATTATTAAAAGTTATAGATTTATGTAAAAGCTATGGAAAAGGTGAAACAAAGCTAGATGCATTAAAAAATATTAATTTAACTATAAATCAAGGAGAATTTGTTGCTATAGTTGGTCCTTCAGGATCTGGTAAAAGCACATTGCTTCATCTTTTAGGGGGAGTGGATAAGCCAACTTCTGGAGAAGTAGTTTTAGAAGGCACTAATATATATTCTCTAAAAGAAAATGAATTAGCTATATTAAGAAGAAGAAAGATAGGGTTTATATTTCAATTTTATAATTTAATACCGGTTTTAACAGCAGAGGAAAATATAGAAATGCCAGTACTTTTGGATAATAAAAAACCAGATAGAAAGTATATGGATGAACTTCTAGATATATTAGGGTTAAAACAAAGAAAAAATCACTTACCTTCACAGCTATCAGGAGGGCAGCAGCAGAGGGTTTCTATAGGTAGAGCACTGGCTAATAAGCCATCTATAATACTTGCCGATGAACCTACAGGAAATTTAGATTCCAAAAATTCTAAAGAGATAATGGAACTTTTAAGATACTCAGTAAAAAAATACAATCAAACTTTAGTACTTATAACTCATGATTTAAGTATAGCAAAAATGGCAGATAGAGTTATAACTATAAGTGACGGTGAAGTCAAGGGAGACGAGGTGATTACAGTTGAAAAGCTATAGTCAAATTACGGGAAGATACCTAAAGGAAAATAAAAAAAGGACTATATTAACTATAATAGGTATAATTTTAGCTGTATCTTTATTTTCAGGTATAGGAAATCTATTTTTTAGTATGAGAGATAATCTTATACAAAGAGAAAGAGATGAAAAAGGTAATTATGAAGTAAAATATAATTTTTTAGATAAAGATAAAGTAAATAAACTAAGCAACAATGTAGAATTTAAAGATTATGGTGTAAGTAAAGAAGGAACTGTTGTAACTGTAGCTAATGATAAGAATAATAAAAGAATAAATGATGCAAAAAATAAATCAAATAATAATCTTAAAATTATAAGTTTAAATTTTTATGATGAAGAAATGTTTAATTATGTAATGAAATTTGACATGAAAGAAGGAAGAAAACCTAAGGCAGCAGATGAAATAATATTAGAAAAGAAGGCCAAGAGAAGATTAAACAAATCTGTAGGAGATTATATAGATGCAATTAGTATAGATGAAGAACTACTTAAAAAAGGAACAATAAATAAATCTAAAAGTTACAAAGTGGATAATGCAAACTTAAATTTAAATAAAGTTAAAAAATATAAGATAGTAGGATATTATGAAGCTAATGTAAGTGTCACTGATGATTTTTATAAAGCTATAGGATATTTAGATAAAAATTCTATGGGAAAAGATAATGAATATTCTCTTTATGCTAATTTAAAAGAGAAGAAAAATAAGATAGCTATAGGGGATAAGATAGGTAAATCATTTGGACTAAGTAAGAATAAAAAAATAAAAGGTATTCCACAAGTAGTGTACAATGAGTCCGTATTAAGGCTTATGGCTGAAGGAAATAGTACCATATTAAATGAAGGTACAAAAGGGTTTTTCATATTTATTGTAGGTATGATAATTGTATGTACTGTAGCTGTTATATATAATGCTTTTAATATATCTGTGGCAGAGAGAATAAATCAGTTTGGTATATTAAGAAGTATAGGAGCTACACCTAAAAAGATAAGAACATTAGTATTTAAAGAAGCTTTTATAATGAGTGCTATAGCTATTCCCATAGGGATATTGTCAGGATATTTAGGGATTTATATTACAATAAAGCTTATGTCAAATTCACAGGTATTTATGTTTGAGGGAATGAGAATTTCCTTTTACAAAGATGTTATAATTATTTGTATTTTACTAACAGCTATAACAATATTGTTATCTGTTTTAGGACCATCTATAAAGGCCTCTAGAGTATCACCTATAGATGCCATAAGAAATTCTTCAAATCTTAAAAAAGAAAAGATAAAAAGAAGAAAGGGAAAACTTATAAAATTAATATTTGGCGTAGAAGGAGCAGTAGCTTATAAAAATATAAGAAGGAATAATAAAAGATTCATTATAACAGTATTCTCTCTTATGGTATCTTTGGTAATGTTTGTAACATTAACATCTATGGTGAAGATCACTGGAGAAGCCCAAAAGCAATTTTTTAGTGCACTTCCATTTGATGCTACTTTTCAAATAGATGAAGGTGAGTTGGATGAAAAATTTATATCACAAGTTAAAAATAAGCCTGGCATAGAACGAGTATATGTTCCAAAAATAAGATATTCTGTAGTACCTTTAGAAAAAGGGATGTTAAATGAAAAGTATTATGAAAAAATAAATAAAGAAATGCCTGAAGGAGAAAAAATCAAAGGAAAAGATTATGTTTTCTTAGATAATATATCCTATTCAGCATATGATGATGCTGCTTTTAGTGAAGCAAAAAAAAGTATTATAGAAGGGAAAATAGATAAAAAAGCTTTAGATAATAATGGGGTAATTCTTATAAATAGAAATGAGGTAACTAAAAATAACGGAGGAAAGGTAATAGCTAATATTACAAAGTATAAGGTTGGAGACAAAATAAAAATTCAAAAAACCAAGGATAAATTTTATCCTGTAGATAGACAAGATAAGGGAAAAGTAGATTTAAAAGGTCAATCAAAAAAAGCACTAGAAAAAGGACATTTTATAGAACTAACTGTAGTAGGAATATTGAGCAAAGATAATTTTAACTCTAGTATGAATGGAAATAAGATAGGTTTAGTTTTTAGTGATAAATGCTTTGAAAATAATTTTGGTAAAATTCCTGTAGATTCTATTGCTATAAGTTATAAAGATAAAAATTCTAAGGATAAACATGAAAGTTATTTTGAAGATAAGGCAGAAGAGTTTGATGGACAATATATAGATCTATATAAGCAAAATGATATGATGGAAAGTGCATTTAGACAAATAGGAGTATTAATATACGGTTTTATAACTATAATCACCATAATTGGAGTGGTAAATATAGTAAATACCGTAACCATAGGATTACTCCTTAGAAAATCAGAATTTGCTATACTAACAGCCATAGGAATGACCAAGGTGCAGTTAAATAAAATGGTAATGCTAGAAGGAATACTTCATGGAATATTCACCAGTGTATTTGGAAGTATTATATCTTATATCTTGTATATGTTAATGTTAAAACAAAGTGGAGAGTTTTTAAGTTTTGATATAAAGTTCCCTATAGATGTATTTATTACAGGTATTGTAGGAGTAGTAGCAATAACACTTATAGCATCTTTAATACCACTTAGAAGACTTAAGAAAATGAGTATAGTAGATAATATAAGAGCAAAAGAGTAGAAATAAGAAAATAAGTATTTAACGGAATATAAAATTCATAAGTACTCATATAATAATTGTATAAATAAAAACAATAAAAATATAAAGAATAACGATAAATATTTATTGACACTTTAAAAAATATGATGTATATTATAAATAAAAACTTATTTTAAAGTGAGGTAATATTTATGAAAAATACAGTAAGTTCAAAATTATTAAATGGATTTGTTGTTGTTGGAATTATTTTAACAATTTTAGTACTTGTAGGCACTCCTCTTGGTTTAACAGCAGTTTTTAAAGTATCTAATATAAAAGTAGTTAATGAAAACATGCCTTGGATACTTACAATGTTTATTTATATTTGTGCTGTTCCATATGTGCTAGCATTATTTAAGCTAAAATCTATATGTGGTTTACTTGGAGATGAGAATCCTTTTTCACTGAAGATTTCAGAAGAGTTTAAAGTAATTGCTATTTGTGCGTTTAGTGAAGTAATACTTTTTATAGTATCACAATTAATACTTTGCTTTGTTTATGATTTTTATTTATATGTTTTAACTATTCTTCCTATTATTATTGTATCTTTTATTTCTATAATAGCAGGTTTTCTTTCAATAGTTATGTCAAATATATTTAAAAAGGCGGCTGAAATAAAAGAAGAATTAGATCTTACTTTTTAATAGGAGGTGTAGTAGTATGATAGTTGTTAATTTAGATGTTATGATGGCAAAAAGAAAAATATCTCTTACGGAATTATCAGAAAAACTTGGTATGACTATGGCAAATGTATCAAACTTTAAAAATCATAAGGCTAAAGCTTTTAGATTTACAACCCTTGACGCCTTATGCAAAATACTACAATGCCAACCTGGAGATATATTAGAATATAGAGAAGATGAAGAATAATAATCATAATAGTTATATATAACATAAATATAATTAAAGTATTTGTAAATTAATTTTGATAGCTTTTATAAATCACACAATTATTTCATAATCATTTTTTACTGTGAAATATGGAGGTGAATAATAATATGAAAAAACAAAAAATACAAGAAGAGAAAATAGAAAAAGAAAAGGTTCAAAATCAGGGGAATAATAAAAAACATAATGAATATATATCATTTTTAAGTATAGTAGCTGCATTGGATTTGTTAGTTATAAAGTAAATAAAATATTTTGTTAAAAAAATAGATTTGATATTTAAAGTATAAACATCAAATCTATTTTATTTTTTTATAATAAAATAAAGTTTAATATATTTTATTTTGAGGATAAAATTGAATTTGTTTTTTAAAAACATCCTATATTTCTATAAAAATGAATAATTTTGCAAGTGTTCAGTCAGAAAACAGATAATTTTTCTATTTCTAAATTATTATAAATATTTTGAATTAATATAAAGAAAATTATGAATATTATTATTTTTAAATAAGTATATATTGCATATTGCGTTTGCGTAAGTTTTTTGGTATTATCAATAGTAGTTATTTATATGTTATGAATTTTATATAGTCAAAAAAATCATTCGGAGGTATTGAAATTGATAGAAAGTAAAAGAAAAAAATCATTAACTTTTAAAATATTGTTTTCCTTGTTCTTAGGAATAATTTTTGGAATAATAGCTAATTCATTTTTCCCACAACAAATAAATAATACTATAAGTAAATGGGTATTAGTTCCTATGGGGAATATTTTTTTAAGAGGCATAAAAATGCTAGTAGTTCCTTTGGTATTATTTTCAATAATATGTGGAGCAGCTAGTACTGGAGATATTAAAAAGCTAGGAAGAGTTGGAGGAAAAATATTTACATATTATCTTATTACAACAGCTGTAGCTATAAGTATAGCTCTTTTTATAGCCAATATTTTTAAACCAGGAATGGGTATAGCATTAAAAGTAAGTAAAGAGATTGTAAAAACAGAAAAACCTCAATTTATTATGGACATGCTAGTTAACATGATACCTTCTAATCCCATAGAAGCTATGGTAAAAGGAGATATGTTACAAATAATATTTTTTGCTTTAATGGTGGGTATTTCAATAACTTTGGTTGGAAGTAAGGCTAAAAATTTATTGAATATATTTGAAGAAATTAATGTTGTTTTATTAAAAATGATAAATATAATAATGAAAATAACACCACTAGGAGTATTTGCTTTAATAAGTAATGTTATTATGGCACAAGGAATAAAAGTTTTAATTCCACTTATTAAATATTTATTAGTAGCGGTACTAATATTGGCAATTCACACATTCCTTGTTTATGGTGGTATGCTTAAGTTTATAGGGAAATTAAGTCCTATAAGTTTCTTTAAAAAGTTTTGGCCAACTATGGTATTTGCTTTTAGTACATCAAGTAGTAATGTTACAATACCTATAAACTTAGAAACTTGTGAGAAAAAATTTGGAGTGGATAAGTCTATATCTAGTTTTACCATACCACTAGGTGCAACTATTAATATGGATGGTACAGCTATAATGCAAGGTTTAGCAGCTATATTTGTATCTCAAATGTATGGCATTAACTTAAGTTTAAATCAACAATTGACTATAATACTTATGGCCACCTTAGCTTCTATAGGAACATCTGGAGTACCAGGTACTGGAATAGTTATGTTATCCATGGTATTTCAACAAGTAGGATTACCTTTAGAAGGAATAGGAATAATTTTAAGTGTGGATAGAATATTCGATATGGCAAGAACTGCAGTTAATATAACAGGAGATGCAGTAGGAACACTTATTGTAGCTAATTCCGAAAAAGGATTAAACAAGGAAATATATGAAGAATTTACAGCTTAGCTTGAAAATATAATCTGTTATGTTATCCCCCAAACCTCATGCATTTGTATGGGGTTTTTAATGCTTTAATTTATCTATAGATATCATATTAATATTTATCATAAAGGAAGTGTTTTAATGAATTTAATGTTTAGTATGTAAAATATGATTTAAAAATAATTTCATTATATAAATAAAAAATAAGAGCGGATTATGTAAAATTCTTTTAAATAAGTATAACATAAATTATAATTAAATAAGATACTTCTATATTTATGAAGTTTATAATTTATTTATATAATGTAGTAATTATTAGAAAATATTTATTTTAATGTAAAAATTATATTTTATAAATAATACTATGCTAACGTGTTTTTAGGGGGATTTTATGACAAATATATTATTAGTAGAAGATGATATGGCTTTAGCTATTGGAGTGGAATATACACTAAAACAAGAAAAGTATGTAGTAAAGAGAGCTAAAAATTTAAAAGAAGCTAGAGAGATTTTAAAAGAAGAAGAATTACATTTAATTCTTTTAGATTTAATGTTACCTGACGGAAGCGGATATGATTTATGCAGTGAAATAAGAAAGGAAAGTTCTATACCTGTAATATTTATGACCGCCTGTGATGAAGAGGCTAATGTGGTTTTAGGATTAGATATGGGAGGAGACGATTATATAACAAAACCCATTAGGATAAGAGAACTTTTGTCTAGGATAAATGCGATTTTAAGAAGAAAAGGTAAGGATATAGAATTAAATGCTACAAATATAAAAGAAGATAATTTAAATGATAATAGTATAGTTCTAAAGGACATAGTAATAGAGCCTTTAAAAGCAAAAGTGTTTAAAAATGGAGAGGAAATACTGCTTACAGCAGGAGAGTATAAATTGCTTTTAATACTTATAGAGAACAAAGGCAATGTGCTATCTAGAAATGTTTTATTAGAAAAAATTTGGGATGTGGACGGAAATTTTGTGGATGGAAACACCTTAAATGTTTATATAAAAAGATTAAGAGAAAAAATAGAAAAAGATCCTAGAAAACCTGAATATATAGAAACCGTAAGAGGTATAGGATATAGATGGGGTGAATAAGCTAATTTTCAGTGGGATTTTATTATGTAAATATTAAAATAATGAGATTTCATGGTGACCAATATAACTTATGTGGTAATGATTTATGTAAGGGTTAACTTAATAATATCCAATAGATTACAAATATAGTGGGGTTATAGATAAGGAGGATAATTTTGTTTAAGTATTTTAGAAATCCTGAAATGAAATTAGTAACTATACAGTTTAGCGTAATAATTATTTTATTTAGTATAGTAACTACATTTTTTGTAACATATGACACCAATAAATTAAATAAAAATTATATAAATAATAACACCCTAATAGTAGGAAGTATACTATCAAAGCATCCAGAATTAGAGGATGAAATAATAGCTTCCTTAAATAACAATGATAATTTACAAAACAAAAAATCTATGGATAAAAAGAATTATGAAATAGGAAGAAAAGTTCTACAAAAGTATTCTTATGATGAAAATTTAAAGATTTATAAAAATCCTTCATTAAATAGCTTTAGTAGAAATTTTACACATAAAATAGTGCTTTGGTTTGCTTTAATTATTTTTATTACATATATAATAATATATATAAATTTTAAGAGTTTTTATAAAAGAGCGGAAATATTTACTAAGGCCTCAGAGAATATAATGGAAGGCCATTTTAATAAATTCATAGATGAAAATAAAGAAGGGGATTTTCATGTTCTTTCTTACAAGTTTAATTTAATGTCTAATAGATTGGAAGAATCTTTATTAAATTTAAAAAAAGAAAAAGTATTTTTAAAAAATATAATATCAGACATTTCCCATCAATTAAAAACACCCCTGTCTTCTTTAATAATGTTTAATGAATTAATGAAGAATGAACATATGCCTTTAGAACATAGAAAAAATTTTTTAAATCTTAGCGATGAACAATTAAGAAGAATGGAATGGCTTATTAAAAATCTTTTAAAAATCGGAAGGCTAGAAGCAGGAGTAGTAGAATTTAAAAGAGAAAATAATCCTTTGTATATGACAGTAAATAAAGCATTATCAGGTCTTAATGAAAAGTGTAAACAGAAGTCTCAAAATGTGATAGTTGATATAAACAAAGATACTTTTTTAAAACATGACATGGAATGGACAGCAGAGGCTCTTTCAAATATTATAAAAAATGCTATAGAGCATACAGGAGAAAATGGAGAAATAAAAATAAGCTCAGAAGAAACCCCAATATCTTTGACCATAAGTATAAAGGATAATGGAGAAGGAATTCCTAAAAATCTACAAAATAAAATATTTGATAGATTTTATAAAGGGGAAAATTCAGTGAATCCTTTAAGTATAGGTATAGGTCTTTCTTTAAGTAAATCTATAATAGAACAACAAAATGGAAATATAACTGTAGAAAGTGAAGAAGGTAAAGGAACAGAATTTATAATAATTTTTCTAAAAACAATTATATAAATATTAAAGTAATAAAAATAGATGTACTTTTAAAATAAATTTAACTGGTTGTCCTAGTTAAAGCTAACTTATAGAATCATATTTTGCATATTAAACTAATGCTAGATGAACTTTTATATTTTCTCTATTAAAAATTTAATTCATTCTTATTTCAATATGTCTTATTATTTGATAGAATATATATTAGTAGGAAAAATTTTAAAAATAGGTATGGGAGGGAATAGTTTTGGATAAAAATATTTTAGAAGTAAAGAAACAAAAGATAATGAGAACTATAAAATCCTTACAAGAAAATAATATGAATGGATACTTAGTTAATAACAAAGAAGAATTAATAGAAAAAATAAAAGAAATAGTAAAAAAAGGCGCTAAGGTATCCTGTGGTGGATCTGTAACTTTATTTGAAACTGGAGTTATAGACCATTTAAGATCTGGAAGATATGAATTTTTAGACAGATATAAAGAAGGGTTAACTGGAGAAGATATAAAAAACATATTTAGAGAATCATTTTTTGCTGATGCGTATTTTGTAAGTTCTAATGCCATAACTGAAAATGGAGAGTTGTACAATGTAGATGGTAATGGAAATAGAGTAGCAGCTATGCTTTATGGTCCAGATAAAGTTATTGTAATAGCTGGAGTCAATAAAATAGTAACAAATTTAGATGAAGCAATAAAAAGAAATAGATACCAATCAGCACCAGCTAATACCATAAGATTAAATAGAAAGACGCCTTGTACAAAATTAGGTTATTGTATAGATTGCAAAAGCCCAGAAAGAATATGTAATGAGTATACATTAATAAAAAGACAAGGAAACAAAGATAGAATTCATGTTATAT
Source organism: Clostridium sp. Marseille-Q2269 (assembly GCF_943736985.1). Taxonomy (GTDB): domain Bacteria; phylum Bacillota; class Clostridia; order Clostridiales; family Clostridiaceae; genus Clostridium_F. The sequence continues at coordinate 15,819 of NZ_CALSFS010000022.1, forward strand.
TTATAAATGAAGAGCTTGGATATTAAAATTCAGTTAAATAATAATTAAGTAAAATATGAAGATCATACATATTTTAAACATGGTAAAAATATTTTAAATATGTTAGATATTTTTTAAATATAAATAATATAATTTATTTAAATTATGTGAAATATATTTAAAAATTTAATAAGATTCATGTAGCTTATATATATTAAACAAGGCATATTATAAATAATTATAATTAATATTATATTTATAGTATACCTTGTTTTTTTTATTAGATTTATTCATGATCTTGTGGTTGCTATATAAATTTCTATAAGATTGTAATTTTTATTAAATTTAAAACTTAATTGTGAATAGTACCCTCATCTCTTATATCATTAAGAGGAACTATAAGATTGTTACCAGTTTTTAAACTTTCTACTGTAGCCATTTTAGAGTATTCATCTACAGCTTTTATAATTACAGGTTCACCTTTACAAAATACATCTACTTTTTCACAATCTATTAATTTAGAAGCTCTACTTGCGTCCATTTTATTCACTCCTTTAGTATTATTTATGATTAGTTTTTGCATTTACATATAAAATATGTAGACATTATAACTGTATTTATGTATAATGTTTTTAAGCAATTTAATATTAGATGTTTAAAGTAACAGAGTAGGTGGATACACGTTAAGGTTTAGAGGACGGGAAGTTGTCTCTAAAAGAAAAATCTTTTAAAAGATTTGCGATGTACTACCGCATTCCGCTGTTACATTAGAGAGTTATATTCTAAAACACTTATTTTCTCTTTAGTGTAATGCAGTGGAGAAAAAATAAGTGTTTTTTTATTTTATATTGGGAAGGTGACTAAAAGAAATGAAAAGCAAAATTGGAGTAAAGACAATGGTTTTATGCGGACTTTTTATAGCAGCTGCCATAATATTAAGGATTTTTAGCCTAATGATACCAATAGGCGGTGCGGGAGCTATGAGAATAAGCCTTTCTGGCATATTTATTAAAATGCCAGCAGTAATTTTTGGAGGCACTATAGGTGGTGCTGTTGCTGGTATAGTAGATATATTAGCATATATAATAAAACCTATGGGAGGATATATTCCTTTTCTAACATTAACTAGTATATTAGATGGTATACTTGTGGCAATTATATGGTCAAAAATTAAAAATATAGATATACGAAAAATAGAAAAATTATATCCAATATTTTTTATTATTTTAGGTGCTATAGCTGGTGCTGCTCATATAGGCATATTATCTGGTAATAAATCATTTTTGCATGTAGCAATGAGCTTATTAGGGAAAAAATATATGTATGTAATAACAGCTATAGAAATAATAACTATAGTGGCTTTAATAATATTTATAATAAATATTAAATTAAAACAAAATAATACTATTAAGCATATATATGAAGATTATATGAAATTGATTATAGCTTTTGGAACATCAGGAATAATAGTATCTACACTTAACACATATATACTTTTAATGTTTATACCAGCACTTCATGGAAAAGCATTTATGATGCTTTGGATACCAAGAATTGTAGAAGAGATATTTATGATAGTTCTGGAATCTTATATAGTTGCTTTGCTATTGAGAGTTTATGATTCACTAGGATTAAAGACAAGCAATTAAATTCTTAGGATATTAATGAAAATTATTAATAAAAATATATATAGGTAGAATTTTTGATTTAAATATAAGAATAAACATATTTAAATCAAAATTCTATCTATTTTATTTTATAAGTTATAATAAATAATTTTAAAACACATTATAGAATATCTAGTATAATTATTAACTATTACCATGTATAATATAAATTGATAAAAGGTTTACTATGATTGATAAAAATAAGTAACAAATAAAATTATTAAGGTAATATGAGCAAAGATAAAAATCCACAAAATTTTAAATTTAATAAAGATGAGGTGGAATGTATGAAAATAATAGTTATTGGACCAAGAGGAAAAATGGGAAGGCTAGTTATTAAATCTTGTTGTGATAATGAAAAAATACAGCTTGTAGCTGCAGTTGCTCCAAAGGGAAGAGAATATATAGGACAAGATGTTGGCTTAGTTGCAAATATAGGGAAAAATATAGGTTGTAAAGTAGTAGATGATTTAGATTCTGTTATAGATAAGTGTGATTGTATTATAGATTTTACAGATTCACAAATTTCTATGGATGTATTTGAAAAAGCATTAAAAAGCAAAAAAGCTGTAGTATGTGGGTCTACTGGATTTTCAGAAGAACAACTTAATAGAATAAATGAAATTTCAAAAGAAATACCAGTAGTTTTAGCAGGAAACACTTCTATGGTAGTAAATCTTATGTATAAATTAGTTGAACTTGCAGCTAAAACTATAGGAGATATGTCTGATATTGAAATAATAGAGATGCATGATAGATATAAAAAAGATGCTCCAAGTGGAACTTCTCTAGAAATTGGAGAAGTTTTAGCTAACACATTTAATAAAGAATTGAAGGATTTGGCCCAATTTGGAAGACATGGAAAAGGGGAAAGAGAAGACGGTAAAATTGCATATCATTCTTTAAGAGCAGGAGATATTTCAAGCACTCATACTGTTATGTTTGGGCTTATGGGGGAAAGATTGGAGATAACTCATCATGCTCACAATTGGGAATGCTTTGCAAATGGAGGATGTAAAGCTGCATTATATCTACAAAATAAAAAACCGGGAATGTATTCTATGAAAGACGTGTTAGGATTATAGGTATGTAAATTTATTTTTAACAGTATAAAATATATATTGTTTTTAATCTATATATAATGTAGGATTTATATGGTAAAAGATTATATTACTTTAATTTGTATAATGCATTATTTGGATAATGAATGCTAGACGATTTTCACATATATATTTTAGATAGTTTTTTCATATATATAATGTAGGGATTCAAAACAAATAGAAATTTTATTATAAATAGGTTTAAAAAATTAAATTTATTTTTTATGAATTTTTATTTGAAAATATTTCAAAATACTTAGGAGATGATTTTATGAAAAATTTTGTAGCTACACAGTGGTTACAAGATCATTTAGAAGATGAAAACATAATTGTTGTAGATTGTAGATCTGATCTTTTAGATATTAGCTATGGAGAAAAAGTCTATAATGATGGGCATATAAAAAATGCTGTTTTTGCAGATTTAAAAAAGATTATGGCCTCTCCAGAAAAGGAACACGGAGGAAGAACACCTCTACCTACTATAGAAGAGTTTAAAGAAAGAATAGAAAAATTAGGTATAAACAATGATACTTTAGTGGTAGCCTATGATGAATTAAAAATATCCTCAGCAGCAAGATTTTGTTGGATGCTAAGATGCATAGGACATAGTAATAATTATGTGCTAGATGGAGGCATAGACAAGTGGATTAAAGAAGAAAGAAAATTATATACTAAAAAAGAAGAAAATAAAGATGAATGTATAAACAATAATAAAGACTTTAAAGTTTCTGTAAATAAAGAAATGAGAGTGGATGTAAATTATGTAAAAGAGCATATGGGAAAAGATATTTTCTTAATAGATTCAAGAAGTAATATAAGATATAGAGGTTTAGAAGAGCCTATAGACAAGGTTGCAGGTCATATTCCAGGAGCTGAAAATTACTGTTGGAAAGATATGCTTAATGAAGATGGTACTGTAGATGAAGATAAGGTCAAAGAAATTTTTTCTAAACTTAAAGATCATAATATAGTAGCTTATTGTGGATCAGGGGTAGATGCTACATTTAATTATTTACTTTTAGATGAATTAGGAATTAAAGCAAAAGTTTACTCTGGAAGCTGGAGTGACTGGATAACTTATAAAGATAACCCTATAGAACATGAGTAAAGTTTTATAAATAAAGTTAACTTATAATTATATTTGAATTATTAAAAGAAATTATAGATATAAATTTATAATAAGAGTTTCAATATTAAAAAAAGAAACTCTTATTTATTGTTTAATATTAAGATTATTATAAACATATGATAATTTCACTTGTTGTGGTAGATAAAGTTAAATTATAGAATTATATTTTCTATATTAAACTAACGATAAATTAACTGACAGTAACATCACCTTATTTAAAATTTCGTAATATTTCTAATTTTGCTTCCTGCCAGAAGGAAGTAGAGTAACACCCTTTTAACTTCACGGAAATTTTAAAATACCAATATAACTGGCAGTAAGGTTTTGGTATAAAACACCAATTATTATTTGTTATATTAAATTGATTATATAATGATAAAATGATATCATAATATATAATTTATAAACGAGGGGGAAGAGAATATGAATTTTTGCAGAAAATGTGGCAATAAACTACAAAAAGACTCCACCTGTTGCCATACCTGTGGAACTGAATCGGAAAAAATACATAATGGACAAATCAGCAGTGTAACAGACAATGAGAAGATATTAAATGAATATTACAATGTACATAGTAAAAATTCCCACAATGAATACGATTATAAACATAAAGAAGAACCTTTGGAGTTCTTTAAAAACATTAATTTTATTAAAAAACATAAACAAAATAAAATTATGCTAGTTGTTATTTTATTACTAATAGTAATAGGTGCATCTCTTATAAAAAATCCTATAAAAAATTTATTTATAAGAAGAGATAAGGTTAATTGGCTAATGTATGCAGCCCATAGATATAATGAATTAAATACGGTGGAGTCTGAAAGTGATTTTAAGATAAAGTTTAAGTTACAGTCCAAAGAACATGTGAATTATAAAAATATAGAAGATGCAATGGAACAATGCACTTTAAAATTAAACACTAAAACTGATAAAAATACTAGTGAAAGATACAGTAAAGCTAGTTTAATATATAAAAATAAAAGTATTTTAAATGCTGAAATTTATAGTAATAAAGAATACGTGGCTATATCAGCGCCACAACTATATGAACATACCATGTATATAAAACTTCAGGATATAAATAGATTAGTAGAAGAAGATAATAAACAAAATAATATAACATCTAAAAAGAATTCAGAGTCAGTAGATTTGAAAAAATATGAAAATGTGTTTCAATTAAAAAATTCTCAGTATTATAATAATGTGGAAAAAGGCTATAGGGAACTTTTTCATAAAACCATGAATGATTATCTTACAGAAGGAGATGAAGTGAAGTTAACTGTAAAAGATAATGGAGAACAAAAAACAGTAAAATGTGATGAAGTAGTATTAAATTTAGATAATGAAAGAATAATAAAAATTTTAAAGACTTTCCTTCAAAAAATATCTAAGGATGAAAATTTAAAGTTATTAATAAAGGAAAAAGAGTTTCAGTTTTTAAATATTGCAGAAAAAAATAAAGAACTTAATAAGTTTGATCTTAGTAAAGAAAAAGTAGCTAGTATTAAAACAAATTTTGATTCAAATTATGATTCTGTTATGAAACGAATTGGACAAGTAGAGAAAGTAGATAATAAAGTTTCCAATGAAAAAATAAATGGGTTAACTAAAATAAGAATGGACTCTAAAAATAATATAAGGGGATTCAAATCTGAATTTTCCATAGATAATGAAAAAACTTGTTTTAATTTTATATCAAATACTGTGATTAATTCTATAAATTCAAAACTAGATATAAAAAAGATACCTAAAGATGGATCTAAAGATATGAGTAAGCTTACATTAGATGAAAAAAATGATATTACTGAGAAAATTAATAAAAATTGGGAAAAATTTATTGAACAAAAGCTCAATATAAAGGAGTAAAGTTTGTTAAAAAAAATTTAGATTTGTTAAAAAAACAGCGTATAAATATACAAGGGCGTGTATATTTATGTAATGAATTGCATTGGAAATAGAGGGTGAATTTAGTGTTATTAATAAAAAAATGGGCAGATTCATACTATGATTGGAAAGGATTTTCATAATGCTTGTGTACTAATTAACAATGGTAAAATACAACAAATAGATGAGAAAATAAATATTAAAGATGATAACTTAGAAGTTATAGGTGTAAAAGGTGCATAGGTAATGCCTGGAATAATTGATGACCACTGCCATATAGGTATTATGGAAGAAGGAATAAGATTTGAAGGCATGGATTTAAATGAATGTTAAAGTGCAATAAGACCACATCTTAGGGCAATATATACACCATAATATCAGGTAAAGTAGTGTATTATTTTAATAAGGACTGAAATTAAAAATAAATAAAACACTTTACAACAGGATTTTTGTCGTATATAATGAAAATAATAATTTTTTGTAAAACACTTCGCAAAAAAGAGAAGTGTTTTTTATTTTTAATAAAAATAAATATATGAGAAGTATAAGCATTATTTCTTATGAAAATAAACTAAATTAATTTGGTAGTTTAATATGTCACTACAAATAAACTTTAAATGATTATTAAAAATAACGTTTACAAAAATGTGGGTGGATTTTATAAAATAAGGATAAAATCACATTAATTTGCTGTGGATATTGTTACAAATTTAACCTTCTCTAATGAAAAAAATACAGATATCTAAAAATTCTAAAAATTTCATATATATAATAAATTGAATAAGTGCAAGATATAAAAATAACAATATTTATTGGAAAAGGAATAAAAAAGGAGAAAACGGAATATATATTGAATAAATCGGTGATAGAGTTGTTAAATAAGTCATAAAATTTAAATTTCAGAATTTAACAAATTTTGAAATTTACAATATTATGATATAATAACAAATAAAATTATTTAAATTTGAGTTAAGGGGGACTAAAATGAAGAAAGCATCACCAAAAGATTTCATAGTTATTGGCTTTGCACTTTTTGCAATGTTTTTTGGGGCGGGTAATTTAATTTTTCCACCTTTTATGGGGAAATTAGTAGGAGATCAGGCACCATCAGCAATTATAGGGTTTCTAATTACGGGAGTGGGTTTGCCATTAACAGGTATAATAGCCTGTGCTAAAATAAATGGCACATTTTCCGATATATCAGGAAGAGTTGGAAAGGTATTTGCGGCTATAGCTACAACAGCATTAATATTGGCCATAGGTCCAATGTTGGCTATACCTAGAACAGCTGCTACTACTTTTGAGTTAGCAATACATCCAATATTTCCATCTCTAAGTCCAGTTATAGCAGTAATAATTTATTTCATTGTTTGTTTAGCATTTGTGTTAAGGCCATCAGGAATAGTTGATAGTATAGGTAAAGTATTAACTCCGGTTTTACTTCTTATGTTAGCAATTATAATAATTAAAGGATTTGTATCACCAATAGGACCAGTTATTAATACTAATTTTCAAGGGGCATTGTCAAAATCTTTGCTTGAAGGATATCAAACTATGGATGCTATGGCATCAGTAATATTTGCATCAATAATAATAACTGCAGTAAGAGCAAAGGGGTATACAGAAAAGAAAGATGTCATAAGTCTTACTATTAAGTCAGGTATTGTAGCTGCAGTAGGATTAGCATTTGTTTATGGAGGCCTTATGGTTTTAGGCAGTCATACTTCACAAGTAATTCCAGGTGAAATTGGAAGATCAGCTTTAGTTGTAGAAATTGTTAAAAGACTTTTAGGAAATGCAGGTACAGTTATATTAGGTGTAGCTGTTGGACTGGCATGTCTTACAACTGCCATTGGACTTATATCTACAGGAGCAGAATATTTTAGTGGATTAACTAAAGGAAAAGTTTCTTATAATGTTTTTGCTATTGTCATAAGTGTAGTAAGTGCATTGCTTGGAACAGGAGGAGTTGACAAAATAGTTAAATTCTCAGTTCCAGTATTACAAATTTTGTATCCTATAGTAATCGTTTTAATAGCCATAACTTTACTAGGTAGTGTTGTTAAAAACAATAGTGTTGTAAGAATTACGGTTTATACTACATTGGTAATAAGTATAATTGATACAATAAATATAGTGACAGCTGGAAACGTGGGGTTTATAAAAGGATTATTAGGAATAATACCACTTTCTGGTGCAGGGTTCTCATGGTTAATTCCATCAGTTATAGCCTTTATAATAGGATCAGTATGTTTTGGAAAGAAAGTAGAAACAGTAAAAGCATAAATTTAATATATTATAAAATAAAAACCCTGTCGTTTTTCGACGGGGTTTTTATGTAAAAATATTTAAAATTTTTTAAAAAAAGTATGTAAAACAAGAAAATATTTACTTAATCTTAAAAGTAATTTTGCAATTTACTTTTAAATTAATAGGTTGTTCTTTTAGTAATTAAAAAGTTAGTTTTTTATTATGTCTTCATATTTAAATAAACCTAGAGCATTAGCTTGTAATCCTAATATATTTGGTTGAGTAGCTATAGCTAGTTTAGGATGAAATAGGAATATCCATGGAACATCATTTATTATAATTTCTTGTATTTCTTCATATAATTTTTCTCTTTTTTCTGGATTAATCATATCTTTAGCCATTCCTAATTTTTCTGTAACATTTTTATTATCATATCGAGCTATGTTAGATACATTCTCTATATTAAATAGTGGTTCTAAGAAATTATCTGCATCTCCAGAATCCGCGAACCATCTGCTTATGGCCATATCACATTTTAAAATATTATCTAAGTCCAAATATTTGGATGAAGGTACTTCTTTTAAAACACAGTCTATACCTATACTTTTTAAATCTTCTATTACGTAATTAGTTATTTTAGAAAATATAAAATTGTCATCATTTCTAACTAATATATTTAATTTGTCTGTAGATCTATTAAAATCACTTTTAGACAGAATTTCCATAGCTTTGGATTTATTATATGAGAAACCTTTTAATTTATTGTTAGATATTATACTTGGAGGAAAAGGTCCTTTTGCTTCAGTGGCTAGACCGCCCAATATATCATTTATTATTCTATTTTTATCTATGGCTAAATTAAGAGCATATCTTACATTTTTATCCCTAGAAAATATGGAATTAGATTTTAAATTAAAACTAGCATAATAAGTACCAAGCAAGTCTTGATTTATAATATTTATATCTTTATTAGAGTATAAAGATTCATATTCTTCTTTATTATCTAAGGTTATTACATCTAAATCTTTATTTAAGAAATTCTCAATAGGAGCTTTTGAATCAAATATAATATTTATAATATCAATATAAGGAGCTCCATTAAAATATTCCATAAAGGCTTCTAATTTACAGTCATTGTCATTAAATTCAGAGATTTTATAAGGACCACAGCCCACTATATTTCCCTGTTTCATAGAATACTTGCTTATTATACCGCAAAGATCTAATCCAAGATTTAATAGAAATCCACTATAAGCATAGGATAATGTTAAGGATACTCTATACTTGTCCAGTATTTTAATTCCAGAGACTTCATTTTTAATTCCAGATTTAAAAGCTTCAGATCCTTCTATAATGTCTAGTAACCATGCATTTGGAGATTGAAGCTTAGGGTCTAACAGTCTTTCCAATGAAAATTTAACATCTTCTGAGGTTATTTCTCTTCCGTCATGAAATTTTATCCCTCGTTTAAGATTAAAAACCCAAGTAAGATTATCATCTTCTAGATACCAACTTTTGGCTATTCCTGGGGATATTTCTCCATGAGCATTTATTGATAAAAGGCCTATATGTATATTATTTAATAAAAAACTACTATTAAATTCATAACTTATGGCAGGGTCTAGATATTGAGGCTTACCATTCATACAGACATTTAATATGGTTTTATTTTCTTTAGAATCAACTTCTATTTCCTTTAAAAGACTATTACTAATGAATTTTAAATTTTGAGCTACTTCATGTAAATCCTTTAAGGAAGTTTTACTGTAGTGAGTATTTAAAGAAGCAAGCTCTACTATAAACATTAGCTTTTCAGAGGTAGTATTCATTTCTTCTGTAGAGGATATTACATTTTCTAGATGACCTATTTGGTTTGTAATAGCATCATTAATTCCTTGAGATACAGAGGTAGTAGTTTCTATAGAAGATATTATACTATTAAAAGCTTCCATGGTCTTATTAGATATTTCTGTGCCTTGTTTTATTTTATCCATGGTTTCATTTATAGAGTTTATAGCATTTTCTATACTAACATTTATTTCTTCTATGTTCTGTTCTATGGTGCTAACGGAATCCATACTTCTTTCTGCTAATTTTTTTACCTCCTTTGCAACTACAGCAAAACCTCTGCCTGCTTCTCCAGCTCTTGCAGCTTCAATAGAGGCATTTAAAGATAACAAGTTAGTGTTGTTTGCAATGTCTTTTATTATATCCAACATATTATTTATATCTAAGGCTTTAGCACTTAGATCTTGTACTACTGATCTGGAATATAATATGGATCCCTCTATTTCTTCCATAGCATCTATGGAATTTGAAACAGCACTATTACCTTCTTTAGCAATTTTCATACTGCTTTTACATAGCTGTCTAGAATTTTCTGTGCTAGAGAATACTTCTTCAGCTATAGCCGAATAATTACTTATTTCTCCTGTAACCTCAGAAATAGAATTCATTTCCACTTCTACGTAACTAGATATATCCTTAATCATCTTGATTAATAATTCTGTAACAGAATCTGTTTCCATTATTTTTTTATCTAGTTTCCCTACTATTTTCCTTTGATTATTAGTTAAAACTTGTAATTTGTCCTCACGGATATTTACATTACAGGGCTTTTCTATAGTCTTTTCATTTAAGATATTAATATTTCTGTCACGAGAATATTTTTTTGATTTTAAGTTAAACATTTTAATCCCACCTATAAAATAATAGTTACTATTCATATTTTAACGCATTTAAATAATTTGTTAAAGTATGAAAAATATTCATAAAAATATAAATTATTATAATTGGTGTGCCAATGTAATATAAAAACATTATTAAATTAATCTATTATTACTTTCAGTTGATTTAGCTTTAGTTTAATGTGTAAAATATGATTCTCCAAGTTTAATTTAAGTGGAATAGTAATTTAAATCAATATATTAATTTTCAGTAACAATAATATTACAAATTTCATAGCATAAATACATGGAGTTATATTTTGGAGGTGTATTATATGGACCAAATTTGTAAGTTATCGGAAGTACCAGTGGGAAAGAGTTGTAGAGTAAAAGAACTGAAAGTAAAAGAATTATTAAAGCAAAGGATTTTAGATTTAGGGGTAGTTGAAGACACAGAAGTTTATGTTTTAAGAAGAAGTCCTTGGGGTGATCCAACGGCGTATTTAATAAGAGATACATGTATAGCACTTAGAAAGGAAGAGGGAGAAAAAATAATAGTTACTATGAGTTAGTTATATAAAAATCTATAGAAAGGACGATGACTATGGGCCTAACTTATACTTCAGGAAAAAAAGATACGTTAAAAGATCTTTTCCATGTAGAAAAAGATAGTGAAAATGACATAGTAGTAGCATTAGCCGGCAATCCTAATACAGGAAAAAGCACGGCTTTTAACGCATTAACAGGGTTGCATCAGCATACAGGAAATTGGCCAGGGAAGACAGTTACCAATGCAAAGGGAAAATATAATCATAAAGAAAAAGATTTTATAGTAGTGGATTTACCTGGAACGTACTCATTACTTGCAAGTTCTGTAGAAGAACAGGTAGCCAGAGATTTTATATGTTTTGGAAAGCCAGATGTAGTGGTTACTGTTATTGATGCTACTTCCATAGAGAGAAATTTAAATTTACTTCTTCAAATATTAGAAATTACCCCTAAAGTAGTGGTTTGTCTAAATCTAATGGATGAGGCTAAAAAGAAAGAGATTAAAATTAATGTAGAAAAATTAGAAAATCAATTAGGTGTGCCAGTCATACCAACAATAGCAAGAAGCAATAAGGGAATATATGAATTAAAAGATAAGATTTATAACTTAGCCTTAGGAAAAATAAAGACTAATCCAGTTAAAGTAGAATATAACAGTGAAATACAAAGAGAAATAAAAAAAGTAAGTGAATTATTACAACAGATATTTCCTAGGGAAATATCTTTAGAGTGGTTAGCTCTAAGATTATTAGATGGTGATGAATCTATCTTAAATTCTATAAGTAAATATTTAGATTATGATATGAAAAGCGCTTTGACAAAGGGGGATTAAGTTGAAGAATTTAGATAGGGATGAAGAGATAAAAAATAAACTAAAAATAAGGCATTATCACATAAAGCAAAGTAAGATCAAAATAAAAAATGTTAGAAAAAATAAAATGAAATATAAAATTCTTAAAAATAATATGGAAAATAGCATAGAACATGAAAATATGCAAAGGGTTTTTAAAAATAAAATAAAACATGAAAATTTAAATAGAGTATTTAAAGATATAGAAAATTTTAGAGAGCACTATAATGAAAAAATAAGAGAGCAAATAGTAAAAAGTATATATGATAAAGCAGAAGAAATTGCAGGTAATTCTGTTAAAAAAAATAGAGAAAAACTTTTATCACAACAAAAAATAGACCATATAATAACTTCTAAAATTACAGGAATACCTATTATGTTGTTGTTATTAGCAGGGGTCTTGTGGATAACTATAGAGGGAGCTAATGTGCCTTCTAAACTTTTATCAAAAATGTTTTTTAATATAGAATACAAACTTACAGCACTTTTTAGCTATGTAAATGCACCTACGTGGCTTCATGGGATATTGGTTTTAGGAATATATAGGACTTTAGCCTGGGTCATATCTGTAATGTTACCACCTATGGCTATATTTTTCCCTATATTCACATTATTAGAGGATGCAGGTTATCTCCCACGAATAGCTTTTAATTTAGATCATGCATTTAAAAAGGCTTGTGCTCACGGCAAACAAGCTTTAACTATGTGTATGGGGTTTGGTTGCAATGCAGCTGGAGTTATTGCTTGTAGAATAATAGAATCTCCAAGAGAAAGATTAATAGCTATTTTAACAAATAATTTTGTACCTTGTAATGGTAGATTTCCAACATTAATAGCCCTTTCAATGATCTTCGTTGGGTTAAAATTTGAAGGCTCTGGAGGTAGCAGTATTATAGCAACTCTTATGATAGTTCTTCTTGTACTTATAGGAATAGGAATAACTTTATTAGTATCTTATATACTATCAAAAACTTTATTAAAAGGGGTTCCATCATCTTTTACTTTAGAATTACCACCATATAGAAAACCTCAAATAGGAAGGGTGATATACACATCCATTATAGATAGAACTATTTTTGTATTAATGAGAGCAGTAGTAGTAGCAGCCCCAGCAGGAGCTATAATATATATATTAGGAAATATAACTATAGGAGATAGTACAATATTAGTTCAAGTAGCTAATGCATTAGATCCATTTAGCAGAGCCATTGGCTTAGACGGATTTATACTTCTAGCCTTTATATTAGGACTTCCAGCAAATGAAATAGTGCTTCCAATACTTATAATGTCTTATTTATCTAAAGGATCTATGATAGACTTTGAAAGTTTAGAACAACTAAGAAATATATTAGTTTCCAATGGATGGACCTATTTGACACTACTAAATACTATGTTGTTCTCACTGCTTCATTTCCCTTGTGGAACTACTATATGGACAATAAAAAAAGAAACAGGAAGTACAAAATGGACTATATTTTCAGTAGTTATGCCTACCATAATTGCTATAGTTGTATGTTTTATAACAACTCAAGTTTATAATCTTATAGTGTAGCATTTTCACTTGGTAAAGATTTTTCTATTATATAGAATTTTTCATCAAGAATTCATTAATGTAAAATCTTATGTATTTAACATTACTTTTGATTTCCTTAATATAATATTTTGAGAATATAATAGTTTAAGTAACACATATAAGCTTTAATTTTAATTACTTAGTCTTATATAAAATTCTTATTCATATGGAAGCTTATATATAAGAGTTTTTGCTTTTAATTAAGTGAAGACTCTTTAACTTTTCGTATATAAAAATAAGACCCTTGTTTTAACAAATAATAAAATTTGCTAAAACAAAGGTCTTGCTTCAAGAAATCACATTAGGATCTTGCATCAAACCGGGTTATAAAAACCAGCATGTCGATTTGATGAACAAAGCTAAAAGCTTTGACAAGCTACTCCCCCTTATTTATATAAAAGCAATTATTCATTTATATATTAATAGGTTATGATATACTTAGAAAAATGTTACAATTAAAATAGATTTAATTGTAAAGGCGCAAATATAAAAAATATATTCATAAACTATTCATTTTGCTAAGAAGTTCTAAATATGGCTCCATTAAAAATTTACTACCCAGTGGAGGCGCCATCCTTGGCTTCACCACCGGCTCCTCACGTCCTGTGAGAAATTACAAAAATTTTTAACTACTCCAAATTAAGAACTACTAAAGCTTATTCATATGTTTATTACATATATTTTTTATATTTGCTGTATTAAAGTTAAATCTATTTTGAGATAGCTATTAATTGTGTAATAATGTAAGCTTAAAAATATTTGCATTTAACTAGATTAAAATATTTACAGGAAAATTTAGATTGCAATTTAGATTAGGAGAGGAATATGAATATATATTTAGTAAGACATGGGGAAACGGAGCAAAACAAAAGAAAAAATTTTTATGGTAAATTAGATGTGGGATTAAATGAAAAAGGAAAAGATCAAAGCTATAAAGTGGGAGAACTCTTAAAGAATATAAATTTTAATAGGGTTTATATAAGTGATAGAAAAAGAACTAATGAAACTGCAGAGATAATTTTACATAGAAATAACTTTTATAAAAAGGAAAAAAATATTATTTGTAGAGAATCTAGAATAAACGAACTGGATTTCGGGATTTTTGAAGGAAAATCTTATGAAGAGATATGCTCACTATATCCAGAGCAGCAAAAAAGTTGGGAAAAAGATTGGGAAAACTTTGTGATTCCTAATGGGGAAAGTGCAGTAGCTTTTTACAATAGAGTAAAAGAATTTATGATTGATATAAAAAAACATAAAGATGGAGACTATTTAGTAATTACTCACGGAGGAGTAATAAGAATGATATATAGTTATATACTACAAAATAATATAGATTTATATTGGAACTTTGCTTCAAGAAATGGAGATATAT
>NZ_CALSFS010000023.1 GCF_943736985.1 Clostridium sp. Marseille-Q2269
AATATTGCTTTCAATGACAAAATAGATGAAGATTTATTTTAAAAATAAATGAAAAAAATTTAAAGATAATGAGTATAATAAAGAAATTTAAGCAAATACTACAATTAGGTTAAATTAACCATTATTAGTATGCCACATGATGAAAAAAATATTACTAAAAAAATAATTTCCAGTAATATTTAGTGATAAAAATTATAAAGTACACAAATCTATCTATATTCTCTAATCATTTTTCTATTAGCAGTATATACTTTAAAAAAATATCTAAATAACGTAGATGATGTAGATATTGCTTAGTCTAATAAATAAAAGATGGATACTACAGTAAAGTAGTTCCATCTTTTATTTATTAGTTTATTTTTTTATATAGTGACAATTAACCTCTATATGATTTAAAAACAACAACAATCTTTCATAAAGAGGGTGAGATTCATCACCGTACTTTGTTTCTAAATTTTCTCCTATATCTCTTACAGTATTTTTCCCATCTATTTGTAAAAATACATAGCTACCATATTCATCAAGAGAAATCTTTTTATATTCTGGAATCTTAAATTTAAGTTTTCTAAAGAAATTTTGGATCTTATGATCTTGTTTTTCAAGTATAGTCACAATGTTATCTTTAGACACACTATATTCTAAGTTATCAGAGATTTTAAATATTATATTTAAAACATCTTCCTTACTATTTTGCATTTTTTATCTTACCGTTTATTATAGGTATGGCTGTAGCTACTACTAGAGCTATTAATATTATAAATGCCATTCCATTAGATGAAGCAAATCCACTTGGACCACTTCCTTTTAGAACACCGGATACTTGAAGTATTATACCTACAAGTCCTATTATAGAACCACCAGCTACAAGTCCAGAAGATAAACTTATACCATTAGAAACTTTAGCTTCAGTCTCTTCTTTAGATTTAGAAGTTTTTTCTATGAATAAACGAACTAGTGCACCTACTAATATTATAGAAGTTGTAGATATTGGTAGGTAGAATCCTATAGCAACTGTCATTATAGGAAGATTTAATAAGAATAAAACAACCCCCATAACAACACCAAGGATTATCATAACCCAAGGCAATTTACCTGACATTATACCACCTGTCAATGTTGCCATTAAGTTAGCTTGAGGTAATGCAAATGGAACATTATCACCAGTCATTGAAAGTTGGCTTGAAAGTAATAGTATAGTACCAATAACTACTGTAACACCAACTATACTAGCTATAGCAAAATATTTTTGCATTTCGCTTTTGCTACCACCTATTATAAAAGTAACTTTTTGTGATTGACAGTAACCACCAGCTATTGAAATAGCAATAACTATAAATGTACCAAATAAAAGTAAAGATTTGTTATTTTCAGGATTTTTCCATCCCATTACAACAAACAATAGTGTTACAATAACTAAAGATGCTATAGTCATACCAGATACAGGAAGGTTTGAAGTTCCTATAGTACCTGTCAAACGTCCGGAAACTATAACAAATAGCAATGATAAGAACAATGATAAAATAGAACCAATTATTGCCATTGCTATATTGCCATTAGATACTAAAAATCCTCCTAAGAAACCTATTATTGTACCAGCAATCAATATTATATTTCCAGCAGATGAACCATTAGAACTACCTGAAGATTTAGCACCTAGAGTTTCTTTTATAGAAGATATAATGGTAGGTATAAGTTTTACAGCACCTATTATACCACCAGAAAGCATCATACCAGCTCCGATATATTTTACATAACTACCAGCTATATCTTTAACTTGCATAGCATTTATAGCAACATCTGGGTTATTCCATACAGATGCGCCATCTTTAGCAAAAGAACTGAAGTAACCTATTAAAGGCATAATACCGAAGTTAGATAGTATAGAACCAGCAAACATGGTTAAAGACACATCTAAACCAACTATGAATCCTATACCCAACAGTAAAGGGTTAACTTCAACTTCAAATTTCCATTTGTAGAAAGATTCATTTACATAGCTTATAACGTTGTTAGCTACATTTAAAAATGAACTAGTTATAAAAGTTATAATACCACTTATGCCAAATCCAATACCCATATACTTCATTGATTCTCCTGCACCTTCTGAAGCAACAAGGGTTTCAGATATAGCCATTGATTCAGGATACATTAATTTACCATGTTCTTCAACTATTAAGTAATTATAAACAAGAGAAGCTATTCCTATGCCGAATAGAACTCCACCTATACCAACAATAAGACCTTCTAAGAAAGTAACTTTAGAACCTATTAAAAGAATTGCTGGTAAAACGAATATCACACCACTGGCAACGGATTCTCCACCACTGGCCATACCTTGAACTAAGTTTTTTCCAAGGATACCTTTTTGTTTAGCAAGTGCAGCTATAAATGCTGAACCTATTATAGAACCAGGAATACCAGCTGCCACTGTAAGTCCTGATTTCATACCTGAGTATGCAGTGGATGCTGCAAATAAAGCAGCTAAAATAATACCTATTATTAGTACAACAGTATTTCCACCCGACTTAGAGCCGGTAGAAATATAAGGAACGTAGTCTTTCCCAGCTACGCCACCATATGCATCTTTAGATAATTTTTTATCCATAGATGTACCTCCTTTATATTTTAATTAATATAATTATAACATGAATTTACAAAATAATAATAAATTTTTTGAATATTGCAAACTAATTAAATTAAAAAAATGAATATAAATTAAAATTTATATAAAAATAGTGCTAAATTTAGTAAAAAAAATATGTTTTTGTTGATTAATTGTATGATTTTTCGCTAAAATTTTCATATATAAATACTTATTATTTTTATGTAGGTCATAATTAATTAATTTTGATAAAGTTTTAGATCAGAATGATAAATTTAGAAAAATAAATAAGAGCTATTAGAATAAATATTATTATTTACTACAAATCAGTGTTATATTCATTAGAATTTGTATTATAAATTCTATTAGTAAAATGAATTTGAATTACATATAGTTGGGAGTATATGGTGTAAATAAATTAGATAACTGTGAATGTTTAATTTTAAAATAATTTTTGATTAATATATTATTGAACTTTTTAAGGAGTGTTTTAATCTTTCAATTAAGTATGTAAATAATGATGAAGGACTTATAGCATTTTTTACAAAAGAAATATATCATTTCAGTCTATGATCTTAAGAGCAAGTGTTTTATACATGAAATAGTATTTTAGCTTTATCAGTGAATAGTTTTTAAAGATTTATGTACTAAAAGACTTAGATATTATATATAAATACAATAAAAAATTAATTAAAGTTTATATATATTTTAAAAAAATATATAAAAATTTATAATTTTTTTAAGCACATATATAAATATATGTATTTTTTTAAGCATACATATATTTATGTATATGTTATTTATATAATAAAGCAATAATTGAAAACTGGTTCAATAAAATATGATTATTATATAATTTTTAAAATTAAAATAAGATTATATAATACACTCAAGGGTAAGCAGATTTATTTATAGTAACTTATTACAGAATAATATGTATGAATCATGTTAATTAAAGGGAGGCATAGTTATGTTTTTTAAGACTACAGAACAACATGAAAATTTAAGAATGAAAATTAGAGAATTTGCTGAAGAAGAAATTAAACCTATTACCTTTATGTTAGATCAGGAAAATAAATTTCCTCTGGATATAATTCATAAGTTAGCTGATATGGAAATTATGGGCATACCATATTCCAAAGAATACGGTGGAGCCGGTTTAGACGTAATAAGTTATGCTATTGCTGTTGAGGAATTAGCAAGAGTGGATGGTGGTACAGGGGTAATTCTTTCTGCTCATACATCTTTAGGCTCATATCCAATTGCTGCCTATGGATCAGAGGAGCAAAAGAAAAAATATTTAGTTCCATTAGCTAAAGGAGAAAAAATTGGAGCATTTGGTCTTACAGAAGAAAATGCTGGTAGTGATGCAGGTGGCACAGAAACTACTGCTGTTTTAGAAGGAGATCATTATATTTTAAATGGAGAAAAGATATTTATTACAAATGCAGGTGAGGCGGATACTTACATTATTTTTGCCGTGACTACACCTAATATAGGTACTCATGGTATAAGTGCATTTATTGTGGAGAAAGGATGGGATGGTTTCAGTTTTGGAAAACATTATGATAAATTAGGCATTCGTTCTTCTGCAACAGGAGAGCTTATTTTCAATAATGTAAAAGTTCCTAAGGAAAATTTATTAGGAAAAGAAGGTCAAGGATTTAAGATTGCTATGTCCACTTTGGATGGAGGCCGTATTGGCATTGCAGCACAAGCTTTAGGCATTGCTCAGGGAGCATATGAACATGCACTAGAGTATTCAAAAGAAAGAATCCAATTTGGCAAACCTATTTGTCAACAGCAGATTATTGCTTTTAAATTAGCAGATATGGCTACAAAACTTAGAGCAGCTAGATTTCTTGTTTATAGTGCAGCAGAAATGAAAGGAAATCATGAAAAATATGGTATGGAAGCTGCTATGGCAAAACAGTATACTTCTGATGTTTGCCTTGAAATTGTTAATGAGGCTCTCCAAGTATTTGGAGGCAGTGGCTATATGAAAGGTATGGAAGTGGAACGTGCTTATAGGGATGCTAAGATTTGTACAATATATGAAGGAACTAATGAAATTCAACGTATTGTTATTGCTGCTAATATTATAGGAAAGATGCCTAAGAGTAAAAATATATCTCAAACTCCTCAAAATAAACAAACTACAGGATATCGTAAAAAAATGATTCTTAAAAAAGGAACACTTAAAGAAAGGGTTAATGCTCTTGTAGAGGCCCTTAAGTCAGATGGTTATGATTTTACAGTAGGAATTCCTTTAGATACTCCTATAGCTAAAGCGGAAAGAGTAGTAAGTGTCGGTTTGGGAATAGGAGAAAAAGAAAATATGAAGCTTATAGAAGACTTAGCAGTTCAAGCTGGTGCAGCTATAGGTTCTTCACGTCCAGTAGCTGAAACACTTAAATATTTACCATTAAATCGTTATGTTGGCATGTCAGGACAAAAATTCACTGGAAATCTATATGTTGCTTGTGGTATTTCAGGTGCAATTCAACATTTAAAAGGTATAAAAGAAGCATCTACAATTGTAGCTATAAATATTGATCCTAATGCAAAAATCTTTAAGAATGCAGACTATGGTATTGTTGGAGATATGATGGAGATAATTCCTCTATTAATTGAAGCTTTAGATAATGGACACCCTAAAAAAGAAGCACCACCAATGAAGAAGATGAAAAGAGCAGTACCAGAAAAAATTACTCCAAACTGGAAACACTATGTTTGTAATGGATGCGGTTATGAATATGATCCTAGCTTAGGTGATCCAGACGGAGAAATAGTTCCTGGCACATTTTTTGAAAATATACCCAAGGGTTGGACTTGTCCTATTTGTGGTGAAGAAAAAGATATGTTTATAGAAGCTTAATTCCTAAATAAATATATATAATAATTTGTTTTTAGTGCAAAGGAGGAGTAAATTTATGTATTGTGTTAGAAATATAACTGAGGATCTTTATTGGATCGGTGGAAATGATAGAAGACTTGCTCTATTTGAAAATATTCACCCCATTGAAAGAGGGGTTTCATATAATTCTTATCTACTTTTAGATGAGAAGACTGTATTATTTGATACAGTAGATTGGTCAATTTGTCGTCAGTTTTTAGATAATATTAAAGCTGTTTTAGGTGATAGAAATTTAGATTATATGATAATCAATCATATGGAACCAGATCATGCATCTTGCATTGAAGAAATAATTCTTAGATACCCTGATGTAAAAATTGTATGTACAGAAAAGGCTGCCATGTTTATGCATCAATTCGGTTTTGATGTACAAGATAAAATAATAAAAGTTAATGAGGGAGATACTATGTCATTTGGAAAGCACAATGTTGCATTTATGTTTGCTCCAATGGTACATTGGCCTGAAGTTATGGTCACATATGATACCACAAATGGTGTGTTATTTTCTGCTGACGCTTTTGGTTCCTTTGGTGCCTTAGATGGCAAAATGTTTAACGATGAGGTGAATTTTGACAGAGATTGGATTGATGAGGCCAGAAGATATTATACAAATATTGTGGGTAAGTATGGTGCTCATGTTCAATATCTTTTAAAAAAGGCTAAGAGTTTGGATATTAAGATTATATGTCCATTACATGGACCAGTATGGCGCAGTAACTTAGAATATTTTTTAGATAAGTATAACAAATGGAGTGGTTATGAACCGGAAGAAAAAGGTGTAATGGTTGTTTATGGATCAATGTATGGAAACACAGAAGATGCTGCTAATTATTTAGCAACAAGCTTAGGGAAAAAGGGAATGACTAATGTGGTTATGTATGATGTTTCAAAAATTCATGTTTCCTATTTAATTTCTGAAACATTTAAATATAGCCATGTAGTTCTTGCATGTGTAACATATAACTTGAATATTTATCCACCAATGCTTAATTATATACTGGATATGAAAGCATTAAATATTCAAAAACGTAATGTTGCGCTTATAGAAAATGGATCTTGGGCTCCTCAGTCTGGCAAATTAATGAGGGAAGCTTTAAGTAATATGAAAGATATGACTATTTTAAATGATGATATGCTAATTAACTCTAGCATGAAAGCTGAACAGGCTGATTCAATGAACAGTCTTGCAGATACTATTATAAATTCAATGAAATAATTTAAGTATTGTTTTTTATTATCAATAGTTAGATTGTTAAACTTAGTTTGAATATATTGATATATTAATTAGGGCTGTGGCACTAAGAATAAATCCTACAATATATTGTGTTAATTTTAAACTGTAAAACAATATATTGTGCTTAAATTCTTTAATGCCACAGCCCCTTTATATTGGAGTTACATCAATCCTCTTTACACAAAGTTAAGACCAAAGGGTAAGTAGATAGATTTGTGTAAAGAGGTGTTTTATGAAAAGAAAAAATTTTAAATTACTTATGATTAGTTATATTAATTCATAGTTTGGAGAACTTTATATAACAATTTATAAAGTTCAATGGTATCATCATAAGACAGGTTAATACACTTACTTACTTTTTCAGGAATAAGTTTAGCTTTTTCTTGCAATTGCTCACCTTTTGATGTTATTTCCACAATAAGATTTCTTTCATCTTCTGGTGATCTTTTCCGTTTTATTAATTGTTGAGCTTCTAACTTTTTTAATAAAGGTGTTAATGTTCCAGAATTTAGATAAAGGCATTCACCAATAGTTTTTACATTCATTGATTTATGCTCCCACAGTACCATCATAGTAATATATTGAGTATAAGTAAGATTTATTTCATCTAGATATGGCTTATATTTTTTTACAACTTCTTTTGCACAAGCATACAATGGAAAACATAGTTGATTTTCAATTTTTAATTCTTCATAATCCATATAATATGTTTTATTCCTCCTTTAGTAATTCTATAATATATTTTTCTATTTCTGCTGGCTTTGTAGTTGGGGCAAATCTATTTACAACATTTCCATTGCGATCAACTAGGAATTTTGTGAAATTCCATTTAATTTTATCATTAAAACGACCTTTCATTTGTTTTCTTAAATGTACAAAAAGCGGATCTGCATTGTCACCATTAACATCTATTTTAGCAAAGGTTTTAAAGTTAACTCCATACTTAAGTTGGCAAAAATTCACTATTTCTTCTTCGCTTCCTGGAGCTTGATTCATAAATTGATTGCAGGGGAAGTCAAGTATTTCAAATCCTTGATCTTTATATTTTTCATATAGTTTTTCAAGACCTTCATATTGAGGTGTAAAGCCACATCCTGTTGCTGTATTTACAATTAATAATACTTTTTTTTTATAATCTTTCATAGATACTTCTTTTAAATTTGAATCTCTTACAACAAAATCATAGATATTCATAACTATTACCTCCATTTAAATTGAATATAATTAAATTGTATACAACTTAATTATATTTGTCAATCTATAGTTTAGGGTATAGAGATTTTTATTTATTGCATAATAAGAGTTGTTGATTTTAATATTATATGTAGACTATAATAGTGGTGATAATACAAGAGCATTAGTTTGTGGAAGTTATAGTTGCCATATCTGGCACGGATAATAAATATAGAAATGAATCAAAATAGGGATAAGTGTTAAGGCAAATATATCTTGATGTTTTTATATATAATATTTACAAAAACTTATAGGATTAATAATTACTCACAGGTGAAAAGATACTTGCAGTAAAGATAAAAATGATGAGAACAATATGTTCTCACCTAATAATTAATTTTTATTTTTCATGTGATCCAAAGCCAGTTATTATAAGAGTAGCCCAGCTGGTTTCTTCAGCTTGTATCCAATTAAATTCAATATCAAGTTCTTTAAGCCATGCATTTAATCCAACGCTTTGTTTTGTGGGATTTGGTGATTGTCTACCAAACTTTTCTTTAATGTTCTCAAGTAATTGTTTTTGATCTTCTTCGTTTAATTCTTTATCCAAAAGTTCCCGTATAATTGCACGACAATCATAATATGATTTTGTATCTTCACTATAAATCTCATCAGCTAATTCTTGTCTTTTCCTATTTAAAGTATTTCTAACCTCATTAATTTCTTCTATGTTTGATAGGTATTTTGATGCGATTTTAAGTGATTCTATTTCTCTATCCATTTTTTTTATTAGTTTTTCTACTTTAGCATATCTCATCATTTATTCTCTTCCCTTATTTGTTTTATTTGAGCTTATTAATTATAACATACAACTAAGCTTAATTATACCCATTTAAAATAATATTATAATAAAAGATTATTTTTATAGTTAAGTATATTGTGTATATGTATACTATCTTCATGATTAACTAGTATATAAAATGTAGGTTATTGGTATATTTGTAAAAAGCAAAAGAAAATGTTATATTATCTTGGAGACGGAGGTTGTTTTTTATCTATCAAGATTTTTGGGGGGAAGAAAAAGGAGGGATAGAGTGGGTAAAGTTTATAAATTTAAAACAGTAATAATTGGTACAGATAAAGTGAATGGTGCATATGTTAAATTTCCATATGATGTTAAAGAGTCATTTGGAAGTAATGGTATTATTAAAGTATTCACTACATTTGATGGCTATAAATATAGAGGTATTCTTGCCAATATGGGTACAAGTTGTCATATAATAGGAATAACCAAAGCTATAAGAGATAAAATAGGTAAAGATCCAGGAGATGAAATAGATGTTACAATTGAAAAAGATACTAAAAGTAGATTAGAGGAGATTCCACAAATATTAAAGGAATCATTAAATAAAGAGATTGCAGCATGTGAATTCTTTGATACTCTTACAGATAGCCAAAAGAATAAATATATTAAATTTATTACATCTGCAAAGAAAGAAGAAACCATTAAGACAAGGTTAGAAAAAACACTTAAAATGCTAAATGATAAAGAGAAAATGAAATAATTATTAAAAAGGCATCTGAAAATGAGATGCCCTTGTTTATATTTAGTATTATATTTTAAGATATAAATTATTTTCATTTTTATAATAATATTATATTTGTCAAAAATCAAAGAAAATGTTATATTAGCAATTGGTTCTAAATTTTAGAACTTATAACATTAGAATCAAAGCCTAGCAATATGACAAGATTTTAAAATTTAAATTTGAACTATGAGAGGAGGCATGTCTAAGCTTTTCTAGGTTTTTATTAGGCAAGAAATAACATGAAAAATACAATATCTACAACAGAAATGATGGAGAAAGAAAGCATATCCAAGGTGCTATTAAAATTATCAATACCTGCAATAATAGCTATGTTAATTAATGCTGTCTATAATATAGTTGATACTATCTTTGTTGGTATGTTAGATAATACTAGTGCCATTGCTGCAGTATCTATAGTATATCCAGTATTTATGTTTATTGGAGCTATAGGGGTTATGTTTGGTGCAGGAGGTGCTTCTTATTTATCAAGATTGTTGGGAGAAAAGAAAAAAGAGGAAGCTGATAAAACTCTAACATCTATTATAGTAATTGGATGCATATTTAGCCTGCTTTTTACTGCCATCTCTATAATATTTTTAGATAAATTTTTATTAATGTATGGGGCAACAAAAACAACAATGCCTTATGCTAAAGAATATGGATATACTATAGTATTAGGATCCATTTTCACTATTGGAACAGCTATAATGAGTAATACCATTAGAGCAGAGGGAAATGCAAAATATAGTATGGTTTCTACTTGCATTGGAGGAATTATAAATATAATATTAGATCCTATATTTATCTTTAAACTAGGAATGGGTATAAAAGGTGCAGCAGTTGCTACAGTTATATCACAGATAGTGTCCTTTGTTTTTCTTTTAAGATATTATTATTCTAACAAAAGTTATATAAAATTAGGAATAAAATTTTTGAAACCAACTTTTAATATGTTTTTTGAAATACTTAAGATAGGTATTCCTATTTTCGTAACTCAAGTATTGGGAAGTTTTGCTTTAGGTTTTATGAATATAGGAGCAAAACCTTATGGAGATGCAGCAGTAGCTGCTATGGGTATAGTATTTAGAGTTATGTCTATAGGTTTTTATATAGTATTTGGTATTGGTCAGGGATTCCAACCAGTTGCTGGATATAATTATGGAGCTAAAAATTTTGAGAGATTAAAAGAAGCTGTAAAATTATCTATTAAATGGAGTATAATAAGTGCTTTTGTAATATCAATTTTGTTTATAACTTCTGCAAAGGGCTGTATGGTTATATTTACAAGAGATAAAGAAGTTATAAATATAGGAATAAAGGCATTTAGGGCAGCTAGCCTGTTGTTTCCATTTTTTGGATATGTTAATACTTATGCTGTATTACATCAAGCTTTAGGAAAAGCTATGGGAGCATTTATATTGTCCATTTCAAGGCAGGGAATATTTTATATACCTTTAATGTATATATTGCCAAAGTTTTTAGGATTAGATGGAGTAATATTCTGTCAAACTGCAGCGGATGGATTGGCTTTTGTAGAAACTTTAATAATGGCTACTTGGTTAAACAAGAAATTAAAAGAAGAGATGGTTCAAGAGTCTGATCTTGATAGTATAGAAAAAGTTTCATCTTTTTAAATTTGAAAATCGATATTAATTATCAGCAAAGATAATTAAATATCGATTTTTTTATCTTTAAATTTGTAATATTATAAGATATTCCATTAAGCTATCATATGTGAAAATCACATTAATTATATAAAATGGTTATGAAATACTAATATATTATTCATAATAAAAGTAAGTATACCTTGGATTTTTTTCATTCCAAAGTATTGACAACAGTATATAAAAGCATATAATAGTTACTAATAGTAACTACTAAAATTAAGGGGAATAAGGATTCATCATTTCCCGTTTTATATGATATTTCAACATTATGATATAATTAGCTTATTATATTTAAGGAGTAGATTAATTAATAATGGAGAATTTATTAAGCTTATTAAAAAAATTCGGATTTACAGAATCAGAAACAAAAGTATATATAGCTTTATTAAAAAATGGGCCTGGTACAGGTTATGAAATAAGTAAAAATTCATCAGTACCAAGATCTAAAGTATACAATATTTTAGAAATTTTGATGGATAAGGGATGTATAGTAGTATCAAAAAAAGAAAAACCTATAAATTATGCACCCATACCTGTAGAGGAATTCATTGAAAATATCAAGCATCATACTAGTGCAATTCTTGATGAAGTTAAAGTTGAATTAGAAAATTGTAATAGTAAAATTGACTTAGATCAGATGTGGTATATAAGAGGATATGAAAATATATTTAGCAAATGTAGAAATATGATTGATAACGCTAAAAATGATGTATATATCCAGGTGTGGAAAGAAGACCTTAAAGAAGTTGAAACTGAGATAAAAATGGCAGAAGAAGAATTATCTAAAATATTGATAATATTATACAGTATGAATCAAGATTATACTTCGGAAATTAAAAATTATTATAGACATGGATTTGAAAAAGATAAATTAGAAGAGATAGGTGGAAGATGGATAACTTTGGTAGTAGATTCCAATGAAATGGTATTTGGACATATTCAAAGTGAAAAAAATGCTGAGGTTATATGGACTAAAAGTGCATCCATGGTTTTTTTAGCAAAAGAAAATATAACACATGATGCTTATTGTCTTAGATTAATAGAATCTTTAGGGGACACTTTAAAGGATAAATTCGGTGATAATCTTGAAGGAGTAAGAAATATATTTGAAAATTTAAAAATAAAGTTATAATTGGGAGGTATTAATAATGATTTTATTAACAGCGAAAGAAATAAAAAGTATATTTACTATGAAAGAAGCAATAGAAGCAGATAAAGAGGCATTAAGAATGTATACATCTGGGAAAACTAATATACCATTAAGGGTTAATATTGATATACCTAAATTTAATGGACAAAGTCTGTTTATGCCAGGATATGCTGAGGAATTAGATATTACAGGTATAAAAATAGTTTCAGTATTTCCTAAAAATATAGAGAAAGGTAAACCATCAGTTCCAGCACAAATGATACTTTTAGATGGAGAAACAGGAGAAGTAATATCAATAATGGATGGAACATATCTTACTCAATTAAGAACTGGTGCAGTTTCAGGGGCAGCCACAGATATTTTAGCAAGAAAGAATGCTAAAAAACTTGCTTTATTTGGAACAGGAGGTCAAGCACCTTCTCAACTAGAAGCTATTCTATCAGTAAGAGATATAGAGTTGGTTAAGGTTTTTGATATAAATAAAGAAAGAGCTGAGGAGTTTGCAAGCAACATGCAGAAGGAATTGGGCTCATATGGAGCAAAAATAGTTGCTGCAGAAAGTTCAGATGATGCAATAAAAGATGCTGATATAATAACTACAGTTACTACTTCAAAAAAACCAGTATTTAATGGAAAGCTAGTAAAAAAAGGAACTCATATAAATGGAATTGGAGCTTATACTCCTGAAATGCAAGAAATTAGTGAATTTATAATAGAAAATTCAGATAAGATTTTCTTAGATACACAAGATGGTGTTTTATCTGAAGCTGGAGATTTCATAATTCCTATTAAAAAAGGTATTATAGATAAAGCTGACATAAGTGGAGAACTAGGAGAAGTTATATTAGGTAGAAAAACAGGACGGGAAAATGAGGAGCAAATAACATTATTTAAATCTGTAGGAACTGCAATTTTAGATGTGGTTGTGGCTTTCAAAATATATGAAAAAGCAAAAAAATCAGGTATAGGAACTAAATTTGAATTGTAATTTTATCAATTATAATTTAAATAAAATTTGTAAAGAAATTTTATTTTTAAATCAAAAAGATTAAAAATGGGGCTGCGGCACTAAGAATAAATACTAGAGAATATAGATAGATTTGTGTACTTTATAATTTTTATCACTAAATATTACTGGAAATTATTTTTTCAGTAATATTTTTTTGATCATGTGGCATACTAATAATAATTAATTTAAGCTAATTGTAGTATTTTCTTAAATTTTTTTATTATACTCATTATCTTTAAATTTTTTTCATTTATTTTTAAAATAAATCTTCATCTATTTTGTCATTGAAAGCAATATTTAATTGGGCAAGTGTCATTCCCCAATTTGCTCTTGGTGAAGTCCATTTTTCTATTATTTCCATAGTAGCTAGATATAACGATTTCTTCAAAGATTGTTCCGTAGGAAATACGGTTTTTGTTTTAGTAAATTTCCTTATTTGTCTATTGAATCCTTCAAGGATATTAGTTGTATATATCATCTTTCTAATTTCAGGTGAAAATTGAAAGAAATTGGATAAGTTATCCCAGTTATTATACCAAGAATCAATTGGTGCTAGTATAAAGTAATGGACACATTAAATCGAACTAAGTAAAATAATATTTAGTTAAAAAAGGATGTGTTCATTATGGGAAATGGCAGAAGATACGATCAAGAATATAAAGATATGATAGTAGACTTATTTAAGTCAGGCATGAGCTTATCAGAGCTAAATAGCGAATATGGCATTGCAAAATCAACAATCAATGGATGGATTAAAGATGTAAAAGAAATTAAAGTAGATGAAAATGAAGTTATTACATTGAAGGAAATCAAAGCTTTAAAAAAGGAAATGGCAAGAATTAAAGAGGAAAATGAAATATTAAAAAAAGCTATGGCCATATTTGCAACAAGAAATTAGATGAAGTAATAGAATTTATACATAGTAATAAAAGCAATCATGATATTAAGACTATGTGTACCGTTCTAGGGGTAGCCAGAAGCACATATTATAAGTCTTTTGATAAAACTAAATCTGCAAGAAAAATAGAAAATGAGGAATTAAAATCAGCTATTAAAATAATATATAAAGAAAATAAAGGCATATATGGTGCTCCTAGGATTCATCATATACTTGGTACAGAAGGCTTTAAAGTATCCTTAAAAAGAGTTCAAAGACGAATGACTGAACTTAATCTTTGTGCAATAACTGTAAAAAAATACAAACCTAATTCAAATAAAAAGGTAGCAGAAGGTTTAGAAAACGTTTTGAAAAGAGATTTTACTACTACTTCTATTAATGAAAAATGAACAGGAGATATTACATATATTCATACTATCGAAGATGGTTGTTGTTACTTAGCTTCAGTTCTTGACTTACATTCTAAAAAAATAATTGGATACTCTTTCGGTAAAAGAATGACTAATGATTTAGTTGTTAAATCCTTCAAAAATGCTTATTGT
Organism: Clostridium sp. Marseille-Q2269; assembly: GCF_943736985.1. Classification (GTDB taxonomy): domain Bacteria; phylum Bacillota; class Clostridia; order Clostridiales; family Clostridiaceae; genus Clostridium_F. The sequence continues at coordinate 14,782 of NZ_CALSFS010000023.1, forward strand.
AGACAATCTCCTCATAAAAATAAGCAACTAATATTCCATAGCGATTTAGGATCTCAATACATTAGTAAGGATTTAAAGGGGCTATGTAAAAAGTTTAATATTACACAATCATTTAGTAAAAAAGGTTGTCCCTATGACAATGTTTGTATAGAATCTTTCCATTCATCTATAAAAAAAGAAGAAATATACAGAAATGCATATCGTACCTTCCAAGAAGCTAATAGAGCTATTTTTAAATATATTGAAGGATGGTATAACAGAAAAAGGCTA
>NZ_CALSFS010000024.1 GCF_943736985.1 Clostridium sp. Marseille-Q2269
TTGGAAAACTAATCCAAAGTCCGCAAACTTAGTGTTTGCAATGGTGCCGAAGGCGGGAGTCGAACCCGCACGAAGTTTCCCTCGACGGATTTTGAATCCCTTATTCTTTAGTTTAATTAATCTTAGTAAATTTTAGCAACACCCTACAACTAAGTAAAATCAACGTGTTCACCTAATAATGTGTATTAATATAGTTTAATAAGTTTTCTTAATTTTAATACTCCCACTGACATTCTACTGACATTTTACTGACCGATAAATTAATATAATTAAGATTCCTATATTAATGTAGATTCCCAATTAACAACTAAGGAGCCTTAATTGGCTCCTATTGCTATTTTTGATACTATAAACATTACTATAATAACTATTGTGAATATATTTCCTTTTTTAAATGTTTCATTATCACCATTTTTAAAGTATGATATAATACCTACTATACATGTAATTATGCCTATTAGCATAAAAAACTTAAGGAAATTAAGTCCTATTCTATCTATACTATTAATAAATTTATCTATAGGATCCATTAACCAAACTCCCTTCAATATTTATATATAATACTTATTACCTTTTTTGGTATTATATGAATAATTCCACTTCTTAACTTTTTCATAATCTAGCAATTGAAAATTACTTAGTTTATTTTTAATAATCTTTTCTATATTGGAACTTACTACTACAATTGCAGGAAAATTATCAAATAAATTTTTGTATTGTCCACTTTTATAATACATTTCTATTTTTTTAAATTGCTCTTCTATATGTTCATTTTCCATAATTCCAAATATCCAAGTATTAGTTTTTAAAAGTACATCTATTTTTAAAATGTACTTTCTATTTTTATAGTTAAAATAATATTTGTTATCAAATTTAATAAACGGATCTAGTCTCTTTTCATAGAAATAAAAATCTGCTAACATTAATAATTTTTGTGGACTAGCATTAATTTTTATTGGTTTATAACCTAAAATTTTATATCCTTCTTTATCTAAAGTAAAAACATTTTCTTTATTAGGAAGTTTATATAAAATTTTTATATAATTATTATCTTTTAGAAGTTTTAGACATGCATAACAATATTTTTTAGAATTATATAGTCTACATATTCTTTTAGTATTTAATATTTTTACGAAATATAAATCTTTTAAAAAGTTCCAATCCCGCTCTGATAAAATCAAAATATATCGCCCACCATTTTTATTTATATATATAATATATATAAGGGTTTATCATTTTATAATCTTATGTAAAACATTTATTTCAAGCCATTTATAAGCTTTTTTGCACTTTTTAAATTCTATGTCTATTCTACATATATTCTACAACTCATTCTATACCTTATTCTACAGGTTAATTAATTTTAAATAATAGCTTTTTGTTGAACGTTTTCTTCTTTTTCTTTATCATCATTCATATTATTTAAAAATTCTTCTTCAAAATGCATAGATTTTTTAAATATTTTATCCTGAACCTTTTGTGCAGATCTACCAAAAATATTTTCCTTTTTATATGTTCTTTTATGTGGCAAAGGCTTCAGCATATCTGTCATAACACAAATTTTTTCTTCTTTATATCTCATATTAACAATAGCATTCCTCCATTTAGTTGCTATCATTTCTTCTAATGTAAATGGTTGAAACTCTTCTAAAAGTTCCTTATATGTTTCTTTAGAAGTTTGATATATAAAGTAATTAGTACCTGCACTTTTAAATAAACTTTTCATTCCTTTAAAGTCGCTAAATTCATGAGCAAATATAAATATTCCTAATCTCCATTTTCTCATTTCTCTTATTATAGAATGTAACTCTGTAAGTACTGTAGGGAATTGATGTGGTTCATCTAGCAGTAATATACAAGGTTTTCTTTGTTCCTTAGGTGTATTACTTCTAGTTAATATGGCAAGCCATAGTTTAGATACTATATAAGTAACTAATAGGTCTGTAGTATCATCTAACAACGTATCCTTTGGAACTCTTATACCTACAAAGTAACCTTCATCAGCCCATTTTCTAAAGTCTATATATAAATTAGCTTCTTGTAATAAACAATTTGCAGCAAACTCATTATCTAATAAAGCTTCTAATCTATCCATTATTCCAGATACATAATTTTGTTTTGTCCCACTTTCATTTCCATCATCATTTAGCTGTTCTAATGTCCATTTTAGTCTACCTTCAATATTATTATCTTTAATTAATTTATCTCTATATTCTCTATCTGTAAGGCATAAAACAACATCATATAAATTTGCAGTAGGATTTTTAAATACTGCTTTAGCTGCAGCTCCTAAAAATCTTTCCATTCTGCTACTTAATTTTTGATTATCACTTTTAGCTAGTTTATTAAGAAAGTTTTTAAGTTGAGATGCTAATTTAGTTTCTATAGTTTTATCTCCATTGGCACATTCACTCCATGTTAAAGCTATAGGATTATCTATATCTCCAAAATCTAAATCTATAATTTTATTAAATTCCTTCGACAATCCTCTCTCTATATTATCTATTAAGCCTCCATCCGCTACATCTATAGCAAATACACTAACCCCATTTTGAAGTAACTGTATTGTAGTATTTTCTCCACAAGTTGTTTTACCACTTCCCATCTTACCTATTGAAACCCAACATTGACATAAAGAATCTAAATCATCCAGTGGGAAGAACACAGGTATTTTATTACCTTTATATATAGTCCATGCTATTTGTAAGCCTTTAGTTGTAAAAACAGGCGGTATATTAATTTCTCTAGTATCTATGTTCTTAATTTTGTACTGTTGTTGATAATGTTTTGTAGGCAACTGCATAAGTTGTGCTAATTCTTTAGTACTTAATGCATCTATATTAATTTTATCTATAGACTTTCTTTCTTTTACAGCCTCTATAAGTTCTTTTTGCTTTAACTTTCTAGTAACTAATTTATTATCATCTTCTAACAAATTAAATCCTCTCTTAAATAGCTTCAATAGTAATTCACTTCTTTCACTGTCGACAGCTATTCTTATAGATGTATTGTAATAAACAGAAGATGTTTTATCTTTAGTCTGCTGAGATACTCCATTTCTAATAAGTACATTATTGTCCAATTCATCTAAATCAATTCTTTCAAATTCTTCATTTGTAAAAAATAAACTAGCTAGATCCATAACTTCAGCAACACATCCGTATGCTAATTTAAGACCACTTTTAATTATCTTTTCTTTATCTAATTTATATTTACTTTTAATTCTTTTTTCATTACTAAATTCTTTAATTGCTTCTTCAAACTCTAAATTCAAAGAAGATTCTTCAGGTACTAATATATATTGTATTAATACTTTTTCATCATCTTTTAGTATATTAGATGTTTCCAGTAATGCATTTAGAGGATATTCTGCTCTTAAATCTGTTTTTAAACTTAGAAAACTATGTTGATCCAGTTCAAATTCCTCTGCAGCTTTAACTTCTATCATATGGTCCTCTTTTATAAAGTTAAGTATTCCATCTTTTTTATCTGTTTTATAAGAGTTTTTGAATTTAAATGTAGCTTTTGGGTAGCATACATTAAGTTCATTTTGTATTAATTCTTTAAGTTTATCTGGAATTATATAATAAAAGGATATGTTTTCTTTGATGAATAGAATTTCATATGTGATTTTATCTTGATGTGATATTTTCTTTTCTTTAAAATTAATTCTATTAATTAAATTTTTATATGAATGTATGTTAGTAAGAAAACTTTATAGTTTAGAATTATTTATATTTACATCTGGAATAATTTCAATAATCATCTTATTGCCTTCCCTACATCCATTAATATCTTCATTAACCCTGGAATAAATTGCAGTACTAAATATGCAACTGCAGTATCTTTTATTATTCTCATTCCCATTCTTTTATTAAACATCATAGTTATAGCTCCTCCACTCATAGACAGAACTGCTACAGGATAACCTAGTACTTGAATTAAATCTAATAATGGATTTAATGCTCCTGCTATTTTATCAAATCCTCCTGCACTAACTGGTGTATTACATAATAAAGTTATAGTTATTGTAGTTGCTGTTGTATCTACTAATGTCTTAATCTTTTGTTTTTCTGTGGTAGTGCTATTCATTTTATAATTGAATATTGCTTCATCTAGTTTATCTTGAAGCATAAGTCTTGGTTTAGAAAAGTTTATCACCATTACATATTCCCCCTAATCGCTTTAATTATTTTGGTCCACATCTTAACACTTGCATAAATTGCCATAAAGAAAAATATAATTTTAAAAATTCCTCTCACATTTAAGCCCTCCTGAATAATGTTTTTAATTTAGGTAATAATAAAAATAAAATTTTAGTTTGGGAGTGAATTATTATGTCAGCTGGAGCATGGTTAGTAGTTTCTGCGGTATGCCTAGGAATTTCTATGGCCTTATAATTTTTAAGTCTAGTCTTTTACTAGGCTTTATTTTTATCTCCTTTTAAAGCTTCTAACTATGCTTTTGTAGACATATAAAATCCCCTCTTGTTATCATTTTTTTAAACTAGTCTCTAATTTCATTTATTTTCTTAATTCCTCCTTAAATAAAATTTCTATTGGTAATGTACCTTTCAAAATATCTTTAACTACTGAACCTGGATTGCTAAATTTTAATAATTCACCATATAGTTTTAATTCTTCCACGTCAGTTTTTCTGAATTCTAAAACTACTCTTAATCTCTCTGCCATCATTGTCACCTCCGTATACTTTGTATTAATTTAATGTATACAATGTCTAAATTGTATTCTTTGTTGTCTTTTAATATATACTATGCTTATATTTATACAATATTTCCTATATTTATATAATTTTTTAATATTCTTTATAATTTTTATATAAAAATAAAGATGCATGATACTAATCTGTATACCATACATCTTCAACCTTTTTATTTAATTTTTTAGCAATGTTTAAAGCAGTTTCTAAAGATGGACCTGCTACACCTCTTTCCCAAGAATAATAAGTTTTATAATTAACACCTATTAATTTTGCAAACTCTTGAGGTTCCATCATATATTCACGCATCCTAATTTCCTTTAGCCGATTTTTAACCACATACACCACCCCATTACAGTATATGTAATTATTCTAGAAATGTGGTGAAAACCCTTTTAACATTCCCCATATATAACTAACTTTTAAAAAATAAGCTGTTAGAAATTTTAATCTATATTGATTTAGTTTCTATATTATCTTATAATGAAGTAAAATAAAGTTAATTATAACCATATATTCAATTTTTTATTAATCACTTAATTAAGGAAAGGTAAATATTTATGAAAAAAGTTACTAAACCCCTAATTGTTATATTAGTTATAATATTCATACTATCATTTAAATTAATTACTCATAAATATAAGAGAGCTAGTTTCCCAGATAATACTCAAACTATTTCATTATATAAAACAAATACAAATCATTACTTTAGTAAAAATACTTGTATTATTCAAATAACGGAACCTAATACTATACATGAAATATTAAAAATCATGAATGCTGCTACTTTTACATTATCTTCTAGAGATCCCCACAATCCAAATTGTAACATTTTGATAAAATATCCAGCTGGTGAATTTGGTTTACAATATTATATAGATAAAAAAAACCAAACTAGCTTTTTTTCTTATATTGGTCATGATGGAAAATATTATTTAATAAATAAAAAAGATACTAAAAAATTAATGAGCTTATTTGGTCTTTAAAAAAAGAGCCACTTGGCTCTTTTTTTAAAAGATTATTTATAACTACTTTTATCATTGTAAATGTATACAATTTTAATTCCTATCTTTTAACTGGTCTTTTAGTATGACGATGATATACGCTTGGACAATTTGCCCCTGTAATAGCTGATTTCCCCTTGCTTGAACAAGCTGCTGCTGGTCCTGATTGATTACACCAATTACTAAAGATACAATCATTACTTATACTAAGAGATAACTCACAGTCGCTTCCCATAAAATTTTGCATAGTTTTTACAGGATGTTTTATCTTGTCATAATGGATATCATCAGAGTTTGGTCCATTAAATCTATTGCAATGTACCCAATCTCCTGGATAATATTTGTCTCCATATCCTTTCCTACTTAAAAGAAGGCCCATATTTTCTCTATAATCCATTGCTTTAAAATGTTTCTGGTCCATTTTATCAAGAGCATCCATTATGTCAACAACAAAAACTACTTTTTCATCAGCTGAATTTTTATTTAAATTAATATCTTTTGCTAATTCATTACTTTTTTCAGTAAAAGATACAGTTCTTGTGTTTTTAGGAACTATTGTTTTTCCATTTACACCAGTTCCAACATTCATTTTTTTACCATCTACCATTATTGAACCTTCTTCTAATTCCACCATTCTATACGCACCAGAATCTTCTATTGTCCAGCCACCTTCTTTAGCAACTTCTTTAAACTCTTTAGAAAATTGATTCATAGGTAAATTAATTTCCTGTTTTACATATACAGTAACATTTTTTTCACCTGATTCATTAGTATTCATAGCAAAAGTTTTGATTGGCATAGCACCTATTATAAATAGTGTAGAAATTACTATTAAAGATAATTTTGATTTTAGTTTTCTTCTTAACATTACAATCCCCCTATTAAATTATAGATAATTTTTAATTAAAGGCCTTTAATTAACTATAAACATGTCTATATCAGTATAACATTCATTTATGTAAAATAAAACAATAAATTATAATAATTACATTAAAGTAAATATATTGTAATTATTTAAACAAGAATAAGAACTATTTTAAACTTTTTACTAAAAATAAAAATGGTAGCTATAACATAAACCATAACTACCATTTTTAGTGGTATCTCATATATTATTGTTCAATTTTAAATTAAAATATCTGATTGAAATATGTTTAATTTTATTCTACATGGATATAATTTAGATAGCCAATATAACAATCAATATATAAATTACACAACAAAAGAGCCTACTATATCAAGTAGACTCTTTTTACTATTTAAGAAGGACTGCATAAAACATAGTTAATTTACGGAAAACTATATAATATTAATATTCTATAAATGTTAATATATTCCTTTACTTATGTTTAAATTTATTTTATATGGATATAATTAAGATAGATTCAGGCAACTGGTCTTATGTCAATATCTTGGACACAAAAAGTCAAACTTTTTTTATGCTACACTTCTAGATAATAATTCACATTGATCTGGGGTCATGTAATTAATAGAAGAGTATAGCCTTTTTCTGTTATACCATCCTTCAATATATTTAAAAATAGCTCTATTAGTTTCTTGGAAGGTACGATATGCATTTCTGTATATTTCTTCTTTTTTTACAGATGAATGGAAAGATTCTATACAAGCATTGTCATAGGGACAACCTTTTTTACTAAATGATTGTGTAATATTAAACTTTTTACATAGCTCCTTTAAATCATTACTAGTGTATTGAGATCCTAAATCGCTATGGAATATTAGTTGCTTATTTTTATGAGGAGATTGGCTGAAATAAGCATTTTTCAAGTCTTTAACAACTAAATCATTAGTCATTCTTTTACCGAAAGCGTAGCCAATTATTTTTTTAGAATGTAAGTCAAGAACTGAAGCTAAATAGCACCAACCATCTTTCATAGTATGAATATATGTAATATCTCCTGCCCATTTTTCATTAATAGAAGTAGTAGTAAAATCTATTTTTAAAACGTTTTTCAAACCTTCTGCTACCTTTTTAGTTGAATGAGGTTTGTATTTTTTTACAGTTATTGCACAAAGGCCAAGTTCAGTCATTCGTCTTTGAACTCTCTTTAAGGATACTTTAAAGCCTTCTGTAGCAAGTATATGATGAATCCTAGGATCACCATATATGCCTTTATTTTCTTTATATATCCTTTTGATAGCTGATTTTAATTCCTCATTTTCTATTTTTCTTGCAGATTTAGTTTTATCAAAAGATTTATAATATGTGCTTCTGGCTACGCCTAGAACGGTACACATAGTCTTAATATCATGATTGCTTTTATTACTATCTATAAATTCTATTACTTCATCTAATTTCTTGTTGCAAATATGGCCATAGCTTTTTTTAATATTTCATTTTCCTCTTTAATTCTTGCCATTTCCTTTTTTAAAGCTTTGATGTCCTTCAATGTAATAACTTCATTTTCATCTACTTTAATTTCTTTTACATCTTTAATCCATCCGTTGATTGTTGATTTTGCAATGCCATATTTGCTATTTAGCTCTGATAAGCTCATGCCTGACTTAAATAAGTCTACTATCATATCTTTATATTCTTGATCGTATCTTCTGCCATTTCCCATAATGGACACATCCTTTCTTAACTAAATATTATTTTACTTAGTTCGATTTAATGTGTCCACTACTTTATACTAGCACCAAACTGTACCTAAACAACTAATGAATTTGTTAAAAGAACATAAGAAAAAACAAAAACAATTACAATTGAAAAGTTATGGTGCTTTTAGAAATGAATTTAACTTGGTTTTTACTAAACTAGATGGCACTCCTATGGCTAGTGATAGTCTTAGTAGCATATTTAGGGATTTTATAAATAGAAATAATCTGCCCAATATGAGATTTCATGATTTACGCCATACTAATGCTACTCTTATGTTAGCTAGTGGCACTAGTATGAATGTAGCTTCTACTAGATTAGGGCATAGCACTATAGGTATAACAATGGATTTATATACACATGTCCTTCAAGGATTGGAAGAAGAGGCAGCAAAAAATATATCAGATTTAATTTATTAGTTTAATTTAGCTTAATAAATTTGTTAGCTTTTAATAATTCTACTGACATTCTACTGACATTTTAGAAATAAAAAAGACTTTGGAAAACTAATCCAAAGTCCGCAAACTTAGTGTTTGCAATGGTGCCGAAGGCGGGAGTCGAACCCGCACGAAGTTTCCCTCGACGGATTTTGAATCCGTTGCGTCTGCCAATTCCACCACTCCGGCAAGCACGATTTAACGTAATTATAATAACATAATAAAACAGTTTAGTCAATAATCTAATTTATTTTTATTAAAATATTTTATTTGTAAATTCAAAAGAGATTAGATATATATAAATACATATCTAATCTCTTAAATTGTTTCAATTAACAATCTTTATATTAAAAATCTATTAACTGAATTATTATTTTAAGCTATTTTCGTATGCTTCTACCATTTTCTTTGTCATTCCGCCACCAACATATCCGTTTTGTCTTGCTGTTAAGTTTCCTTTATCAACGCTATCGTAGTTTGATAAACCTACTTCGTTAGCAACTTCCATTTTTAAGTTTTTTAATCCTTGTTTAGCTTCTGGCACTACTAATTTATTTGAACTTCTGTTTGCCATTTTAATCTTCCTCCTTTTATGTTGAAATATATTACAAACTTAATTAAGTTTGTAATATAAGTTTGTGTTATTTTTTTGTTATTATCCTAGTGAATTATATGAATTTATTGAATTATTTTCTTTCATACCATAAATTTTCAAAAAGAATTTTGTTACACATAAAAAATAAATTAATTTATTCTATAGGTTTTCCTTTAAAATTCTCATATCTACAAGAAGTTCTTTTATCTCTATTATCCGCATCATATTGTGGTCTATGCCCATCTAATTCTTTAGATTTCTTATGTTTTTCTCCTTTATAACTATTAGAATACACATTAATCATCTCCTTTCTTTTATAGCTTTTTATTCTATACTTTTTTTATTCATATTCTAATATAGTATTTAAATTTATATTAGAATTAATAGTTAAATTTATAATACTTTACATAAATCAAACTTATATAAAATAACATAAAAATAAATATGAGTGTACTAAATAGCGCACTCATAAAATTATACATTAATTTAAATAAATAAATATATTTTATTATGTTATTCAGTTAACTTTATAGCTCCTTTAGATGAATGTTTTTTCATCTCATTTGAATGTATCTTTTCAGGCTTTTCACTCTTTTTCATTCTCTTTGATTCTTTTTTATCTTCTCTATGCATAATTTAACACACTCCTTTCTAATCATAGAGTGTTCAAATGAATTTTTTATATACTTTTATTCTTAATATTCTGTTTCATTATAGTTGTAGAATCAATTAAATTGTGCATAAAATTTGATCCTCTAGAAATTAAACATCCTGTGAAAATTATTCCTAGATAAGGTACATTTACATTTATATCTAATGCTTTCAGAAAATCCATTCCTGTAGTTAAACACAATATTTCACTAAAAACAAACGCTCCAATTTGATCAACATTAAGCTTACCATTTTGCCAAAATATTTTTGTTCCTTCCCAAAGAGCTTCTGCTATAACAGACAATACTAAAAATTTCATCATTCCCATTTTGATCCCCCCATAAAATTTTATGAAAGGATTTTCCAAATTATTACTTAACATATATTTATGTGTTAAATACAATACTTTTATTTAATATGATAATATTTATGCAGCTTTATTTATAAATATGCATTCTTATTTGTTTTCTTTTAATCCAAAAACTGCTCTTGCACTTTCTGCTTGTGGATCATGTTTTATATTTTTCTTTTTAAAAATTCCATCTTCTTTTTTATCATGTTGTGTTTTGTTGCATTTTTTAGACATAAAAAACACTCCTTTCTATTTATAATATTTCACTTATAATATTTTTTATTTATAAAAATGTAAATTCTTTTAAAATACTTAAATTTATTTACCATTTTACTTATTTATTAAATTTATGATATAATTAATAAACAACAAATGCCATTAATATAGGAGTGATTTTATGAAAGAAATAGGTTATATCAAATCAGTAAAAGATGGCTATGCTTCTGTTATATTTAAAAGAAAATCTGGTTGTGGAGATAATTGTCCCAGTTGTAAAGCTGGTTGTGGATCTAAATCCATAGCTACAGATGTTAAAGATACACTAGGAGTTTCTATAGGAGATACGGTGGAAATAGATATGCCTACAAAATCATTTTTCACTATGACATTTTGGACATATACTTTTCCATTAATCATGCTAGTAATAGGTTTAGTTGGTTCTATTTTAATCTTTAAGAATCTAGATGTTAAAAAATATGAATTGCTTGGAACAGCTGTAGGATTAGTATTCTTGGCTATTTCTTATTCTATTTTAAGTCATATGGATAAGAAATTAGGAAAAAAGCAAAGTTATAATCTTAAAATGACACGAATACTTAATAAATAGTATAAGAAAATTACGACGTAAAAGGTTACTACCTTAGATTAAAAAAGAGATATGTAGCTTCAAAGGCAATTC
>NZ_CALSFS010000025.1 GCF_943736985.1 Clostridium sp. Marseille-Q2269
AATTAGTATTGGGGATATGGAAGCAGGAGAATTAATATATTCCAATAAAGATGATAAATATTTTTCTATTATGTTACTTATAAGCGTTTATGAACAATTAGCTGAAATAACTTTGTCTTATAAAGAACAAGTTATTTTTAATTGTAAATTAAAAAAGGTAACAAGTATTAGCAAGATTCATGAATATATGATTGTAAATTATGAAGATGGAAAAAAGGTAAGAGTAAAATTTTATCCACAAATGGGAGTAGAGTTAATTGAAGAAGATAATGATATGTACTAAATATGGAACTATTTTTTAAATAAATTTATAAAATTATTTAAAATATATATTATTCAATAAAAATAATTCTAAGAATAAATAGTCTATCACTTATGATATAAAGGATATAAATTATATTGTATTGTGTCCGTGATAGACAATATATTACTGATGATGCATGTATAGTAGTTAGTAAGGATGGTCAAATAATAACAGGATGGCTTAAAGATGAATATGGAGATAGTATTATACAAATTTTGAAGGAGGCAAATTGATGGAATTTATATTTAATGAATATTGTCCTTTAAAAAAAGAAGATATAAGTGAAGGAGAATGCATCGAAATTACAGCAGAACTAGATAATTTAAAAAAAGAAGATCATATTTTAGAAATAGGTAAGAAGAGAAAGTTGTCAAAAGAAGAAATGTTAAAAATATGTGAAAGCTGTCCTAATTATGAAATTTAATTTACTAAGCTTTTAAGTAATTGTTGTATAATAAAAGCAAAATTTTCATCAGATGGAGAAGATTTAAAAATACCTAATAAGAATCATGGCAACAATGATAATATTTCAAAGAATTATATATTAGAAAAACAGGATTTTAAATCCTGTTTTTCTTTTTAGAAGCAAGCTAGTTATGAACACTAGAATAAAATAACAAATACAGGTCATAGAAGCATTCACATTAACTCGTATTATGAAGATATTAGAGAACAGTTAATAAAAGGAACATTTCCACATTAAAAAATAGGAGGATATAAATTATGAAAGTATGGGAACTGGATTCAGATGCAAATAACTATGACAACTTTACATTATGTGATGAAAATGATTGGGACAAGTTAATGGCATATGGATTTGATGGAAAGAGTATAAAGGACACTTGGATACCATTTTGGGTGGAAGAAATTGAACCAATAAGAAAAGGGGATAAACCAAGCTTTTCTGGATCATTACCTGTATTTAGTCGTAAAGCTGTTGAAGTTTTAAAAAGATACTTAGACAAGAATGTAGAGATTCTTCCACTTTCTTATGATAAAGGAGATTATTCTATTATAAATGTTATTAATGTAAAAGATTGTATTGATATTGAAAAATCAGAAGTTAAAAGATTTAAATGCTAAGGTGAAATTATGAGGTTTATAAAGTATGCTTTCAAGCCTGGATCTATAAACAATGAACATATAGTTAAAATCCCAGAGTTAAAAGGACATGTGTTTGTATGGGACTAATTTAAAAATTTAGTAGAAAGCAGTGGATTAAAAGGATTTCTGTTTATAGAAGTTTGGGATTCTGAAAAAGATTTTTAATCCATCAAAAAAGTAAGAATTTAGGGTATGTAGGTAGATTTGTGTAAAATAAATTTACCTACATTTTTCAATATATTTATAAAGAATATATAAGAAATGCAGAAAATGATATAATTGCATTAGCAGACAATACTGGAAAAGTAGTAGTATCTTACACTTATGATAGCTGGGGTAAGCTTTTAGGTATAGAAGGAGAACTAAAGGATACCTTAGGAGTAAAGAACCCATATAGATATAAAGGATATAGATATGATAATGAAACAGGACTATATTATTTAAAATCTAGATATTACAATCCAGATTTAGGAAGATTTATAAGTGCAGATGCAATGGCAGGAAAAACTGGAGAGATACTTTCACATAATTTATTTGCATATTGTGGAAACAATCCAGTAAATGCTATAGATGAAGATGGAAACATGTTCGGATGGATAAGAAATGCATGGAACGCAACTAAGAGAGCTGTAGTAACAGGAGTTAGAAAAGTAGTTAGTGCAGTAAAAAGAGTAGGATCAGCAGTTGTTAGTGGAGTAAAAAGATTTGTTAGGTCTGCCAGTAATTATGTTAGAAATGTGTATAGAGGATTCACTAATACCGCAAGAAGAACTTATCAGAGGGCACGGAGATGGGTTAATAATACGGGTAGAAGTATTAGTAGAAGTGTACAGAATGGAGCCCATAGAGTAATTAGGCAGGTTCGGAATATAGCCCAGGATAAAGAGAAAATGGAAATGATTCGGAACATAGTAGGTATTGCTTCCATAGCAGCCATTGCAATACCGGTAGTCCCCGCAATAGCCGTAACAGTATTAGGGGTAATAGAACTGGGCCTTGATTTAGCAGCAGGAGATAATAAGTCAGCAGCAATAAATTTACTATGCTTGTTCCCAATGGGTAAAGGTATTAAAATGGTAACAGGAATAGGTGGAGATGGCTTAAAAGGTGCTAGGGAAGGTAAAAATCTGTATAAAATTGCTACTAAGGGTCCATTGGAAATGAATTTACAGTTGTTTGGTAATGTTACTAAGAAGATAATTAATGGATTTGATACTACAGTACATGCTGGTAAACAAGGTAAACATATTGTTGGACACAATAATTATGTTAAAGGTAAAAGTATTATGAATGGGACGATAGATGATATTCAAAAATTAATAGATGATTTTGCTGGTACAGGACAATGGAAAACGGCGAATAAAGAAATGGTTGATTTCGGTAAAATCATTGGTAAATATGTAGATATAAATACTGGAGAGGTATTAGATACGACAAGAGGAATAATTCATTATTCCCAAAATGGTGTTCATATTGTACCTTCAAAACCAATACCATAAAAGAAATATTAAATTAAAGGAGAGGTTAAATGTTTTCAAATGAGTTAGAAGAAGGGTTAATGAGAAGTCTTATGAGTTTTTTTGATAAAAATCATAATAAATCTGTAATAATTGAATGGAAAGACGGAACTAAGCTCAAAGTACTTTTAGATACTTTCTATGAAACAGATAATGGATTAGAAATTGAAGAAGGTGGATATGAAGAATACTATGCTTGTGCAATTACAATTCAGGAAGTAATTAATTTGCCTAATGAATTAATACAAAGTATTAGTTACCCAACAAGAAGTGAAATAAAGGTTGGAGTAGGTACTGAAATATCTTATCACAATGCTCCAGAGAGAATTTATACTTTAAATGGAGAAATGATTTGGGAAAAATAAGATAATAAATTTCTGACCGCATAATTTATTAAAAACTGGATACAAAATAACAATTAACCAAGATGATGGAAAGACAGTCAAGTCTTTTCATCACAATTAATATTTTTACAGACAGAATACTCACTGTATAATATTAATAATGCAGTGAAAGGATGAAATGAATCAGCTGAAATTAAGTAGGCTGGTTCATTATTTTTAGTACCTAATATATATGAATAGTTAATTAATGTTAATGCATTTTGAAAAAGACATTAAATACGTAGCAGAAATAGGTGGAGATGTTGTAAAAGGCACGGCTAAGGGTAAAATCTGTATAAATTTGCTACTAAAGGAGCAGCTAAACATGGTTATAAAATTGGAAATTTTGGTAAGTTAGTTGATAATCCAAGAATTTCAGTTGATTGGAGTAAATATTCAAAGCATGGTTTAGAGAGAATGGAACAACGTAATGTTACAAAACAAATGGTAGAAAACTGGGTAGAAAACGGAAAGGTTATTCAACAAGATACCAATATATTTCTGTATTTAACAAAAAATGCGGTATCACATAGTATGCCAATAAATAGTCAAACTTTGTTATCTAGTTTTGAAAATTCTGTTACAGGTGCTGTTAAGCAAGGAGTAAAATATGATGAAATAATGAATGTAGGAAATTGGGAGTTAATATTTAGTAAACCACGTGGTGAGGGGTTATTGCCAGTAATAAAGCATACGGTATATAGATCATAGGTAAGCAAAGGGAGGAAGCTTATATGTTGAAAGTCTTAGAACATAAAAAAAAAGAGGTAGAAAATATAGAATTTGATATATATGTACCGTTAAATGTTAAATTTGGTTCATGGAATGTGTAAAAAGACCCCACAATATATTGGAGAACTGGTGACCTAAAAAAATCATTAATAGAAATAGGAATAGCCAAAAAGAAAGGTGATATACGTTCTATAACATTAACTTTAGCTGAAAATGTATATAAGTTAGATAATTTAGAAAATGAAAATTTTAAAATTGTTGAAGGAATGCCTAAAATTCAAGTAGATAATTTTGCAAATGAAACTTATATTGATGAAAAGAGGGATATAAAAGTTTATATAGGTAGTGACAATGCATGTATTGTATTTTCTCAAAATGAAATTAATTTGTGTATAAAAAATTACAATATAGAATTTGGAATAGATAGTAATAAAATGATTAGCAGGATTATAGTAAAAAATATTAAGAATAGCGAAAGGTACATATTAGCAAAGGCATTAGTATAAGTATTAATTGAAGATACAATTCCAGTATTCGTTTCAGAAAAAGTAAAGTATATTATAATAAATAATGATTTATTAGGCTTTGCTTTTTTGTAGGTAAAGGTAGTATGAATTAAAATAAACATATTAATCTCTAAGTACAACACTAATACTGGCAACTGGTGGATTTTTTTTATTTCTTCATCAATCATGACATACAAAAACTATAGGTGAGCTTTCTAAAAAAGCACCAAGTTTGAAAATTATAAAATAAAGTGGAGGGTTGCACTATGATAAAGATAACTAAAATTAATTGGTTATCAAAAGAAGCTTTAGAAGCAGAAGTAACAGTAAATGATGGTAAGTTTGAGCTAATATGTTTTTCACACCCATTCAAATATGATTTAAATGACTTTATAAAAACAGCTTTATATTGTTATGATATAAGTAATGTTATGAGAGTGGAAAAATGTGAATTTAAAGTTGAGAAACTTTATGAATCATTTGCTTATAATCTAACTGGAAAATTAGCTAATAAAGAAGATGGTATTGTAGAAATAGGTAATATTAAAATTGAAGTCCAAAACACAGACTTACCAGGTGATATTGAGGAAGATGATTATATATCTTTTAATTGTAAAAGAATAGATATTTATTAGAACAATAATATTAAATAGTCTTACCTAGTATATATAAATTTGTATACTAGGTTTCTTTTTGTTTCAAAATAGTTAAAAAGAGTTAAAATGAATTTACAAATGAGTATGATGGATATACCTTTGATTGGAAAGCAGGAAGACACTTAAAAGGAATAAAAGGTAATGGGAAAAATATAGAATTTGAATATAATGATGAAGGTATCTGTACAAGAAAAATAATAGATGAAGTTGATTCATATAAATTATTTAAGGATAATAATAGTGTTTGGGGTAAATTGAGTTGAGTGTAGAAAATGGAAAGGTAACACACAGAATGTTAATTGAAAGTGGAACAATAAATGGGAGGCCGATATTACCATGATAGAACTTGAGCAATTTTAAAAAAATAAAATAAGCATAAATTGGACAATAATTATTATTGGATGGTACGAACCAGGAAAATTTATTAGGCAACTTAATGAGAAAGATATAATTAGTTATGCCATAAATTTAATTGTAAATAATGATAATCAACAAGAAGAGATTTTAATGTTGGCAAGTAATTTTAC
>NZ_CALSFS010000026.1 GCF_943736985.1 Clostridium sp. Marseille-Q2269
TCTCGTTGTCTTACTAGTTCTAATTTTATATTTATATAATCTAAGAATACTTTACTTGGAATAGTTCCACTGGCTGGATACCCAGAAGATATTAAAAAATATATTTTGTTATCTACTGTTAATCTATTTTTTTGATAGTTATCTTCTTTTGTATATATTGGTCTTATATCGTTACTAGTATTTGTTGATTTATTTGCCCATGCATTAACGCCTACTCCAGTATCCCATATAAAAACTTCACACCTATAACCAATACTATCGCCATTATCTCCAGAGGCACTAGCCCATGTATTAACTTCTAATTTCTTAATAGAATTTCTTAAAGCATCACGAGAACCTCCATACAAACTATTACATAATCCATTAAGGTCTAATTCTACAAGAAATTGTCCTTTTTCTCCAACTCCATATCCCCCATTAGGAGATACAATATTATCTAATTTTTTTAATTTATCATATTCTTCTTGGGTAAATTCAATCCACTTAGTATCATTTGGAAATAATAATTCTGGACTATCAGCATAGTAGCACTTCATAGGGCAATCCATACTACCAGCCACTTTAGTATAAAAATTATATTCTAATTCTGCTGTATCTCCTCCTATAAATATAGCCATTTATTCACCTCTTATTTTAATTTATTTTAATTTATTTTCCATGATGAAGTCTTCTATAGTATCAATAGCTTTTTCAACTTCTGAATCTAAAACGATAAAGGATTGTTTCTCGTTATCGTTCTCTATGTTACCTTCTGGGTCTATTTCCATATAAGTAAATGCAATTCGCTTGCCTTCTGCCCTGTGAACTATTCCCATACCTGTTATTCTTTTAATTGTTTCCATTTAATCTCCTCCTAATAATAAGTTATCTAAAATATCATTATCTAAAAACTCGTTGTCAAATTTATCTTCTTTATCTTGTTGTGGTGTTAAATCTTTTGGGTATTCTTTCACTTCTTGCACTTGATTAGAATCTAAGGTTTCTGCCCTTGTATTTTCGTATCCTCTACGTTTTGCATCTATAGTCCATGTAAACTCTGTATTTGGTTCTCCCCTAACGATAAAATAGTCAGCTGTTCTTTTAGTACATCTAAGAGGGCATAAGTTTCGCATTTCTTCAATTGTTAAATCATCACTACAGTATTCACTAATTGTTACATGATAATTTATGTCTGTATTGAGTATCTCAGTTTCAAGGTCATTTATATAACAAATACATTCTCCGTTTTCGTCTGTCTTCGCTGAACCTTTATCACTGAAGTAGTAGCTGAATGTTTCATATGCATTCATAAGTCTACGTCCGTAGTTTTTAGTTTGTTGTAATGAGTTCTTACTTCCTGTTACGCTAAAGTCTCCAAATACTAATGTTTTACCTTGTATTTCAGCACCATGGAATGCTACTAGACCTACCTTATTAGTGTTAGTTCTCCAATCTGCACATTGAAAGGCTGTTTCAAATTCACTGGACCACTGTCTACCGAACTTAACTACATTGCCATCACCAACATATCCAAGTTTTAAGTCTCCTCCATCACTACCAATAGAACCAACCCAATTATTGCCACTGTAATACTTTAATGGGCTCCATGTTGCATTAATTGGTTCTTGAATAGTTATTGGTTCTTTAGATATAGGCAACTTCTTATATTTATCAAAGGTTATATAATCACTATAATGTAAAGTTTCTTTATTATAATAAGAAATTCCTAAGTTATAATCTTGATAGTGTGCTATAGACATACCTAATTTATCTGGATGGTCCACTTGATAGTGTGTAAATATCATTCCTGCTTTTTGTCCCTCTTTTTTAAAGTCATGGAAGCTTAAATTCATGTCTTGCAACTCTATGGCTGGATAACCACTCCAATTATAAGTTTTAAATGTATTTCCTCCTAAATCTATTTTTAGCGTACCATCTAAAGATTTTAATACACCAGCACTTATTAAATCTGCTGTAAATCCTTGTCCAGTTCCAAAGGTAGACCACTGCCACTCTCCGTTAGTCATTTCTTTAGCTATCTGGAACCCTCTAGTGCCAAGGCACATTGCTCCATAGGTTGGAGAATTTGTATCCCTATCCTCGAAAAAAACTGCTCTTTCCACTTGCGTTTCTGCACTATCTGCCATAGCTTTTAAAGTTGCCTTTGCAGCATCTATAGGACCCCATATTACTTCACCTTTAACTTTCCCATCTGGTGTTGTTATAGAATCTATTTTATTTAGAGAATTACTTATATCTTTTTTAAAATTACCTAGCTCTACAGTATCGTTAATCCACGTATTTCCTA
>NZ_CALSFS010000027.1 GCF_943736985.1 Clostridium sp. Marseille-Q2269
TAAATTCTTTTTTAGCTTGTTCTTCTGTCTCTTTAACTTTTCTTATAGCATAAACTATTACTTCATCTTTAAGATCTATTCCTATGTAATTTAAATCCTCATTTTTTTCTACTAATTGAGATATAAATCCGCCTCTTCCGCAGCCTAATTCCAAATGTATGTTATTATTATTATTAAACTCTTTATTCCACTTTCCTTTTAATTCTTTAGGCTCTTTTATAAATTTATTACTAGCTTCTATCTCTGGTCTTGACCACCACTTTTTTCTAAGTCTCATTTTTTAACCTCCGGATCTATTTTTAATATATTACTGAAATATTATATCATAACACCTATTATTAGTAGTAATTTATATTTAACTATATTAAAAATATGTTACATGATTTTATGATAATAACAGTAAAGAAAATATTTTAATATTATTATCCATTGCATTTATAATATTTTTTATATTTAATACCTTATTATAAATACAAATAAATTCTATTCTAATAATTTTATATTTTTATTATGTCCCATAATGATTTAAGTAGCTCTAGTATATGTCGATAATTATACTATTTAATATAATTATTACTTGGAAGGATTATATAAGAATATTTATTATGAGCAATTTTTTAGAAGAATTAAAAGTCACTAAAGTGATTAATAAGAGTGATATTGAAAGAATTAAGACATTTATAAACATTAAGTATAAAAATGAAGATAGTAAAAAGAAAACACTTATATTATCTTCTACTATTCATGAAATTATTGAAAATAAAATTGATTTTATACCTAAATCAATGCAAAAGGATTTTG